>JAXHMP010000001.1:0-4086901 GCA_034521425.1 Bacteroidota bacterium
ATTGCAGGTTGCAGAATGTCATCCTGAGAAGTCGAAGGGACAGGTTGCAGGTCCCGCCTCGCCTCAGGCAAGACTATTCGTGTAATTTAAGGAAACCAATAATTCATGCATTCGTGGCCAACAAACCTTCGAAAACCCGCTTTTTCTGCGACCATCCGCGTTCTACAAGAATTTGTGAATTCATGTCCTCTTAAACCGGATGTTTATTTTATCAGGTTTGAACAGCCGGAACTTCCAGCCTTGAAATTTCTGAAATATTGATAATGAGTTCCCGCCACCTAATTCAATCCGCCAATTAATCCTATTTTTGAACCCAAAGTGAATTTATTGAAAATGAAAGATATTGAAATTAAAGCGATAATCTTCGACCTTGACGGCACCCTTGCCGATTCCATCGAAGATATCGGAGACGCCATGAACCGGGTATTGCAGCAAAACGGTTTTCCTGTTCACACTGCCGAACAATATAAATATTTTGTTGGCCGGGGACTCAGAAACCTGGTGATCGAGGCTTTGCCGGAGAAAGAACGTGATGAAGAAATGATCGAGAAATTAAACCGGGCCATGATGGATGATTATGGAAAAAACTACCTGGTGAAAACAAAAACTTATGAGGGTATCCGGGAAGTGGTCAGCAGCCTAAAGAAAAATGGGTTCAAAATGGGGGTGCTTTCGAATAAAGCGGATGAAATGACGCAGAAAGTGGTGACGGAATTGTTTCCTGCCGGGACATTTGATATTGTCCTGGGTATGAAAGCGGACATGACCCGCAAACCGGATCCACGGTGGCGCTCTGAATCGTGAGTGAGGCAATCTGCGTTGAACATGGGAAAATCGCCTATGTGGGCGATACGGATACGGATATGCAAACGGCAAAAAATGCCGGTATGATCGCTTTTGGCGCTTCCTGGGGTTTCAGAACAAAACAGGAACTGCAGGAAAACGGTGCCGATCATATCCTGGATCATCCCATGGATCTGCTAAAATTTTGTTAATCAGGTTTAGGGGGCTTGATTTAAATTGCTTTACTGATTATTATTGCAAGTATGTTCAACAGCAAATAACAATGAATGCAAATAGAAGCAACTACGGTTGATGATTACATCAGCAAGCTTCCTGAGGGCCGGAGGGAAGCCATTCAAAAACTGCGCAAGCTCATCCGGGAGAACCTGCCGGAAGGATTTGAAGAAACCCTAAGCTATGGAATGATCGCTTATGTGGTGCCGCATTCGCTTTACCCAAAGGGCTATCATGCTGATCCGAAGTTAGCTTTGCCTTTTATCAGCATAGCCTCGCAAAAAAATCACATTGCCCTTTACCACATGGCCCTGTATACCGATCCCGGACTCATGGAGTGGTTCACAAAGGAATATCCCGCTTATATGAAAACCAGGCTGGATATGGGCAAAAGCTGTGTGCGTTTCAAAAAGGCTGAGAACATACCTTTTGAATTGATTGGCGAACTCAGTAAAAAAGTCAGTCCGCAGGACTGGATCAAGACCTATGAAAAATATAGAAACAGTCGATGAGTATATCATCTCAAATCACGGCCTGGCAGGCCAACCCTGATCCTGCTTCGTGCAATCTGTTCGTTCTGCACCTGTAAAAGAAAGCCTGAAGTGGGGAATACCGGTTTATACAGTGGATAACAAAAATGTGGCAGGAATGGCTGCATTTAAAGAACTATGTTGCCATCTGGTTTTTTCAGGGGGCTTTGCTCAGGGACGAAAAGGGGGTATTGGTCAATGCACAGGAAGGAACCACCAAAGCCTTGCGGCAATGGCGTTTTAAGTCCTTCGAAGAAATTGAAGAGAGGAAAGAGGATATACTGGATTACCTGCAGGAAGCTGTCAGGAACCAGCAGCAGGGTAAGGAGATCAAAGCTCGCATAGGCAAACCCCTCATCATTCCGAAAGAACTGGAACTTGCTTTCCAAAAGGATGCTGAACTTAAAGCCTGCTTTGATTCTTTAAATCTTTCGCATCAGCGAGAATTTGCGGATCATATTTCAGAAGCCAAAAAAGCAGAAACCAGGCTGCGCCGTCTTGAGAAGATCATCCCCATGATCAAAAGGAGAAAGGGGCTGAATGATAAATACAGAAAATAAGCAACCTGCTCCTGGCCGGGTCTGCGCTTTCCTGATTTGGGTTTGGTTTTTGCGGTGGCTTTAACCGGAATAAACAAGAAAGGACTTCAGAGATGGAACAAAGAGATAAAAAGTCGATAAGAAGGCATTATGATTGGTAATGGGCAGCCTGATAAGCAAAAGGGGTTTTTCTGTTTTTGGTCATATTTCTGTTAAATACATTGAGTGAGTTTGTCTTGAAAATTTCTTTCAAAGACGCAATCCTTCATTCTCTCTTGTTGAAAATTGTCCTTGTCGGATTTCCCAATCAATAAAAATTATACTTTACGAACAAAACTTCACAATACAATGCCATTGAAAAGTATGCAGTGAAAAAGAATCGGGACCCGAACTTCCCAACCCGGATCATTCATAAATCTAAAAGCTGAAACGCTGAATTATCCTGACGACAAAGAAAAGCTATCCGAAATATAAATGTAAAACAGAAAATATCAGGACATTTCAAATCACCTGATGGAGCTTATGCACTTCATTTGGGGTTCCCGGTTTCTAATGCAAGGCTTTGCATGAATCAACGGAAGACCTTGCGTCAATCAATGCGTGACAACCCAAGAAGGAGGCTCTTTAAAAATTATTCAACCGCTCCGCGGTTGGCGGTGGTTGATTGGATCATCCAACCCTGCATTACATACAGGGCTATTCATATTCAACTCCTTCGGAGTTAATAGGAGTTAAAAAATACGCCACCCGATATGGATTAAATCAGTGAGACTGATTTTTTAGGAGCGATAGCGAACTGAAAAAGCAAAGTCGAACTGATCCCGAGCTTGTCGAGGGATCTCGTGGGTAATATTCCCCGCCCCTTGGGGCGAATCAAATGAATGTTTCATAATGATACCCCGAAGGCTTGCCTCGGGGTAGTACATTTACACAACTAACGCGCGTTTCAAAACGTGTGCCTTGTTGGGGCCGTTATCAAGGTGGGTTTTGGATCTTACCCCAAAATCCCGCAGGGATTTAATACAAATAGCCCCGGGTGAAGCCCGGGGGCAATAGTTAGAACAATAACCGACATCCCCGGAGGGGATGAATATTTCATTTATTCCCAGGAAATTATTATTTCAGGTAATGTCCTTCTTTGTCAATTATAAACATGGCCTAATTTTTTGTCATCTGTACGAATAAATATTGATTATCAGGTGGTTGGTCTAAATACTATACGTATTTTTATGTTTCTGATGGCTAGCCAAGCCTTAATTTCCACTATATCAAGGAAAATTGCAAATCCCTTTGAAGTCTCAAACGGTGTTATCGAAAGGAGGATATAAATAGAAAAACTTGATGAATATATGCTTTCTATCTAGTTTTGGGCACTATATTTTGCAAGAATAGGAAGTTTATATAAACACTGAAGCCGTCGGTAATGCATCCTGTGACGGCCTCGTTTCTCTATCAACACTTATGCTTGAAAGCTTGTTGCCAGGATAATCTAATATCTTTGTTTCTATTAGTGAGGTAAAATAATGCTACGGAATCAAGAAATCAAAATGTTATCCAAACAAATTTAGACATAAAATGAAAATGACCCAACCCAAGCCCTCCCCCTTCTGCTTCAACAAAAGCAAAGTTAAAGCCTTTGTCCTGGGAGCAGACCCTCCAACTTCAGTGATGGCGGAAGAAAGAAGTCAAAATTCATTACGCCTTCGGCATCGGGCAAAACCCCAATTATTTCCGGTAGATCCTGGCCAATTGAATGCACTGGGTTTACACCTGGAGGACCTCTACATTCAAAACCTTCTGCCGGAATCCAGGGAAAAGAAACAAGTAAGAATAAAGATTATGTGAACAAAGCTAATAAACATGCCCTGGCCATTGCCTCGGAGTTCAACCGCATCGACAACACCAAATCAATACCCGTTTTTCTAAGGGCGGAAGATATTTACAAAGCTGTCATGAAGGAAGGAGAAAAACTCTACAAACCAAAAGAACTTTATTCCCTGCAAGCCGAAATCCCCATTCCGGCTTCGGCTAATTTGCTGGGTCGGCCGCTAGTCAATTTGTTCAGGCATGGAGTGTATTCTTTGAATAAATGGGAAGGATACAAGGAGCAATTGAATGAAGTTCTTGTCATTGATGAAGACAATATGAGCTAATTTACCAATGATGATTGCCCGATCGGAATTACTGGATAATCCGGACTAAACTTCTCTCCCCAGAACCGGAAAAGAACAATCAAATGTCCCAGGTGTGAGACGCTATTCGAGGTGATGGAGGAGGTGAGGTTGATGCATGAATAGCATAGGCCACCCGAAACCCGGATACTTCAAATTTTCAAGTCGCCGGATTTACGTTTTGGAGGAGTTAACTCCGTTGATCCCATTTTGGGAGACCTAACAAAAGAAAAGCCTGCCCCGCTTCGCCCGGTTTGGTCTTTTTTATGTATGTTGAATGAGTGCAGGCACTCCTCAACCCACATAAAAAAGCCCAACCAATATCCATTGGTCAGGCTTTTCTTTTGTGGAGCTGGAGGCTCCCGAACCTGCTTTGTATTGTGGTTGATTATCAGTGTTTTGTGTCGGATGCTTTTGGCCAGGTAACCGAATAGGTGTCGCTTCTAATAAGGTTTGAAATTTCTATGATTTTGAATAAAGGGCACCCCCATACGCAAAAACGGTTTTTCATTTCTTTTTCAAGCTGCTCTGGTATAC
Source organism: Bacteroidota bacterium (assembly GCA_034521425.1). Taxonomy (GTDB): domain Bacteria; phylum Bacteroidota; class Bacteroidia; order Bacteroidales; family JAIOZK01; genus JAIOZK01. The sequence goes on from JAXHMP010000001.1 coordinate 4,795, forward strand.
ACTAAGTGAATTTACCTCGAACATATCATATGTAATATGGTGAAGAAATGCTTTATTTAGGCATGTCGCTAATATGAAGCGATTTAGAGAATGATAATGGGAAACCATTTTGGTTATTAAGAAGGGCTTAAAGCAAACTTAATTCCAAAAAATAGAGCCTCAACAATTGTGATACTTCTCACTTCAGTATTCATCTGATTAATTTTGAGAAATGGTAAAATAGTGATAAGTTTAGGATGTATTGAAGGTTGAGAGTAATAGTGAAGGATTGTCAGTTATGAAAAAGCGATTGCGAATATTTCTTTCTACTACAAGAAATGAACACAGGAAGTTTTATTGGTGGATAATTCGGATGAAGCTGAACCCTTAGAACCGGAATAGAAAGACCTTCATCTTTATGTTTCACCCTAAGCTTTCTTGTTTTGTGTTGTTCATTTCGACCGGGATTCTGTTATATTTCATGGTCTGTTATCAAAAGATCTATTGGAGCCATGGACTTTTTTGTTTTACCTGCTCTGTCAACCATTTCATATTTCTACAGGTCTTTCCAAACGTACTCTTCAGAATCAATTATTTTTCTCTGATCGATTGGGCTAATGAAAATTTCAAATCATCCTCAGACGATGAAAGATTTTCCTTGAAGATCTTAAGGTGACTAACTGCTTCCTCAATATATTCATGTACGTAACAATTAGGTGCTAAACTCAATCTTTGGGAGATTTATTCATATCATTAAACCAGTAGATTTCCAAACTTTTCAACGATTCGCAAAACAAACACATTGAGTTTGTAACTTCTCCCATAATCTTCCAGATCATCTGGTTGTTTAGAAGTAACATCACATTCAAAAGGGATACTGCAACGTAAAGCTGTGCAATAAGTTCTTTATAGACTTTATGTTTGTATCTAAATCGATAAGCACCGCCGTGTACCAGTATCACTGAAATTGTTCTGTCAAACTGCCGCAGGCGTTCTATAATCCAGCTTCTCGGAATTGGTCATTCCAATATATTTTATTTCCCTGATCCAGTTAAAGGGTTTTTCGGAGAGATCATCCTCAGATATTGCGAGGCAGTATACACCTGGCATTTCTTTATCTTCGGATACGTAATCGATTTCCCCACCTAACCCAGCTCGAAAAATGCTTCATCTCTAATAAATCCTTATTTGATAAAAATTTAGCTTGTCCCAAATTAATAAATTTTTTGGATTCAGGTCGTGCATTGTCACATTTTACTTAAATTGGTCAAAATTTGACAAGGATGAAAATACTGATTTCCTGGATTGGCATTTAACAACGACTTCAAAGATGGAATCGTTGATACAGAGAATAGTCCGAATTATCTTTATCTATAAATACTTCTTATAATCACGATAAGCATATCCTTCTATTTGCAAGTAACAATGCAAGATGTCAGGGCGTTGAAATTAAAAAACATAATTGAAAAGGATTTCAAGGATCATGAGGTAGAAATAAAATCCATGAATATTGAAAATGTTATTGGTCTCTCTGAAATTAAAACGAAAGTTGAATCTCTCTTGTTAAGCTATAAAGATGAAGAGATTGATATTTTCTTTCACCGGGAACATCAATTATGCAGGTGAAGCTGGTATATCTGTCACACTACTCTGGGTTTAAAAACAAGGCTCTTTCAAACCAAACCCAAACAGTTCACTGAATTGCAACAAAAACCTGAGCTTCTTGAAATTAAAGTTGGTAAATCAACAATCGCTTATTCCTCGACCATAAAAGAAGAATCTCAGAACCACAAAACGAGACAGGATGAATAAATTCCTGTTGACGAAAGGTATTGAGAAAGTCTATGATAAAGCAGATCAGGGAGCTCAAACCGATAAGGTTACTGTTTTGATTTTAGGAGATAGCGGAACAGGGAAGAGACATCTTGCGCTTTATCATAAGAACTCCATCCGTAAAGATGGAACAGTTTATCCTGTAAATTGTTCTGCTTTTGGAGAAAACCTGCTTGAATCCAGGTTATTTGGATATGAAAAAAGGCGCATTTACAGGCGCCAGTGCTGATACAAAAGGCTCATCCGAAAAGAAGCACATAAGGGAACTATCTTCCTGGACGAAATAGGCGATATTTCGGCTGATATGCAACAGAGTTTGTTAAGGGTGTTACAGGAAAATGAAATTCATCCATTGGGAGGAATACCAAAAAGAGTTAATGTCAGAGTTATAGCAGCTACCAATAAAAACCTGATCAAACTTTGCACAGAAGGTAAATTTAGGTGGGATCTTTTTTATAGATTAGCTGTTGCAGAACTGGAGATCCAAGCCTGATTGAAAGAGGACCCGATAGATATAAAAGCACTGACTTGGCAGTATTTCATCTAAATCTGAAAACAAAAAGAGCTGCGGAAGAGCAGCAAAATCAAACTTTCAAAAGAACTCAGAAGTTTTCTTATCAATTATACATATCCCGGGAATGTGAAGGGAATGGAAAACCTGATCGAAACTTTGTATGTATTTGATATCGGGGGAATTAACAATCGATGATCTGCCTTCCAGGACCCCAAACAGGTGAAAAGTTTTCTTTATTAAGATGAAGGACGTGGGAGAAAGAACATATTAAGAAAGTTTTGAGAATAAAATGCAATAACTTAACACAGGCACAAAAGGCTCTTGGATATGGGTCGATTAATACTTTGAAGAATAAAATCAGGGAATATAGTATCATAATATGACACATATCAATCATATATTGATAAAGATATGTTTGTTAACACACTCTAAATCAGATTTAAAATAAAATGGCATAGATCTTAATGTAATAAAGCAAAACTTAACAATGTTCAAGACTAAAAGCACAATTAATCATTACAGATTTGACAAGGGTTATGGATGGATCAACTATCTTAAGATCCTGAAAACAATATATTTTTCCATATTACAGATGTGCAAGGCTATATTAGCTTTCTGAGACAAGAAAATTTATAATGAACCAATAGTTTTTGAGACAAGACCTTCATCAGTTAAAGAAGGTAATTGGAAGCATTTGATATCAAGTTAGATTTAGATAGAGAGTGTAGGGTTCGTTGCTGAGTATGAAAATGGTCACTGGCTGGATAGATGATTTTCATACCGAGCAAGGTATTTTCTTCATTACTCAAACCTCAGAGGTAGAATAAAATTCACTCAATTTGAAGCGAGGTATCCTGGTGATTTTTACTAAGAATGAAAATCAAAAGGGAAAGAAGCAATTCGATGTAGTTATGTTGATGGAAGATGCAATCTAGAAAAATATGCAGAATTTTATGATTTCCAAAAGTCAGTTTTAGATTTAGAAGCGAAAGCAGAAGATGAAAACTGGGATTATTTAAAAAACCCAACTAATAATAGACCGGTACTTTTTAGTTTCATAAACCATACATTTGAAAGAGTGAGGATTTAGATAAAATTGTTTATGGTGAGTCTTCAAAAGAAAAGGCAAAATATGCATATTTTAATACTGGTTTAGTAACTCCTTTCCAGGACTAAATTTATGGATACTTTAAGAAGACAGAGAGTTCTAGACAAAAACTCATGGCATATTGAAATGCCAGAATTTGAGTTCTTGAATTCGAAACAGATCAATCTAGATTTCGTAAGTTTTTCCAAAATCACCATCAATAGCACAATTTAGCGAAGCAGAGGTTAAAGAACTTATTTTTGATACTTCACTAAATGGTGGTAAGATAATCATTGATAAAGAGCATATCTTAAAATAGGAAAAACAGATTTCCTGAAACAATAAGAGATCTTAATGAAGAAGAGTTCTTTGACAAACTAGGTAAGTCTATTGATCTGGCAATAAAGAGAATTAAAAGAAATTATAAAACGGCCATACCACACTCTTATGATGGTAAGATTCTAATTTTTACTGCCTTTGTGCTTGTTAACAAAAAAAGATGGTATACCTTGCTTCTGGGCTGTTAACAAAGAAGAGCAAGTTTATAAGGCACATACTGTTTTAACATTGGATCAAGCATAGAGCAACGCAGATTACTTTGTGAAACTAGACAGAGAGTGGTTGAATCCATAAAACAAAATTAACATGCTGTAACAGGAGACCTCAGAAACAAAGTAGACCGCGTTTGGCGACTGCATTCGGAACAGGCGGCGTTTCAAAACCCCTGACCGTGATAGAACAGATCACCTATCGGCCGTCTGTTCATTAAAAGGCTGGATGAGATCCAGACCGCTGATCGGAGAATAAAGCCAACACCCTGCAAAGAGGAAATTGAAAATCCTGTATTTGACAAAAACCAACAGGATTTCCGATGGAGTCGTTTCAAAGATTACGACCCGGAGAAAGCACAGACGAACTGACGACCAGAGCGGGTATGGAAATTTCCGATTTCATGAAGAACATGGCCAGAGAAAATGGTAGCACCTATGCCAAATACATGAAAGGAGCTACATTTATGATCCGCACGCCGAACCTGCTGGAGAAAGTGGTGACCATGCTTTCTGACATCCCCATGCATGACCGGGATACAAAAGGAGACCTTTATGAAGATCTCGCTCTCAAAGATTGCCTCGGCAGGGAAAAACGGAGAGTTTCGGACGCCAAGACATATGATCCGCATGATGGTGGAGATGACCAGACCTACTCCTGATGATGTAATCTGTGATCCCGCTGCCGGAACATGTGGTTTTCCGGTTTCTGCCAGTGAGTACCTGCGGGAGAAGCATAAGGAGATGTTTCATAATAAGGAACAAAAAGAGCATTTCCATAGAAATATGTTTTATGGCGTTGAGTTTGATGCCACCATGATCCGCATAGGGGCCATGAATATGTTGTTGCATGGCGTTGACAATCCCTAACCTGGATGACAAGGACTCCCTTTCAGAATCCAATGTGGCATTGAATGAAAAGTTCTCCCTTGTACTGGCAAATCCGCCCTTCAAAAGGTTCACTGGATTATGACGCTGTGGGAGAAAAGCCTGCTCAGGCTGGTGAAAACCAAAAAGACCGAGCTGCTTTTCCTGGCTTTGATGTTAAGGGCATTAAAGACAGGCGGCAGGGCTGCCGTTATTGTCCCTGATGGGGTGCTCTTTGGCTCCAGCAATGCGCATAAAGGCTTGCGGAAAGAACTGATCGATAACCAGAAACTGCAGGCTGTGATCTCCATGCCTTCGGGTGTGTTTAAACCCTATGCCGGAGTGAGTACGGCTGTGTTGCTCTTTACCAAAACCATGAGTGGCGGTACGGATAAGGTCTGGTTTTACGATATGCAGGCCGATGGCTTTAGCCTGGATGACAAGAGAAATCCCATGGAATGAAAACGACATCCCGGATATCCTTAAAAGATGGCACAAACCGGAAACAGGAGAACGGAAACGCACTGAAAAATCTTTCTGTGTTCCGGCAAAAGAGATCCGTGACAACAACTATCCGACCTTTCCATAAATCGCTACAAGGAGATTGTTTATGAGGAGGTGGAATATGATCCGCCTAAAGTTGATCATTGAGGAAATAATTGAATTGGAAGCGAAGAAAAAAGATTTGTTGAATGAATTGGAAGGGACTGTTGCAATGAATTGGAAAGAATTTACAAATCTATCTGAGGTAATTGCTACAATTGAAAGTGGTTCAAGGCCTAAGGGCGGGGTTTCCGATATTGGTGATAGTTCCAAGTTAACAGGGGCAAGGACTACCGATTATTCGAACTCAGGGTTCAATTTACAAAAATGACAAGAGAGGCCCTTTATATATGGTGAGTTTCAAGACAGGAATGCGCTTGTAACGACCTCGGATGTTCTTATTGGTATGGACGGTGGACTTAACTATGTCAAAGACGGAGTTTGGTGAATAATGCATTATCCCATTCAGCGGAGCCTGCATTAATGAGCACCTGTTGAGAGTCGATGTGAGTAGGGAGCGCGCCAATCCAAAGTATATTTTCGATTTCTTGCTTCTCCCATTGGAAACTCAACAGAATAATTGAAGATAAGACTTCAGAGGTGCCACTGGTGGAGGCATATTTCTGTGAAGCATTTCTTAAAAACGTCAATAGCCACCCTAACTCCTACCCTCTCCCCATCCAGCAAAAAATAGCCGATGCCCCTGGACAAAGCCGATGCCATGCGGCAACACAACAAAAAAATCCGGAGCACTGACCAGCCGGCGCAAAGTGTGTTTTTGGAAGATGTTCTGGTAGCCATCCAGCGAAGAACCCATAGGGCTTTAATAACTTCAACCTTTCAGGCGAGATTTGCTACTTAATTGAACGAAAGTCAACCACGCCTCACCGGATATCAAACGCAAGGAGCTCCATATCATTACGGATCAGCAATGCATTGAGAAGGGAACATGAGGACATTAGCAGATAGACATAGGTATATCTCCAGAAGAAGATTATGAAGACTACGAAAGAGATGTAGGCCTGAATTTGGATGATGGTCTGTATTCGATAGGGGGAACTTCAGGCCATTCGCTAATAAAGCTCATTGCTATTGACCTAGACTTTTCGATATGGGTACATGCAGTACTCACATATTGACCAATTCGGCCAGAAAGCCGATCGAATGGATGGTTCCTTGAGCTATGCTCCTATGACTCTAATCTTTTGCTCGCGTTTGCTAGTCGCAAAGATATGCACGTGGTATCGCTAGTAGGGACCTAGGTTTAAGTCCAAAGGAAACGGATCTAAAATCGCAGCTATCCAAGCCGCCCAGCGAGACTGCAGGAGTGAGTTTGCCAAAATAGAGTCTGAAAAGATTGACCGACCAAAAGAAGAACTCATCGAAAGAGCTATTATTAGTAAAAGCGATGAATTATTTCAAAAGCTTGTTACAGCGGCGCTTTTAAGGGGAGTTGTTTAATTAATACTAAGTAATGGAATCGTATTCATGAAAGAAGCAAGAGCTAGAAAAAATATTGGCTTCAGGAGAAGGCATTCACAGAGAATTGAAAAGCCGTAAATGTGCCCTTCTGATCTTTATCTTACCAGTTGTTCATTTCTGAACTGGGAAGGTGGTACAATTCTTCAGGTGTGGACGATGATGGTGGGATCCAGGGCATAGATGAAGATGCCCTCGATCAGCAAAAAAAGGATATCGTCAGTGCAATGAACAATTAGGCTGTTCTGAACCTTGGGAATCTTCCGGTAAGGGACACCGAAAAAGACGGCATAAAACTATTGTATATAAGAATACCTGTCATGTCACAGGTTCAGAAATTAAAGGAATCACTATGGAACGGGAACATGATAGCGTATTAGGACTATGATGAAGGCCGTATATCGGAGACATACTTCAGGAAGAGGCAGGAATTACTCGAAATAACACAGACCCTGCCGCTGACAATGGATGACCTGCAACATCAAGCTTTTCATAAGGCAAAGTTAGCCCTGATCCTTATCTGTAAACCTTCCACACGATCCCTGGCTATTATGAAAAATGTAACCATTTTAAGGGGTATCCCTGCTATACCGGAAGATTTTTAGATACTTGTAGAAGCAGGACTGACCCTGGCCGCAGCCTGATTTGTGGCAAGGATGAGTCCATCGAGAAAGCATATTGCCGGCATACAGGCTTGATGCACTGGTGAGGATTGAGAATACAGACCGGTGGCGATGATCGCCTTGAATCCGCGAACAAACTGGATTGATACCTATCAGCAATTGATGGGCTTTATCAAAAATACACCCGCCGATCAATTCTCTACCGAAGGGATCAGCGCATAGACCTCCGGGAAGTTATCTTCCGATGAAGCATTGTTGCGAAATATCATCGCCCTCCACAGGGAGCAGACGAATGCCAGGCCAACTGAATTGCTCATTTACAAAGATCAGGTTGAAGCAACCAGTCCCAGATAATCAGTAAGGTTTAAAGGATTTCCGGTACTGGACACTTTCAGTCCATACCCCAAATAATCCGAATGGGAGGTTCTTTTCTGTCAAGTTAGCTGACTGGTAGGAGACTGGTTCAGGTGTTAAGGCATGTAAGTAAGTACCTTTGATTCTAACTGCAAATGGCGCAGAGCCTTTGCTTACTGAGGATAGATGAGCTTAAAACCGCGATTCCGTTGATGCAGCCTTGTTATGGGTAGAATAGGGCTCCACCGACAGTATTTGACCTTTGCCTAATTGTCATCAACTGACACTGGTGTGGTAAATGTACCATGGACCTTTTCCCAGATGTCGCGCATCGACGAAACCTGGTCCTGATTGCATACTAAAGGAGTTCTGATGAGTCTATCCATAGATATGGGTCATACTAGCTGGTATGATTTAGAGTAAAGTCTTGAAAGAAATACCAGGTTCCTAATAGACTACAGAATAGGAGATTGACGACCTGGAAAAGGAGTCAAACATGAAAGCGATGGCGTGAAGCTGCTGTAGCAAAGAGGAACGATTTTATTAAAGATTGTGGCAGGTCTTGCTAGTTCCGAGATCAATGGAAGATTTGATGAAGATAATTGGACTTGCCGTATAGCTAGGGAAGTTAGAGCGAGAGATGATTCCTGGGTCAGTTCCTTCACGGGATCAACAATGCTCGGGGCTGATCTTCCTATACCAGAGAGTAATGGATAGTATTGTATGGCGTAACCAGCACTATCAGACCTACTGTAATGAAGGTAAGCCAGTTCATCTATTCGGAGTCGATTTGATTTTGACACCCATGGCAGAAATCGATCAGATGACCGGCAAGTATTTAGCACTCGTTCGAAGTGACCGTCGAGCTTAGAACGAACGCTATATCTAAATAGGTACTACAACTCGTTTTGGATCAAGGCAGAAATGAACAAACTGAATCATTATAAACACTCCGGTCATTGCTATCCTGATCTGATTGAGAAAAGAGAGGAAAGCTTATAGCACAAATAAGGGCCAATCTCTGGAAAGATGATTATTTGCGCATCAATGAAAAGTTCCTAAAGATCACAAAGGAACCCATCAAAGACAATATTGCTATTCTTTTTTCTGCAAAAATTAAGTTCCATCCGGTGTATGGCCTATCACTTCAAATAATGGATATTGATCCATCCTACACCCTGGGTGAACTTGAAAGAGAAAAGCAGGAAACCATTGAAAAACTCAAGAAAAAAGAGATATTTGAAAATAACATTAAACTGAAAAGAGCAAAACTACCACAGCGCATTGCCATCATTTCTGTTGAAACCAGTAAAGGCTATTCTGACTTTACCAATGTTATTGAAAACAATGAATGGGGGTATAAATTCTTCCATATGCTTTTTCCTTCTTTGCTTCAGGGAGACAATGCCATAAAGGAAATGGTCAAACAATTGAAAAGGATTAAGCTGGTAAAAGATCATTTTGATGTGGTTGCTATCATCAGAGGAGGTGGTGGTGATGTTGGCTTGAGTTGTTATAATAACTATGAACTTGCCCGGGAAGTTGCGTTGTTCCCATTGCCGGTTTTATCAGGTATTGGCCATTCGACCAATGAAACCGTTGTTGAGATGATCGCACACAGGAACAACATTACACCTACCAAGCTTGCAGAGTTTCTAATCCAGGAATTTCATAATTTTTCAGTTCCTGTTAAGGATGGACAGAAGTCGATTGCTAATAATTCCCGAGAAATCATAAAAACCACAAAACTCGAACTGCAGGAAAAAACAAAGTATTTCAGATCGGTAATTTCCCGCATTCTGGAATTCAGCCAAAACAGCTTCAATGCTAAAATTATTGATATGAAACATGTTGTACTTACAAGAATTGCAGCAGAAAAAAACACGATGAGCCAGCATCTGAAAATATTAAAAACTTCCCTCCATCAATTCTTCTCAGAAAAAAGAGGTATTGATGCAATCTATTAATGAAATAAATAAAGCCTCCAAACACAACATCAAATACTTTTCCAGTGACATTGCTCAACTGAATAAAAATCTGGACATGCATTCCAGAACGTATTTGCAAAACAGGAACAGAGATTTACAGAACCTGACCGCTAAGGTTGATTTGTTGGATCCAAAGAAAGTCCTTAAAAGAGGCTACAGCATTACCTATCATAAGGGAAACGCAGTCAGGGATGCATCCAGATTGAATAAAGGAGAACAGATCGTCACAGAATTATTTGAAGGCAAAATAGCAAGTATTGTTGAATCAACATCAAAACCAGGATGGAAAACAAAGAAAACTATCAAGAAGCTTTTCAAGAGCTAAACGAAATTGTAGAAGAAATCGAAGCAGGGGAGATTTCTGTGGATGAACTCTCAACCAAAGTCAAACGAGCTGCAGAACTTATCAGAATCTGTAAAAAGAAGCTTACAACGACGGAAGAAGATGTGAATAAGATTCTACAAGAACTTCAAGAAAGAAAATGGATTAACGCAATAAAAAGTGCAATCATGGAAACAAAAATTCGATTGATACCGGAGTGGGAGGAACCAAGAGCTGTGGCTTTTGTTTGGCCAGAACATTTGCCTGCCGAAACCGGTAAATTAAAGAATTTTTTTATCGATTTAGTCAGGATCGTTTCGCAAATCACCAGAGTGCTCATTGTTTTTAAAACAGAAAGTGATCAGGAGAAGATCAATAAGAGTCTTAAAAACTCTGAAAACATTGAACTTATTCACCAGCCTGATGTGAGCGATATCTGGATAAGAGATTATGGGCCACTGGCAATAATTGAAGGAGAAAGAAGGTTGGGATCAAACTACATTATAACCCGTCTTACCATGAAGCAAGAGAAAAAGGCTGGGCTGCAAAAGATAATAAAGTTGGCTCTGCACTGTCAGAAAACTTTTACAAGCAAACCAGAAAACTAACAATAAATAATAGAGAAGTCTCACTTGATGGAGGCAATTTCACACACAATGGAAATGGAACAGCTATAATTACAGACCAAATATTTCATGACAACCATTTCTTCATCGAAGACATTAAGCTTGAATTTAATAGACAATTCAGGAATCGACCGGTTGATTATTGTTCCAAGGGAACCTGGTGATGTTACGGGCCATATTGACGGTATGATCAGGTTTATTGATAAAGAAAGAATCATCGTTGGAAGTTATCCTGCTTCATACACTAAAGGGAAGGATAATATTTCAGAAGTAAAATTAGAAGAGGGCAAAGCATTTTCAAAATATCTGATTGACAAGCTTTCAAAATCATTTGAGGTTATAAGGGTTCAAAATTCTATTCCGAGAAAAGGGCCTTACGAATTTCCAGGTGCTTTTGGGAACTACATCAACTTTCTCCGTATTGGCAGCAAAGTAATATTGCCTCAGTATAACATTCCTGAAGATGAGCCTGCAAAAGAACAATTTAGAAAATGCTTTAAAGACAGCGATATCAAACTTCTAAATAAGGATGTTGATTTGTTGTCATATTACGGAGGAGTGATAAACTGCATCAGCTGTCAAATTTATTAAGATGAAAGATAAGGTTCTCACATATCAAAAAAATTGCTGGAATACCTATCACTCTGTGGTCGGGCTTCGGAAAAGTATTGTTTTATTGATGGAAAAACTGTCAAAGTCCATGTACCAGTTGATATTGCAATTGGGAAATTAATGATTGTAGGTGCCTACCCTTCTGCAATTTTTGAAACAATAAAAAAGATCAAAGACATTCCTGTTGGAGATCATTCTCATCCCTTCAGCAATGAAAAATATTTTGATGGTAGCAGGATCAGGACGGTGGAATCAGGCAGGGAACTTGATGAATATTATTTATCAAAACTGGGTATCTCCAGAAATGATTGCTGGATAACCAATCTCGTTAAGGTATTTCTTTTCAAACCAGGACATATTAATAAGTACAATGAAATTAGGCCTGATTGCACTACCATTGCAACAAGAAATCAATACAGAATTTTTGCAATTAGGAGTCTTGAATATTTTACAAAAGAGGTTGAGCTCGCAAAACCAAAGATTATATTAACTTTAGGAAGTGAAGTGACTGCTGCGATACATCAATGCTCTGAAAAAAATCTTTGCAAAGATTGAAAGGAGGAATAGAAGCACTTGAGATTCATGGTAACAATTATGCGACAATTGGCCTGCCTCACCCTGGCATACTGATGAGGAATACAGCAGCTTCATTGAAATGGAGAAACATACTTGATCAACAATTAAATAAGATTAAAAGCTATTTAAACTGAGATGGCATCAAATTTTGAATTCATCAAAAAAGCAGATCCTGTTTTCCAGGGTTTTTATGATTCCCTGGAAGAGGCTGAAAGCAATGTGTATAAGTCACCCAGGCTTTCAGCAATCACAGGAAGGATTTGCCTTGAAAATGGTGTCAGGTGGATTTATGATCATGATGGCTCAATAGAGCTTCCTACCAGGATAATCTTTCTTCATTGATATACGGGGAGGATTTCAAAAAGAATATGCCCGGCATCCTGTTTGATAAGGTAAACTTCATAAGGAAACTGGGAAATCAGGCCGCTCATAACAGGATCGCACCATCATCTGAAATGTGCCTGGCATCGGTTCGCAATCTTTACTTCTTTTTCAAATGGCTGATCATTCTTTACAGCGACAACAAACCATATTTCACCAGATTCAGGGAAGAGATCATTGAGGATGTCCCGAAATCTGATAAATCCCTTCAGGATATTAACAGGCTTGAAGAAGATTACTTCAGGCAACAAAAGGAACTTCTGCGAATAGAAAAGGAAATTGATGAGTTGAAGGAACGCTTCAGGAGAACTGAACGTATCAAATCAGAGAGCTGGAAAAGTGCATATGAGAACAAGTATTCCTCAGATGATCATTCAGAACACAAAACACGGGAACTATTTATTGACCTGCTGTTAATTGAAGCCGGATGGGATCCTAAAGCTGAGAATGTAGAAGAATTTGAGGTAGTTGGGATGCCCGTATCAACAAATCCTACCGGCACCGGTTATGTGGATTATGTTTTATGGGGAGACAATGGATTACCCCTGGCAGTGGTGGAAGCAAAAAAAACAATGATTGATGCCCACAAAGGTCAGCACCAAGCTGAACTATACGCCAACTGCCTGGAGAAAATGACAGGGCAAAGACCGGTGATTTTCTACAGCAATGGTTATGAACACTGGATCTGGGATGACCTTTCCTACACACCGCGACAAATCCAGGGGTTTTATACCCATGACGAATTGCAGCTGTTGATTAATCGCAGGGAGACCAAAGAGAACCTTAAAGACCTGTATGTAAACAAGAAAGTTGCCGGAAGATATTATCAGGAGGAAGCAATCAGGCGTGTTACAGAAACTTTTGAATCAAAAAACAGAGGTGCACTTCTGGTCATGGCAACAGGATCAGGAAAAACAAGAACTGCTGCTGCATTAGTGGAAATGCTAACAAAAGCAAACTGGGTTAAAAATATTTTATTCCTGGCAGATCGGAATGCACTGGTTACCCAGGCTAAAAATGCCTTTAAAGAGCATCTTCCCAAGCTTAATGGGATCGACCTGACAAAAGAAAAAGAAGACCACCTCACCCGGCTGGTTTTTTCTACCTATCCAACCATCATGAATAAGATTGACAGTGTGCGGACCGGAGATCAGCGCTTTTATTCACCGGGGCACTTTGATTTGATCATCATTGATGAAGCACACCGATCGGTTTACATGAAATACAAAGCGATCTTCGAATATTTTGACAGTCTTTTGCTTGGCCTGACAGCTACACCGAAAGCTGAGGTTGATAAAAACACCTATGAATTATTTGGTCTTGAAACCCATGACCCCACCTATGCCTATGAGCTGGATAAGGCTGTAGATGATAAATATTTAAACCCTCCAAAGGCAATGAGTGTTCCACTCAAATTTCCCAGGGAAGGAATTAAATACGCTGACCTGTCTGATGATGATAAAGCAAAGTACGAAATGACTTTTCGTGATGAGGAATCAGGACAGATGCCTGAAGAAATTGATGCTGCTGCATTGTATAGTTGGCTGTTTAACCGGGATACTATTGACAGAATGCTGGAATATACTATGATCAATGGACTTAAGGTTGAAGGAGGTAACAAACTGGGTAAAGCCATTTTATTTGCCACCAGCCACAAACATGCCTTGTACATAGAAGAGAGATTCAACAAAATGTTTCCTCAGTACAGGGGAAAATTTCTTCGGGTTATCGACAATTATGAGAGCAAGGCAGAGTCTTTGCTGGATGATTTCTCAAGTAAACACAAATATCCTCAAATTGCAGTTTCTGTTGATATGCTGGATACCGGGATTGACATTCATGAAATCATAAACCTTGTCTTCTTTAAACGGGTCCGGTCCAGTTCCAAGTTCTGGCAAATGATCGGGCGTGGCACTCGTTTGTGTGAAGATCTCTTTGGTCCGGGAAGGACAAAAAGTATTTCTATATTTTCGACTTCTGCGAAAACTTCGAATTTTTTGATGAATTCCCGGAAGGCATTGAACCCGGTAGCATAACCTCTCTAAGTCAGAAAGTGTTTAATACAAGACTTCAGTTATCGGAAATACTACGTGAACCCGAGCACAATGAACATATAGGATTCAGAAATGAATTACTTGATATTTTATACAAGGAAGTATCCTCATTTGACAGGGATAGTTTTATCGTCAGGCGAAGCTTGCGATATGTGGATCAATTTAAATCCCGGGACCAGTGGGAAAATTTGAGCAAAACGGATATCATTGATATCAAGCAACATTTAACACCCTTGATCCTGACGGACCAGGAAGACGAACTCGCCAAAAGATTTGACTTGATCATTCTCAATCTTCAAATCGCCCACCTGACCGGTTCCATGAACATGGAACCCTATATCAAGCGCATTAAACATATCGGCAGAGGTCTTTTAAAGAAAAGCAACATCCCCATGGTTCAGCAACATATGGACACCATTAAGAGCATCGTTACGGACGAATACTGGCAACAAATAAGCTTGGGTGCCATGGAAACTGTCAGATTAGAAATCCGGGAATTAATCCGATTCCTTGACAGAGAAGAACAAACCCTGACCTTTACCGATTTAACGGATGAGATCAATGAACCAGTGAGGGAATGGGATCTGATTAAATCGAGCACTTTTACAGAAGGCTATCTGATGCGGGTTGAAAAATATGTCAGGGAACACCAGGACCTAATGGCTATTATGAAGCTGAAGTATAATATGCCCATCACCGCTCAAGAGCTGGAAGAGCTCGAGAAGATACTTTTCGATGGTGAAACCCGGGCACAAAAGAAGACTTCCTGAAGGAATACGGAGATAAACCTCTCGGTGTCTTCATCCGAAGCATCGTAGGTTTGGATAAAAAAGCTGCCAAGGAGGCCTTTGCTGAGTTCCTGGATGAAGGTAACCTGACAGCTAACCAAATCCGTTTCATAAACACCATCATTGATCATTTCAGCATCAATGGATACCTTAACAAAGCTATGTTGTTTGAGAGCCCATTTACGGAGATTAATGATCAGGGGATGTCGGGCTTGTTTGAGAAAAAAGAAACGGACAAACTAATTGAAATTATCTCAGGCATTAATCATAATGCAGAGGTTGCATAATAATTAACTAATGGCACATTTAACAAGATTTGGACTTAAAAATTTCAGAATATTTGAAGAATATACTGATTTTGAATTTGCACCGATAACTGTATTTACAGGCACAAATAGTTCTGGTAAAAGCTCAGTTCTAAAAGCACTTCAACTTTTAAAACACAATTTTGATGAAAACCTGAAAAGTAGACTTCGTAAGTATGATTGGAATATTGAAGACCTTGATTTTTCAGGGAATAATCATCAGTTAGGTAACTTTCTTACTACCAAGAACAATAATAATAAATTTAGGGAAATCTCATTTTCGATGCCATTTGTATTCACAAACATCATAGAAGAAGGGAGAATAGAGTTTACCTATCAATTAGATGATGAAAGCGAAATAAAAAACGGGAAACTTAATCAACTAGTTATTCAGTTTAAGTTAGAAGGTAAATATTCAGATGTAATAAAGCTTAAACTGGAAAAGGAAAGATATAAGAAAAATCCCAAAATTTCAAATGACTACGGTCCAAAAGAAGGAACAACAATCCATTATTGGAAGGTTGAAATAGATTTTAACTTTTTTAGAGAGAAGCTTGACTTTATAGTGGAAGGATTTCGAAAACTAAATAAAAAGAAGTATATAAAAGAAGGGGATTATTATATGCTTCCTGATAAGAATTTAAACTTATATCTTAAAAATGATGTAACCTGGTGGCGTCTTCCTGAAGATAATCATCGTAATGAAGATTATATCAAATATTCTGGTTTTGCGGAATATTTTCAAAAGAACCTTGATACACATCTCTTACCTTGGCATGGCATACTCACAGAAAACCATATAGTTGTTGATTTCAATTACGAAGGTAACAAACCGTTTTATGATTTTAATAGTTCAACTTATGATCATCTTAAGACGCCATTGTACAAGATTTACCAGGAGGTTATCAAAAGCAGCAAAAATCAAAAGAATAATAAAAAGCGTTTAATTCAGGAAGAAAGAGAGTTTTTAAAAAACTGCGATTCGAAGAATGTTATTCCATATCCTGATTATTTGACATTAGGCAACCCAGTGATTGCTTTTAAAAATTACATAAGCCAACTTGATAGGTTTATCAATAAAATGTATTTTGAACCTGAAGCTGGTATTGAAGAGTTTACATTCTTAGACTGGAAAAGAGCATCATATTTCTTGTATGATTTTTTGACTGAAGAATTCCTGCATTCTTTAGAACGTACACTTTCATCTTTTCGAATTTCTCTTATTTGCATGCAGAAAGAAGAATTGTTCAAAGATTATACTCATACTCTACTAATACCAACGACATCAATCAGTTTTTGCGAGATTTTGAGAAGCTTTCAATCCATGATAGAGATATTATCATGCTTTTTTAAATCAAAATCTTGAACTTTTCGATATTGAAGGTGAACTATTAATTGAAAGCGATACTGATGGAGCTGGAATCAAGATTGTATTAAAAAATAAGAAGAAAAGAACCCTGTTATCTGATCTTGGCTACGGAATAACCCAAATTTTGAACATAATGCTTAAAACTGCATTAATTGGGATAAAAGGTAATTTCTTAGAGTTTTCATATCCCAAATTCATCACACCAAAGATTTTATATTTGGAAGAGCCAGAATGTAATCTTCATCCTAACTTACAGTCAAAGCTTAGTGACTTTTTTATTCAAGCATCAAAGGTTTTTAATATACAGTTTATCATTGAAACGCATAGTGAATACCTTGTAAGAAAGCTTCAATACCTTACGGCAAAAGAAAAGATTAAGCCTGAAGATACTGCAATCTATTATTTTTCAGCAAGCACCAAGAAAAATGACGACCAAGGTCTTGTCAAGAGGATTCATATTTATTCAGACGGTAGTTTATCAGATAATTTTGGAAAGCGGGTTTTATGATGAAGCTATCAATCTGGAATTTGACCTTTTAAAACTAAAGAACAGCAATAAAAACTAGAAATGATTAACAAGCAATTGATACTTGATCGAGAATTCATTGATAATTTCTTTATTTCTTATGACAGGGAAAATGATACCCATACTGATTTCTTCGAGTTTCTAAGATTGGTTATTAATTTTGAATTAGTAATAAATATCCCGGATTTCGATACGCTGGAAGACGCAGCCAGAGAAAACCCATTGATCCGATTTCTAACACAAAAAGTTCCCAAAGTAGTTTTCGAGAAAAATTTAAACAAAAAAATCACAGACGAATCATTTCTTAAAGCCGATGCTCCTGTTAAATTATTCCTTGTGGAAAATGGATTTGAAGATTGTGAAGAAAAGTTAAGCATAAACGGGTTCGAGATATTCAATAACAGGGTATTAATTGAAAAATGGGGCAAGTATTCGAAAAAGCTTAAGCCACATAAGTTCAAGGTAACGAAAAGTAAAAGCCTGCCAAAAGATTATAAATTCGATTCCTGGGAAAAAATAAAAGAGTTCACACACCCAATACATAGTATAGTAATTTTTGACAGGTACATTTTAAAAAACACTAGCAATCAAAAAATAAGAGATAACCTTGTCCCTCTTCTGAAATCATTATTGCATGCATCACATGATGGACAAAAGATTCATGTTACAATCATAACTGTCATTAAAGATAAATACGGAAAACCTGCATTTAACCTGAAAAACATTTCAAGTGAAATAATATTAGAACTGAAGAAAGATATTAAGGCAGATTTACAGCTTGATATAATTGGATATGAAAAGGCCTTTGAACCAAAAGATATTAGTGGTCTCAAATCAAGAAGAATTTACACCAATTACTTTATTGTTAAATCGGATGATAGTTTCAATTACTTTAAACCCAACGGGGGCATAAACAACAGATCTGACATTGAGTTCGAGTTCCTCTTTGATAATTTTAGCTTTTCTTCATTTACTGAAGATATGTACGACCTAAAAAATATGTTGATAAGGTAAACAACCAGAAAGCCCAGGGACACCTTAAGGAAGACCAGATAAACTATCATAAAACCAAGGCAAATCGTTTATATGATTCTGCCATAAAAAATAAATCAAATGCTACCAGGTCCAACCTTATATTTTAAATGCCCGGATTGTGGAAATTTTCTTTCAAATCCAAGTTTAATGAGCGGTAATACTCTTCATGCCAAAATCTATTCAGATGGTTACAGATATGCGCCCCACCTCCCGAAATTTCCGGAAATTTCGATTTGTCCTAAATGTGAAAGCTTTTTCTGGTTAAATAACGAGAGTGAAATAAAAAAAAGCGATATTCCTTCTGAGGAGCTTGATTATGTTCCATTTGCCGATTTTTTAAGCTTCGCAGAATATGTGTTTGCTCTAAAAGCAAGCATGCGCTAGACAAAAGACCAAACAGCCATTTTGCGACAAAATTTGCTGTGGAAATATAACGACAGGGTAAACGAAAGGCTATCCACTTTTTAAGGAATCTTTTGATAAGCATACTTACGAGTCAAACATCAAGGAATTGATCATTCTGCAAGATGAGCGTGAGCCTGAGCAAAAAGTATTTATTGCGGAGTTGTACAGAAATTTGGGAGACTTTGAAAGATGCACGAATATTATAAACAGTATTGATAATCCTGATATGGAATGGATTAAAGAGGGATATTACAGAAAATTGTCTTCAAAAAAACAAGCTGGTGTTTCAGCTCAATAAATAATTTATGCAAATATGCTAAAGTCAATCCAATATAGCATAGAAAGAATTATTCAGAAACTTGAATCCATTAATAAAGATGATACGAAAATAAGTACGAATAAAATCTTAACTGGATTTCATGAACTAGATAAAAAACTCAATGGATTTAATAAAAAGCAATTGATAATAATTGCCGGACATCCTGGAATTGGTAAGACATCCTTCATCCTGAGCTGCATTAGCAATCTGCTTAAACGTTCTGAAATAAATACCGCCCTGTATTCTCCATCCCAGTCAATTGACCAGATCACGAAACGGCTCTTAAGCATTAGATCTGGTGTTCCTTATGGCAGGTTGCTGGCAGGAAAACTTGACAAGTTTGAAGTGCAAATCATTAAGCAAGCGGCAAAGCAACTTGAAGTAAACCATCTGATGGTTGACGATAGTATTGTTGAAAAAACAGATGAGTTTATTGGTGCAATTGAAAATTCAACATTTTCTCCGGATATAATTTTCATCGATAGTTTGCAATATGCAATTCCGAAAAATGGAGATACAAAGTCCTACAATTTTCTTATTTGTAAACTTTCAAACCTGGCTGTTCAGTTAAACCTCCCGATTGTTGCCATAGCGGATCTTGATGGGGTTAGTGCTGATTCTGATTTCACTCAACAATGGATATCCCTGAGTTATTTCAGGAATAAACGAACATTTGAAGAACAGGCTGCAAAATTAATCTCAATATACCGCCCTGAATATTATAAAATAGACAGAGACGAAAACAACAAACAAACCCATGGAAAGGCCGACTTACATATATTAAAGAATGAAGATGGTTTTGAGAGTGCTGTTGAACTTAAATATGAGGGTAAAACAGGAGCATATTCAGTTTAGCTCAATGTAATCAATTTATCACACATATCACAATATGATATTTAACGTCATTTTTTGACGTCCTCCAAATCGCAATACTCTAAATCATCCATTATAGCACTAAAGGCTGTATAATCCTTAACTATCAAATTTATAAGACAAACTTTATAGATTGAATGGAAATATTTTCAAACTGGAATAGTTTTAGAATACATGCTATCAAATACAAAAAATGATAGCACAGGAAACAATTAAGAAAAATCAAACTCAAAACGATCTGAACCAGCAAAGATTCAGTTATTATAAGAGGCTTTTGGATCCATTTTGGTTAAAGAAAAGAAAAGAAGTCCTTGAACGGGATCATCATCGTTGCCAAAATTGCGGGTCTACAAATGAACTTCATGTGCATCACAGACAATATCACAACCATTCAGTTGATGGAAGCTTTTATAACCCATGGGAGTATGATGCAAAACATTTAGTTACCCTATGCAACAAATGTCACAAACAGGGCCACAAAAATTATAAAGTACCAGTATTCAGTCTATAACAAAAAACTTAACAATATGAATTGGATTGGCAAAATATTCAGCAACAGTAAAGTAAATGAATCTGCAGCATCTATGGTTGAAAACAATCAAACCCCGGAATATATTGAGGATATCAATGTTTCCAGGGATATTTTCATTGATGAAGAAAAACCTGAAATCCAAAATAAGCCAGTGGCGAAATCTGGTAATAATGTCAAAGAATTTCTTGACAAAGACTACTTAGTGATGGGTTACCAGGATGGTTATACTTATCACTCCAATGAAATGCTTCTTCAAAAGATTAAAAACCTGAAGGCCCAGTTTAGATTTGAGATTGACCATCTGATTTCCGAGAAAGAAACAGCACTTCTCAAGTTCGAGAACGATATGATGGATGCCAGCGGACTTTCAGAAAACAAGGACAATAAATTCAGTAATACGCTTATTAAGCTTAAGGATCAAATAAAAAGGTTGGAAGCGGAAAAGACATTGTCAGTCGAAGATGAAGGCTGGGTAATGAAAATAATCCATCAATATCACGATGGATATATAAAAGGTCTTGATAAATATCAGGAAGAAAAAATTATAGGAATATCAACAGGATTTTTTAACTAAAAACCAATCCAGATGTTAAGAATTAGCAGCTTTATTACCGGCGAAGATTACAATCTTCTCAAAAAAGACACCCCTCAGAGCAGGAAAAAAGTTATTGCGTTGGCAAGCCTTATAATGATCCCTGTATCCCTGTGGGCAGTCAATGGATATCTTCTGGTCAGCCATGTGCTGCAGGGAACCCTTCTGGCAGCAGTTGCAACATCAGCTGTTTGTGGCCTTCTCATTTTTCTGGTTGAAAAGAATATTGTCATGGCAGATGGGAACTGGAGGATTACGACATTCAGGATATTTATCGGATTTCTGATAGCCATGCTCGGGAGTTTGAGCTGGGATGAGGTCATTTTCAAATCAGATATTGACCAGCAAATGACAATCAATAAAATTCATCATGTTGATCAATTACTTAAAGAAACCGAATCAAATTACCAGAGTCAGTTAAAGGCACAGGAAGATCTTGTCCAGAACAAATACAACAAATGGATGAAATCGCTGGAAAAAGCAAGCAAAGAAGCTGATGGCACAGGAGGAAGCGGTGTAAGGGGAGTTGAAGGGATTACCAGGTTGAAACTTGAGATTGCTAAAAAAAATGAAGAGGAATATATCCAGGAAAATCAGCGATTGGAAATTCTTAAGAACAGAATAGAAGCTGAAAAAAAGATAATTGAAGGCACTGCCATTGCTAACTTCAATAAAAATTCTTTGTTGCTCAGAATTAAGGCTATGTTTGACCTGGTCAAAAAAGACAATTGGATGTTAATCGCATATGTCTTATTCACGATATTATTGTTTTGCTTTGAATTTATCGTTGTAGTCGTAAAGCTTACATGGAAGCAAACAAAATTATGAAAAAGAAACTTGCACTGATAGAAAGGATTGGTAGTAAAAGGATGGATGATCTGGAAAACAGGGATGTATTGTTCATTAAAAATGGGAATACACATCCAAGAGTTGCTGAGTTAGATCAGAGGATTAATAGTATGGCAAATAAATCGATATTTAATTGATAAGTTAATGTATATTCATTTCAACTTCTCCAAAAATCAAATGACAGAATAAAAAATCAACAGAGAATTATGCATACTCTTTCCAAATCAACCTATCTGCGCGGCTTGCAATGTCCTAAATCCCTTTACCTCAACAAATACCATCCCGAACTGAAAGATCCTCGTCAGCGATGCCCAGCAGGCAGTCTTTGACAAAGGCCACCTGATCGGGCAGTATGCCTGGGAATTGTTTCCCGGAGGTATTGATGCTTCGGATGGTGAGCCTTTTGAAGTTGAACGTTCTGTACTGAAAACACAGGAACTGATCCGGAACGGGCAGAAAGTCATTTATGAAGCTGCCTTTAAATATGACGGGGTGCTCTGCTACATGGACATCCTGGTAAAGGATGATGGCTGGAAAGCCTATGAAGTGAAAGGCTCCACCAATCTCAAAAACTATCATATCGATGATGCCTCCCTGCAGTACTATGTGATCACACATTCGGGCCTGCAACTTGAAGATATTTCCATTGCTTGTTTAAACAATAAATATGTCCGGCAGGGGAAAATAGAACCAGAACAGCTTTTCAAAATAGAGTCCGTCCTGGAAAAGGTCAAAAAGAAGCAAAGAGAAGTGGAAGCCAACATTGCGGTTTTCAGAAAGATGCTGAAATCACCGGAAATCCCTGCAATCGACATCGGACCTTATTGCAGCGATCCCTATGATTGTGATTTCAAAGGGCATTGCTGGAAGCACATTCCCGAAAACACTGTTTTTGATATCAGCCGTCTTTCCGGTAAAAAGAAATTCGCGTTTTATAACAGTGGTATACTGAGTTTTGAGGACCTGGTAAAAGCAAAAGCCTCACTGAATCCACAGCAATGGATGCAGATAGAAGCCAGTATGAACGGAACCATCACACAGGATAAGAAAGCCCTGAAAAGCTTCTGTGATCAGCTCAGCTACCCACTATATTTCATGGATTTTGAAACCTTTCAGCCTGCCGTTCCGCTCTATGATAATTCCAGGCCTTACCAGCAAATCCCTTTTCAATATTCCATGCATCTGCAGAAACAACCTGGTGGGGAAATTGAGCATGCTGAATTTTTGTCAGACGGGGAAGGCGATCCCAGGGAAGCTTTCATCGAATCCCTGATATTTGATGCAGGAGACCAGGGAGCCATCCTGGTCTACAATCAGACCTTCGAAGTCCGCATCTTAAATGAACTGGCCAGGGATTTTCCGGTTTACAAGGATCCCATCGAGAAGATCAAGCCCCGAATCGTGGACCTAATGCGCCCTTTCCGGCAGAAACATTATTACTCCCCTGACATGCATGGATCATATTCCATCAAAAAAGTATTGCCGGCTCTGGTTCCGGAGCTTAAATATGATGACCTGGAGATCTCCGAAGGCGGAGCTGCCAGCCGGGGATTTGAAGAATTGAAGGCTCTGGAAGAAGGAGCGGAAAAAGAGGAACTCAGGCAAAACCTGCTGGAGTATTGCAAGATGGACACCTGGGCCATGGTGAAAATACTGGAAAAGATAAAATAATGATCCTATGAATGATATAAAAGATCGAAGAAGGAAGATAGTCTTTGTCGACATGGACAATGTGCTGGTGGATTTTGCATCGGGACTGAAAAAGATCAGCAGGGACCTTATCGAAAAATTTCATGATCGTGAGGATGAGATACCCGGAATTTTTTCCAGGATGGACCCGTTAACAGGTGCCATTGAAGCATTCAATTTCCTCTCGCATCATTTTGACACATACATCCTGACTACCTCCCCCTGGGAGAACCCTACCGCCCTCCAGGACAAAAGGGACTGGGTGGTAAAACATCTTCCAAAAACTGGATACAAGCGGATGATCATCACCCACCACAAAAACCTTTGCACGGGAGATTATATTATTGATGACAGGACCGCCAGAGGTGTGGATACATTCGAAGGCGAACACATACATTTTGGAACAGGCCGGTTTTCCGATTGGAACTCAGTGCTGGATTATCTTTGTGAAAAAGAAAATATCAAAAGATGAAGCTGGGAGGATCCCTCGTGGATAAATATATCAGCGGTGAGATCAACTGCCATACCATCAAAGCTACATCCATCATCCGGGATACTATCAAGGTTTTAGGAACAAAAAATATTATATTGGCCAGTTTTGCTATCTTCTATGATGATCAGAATTGCAAAATACAGGGCGGAACCGAGCATACGATGAGGATTTTCATGGAAAACCAGATTCCATTTATTGATCAAGAGTTGCAATGAAAGTTTTGTGATCAACCGTAAACGAACAATTATCTGCCCCAGATGTGAAACGCAGTTTGAGGTAATGGAAGAAATCAGGTTAATGAGGATGTAATTTGAGAGATTCAGTCTCAAAAAGCTTGCAAAGGTTAAACCTGGTACGCAAAAACAATCTGCAACGATTCTCAGCTTGTTAGAATTTGTTGAGAAAAACAAGGGTGAAATCTGGGTAGAAAGTGAAAAGGGCAAGGGAAGCAAATTCTGTTTTACACTGCCTGACAAGAAAGTGATATAATCCCTGTCAGTCGGGCAAATGACTATTGCTTTGGCTGGGATTGTTATACCAGCCCTGATTAAGCGTGCCCCCCGATTCGGCCCATGCCCGGAACTCAGGATAAGCAACAATGATCTCGGTTCTTTCATTGGGGATCCAGAATTCTTCTGCAATAATTTCCAGGCCCCAGGGAAGGTTTGTGCTTGTTTTATAAAAGTCGGAGGGATTGTCAAAGGTTCTTCCTGCATCCCAGTTCCAGCTTGTTTGGGAGTCATCGTTGGCAGTACCAAACAAATCCATGTTGGCTGCAACAGTTGGAGGATGGCCAATCATGTGGATCTCATGGTCGCGGTTGCGGTAAATATAAACCTGTACCCATATGCTGTTCCCTCCCGGACCATGATCCCAGGTAAATTCAAAATCCACACTTTCATTCAGGCTTTCAATGATATTGTCATTAAAAACCATTACTGCGTTGGAAACAACCGGATCGGCCGCAACATTTTCAACTTCTTCAAAATTCACAGTATTGTCAGGCAAATAAGTCAATTGCGTTGCCTGACCATTTGAATTAAAAAATTCCATTCCGGCACCTCTTGGAATTCCTCCGCCGATCCAGTAAACCATGCTGATCAGTCTTCCACCCACCAGATCATTGTCTGCATTTTTATAAAGATGCAATTTCGACCTGAGTATTACATCATTAAAATCGTAATCACCCAGTCCGGGCCACAAGTCCTCGTATAAGTGAAAATAATAATTGTTTCCCGAAGGATAGATCGAGTTATAAGCCTTAGCCGGATCTTCAGGCCAATAGTCGGACTCGTCATCCACACCATCACCATCGGTATCCGTAGTTTCGGAGATGTTTTCCCAACTTGCTCCGATCATCACTCCATCATATACTTCAGGGCTTGCCTCGTTTGTAATCTCTTCCCCTGAGCCTGCATTAAAAGTATAATTACCCAGTAGGCCTTCTTCATTACCTTCGGGGTCGTTATTATAGTAATGGGCAACTTCCTCTTCATCCAGTTCATAGTTCCATATACAAATATTATCAATCAAACCGTGATAATAATTATTGGGGGTTTTATCTCCCCACCTCCCAATATTCAAAATAACGGCATCCTTGTCAAAATCCAGGATGCTGTGGCTCATGCCTTCGTAAATCCCATCGAGGTAAAGTTTTCGTTTACCATCGGCGGTAAATACACCAACGATCTGATGCCAGGTGTCGTCGCTTACATTCTGGTTGGTGCTTTTTCGGTATTCTTTATTTCCCACCCTTGATGTAACCTGGGCTTTGTAGAAATCATCAAACAATCTTAAATGAATTCCAAAATAAACACTTGCCAGGTTGGGATCGGAAAGGCTGACGATTACCATATCGTCTTCTTCAGGCCCCGGACCTGGAGTTCTGAACCAGGCACTGAATGTGAAGGGGTACCCTGTTACAATGGCTCCGTTTTCTTGGTTTTGAATTTCAACATAATCGTCGGCACCGTCTAGTTTTACGGCAAAATTTGTGGCCCTTTGGGTATTGCTATTGTTTATATTAAAACTCGTTTCGGTAATATCGGTTGTAATGTATTTACTCCTGTGTGAATCCGGAGAATAAATCCGAAGTGTATCGAGTGTTCTTTGGATCTTCACCCTGAAGGAGGCAATATTGTTTTCGATACTCCTGGCATCTATTAATTTGCCGTCTTTGTTATAAAGCCTTATTGTTTTTCCTTCGGCATTGCCGTTTATATTTACCTGAAGCTGGTAGGTTCTTGTTACCGACCATTTGAAATTTTGTGGTACGATCATGTCTTTCATGGTAAATTCTTCCGCTTGTTCTTTGTCCTTCTTACAAGAAGACATTGCAAGTATCAAAACCAACAATAATGTGATGTTAAGAAAAACCAGTTTATTCATTGTAAGTCCCCTATTTTTCCGACAGTTTTTATTTGTTAAAACTAAGCAATTTTTCTTTTCTTAAATTCTATTGGAGAATGATTTGCCAAACTTGAATGTGGATGGTAATTGTATCAAACTCTGACATATTTGTAAGATTTTTGATAAAGGTAACCTTTTCGACAATCAAATGTCAACAAAATTTATCAAAATATATTAACAAGGTTGTTAATATACCAGCTGCTAATAAAGGTAAACAAATGTTTAGCGAGACCTGTTTGTGTAAAACGAATTAGGTAACCGAATAGGTGTCCATAACATTGAATATAAGTGATTTTTTTTGATAGGGGTAAAAACAAAAAAGCCTGTAAACCAATCAGTTTACAGGCTTTTGATCTTCTTTGATCCCTATGTTGTGGAGCTGGAGGGATTAACTCCGTAGATCCCATTAAGGAGGACCCTAAAAAAGAAATGCCTGCCCCGCTTCGCTCGGTTTGGTCTTTTTTATGTATGTTGAATGAGTGCAAGCACTCCTCAACCTGCATCCTATTGGGATTAACTTCGTTGATCCCGGTTTGGGGGGCCTTACAAAAGTAAAGCCCGCCTCGCTGCACTCGGTTCGGTCTTTTTTTTATGTATGTTGAATGAGTGCAGGCACTCCTCAACCCACATAAAAAAAAGCCCGGCCAATTTAAAATTGACCGGGCTTTTCTTTTGTGGAGCTGGAGGGATTCGAACCCTCGTCCAAACAAGCAGCAGGTGAGCTTTCTACATGCTTAGCTTCCGCTTGGTTTTCGAATAGCAGCCGGCCGGAAACGGGCCTACTGCTACCTTATTCTCTTTGATTTTGCCACAACACCGAGACTATGCTGTGACTAGCTCAACTTTTTTGACGCTCTGACCGGGACACCGCTGAGCAGGGTTTCCCGGAGAACGAATGGAGTTATAACCTATTGGTTACGCTGCCATCGCATAATTGTTATTCGTGCCAGTTATTGGCGTTTGCAGATGGTTTTAACGAGCCTGTCTGCATCACTCGGCATGCTTACACAACCACTTCCTTGCTGTCAAAACCGGTCAGCCCCGAAATATGTTGTGTTCTTTCATCATTGTAAGAACGGACTTGATTTTTATCAAAAATTATACCAACAACAAAGATAATGGTCAAATTCCAAAATACAAGCACCAAACAGAAATAAAATACAAAATACAAGCACCAAATCACAAATAAATTTCAAATCACAATACTCAATTACCTAAACCGGGGTCGTAGTATTACAACGATAACCGTTTGGAATTTTACTTATTGAATTTTGGAATTTATTTGTTATTTGTGATTTGTTATTTGGTGCTTCCTGTTTACCGGTACAGCGGCATGGCAAACTTCTTCACATCTTCCGCGCTCACTTCCTTGTCTGACAGTATGGCCAGTCGCTCCACCACATTGCGCAATTCCCGCACATTGCCCGTCCACTTGATTTTCTTCAATTCTTCCATGGCATCATCCGTTATGGGCATGACGGACCGTCCGCTATTTTCACAAACCTGCTGCATAAAATGATTTGCCAGGAGCGGAATATCATCTTTTCTTTCGTTCAAGGCAGGTACATGGATGATGATCACCGACAGCCTGTGATAAAGGTCTTCCCGGAAACCTCCTTCTTCAATCTCTTTCTTGATGTTTTTATTGGTGGCCGCTATAACCCGCGTGTCAACCTTAATGTCCTTTTCACCACCCACACGGGTGATCTTGTTTTCCTGCAAAGCCCGTAATACTTTGGCCTGCGCCGATTCGCTCATGTCGCCCACTTCATCCAGAAACAGCGTCCCGCCATGGGCCAACTCAAAATCCCCTTTGCGTTGTTTGATGGCTGAAGTAAAAGAACCTTTTTCATGTCCGAACAATTGGCTTTCGATGAGTTCGGAAGGAATGGCCGCACAATTCACTTCAATGAAAGGAGATTTCGCCCTTTTGCTTTTTTCGTGGATATGTCGGGCCACGATCTCTTTGCCTGTCCCATTTGCCCCGGTGATCAGTACGCGGGCATCCGTGGGAGCCACTCTCTCGATAAGGGCACGGATCTCCTGAATGGCCACGGATTCGCCGATCATTTCATAGGTGAGACTGACCTTTTTACGCAACTTTTTTGTTTCATTCACAAGATTGCTCTTGTCAAGTGCATTGCGGAGAGTCACCAGGGTGCGGTTCAAATCGAGGGGCTTGGAAAGGTAATCAAAAGCGCCCTTCTTGATCGATTCCACAGCCGTATCGATGTTGCCATGGCCTGAGATCATGATCACCGGAGTGTCATATTCTTCCAGGATCTTATCCAGCACTTCCAAACCATCCATCCGGGGCATTTTGATGTCCAGCAAAACCGCATCATACTCGTTCTCTTTCATCAGCTCCAGGCCTTTCATGCCGTTCTCAGCATCATCCACCTTGAATTTTTCAAACTCCAGAATCTCCCGCAGGGTATTCCGGATGCTTCTTTCATCATCAATTACTAATATACTGGCCATATGCTTCGTTATTTAGTAAGCCAAAGATAGCAAGAATGCAGCAATGCTTTGTGAAAATCTGCTTATCTTTGAGTGTTATATTATTGCTTATTGAATACAAGATGAATCATCCGGGAATCAAGCGGGCCTTTTTCCTTTTGACTTTTACCCTCAGCGTGGTAATTGCTTTCTCTCAGCATATTGAACCTGATACACCGGAAGTTAGTCTTCGATCAGATGTACTTGCATTCCCCTGGGCCGGCGGGATGAACTCCTGCCAGTATGGCGAGATCGACCTGGATGATGACGGCCTTTACGACCTGGTAGTTTTCGACCGCACCGGGAACCGCATCATGCCTTTTATTAATATTGGGATCCCGGATTCGATCGCTTATCAATATGCTCCGGAATATGCCTTCGGTTTTCCTGCTTTATTCGATTGGGTCATTTTCAGGGATTATGACCAGGATGGTAAAATGGATATTTTTACTTACGCCAAAGGCCTGGCAGGGATGCTTGTTTTCAGGAATGTGTCTTCAGGCGGGGAGCTGAAATTCAAGCAAATGGTGGATCCATTCCTGACATCCTTCCAGGGTGGGGATATACCAATATCCTTGTTACCTATGCCGATTATCCGGGCATCGTCGACCTGGATGGTGATGGCGACCTGGATATCCTGACATTCTGGGGACTGGGTTCTTTTGTTGAACTTCATCAGAACCTTTCGATGGAAAAATATGGAATACCCGATTCCCTGGATTATGAAAAGGTATCGAATTGCTGGGGGCATTTCGCCGAAAGTGATGAATCCAATCAAATATTTCTGGATAGCTGTCTTGGCAATGGCTTTCGGAATGGGCTGCCCGGTGAGCGGCATACCGGTTCAACTTTCTTTGTTTCTGATTTAAACGGGAATGGGGCAAAAGATCTTGTATTGGGTGATGTGGATTATCCGGGCCTGGTCATGTTAACCAATGGAGGCAGCTCCATGGATGCCATGATGATTTCACAGGACTGGGGTTTTCCCTTCGAAACAAAAGAAATTAATTTGTTTTCGATGCCGGCTGTTGCCTTTCTGGATGTGAATAATGATAATAAACGGGACCTGCTGGTATCGCCTTTCGATCCGAACCCTTATGTTTCAAGAAATCATCAAAGCAGCCAGCTTTACCTGAATGATGGGGAAGATGATCTTCCGGACTTCCGATTCGAAAAATCCATATTTCTGCAGGAAGAAATGATCGATCTGGGCTCCGGGGCTTACCCGGCTTTGCTTGATGTTAACGGAGACGGACTGAAAGATCTGGTGGTAGGCAATTACGGCTACTATGATTCTTCCTGGTATGATGAGTGGTTCTTCCTGCATTCCTCTTATACGGCCAGCCTCGCACTTTTTTTAAATACCGGGACGCTGACACAGCCATCCTATAATTTTTATAATCCCGACTTTGCCGGACTTTCGGAACTTGGTGTCCGGGAACTTGTTCCCACGTTTGCCGACCTGGATGGGGACGGAGATTTTGATATGCTTTGTGGAAATGAAAACGGGAAAATCATGTATTTTGAAAATGTGGCGGCTTCAATGGATACCGTGATTTTTCAGTTAAAAGAACTCAATTATCAGGGAATAGATGTGGGAGATTTTAGCTATCCCCATCTGTTTGATATCGACCGGGATCAACTGCCGGACCTGATCATCGGTGAAAAAAAAGGAAACCTGAATTATTACCGGAATACGGGTTCAGTGCAGCAGCCCCTGTTCACTTTTGTCACTGACAGCCTGGGTGGGGTGCAGGTAACCGATTACAGTGTTTCCAATAACGGGTACAGCTGCCCCCGCTTTTTCAGGGTGCAGGATGAAACCCGCCTGATCGTTGGGTCAGAACAGGGTAAACTATTCTATTTTAAAGATGTGGATGAAAACCTCCCGGGAAAATTTCCCGAATCTGATTCGCTTGCTTTTTTGGTAGACACATCGGGGGTTGATTTTTTTCCCGCCTTTCGTTCCTCTGCAGTCATTGATGATATTAATGGAGATGGATGGATGGATATATTTGCCGGGAATTTTTCAGGAGGCATTCAGTTATACTCCAAAACCCATGTTCCCGTTAGTCCATGGATAGAAGAAAACCAGGCGGATGTAAGCCTGATACTTTATCCCAACCCGGCAGGAGCTTATGTGAGCCTGAAAGCCGGGGCAAATGTGAAATCCATGATTGTGAGAATGTATGATATGAATGGATCCCTGGTCAGGGAATTCACAGTAAATAAAAATTACAAGGAACTGTATCTGCAAGACCTTTCCCCTGGGATCTATTTGTTAAGAACCAGGCTTTTTTTGCAGGACCAAAGCATTAGCATTCGTTCGGATAAATTACTTATTCGTTAGAAGTTCAGGTGTAAAACGCTTTTGCCATAATCGATCACCGCATTGTGTTCTACCAGCAGGTCGCTGCCGATCACCCCATCGATGGCTGGCAGGCCAAGCTTCCGGTAGGCTTCGTTTACATGGCTCATATTCAGGAAAACTGTCCTGTAATTTTTGATTCGAAGATCACCGATTTTGATGCTTTTCAATTCTGTGATCTGGCTTTCGAGGGTATTGGTTCCCAATCCTGTCGACAGCTTTTCATTTTTTTCAAATGCCTCCCTTTCTTCCGGAAGAAAGCGGAGGATGCTTTCTGCATCAAAGACGGTTCTTGAAGCCCCGGTATCCAGCAGCATATTCGCCTTTTTCCGGTTGATCCGGATATTCAGCATGAGATGATATCCATCTCCTTCAATTTCAATAAGATTAATTGGTATTTCAGTCTTTTTTTTGTTCATCAGCAGGGATTGTTTGGGATTCCGGTTTCTGCCTAGCATGCAGTATCAGAAGTTCGGCTTAAGTGCATATTTCTTGTAGAAGGACTCAATTGCTGCCACGGCTTCTTCCGGAGTATCAACCACTTGAATAATACTCATGTCGTCATTGTCGATATTCTTTTCATGCAGGATCTTATCCTTGAGCCATTCGAGCAATCCTGACCAGTAATCTTTTGAAAATAGAATTACCGGAAAGGTTACCATTTTATGGGTTTGAATTAAGGTGATGGCTTCAAAAAATTCATCCAGGGTTCCAAAGCCTCCCGGAAGGACAATATATCCCTGCGAATATTTCATGAACATCACTTTCCGCACGAAGAAATAATCGAATTCAATGAGTTTATCTGCATCAATAAATATGTTGGGCCTTTGTTCGTATGGCAGGCGGATGTTCAAACCAACGGATTTGCCGCCACTGAAGTGGGCGCCTTTGTTTGCTGCTTCCATGATCCCGGGGCCACCGCCGGTGATCACGCCGAATCCCTTTTTGATCAAAAGATAGGCGATCTCTTCGGCCATTTTATAATATTTGTTGTCTGGTTTGGAGCGGGCGGATCCAAAAATGGATACACAGGGACCAATGGCTCCCAGCTTCTCAAATCCTTCTACAAATTCAGATATCACTTTAAAGATCTGCCATGAATCATAAGTTTTTATCTCATTCCAGCTTTTCTCTTTAAAGGCTTTCCTGATCTTTTCTTCATCTTCCGGTCTGTTCATAAAAAGTAGCGTTAATTTGATTTATTAAAACTCAATTGGATTTTATTTGTTGCATTTTCTGAGATTATTTGCCAATTACCTTCGATCAGGTGAGCATTCGGCCCGACCCTGTAGTTCTGATCAGTTTTTATGTTGATGGCATAAAAGAAATCTTTCGGGGGCAGTATCCTGGGGTACCAGCACGCCTGCTCTTGTAATTCGAATGAGGAAGGCACTTGATTTTCAGTCATCAGGAGTTCGTTGAGTTTTCCATTGTATTCAGCAGTGATCCTTACATACTGATGGGCTTCAAGGGCCGGGTTAAAAATGGCCTTGATTTCGTTACATCCCTTTTCTAGTGAACTGCTGTCGATTTGCCATTCAACCAAATGGCGCCCGGAGAATTTATTCAGTTTCAGCTGCCTGTTTATCAGGAATACCGCGGTGTCTACCATGCTGTCGGATGCATAATTCAGGCTAAGATGAGTACTAAAGGTATTCTCAGCAGGGTAAACCTCAAGACTCAGTTTATACAAGGGAAAAATTTCTTTGCTGCTTTCATTACATCCCCAGGTCATAATGATCAAGATAAATATTGAAGCTGCTTTTTTCATATCAGCGCATTTGATGGTAAAATTAAAGATAATGATTGTATTGGAACACATAAATCTGTTCTGAGCTGGCTTATCGCCCTTTCAGGGCTCGGGTTTTTGGCAATCTTCCCATGCCGGGGCTGCGCCCCTGGCTGATGCTTTCGCCCCTTCGGGGCTTTGTTGTTGGTCGGGATGAAGGACTTGTTTTATCAAGCTTCCAGGGTCTTATTACCGGAACGGGTAAAACCAAATGCAGCTTTTGCCCTACCATGTTTAGGACGTTGGGTCTGTTGTTTACCGGGATAGTGACATTTGTTTATTGTCAGGCCTGAGGCTAAGATCAGGACCTGAGCCCTGAAAGGGCGGAATCACCAACACAGGGATGCATCCCTGTGGAAGAAAGCCGGAAACTTTTGTTGAGCCCTGAAAGGGCGGAAAGCCAATTGCTGGAAAGGTAAAGCCAAATGCAACTTTTGTTCTCTACCATGTTTAGGACGTAGGGCCTGTTGTTTAGCGGAATAGTGAGGCTTGTTTATTGGTGGGCCTGAAGTTAAGATCGGGATCTGAGCCCTGAAAGGGCGGAATCACCAACACAGGGATGCATCACTGTGGAAGAAAGTCGGAACCTTTTGTTGAGCCCTGAAAGGGCGGAAAGCCAATTTGGCCAGGATGAAGGACTCGTTTTATTACGCATCCATGGTTTTATTGCTGGAAAGGTAAAGCCAAATGCAACTTTTGCTCTTTACCATGTTTAGGACGTTGGGTCTGTTGTTTAGCGGAATAGTGAGGCTTGTTTATTGGTGGGCCTGAAGTTAAGATCAGGACCTGAGCCCTGAAAGGGCGAAATCACCAACACAGGGATGCATCCCTGTGGAAGAAAGCCGGAACCTTTTGTTGAGCCCTGAAAGGGCGGAAAGCCAATTTGGCCAGGATGAAGGACTCGTTTTATTACGCATCCATGGTTTTATTGCTGGAAAGGTAAAGCCAAATGCAGCTTTTGCTCTCTACCATGTTTAGGACGTTGGGTTTGTTGTTTAGCGGGATAGTGAGGCTTGTTTATTGTCAGGCCTGAAGTTAAGATCAGGACCTGAGCCCTGAAAGGGCGGAATCACCAACACAGGGATGTATCCCTGTGAAGAAAGCCGGAAATCTTTTGTTGAGCCCTGAAAGGGCGGAAAGCCAATACTTATTCCCAGATATACCTTTCATCATAATCAACACGGTATTTTCTGAGGAATAGCCGCAATTCATCCTGGAAATTTAGCTTTTCGTGATGTTTCTTCTGAAAGCGGATATATTCACTTACTTTATCAACATCCACTGGGTTTACAGAAAAAATCCCATACCCGTTTTGCCAGTAAAATTTTCTATATCCGGATTCTTTTGTTTTGATCCATTTGGAGGAGCGTTTTTTTATCTCTTCTAGTAGTGCAGATTGGCTTACTTTCTTGGAAAGGAGGCATAACACATGCACATGGTCTCTGTGGCCACCAACTCTGACCGGGTTGCATTCAAGTCCTTTACAGACACCTCCGATATATTCAAATAGTGCTTCTGCAATAGTCTCATCAATGAGATTTTGCCTGTGCTTGGTACTGAATGTTGTGTGAACATAAACTTTTGATAAGGATTGTGACATGACAAGGTGATTTTATGGTTTTTGTTTTCGGTTTTAATGGGTTGATATCATAAAGATATAAAAATATTTTGGATTTGGAATTTTGTTATGAGGGTTATGGCCATTTCAGCTGGATGGGTTGCCCCTGGCTGATGCTGGCTTATCGCCCTTTCAGGGCTTGGGTTTCTGGCAATCTTCCCATGCCGGGGCTGCGCCCCTGGCTGGTGCTTTCGCCCCCTTCGGGGCTTTGTTGTTAGCCAGGATGAAGGATTTACATTAGCTTTTTTAGGGCTTATCGCCCTTTCAGGGCTTGGGTTTCTGGCAATCTTCCCATGCCGGGGCTGCGCCTCTGGCTGATGCTTTCGCCCCTTGTTAGCCAGGATGAAGGATTTACATTAGCTTTTTTAGGGCTTATCGCCTTGGGCTGGGTTTTCGCAATCTTCCATGCGGGCTGCGCCCGGCTGGTGCTTTCGCCCCTTGGAGCTTTGTTGTTACCAGATGAAGGATTTACATTAGCTTTTTAGGGCTTATGCCTTTCAGGGCTCGGGTTTATGGCAATCTTCCATGCGGGCTTGCCCTGGCTATGCTTTCGCCCCCTTCGGGGCTTTGTTGTTAGCCAGGATGAAGGATTTACATTAGCTTCTTTAGGGCTTATCGCCCTTTCAGGGCTTATCGCCCTTTTAGGGCTATCGCCCTTTCGGGCTTGGGTTTCTGGCAATCTTCCTAAGCCGGGGGCTGCGCCCCTGGCTGATGCTTTCGCCCCTTCGGGGCCTTGTTGTTGGTCGGGATGAAGGACTTGTTTTATCAATCTGCCAGGGTCTTATTACCGGAACGGGTAAAGCCAAATGCAACTTTTGTTTCTTACCATGTTTAGGACGTTGGGTTTGTTGTTTAGCGGAATAGTGAGGCTTGTTTATTGGTGGGCCTGAAGTTAAGATCGGGACCTGAGCCCTGAAAGGGCGGAATCACCAACACAGGGATGCATCACTGTGGAAGAAAGTCGGAACCTTTTGTTGAGCCCTGAAAGGGCGGAAAGCCAATTTGGCCAGGATGAAGGACTCGTTTTATCAAGCTTCCAGGGTCTTATTACCGGAACGGGTAAAACCAAATGCAGCTTTTGCCCTACCATGTTTAGGACGTTGGGTCTGTTGTTTAGCGGAATAGTGAGGCTTGTTTATTGGTGGGCCTGAAGTTAAGATCAGGACCTGAGCCCTGAAAGGGCGGAATCACCAACACAGGGATGCATCCCTGTGGAAGAAAGCCGGAACCTTTTGTTGAGCCCTGAAAGGGCGGAAAGCCAGTTCAATCTGCTACTCGTATAATTCAAGCGACCGGCTGACTAAGACCCGGAAATTTCGGCCTTCAGGAATTGCCCGGTATAACTTCTTTTAACCTGTACGATCTCTTCCGGAGCACCCTGCGCAATGATCTCTCCTCCGCTCTCACCTCCCTCGGGTCCCATATCAATGATGTGATCGGCCACTTTGATCACCTCCATATTGTGTTCGATGATCAGTACCGTATTGCCCCGCTCCACCAGCTTATTCAAAACATCCAGTAAAACCTTGACATCTTCAAAATGCAGTCCGGTAGTGGGTTCATCCAGGATATAGAGGGTTTTGCCGGTATCCCTCTTGGAAAGTTCAGATGCCAGCTTTACGCGTTGGGCTTCCCCTCCCGAAAGGGTTGTGGAAGATTGTCCGAGCGTGATGTAACCCAGCCCGACATCCTGCAGTGTTTTGATCTTTTGGATGATGGACGGGATGTTCTCGAAAAATTCTACGGCCTGGTTGATGGTCAGGTTTAATACGTCATTGATGGATTTCCCTTTAAACCTGACTTCCAGGGTTTCGCGATTGTACCGCTGGCCGTTGCATGTTTCGCAATGTACATAAACATCCGGAAGGAAGTTCATTTCGATCAACCGCAGGCCAGCTCCCTTGCAGGTTTCACACCGGCCTCCTTTTACATTAAAAGAAAACCGTCCCGGCTTGTAGCCACGGATCTTGGCTTCGGGCAGCTGGGCGAACAATTTCCGGATCTCATCAAAAACCTTGGTATAAGTCGCCGGGTTGGAGCGGGGTGTTCTGCCAATGGGTGACTGATCAATCTCAATCACTTTGTCGATGTTCTTCAAACCATCTACAGATTCGTATTTCAGAGGCCTTTTGACAGATTTGTAAAAGTGCTGGCTCAGGATAGGGTAGAGGGTCTCATTGATAAGGGTAGATTTTCCACTCCCGGAAACCCCGGTGACACAGATCAGTTTTCCCAGCGGGAATTCCACATCGACATTTTTCAGATTGTTCCCGCCAGCACCTTTCATCAGGATGGATGATCCATTGCCTTTCCTTCTTTTTTCTGGAATGGCGATCTTTTTCTTCCCGCTGAGATATTCGCAGGTGAGGGTGTTGCATTTGTGCATCTCCGCCGGTGAGCCCTGGGCAACAATCTCCCCGCCATGCCTGCCGGCGCCCGGACCAATGTCAATCACATGATCTGCATTCAGGATGGTTTCTTTATCGTGTTCCACTACGATAATCGAGTTCCCAATGTCCCTGAGATCCTT
This sequence comes from Bacteroidota bacterium, assembly GCA_034521425.1. GTDB lineage: Bacteria > Bacteroidota > Bacteroidia > Bacteroidales > JAIOZK01 > JAIOZK01. Next base: position 42,169 of record JAXHMP010000001.1, read on the forward strand.
TAATGACTGTATCAGCCTCAGGTTGTCGCGTTGATGCAAACCAATGCTGGGTTCATCCAGGATGTAAAGAACATTGGTGAGTTGAGAACCGATCTGCGTGGCCAGCCGGATGCGCTGGGCTTCTCCCCCCGAAAGACTGCGGGTTGGGCGGAATAGGGTCAGGTAATCAATTCCAACATCCAGCAGGAAACGGATTCTTGTCTTGATCTCCCTGACGATCTCGTGGGCAATGGTCTGCTGCCTTTTGTCCAATACATGCTCAATATCATCAAACCACTTATAGAGTTTAATCACATCCATGCCTGCAAGTTCTGCAATATTTTTATTCCCGATGCGGAAGTGAAGGGATTCGTTTTTAAGCCGTTGACCCTTGCATTGAGGACATTCGATCTTGTTCATAAAACCGGAAGCCCAGCGCTTGATACTGTTGGAAGAAGTCTCCTCCATCTGGTTGGTAATGAAGTTGACCACGCCCTCGAAGTTGAGTGTGTATGTGGAGGTTACACCCAGGTATTCTTTTTTTACAGTAAAGGATTCATCAGATCCATAAAGAATGGTGGTAATGGCTTCTTCATCAATGTCCTTAACCGGGGTGTCAAGATTAAAATTAAACTTCTGCCCGATGGCTTCGATCTGATGAAAAATCCAGTTGTTCTTGAATTCCCCGATTGGGGCAATGGCCCCCTTACGAATGCTTTTGTTCTTATCCGGGATGATCTTTTTCAAGTCTATCTCCGATATTTTTCCCAGGCCATTGCACCTGGAACATGCACCATAAGGAGAGTTGTAGCTGAAGGTGTTTGGTTCAGGTTCCTCGTAGGATATTCCACTTGTCGGACACATCAGCTTTCTGCTGAAATGCCTTGCCACCTCCGAGTCAAGCTTTTGCACCAGAAGAACTCCCTTCCCGTGCCGCAGAGCGGTCTGCACCGATTGGCCAAGCCTGTGCCGGTCGTTGGGGTCGACCTGGATACGGTCGATCACCATTTCGATGTCGTGCACCTTATATCGGTCAAGCTGCATTCCGAATTCTATTTCCCGGATCTCACCGTCAACCCGCACACGCAAAAACCCCATTTTCCTGACCTGTTCAAATAATTCCCTGTAATGACCCTTGCGCCCCTTGACCAGTGGTGCCAGCAGGATGATCTTCTCACTCTGGTATTCTTCCAGGATGAGGTTGATGATCTGGTCTTCGCTGTAGCGCACCATCTTTTCGCCTGTCTTGTAGGAATAAGCATCTGCAATGCGGGCGTAGAGCAGCCGGATAAAATCATAAATTTCCGTAACCGTGCCTACCGTTGAGCGGGGATTCTTATTGATCGATTTCTGCTCGATGGATATCACCGGACTCAAGCCTTTGATCTGGTCAACATCCGGCCGTTCGAGACTTCCGATAAATTGTCGGGCGTAAGCCGAGAATGTCTCCATGTAGCGCCGCTGACCTTCTGCATAAAGGGTGTCAAATGCCAGTGAGGATTTTCCGCTGCCGCTGAGCCCCGTAATTACGACCAGTTTGTTCCGGGGAATGCTCAGGCTGATGTTTTTCAGGTTATGTTCGCGGGCCCCGAATATCTCCAGCTTTTCAGCCTCTTTCTCTGTATCTTTTATCGTATAAAGTTCTTCCTTCATAAAATTTGCGGCTGCAAAATTACTCAGAATAATTCACCCGGGCTAAGTGTCTTGATATTAAATTTTTAAAAGAGATTTTGTTATACGATGGGAACTTTGCAGCAATGGGCTCGATTAACGCCCGTTTCGCAGATATTCTGCTTCGGGAAGCAGTATCTTATATTCCTTATTGTGCCTGTTCTTAAGGTAAGATTGTCTGAGCCAGGGATTGAAATCTTTCAGAATACGGTAAGTTATCCCGTTCTCCTTGGCAAAGTCAGCCCAGCTGGGGACCTCATCTGCAATGCTGACTGTAAATGTTGGTATTGGGTCATACAGATCTTTCCGGTCCACATCAAAACCATATTTTTCCGGATTAGTGAAAATGGTTTTCATGGCCAGGATCCTGAAAATATAGCGCTCCGTTTCGTCATCCAGCAAAAGGTCATAGTAGGTCTCTTCTTTCTGCCGGTCGATCTGCCGGTTAATGCCTCTTTTACCTGCATTAAAAGCTGCGGCCACCAGTGTCCAGTTGCCATAGTCCTCATAGGCATCTTTGAAATACCTGCAAGCTGCCCGGGTGGCTTTTTCCAGGTGATATCTTTCATCCACCTCTTTGTTAACTTCCAGGCCATAATCTTTGGCTGTGCCCTTGAGAAATTGCCAGAATCCAACAGCCCCGGCGGGTGAGGTGACATTTTCAAAACCGCTTTCAATCAATGCAACATACTTGAAATCATCGGGTACACCTTCTTCTTTCAGAATGGGCTCGATAAGGGGAAGGTACCTGCTTGAGCGCTTCATCATCAACAATGTGGAGGAGTGCCAGTAGGTATTAACGGTTAACTCCTTGTCGAGACTTTCCCTGACGTAATAAAGATCCACTGGCACCTTCTCTCCGGCAAAACTTATATTTTCTGGTATTTCCACGGCAGAAATCCTGTATTGCTGAAGATTGCTGATATCTTCCTGATGGATGCCGCTTTTTTCTTCTTTTTGGTCACCCCGGAAAATGGATGCTCCCACTAAGATGAGTATGATTGAGCCGATTGCAATTAATAAATATTTCTTCATGGTATAATAACGTACACTTTTCGAATATGTTTAAAAATGATCTGGAATTTAAGGATGACAATCCAAAGAGACAAAGATGTTTCAAAAGACGAAACTGCTGGAAAACTCTTTAAATGCGGGAGCTTCCCTGTCTTTGCCGGATAAAACAGGGTTTTTGATCCCCCAATCAATATTCAGGTCGGGATCATCCCAGCGAATGCTTCCCTCCGAAGATTTGTTGTATAGTTCCGTGCATTTATAAAAAAAGATGGTATTGTCCTCCAGCGTAAGGAAACCATGCGCCATGCCGGCAGGGATCCAGTACATCTTCTTGTTTTTTTCTGATAATTCAACAGCTTCCCATTCTCCATAGCTAGGTGATCCCTTACGAATATCAACAGCCACATCCAGCACAGCGCCTTTAATCACACGTACCAGTTTTCCCTGGGCATGTGGAGGGTTCTGGAAATGCAATCCCCTTAGCACACCCTTCTGGGATTTGGATTCATTGTCCTGCACAAAAGTATGCGGGATCCCTGCCCTGACGAATTTTTCGCGATTATAGGATTCGAAAAAATATCCGCGTTCATCGGCAAATACATCCGGTTCAATGATGAGTAATCCGGGGATCTTTGTTTTGTTGACTTTCATTCTATTCGGGGATTCTATCTGAAGGGAGAAGGAACTGGCAGTATTTGGTCAGGCCCTTCATCCTGTATTTCAAATCATTAAATATGGATCACTTCATCGTAGGCCGCTGCAACAGCCTCCATTAGAGCTTCCGACATGGTCGGGTGCGGATGGATACTCTTGATGATCTCGTGCCCGGTTGTTTCAAGTTTGCGCGCAACTACTACCTCAGCGATCATTTCAGTCACATTTTCACCGATCATGTGTGCGCCCAGCCATTCACCGTATTTGGCATCGAAGACCACTTTGACGAAGCCTTCTTTGGCACCGGCCGCACTGGCTTTTCCGGATGCCGAATAGGGGAACTTACCAACTTTAATATCAAAGCCTGCTTCTTTGGCCTGTTTTTCCGTCATGCCCACAGAAGCACCTTCAGGGTGGGTGTAGGTACAGCCCGGTATATTGCCGTAATCAATGGGTTCCGGATCCAGCCCTGCGATCTTTTCAACACAGTTGATCCCTTCATGTGAGGCCAGGTGTGCCAGGGCAGGTCCGGGAACCACATCGCCAATGGCATAATAGCCTTCTACATTGGTTTTGTAAAACTCATCCACTTTGATCTTGTCCTTTTCAACTTCAATGCCAACCTCTTCCAGGCCAATATTTTCAATGTTGGATTTGATACCTATAGCCGATAATACAACATCCACCTCAATATTTTCTTCGCCTTTTTTGGTCTTGACCTTAACTTTGCATTTTTTCCCTTTTGTGTTGACTTCCTCAACGGAGGCATTGGTCATGACTTTCATTTTGCTTTTCTTGAACGAACGGGCCAGGGTCCTGGAAACTTCCTCATCTTCCAGCGGTAGGATTTCGGGAAGCAATTCAACCAGACTTACCTGTGTGCCCAGCGTATTGTAAAAATAGGCAAATTCGCTCCCGATGGCTCCGGAGCCAACGATCAGCATGGTTTCCGGTAATTTGTCCAGGGTCATTGCTTTGCGGTACCCGATGATCTTTTTGCCATCCTGCTTCAGATTGGGCAGCTCACGCGACCTGGCACCTGTGGCAATGATGATGTGATCAGCTTCGTAAGTCTTCTTCTTATCTTTATCATCCGTAACTTCTATTTTTTTCCCGGGCTTCAGTACGCCAAATCCCTGAATATGTTCAATTTTATTTTTCTTGAACAGGAACTGAATGCCCTTGCTCATGTTTTCGGCAACTCCGCGACTTCTCTTTACCATTGCTTTTACGTCAGCTTTTACATCACCACCGATGGAAACGCCATAATCTGCAGCATTTTTTGCATAATCAAATACCTGTGCACTTTTCAAAAGGGCTTTTGTGGGGATGCATCCCCAGTTCAGGCAAACTCCGCCAAGTTCCGATTTCTCAACTACTGCAACTTTCTTGCCCAGCTGGGCTGCACGGATGGCTGCCACATAACCTCCGGGCCCGCTTCCTAAAACTAAAATGTCGTATTTCATTTTTATAGATTTTATTTAAATCAAATTAACCTAATGCAAAATTAGGAAAAATCTTAGATAGTATTTCAGCCGGTGAGTAAGTTTAGACAGGCCAGGGACATAGTACTCACTCAATGGGCAGGTGCCTGTTGAAACCTTCTTCGAGCGAAAGGAATGTTTCGGTGCTGGATATTTCGTTGATGGCCTGTATTTTGCTGACAATGATCTTTTTGAGGTGTTCATTGTTAAAAGCAAAGATCTTGACCAGCAGGGAGTACTTTCCGGTTATGTGATGGCATTCAACAATTTCAGGGATCTTTTTGATCTTTTCAAATACTTCTTCGTGGGAGATGCCCTGCCCGAGGTTCACCTGCAGTCCGATGTATGCGCAGGTGTGAAAACCCAGCCCCTTTGGGTTGATGTTGAATTGAGAACCGCTGATCACTCCTGCTTCTATCATTTTCTGTATCCTTTGATGGATAGCGGCGCCGCTTACGTTACACTTTCTTGAGATCTCCAGGTAGGGGATGCGTGCATTTTCTGACAACAAGGCCAGGATGCGCCTGTCAAGGCTGTCGAGTTTGAAATAATGATCCATCGTGTTATAATTTTAACAAATTTAATTCATTTTGATGTTGATTTTTAAATATGAGCCTTAATTATTAACAAATTTGTTAGTCAGGCTTGGAATTCATCTTTCGATTATTAAAATTTGTTGTTAAGGAATCTGGCTTCCTTCTACCGGCAAAATCAAATTTATTATATTTATAAAAACTTTATATCATGTCAGCTAAAGGAATAGAACACTACATCAATGCGGCAAAGAAGGCCATGCAATGGCATGCCGGGAATATCCGCAGAATGAAACTATGTCGATTCGATACCATATCGGTACATGGCGTTTATTCCATGCAGGAAGCCCTGGACTTTAACCAGGGTTCCATCATCGAACCCATTTATATGTCCACATCACAGGCTTACCGCGATTCGGATGAAATGGAGGCTGCGCTGGGATATCAGATCCCCACCTGGTGCTATTCACGGATCGCCAATCCAAGCATCTATTACCTGGAAGGCGTACTGGCCTTGCTGGAGGGATATGGTTCCGACATTGAAACTTCCTGCTGCGCCACCTCCTCAGGCATGGGTGCCATTCAGAGTGCTGTGGATCCTTTCCTGGTTACCTTGCCCGGAAAGCCGGATGCGAAAATGAACTTTGTCGCCACCAGCCAGGTGTATGGCGGTACTTTCCAGCAGTTTGCCGAACGGAAAGAAAAAGAACGCAACATAGAATGGCGTAAAATTGTGAATTCTAACGATATGGAAGAATGGGCCTCCAAAATCGACGAGAATACCAGGTTCCTCTATGGTGAGATGCCCAGTAATCCCGGGCAGGCCTTTTTCGAACTCAAGAAGGTGGCTGAACTGGCCCATGATCACGGAATACCCCTTATCGTGGACAGCACGGTGGCAACACCGGCATTGCTCAGACCCCTTACCCTGGGAGCGGATATTGTGATACAGTCAATTTCCAAAACAATCACATCCAGCGGATTCGGTATCGGTGGTGCGGTAATCGCCCGCAAAAACCTTACTTCCAATATTGACAATGATGAAATGAAGGCGGATTTTGGTGCCTATCTCAAATTGCTGCCCAACCGCGACAATGGCCCGAATATTTCCCCATACAATGCTATCATGGCCCTGAATGATATCAGAACCCTGCGATCCAAGGTGGATCAGTTCAGCCGTTCAACCATGAAAGTGGCCCGCTTCCTCGAAAATCACAAACACATTGAGCAGGTGGATTATCTTGGCCTGGAAAGTCATCCCCTGCATGAACTGGCCAAAGAATATCTGGTACTGGTTGATTCTGAACACGATGAGCAGTACGAAAAGGCGGTGAACCGCTATGGCCACCTGATGTCCTTCCATGTGAAAGGCGGGGCCCGGGCAGCCAGGGATGTTTTTGATGCATTCCAGATGATCTGGCGGGCAACCGATCTTGGCAGGGTGAAATCAGTGGCTACCATCCCGGCCATTTCAACCCATTCACAACAGGGTGAAGAAGGTCGGAAACTGGCTTCAATTCCAGATAACCTGATCAGGCTCTGTGTGGGCGGGGAACATCCTGATGATATTATTGCCGATCTCGACCGTGCCCTGTCTGTACTGGATGGAAAAAAGCTGTACGTCAGTTCACCCGACTACTCGGCAGGCGGTGCTTCTTCGGCCAAATTGAGAAGATAGAGGAAGCTTTCTGAAGATTAATGATTAAAAATGATAAAAGATATTGAATGATGAAACACAAATTAGCACTGATTGGTTTTGGCACCGTAGGCCAGGGGTTTTGTGAAATACTTTTGCAAAAGAAAGACTACCTGAAGGATAAATACGGATTTGAATGGGATGTTGTTGCAGTGGCAGACTTTGCCTATGGCAATGTCTACAATGAAAATGGCCTGGATATCCCGCTCATGATCGAGCAAGCAAAGAAAAAGGAAAAGTTTAGCAGCGACCTGAGCGACTGGGAAACTCTCGATTTGATTGAAAAATGCAATGCAGATACCGTTTGTGAATTAACATACACCGATCTCAAGACCGGCGGACCTGCTGTTAATCACGTGAAGACAGCCCTGAAATCAGGGAAAAATGTCGTGACCAGCAATAAAGGACCGGCAGCCCTTTTTTACCCTGAAATGAAAAAGCTGGCAGATGAAAATGGTGTCAGGTTCATGATCGAAGGAACGGTGGTGGCCGGTACACCCATCATCAACCTGGCCGAAGGGCCGCTTGCCGGATGTGAGATCAGCAAGATACGCGGGATACTGAATGGTACCACGAATTATATGCTCACCGAAATGGAAAAGAGCATTCCCTATAACGAGGTGCTGAAAACCGCCCAGGATCTTGGTTATGCCGAAGCTGACCCCACAGGTGATGTGGAGGGGTTTGATGCAAGAGGCAAAGTGACCATACTTGCCAATATCGTAATGGGAGCCGAACTCAGCATCAGTGATGTGGCTTGCCAGGGTATTACACAGATCACCCAGCAAGACATCAAGATCGCCAGGGAACAGGGCAAACGCTGGAAGCTGATCGGCTCAGTTGAAAAAACTGAAAGTGGCGTCAGGGGAAGTGTGGCGCCTGAAATGATCGACCTGAGCCACCCCCTCGCCGGTGTGATGGGAGCCACCAATGCGCTTACATTTACGACCGATCTCCTGGGGGATGTTACCATCGTGGGCCCTGGAGCTGGCAGGATTGAAACAGGTTTTTCTATCCTTACGGATGTGCTGGCACTGAAGAAGTAATGGAGGATCCTCGTCTCGCCTCAGGCGAGACGGGATTGGAAGCTGGAAGTTAGAAGTTAGAAGTTTGTTTAGAATTAAAAATTCTCCCGAAAACTTTCGGGATCAAAATTCATATCATGTCATACACCAACAAAGCATTACACATTGATCTGACAAGCGGTAAAATCGAATTAGTTGCAACAGATCAGAAACTAAGGGAAAAGTATATTGGTGGCAAAGGAATGGGATTTGCCATGATGGAGCAATATGCTCCGGACCCTGATCCAATGGGTACAGAGAATCCGCTCATTTTTATCAATGGGCCGTTTACAGGCACCAAAGTGCAAACCAGTGCCCGCACTGTACTGGTTACTAAATCTCCTCTTACAAATTCCCTGCTGGACTCTAATTGTGGCGGGAGCTTCGGGCCAAGGCTCAAAATGGCCGGTTATGATTATCTGATGGTCACCGGGAGATCTCCCAAACCCGTTTACCTGTATATCAATGAAGATGACATCAATATCATGGATGCCTCAGAGCTCTGGGGCAAAGGGATCTTCGAAACCAATGATATTCTGCTCCAACGTCATCCGGGTCATGATCCACGGGTGGCGGCCATCGGACAGGCAGGAGAGAACCTGCTCAGGATTGCATGCGTTGGCGTTGATAAACACCGGCAATTTGGCCGGGGAGGTGCCGGAGCGGTAATGGGCTCCAAAATGTTGAAAGCCATTGTGGTTGATGGAAATATTCCTGTTAAGTATTTTGATGAAGAGAAGTTTACGGAAGTGAATAAACGCTTTACCCGGGATATCATGGATAATGGTGGGATAAAATACCGCAGGCAGAAAGGAACCATGAAATGTGTGCGTAGCGGACAGGATTATGAAATACTTCCGGTTAAGAATTTTCAGGAGGTGACTTTCGACGACTGGGAAAAGCTTAGTTCGGAAACAAGCCGTGAGGAACTGAACTGGGAGGACACAGCTTGTTTCAACTGCAGTATCCGTTGTTCAAAATGGGCACGCTGGGATGGGCATGAGATAGAAGGTCCTGAGTTCGAAACAACCGCTTTTCTGGGAATCAACAGCATGGTAAACGACATCAAAGATGTATCGTGGGCCAATGAATTATGCAACGACTGGGGAATGGATACCATCAGCGCAGGGGTGACCACCGCCTTTGCCATGGAATGTTATGAAAAAGGATTGCTGAAAAAATGGAATGGAATGTCAATCGACTGGGGCGATGCAAAAGCCCAAAGAAAACTCCTGGAAAGCATGGTTAAACGCGAAGGAGCCGGTGCATTGTTTGCCGATGGAACAAAGGCCGCAGCTGAAAAGATAGGGCAGGGGAGTGAGTATTTTGCGATCCATACCTATGGCATGGAATTGTCGGGTGTAAACCCCAAAGGATCCCTGACCATGGCCCTGGTTTTTGCAGTTGCCGACTTTGCCAGCCATACCCGCTTGTGGATGACAGAAGTTGAAATGGGTGAGGATTTCAGCATTGAAGATGTGCCCGGAGCAGTGGCAGAAGGACTGGATACCATCAATACCAGGAACTCACTACCGATTTGTGATTTCGTTCCTCTGGGCCTCGACAGAATCGCCGAAGTACTGAACGCGGCTACCGGTACATCTCATACGGAAAAAAGCCTCCTAAAGACCGGGGAGGACATCAGCACACTGGCCCGCACATACAACATGCGTAATGGCAGAAAGCATACCCATGATACTATTCCGGAGCGTTTCTTTGAGGAAAAGTCCTTATCTGGTTTTATGCGTGATCAGAAAATCAGCAGAGAATATTTCAACGCTCTTGTTCAAAAGTATTATAAACTCCGTGGTTGGAACGAAAAAGGGGAGGTGCTTGCAAAGGATGTTGTTTAGGACCTTGAGCCGTCAGCAGTAATCCATTCCACTTACAAAATGATATTAACGCATATCTATCAGATAAAAATCCGGATATTCTTCTTCGCTGAATACAAACATATTTTCGCTTAGCGGGATATCGGCTTCAAAATCCTTGATGTTATAAGAATAAATACTACCGTTCTTATCGAAAATGGTAAAGCTTACAATTTGTTTTTTGTCTTTATCAACCACCACCTCAACCTTTGAATAGGTCTTGCCTTCTTCCGGTTTCAGTTCGATGGTCTGCAATGTTTTCCCATTTTCAGTAAACTCCCCTGTATAACGTGATTTGTACTTTTCGTTATATTTATTCAGCAGGTTGGAAGGGGTAATGGTTTCATCTGATTCCTCAACAGCATTCAACATTACCTCTTCATCTTCGGCCAGGACCGTCCAGAGGTTCTCACCGTTGCAGATCACTACCTGGCCGGCAACGTTCAGCCGGTATTTGTCGCCGGAAACCCATATCGTGCCGGATTTTGTTTCATCGATGCCTGCCGACTGGTTCAACATGGTATAATCGAAATCAGCTTTAAAGCTCTCGTATGAATTGGTCTTTTCAACTACAGCATCCAGTATCTCGCTTGCTTTTTTATCCCTTACCTGTGCGGATGTGCTGATTAAAAGCATCATCATTAATGTGCTCAAAAATATCTTTATCATGATTCTTCTTTATTATCCAGATCTTTCAAATATTGTTCCAAAGCGAATTCATTTGCAATTTTTACTTCTCTGGCTTTGCTGCCTTCGAAGGGGCCGACGATCCCGGCGGCTTCCAGTTGATCGATGATCCTGCCGGCACGGTTGTAACCGAGTTTGAGTTTTCTTTGGAGCAGGCTGGTGGATCCCTGCTGGGTCTGCACGATGATCTTGGCAGCGTCTTCAAACAGCTCATCCCTTTCATTCGGGTCATATTCGGGCGTACTTTCACTTTCATTATCTTCGTATTCAGGCAGATTGTAGGCTTCGGGATAAGCCCTCTGTGAGCCGATGTATTCCGTTACCTTTTCCACTTCGTGGGTATCGATGAAAGCGCACTGCAGGCGGATCAGGTCACTGCCGGTGGAAAGCAGCATGTCGCCCCGGCCGATCAGCTGGTCAGCGCCCGAAGAATCCAGGATGGTTCTGGAGTCGATCTTTGAGATAACCCGGAAAGCAATCCGGGCGGGGAAGTTAGCTTTGATGGTGCCGGTGATGATGTTGACTGAAGGCCTTTGTGTGGCAATGATCAGGTGAATACCGATAGCCCTTGCCAGCTGGGCAAGACGCGTCAGCGGGTTTTCAATTTCCTTTCCGGCAGTCATGATTAAGTCGGCAAATTCATCAATCACCAGGATGATATAGGGCAGGAAACGGTGGCCTTCCAGCGGGTTCAGTTTGCGGTCGACGAACTTCTTGTTGTATTCCTTGATATTCCTCACCTGGGCATCCTTCAGTAAGTCATAGCGGTTGTCCATTTCGATGTTCAGGGAGTTCAATGTCCTCACCACCGACCGGGTATCTGTTATGATGGCCTCCTCCGAATCGGGAAGTTTTGCCAGGAAATGACGCTCTATCTTTGAAAAGAGGGTCAGTTCTACTTTCTTTGGATCCACCATCACAAACTTGACTTGTGCAGGGTGTTTTTTGTAAAGCAGTGAAGTAATGATGGCGTTCAGCCCCACCGACTTACCCTGCCCTGTTGCTCCGGCCATGAGGATATGCGGCAGTTTGGTAAGATCAACCACATAGCTTTCGTTGGAAATGGTTTTTCCCAGTCCCATGGGCAGTTCAAAATGGGTATTCTGGAACCTTTCACTACCCAGTATGGATTTCATGGATACGATCTCGGGGTTCTGATTCGGGACCTCAATGCCGATGGTCCCCTTTCCCGGAATGGGAGCGATGATCCGGATACCCAGGGCTGAGAGGCTCAGTGCAATATCATCTTCCAGATTCTTTATCTTCGATATTCTGATACCCGGGGCCGGGATGATCTCATAAAGCGTAACGGCAGGCCCGATGGTGGCTTTGATCTTTTCTATTTTAATGGCATAGTGTTCCAGGGTTTCCACGATGCGGTTCTTGTTTTGCTCCAGTTCCTCCTTCCGCACCGAAACTTCGCCATCATCATATTCTTCCAGCAATCTCAGTTCCGGGCTCTTGTAATGGGGAAGGTCAAGTGTGGGGTCAAATTCCGTGTCAACTCCCTGACGTTCTGTTCCGTTTTTGGCAAGCTCCTCTTCTTTTCTTTCCTCAATGGTCAGCTCAATATCTCCGGTTTCCGGTTCCTGCTTTTCTGCATCTTCCGGGAAGCTTCAGTGGTTTTACTTTTAATATCCTGTTTTTCAGGATTGTCTTCAGTCTCATTTTCTTCGCTGTCATTCAGGCCCTCATCTTCACTAACTGAAAACTCCACCGTATTGTATTTATCCTCCCTGTCGGCAGGTTTTAAAATGTTCCCGTTGTTTTCTTCATCTTCCGTATCCCTGTTTGATCTTTTCTTTATTGTAAAAAATCCGGGCAGGTTAAAGGCAATGATGAGCACACAAAGAAAAATGAATATCAGGATGATTGCGGTGCCAACCCAGCCAAGTACTCCTTCCGACCAGCTGGATATTTCATATCCGAACACTCCGCCCATGATCGCCAGGCTGGTGTCGCGGAAGAAAAAGCCAAAGAAAAGGGATAACCAGAAAATAAATACCAGTGAATAAATGAGGGTTTTGCTGAAGGAAAACAGGCGGATATCCAGGGCCAGTTTCATGCCTGCCACGAAGAGGATCAGGCTGAAAAGAAAGGAAGAAACACCAAAACCATCCTTGATAAAGAGGTTGGAGAGATATGCTCCGATAAAACCTGTCCAATTGCTGATCTCCACATTTCCGCTTAAATCAGGCATTGCCAGTCCGGCAATTTTGTCATAATCGATCCACCATGTGAAAAAATATGAAATAAATGCAAAGAGCAGGTAAAAGGACAAAAGGATGAGAAAAAATCCTGAAATCTTTCTGATTTTTATCATCCTTTCGGGGGAAGCGGCCCGTTTAACAGACTTTTTCCTGCGCCTGCTCCGTTTTCCCGAAGGCTTCAGATCATTGTCTTTAAGCTTGTTTGTTTGTTTTGTCATGCTCTGTTTGTGAAGGCTCAGGCAAAAGTATAAAATATTGACCACATCTGTTTGCCGATCCTGCCAAAGGCTGATCAATTTCAGGCCTTAAGGAATAAGTGATGCAGATATCATCAACATTTAGAAAATGTTGATATATGCATTGATCAGCCATTTCAAACGGAGCGTTCAGCGATCAGCCTCCGAAGTTCCTCCGCAATTCTTCCTGGGTGGTTTCGGTATAACCTTCAGGGATCTCAAATTCATCATCGGAGACCTTCTTCTTTTTTACATCCGTGGCTGTGAAAACCATTTTCATGCCTTTGGTGTCAATTTCATATTGCAACATCAGGCCGTTGATCTTTTCAAACATGGCTTTGTCGGAATAAATATTGCCAATTTCATATTTATCGGTGTAAAAAACAGTGATGTCAGTTTCATCCTCTGTTTCTTTGTTCTTTACATGCACAATAACTTTTTTGCAATCATGGCCGGCAATTTCCCGGGTTTCGCCGGTTTCTTCCACGCTGGTCTCATATTTTTCCAGTTCTTCAAAGTTTTCTTCTTCCGTGGTACGAACTGCATATTTCTGTCCCATCATATCGATCAGGCTGACAGTAGTTTTGGTATTGCCGTCAACAATGGATGTTTGGGTGCCCATACCCATGGTAATGGAGGTTTTCATCATGTTGTCCTTGACCATCACCGTTGCCACCTTGGGCAACATGCTCATGGTCTGGGCATCGAAATCGGAATCCGGGAAGCTGATTTTGTAAGTAATGATGCCATTGAAGGGTTTATTTCCTGCATAGGAATTATTTGAAAATACAATCAGTGCAAAAAATAAAATACTCAGAATATTCAATGATTTTTTCATGCTCGTAAAATTTACAGTGTTTATACAAATTTATTGAATTTCTTTTACTTAACAAGCCTGAAGATCTTGTCCCAGCGGATCTTTCCGCCGAACCAGGATTTATCGGGATCGAGCGAGAGCCAGACGAAGACTGCTTTGCCCACAATATGATCTTCGGGGACATACCCCCAGAAACGGGAGTCGGCGGAATTATGGCGATTATCACCCATCATCCAGTAATAGTCCATTTCCACAACATATTCATCGCTTTCTTCTCCATCGATGAAGATCTTCCCGTCTTTCACTTTCAGGTCGTGGCCTTCATAAGCGTGAATGAGGCGGTCGTACAACACGATGTTTTGGCTGTTAAGCTTCAGGGTATCTCCTTTTTCCGGAAGATACAGCGGACCGAAGTTATCCACATTCCAGGGATAGGCGGGATCGTGCGGAAAGATGTCCTTGTCATAGTTATTATCCGGCACAAGCCTTTTCTGAACCAGTTTGACCGTTGGATAATCCTTCAACTCACCGGCGGCTTCGTCCGTCATAGTGATGACATACTCACCGGCTTTGTCACCAAGCCTTTTTTCGGTGATGTTCAGCTTTTCAAATACCCTTGAGCTGATGGGGCTGCCATCGGTTCTGACGAAATAATGATATTGTTTTTTGCCGGGATTTTCATTTGGCACTCCATTGATGTATACCATCTGGTCGATGATCTCCAGGGTATCCCCCGGCAGGCCGATACAGCGCTTGATGTAATTTTCCCGTTTATCAACCGGTCTGGCGGTAATCTCGCCAAAATTACGCTGGTCGTTCAGCACCCTGTTCCGGCCATATTCCCTCACAAAGGAATAATAACTCACATTGCTCTGGAATTTAAGGGAAACAGTATCCCCGTCAGGGTAGTTGAATACAACCGCATCATTTCTTTCCACATCAATTAGTCCCGGGAAACGGTAATAGGGTAGTTTGATCCATTCCAGGTAAGATTTCGTATTCTTGGTCAATGGCATGGTATGGTGCACAAAAGGAAACGCGATGGGGGTGTTGGGCACTTTGGGCCCATAGGCTATTTTGCTCACAAAAAGGTAATCCCCAACCAGCAGCGATTTTTCCATGGAGCTTGTTGGGATGGTATAGGCTTCGATGAGGAAAATGCGGATAATAGTGGCAGCGATCACTGCAAAAATGATGGCATCCACCCATTCACGAACAAAACCCTTTGTTCTTTTCGGCCTGTCGGAAGGCGCCACCCATTTTTCCTTCTTTGAAAATCCCAGGTATGGCAGGTAGATAAAGGGAAAGAGAACGGCAAGGGCCTGTTGTCCCAGGGAGTATTTTTGAAAACCTTTCAGGATCTCCACGATCATCAGCATATATACAAATATATTGATAAAGGGTATGATCAGGAAAATATACCACCACCATGGTTTTTCGATGATTTTTAACCAGACCCACAGATTGTAAAAAGGGATCAGGGTTTTCCAGGCCGGTTCGCCCGCTTTTTCAAAAACCCTGGCTGCAAAGATGGTGGGCAGGGTTAATGAAAGTGGAATGAGAATTATCAATAAAAGCATGTTAATTGTTTTAGTGCTCAAAAATAAGGGCGAAGTTACAAAAGTCCCCTCAATATCGTGTTAAAAATTGTTAAGCTGAGCCGATTATGTCAGTCCATCTAATACTTTCAGGATTGATCATTTTTTTTGCCATTTCTGATTTTGAAGCGATTCCAGAAATTTATGAAGTTCATTTTATTGATGGCATGTTTGCTGGTGCCATCCGTTCCGAGGAGGAAAGCATAGGATTTTCCATCCTCCAGGTGGGTGGTAATGATTTTAACCATGCCCAGAATGGGGATGATTACGAACATGCCCGGCAATCCCCAGACGAGTGCGCCGGCAACCACACCAAAAATCGTTACCATGGGATTGATCTTTACTGCACCTCCGGTGATATTCGGGGTGAGTATGTTGTTTTCGATGAATTGTATGATGATGAAAAGGATCACTACACGAAATGGATAAATGGGTGATGGCATCACCAGGAATGAAAAGATCAGCGGCACCAGGCCACCGAGCAAAGTGCCGAAGTAAGGAATAAAGTTGAACAGGGCGGAAATGATGCCCAGTATCAGGGCATATTTTATCCCGATGATATACAAACCCGCGGAGTTCAGGATGCAGAGGATGAGTACCACGATAAAAACGCCGCCCATGTATTTCTTGGTGACATCAGCGATCTCGCGCAGAATTTTTACAGTGGTCAGTTTGTCTTTTTTGGGTACAACCTTCAGAATAAAATATGCGATCTTGGTCCGGTAATAAAGGAAAAGAAAAACATAAACCGGCATGAGTCCCGCTTTCACCAGGGTACTCGTGGTGGCAGAAAAAACATTGTTCACAAAATTACTGCTGCTGTCGAATAAATGATTAACCTGTTCATCAAGGATATTGCGCAACTCTCTTTTATCCAGCCCGAAAAATTCGTTCAAGGTGGTAACAAGGTTGACAATATTATGGGAGGCCTGTTTTTTTATTTGCGGCAGGTCGGACAGAAGGGTGCCAAGCTGGGTGTAAAGAAAAACAATTGCAGAGGCGATAACAATAATCCCGAAAATAATGCTGATCAGGTTTGCCAGGATCCTGGGAATATGATGCTTCTCGAGCCACTTGGCTATAGGGAAGAGCAAATAGGCTAAAAGCATCCCCAGCACCACCGGGTATAAATAATCCCGGGCCAAAATGATGGCTGTGAAAAACAGCATGGTGTTGAGTAAAAAAATCAACATCCTCACAGGAAAAGGATATTTTATAACTTTCATATTCGGTCTTTCATCATAAGATTGCTAAATTAACCAGTCACTAATGGTTTTTTATACCAATTTCTAACCTGCATTATTCATAAAATTGCTTAATGTGCTCAAATAATGCAGGTTAGCCCCGGCTTAGAAAAGCTTGTAATTTGAAAACGAAGTGCATCAAATTGGTAGCTTTTCTTAGTCGTCAGGATAATTCAGCGTATTACCTTTTAGGTTTATGAATTATCCGGGCTAAACAAAAGTAATATTTTGAAACAGGAATTGTACCAGAAAAGGAAAAATAATTTGTCTGCAGCTTAGATTTTGATGATTTTAAAGACCGAAAGCTGCGTTAAATTTTTCACCCGAAGAAAATATATGCCATCGGGTAATATGCTGACATCCATGCCGATATGCCTTATACTGCTGCTCACTTTCTGCTTTTTAAGAGCTTTGCCGTTTAGATCGATAATTTCCAGGGAAATATCACTCCCCTTAATTCCACTGAGATCAATATATATTCTGCTGCTCACCGGATTGGGGTAGGGGGCTCTTAGCAATTTCATTTCACTGGTTTCCCCGATTGATACTTCACCTCCGCCATCATTCGTTTTGAGAATCAGTCCCTGGCTGCCTGCGATCCACCCATGGTCTTCATCCAGGAAAAACAACGCGCGCAGGTTTTCGGTGCTGAACTCCGTAGTATCCCAGAGGGTATCCCCGGTGGTTGTATAATACAGTTTGCCTGCAGCTGCGGCAGCCCAGCCGGTAAGCTCATTCTTGAAGTAAAGGTCAAAAACTTCCTCTCCAATGGCAAGTTGTTTCAGTTTCCAGCTGTTTCCCCCATCCTTCGAAAAGAATATCCTTCCAGGGGAACCCCCGGTCCAAATATTGTCCTCATCCAGCGCGAACACGGTATTCAGGGAAGAATAGGCAGGAAGTTCCCCGATTAAATTCCAGCTTGCACCCTGATCACTTGTTTTCAGGATCAATGAATGATCACCCACAGCATAGCCGGTAGAATCGTTCAGGAAGTAACAATCCTTGATAAAACCCGTCAGTGTGTCGCTGTATTGGATATTCCAGCTGTTCCCGCCATCGCCGGTCTTCATGATTTTGTAGTTGCTCCCGTAAATCCAGCCGCTTGAGTCGTTGATGAAAAATATTCCTCTCAGGTAAGTGTCGGGGCTGGTGTAAACTTTCTCCCAGCTCAGGGCTGAATCACCCGAATGGTATACATGATATGTTTTATTGTCAAGCTTTGCAGACTCAATCAGGGTATCCTGCTCAAGGATCAGCCACATGTTTGCAGGTGAATGGGCGAAAAAATCCAGTATCCTGGAATTATCCCCAAAATCATTGTCGAGCAAAAACCAGTTTGTTCCTCCGTCGGCAGTGGCCTGCAAGTGTCTTGTCGCCCGCAACAAAACCATTCAGGGTGTCCATGAACCAAATGGAATGGAAATTATCGATTGTATCCGGGACCTGTTTATTCCAGGACGAATCGGCATTGAAGTTCAGGGCAAATGAATAACTCATAAAAAACAGGCATACAGTGGTGATCAGCGTAAATTTTCTCATATCATGGATTTTTTCACATTAGCGGCAAAATTAATAAATGTTGCCAATTAGGATTTAAAAGCATCAATTGAAAAGCTTAATAATTCTTAAAAGCGGAACCGGAGGGAAATCCCGGGATGAAAGTTCGGCTGCATGTTGGCATAATCCATTACGGGTTCAAGCCTGATGCCGAGGTCGTCGTCGATGCTGTAGTAATACAAATGCGCATCAACAACAGCATCCACCACGTTGAGGATATACCAGAAGCCAGTGAGTATGTAGGTGAATTCCAGGTTCCTGCGATAGTAATCCCTGCCCTGGGCAAGCTGCTCCGGTTCGTATTTGTCCACATAATCATTGTTGATGGGGATGCTTTGATCGCCCTGGGTAACATAATCAAATGCCTGCCTGTATTTCCGGTATTCGTTGCCATTGGTGATGGCAAAATATCCCAAAACTCCGAAACCGGCATAAACAATGGGGATTTTCCAGTATTTCTTGTTGTAAGCCTGTCCGAGGCCGGGAAGCACCAGGCTGTAAAGGGTAGCCTTTTGGGGAGAATGTTTGTAAACAATGCTGTCGGCTGGCGGCTTTGAACCGGCGCTGTTGTTTTCTTCCTGGGCCTTTAACTGCCAGGTGCAGCAAAGCAACAGCAGGGCAATGCAAAATCCTGATAGTATTTTGAAAAGTGAGTTATAATTTTTTCTGAAAGAAGGAAGATCTTGCATTTTTATTTCAATTGTTCCAGTATCCTGTCGAAATCCTTATCTGATTCGAAGGAGATAACGATCCTGCCTTTTCCTTTATTACTTCTGTTGATGATGACTTTGGCCTCGAGTTTTTCATTGAGATTGCTTTCCGCATCCCGGAACTTTTCGGGCAGGCTGGCTGCATCTGCTTTCTTTTCTCTTTCTTTTCAGGGGTTTTCAGGCTCCTTACCAGGTTTTCCGTTTCCCTTACGGAGAGGTCTTCCTCCAGGATGATCTCGATGGCTTCACGCTGTGCATCATTGTCATTTAAGTTGATCAGGGAGCGGGCATGGCCCATGCTAATCTCGTTGTTCCGGAGGGCCAGTTGTACTTCGGGTGAAAGTTTCAGCAAGCGCAGGTAATTGGTTACTGTTGTGCGGTTTTTCCCGACCCGTTCACTCAGTTTTTCATGGGTCAGATTGCATTCCTCGATCAGCCGCTGGTAACTGATGGCTATTTCGATGGCGTTCAGGTTCTCTCTATGAATATTTTCCACCAGCGCCATTTCGAGCATCTGCTCGTCATTGGCAACACGAATATAGGTCGGTATCTCTTCCATCCCCGCAAGTTTGGAAGCCTTTAAACGGCGTTCACCGGAGATCAGCTGGAACTTTTCGTATCCGAGTTTTCTTACGGTGATGGGCTGAATGATGCCCTGTTCAGCGATGCTGTCGGAAAGTTCCTGCAGGCTTTCCTCGTCAAATTCGCTCCTTGGCTGGAAAGGATTGGATTCGATTTGATGGATCTTGATATTGGCAATTGCACCAACAACGTAGTTGCCCGATATGTCTTTGGAGGTAATGTCTGTATCGGGACTTGCCAGTATGGCTGCAAGGCCTTTGCCCAATGCCCTCTTCTTGTTAGTCATTCGAAATGTTTATTTGTTTTTCAGATTCACCTATGTTTGTCAGGCCATTCTTTTGCAGAATTTCCCTTGCGAGATTCAAATAATTAATCGCACCAGTACTTTCGGCATCATGCATGATGATGGTTTCTCCGAAGCTGGGGGCTTCACTCAGCCGGGTATTCCGGTTGATAATGGTTTTGAAAACCATTTGCTGGAAATGTGTTTTCACCTCATCCACGACCTGTTTCGACAGCCTCAGGCGCACATCAAACATGGTCAGCAAAATGCCTTCGATATCGAGGTTTTCATTCAGGCGCGATTGCACAATCTTGATGGTGTTTAGCAGTTTTCCGAGTCCTTCCAGGGCAAAATACTCGCACTGTACCGGTACGATCACCGAATCGGCAGCCGTTAGTGCATTTACTGTGATGAGGCCGAGAGAAGGTGAACAGTCAATGATGATGAAATCGTATTTGTCCTTGATCTTTGCAGTCACTTTGCGCATCATCCTCTCGCGGTTCGGAAGATTGATGATCTCAATCTCAGCACCAACCAGGTCGATGTGTGCGGGAAGAATATCCAGGTTCGGGGTCTCGGTGTTCAGGATGATGTCCACAGGGTTAATGTCGTCCACGATACATTCGTAAATGCTGGTCTTGATATTCTTGGGATCAAAACCCACACCTGCAGTGGCATTGGCCTGGGGGTCGGCATCAATGATCAGTGTCTTGTGTTCGAGCACCGCCATGCTGGCTCCAAGGTTAATGGCAGTGGTGGTTTTTCCAACACCCCCTTTCTGGTTGGCAATAGCAATTATTTTTCCCATAGCATGTGTATCAATGGATTATCATTTTGCTCCCAATGGAAGCCTCACAGACAAAATTAAAATAATTGGAAAAATTTCAAACCGGGAATGGTACTAAGTTATTAACTGATCCGGTTAGAATGTTAATAAAAAAAGTGAAAGGCGCAGCAGCCCTGGCTTCTGTTAATGCGGTCAGACAGGTTTCGAATCGTCTTCGTCCTCTTCGCCTTCTTCGCCCTGGTCCTTTTCGGCTTCCCCAGTTTCATTTCCCAGGTCCTCAAAGTCAACATCTGTCAGGCTTTTGCTTTCTTCGGGCTTTACTTCACTGGTTTCAGGAGTACTTTCTTTATTAACTTCAGCTTCCTGATTGTTGTCGATGAATTCGATGGTGTCTTTAAATCCATCAGCAAATTTGTCAAAGTCTTCCTTGTAAAGGAATAATTTGTGTTTCTCGTAATAAAATTTGCCCTGTTCGTTGTTGAAACGTCTTTTGCTTTCTGTGATGGTAAGGTAATACTCGCCGGCGCGGGTTGATTTAACATCGAAAAAATATGTTCTCTTGCCTGCTCTCACCGTTTGTGAGTAAATCTCGTCTCTCTTTGGTTTGTTATCGCTCTCTGCCATTTCGCTGTATGTTTTATTTAAAACTCGCTTCCCTTATCGCAAAAATAAAAATATTATTTAAAAATCAAAATGCCTGTAAAATTATATTCTGTTTATTTTGCTTTCGATAACATTTACACAGACAAACACTTAATTCAATTGGTTGCACCCGCTTTGCCATCCGGCAGGCATTTTTTATCAAAAACCAATGCTTAATTAAATAATTGAAGTACTTTTGTGCTCAACAAAAATAGTGGTTCATAATATAATGCTTAGCAGAAGGCACCTCAGAATTAAAGTATTACAATCCCTGTACGCTTTTATACAGTCGGATAACGATCGCCTGGATATCGGGGAAAGGGAATTGTTAAAGAGCATTGACAAATTGTATGAGCAATATATATACATGCTCTCTTTTCTGGTGGAGATATTCGATTTTGCTGAGAAACGGATGGTAGAAGCCAAAAAGAAACATTTGCCCACCCAGGAAGACCTGCATCCCAACACCCGTTTCATTGAAAACCGGTTCATCAGGCAATTGACCGATAACCGGGAATTCAGGCGCAAAGAATACGACCTCAAGATTAACTGGGTGGATGAAACGGATATGCTGAGAAGATTCTACCTGAAAGTCCGCGACAGCAAACCCTATAAGGAATACATGGAATCTGAAAAGGATTCTTATGAGCAGGATAAAGAGATCTGTGTACAGATCGTAAAAAAATTAATGACCGATTCTTCTGCCCTGGAGTTTTATTTTGAAGAAAAGAATATTTACTGGGCATCGGATTATTACCTGGCCATCTGGCTGGTCATGAAATCAGTGAAAAGTTTTGAAGAGCAGCATGATGCTTTCCGGCCTTTGCCCGGGATATACAAAACGGAAAAGCTGGCAGACAACGAAGACCTGGACTTTGTTAAAAAATTGTTCCGGAAAACCATACTGCGTAAGGATGAAACGGAAAAACTGATCGAGCAGCGGGCCAAAAACTGGGAGATCGAACGCATCGCCACCATGGATAAGCTCATCCTGGAAATGGCCCTGGTAGAGCTTATGGAATTTGAGTCCATCCCCATCAAGGTCAGCCTGAACGAATATATCGAATTGGCCAAAATATTCAGCACGGTGAAAAGCCGGGTGTTTATCAATGGCATTCTCGACAAGCTGATCGAAGACCTGAAAGCAGAAAACAAGATCGTGAAGAAAGGCCGCGGGCTGATGACCTGATTTTTTATTATCTTTCAGAAAAAATGCAGCCTATTAATAAATACATCCTGGTGTATTCCTTCTTCATAATTCTTTGCGTGCCCCGGCAAGCGATTTCTCAGCCTGCATTCGACAGTGTGCAATATCCACAGTCAAATATTCCCGTTCATGAAAAGCTCGAGATCAACTGTTTTATCAGTACCCAGGTCTCAAACCCGTATGATTTTGACATGATAAACCTTTATGTAGTATTTGAAAGGCCGGATGGACAAAAGGATACGGTCGACGGTTTTTTCTTCCAGGATTATGAAATGACCGAGCCAAATGTTGTGCAGCCCAAAGGGGATCCTTACTGGAAGATCCGGTATACCCCAATTATAACCGGTAATTATCAGTATAGCCTGCATTGCCGGGATACCTCCGGCACGGCTCAGGAGCCCGAACAGCAAATCAATTGTACAGACCCGGAAAAGAAAGGTTTTGTCAGAACCCGGGATGATTATTATGTTTATTACGATGATGGTGAGTTGTTCACGCCGCTTGGGCAGAATATCGCCTGGGATGGTTTTGAGCAGGATTTTTATCATTACCGGCCATACACTGACAGCATGGCTAAATACGGCGGGAATACCGTAAGGTTATATATGACTCCCTGGTCGTACGGTATTGAATGGACGGAAACAGGTCTTGGAAATTACGGAGCCCGTCAGTCGAATGCCTGGAAACTCGACTGGATCATGCAGGAGTTTGAAGCCAGGGATATCCTATGCTCGCTGGTACTTTGCATACATGACGAACTGATCTATTCGAATAATTCAAACAACCACTGGGACCATAATCCATACAATGATGAAAACGGAGGACCCTGTGCCGAACCTCAGGATTTCTTCACCAATTCAACGGCTCGGGATTTTTTTAAAAATAAGCTGAGATATGTCAATTCCAGGTGGGGATACAGTCCCAATATCCTGATGTATGAGATGCTTTCCGAATCGGATAATTTTCCCTATTACAAGCAGGAAAAAGCAAATATCCGGAACTGGATCCTTGAAATGGCCGAATACATGAAAAAGGTCGATATCAACCAGCATTTTACTTCGGCCAGTTACGCCATTTCTGAGCATGATTCGCTGCTGTGGATGGATCCTGCCATTGATATCGCCCACGTACATGTTTACCTTCCCTTTGATGGCGATCTCAGCCTTTCACTGTATGATAAATTGCGCAATTACCAGCAGGCATTTGATAAACCGATCATTGCCAGTGAGGCTTCGCTATTTCATTTTGCGGATACGGTAGCTTTGAAGGATCCCATGGGGATTAGTTTTCACAATGCTTTGTGGGTATCGTATTTTGCAGGCTCATTTTCATCTTCCCTGCCCTGGCACTGGGGAGCCTATATCAATGATATGAACCTTTATCCCTATTACACCGCAGTACGCAATTTTTTAAGTGAGGATGAATTTTACTATGAAAACCCGCTTCCTGCCGAAGTGTATTCTCAAGCCGACTCAGGCCTGGATGTGACCATTATCCCCAGGTTCTTCAGCCTGAGCAATAAAACCTCAGTGGATACTTTTGAGTTGCAGCAAACCGGAAGGCTCAGACCGCTCAACTTATTCCTGAGCGAGATTTTGTATGGTACCGATCCGATTGGCCAGAACCTGAGAAATCCGCCCGTATTCAAAGGTCGTTTTGCACAGGATGGCGCAGTGCAGGTTCATACGGGATCATTTGTGAACAATGCCCTGATCAGGATAAAAGTGGATGGGGAAACCAGCCTGGAAACAATTGCCGAAGAGAATGCTGTTTATTCTGTCGAGGTTGAAGCGGGAATGCATTACATTAAGGTTGAAAATGCCGGAAGCGAGATTGGCAGTTACCTCGAGATCGACCGCTTTGTGTTTGAAAACTATGCCCCGGTACTGCGGGTATTTGCACTCAAAACAGATGCATCGGTCAGGGGATGGATGCAAAACAGAAGGTACACATGGCAACACTGGCTGGAACAGGATACGGCACCGCCTGTTCTGCAGCATGGCCGCATTGAGATCAGCGGCATGCCGGAGGGAACTTATGATGTCAGTTGGTGGAATACCCTCAGTGGGAAGGTTGATTCTGTCAGCCAGGTAGAGGGTTCGGGTGATGTGCTGGTACTGGATGTTTCACAGATTGCCTGGGATCTGGCCTTTAAAGCCAGCCTGATCGTTCCTGTTCAAAAAAACATACAGGCAGAAGAATGCCTCCATGTCACTCCCAATCCTTTCAACAATACATTGCAGTTGCATATAGATGCCAGGAATGACGGACAGGGTGAGATTCTGATTTATGCGCTAACAGGAAGAAGACTATTGCAGAAAAACATACATCTAAAAAGCGGCAGGAATCAAATTCTCCTGCAGGAGACTGCCACTTTGGAAGCAGGCGTCTACCTGTTGAAGTTAAATACTGCCGGGGAGAAGAGCGTGATCAGGATCATCAAATCAGAATAATATTATTATCTTTGTAACAACTTGAAACCATTGTTATTACATTAACACTAAAATCCGGAACAGGATATGATATTTGATTTTGAAATGATTAAGGAAGTATACAGAACACTTCCAGAGCGAGTTAAAAAAGCAAGAGAGATCACGGGAAAGCCCCTCACATTATCTGAAAAGATCCTTTATTCCCATCTTGATGGCGGGTTGCCGACGGAAGTTTATGAAAGGTCTAAATCTTACGTGGATTTTAAGCCCGACCGGGTTGCCATGCAGGATGCAACCGCGCAAATGGCACTTCTGCAGTTTATGCAGGCCGGTAAGGACAAGGTGGCGGTTCCTTCCACCGTTCACTGCGATCACCTGATCCAGGCAAAGGTAGGTGCTGATGCCGACCTGAAACATGCCAACAAGGCAAACAAGGAAGTTTTTGACTTTCTCTCATCTGTTTCAAATAAATATGGTATTGGTTTCTGGAAACCTGGCGCAGGGATCATTCACCAGGTGGTGCTTGAGAATTATGCATTTCCGGGCGGAATGATGATCGGGACCGATTCGCATACTGTTAATGCCGGCGGACTGGGTATGGTGGCGATTGGCGTTGGCGGAGCGGATGCCGTGGATGTGATGGCCGGAATGCCATGGGAGCTGAAGTTACCCAAACTGATCGGTGTCAGGCTGACTGGCAAATTGAGTGGTTGGACCGCAGCCAAAGATGTTATTTTGAAGGTTGCCGGTATTCTGTCTGTAAAGGGTGGAACCGGAGCCATCGTGGAATATTTTGGCGAAGGTGCAGAATCCATTTCCTGTACCGGAAAAGGGACCATCTGCAATATGGGAGCCGAGATCGGGGCCACGACTTCTCTTTTTGGCTATGATGAAAGAATGTCGGAATACCTGAAAGGAACCCGCAGGGCCAGAGTTGCCGAAGAAGCTGATAAGATTGCAGAACACCTCAGCGGGGATCCGGAAGTTTATGAAAATCCCGAAAAATATTTCGACCAGGTGATCGAGATCAACCTTTCGGAACTGGAACCCCACATTAACGGACCTTTCACTCCTGATCTGGCCACACCCGTCTCTGAATTTGCCAAAGCAGTAGAAGAGAACGGATGGCCCGAAAAACTTGAGGTTGGTCTGATCGGTTCCTGCACGAACTCTTCTTATGAAGATATCACCCGGGCTGCCTCCGTGGCTCAGCAGGCGCTGGATAAAAACCTCAAAGTAAAATCGGAATATACCGTTACCCCGGGTTCCGAACAGGTCCGGTTCACTGTGGACCGGGACGGATACCTGGATATTTTTGAAAACATTGGCGGGCTGGTGCTTGCCAATGCTTGCGGACCCTGTATCGGACAGTGGGCAAGGCATGGTGCCGATAAACAGGAGAATAATTCTATCATGACCTCCTTTAACAGGAATTTTGCCAAACGGAATGATGGCAATCCAAATACCCACGGCTTTGTGGCTTCACCGGAGATCGTTACTGCATTCAGTATTGCAGGGACATTGAAATTCAATCCTTTGACGGATGAATTACTTAACGAGAAAGGAGAGAAGGTAAAGCTCGATGAACCCCAGGGAATTGAATTCCCGCCCAAAGGTTTTGATGTTGAAGATAATGGTTATCAAAAACCTGCAAAAGACGGAAGCGATGTGGAAGTGGTGGTTGATCCCAAATCCGACCGCCTGCAGAAACTAACGCCCTTTGAAGGCTGGGACGGTAAGGATATTACCGACCTCAAACTCCTTATCAAGGCAAAAGGAAAATGTACCACCGATCATATCAGCATGGCCGGTCCCTGGCTGCGATACCGTGGACATCTCGACAATATATCCAATAATTTACTGATTGGCGCTGTAAATGCCTTCAACGATGAAACCAACCTGATCAGGAACCAGGTTACCGGTGAATATGAGACCGTGCCTGATACGGCAAGGACCTACAGGAAAATGGGTATTGGATCTATTATTGTCGGGGATGAGAACTACGGAGAAGGTTCTTCGCGCGAGCATGCAGCCATGGAGCCCCGTTTTATGGGAGTGAAAGTCGTACTTGTAAGATCCTTTGCAAGGATCCATGAAACCAACCTGAAGAAACAGGGAGTGCTGGCCCTGACCTTCAAGGATCCGGCCGATTATGATAAGGT
Source organism: Bacteroidota bacterium (assembly GCA_034521425.1). Classification (GTDB taxonomy): domain Bacteria; phylum Bacteroidota; class Bacteroidia; order Bacteroidales; family JAIOZK01; genus JAIOZK01. Next base: position 69,289 of record JAXHMP010000001.1, read on the forward strand.
CCGTGAAAACGATGTGATCCAGATCAGGAACATGGAGAACTTCCAACCCGGTGAGGATTTGATGGTGGTTTTAAATCATGCTGATGGATCAAGCGATGAATTCGCAGCTGAACATACTTACAGCAATAACCAGATAGAGTGGTTCAAAGCCGGCAGTGCCCTGAACCTGATCAGAAAATTGAATGCATAATACTACTGAAATATGAAAATAAAGAAAATGATAACGGGAGCTGCCACATTTCTGGCCGCATTATTTCTTATGGCTTCCTGTAATTGTATTGAAGGGGAGGGCCCCCGGCTTGAAGAGATGCGCGATGTGTCCTATTTTGATAAGATCGAGTTGCGCATGAGTGCGGATGTGCACCTGAAACAGGACTCTAACCTGAAAGTGCAAATCAGGGCACAGGAGAACATCCTGAAAGTTTTGGAAACAAAAGTGGATGGAGGAAAACTGATCATTGAACCCAAAGGTAATTGTATCCGCACATCCGGAAGCATTGAGGTTTTTATTTCGCTTCCTGTGCTGGAAGCCCTTGAGGTGGACGGTTCGGGTAGCTTTTCATCCGGCGGGAGCTTTACGCTTGACAACATCGACCTGGAGATCAATGGCAGTGGTGATATCCGGCTTGACCTGGTTGCCAACCGCATTGATACGGATATCAGTGGTTCGGGAGGTGTATGGCTCAGCGGGACTGCACAATCACACAACATTGATATCAATGGTTCGGGAAATGTGAAAGCCTTTGGCCTGACCTCTTACCGTGCTGATGTGGATGTTTCAGGCTCGGGTGACTGCGAGCTACAGGTGCACAAAAAGCTGGATGTCAGGATCAGTGGAAGCGGCAATGTGTATTACAAAGGCTCACCGGATATTAAGACCCGGGTTTCCGGCTCAGGCAGTGTCGATAAACAATAAGTCCTATTTTTCTTTTTTATCCAGAAGGATTTTCTGCAGCACTTCTTCAAGTTTCATGGAATTGATGGGTTTTGGAATGAAGTCATTCATCCCGGCATCGATGAATTTTTGCCGGTCTTCCTCAAAAGCATAAGCCGTAACTGCAATGATGGGGATCCGGGTGTTGATCTTTTCGGGATCTCCTTTACGGATGGCCCTGGTAGCTTCCATGCCATCCATTACAGGCATCTGAATATCCATCAGTATGGCATCGTAAACATCTTTCTCAAGCTCCCTGATAACCTCCTTGCCATTTTCGACCAGGGTGATTTGATGATCCCTGTTTTTAAGCATTTTCAGGATGAGTTTTTGGTTCAGGTCGTTGTCTTCTGCAACAAGCAATCTGAGTCCTCCAACTGTTGGATCAGCCTTGCCGCTAGTATCATTCGCCTGAAGTGTTGGCGTGGTTTTGGTATGATCTGCTGAATCAAAGGGGATACAGAAACTGAAGGTGGAACCTTTTCCTTCCTTGCTTTCAACCTGTATTGTGCCTCCCAGCTTATCGACCAGCTTTTTTGTAATGGTCAGGCCCAGACCGGTGCCACCATATTGGGTATTTGTCCCTGAGTGCGCCTGTGAAAATGTTTCAAAAATGGATTCAAGTTTATCAGCCGGAATCCCGATGCCTGTATCTGTTACAATAAATCTCAGCATGATTCCGGTATTTCCTTGTTTTTCAGTCTGTCTGAGAACCTCAAGCCGGCATTCTCCCTTTTCTGTGAATTTGATCGCATTGCCGATCAGGTTGTACAGGATTTGTTTCAGGTGGATCCGGTCGCCGCTGACTTCATTGGGAACATCGCTGTTTATGTGGCTTTCAAGTATAAGTCCTTTGTCTTGCGCATTGGGTTTGTTGGCCAAAATCACTTCCCGGATGGTTTCATCCAGTTTTAGCAGGCTTTTGTTGTATTCCACTTTCCCTGCCTCGATCTTTGAAAGATCCAGGATGTCGTTGATAATATCCAGCAAATGCTCCGAAGAGGAGCGAATGATATCAGCATACTCCTTCTGTTCATCCGTAAGTTCTGTTTCCAGAGCCAGGTCTGTCATGCCGATGATGTTGTTCATGGGGGTCCGGATTTCGTGGCTCATCGAGGCCAGGAACTCACTTTTGGCTTTGTTTGCCTGCTCTGCTTCTTTCTTCGAGGCAATGAGGTTTTGCTCAAGCCGCTTCCGGTTGGTGATATCTCGTGCCACCCATACCACCATTTGTTTGTCTTTTATCCTGATGCTGAGGTTTGCAGTAATACCTTCATACCATTTCGTTTCATGTTTCAGGTTGATCTTGTATTCCCATCGTTGTGAAGTTTGGGTGTGGATGGTTTTGCGGATCACCTCTCTGGCGATTTTTGCCACATCATACGGGAACAGGGTGAAAATGTCCTGCTGGCTCTCTGTTACGGCCGGGTTTTCATGGCTTTTGAATATCCGGATGAATTTACCAAGTTCGTTTACCAGGTAGGCATCATCCGGCATGGCTGATGTAAAAGCCTTTAGCAGTTCCTCGCTTTCACGAAGGGCTTCCTGCATTTGTTTTTTATCATTGATATCGATGATGACACCGGTCATGCGCACTGCCTTTCCGTTTTCATCCCTTTCCACTACGCGACCCTTTTCCACGATCCATATGATCTCCCCGTTTTTTTTGCAGATTCTGTATTCAGTGTCATAGCCTTCCGTTTTTCCCTCGATGTGCTTATTGATCTGTTCCAGGACCCTTTCCCGGTCCTCTTCATATACGAGGTGATTCCACACATAATCAATGTCAATGTCGTCATCTTCCCTGTATCCGAATATTTCTTTCAGGTATCCCGAAAGGAAGAGTTCACCGTTTTTGAAATTTCTGTCCCAGGTGCCTTCCCTGGCAGAATCAACCGCCAGCCTGAGCCTTTCCTCGTTGATCCTGATCTGTTCCTGGGCCCTTATCATCGGGGTGATGTCCCTGCACATGATCAAAAGTTCGGAGGCATGCCCCTGGTCATCCAATAGGAGGTGTACCTTTTCCTGGACGTAGAGCATAGTGCCATCTTTGCTCACTTTCCTGAACTCCAGTTCGCTTTTGGCGACCTTCTGTTCAATGATCTTACCGATCTGTTTTCTCACCCTTTCAATATCTTCCCCGAAAACAACCTTCCATACCGACTCACCGATCAGTTCTTCTTTTTTGTAAGCCAGGTATTCAGCCCCGTATTTGTTTACATCCAGTATTTTCCCTCCGGGATCCACCGAAAAGTACATGTCCGGGGCATTGTCGAAAAGTGCCAGGTATTTCTTTTCGCTTTCTTTGAGCTGGGCTTCGAATTCTTTCCGCCCTGTTATGTCGCGCACGATCGCCTGCAGGTAATTGTTCCCGGAGAGATTCAGTATATTCAGAGATACTTCGGCGTCAAACTCTTTGCCATCCAGTGTTTTATGTTTCCATTCAAATATCTGGTTCTGTCCTTCGAAAGCTTTTTTTATTTTTTCAAGTGCTCCTTCCTTTGAGCTTTTTCCATTGGGCTGATATTCCGGAGAAAACAAATAGGGTGATTTCCCGATGACCTCCTCTCTGCTACAGTTGAAAAGCTTAAGGGTCATGGTGTTGCAGTCGATGAACTTATCATTGCGCATCAGGAAGATGGCATCATTGGCCCTGTCGAAAAGTGTTTTATAGCGGGTTTCGCTTTCATCCAGGTTCTTTTTATAGTTGATGATCTCGCTAACATCATTTAAAAATAACAGCCTGGCCGGCTTCCCTTCCCATTCAATTTCATTCTCCAGGGATTCGACATACAGGCGGCTTCCATCTTTATGAACAAGACAAAAGATCTGCCTGTCTTTTGCTGAAAGCGGAGAAAGTTCAGGTGCCAGATCAGGACCAAGGATAGAATCCGAATCTGCCCCGAGCAATTCCTGTTCTGTATAACCTGAGCTGCTTTGCAAGCTGGAATTTGCATACCTGATCTTGTCATGCTGCACGATCACAATTCCCTCAGACATATTCCCCAGGATAGTTTCCACTGTTTGACGGTCCGGTTTTATGTTTTTCATAACAATGCCTCGTCTCTTTATATCATGAAATTATAAATTTTTTTTTACATATCAGTTTAATAAATTAAATGGATAATCATAAAACTTAAATTTTTTCGTTAAGAAGTTAATTCATGAACTAAAGCTAGCATCCGTGAAAAATTATTTCAGGCCCCTGATTATTTTGTTCCTTTTTGCTTTTTCTTTTAATACCCATGTTTTCTCGCAAATTGGCGGTGACAATACCTATGAATTCTTAAACCTTTCCAACTCTGCAAGGGTCGCAGCGCTTGGCGGAAATTTCCTTGCTGTAAAGGACCATGATATTACCCTGGCTCCTGCCAACCCCTCACTGATTACGAGCGAAATGAATAATGATCTCGCACTGAGTTATGTGGATTATTTCTCGGATATCAATTATGGATTTGTTTCTTACGGCAGGTCTTTTCCAAAGCTTGGGAATTATGTGGCTACCATGCAATACATAAATTACGGTGACTTTCTCTGGACGGATGAAACCGGCCGCGAACTGGGAGAATTCACGGCGGGTGAATTTGCTTTCAACCTGGGATGGGGCCGGCAACTGGATTCAAACTTTTCTATCGGGGCAAACTTCAAAGCCATTTATTCCTCCTTTGATGAGTTCAATTCATTTGGCCTCGCCGTGGATGTGGCCGGAACCTATTACAATCCCGAATCACAGCTCACACTTTCCCTGGTCGCCAGGAATATCGGCAGCCAGCTGGATCCGTATTACTCCAATCATACCGAACCTTTGCCATTTGAAATTGCGCTCGGCCTGTCGAAGAGACTGAAACATCTGCCTTTCAGGTATTCGGTGCTCATTACCCACCTCGAAAAATGGGACCTGACCTTTGATGATCCTTTTGTGGATGATGAAGGTATTGATCCCTTTACCGGTGAGGAAAAGAAAAAATCCGGTGCAGCAGATTTTGCCGACAAAGCCATGCGGCATGTGGTTCTGGGTGGGGAGCTGCTCCTGTCAAAGAACTTCAGCCTGCGGCTGGGATATAATTACCACCGCCGGCAGGAACTGAAGATCGACACAAAAGCATCCACCCTTGGTTTTTCCTGGGGCTTTGGCATTCGGGTTTCTAAATTCCACATCAGTTATGCCCGCTCAACTTACCATCTGGTAGGATCTCCGAATTACATAAGCATTACAACGAATTTTTCCAGCTTTTAGCCCGGATAATTCCTGACCTAAAAGGTGAAGCGCTGAATTATTGTTTAATTTTGAGCCCACATGAAGAAGGTCAGGATTGAGATTGAAGACAAAGCAGGCTTTTGTCCCGGAGTTGTCAGGGCAATAGAGCTTGCGGAAAAGGAGCTGGAAAAGCGGAAAAAGCTGTATTGCCTCGGTGATATCGTACACAACCCGGCGGAAGTGGAACGGCTGAAGGGCATGGGTCTGGAGGTGATCACGGCAGAAACCTATAAACAGCTTCGGGATGCAAGCGTATTGCTGCGTTCTCACGGGGAACCCCCCGAAACTTTTGAAATTGCCAGGAAGAACAATATTGAACTGATCGACGCCACCTGTAATATCGTGGGTAATCTGCAGAAGAAAGTGCGGGCCGCCTGTAAGGCATTGAAGCAAAAGAACGGCCAGGTACTGATTTTTGGAAAAGAAGGACATCCCGAAACAATTGGACTGAAGGGAGTTGCAGATGGTGAGGCTTTTGTGATATCAGATCCTGGCGACCTTGAGATGATCGATTTCAACAGGGCTGTCAGGCTTTTTTCGCAAACCACCATGGATGCCCTTGCTTACCAGGAGATCGTTGAAGAATGCAGTCGCAGGGCCCTGCAGCATAAAACAGATTTTGAATACCAGGCTTCCACCTGCGGGTGGATGAGCAGCAGGGTGAGGAACCTTCGGATGTTTTCTATACGCAATGAATTGATCATCTTTGTGGCTGGTGAGGATAGCTCGAACGGGAAATACCTTTTCGGGGAGGTGAAGAAATCCAATACGCGTTCCCACAAGATCAGCCGGGTAGAAGAGCTAAACGAAGAATGGTTCGGGAATGAGCTTGCGGTTGGGATCAGCGGGGCCACATCAACACCCCGCTGGCAATTAATGGATGTAAAAGAAAGGATAGAAAGTTTTTATGTACCTGAGTAAGCTGATATTGAGCAATTTTAAAAATTATTCTCAATCGGAAATGGAGTTTTCCGAGAAGATCAATTGCTTTATCGGGGATAATGGAGCCGGTAAAACGAATATCCTGGATGCTGTTTACTATCTTTCTTTCTGTAAAAGTTATTTCAACCCCATCGATTCACAAAATATCAGGCATGGTGAGGACTTCTTTGCCATTCACGGAAATTATCTCCGCAATGGGGATAAGAAGGACAGGCTCAGTTGCATACAAAAGAGAAATACACGCAAGCAATTCAAGATCAATAAAAAGGAGTATGAGCGCCTGGCCGACCACATCGGGCTGATCCCGCTGGTGATGATCTCACCTTACGACCGCGACCTGATCAATGAAGGCAGCGAGGCTCGCAGGAAATACATCGATGGGGTAATTGCCCAGTTCGACCGTGCTTACCTGGATGATCTGCTGAATTACAATAAAGCCCTGGCACAGCGCAATGTTCTCTTGAAAAAGTTTGCAGAAAGCGGCCGCTTCGACCATGCCTCCCTTGAGATCTGGGATGAGCAGCTCGTCAAATACGGGCACAATATTTACGGGAAAAGAAAAGCTTTTCTGGATGAGTTCATACCCATTTTTCAGCATTATTTCGAGTTTATTTCCGGAGGGCGTGAGCAGGTCTCCATCCGCTATGATTCGCAATTGCACGAAGAGCATTTGGGAACGCTGCTTGGCAGCCACCGTGAACGTGACAGGATCCTGCGGTATACCTCTGCAGGCATTCATAAGGATGACCTGGATTTCAGGATTGAGGACCATCCTGTAAAAAAATTCGGATCCCAGGGGCAGCAGAAATCATTTGTGATCGCCATCAAACTGGCCCAGTTCGATTTTACCAGGGAAGTGAAAGGTTTTAAGCCCATCCTGCTATTTGATGATATTTTTGATAAGCTGGATGATATGCGGGTGGAAAAAATTATTAAACTCGTAAGCCAGAATAGTTTTGGCCAGGTTTTTATCACGGATACCCAGCGGATCAGGATCGAAAAACTTTTTGAAAGAGCCAGGATCGATCACAGGATCTACGAGATCCGGAACGGGGAATCATTTGAAATCAAAAACAACGATTAATTATGCCGTCTTCCAACGAATTATCACTGGGTGATGCCATCCGCGAATTCCTAAAGGAATACCAGCTGGAAGGGAAAATTGAGGAAACCCGGGTGATCCATGCCTGGGAGAAAGTTGTTGGAAAGATGATCTCAAAGCATACCAAAAACCTTTATATCAAAAGAAAGATCCTTTTTGTGAAGCTGGATTCTCCTGCGCTTGCCAATGAGCTGGGATATGCCCGCGAGAAGATCAAGAAGTCACTCAACGAAGAAGTAGGCGTGGAAGTGATTGAGGATGTGAAGTTTATTTAACCCCGAAGTCAAGCAATTTTTCTTCCCCGATGAAGGCCTGCAAGCGGTCGCCTTTTTTTACCGGACCCACCCCTTCTGGCGTTCCGGTAAAAATAAGATCCCCATTTTAAGACTGATAAACTGCGATACATAAGCAATGATCTTATCAAAGCTGAAGATCATGTTGGCCGAATTCCCATCCTGCTTTTTTTCACCATTCAGCAGCAGGGAAAAAGGGATGCTGTTCATATCCTGAAAGTTTTCCTTCGGAAGGAATTTTCCCAACGGAGCTGAAAAATCAAATGCTTTGGCGATCTCCCAGGGCAGGCCTTTTTCCTTGGCTTTCTTCTGCAGATCACGGGCGGTGAAATCAATCCCGATGCCAATTTCTTTATAATAGGTATGGGCAAATCGCTCAGGAATGTGCTTGCCTACTTTGCTAATCTTTAAAACCAACTCCGTTTCAAAATGGATCTCATTCGAAAAAGCCGGGTAAAAGAAAGGATGATTCCTGCGCAGGATGGCAGAATCGGGTTTCAGGAAAAAAACGGGTTCCTTGGGCAGGGGATTGTTTAGTTCTTTGGCGTGTTCAACGTAATTGCGACCGATGCAGATGATTTTCATTGTTGTTGTGTGGTTCGATTGTTCAATTGTTTTATTGTCCCGGCTTTAGCTGAGATTACTCGTTCGTGGGATGGGATTAATTTGTCATTTGTCATTAGTCATTAGTCATTTGTCATTGGTCATTGGTCATTTATTGTCCGGGCGCCCAACTACCAACTACCAACCACCAACCACCAACCACCAACCACCAACCACCAACCACCAACTACCAACTCCTCTACTATATATTCAAATTCCCCTGGTTGAAGCTTCTCAACTTAATGGCTGTGATCACTTTCTTGGTGGAGCGGGGAAACTGTGCTTTCATCATCCAGTCGTAATACTGGGGCTCTTTGGTGAAAACGTCTTCCACGCTGCGTCCTTTATATTTTCCAAAATTGAAGCATTCTGTCTGTTTGTCGTCAAAAACGATATGCCCGACAAAGTCAACATTTCTGGTATTATAAGAAAAATCATGCAAGGACTGCACATCGTTCTTCACCGGTTTGGAAATATTGCCATCGTAGTCTTCGTATTCTTCATCCTGGTATTTGTCGAGTTGTGATTTGAGTATCTCGTATGTTGCCAGGGTATCGGCCTCGGCACTGTGGGCATTTGTAAGGTTTTTCTTGCAGTAGAATTTATAAGCTGCTTTCAGGTTGCGGGGTTCCATTTTATGAAAAACGTTCTGCACATCGACAAAACGGCGGTTGCGCAAATCAAATTCGATATCGGCCCGCAGAAATTCCTCGATCAGCATGGGCAGGTCGAATTTATTGGAATTGTACCCGGCCAGGTCGCAATCTTCCAGAAAGGTGTTGAGTTCCGGTGCCAGGTCCTTAAAGGTCGGTTCATCCTTAACATCCGCATTTGTAATGCCATGGATGGAAGTGGATTCGGAGGAGATCGGAATGGTGGGGTTGAGCCTTTGGGTTCTCAGTTTGGAGGTACCGTCGGGCATCAATTTCAAGATGCTGAATTCTACAATTCTGTCGCTTCCCACATTGAGCCCGGTTGTTTCCAGGTCAAAAAAGGCGATGGGTTTCGTAATGTTTAAATCCATAATTCTGGGTTCAGAGGTTCTTTGCTGCAAAAATAGGCATTAGAATTTAGATGTTCTGCTTAATATCAAAGTTTTCCAGGACTTCTTTCAATCTTCTCAGGTACATTCCGCCCAGTGCGCCATCTACGATCCTGTGATCATAGGCCAGGGAGAGGATCATGATATGCCTGATCCCGATCATGTCGCCCTGTTCGGTTTCTATCACAACCGGCTTTTTCCGGATGGCACCCACGCCCAGGATGGCAACCTGCGGCTGGCTGATGATGGGCGTTCCGGTGAGGCTGTCGAAACTGCCGAAATTGGTCAGGGTGAAAGTACCACCCTGTATCTCGTCAGGATCCAGTTTGTTGTTTCTTGCCCTGTTGGCCAGGTCGTTCACATTTTTGGATATGCCCAGCAGGTTTTTCTGGTCAACATCTTTGATAACGGGTACGATCAGATTTCCATTGGGCAGGGCAGTGGCCATCCCAATATTTACGCGCTTGCGGTGTATGATCTTGTTGCCGTCGACACTGGCATTCACCCGGGGATATTCTTTAAGCACACTGGCAGCAGCCTCGATGAAAATCGGTGTAAAGGTGATCTTTTCACCTTCGCGTTTCTGGAATTCATTTTTGACCCTGTTCCGCCAGTTCACGATATTTGTCACATCCACATCGATGAATGAGGTTACATGGGCTGAAACCTGTTTCGACATCACCATGTGGTCTGCGATCATCTTGCGCATGCGGTCCATTTCAAAAACTTCGTCACCGCTTTCCGTGCTTACCCTGGGTTGCTCATAAGTTGGAGCTGCAGGTGCCGGAGCGCTTGCCTGTGCTGATGCGGCCTTTACCTTCCCTGATTTCCGGTCTTCAAGAAAGGCCAGCACGTCTCTTTTTGTAACACGCCCGTTCTTACCGGATCCTTCCATGGAGTCGAGTTCCTGCCGGCTGATGCTCTCGGTGCGCGCAATATTTTTTACCAGCGGGGAATAGAAACGTTCGGATTTGCTGAAATCCTGGTCGAAAGCTTTGGCTTTCATGTCGGGAGCTGCTGTTTCGTCTTGCTCTTCAGTCTTTTCAATACTGGCTTTTGCAGCTTCTGTAACTGCCTCATCTTCGGTGCTTTCTTCCCCGCCATCTTCTCCTTCCGTTTTGATAATAGCGATAACCTTGCCAATCTCAACCACATCCCCTTCTTTAAATAATTTTTTCTCCAGCACGCCTTCAACCGCCGAAGGAATTTCGGAGTCCACTTTGTCGGTGGCGATCTCCACGATCGGATCGTCCTCTTCAATGTTGTCTCCAACCTCTTTCATCCACCGGGTGATGGTGGCTTCGATAATGCTTTCGCCCATCTTGGGCATTACGAGTTCAAATTTCCCCATTTGCTGTAATCTGTTTTGTTTCCATCATTTAACAAGCCTTCCGGCTAATTTGTTGCAAAAGTACGGATTTTTTTTTATCTGGAATTATTCTATATTAAAAGAGCTGACTCAGTATTGATCTTTAGACCATATGAGCGGGAGAAAGGGAAACCGGACAACAAAAAACGGAAAGACCGGGCTTATTAATTATTAATTATTAATTGTTAATTAATAATTAATAATTAAGCTCTTCTTCCCAGTTCCCGAAAACCTCTCCAGACAATATTCAGATCCGTCCATACTTTATAGTCGCGGGCATAGATCAGGTTAAGCTTCTCATAGGTTTCTTGGCTGATGTCTCTTTTCCTGAAAACATCTGCAGGATTCAGGATGCCTTTCCGGATATCTGGTAATTTGGGGTTGGATTTTTCGGCCATCCGGTAAAAGCTGACCCAGGTTCTTTTCCCGAAGACTACGCGAAAAATATTGCCCAGCAAGCCAATCGGCTCACGCACGATGAAAATCATGAATGGCAACAGGGGGATAAATATCAGCGCAGTCATGATATCGAACAATCGTTTGTTGCGTCTGTTCTCGGGTTTGTCGATGGAGTTGATGTCGATGATGTACAGGTCGCCGGAGGTATTGATTGAATTGCTCCCGATGATCGAAAGGCTGTCTTCGGGGGCTATTTTGTAATCCACCTGGTAGTTATGAAGTTCCGCCATCTTATCGATGATCTTGTGGGGCGGGAAATCCCTGGAACAAAAAATGACCTCGTCGATCTTGTAGATGGTAATAATATCCTTGATCTGGTTGATATTCCCAATAAAACCGTTGTTTTTCACTTCCCTGACGGAAGGGTTAATCAGGCCGATAAAACCCGGACTGAGCTGGGTTTTTTGCAGCAGGGAGGAAACCCTTTGCGCTTCATCCTTGTTGCCAACGATGAGGAAGCGTTTGTTGGTAGATTCGCCCATGCGGTAATCGGATATCTTCATTGCGCTGAGGATTAGTCTGATGCCAAACATCGACAGCAGGCCCCATGCAGAACCCAGCAGGATGATGGCACGGGAAAACCGCCAGGTCTCCGGAAAGAGGGCATAGAAAACCAGGATGATCACCGTACCGATGGTCATGCCCTGGAAGACCTTAAATAGTTTGACCGGCTTTTCATAACCGCCGGAAATGTATGTAGTAAAGATCCAGGTGAGGATGTAGGCCGGTAAAACAACATAATTGAAAATATTGGGATAATGTCCTCCGTCAGGAAAGATCACTTCATGCTCCCAGTAATTCTTGATCAGGAAGATCCCGATGAAGATCAGGATAAAATCCAGGATGGGAAGAAAAGCCTTTTTGAAAAAGCGGTTCATCACTGCAATGGAGGCGCGGAACCAAATGGCGATGTTGATGAGAAAGGTATAGGTCCGGGCATTCTTCCTGGAGAAATGCTTTCTGGCAAAGATCACCATGGCATTGTAAAAGATGAAGACGTAATTGACCGAACTTTTTTTTGTGCTTTCTCCTTTATAATGAATGATCCGGGTTTCCGGAAAATAATAGTTTTTATATCCTGCTTTGATGATGCGGTATGAAAGGTCGATGTCCTCGCCATACATAAAGAATGCTTCGTCCAGCAGACCGATCTCATCCAGCACATTTTTGCGCAGCATCATGAAAGCTCCCGCCAGCACATCCACTTCATGTATTTTGTTTTTATCCAGGTAACCCAAATGATATTTCCCGAAAGTTCTGGAACGCGGAAAAAGCTTTGACAATCCGAAAATTTTGAAAAAAGCGGCAGCAGGAGAGGGGAAGCCCCTTTTGGACTCAGGCAGGAAATTGCCCTTGCCGTCCATCATTTTTACCCCGAGCCCGCCTGCATCAGGATGCTCATCCATAAAGGCAATGCATTTTTCAAAGGTGTCGTCTTCCACCACCGTGTCCGGATTAAGTAAGAGCACATACTCTCCTTTTGATATGCGGATAGCCTGGTTGTTGGCCTTGCTGAAGCCTGTGTTGACCTTATTCTCGATGGACTTTATTTCCGGGAACTTCTCCCTCAGCATTTTCGTGCTTCCATCCACGGAGTTGTTATCCACAACGATCACCTCAGCATCAATATCCCGGATGGCTTTCCTGACACTGTTCAGGCATTGTTCTAAAAAGTACTTTACATTATAATTAACGATTACGATGGATAACTTCATTGAATCTTCGTATCAATACTTCTTTTAACGTCAACTCCCCTTTTTATTATTTTACTGATCAACTTTCCGTGTGAAAGGCCAGCAGGGGAATATTCGCCTGGAAAAGGTCTTTCTTGGTGATCTTACTGGTAAATAGTCTTTTGAAAATATTCCTTTTGTGCGAGAGGAATGCGATCAGGTCGATACTGTTCTCCTTAACATAGTTTTCAATATCCTCACTGATATCTTTGCTGTCGATCAGGTTGCAGCTAAGCTGACCTTCGCCGACCTGTTCAGTGAAATGGTCCTTGATGGCATTCATCTTTTTTCATTGTCGGCCCTGCGGTCATCATGGATGTTCATATGCAGGCAATGCACTTTGATGTCAAAATCTTTCAGCAGTTTCAAAAGTTTTTCAATCAACCTGGTGTCGGGGCCTCCAAAGTCTGTCATGTATAATACGTTTTTAATTCCTTTGAAGGAATAATCCTGTGGTATTGCGAGAACCGGCAAACCCGCATTGTTCATGATCTTTTTGGAAACACTGCCTGTGAGGATGCTCTTTTTACCCCGGCCGCTGGAACCCATCACGATGAGATCGGGTTTGTATTCTTCACATTCATCGATGATCTCACTTTCAGGATCACCCCCTTTGAGGGTATATACGATCTTCACGCTGTGGATATTTTCCTTGCGCAACTGTCCGATCAGTTTCGACTGCAGCTCAACGATGTCCTCCTTGGCCCTTTGCTCAATATCCCTCAGCAGTTGTTCGTTCAGCATGGTATCGGTATCCACTCCCGTGGGAAAACTGCTGTCCGATACAATGATCTGGTCGAAGTAGGAATGGAAGAGGCGGATCTCGGAACTATACTTTTTCGCAAGTTCAATGGCATACTGGCAGGTTCTGTCAGTATTTTCGCTAAAATCTATGGGTACGAGTATTTTTTTCATATTATGATTGATTTTCTAAAACAAATATAAGACTTAAAGAACTTACCATCCAAGCAGATGAATAAAAATGCCGAAAATTAATCCGATGAAGATGTTAACCAGTTTCATCAACACAAAACTTTTGCCCGACTCTGCCAGTAAGGGGATGGAACCATGACCGTCCTGCACGATGGAATTGGCCAGCAATATACTAAAGGGTATGGTTCCCTCGGCAAACATCAGTACAAAAATAAAGTGCGGGCCGGATTGAGGTATGATGCCAACCAGCACGGCGATAAGCAGCATGATATAAAAATTCGCACGGGCCCACTCCCTTACATCTATGTATTCATTAATGTAATGTAGCACAAGCAAAGCGAGCAGGGTCCAGAGAAAGATCTTTAAAAAGTGTTTTTTTATGATATGCTTCCAGAGGTGGTCTTCCAGGAAATGGTCATTCACTGTGATAATGATGAAGAGGGAGATCAGGGAAACCACCAGGAAGGAAATGCTGATCCAGTTCCAGCTTCCTTCTTCGTGTTCGTGATGATGCCCGTGGGGATTGATCAGGTTGTCGAAATCGTGGCTGTGGCCAAATTCACCGATCAAAAGCCCAAATATGAACAATATGAGTCCTGCTATAATGATGGCCCGTTGAAAACTTATGTTTTTTAGCTGTTTGACGATGTCTATCAGAGAAAAACAAATGCAGTCGGCCTCGTGTTCATGAACCTGTAAATGATTTTCGGGTAGTTTCATCAGGCTCTTGTTCCGCATAATGGCATAGATTATACTGCCGCTCAGGATGGCTATCAGGAAGATGATGCCGAAGAGGATCAATGCATTTTCCGGTATTACAGAGAGCATGAAAAAGGCCTCATCACCCGAAGTGGCCACCATGGCCGTTACCAGTCCGGCAAAGCCAAAGATCTTATGTGCATAAAGGGAAACGGCGGTGTAGGTTCCGAGGCAACCCGGTATCAGGCCCAGCAGGGCGGCCGACAATATCTGCAACCAGCCCTTTTGTTTGAATGGTTTTGCCCATTTTCCCCTCGAACGCACATTGATATATTCGATGATGAGCATCATGGCCAGTACAAAACTGGCAATCATGATGCTTTGCTTGAGGATGCCGATGATCATGTTATGTTAATTTTGAATGGGTAAAAATAGAGAGAAATTGAGAATTTTTAGCGGCTTTTCTTTTTTTGTTTTTAAAAAGTACCCTACATTTGGGTAATTAAATACTTTAACCGGATAAATGTCTAAAATCGTAACACTTTCAGAAGCTGCCTCCATCGCCTTGCACGGGATGATCCTCGTTGCCAAGTCGGAAACCAAAATGATCAATGTGATCCGTATTGCTGAAGCCACCAACAGTTCCCGGCATCATGTGGCCAAAGTATTCCAACGCCTGGTGAAAGAAGGATTTATTCAATCCCATCGAGGCCCAACAGGTGGATTTACCCTTAAAAAGAATCCGAATGACATTACTTTTCTTGAGATTTACGAAGCTATTGAAGGAAAGATCGAGATCCATGAATGCCCCCTCGACAAACAGATCTGTCCTTTCGACAAGTGCATCATGAACAATGTTACCAAGAAAATGACCGAGGACTACAAGAGCTACCTGGAAAAGCAGACTTTGGATCAGTATCTTTGATGTTGGAAAAAGGAAAAAGGAAAAAGGAAAAAGGTCTTCCCTTAGCCACCTTCCGTCTTCTGTCTTCTGTCTTCCGCCTTCCGTCTTCCGTCTTCCATCTTCCATCTTCCATCTTCCATCTTCCGTTCTCCAATACCTATCTTTGTAAAAACCAAAAAACTACCAATAGCATGATCAAACACATCGTAATGATCAAATTAAAAGATTTTTCTTCAGCGGATGAAAAAACATCCCATGCCAGGAAGTTCAAACAAATGTTACTCGACCTTGTTGACAAAGTACCCGAACTTCTTGCCATGGAAGTGGGACTGAACTTTAACGAAAAGCCTGCTGCCTATGATATAGTCCTGATCTCGGAATTTGAAAGCAGGGAAGAGCTTGACAATTACCGTATACATCCTGAGCACGTGAAGGTGCTGGAATATCTGCGGGAGATCATGGAAAGCACGGCAGTGGTGGATTATGAATCCTGATCTTCTTCCTTGGTTTCTTTTTTACCGGTCGTGGCAAACTCCTCTTCCAGGAAGTCTTTCAGATTGGCCGGTTTTACACGCGTATTGATTTCCCCGAGCTTGCAATAGGAAATGTTTCCGGTTTGTTCTGAAACCACGATGGCAATGGCGTCCGTTTGCTCGGTAAGCCCGACTGCAGCGCGGTGCCTGAGTCCCAGTCTTTTGGGAATGGTTGTATTGTTGGATACGGGCAGGATACAACCTGCTGCCACGATCTTGTTATCGGAGATGATCACAGCACCATCGTGAAGAGGACTGTTCTTGTAAAATATATTTTCGAGCAGCCGGCTGGATACCACCGCATTCAGCTTTTCCCCGGTCTCGATGAATTGCTTGAGATCGTGCTGGTGTGACAGGACGATGAGAGCGCCCTCCCGGGCATCGGCCATGCGCTGGCAGGCCACGATGATGTTGTCGATATCCAGCTTGTTTTCCTCTTCCAGACTCAATCGCCAAAAAAGAAACCTTTTCCTTTTTTGTTGATAAAGGCCGGCGTACCAAGGGCGAACAGGAAACGGCGGATCTCGGGCTGGAAGATTACGATCAGTGCAATAAAACCCACGCTGATAAAAGCTCCCAAAATCTCACTCAATAATTTCATTTCAAGTGCAGAAACCACTTTCCATACCAGAAAAATCGCCACGATGCCGATGAAAATGTTGATGGCAACCGTGCCACGTAAAAGGTTGTAAAGTTCATACAAAAGCAGGGCTACCAGCAGGATGTCGATGATATCCAGCAGCCTGAGCCCAATGAAACCGGTGATGAATAGTTCTTGCAAAGCTTTGCTTTAATACACAAAAATAGGGAAATATTTGAAAAATGTTCTTGAAGCTGGAAGCTAGAGGTTGGAAATTTGAAATTTTGAAACTTTAGTGTCCGGTAAATTCGAGGAATCTTTGGGCGCTTATCCGCACAGTAGTAATTTTGAAATTCAAGTTTAGAAACCGGGAATTCGGAAACTTTAGATTGGAACTTAAAATCCGACACCCGAAGCCCGGAATCCGAAAATCTAAAATATGGAATCAAAAACTGAATTTCCGCGCAATTTAACCAAGTACAAATCTCCAAATGTACATCTAAGCACAATTTTGCAAATAATTAACAATTTTTAATATTGTCAATATCAGTGGAATATGTGGGTTTTTGTTCGGGTAAACGCTAGACGAACAACAAACTTTTGACTTTTAGGGTATTTAGGTATAAGTTTACCGAAAATTAATTAATCAAAAATCAAAACCTTAAACAATGAAAAGACTCCTGACCATTCTCTTAAATTTGAGCTTTGTATTTGCTTTTTCGCAGTCAAATGAAACTGCTGATCGTCCAACTTCATATAGTGAAGTTAACAGTGCTGATATTTCAACCAATTTCCCGGCGCAAAAATCAAAGCCTGTGAATCAAACAAATCCTTCTGATGCACCAATGGGGCTTACATTTTATACTGACCGTGGGGTTTTTAATACGGACAACCCGGGACTTCCAGTTGAAACATGGGATCCTAACTTGATTGGCCCAAATAATCTTTGTGGTGGATTTGCCCCACTTAATGAGCTTACCAGCAATAGCTGTTTCAGTGCTGGAGATATAATGCCGGGTTTAGAAGTAAATATGATTCCCGCCAACGAAGAATACGTACTCATAACAACTGGGTATTTTTTAGGTCTTACCTCTAATGTGGTTGGTCCGAATACATTTACAGATAATATGATCATATCTTTTGATCCACCAGTACGTGCAATTGGTTTCGATTTTTTTCAGCCAGTGACCCCTGATGGATTCACAATTAGTGTATATGATGACAATGGGGTTTTTATTGGCAGTGGAACATCACCTGCAACCTTTGAAGAATTTTGGGGAGTTTATTCGGATACACCGATCGGTGAGATCTTATTTGTAAGTGATGGTGGTGGTGGAGCCGAATTAATAGGCAATCTTGCCTTTGGTGACAGCGTTCCGGCTACACCCCTTTCAGATTACGCTATCTACATTGGCATTTTCCTGATCCTGGCTTTTACAGCCATTCGTTTCAGGAGAGCATTCGTTTAAACGCAAAACAATATCAAAGTTAAAAGGCTGCTCATATTGGGTGGCCTTTTTTGATGCTGGATGTTGGAAGTCCCGACTTTCAGTCGAGGATCCTCGTCCGTGAGACGGGATTAGAAATTGGAAAATGGAAATTCGGAAACTGCAGATTAGAGCTCAAAATACGGAATACGAAACCCGAAACCCGGAATCAAGACCTGAATCTTCAAGCAATTTAACCCATGTTAAAAACCAAAATGTACGGCTAAACGAAAGACGTACAAAAATATTTAATTTTAAATGCAATGTAAATCAGTGTTTTAAGGCGACAAAAGTACGGCTAAACGCTAGACGTACAACAACTTATTGACTTTGAGATGACTTTGGATTAATTTAGCGCTCAATGTAAAGTTAACCCCAAAACCTAAATTATGAAAAAGTTACTATTAATGTTTAAAAGTCTGTTAATTGTTGTACTGTCTTTAACATTTCTTGTTGTGAATGCTCAACAGAAAATGCATTACAACGGAATGAGTAAAGAGGAGTACAAACAACTGAAACTGGATGTAATGAATGGAATCATTGAAGAACCGGGAATGGAGAAGTATAATCCATCTGAAAATGGCAGCAGACAGGGCGGAGATGATTTTGGTTCAGCAACTCCAATTGACGAAGTTCCATATTCAGATATTGGTTCGACCACGGGACAAAGTATTGACGTTACTGCTTATTGCGGAACTTCATCTGGTACAGCGCCAGATTTAGTATATTCTTTTACTCCAGCAACATCAGGAACAATAAACGTCACGACTTGTAGTGAAATTTCCTTTTACGATACCAAGCTCCTGGTTTTTGAAAATAGTGAAAGCACTTGTGTTACAGGAAATGATGATATTACGGATGGCAGTTGTCCATATAATTTATTAGGGTCTGACTGGTCACTGTTATCGGAGGTCGAATTCCAGGCTAACGCAGGAAACACCTATTACATAGTTGTTACTGGTTTTGGTTCCAGTAGCGGACAATATGAATTATTAGTAACCGGAGATGCTACTCCAACCCCACCTGGGCAGGTCCCACTCTCAGACTATGCCATCTACATTGGCATTTTCCTGATCCTGGCTTTCACAGCCATTCGTTTCAGGAGAGCATTCGTTTAAACGCAAAACAATATCAAAGTTAAAAGGCTGCTCATATTGAGTGGCCTTTTTTTGGTGCTGGAAGTTGGAAGTTGGAAGTTGGATGTTGGTCCCTTCGTCTTCGCTCAGGATGACATTCTGCAATCTGCAATCTGCAATCAATACTCGACCTTCAGCTTTACAACGATCTTCGCCGCCTCCACCGCCTCTCTCACATCATGCACCCGCAAAATATCCGCTCCATATAGTAAGGCAATGGTATTGGCCACACTTGTCCCGTTGAGTGCAGTGGCGGGTTTTGTCCCCAGCACTTTGTTGATCATGGATTTGCGGGAGAGGCCTGCAAGAACCGGAAATCCAATACTTTTTAAACTTTTCAGGTTTTTTAGCAGTGTGTAATTGTGATCCACCGTCTTTCCAAAGCCAAAACCCGGGTCAAGGATCAGCTTGTCAAATCCATGTTTTTCGAATGCTGATATTTGCTGCTGGAAAAAATCAGTGATCTCCTGCACCACATCCTGGTAATAAGGGTTTTTTTGCATATCCCTGGGCTTTCCCTGTATGTGCATAATGATAAATGCTGCATCACTTTGTGACACGAGTGGGATCATCTTCTCATCAAATCGTCCACCCGAAATGTCATTGATGATATGAACCCCTGCCTCCAGAGCCTTTTCAGCAACCCCTGACTGATAGGTGTCGACCGAAACGATGAGATCAGGATAGGTCTTCAGGCAATACCTGAGCACCGGTTCTATCCTTTCCCATTCTTTTTCAGGACTTATTTCTTCTGCCCCCGGCCGGGTCGACGCTCCTCCAATGTCGATAATGGCAGCACCCTCGCTGCTCATTTCCTGTAGGGAGTTTTCAATGCTTTTGAAATCCGTGTTCTTCCCCCCGTCATAAAAAGAATCCGGGGTAATATTCAATACCCCCATCACTGCGGGTGTGGATAAGTCCAGTGTTTTGCCCCCGCAGTTGATCTGCCGTTTTTCTGAAAAAGATGTACCTTTACGCTTCATTTTTTAATCCTTGTTTTGCGAAAATAGACATTCTATGGAAAATAAAACATCCGGACAATACGATGCAGCCATTGAAAAGTGTAAGAGCTTGTTCCTGAATAAAATGAAGGATTATGGAGCAGCCTGGCGGGTGCTCAGGGTCAGCTCCCTCACTGACCAGATCTACATCAAGGCCAACCGCATCCGGAGCATAGATTATAAAGGATCGCAAAAAATCAAGGAAGGCATTGAACCGGAATTCATCGGGATTGTTAATTATTCGATCATTGCACTGATCCAGTTGGAAATGGGTGATAAGCTTGAACTGCCCCAGACTTTTAGTGAATTGGATATGCCGGCAGATCAAGTGGAGGAGCGCTACGGGCATTACGCAAAAACTGCCAAGCGTCTGATGCAGGATAAGAACCATGATTACGGCGAGGCCTGGCGCAACATGCGGATCAGTTCCCTCACGGATATCATTCTGATGAAATTGTTCAGGATCAAACAGATCGAGGATAACCAGGGTGAAACCCTGGTATCGGAAGGACTGGATGCCAATTATTTTGATATAATCAATTATGCCGTTTTTGCGTTGATCAAACTGATGGAAACAGGGGAAAAGTAGATTGATATGATGAAGTTTTTGAGAATTCTGAGCCGTTGGGTGGTCGGCATTGTTTTTATGTTTTCGGGAACGGTGAAAGGGGTGGACCCCCTTGGGACGGCTTACCGCATTGAAGATTATTTTATTGCTTACGGAGCCGACTGGGCCATGCCACTGGCACTGTTACTTTCCATTTCTCTTTCAGCCCTGGAGTTCGTCCTTGGCTTTGCCATGCTCTTCAATACCAAGATTAAATTCTTTTCCTGGCCCCTTTTCCTGCTGATGGTCTTCTTTACCCTGCTGACCCTTTACGATGCAATTTACGAACCCGTTGCGGATTGCGGATGTTTCGGCGATGCCATCAAGCTCTCCAACTGGGAAACTTTTTACAAAAACCTGGTCCTGATCGTTTTTGTATCCATCATCTTTTTTGGCCGCAAAAAGATCAGAAGCCCCTGGTCTGCTTCATCACAGCTTATCCTGGTTTTGATCGCTGCCAGCGGATTTGTCTGGTTCTCGGTTACTAATCTGAAACACCTGCCGGTGATGGACTTCAGGTCATGGAGCAAAGGGTCATCGGTCAAATCTATAGATCAGAGCGAACCGGATGTGTATCTTACCTACCGGAACATTCTCACAGGCGAAACCAAAGAGTACCTTTCACCCAACTATCCATGGAATGATTCCGTCTGGATGGCTAAGTGGGAATTCGTTTCGCAGCGTTTTGAAGATACCGGGAACAATAATGCCCAGTTGAAAATTGAAAGCTTTGAAGGGGAAGATTTTACGCGTCATATAATCGAAAACCCGGATTATCAGTTTATTGTAGTAGCTTACGACCTGGATGAAACGGATACAGCATCCTTTGCTAAACTGAACAGTATTTACCAAAAAGCTGAACGTGAGGACTATTCAATGGTTGTCCTTACGAGTAGCATTCCCGGTAGAGTGGAGCGTTTCAAACTGGATCATAATATTGAATACGATTTTTATTTTGCAGATGACGTTATCCTCAAGACCATGATCCGCTCCAATCCGGGCCTTATCCTGCTAAAAGACGGGATCGTTCTCGACAAATGGCATTACAATGATATTCCCGGTTTTGGGGATATCTTTGCAGAACATATTGAACAATAAAGCATCGCTTTATGCTTGGTTTCATCATCAAAAGACTCTGGTATGGTTTCCTGGTTTTGCTGGGTGTGATCACCGTGGTCTTTTTCCTGTTCAATATTTTGCCGGGCGATCCTGCCCGCATGATGCTGGGGCAGCGGGCTGACGTGTCGAGCGTGGAGAATATCCGCAGGGACCTGGGGCTGGATCAGCCGCTTTATATACAATATGTGAACTTTATCAATGACCTTTCTCCTGTCTCTTATCATACTTCTGATCCGGATAGTCCCTGGTACCTGGATGAAGAAAAGTATGCTCCTTATTCATCCATTCTGAATTTCTCCGAAAATTCGGGCCTGGTGCTCAAAAAGCCCTACCTCCGCCGGTCCTACCAGAGCCAGCGGGAGGTGGCTGATATTCTGGCTGAGGCTTTTCCCAAAACCATTTTACTGGCAACGGTTTCGATTTTATTTGCCCTGATACTCGGTGTGGGCATCGGGATCATGCTCGCCATCAAAAGAAATAAATTGCTCGACAGGCTGGCGCTTGTGTTTTCGGTACTTGGGATGTCGCTTCCCTCATTTTTCGCAGCTATCCTGAATGCCTGGATCTTTGCTTTTGTGCTTGCCTCCTATACCGGTCTGAACATGACCGGCAGCCTTTATTCGGTTGATGATTTCGGGAGGGGTGAGTACCTTGATCTCAAAAATCTCATCCTGCCCGCAGTTACGCTTGGTATACGGCCTCTTGCCATCGTTGTGGAGTTGACCAGGAATTCCCTGCTGGATGTATTGTCGCAGGATTACATACGCACGGCCCGTGCCAAAGGACTGAACAATACAAGGGTGGTCATCGGGCATGCCCTAAAGAACGCACTCAATCCAGTAATCACAGCCATTTCAGGCTGGTTCGCCTCCCTCATGGCAGGGGCTGTTTTTGTTGAGTTTATTTTCGACTGGAAAGGAGTGGGTGTGGTTATTGTTGATGCACTTGAACTCTATGATTTTCCGGTATTGATGGGGGCGGTTCTGTTTATTTCTGTTATCTTAGTGATAATTAATATTTTTGTTGACATCATTTATGGATTGCTGGACCCGCGTGTCAGGATCCGATAAAATTGTAAATTATGAGAAAAAAGATCATTGCAGGAAACTGGAAAATGAATAAAACATTCCAGCAAGCCGAGGAGTTGGTGGCGGAAGTAAAGTACCTGATGGAAGAATTTGAAATCAGAAACACGGAAGTACTCGTCATCCCGCCTTATCCATACCTGGAAATGGCCACGGACCTGGCCCAGGGAGCCCCTTTAAAAGTGGGCGCCCAGAATGTAAGTGAGCATGATTTCGGTGCGTTTACCGGTGAGGTTTCCGCTCCGATGCTGGCTTCGATGGAAGTGGATTATTGTTTGGTGGGACATTCCGAAAGGAGAAAGTATTTCGGGGAGAAATCGGGGATGCTTGCTGCAAAGATCCGCAACCTCCTGCAATCAGATATCACGCCCATTTTCTGTTGCGGTGAGGACCTGGATAAAAGGGAGGCCGGAAAGCAGGAGGAGGTGGTGGCAAAACAGATCCGCAAGGCCCTGTTTGATATGGATGCCGATGACTTTTCAAAGATCGTGATCGCTTATGAACCCGTTTGGGCGATCGGGACCGGAAAGAATGCAACACCCGAACAGGCGCAGGAAATGCATGCTTTTATCCGTAATCTCATCAAAGATAAATTTGGCAAGGATGTTTCGGAAAATACAAGCATTCTTTACGGAGGCAGCTGCAATTCAAAAAATGCCAGGGTCCTTTTTAAGAATCCCGATGTGGATGGCGGACTGATCGGAGGCGCTTCCCTTGAGGCAGAGGAGTTTATAAAAGTCATCAAAGCCATCCCTGAATAAGATCAAACACATGGACTACGTACAAATTACTTTCCCGGAAGAAAACGGTGAAATGAGGGAGATACTGATCGCTTTGCTTTCTGAAGCAGGATTTGAAAGCTTCCAGGAAACTGATGAGCAGGTTTTTGCATTTATTCCCCGGCAAAATTATAATGAGGAATCGATGAAGAAAAGCCTGGAGGGAAGCCTTTTCAGCGACAGGACTTTTGAAATGGGTGTAATTTCAGAAAAGAACTGGAACAAGCTATGGGAACAGAACTTCGAGGCTGTTGTCATCGCCGGCAGATGCCGGGTGATCGCACCTTTCCATACATCCAGTCCGGCATATCCTTATGAGATCATCATTGAACCCCAGATGTCTTTCGGTACCGCCCATCATGCCACCACCGCACTGATGATCGAGCAGATGCTGGAAGTGGATTTTCATGGCAAAAGGGTGCTGGACATGGGCTGCGGTACCGGGATCCTGGCTATCTTCGCAGCCATGAAAAAAGCCGGTCGCATCATCGCCATCGATAACAACCTTTGGGCCTACCAGAATACATTGCACAATATGGAGTTGAATAATATTGAAAATATTGAAGTGATTGAAGGTGAAAAGGAGGCCATCCCTGCAGAAAATCTCGATATCGTTCTCGCAAACATTAACCGCAATGTATTGCTGGAGGATATACCTGCCTATGTTAAAAAGCTTGCAAGCGGTGGCTTGCTTTTACTGAGCGGTTTCCTTGAGCATGACCGGGAAAGGATCCTGGAAAAATGCCGGGAGAATGGATTGCAAAGCATGCATAAACTCAGAAAAGATGACTGGATAGCGGAAATCTTTCGCAAATAATAAAAGCCCGAAAAATTTGTTTTCTATTAATCATTAAGCGATTAATTCCGGAAATGAGGAAATTACTACTCACGCTGACATTTGGATTTATTGTTTTATTGGCCCCGGCCCAGGAGGCCAGGCAGTTCTCCGGTACCAGGGAAGCTTTTCTGCAGGAAGTAAGCGAAATGCTCCTGTCCACCAAAAGCGATTATTACAAAGATAAATCGGAACTGCTGCTTGAAAAGTTCGAACCCAAATGGTTGTCAGAGAGGTTCGATCCACAGGTAAAAGATGAAGTGATCCATACCTGCAATCTGATGATGGAGGCGGATGTCAGGGTGTTTCCCAATTTCCTTAACTTTTTGATCGTACTGAATGAGGTAGCCCATACCACCACAAGAGACCGGAGCGTGATCGCCTGGTTGCGCAGTTTTGAACCGCTTGTCAAGGCCAGTTCCAAAAGCGATTTTGATGATTATATCGAATTCTCTGTTAAACTTTTCCGCGATCAGGTTATATATGATACCCGCAGCGTGGCCTGGAAATATAAGAAGGGTGAGATGGAGTTTGTTTTTGATTCCATTCCGGGCCTTATCCTCAGGGATGTCGACCTCATCTGTGCCACCAAAAAGGATAGCAGTGTGATCGAAGGTACGAGCGGATCGTATAATATTCAGGAATTGAAGTGGATTGGCAGCGGAGGGCGCATCGACTGGCGAAGGGTGGGCCTGGATACCAAAAAGGTATATGCTGATATCATGGGCGGATATGAGATCAACATCGGTGAAACGGATTTCCGGGTGGATTCCGTTCGTTTTATCAATAAAAATTACTTCAAGATGGCAATGCCAGGAAGCCTTGAAGACAAGGTGCTGTCGAGTCCGCCCAACAACCGGACCTCTTTCCCGAGGTTTACCTCTTTTTACCGGGATTATCAACTGGATGATATTTTTCGGGATGTGGATTACAGGGGTGGCATCAGCATGGAAGGCTCCCGTCTTTTCGGTAGCGGTAGCGGGGATGAACTGGGCATTTTGCGATTTTACCGGAATGATAGCCTGATTGCCTTTGTGCAATCGCCAGCATTCCAGATACAGAAAGACAAGATCGTGTCCAGCCGTGCCTCTGTTTCCCTTTATTACGAAAAGGATTCGATTTACCATCCGGGCCTCAATATGAAATATACGGATGATGAGAAAATGCTGACGCTCTACCGCACCGACAGGGGCATGGCACAGAGTCCCTTCCTGGATACCTATCATCAGATCGATATTTATTGCGATGCCATGTACTGGAAGACATCTGAACCCAAATTATCTTTTGAGGACATCAGAGGTTTGAGCAATGAAAGCAATGCCACTTTTGAATCCGCCGGTTATTATTCCGATTATGATTATTATAAACTGCAAGGCATTGATCCGGTCAATCCCCTCGACCTGGTAAAGAAATATGCCAAAGACTATAACGCAAAGGAAATCAGCGTCAATGCTTTTGCACAATACCTGGATAAGCCCGGGGAGCAGGTCAAAGCCATGCTTTTTAACCTGGCGGCCAGGGGCTTCCTGGTCTTCGATATTGAGGGAGGCAGGGCCACCATCAAACAGCGGCTTTACGATTACCTGGATGCCAAAGCAGGTCTTGCCGATTATGATGTGATTCGGTTCAACAGCAAAACCAGCCTGCAAAGCAATGCTGAGTTGTCGCTGCATAACTTCGATCTTAAGATCAACGGGGTGTATGAGATCTTCCTGAGCGATTCCCAGCACGTATACATATATCCCAATAATCGTGAGATCCTGATGAAGAAAAACAGGGATTTTATCTTCTCGGGACTTGTCAGGGCCGGTTTGTTCGATTTTTATGCCAATGAGTGCTCCTTCGAATATGATACTTTCAGGCTGAATTTACCGGTAGTGGATTCGCTCAGTTTTATGGTGAAGAGCGATTCTGTCGACAGGAACGGCTACCCATTGTATGTGAAGGTGAAGAATGTGATCGCCCAGCTCAGCGGCGACCTTCTCATCGATAAACCTTTTAATAAATCCGGGCTGGAATCCTATCCCGAATATCCCATATTCAACAGCAAGAACGACTCCTATGTGTTCTATGATTATCATTTTATCCAGCAGGGCGCTTACGATAAAGAAAGATTTTATTATCAGCTGGATCCTTTCGTGATCATGAAACTGGATAACTTCTCAACCGATGATCTCAGATTTATGGGCTACCTGGCTTCCGATGGCATCTTTCCCGGGATCGGGGAGCCCCTGGTGGTTATGCCGGATTATTCACTGGGATTTACCACCGAAACCCCTGTTGCCGGTTGGCCGGTTTATGATAAAAAAGGACGGTTCTACAATAAGATACAACTTGATAACAACGGCCTGATCGGGGAGGGAAAACTGGAATACCTCACTTCGGTAACCACCTCGGCGGCCTATAATTTTTTCCTCGATTCACTGCGGTCGAAAGCAGCAAGCTTTGAGGTGGCTCCCAAAACAAGTGAGCCCGAGTTTCCCCAGGTGAGCACCGAAATGGCCGACCAGCTGTGGCTTACCGATACCAATATCATGAAGGTGAATATGATCGACAATCCTTTTTACATGTTCAGCAATAAATCGGTGCTGAAAGGAAATATTGAATTATCGCCTCCCGGGATGAAAGGCCAAGGCGTCTTTAATTTTACCAATGCAGAGATCGTGTCAGAGCAGTTTGATTTCTATCACCATTCCCTCTCGGCCGATAGCTCCGACTTTAGGCTGCTAACCGCCGGGACAGGTGATTTGGCCATCTCCACTGAGGATTACAAAACTTTTATCGACTTTGAAGAACGCTTCGGGAATTTTACGGCCCTGGGCGATGTATCCCTGGTGGAGTTCCCCTTTAACCAGTATATTTCATCCATGGATGAGATGACCTGGATCATGGATGAATACAAGATCGAGATGTTTAACAACATGGCAAAAGAAGTTCCCTACCTGGATGAACTCAACCTTTTCGACCTTATCGATTTTGATTTCAGCGGTTCAGAATTTATCTCAACCCGTCCTGATCAGGACTCCCTGGCTTTCTTTTCGCAAAAGGCCGTATACGACATGCAGGATTATACCATTGATGCCGAAGGGGTGAAGATCATCAAAGTGGCGGATGCAGGTATATTTCCCGGCGACGGCAGGGTCAGGATCTACCAGGACGCCCGCATGGAAAGCCTGAACGATGCCTATATCATTGCCGATACGGCCAGTAAATACCATACATTTTACGAGGCAACGGTAACTGTTTTCAACAAACATAAATATATTGCCAAAGGCTTTTACGATTATATTGATAAGAATGATACCCCGCAACAGATCAGCATGTCGCTGATCGAGGCCGATAGCATGGGCGTTACGCATGCTTATGGGGAAGTGCTTCCGGCCAGTATTTTCTTTCTGAGCCCAAATTTTCTTTTCATCGGGGATGTATCTATCGTGGCCCCCAGGAAGAACCTGGCCTTTGAGGGAGGTTTCAGGATCAACCAGGATTGTTATTATTATAACGAGGACTGGGTATACTTTAACGCAGTACTGGATCCCACAAACATTGTTTTTCCGGTACCCGACAGCCTGAAAGACCTTGACGGCAGCCCCCTGCAGGTGGGATTGTTCCATTCGGTTTTTGAAGATGAGATTTATCCGGCTTTCTTCACCACCAAGAACAATGCTGCCGACCGGCCGCTGATCAAGGCAAGCGGTTCGGCCATTTATAACTCGAATCTGCGGGAATTCAGGGTGGGAAACCTGAACCGGATCACAAGCAAAAGTGATCATGGCCAGTACCTGGAACTTGCAACAAATGATTGTGTGATCAGGGGAGAAGGACCTGTCGATTTCGGAGTAAACATGAACCCTGTCTTTTTGCAATCTTTTGGACAGGCAGAATACCTGCTGGTCCCGGATTCGGCCAAATTCAGAGTATCCATGATGATGGATTTCCCTTTCAATAAAAAACTGCTTGAAATGTTTGCCGATTCACTGAAGCGTTCCAGCAATCCGGGTGTGGATCCCAACAACCCTGTTTTTGCCTATTCCCTCATTGAACTGCTCGGACAAAAGGCTTCTCAGGAATTACTCAAAGAACTGAACCTGTATGGTACGATCAAGAAATATCCCGAGGAGCTGGTTTTTTCCTTGATCCTCAGTGATGTGAATATGGTATGGAATGAATCCTCGGGCTCCTTTGTTTCAAAAGGCCCCATCGGACTTGGCAGTATTGTGGAGGAACATGTCAGCAAATACATCGATGGATATATCGAAATTGAACCCAACCGCAGCGGGGATGCCATGAATATTTATCTTCAGCCGGGTGAAAGGAGCTGGTACTTTTTCAGCTACCGCGGAGGGGTTATGCAGGCCATATCTTCTGACCAGGCCTTCAACAGCATTTTATCGGAACTGGAGCCCGGCGAAAAGACGGTAAATATTGAAGGTAGCGAAACTCCCTATGAATTTGTAATTTCGACCCGTAGAAAACAAGTGGACTTTGTTCGGAAAATGGAAAAGGTAAGTAATTAATAACACAAAACACAAAACACAAAACACAAAACACAAAACACAAAACAATCAATGCTATACATTATTCTTGCAATAATAGCAGCTTATATGCTGGGTTCTATTCCTACTTCAGTCTGGATCGGGCGCTTGTTTTTCGATGTGGATGTGCGGGATGAGGGCAGCAGGAATGCCGGAGCTACCAATACCATCCGGGTGCTGGGCTGGAAAGCGGGTATACCGGTGCTTATCTTCGATGTTTTCAAGGGATGGCTTGCCGTATACCTGATCCGCTTTTTGCCTTCAGAAGTCTTCCAGGTCCTTCCCCTGCTGTGGATCCGTATCCTGGCTGCCGCTGCGGCAGTTGCCGGGCATATTTATCCAGTCTATATCGGGTTTCGCGGAGGCAAAGGGGTAGCTACCCTGCTGGGTGTGGGGATCGCCTTATACCCCGTAGCTGTGTGGTTTGTGGTTCTGGCCTTTGTGGTGGTGTTGTTGACCTCGGGCATCGTTTCCCTGTCTTCCGTTTTGGCTTCCATTATTTTCCCCCTCCTCGTTATATTTCTTTTCCCGCCCGGACACCTTGCCCTGGTAATCCTGTCCATTGCAGTCGGATTGTTCGTTCCCCTCACGCATCTCAGCAATATTAAGCGATTGATCAAGGGAGAGGAAAAGAAAATATCCATAAGGAAAAAGAAAAACGTACCTTAGTTTCTGTGAAAAAAATGTTGAGAAAGAAAAATTTAATTCAGTTAGCTGTTCTTAATTTTATCCTATCTTTACCATTCCGATTCAAATTGTATAATTATCTGAAAAATACAAAACAATGAAATTTATTATCTCAAGTTCGGTATTACTGAAGAATATGCAGGCACTGGAAGGCGTGCTGAATGCGAGCAATACCCTTCCGATCCTGGATGATTTCCTGTTCGAACTTTCCGAGCAGTCGCTGAAAGTAACAGCTTCCGACCTGGAAACGACCATGACAGTGACCCTGGAACCATCCAAGGCTGAATCACCCGGATCTGTTGCCATACCGGCCAAGATTCTGATTGATACCCTGCGGACTTTTGCCGATATCCCGTTAACCATCAACATCAATGAGGATACCCTGGGTGTGGAGATCTCCGCCGGAGAAGGTAAATACAAGCTTTCCGGACACAAGAGCGATGAGTTTCCGCAAAACCCGGCCATGGAGAATACAACCAAACTGGAACTTGATGCTTCCCTCATGGTCAGCGCATTCAATAAAACCATTTTTGCCACCGGGAACGATGAATTGCGTCCTGTGATGTCGGGTGTGTTCTGCGAACTTACACCCGATGATGTCACCTTTGTGGCAACTGATGCCCACAAACTGGTTCGTTACAGGCGGAAAGATGCCAAAGCAGATGAATCCAGCTCTTTCATTCTTCCCAAAAAACCCATCAACCAACTGAAAAAGATCCTGCCGGAGGATGACAGCAAGGTGAACCTGGAGTACAACCAGACCAATGCCGCCTTCAGTTTTAAGAATGTGAACATGATCTGCCGCCTCATTGAAGGCAAATATCCGAATTATGAAGCAGTGATCCCGAACAATAACCCGAACAAACTGATCGTCGACCGGCATATGTTGCTCAATTCCATCAAGCGTGTGGCCATCTTTGCCAACCAGTCGACACACCAGGTGCGTTTTAAGATCTCAGGTAAAGAACTGGTTCTCTCCGCCGAAGATGTGGATTTTTCCAATGAAGCCGTCGAACGCCTAACATGCAGCTACGAAGGGGACGACATGGAGATCGGATTCAACTCCCGCTTTATGCAGGAAATGTTGACCAATCTCGCTTCCGACGATATCCGGCTGGAAATGTCGGCACCCAACAGGGCCGGTATCATTTTTCCCGTGGAAAATGACAACGAGAAAGAAGAGATCCTGATGCTGGTAATGCCCGTTATGCTGAACCAGTAAACCCTTGAATTTATTTTCATTTTGAATAGTTTACCCCGGTGATTCGCCGGGGTTTTTATTTTTATTATGAAATCCTTCCAAATTTTTGTATATTTATTGAAAAGCAAGCATGAACAAATACCACCGGTCCATGGTTTAATCATTAAATAGCAAAGATGAAAGTATTGATATTTGGAGCAAGCGGTTTTATTGGCAAGTACCTTGTTGATGAATTGCAAAAAGTGGGGCACAGTATTACAGCTGTTTCCCGCAGCAAGAATAAGCTTGAAAAGATTTTTGAGGATGTCGGGACGGTACAACTCGGGAGTTCTGCTGATATGCAATCTGCCATCCGGAATTCCGATGCCATCATTAACCTGGCAGGTGCCAGCCTGGCTAAACCCTGGACCCGATCGCGCAAGGAAAAAATCAGAAAGAGCCGGATCGATTTTTCACGGCAAATCCTGGATATGATCGGCAAATCAGGTCATACTCCCAAAGTTTTTCTGCAAGGCTCAGCCATTGGTATATACGGTGACAGGGATGAAGATGCCCTGACGGAAGAGGCTGCAGCCGGAAATGGTTTCCTTGCCAATGTGGTTCAAGGTTGGGAAGATGTGATCAGGAAGTCCGGCCTTGATTGCAGGAAAGTGTATTTGCGCACGGGGCTGGTGCTTGGAAATGATGGGGGTTTACTGCCACTTGCCGCCTTGCCGGTAAAAATGTTTCTTGGCGGACACATTGGCAATGGAAAGCAGTGGTATCCCTGGATCCATGTGCATGATGAGGTCCGGGTGATCCGATTTGTCCTCGAAAATGAGCAGGTGAATGGCCCGGTTAACCTTGTGAGCCCTGGCATTGTGAGGCAGAAAGAATTTATTCAACAGTTGGCTGCAGTGATGAACAGGCCCAGCTGGCTGCACATCCCTTCATTTGTTTTAAAAGGGCTCCTGGGAGAGATGGCCAGGGAAATGCTGCTGCCCAGCCAGAAAGTGATCCCGGCAAAATTAATGCAGACAGGATTTGACTTTGAGTACAAGGAACTGAAGGAGAGTTTGATTCATTTATTGAAATAAAAATCAGATTTTATGATAACTGAATTATTATTAATCAGCGCCATCAGCATTTTCATCTACATGCTGATCTTTTACACCATCGCCCAGGCTATCAAAGACAACTCTATTGTAGACATTGGCTGGGGGGGAGGCTTTATTGTGGTTTCCCTTGTATTGCTTTTCTATACCCGAAACTATCACCTGCCACAATTAATCATGCTGCTGGCTGTGATTATCTGGGGCTTGCGCCTAAGTATCCATATCTATAACCGGAACAAAGGAAAAGAGGAGGACTTTCGCTATGCCAACTGGCGCCGGCAATGGGGAAAGAATGCCTGGATCATTGCGTTTTTCAAAGTGTTCATGTTACAAGGTTTCGTGATGCTGATCGTTTCACTGCCTGTTATCATCACCTTCGCAGGAGATGTCAGGCAAACGGAAATATTGCATTACATCGGCATCGCCCTGTTTTTGATAGGGTATTATTACGAAGTGATGGGCGATTATCAGTTATCCCAATTCAAGAAAAAGCCTAAAAACAAGGGTAAGATCATCCAGGAGGGATTGTGGAAGCAAACCCGGCATCCGAATTACTTCGGTGAGGCGGTGTTATGGTGGGGCATTTTCTTTTTGGCTCTGCCTTCAGAATTGGGCTGGATGGCAATCATCAGTCCTATTGTTATGACCTTACTGTTGCGATATGTTTCCGGCGTTCCCATGCTGGAAAAAAAATACGAAGGAAGGGACGACTGGGAAGCTTATAAAAAACGCACACCGGTATTTTTTCCATTTATAAAATTTTAACTATGAAAAAGATCAATGTTTTCTGGTTTCGGAGGGATTTAAGATTGGACGATAACCGCGGACTGCATGAAGCCCTCAGGGCAGGTAATCCTGTGCTGCCCTTCTTTGTTTTCGATAAGATCATCCTGGGAAAGCTGGAAGAAAAGGAAGACAAACGGCTAAGCTTTATTCATCATTACCTCGATCGTATGCAGGTAATTCTGGGACATTACGGATCTTCCATCAGGATCATGCATGATGACGCCGGTGAAAGCTTTTGAGAAAATTTCCGCACGAGTATGAAATCGATACGGTATTTACCAATAAGGATTATGAACCTTATGCAAGGTCACCGGGATGAGAAAGTCAAAAATTTTCTGGAAAGCAAAGGTGTGGGTTTTAAAAGCTACAAGGACCAGGTGATCTTTGAAAGGGATGAGATCCTCAAAGATAATGGAAAACCCTATACCGTTTATACCCCTTACAGCAAGAAATGGCTGGACAAACTGGGGGAGGAGGACCTGCTCAATTATAACATCAGTGAATACAGTGATCATTTTTTGAAAACAGGTCCTTTTACATTTCCCTTCCCTGAAGGACCTCAGTTTTAAAAAAGTTGAGTTTCCCTTTCCCACTACCAGAGTATTGGATGAGCTGATCAGCAATTATGAGCAGGATTCGCAACTTCCCATACATGAATGCCACTTCGCGACTGGGAGTGCATCTTCGTTTCGGTACCATCAGTATACGGCGTTTGGTAGCCCATGTGAGGAAGCTAAGCAACACCTATTTGAAGGAACTGGTCTGGCGGGAGTTTTTCATGATGATCCTCTGGCATTTTCCACAAACCATCGATAAAGCATTTAAACTCAAATACGATAACATCCCCTGGCGCAATGATACGCGGGATTTTAATAGCTGGTGTGCAGGTCGTACCGGATATCCCATCGTGGATGCCGGCATGCGGGAATTGAACGAGACCGGATTCATGCATAACCGGGTACGCATGATCACGGCAAGTTTCCTGGTAAAACACCTGCTCATCGACTGGCGCTGGGGAGAGGCCTATTTTGCAAGAAAACTGCTTGACTTCGAGCAGGCCTCCAATGTTGGAAACTGGCAATGGGTGACCGGTAGCGGATGCGACGCCGCTCCGTATTTTCGGATATTCAATCCCTCAACACAACAGGAGGAATTCGACCCCGATATGGAATACTGCAAAAAATGGATTCCTGAACTGGGCACAGGCAAGTATCCTGATCCCATCACCGATCACAGCAATGCAAGGGAAAGGGCGCTGCGGGTTTATAAAGAGGTGGTAAGCCGTAAAGAGTAGGGTTTGTACACGAATTGTACGAATTTTCACGGATTAATTGGAAGCAAGCTATAAAAATTGCATGGTATTATGGCTGTGAGGTTGTATGGATGGAGTGTTTGGGTAGCGGAAGTAGCGGCAGAAAAGTAATGCTCCCGTTTTAAGCAAGTATCTCACTTTGAAGTCTGCCCTTGCCTAATAATGATAACTAAGCTCAAGGGTGTCGTTTTGGATAATTTCAACTGTTTCAAAGATCATGGTGTCTGCTATAACACTTTTATAAAAGCAAGTGGTAAGTTTGCAAGTGCCGGGTATTAATCCGAAAATTAAGGTTGTATCAATTAGATTGCTGTCGAG
Organism: Bacteroidota bacterium; assembly: GCA_034521425.1. Classification (GTDB taxonomy): domain Bacteria; phylum Bacteroidota; class Bacteroidia; order Bacteroidales; family JAIOZK01; genus JAIOZK01. The sequence continues at coordinate 103,655 of JAXHMP010000001.1, forward strand.
AAGACAGAACTTGTTTATTGCATAATTATAAATTTCATTGCTCATTGCCCAATATTCATTCGTATCATTATAAAAGCTCAATTTCAGGAATCCCAGGTCGTCTATAAGTATTTGAAATTCATTTGACTTACCCACCTCGATGGAATGTAAAAAAGAATAAACAGTATCATTATAAACCAGGACGTAATATTCAAGGTCTTCATTCAAATCAAAATCGACAAACTCAAGATTTCCCAGGTTATCTGAATAAATCGTATCCTTTATAAATATCTTATGATAGGGAAGAAATTTTTTGTGGCCAAATCTTTCCAGGGCATCGTTTTCAACAAATCGCACCGGAAACCCAGGAAGCAATTCACCGCTTTGCTGGTATTTAATGCTACTGCTAAGAATGGTGAGTTTTTCTTCTTTTTGAGACTTTTTACATGCAGTTAAGGCAGTGAGAAAAATTATCAGGAACAGAATGGATTGTTTCATAGGTCTGAATGTAATAATCTATCAAATGTAATGTTTTTCCACTAATTGAGCAAGCTCTCATGAATTTAAATCGCAAACCCCTTATTTAGGAATATATTTTCACAAACTTTGCATCTATCCCAGCATATCTTTGCTGAAGTCCTTTTGGAGTAGTTTGAATTTTTTATTTAATGTCTTTATGCCAAGCCGGAAGTAAAACCCGCGGTATCCCGGATCGTTGCGTTCATGCAAGGGAACCATCCTGGCTTCCAGTTTCAAATATTCCACAGGAAGGGCATCCACCTTTAAAGGCTCTTCTTCGTTGACATCGAAAGCGATCCAAATCTTTTCCCTCTTGTACAGCCTTGACTTAGCATGGCCTGTAAAAGGAACATGCCAGGCGGTTATATATTCAACCTCCTGGTCTGTCAGGGATTCATACAGATATCCTTTGGAAGGAAATACAAAATGTTCAGGCGACAAACTTCGTTTATAATCCTGTGGCCATTTCCGTCCTGTTGAGCTGTTTTCCATTTTTTCCCCAGAGGGACTTTTACTTTCCTTTTCACTCATTGAAAGACAAACAAATTATTAATTATTAATTGTTAATTATCAATTACTTATCACTTACGCCATCTTCCGTAATATCTATAATGCTTTGCTCAGAATCCTTCATTGAATACACCCGGATACCCGCTTTGCTGAGGTCTATCTTGTCAAGCTCAATTTTTCTCAGTGTGAAATTATCGTATGTTCTGAAATAAAAACTTTTTTCTGCGAGATCCCTGAAGGATACCCATTGTGTTGATTCCTTATATATTTTATTTCCGGGACCTTCTTCTGTGATAATACCAAAAGGAATATCAAAGGTATTGATGAGGTGTTGACCCAGATTCAGGTTGCTCTTTGCATCAGCCTGTTGGTCGGCATAGCTTGTAAGCACGGCCAGTCTTATAAACCTGCTTGGCGGGGTATAGTCGCCCGGAAGACCCCAGAATCCTGCACCATGTCCCGTGGGTTTTAAATTAAGTTTCGACTGCATATGACTGCTTGGATTGCTTGAGTTCATGCCGATATAGTTGCGAAGGTTTTGCATATGGTAGGGAAATTCAGGGGCATTGGTCATGATCCCCAGAGGGTTGTCGTAAACTTTGTAAGTTCCCTCGTTGTATTCAATAACCATGCAGTCGCCTTTGGTATCGTAAACAATAAAGTGCACGGTGGGCTTAAGTTTTGAAACAGGATCCTGGTAACCAAAAACTTTAATATTTGGCAATTCATCTTTTACCTCTTCCACACTGGAAAAATTTCCCAGTACCCAGTCGCAGAACATAGCCTGTGCCAGGGCTATATTGCTGTCGGCAGGAGTAACTTTTTGCCAGGTCATATCCGCTTCATACCACAGGAGACCAATGGCAAGCCCCTGTTCATTCATGCCATCGTTGATGGCATAGGTCATTCCCAGGGAAGTCACTCCCACATAGCCATATTTGTTCTGCCACTTCATTCCGCCGCTTTCTTCCGTGAAAGGACTTTGAAGGGGCGTATTCCGGGGAACCACAATTACCTGGTAGTTCATGTCGAGGGCAAATTCCATGGAACGAACGATCATGAAAGAACCATCTTTGGCTTTGAGGCGGAAAATGGTGCATGCATTGCTTGTGGTGACATTCAGAAGCAGAAGTCCTGAAATGACGGATAAAAGAAATGATTTGAAGTTCATCTTAATTTTAGTTTGGTTATTGCTAATTACCGGCTAAAGGTAGTCAAATTAGAATAAAAACTTCACTCCGGTGATCAATCTGCTTTCCTGTTTCATGACATTTTCCTCATCGGATTGAAGAACCGGTATTTGTATCAGGATTTCAAGAGCCAGGTTATTATATATAAAGGAAGTCCCCGGAGAAAGGAAAATAATGTTGTTGGCCGGGTTGGCCTGTCCTTTGGCCTGGCTGGAATATGTCATTTCAAGCACGGGGGATAAACTGCTGCCTGAGTTTTTGCTTAAAGGGATCTGTCCGGAAATGGCTGTATTCAGATTGAATATTTCTCCGGCTTTTTTCTCCGGCTTCCCGGCGATATCTGACAAAACATAAGATGCCGAAATATCCACGGCAAAGTATTCTGGCCGGTATGAAGCGTTAAGGCCAAATTCAGGGTTCCAGCTTCTGTTGCTGATCTCTTTGGATCCTGCCGGGATGTTTGAGGCAATGTAAGACGCTATACCAATAACATGAAATTTTTTTTTCAAATCACAGGCATAATCTTTTTGCTTTTTCTAAGCAGTGTTGCCAGTTCCCAGGCCTGCCAGCCCATTTATGCTGATAACTTTGAATCCTATCCTCCCGGTTCCTATCTTGCACAGGAATCTCCCCTTTGGTCACCCTGGTTTGGTTTCCTCTATGAAGAGGCCGTGATCAGTGCGGATCAGTCGCTAGATGATTATGAATTTGCCACCTTGAGTTATCCGGTGCCTTTGTCAGATTATACTGTTTATGCGCTGATCTTGCTGATCATTGTTTTTACAGTCTTCAGGTTCCGAAAGAATTTTTAAATCTCAGTTTGATTATAAATTGTTTAAGCATACTTACATCCATCCATCCATCCATCCATCCATCCATGCATCCATCCATCCATCCATCCATCCATCCATCCATCCATCCATCCATCCATGCAATTTATTCACCCACACAGGGCTGAACAAAATATTCAATGCAATTGTTTAATTCTTGACAGTTTTAGCGGAATCATTAACTTTACACAAGATGAAGAAAACAGCACTGACTTTTTTGATGGGCTGGCTGTTGGCCATCGCCTTCAGCCAGAACGGAAAGATCGAAGGCCGCATTTTTGATGCAGCCAGCAATGAGCCCATTCCCTTTGCGAACATCGTGATCTGGGGAACCAATATCGGCAGCACTTCAGATCTGGACGGAAATTTTAAGTTCACGGGACTGGAACCCGGTTACCTTCGCCTGGCAGCTTCTGCCGTGGGTTACAAGAAGTATATTTCGGAAGATGTTCTGGTGACCAACGCCAAGTCGGTATACATGGAGCTACCCATGGAAGAGCAGACCGTGCAATTGGAAACGGTGGAGATCAAGGCTTCCCCTTTCCGGAGAATGAAGGAGAGCCCGCTCTCTATGCGGTCGCTGGATATTTCCGAGATCGAGAAGAATCCCGGGGGCAACCGCGATATCTCCAAGGTCATACAGTCCCTGCCGGGGGTTTCTTCAACGGTTTCTTTCCGCAACGACGTGATCGTACGCGGGGGAGGAGCTGCTGAAAATACTTTTTACCTCGATGGTATCGAGATCCCCAATCTTAACCACTTCAGTACGCAGGGTGCATCGGGTGGACCGGTGGGTATCATCAATGTGGATTTTATCCGTGAGGTAGACTTTTATTCCGGCGCTTTTCCTGCCAGCAGAGGAAATGCCCTGAGTTCGGTCATCGAGTTCAAGCAAATTGAACCCAACAAAGAAAAATGGAATTTTAAAACTGCGCTTGGAGCTACAGACCTCGCCCTCACGGCCAACGGGCCTTTTTCAGAAAAATCCGGGATTATTTTTTCCGTGAGAAGGTCTTACCTGGGCTTTTTATTTGATATCATCGGGTTGCCTTTCCTGCCCACATACAACGATGCCCAATTCAAATATTCCCATAAATTCGACAAGAAAAACGACCTGACCATTATCGGCCTGGGCGCCATCGATCAGTTTGAATTGAACACCGGACTAGAAGATCCCGATGACGATCAAAGGTTTATTCTGGGTTACCTGCCGGTGAATGAACAGTGGAGTTATACCATCGGAGCACGATATCGTCATTTTAAAGACAATGGCTACGATACCTGGGTGGTCAGCCGCAATTATCTCGATAACCGTTCTTATAAGTATGAGAACAATGTGGAAGTCGATTCATTGAAAACATTTCGATTATAAATCGGCAGAAGCCGAGAATAAGATCCGCTATGAGCATGTTACCCGCCTCAACACCTGGCGAATCAATTATGGCGCCGGACTGGAATATGCAACCTACTCCAACAAAACATTCCAGCAGGTATATATCCGGGATTCCCTGCAGGAGATCAACTATGATTCCGACCTGGATGTGCTTAACTGGAATGTCTTCGGACAATTGAGCAAAAGCCTCTTCCAGGACAGGTTGTCCTTATCGCTGGGAGTGCGCATGGATGCCAGCAGTTACTCCAAAGAAATGTCGAATATGCTTGATCAGTTCTCCCCCCGCTTTTCAGCTTCCTACATGCTCACAGGGGACCTTTTCCTGAATTTCAATACAGGCATATATTACCAAAGACCTCCATACACAACATTGGGTTTCAGGAACAACCAGGGTGTGCTGGTGAACAAGGAAAACGGTTTGAAATACATCGAATCGGATCATATGGTTGCCGGACTGGAGTTTTTGCCTGATGAGAATTCAAGGATCACCCTTGAGGGTTTTTACAAATACTACAGGGATTATCCTTTTTCGGTGGATGATTCTGTGGCCATTGCCAGCAAGGGTGGTGATTTTGGAACTTTCGGAGACGAAGAGGTCATTTCAAAAAGCAATGGCAGGGCTTATGGTTTCGAGGTCCTTGCCAGGGATAAAAACCTCAAAGGCTTTAACATCATACTTTCATATACCTTTGTGAGAAGCGAGTTTGAGAACAAAAATGATGAGTTGATCCCTTCCCGCTGGGATAACAAACACATCCTCAATTTGACGGTATTGAGGAGCTTAGCAAGAAACTGGGATGTGGGAGCCAAATGGCGTTTTGTTGGGGGAGCACCCTTTACCCCGTATGATATTGCAACTTCTGAAAGACGACCGGCATGGGATGCCCGCGGGCGTGCTTATCTCGACTATGACAGATACAATAGCTTAAGACTGGGAAATTTTCAACAACTTGATATCCGGGTCGATAAACAATATTTCTTCGATAAGTGGTCGCTGAACTTATACCTGGATATTCAGAATTTATACAATTTTAAGGTGAAAGAACAGGACAATCTGACCAACCTTGACGAGGATGGAAAGCCTGTTATCATCAATTCTGATAAACCCTACAGCGAGCAATTGTATGAATTGCGGAGGATACAGTCGGAATCGGGTACGGTTTTGCCGACAATCGGAATCATTGTTGAATTTTAATATTTATGATGATGAAAAAGATATTTTTTGTTTTTGGTTTGATCGTTTTGATAGCTAAGGCTGTTTTTGCCCAGGTTGACACCCTCATGACAAATGCCGGCCTTGATGGTCAAAAGATCATGCTTGTTTTCGAGAAAGGAAAAGAACATAATCATCCGCTCATGGCTGTATGGATTGAAGACCTGGACAGCAATTATGTAGAAACCCTGTATGTTGCCAAATCCATTGGCACGAGTGTCTTTAATTATGGTGACAAAAGCAGCGGGCAATGGAAACCCGGCGTGATCAGGCGGCCGGCTGCCCTGCCTTACTGGGTGCACAAAAGAGGCATTGAAGCCGAAGACGGACTTTATTTGCCTTCGGTTTATCATCCTGTTGCAGATGCCATCACAGGCCCAACACCCAAATCAGATTTTGTTTTGTTGGCCGGAACTGAAAAGGAATTGCCTGAAAAGTTCAGGGTGCTGTTTGAAATCAATCAAAGCTGGGACTGGAATGAATACTGGAGCAATACCAAATTCCCTGATGAACCGGAATACAGAGCTTCCAGTCAGCCTTCCATTATTTACGAAGCAGTGATTGATATGAACGACGGGACAAATGAATATTTTATGGAGGCTATTGGGCATGGTCATTATTCCGGTAAAGACGGGCAATTATATACAGATCTAAGCACGCTGACTACAGCAAAAGAAATTGCGGGTAGGATTGTGCTTGTTTTGGAGTGAGTTTTCTGGCGAGGAAGACGATTTAGGCAGGCGAATGAGGGCGATAAAAGCGAAAGGGCGACTTTAGCCTGCATTATTCACAAAATAACTGAATGCAATCAAATAATGCAGGTTAACCCAAAATATAAGGCTTGTTAACAAAGAAGAAATTAAACTCGCAGAATCAGGCTTTTGCGCCTAAACCTGACAGGTTTGAAAGACTTTATAAAAAAGCCCCGGCCCAATGCCAGGGTAATTTTTGTTTCAATAATTTTTACTAAAAATGAATTACAAGGAATTCGTCGCTGGATCATGCAACTGCCACTGCTTCGGCCGCTGCCACCAGGCTTATTTCCCGGGGCAGGCATTCATCACACTTTCATTGATATCCTTATCTCCGTAGTTTTTGTTAAAGCTATTGGAGAATTCGGCGGCCAGTTTCCTGGCAGCCACATCATAGGCTTCTTTGTCATCCCAGGTATTTTTTGCGAAAAGCATTTCGTCAGGAACACCCGGGCATGTTGTAGGAATATTCAGGTGGAAAGTTTCATCGTATTCAAACGCTACCTTTTCAAGTTTGCCATTCAGCGCAGCTTCCACCATTTTCCGCGTCAGCGTGATGTCGATCCTTTTGCCCACACCATACGCGCCACCGCTCCATCCTGTGTTTATCAGGTAAACCTGGGTGCCGTGTTTTTCCATTTTCTCTCCCAGCATGCCGGCATAAACATCAGGATTGATGGGCATAAAAGGCTGACCGAAGAATCGTGAGAAAGTGGCCACGGGTGTGGTGATTCCGGTTTCAGTACCGGCCAGCTTGCTGGTATATCCCATCAGGAACCAGAGCATGGCCTGGTCGGGATTCAGCTTGGAAACAGGAGGCAGCACGCCATAAGCATCCGCTGTTAAGAACAAAATGGTTTTTGGATGGCCCGAAGTGGAACTTTCCTTGATGTTCCTGAGATATTTTAATGGATAAGATGATCTGGAGTTTGGCGTAAAGCGGTCATCGTTGTAATCGAATTTCCCGTTAGGGTAAACCATGGCATTTTCCACAATCGATCCGTGCTTCCTGTAATCATCCTTATGCATTACCGCATCGTAAATATCTGCTTCTTTCTTTGGATCAATATCGATCATCTTGGCATAACAGCCATTTTCAAAATTGGCAATCCCATGCTCATTCCATCCGTGCTCGTCGTCGCCCAGCAGGGCACGGCTTGGGTCAGCCGAAAGGGAAGTCTTTCCTGTACCGGACAATCCCAGCAGCAAGGCACAATCGCCTTCAGGGCCTTCGTTGGCGGAACAGTGCAGCGGTAAGATATCCTGCAGGGGAAGCAGGTAGTTCATAACCGTGAACAGCAATTTCTTAATGCTGCCCATATAAGCCGAACCAATGATCACACCCAGTTTGCGGTCCATATCCATGGCCACGATCATGTTGCTGGTTGCTTTATCAGGCATCATCCTGAGGCGGCCCTTATATTTTTCCGGGTCGAGCTTTTTGTAGGGGATGGCCACCAGTTGGTAGCCGTCATTGTAGAAACAGCTTTTTTCGATATCATCGGGTACAGGTCTGAACATATTGTCGGTAAAGACCATCGAAAGCGCGAAATTGCTCACCACTTTCACCGGAAGGGCATAGCTGGAATCGGCACCGATTACCCGATCGGTTTCATAGATTTTTTTGGAATTCTTCAGGAAATTGAGGCCGTCTTCAAAAGCCATGTTAAAAGTTTCCTCATCAATGGGGATGTTATTGGGAGAGATCCAGTCGATGTTCTTTTCACTAATCGCACGCTTTACTGTAACAGTATCTTTCGGACTCCGGCCGGTAGATTCCGGGGGCGTCCATGTGGCGAGTGCGCCGCTTTCGGCTATAATGGCTTCCTTGTTAGCAAGGGCGTGTTCGATCATTTCTTCCCGGGGGATGTTGTTGAATAGCTTTGCATGGCCCTGGATGGTCTTGGCTAGGTTCTCTTTTAAATTCATTTGATTATTAATGATTTATGTTATGACATCTTTGTTGTGGCAAATATTACACAAAAATAAAAAATATCTAGATTCCTTAATACCTGCAATAAAGATAAAAAAAGAAGCAGCATTTACAATACTGCTTCTTCTTAATTTTCAAAGCTTAACTACTTTTTTTTATTTTTTTTCGCAGCTTTTTTGGCCTTTTTTTCTTCTTTCCTTTTGATCTCAGCCTGCGCAGCGGCAAGACGGGCGATCGGCACCCGGAAAGGTGAACAGCTCACATAATTAAATTTTAGTGAATTACAGAATTCAATAGAAGAAGGCTCACCGCCATGTTCTCCACATATACCCACTTTCAGGCCTTTTCTGGCTTTCCGGCCTTTCTTTACACCCAGCTTCATCAATTGGCCAACACCCTCGCGGTCAAGCACCTGGAAGGGATCATTCTTCAGGATATTCTTTTCGAGATATACGGGCAGGAATTTGCCGGCATCATCCCTTGAGTATCCGTAAGTCATTTGGGTCATATCGTTGGTTCCGAAGGAGAAAAATTCGGCTGACTCGGCGATCTTGTCGGCCACGAGGGCTGCTCTTGGCACTTCGATCATGGTACCCACCAGGTAATCCACGCGATCGTTGTATTCAGCGAATACGGCTTCGACGGTATTTCTCACGATCTCTTCCTGCATCTTCATTTCTTCCGGAGTTCCGGTGAGAGGGATCATGATCTCAGGTATTGCCCTGATGCCTTTTTTCTTCAGGTTGAGGGCCGCTTCGATGATGGCCCTGGCCTGCATTTCGGTGATCTCGGGATAAGTGTTTCCGAGGCGGCATCCGCGATGTCCGAGCATGGGATTGACTTCTGAAAGATCTTCCACGGTTTTCTTGATCTCTTCTATGGAAACGCCCATATCTTCGGCCATTTCCTGCTGGTTCTCTTCTTCGTGCGGGACGAACTCATGCAAAGGCGGGTCCAGCAGCCTGACCGTTACCGGCAGGTCGTGCATGGCTTCGAAAATACCTTCAAAATCTTTCCGTTGCATCGGGAGGATCTTATCTAAGGCTTTTCTCCTGCCGGCTTCGTCATTCGAGAGGATCATCTCACGCATGGCTCTGATGCGGTCGCCTTCGAAGAACATGTGCTCGGTGCGGCATAGTCCGATACCCCTGGCGCCAAAATTACGGGCCAGTTCTGAATCGTGGGGCGTGTCAGCATTGGTGCGGATGGCCATTTTGGCGAATTGATCCGCCAGGTCCATCAGCTCTCCGAAATTACCGCTCAGTTCGGGCTCGATGGTCTTGATCTTGTCGGCATAAACATAGCCGGTTGAACCGTCGAGCGACATCCAGTCACCTTCTTTGAGTTCCACTCCATCCACTTTGAGGGTGCGGGTTTTATAATTGATCTTTACACTTCCGGCACCGGATACACAGCATTTACCCATTCCGCGGGCTACCACGGCTGCATGAGAGGTCATCCCACCGCGGGCGGTCAGGATACCGTTGGCTGCGCTCATTCCTTTGAGGTCTTCGGGAGAAGTTTCAATCCTGACGAGGATCACTTCCCTGCCTTGTTTTTTCCACTCCTCGGCTTCATCGGCAAAGAAAACGATCTGCCCGGTGGCCGCGCCCGGCGAAGCGGGTAAGCCCTTGGCAATGTCTTTGGCATCTTCGATGGCCTTTTTATCAAATACAGGGTGCAGCAGTTCGTCCATTTTGTTGGGCTCCACGCGCATCACCGTGGTTTTTTTGTCAATCAGCCCATCTTCCAGCATGTCCATGGCGATCTTTACCATGGCTGCACCGGTGCGTTTTCCGTTACGTGTCTGAAGCAACCAGAGTTTTCCATCCTGTATGGTGAACTCCAGGTCCTGCATGTCTTTGTAATGCTTTTCGAGTTTCTCCTGGGTTTCGAAGAGCTCCTGGTAAACCACGGGCATGGTTTCCTCAAGTGAAGGGAATTTATTTTTCCTGTCCTCTTCCGAAACATTGGCAAGTTTGGCCCAGCGCAGGGATCCTTCTTTGGTGATCTGCTGCGGTGTGCGGGTACCGGCAACTACATCTTCACCCTGTGCATTGATCAGGTATTCACCATTGAAGATGTTTTCCCCGGTTCCGGCATCGCGGGTAAAGGCAACGCCTGTGGCAGATGATTCGCCCATGTTTCCAAATACCATGGCCTGTACGTTTACAGCTGTGCCCCACTCGTGGGGGATATTGTTGAGCTTCCTGTAGTAGACGGCCCGTTCGTTGTTCCAGCTTTCGAATACGGCAATGATGGAGCCCCATAGCTGTTCCCATGGATCTTCGGGGAAATCTTTCCCGGTATTGTCTTTTATGGCTTTTTTGAAACGTTTCACCAGTTCCTTCAGATCATCGGTGCTGAGTTCAGTATCATTTTCCATATCTTTTTCTTCCTTCAGTACTTCGATGATCTCTTCGAAAGGATCGGAATCTTCTTTGGAGGCGGGTTTGAGGCCCATCACCACATCACCATACATCTGTATGAACCGGCGGTAGGAGTCCCATACGAAGCGGTCGTTGCCGGTCTTTTTTGTGAGTCCTTCCACGGCTGCATCATTCAGACCCAGGTTGAGAATGGTATCCATCATGCCCGGCATGGAGGCACGGGCTCCGGAGCGAACAGACATCAAACAGGGGTCCTCATTGCTTCCGAACTTTGTGCCCATCATGTTTTCCACGGCGTGCATGGCATCTTCCACTTCCTTTTTGATCATGGCCAGGGTCTTTTCTTTACCCCTGGCATTGTATGCTGTTGAAACCTCTGTGGTAATGGTAAAACCAGGAGGTACGGGAATCCCGATCAGGTTCATTTCTGCCAGGTTGGCTCCTTTGCCACCCAGCAGGTTTTTCATATTCGCTCTTCCTTCTGCCTTCTTATCTCCGAAAAGATATACGTGTTTTTCTTTTGCCATAAAATATTAATTTTAATATAGTGTTATCTCGTTTTGAGTCAATGTGTTAAGATGTAAGACGCATAGAGAGTGCAAAAATACAAAAAATACAGCTTGGATTTATGAAATTTACATGAACTATTTGAGAGTTGTGCTGTCGTTTTCCTGAGGCTTCAGTCTCCCTTCAATCGGAATTCTGGTATAGTTAAGGATCTGATGATTAAGCAGGGTGTCTTTGAATCCAACCTTCGGCACTTCACTGTAAAATTTGATCTCGAACTTGCCTTCTTTGTTCTGCTCGATCACATAATTGATCTCCCGGCCCAGGTTGAAAAATATTTCCTTCCCGATGGGGGATGACTGCTTTTTATAATGGAACCTGACTTTAACGCGGTAATTTGGCGCCGGCACTTCCTTGATGGAAATGATGGAACCCGGTTCGATGTTCTGCTGTATGCCGTTCAGGTAAACATAAAATACTTCGCCCCGTCTGGAGAAGAATACCAGATCGGATTGGCCAAGGAGGTTCAGGCTGAAGAAAATGCTGAGGATTATAAAAAATATTCGATGCATGGCACGACATGCTTATTATGCAGTGCAAAGTTAATGATTCCCTTTAAAATAGCATGAAGCTTACTGCTTAAATACTGATGTGTGTGTCATTTGAATGCTTAATTGCATGAAGAAGTCCGGCAACAATTTTGAATTTTCAGAAGTAGTGAGGTCTTGCAAGATCCCTTTTGAGGCTCATGTGAATGTAATAAGCAATTGACACGGATTGCTTAATAACTGGTCAACCTAAAAATAAGATGGCTTTTGTTTGTTGGGATTACTCACGTGATCCCGTAATGGGTGTTCCTACAAACTTAAAATCCAATCCTTACGGATTGATTTTTTGTTCGTCGAAAATAAACCAAAAAATAATTTTGGTTTATTTGTCTCCTCACAAAAAAATCCCGACCCAGTCGGGATTGGATTTTAAGTTTGCGGAGAGAGAGGGATTCGAACCCTCGGAGCCCGTGAAAGCGGCTCAACGGTTTTCGAGACCGCCCCGTTCGACCGCTCCGGCATCTCTCCAATGTGCAAAGTTATAAAATTAAGCCGACAGACTTCTACCTTGTTTCTTTCCGCTTCCATGATCTTCTTCCATGATCTCAAGCGCATAAGCACGATGTGCCTTTGTTTGGGGATGAACCGCCTGGTAATCTGAGGCAGGTACATCGTGTTTTTTAACCGCCTCGCTACCATTGGCAAAGATCAGATCGCGGTGCTTGTTCAGGGCCATTGTTATCTGGTTGTCAGGCCTGTTATTTGGTGAGGTAGGCATATAAAGTACAATGATTTTGGCATCATATTCATCAAATATTTTTTTTATCCCGGAAAAATAGAAATCATAAATTTCATAATTGGCAATGTCTGATCCGCTTTTGCTATTCCTTCCTTTCCCCTTGCCATTGAGGAAGGGTTTGCTTTTGACATAGGTGATGTATATGCCGGGTGCTTTCAGAAAAATTCTGAAAAACTTGTTGAAAGTCATTTCCGCTCCTTCCTTCCTGTACATCTCGATTAAATCAAATACATTTCCTATTTGCAAGGGTGGTTTGATGGATATTTTGTCGTTTTCTTTAATCAGGTGTGCCGCAGGCAATTTGAAATTTCTTGATGCGATTGGCGGAAAGGGGGAAAGGGATCTTCCCGGCAATCCCTTCCAACAACCCAGAATAACATATTTGGGCCTGAGCTTATCCAGTATGCCTTTCTCTTTCAACTGCCTGGCCTTGATCAGCGCATGTGTGTAAGAAAATGAACAAACACCATAATTATAAGCCGGGAGATGTAATTCGTCAGCCAGGTACTGCGTAAAGGTTTGACCGGCCTCTACTTCATCCCCGTAGGTAAAAGAACAACCAAGGGAAAGTATGCCCCCGGGCCTGAAGCTTTTTGAGCTTTCAGTTCTTGCTATCCTGTAACCCAGGTCATGACTTTTAACATAAAAGCTTTTGTCGCCAATGTATGCGGATATACCGGATGCAAAATCAAAGCCGATCCCAGGGTCGTAAATATACGCGCCCGCAGGCCAGCGGCCCGGATTTGAGCTCATATTTGATAGTTGATTGTGGATCCTAAAGGAAAAGTATACGTTGAAAGCGACTAGAATAACAAGGATTACAGAGAGAATGAAGAGTGGGTAGCGTATTTTATTCCATTTCATTATTCAGGTTCATTTTTTATTAACTATTGCAAAATAAGCATTTTTGTGTAATTGGGTTATCTGCAGAATAATTTTCCAATTTTTTGCGGCAGCCGGGATTATATTTTATAAATTCGCTCCGCATTAAAACTGATATCAAACCTATGAACAAGAAAGTCGGAATCAGGCACGAAGACAAATACCTGATGGAACGCCGTGTTCCGCTCACACCCCGGCATATCAAAAAGCTCATCGAAGAGCAAAAGCTGGAGTTTCAGGTACAAACGTCCCCCAAAAGAATCTTTAAGGATGATGAATTTATAGCAGCAGGTGCCAGCATTGTCGACAATCCGGAGGCTCCCGTGATCATGGGGGTGAAGGAAATGCCCCTGGATTTTTTCGAAGATGAAAAGACCTATGTGTTCTTCTCCCATGTGATCAAAGGCCAGTCTTACAACATGCCCATGCTGAAGAACATGATGGAAAAGAAATGCAACCTGATCGACTATGAAAAGATCGCCGATCATACAGGCCGCCGCCTGATCTTTTTCGGACGTTTTGCCGGGCTCGCCGGGATGATCAATTCTTTGTGGTCAGCCGGTTTGAGGTACAAGACCTTTGGTATCAGTACTCCTTTTGAGAAAATTCAACAAGCACACAAATATAACAGCCTGGAAGAGGCCAGGGAGGTGATATCCAGGGTTGGGTTCGAAATTGCAAAGAACGGTCTTCCTGAAGAGCTCACACCTTTTGTGATCGGTTTTACCGGATACGGAAACGTTTCAAACGGCGCCCAGGAGATCTCCAGCCTGCTCCCTGTGAAAGAGATTAGCCCCGAAGAATTGCTGAATATCCATGAAACCGGAAAGCTTCCGAACAATGTTGTTTACAAAGTGGTGTTCAAAGAAGAAGATCTTTCAGAAGCCATCGACCCCGCAATTGAGTTTGATTTGCAGCATTATTACGACTACCCGCAGCTTTACAAAAGCAAGTTTGAACAATACATCCCCAGGCTTTCCATTCTGATGAACTGCATGTACTGGGATGACCGTTACCCGCGCATTGTGACCAAGGATTACCTGGAGGAACTCTACAAATACAAGAATCATAAGCTCACGGTGATCGGGGATGTGACCTGCGATCCGGACGGATCCATCGAGTGCACCCATAAAGGAACGGAGATCGAGGATCCCATTTTCGTTTATGATCCTTTCAAAAGGGAATACAGGATGGGATACGAAGGAACCGGTATCCTGGTGATGGCGGTGGACATCCTCCCCAGCGAATTGCCGCGGGAGTCGTCGGTTGCTTTTGGGGATGCCCTGTTCAAATATGTCAAGCCGATTGCGATGGCAGATTACAACGTTCCTTTTAATTTACTTAACCTGCCAGATCCGATCAAAAAGGCACTCATCCTGCACAAAGGAGAACTTACACCGGACTATCAATATATTGAGGAGTACCTGAAGTAATCAGCCTTCATGGGAAAAGAAAATTATACAGAACAGCAGAAAGAGCAGAAGATTTATGAAGCGAATATTGGTTTTGGGGGCGGGCCTTTCAGCCTCAAGTATGATTAAGTATTTACTGGACCACGCAGAAGAAAATAACTGGAAAGTCATGGTTGCTGACCAGTCGAAGGACCTGGCGGAAATCAAGATCAGGGGACATAAAATGGGGGAAGCCCTGTTTTTTGATGTTTTCGACGAAAGCTTGCGCAAAGAACTCATTTCAACAGCCGATGTGGTTATTTCCATGCTGCCGGCCCGCTTTCATTACCTGGTGGCGCAGCAATGCGTGGAAGCCGGCAGACACATGATAACGGCATCTTATATATCGGACGAGATCCGCCACCTGGATGCTGCTGCCCGGGATAAAGACGTATTGTTGCTGAACGAAATGGGGGTGGATCCCGGTATCGACCATATGTCGGCCATGCAGGTCATCGACCGCATCCGTAGCAGCGGCGGGGTGATCACGGCATTTGAATCTTCCACCGGTGGACTGGTGGCCCCCGAGCATGATAACAATCCCTGGAATTATAAATTTACCTGGAACCCCAGGAATGTGGTGGTGGCCGGGCAGGGCGTCTCCCGTTTCCTGCACAACGGACAACTAAAATATATCCCCTATCATAAACTGTTCAGCCGCACAGAAACCGTGGATATACTGGACTACGGCAAGTTCGAGATCTATCCCAACCGGGATTCACTCAAGTATCAAGAGATCTACCAGCTGGATTCCGTAAAGACCCTTTTCAGGGGAACGATCCGCAGGCCGGGCTATTCCAGGGCATGGAATGTTTTTGTGAAATTGGGCATGACCGACGACAGCTATTTTATCGATGATTGTGAAAAAATGACCTACCGGGAATTTACCAACAGCTTCCTCGAATACAGGAAAAATATCCCCCTGGAGCAAAAATTGGCAGATTATATCCATGAGGATGTGGATTCGGAGATCATGCAGAAACTCAGCTGGACGGGGATCTTTGAAAGAAAAGTCATCGGGCTGAAAAGGGCCACGCCCGCCCAGATCCTGCAGAAATTGGTGGAATCCAAATGGAAGCTGGGAAAAGAAGAGCGGGATATGATCATTATGCAGCATAAATTCCAGTATATGTATGATGACATGGAAAAAGAGATCCGGTCAACCATGGTGGTGAAAGGGAATGATCCGGTACATACCGCCATGTCGATCACGGTGGGCATACCGGTTGCCATTGCTGCCAAACTGCTGCTGCAGAACAGGATCAAAGTGAAGGGAGTGCAATTGCCCGTGTTCAGGGATATTTATGAACCCGTTATGGAAGAACTGGCCGGTTATGGGATCCATTTTGTGGAAGAAGAAAATATGGTGGGGGAGATGGTTGGTTGAATTGCCTGTGGGTAAGTTTTGATATTCCTTTCCTGAAAGCTTTCATTCATTTCGTAAAATGTCATAAATTAGCCATTACATAAATTTCTAAATCAATTCCAAATGAAAAAAATTCTTATCCTGGGTGCCGGAATGGTTGTAAGGCCCATCGTAAAGTATTTGCTGAAAGAAGGAAATCAGGTAACTGTAGCCACGAGAACAAAATCCAAGGCTGAAAATATGATCGATGGGCATCGCAACGGGACAGCCCTTGCCTGGACCGTTGATGATAAAGATGCCCTTGAAAAACTGATCGAAGAGCATGACCTGGTGGTCAGCCTTTTGCCCTATGCCTACCATGTGATGGTGGCCAAATTCTGCATCAAGCACAAAAAGAATATGGTGACCACTTCCTACGTGAAACCTGAAATGAAGGCCCTGAATGAGGAAGCAAAGGCCGCCGGGATCATCATCCTGAACGAACTCGGCCTGGACCCAGGCATCGACCATATGTCGGCGATGCGCATCATCGATCATGTGCACAACAAAGACGGTAAGATCGAAGAGTTTTATTCCATCACCGGGGCTTTGCCTGCGAAGAAAGACAATCCCTTCAATTATAAATTTTCGTGGAGCCCAAAGGGGGTGATCCTTGCATCCGGGAACGATGCCCATTACCTCAAAAGGGGAGCTGAAAAATATGTTCCCCCGAAAGACCTTTTCAAGGATGTATTCTCGGTGAATTTTCCAAAGGTTGGCGAATTGCAGGTTTATCCCAACCGGGATTCCATGCCGTATATCGATCTTTACAACATCCCTGAAACGAAGACCATGTTCCGGGGTACTTTCCGTCACCCGGGCTGGTGTGAGTCGCTGGATGCCATCAAAGCTCTCAACCTGATTGATGATGCAAAAGTGGAATACAGCGGCAAAAGCTTTGCTGAATTCCTGGCCATGCAGGCCGGACTGAACAGCGGTGGGGATCTTAAGCAACAGATCCGTGATAAATACCCTGAAGTTAGCGAACATGCCATCGGGGCATTGGAATGGCTTGGTTTGTTCGAAGAGAAAGACATGGGCAGGGGAGAAGACAGCGCTTTTGAGATCACCTCAGACATCATGATCGCCAAAATGGAAATGGATCCCAACGAAAAGGATATGGTGGTCATGCAACATACCTTCCTGGCATCATATCCCGGTGGAAAAAAAGAAGTGATCAAATCCTCCATGCTGGATTACGGCACACTGGCAGATGATACTGCCGTCGCCAGGACAGTAGCTTTGCCTGCAGCCATGGGCGTGGAAATGATCCTGAAGGGAGAGATCGCAGTGACCGGCGTGCATATTCCCGTTATTCCTGAGATATACAATCCCATCCTCGACCAGCTGGAAAAGAAAGAGAATATCAAAATGATTGAGGAGTTTGGGCTGCCGGAGAGTGAGAATATTGAGTAGGGTGGCTCATCCGCTTTTTTAGCGCTCATCCCTGTTTAGCCGGCAGGCAGGCGCCCGGCATCCGCCTTCTTCCGACTTCCGTCTTCGGTCTTCGGTCTTCGGTCTTCGGTCTTCCGTCTTCGGTCTTCGTCTTTCGGTCTTCGGTCTTCCGTCTTCCGTCTTTTTAATCATTCTTAACAGAGCCATTCCAAAATCATTCTTACTTTTGTGGCGGATAAATTTTTGATGCATGGATATTCTCATTACTATAGCAATCATTGGAATAATCATCTATGTCTTCACCCGGCTGAACAAACCAAAGGTTCAGAACCCTTACGGGCAATCAGGGCATGATGAAAACAGTGGACAGGGCCGTGGTAAAGCTGGCAAGCCAAAGGTTAGAAGTGGAGGATCCCGTTATGGAAAATGGGTCGGTGGCGGACTTGGCTGGGCATTCGGAGGCCCCATCGGGGGAATCCTGGGCTTCGTATTCGGCTCCATGTATGATTCAATGAGCAGCGGCTCTTATGAAAAAGCGGGCCCTTACGCCGGTCAGACCAGACCTGCCGATTTCAGTGTGAGTTTGCTGGTACTGGCTGCTGCCGTTATGAAAGCCGATGAGAAGGTGATGCGCTCGGAACTGGATTATGTGAAGGCATTCCTGCAAAGGCAATTCGGGCAGGAAATTGCCGCTGAACAGGTGCGTGTGCTGGGGGAGATCCTGAAAAGAGATATCAATCTTTACGAAGTATGCGGGCAGATCCGTGCCAATATGGATTATTCCTCCCGCCTGCAATTGCTGCACTTTTTGTTTGGGATCAGCTCGGCCGACGGGCTGTTCCATCCCAGGGAGGTAGAGGTTATCGAACAGATCGGAAATTAT
Source organism: Bacteroidota bacterium (assembly GCA_034521425.1). Classification (GTDB taxonomy): domain Bacteria; phylum Bacteroidota; class Bacteroidia; order Bacteroidales; family JAIOZK01; genus JAIOZK01. The sequence continues at coordinate 122,234 of JAXHMP010000001.1, forward strand.
TTAGGCCTGGGTACGGCCGACTACCAGTCTATCAAATCCATGTTCATCAAGGATACCAGCAGCGCTTACAAAATACTTGAGATTACCCCGGAAGCCACTGATGATGAGATCAAAAAGGCCTACCGAAAAATGGCTGTGAAATTCCATCCCGATAAAGTAAGCCACCTGGGCGAAGATGTGCAAAGAGCCGCCAAGCAAAAGTTCCAGATGGTACAGGATGCTTATGATAAGATCAAGAAGGAAAGAGGCATTCGATAGTTATGAATTTTGAGTTTTGAGTTTTGAATTTAAAGGCATTTCGCTAAATAGGCCAAAATTAGCACGTATAAATTCCTGCTCCGTATCTTGCTTGCAATCTTGTAGTCTTTCAATTTCTGATCCGGCCTGAGCAAAATGCCACAGTAGAGTTGATAATGAATGTTAGCATTGAGCTGTTCGATTAGTTTGCGGTCGGACTGCCCTGTGCAGGCTTTTAGGATCATCAAGGCTAAACATTGGGATATTATGTTTTACAAATGGCCCTTAAAAGAACTCAAAACTCAAAATTCAAAATTCAAAATTACTAATCGTAAAACATCCAGGAAATCCCGAAATTAAAAGTCGCATCCCGCATCGGATAATTCGGCACCATGAAGTAATCATAGCTGAGCATTCCGGCATTGAAGTGTCTGTACTTAATATACATTCTCACCCTTTTGATCCTGGCCTTGAGGTAAACATCGGCATAGATGTAATTGCCGGTTTGTATGGCGTCCTGCAGGTAAAAGGTCCTTGTGACAGGCATATATCCGTAGCCATTGTATGCGGTGTTGTAAAAGAGTTCAATTCCGGGTTGTATGGTGGTAGCATTGCGGAAGAGTGGCTGGGTGAAATCAATGTTCAGGTGGGCAATGATATTGGGTAAAGGAAGTAGTTCCTCTTTTGAGCTAATTTGAAGGATCACATTGTTATCGATGCCGAATTTGCCAAGCTGAAAGTTCTTGTTCACAAAGGCCTGGATCACACTGAAGGATTCCCCGAACTGGGCCGGGCGGGCCAGGGTGTCGAAGTAGGCGTAGTTCTTGACCAGACTGTACTTGCCCCCGATGTTCAGCGATTTGTAGTTGTAATCGGCCTGCCAGATGAGGTATTCCTGCCTGGCCAGGCTGTTGTCCCATTTGAAAATATCGCCCTGATAGAAATTGTACATCCAGGGTGGGGTAACCTGTGCATAACGCGCCCGCAGGGTGATCAGCCCTTTATTTTTATATTTGGTGCCAATGTACTGATTAATGTTGGCACTCAACTGGAAATCTCCCCCATTGTAATCCCCGATTACGAACTCATAAGCGGTATTGAGCCGGAAACTCTTCAGGATAAAAAAGCTGACCTGCCCTGAGGGGATGAGCTGGTTAAAGGTGAATTTTTCGGAATCATTCCCCACCTGTACGTTTTGCTGCTTGATGCTGAATTTTAAATACACGGGCTTGTCATCCGGCCGCGCATCGTAGGAGATGTTGGACCAGGAAAATTCGTTCTCCATTCTTACAAAATAAACCGTGTCGTGAATGGTGGTGCTGTCCTGGGTTGGTTAGAAGGGATTGTAAAAGACTATGTGTGGAGTCATCATCGGTATACAGGTATTTCTTTCTTTCCCAGAGAAATGGAGTGGGAGAGGCGGCCCAGCTGGAATTTCTGCAGCCTGAGTGTATCACCTGCCGTATCCCTGCACAATGCGTGGCGGCTTGGAAATGTTGAAATACTGGTTCAGGTAGATGCTGGCCTCTTTTACCTGGTTCTGTGCATCCTGAAGGTTCACCTCATAGAGCACCCGGTCTTCCTCCATGTTGTTGCGGAAAATGCTGTCGTTTTTTATACCCCCGCTTTCCTCCACCGTGTTTTTGTTGTGAATATAATTGGTAATCAGCCCGTATCGTTTGTTGCTGGTCCTGTATTGTGCATTGATCGAAAGGTTTTTATCATCTGCCTCTTGCCTGAGATAAATGCCCGGAGAATAAGTAAATCGGAAATCTACGGCAAAATTGAAGTTTTTGATGGGATTCTGGCTGTGCTGCACACGGATGTCCTGCAGTTTGTTTTTGCCCATCATATAATAGATGTTGGTATAGGGTTTCCAGAGTTTGTAAAAGCGGGTCTTCTTATTAGAGAAAAGATAATTAATGAAGACCGGTTTCTCAAATTTAAATCCCAGTTCCAGGTCGGGCTCGAAGACCATGTTATACTCGGGCAGGCCGATATTCCCCAGGGAGGCAAAATATTTCCCATGCCCGTAAACCGGGTAGGAGTGTTGAAACCCCTTCATGCTGGTGTCGATGTGGTGAAAGTTGTTGAGGGAAAGGCTGTCGAGGGAATAATAATAGTAAAACACAAAGGATGAATCGGCCACCGTATCAGGAAGGATGATATCGGTGTATGGCTTTGGTGGTTTCCTGGGAGTTATGGAATCATTGGCCAGTGAATCTGGCTTTGCCATGAGCGTGTCGGACAGGATCACAATGGTGTCTGACTGAGTGATGATGGTGTCCGGAAGCATGAGCAGGCTGTCGGGGTCAGGAGGGATGCTAGTCCTTTTGTGGCCTAGTTAGACCGGAGCTCGAAAAGGCCTGACTGTCAAGACAAGCACAAATAATGATCAGGTATTGTTTCATGAAAAATGATTCACGGTATTGCATTGTTGTGTCAAAATTACGATTTAAACGTGAAAGAGCGCCCTGAAGTATTAAAAAGCAAAACAAAAGCAGTTCTGTTAATTAAAAGATTGCCCCGGACTGGCGCACGTCTGTGCCTAAATTCCGTAAGTCACAGGGGTGACTTGTTCATTTACATTGATTTAATTGCAGAGTTATTTTTTAGTCACCCTGTGATTATCAGCAAACTATAATAGTTATGTGGATTTTGGGCTGTGACGCGTGCCTGGTTTAAGTTGGCACGTTTTGAAACGCTCGCCAGCGGGGCCAACAGGTGATGGAGTTGACTTTTTCTGGGGTTTTACCGGAACGGTCTTTTTTGCCATATTGTCAATGCTCATTTTGCACTGTTTTCAATGATTTTGATTTCTTCTTCGGTTAAATCAAAAATGTCAAATATTTTGTTATCGATTTCCCTTTCATATATTAAAGTCTTGTTTTTATTCTTTTTCATTTCTAGTAATTTGTCCACTAAGTCTATTATAACTTTTTGGTCACTTTTATTCACTAAAGGAAATGGGTAATTTTGCAAATCTTTTACAACAATCTTAGGAAATAATGTACGCTTTCCCTTAACCGTCTGTCTAATATGGTAGAAACTAATTAATTTTGAATTTAGATAGCCCAATAAAAATTTCAAACTATAATTAGGATTTAATGGTAAAACATTTAGAATGCTCTTATTATTCAGGAATAAATTTTCAAGATACATTGCTTGAAGTACAAAAGGAAATGAACCTGTTATTTCTCTGACTAATATACGTTCTGAGGAAAACTGCTCTAATGTCTTTGGTTGAGACAGCCACTCACCATATCGTAACCATTGTCCTGACCATTTCAATTTATAACGACTGATATCACCCCCATTTAAATAAGGATATGTCTCATTATCAAATTTGTAATCAAAATCAAAAACGTGTTTTTTTACATCTTCGGCAGTCTGCTTTGGTTTTCCTTTCCCCTTTCATAGGCTTGTAAACCGACTCTAACATCAAAATACTTTAAAAGAACATCTGACTTTAATTTTATTTTTTCAATTATAGGGATTTCTTCAGCTGTACTTGAGATATCAAATAAATAGTTTCTGTTGCTTTTATAGACAGCTGGACTAATTTCATTAAAATTGTTTTCATCAATAATACCGGAGTTAATTGATTGATATTTGATATTAGAATCAGAAACCTGATTACTTGACATTAATATAATAGACTCTACACCAACATTTTCAAAGGTTTCTCCAATGAGGTTAACTATTTTTCGCAGTTGATATTCATTAAGAAGCATTTCTCTTACTTTTTTGGCAGATTCAACGCCTGTTAATGAATTCGGAATTATAAAAGAGAACTCACCATTCTTATTTAAGAATTTATGAGATTTTTCGATGAACAGTAAATATAAATTAGGTTTTTCATGAATAGTTCTATATGAAGAGAAGAAGTATTTTTTTATCGATTTTGTAAATGATTCGCGGGATAAGACATAAGGCGGATTGCCAATAACAACATCAAACCCTATAAAATCTCCAGCATCATTTAAAACTTCCGGAAACTCAAACCGCCACTCAAAAGCATTTTCATAAATTTTATTGTTTTCAATGTTTTCACGTTCAACTTCAAGTTTATTCAAGGATTTCAGATGCTTTATCAAAATCTTTGATTAGTTGTTTTGGGATTTTCTCATCCCATTGTTTTTGGGTATTGATCTCTGTTGCCAACTTTTCTACTTTACCACGGGCACGAGCCAGTTTTCCTTTAAAAGGAGTATCAATATTGGTTTCAAAATCATTCTTTATAGCATTAATCAGGCGCATCATTTCATTCTTCTGCTCCTTATTATCAGCATTGCGGTATGTGGCAACAGCCACTCTGTAACCGTCAATCGACCATTTGCTTTTTTTCAAAGCCTGTTTCAAATCGGCGTCCAGTGCAAACCTGCTGATCAGGGAGTTTCCGCATTTGATGTTGATATCGATATTGGGCAGGGTTTCCAGTTCCTGGGTTCCGCTTTTGTAATAGGCATTTTTCAACAATTCAATCCACAGACGTAACCGACAGATTTTAACGGAATTGAAGTTGATGTCAACGCCAAACAGACAGTTTTCGATGATGCTTTGCTTTTCATGGAACATGGCTTCCTGAACCCGCTGGCTTTCTGTGCTTTTGGGATTGTACTCGAACAACTCACCCTCTTCATCGGTAATAACCAATTCATCATTGACCACTTCCACCTGGTATTCTTTCAGCCGTTTGCCGTTTCGGTCCTGCAGGATTTTCAAGTCATTTTTAACGGCAATCATTTCATTGAGGGCAGAAACCAAAAAGTGCCCCGAACCAACGGCCGGGTCACATATTTTCAGGCTGTTTACAATGTGATTGGCTTCTTTTCGGTCTTCAATCTTGTCGTATAGTTCTTCAAGGTCTTTGCATTGCCAGTTTTTGCTTTCGTTGAATTTCTGTACAACCGCCCTGCGGATTGTTTCGCGGCACATGTACATGGTAATAAAACCGGGGGTAAAGAATGAGCCGTCTTTGTAACCGTTTATTTTTTCAAAGATCAACCCGAGCACCGAGGCATTGATCAGCCTTTTGTTTTCTTCCTGGATTTCTTCGGCCCCTTCGCTGGCAAAATCATAAGCATCCAGGAAGTCGAAAAGGTATGCCAGGGTGTTTAATGTTCCGCTTTGGCGTTTTCCTGTTTCATCTTTTAATACCGTTGTATTTAACAGCGGAATGGCATATTCATCTTCAAGGTTGCTGATGCGGACTGTTTTGTGTTCCAGATCATTGGGTTCGAAAAGCGAACTGTTGAGATAGGGGATATTTTCGAATTTCTGTTTTACCAGATCATTGCGATCGCTTTCTTTTATGGCCAGCACCTGGAAAAAGAGTTTGTTCAGCGCATCATAATCGGGGATCCGTTCGATGTTCAGGAACCTGAAGGATTTGTCGCCCGCATGATATTTCACAAGTTGCCCCTCCAGCAGCTTCAGGAATAACACACGGTTGACCCATGTAATTACAAGTTCGAGGGCAACATTGTAGAGTTGCTCATCTTTGTTTGCCCCGTAATCAGTGGCTTTTACCTGCGAAAGGCAATCTTCGTAGTTTAAAATGGTGATGGTGTTCTCGATGAGAGCGCCTGCATTTCTTTCCCCGGCGGCTTTTCGCCCGATCAGTTTTTTACTTCCCTCTTTGGTTTCCTGCAATCCGATGATATGCAGCAATTCGGCATAAAATCTTTTGTCGAGGCTGTTGCTGTCGTTGACAAAAGGAAGCTTCAGCAGATGCTCGGGCGACAGCAGCTTAAAAAGTGCAATCAGTTTGTTATCGTCTGCTTTATCGTCATTCCGTAAGGGCTTTTGATAATCCTGTAAATTGAAGTGGGTAAATTCGATTTCAGATTTGATGTTGTCGATAAAGGGTCCGGCAATTTGCCTGTAGAAAAAACCGGTTGTGGTGTCCGCCAATCTACCGGCCTCAAAGTCGTTGAATTGTTTTACAAGGTTTTTGTTTTGGGCAAAAAGCCTGTCAAACGTAGTTGCATCAAAAATGAACCATTCATTGATGTTCGTGATGATGAGATGTTTGACTTCAAGGTTCTTTTGTGTAATCCTTTCCCTGAGGTAATACAGCACCAATTCCTGAAAAGCCTTTGCATTCAGGTTTTCAGTTGTCAGCATTTCTGATTTGTTGGTGGGCTTTTTGGCTTCGAGAATTACACCGACTGAACTATTGGCCTTGTCTCTGTTATGAATTACAAGGTCGTTTCTGCCTTTGGTATTTATGAAGTGGTTTGGTTCGTACCAGGTCTTTTTCAGAAAGTCAATGACAAGGTTTTTATGAAACTCTTCGCTTTCGGTGTCATTTGTTCGGTCGAGCAACTGTATAAGATTGGTCTTGAAACGGTTCACCACCAATATTAGGTGGGGAATAAGAATTTAGTCTTATCTTAGATCCATGGAAACAACGGATATTTTACAGTACATTTTACCGGAACAGATTTTAGATTACTTTGAAGTAACCCGGATAACCACAGAAGAAAAAGGTAAGTTGGTAATTTATTTGGATGAGAAAAACCAACTACCAACAGACTTGCCAGAAGGCGAATATGAATCAAAAGGCTTTACAGCAGCTACTAAGATACAGGACTTTCCCATACGTGAAAGGGCTGTTTTTCTGCGGGTAAGACGACGAAAGTGGTTAAACAAGCAAACGGGCAAAATATACAATAGCCGATGGGATCTATCAGTATCAGGCACAAAATACACCAAAGAATTTGGTGCTTTTTTAAAAGAAATTGCTGGATAATAACCGCAGTAAGTGCCAACAGTGTTGGCAAATACTACCAGGTAGATGGCAGCAAGCTTGCCAAACAATACAAAGACTACATGAGTGGATTTTGGCGCTGGGACCAACTGGATCACAGCCAGCAATGGGTTTTGTTTGAAGATAATGTTGAACATGTGGTTTGTATTGATGAAGTAGCCCTGTCGGATGGAGAACTCTATACAGTAGTTACCAATGCTAAAGCCCGCTGCCAGAAAGGTTCTTTAATAGCCATGGTCAAAGGAACCAAATCAGTTGATGTTAGTGAGATACTTAAAAAACTGCCAACAGAGAAAAGACTCGCAGTAAAAGAAGTAACCCTTGACCTTGCCCAAAACATGGAGAAGATTGCCCGTGAATGTTTTCCCAAAGCCAGCATCGTATCAGATCGTTTTCATGTGCAACAACTACCCTCGGAAGCCTTGCAGGAAATGCGTATTAAGTTCAGATGGCAAGCCATAGATCAGGAAAACAAGCTGGCCCAAATAGCACAATCTCATGGCAGAAAATATTACCCACAAGTTCTGGAAAATGGAGATACCAAAAAGCAGCTCCTTGCACGAAGTCGTTACCTGCTCTTTAAGCCACCAAACAAATGGACACCAACACAAAGAGAAAGGGCAGCCATATTGTTTAAAATGTATCCGGACTTGAAGAAAGCATATGAACTTTCCATGATGTTTAGAAGCATTTATGAAAACTCCAGGACAATATCAGAGGCCAAACAGGGACTTGAGAAGTGGTATGAGAAAATCCAAAAGTATGGTTTTGAATCTTTTGCTACTGCAGCTAACTCAATCAAATTACATCAAGAAACTATACTGGCTTATTTTGTTAACCGGAGCACCAATGCACTGGCAGAGAACTTTAACTCTAAGATAAAAGCTTTCAGATCTGTCTTTAGGGGAATAAATGACATAGGATTTTTTATCTACAGGGTGACTTTGATCTTTGCATAGCTAAATCCTGTTCCCCACCTAATATTGGTGGTGAACCCTTGAAACGCTCAATTTCAGTCCTGTTCGGTTTTACTTTTAAAAAGGCTTTGTTCAGCGCCTTTCTCGGTTTCAGTTTGTTAAGCTTCATTTGCTCGTTTTTATTTTCAGAGGGTTAATTTACTCAAAATTACGAGAACATAGCATAATGGTGTGGGAAGTGGTTCGGTGGAGTTATTGGCATAACGGTCATTTAAACGATTAGGCACTGGGGTTAATCTTTTTAAAACTTAAATATGCATCTGCTAATTCAAATTCTCCGCTATTCTTTAATGTATTGATTAGATCTTTGCCTTGAATGTTTTCAATTAGTGTATTGTATCTTTCCTTCATCCACCTATATTTAACTTTTAAGTCAGATTTAAATATACTGCTAGATCCCATTAACCCCTTTCTTATTTTATTACCAATTTTTTCAATATAATCTGGAAAATCATATTGAGGGTCATCTAATTCTGATTGAGCCTTTGCAAAATAATCTATATAATACATTCCGTCAGAGTCTTTTTCCAATAAAGATTGAACATGTTCTTTTTCAAGTCCAGAAGTATGGTGCAATGATTTTGCTTTACCAGCCAAATCAATTATGTCCTTGTGTAAAATTACCCTTGGATATAATGCGGCTTTCGTTTCTAATATATATGCTTCTGCAAGTGCTGGTCCGAAAAGTACTTTATCAGTGTGAATTAGCTTGCCATATGTTACAGCACCTCTGCATAAAATACCCCGATATATCAATCTCATAATCATCCATTTTATTTCAAGAAGAGTGTGAAATATTTCGCTTCTCTCCGTTGCCTTAAATGAGATTACAATGCAGTCAGAAAAAGTTGTTATCGTCTTGCTGTTTTTCGGGATGGATTTACGATATGACGTATTTTTTATATCCAAATCCCATACATCTCTTATTGCTTTATATGCTGAAAATATTTCATCAATTTTGTCAGGATATTCTTCATCTTTCTTTCCAATAGTTTCAGATAAAAGATCCTTAAATCCTAAAATATCAATGTATGCAGTTACTCTGTTTTCGTAATTCATATTGAATTTGTTTTTTCCTTATGCCTAATGTCTATTATTTGCAAAGTATGTGTTTGCGGGCTTTAAACTTATCAAACTGTTACAATTTTGCAACAGACGACGAGCCTTGAATTTTACGACTATTTCGCTCATTTTGTATATATATTGTATGTACCCTAAATGAGCATGAAATGTTGGCATACTATTCATCGATGTAAAATGATTCTTGATGTAACCTCATTACTGCTTTGTCTTTTGGGTAATCCGGTGGTGTAGGCTTATAACTGCCATTTTTCTTTTGACCCAAGTAAGCCAAATTTTGAAATTCTCTTAGCTTTTTCGGTTCAAAATCAGATAATGCTATGGTAAATGGATAATCACTTGTAGTACCTCCTTTAACTTTTAACGGATTTTTTTTCTCTGTTTTGGATGGTATAGTCCACCGAGTATCTCCGTATTTGGAAGTATTTACTTGTGAGAAAACACAATGAATCTCCCTTGCACCTGTTTCAACTATTCCGTTGTAATAGTTCGTATCTGGATTCCAAACAGGGGCTATCAACACATCAATCTCGCCTTGAAAAATATGACGATGCTTGATATTGGCTAATTCATAGCAATAATAATTAGTGAAGTATAATCCGCGCCAATGAAATAGATGATAGTTATACGGCATTGGTTTGGGTACAGTAGCACGGAAACCATGGATCATTTCTTTCTCCGAAGGTGCATAGTGATTTTTCAATCGTATTACCGGAATTGCATCGTTATAAATCCCGTATATTTTTATCGGCAATACGGTCATGACAAAATTAAAAACAACATTCCTAATCCGTTTATTTTCTACTTCAGATACCAACCCAATTTGATGTCTTTCACTATATGCGCAATAATTCCAGATATAATCAAAGGGAACAGAAAGTTCAGGTTGCACGGCTATATCGCATTTTTTTTGTTGAACTTCGTCAAGGATCCGGTAACAAGTTTCTAATCGGCCATTTAAAAATGATTTGCATTTAGCTGCTTCCTGAATGTGCTTTATATCTACATGTTCATTTACAAGTCCAAAACGCAGTTTATTTTTGAGCTCTGAAGCAATAACATATAGCTCTTCTTTTCTTGGTTGATCTTTTTTGAAAAAAGGCTTATAAGCACCTACCTTAAAAAAGTATTCCTTCCGTATTGTATGCGGGTCTTTTCGGGTGTTATAATTGATCTTAAAGTATTTCTCAAAGGCTGGTATTTGAACTTTATCAAAATTTAACTCATCAGGCAGTAAAGTGGTGTTTACGTCATCCCCTGATTTCCATTTTAATTGCTGCAATTGATTCAGCCATACTAAATGGCATACTTGCCAATATTTAACCCTTACGGGAGAATAATCCAAAAAACAAGATTTTAAATTTAATGAATTATTCTCAATGAATTCAGATATTTCAGATCTGGAAAAATAGGAGACTTCGCTCTTGATAGCCTCATCAATCAAACCAATAAGAGGAAATGCAGTGAATTCATTTCGTACAAATCCAGCAGACCTAATTTTCTGATAATTAAGTTCTAATTCATTTTTAGCGATAACCCTATCAACACTTTCCTTTTTTAGGAATTTTGGATTGGCTGCAATAGAATTTGATATAGCTGTTTCTAGAATCATCTTCATGCTCTTCGTGAATTTTTGCTCAACTAAAATTTCAGACCAAAGATCTTTATCCACATTTAATACTAATGTTTTAATGCTTTCAAGGCAATATTTTACAAACTTTTCGAACAAGACAGAATCATTATTTACGACTATGGCCAGAATAATTTTCTCCCACAATGTCCAGCTTTTCAATGCAATTTGCTCCTTTGTAGTAAGAAATCACATTTTGAAGCTGAATTCTGTGTGTGTATTTGTCAGAACTTGTGGATCTTCGGATGAGGCGTGACAGAAACACACTTATCTCAAACTTGTTTTGGTTAATTGGTTTAATTTTTGCTCTGCTTGCCTCTTCTTTTTCAAAACTTTGAGTAAAAAGCAGATTTCCAAACTCCTTAGATACATTATCGTTTTCTTCAGATTCAAATTGAAACTCGTAACTTTTGGAATGCTGATCTTGTATAAAACTTTCAATTAAATTACTTGGCGATCTTTTGTCAAGCTCGTAAACAAATAGCTTTTCGAGTTGAAGTTCTGCACCCTTAGTTCCCTTAATCTCAATCCTAATATCATCATTAGTTTTTATAATATTGAATCGGTCCCCCAAGTATTTTATGAATCGGTAAACAGCCTCTCTGGCTTCATCGTTTTTATCCAACTTATTTAACTCAGGAATTAATTTTTGATCCACAGTTTTTGCATCATCTTCTTTTGGTGTTCCAGATTTGAATACAACCAAAATATCATCAACATATCTGCCATAATAAGATGGTCTTACATTTTTAACTATGTCATTATCAAAACCAGATAGGTAGTCATTTGCAATTATTGGTGAAGCTATGTATCCTATAGGCAATGCCCAACCCTCCAGATTTTTATTGAGATTGTATATCTTTAACTTGTTGTTATACATCTCTAATACATTTTCAAGTACTCTATGCAGAAATTTTTCATGTTTAGAAAGCTTTTCATATTTCACTCTTGTTCTAAGAACATTTTTATCCACACAAGTAGAATGGTAGAATGATTTGAGATCAAAGTTCAGCATTACAACATCTTCCTTGTCTTTCCGTAGGATTGCTTTGGCCTTCGCTAAGCCTGTCTTCCACCATCGTGCATATTGAAAATGATAGATTTTAAAGAGCCTTCCATTAAGCTGTAAGTCTTGCTCATTATCTCTTTTTATAAGTCTATTACCGTAGCAATGATTAATCAGATTTTTGTCAATTTTAGCTCCAATTGAATTTAGCCAAAGCGTACCCAAAATTTGAAGTTCGACCGGAATAGAGACGAATGCGTTTTCTTTTTCAAGCTTAAAATTATCAGTATGGATTCTATCAGTTATAAAGTTTGACGTGTTATCATCACTTTCCCTTAATACTTTTTTAACAAAAACGTTGATATCAATACTCTCCACAAGTTTTTTTACAGAACGTCCAACTCCTTCTGAATTGCTGAATTTTTTGATCCAATGTTCAACAGTTTTTAATCTTCCATCAATGTCAAAATTATAGCCACTTTCAAATTGAACTATACGGTGGCGTGCATCTAAATCAAGCCTCTCATAATACAGGTGGCGCTTTAATTGTTGATAAGCTTCTTTTACGTTGGTAAGCGTTATATTCATGATAGTTAAAGGTTTTTATAGATTAAACTCTCGTTATCTTCCTCCAGTGCCAATAGTTCTTTATTTTAGTATTGGTTCTTTCTCAAACGGCATACGACCGACGGTAAACAGTCGTGAAGGTTTTCGAAGCGATTCAATATCAAATGATACCAAAGTTAATAAAAGCACAGAACCCTCAATCATATCCATTATATCCGCACAAAATTTGACCATTTTGTTGTTGCAAATCCATATATCAACGTAACACTGTCCAATATTTAATAGAAGGATTTTGAGTTTAAAGATTTCAAGCCATTCCTTTAGTTTTGAGATTGTTACCTTTCTTTAAGTTATTGGCAACAGTTATTTAATAGTTTTCAAAATGCCCTTTAGTTTTTTTCCGATCGCTGTTGTCCAAATGACAACCTCTCCGCCGCTTACAAGATATTTGTCTGTCATTTTATGATCCCATTGGTCTTCAACTCTTGTAGGATTATACCCAAATCCACATATTCCGCTGTTAATCAATGGAAAGGTATCTTCATCAGGTGCTTCTTCTGTAGATGCTTCGATTTCAATTTTTGAAATATCACTTTCTAAAAAATACTCCAAATCACCAATGAATATGTCTTGAATGATACGAGCACCTTTTAAGAATTCTTCATAGGTTATTTTATTCTCCAAAAAACCTCTAAAAAACTGTCCGACATATTTAGCATCAAGGTAATCATCACATTTATCCAAGATGAAAATCAGTTTTTCTCCAATTTTTATTTTTTGTTTTTCAGATTTGTCAATAAAATCAATCATTTTTTGACGTTGTTTCGGCTGGTATGCCTTTTAATTCTGTCAAGAAATGGATTATTTTTTTAAGAAAAAGAGTGTCTTTTATCGTGGAAGCTGTTTTACCCAAACCTACTATGGAACCTAAAATAGGTATATCTTTAAAAACTCCGTCATTGATCATTGAGTCAACAAGGATTTCTGCTAAATCGACTGAAACCTTCTGGAGGTCAGATGTTCTAATTGTCTCAGTTAGTGAACTTTCTATTTTGTTCAATTTGTGACTATATCGTTTAAGTTATTGCAACAAACGAGTAAAACCTTTTGATTTTATTTCTTAGTTATGTAGCTTAAATAGATTTTGATTCTCCCCAAATATAAAAAATCCTCCTTATAAAACTACACTTTCCTCAGAAATATCTCTCTAATACCCATACTTCTTCCCCACAGCTTGCGCAGGTATTTGCGCATGTCTTCTTCCCGGGGGTTTTTGCCAGGTTGGTAGAAAGTGCTGCCGCTGAGATCGTCAGGGAGAAATTCCTGTTCGGCAAAGTTGCCTTCGTAGGAATGGGCGTATTTGTAATTTTGGCCGTAACCGATGTCCTTCATCAGTTGGGTGGGGGCATTGCGGATGTGCAGGGTAAATCGCCGGTCTTTTTCACCGCGTCCTGTGCCTTCCCGGTTTCTTACGAGCCAAGGCCGGCGGACCGGAATAGGAAGAGGAGCGGAATCGATATAGACTTTTGGATATTTGTTTTTGAAGCAGCCTGTAAAATCGTTACATCGTTACGTCTTGCAATCGCTAAATCGTACAATTAAGGCTTGTTTTATGTAACGATTGACCGATTGAGCGATTGAGCGATTTGACGATATTCGAAGCAGGGGAGAGATGATTTCAAATATCAGGGCATAAAAAAAGCCCCTGAAGTTAATCAGAGGCTTTAAAAAAGGTTGGCGACGACATACTCTCCCACATAATTGCAGTACCATCTGCGCTGGTGGGCTTAACTTCTCTGTTCGGAATGGGAAGAGGTGGACCCCACCGCTATAGTCACCGTAAATCTTTAGTTTCTTTAGAAATGACATATTTTTGAAAGAAAATACAAGGTAGGTCAATTAATTAACCATCAACACAGAAAGCTAACGGGTAATTAGTACCACTCGGCTTTGACATTTCTGCCTTTACACCTGTGGCCTATCAACGTCCTAGTCTTGAACGACCCTTAAAGGAAATCTCATCTTGGGCTGAGTTTCGTGCTTAGATGCTTTCAGCACTTATCTCATCCATACATAGCTACCCTGCGATGCAGCTGGCGCCACAGCAGGTACACTAGAGGTATGTCCAACTCGGTCCTCTCGTACTAGAGTCAGGTGCCCTCAAATTTCCAACGCCCACAGCAGATAGGGACCGAACTGTCTCGCGACGTTCTGAACCCAGCTCGCGTGCCACTTTAATCGGCGAACAGCCGAACCCTTGGGACCTTCTCCAGCCCCAGGATGTGACGAGCCGACATCGAGGTGCCAAACCACTCCGTCGATGTGAGCTCTTGGGAGTGATAAGCCTGTTATCCCCGGAGTACCTTTTATCCTTTGAGCGACGGCCCTTCCACTCGGAACCGCCGGATCACTATGTCCTACTTTCGTACCTGGTCGACTTGTAAGTCTCACAGTCAAGCTCCCTTATGCCATTGCACTCTGCGCATGATTACCAAACATGCTGAGGGAACCTTTGAAAGCCTCCGTTACTCTTTTGGAGGCGACCACCCCAGTCAAACTACCCACCAAACAGTGTCTTCCGCCAATATAACGGAATTAGGCATCAGATAAACAAAGGGTGGTATTTCAAGGTTGACTCCACGACTCCTAGCGAAGCCGCTTCATAGTCTCCCACCTATCCTACACATCGTTTATCCAATGTCAATGTTAAGCTGTAGTGAAGGTTCACGGGGTCTTTCCGTCCCGCTGCGGGTATCCGGCATCTTCACCGGAACTACAATTTCACCGAGCTCGTGGCTGAGACAGTACCCAGATCGTTACACCATTCGTGCAGGTCGGAACTTACCCGACAAGGAATTTCGCTACCTTAGGACCGTTATAGTTACGGCCGCCGTTTACTGGGGCTTCAGTTCATAGCTTCTCACGCCAAAGGCGCGATAACTACTCCCCTTAACCTTCCAGCACCGGGCAGGTGTCAGGCCCTATACATCATCGTAAAATTTAGCAGAGCCATGTGTTTTTGATAAACAGTCGCCTGGGTCAATTATCTGCGGCCTTCCCCTGCAAGCAGGGGAGAGGCGCCTCTTCTCCCTAAGTTACGAGGCCATTTTGCCTAGTTCCTTAGCCACGGATCACTCGAGCACCTTTGGATACTCTCCTCGACTACCTGTGTCGGTTTACGGTACGGGTGGCTTATATCTGAAGCTTAGAGGTTTTTCTTGGAAGTTAGCTTAGGATCATTATCCGCTTGCCCGAAGGCTCGCGGTACTATCAGGTTTCAGCACACTGAACGGATTTGCCTGTCCAATGTATACCTACGCCTTTCAACGTACTATTCCGTCAGTACGCAGATCTTTCACCTCTTCGTCCCCCCATCGCAATAAAAGCCAGTACTGGAATATTAACCAGTTGTCCATCGACTACCCCTTTCAGGTTCGCCTTAGGTCCCGACTAACCCTGATCCGATTAGCGTTGATCAGGAATCCTTAGTCTTACGGTGTGCGGGTTTCTCACCCGCATTATCGTTACTTATGCCTACATTTTCTTTTCCAGACGCTCCAGCAAGCCTCGCGACTCACCTTCAACGCCGACTGGAATGCTCCCCTACCGGTCGTCTGAGACGACCCCATAGCTTCGGTAATATGCTTAATGCCCGATTATCATCCATGCCCGATCGCTCGACTAGTGAGCTGTTACGCACTCTTTAAATGAATGGCTGCTTCC
The DNA here is from genome assembly GCA_034521425.1 of Bacteroidota bacterium. Taxonomy (GTDB): domain Bacteria; phylum Bacteroidota; class Bacteroidia; order Bacteroidales; family JAIOZK01; genus JAIOZK01. The sequence goes on from JAXHMP010000001.1 coordinate 138,229, forward strand.
AAGCCAACATCCTAGCTGTCAAAGCAATCAGACCTCGTTAGATCAACTTAGCATATATTTAGGGACCTTAGCTGATGGTCTGGGTTGTTTCCCTTTTGCGCACGGACCTTAGCACCCATGCGCTCACTCCCGATCATATGTCATGGCATTCGGAGTTTGTCAGGATTTGGTAGGCGGTGAAGCCCCCTAGTCCTATCAGTAGCTCTACCTCCATGACACTAAATATCGAGGCTGTTCCTAAAAACATTTCGGGGAGTACGAGCTATCTCCCAGTTTGATTGGCCTTTCACCCCTACCCACAGCTCATCCAAAGACTTTTCAACGTCTACTGGTTCGGTCCTCCACCCCGTATTACCGGGGCTTCAACCTGGCCATGGGTAGATCACAAGGTTTCGCGTCTACCCCCTCCAACTAAACGCCCTATTCAGACTTGCTTTCGCTTCGGCTGCATCCCTTCTGGGACTTAACCTTGCTGAAGAGGAGTAACTCGTAGGCTCATTATGCAAAAGGCACGCCGTCAACTACTGTCAGTCCGAAGACTGAGTTCGCCTCCGACAGATTGTAAGCGCACGGTTTCAGGTTCTATTTCACTCTCCTGTTCGGAGTGCTTTTCACCTTTCCCTCACGGTACTAGTTCACTATCGGTCTCTCAGGAGTATTTAGCCTTACCAGATGGTGCTGGCAGATTCCCACAGGATTTCTCCGGTCCCGCGGTACTCAGGATACTGCTAGGTAATGAATTTTTTTCGCTTACAGGACTTTCACCTCCTATGGTCCAACTTTCCAGAAGTGTTCTGCTAAAAATTCATAGTCCACATTGCAGTCCTATCAACCCCGGCATTGCCGTAACAATACCGGTTTGGGCTTTTTCCCGTTCGCTCGCCACTACTTGGGAAATCACTATTGTTCTCTTTTCCTCCAGGTACTTAGATGTTTCAGTTCCCTGGGTTCACTTCCCGATAAATCGGGATGACCACTCTTCAAGTGGCCGGGTTGCCCCATTCGGAAATCTCCGGATCAAAGGTTATTTGCACCTCACCGAAGCTTATCGCAGCTTGTCACGTCCTTCATCGCCTCTGAGAGCCAAGGCATCCACCGTACGCCCTTATGTACTTTCTTGCGTATCAAAGATGCATTAATTAATTGACTACTCGTTGTATTTTCTTTCAATATGTCAAAGAACTTTTCCCGATTAGAATCGGAGTGGTGGAGAATAAGGGAGTCGAACCCTTGACCTCTAGAATGCAAATCTAGCGCTCTAGCCAACTGAGCTAATTCCCCAAAACGATTTAATAGAGTAGTCCCGCGCAGATTTGAACTGCGGACCCCTACATTATCAGTGTAGTGCTCTAACCAACTGAGCTACGGGACTGTTTTAGTTTAAGTTCCTGGCTCAATTGATTAGCGAGTAAAACTACTCTTTAACCAATCCCGAAAAACGTTTTTCGCGGATCCTCGTCCTGCGGACGGGACTGAGCTACGGGACTGTTTAATAACCCTTTGGTTATAGCTCCCTGAATTAGAAGCAATACCTGCTCGTTTTGGATATTATAAAAAAAGAAGTAGCTAAAGGAAGCGAATATCAATTCCGCTTCTTCCCGATAAATCGGGGCGGGACTAATAATAAACCACTCTAGAAAGGAGGTATTCCAGCCACACCTTCCGGTACGGCTACCTTGTTACGACTTAGCCCCAGTCACTTGTTTTACCCTAGGCCGCTCCTTGCGGTTACGGACTTCAGGTACCCCAAACTTCCATGGCTTGACGGGCGGTGTGTACAAGGCCCGGGAACGTATTCACCGCGCCGTTGCTGATGCGCGATTACTAGCGATTCCAGCTTCACGAAGTCGAGTTGCAGACTTCGATCCGAACTGAGACCGGATTTCGAGATTAACATCTACTCGCGTAGTAGTTACCCTCTGTGCCGGCCATTGTAGCACGTGTGTAGCCCTGGACATAAGGGCCGTGCTGATTTGACGTCATCCCCACCTTCCTCTCTACTTGCGTAGGCAGTTTCCTTAGAGTCCCCAGCTTTACCTGATGGCAACTAAGAATAGGGGTTGCGCTCGTTATGGGACTTAACCCGACACCTCACGGCACGAGCTGACGACAACCATGCAGCACCTTGCAAAACGTCCCGAAGGAAAGTCACCTTTCGGCAACGGTCGTTAAGCATTTAAGCCCAGGTAAGGTTCCTCGCGTATCATCGAATTAAACCACATGCTCCACCGCTTGTGCGGGCCCCCGTCAATTCCTTTGAGTTTCAATCTTGCGATCGTAATCCCCAGGTGGATCACTTAATGCTTTCGCTCAGTCGCTGACAGTGTATCGCCAACAACGAGTGATCATCGTTTACAGCGTGGACTACCAGGGTATCTAATCCTGTTTGCTCCCCACGCTTTCGTACCTCAGCGTCAGTGACAATTTAGTGAGCTGCCTTCGCAATCGGTGTTCTACGGCATATCTATGCATTTCACCGCTACATACCGTATTCCGCCCACTTCATATGTACTCAAGATTAACAGTATCAATGGCAGTTTCCCGGTTGAGCCGGGAGATTTCACCACTGACTTGCAAATCCGCCTACGTACCCTTTAAACCCAATAAATCCGGATAACGCTTGCATCCTCCGTATTACCGCGGCTGCTGGCACGGAGTTAGCCGATGCTTATTCCTGCAGTACCATCAGTCCCCGACACGTCGGGGAGGTTTGTCCTGCAGAAAAGCAGTTTACAACCCGTAGGGCTGTCATCCTGCACGCGGCATGGCTGGTTCAGGCTTTCGCCCATTGACCAATATTCCTTACTGCTGCCTCCCGTAGGAGTCTGGTCCGTGTCTCAGTACCAGTGTGGGGGTTAACCCTCTCAGGACCCCTAGACATCATCGTCTTGGTGAGCCTTTACCTCACCAACTAACTAATGTCACGCATGCCCATCAATAACCGCCGAAGCTTTAATCACATTAACATGCGAAAATGTGATGTTATGGAGTATTAATTTCCGTTTCCGGAAGCTATTCTCCAGTTATGGGTAGGTTGCATACGCGTTACGCACCCGTGCGCCACTCGTGTATCCCCGAAGGGACCTTACCGTACGACTTGCATGTATTAAGCCTGCCGCTAGCGTTCATCCTGAGCCAGGATCAAACTCTTCATTGTAATGTTTGATCTTTAATCTCTCAAGATTTATTATTCTCAAAGTGAGTATCTCATATTGAGGATACCCGCTTCCTTACTAGCTTACTTCAGTTTTTTCAAAGAACTTATGTATTTTTTTTGCTTTGCTTTCTCCGTCAGCGATCCTTTTCAGAATTACAGTCTCGTTGAAAGCGGCTGCAAAAGTATTTACTTTTTTTTAACTGACAAAATTATTTTGAACTTTTTTTTGCTTTTTTTTCTCGCCATTTTTTGAGCGAAAAAAGGATGACAAAGTTACAATTTTTTTTCCTTTATACAAGAAGTTTTTTGCAGTTTTTTAATGAACTCTTTCGCTTAAAGCGGGTGCAAAGATAGGAATTAATTTTCAATTAAAACAAGCGGAAAATAAATAAAAATTCAAATATTTAATAAATTTTATTTAAAGACTTGATTTTGACCTTTGTAAAATTTGAACTTTTTACCCCCTGGTGAAAACAATCTTTCCTTTTTCCGAAAATTCATCATTATAGTAATACCCGTCCTCCTCAAAATGCTTTAAGTTCTCCGCCCGGCCAATCCTGTTTCTGATGATGAAAGCGGCCATCTGGCCCCTTGCCTTTTTTGCAAAAAAGCTGATGATCTTGTACTGACCGTTCTTAAAATCCTTAAATACCGGAGTGATGATCTCTGCATCAAGCTGCTTTCTGTCGATGACCTTGAAATATTCGTTGGAGGCCAGGTTGACCAATACCCTGTCGCTGCCCATGGCCGTATTCAAATATTCCGTAACTTCCTTTTTCCAGTAATCATACAGGCTCTGCCCGGGGACGCTTGAAAATCCGAGCCCATTTCGAGGCGGTATGGCCTGATCAGGTCCAGGGGCTTCAACACCCCATACAGCCCTGATAATATCCGCAAGTGATCCTGGGCAAAGGCCAGTTCCTCTTTCGAAAACTCTCCGGCATTCAAGCCCAGGTATACATCACCCTTAAATGAAAAAACGTTCGCTTTGGCGTTTCCCGGTGAATGATCCCTGTTCCATGCCTGGTATCGATCATGGTTCAAATTGGCCAGCCGTGTGCTGATCTTCAGGGTATCCGACAATTGTTTGGGAGAATACTTTTTCAGTTTTCCTGCCAGCCTGTCCGCTTTGTCAATAAAATCAGGCAGTGTGTATTCCTTATGTTTTATTTCTGATTCAAAGTCAAGGGTCTTTGCCGGTGATAAAATTGTGATCATATATTTTTTTTGTGATAAGGCCTGCGATTTTTGTGCCAATTTTCAAAATATTCCCTGAAAAAGGGGAGAACGAGGTAATACAGTCCGGCTGAAACAGGCAGGAGTATAATGAACCAGGCAAAAATGCCCAACAAATTGCTCAGCCAGATATTGTTCAGGGTTTCGATCCAGTCGGTGCGGAACATATCGATCAGTGTATGGATGTCGATGTTTGTGACCGCGTATCCGAATATGGCTTCCCCGATCTTGATAAAAGGAATGTACAATATGAGTTGCAGGGGGTAAATGGCAAAATTGATCAGGAGGATGGCCGGCTTGTTCAGTCGCATACTGAAGGCAGCTCCCAGGCAAAAGACTGTTGTCAGGCCGAAAACCGGGATCAGACCGAAAGCAATTCCGCTAACGACTGTCAGGGCCAGCTTATGCGGTGTGATGCCCTCTCTCAGTAATTTGAGGAGGGGTTGTTTGATCCTTTTATCATAATAGTTATATAATAAGGTGTTTTGCACGCCCGGCTCGAATTTGGCCCAAATTTACAATTTCTTGGCGTAAGAGGGGCCAATTTGATTGGAAGGAAAAAATCCGCACGAATGATCAGGCTGTGATCCCAAGGTAGTGGAAGCGGTTGTTCCGCAATGATATTTTTCCCTTGTTGAAAGCGAGCGGCTGCTTAAACACCGGACCGTCATAAACAAAGGTGTGGAATTCCCCGTTTTCCCCGCAGGGATCAGCATTTTCGGGCAGATCTGCTAGAAAATCGTGATCATATTCCCTGCCTGTGAAAGCAGGATCCAGCTGTGTATTGTCAATACAGCTGACGATGGTCCTGAAGCCCTCTTCAATAAAAGATTTTGCAAAAGACCCGGTATCCATCCCCCATACCGGGAAAATGGCCTGCATGCCGGCCTTCTTCATTTGCGAAATGCGGTACTGCTTTATATCCTCCAGGAACAGGTCGCCGAAGGCCACATGCTGTATACCTTCCTGCTTGTATGCTTTGAGTTGCTGGTCCATCAGCGCTTCGTATTCTGTGTTGGCCGGATTTTCAGGAAGCTGCACCAGATCCAGCCGGATGCCGAGAGAGGCAGCCTGCTTCCGGAGCAATTCGACGGGGATGCCATGCATGCTGACTTCATTGTTTTGCTTGTTTATACTTGTAAGTAAGGCGCAAACTTCATAATGTGCTTCATTTCTGAGCTTATGCAGCGCAAAGGCACAATCTTTCCCGCCGCTCCACGACAATACAATTTTATGCTTCATATTCGCTGGATAGTTTATAATAAACCTCTTGTTCGGTGAAAACAATGTCGATAATGTCGAGCAGGATGAAGTTAACCAGGATCTTCTCAGCTTTATAACGGGATATGCGGGCGGTTTTGGCGAATTTTGACAAACTGATGTTTTCGTTCTTTTTCAGGTAATCGAGCAGGATCTTTTCTTCATCCGCATATTTGATCTTTACTCCTTTCTCACTTTTCTGTCCTTTCCAAACCTTTAGCAGGACGGAGTTTGCCAGCAGATTCTGATCCTCCACACGCAGGTAGGCCAGCCATTTGTCGTTTTCACTGAGGGCATAATGGATCTTTTTATCCATTTTAGGAATATCTACTTCCAGCACTGTTTTTCCTTCAAGGTGCCATTCCCGTGTCTGAAATGCAATGCCTGGCTTACAGTACATCTGTGCAGCTGCTTCCACCATATGGATCTCTTCTTCTGAGCGTACCCCGGCAATCCGGCCGTTGTCCTTCACCCCGACCAGTAATTTGCCGCCATCGGTATTGGCGAAAGCAACCAGGGTCCGGGCAATCTTTCGCGAGTCGGAGATCTCAAACTTAAAATCAAGCTGCCGGTGCTCTCCCTCTTCAATCAGTTTATGGATATAGTGTGCCACAACAGTTCAACGAATTTCTTCAAATTTCAATATCTTAACCTTAAAAATATTGCAAATATTATGAATCTTTTTTGATTGTTTGTGTGATTGTTTGGTGGCGACTTTTAGTGGAGGATCCGTGTCCGTGGTAGAGGATTGGATGACTGTATGGTTGTATGGTTGTATGGTTGTATGGTTGTATGGTTGTATGGTTGTATGGTTGTATGGTTTATGGTCCCGACATTTAGTTATGTTAATGCTATATTGGGTCACCCTGCAACCTGCGGATTTTACCAATTATTCTCATAGGACATCAAACTTTTGTCAAATTATTGAATAATAAGCTTTTCGGTGTAAATCTTATCATAATCTTTATCAAATACCTTAACGACTAAAACAAAAATACTGAAAAACGCAAGCTTTTCTTACAATTGTCAGAAACAGCAAGGGATTTCCCGGCCTGGTTCAGGGTGATTGAAAATCTATTCGGAGGCTATATAAAAACCATATTCTCCTTATTGGTGTATTTCTCGCAATATCCGCATTTGAGCTTCAGGTCGCCGTTCTCATCATTTATGACCCTGAACTTTGTCGGGATATCTTCGTTGTTCGTGATACAATTTGGGTTAACGCATTTCACGATTTTCACTGCATCTTCAGGGATTTCGACCTGTTTTTTCTTTACAACCTGGAAATCTTTGATTTCTATAATGGTTGCCGTGGGAGCTACCAATGCGATTTTGTTGACATCGTCCCTTTCGAAAAATTTATCCTGTACTTTGATAATTCCTTTTTTACCGTATTTACGGCTGTCAAGATTGGTCCCGAAGAGGATTTGGGAATCCACCTGGTGGAGGCCCAGGATCTTCATGACCTGGAATACACTTTGTGCGGGAATATGATCAATTACGGTACCATTTTCAATGGCCGATACAACGAGTTCTTTTACAGGTTTGTTTGCCATAACTATTTCACTCCTAAAATTGAAGTTAACAATGCTTGTCTTACGAATACCCCGTTCAGGGCCTGCTGAAAATAATACGCCTTGGGATTGCTGTCTACATCCACATCGATCTCATTGACCCGCGGAAGGGGGTGCAGCACTTTCAGGTTGTCTTTGGTAGCATCCAGCATTTTATTCTTTAAGATGTAAGAGTTTTTAACCCTTTCGTACTCGATGGGATCCGAAAAACGCTCTTTCTGTATCCTGGTCATATAAAGCACATCAGCTTTGGGCAATGCATCTTCCAGTTCGGTGTATTGATGATAGGCAAGATTTCTGTCTTTGATATGTTGTTTTACATAACTTGGAAGCTTCAGTTCAACCGGAGAAACCAGGTGGAAAGTAGTGTTGTAATCGCAAAGAGCAATTACCAGTGAATGCACGGTGCGTCCGTATTTCAGGTCACCCACAAAGGCGACCTCCAGATTGTCAAGGCTTCCCTGGGTTTTTCTAATGGAATACAAATCGAGCATGGTCTGGGTCGGATGCTGGTTGGCACCGTCGCCTGCATTGATGATGGGCACGGGCGAAACTTCGCTGGCATAACGGGCACTTCCCTCGCGGGGATGTCGCATTACGATAATATCGGAATAATTACTTACCGTTAATATGGTATCTTTTAAACTTTCGCCTTTTTTTACGCTTGATGAGGCTGCATCGGTAAAGCCCACAATTTTGGCGCTTAATCTTGATGCTGCGCTTTCAAAACTGAGTCTCGTGCGCGTTGAGGGTTCGAAAAAGAGGGTTGCCACCACGTAGTCTTTGAGTATTTCCTGTACCGGGTTTTTCTCAAACTCTTCGGCCATATCCAGGATTTTCAGGCGTTCCTCCAGGGTGTAGTCGCCGATTGAAACTAAACTTTTATCTTTCATCAGGATTTGTTTTTTCAAAAGTAAATAATCTGCACTGGCAGATGAAAAAGAAATTTTAAAAACTTTCCAATTTTATTAACAAAAGAATTTTCCTGGCGGAAAATTCCTCTAAGCCGGGGTTAACCTGCATTATTTGAGTACATTAAGCTAATTTATGAATAATGCAGGCTAATTGACGGGTTTCGATCATTGGATTTTCGGAATTTGATGCTTATTTGTAATTTGAAATTTGGAATTTCAGACTGTAGCATATTCATTCCAGCTCTTGATGCTGATCTCTTCCAGCGGGATGTTGCAGAAGGCCAGTATGAAAGCACTTGCCAGCCGGGCATTGGTGATCAGCGGGATATTGTGATCCACGGCTGCCCGCCGGATGTGGTAATCGTTATCCAGCTCATGCTGGGAAAGATCCTTCGGAATATTCACCACCAGGTCGATTTTGCGCTTGCGGATGTAATCCATGGTATTGGGTTTCTTGCCGGAGTCGGGCCAGTGCAATACTGTAGATTTTACACCATTGGATGCGAGGTATTCCGCGGTTCCTTTTGTAGCGTAAAGATTGTAGCCCTTTTCCTGCAGTTTTTTTGTGCTGTTCAGCAGTTCCACCTTGGAGCGGGGCGGACCGGAGGAGATCAGCACATTCTTTTCCGGGATGCTGTATCCGACCGAAAGCATGGATTTTAAGATGGCCTCATAGAAATCTTCGCCCAGGCAGCCGACCTCACCGGTGGAGGACATATCCACACCCAGCACCGGATCTGCTTTTGACAGGCGGGAAAAGGAAAACTGCGGCGCCTTTACCCCCACGAATTCCAGGTCGAAAAGGGATTTGTCAGGTTTTACAACAGCCAGTCCGATGATGATGCGGGTGGCCAGTTCGATGAAATTTGTTTTGAGGACTTTGGAAACAAAGGGCAGGCTCCTGGATGCCCGCAGGTTGCATTCGATCACTTTGATGTCGTTGTCCTTGGCCAGGAATTGTATGTTGAAAGGACCCGATATCTGCAGCTCGGCAGCGATCTTCCCGGTGATCTTCTTGATCCTCCTGACTGTTTCTACATAAACTTTTTGCGGAGGAAAGATGATGGTTGCATCGCCAGAGTGTACACCTGCAAATTCGACATGTTCTGAAATGGCATAGGCCATGATCTTTCCATTGTCCGCCACAGCATCCATCTCAATTTCCTTGGCATCTTCGAGGAATTTGGAAACCACCACCGGATGTTTCTTGCTGACCGAAGTTGCCAGGTCGAGAAAGTGCTTCAGCTCTTCCCGGTTGGAAACGATGTTCATGGCGGCCCCGGACAGCACATAAGAAGGTCTTACAATCACGGGAAAACCGACCTTATCCGTAAAATCAAAGATATCTTCCACCGAGGTCAGTTCCTGCCAAACCGGCTGGTCGATCTGCATATCATCCAGCATTTTGGAAAAGCTTTGCCGGTTCTCGGCCCGGTCGATGGAGAGGGCTGAGGTGCCCAGGATGGGAATGTTCTCACGGTGCAACCTGATGGCAAGGTTGTTGGGGATCTGTCCGCCCATAGAAACGATCACTCCTTTCGGAGCTTCCAGTTCGATGATATCCTGTGTTCTTTCGAAGGAGAGTTCATCAAAGTAGAGGCGGTCGCAGATATCATAATCCGTGCTTACGGTTTCCGGATTATAATTGATCATCACCGACCGGTAGCCTTCCTTTTTAACCGTTTCCAGGGCGTTTACGCTGCACCAGTCAAATTCCACGCTGCTGCCAATGCGGTAAGCGCCGGAACCCAGCACGATGATCGATCTTTGGTCTTTTTCAAAGGGTATGTCATTCTCTGTTCCGTTATAAGTAAGGTAGAGATAATTGGTCTGGGCGGGATATTCGGCTGCCAAAGTATCGATCTGCTTTACCACCGGAACGATTCTCTTGCTTTTGCGGTAGCTGCGGATGTTGTTGATGTCTTTGTCGCCACCTGTAAAATGATCTTTCATCAGGCAGCGGGCGATCTGGAAATCAGAAAAACCGGATTGTTTCAGTTGCCGGAGGAAGATATCATCCATTTTTTCTATTTGATTATAGCTACTGGCTTCATCATACAGCAATTTTATTTTATGCAATTTCTCCAGGAACCAGCGGTCGATCTTTGATACCCGGTGTATCTCTTCCACGCTCCAGCCTTGCTCAAAAGCGGCGGCTATGATAAAAATGCGCATATCTGTGGGTTGGCTGAGTTCCTGTTCAATATCGCCCATTTCGAACGCCTTATTGCCCACAAAGCCGTGCATGCCCTGCCCGATCATCCGAAGGCCTTTTTGTATGGCTTCTTCAAATGTTCGGCCAATGGCCATAACCTCTCCCACGCTTTTCATGCTGCTGCCGATCTGGCGGGATACGCCATAGAATTTGTTGAGGTCCCAGCGCGGGATCTTGCACACAATATAATCCAGCGAAGGTTCGAAAAAGGCAGATGTGGTTTTTGTGATGGCATTCCTGATATCGGGCAGGGCAAAACCCAGGGCCAGTTTTGCCGCAACAAAAGCCAGGGGGTAGCCTGTGGCCTTTGATGCCAGGGCACTGGATCGCGACAGGCGGGCATTCACTTCAATTACGCGGTAATCTTCCGAATGGGGATCCAGGGCATATTGCACATTGCATTCCCCGACTACTCCGATATGGCGGATGATCTTGATGGATAATTTCCGCAGCTTGTGATATTCATTGTTGGTGAGGGTTTGCGAAGGGGCAACCACAATGCTTTCGCCTGTATGTATCCCCAGGGGGTCAAAATTCTCCATATTGCATACAGTGATGCAATTATCGTAAGCATCCCGTACTACTTCGTATTCCACTTCCTTCCAGCCTTTCAGCGATTCTTCGATGAGGATCTGCCTGGAGTAGGAGAGGGCCTTCTCGCCCATGTTCACCAGTTCGTCCCAGTTGTTGCAAAAGCCGCTGCCCAGCCCCCCAAGAGAATAGGCCGAACGAATGATTACCGGGAAGCCGAGTTTTTTGATGGCATTCCTTGCCTGCGCGATGCTTGTGACGGCAATGCTTTTCGGGATCTTTACATTGATCTCACCCAGTTTGCGGGCGAATTTATCTCGGTCTTCCGTATCAACGATCGATTGCACCGGCGTTCCCAGGACCTTCACATGGTGTTTCGCCAGGATGCCCTGCTCGTAAAGCTCTATGCCACAGTTGAGTGCGGTCTGTCCGCCAAATGCAAGCAAGATCCCATCGGGTTTTTCTTTTTCTATCACTTTTTCCACAAACCAGGTCTTCACCGGCAGGAAGTAGATATTGTCGGCGATGTTGCCGGATGTTTGCACCGTGGCAATATTGGGGTTGATCAGAACGGTTTCGATCTTTTCTTCTTTCAGGGCTTTGAGGGCCTGGGAGCCGGAATAATCAAATTCGCCGGCTTCACCGATTTTGAGGGCGCCGGAACCCAGTATCAGGACTTTTTTAATCTCTTTTTCCATGCCTTATTACTTTTTGTAAGCTTCGATCTCCTTGATGAATTCGTCGAAGAGGTAATCCGTATCGGTGGGTCCGCTGGAAGCCTCGGGATGGAACTGCACCGAGAAAACCGGCTTGCTTTTGTGGCGGATCCCTTCATTGGTCCCGTCATTCACATTGGTGAACCAGGGCAGCCATTCATTGCCCAGGCTTTTATCATCCACAGCAAAGCCATGATTCTGGGAAGTGATGAAGGCTTTTTTGCTGTTGTGCAGGATTACCGGCTGGTTGTGGCTGCGGTGCCCGTATTTCATTTTATAAGTCTTTGCCCCGGAAGCCAGGGCAAGCAGTTGATGCCCCAGGCAGATGCCAAATATAGGTTTGTCCTTGCCCATGGAAACCGCCAGGTTCTCAATGGTCTGTACACAGGACTCCGGATTGCCGGGACCATTGGAGATAAACAGCCCGTCGTAATCTTCCCGGTGATAATCATAATCCCAGGGAACACGGATCACTGTGCAGTCCTTCTGCAGGAAATAACGGATGATGTTGTTCTTGATGCCGCAATCGATGGTAAGTATGCGGTGTTTTCCTGATCCGTATGTTTTCTTTTCACGGAGGGAGACTTCATCAACCAGCTTATGCCGGTTCGGGTCGTAAAAATCCACATCTTTATCCCCAATGATCACTTTCCCGAGCATGGCCCCTTTTTCGCGCAGGTGTTTGGTGAGAGCGCGGGTGTCGATACCGTAGATGCCGGGAATTTGGTTTTCTTTCAGCCAGTCGCCCAGGCTTTTTTCCGCATTCCAATGATTGTATTTGAAAGAATAATCCGAGATGACCAGGGCGGTGATCTGCACTTTTTCCGATTCGAAATGTTTGAGCATCTGGTGTTCGATGGAAGAACCGGGCACTCCGTAGTTGCCCACCAGTGGATAGGTTAGCGTTAGAATCTGTCCGCGGTAGGAGGGATCGGTCAGGCTTTCGGGATAGCCGGTCATGGAGGTATTGAATACCACTTCCCCGGCCACAGATCCCTCGTATCCAAATGAATAGCCCTTGAATTCGGTTTTATCTTCGAGTATGAGTTTTGCCGTTTTAAAGGTCATAAGTCAGCATTGCTTGCAGCTAAAATAAAAAAAATGGCCGACCAAAGTGGCCAGCCATTTATATTTTGCATTATTAATGAAATTAGTTTGTTACTCATCGGATGATTCGATCTTCCTGGTTTTCCATTGTTGTTTAATTATCTGAAACGCTACTTCGTCAGTCATCCGTTGAACATAACTTACCTTATTTTCCGCAACACTTGCATTCACCTTTCTTAACAAGACCTTTTTTGAGCATGAACTCGCAAACGATCTTTTCGAGATCGGGATAACCGATTTCCTGCAATTCGTAATACACCCTGGTATTGGGTTTTTCGATCTTGATGATGCGGTTCAGGTCGATCGGGGTACCGATCACCACTGAATCACATTCGGTGTTGTTGATGGTCGTTTCGAGGTCTTTCAGTTGCTGATCGCTGTAACCCATGGCCGGAAGCAGCGTTCCGATGTTGGGATAGATCTTGAAAGTTTCGCTCAGTTTACCAACGGTATAAGGGCGCGGGTCGACCAGTTCGGCTGCACCATAGCGCTGTGCTGCCACAACGCCGGCACCTATTTTCATCTCACCGTGTGTAAGGGTTGGGCCGTCTTCCACGACCAGCACTTTTTTGCCGCGGATCAACTCCGGATTATCTACCCGGATGGTAGAAGCTGCATCCACAACAATAGCATTGGGTGCTACCTTTGCGATGTTTTGCCTCACTTTCAGGATATTCTCATTGGATGCACTGTCGATCTTGTTGATGATGGCAACATCCGCCATGCGCAAAGTAACCTCGCCGGGATAATATGATAATTCGTGGCCCGGACGATGCGGATCCACTACGGTCATATTCAGGTCGGGTTTATAGAAGGGGAAGTCGTTATTTCCGCCGTCCCAGATGATCACATCACAGCCGTCAGGATCTTTTTCTGCAGCCCTGACGATGGCTTCGTAATCAACACCTGAGTATATCACGTTTCCGCGCACCACATGGGGTTCGTATTCTTCCATCTCTTCGATGGTACATTTATGCTTTTTAAGATCACCCAGGGTAGCAAAACGCTGCACTTTCTGTTCTGCCAGATCGCCATAAGGCATGGGATGACGGATGGCCACTACTTTCAGGCCTTCCCGCATCAGGATTTCGATAACCCTTCTGGAAGTCTGGCTTTTACCACAACCCGTACGTACCGCTCCGATAGCGATCATGGGTTTGGTGCTTTTTACCATGGTTTCCTTGGGGCCGAGGAGCATGAAATCCGCTCCGGCTGCATTTACGATTGCGCTCATGCCCATTACTTTGTTGTAAGTAACATCGCTGTATGCGAAAACGCAAATGTCAGCTTCCAGTTTCTTGATCAGTTCAGGGAGTTCTTCTTCTGCGTAAATTGGGATACCGTCCGGGTACAAATCACCTGCCAGTTCGGCCGGATATTTTCTTCCGTCGATATCGGGAATCTGTGCAGCTGTGAAAGCCAGCACATCATAGTTTTTATTTCCACGAAAATACGTATTGAAATTGTGGAAATCTCTTCCCGCAGCACCAATAATGATTACTTTCTTTTTCATTACTAGTTCCCTTTTTGTTTATTAAAAATGTACTTAAAAAATTTTTGCAAAGTTAGGAATTTTAATAAGTTATTGTGGATATACAGAAAATTCTTTAAAGATATTGGAGAGATTTACTAAAGTTTTTTGAAAGAAATCAAACTATTTGAGGTTGGTCTTTCGACAGGGAGAGGTTTAGCCCGAATAATTCACAAAGCTAGCCCGGATAATTCATATAGCAAAAGGTGAAACTACCCAATACCTGCTCGACTTATTTCTTATCCGTGCTGTCATTCTTGCCTTTGAACAAACCCTTGAAAAAACGTTTCAGGCCGCTGCCTTCTTTTTCCCTTTTTTCCTGCCTGGCTTTTTTCCTGGCTTCTCTAATTTCCTTTCTTTCAGCTTTTCTGTCATTTTTATCATCCGGATTGAAAAGGCGCTTAAGGAATCCGTCAATGCCTTTTTCTTTGTATGGATCGCATTGAATTGAAAGTTGTATATTATAAGGAATATGAAATGATGCCAGGTAAAGTTTTGCGAGTGCGGGTTCATTTTCGATCAATTCCAATATACCGGCGCTGATCGGCAGGGCCAATGCTGCCCCGCTTCCATTGCCATTGCTGAAGTGTACCTCCGGGTCGGAAGCGCCAACCCAGGTGCCGATGAGCATCTCAGGGGTATAGGCCATGAACCACGCATCGGAGTAATTTTGAGCTGTACCCGTTTTTCCTGCCAGGTCCGACCTGATCCCAAAGCGGCCCCGCAGGCCGGCGCCGGTTCCCTCATTGATTGCCTTCTGCAAAATGGCCGTGATCGTTTCGCTGCTGCTTTTGCTGAGGGCGTGTGCAGGGCGGGAACTTATGTGCTTGTATATAACATTGCCTTCTGCATCTGTAATCCGGTCGATCATCCAGGGTTCCGCGATCCTCCCGCTGTTTGCAAATGCCTGGTAAGCCCGGGTGATCTCAAAAAGGGAAATGTCAAGTGTTCCCAGGGCGCTCGACGGTATGCCTTCAGGGGGCAGGGGTAGCTGAAGTGCGGCACAGGTGCTCCTGAGCTTGTTATGGCCCAGTTTGAAATACAGATCAACAGATGGGAGATTCATCGAATGAGCCAGTGCATACCACATGGCCACACTGCTGTCGGGAGTGGAGTTGTAATCAAAATTATGGGGTTCCCACCCCTGGTATTCTTCAAATGTTTTTTCTTCATTTTCAAGGTAGGTACAGGCATCGATTCCGGTTTCCAGTGCCGATGCATAAAGCACAGGTTTAAAGGCTGAAGCGATCTGCCTGTGCGAAAGCACCATGTCAAATGGCAGGTAGCGGAAATGATTTCCCCCGATCCAGGTCAGGACGCATCCGTCATCAGGATGTAATATCAGCACCGCGGCATGCAACATTTTGTAATAATGCCAGATGCTGTCAATTTTGGACTGAACCTGCAAATCCTCCGGATTCCAGTCAAACACCCTTATCTCTCTTTCATGATTCTCTTGCTGATCGAGTGAGGAGTCATTACGCTTTTGTTCGTACCAGTTTTTTCTGAAGCCTGTGGAGGCCAACTGCCGGTCAAGCAGTTTCTGCATTTTTGCAAGATGTTCTTTTATGGACTGTCTTGCTGCATTTTGCAATCGTATATCCAGCGTGGTATGGATATGAAGACCGTCTTTCTCCAGGTCATAATTGATGCCCGCGCTTTTTTTATATTCCTCCAGGATGCTTTCCGCTTTCTTCCGCACCTGGTAAACGAAATAGCCTGCAGGGGCTTCCAGTCCGAAGTTTTCATAATTGAGCCCCAGTGGTAATTGCATCAGGCTGTCAGCCTGCTGTTCCGTGAAATAGTTTTGTTCTCTCATCCTTGAGATGACCAGGTTTCTTCTTTGCAGGGAGTTCTCCGGGTGAAGGCGAGGATTGAAAAAGGTGTTGCCCTTCAGCAGGCCAACCAGTACAGCCGATTCTTCCGGCCTGAGTTCGTTGGTGTTTTTATTAAAATACCTCCTGGCTGCAGATTCCACACCGTAAACATCTTCTCCAAAAGGCACCGAATTGAAGTAGAGCAACAATATCTCTTCTTTAGAATAAATGTCTTCCATCCTGGATGCGATGATGGCCTCTTTGAGCTTGTTCACCGGCAGGCTGAGGTACCCAAAATCCCTTCGTCCATAAAGGTTTTTGATCAATTGCTGCGTGATGGTGCTGCCGCCTCCCGCACTCCGGTCACGGAATATGATGGTCTTCACCAGCACCCGCAAATAGCTCTTGCGATCGACACCGCCATGGGAAAAGAAACGTTTGTCCTCTGTGGCTACCAATGCATTCTTAAGGTGTCCAGGAACGTCTTCCCAACTAATGTTGGTCCTGTTCTCGGCAAAGTATTTCCCGATCAGCTGGTCATCTGCAGAAAAAACAAGGGAAGCTTCTTCATTGTTGATCTTTGATAATTTTTCTTTGTTGGGAAGGGGCCCGAACGCCCCTGTATAAATCAACAGGAATAGCAATCCTGTGAGCAGGAACGGGAGAACTGCCAGTATGGCGGCTCCCCGTATGATCCGTATTTTAATTTTTTGTTTGCGCTTTTTCATTGTGAGATCCTTTTGCAAACGCAACAAGATGAATTTTGTTTTAGCCAGAATAATTCATAGGCTGAATGAAAACTGCAGGGACCAGTGTTATGTCAACAGTACTTTTTCAGGTGCAATTCACCCGGTGACTAAAAATAAATGGACATTACTCAAAGTCACCGGGTGAATGATCCGTCAAATAAAGCCTGACATGACACTATAATCCATACCATCTATCCTTTATTTTTTCAGTGTATTCTCATAGGGCAGCCTGTTCAGGATGGAGCGACCGAGTGTAAGCTCGTCGGCATATTCCAGTTCATCACCGATGGAAATGCCACGCGCAATGGTCGAAATCACAATGTCCATCTCCCTGATCTTCTTGTAGATGTAAAAATTGGTGGTATCGCCTTCGATGGTTGTGGGAAGGGCCAGGATGATCTCTTCAACATCTTCCTCCTGTATGCGCTCAACAAGACTTTTGATGTTCAGGTCTTCGGGCCCGACGCCTTCCATGGGTGAAATGATGCCCCCAAGGATGTGATAACGGCCGGAATACTGGGAAGTGTTTTCGATGGCGATCACATCGCGTATGTCTTCCACCACACACAAAAGTCTTTTTGTCCGCTTGGGATTGCTGCAAATGTCACAGATATCTTCGTCGGATATATTATGACAAAACTTGCAGAACCTGACCTCATTCCGCATTTTAACCAGGCTGCCGGCAAGCAGCTCAGCATCGCTGGAGTCGCTTCTCAGTAAATGCAATGCCAGCCGCAGGGCAGTCCTTCTGCCAATGCCCGGAAGCTTTGCGAATTCTTCAACAACCTGATCGAGTAGCCTGGAGGAATAATTATTCATAGCCTTCATCTTCCTTAAGTGCAAAACTAGTCTTATTTGTCCGCCTGCTTAAATTTTTTGGCTAATTTTACGTTCATTCCAAAAATACATATCCAGGATGATGATAAAAAATGTTTTCACAGGATTGATTTTGATGATGATCATAAGCAGCAGTTTGTATGCCCAGGAATTTCTGAGCTCGCATGAGAATATGGTTGATCAGGAAGGGCGCAAACAGGGAGAATGGGTTGTTTATGATGAGAGGGGTGTGCTTAAATATACCGGGCAGTTCAGGGATGGGGCTCCTTACGGGACTTTCAAATATTATTATGCGGGGGAAAAGATCAAGGCCATATCGGAATTCTCTCAAAACGGCCGTGTAACCCACACCACCCTTTTTCATGAAAATGGTTTTAAAATGGCTGAAGGAAAATATGTTGACCAGAAACGTGACAGTATCTGGAACCTATACAGTAAGTGGGATAAAAACCTGCTGGTTGCCCGCGAGATTTATAAGAATACGCTCAGGGAAGGCGTCTGGGAAAAATATTTTGCCGATGGCACGGTGGCTGAAGAAGTTAACTATAAAAACAATAAGCGGAACGGCCCCTGGAAGCAATATTACCCCGACGGAAGTATTCAGCGCAAAGGTGAATACAAGGATGACAGGCTGCATGGCGTGATGACGGTTTATTATCCCGATGGGGAGGTGGCTGTATCAGGGACTTATAAAAATGGCATGAAAGAGGGTATCTGGATGTATTTTAACGCAGGTGGTGAAAATACGCACAAAGAAGAATACAGCAACGGCCACCTGATGCATAGCGAGATCTATATTGAAGAAGAGCAGCCGGAATAAATTTTCAAAAGGATTATCATTCCATGTATTAAACCTGTCAGGTTTTGAAAACCTGACAGGTTTAATACAAAGCAATTGGTAAAAGGGCTTTTTCGCTGCCAATATTCGATGCATTCTGGCAGGCAGTGATAATGCGCAACAGTGTTAAAATTCTAACCTGCATTATTCCTAACGCAGCATAGCTGCGTTAAATAACCCGGGCTAAATATCTTCATAAGCTGTAAATCCTTTGGGTGAAACGTCCTTCAATGCCTGTTTCGGTGTGTGGAAGGTTTTGCTGTCGTAAATTGTGCGCAGGAGCTTTTCGCGGGTGGCCGGTTCGGCCAGGTGGGCAATCCCGACGCTATGTTCCGAAAGGTTGAGTCCACGCGGATTGAAGGCGCCATATTCCGTAACGATGTAAACCGGATCGGCTGCTATGGCGGTGGTGGTTATTCCTTCGGGGCACAGTCCCACGATCTTGGAAATTCCTTGGCTAGTGGTTGATTTCATGGCTATGACCGGACAACCTCCCTCTGAAAGGTAGGAGCCGCGCAGAAAATCCGCCTGGCCGCCAATGCCACTGTAGATGTTTCTGGCATTCAGGGAGTCTGCCCAGATATTCCCGTGAAGATCAACCCCGATCGCAGAATTGATGGCCGTCATTTTCGGCTGGGAAGCGATCTTTAATATACTATTGGTAAAATCCGATGGTCTGTTCTGCACCGAACTGTTGTAATGCAGCCAGTCGTAACCGGCTTTTTCTTTAGCCAGGAAGATTGTGGCCACCGAAAAGTTGTGATCCAGGAAACGGTTGGTCACGATATCTTTTTCAATCAGCCTGCGCATGGCATCGGCAAATAGCTCGGTATGAATGCCAAGGTCTTTCACCCCTTTCTCGATAATGAAATCGGTTACTGCTTCGGGAACTTCACCGATCCCGTATTGCAGTGTGGATCCATCCTGTATGTATAGTTCCGCAATGATTTTTCCAATCCTACGGGCTCTTTCATCGGGTTGATGAGCGGGTGAGGAGGGCAGGGGATAGTCGGTGTCGACCAGGTAATCGATCTGGTTCTCATGAAGGCAGGTTCCCAGTACAAAGGGCATCCGGGCATTCCTTTCGGCAATCACCAGTCCACCCTTCTCCCGCACGGTATCCACAGCCGCTTTGATGCCTTCCACCGTGGTGCCATAACTGTAATTGCCTCCCTGGTCCGGGCCGCTGACTGTAAGCAATACAACATCAGGATGCAGATAGTTGCGCAGCTGATGGGGTATGTCGGACAAATGCATCAGCTGGTAGGAGGCCCGGTCGGTATTGACAACAGACCTGGAGTGGGGACCGTTGAAGATGATCCTGTGTGAAATGCGCTGGCACACTTTTTCCGAAAAGATGCTTTCAATTTCCCCGAGCAATAAAACCCCAAGAATTTCAATGTCCCGGATGCTTTCATCGGCTGCGATCTGGTTCAGGAAGATCTGTGGCGTTGAAGCATTACCGGCACAGTAAATCCTGCTTCCGGGAGGTATGTTCTTCGCATTGATGGCTTCTTCGATATTATTTGTCTGTATCATGATTTTTAAAAATTTCTTTAAGCTGGATAATGTCATTTACAAGCATTCTGCCGGATGAACGAAGGCGCTCCCCGGATTGATGTCCGCCGGCCACCAAAATACATTCACAGTTGATGGATTGTGCAATTTCGTGATCGTGCAGGGTGTCGCCAATGATACAGACCTGACCGGGAAGGAGCTTTCTTTCTTTCATCAGGCCGGCAGCAAGATAGGCTTTACCGTCGGCAAAATGATCCCTGATGCCCAGTACATCGGTGAAATAGTCACGCAGGCCCTGGTGGCTGACGGAAGCATGGAGTTGCTTCCACTTCATGGCGCTGATGATGTATTGCCTGAATCCTTTGCCCTTAAAAAAGTCGAGCAGTACCCTTGCATTTTCGAAGATGCCTGTATCCGGTACTTTTTGATTGTATATTTCAATAAATTCCGTGGCAGGTACGCTGAAATCCTCCCTGGAGAAATCAAAACCTGCTTTCTGATAATAATCCCTGACAGGAAAGGTGAAAATTTGCCGGTACTTATCATAAGTGAGGGGCGGTAGCTGCCTTTTTCGCAGCAACAAATTCATGGTATCAATGCATAATTCGGCATCATTCAGGATGGTTCCGTTCCAGTCCCAGAAGATCGTATCTATATTTTCAATATTTTTCAGCATAAGAAGTTCCGGTGTAAATAAAAGCTCAGATTCTCAAAAGTTGTGGTATTATTTGTAAATTTTCATTTTGTTCAAAGCCTCCTGGTACTCCCGGGCATTTCTGATGTGCTGCGAATGTGATTTGGAAAAGCTGTGATATCCGGAAAGGTCGGCCCTGGCACAGAAAAACAGGTAATCGTTCCGGTCGTAATTCAGCACAGCATCGATGGATGAAATGGACGGGATGCAGATGGGCCCCGGCGGCAGGCCTCCATGTTTATAAGTATTATAAGGTGAATCGATTTCTTTGTGCACATTGAGCACCCTTTTGATCCCGAAATCTTCCCATGCATAGATCAGGGTGGGGTCGGCTTGCAGCAGCCAGCCTTTTTTGAGACGGTTGATGTAAACCCCGGCAATGACGTCTTTTTCGTCCTTTTTATTGGTTTCCTTTTCAACGATGGAAGCAAGGGTCACCACATCATGGATACTCATATCGATCGAATCGGCCAGGGCTCTGCGTTCTTCGTTCCAAAAAGCTTTGTATTCGGAATACATGCGGTCGAGGAAGCCTTCAGGGCTGGTCGTCCAGTAAAATTCATAAGTATTGGGGATGAACATCGTTTTGATGTTGCCGGGATCAAAATCATAACGGCTCAGGTATGCCGAATCATTCAGCCGGCGGATGAGGTCTGTGGAGTCAAACTCCAGCTGTCCTCCAATTTGTTCTGCCAACTCTCCCTTGGTATTGATGTTGTTAAAGATCACATCTACCGGAACCTGTTCTCCTGCCCTGAGCATATTGATCAGTTCATTATTGTTCATGCCCTGCCGGATAATGTAATGCCCGGGTTTGATCAATTCCGGGTATTTTTTTTCATGGGCCAGCCATTCAAAATTCCGCCTGTTGATGATCAGGCCCTGGGAATACAGAATGACTTTCACATCATCGAAATCCGCACTCGTGGGGATGAAGACGGAGGTCTGCTCAGCATCTTCTATCCAGACATTGGGATAGAATATGACCCGGTACATTATATAACCTGCTCCAAGTGCAGCGATGATCAAAAAAATCAAAAGATACATCACCAGCCGGTGAAATCCTGACTTTTTCTTTTTCTTCTTGCGTATTTTGAGTGATAATAATCTGACATATCAATCTTTCTCCCGGAATATTAATTGAAACATATTTTCATCTTGCCATTGCTGGTTGATAAGAGCCCATTCTTTTTTGGTCCCTATCCTTCGAAATCCTTTGTTTTCGAAAAGTCGCGTGCTCGAATCATTCCCCTCAGTGATATTGCAATACAACTGGTGCATGCCCAGTTGGTTTTTACAGTAATCCAGGATGATGTCGAGCGTTTTGCCTGCAAAACCCTTTTTCCTGTATCCTTCAACAATAAGTATCCCGATCCCGGCCCTTTTATTGTACGGGTCGAAATCGAAGAGGTCCACGGTACCGATGCCTTTATCGCCGCCCTCCTCCTGCAGGATGATCATGAACCTTGCCTGCCTGGCCTGGTAAATATCCTTTTCACTGTTGAGTATATATTGTTCGAGGTCGAACCTGGAAAAGGGGGTGCGGGTATTGCTCAGGTGCCAGAGGCTGGGTTCGTTCTCCCAGTCGTAAAGCAGGTCTACATCTTCCGGTTCTGGCGCCCGGAGCATGATCGGATCCTTTCTTAAGTTAGATTTCATATTCTCCTTCAAAAACAAGGCTCGCAGGCCCCTGTAAAAAAATATTCTTGTAGCGGCCGTCTTTGGTGTCAAAGGATACGGTCAGTATGCCCCCTTTGCTGATGACCTGAACAACTTTTTCTTCGATCATATTGGCCGAATGACTGGCAATGGCTGCTGCTGTCACTCCTGTGCCACAGCTGAGGGTTTCATCTTCAACGCCTCTTTCAAAAGTTGCGATTTTCAGCCCTGCCGGTGGCAGGACTTCCACAAAATTCACATTGATCCCATCCGGAAAAAGGCTGTCATGTCTCAACTTCCTGCCCTCTGCATAAACATTTACACTGTCCAGATTTTTCCGGAAAATGATGAGATGCGGGGAACCGGTATTCAGGACCAGCCCGCTTCCGGATTGCTCAATCTTTTCAAGTGGTTTTAGCGAAAGTTTCACATTCGTAACCGGATGTTCTTCACTGAGAATAATGGCTTCATGGGTTCCGTCGATACCGGAAAATACTGCATGCTCTGTGATAATGCCCAGTTTTTTTGCAAAGGCAGCGATGCACCTGCCACCGTTCCCACACATGCTGCCTTCCCGGCCATCGGCATTGAAATACCTCATGTCAAAATCCCTGTCGTCTGAACGCTTCAGCAGGATCAGCCCATCGGCACCTATGCCAAGATGTCTGTTACACATCCTGGCGATAAGATCCTGGCTGCCGGGAAAAAAATCCTCCCGGTTATCGATCAGGATAAAATCATTGCCGGTTCCGTGGTATTTATAAAACTTGACATTTCATCTAATATACAGCTCAGGCAAATATAGATATTTCACCGCAAATTCAAGCCCTTTTATCCATTTTGATGAGGCATAAGGGTTGGCTTTGAACCGGAAGGCCTAAACCGCTGTTTAACATTATTTAACAAGCCGCATCAATAATAGGGGATCGTAAGGAACGTTTTTTGATAAAATTGTTTCGTTAGAACTAAAAATTTAATGAATATGAAAAAGATATTTGGATTTTTGCTGATTGCTGTGATGGGTGCAGGTATTGCCCTTGCAATAAATGCAGTAATTACTGAAGATGAAAGTGAAGATCAGATTGCACATTACTTAAGTGAACAATACAGGCAGGATGAGCAAGTTCCTGCACACCGGGCAAATTATATGCCGGGACCGGCAGCGACCGGACCTGATTTCAGAACTGCTGCAGAAATGTCAGTAAATGCGGTGGTGCATATCCGTACAACTTTCGACCGGAAAAGCAATGTTTATGATGAATTTTTCGGACAGCTCTTCAAATATTTCGATGGCGCACCCCGGCGTCATCCCCAGATGCCATTGATGGCATATGGATCGGGTGTTATCATTTCTGACGACGGATACATTGTGACCAACAACCATGTGGTTCAGGATGCCAGTGAAATAGAGGTTACTTTGAATGATAAACGTACCTACAGGGCTAAGATCATCGGGAACGATCCCTCTACTGATCTGGCCCTGGTGAAAATCGAGTCAGGAGGTTTGCCTTTCCTGTCTTATGGTAATTCCGATGAAGTAAAGGTCGGTGAATGGGTGCTGGCTGTGGGAAATCCCTTTAACCTTACCTCAACAGTTACGGCCGGTATCGTGAGTGCGAAAGCAAGGGATATCAATATCCTGGGATCCAATACCGCCATTGAGACATTTATTCAGACAGATGCTGCCGTGAATAAAGGAAACAGTGGCGGTGCCCTGGTAAATACACAAGGTGAGCTGGTTGGCATCAATGCAGCCATTGCATCCAACACCGGCTATTACGAGGGATATTCATTTGCCATACCGGTGAACATTGTCCGCAAAGTTGTAGCCGATTTCGTTGAATTCGGTGAAGTGCAGCGGGCATACATCGGTGTCAGAATCCGTGAGATGGACGCAGAGTTCGCCAAGGAAATGGGCATAGAGGATATCAAGGGCGTATATATTGCAGAGATCACAAGTGAAGGCGGAGCAGAAGAAGCCGGCATGAAAGAGGGTGACATCATCCTCTCCGTGGATGATTATGACGTGAATAGCTTGTCGGAGCTCCTCGAAGTGATTGGTCAGCACCGACCCGGTGATGAAGTAGAATTGTTGGTAATGCGTGATGGAAAAGGAAAATACTTCGATGTTGAACTGAAAAACAGGCAGGGTACCATTGAGCTGGCCAAGCGGGAAGATGCATTCTTCCACCAGTACCTGGGTGCCAGGCTGCGGGAACTGACGGCCAATGAGATGAACCGTTTTGGAACCAACTACGGTTATATGATCGAAGATGTGGAAGAAGGAGGATTGCTGCAAAGGGGTGGTGTACGGCAGGGTTTTATCATCCGGCAACTGAATGATGTGAAGATCAATCGCAAATCTGACATTGATGAGGCTGTGAGCAGAAGTGATGAAATGCTCAAACTTGAGGGCATTTACCCTAACGGGATGGAGTTTGTGTATGTTTTTGAACTTTGATTATCTTGCTCCATTTGCCCCCAGTGGGGCAATTAGTTCCAAGTTTCTACGTTTAAAGTTTTTGAAATATAAAAATTTTTATTATCTTTGCGTTTACACTTCTTTTTGTATAGCATTGATTATTAGGGAGTTAAGAGAAATCGAGTTCATGTTATGAGACAATTAAAGATTACTAAATCGATTACAAATCGTGAAACTGCTTCCCTCGATAAATATTTACAGGATATTGGTAAAGAAGAGCTCATAACAGCAGAGGAAGAGGTTGAATTGGCCAGAAGGATTAAGCAAGGAGATCAGATAGCCCTGGAAAAGCTGACCAAAGCAAATCTTCGTTTTGTTGTATCTGTAGCAAAGCAATACCAGAATCAGGGATTGAGCCTGCCCGACCTCATTAACGAGGGCAACCTGGGCTTGATTAAGGCAGCCAAGCGCTTTGACGAAACCAGAGGATTTAAGTTTATCTCATATGCTGTGTGGTGGATCCGGCAATCCATCCTGCAGGCACTGGCCGAACAATCAAGGATCGTTAGATTGCCCCTGAACCAGGTTGGTTCACTCAATAAGATCAAAAAGGCATCTTCGAAACTTGAACAGCAATATGAAAGACTGCCTTCGGCCGATGAAATTGCCGACCAGCTTGAATTGCCCGAGCATAAGATAGATGCCGCGATGAAAATATCAACGCGTTATGTATCTATGGATGCCCCCATTTCACAGGATGACGATGTAAAGTTCCTCGACGTTTTTGTTACCGACGACAACCCCACGACCGATAATGATTTGATCCACGAATCTCTCGGAAAAGAGATCCAGCGTTCACTCGCTACACTGAGTGAAAAGGAAAGGGATGTGATCAATATGTATTACGGCATAGGGACCAATCACGAATTTACGCTTGAGGAGATCGGTGCCAAGTTCGACTTAACCCGTGAAAGGGTGCGGCAAATTAAGGAAAAAGCCATCAGGCGCCTGAAACATAATTCCAGGAGTAAGTTGTTGAAAGCTTATCTAGGCCTGTAGCATAAAAGGTTTTTACTGTTTATAAAAAAAGGATTACTTGTTGGTGTTTTTTTTCAACTGGTAGTCCTTTTTTTTTATTTTTACGCTTTCCAAGAGTACGGACCTTCAAAAATATTATTAATTAAATTTGGGATTATGAGCCATAATTCGGGTAACAAATTTGAAAACAGTAATTACGAGGCATCCTTAAACCAGTATTTTACTGAGGAGAAAATTGCTAACGAGTTTATCAGCTTGATGACCAAGCTTTTCTATGATAAATTCATTGAGATGACCCTGTTCCGGAGCCAGTTGATCGACAGAAGCGCCAGCGTTGTGCTTTACAAGCATTCTTATGCCGAAAGGATCGTGGGCAGAAAGCTTAAGATCCTTGACTCACTCGATCTGGCCAATGCTATCATGGAATGCAATGTGGGTCCTGCCAAAATCGATATCGGGCGCCTGAATAAGGAATGGTTTGCCGAAAAGGAGAATTACCGCAATGCGAAAGATTTTGTTGAGGATAAGCTGAGCGAAATCATTGACAAAAAACCTTCCTTTCAAAAACCGGTGGATGTGGTAATTTTTGGTTTCGGACGCATCGGCCGCCTTGTAGCCAGGGAACTCATCATCCAGGGAAATGGTTCGCAGCTGAGGGTGCGTGCCATTGTTGCCAGGACCAATAAAGGGGAAGCCATCAAGAAAAGAGCATCGCTGTTCAGACATGATTCTATTCATGGTCCCTTCAGGGGAATTGCCCTGGAAGATATTGATGAAGAAACATTATACGCCAACGGGCATTACATCAAAATGATCGAGGCCAGCCAGCCAGAGGATATTGATTATACCGCTTACGGCATTAAAAACGCCCTGCTGATCGACAGCACCGGTGTTTTCCGCGACCGTGAAGGATTGTCGAGGCACTTGAAATCAAAAGGCATTAAAAAGATACTGCTCACCGCACCCGGAAAGGGGGATATCCCGAACATCGTTTATGGGATCAATCACAATGATGTGGATGTTCAGCAGGAAACCATTTTCTCGGCGGCTTCCTGTACCACCAATGCTATCGTGCCGGCCCTCTCAGTGATCGAAGAGAAATTCGGTATTGAAAGGGGGCATGTGGAAACTATCCATGCTTACACAAACGACCAGAATCTGCTGGATAATTATCACAACAAATACAGGCGGGGACGTTCCGCACCGGTCAACATGGTGATCACCGAGACCGGCGCTGCAAAAGCAGCGGTTAAGATCATTCCAAGCCTGGAAGGAAAACTTACGGCCAATGCTGTCAGGGTGCCGGTGCCCAATGTTTCCCTGGCCATCCTCTCTTTAACCGTTAAAAGAGATGCCAGCCTGGAGGAGGTTGACCAGCTAATGAAGGATGCTGCACTGCAGGGCCCGCTGGTTGAGCAGATCAGGTATTCTTCTGCTTACGAAGCTGTTTCGAGCGATTTTATCGGTGACCCGGTTTCCTGTATCTATGACAGCCCGGCAACCAAAGTTACAACGGATAAACGCAACATCGTACTCTACCTGTGGTACGACAATGAGTTTGGATATACCATACAGGTGATGCGCCTGGCCAAACATATTGCCGGTGTGAAAAGATTCCGGTATTATTAAAAAGGATGAATAGAAACTTTTAAGATAACTTATTAAGGTGTTGTGGGTTTGAGTGTATATTATTTTTCGTTAAGGTTACACTGAGCGTAGTCGAAGTGTGATGGCACAGTCTTCGACTACGCTCAGACTGACTGCCCCTGCCATACAAAATTAAACCACACAAGGCGTTAGCTTATTAATTACAGACATTGAGGCATTAGATCATGAGCAAGACAAAGTACATATTCGTTACAGGCGGGGTAAGTTCCTCACTGGGTAAAGGAATTATTTCATCATCACTGGCAAAATTGCTTGTAGCCAGGGGTACACGGCCAGCATACAGAAACTGGATCCTTATATCAATGTGGATCCGGGAACCCTGAACCCTTATGAGCACGGCGAGTGTTATGTGACCAACGACGGTGCGGAAACCGACCTGGACCTGGGGCATTATGAAAGATATTCCAATGCCTCTACTTCCCAGGCCAACAACATTACCACCGGAAGGGTTTACCAGAATGTGATCAACAAAGAAAGACGCGGCGATTACCTCGGTGAGACCGTACAGGTGATCCCTCATATTACGGATGAAATAAAACGAAGTATCAAGGCATTGGGTAGAACCGGAAAATATGACTTTGTAATAACCGAGATAGGCGGGACGGTCGGCGACATCGAATCCCTGCCCTATATAGAAACCGTCAGGCAGATGCGCTGGGAAATGGGACGCAATACCGCAGTCGTCCACCTCACCCTGGTGCCTTATCTTTCGGCTTCCGGTGAATTGAAAACCAAACCTACCCAGCATTCAGTGAAAACTTTACAGGAACAGGGAGTACAGCCCGATGTAATTGTTTGCCGCACAGAACATCCCCTCAACATGGGACTGCGGAAGAAAATTGCACTTTTCTGCAATGTGGCGGCCGAATCCGTTATCGAATCCATTGATGTGAAAACCATTTATGATGTGCCCATCATGATGCGGAAAGAAAAACTGGATGTGCAGGTGCTGAAAAGGCTGGAGATGCCCTATGATACCAAACCCGA
Organism: Bacteroidota bacterium; assembly: GCA_034521425.1. GTDB lineage: Bacteria > Bacteroidota > Bacteroidia > Bacteroidales > JAIOZK01 > JAIOZK01. Next base: position 166,697 of record JAXHMP010000001.1, read on the forward strand.
CCTGAAAAACTGGGAGAACTTTCTCCGCAAGCTGAAGAACCCTAAAGATGAAGTGAAGATCGGGCTGGTAGGGAAATATATCGAATTGCAGGATGCATACAAATCCATCAATGAATCATTTGTTCATGCAAGCGCCGAAAATGAATGCCATACGGATGTAAAACTGATCCACTCTGAGGAAGTGGATGAGAACAATGTGAATGAATTGCTGAAAGGCCTGGATGGAATACTGGTTGCTCCGGGTTTTGGTGACAGGGGGATTGATGGGAAAATTTATGCCGCACGTTACGCCAGGGAGAACAATATACCCTTCCTGGGCATTTGTCTGGGCATGCAATGTGCAGTCATAGAATTCGGCAGGAATGTACTGGGTTTTAAAGATGCCCATTCAACAGAGATGAATCCGGATACGAATTACCCCGTCATCGATCTGATGGAACACCAGAAGAAGGTTTGTGAAAAAGGCGGTACCATGCGCCTCGGGGCCTATCCATGCCGGATCAGGAAGAATACAAAAGTTTATGAGGTTTACAAAAAATCTACCATACGCGAACGCCACCGGCACCGCTATGAATTCAACAATGCCTTTCTTGATCAATACGAACAGGCAGGCATGATCCCTTCCGGGATCAATCCCAAGGACAAGCTGGTGGAAATTGTTGAACTGAGGGATCATCCCTGGTTCGTGGGCGTTCAATTCCATCCTGAATACCAGAGCACGGTGGCAGCACCCCACCCGCTTTTTGTGCACTTTGTAAAAGCGACCATGGATTATAAAAACAAGGCCTGAGCAAAAGCCGGTGATTTTTTTCATTTTGTCTCAATTACACTATCTTTGCCGGGTTAAAAAAATACGGGTATTTAATATTTAAGGAATGAACAGGAATACAATCATCGGCTTGCTGCTGATCGGAGCGATATTTATAGGTTGGAGCATCATGATGCAACCCTCACAGGAGCAGATCCGGGAGCAAAAAGAAGGGATTCAATTCAGCGGTCTCAGCAATATGATCAACGCAGGATTGATTCACTCGATAATATCAAAGCAGAACAAAGGGCACAGGAGATCCTCGAAAGACAGCAGCTGGATAAAAGGATTCTGGAAGAAGAAGTGCCAGGAACAGAACCCAGACCCCAGCGGCTTCAGAAATTTGGTGATTTTGCCGCTTCCGCCATTGCGGATGAAAAGTTCATTACCATTGAGAATGATCTGCTGAAAATGAAACTCACCAACAAAGGGGGCCGTGTTTATTCCGTTGAACTGAAGAAATACCAGACCTACGACTCACTGCCCCTCATTCTCTTCGACTCCGATACCAGTGTTTTTGGATTTGCCTTTTTTAACCAGTCCAAAGCCATACATACGGATGATCTGTATTTTCAGCCTTCCTGGGGAACACATACAGTACCTGATGACAATCATGTAAGCATCAGCGGAAAAGATTCGCTGCAATTCAGCATGCGACTCTATCCGGATGGCAGCACCTCAGCTTTCGATACCACCAGATACATCGAATACGTCTACACTTTGCATGGCAGCAACTACATGGTTGGCCTGGATGTAAACCTGGTGAACATGAACGACATGATCGCCACCCGTTTAAATACGCTCGACCTTGAATGGCAAACCAGCATGAGGAAGCAGGAACAGGCCGTAGACCAGTGGAACCAGCCCACGGTTTATTATATGTTTGCCGACCATGATGTCGACTACCTGAGTGAAGGCGATGAAGAAGCCAATGAAAGCCTGAAAACCCGGGTAAAATGGATCTCTTTTAAGCAGCATTTTTTTGCAGTCAGCCTGGTGGCCCGGAATTATTTTGAGAATGCAGATGTATCAGCCTTTGTGGATCCAAACCCCTCCAGTAAGGAATACCTTAAATCAATGGTTGCGGTGATCGGGATTCCCTATAATAACCAGCCCTACCAGAATATCCCGATGTCGTTCTATTTTGGCCCCCTGAAATACAACATTCTGAAAAAGTACAAGCTCGACCTGGAAAACCAGATACCCCTCGGCTGGAGTTTTGCTCCCCTTGCCTGGATCAATATTTATGTGGTGATCCCCGTGTTTGACTACCTGGGCAGTTTCGGATGGAACTACGGGGTCGTGATCCTGGTACTTACAATTATGCTTAAGATCGTATTGTTTCCCATTGCCTACAAGACCTATATGTCGAGTGCCAAAATGCGGACACTGAAACCGGAAATTGAGGAGATCAATAAGAAATATCCCAAGAAAGAGGAGGCGATGAAAAAGCAGCAGGCAACCATGGCCCTTTACAAGCAGGCCGGGGTGAACCCGCTGGCCGGGTGCTTTCCGATGCTTTTGCAAATGCCGATCCTCTTTGCGATGTTCAGGTTTTTCCCTTCATCCATTGAGCTGCGGCAGCAATCATTTCTCTGGGCGGAAGACCTTTCAACCTATGACTCCATCTGGACTTTCCCGGGTGATTTCTCTATCCCGTTTTACGGGGATCATGTGAGCCTTTTTACTTTGCTGATGACGGTCTCAACCATTATTTACACAAAGCTGAACAACCAGATGATGTCTTCCAGCCAGCAGATGCCAGGGATGAAGACCATGATGTACATCATGCCGATCATGTTCCTGGGAATCTTTAATAATTACTCCGCAGCGCTCAGTTATTATTATTTCCTGGCCAATGTGATCACCTTTGCACAAATGTATCTCTTCCGGGTATTCGTGGATGAAGACAAGCTGAGAAGGAAGATACAGGAAGCCAAGAAAAAACCGAGAAAGAAATCAGGATTCCAGAAACGCCTGGAAGAAGCTGCCAAAAAGAAAGGCTATAAACCTCCAAAAAAATAAGCGAAAATTGCATTTTAGCATGATTATTGCTTTTTCTGCCATCTGTAAATATTGAGTTTATAAAAATCAGTAAAACGTTAAGCGGTTTGATTTTGTAAGTCATTTGCAGTCAGTCTGAGCGTAGTCGAAGACTGGGCCCTCACACTTCGACTTCGCTCAGTGTGACCCCCAATTATTATTGAATTACACTCAAACCCCGCTAATCGTTGAATTGTATTGAACCATTAATGAATTATTAATATGAGGAAGCTGGTCTACATGCTGCTGGCTCTTCTGGCCGGCTAGCACTGATGGGGCAGGAAGTTAAAGTGGTGAATAATGTTACCCTGCAGACTATTGAGAACGTTTTAATCTACAACCTGGATGAAAGTGCATCCGCACTGACCAATAATAAAGGGAAAGCAGGACTGGAGGCGTTTGGCCGGGAGGATACCCTGATCTTTCAGCACGCCGGTTTTGTGGAGTTCATCATCCCCCGGGAAAAATTAAAGGAGCTTTCTTATGTTGTGAAACTTTCGGAAAGGTCGGTGAACCTCAGTGAAGTAATTATTGCAGCAAACAAGTGGGAGCAGAACAGGGCAGAGGTGCCTAACAAAATAACCTCCATTACCAGCCGGGAAATAGAATTCCAGAATCCGCAGACCTCCGCCGACCTGATCGGCCTGACCGGGGAAGTCTTTATACAGAAAAGCCAGTATGGTGGCGGGAGCCCGATGATCAGGGGGTTTTCAGCCAACTCCATCCTGATCGTGGTTGATGGTGTGCGGATGAACAATGCCATTTTCAGGAGTGGTAATTTGCAAAATGTGATCAACATTGATCCCAATGTGGTAGAAAGTGCAGAAGTGATCTTCGGTCCCGGTTCCATCATTTACGGAAGCGATGCCCTGGGCGGGGTGATGGACTTCCATACGAGAAAGGTCAATCTCTCACACAATGAGGAACCCTTCATCCGCACCAATGCCATGTTCCGCTATGCAACGGCCAGCAATGAAAAAACAGCGCACATTGATTTTAACTACGGCCGCAAGAAATGGGGTTTTCACACCAGCATCAGCATGAGTGACTTTGGAGACCTCAGGATGGGCGACAATTACCATCCCGAATTTAAACGGCTTCATTACCAGGCAAGGATAGATGGTGCGGATACCATGCTCGTGAATGATCATCCGAATGTGCAGAAAAATACAGCCTATAAGCAGTTGAACCTGATGCAGAAATTCCGTTTCCGCCCCTCGGAGGATCTCAATATTACCTATAATTTTATTTATTCCACTACTTCCGATATTCCACGATACGACCGCCTGACAGAATACAGCGGTGAACGACTGAAATATGCCGAATGGTATTATGGCCCGCAAGACTGGATGATGCATAATGTGCAATTTGAACTTGACAGGAATACCAGGCTGTATAATTCGGCACGCTTTACAGCAGCTTACCAGTTTTTTAAGGAAAGCCGCCACGACAGGAGGTTTGCTAAAGATATTCTGAGATCAAGGACAGAGCGTGTTGATGCTTTATCCCTCAACTTTGATTTTGACAAGGCGACCGGTGATAAGAATACTTTGTATTACGGACTGGAAGGCTTATACAATCATGTTGGTTCGGAAGCCAGTGAGGAAAACATCCCGGATGGAACAAAAGAACCCACCTCCACACGCTATCCTGACGGAGGGAGCAATTATTCCAGTTTTGCTGTTTATGCCAGCGATAAGCTGAATCTTTCCCGGCAGCTCACCCTGACGGCCGGGCTCCGTTACAACCATGTTTTCGTGAAGTCGGAATTCAGGGATACCACATTCTTTAAATTTCCTTTTGGTGAGATTGAGCTCAGTACGGGTTCTTTTACCGGAAGCCTCGGGATGGTCTATCGTCCTGCCGATCGGTGGCAGTTCAACCTGAATGCTTCCTCGGGTTTCCGGGCGCCCAATGTGGATGATCTTGCCAAGGTTTTCGACAGCGAACCCGGAAACGTGATCGTACCTAACGGCCGGCTCGAATCGGAATATGCGTACAACCTGGACCTGGGAGTTGTGAAGCGTTTTGGAGTAAAGGCCAAAATGGACCTGACCGTTTTTTATACCTATCTCGACAATGCCATGGCCAGGCGCAAAGCCACTTTCAATGGACAGGATTCTATTTAGTATGATGGAAGCATGAGCCAGGTATGGAAGATCGTGAATGTTGGCTATGCGAATATCTACGGGGCGAGCTTCAGCTTCAATTATGATATTTCGGATCACCTGGCATTTAATACCTACCTGACCTACCAGAAAGGAGAGGACAGCGACGGCCAGCCTGTGCGCCATGTTCCGCCGCTCTTCGGTTCCACCGGCATCACTTTTACACAAAACAAACTGAAAATTAAATTCTACAGCAACTACAATGCTGAGAAGTCTTACAATGAACTGGCCGACTCGGAACGCAACAAACCCCATTTATATGCCATGGATGCATCAGGCAATCCCTATTCCCCCGCCTGGTGGACTTTTAATATCAAAACCTCTTACCAGCTCAATGAACACATCCGTTTTGAGCTGGGGTATGAGAACTTTTTTGATTACCGTTACAGGCCCTATTCTTCTGGAATTGCAGCTCCGGGGAGAAATTTGGTGTTGAGTTTGCGGGGGAGTTTTTGATAGGATTTTCCCACATTTGCACTCATTTGTCCCAAAACAGGAATTGTACGCCAAAGCTTTTTTAATGAACTAATTCACTATTAGGTAAATATGATATTTGGCCTGATAATTGTATTGAATTATTATTCAGGTGTAAGCAGTTGAAGAACATAGATTTGTGAATTTTATATTGGTAAATATTTAACTTGTTATTTGCATTTAAATGTTTTTTGTCGTAAGTTTGTCAAAATTGTTTAGTATTTAAGGGTTTTTGGAAAAGTTAGCATTTCGTTTTATTAAAGCAATTTATAAACCAAGCCGGAATATGTTCAACAGAGGATATTTTTTTATCTTGTTTGTCTTTTGTTTCCTTTCTTTTGAGGCGCAAGCTGAGGTTGTTTCAGATTCTGTTAGTGCAGAATACATGAAAATCCATAAAGCGTTTATTCAGAGTCTGGATCCGCTTAACCAGCCATACAATCATGCTGCTGATGGCGTTCAGGACCTTGCTTTCACCCTTGATACTGTCGTGCTTTATTCTGTATACAGCAATCCCAAACGAATCACTTATACTTATTCAGATGAGGGATTTATTCTGGAAAAAAAGACCCATTACTTCGAAAATGAGAATTGGGTCCCCGCCTCTTACAGATCCAGTACTTTTGATTCGGCCGGGAATGAAACACAAGTGCTCTGGCAAAGCTGGAATGGCAATGACTGGGAAAATTCCAGCCTGATCAGTAACACTTATACCCTCAACAAAAAATTAACAGGCCGTCTCAGTAAGGTGTGGGAAGATAATGCCTGGCAAAACAATTCCAGAGAAACTATGGCTTATGATGCTTCCGGCAATATTGTATCCTTCTTAACTGAATCCTGGATTGATTCCCAATGGGTGAATAACACACACGAGTTGTTTGCTTATGATGAAGCCGGAAGGCTGCTTTCATCCTTTGGAGAGATTTGGGATGACAGCCTTTGGGTCAATGATCAGCAGCGCTGGTATTCTTATGATGCAAATGGAAATTTATCAGACTGGGTGTTAGAGAGCTGGGATTCAATTGCCTGGGTCAACTCCTATAAAGAAATCTATGAATATGATGCAAGCAATAAGCGCATCAGTGTAACTACAGAAAACTGGCTTGAATCTAACTGGGTGCCTGGCCTTATGAGCGTTTATGCCTATAACTCGCAGGATTACGTACTGGCCATGAGCACATATACATGGGATGAGGATCATTGGGTAGAATTGCGAAAAACAGATTTTACCTATGATACCTATGGGGGCATTGAAACAGAGCTCGCAAGCATCTGGGAGAACGGTACATGGTTAAATGAAACCTACAAACAGAATACTTTTGATGGTTTTGGCAATGTCCTGACGGGACAATACTTTGTGTGGAATGATGAAACATGGTCGCAGGAGCAGGATGGTCCAATACAGATATTTTTCGACTACAGCACACATTACCAGACTTATACCGGATATCGCGCAGAAGCCAGTTTCACCTCCTTGTTTGTTGGTGAGAATGAAGTAGGGAAGGAAGCTCAAACATCGGTTTCATGCTGGCCCAACCCCGCCCGGGATATTGCCAGGGTGAAAATTGATGTGCCTGAACAATGTGCAGTTAGAATTCTTGTGTTTTCTGTGATTGGTAAGGAAGTGAAAGACATGGGTAAGTTCCACTTAGAAAATGGGGCGAATACAATCGATATTGAGGTAAGCGATCTACCGGTGGGATTGTATACCATATATATAAAAACGAAATATGGTAATGAGAATCTGAAGGTTCTTGTTAACAGATAAATAAAAATTAGGAATCTTAAAATTTAAATATTATGAAAAAGAAAGTTTACTCCTTAATGATGCTTTTGACAGGGATCTTGCTAATGGCAGGATTTTCCGAAAGCAAAGCCCAGGATCCTTATTTTGTTGAGATGATCCAACCCAATGAACCCGGGATTGAAGTGGTTCTTGGATCCGAGTTCCTCATATCATGGACCGATAACCTTTCCCAGCCGGTAAAGATCAAATTGAGCCTGGATGGTGGATCCACTTATAACATCCTTCTTGCAAACAATGTGACAGGTTCAACATGGCTCTGGGATACAGACCTAACCCCGGGACTGAGTGAAAATTCGACATGCAGAATTCTGGTCAAAAGTGTTGTAGATGGTTCTGTAAATGATGCAAGTGAAAATAATTTCTCCCTTGTCAATGAAATTGATCCATCTATCCGGGTGATCCAGCCCAATGAAACAGGCATCCAATGGATATTGGGAGGTTCCAATTTAATTTCATGGACAGATAACCTTTCGGGGAATGTTGGCCTGGAACTGGTTGATTATTCCAATCCAGGCAGTCCGGTATTTATTGGCATAGCAAACGATGTTCCTGGTAGCACATATAGTTGGAGCATTCCTGAGGGACTGACTGCCCATGGTAATTATAAGATAAAGATATACAGCATGGATAACACCGCTGTACAGGATAAAAGTGATAACTATTTTGAACTTTCTGAAACGGGAGATGGATTTATCGAAGTTTTGCAACCCGATGGCGGAGAGATCTGGGACAGAGGGAGTGAGCATATGATCTCATGGACCGACAACCTGACAGAACCTGTTATTGTTCAGTTGTGGAAAAATGATGTTAAGGTTAGAAATATTGTAAACTCAACTGAAGGAAGTACCTACGTATGGGAAATTCCAGCAGATGAGCCTCTGGGAGATGATTATGAAATCAGAATAAAAAGTACGGCTAATCCTGCGATCGCTGATATCAGTGAGGACTATTTTGAAATAAGCCAGGAAAACAATGGCTTTATCCAGGTATTACAACCCAATAATGGAGAACAATGGCTGCGTGGAACCAGCAAGCTGATTTCCTGGACAGACAATTTATCAGGCAATGTGGGCATTGAATTAAATGATGTCGGTGCCGGAACTTTTACCACCCTTGCTACCGATGTTGAAGGTTCAACCTACAGCTGGGACATTCCTGCTGATCAGACAGCACATGGTGATTATAAGATCAAGATATACAGCATGGATGACCCCGCCAATATCAATGATAAAAGTGACAATACACTTTTCAATCCTTGCAACACTTCCTGGTAGTATTACCGTTCTGCAACCCAATGTGCCTGGTATTCAGTGGGCACAAGGCACAGAACACCTCATTTCCTGGACTGATAACCTTTCAGGAGCCAGTGATCATACAACTGTGGAAAAACGGTGCGAAGGAGTACAACATCGCAGAAAATGTTGAAGGTTCAACATATAACTGGACGATTCCTGCCGATCAGACAAAAGCAGATGATTATCAGATCCGGGTGAAAAGTTCGGCCAATGCAAGCATCAGCGATTATAGCGACAGTGATTTTGAAATTACGGGAATGCCTCCGGGTAGTTTTATTACGGTTATTCAACCCAATGGTGGTGAAAGTTGGGAAATTGGCTCGGCATATTTAATTTCATGGACTGATAACATTAGCGGGAATGTCGGTTTAGAACTTGTTGATTATTCGCAAACACCAACGACTTTTACAACAATTGCTACGGATGTGCCTGGATCTACCTATACCTGGACGATTACCGATGGTGTTTACGATGTCGGGGATGATTACAAAATCAAGATCTACGCCATGGATGACCCGACACTGCAGGACAAAAGCGATGATTATTTTTCAATTGTGCCTGATATGATGTTCTCGGTTCATCCCAACCCGGTGAACCAGACCATGACCCTGGATCTCACAAAAATGAATGAGGGAATGTATGATGCAGTACTTTACAACCAGTTTAACCTGGCTGTGATCGAAGACACATTCAAGGCCGGAGAAATCGTACAGATCAATACCACAAACCTGCCCAACGGTTTGTATTTCCTGATGCTGAAAACAGCAGACGGAATGAAATCACAGAAGATTATTGTACAGCACTAAAGATTAATAATTTTTGAAACTAACTGAAAGGCCCCTTGATTCGGGGCCTTTTTTGTTTTAGTACGCCCTGTTCTGCCCTTACCAAGCTCTTTTCATCAAATTGTTAAACAAATGTTGGGAGGAGGATTCTTCGTAGTTTAAACGTAGTTGATACGTAGTTTATACGAAAATGATTGGGTGAAGTACGTATTAAATATGTTGAAAGAGTGGCCTTGTTAAAGATTTGCCCGGATAATTCAGCGTTTCACCTTTTAGCTTTATGAATTATCCGTGCTGAGTGAACAATCATAAAAGAAATAGAGTGTTTTTTTAGCTGATCCCGGATATTTCTTTATTTTTACAAGCCAAATTATATGTAGCAATAGCAAACAACTGAAACCAAAAACCTCCTGAAAAGATAGACTTATTATCTTTCTGTTTGCTATGTGATTTCACCTGTGGGTGAGGGGGCGGAGCTGTGGAATAAGATTGGATTGGTTTGTGCATTATTGTCATATTATTAATAGTATTGCTAACCAATGAAGCATATAAAAAACTTCTTTGCTTTTGTTATTGAGCTATATAAGCAAAGTATATTATCAGCCAGCTCGTAAAGCGTGACTTTCAAAATAAATACATGGCCTCTTATCTGGGGCTACCCTGGGCATTTATCCACCTTTGATGTCTGTCGTTGTAATTTGGTTTGCCATGACTTATGGCTTGAGAGTGGGGAAACGCAAACAGGATTACCTTATTCAGTTTGGTTTATTTGTGGTATGATCCCTGGCTATTCATTAGTGAGGCTTTAGTCACAACATCTGGTTCGTTAATAGATACTCTTATTTAAATAAAAAAGACTGCCTTTAGAGTAGCCATTATTCCCTTTATTAAGATCTTTACCGCTTTAATTATTCATCTATTCTTTATTATTTTTCTCGCAATTTTTGCAATGGCTTATGGGTTCTACCCAGATGTTTAACTGGGTTGCAGCTCTTCTACTTTATTTTTGCCAGTTTTGTTTTGCTTACTGGGTTGGGGTGGTTAATCTCTCAATCAATGTGTTTGTGAGAATATGTTGGGCAGATTGTCAGTGTTGCAATCAATATTTTGTTTTGGGCCACCCCCATTATATGGTCTTATTCAATGTTGGTGGGAATATGAATATCTCGCATTATTGAACCTGTTCTTTTACATTATTGAGGGTTACCGAAAAGCCATATTAATGGATGCCTGGATTTTTCATGATATTATTAGTACAATTTATTTCTGGGGATAACCTCCTTTATTTCTGTATTGGGTTCCGTTGTTTTTATTAAGCTGACACCGCATTTTGCAGATGTGTTGTAAGAAATGAATTACGATCTTTCAATATGTGAAGCCGATGTTCTAATATGAATATTTTATGATAGTAACAATTGAAAAAGATGCGTAAATTGATAAATATTTAACCGTTTAGCAGGTTTCGTAAATTTATGTTTAACCATGCTAAACGTAACCAGGGAGAAATTAAAAAAGACGGAATCTGATACGTTGAACGAAAACTGATTAAAAGCTGATGAAGAAATGGAGAGTAGTATAGCAGTACAAGCAACCTGACCTGCAAAAATATAGCCGCTTATTTAATACGTCCAAAGGATAGGCTCTAAAGAATCTTTGCATCCTTTTAGGAAAAAATATCACAAAGACTTTTATGCATTGAAAGATGTAAGTTTCGAAATTAATAAAGGCGATACGTTAGCTATTATTGGGCAAAATGGGAGCGGAAAATCAACTCTGCTTAAAATCTTATCCAATGTACTTACACCGAGTAGCGGAAAGTGCACGGTTAGTGGAAAAGTGTCCTCTTTGCTTGAGCTAGGTACTGGTTTTAATCCAGAACTTTCCGGTATCGAAAACGTTTACTTTAATGGTACCGATTTTGCAGGGTCTTACAAAAAGAAGAGATGGATGCCAAAGTTGATGATATTTTGAGTTTTGCTGATATTGGTGAGTTTGTTGCACCAGCCGGTAAAAAACTATTCAAGCGGAAATGTATTTACGGCTTGCTTTTAGTGATCGTTACCCAGCTTGATCCTGATATCCTGATTATTGATGAAGCTTTGAGCGTTGGCGATAATGCTCCTTTTTCAGGCAAAATGCATGTCCCGGATGAAAAAGATGATTCGAAAATGAGGGCACAACTCTTTCGTTTGTAAGCCACGATATGGACGCTGTTAAGTCTATTTGCGCAAAAGCCGATTTTATTACATAAGGGCCAAATTCTTATGGATGGCAGTTCTGCAGATGTAACACAAAAATATTTTGAACAGAAGGTTTCTTCTGAACAAGCAATATTAGAAAATAGTAGTGATGATTTGTAAATACTGATAATGAAAACAGTAAGCCAACCGAAAACACTTACGTTGATTGTTTAACACCTTCCGAATCCTTTATTAAAACCTCTTCCTTTCAAAGAATTATGAATGGAAAAGCAAAATTTATTAATGTATTATTGCTCGATGAATTTAAGAACGAAATAAATTCCTGGTAAAGTATGGACAAACAGTAGTTTTAAGAATGGTCCTAAAATCATTTAAAACAGATATTCATATACTGGGTTATGGCTATCACATACGAAACAAAAAATGGAGTTGATGTAATTTATGGGAGTTCGTCCTTCTGAGAATGCAAGATTAAATGACCTGGAAACAGGGTGAAGTTTACGTTCTCTGACTGGAAGTTTAGTCTGAGAATACTACAAGGAGATTAGGACATCATAGTTTGTGTGGCATCAATTCCAATAAATGCTGAAATTGGAGATGTGGATTTTCGTGATTTTATACCTGTTGCTTGCCAGTTTAAAATGGAAAGGCGTTATCCAGCTCCAACTTACGGTTTGGTGTATTTACAGAAAACGGGAGTGCATGTCCATAAAGTAAAGGACAAAATAGTACAATCTGCCATGACGGAACATTTTTAATTTATTAATAAGTAGATCGACTGAAGTGCAATCAATTTTTTTCACTGATTCCTGGCCGAGACTATTGCCCTGTATGTAACACATTTCCAGACAAAATCGAGCCACTAAATGCATTTTATCAGGAAAATGCCTTAAAGTATGGATATAAATATTTTGGTACTGGAGAAACTGACTTCTTCTGGACACTTATTTTTTGCTCTAATTGCAGTGCCTCCGACAGAGATAGGTTATATGTATTTTATTTAAGAAATAACTATGTTGGCAACGAGCAATGCTTAATTTTTATCATTTTGCTCCCGAGGCAGGGGTAAAAAAATTTGTCGAAGCTTATCACCAGTGTCCGATTAAATCCAACTGATTTTCAGTTGTTTATCATGTAGTTCTTTGACGTCTTGGTAATTCTGATTTGTAAGCAGCTCATTTACAGGTGTTTTGTCAAGTAGTGAAATACTCAAAATTTGCAAGATTTCGTAGGTTGAGCGATCAACTTTCAATTTGTTACGAATCAACGCTACCAGACAATAAGCAATTATTGCTGAGTAGACTTGGATTTTCACAGCGTTCAGGGTTGTTCCCCAGAAAGATTTGATCTTCAAATGCTGTTTGATCCATTTAAAAAACAGCTCTACTTTCCAGCGGTATTTGTAAAGTTGGGCGATTTCTTCAGCTGTAAGATCAAAGTTATTGGATAGAATCATCAAATGATTATCCGTTTCTTCATCGTAAAATTTTATTCGACGAAGTTTTTCTGGATACTCCTTTGCTGTATAAAATCCTGTAAGCTTACCAGTCTGATCGAGAAGCACTCCATTGTCTTTATTGACTTTTCGGGAGTACATTCTTCGATACTGAAGATTTTTCTTAGCTCTGATCACGAAGTAAGCAGAACTCTGATGTATTCTTAGAAGCCGTTCATAATCGATGTATCCCCGATCAAGAATATAATAGGATCCTGGTTCATAATACAATAAATCAAGAGCATTCATATCATTAACTGATGCGGTTGATACATGGATAAAGCTTGGAATAGAGGTCTTGACATCATACAATGTGTGCAATTTGATGCCTCCCTTTGTCTTGCGGAACGTTGCCCACCAGAATACACTTAAGCATAAGTCAATGGTTGTAGAATCGAAGGCATATACATTTTCGTCAATGGCCAGAAGAAAATCCTCATCAACAATCGAGGCTTTTCTTGCCTGGCCAATAAGATAGAAGGCATATTCCTCAAAGATTCTGCAATCACGCTTCTCGTTGGCGTTAGCAAAATTGGACCGTGATGTACCCTTACCAAATCCAAGATGATAATATTTGGGTTTATGAGGTTCGATGCTAATCATAAGGTCCCTCAGGCTGTCTCTGCCAGTTAACTGACCAAAGATCATACTGAGCAATTGATTCCAACAAGTGAAGTGTCTAACATGCTTATTACCCTCGTATTTATTCACTGAAGCGGTCAAATACACGTTGTGGTAAAAAATCTGCAAGTTGAGCGAAAACATATTTACCTTGATTCATGAGATTCAGCTTTTTACAAAGCTAAATCCACGGATTCAATTCAAATCGTCACGCTATAAAAAAACTCTACAAGCTAGATATACCAGTGATTTCAAAGAACGTTATATCTATTTAATCGGACACTAGTGAAAGCTTATTTTAAAGATATTAAATTATAAAACTATAGATCTAAATGCTTTTGATGTTGATATTAAAGCAGATATCACTGATTTGAGTATGATGAAGATGAATGATGTTTGCGATTTTTTTAATCTGTTCCCATGTTTCCGAACATATTGAAAATGACAAAAAGGCCATAAGTGAATTATATAGGATAACTGTACAAGGAGGAGCTGGATTTCTCATGGTGCCTACAATACTCTCTGCTATTTCAAAAACAATAGAGAATATACCTGATGTAAATACAGATGAAGACCGATGGAAATATTATGGACAAAATGATCATGTTAGATTATATGCCAAAAGTGATTTCGTTGAACGAATAAAAGAAGATGGTTTTATTTTACACCATTATGATTTGAATTATTTGGTAAAAGAACTTATAAATAAGCATGAGTAACAAAGTTTTTGTAACCCAACCTGTACTTCCTTCTTTAGATGAGTTTATCCCATATCTCGAAAAAATCTGGAAAAGTAAAGTCATCACGTAATAACGGAACCTTTTCATAAAGAATTTGAAAAAGAGCTGGCAGAGTTTTTAGATGTGCCATATATCTCTTTGTTTGCTAATGGAACCCAGGCTCTAATTGCCGGTTTGAAATTATTGTGCCTTAAGAGGCGAAGTAATTACCACACCTTATAGTTTTGTGGCTACAACTCATGGTTTATGTTTGGAACAGCATTAAGCCTGTTTTTATTGATGTTGAACCTGACTTTTGTAACCTTCGACCCTGAAAATATAGAAGCGGCGATTACATCTGAAACTACAGCTATTTTACCGGTTCATGTATACGGAAATCCATGCAAAATTGAGAAAATTCAAGAAATCGCAGAAATTTATGGATTAAGCGTAATTTACGATGCTGCACATGCATTTGGCGTTCAATATAACAATCAAAGCATTTGTAATTTTGGAGACTTGTCAATATTAAGTTTTCATGCAACCAAAGTATTTAATACCATGGAAGGTGGAGCTATTGTTTGCCACGATAAAGCCACAAAACAAGGATTGATTATTTGAAAAACTTTGGCTTTGCCGGTGAAACCAAAGTCATGGCCCCGGGAATTAATTCTAAAATGAATGAAATGCAGGCGGCACTGGGATTGCTTCAGTTAAAGCATTTTGATGGAAATATTAAAAAACGAAAAACTATTGCAAAAACCTACCGAAAAGAACTGGATGGAACAAAAGGTATTTCGGTTTTGCCCGTACCGGCGAATACAGGCAAATCCAAATTATGCTTATTTCCCCATTTTTGTTAATGAAAGGAAATTACGGTTTAAGCCGCGACCAGTTGTACGAAAAACTGAAACAAAACGGTACTTTTTGTAGGCGTTACTTCTATCCGCTCATTAGCGAATTTCTCATGTATAAAGAACTGGATTCAGCCAGTAAAGATAATTTAGATTCGCAAAATATGGCCGATCAAAGTCATTTGTTTGCCAACTTATCCGAATTTGAATAAAAATACGGTTTTGTGTATTTCTGCCATAATTCAAAAAAGAGTCGATTAACCTTGTGTTTATGGAGTTTGAATCATATCCTTAAACGTTATTGAAGCAGAAGATTTATATAATTTTCTTTTGCTCATTGATGACTATATAAAGCCTCCAATTTCAAGAAGAATTAGCTTAGAAGAATATCCAAGGAAAATTAAAACATTATCCATTGGAAAGGTTATTCTGATTCATAAGCAAATTATTGGGTTATCAGTTTATTATCCTCCTAACAAAGATGATAATTATTTGTATATGACTTTATTAGCGGTAAAAAGCAATTTTAGAGGTAGAAAAATCGGTAAAATTTTAATTGATGATATGATAAAAATTGCTAAAAGAGATAAAAGCAAATGAAAATAAAATGTCAAACATGGGATAGCGCAAAAACTCATATCATATTATAAAACATTTGGTTTTGAAGCATATGACATTATTGACAGATAGGGGTAATGTAAGAAGTGTAATGTTAAAGAGATTTTCAATGAATGTATTACTCACTTCGGTTGGGCGCAGATCCTATATGGTAAATTATTTTAAGAAAGTTGCAAGGAAGGGGTTTGGTTCATGGAGCAAATAGTTCGTTATGCGCTGAAAATTGCTGACAAATCAGTTCTTACTCCTTTAATTTATGACGGTAACTATATTAACTTCCTTCTCAAATATTGTTTAAATAAAATAATATTCAAGCTTTATGTTATCATTGTTGATATTGATTTACCTATATTGGCAAAAAATAAACAAAAGTTCGCTGATAATGGTATTACAGTTGTTGTGGGCGATTTCGACTTTATTCAAACATGTAACGATAAATGGTTGACTTATAATTTTTTTATTAAAAATAAATTTTTAATACCCCTGCCTCATTTTTAACCATTAAAGATGTATTAACAGCAATTGAAAAAAAATCGACAACGTAATCGATTAATTATTAAGCCCCGTTGGGGAATGGGTTCCATTGGAATATTTCAGGCAGATAATCAGGAGGAACTTAAAGTTCTTTATGAAAAAACATTAGAAGCATCAGTAAGAGTTATCTGAAATATGAATCTCAACAAGCACCAAATAAAGTGTAGTAATACAAGAAAAAATGTTGGGCGATGAATACGGCCTCTACATTTTCAATAATTTAAAAGGAGAATTTCTTACTTGCGTGCCGAACAAAAAACTTGCAATGAGATCAGGTGAAACAGTATTAGAGATTATTGAAACAGAAAATTATTTCAAATCGGAGAAAGAATAAGCCAGTTGGTAAAACATATAGGAAACCTTGATGTCGATGTTTTTTTAGTAGCCAATAAATTTTACATTCTTGAGATGAATGGTCGTTTTGGAGGTTAAATACCCATTTTCACATATTGCTGGTGGTGGATTTTCCAAAGCAATTATTAAAATGATATTAAACGAAAAGGTTGAAAAAAATCTATTAAGTAAGCAAAAAACAGGTACAACCAGTGTTAAAGAAATTTACCCTGTTAAATTTAATTAAGGTATAGCCCTGAAACTTCAACAAAAGGGTTACATTAAAGACTGAAAAATAACATTATGAACCTGATAATTAACTTTACACCTACAGGCATGATCCCCACAAAAAAATGACACCCTATGTGCCTGTTAGCGTTTCGGAAATAGTTGAGGATGTGCATGAAGCTGCCGAACTTGGAATTACAATGGTGCATCTTCATGCCAGGAATGAAAGAACCGGAGAACCGACATATAAAGCTGAGGTTTATGGAAAAATAATTGAAGGCATTCGAAAGTTCTCTGAAGAACTTATTCTGTGTGTTTCATTAAGCGGAAGAGGCATCAAAGAATTTGTCCACCGAGCAGAGCCGTTACAATTGAATGGTGCTTTAAAACCTGATATGGGAAGTCTTACACTGAGTTCTTTGAATTTTAACAAAACGGAAAGCGTAAATTCTCCTGAAATGATTCAAAAGCTTGCTACGGAAATGAATATTAAAGGAATACTACCTGAACTGGAAGCCTTTGATGCTGGAATGATAAACTATGCCAAATACCTTGAACGAAAAGAATTATTGCAGGCGCCTCACTATTTTAATTTACTGTTGGGAAATATCGCCTGTGCACAGGCTGATTTATTGCATACCGGGATTATGATTTGTGATTTGCCAGACAACTCTTACTGGTCACTCGCCGGAATTGGAGATGTACAGTTGAATATGAATTCCATTGCAATTGCAACAGGAGGAGGAGTCAGAGTTGGTTTGGAAGATAATATTTATTTTGATCAGAAAAGAACTAAACTGGCAAAAAACCGTGATTTGTTAGAAAGAGTACATCAAATTGCTCAAGCGAATGAACGAGTGGTAATGTCACCGAAAGAATTGCGACAGAGGTTGGGATTGAATGAAGGTAACGGAAGTTACGGTGTAAAGAAGGTTCGCTCAATAAATGCTGGTAGTTATGAAAATGAAATATGTATTCTGGCGCTCTCACCAACCATATTTTTTCCCTTACATTGGTTATTTTCAGTTTAATTCATTCAGCCGATGTATTCGTGTGTTTTTCGACAATGTTCAGTATGTGCGACAAAGCTGGATGAATCGAAACCGGATATTGAAACCATGCCGGGAAAATGACCAATATATAAACATTAAATTGAAAAAACCTAATTGTAAATCAAGCCTTCTGGAATGTGAAATAGTGCCTGATGAAAGTTGGAAAATAAAAATTATTGCCCAACTGGAGCACTACAAAAGAAAAGCTCCGTATTATAATGAAACCAAGGTTTTTCTGGAAAAAGTTTTTGAAAAGAATGAACACTCCCTTGTAGCTTTTAATATCAGAAGTGTGAAAAAAATAGCATCCTTGCTGAAAATTGATACTGCTTTCAAGCTTTTTTCTGAAATGGAACAGAAAGTTGATCATGCCAGTGAACCGGGACTATGGGGTTTAAATACATGCATTGCATTTGGAGCAGATGCATATATTAATGCTGCAGGGGGCGAGGAATTTATTCCTAAAAGTGCATTTATTAATGCAGGGATTAAACTAGGATTTATTCAGCATAAATTCACGATTTATAACCAGTATAATAAAGAATTCTTCCCTGGTCTTTCTATTATTGATGTGTTAATGTTTAATGGGGTTGAAAGAACATCTGAAATGGTTAAAGATTATAGCATTAAATGGATTTAAGGTGGGAAAAAAAATTGAAGACTCTAACTCAGAAAACCAGCGTATTTAAATCAGTGAGACTGATTTTTTAGGAGCGATAGCGAACTGAAAAAGCAAAGTCGAACTGATCCCGAGCTTGTCGAGGGATCTCGTGGGTAATATTCCCGCCCCTTGGGGCGAATCAAATGAATGTTTCATAATGATACGCCGCAGGCTTGCCTCGGGGTAGTTCATATTTTAAATCAGTGAGACTATCCTTTCAAGAATGCTAATGAATGGAAAATAAAATAGTCGATTTGATTTCAAGCTTGTCGTGGGATCATATGTGTTATAACTTGCCTGACGGCAGTCAGGTTCCCGCCTCCCGAGGCGAATCAATAAATTAATTCAAATTGATACCCCGTTGACTCGCGGCTGGGTAGTTCATTTATTTAAGGTACACTGCTGAATTAATACAGATATTATAATTTAACAATGAACATACATGAACTGAGAGAAATAAACATTCTCGGCTATGCCGGGAGTTATCTGGCGTTATTATTTGAAACACTTTCAGCTTTAAACTATAAGGGTATCGTCAATATCATTACAAATGAAAAGAAAAAAAGGGCAGTAGTTCCTTTTGAAACTGGAATTAATTACACAGAAATATTTTACACCAATGTTAGTGGGCATCTTAAATCAGGATTTATTTTTTCCAGTAATAAGCCTGCCACAAAAAGTATCTTTTCGATTTTTATAATAAGTTGTGGAATATAAATGAAAATGACTTCATCAATCTGATTCATCCTTCTTCTATATTGGCATCAATCGTAAAGACAGGCAAAGGATTATATATTGAACCACTTTCGGTAAGTCTCGGTATACTCAACTCTGGGGTTCGGTGTTACAATAAACAGAAGCTGTTCTGTTGGACATCATAGTATCATTGGTGATTATTGTTCGATTCATCCGGGCAAATCTTGCAGGCCATGTAGAGCTGGGAGAAAATGTAACAATTGGTATGGGTAGCACAGTTTTTAACAATGTAAAAGTCGGTACCAACTCAATTATAGGCGGCGGAAGTGTAGTAACTAAAGATATTCCCGAAAATGCATTGGCATTCGGAAATCCATGCAAAGTAGTTCAATATATAAAAAATTAGTAAAATGATACGCTCAACAGCCTTGTTTACTGCTGATAAACCTATGGTTTCCATTTGTTGCTCTACATTTAACCATGAGAATTTTATCGGAGAGGCATTGGATGGATTTTTAATGCAAAAGTGCGACTTTCCGGTTGAAATATTAATACATGAAGATTGTTCTACTGATAATACCGCAGTAATTATTAAAGAATATCAACAAAAGTTTTCTGATATAATAAAACCCAAATTTCAAAAAGAAAATCAGTACTCTAAGGGTGTAAAACCGATTTCACAACTTTTGCTTCCCAGATCTCAGGGAAAATACATAGCCCTCTGCGAAGGAGATGACTACTGGACCGACCCTTACAAACTGCAAAATCAGGTAGATTTTTTGGAGGCTAATGAAGATTTTGCAATTTGTCATCACAATATGCAGGTAATATATGAAGAAAATAATAATAAGCCTCATTTGTCAAATCCACCAGATGGAGAGAAATTTACTACTATTGAAACCTTAGCCCATGGCAATTATATTTATACTGCATCTTGTGTTTTTAGGGATGGATTATTTGGTGAATTCCCAAACTGGTTTGCAAAATGCCCCATTGGTGATTATCCGTTACACATGTTAAATGCTCAATTTGGGAAAATAAGATATTTCCCTGAAATAATGGGTGTATACAGGGTGCATAATGGAGGTGTGTGGGAATATATAAAGATCCTATTTACCGAAAAAAAAAGTGGGTTGACTTATTAGACCAGGATGAAAAACCAATTCTCAGATGAAATCAATCAATTGTTAATTGATAAACAAAATAGAGATTCTGAAGAATTAATACTTATTTCGAACAAAACAACCCGAACAATGCAGAAAATATAGCAATAAACTATTAGAAAATAACCCGTTTTATGTATCAAGTTTAAAATCAGAAAATTTAAGACTTACTACCATTTTAGAACAGAAGAATCAAGAACTAAAACAAAAGAATCAAGAACTAAACCTGAAGAATATTGAAATAGACCAAAAAAATCAAGAACTGAATAACATAATTACTTCTAAATCTTGGAAGCTAATAGAATTTGTTAGAAATAAGGTTCCGTTTATTGTTAGTATTTTAAAACTGTTACAATTAATAAAGTAAATTACTCCAGATCAACACATAAGCAATAATGCAACGACTGGAGTGCTAAGTGATCGTAACAACTTCACCGAGTGGATTCCGCCCACACGATACAATAAAAGAACAGGAGCGGGTGGAAATGAAATCAGAACCAGTTATCGCAGACCCCACTCATTACAGTATTAATGCCTGTATATAATCCTAATCCCGGAATGGTTGATCGAGGCCATTCAGTCAGTATGATCAAATATATCCACATTGGGAGCTATGTATTGCCGATGATGCCTCCACGGACAGCCGAATTCGTCCGATTCTTGTAAAGTTATGCTGAAAAAGATGCTCGTATTAAAGTTGTATTCCGCCAAGACAATGGTCATATTATGTTTTCAAATAGCGCATTAGAAATAGCAACAGGTGAATGGGTAGCGCTAATAGACCATGATGAGAAGCCTGCGAGCATGCACTTTGGTGGCTGATGCCATTAATAGAAACCCAAATGTAAAACTATTATACTCTGATGAGGATAAAATTAATAAAAAAGGCATTCGATCAGAACCTTACTTTAAAAGTGACTGGAATTTGGATTTGTTTTATTCGCAAAATTTGTTTTGTCACCTTGGTGTGTATAGTGCTAAACTTTTAAAGAAGATAGATGGTTTCAGAAAGGAGTGGTAAGGCTCACAAGACTACGATCTTGTATTGTGTTGCATTGAACAGATTGATGCTAAACAAATAATTCATATCCCACGAATTCTTTATCACTGGAGGATACATAAGGATAGTACTGCAAAATCGGAGATACTAAACCTCATGCCTTTATCGCAGGACAAAAAGCGTTGAATGAACACTTTAATCGAAAGGGCGTAGATGCTATTGCTGAGTTGCTTCAGGATCTTAAAAGCTCACCGAATTCGTTATTGCTTGCCTACAACTTACCGCTAGTTAGCCTTATTATTCTTACGAAAAACAATTTATCATTGCTAAAAACATGTATTACGAGCATTTTGAATAAGACGACTTATCAAAACTATGAAGAATAATAGTTGATAATGCTTCAGATGAACCAAAAACAATTCAATTCCTGAAAGATATTCAATCTACCCTGAAAAATTCTTGTGTTGTCAGAGATAATCGTCAATTTAATTTTTCCGCCTTGAATAATGCAGCAGTGAAACTTGCACAGGGTAAGATTATTGGGTTTAACAACGATATCGAGGTTATTTCGCCCGAGTGGTTGTTCGCAAACCGTAAGCCACGCAATGCGGCCTGAGGTCGAGCTGTGGGTGCCAAATTGTGGTATCCCAACCAAACACTTCAGCATGGTGGCGCTTGATATTCGGTATCGGTGGTGTTGCAGGCCATTCGCACCTTAATCTGTCACGTGGTCAACATGGCTATTTCCACCCGTACGGATCTTATTCAGAATTATTCGGCGGTAACTGCGGCTTGTTTGATTATACAAAAGTCAATTTATGATGAGAAAGTCGGTGGATTAAACGAAGATAGTCTTCAAATAGCTTTTAATGACATCGACTTTTGTTTGCGTGTTTACAGAATGGGCTATCGTAATGTTTGGACACCCTTTGCTGAACTGTATCACCATGAGTCCGCTTCACGAGGATATGAGGAAACATACACCGAAAACAAAAACGTTTTTCCTCAGAAGTCAATTATATGCAACAACAGTGGGAATTACTTTTGAATGATCCAGCATACAATCCTAATCTTACTTTACTACATGAAGACTTCAGTCTGGCCTGCCACCAAGAGGAAATGCTTTGTAATAAAGTAGCTATTGGTGTTGATTTAAAATTGTAAACTAACGGGATATTGCAATTGGTTTATTATTCTAATTGAAATTAAACCGATAAAAATTGTTTTATTGTTAATGTAGTAACAAAAATTAAGTTTCAAAATTACCTCCCATCCTTAGCCTGTAGTAATAATATCAATTTTTATTAGAATTGATACATTTGAAAATTTAAAATAAAACAAATTGTAATTGAAACTAATTAAAAAAATCCATGCTTCAAAACAAAACCATTGCCGAGAGTTCCAGCATTCAATGAAGAAAAACAAATCGGGCAGGTCATTGAAACCATGCCGGAGTTTGTGGACTATATACTTGTAGTTGATGACGGTTCCACAGACAGAACTGTTGAAATTGCAAAAAATCATGGTGCCAAAACTGTTTCGCATAAGAAAAACATGGGCGTAGGCGCTGCCTTTAATAGTGGTATGAAAGCAATTTTGGATATGGATGATGGGTGGCATCATGGTGAACATTGATGCCGATGGGCAGTTTAATCCAAATGATATTGAAAACTGGTTACACCCATTATAGAAAAAAAAAGCCGATTTTGTTACGGCATCTCGTTTCATGGAAAAAGCTGACTATCCCAAAATGTCTAAAGTGAAATTTTGGGGCAATCAATTCATGTCTCGGTTTATCAGCAGATTAACCAAAAATAAATTTTACGATGTTTCTTGTGGTTTTCGGGGCTAGAGGAGTAAAATCTTCAGCGGTTGAATCTTTTTGGAGATTTTACCTAATACTCAGGAAACCTTCATCTATCTGGCTTTTAAAAATATGGCCATACTGGAAGTACCCGTTCATGTAAAAGGCAAACGGGGAACATGGAAAATCAAAAGTAGCAGCCAATCTTTCAAGTATGGTTTTCAGACTTTAAAGATTATTATTCGTACTTTTGAGATTAAAAGCCTTTCCGCTTATTCGGATATTTAAGCCTAATTACATTCCTTATGAAGAATTTCCCATTATTTTTAGGCATTCATTATTGAAATAGGTACATTTTCTCCGCACAAATGGGCGGGTTTTACTGCCGGGTTCTTTTGGTGATGACCTTGTTACTTTCTTTTGCTAATCGGATTTATTATGGATATGTTTGCAAGGATGAGACAAAATCAGGAAAAGAGATATTATTTCAATTAAAAAAACGATAGTTAGCATGGAAAACACAAAAGTTGCTTTTGTTATAGGAACAAGAGCACAATTAATGAAAACAGCGCCTCTCTCATGAAGCCGTTGCAGGATAAAGGATATAATTTACAGGTTTTTGTGTACTGCCCAACGCAAAACAACTATAGTAAAACCTCATTAGCAATTTTAAAATAAAGAAACCTGATTACACTGTTGTTAAATGGGAAAAGGAAGCAAAAACATTAAAGCTCTTTTTAGGCTATTGGTTGATAAAAGTAAGTATATCTTTAATAACAAAAAAAAGACAAAATCTTACCTTTTTAGAAAAAGGTATTGTTATCACACATGGTGATACTACCACTACAGTTTGGGGAGCTATAATTGGCAAGCTAACTGGTAATAAAGTTATGCATTTAGAATCTGGGCTGCGTTCGTTTAATATTTTTAATCCATTTCCCGAAGAGTTAAGCGGAATTATTACGTTCTATTTTAACCGATCTTTACGTATGTCCTAATTCAATGGGCAATGAGTAATTTAAAGAAATTTAAAGGAATTAAGATAAATACTGAAAATAACACCCAATTCTGATTCATTAAAAATAGCCTTACATAATAAAGTAAGTATAAAATCTAAAACACCTGATCATAAATATGCAGTAATTTAGTATTCACTGGTATGAAAATATATTTTCCCTAAAAAAATTAAAAAAAGATTGTTTTAATAATAAACAAAATAGCTTCCAAAGCACAAATGCATATTTGCTACTACGTCCATCTACAGAAAAACAATTGGAAAAAATATAATATTAAACATAAACTCCATAAAAATACTGGGTTCTCTCCTCGGCTAGATATTTTTTGAATTTGTTAAATTAATTTTCAATGCTGAATTTGTGGTAACAGATGGCGGTTCAAATCAGGAAGAATTATCTTATACGGGTAAATCCCACCTTAATTTTAAAGACGACTATACCGAAAGAATGGAAGGAATAAATAAAAATGCAGTATTATCTAAATTTGATAGTCACGTCATAGAAGATTTTATTGAAAACTATAAAAATTATGAATATGGATTTTCTAATTTGAAACAAATCATCAGCTTCAGAAATCATACTCAATTGGTTAATTATAAAATAACAATTAAATGATAAATCGAGATTTTATAGAATATGTTTTTAGTAGCTATGATTATTTAAAATGCAAAATTTTTGGTGTAAATCTGATTATTCACGGAAGCTATTATACAACCAGATATTGGTGACCGTACACTTGCAATTGTGTTAAAAAAATGAATTATCAAAACAAAATATCTAACTTCGGTTATAACAAGTAGATTTATGATGAATCCGCCAGTTAAAAATGTAGTTGTTGGCGGTGGAGGTATTAGACATACCTTAGTTGACGAAAAAATATTAAGTGGAGAACAAATTTTTCAGACGGAAAAGGAAATGTTTATTTTGTAGGAGTTGGTGTTCATGAAATAAGCAAATCTAGAACCTCAGGAAAAAGAACAATTAAAAAAAAATAAATAAAGCTAGTTATATTTCTGTGAGAGATAATTATTCTTTTAATGAACTAACTAACTTTTTGGGTTCAGAAAACAGTAAAGTCTGAATTAGGAGTATGTCCATCATGGCTTTTTAAGGATAATTTAAGTCATACAGCAGATTCCGTTAAGAAATTTTTTCTTGTTTTTCTTTTATAAATTTCAAAATATTCAAAAATATTTATGTTATAACCTTAAATCATTCAATAAAAAAGGTGATAAATAGGACTTAATTTAAGATACAGTAGTTTTGACAAAAAAGAAAGAAAACAAGTTGCCATTCAAAAAAATAGAAGTATTGTCAAAAAACAACCAAATCATATTTATTCCATTTTTTTATGAGGATTTAAGATTTTATGTAAATGAATTATCTGATCTGAACATAACATGTTATAAATGACAAAAATCCTATAAAGACTTTTAATTTGATAAAATAAATGAATAAAATGATTGTTTCGCGATATCATTCGTTTATATTTTACATTCACTAAATAATAAACCAGTAATGATTTTAGGGTTATCATCAGAAAGTAAATTCATTGGCAGAAGGAATGGAGATGAAATATTTTGATATGACAGATGATAAAAATAATAATGAACTTGTTTTTAATATTCCCAGATAGAGTACATGTTTTAGATAAAAATCAATAAAGCGAGGGGACAACAAAATAAACTAACTAAAATGTTAAAAAGAAAATACAACTAAATAAATTTTCTAATATTTTTATTAGTTAATTATAAGTAGAAACCGCAAGTAAATATAGGTACTTTTTGAAATACGTTAAAACATTTCTTTATATACTTACGATTGCCGGAATCATTGGCTTTTTATTTTTATAAAATCGATGATCTGGCACCATTCATCCAATGTAAAATATTACAATATTATTTTGTTATTGGTAGTCAGGATTCATACCGGTGAGCATCAATGCGCTGTTATTCAGAAACAACATCTCCATTTTTAATCTGAAACTCCCTTTTAATGAATGGTATGGATTAACTGTGACCAATTCGATGTACAATCATTTGTTACCCGCACGCGGTGGGTATTGCATTACGGTGCTATGCACCTGAAGAAAAATCATCAATTCCCTTATGCGCAATACATTAGTTTTACAGCAGGAACCTATATGTTGAATTTGTTGATTGCCGCTTTTCTCGCCAGTATTCTGAGTATCACATTTTGGATAAGCGGAAAATTAGAGGATATAAGTTTCTTATACATCAGTGTGGCAGCTTTTATTGGGAATTATTGGAACGCTTTTCATACTTTACAGAATTTAATCCAGAACGGATACCTGAAAAAAATAAATTTTTTCGTTCTTTAAAAAACGCAGCTACTGGGATCAAACAATTTAAAAAACATCCAGGAAAAATTAGAAAATTTAATTTTGATTCAGCTAGGATTCATACTGGCTATTAGCCTCAGGTTATTTGTATTATATCTACGTGTTGGGCATTCACACATTTTACCCCAAATTGGTTTTGGTTAATGCTTTGGTAGCGTTTTCCATGGTGTTTTCCGTAACTCCTGGTAATATTGGCATTAAAGAAGGTATTATAGGCCTTTCATCAAGCCTGTTAGGCATCTCACCGGATCAGGCCTTGCTTGGTGCGGTTTTGGACAGGATTATTGCCATTATTGTGGTGTTTGGGTTGGGGTTAGTGTTTAGCAGGATATCGCACGAAAAGATTAATTTAAAAAGAAACTCCTTTAATGAAGATTAAAAATTATTAAATTTTGGATTCTGCCGTGAATTTCATTTTCTTGCAGCCAGCTTAGTAAATCATGAAATTCGTTTTAAGCAAGGGTTTAATATTTAGCTGGTTCTCTTGGAACTCTCGGCTTCTAGTGCTTCAAGAAAGCTTGGGATGGGGGCTTTTAAAAGGCTATTTCACCTTAATCGAACCAAGTTAACCTATTAGTAAACTTTTACTTGTTTTATGAAAAATTTTGTACCTTTTTGATACAAAAAAAATTAAATCGGACAATTATCTCAGATAATTTGTTCAAAGTATTATTAATTGTCATTTTGTAATGCGTTTGCCTACCAAACAGTTTACTATGCTGTGAATATTGCAGGAAGTATTGCTCCTGATGAAGTTTACCATGTGCAAATTTCAGAAAACTTTACTCAAGAATCAAATACGTTGCATATCCAGGGATTACTCCAAAAACTTATGCATTGGGTGCAATGAGTGTTAGACCCTACTTGTATACACTTACTAATGGGAAAGCTATTATTACTGAATTTATTTGGATTACCAACACTAATTGATTTAAGGCTAATAAACGTTTTGACTTGGTTTGATAACCCTTTATTTAACCTTTCTTTTAACTAAAGAGGTTACAAAAGATAAATGGATTCAGCTTTTAGTCCTTATTGTTCAGACCAATGTTTTAATGTATGCCTTCATTAGTTCGATGGTTTCATATGACAACCTGGTCAACCTTATTTCTGTTGGTTCTTTCCTGGTATTGATAAGGTTCTTGAAAAACTTTTCACGCCTCCATCTGCTCCTATTGATCATTACTAATGCTCGCCTGGGATTTCAGCAAAAGTTACCTGATGGCCCCATTGTAATAATACAAGTACTCATTCTAATCTGATTATTCAAGAATCATATTAAATAATATCCAGGTGATATTTAACCGTTCTTTTTCAGTTAGAGATACAATATCAATAATTTTTATAGCAACTTCTGGTTATACTAAACATTGAACTTTATGCGTAGTAATTTAATCAATTATGGACAGATCGCAACCAAACACCGTTAAAGTAATCGGACACGACAAAGCTTTAAATGATCCACAATACCAACGTAATATTAGGTTAAAGGCCAGCATACAGGATAGATCTTTAATGCCTTTTTCATGAGTACTTTGTTAAATATGTTTCCCAGACTGAACAAACTATATTCGGAATTCTTGCCCATAAAGAATAATTGCTTAGGTCGAATTGTAATCTTTTTATTTACAGAGATTAATATTTTGCTTGAGCCTATTTATATTTTTTTATTAATTTCGAAAAAAACTATGAATCAGAAAATATCTTGAAAATATTATTATTTTCGGCGGTTAGTTATTCATTGGTAGATACTTTTCGTTAATTATCAAGGCTATCAAATCAAAACATCTCTTTGGATTAGCATTGCAAGGCAGGTACAGTATTTCCCGTAATTGTTCTAGCTATTATATTTGTTGCCTATAATTTCCTGAAATATTTTCGATGAGAAAACAAAAATGACATTAGTAATTATATTGACTATTTTGTTAATTTATAGCAATTATTTTTGGTTTTTGTCCAATGTAACTCCTGATTGGTATATTAAATGAAAAGACTCGCATTATTGGCCTACTAACTAAATTTTTTTCAAAAGCTGTAAGCACAATTGCTGGACTGTATTTTTCACTAAATTTCAGTTATTAAAGAATAATAGTTTCATGAATAATACAAATTCAAAATATATTAACGCATTATACTACATTACTATACTTATTATAATTGTCATGTATATTTTACTAATTTATCTATTTATGCAGTTAATTTTCCATTTGGTGATGAGTATCTGAAGCAGCATTACGGTACACTTGATTCATTTATTGCTAGCGATTTCCCGGATAATCTTCTCATGCTTTTTCATCAGCATAACGAACACAGGATGTCATCATACTACATTTTGGTTGTAGTACAGTTTATTTTATTTGGAGAATTGAATTTTACAGGACAAATTATCTTTTTGCAAAATCTTTTCATGATAGGGCTTTTTTATTTGATTTAGAGGCTGAATTTCGCAATTTTTAAAAAGCAACCCACATTATTGCTCATTGCCACATCATTTCTTTTTATACCGATGAACAATATTCTAACTGGCCAGTAATGGCAATGAATGGCATTTTTCAATATTTTCTTGTTTTTGCGTCATTGGCGCTTTTGGATAAAACCTGGCAGGTATAATTTGATTTTTGCTGTGTTATTTGCTGCATTTGCTGACCTTCTCTTTTGGGAATGGCATGTTCGCATTTTTCCTGGGTTATATTTTAATATTGTCAGATGAAAAAGTATCGAAGACCAAAGTGTGGGTTTGGACCATAAGCGCCTTAGTCTGTATAGGATTATATTTCATCGACTACAAACCTGTAACTGGGCATCCATCAAAATTCCTTGCATTGCAAGACCCTTTTAATGTTGTTAAATTTTTCATTATTTTTTCAGCAACCCATTTAAAGAATTAACTGATAAAAGCATTGCTATGTCTTTGTTAACAGGTATTGGTGTGCTAATAACTTTTGTGTATGCTTTATGGATAAACCGAAAAAAAATTATTGATAAACGATTGGCAATTTCATACATGCTATTTGTTTTGATGTCAGCAGGTGCAGCCGCTTTTTCAAGGTTCTCGTTTGGGTTGGATATAGCAATTTCCGCTAGATACCTACTTCTTCCGCTTTTATTCGTTATTGTGCTTTATACATTCATATTAAACGAAAAGCACAAACCCGGTCAAACTTCAAATGTTCTTTCTGTTTGCTTATTCGGTCTTATATTCACTATGAATACGATAAAAGGGTTACATCAGTTTTGAAGAATACAGAAACCGGTTATTAACTGGTAAAGTATCTTCTTATTGTTTCAGAATGAACCAAAAAGATACCCCCATCCAAATTTAGAATATGCACATACATATTTTACGAAGTTCAATAGACAAGAATTATTTGCATCTTCCTCCAATTGATGAAATATTTGGCAATAAACTAATTGAAAATGTGCAACAACCTATGTTATCAGGAAATATTCGGTTTAATATAGATGAGTTCATTAGTGAACCCTCCGTAATTTTTATCAAGGGGTGGGCTTTTCCAGAAAAAGTTATTTCTGGCGATTTCAGAAATTGTGGTTTACTTTCAAAGTGGATTTGATAAGCAATTTTATTCAACGGCAACAGACAGACGCATGGACGTTATTCAAGCATTTAATGGCAAATATGCGAAAATCGAGCATTGACTGTGGATTTTATTTTGCAATGAATAAAATGAATATTGGGTGAAGGGTGAAAAGTGCAGAATTGGAATTGGTGTTTTAAACAATGGTAGAATCATTGCCTCAACAATTACTGATTACTATTGTGACTGATTTATCTGTAGTGGTTTTGTGTTATCATTCGGGCGAGACGTACTCTTTCGGTCTATAATCAGTTGTGTGATTTGTTAGAGAAAATGGCAATCGAATATGAGATCGTATTGGTTGCCAATGATTTTGAGGGTAGATGAAAGCAAGACAAAAACCATTGTTGAACCCTTGCAGATAAAAATTCAAGAGTTAAATCTGTTTCTTTAATTAAGCAGGGCATGATGGGATGGGATATGCTTCAGGGTTTAATGCATCCATTGGTGAATTTATTTGTGTAATTGATGCAGATCGCCAGTTTCCTATAAGCAGCGTCGAAAAGGGTTATAATTTCATGAAAAACGGTTACTTTGATATTGTAAAAACTTCACCGGAGTAGCCGGGAAGATGAGGAATTTACCGCATGGTTTTATCATCGGTTTACAATTTGTTATTTAGTCTTTTGTGTCCCGGGCTGAAATCTAAAGATGTTAATTCCAAAACCAAAATTCATTCGCAGATCTGTCTACAAAAAGCTTAATTTGAAATCAACGGATTGGTTTATAGATGCTGAGATCATGATTAGGGCCAGCTATTTAAACCTCAACTTCTATGAGTTTCCAATTCGTTTTGGCGCGAATAAATAAGGAAGTCCTTTGTGAAGTTTAGTGCGGTTTTGAGTTCATTGTCAACCTGATCAGCTTTAAATTCAAAAATAGGAAGGTTTATGCCACAGCGTTCTGTATTAGTTACCGGGGCCACATCGCTCATCATCAATGATTTGATAGATAAATTGCTCACTGCGGGGTGTGAAGTTACGGGAATTACAAGAAAAGTAAAAGATTCCCTGAGGGATGATATCAAATGGATTGAATGGGATTTGACCAAAACGTTTTCGACAGAGTTAACAAAAAAATACAATATTATTGTTCATGCGGCTTCAGTATCAAATTCCTACCATCCGTTCGAATATGTTCAAGTTAATGTGATTGCGACACAAAACATTTGCCGATTGGCTCAACAGCTTAATATCAAACGATTTATTTATGTAAGTTCTGTGCTTGCCTGCCGGGGTTGTGGTTTATATGGAGAATCTGAATTACGGGCTGAACAAATAATTTCATCGGTTTTGCGAAACTGGATCATTGTTCGCCCCACTGGATTTACGGTCGAGTCAGACCACAAAAATCCTATCAACAGATTGATAACCAATTTAAAAAATAGCAACTTTGCGATTTTGCCGGCTGATACTCTTAAAAACCTCTATCCATTGTACTATAGGGATTTCACAGAGGAGCTGATGAAGATGTTTTTTTCTGAACCGATTCGGAACTAGCTACTTTATCAAAGGGCCCCAGCAATTTTCGTTTGAAGGATTAGCTTAGGAGAAATAGGCAATCATATCGACAAAAAGCATATTCTTGTTAAAATACCAAAATCAGTAATGTTATTGATCTCAAAAGTTTCATCAAGTCTTTGTTTGCAATTCGGCCCTTATCATGATCAAATATATCGGCTTTATCATGCAAATCCGAATACATTGCATGAAAATATCATAATTACGAAAAAAACAATTGGAAAGTACTGCAGTCTTTAAATGCAGTTACATGAAAGGATTGAAACTTGTTTCAATACATGACAGCTAAGAGATTCTTATGAATAACTGCTACCCGAAAAAAGAATCAATAAAAAATATAGAGAGTACTACCTGATAAGGATAAACCTCCTTGTTAAAATATAGTTTTAGTAACAAACAATAGAACATAGCCTCTTTGATGAGTTGTTAAAACTGATAAGTTTTATTCAAGCATGCGAGATAAATGGTCTGCCATAATAGTATTGAATTGGAACAATTTTGCTGACACAAAGGAGTGTATAGAATCAACCATCAGCCAGGATGAAAATGTAGACATCTATCTTATTGATAATGCTTCATCCAAGCATGAGCAAGAAGCACTTGAAAATCTCAATCATGCTTGGAAGTTTGGAGAGTTAGTAATCAATGATGAAAATAAAGGTTTTGCGAAAGCACATTCTGATCTTTTACATGACCTCATGGAGAGATACGATTACTTCTTTTTGTTAAATAATGATACGAAAGCAAAAGAAAATCTTTTACATGTTTTGAAAGGAGCAATTAATTCTACTGATCCCGATATGATCTCCTGTAAAATGATCAATTACTGGGATCACAAAATTATGGACAATGCCGGCCATAAAATGCTTAGTTCAGGGGAGATCATTCCCCTGGGGCACGGTGAGGCTGTTGATAATTTTAATCAAAAATTCGAAAATATAGGCGCCTGCGCCGGCGCAGCATTATACTCTTCAAAAATGCTGAAAGACATTGGTTTGTTTGATGATTATTTTGAAACTGGATACGAAGATGCAGAATTAGGATTGAGAGCCTTTATTGCTGGTTATGACTGTATTTATGAACCCAATGCCGTAGTATATCATAAAATGGGCCAATCCATTAAAAAGGTCTTTAATTACGATTATACATTGAAGATACAATGCAATATTTTTTATACATATTTAAAGCTTGTTCACTGGCAGGTGATAGCAATTAACTTTTTGCCATGGCTATTCAGACTTTTACTAATCGTTTTGATCGATATCATTGCCTGGCGCCCAAATACTTAAAAGTTCAGTTCCATGCGCTTTATATCATATTATTTCGAGATTGGAAAAAGGTTTGGAATGCAAGAAAAGCATCAAAAAGACTCAGAAGAATTCCCTGGTGGAAATTGCTTAAAAAGCAAGAATTCTTTTTAAAACGAGACATACAAAGCTTTTATCGTTTTATTATCAAAGGAGAAAAGTCCTATTTTGAAAAATATTAAGGGTTAATTATTTGAAACGCCGAACCTTCATAAAAACCACAAGCCTGGCAGCCCCAATCCTTGGCACTTATGGATTGAAGGCAACAACGCTGCCATCGTGGATGCCGGAAGGTGATCAATTCATAAATTTCGATATTGCCGCTGCAGGAATCCCTGCAAAATCAGTGGCAGATAAACAAGCATACTGGTCAGAAAAAATTCAGCGATCAGCTCCTTATGAAGTCTGGAATGCCAATCAGGAGCTAATCCGGAAAACCAGGGCGCAAACAGCCCGTCTGCTTGAAGTTGGTGAAGATGAAATTGCAATTTGCAGGAATGCCACAGAAGGACTGGACACCATCCTTCGGGGAATTGATTTCGAAGAGGGCGATGAGATCATCTACGGCAGGTATGATTACCCCTTTCTGCAAAACACCATCCTTCAACTTGAAAAACGATTTAAGATCAAAGGGGTTCCGGTGAAGTATGATATTGCAAAAGCAAGTGATGAGGAAATTGTCGATGCCTATCTTTCTGCGATAACAAAAAACTCCCGCTTGCTTTGCCTGACGCATATGCTGAACTGGAATGGCCGGACCCTTCCCGTTGGCAAGATCATCCAAAAGGCAAAAGACAAAAATGTAGAAGTGATGCTGGACGGGGCCCAGAGCTTTTCCCATTTAGCCTTTTCCCTGAAAGACCTTACCCCGGATTATTTTGCAGCTTGCTACCACAAATGGTTCCGCGGACCCCTTGGCAGCGGTTTTTTGTATGTCAGTGAGAATAAAATCAAAGATCTCTGGCCGCTACATGGGGAGAATGAAAACTTATCGGGAAATATTGAAAATTTTCAGCAACTGAGTACCATGGACTTTCCAGGTTTTTTAAGCATATATAAGGGCTTTGAACATCTGGATAAACAAGTGATATCCATGAGACTTGCGAAAAGAAAAGAACTGGTGAATTTATTAATTGATGGTCTGAAGAATTTTTCCGGCCTGCAACTGATGCTGCCTTCTTATGATTTTGTTTCCGGGGGCATTGTTTCGTTCAGCCTGGATTCGGGCAATCCGGCCCGGATCAGTAAGGAACTGAAGGATCAATACAGGATGCTTGTCAAGGTAATCCGGTTCAGGGATTTAAACGGTCTCCGCTTCAGTATCTCCGAAGAGATCAGTGAAAAGGATGTCATGGATTTGATTCATGCGATGAAAAAAATATTGTAGGATGACTTTACTGAACAAATTCCTTGATTTTCTTTATCATCATAAAAGCTTGAACCTGCTGCTTGCAGGTCTTTATTATTTGCTGGTTGTCCTCCCGCACGAATGGTTTGGGAAAATCATTGCAGATGCCTTTAACCAGATGGGCAGAAATGTTTACCAGCTCCTTATGCTTTCGTTTGCTGTTGTATTCATTCTGATATATCTGTATTTTATCAGCCGGATACTCCTGAAGCGGCATGAATTCATTTCTTATTTGTTTTTGTTTGTATTGATCTTCCTAACTGCCATTTCCTACCCGCTGATCATTATCCATTATGTCGAGGCCATTCATTTCCTGCAGTATGCCGTCCTGGCTTTGCTCTTATTCCCATTGCTCAGAAACTATTACAAGGTGATTTTCTGGGGACTCTTGCTGGGATTCGCTGACGAGGCCTACCAGCATTTTTACCTCGATCCGGGTAGTAAGTATTTCGATTTCAATGATGTGCTATTGAATGGAGATCGGGCTGTGCTGGGGGTTATTTCCCATTGCACTGTTAAACTTGCCTCCCGGAAAATCAAGCGGATCACATTTCAGGAAATACCTGTCTGAATACCTGGGATTGATCGGGATCATACTTGCTATTGTTGTTGCTTTTGGTTTGAATTATTTAAGCCTGTATCCAGGTGCTGGTAGCGCGTTGGTTTTAATCGAAGAGAATTATGCCGGCTTTTGGAAAAGCATTCCTCATCTTGATACAAAATACCACATCGTAGGGCCTTTTGAAGGCTTGGTTTTGATTACCGTCTTATATTTCTATTTTTGTATAGGCTTAAATAAAATTCATAATTCCAAACAAAGGCAAATTGAACAGGGTTTTGATAAACGCTGAACCGCTCGACAGGCAACAGGCCGGTATACATTACTATCTCAAGTTTCTGAGAATGGGATTCCGGAAATATTTCCCGGAATATCCCATAAATTATTTGCGGGATACCGATAAAAACCTGGAATTGAATGATGTTGCGCTCAGGAGTGCCAGCAAGATGAGACGCGATCCGCTGAAGCACTTTGTCAGGATACCGGCATATGTGAAAAACATTTCTCCGGATATCTACCTGGAATTGTCCCATTTTGGGCCTTTCCGTCTTCCATCCTCCGTAAAGATTGTGAGTGTAATCCATGATCTTACACCCCTGAAATTTCCTGAGTATCATCCCTGCTTACCAGCGATGTTTCAAAAGTACTTTATCAGGCATTCAGTAAAATTAGCGGATGTTGTTGTGGCCAATAGTGAAAATACCAGGAAGGATATTTTGAATGAATATCCCGAAGCAAAGGATAAGACCGTTTGTATTTATCCTTCTATTGAGGATGATTTTGTCCGGAAAGATCCTGGAGAGGTTCTTGGCAGACTTGGAATAAGGAAGCAATATTTTTTATCTCTTTCCACCATAGAACCCAGGAAAAACATAGGCACCTTGCTGAAAGCTTTCACTCTTTTCAAGAAAGGAACAGGGAGTGATCGGATGCTTGTTTTGGCAGGAAAGGCTGGATGGAAAAATTCAAGTTTCAACAGCATGTTGAGTACCCACCCTTACAGGAAAGATATTTTACTAACGGGTTATCTTGAAAGAGGAGATCTGCCAGCTCTTTATACCGGTGCAGAGGCTTTTGTTTTCCCAAGTTTATATGAGGGATTTGGCTTTCCCGTTCTGGAAGCTTTGAAATGTGAAACCCCCTGCATTGTTTCCAATGCTTCCAGTTTGACAGAGGTTGGGGGAGAGGCGGTCCTGTATTTTAACCCCCATTCAGTAAGTGAGTTGTCTGAAAAAATGATTGAGATTAGCCGGGACCAGATTCTCCGGAATGAGAT
This sequence comes from Bacteroidota bacterium, assembly GCA_034521425.1. Taxonomy (GTDB): domain Bacteria; phylum Bacteroidota; class Bacteroidia; order Bacteroidales; family JAIOZK01; genus JAIOZK01. The sequence goes on from JAXHMP010000001.1 coordinate 203,100, forward strand.
GAGAGCGAAATCACGAAAGCAGGCTGCAAAGTTTACTTTGAAGGATTTTGCCGGTGGTTTTGTTCGTTTGTTTGATGAACTGAATGTAAATGTGTAATTTTTAAATAATCGATCATTGAGAATATTATTTATCCTCGAATATTATTATCCGCACATCGGTGGAGTAGAAAAGCTTTTCAAGATGCTTTGCGAGGAGCTTGTGGCCGATGGTCATGAAGTCACCGTTCTGACCAATCGCTATAAACGCACCCTGCCCGGGAGAGAGGTAGTGAATGGTGTGCGCATCAGGCGCCTGGGGTTTTATAACCGTTACTTCTTTACATTTTTCAGCCTGCTTCATGCATGGTTTTATGCCGGAAAAGCAGATGTCATCCACACCACTTCTTTCAATGCTGCATTGCCGGCCTATTTTGCTTCCCGCTTAAGGAATAAAAAGATCTTTATTACTTTCCATGAGGCCTGGGGAAAGTTGTGGTTTAAACTCCCCTTCATCGGGTATTTTTCAAAATGGCTCTTTTATCATTATGAACGCTATATATTGCGATTGTCCTTTATGAAGTTTATCGCCGTATCAGATTATACAAAGAGATGCCTTATTGAACAGGGTGTTCCGGCAGAAAGGGTGATGCGCATATACAATGGTGTGGATTATCAAACGAACGCAGTCTTTCATCATAATGATCCGAGTGATTTTGTCTTTACTTATTTCGGACGGCTTGGACCTTCCAAAGGTGCTGATATCCTGGTGCCGGCCGCACTCAGCTTTCTTAAAGAGAATCCCGGGGCAAAATTGAAAATGATCATTCCAAGGGAAGAAAACGAAATTTTCCGTTTTGTGACGAAAACCATGATGAATTCCCCTGTCAAAGACCAGGTCTTGTTTTTGCATGAACTTTCCAGGGAGGACCTTTTTAGGGAGATTACCCATTCCTCATGCGTGGTGATCCCTTCATACAGCGAAGGGTTTTGTTTTGCCGCTGCAGAGACAATAGCATTGGGTGTTCCCCTGATCTCATCAGCCCAGGGGGCATTGAAAGAAGTAGTAAGCGGACGATTTCTGGAAATGCAATCTATGGAGGCAAAGTCACTTTATTCATGTCTTAATGAGGCAAAAGATGAAAAATGGAAAACTCGCGAATTGAAGAAATTTGAAATGCCCGACTGCATTGATGCTTACCGTGAGCTATATAATCAGTGAGACTTATTTTCCTCCTTAATTTCAACCTTTAGCTTTTCCAGTTCTTCTTTAAGGATCCCCACCTCCTGCGCAAGATTTTTATTGGTATCGGCCAGTTTCGAAATGATCATGGAGAACTCAATCATGATAATGAATATTGCCATCATTAGAACCAGCAATAAAGCAGCCGGAGCATAAGCAATTCCCAGTTTGACAGCGATCCAGTCAACACTTCCCCGCCAAACAGACAATATCAGGAAAACAAAACTGAAAAATAACCACAATACAGAATACTCCTCTTTGAGTTTTCTTTTCCTGATGAGCAGAAAAATGAAAATGATAAGGAGTATACTTCCGAGGATGGCAACCAGTTGTATCCTTCCGTTATACATTGCTTTTGGGTTTGATTCTTTTTTCTCTGAGTGCGGCCATGAACATAGCCAGCAATACTTTTGCCATATAAAAGGGTCCCCTCGATAACGGGATTGAAGATGCTCCTCCCTGCCTTTCTCTCATCTGCGTAAATACTTCCCCGATTTTATATCCGTTTTTTCCAAGCAAAATGATGACCTCCGGCTCAGGATAATCCACCGGGTAATACCTTGCAAGAAATCCGATCAATTCCTTGTTGAATGCCCTGAACCCCGAAGTCTGGTCCTTGATCCGCTGGCCAATCAGGATATAGGAAACAAAAGCAAAAATTATTATTCCCATCCTCCTGACAGGCTGCGACTTGTAGCTTTCCAGGCTCTGGACAAAACGGGATCCTATCATCATGTCCGCTTCACTGTTCATCACCGGATCGATGATCTTTTCGATCTCTTTGACCATATGCTGTCCGTCACCGTCGAATTGGAGGGTGATGTCATAATCATTGCGCAGGGCATATTTGAACCCGGTTTGCACCGCCGCTCCAATGCCCAGGTTCACAGGCAGGTCGATGACTGTCGCAATATCCGTTGAACGGGCCAGCTTACCGGTTTCATCATCAGATCCGTCGTTAACTACCAGTATGTCAAAATGCGGATAAGCGGTATGAATTTCATTGATTACATCGATGATGTTATCGGCTTCATTGTAAGCGGGTATGATAATCAGAACTTTTGGCCTGTCTGTTGTTAATGCTTCGATCATGTATGAAAATTTACCCTTTCCGGGATATGCTACTCAATGAATATTCAGAAAACTCCCAAAAAATGCCCAATTACTTAACTTACCTCTACAAATATAAGAAAGAAAATGAATTAATTTGCTCCCTCTCATTTACAGGAATGAATAAAAAAAAAGATGAATTACGATGGCTCCTGACCATCTGAATTAAAAAGCCCCGGGATAATTAACCGGGATTTTTTTATTCTTCAACCTGGCTTCGTAAGAACTTATCAATCTTCAGTACTTGTGGCAGGAGCATTTGCTGCCCGTTGTTGACAATGACGAAGTCAGATTGATTCATTTTTTTTTCTTCATCAGCCTGATTGCTGATCCTTTCAATGACTGATTCACGGCTTGTATTGTCCCGCTGCATGATCCGTTCGATGCGCAACTCCTCCGGTGCAGAAACAAATATGATCCGGTCCAGCATTTTATAAAAACCGCTTTCAAATAGGATGGCTGCTTCGTGAATGCTGTACACCCCGCTATCATTTTTGCTGAGCCATTTAAGGTATTCCTTCCTCACCCTGGGATGGATGATGCTGTTCAAAACTTCCAGATCTTTTGCATTGTTGAAAACGATCTTTGCCAGTTCTTTACGGTCAATTGTGCCCTTACTGTCAAAAACAAGCTTTCCGAAATGATCCCTGATTTCCTGCTGCACAGCCTTATTTTTAAGCATACTTTTCCCGGCAGTATCCGCATAAAAAACGGGTATGTTCATGATCTCGAATATTTTCGCAACCGTGGACTTGCCACTGCCGATATTCCCGGTGAGCCCGACTTTGATCATTTCAAAATAATGTATTCCACCTTTTCCGGCCTAATCTTAACCACTTTCACAAAATTCGGTGTGTGACTCAGGTTTACCTCCAATGTGTTTCCTGCTTTGTCTTCGTTGATTTCTGAAATTTCAGCCGTGAACATCCCGGCATTTACTTTGTCATAGTCGGGCAGGGTGACCAGAAAAACAACCTCTACCTGGGCAGGAAAGAATTTAACTTCGCGCGACATCTTCTCCGGTTTCCGGATGGGGATCATCATGCTGGCTTCGGTATATTTTACCACCGGGATATTAATGCTGACACTGTCGCGGAGGAGCTTGATCTTTTTATCCCTGTCGAACTTTTTTAGTGCCAGCCGCAGGGATTTGCTGCTGTTGATCTCGCCAAGTTTCATTTCTTCGGTGGAAATATAATTGAGTGTGTTAAGGATGGAAGGGATGCCAGATATCATGATGCTGTCGGGCTGGATGCGGATCTCTCCTTTTAACTGGTGTTGCTTTTTTAGCGTAAAGCTGACTTGGGATCTCACCGGAATTTTTTTAGTGCTAAGTTGCTCCAGCACGAAACTGAGGGTGTCCGGATAGATGGAAAAGGACTCGTCCGTGAGTTTCAGTTCCTGCTCCAGTTTATTTCGCAATGAACTGGTTAATACGTAGAAACCGAATCTGTAGCGGTTTTTGTGTATTCTGGTTTTTTGCAGGTCGATCTCGATCTTGGGATTCCGCCTCAGGTATTTCAAAGAAAATAATTTAAATCCCTGGGCCTCAATGTTCATGGCAATGGTGCTGTCTGCATCCGGGGCAAGCAAATTATCATCCGGGATGTTCACATAATCGACATGATAGGTGAGGGTGGAGTAATAATCGTTCGACAGTTTGATCATCAGCCAGATAAAAATAGAAATACCCAGACAGAGCAGGAAGATGTAAAGATGTTTTCTTTGCTTTCTGTCCCAGGAATTTGATATAATTTTCCGCAATAGTTCCAGGAAACTGATTTTCACAATATAAATTTTCGTTTAAATATATTTCACTTTAGTGTGAAATATTCAAAAACGAAAATATACTAAAAAAACATCAAATGACAGCCCGGGGCGAATTATTTTTGTTGCTGGGCCAACTGACCATCCCTGTCCATGGAAATGGCAGATTTTTCAAAGGTGATCCTGACATCCTGTGCTATTTCAAGCACAACACTGGTATCTTTCACCTCCAGGATCTTGCCGTGAATGCCTCCGATGGTCACCACTTTGTCGCCCTTTTTAAGGGATTCGCGGAATCTCCGCTGCTCCTTGGTCTTTTTCATCTGTGGCCTGATAAAGAAGAAGTAGAAAACCACTACGATCAGGATCAAGGGAAGGAATGACATCAAGCCACCACCATCTCCGCCGTCCTGTGGTGTCATCAATAAGAAATACAATAAATTATCCATCATTTAAAATTTTTTTGATTAAATATTATTTTTTTCGGGATTAATAACCATCGCCTTGATCCTGAGGCTTGTCCTGTTGGGCTGGGTGTTGGCAAGCACGGTGGCCGTCTTGCTCTGAAAGCCTTTTCTCCGGCTGCTGTCAAAGCTCAGCCTGACAATGCCCTCTTCACCCGGTTCAACAGGATCTCTGGGATATTCTGAAGCTGTGCATCCGCAACTGCTGCTAACCGAGGATATGATCAGATCGGAACGACCCGTATTTTTGAACCTGAAGGAGTAGGTTACGATTTCTCCCTCGATGACCTTGCCAAAATCATGTTCCGTTTTATTGAATTCGATACTGGGTAAGTAGCCCATATCATCGTCCTTTTCGGCCGATTTGGGGTTTGTGATCACATCCGTCGAAATCTGCTCCTCTTGTTTGCCTTTTTGTCCGTCACATGATATCATTCCAATTGAAACAATGCTCATGATCAGCAGAAAACTCAGTAATCTCATTTTAAATTTTTTTGCAAAGTTAGTAAAATTGAAACGATACCGACAGTATAAAATTTTATCTATCGCAACAGGGTGAGAGATCCTTTAAATTTATCAGTCCTGAATTCGCCAAAGCAGGTTAGTACAAAATAGTACACCCCCTGTGGCAGATTGTCCCCGTCCCAGTCGTTTTCGTAATTGGTTGCTTTGAATACTTTCTTGCCATAACGGTTAAAAACCACAAGCTCATTGCTCCGGTAATAGTAGTTAATGATCCGGGGATTGCCCCGGTCATCTTCCACAGTAAAAACCAGTTCATCATTTTTTCCGTCTCCGTTTGGTGTAAAAGCATTGGGCAGAAACATTTTTACGGGAGCCACGTGATAAGGCATTTTGTATATTGTATCGCAACCATGATCATCGGTAATGGTGAGGGAAACATAAATTGTGCTGTCGTATGCCCTGGTATAGCGGTGCGTAGGGTATTGCTGGTTGGAAGTATTGCTTGAGTCGCCGAAATCCCATGTCCAGTTGGTCAGGCCGAGTGTATCCATGGATAAATTGTCGAAGGAAAAATCGGCATAAGGGTTTTGCAAGTAAACGGTATCTTCGGGATCTGAGAACATTTCCATTTCAGGGAGCCTGAATGTTTCCGGATAAAAGGTGCTGTCCATTTCGCAACCGAAAGGATCAATCACGCTAATATTAGCAGCTTTGTTTCCACACAGCCCAATGGCCAGGCTGGAATCGGTGGGACTAACAAATGTTGACCAGATATACTGGTAAGAATTCGGGTCGAATGCACCTGAAGCGATCGCTTTTACCTGGGCCTGGCAATTGGAATCACCGGGGCATGTGAGCTGTAACTGATCAAATTCGAGCACGATCCGGGGATGAACCTCAATTACCACCAGGCTGGAACAGGAGTAGCCCGCTTCGCCGGTAATTTCAACGGTATAAGTTGTCGTTTCCCTTGGGCTGACCAGAATGCTGTTTACAGTGTCTCCGCCTGGAGTCCAAAAATAACTTAGCGTATCCGATTCAAATACACTGAGTGCGATAATATCACCGGGGCAGGAAGGCAGGCCTTGCGGCGCGGTAACCTCAATGTCGCAGTCCTGGGCGAATGCGTTGATGGTCAGAAACAGGAAAATAATGATTGATAATTTCTTCATGTCCGTTCATTCGGGCTTCAATAAGCGCAAAATTAGGTAAAAAAATCAAACGTCCTTCCGCGAGATTAATTGCTTTATGAGAAAGGATAATTCAGGGTGTGTGCAGGTATTCTGTTTCGGATTCCGGATTTCGGATTTCGGATTTTGGGTTTCGGATTTCAAATTCCAGACTTCAGCTTAATTTATACTGAGCCAGCCGAAGGGCCTGTCCTGAGCCAGCCGAAGGGCTCATGATAAACTCAGCCAAAGTGCCAAACACCTAATATCTCCCGGTATCCAGCATCATCAGTGTGCAGTCCTCAAGTGTTTCAATTCCCTGAAGTTGCGCCCTTTCAACTAGTTCTGGATTTTCAGTGCCCGGATTAAAGATGATCCTTTTTGGGCGCATTTTGAGGATGTAGTCGTAATACTCTTGCTGCCGGGCAGGGCCCAGATACAATGTTACCGTATGTACCCCCTGGAGATCCACTTTGCTGTTAAGGATCGGGTTATTGCTGATATGCCCTTTCTTTATCCCGATCAGGATGGTTTCGTGTTTGTTTGCCATCAGCTTTTTGGCCGCCCAGTAAGCATACCTGGTTTCATTGGGAGTGGCTCCGATCAGGACGGTCTTTCTGGATTTTTTCATCTTACAAATGTAAATAAAAATCTGCCAAAAACGCAGAGATATTTTTATAAAAGTATGTAAAACAGGACATTATGACATGTTCCGGGTTTTGTAAATGCCATTTTTTCTGTTATTGCCATATGGCAGATTTGTTGCTTATGATGACTGGATAACTTTGAAAGGAGAACAAAAAAATGAATTTTAACAATTTTACCATAAAGTCACAGGAAGCCATACAGAAAGCCCAGGAAATTGCTGTGGCTAATCAAAACCAGGCCATCGAAAACGTGCATATCCTGAAGGGGATAATGCAGGTGGATGAGAATGTGGTCCCCTTTCTGCTCAGAAAGCTGAATGTGGATACCGGCATTTTTACAAAAGCCCTCGACAAGGTGATCGAAGGACTTCCGCGGGTTAGCGGGGGAGAACAGTACCTTTCGAATGATGCCCGCAAGGCCTTGCAGAAAGCAAATTCATACCTGTCAGAATTCAAGGATGAATTTGTTTCCATTGAGCACATTCTGCTGGGCATTTTGTCAGCCGGGGATACCGCATCCAAACTGTTAAAAGATAATGGTGTAACGGAAAAAGACCTGAAGACGGCCATTACGCAGTTACGCCAGGGTGCAAAAGTTAACAGCCAGACGGCTGAGGATACCTATAACTCCCTGAATCGTTATGCCAGAAATCTGAATGATCTGGCCAATAGCGGGAAACTGGATCCGGTGATCGGCAGGGATGATGAGATCAGAAGGATATTGCAGATTCTTTCCAGAAGAACCAAGAACAACCCCATCCTGATCGGAGAACCCGGAACCGGAAAAACGGCCATAGCCGAAGGTCTGGCACATCGCATCGTGAATGGTGATGTTCCCGAAAACCTGAAATCAAAAAAGGTATTTTCGCTGGATATGGGATCCCTGCTGGCGGGTGCGAAATACAAGGGAGAGTTTGAGGAAAGGTTGAAAAGTGTGGTTAAGGAAGTGGTGAACTCCGATGGGGAAATCGTGCTTTTTATCGATGAGATCCACACACTGGTGGGTGCCGGAAAAAGTGAGGGGGCCATGGATGCCGCCAATATCCTGAAACCGGCCCTGGCAAGAGGAGAGCTGCGGGCCATCGGGGCAACCACGCTGAAAGAATACCAGAAATATTTTGAGAAGGACAAAGCCCTCGAAAGGCGTTTCCAGATCGTAATGGTCAATGAACCCAATACGCTGGATGCGATCTCCATTCTCAGAGGATTGAAAGAAAGATATGAAACCCACCATCATGTGAGAATAAAAGATGAAGCGATCATTTCTGCCGTTGAATTATCCCAAAGGTATATTTCAGACCGCTTCCTGCCCGACAAGGCCATCGACCTGATCGATGAAGCCGCTTCCAAGCTCAGGCTGGAGATCAACTCCGTACCCGAAGACCTTGAGATCATTGAAAGAAGGATCAGGCAACTGGAAATTGAAAGGGAGGCCATCAAACGGGAAAAGGATCAGGAAAAGCTGAAAGAACTGAAAGAGGAAATTGCCAACCTGAATGATAAACGAAATGATTTACGTTCGAAATGGCAGGCTGAAAAGGAACTGGTGGAGAAGATCCAGGGAAGAAAAAAGGACATTGAAGATTTTAAGATCGAAGCGGAAAAAGCCGAAAGGGAAGGAAATTATGAAAAAGTGGCCAGGCTGAGATATGGCAATATGAAGGAAGCGGAAGCAGATTTAGCGGCTTTCCGGGTAAATCTCAGTGAGCTGCAGGGTGACGCACCCATGATCAATGAAGAAGTGGGAGCGGAAGAGATTGCTGAAGTGGTTTCCAAGTGGACCGGCATTCCCGTTAGCCGCATGCTGCAAAGCGAAAGAGAAAAGCTGCTGCATCTCGAAGATCAGCTCCATAAACGCGTCGTTGGCCAGGATGAAGCGATACAGGCAGTTTCGGATGCCATCCGCAGAAGCCGTGCCGGTTTGCAGGATGAATCTAAACCCATCGGTTCTTTTATTTTTCTGGGGACAACCGGCGTTGGAAAAACAGAACTGGCCAAAGCGCTGGCCGAATTCCTTTTTGATAATGAAAATGCCATGGCGCGCATCGATATGTCGGAATACCAGGAACGGCATTCCGTTTCACGCCTGGTAGGTGCGCCTCCGGGTTATGTGGGCTATGAGGAATCCGGACAACTCAGCGAGGCGGTCAGGAGGAAACCCTATTCAGTGGTACTGCTGGATGAGATCGAAAAAGCACATCCGGATGTGTTTAATATATTGTTGCAGGTGCTGGACGATGGCAGACTCACCGATAACAAAGGCCGTGTGGTGGATTTTAAAAATACCATCGTGATCATGACCTCCAACATCGGTTCCATGATCATACAGGAAAATCTTGGAAAACCCGGACAGTCAGAAAACGAGGAAGTCTTTGAAAAAACAAGGCAGGAAGTCTTCGATGTGTTGAAAAAAACAATCCGGCCCGAATTCCTGAACAGGATCGATGAAATGATCATGTTCAAACCACTGAACAGGAATGAGATCAGGGATATTGTCGGCTTGCAGTTGAAAAGGATCGAAAAGACATTGCTCAGGAATGACATACGGCTTGAAGTAACAGATGCAGCCATTGAGCAAATGGCAGCAGCAGGTTTTGATCCGCAATACGGTGCCCGGCCGATCAAACGGGTTATCCAGCGTGAGCTGTTGAATGAGTTGTCGAAAATGATCCTGGCCAACAAAGTCAGCAGGGAAGATACGATCCTGCTCGATAGCCGGGAGGGACGACTGGAATTCAGGAATGAATAAGGGATTTGTTTTCAGACAGATCCTGAAGCGTGAAGCAGGCGCGGTCTTTTGAACGCCCTTCTTTATTTTGTGTAATTTTGTACCACTAAAATGACTAAGATGAAAAGATTGCTGCTGTTAATTTTGCTTGCTCCTCTTACGATTTCCCTGCATGCTCAGTTTAAGATCGGGCCGAGCTTCGGTTACAACCAGTCCACAACAACCATGAGCAGGAGTGGAGTAACTGTATCCGAAGTATATGGCTTTAATTACGGCATCAGCATGATGATTGGCAGCGACATCAGCTTTCAGCCTGAGATCCTTTACGTGCAGAAAGGCATGCGGATCGACTCCGTGAAAAACGATGATTATTTCGAGATTACCGCCAACTACCTGGAAGTACCCCTTCTCCTGAATTTTAGTTTTGGCGGGGAAAGAGTCCGTTTCTTTTTTAACTTCGGACCTTATATCGGCTACTGGATGAGTGGTCAGGTAAAAAGCGAGCTAAATGGTGTTTCCATAACACAAAATTATGTATTCGATGAAGACCTGGAAGATGATGGTTTTCGCGACCATCGCTTTGATTATGGATTCATTGGAGGAGCTGGGGTGAAGTTAAAAACATGGAAAGGCTTTCTGCTGTTGAGTGGCCGCATGGACTACGGCTTCGATGACATTAGCACGGTGGCAGAGGGAGGTCCCCAATATGTTTCTATCCGCAACAGGACCCTTGGGGTGTCGCTGACCTATCTTTTCCAATTGTGAAAGATCAAATAATCATTTTCCTGAGGTGAATAATAAATAAAGGCCTATCAATCCATGATTGCTGTGTTTTATCTCGCGTGAGGGTTTTAATTTTACGCTGAACTTAAACCAAAAAATTATGAAAAGACTATGGATTATTTTGGTTCTTGTTATTGCTGGTTTTACTGTTTCAGCGCAAGGACTTCAACCCAAAGTGGGTATTAATTTTTCGAGTGTGACCGGTGATGTGGAAAATGTCACAAAAGTGACCCTGCCCGGTTTTAATTTTGGACTTGGATTTACTTCCACAAAACCAGTGGGAGTCCAGGCAGAAATCCTGTATATGCAAAAAGGGGTAAAATTCGAACATGGAAGTGATTACTGGAAACAGACCAATAATTATCTTGAATTGCCCATCATGCTTAAAGTTAATCTTGGACCGGATTTCCTGAAAGTGTTTCTCAATGCCGGAGGCTATGTTGCCTATTGGTTGAGCGGGACAGCTGAAGGATCCTCCAATGGTGAGACAGAAACCACCGATTATGAGTTTGATGATTCCTATGATGACGACGGTGTTAAAGATAACCGGCTGGACTATGGTATTGCCTTTGGCGGTGGCGCGGGCTTGCGCCTCGGGCCGGGTTTCCTGACGGCTGAAGTCCGTTACGACCTCGGGCTTGCAGATTTAAACAAATTTGAAAACGGAGAGCCTGAAGATTACGATGGCATGAAAAACAGGACCATCGGCATCATGGTGGGCTACATAATTAAGTTGTATTAGTTAATAAATTGTGGTTAGAGAAACCCGGGTCCTGATCCGGGTTTTTTTATACGTTAAAGCGGATGTGCATGATGTCACCTTCTTCTACGATGTAGTTTTTCCCTTCCAGCTTAAACTTACCTGCATCCTTCACCGCCTGCTCGGAACCCAGGCTGACAAAATCGTCAAATTTCATTACTTCGGCGCGGATAAAACCCCGCTCCAGGTCTGAGTGGATAACCCCGGCGGCCTGCTGGGCGGTCATGCCCTTTTTGATTGTCCACGCCCTGACCTCCTTGGGACCGGCCGTAAAGAAGGATTGTAGCTTGAGCAGTGTGTAGGCTGAGCGGGTTAGTTTGTTAACACCTGGCTCTGTTAAGCCTGCATCCGCAAGAAATGCCCTCCGGTCGTCCTCATCCTCCAGTTCGCTTATTTCTGCTTCAAGCTGGCCTGCGATGATCAGAACCCCGGTATCTTCGCTTTTAACAACCTCTTTCACCCTCGCAGAATAGTCATTCCCGCTGGTGGCGGAAGCATCATCCACATTGCAAACATACAGAACAGGCTTTTCTGTGAGTAAGAAGAGATCTTTTATGTGTTCCCGTTCTTCTTTGCTGATCTCAAAATCCCTGGCATTCTTAAAGTCTTCAAAATGATCCTTCAGTCTGAGTAGCAGTTCGAGTTCTTTCCTGGCGGCTTTGTCATGAACGGCCAGTTTTTTTGTGCGCTCAATCTTGCGTTCCACCATTTCCAGATCCCTGACCTGCAACTCCAGATCAACGATCTCTTTGTCACGCACCGGATCAACAGAACCTTCGATATGCGGCAGGTTCTCATCATCGAAACAGCGAAGTACATGAATGATGGCGTTGGATTGCTGTATGTCCTGCAGGAATTTATTGCCAACCCCTTCTCCCTGGCTTGAACCTTTTGTAAGACCCGGTATATCTACCAGTTCTACCGTGGCGGGAACGATCTTTTCTGCACGGATGAATTGATCGATCTCTTTCAGGCGGGGATCATTTACAGCAACGATGCCGATGTTGGACTTCGAAGCGCTGAATGCGTAATTGCTTGATTCTGCCTTCTTGTTCGAAATGCAATTAAATATGGTGGTTTTGCCCGTATTCGTCAATCCTACTATTCCACAATTCAAAGCCATATACAGGTTTTTTGAAATTTTTTGCAAAGTTATACCAAACGCAGAACATATGCATGCTTAAGTTTTTAATTTTCAATAATTATTACTAATTTTGCACGCCAATTTAAGCGGGATGGACAAGGATTTGTCCCTGAGATAATTAAATTGGAAAATTAACGGATTGTTTAACACGTCCTTTCGCAGGACTAGTTTTTTTAAATTTTAATGGAAAACGAAGAAAAAAGAATCTCGAAGAGGCGAAAGCTGAAGAGAACAAAGAACAGGAAGTGAATGACCAGCAGGCTGAAGAAGTAAAAGCTGAGGAAAAAACTTCCACCGAAGACCAACCCAAAGAAGAAAACTCCGAAAAGAAAGAGGAAAAGGCCGGGATGTAAAAGCTGAGGAAAAGAAAGACGAAACAGCTGAAGAGAAAATAGAGGAGAAACCTGAAGAGAAGACAGACGAAGAGGCTGAAGAAAAGAAAGTAGAAGCAGAGGCCGAAGAAACAAAAGAAGAACCCCAAGCTGAAAAGAAAGAGGATTCTTCTGAAGAAGATGTTACGGAAATGTCCTCTGACGAGATTGTTGAAGAGTTTAAGGAGGTTAAACCGGAAGAAATGCCCAAAGAGGAATTCGACTGGGATGCCATTGGCAAAAAACAAGAGCTTTACTCAAGCGATGAGCGTGATAAGCTTGAGAAAATGTACGACAAAACGCTTAGTTCAATCGTTGAGCAGGATGTTGTTGAAGGAACAGTGGTTGCCAAAGGAAACCGCGAAGTTGTGATCAATATCGGGTTCAAATCCGATGGCGTGATCCCGGTCTCAGAATTCCGCTACAATCCCGACCTCAAAGCCGGAGATAAAGTGGAAGTTTATGTGGAAAGCCAGGAAGACCCAAGCGGTCAGCTGATCCTTTCACATAAAAAGGCAAGGATCCTCAAATCATGGGAACGGATCAACGAAGCTTACGACAACGACCAGATCATCAATGGTTTTGTAAAATGCCGCACAAAAGGTGGTTTGATCGTAGAAGTATACGGACTGGAGGCTTTCCTCCCCGGCTCACAGATCGATGTGAAACCCATTCGCGACTATGATATTTTCGTTGGGAAAACCATGGAGTTCAAAGTTGTGAAGATCAACCACGAATTCAAGAACGTCGTCGTTTCGCATAAGGCTTTGATCGAGGATGAACTCGAACAACAGAAAGCCGAAATCATGACCAAACTGGAAAAAGGCCAGGTGCTCGAAGGGACTGTGAAGAACATTACATCCTATGGTGTATTTATCGACCTGGGTGGTGTTGATGGTCTGATCCATATTACCGACCTCTCATGGGGCCGCATCAATCATCCCGAAGAGATCGTTTCACTGGATGAAAAGATCAAGGTGGTTATTCTCGACTTTGATGATCAGAAGAAACGGATCGCACTCGGACTGAAACAGCTTACACCACATCCATGGGATGCACTTGATGAGAAGCTGAAGATTGGCGACAAAGTAAAAGGTAAAGTTGTTGTAATTGCAGATTACGGTGCATTTGTTGAGATCGCTCCCGGCGTGGAAGGTCTGATCCATGTTTCAGAAATGTCATGGTCGCAGCACCTGCGCACAGCCCAGGATTTCCTGAAAGTGGGCGATGAAGTGGAAGCCGTGATCCTTACCCTCGACCGCGAAGAACGCAAAATGTCACTGGGTATGAAACAGCTTATCCCGGATCCATGGGAAAATATCCAGGACAGGTATCCGAAGAACTCAAAACACAAAGCCAAGGTAATGAACTTTACCAACTTCGGCATCTTTGTTGAACTGGAAGAAGGTGTTGACGGACTGATACATATTTCTGACCTCTCATGGTCAAAGAAGATCAAACACCCGGCAGAATTCACCAAGATCGGTGAGGAAATCGAAGTTGTGGTGCTTGATGTAGACGAAGAGAACAGGCGACTAAGCCTCGGACACAAACAGCTGGAAGAAAATCCCTGGGATGTATTTGAATCAGTGTTTACCATTAATTCTATCCACAAGGGAACCATTACCAGCATCAACGATAAAGGTGCCGTGGTTTCACTGCCTTACGGTGTTGAAGGTTTTGCGCCTAACCGTCATATGAAAAAGGAAGATGGTTCACCTGCGAAAGTAGAAGAAACCCTCGACTTTATGGTGATCGAATTTTCCAAGGATAATAAAAAGATCATTCTTTCACATACCCGGACCTTCGAAGAAGCTAAACAAGCCGATGAGTCAAAATCAAAAGCCAGTGCTTCAAGGGCAACCAAGAAATCAGTGAGAAAGATCAAGGATAACCTGGAGAGAACAACCCTGGGCGATCTGGATGCACTTGCTTCTTTGAAACAGGAAATGGAAGCTTCTGAAAAGAAGGCCAAAGATGATAAGAGGAAAGAGGCGAAGAAAAAAGAGAAGGAGAAGGTAGAAGAGAAGGTAGAGGAGAAGAAAGACGAGAAGAAAGACGAGAAGGTGGAAGAGAAGAAAGACGAGAAGGTAGAAGAGAAGAAAGACGAGAAGGTGGAAGAGAAGAAAGACGAGAAGGTAGAGGAGAAGAAAGACGAGAAGGTGGAAGAGAAGAAAGACGAGAAGGTGGAAGAGAAGAAAGACGAGAAGAAAGAAGAGAAGGTGGAAGAGAAGAAAGAGGAGAAGAAAGAAGAGAAGAAGGAAGAGAAGAAGGACGGGGAAACTGACAAATAATTGAATTATTTAATACAGATAATCCCCTGTCAGTAAATGGCAGGGGATTTTTTTATCTTTATGTTTTAATAACGTATTATGCGATTTGAATTGACCGTACTGGGAACGAGCTCTGCAATTCCTACCAAAACAAGGAATTTATCGGCACAGGTGCTGAATATCAATGAAAAACTTTGCCTGATTGATTGTGCTGATGGCACACAATTGCATTTGAAACGATCAGCCTTGAAAACCAGCAGGATCAACAATATTTTTATCAGCCATTTGCATGGCGATCATTTTTTCGGCCTCATTGGTTTGCTGTCCAGTATGCAGTTGCTGGGAAGGGAAAAGGAAATGAAAATATTCGGGCCTGCCGGACTGGAAGACTTCCTGCATGATCAGCTCAGGCTTACCAATTCCGCGATCGACTTTCCCCTGCGGTTTCATGTGCTGAAGGAAGAACAAAAGGAGATGCTGCTGCATGAACCTGACTTCACCGTGGAAAGTTTTCCGGTAAAACATCGTATACCCTGCTGGGGTTTTGTATTCAGGGAAAGGGAGCTGCCACGAAATATAAAAAAATCCTTTGCCAGGAAACATAACATCCCGATCAGCAAATACAATAAGATCAAAGAAGAAGGGGCTGATTTCGTGGATGAAAAAGGAATTGTATATAAAAACAGCGATATTACCCTTGATCCGCCCAGGGCCAGGTCATACGCTTATGCAGCCGATACCATCTACAATCCTGGAATGGTGGAGGATGTTAAGGGTGTCGATCTCCTGTATCATGAAGCCACCTTTGCAGAGGATAAAATTAAAGAAGCGAAAGAAAAGTTTCATTCTACAGCAAAACAGGCGGCCATGATCGCAAAGGCCGCCGGTGTGAAAGAATTATTGATCGGTCATTTTTCTGCCCGTTACAAAGACATAAGCCCCCTGCTGACGGAGGCCCGGGGCATTTTTCAGCATACGCTGGCAGCGGAGGATGGTTTCATCTATAAGATCCACCGGTAATTCAGTGAGACTTTTTTTTCAGGAGCGAAAGCGAACTGAAAAAAATAGTCGAACTGATCCCGAGCCTGACGAGGGATCTATATGCTTTATACATGATAACAGGAGCGAAAGCGAACTGAAAAAAAATAGCGACAACTTAAGCTGTCGCTATTTTTCTATTATCAATCGTATCTTTACTAATTGTAGGTTGAGTATATATTAGCCTCGTTGCGATAGCCCGGATTATCCAGGTACCAGTCAGTATATGTCGTACCACCTGATTGTGCCCAGTCGGCAAATTTCAAATAGGTTTGTACAATGTCTGCCCTTTCAATCGGGTAATCAAACATTACCGGCAATTGTATCACCCAGGGCAGATTTGCCTCTGTTACATAGTAACGGTTGTTTGCAGGATCCGAATCATCATTCGATTCTCCAAAGAGAGAATTGTCCACCAGGCTTGTGGGCGCATTGTCGATCATATGGATCTCATGACCGCGGTCGCCGTTAACAAAGAGGAATGCATTGTATGGCGGTGAGCCCAGGCTGGCCTGGGGGGTATCGAAATCAATCACAATGGTGGTGGTGTCCGTTTCTATGTAGGGCCTGTCAATCTCAGTATTGAAGATCGATGAGCCCACCATGGTATTGATGGCATCATACACAATTACCACCGTATTGTTCAGGTGTCCGGCCTCGTATCCGGCGGGATCCAGGGTTACAATGTTTCCACCCACCAGTTCACTGCCTGTAACGCTTGCTACATTTGCAGGTGCTGTAGGCAGACTAAATCCATAGCCGTTGTTCAGACTGGCACCACCGGCTTCGATCTTGAATTTAGCGATGATCTTCACAATGCTGTTCTCCGCATTGCTGATAATCTGGTAGTGACTGTATAGCACAAGGTCGTTAAAATCATAGTCTCCCATCGATGGCCAGAGGTCTTCAAAAGCCAGTGTGGCCTCATCGAAAGAGTCAAAAGCCTGGTCCGGGTCTTCGGGGTAATCGTCATCATCATCCGGAACGCCATCTCCGTCATCGTCGTTGTAAGGGGGATCGCCTGCCCCGGGACTGCAGTCGGTTTGCGGAATATAACAGGAACAATCGAAGGTGACATTGGGGCCAATGGTGCCATTGTTGGTCTCCACCCCGTTGTCATCACAAATGTCGATATATCCGGATACATTGCCGTTTCCAGCAATTGTCGTCTGGTCGGAAATGTTGATCCTGGCGCATGATTGGTCAGGACCGATCAGGTCGCCGTTAATATGCAGGTCGGTCGTTACATGCAATGCCTGTTCGTGCATGTACATGGAAGAGGCTCCCGAACCGGTAAACTGGGTTTGTTGTCCGACAATTATGTATCCGTAATTGTGGAATAACCTGTTCTGGTTGAAATGTCCGGTAACTTCCAGGCGGCATTGATTGGTGAAAGAAACACTGGGATCACCGGTATTGTTGAAATGGCCACTAACGATAATCGTTCCCTGGTTGACGGCAATTTCATTGTTGTTGAATTGTCCGGATACATTGATGGTTCCTGTATTGAGAAAATCTTCCGATTGGTTAACGAGTCCACCTGACGCATTAAAAATCCCATGATTTTCAAAGTTTACACCGCTGGCTATGGTAGGGCCTGAACTTTCTGCAAGTGTGCCATAGTTGATGATCTCATCCAGGCCGTTGGTCTGTAACTGAACTACCTGCACGGTTCCCGAAGCGCTGATGATCAGTGTACCGGAATTGTTGCCCTGTTTCATGATCTGGTTGGCGATCAGGTTGCCGCACACACGCAGTGTACCGCCCTGGAACCTGATCTGGGTGGCTGTAAAATTGTCGCCTTCGCTGATACAATACACCTGGCCGCTTCCAATGTTAACGTTTCCGCCACTTCCGCTGAGCTCTATGTCGCAGTCTCCTGAAGGACAACCAGGATCTTCCATGAGTGCGTTTAGGTTTTTGTAATAGATGTTGTTCTTGTTGTCGGTGAAGGTATGGCTGATCGTGTTTCCATCAATGGGAAGGGTCACCATTTCATTGAAGCCATCCGCAGAGGAACTCCTGACATAGATCTCGCTGGTCCAGGTCGGCACCTTGAAAGTTGTATTGAAACTTCTCTGGGTGAGGTCATGCCTTTTCGCACCTCCCTGACATCACCGCCGGGTGTTGGCTCGTAAATGGTGATCACATGCGGGAACATCTGTGGATTGGAGGATTCCACATTGATCTTCACCTCGATTTCTTTAACGGTCTCGAATTTGAAACTCTGATCTACCTTGAGATCAGCAAACTTTTTGGGTTCATCAGGTTGAGGGTTATCATTAAATTTCTTACATCCGCCCAGCAAGGCAAAGCCAATAACAACAATCAGTATCCAGTATTTTTTCATAATATACAATATTATTTATTATTATTCATTTTTTACGCAATCAATATTGTGCCAATAAGCTTAAATAGCACACAAACAGTAATTTAAATAAAAGACAATTCTGGAAAAATTCCCGTTATGGGAATCTTTTTTCTATCTGGTAATAACTCAAAGATAAGAAAATTTGACATGTCATGGTGCAAAAACAATTCAGTATTTTTGCTGTTGCTTTATGGAACAATATTTTGGTGAATTTGCAGCCTTGCTAACAGCCATCTTCTGGACGGTCACTGCTTTGTTTTTTGAAATGGCTTCGAAGAGAGTAGGTTCACTGGCTGTGAATATGATCCGCCTGCTCATAGCCTTTGTTTTCCTGTTTGTTTTTACATGGATTTACCGGGGCACGCCTTTGCCGCTGGATGCCAGTTCCCATGCATGGTTTTGGTTATCGTTGAGCGGGCTGGTGGGCTTTGTTTTTGGTGATTATTTTTTATTCCGCGCCTATGCCCTGATCAGTTCGCGGATTGCCATGCTGGTCATGACACTGGTTCCGCCCATCGCTGCACTGATCGGCTGGCTCTGGCTGGGTGAGATGATGAAGGGAAAAGAATTGCTTGGCATGTTCATGACCATCAGCGGGATCTCCCTGGCAATTTTCAGCCGCCCGACCAACAGCAGAAAGATCAAACTGTCCTACCCGCTCAAAGGGCTTGTGTTTGCTTTCGGGGGTACGCTCGGACAGGCAGGGGGACTTGTGCTGAGCAAATACGGCATGCAGGATTATAATGCCTTTGCAGCCACCCAGGTAAGGATTATTGCGGGGATCATCGGATTTGCACTGATCGTACTGATCCTGCGTAAAGGCTACCTGGTAAGAAATGCGCTCAAAGACCACAAGGGCATGATCGGCATAGGGGGCGGTTCCTTCTTCGGACCCTTTCTTGGAGTTTCCTTTTCACTGCTGGCTGTGCAATATACAACAACCGGGGTTGCGGCTACCCTGATGGCCATGGTCCCTGTTTTTCTAATCCTGCCATCAAGATTTGTGTTTAAGCAAAGAATCACAGCTCTTGAAGTAGCCGGTGCTTTTGTGAGTGTGTTTGGGGTTACGCTTTTTTTCTGGTAGGGGAAGCGAAGGACGGGAGACGGAAGACGGAAGACAGGAGACCGCAGCAGTTTCCGAAAAGCTTTTGATGCTGAAAACATCGCTGGTATCAGTCACATAAGAAAGTTTGTTATCCTTGATCCTCAATTCACATCCTCATTGGGCACATAACCGATATTATTCCAGCTCTGCCCGCCATTACTGGAGTATTCGAGATACAGGTAATAAGAATTGGGATTGTGATAGGTCCAACGCATGGTCTGGTCCGTTTCCCGCAGCCAGTTTTCACCACCATTGGGTGAAATAATCTCAAGGGATTGCCCATGTGAATAAACTGCAAGAAACAAAGCAAACAGGACAAACAGACCCTGTATGTTGAATTTTACAAAATATCGATTATTTAAGATCGTAAATTTTTTGTTTTTTCCGAAACGGAATTTTGATTTTTGCCTTTTCGTAAAGAGTGCGTAGATCTGTTTTTTCATTTTTAAGTCGTTTTAGTTATTATTGAAAATCTGCCGCTAATTACGTACAGGAATTGAGAATATGCAAGGAAAGACTGATGAACAGGGATTTTTGTGGGACGAGCAGGAATTTATCAGCATTGGTTTTAGGAGAAAATGAAATGCAGAAATTAAAAAAAGGATGGGTTTTGCAATGTTATCATTCAACGCGATATCCTGTATGCCACCACCCGATTGTCAAAGAAAGTCGGCACCAGCAGTATGTTGTTGTCATGAATGATGAAAATGTCAGCGGATTGAATATTCTCCGCTGAGGTATCCAGGATATTGATAGGCTGGTTCTCTTCATTCAACAAAAAGACTTTTCCTTTCCAGTGAGAAAAGACGATTCTCCCCTTAGCATCCATGGCAATACCATCAATCCCCGATTCCAGGCTGTCCTGCAATACACTTATCTTTTTGTTTTGAATATCGATCTTTAATAGTTTGCTGCAACCCACAAGGAGTTCTCCATCAACTGCAATTAATCCGTTTGTGGGTTTGATCTCATCTCCCTGAAGCCAAACCGGCACCATGCCTTTTTCCAGTTTGTGGATGCTGTTGGTTTGCATATCCGAAAAAAAGACATTGCCTTTTTCGTCGATGGCAACATCGTTCAAAAACATGGCGCCGTCAACCGGATAACGCCTGCTGATCTTACCGTCTTCAATGTTGATCACGACCAGTTCATCAATATCCGTCACAAAGAGTTTATTTCCCAGTAAGCCTATTCCTTTAGGAGCATTCAGGCCTTCCACCCATTTCAATTCAATGATCTTTCCGTTTGTCCCAAGTTTACTGATAAAACCATTCCCGTCCTTTTCGGCAGGTTTGCTGTTGATATTGCTCACGTAGATGATATCCCGGTCTGTATCGTAATATGCTGATTCCGGGGTCATAAACTCAGCAGGACTTTCCCATATTTTCCGGAGCACCTTGCCGGGATCAATTTGATCCTGGCCCGTCGCAAACTGCACCATAAACATCAATAACATCAGGAAGCTTAGCTCCCTCTTTATCTCAATTCTTCTATTCATCCATCCCCAATTATTAATTATTAATTATTAATTATTAATTATTAATTACTTGTATTAGTCTTTTAAAAAATACTCAATAGTAGAAACCACCCTCACTTTTTTTATTTCCGGTGTATT
Source organism: Bacteroidota bacterium (assembly GCA_034521425.1). Taxonomy (GTDB): domain Bacteria; phylum Bacteroidota; class Bacteroidia; order Bacteroidales; family JAIOZK01; genus JAIOZK01. The sequence goes on from JAXHMP010000001.1 coordinate 224,129, forward strand.
CTGGTCCCGGTCGCTGATAGAAAAGATCCCCTGTCTGGCGGATTTGATCTTCCCCACCTGGGATCCGGAGTCCCGGGCAAACTTTTCTGCCACTTCCCGGGCATTCCTGGTAGCCTCTTCTACCATAGAAGGCTTGATATCGTTCAGGCCGGTGAAAATGTATTCGACGGGCTGCCAGGTGTTTTTGGAAGACACCAGAATGCCTTTTGCAAGCAATTCCTGGGAGGCCGAGAGGGCATTGTTCAGTTTTTCAATATCATGTGTCCTGATGGTAAAATCCGTTTTGGCCAGAAACCTGAACTCGAAATCCCTGGCATTGGGGTTGTAAACGTCTGCCCGCATGTCCTGAATGTTCGTGACACCTGCGTTAAATTCCTCTGCAGAAAATCCCTGTGAAGTGAAAAATATTTTTACCTGCTTTTTCTGGTCATCCAGCTCTTTCTGGAGTAGTCTCAGATCATTCCCCATCAGTGAAATCTGTATGGGCCAGACTGCCAGGTCGGCTTGAACTTCCCTTTCGGCCAGGCCTTTGACTTCCACATGTCGTTCATACTTTTTTGATTTCAAAAGGGTATTGCCAATGAAATAACCGGCCAAAACAAGGGCCAGGGCTAGGATGATGCTGTGTATTAAATATCTGTTGCTCATAATACTTTTTATTTTAGAACGGAAATCTTATTGATTTGTTTACTCAAAGATAATCAATGATCGTGGAATTATGCCTTTGTTTCTCCGTTTGATGTAATTGAGGATGAAATTGGATTAAATAAAGATGCAAAAAGTGCGTTTATATCAAGGAAGTTACATATGAATGATTGATCATTGAGTCTATGAATACACTTAATTTGATTTTGTTGTGTTTTAGCCTTATTGCTATATTGACTGCATGTAAGGATATAGAAAACAATCGAGTCGCCATTCACAATGCGGTACTCTCTCTCAATCATTTGCATATCCGGTGTAACGCTGAACACATTTTCTATGGTAATATCAGAAAGGAATTCCACGGGGATCTCCAACTCCTCGTAAATAAGCATTACATAAACATCTCCCGAAATCATCTGCAGAGCAATGTCTGCCTCAGGATCTGATCTCTACTCGGAGGGATCCTGCGCCAGACTTCTTTATCGTACCAGATCTCATAAGCATTCTTCATACCGCTGATCTTTGACCTGGCAGATTCGGTTTGTTAAATTCAGCCGGATTCAATGAATATGAGAATCAGGAATTTTTCATGTTGATTATTTTTTGATCATTCTGTGCTTGTTTTTTCATAGTATTTGCTCAGCTTAGCGTTGAGCTTTTCAACACAATCTTCATAACTCCAGCTCAAGCTTAATAACAAAGGGAAAATAAAAGCACCTTGTTCCGGATTTTTCTTCATGGATTTGAAAATGAACCGAAGTGTAATATGGGAAGGGCCGGTTTAATTGTACAAAGCTCCTGTCCATGATGACCAATGCGTCGAAATCAATATCGGCTGAGGTAGAATAGTGGTTTGCAAATTGTACCTGGGTAGAATTTTCGTTTAATTCCTGGCTATAGCTTGAAAAATACTGCATGGTATCCCGTTTCAGATGTCCAAATTCAGCGGTGAATATTTTCATGCCCGCCCCAATGCTTATGCCGGAATCAATTTGCAGTATATCATCTTAGGAAAATGTTTTCTAATTCACCCTGTGCAAGCTGAGAGGATTTGTTGCTGTAAAAGAACTCTACGCGACAAAAATCATAATGTTTTCGGAAAGCCTGCATTATTTTCAGATTTTCTATATACTGTTGCTCCACTCTCTGGCTGGCTTTTTCCTGATGTCCTGCTTTGCGAAGCGCAGCAATTGTATTGGCCGATGTTTTAAGCCTTACAAGCAAAACCCCTTCTTTCAACATCTTTGATCTGCTTCCTGGAGGCTTTGATCTTCATTTTCCGGTAGCTGATTTTGGCAGGTTTCGTATTCAATGGGATCTTGAGGGTGATGCTGAGGTTTTTCGTTCCCGGATTGTTGAGCGGAAGATAAAAATCCACCGACAGTCGAACATTTTCAAAAAGCCTCTGGTCCAATCTCGACCGGAATGCTAAACTCAGAATTCAAAACTCAAAACTAAAAACTAAAACAGAGGTACCCTGTACCTGAATACCACCCCATTATAATCCTTGCCAAGCTGATAACTCATTTGCATCATATTATATTCAACACCTGCATCAAGCAGGAAGGCGGGATCCTGAGATTTGAGTCTGTGCAGTCCGCCACCAATGCTGAGGCTGAAAGTGCGTATGCCCATGATCTTTTTAAGGTCCCTGTAAAGATCTTTGTAGCCTTTGTAAAGCGTGTCTGCCATTGTGACCAGACTGTCCTGGACGAGAATATGTGCATCCGCCTTATCTTCATAATTCTCAAATGCTGCAATCAGTTCATCCTTTGCCTGAATAATGCTTTCATTTCTTTCCAACTCGGCTTCCATCAGCCGGTACTTTTTGAGGAGTGTTTCATATGTTGCTTTGGGCAGGGCAATGATTGAATCAGTTTCATTTTCAAAGATCCAGCCCACTCCTTGTTTTCGTCCCTCAATCGTATTGTTGTGGATGGTTATGCTGTTCGATTGGCTTAAAATTGTGCAAGCGTTCATGAACAGCAGGATGAAAGGAATGATGCGTTTTTTCATGCTAATTCGATTTAAGGATTTCTGCGGTCATTTCCAGTAATTCATCGGATGTTATATTTTCAAAATCTTCATTGATCTTTTCCACCTCTTCGCGGTATTTTTCATCCGCCAGCAGCATATCCATGGCGGTTTTCTTTTTGGCGTCTTCAAGTTCTTTTTTTGCCAGGCGGTAGTTTTCCTCACTGATCTCGTGTCTTTTTTTTAGGCTTTCATATTCTTTTTCAAGCTCCTGCAACTTTTTCTCTCTTTGCTGCAGCTCCTTCAAGAGGCGGTTTTTATTGATGGCTTTGTAGAAGATGAATGCCCCGAGGGAAGAGAGTCCCAGCAGGATCATCCAGGCACGTTTGCTTTTGAGGTCGAAATCACGGATAAAGAGAATGAAAACAATAAGCAGGATGATCCCGATGATCAAAAGGTCTCCGTTGTTTTTGATAATTTGCCAGAACTGCATCATGAATTTTGTTTTTTGTTTTTGCCAATTTTTTCTGCTTTTACGATCAATTGATGCATGGGCTCCGACCCTGCCGTCAGGATTGCGGCCGTCAGGATGATCTTGATCCAGGCCGGGAAGTTGCCCACAATGGTGGTGCCGCTTACTTTGTTGAGTATGCTTACCAGGTCGATCTCAAGCACCAGGTATACCCAGACTGAGAAAATCAGCGATAGTATCAAAGCAAATAGGCGTCCGCTAATCCTGTAATATTGTGTGCGCACCGAGCGGGCTGCCACAATGTCTTTGCCCCCGGTATAAGGTTTTTCAGAGACTATCTTCCAGAGGATCCACCGGTACAGGAGCTTTTTGTCTTCGGTGTCTCCACCCTGGAAACCATAGAGGCGGTCAAGCCGGGTTTTGAATTTCTGCGCCTGCCGGTTCCAGAAACGATACCAGCCTCTTTTCAAATCAATGTATTTCAGCACACTCATGAATATTTCCGTGCTTCGCTCAATAAAAATGGCGAGGATCAGGAAGAGGAACAGCAGGTATGTTATTTTGGTGATCACTGCGACTGAGCCTTCCTGTTCTGCATTGCCGGCAGCCATAGCCTGCAAATAAACAAGGCTGTTGGTTGCCATGGCCGGAAAACTATCTGTTTGTATGGTCAGAATATTCATCATCATCAATTTACATTATTAACATGGGTTTCTTCCTGAATAATTCAAGGGCTTTTCTGAAGTCTGCATCATCCTTCCAGCTGTTATGACAGCTGATGATGTTTTGTTTGAATTCTTCCTCAGGGAAGTTGCTTCCGGGGCAGGCTTTGTTGGCGATCAGTCGGTGCGGGATGATCCCTTTTACCCTGTCGCCCGGATCAAGAGATGCCGGAAATTCAAGCGAAATATTCCGCAGCAATGCGTACATGGCGACAACACGGGCGGCAGCTTTGATCTGCTTTCCGGTAGGTGCCAGTATGCCGGATTTTCCATCCGGGTTTGAAAAAGGAATTCCCGGATTGGTTTCAAAATTTCCCTGGAAAGCAATCCCGAAGGAATGCCCGTTATGCGGAAGTGCATGATTGCCGATACGGTCCCAGCGGCATAGCACCCGTATGCTGCCATCCTTGAAAACCACACAATGATAACCTGTCAACCAGCCTTTGCGATCGAATTCTTTTACCAGCTCCACAAAGGGGGCATCACTGTGCATGGCTGTGTGATGATAAACAATCAGGTCGATGGACTGCCTGTACCGATGAGTATTTTCGAGGCGCTCAGGGCGGTCACCACCATCGTATACAAATCCGATGCGATCTTCGATGCTCTCAGGCTCAATCATTTTTGTTTGTGCGGAAACCTCCATAGCAGCTTTATCCGGGCTGGGTGAGAGATTGTCTCCTTCATGCAATTCCCTTGATTCAGCTTTTACTTCTTCTGAATCAGCATGGATCTTGCGGTTTACCAGGAACTTCATCAGGAAATTGATGGGCTTGGATCCGGCCCCTATGATGATGCCGGTAAAAATATATTCAAAGGTGGAATGTTCTTCGGGGAAGCCGCCTTCACTGTAATAACGAAAGAATTCCCAAATACTGAAATTCAGTGCCCTGCAAATGAATATCGCGATCAGGGTACCCAGGATCTGCATCCAGAATTCTTTGACAATTACATTGTTCTCCTTGTATCTTTGATAACGCTCCTTATCGTCCAGAATCTCTTTTATGGGCCGGATCAACAGGAGATCAAAACCGGAGCGTTGCTTTCTTTCTTCCGGCAGTGACGGGTTAAAAGGGACCTCATCCAGGTCTTCATCCTGAAGCGATTCATCTGTCAGCAGCTCTTCTTCTTCGGCTGCTTTGCCCTCCCGCCTGATCCTTTCCTGTACCTTTTCGGCACGGGTGAATGTGTTTGAATATTTTAAAATGAACATGCGGTTAATGGCCAGACCGAAAAATACCAGCAACCTTTCGATCAGCAGGGAAGAACCAAGAATGGCTGCCAGCTTGAGGATCAGCTCAAAAAGCAATACATTTTCATTCATGAGTTTTGGTTTTGATCAATACTTTATGACTGATGCCGGGGAGCAATGGTTTTGGTTATAAATAATTAATAATTAATAATTAAATAATTAATAATTGTATCAAATATACGATATTTGGGAAGGGATTGCAAGAGCATTGATTTTGTGAACGGGTTCAAGGAAATTGTTTAAGTTGCCCTGAGCATCTCTTATGCTTTCTGATGCCTCCTTCGTTTTCTCACCATGTTCCCGGCCGAAATCAAAACCACCCCCGCGATTGTAAGTAACCCGCCAATCACCTGGTAATCGAACGGGAGGGTGTTGAAGTAAATATATGCGCCAAGCAGGACGAAAAAGCTCCTGGAGCTTCGGACTATGGCTGCTTTTCCTGCACCAATATATTTTAGTGCAAGATAAGAGGTGAAAACGGTCAGAAAGGGGCCAAGGACAGAACCAATGAGGATATTCAATGCAGCACTGGAAGGTATAATAAAGGACTCACAATAAAAACACATCATAATGAAAGAAAACACGAATAGAAATACCGACCGGCTCACTGAGAGTATCACCGGATCAACCGATAAAATATTTTTTTTGGCAATGATGGCAGCTATTGAAAAGAGTAAGGCAGAGCCAATCACGTATTCAGTGCCATGTACCAGAAATTTGTTCAGGTCTGTATTGCCTTTGAAGCTGATCAGAATGGCCCCGCCCAGTGTGAAGATGATACCGGCAATTTCGAAGGGACCGAACTTTTCTTTCAGGATCAGGATGCCAAGCAAGGTGATGAAAAACGGATTGAAGTTTGCGAGGAATGATACAATGGCGGGGTTTTCCATGACCTGAATGGAGGTAAAGAACAATGTGGTGCCTCCCACTTCAAGCAAGCCAATCGTTACCAGTATCCATATGGTTTTGCTTCTTAACTGGCGGATGCCCTTTATCTTTCTGCCTCTCAGTGAATACAATAAATTCCACAGAATGCCCAGTCCAAACCAGTAAAAGCCGAACTGTGCCAGATGAATTTCCTGAAGGGCTGCTTTACTGAAAATATATACATTGGAAACAGCAATGGCACCGAGCAATGAGATCAGAATACCCTTTAGTTCCTTGTTCATTCCTGGTCTGGTATTTTACCGGCAAAGTTAAATAAGTTCAGGGATAATTGCGTAGTGGTATTGGCTGACGTATAACGATTACAGATTCCGGATTGCAGAATGTCATCCTGAGCGAAGGCGAAGGGACAGATTACAGATTTCAGAATGTCATCCTGAGCGAAGGCGAAGGGACAGATTACAGATTTCAGATTTCAGATTACAACCACCAACTACCAACTACCAACCACCAAACTATCAAAACCCAAACTTATCCACCAAATACACCAATCCGGTCAGCAGGGTAGTTCCCATTTGCATTTCCCTGTGATTGACTGCACCCAGTGTATCGCTTTTGCAGTGATGGTAATCATAATAGCGCTGGCGTGAAGTGTTTAGCCCGGATAAAGGTACGCCCAGATCTTTCAGGGGACGGATATCCACTCCTCCGTAGCCTTTCTTCAGGAAGCCACCACCATAAGGCTTCAGGAGGTCATGGTATTCCTGTACATTTTCAATTACAGCTGCCGGAGCATCAAAAGTCATCCCGATGGGCATAAAGGCACCTGCATCCGATTCTATGGCTAATATATGGTTGAGTCCGTTCTCAGAAGAATAATAGGCGTATGCATTGCCGCCACTCTGGTAAAGCTCCTCATCCATGAACATGACCGCCCGGATGGTTCGCTTGTTTTCGATCCCCAGTTCTTTAAAAATACGCAATACATCCATTGCCTGGACGCAGCCGGCTCCGTCATCATGCGCTCCTTCGGTATTGAACCATGCGTCAATGTGTCCCCCGATTAGGATGATCTCATCAGGCTTTTCTTTGCCCCGTATATCTGCAATAAGATTCCAGCTTTCAATGATGGTGTCATAGGCGTCAACTCTCATCTTAAGTTTTAACCCGGGTTCTTCTGTCAGATATCTGCTGAGCAAATCTGCATCCAGGGTGCTGACCGCAACGGCCGGAATTTTATTCTCGCGCATGGCACAGCTTCCGGTGTGTGGAATGTCATTTAGCTTGGTGGTCATTGAACGCACAATGATACCTGCTGCACCGGCTTCAGCAGCTTTTACCGGCCCCCAGTAACGCTGGTCTACAGCATCCCCATATGCACGGAAAGGATTAATGAAAGTTGGTTTCATGGGACGGTTGAGAAAAATGATCTTGTTCTTTAGTAAATCTGCCCCCATACTGTCAATGGCATTAACAGAAAACAGTTCAACAGCATTAGCAAAAATATCTTCGGATGGAGTGGCTGCAGAAGGACCGAGGGCATCAACACTCAAAACGATTTCCCCGGCATCTGGCAAGATAATACTGGCTGAGGAGCTTTCATGGATCCAGGCCGGTGTTTGGAACTTCTGGTAAAAAACAGTGTCAAAAGCTTTCGACTCTGCATATTGCTTCAGGTATGCCTGGGCTTTGTATGATTCAGGTGTACCAAGCAAGCGGCCTGGAGTTTCTTTGCAAAGGAATTCAAGGTTGTTATAAGATTCTGTGTTTGTGATCGCATTCTCAAATATTTTCCTGATCATCAGGGAGTCGCTTTGCTGGGCATTTGCTGTGTTGAAAATAATTAAGGAAATAGCAGCAATAAAGATCTTTTTCATTTAATTTCATTTTGAAGCTGAGCAAAGGTAATACTATTGTTATTTTATTTTGATCATGATTCACGGAAATCAAAAAAAGCCCCCCAAAGGAGGACTTTTGTCACTATGAAAAAACTAAACAAAATTAGGGTAAAATCACTGTGTCGATTACATGAATCACCCCATTACCAGCCTGTACATCAACAGCAATAACGTTTGCATTTCTTTCATTTGCATCCGTTATACTTACATTGCCACCATTAATATTTATTGTAAAATCTTCACCGTTGAAGCTTGTTACCTGCTGCCCATCGCTGAGTGAACCTGAGAGCACATTGGCACCATTAACTACGTGGTAAGTGAGGACTGCTTCCAGTGTTTCAACCGGGATGTCCTCCAGGTTGTTCCAGCTGTCGCTGTTTTCGAGCAAGGCAGCAAAAGCACCATTTGTTGGCGCAAACACGGTAAAGGGTCCTTTGCCTGAAAGTACGCTAACGAAATCAGTAGTAAGGTCAGCGCGGGTAAGAGCCTCTACCAGGATGCTGAAATCAGGATTGGCAAGGGCATGTGTAACCACTGTGGGAATGCCGATCACAGCATCCACAACATGAATGACTCCATTGCTGGCTTCTATATCAGCCTTGGTCACCATGGCTGAGCCGTTAATGTTCACCCCATCTGACAGATCGATATACAAACTGATGTTATTTGAGGTTGTTTCTTCAATCGCGAGACCGGGCACATAAGTAGTGCTCAGATCCGTTGACAGGTAATTGCCACTTACAACATGGTTCAGCAATATTTGTGTCAGCACCTCATTCGGCACTTCATCAAGCGTATTGAAACCGGCTGCAGAAAGAAACTTTAAAAAAGCTTCATTCGTTGGGGCAAATACTGTAAAAGGACCGTCACCTTTGAGGGTTTCAGCCAGACCAGCTTTTTGTAAGGCTGCTACGAGCGAACTGAATTGCTCATCTGCAACAGCAGTTTCAACTATGTCCATTTTATTATCAACAGGATTCATTGGCTGATTGTCATCATCATCGTCTTTGCTACAGGATGCTGCCGTCACACTGATCAATGCAGCAAAAAATAAAAGTTTTATCGTCTTCATTGTTTTGATTTTTTGTTCGTAATTCGTTTTACATCTTCTACAACACAATTAAAACAATAATGTTTAATAAAAAAATAATAAAATTAAACAAAGTCTAGTTCCTATTTGGGAGATACTTTAAAGCTTCGGTGTCCTGTTAGCCTTACACCGTCGGAATTATAGCCCTCAATGATGATGTCGAATTCCGAGAAATTGTCACCGGTAAAAACTCGATTTCGGCTTTTCCTGAAATCCGGATACCGGGATCCCAGTAAAGTAGGTTTCTGAAATCCGGTAAGGGGTTATCAATTTGCCTGGCTGATTGGTATTCCAACGGATTGAAGTTATATCCCTGGGCAAACATATCGTATTCGAGAAAAACTGAATTGTCCGGCATTTTTAGACCGGCAAACTTGCCGTCAAATGTTTCGATATATATAATGCCAGGAATAAAATGATCACCGATGACACTGGTATGACTGACCACGCCGATCTTTCTTACCTGCGCTGGATGTATTTCTTCTAAAATGTCATGATCGCTGATTGGCACATTATCCAGTAAGACCAGGGGGTTGTCGTACCAGATGTTATTCATGCCGTCCAGCACAGCCAGCAACGTTTTTCCATTTTCTTTTCGCATCCGGGCATTGGGGATGATCTCTTTAAATACTTCCGGGAGCGAGGAGAGCGCAATATAATCTGACAGTAAAATCTCCTTTGCCATGTTTTTATATACGTCAGGCAGTTCTGTTTTTGGAAACGGAATGGCCTTTTTGCCAAATTTGTCTGTAAGCTGCGCGTTCAGGTACATTTCTTCATAGAACCGTCTTTTTGCGCTATCCGGATAAAAGCCCATATCCCTGATCCGTGGGTAGGCTGCGCCAAAATCATTGTTTATCAATAGCTGAATCTGTTGATCTTTGTTAAAGGGAGAGATAAACAAATTTTGCTGGTCCTGCAAATTATTGAAGGATAAAAAGAAGCTACCATCATCTGATGTATTATTGATATGAATGCAGGGGACGGAGAATAAGAGTGATCCGATCACAGGAACATTGGCGACCGGCTTTTCTGAACCTTTCTCCAATAAAAACCCACTGATGCCGATTCCCCTGTTTTCAGGAAGCCAGAGCTTTTCCTTTTTGTCAAGCAAGGACCGGCTGAATGTACGGTCAGCATTGAGTGAATGCCTGAATACCAGCATGGCAATTTCTGTCATTTTGCGATCCCGAAGGCTGATCATACCGGTGTCAACAGGATAATCTTTAAAAAACATGGGGTTGAACAATAAACTGCTGTTGCTGAAAAAATTCATGAATGTGCTGCCCTTTTTTACCACTCTTACATTAAGAAGGGCTGTTTCCCCTTGGAGGTCAATTTTTAGCTTAACTGCTTGTCTTGTACTATAGTTTTGCTTATCAAGATGAATGTTGATGGATTGACTCTCAGGCTTATGGTATATCGCATCCGTAAATAGCACATCACCCTTATCGTCTTCCAGCAGAAAGTAATTGATGCCGGCAGGTAGTTTGCTTTTCCCGACTTCATAGGAAAAATCAGATTCAGTAGTGATGGCCTGTTTTGTAGAAACGCAAAGCCCGGATTGATGGATGATGCTTAGAAAGTATCGATGAGGAGTTCTTTTATTTCCCTTGAGCTTGAAGTGTACGCGATTTTCTTTTTGCTTGATTTCTGTGAACATATACATCGAACTATAGGGCAGCTGAATATCAAACAAAATACTGTCATGATTTTGCAGGTAGAATTTAAGCGTATGCGTCAGGCTGTCGGAAGGAAAAATGTATATCATGCCTGCATTTCCATACAAATCAATAATCTTCTGAAGTGTGTCTGCGCCGTAAGTTTGCAGAATAATTGAGTCGGTGGCTGTTGCAAGTGCTTCACTGCATAAAAAAGCAATCCTGTTATCTTTTCCCTTTATCAGGCTGTCAAACTCAGGAAAAAACTGCAACTCCTTTGCTGAACTTTTCGAAAGGCCCGGAGGGTTTTGTGGGTTGATGACTTCCAGAACCTTAAAAGAGCCGGCTGCCGGTTTGAAATTACGCGAATACTGTGTAAAAGCCCGCAGATAATAGGTGCCACTGCTCAATTCATGAGGAATGCGGAAGCAGTTGTCAGCGTGGCTGTTCACAAGTTTTATTTTTTTCTTTACAATGCTTTCCCCTGTGTGCTTAAACAATTCAATGTAAACTACTTTGCTGAGTATTTCTTTTGCTGCCTCAGGAGCATAACAATCTGCTCTGAAATAGACTGTTTCACCACTGATATAAACATCCCTGTCAGTATAAAGCCGGATCGTCTCGGGTTGTAATTCCTCAAAAGGGAAATCATCTGGGATATCAATTTGGGCTTGCATTGACAGGGGCATTGCAAAGAGGATGACCAGCAATCGCAGTATATTTTTATGTTTAACTGTGTTAATCAGCATCTGTCCAGAATTCAGGTTTTTCCAATGATCCGTCATGCATGCGGCAATCGAAACATGATTTTTCCCCGATGGCCATACCATCCTTCGTGTCCACCAGATAAATCGGCCAGTATCGCGGAGGCGTATAAGCCAGTTTACGCAGGTCTGTTTCGGGAAAGCAAACCGGGTAATCAAAATCAACAAAAAGGGGGCGGTTAACGAATATCCTTTTTTCTGAAGTCCCAGCGACGGTAAAATATCCCATGACCGGCTCATCAGGCTCATTCACATTGTGCAGGTTTCCCCTGATCTGAAAGGGCTGCTGGTCGAAAAGAAGTTCATTATCGCTGATCTGCTGCTTCACATCATTCCAGAATTTATAAGCTTCTTTGCTGATGGTTAACTGCCTGGTAAGCAGGCTGTAGCGAATACTCAGACGCTTGCTTTGTGTTGAAACATAGGTTAGCGGATAGTCAGCGACCTGTGGACTGGCCTGATTCAATGTAGAAAAGCAATTGATCTCGGGTATTTTTTTAGTTGTCCAGCAGGTATAGAACTTATAAGGATTGCCCGAAGGGGAAATGGTGCCTTCATAAATGTAGTCCAGTGTGAAATCTGAATTGAATTCCCAGGTTTCCTCTAGTTGCCATAAATAATAAACAGTATCATTTACAGATGGACTTGAATTAAGGTAGAATTGATATCCCACCAGGTCATAATCCGGATCACTGGTTTCCCTGTATTCGATTTTGGCATAAACTGAATCAATTCCCACAGATCCGTTCATACGCTGATAAGGGCTTTCGTACTTTGTGCCATCTGCCAGTTCCAGCTTCAGCCTGTAGCTGCGATCACTAACACCCTGCATTCCGTCCGGTGCTGTGGCATAGATCCCATCATCAATCTCTGTCAGTTGTTCGTTGTTTCCGTGATTATCCTCAATGATGATCTTTGCATTGATGACCGGATCAAATACTGGGTAGTCAATTGAGGCGGATCTTGAAAGCCTTACTGTATAGGGGCCGGGCTGGTTGGTGATCATGCCGTCTATTACAAGCAGGTTTTCATAAGAGCGGATATCGAGCGGGTATTCGTCAATGCATGAAAAGCATACGAGCAGCAAAACGAATATGTTGATTGGTTTTCTAATTCTCATAATTTCCCAGTTTAAAATTGTAGGATACGGAAAATATGGGGGCACCGAAGATGGATAACTTATATGCTTTGATATCACCTTTGTGCGATTCGAAAAAGATAGAATGAGCATTCTTTCTTCCGGTAATGTTGTATACGGAAAATACAAAACTGCCGTGTGCCAGTTTCTTTTTCTTCAGATTTCCTTCGATCGAAACCGAAAGATCCAGCCTGAAATAATCCGGTAAGCGGAATTCATTTCTCAGGCTGTACTGCAATATTTCGATCCCATTCTGGTAATATATGGCCGTGGGCATTGTAACAGGCCTTCCCGTTGCATACACTACGTTTCCCGACAGGCTCAGTCTTTTGGACACTTCATATTTGGCAACGAAGTTCAGCGCATGGGGTTTGTCGTAATTGGCTGGGTATTCCAGTCCGAAATTATTTTCTTCATTCCGTGCTGGATTTACTGCCCTGACCCGGGTGTTTGAATAGGTATAGTTGAGCCATCCATTGAGTTTCCCATAAGGCTTTTTTACCATGAACTCAATACCCCAGCTCTTGAGATCGCCCTGGATGATATCCGTTTCAGGGTATTTGTTTAGGGTGAATTCCGCACCATCTTTATATTCTACCAGGTTTTTTGCCTTTTTATAATAGCTCTCAACAGATACTTCATATTGTCCGCCCCAGATATTTTTATAGATCCCCAGCGAGAACTGGTCACCGTTCATGGGTTTGATATGAGGATCACTTAGTTTCCAGATGGAAGTAGGGGAGATGGTTATTGAATTCGACAACAGGAAAATATACTGATGTAATTTATTGAAACTGAATTTTAAGGAGAGATCATCGTTGATGAGGTAATTGGCTGCCACGCGATAATCCATATTGTTGTATGACTGGATGATGCTACTACGATTAAAATTAGCGGTGTCGGTTATATTTTCCGGGATCATGGGCTCTCCTGGGAGGTATGAATAAATTTTTTGCGGACCCAGGTAGGAATAATGATTGAAGCGGAGGCCTGCTTCCAGGCTCAGCTTTTTACCAGCTTGCCACTGATCTCCTACAAAGATCGCTGCCTCAATTGCATTTTCAGGTTCAAAGGATGTTTTGCTGAAGCCTGATTCAGGCGAAGCAGGTAAATAGTCTCCGCGGGAAAGCAGGTAATAAGTGGTGTTGATACCTGCCTTGATCTTATGATCTTTAAATCTTTTGATTGAATACTCAGTATTGAGCTGATGATGCTCCAGTTGAAAGGACTGTTTGAAAGCCGCCAGGCTGAGTTCATTGTTGTCTTCGGTAAAACCGTATTGGGCATAAACATGTGTCAGGTTGATGTCATCATTGTTCTTAAACACATGCCGCCAGCTCACAGAGCTTCCCATATTGTAATAATCATGTTCAAAGATGTCTGACAGACGAAAGCGATCTTTGCTACCATAAGCGAAAATATTCAAATGATTCTTTTGGCTCAACTGGAAGGAAAGGTTGATAATACCATCCGAAAAGGCAGCATTGCTGTTGCGTATATCAGGATCTTTGACCATCTTCAAAAGCCAGTCGGAATAAGTGGAACGACCAGCGATCAAAAAGCTGCTTTTCCCTTTGACAATAGGTCCTTCTGCCATCAGGCGGGTGGTGATTGGACTGATCCCGCCACGGGCGCTAAACGTTTGCAACCTGCCTTTCCTTGCATTCAGTTTAAAGATAGAGGCCAGCCTGCCACCATATTCAATGGGAATATTGCTTTTATACAAAGTGAACTCATCGATGGCATCAGAATTGAATGCTGAAAAGAAACCGAACAAATGCGATGTGTTGTACACCGGCACCTGGTCGATGTAAAAAAGATTCTGGTCAGCTGGACTGCCCCTGACATTGAACCCGGCAGAGCCTTCCCCCATGCTCTGCACACCTGGCAGCAGCAAGGCCACTTTGTTTATATCTTTTTCTCCGAGCACCACCGGGATTTCCTTGATGCTTTTGACTGAAAGTTTTTCTATCCCCATCTGGGTGCCTTTGATGTGCTGGTTACGCTCGGATTTAACGATCACCTCGTTGAGCAGATATAATCTTGGTTCCAGGGCAATATCAAGTTTGCCATCTTCATAAATATTCAGTTTGTATTTAATCTCTTTAGAGTCGAGACTGTTGATGCGAAGGGTGTAGGAGCCTGGCGGAATCTCAATGTTGTATCTGCCCTGCATATCAGAGGTGGTTCCTTTCTCAAGTTCTTCTATGTAAAAACTTGCCCCGAAGATTGCTTCCTGGCTGTGATTATTGCTAATACGGCCTTCAAGTTTCACTTTCCCATGTCCGTTCCCGCTATTGCGTTTGCCGATATTGACCTCCTGCCACACAAATTCATTCTTTGTCTGCAAAAAATTTCCAAGCGGCTGTTCGCTTTTTTGATCTTCAGCAATTTTCTCAAACTTCGGCTCTGCATAAAAACTATTGGGAATGCTTGTTGATAGTTCCAGCTCTTTTAATAGAAAATAATCACCCGCGGTATTCCGGTAAACTTGTAGGCCGAACTTCGTGAAATTGTTTTCCAGGACTGTTTCAAGCTTCATTGTGTCAGATGAGATATCCATGAATATGTTGGGAACACTTTCCAGTAGATAAAAAAAGCGGATGCTGTATTTTTTTTCCATGAGGGATTTAAACTCTTTCCATTCCAGCTTGTTCATCTCACTACCCACCCGGATATGGCTTTCCTGCGAAATTACCGGTCCTGTGAAGAGGAAGGTAAAGAGCAGCGCAAGCATTATCATGCTCCGGGATGAGTTATTTTCCGTAGATACCTTCACTGTAGGTTATGATTTTTGACAATTCCCGGCTGGAAGCCTTTTTGAATTTAATGTTCTGCCGCTTCATGTATCTTTTAATCTCCCGCTGATTGTTTCCGAATATCCTGAGGAATTCTTTGCGGCTTGTTATTATCCTGCCTTCACCCGCCTGCACAAAAAAGTAAACTGGTCTTAATTGCTGATACCTTCCGAAAGGGGTGCTTCGTGTATAATCATCCTTGAATATTTTTTTTATGAAGGCATAGAGGTTAAAACCATTACGATGTATGATCTCCATAAATCCATTCAAGCTGTCTTCATTGGCAAGGAAGCGTGTGTTAATAAAAAGTCTTTCCCTGATGGAGAATGAATCGATGAGGCTATTGTTAAGCAGGATCTCTGTCACAGCTTCTTTGCTTATTTTTCTTTTCAGGATGAGTTGCTGCAGTTCAGCATTGTACTTGATTATTTCGGGACCGAATTCCCTGCCTGAAATAAACACCCGGCCATCAGTGAATGCTGGGACAGGATAATAGGGGTTACCTTCTGCTTTTGAGTGCAAAGGCTGATAAAGTATACCATTGATCAGCAAGTCGTCACTTCCATAATGTTCGTATACGATTTTGTCGAGATGATGGTAAATATTTGAATGATTGTCTGGCTTTTTCTGTGACAAGAGCGGCCCGTGAATACAGGACAAGATCAACAGCAAGGCCGTTGTAAAAGAACAAATGATCCTTTTATTATTCCACCTCATATCATTCAATCAATTTTGTAATACCGGTAAGGCCCGGGCATTTTCTTAGACATGGCATTATGCGAATGGTTGCACTGCAACTCTTATTGTAAAAGAAATACCACTTAAAAGGTGCATTTGATTTGCTTTGTGATGAATATTATTCAAATAAAAATATTTTCTATAAATATTGCAAAGTGCAGTTTGCGAACGGTTGGTATTGTCCAACAAATGCAGAAGTATTAAATGTTTACTGGATAAGCGCTGCATGCAGGATCTCTATAGGATGGTATGCTGTTTTTCCTGTACCATCTTTGATCTGATGCCGGCAACTTGTCCCCGGAGCTGCAATAAGCGTACTTTGCTGGCATTCTCTAATTACCGGGAATAATACCAGTTCTCCGACTTTCATCGAAAGATCATAATGCTCTTTTTCATATCCGAAGGATCCGGCCATCCCGCAGCAACCCGATGGGATCTCCTCAACACGGTGGTTCTCAGGAAGACTCAGCATTTCTTTACTGGCTTGAATGGATGCAAGGGATTTCTGATGGCAGTGGCCATGGAGCTTAATATGAACTTTCTTTGTGCTGAACTGCTCTGCCCTGATGTTTCCTTTTTTTATTTCATCAGCAATGAATTCATCGAACATAAAGCAATGCCGGGCCAGTTTTGTAGCATCTTCCCGCAAAGCTTCACTCACCAGCTCAGGATATTCATCCCGGAAACTCAATATCCCGGAGGGTTCTATGCCAAGCAATGGAGTGCCTTCCCCCACAAGGTCCTTGAGCATTTCAACGTTCTGGTCGGCCAGGATTTTTGCTTTTCGGAGCAAACCTTTGGAAAGATAAGTCCGGCCGCTTTCCCTGTGCTGCGGAACACTGACTTTATATCCCAGACGGGTTAATAATTCTACGGCTTTGATCCCGATCTTTACATCATTGTATTCAGTAAATTCATCCGCAAACAGGTATACGCGGCCAAGTGGTTTTGCGGGATTCAATTCCTGAAGATGCTTTCCGGCCCATTTCCTGAACGTCATCCGCTGCAGTTTTGGAATGCTTCTCTTGCCTGCAAACCCCAGCATTGATTTTATGATCGCTGAAAGCCTGGGCTGGCTGACCATAAAATTGAAAAGAGCCGGCAGTATCATCCCCAATTTGTTGAGTTTGGAAATATTTGCGATCAGTCTGGTTCGCAGGGGGGTTCCATTATCATCATAATAATGTTGCAGGAATTCTGCCTTGTATTTTGTAATATCCACGCTTGAAGGGCATTCTGATTTGCATCCTTTGCACATCAGGCAGAGATCCATCACTTCATAGATCTCCTGGTGGTTGAAGGGGTTGGTTTTTGTAGAATTTGTCAGGAACTCCCTCAAAATATTTGCCCTTGCCCGGGTGCTTGCCGACTCGTCTTTTGTTGCCATGAAACTGGGGCACATGGTTCCGCCGATCAGCTGGGATTTTCTGCAGTCGCCCGAGCCATTGCATTTTTCCGCTGCTCTTAAGATTCCCTGGTCACGCGTAAAATCAAATATGGTCTCTATTTCCCTTTCCTGCCTTCCGGGTTCATAGCGGAGGCTTGTATTCATGCGGGGTGTATCGGTGATTTTTTTTGCATTGAAAATATTTTGCGGGTCCCAGGCTCTTTTGATCGACTTCAAGAGGGCATAATTTTTCTCCCCGATCACCAGGGGGATGAATTCTCCCCTGAGTCTGCCATCGCCATGTTCGCCGCTGAGTGAACCCCTGAATTCCTTTACCAGCCTGGCCGATTTCTCAGCAATTGTATGAAAGAGTTCAACATCCTTTGGATCTTTCAGGTTCAGGACCGGCCGCACATGGATCTCTCCTGTGGCAATGTGAGCATGGTATACAGTAGTCAGGCCATGCTCTTTGATCAGTTGATCCACCCTTCCGATATATTCAGGAAGTAGTTCGGGGTTTACGGAAGTATCCTCAATCACCGACACGGGTTTTGCATCTCCGGGCATATTTGATAAAACACCCAGTCCGGCTTTGCGCAGGTTCCATACTTTTTTTATTTCAGGGCCTGATATCAGTGGGAAATGAAACCCCAGCTCACTTTCCCGCATTTCGTTTTCCATGGCATTTGCCAGTTCCCGGACCTCTTCTTCCGTTTCCCTGGCAAACTCAACGATGAGGACAGCACCGGGGTCCCCTTTTATAAAAAAGCGGTTTTTGCGTTGCGCCAGGTTATCCTTTGTAAGATCGAGGATGGTCTTGTCCATCAACTCAATGGCTCCGGGTTTATACTTAAGGGCTATCAGGTTAGCGTGCAGTGCAGCAGTTACACTCGGGCAATGCACGGGAATGACAGCTTTGAAGGGGGGCGGCAGGGGGATCAGCTTAAGCTTGATTTCAGTTATGAAGGCCAGGGTACCTTCGGAGCCGGTAATGAGCCTGGCAAAGTTAAAGGGCGGCCCGCCCCGGGTGAATACTTCCGTTTCGAGCAAAACGTCTATGGCATAACCGGTGTTTCTCCTGGGGACATCAAAATGCGGATATTCTTTCCGAATCTCTTCCTGGTTTTCAGAATTTGAAAGGATTTCGAAAATATTTTTGTATAACTTTCCTTCCAGGGATGCTGAATGCAGCTTTTGATGAAATTGTTCAGGGCTCAGATCCCCAAACTCAGCTTCACTGCCATCACTGAGGATGCATTTGAGCGAGAGGGTATGCTCACGGGTGCTTCCATATATCAGCGAGTGCAATCCGCATGAATTGTTCCCGACCATGCCGCCGATCATGCAACGGTTGCCTGTGGAAGTTTCAGGCCCGAAGAACAGGCCATGAGGGACCAGTTGCTGATTCATTTCATCCAGCACCACACCCGGCTGAACCCGGATCCATTTTTCTTTGGTGTTGATTTCGATGATCCGGTTCATATACCGGGAAACATCAACCACGATCCCGGCGCCCACCACCTGCCCCGCCAGGGATGTTCCGGCCGTCCTCGGTATCAGGGTGATCTCCTGCGTCTGTGCGAATCGAACCAACCTTTTGATATCATCAATATCACGGGGCAGGGCTACTGCCAGGGGATCTCCCGGTAGGCCGATGCATCTGTTGCATAAAGAAGCCTGTATTTAAGTCCGGTATGAAATTCTCCCCGGAATTCCTTGAGGAAACTCTCAATTACAGTTATGGGTATTTGGTCTGACACTGCCATGCTTTTGCAAATTATCTTCAAAATTCCAAAAAATTATCCTTCTAAAGAAAAGCTTTTAACACAATAAATCAAGAACGGGCAGTATGTGCTTTGCCCGGAAGTTGATTTTTGTTTTGTAAATATCTGGCCTTTAGTCTAATGTTCATGTTCCTGCCCGGGAGATTTGCAGGGGTAAAAAACAAGCCAGGCTGTGAATATAATTCATATATTTGTTCGCCTTAGTATAACCAAAACAAAAGAATATGAAAATCGCTATTGCAGGAACAGGTTATGTGGGCCTGGTCACAGGAACATGTTTTGCCGAAGTGGGCATTGATGTAGTTTGTGTAGATGTTGATGAGAAAAAGATCGAAAATCTCAAAAAGGGTATCATCCCTATTTATGAGCCTGGCCTGGAAGAAATGGTTCACCGGAACTTTGAAAAGGGTCGTTTGCATTTTTCCACCGACCTTGGAGCTTCCATTCAGGGCGCAGATGTTGTTTTTAGTGCAGTGGGCACACCACCAGATGAAGATGGAAGCGCCGACCTGAAATATGTACTGGATGTAGCCAGGACCGTAGGTCAGAATATGCAGGATTATGTGCTGATGGTTACCAAGAGTACCGTTCCGGTGGGAACAGCTGAAAAAGTGCGCAAGGCAATGAAAGAAGAAATTACCAAACGCAAATCGGACATTGATTTTGATGTGGCCTCCAACCCGGAATTCCTGAAAGAAGGTGCAGCCATTGATGATTTCATGAAGCCAGACAGGATCGTGGTAGGCGTGGATTCGGAAAAAGCCCAGAAGATCATGCAGAAACTTTATAAACCCTTTACCCTGAACGGGCATCCGGTAATATTTATGGATATCGTCTCTGCGGAGATGACCAAATATGCTGCCAACTCCATGCTGGCCACCAAGATCAGCTTTATGAACGATATAGCAAACCTTTGCGAGATCGTTGGTGCGGATGTTAATATGGTAAGGAAAGGTATCGGCAGCGATACCCGTATCGGTCCGAAATTTATTTATCCCGGCGCCGGTTATGGTGGCTCCTGCTTTCCAAAGGATGTAAAAGCATTAATCAAAACCGCCGGGGATTATAAATACAGCCTGCGGGTGCTGAAAGCCGTTGAGGAGGTGAATGAAGATCAGAAATCGGTGATGTTCAATAAAATCAATAATTATTTTGATGGTGATCTGAAAGGCAAACGGGTGGCCATGTGGGGGCTTTCTTTCAAACCCAAAACAGATGATATGCGTGAGGCACCATCACTGGTAATCATCGATAAACTTTTGAAAGCCGGTGCCATCGTTAAAGCCTATGATCCGCAAGCCATAGAAGAATCAAAACGCAGGATTGGTGATATTGTCGATTATGCATCGGATCAGTACGATGCTCTGATCGATGCGGATTGCCTGCTCCTGATCACAGAGTGGACAGAGTTCCGCTTTCCGAATTTCAACGTCATGAAAAAACTCATGACGAATCATGTGATCTTCGACGGAAGAAATGTTTTTGATGTTGCTGAAATGAAGGAGAGAGGATTTAAATATTCTTGTATCGGTATCAATACCGTAAAATAAAAGAAGGATATTTCTTTGAAGGCCTGGTGAGATTATTGCCAGGCTTTTTTTATATTTATTGTCGCAAATCAAATTTAATCCTATGAAGAAGAAAGTGCTGGTTACCGGTGGAGCAGGTTTTTTGGGTTCACACCTCTGTGAACGTCTTTTAAATGAAGACAATGAGGTTATCTGTCTGGATAATTATTTTACCGGACAAAAAGAGAACGTCATCCATTTGCTCGACAATCCCTATTTTGAATTGATCAGGCATGATATTACCATGCCGTTTTACATTGAGGTGGATGAGATCTACAACCTTGCCTGCCCGGCCTCTCCGATTCACTATCAGTATAATCCCATCAAAACCGTTAAAACATCTGTGATGGGGGCCGTGAATATGTTAGGACTCGCTAAAAGGATACAGGCCAAAATCTTACAGGCCTCCACGAGTGAAGTATATGGGGATCCGGAAGTGCATCCGCAAAAAGAAGACTACTGGGGACACGTTAATCCCATTGGCAGAAGGTCCTGTTACGATGAAGGCAAGCGATGTGCCGAAACCCTTTTTGTGGACTATCACCTGCAAAACAAGGTAAAGATTAAAATTGTCCGTATCTTCAATACCTACGGCCCCCGTATGCATCCCAATGATGGCAGGGTGGTATCCAACTTCATTGTGCAGTCTCTTAAAAACCAAGACATTACTGTTTATGGCGACGGATCGCAGACCAGGAGCTTCCAGTACTGCGACGACCTGATCGAAGGCATGCTCCGGATGATGGCAACAGGAGATGATTTCACCGGCCCGGTGAATATCGGCAACCCGGGTGAATTTACCATCCTTGAGCTTGCCGAGAAGGTGATCAGTATGACAGGATCCACTTCCAGGATCATTTTTAAACCCCTGCCACAGGATGATCCCATGCAGCGTAGACCGGATATCGAACTGGCCAAAGAAAAGCTGGGCTGGCATCCCGGCATTGACCTGGATGAAGGCCTGGCCAAAACAATTGAATATTTCAAAAAGATCGTATGAGTATGAAAATGAGGGTATTGATTACAGGATCCAAAGGTCAGCTGGGGAATGAGATCAGAATGATTGCCGGCAGCAGGCCGGAATGGGAATTTTTCTACACGGATGTGGAAGAACTTGATATTACAAACCAGCAGGCTGTTCATGAATTCCTCGATAAATACCGGCCGGAAGTTCTTATCAATTGTGCCAGCTATACAGCCGTTGATAAAGCAGAAGAAAATAAGAATATCGCTGAGCTTATTAATGCAAAGGCGGTTCAGATCCTGGCAAATGAATGCAGCCGGCAGGATGTTTTTATGGTGCATGTTTCAACCGACTTTGTGTTTGGCGGTGAAAAAAACACCCCTTATGTGGAAGCTGATTTCCCAAATCCCCGGAGCGTTTATGCCCTGAGCAAGTTCCACGGCGAACAGGCTTTTCTAGAGAAGGCCACAAATGGCTGCATTGTCCGTACCTCCTGGCTTTACTCTTCTTTCGGACAGAATTTTGTGAAAACCATGTTGAAACTGGGAAAGGAACGGGATCAGTTGGGTGTGGTGTACGACCAGGTGGGAAGCCCCACATATGCACATGATCTGGCCCGGGCGATATTTGGTCTTGTGGATCAACGGGACCGGATGGAGAATGTTGAAATATATCATTATTCTAACGAGGGACTTGCCAGTTGGTATGATTTTAGCGCGGCCGTAATGGAGTATGCGGGTCTTAAATGTCATGTAAAACCAATCCTGGCGGCTGAATATCCTTTACCGGCATCAAGGCCCCATTACAGCGTGATGAGTAAAAAGAAAATCCGGGAATTCCTTGAATTTGAAATTCCCCACTGGCGTAAGAGCCTGGAAAAATGTATTAAAAATCTTGAAAATAAATAAAAGAAAAGGTATGAGCAAAGCAAACAATGATGCAGAAGTACTGAAAAAAGCCAACAGCTGGCTGGAAGGTAGTTATGATGAAGACACCAAAAGCCGTATTCGCGCCATGATTCAAAATGAGCAACAGGAATTGATCGAGTCCTTTTACAGGGACCTCGAATTCGGAACCGGTGGTTTGCGGGGTATCATGGGCGTGGGTTCAAACCGCATGAATAAGTACACGGTGGGGATGGCTACCCAGGGGCTCGCCAATTACCTGAAAGAGCAGTTCTCAAACCTGAACAAGATCAGTGTTGCCGTGGCCTGTGATTCACGCAATAACAGCCAGTATTTTGCCAGGATCACAGCAGAGGTTTTTTCTGCCAATGATATTTATGTATATCTCTTCGAAGACCTCAGGCCAGTACCCGAATTGTCTTTCGCCATAAGGCATTTCAAATGCCAGAGTGGTGTTGTGATCACAGCCTCACACAATCCAAAGGAGTACAATGGATATAAGGCTTACTGGGATGATGGGGCGCAATTGATCAGTCCCCACGATAAGAATGTGATCGCCGAAGTACAAAAGATCTCAAATATTGATGATGTGAAATTCAGGGGTAAGCCGGAAAACATCCATCTTATTGGTGCAGATGTGGACAAAGAATATCTGAAGGCTGTGAAAGACCTCTCGCTTTCACCCGGGATCGTTCATAAACACAAGGATCTGAAGATCGTTTACACACCTCTGCATGGAGCCGGTTATAAGCTGATACCTATGGCCTTGCATAAATTCGGCTTTGAAAATGTCAGCCTGGTGGATAAGCAGGATGTTCCTGATGGTGATTTCCCGACGGTAAAATCTCCCAACCCCGAGGAAGCTGCTGCACTGGAAATGGCCCTCGACCAGGCCCGGGAAATTAATGCAGACCTGGTGATGGCAACTGATCCCGACGGCGACCGCGTGGGAATAGCTGTTAAAAATAACAATGGGGAGTTTGTTTTGCTGAACGGAAACCAGACGGCTTCCATCCTGACTTATTATTTGCTTGCGAAATGGAAAGAAAATAAGAAACTTGATGGCAGGCAGTATATCGTAAAAACCATTGTTACCACCGAACTGATCAGCGATATTGCCGATAAGTATGCAGTGGATTCCTTTGATGTGCTGACAGGATTCAAATTCATCGCCGACAAGATCAGGGCCTTTGAAGGAAAAAAGGAATTCATCGGTGGAGGAGAAGAGAGTTATGGATATATGATCGGTGACTTTGTGAGGGACAAGGATGCAGTAGCCGCCTGTGCCATGATCGCCGAAGCCACGGCATGGACCCTGGACCAGGGCAAGTCATTGTATGAACTTTTGATCGATATTTACCTGGAATTTGGACTCTACAAAGAACGCCTGTTTTCAGTTGTTAAAAAAGGCAAGGTTGGAGCCGAAGAAATCCAGGAGATGATGGAAAACTTCCGGGAAAACCCTCCGGAAAACATCAATGGTTCAAAAGTGATTATGATCAAGGATTACCTGAAGGGTATATCCATTGACTTAGTGGCCGGAAAGGAATCGGAAATCAAATTGCCCAAATCCAATGTATTGCAGTTCTTTACAAAGGATGGGACCAAGATCAGCATGCGCCCCTCAGGGACAGAACCCAAGATCAAATTCTATTTTGGGGTAAAAGGCACGCTGGAATCCAGGGAAGTATATGACGATCTGAATGCACTGCTTGAAAAAAGGATTGATGCGGTGATCCGCGACCTTGACCTATAATAAATACAGGCTATCAGCTTGCCTGACTGTGCCAAGCAATCCTGCGGGGATGTTTTATGAAAGGGAAGATTATCTATATCAATATCGTCCTGCTCTTATTTCCTGCTGCACTCCTGGGCAGCAGCAATGAGTATGCGCCTGATACCATATATCTTCAGGCGGGTTATTACCTTAAATATATGGGGAATACCCTGAAAGCAGAAAAGGATACCATGATTATCTTGCCTGAGAATATTTCCTATAGGATCTCACCGGTTTCTTTTGATCGATCGCAGATTTTTTACGATTCACTGGAAGCCAAAGCCGGCAGAAGCAGGGTAACCAATGAGTTGTATAAGCTGCTTTTTCAGCCACCACCCAAAACAAGGATTCCGGATACGGTTGAGATCATCCGGAGTGAGTCTCCATACCTGCCTTATAAAGGAAAAAAAATCCGTAACGTGTATTTTAAGAAACTCGATGTTTTTGGTCCTACTATCCAGGATACCAGTTTAAAAACATCCTCCTGGCTGGGAAAACAGGCCAACAAGCTGCACGTGAAAACGTATGATTATGTGATCAGACAATATTTGCTGTTTAAGCGAGGAGATGAAGTTGAGCCTTTGGTAATTGCTGAAAATGAAAGGCTTCTCCGTGATCTGCCATTCATTGATAATGCCAATATCATGCTCCATGATATACATGGTGATTCTGTGGATGTTTATGTAATTACCAAAGATCTTTTTCCATATGGTGTTGGTTTTACGGCCAGCGGTGTTAAAAAGGCCAGCATTCAGCTCTGGAATGAGAACTTTGCAGGACTGGGTCATCAGGTTTCGACAAGCATAGGGTTCTATTCCGATACCAACCCCACTTTTCGCATCGAAAGGGGCGAATACAGGGTGGATAATATTGCCGGAACTTTTGTCTCGGCCAGGGCCTGGTTTGAACGCGACGCGTACCGGAAAACTTATGCAGCACAATTTAACCGTGACCTGATCCCTTATAAAGTTCGCTTTGCCGGTGGAGCTGCTTATTACAATACCTCCGACCAGGTCAGGATCAGAAAAACCGGGGAAACGAAAGAATTATTCCCATTGCACTATAGTAAATATGATTTATACTTCGGACATGATTTTAAATTCTTTAACCCCAGTCTTGATAATGGCAAAGAAACCTTCCTGGTTGGCATGGCGCGCTTTACCAAACTGAATTATTTCGACCGGCCATTCGTATCCAGGGATTCTAACCTGAAATATCATGCCTACAGCCGTTTGCTTGGAAGTATCGGTTTAAGCAATAATAAATACTATTCCAGTAAATATCTCTACGAGTTCGGGCGTACGGAAGATATACCCTACGGTTATAAACTTGTACTGACGGCAGGTTATGAATGGGGTGAATACTTTAAAAGAACCTACAGCGGCCTGACCGCTTATGCGGGCAATTACTTTGATCGATTCGGGTATATGTCCGCAAAGTTCTTGATCGGGGGTTACTTCAGGAAAGGGGTGTATGAACAGGGTGCTATCCGGGGAAGATTGTCATATATCTCTAATCTCATGCATATGAAGAACACCCGCTTGAGGAATTTTCTTAATATCAATTATATCAAAGGGATCCGTCGTGCGACAGATACTTACATTAGCCTGGATGATGCTTCCGGTTTTATGGATATCGATAAAGACATTATCACGGGGCAGCAGCGGCTTGTGTTTAGTTATAATGCCATTTTGCACCTTCCGCTCTATATCTTTGGTTTTCGTTTTTCGGCCTTTTCCTTTGTTGACCTGGGTTTTATTGGTGAAAACGGCCGGCCGGTTTATGAACAGTCATTTTACTCCTCCCTTGGATTTGGGATCAGGTTTAAAAATGAAAACCTGGTGATCGATGCCATCGAGATGAGGCTTACTTATTATCCCCAGATAATTCCCGGTTATAATCAAATGGATTTTAAATTTCAAGGAGAAGGTATCCAGCGGCTCGAAAACTATAAGATCCGTCAGCCCTCGATAATTGATTACAAATAATAATAACCGCCCAGCGGAGTTTGTAAAATATCCGAAATTTGTATCAGTATAACAGAAGGAGTATTAGCAATGAATGAAATGAAGAATGAACCTGCTTATTCGCTGCAGGTCCTTGAGTTTATCAAAGCAGCCAATGATTACTGTGTTTACCTGGAAAATATCGAAACTGTAGAAAAAATGCAGGCGGTGAACTACCTTTCCCGGATCATTCCCCTGCTTTACCTGAAAGCATCCCTTTTGCCCGAGGTCAAAACCGACGATGAAAGTGCCAATGAAAGGTTCGTTACACAAGAGCAGTATCAGGATGTTTTTAATCAGGTCAGGAACAAATTGCAACCAGACGATATCTTTTGGTATGTTGATGCCACAGGTCCCGACCAGAGCCAGAGTAAAAAAGGAAGTCTGGCTGAAAATTTTGCTGATGCCTACCAGGATATGAAAGACTTTATTCTCTTATATCAAAAAAATTCAAGATCTGCCAAACAAGTTGCGGTGATGGAATGCAGTAAATTGTTCAGGACCAGGTGGGGCCTTGCCCTGCTTGAATCTCTTAGGATCCTTCATACCCTGCTTTTCAACAGCGATTACATGGATGATACGGTTGAAGACTTTCTGGATTAAATCCCCATTAATTGGGATTGCCGCAAATTAAATTTCTTTTTTCTTTTGCAAGCACAATTGAAGGAGTATTTGGATGACATTACTTGACCTGCAGCAGGGTGATAAAGCTACCATTATTAAAGTGAAAGGACGCGGGGCCTTTCGCAAGAGGATTATGGAAATGGGGTTTGTCGCAGGCAAGGAAGTAACTGTTGGGAAAAAAGCTCCCCTTAAAAATCCTGTTGAGTATACTGTGATGGGATACAATGTTTCGCTGAGAAACTCTGAGGCAGCTTTGATTGAAGTTGGCACAACCGTTGAGGATAACGGGAAGGACAATAGCAGTTACGGCGGTGTGATTGTGGATAAGGAGAAAAAGAAAGCCCATTCATATGGCCGCAAAAATATCAACATCGCATTGATCGGGAACCCGAATTGCGGCAAGACCACACTCTTTAATCATGCTTCGAATTCACATGAGAAAGTGGGAAACTACAGCGGTGTAACCGTGGATGCCAAAAAAGCTAGATTTAAGCACAAAGGATATACTTTTCATCTGATCGACCTGCCCGGCACCTATTCCCTTACCTATTATTCGCCGGAGGAGCTCTTTGTGAGAAATTATCTTTTTAACGAAGTGCCTGACCTGGTGATCAATGTGGTTGACTCCTCAAACCTTGAACGGAATCTTTACCTTACCACCCAGTTGATCGATCTGGATATCCGGGTGGTGATGGCCCTCAATATGTTCGATGAACTCACTTCCAAGGGTGATAAATTTGACTTTGATGCTCTTGGCAAAATGATAGGTATACCGGTTGTGCCCACGGTTAGTTCGAAAGGGCAGGGCTTAAGTGAGCTTTTTGATAAAGCAATTGATGTGTTTGAAGACCGTGAACCGGATATCAGGCATGTCCACATCAATTACGGGCACGATCTGGAAGAGGCCATAAAAAAAATACAGGAAAAGATCAGGATCGAGGAAAATAAAAAACTCACCAATGTCATTGCTCCCCGCTTCCTGGCAATCAAGCTGCTGGAAGACGACCGCGAGGAAAAGATCAGGATCCGTTCCTGCGTGAATCATGAAGAGATCTTTAGGGAAGTTGAAGATCAACTGGCAATCATTGAAGACCATTACAGCGAACCCCCCGAAACGGTTATTACCAACCAGCGGTACGGTTTTGTCGACGGGGCTTTGAAAGAAACATTTGAACAGAGCCCCAAAGATATCAGGACTATGAGCCGCTACGTAGATAAGTTCCTGACCAATAAATACCTGAGCTACCCGATTTTTATTTTCTTTATGTGGGTGATGTTCCAGGCTACTTTTAGCCTCGGACAAATCCCCATGGACGGAATTGAATATCTGGTGGAGAAACTGGGGCTTGGCATAAAAAACCTGGTCCCTGATGGAATTGTCCGGGATTTGCTGGTTCAGGGCATCATTAATGGAGTGGGAGGGGTGATTGTATTTCTCCCGAATATTCTGATCCTCTTCTTTTTTATCTCCATCATGGAGGATACAGGATATATGGCCAGGGTGGCCTTTATTGTAGATAAACTCATGCACAAGATCGGCCTGCACGGCCGTTCGTTTATTCCCATGCTCATGGGCTTTGGATGCAACGTACCTGCCATCATGGCTACCCGTACCATTGGCAGCAAGAACGACCGGCTCATCACCATGCTCATAAATCCTTTTATGTCGTGCAGTGCACGATTGCCGGTATATGTGCTGATCATCGGAGCCACTTTCCCCAATTATCCCGGCCTGGTCCTGTTCTCAATCTATGCCATCGGTATCATCCTGGCTATACTGATCGCAATCATCTTTAAAAAAACGCTTTTTAAAGCCAAAGAAATGCCCTTTGTCATGGAGCTGCCACCATATCGTGTGCCAACCGCGAAGGCTATTTTGCGTCATACCTGGTACAAGGGATCCCAGTATTTGAAGAAAATGGGAGGCGTGATCCTGATTGCTTCCGTAGTCATCTGGGCGCTGGGTTATTTTCCGAGAAGCAGCAAAGAGGTCCGGGCACTTGAGCAGGATGTGCAGAAATTGCAAGAGTTGCGGTTAGTGGAATCCGGAGGGAAGGCAACTGAGTTATACCAGGACCGGATCCATGCACTGGAACTGGAGAAAAACAGCCTGCAGCAGGAGAATTCCATCATCGGGCGTATCGGAAAATTTATTGAACCTGTGATCTATCCCCTGGGTTTCGACTGGAGAATGGGGGTAAGCCTTATCACCGGTGTGGCTGCCAAAGAAGTTGTGGTGAGTACATTCGGGGTTCTTTACCAGGAAGAGGATGATGAGCAAATTGAAACGGGTCTGACCGATAAACTGAAAAAGCAACACTTTGAAAGCGGACCCAGAAAAGGCGAAAAGGTTTTTACTCCGCTGGCTTCCTATTCATTCCTGCTCTTTATCCTGATATATTTCCCCTGCATAGCCGTTATTGCTGCCATAAGAAAAGAGAGCGGGGGCTGGAAGTGGGCAATGTTTATGGCTGTATATACCACCCTGCTTGCATGGAGCGTTTCATTCCTTGTATATCAAACCGGATCTCTCTTTTAAAAATAGTTTAAAAAAACTTTAGTCTGCAGGGTTTCCTTTGGCCTTTTTTCGGAATAAACAGTTGTCCCAAAGCAAGCATGCTTTTCCATAGATGGGAAAGCCTCCTCTGTTCCGGGTTAGGTAAGGGTTTGATAACCAGCAATCTGTTTCCTGAGATGTTTTGGCATGATGTTTTTAGTAGTAATAATGGATACCAAAAAAACCAATTGTTGTATGTCTGATCAAAATGATAAGGAGCTGCATGTATTGATTGTTGAAGACAACAATATAAATCAAAAGATCATCAAGGTCTTTGTCGGCAAACTCGGGCACCAGTGCGTGCTGGCAGAGAACGGCAAGGAAGCGGTGGATCTTTTCGAAAAGAATAAATTTGATTGCATCCTCATGGACATTCAAATGCCGGTGATGGATGGTATTGAGGCCACTCAGCACATCAGGGCTATTGAACAGCAACGGCAAGATGAGCCATACACACCCATCATTGCAGTTACGGCAAGTTCACCTTTCGAAGATCAGCAGGAATTTATCAATGCAGGCATGGATGAGTATATTCCCAAACCTGTGAGTCTGCAAAAACTGAAAAATGTTTTGGAAAGAGTTAAGAACAGCGCTTACCAGAAACACTGAACCGACTTAGTATTAATAAATAATTAATTTTGTACCATGCTAATCAACAAAGAAGAATTCAGGGAAACTTTCAAGCCATTTGATAAGGAAATTGTTGTAGAGATCATAGATATTTTTATCCAGGAGTGGCCTGAAAGACGTGACCAAATAAGGAAGAATATTGGTGAGGGAGACTTTGATTCCTTGCGCTTCAATGCCCACAGTTTGAAGGGTGTGGTGGCAAACTTCATTGCTGAAGCTCCGAAAGACCTTGCCAAAATCCTCGAAGACAATGCCAAAGAAAAAGTTGACGATGACAATATGGATATATTCCTTCAAATGGAAGAACAAATCAACCAGCTAATTAGCGAACTGGAAGAAATCCGGAAAGAATATCTTTAATTGGTAATTCCCTGCAACTTGTCGAGCCTGTTAAGACCTTCAATTGCCTTCTCATAATTTGGTATGATCTCCATGGTTCGCTGGTAATCTTTTCTGGCCTGCGCATAATCCCCGGTCAACTCATTGCAATATCCCCTGTTATAATAAGCCTTGGCAAAAGTGGGGTCTATTTCGAGGGCAGTGTTGAAATAATCTTTCGCGCCTTCAAAATTCTCATAATATATAAGGTTCAAATATCCCATGTTGTAGTATGCATACATGAAACTGGGGTTGATGCTGATGATCTTTTCGTAAAGCTCGAAGGCCTTTTCAATTTGCCGGTTATTCTGAAGAAAAAGGGCCATGGCATATAATGCTTCAACGCTTTCGGGGTTGATGCGCAATGCGTTCTGGTAATAGTCTCCGGCAAGTTTGTTGCCGATGGCGTCGTATATCAGGCCGAGCTGCATATAAGCATCATAATTATCATTGTTTTTTTCTGTAGCCAGTCCGAAATTCTCAATAGCCCGGGAGGTGTCACCGGCTTCAATGTAGGAATAGCCTTTTATCAGGTAGGCTGTGGAGTTATTTGGATCAAGTTCAAGGGCATTGTTGAGGTATTTGATCGCATCTTTATAATCCTGCAATATAAAATTCAATTCACCCATTTTCAGCAGGGCATCAATATCGTCTGGCTTCAGCCGGATGGCCTTTTCCAGGGCGTCTTCACATTTAATTCCCTGGCCCATTGCCAGGTATATATCCGAGAGCGTCAAATAATAAGCAGGGTTTTCCGCATCAAGCTGAATGGCGGTATTGATATCGCCCAGAGCTTCATTGACCATTTTTCTTTCGATATAAAATCGGGCCCGATGATTATAGAGGTCGGGGTTTGACGAATCTTTAGTGATCATTTCATTCAGGCGTATTAGTTCTGTCTGCTCCTGAACGACCCTTTCGCTCTTTGCTGTGTCCTCTTTCTGCTCAGGATTTCCGCATGAAACAGCAATAAACAGTAAAAATAGCAAACCAGCCAGTATTTTGGTGAAAGCTCTCATATTTCAATCGTGTTTAGGTGCAGAGAAAACGAAGGAAAAAAATATTTATTCTTTCTTTTCCCTGATGCTTTCGAGGATTTTTGTTTCCAGTTCTTCTGACAGCTCCGGGTTATCTTTCAGGAGGCTTTTAACGGCATCCCTGCCCTGTCCGAGTTTGGTGTCTCCGTAGCTGAACCAGGAGCCGCTCTTCTTGATGATATTCTTTTCCACGCCCAGGTCAATGATCTCACCGTAGCGGCTGATCCCTTCGCCGTAAACAATATCAAATTCTGCTTTGCGGAAAGGAGGGGCCACCTTATTTTTAACTACTTTAACCCTTACGCGGTTCCCTGTAACATCTTCCCCTTCCTTGATCTGCTGGGTCCTGCGGATATCCAGTCTTACGGAAGAATAAAATTTCAGGGCATTACCGCCTGTGGTGGTTTCGGGATTGCCGAACATCACACCGATCTTTTCCCGGAGCTGGTTAATGAAAACACAGCAGGCACCGGTTTTGCTGATGGTGGCGGCAAGTTTTCTCAGGGCCTGCGACATTAGCCGGGCCTGCAAACCCATTTTAGAATCACCCATTTCCCCTTCGATCTCGCTGCGGGGCACCAGGGCAGCCACCGAGTCGATAACGATGATATCTATTGCCCCGCTCCGGATGAGGTTCTCGGTGATCTCCAGTGCCTGTTCCCCGTTGTCGGGCTGGGATACGAGCAGGTTTTCGATATCGATCCCCAGCTTCTGGGCATAGAAGCGGTCAAATGCATGCTCTGCATCAATGAAAGCGGCAATGCCACCCAGTTTCTGGGCTTCTGCGATGGCATGCAAGGCCAGGGTTGTCTTCCCGGAAGCTTCCGGGCCGTATATCTCAACAACCCTGCCTTTGGGATATCCGCCCACTCCCAGGGCGATGTTCAAGCCGATCGACCCGGAAGAAATTGCCGGAATGTCAACGATGGCGCTGTCGCCCAGTTTCATAATGGTACCTTTGCCGTAGTTTTTTTCAATGTTTCCCAGGGTCAGCTCCAGGGCTTTCAGTTTTTCTTTTTTGATCTTATCGTCTACAGTGTTTTCTTGCTTTGCCATGATATGATTATTTTAATGATTCCAAAATTTGATTCGTATGGTCTTTGGTTTTTACTTTCTCAAATACCTTTTCTATTTTCCCTTCTTCATCAATTACAAAGGTTGTCCTGTTAATGCCTTCATATTCCCGACCCATAAACTTTTTTGGCCCCCACACCCCGTATGCATGGATGATCTTTTTGTCCGTATCCGGAATGAGAGGAAAAGGCAGATCATATTTATTGGCGAAATTCTGATGTGATTTTTCGCTGTCGGCACTTAGCCCGATGATCACAAAGCCTTCATCCTGCAGTTTTTTATAATTGTCCCGCAAATTACAGGCCTCGGCTGTGCATCCAGGGGTATTGTCCTTGGGGTAAAAAAACAAGATGGTCTTTTTGCCGGTAAAATCTGATAATGCTATTCTTTTTCCGTTCTGGTCTTTTGCTTTAAAATCTGGTGCTTTATCACCTTCTTTAAGGTTTGTCATACTATTTTAATTTTAGCTTATACAAATTTATTCTTTTTGAGGCCCAAAAGTCCCACCCTGAAGCCCGGAATTATTAACAAAAAATCAATCTTTTTTATTTTTTGAATAAAATTTGCAATATTCAGTCAGGCCGCATTCCTCACAGAGAGGCTTCCTGGCCTTGCATACATAACGTCCGTGCAGGATCAGCCAGTGATGTGCCAGGGGGATCTTTTCCTCGGGAATATGACTGATTAATTGCATTTCGGCCTGGTAAGGGTTTTTTGCGCTTGTTGTCAGGCCGATCCTTTTTGCAACCCTGAAAACATGGGTGTCGACAGCCATGGCGGGTTTGTTGTACACAACCGATGCGATCACATTGGCTGTTTTCCTGCCAACGCCTGGGAGCTTTTGCAATTCTCCAACATCAGAAGGCACCTGGTTGTTGAACTCTTTAACAAGCGTTCTGGCCATGCCAAGCAAATGTTTTGCCTTGTTGTTGGGGTAGGAGCAGGACCTGATCAGCTCAAAAACATCTTCCTGGCTGGCTTTAGCAAGCGCAGGGGCCGTGGGAAAATTCTTGAAGAATGCCGGGGTGATCATATTCACCCTTTTATCGGTACACTGGGCCGAGAGTATTACTGCCACCAGCAATTCGTACGGACTGGCATACACCAGTTCTGTCTCAGCCACCGGGCGGTGGGTCATGAAATAATCGATTACCTTTTCAAATCTTACCTTTTTTCTCAATTTGATCAGTTTTTAATCATTGACTGGCCAATAAATATAAAAAAACCCGGTAATAAATTACCGGGTGAATCTTTTTAAAAAGTTAAACTTTAGTTTAGGTTTACATTGATGCTGCCGAAATATTCGGACCTGATCACTGCAAGAGACCTGGAATAACTGAGCAGAAATTTAAGCACGCCCTCGCTCGGACCCGTGCTCCCGTGATTCTTTTCAAGCTCTGCTTCCTGATCCTCTGATGTTTGATTTTTAAAAGTAAAGCGTTTTTTCATAGGCTACTGCACATTGATTAAAATTTGATTTTGTACAGTAACAAACGTTGAACGCATTCACTTTATTTTGCCATCAGTAAATTATTGAGTCAGGATCATGTTGTTGTCGGCAATGATCTTCCGCAGGTTGATCAGTGCATAACGCATCCGGCCCAGTGCAGTATTGATGCTTACATCGGTTTGTTCGGCAATATCTTTGAAACTCATCTGTGAGTAATGACGCATGAATAAAACTTCTTTTTGTTCCGGTGGCAGATAGTTAATCAGCTTTCTCACGTCCTCATGGATCTGGTCGGTGATCATCCTTTCTTCAACCGATTTATCCGTTAAACGGATGGTGTCAAAAATATCAAAGTCATCGTTGCTGTTGTCCACAACCGGGATGCGTTTGGATTTCCTGAAATGGTCGATAATCAGGTTGTGCGCAATCCGCATGACCCACTGGATGAATTTTCCTTCTTCCTTGTAGTTCCCGGCCTTAATGGTGTTGATAACTTTAATGAATGTGTCCTGAAAGATGTCATCCGCAAGATCCTTGTCCTTGACGATCATCAGAATGTAAGCGAAAACTTTGTTTTTGTGACGGATAATTAGCTTTTCAAGGCTGGCCTGGTTACCTTGCAAATATCTGCTAATTAGCTCCTTATCGCTAACTTCAGTGGCTTTCATATGAGCCTCCCTTTTTTTGTTTGTTAGTAACTAATTTAGCGTAGATATTTACTCGATAATCGTTCTCCTATATTTTAATGTTGAATAATAAAACCCAGTCTTTATATGTTGTATATTCGCTTTAAAATATACAAACATCGTGCAAATATAATTAAATCTTTAAAAAATCCAAGTATTCACGGTGAATTTGTAATATTTTAACATTTGGGTATTTAAATATGATCAAAGATATAGAAAAAATTGATACCAGACAAAATATTGTCATAAAAGGGGCCAGGGTGCATAATCTGAAAGACCTCAGTGTGGTGATCCCCAAAAACAAACTAGTGGTGATTACCGGTTTATCCGGCTCGGGAAAGTCTTCTCTTGCGTTTGACACCCTTTACGCCGATGGGCAGCGCCGTTATGTGGAGAGCCTCAGTTCTTATGCACGTCAGTTTCTGGGAAGAATGCAAAAGCCCGAAGTGGATTATATCAAGGGGATATCCCCGGCCATTGCCATTGAGCAAAAAGTGAATACCAGGAATCCCAGGTCTACAGTGGGAACATCAACAGAGGTTTATGAATACCTGAAACTGCTTTATGCCAGAATTGGCAAAACTTATTCACCGGTTTCTGACCGGGAGGTCAAACGTCATTCAGTCAGTGATGTGGTAAAATTCATCATGGAGCGGGAGGAAGGCAGTAAAATAATTGTGATGAGCCCCATCATCCTGAAGAACGGACGCAAACTTGAGGAACAACTGAAAGTTTTCCTGCAACAAGGATTCAGTCGTGTGATGCTTAGGGATAAGGTCCTGCGCATTGAAGAGGCCCTGGAACAGGAAGTAAAAAAGAATAAAGAAAAGGATTTTTTCCTGGTGATCGACCGCATCATGGTGAACAGCAAGGATGATGATCTGGAAAGCAGACTGGCGGATTCGGTACAGACAGCCTTTTTTGAAGGGCATGATTACTGCACCATTGAATTTTATCCTGAAGAACGGAAAGAGCGAAGGACCTTTTCCGGCAAGTTTGAACTGGATGGCATTGAATTCGAAGAAGCTTCGGTTAACCTCTTCAGTTTCAATAATCCTTATGGAGCCTGCAAAAAATGCGAGGGTTTTGGATCCATTATCGGAATAGACGAGGACCTGGTAGTGCCCAACAAAAGTTTGTCGGTTTATGAAGATGCCATTGCCTGCTGGCGGGGCGAGAAAATGGGTGAATGGAAGGATCAACTGGTATTGAATGCCTATAAGTTTGATTTCCCGGTCCATAAACCATATTACCAGCTCAGTGAGGAGCAAAAAGAATTGTTGTGGGAAGGAAATGAATATTTCGGTGGGATCCACGATTTTTTCCAGCATGTGGAGGAACAGACCTATAAGATCCAGTACAGGGTGATGCTTTCACGTTATCGCGGAAAGACGGTCTGCCCGGATTGTAAAGGTACCCGCCTCAGGAAAGATGCTGCTTATGTGAAGATCGGCGGATTGTCGCTGCTGGACATGGTACTGATGCCTATCGAGAAGGTGAACCGCTTTTTTGATGAGCTGGAACTGAACGATCATGATATGAAAGTGGCTAAGCGCATCCTGCTTGAATTGAAGAACCGCCTGCAATTTTTGCAGGATGTCGGGCTCGGTTATCTCACAATGAACCGCCTTTCATCGAGCCTTTCGGGCGGGGAATCACAGCGCATCAACCTGGCAACGTCGCTGGGTAGCAGCCTGGTCGGCTCCCTGTATATTTTGGATGAACCCAGTATTGGTTTACATCCCCGTGATACGCACCGGCTGATCAGAGTGCTGAAACACTTGCGTGATATCGGCAATACAGTGATCGTGGTGGAACATGATGAGGAGATCATAAAAGCCGCCGACCAGCTCATTGATATTGGCCCCCTGGCCGGCAGCCAGGGCGGTGAACTGGTGTTCCAGGGTAGCTATGAAGAGGTACTGGCCGAAAGCGACGGGCTGACAGCCAAATACCTGAAACAGGAAATGCAGATTCCGCTGCCTGTAAGGCGAAAAAAATGGCGTGATTTTATTGAGGTTAAAGGTGCTGCAGAGAACAATCTGAAGAACATCAGTGTGAAATTCCCGTTGAATGTGTTAACCCTTATTACGGGAGTGAGTGGATCCGGCAAATCTTCCCTGGTGAAAAAGATCCTTTTTCCGGCCATCAAAAAACGATATTCAGGGTATGCCGAAAAAACCGGACGTTTTGACCTGCTGGAGGGTGATGTGGACAGGGTCAGCAATGTGGCGTTCGTGGATCAGAATCCCATCGGTCGTTCATCGCGTTCCAACCCAGCCACTTATGTGAAGGCCTATGATGAGATCAGGGCGCTCTTTGCAGCCCAGCAACTGGCCAAAGTCCGTGCCTATAAACCAGGGTTTTTCTCTTTTAATGTCCCCGGCGGACGTTGCGAAGAATGCGAGGGAGAAGGAACGGTAAAGATCGAGATGCAGTTCATGGCCGATATTTACCTCAAATGTGAAGTCTGTGAAGGAAAGCGATTTAAGGAAGAAGTGCTGGATGTGACATACAGGTCCAAAGACATCAGCGAGATACTGGATCTGACGATCAACCAGGCGATAAGCTTCTTTTCCTCTGGCAAAAAACCCAATCTTTACGAAAAGAAGATCATCGAAAAATTACAACCTTTGCAGGATGTGGGCCTGGGTTACCTGAAACTGGGGCAGCCCTCAAGCACACTCAGCGGTGGGGAAGCCCAGCGGATCAAACTGGCATATTTCCTGAGCAAAGGTGTTACCGAAGACCCCAGCCTCTTTATTTTTGATGAACCAACCACCGGATTGCATTTTCACGATATCAATAAATTACTGACCTCTCTGCGTGCCCTGATCGAAAAGGGTCATTCGGTGATCGTGATCGAGCATAACATGGAGATGATCAAATCTGCCGACTGGATTATCGACCTGGGGCCCGAAGGCGGTGATAAAGGCGGTAGTGTGGTCTTTGAAGGCCTGCCCGAAGACCTGATCAAAAACAAAGATTCTTATACAGCCCGCTTTTTGAAAGATAAATTGTAAATTTGAAGTATGCCTGACATGGTAAAACTTGGCATATTATTCCTTGTTGTATTTTTGCTGAACCTCCCTTTCGGCTATTGGCGTGATCATGTAAAAAGGTTTGGCTGGCAATGGTATCTGGCCATACACCTGCCCGTTCCGCTTATTGTCATGATCCGTTTGCTGAGCCACATTGGATGGCACTGGACGACATTCATGTTTTTTGTGACGGCATTTTTTCTCGGGCAATGGATCGGATCCAGGATTCATAAAAAGCAACAACATCGGCATCCGGATACTGCCACCGCCTGCATGCTGATGGATCTTTACAGAAACATATGATATGCAATATAACATCATTGATGGTAAACTGGGATTGTCAACCTGGCAGAATATTTTTGTTTGTGAGTTTGATGGACCGAGGGACGAGCGAAGGGTTGTAGTTACTGTTATTAATGACTAAAGCACCAAAAATCAATTTACAAATCCCAAATAAATTCCAAATACGAATTTTCGAATGATCAAAACTTTCAGCAATTAGCCGGGATGTTTTGGTCATTGTTTATTTGGTAATTCGCATTTATTTGATATTTGGTGCTTGCAATTTGGAATTTTACATTTTGATGTTTGTGATTTGGGAATTTTCTTAACTTGCCCTAATTTTATAAACCATTAACCCATGTTTAGCTTAATTATTAACCAAATTCGAAAATCATGAAAACAAAATCTTTCCTGTTGGTTTTTATTCTTTTGATCAACATCTGCTTTGCTGAAAACAAAAAAGAAATCGAAAGTAAAATTGAAAAGGTAACTGTTTACCTGCATGGGGCCCAGGTTACCAGAACTGCTGAGCTTGCCCTGGAAAAAGGCCAACAAACGCTTGTCTTTACAAGAAATACCGCAGAGCTGGCAGCAAATTCAATTCAGGTGAGTTGCGAAAATCCGGATGTTAAAATTTTGTCGGTGAGTCATAAATTTGATTACCTTGAAAACAAACATGTGATTAAAGAAACCGAACAGATTTATAATCACATGCAAAACAACCGCCTCCTGATCCAAAAATTTAAAAGCATGGTGGATGTTTATAAGCAGGAAAAAGAACTGTTGCTTACGAACAAAAACATCGGTGGAGACGACGGGGTAAATATTACCGAATTGAAAACGGCAGCCGATTATTACCGTGAAAGAATAACGGATTACCAGGAAAGCCAGTTTATCGGTTCAAATGTTATCAAAAAGATTGGATGGAAGATCAGCGTGCGGAACAACAAAAACGAAGAAATCGAACTGGGGGTTTTGGAATAACTTGATATTTGGTCCTTGAAATCCCTAATCCGTCCTACTGTCCGGATAAATGCCAGGAGATTGCTACCTTTGTATGTATGACAGCTCAGGAAAAACAAGTACTACAAGTCTTAGAAGATCTGAACATCGAATACCGTCACTTCACCCATCCTCCCATCCCCACCATCGAGGAGGGGCTGAAGTACTGGAAGAATATCGATGCACAACATTGCAAAAATATTTTCTTCAGGAATCACAAGGGTAAGCGGCATTACCTGGTCATCATCGATTACAAACAGAATCTGGCCATCCATGACCTGGAGCAAAGGTTGAAACAGGGCAAGCTGACTTTTGCCTCTGAAAAGCGACTGAAAAAATGGCTGGGGCTCACGCCCGGATCTGTAACACCTTTCGGGTTGATCAATGATACCGAAAATCATGTGCATGTTTTCCTGGATGAAAACCTGGCCTATGCCGAACGAATTTCTTTTCATCCCAACATCAACACCGCCACCGTTGATATGCTTTTTGGAGATTTTGTGAAGTTCCTGGAATGGACGGAGAATTCGTTTGAGTTTGTACGGCTTTATGAAAGAAAAGAGGAATAATATTTGTAAATCCTTTCTGCATCAGATAACCATCAGATCGTGGCTGCAAAACCACTACTTTCCCAAATCACAATTATTCTTAAATTTGCCAGAAAACAAACAAGATGAATTTCCTTGATTTTGCCCATAAACGTTATTCATGCAGGGATTATACCGAAAAACCCCTTGCGCGTGAGTTGATTGAAGAAGTGCTGGAAGCTGGCCGTATTGCGCCTTCCGCCGTGAACTATCAGCCCTGGCATTTTATCGTGATCAATGAACAGGAAATGCTTGAAAAGATAAGAGGAACATACGCACGAAGCTGGTTCAGGTCGGCTCCGGTTGTCCTCGTTCTGTGCATTGACTATAATGTATCCTGGAAGAGGGCTGACGGTAAAGAACACGGCGACATTGACATCGCCATTGCAAGCGATCACATGACATTACAGGCCACATCCATGGGTCTGGCTACATGCTGGGTTTGTAATTTCGACAGGGATAAATGCAAAGAAGTATTGAAGTTGCCGGAACATATCGAACCACTGGTTTACCTGCCCCTGGGTTACCCTGCTGATGAACCTTCGGCAAATCATGACAAGAGAAAGGAATTGAAAGACATTGTACATTGGAATAAGTTTGAGAAATGAAAAGCAAAGCAGCGATAGAACAAAGTATAAAAGTAAAGCAGGCGATCTTACAGGACAGTAATTTGTTGAAAAAAATTGAAGATGTTGCGGAAATTTGCATTGAGTGCCTGAAGAACGACGGCAAGGTCTTATTCTGCGGCAATGGCGGAAGCGCCGCTGATGCCCAGCACCTGGCTGCTGAATTGTCGGGGAGGTTTTATTACGACCGCGAGCCTTTGTTTTCAGAAGCATTGCATGTTAATACCTCCTACCTCACAGCCGTGGCCAATGATTATTCCTTTGACGAGATTTATGCCCGCATGGTGAAATCCAAGGGCAGAAAAGGGGATGTGCTGATCGGACTTTCCACTTCTGGCAATTCGGAAAATGTGATCCGGGCTTTTAAAACTGCTTCAGAACGCGCCATGATCAATGTGGCCATGACCGGTGAAAGCGGCGGCAAAATGAAAGATCTCGTCGATTACCTGATCAAGGTGCCTTCAAAAGATACCCCACGCATACAGGAGGCTCATATCCTGATCGGACATATCATCTGCGAGATCATCGAAAGGAGGATCTTCCCGAAGGATGAGTAAGGAAGCCATCATACTGGCCGGCGGACTGGGAACACGACTGCGTTCGGTGGTGAGTGATAAACCCAAATCCATGGCGGTGATCAACGGGCGGCCCTTCCTGGATTACCAGATCAAGTATTTGGAAGCCTGGGGTATAGATCATGTTATCCTAAGTGTTGGTTACAAACGGGAAATCATACAGAACTATTTCGGGGAACAATTCTCATCAGTGAGGATCTCCTATGCCGTTGAAGAAAACCCCTTGGGAACCGGCGGGGGAATCAAAAATGCCATCCGGCTCCTCGAAGGCCATCATGTGCTGGTGTACAATGGCGATACCTTTTTTGATGTCAATCTGCGGCGACTCTTCGAATACCGCAGGATCAAAGATTCCGATTTTACCATGGTCCTTCGTTTTGTGGATGATGTTTCCCGCTACGGCAGCGTTCAGCTCAATGAAGATCAGCGGGTGACCGGATTCGAAGAGAAAGGAGAAAACAAGGGAGAAGGTTTTATCAATGGCGGGGTTTATTATTTCACCAAAAAATATTTTGAAAAGTTTGACTTACCTGAAAAATTTTCAATAGAAAAAGATTTTATCCAGCAGTATTTTCCCGAAGAACGGATCTTCGGGTTTAAATGTCATTCATATTTCCTCGATATCGGGATCCCGGAGGATTATAAAAAAGCCCATGATGAATTTATCAGATTACCCTATTGATAAAAGCTGGACACTGTTCCTGGACCGCGATGGCGTGATCAACAAGCGCCTGGCGGATGACTATGTGAAAAGATGGGAGGAATTTGAATTCCTTCCCGGGGTGAAGGAAGCTATTGTAAAACTTTCCCGTGTTTTCGGGCGTGTCATCATCGTGAGCAATCAGCAGGGAATAGGCAAGGGGCTGATGACAGAAAAAGACCTCGATTATATACACAGCATGATGATACAGGAAATCGAAGAAGCCGGCGGTCGTATCGATGGTGTATACTTTTGTCCCGAACTAAATGAACATGATCCTGAATGTCGAAAACCCAATCCAGGGATGGCATTCCAGGCTCAGCAAGACTTCCCCGAGATTGATTTCAGCAAAATCCCTGATGGTGGGGGATTCGGAATCGGATATGGAATTTGGAAGCAGGCTGGGGATGGTCGCTGTGATCGTTGGACCAGAATCGAAAAACCAAAAGAATTTATATAATTTGTTTGATTCTGGTTTTGGTAAAGGTAGTTGGTAGCCAGTAACTTCAACCCATCCATCCAACATGCCTCTTTTTTCTAAATTTTCCTTTTTACAAGTGTTGCGCAAAGTATTATTTTTGTTGCAAATGAGCGGCTATGGAGAATCTTTTATTTGGCATAACTACCTTCTTGCTTTCTTTGGTCTCCATATTGCTTTCGTTACGATATTATAAAAGATCAAATTATAAATTTGCTCTTTTATTTATTTTAATATGCGCCTTGTTGCTAAGGGTTTATGTAGCCTCCGATGCTTTTCTTCACACCTGGGATGAAAGATTTCATGCGCTTGTAGCCAAAAATCTAACCAAACATTTTCTCAAGCCAACTTTATACGATGAAGTGGTTTTTCCTTATGATATTGAAAACTGGGTTGCCAATCATGTATGGCTTGAAAAGGGACCTGTTCCTCTTATTTGCTTAGCACTTTCGATGAAAGTATTAGGTGTTAATCTTTTTGCCCTGAGGCTTCCGTCTGTTATTCTTTCATTGCTTTCGGTTTATCTGACTTTTTTGATTGCGCAAATGCTTTTTAACAAAAGGATAGCCTTAATGGCCGCCTTTTTCCACAGCATAAACGGACTGATCATTGAACTGGCAGGTGGTAGGATTTCTTCCGATCATGTAGAAACATTTTTTATCTTTTTTGTTGAGCTGGGTATTTACTTCTCCATTTTATCCTATCATCATAAAAGAAAATTTCTTTTAAGCGTTTTTATTGGGTTGTGCACCGGATGTGCTGTACTCAGCAAATGGCTGCCCGGTTTGCTTGTACCCCTTTTCTGGTTTATCGGCAGTCTGATGTCGGAACACAAAAAACTGAAGAAAATCCTGCTTCAAATGCTTATTATTTCAG
Organism: Bacteroidota bacterium; assembly: GCA_034521425.1. Lineage (GTDB taxonomy): Bacteria > Bacteroidota > Bacteroidia > Bacteroidales > JAIOZK01 > JAIOZK01. Next base: position 267,160 of record JAXHMP010000001.1, read on the forward strand.
TTTCATTTTTATTCCTTGTTTTGCCATACTACTTATACATATTCAGAAATTTTCCCGAAGAATCCTCCTGGGTATTCAAAAAATTCATTTTCGCCTTCTCAGATACCGTCGAAGGACACCAGGCACCTGCATATTATTACCTGCATAAAATGGGTGTAGTATTTGGCGAGTTGATATATGTTCCTGTGTTGTTGAGTTTTTATAGTATCATTCGAAGAAAGCCAAACCGGAATGTAATACTGATCACCCTTTGGTGGCTTACCCCGTTGGTCATTTTTTCATTTGCCGAAACAAAACGCGCTACCTACTTGCTTATAACGGCACCTGCATTTTTTATCCTCTTAGCTTTCTATCTTGATAAATTTCAAAAAAAAATCAGCAAATTTAAACACCGTACGCTTTACATAATTCTTGTGATATTGCTTGCTGGATTACCCATAAGATACAGCATTGAACGTACAAAAGTTTTTGCTGTCAGGGACAGGAATCCCATGTGGTCACAGGAATTAAGACAAATTGATAATAAACTCAATTGCAATGACAAATGCTTGGGTTTTTAATGTGGAACAAAACATACGAGCCATGTTCTATACCAATTGCATAGTTTATAATTTTATCCCCAATGATAAAAAACTGAACTCGCTGGCAAATGACGGATATTCAATATTTGTAAACGATAATTCCAATATAAATAGAATATTACCGGATTTAAAAGCGATAAAGCTTTTCAAATTGAAACAAGAGCCCAAATGATATGGCAGGCTTTTCATTACTTTTGCAAAAAAAATTCAAATGTCCCCGGAATCAATTTTAATCGTATTTCTGGTATATACCGCGGCCTTGTTTGGCATTTCCATCATCACCTCCCGGAAAGCCAACAACGAGACCTTTTTCCTCGGAAACCGGCTTTCGCCCTGGTTCGTGGTTGCCTACGGTATGGTGGGGGCATCCCTTTCCGGTGTTACTTTTATTTCTGTGCCCGGATGGGTGGGGGATACCCAGTTCACCTATATGATGATCGTACTGGGCTATGTATTGGGTTATGCAGCGATATCCACCGTTCTCCTGCCTCTTTATTATAAACTAAAGCTCACCTCTATTTATTCCTATCTCAACAAACGCTTCGGTTTCTGGTCCTACAAAACCGGTGCTTTTTATTTCCTCCTTTCACGGATCGTAGGGGCTTCCTTCAGGATGTTCCTCGTTGTAAATGTATTACAGGTATTTGTGTTTGATAGCTGGGGAATCCCCCTCTGGATGACTGTGCTCATTTTCATGATACTGATCAATTTGTATACTTTCAAAGGCGGGATCAAAACCATTGTATGGACCGATACACTCCAGACCACTTTCATGCTAGTGGCAGTTGTTATGACCATTGTGATCGTTTTGCAGCATTTGGATATTGGTTTGTTTGATATGATCCGGAAAGTATCTGCAAGTGATTATTCTAAGATCTGGGTTTCCGACTGGCAAAGCAGCAAGTTCTTCCTGAAACAATTTCTTGCAGGTGCTTTTATCACCATTGTGATGACCGGTCTTGACCAGGATATGATGCAGAAAAACCTGAGTTGCCGCTCCCTGAAAGATGCCCAGAAGAACGTGACGACACTTAGCTTTGTCCTGGTGATAGTCAATTTTATCTTTTTATTTCTGGGTGCCAGTCTTTTTATTTATGCCGCCCAGATGAACATTTCCCTTCCTGAACTGAGCGACGAACTTTTTCCCAAGATCGCTCTCAGTTACCTGGGGCCGGTTGCAGGCGTGTTCTTTATCATCGGGCTGATCTCTGCGGCCTACTCCAGTGCCGACAGTGCATTGACGGCACTCACAACCTCCTTCAGTATCGATTTCCTCGGACTGGATAAAAGAAGCGATATTTCCGAAAAGAGGAAGATCAGGATACGCTATTTTGTGCATTTTTGTATTGCCCTTGTGCTGATCACGGTGATCCTGGTCTTTAGCGCCATCAACGACAAAGCGGTGATCGCAAAACTGTTCCAGTTTGCCGGATACACCTACGGTCCATTGCTGGGACTTTATGCCTTCGGTTTATTTACCCGTTTTAATGTCAGGGATAAATGGGTTCCAATTATTGCAATACTCGCTCCTGTGCTTACCTATCTGTTTGAAATCAATTCTGAAAAAATAATTCCGGGCTATAAAGTTGGATTTGAATTGTTAATAGTTAATGGCTTGATTACGTTTATCGGGCTTTTTCTTGTTAACAAAAAAATATCGAAAGATTCCAACATATAGATATAATTTGATATATATTTGATGCTTTCCTTCAAACATTTACTAAACCATTATTTAGGCTATGGATAATTTCAGATTTGATGCTTTAAAGATTACCTTGTCCAGGAAACCGTATAAAATAACTCCTCCTTCGAACCGGGTACCTGATTTTTTTGGAGAAATGACCTTTAACAAAAAGGCCATGCGTGAATTTCTATCGCATGATGCCTTCAACAAGGTGAACAATGCCGTTGAAAAGGGCGACGGGATCGAAAGGAAGATTGCTGACCAGGTGGCCAGTGCCATGAAAGCCTGGGCCATCAGCAAAGGAGCGACGCATTATACACACTGGTTCCATCCATTGACCGGTGCCACAGCCGAAAAACATGATGCTTTTGTTGATCCGGAAAAAGAAGGCCGGGCCATTGATAATTTCCGTGGTGCCGAGCTGGTGCAGCAGGAACCCGATGCATCCAGTTTCCCGAGCGGGGGTATCCGGAACACCTTCGAAGCCAGGGGCTACACTGCATGGGACCCCACTTCCCCGGCATTTATCATGGATGGTACCCTATGTATACCCACCATCTTTGTTTCCTATACCGGCGAAGCCCTGGATTACAAAACACCTCTGCTAAAAGCCCTGGCAGCCGTTGATAAGGCAGCGGTGGACGTATGCAGGTATTTCGACCGGAACGTGAAGAAAGTGATCGCCACCCTGGGATGGGAGCAGGAATACTTCCTGATAGATTCTGCGCTTTACACTGCAAGACCCGATCTGGTCCTTACCGGCAGAACAGTATTCGGGCATGCCTCGGCCAAGGACCAGCAGCTTTCGGATCATTATTTCGGAACCATTCAGGAAAGGGTGATGGACTTCATGCGCAATTTTGAGTATGAGGCTTACCGCCTGGGCATCCCGATCAAAACACGGCATAATGAAGTGGCGCCAAACCAGTTTGAATGTGCACCCGTTTACGAGGAAACCAATCTTGCTGTTGACCACAACCAGTTGCTGATGCACCTGATGAAAAGGGTTGCCAAGAATCATAATTTCACTGTGCTCCTTCACGAAAAACCATTTGCCAAGGTTAATGGTTCCGGAAAACATAACAATTGGTCATTGCAGACCAACCTGGGGGAGAACCTGCTTGTGCCCGGAAAAACACCCAAGGAAAATCTGCGATTTCTTACTTTCATGGTGAACACCCTCAAAGCTCTTCATACACATGCTGACCTGTTGAGGGCCAGCATTGCCAATTCGGGTAATGAACACCGGCTGGGCGGGAATGAAGCTCCGCCGGCTATCATATCCGCTTTCATTGGCTCTCAGCTTACCAATACCCTAAACCAGATCGAAAAAACCGGAACCATCATAAATGGTTCCGATAACGGCCTGAACCTGAATATTCCCAAGATCCCGGAGATCCTGCTCGACAATACCGACCGCAACCGGACTTCGCCCTTTGCCTTTACGGGCAATAAATTTGAGTTAAGGGCTGTTGGTTCTTCCGCAACCTGTTCGAATCCCATGATGTCGCTAAATCTCATGGTAGCTGAGCAATTGAAGGAGTTTAAAAGGGAAGTGGATGCCCTGATCAAAAAGAAAGATGGCAAAAAAGAGGCCATCGCAAAAGTGCTGGTGAAATATATCAAAGAATCCAGGGACATCCGTTTTGAAGGAAATAATTACAGTGATGAATGGGTGAAAGAAGCGGAAAAGCGAGGCCTGTCCAACATCAACTCCACACCGGAGGCTTTAAAAGCTTATCTCACAGATAAGAATGTAAAACTCTTTGAATCAAATAAAGTCCTCAGCAGGCGCGAATTGCAGGCCCGGTACAACATCAGGATGGAGAATTATACCAAGCAGCTCCAGATAGAATCCAGGGTGATTGGCGACCTTGCCACCAACCACATCATTCCGGTGGCAATCCGTTATCAGAACCTGCTGATCGAAAATGCGAAAGGCCTCAAAGAAGTCCTCGACCAGAAAACCTATGTAAAGCTTTCCAGGAACCAGCTAACCAGCATCAAGGAGATCTCAGAACACATCACCGAGATAAAGTCCAATGTGGAGGCCATGAAGGAAGAGCGCAAGAAAGCCAACCGCATGCAAAGTACGGATGAAATGGCAAAGGCTTATTATGAGAATGTAAGGCCCTACCTGGAAAGCATCCGTTATCATGTGGATAAACTGGAGCTGATGGTGGATGATATGCTCTGGCCCATGCCCAAATATCGCGAATTGTTGTTCATAAGGTAACATCTTTGGCCTTTCTTCGTTAAAGTTTCATTACAAACGAAGCTACAGCATCTTTATGAAACGGAGAATTCTACTTCTGATTTCAGTTTTATTATTGCAGTCAGCCATGGCCCAGATCAAGGTTGTTCCGGCAAAGAATTCAGGAACCACCGCTGGTTTGTACTATGCCCTGCCACAAACGGTTTTTAAGGTCAGGGTGGTTGTGGAGCACAATCAAACCATACCGGGTCCTTTCAGCGATTATGCCCAGGAATATCTCGGGATCACAAATGCTCCGATGCTCCGGAATGATGAGTACAGGATCATTGATGTGCAGATGGAATCTTTTTCCCGCCCCGACCCTGATCAAATATATTTTGTTCAATATGCCGAAAGGTCCAACAAGGATGAGAAATCTTTTCTTGTCAGCTTGTCGGAATCCGGTTTGATCACCGGGACCGGTAATGCTCAGAAAACAGCTTCTGCCGGCAAGATTGAATTGCAGCAGGATGTGGATGCCAACAATTATGAACCTGCTTTCTCCAGGATCACCAGCGATAACCTCTATGAACATATCGATACGGTAGTAAGGAGAATAAATATCGATACCCTTAGCATAGAGAAGAATTTTTACCGTTCCAGCTGGCAGCAAAAATCGACCGGGCAAAAGGCCAGGGATGCTGCAGATTTTATCTCCCGGATCAAGGAAAACCGTTTCCTGCTGATGAGTGGCTACCAGGAGGTGAATTACGGGGAAAGCATAAAATATATGGATGAGCAGTTGCAAAAATTATACAATGAATACTTATCCCTGTTCATCGGTGCTGAACAAAAAAGCATTTATCATTATTCTTTTCTTTATACCCCCGAAGCCACGCAAAATGAGCAATCCGGCACACTCTTTAAATTCTCCGTCGAGGGCGGGATATTCGACAAAGATGCCCCTGCCGGTCAGAATGTAAACATCAGGATCAATCCCTCGGGCGTTGCTGCCTCAATTGGTGATATGGGCCGTTTGCGGGCCAACCCAAATGCCGAATCCAATGGCTATTATTATCGCATCCCTGAGTATGCAGATGTTTCAATCGAATACAACAAGCGGAAGTTATACAATGCTAATTTGCAAGTGAACCAACTCGGAGCAGTAAGTGTAACGCCTTTTTATCATCCTGAAATTGAGTTCCATCCGAACACAGGAGGCGTGAAAAGCCTGAAGATCAAATAGCTTTTCTCAATTTTACAAGTTTTTTCAGGAGGTCTTCCAGCAGGTCCAGCTTCAGCATGTTGGCGCCGTCAGAAAGAGCCTTGCCTGGTTCAGGATGGGTTTCCAGAAAGATGCCATCAACCCCAACCGCAATGCCTGCCATGGCCAAAGTCTCAATGAGTTCCGGTTGGCCTCCCGTTATACCTTTTTCCTGGTTGGGTTGCTGCAGTGAATGTGTAACATCCAGTATCACCGGCACCCCGAATTTCCTCATTTCAGGGATGCCCCGGTAATCCACCACCAGGTCCTGGTAGCCGAACATATTGCCACGCTCGGTGATCATCACATTGTTATTTCCAGATTCCCGTACTTTATCGATGGCGAATTTCATGGAAGCCGGTGAAAGAAATTGCCCCTTTTTGATGTTGACCGGCTTTTCGGTGTACCCGGCAGCAAGCAGCAGGTCGGTCTGGCGGCAAAGAAATGCCGGAATTTGCAACACATCCACGTATTCAGCAGCAATGCTTGCCTCGGCTTCGGTGTGGACGTCGGTAATGGTCGGGATCTTGAATTCAAAACCCACCCCTTCGATTACCTTCAGTGCTTCCTCATCGCCAATGCCTGTGAATGAATCCAGCCGCGAACGGTTAGCCTTTCTGTAAGATGCCTTAAAAATAAAAGGGATCTTCAGTTTGTCTGTAATCCGCTTGATCTCTTTTGCGATCAGGAAAGGGCTCTTATCGTCCTCTACTACACAGGGGCCGGCAATCAGGAAAAAATTTCCTGATTGGCTGTGTTTTATATTTTCTATAATGCTAATCATTTTTTGTTAATTTGTTTTGCAAAAATAGTAAAATGAATCGCCCGCTGGCTTGCCCCGGCTTAATTCATTTGTTCCCGGGATCATTTGGGTTTGAGTTCAATGCCCATTTTTTCCATCAGCAGGCTTGCGTTCATGCTCCGGCAAACACCTGCATGCAGTTTGTAATCAAAGAACAATTCCTTGCCTTCTATTTGTACGTCAAAATGAAGATTGATCAAATGATCCGGCATTTCCTCTTCCAGCCGCGACAGTTCAAGATCATGCGTAGCCAGCAGGGCCACAGCATTTTGTTTGATGAGCTGTTTGATCAGGGCTTCCGAACCGATATGGCGGTCGTGTGAATTGGTTCCCCTCAGAATCTCATCCATTAACAGGAGCACATTGTCATGATTTTTTGCTCTTTGTAATATTTCATTCAAACGCTTTAATTCTGCATAAAATGACGAAGTGTTTTCTGAGAGGGAATCCATGATCCGCATACTTGTGTGCAGGTCAGTGGGTGTAAAACTGAATTCGGACGCGCAAACCGGTGCTCCGCATTGTGCCAGCACCAGGTTAACACCCAGCGTCCTCAGAAATGTGGTTTTCCCTGACATATTCGATCCCGTGACCAGGGCGACTTTGCCATTGCCTTCCATTGAAAAGTCGTTGCTGATGCGTTTTGAAACCGGAATAAGGGGATGTCCCATTTCCTGGGCCGCAATGCTGAAAGCCGTTTCTGGGTCAGCAAGTGGGAATGTCCAGTCAGGAAAATTGAAATGAAGCCCTGCAAAGCTGGAGATGCTTTCGAACTGCCCCAGTACACCAAACCATTGAGGGATGGCCGAACGGTGTTTTTGTTTCCATCTTTCGATGAGAAAAACATGCCGGAGGTCCCAGAGCAGAAATAGGTTCAGTGGGATGGAAACATATATGTTCAATCTGTAATCCAGTCTTTTACCAAGTTTGGAAATTTCGCAGATCACCGAGGAGGCCTTTGCATCTTTTTGGATGAGATCCTCTTTTAAAGCCTGCAATTTTTTGCTTGTGAAGGATTCTTTTTCAAGGATGCTGATCACAGCGGCAAAACTGCCCAGTGCTTCGTTGGTGCCGGAAATTTTATTATGAAGGTTTCCGACTTTGCGGAAATTAAGGTAGTTTAGCACAAAGCTCAGTAAAAGGACCAGCAGAAGGTATCCGGGTGGGATCAGAAAGATGCTGAGTAATAGTAGCGATAGACTGACAAAAGGAAAGAATTTTACCAGCAATTCCAGCGCATTTTTACCCTGGAAAATGTTTTTGGATTCCATGAAGTCCAGGACTTTTTCAGAGGCATTTTCGCGGTTTTTATGCAACTTGCTGAGGAGGATCAGTTTTTGCCGGAATGCAAGCCGCGGTGCCAGTTCTTTTATGGCCTTTTGTTCCTGCTGGATGTCTTGCCTGGGATCGATGTTCATCAAACGGTCAGCGAGTGCGGATTTTCCCGGATTCCCGCTGGTCCTGTTCACAAACTGGAAAACCGAAGCAGGCCCGAAAATATCCAGGTCGAAAGTATAAGGATGTTTGGGGTTGATGTATTCCTGGCCGTTGTCAAATTGTTTGTAATTCCCGTTCAGGAATTCAAGTTCATCTTTGTTAATTTCAACAAGTGTTCTGCACTTCCGCTCTTCCTTGCTGCTGTGGATATCATTTTTGATAAAATAAAAAAAGAAAGCCAGGAAAAGCAGGGCTCCTGTCACTGCATATACAATGCCCGTTTGAAACAGCAGATAAAATGCAGCAAGGGCTCCCAAAAAAGTAAGGATCCTCGCCAGGGTATACCACTGCCTCTGCCTGTGCAGTATCCTGAGTTTTTCATGGTTCTTTTCAATTAGGGCATTATAGTGATGTCGTGCATCCATGATTGCGAAATTACGAAATGCATGGATCGCCTAAGGCCATTCCGGGATGATTTATGGATTTTTAACAATGCGACAACAGATCAAATCGGGGGGCGGATCAAATTATTTTTTTCCTTTGATGCCAATGGTAAGCCCGTCTTTTTCTGATTTTGCATATGCAATGGAAATCTCTGCCGACTTCAAGTGCCATACCCGGTTTTCTACAGAATCCAGATCCGTTACTTTGGGTTCCCCATATTTTTCGGTAATAACTTTGATGATCTTGTCAATATCATCCGGGTAAAGGCCAATGTTTACCGCACGGAATTCATCTTTCTTGAAGCCATATGTGATGAGACGGGCTTTGCAGCCTTCAAATTCCAGCATATCTCCGATCCTGTCGAAAGTTTTGAAACCGGGTATTTTGTTTTTTGATTTTACAAGTTCTTGTTCCAGCGCTGAAAACGGAGTGCCCCATTTCCAGTCGCGGAAGCCGTCAATCGACTGGGCATAAAGACCTAATGATGTCAGTAACAGGATTACAAAAAAAATCTTTTTCATCCGAGGTGCTTTTGATGAAAATAAAGATAGCCTGACTTCTGCTGCAGGCAGGTGATAAAAGTCCAATCTGTAATTTGAATTTTACTAAACGTATGGGCTTGCTTATTATGTGAATTCATGTCCTTTCGATGGTTAAATCAGTGAGACTGATTTTTTAGGAGCGATAGCGAACTGAAAAAGCAAAGTCGAACTGATCCCGAGCTTGTCGAGGGATCTCGTGGGTAATATTCCCCGCCCCTTGGGGCGAATCAAATGAATGTTTCATAATGATACGCCGCAGGCTTGCCTCGGGGTAGTTCATTGAAAAGTGGAGCCTTTCTCTGGCTCGATTTCGAACGAAAGTTTTTCGTTGATGTTTTTATGCACCGGTTTGTTCTGTTAGCAGTTTTAAAAAATGATCAAAGCCGCAAAAATCACTTTGATATCAATATTTATATTTTTCACCCCATAGCCTTCTCAAATATTTTCTCAATTCTTCTTCACGGGCGTTATTTCCGGGCTGGTAGTAAACTCTCCCGCTAATCTCATCCGGCAGGAATTCCATGTCCGCAAAATTTCCTTCAAAGCTATGTGCATATTTATACTCTTTCCCATAGCCGATGTCTTTCATCAGTCCTGTGGGTGCGTTTCGCAAGGGGAGGGGAACAGGCAGGTCTCCGGATTTGCTGACTGTGGATTGTGCTTCGTTGATGGCCTGGTAGGAGGCATTGCTTTTGGGCGAGGAAGCCAGGTATATGGCTGTTTGAGAGAGGATGATCCTGCCTTCGGGCCAGCCAACTTTGTTGATAGCATCGAAACAGGCATTGGCCAGCAGGAGTGCATTGGGATTGGCATTGCCGATATCTTCCGAGGCAAGGATGAGCATTCTTCTGGCAATGAATTTCGGATCTTCCCCGGCCTCTACCATCCTGGCCAGCCAGTAAACGGCTGCATTGGGATCGCTGCCACGCATGGATTTGATAAAGGCAGAAATCACATCATAATGCATTTCACCCTTTTTATCGTAAACGGCAAGATTTTGCTGAATGACATCCAGGGCTTTTTTATTGGTGATGCTGATTGTTTTTTTGTCATCTTCGGCACTGATCACCAGTTCAAGTGCATTGAACAGTTTTCTGGCATCCCCGCCTGATATTCTGAACAGGGCTTCTTCTTCCCTGATGTTAATTTTGATCTTCAGGCTTTTTTCCAGGTGTATCCGGGCTTTTTGCAGCAGCGTCTGCAGATGCTTTTTTTCCAGGCTTTTCAGTATGTAAACCTGGCATCGTGAAAGCAATGGCGAAATTACTTCAAAGGAAGGATTTTCGGTTGTTGCACCGATCAGGGTTACGATCCCTTTTTCAACTGCCCCCAACAGGGAATCCTGCTGTGACTTGCTGAAACGGTGGATCTCATCGATAAACAAGATGGGATTCATCTCAATTTTCGCACGGCTGATGACCTCCCTCACATCCTTAACCCCGGAACTTACCGCACTCAGGGTATGAAAGGGTCTTTTTAATTGCTTTGAAATGATGAATGCCAGGGTGGTTTTGCCAGTCCCGGGAGGCCCCCATAAAATCATGGATGGGATGTTTCCTGATTCTATCGCCTTTCTGAGAATGGCGTTTCCCCCCACAAGATGCTCCTGCCCGATGTATTCATCCAGTGTGGCAGGCCGCAGTTTTTCAGCCAGTGGTGTCATGTCGGTCCTTTTATTCTTTGCGTTTCTTTTTAGCCAGGCGGGTGCGTTCTCCCATGATATGATCACAATCTTCCGCACGTTTCACAAGCTCCTGTTTGCCCTGAAAGCCAAATAATTTATTGGTTTTTATAAACTCTTCGATGTAAACAGGTACAAGCTTTTCCCAGCCTTTTTCATTATTTTTGATTATCGAAAGCACCTCTTTGGATTTAATATGAAGTTTATCCGTATTGACTCCTTCCAGGTCGATGATCTTCCGGTTTTGAATCAGATATTTATAAAGGTGCTCCAGTTCGTCATCCAGGGGGATGTTGTGTGAGGTGATCAGTTCTCCGCTTTCATGGTCTTTCGTTGGGTAAACATACAGTTTCATGTTGTTGGTGAAGAGTTTGCCGAAAGCTTCCAGTATGCCACCCTTTAGCTGTGTATAATAGCGCTGGTCAAGCACATTCAGGAAGGTGGGTATCCCGATCACTACCCGCAAATTCTTGATCTTGAATTGTGAAAAGTAGGTAACCAGTTTGTAATATTCACGGTAATTTGACACCATCACATTCTGCCCCATGCCGATCAGCATATCTGCCCGGTCGAGAAAATCCCTTTCATCAAATTCGCCTTCTTCCAGCAGGTTATTCAGGGTCATCTCACACAGGCTGATGGTATTGTCTTTTTCATAATCATCATCCTTCTTGAACATGCCAAAGCTGGTTTTGAGCATATCGAAGCCCACATAGGTAATCGGGCGAAAACTTCCCCTGAATGCCAGAACGTTTTTTTTGTAAAGCATATCGGAAGCTTGCTGCACATTTCCATTCCGGTCGAACATGGTGGCATTGGTCATGCCGTTATTTACCAGCTGCACACTTAGCAAACGATTGTCGACATAACTCAGATCAGGTCCCGACATGCGGATCAGGGTTATCTCTACCCTGTCCCTGTCCAGTCCGTCAAGCAGGGATTGCAGAAATACATTGGGCCTGTCATGGAAATGAAAACAGGCAAAGATGAAGTTCACGCCCAGCACACCCAGAGATTGTTGTTGCAGGACCGCATCATTTTCATGCAGGTTTACATGCATGACCACCTGGTTTGGGTCGGAGTCTGCTTCCAGCTGAAAACGGATCCCCAGCCATCCATGGCTGAAATTATCCTTTTTGTAATTGATGGTGGCAACCGTATTGGCAAATGCAAAATATCTGCGATTGTGTACGTTTTCCTTCTCCAGGACATTAACCAGCTCATCAAATTCGGTTTTGACCATTTTCGTTAAACGGCCTTCAGACACATACCTGCCAGGTTTGTTGTTATTGTAAAAGCGATCGCTGAATTTTTTATCATAAGCAGAAACGGTTTTTGCAATGGTTCCTGAAGCACCGCCTGCCGTGAAAAAGTTTCTGGAGGCTTCCTGTCCGCCGCCGATCTCTGCAAAAGTTCCATATACAGAGTCGTCAAGGTTAAGCCTGAGTGCCTTTCGGTTTGTGCTGAGGATTTCTCTTTCCATGCATGTTTTCGTTTATTCAAAGGTAAGAATAATTGAAGAGATATTGGTTGATTGGTTTATAGGTTGTGAGGTTTATAGGTTTATAGGTCCCGAATTTCAGCCGGGGATCCTTGTCCGCAGGAAGGGATTTGTTGGATGGATGGATGGATGGATGGATGGTTGGATGGATGGATGGATTGGATGGTTGGTCCCGGCTTTTAGTCGAGGATTTTCGACTCGCCTCAGGCGAGACGGGATTGATTGGTAAAGTTGATTAGTGAATTAGTTGATTGGTTGGGGACAGAAGACAGAAGACCGAAGACGGGAGACGAAAAACCCCTATTCACTACTCACCACTCACCATTCACTATTTGAGCTTGTTGAGGAGAAAAACAAAGGGAATGGCGCCCAGGCCGATGTATGCTGTGATCTCGAAGGTGTTTTTCAGACCGATCACATCGCCCAGGGCACCTACAAGTACAACGGCGATTGCTCCTGATCCGAATCCCACCGTCATGTATATGCTGTTGATAAAGGCAGGCCGGTCTTTGCCGACTTCCTGCAGATAGGCAAGCAAGACCGGTGTGGTGGCAAAAATGCTGAGCCCTAACAGGACCAGCACGGGAAATACAAAAGCCTGGCCAAGGTAAACAAACAGCCACATGAAAAGTGGAGAACCGATGGCGGCGATTTTGAGCATATTGATCCTCCCGATTTTATCGGATACCGTCCCTGCTGTCATTACGCTTATAGCACCTGCAAATTGAAGTACCGTGAGGGAGATGCCCGCGATCCAAAGACTTTCTCCCTGGTTATTGATAAAAGTAGGCAGGAAAGCCGTCAGGGCGGATTTCATCATGGCCCTGAAAAAAGTGATACCGCTGATGGCAATCAGAATCATTTTGATGGATTTGATGTACTGCCAGATGGATTCACTTTTTTCCTCTTGTTTTTTCTTGCGAATTTCAACATCTGCATCCACATCTCGGAGGAGGAAGAATAGAAAGACAGTTGCAATGAGGGCAAGGAAGACAAGCCGCCAGCTGCCTTCGAGGCCCCAGTATGACACAGAGGCCAGGATCACGATGGGCCCCAGGGTCCGGGCCAGCTCTCCGCCCAGCATGTAAAAACTCATGCCTGTACCGATGCGGTTCCCCGAAACATTTTTTACCAGTACCGGCGTCGGAACATGAAAGACTGCGCTGCTGATGCCCGAAATAAACAAAAGGATGGCCAGGAAGGTATAGCTGGTAGCAACTCCCAGCAGGCTCATGGATATGGCAGTAATGCTCGGGGATATAATCACAAAGTAACGCACGGCTGCTTTATCTGCAATAATTCCAATCAAAGGGTTGAGCAGAGAGGGGATGCGTTGTATCAGACTAAGTAGTCCGGCCAGGGAAAGAGAAAATCCAAGTTTTTCAATCAGCAGGGGCAGGATGGGAGCCAGGAAGCTGGTATAGATATCATGCAGCAGATGGGTGATGGAGATACTCAATACCTGCGGTGTCCTGAATTTGCCTGCCATGGGGCAAAGGTACGACAAAGGGAGTGATTTGGATCTGGAATGTATTCTAAATTACTGGATGTGTATTTAGATTTTGGATCCCGGATTTCGGGTTTCGGATTTTGCTGATCCATGGGATTAATCCGGAATCCGAAATATTCAATCCGGAATCGTTATACCTTCGGCGGTTTTCGTTGTTCCTTTTTCTCTGCCTGTATCTTTTTCTCTTTCAACCGCTTTTCCCGTGCTGCTTTCGAAGGTCGCGTCTTTTTACGCTTTTTCCTGTGTTTAAGTGCTTCCGAAAGGAGCTGGTAAAACTTTTCAATGCATTCCTCTTTGTTTTGCAACTGGGATTTGTGTTCCTGAGAAGTGATGATCAAATCGCCTTCTCTGTTGATCTTGTTTGCCAGTTTATCAAGCAGGGTAGACTTTTCCTTATCACTGAGCACTTCAGAGGCAGGAACATTAAAGCGCAGCTCAACTCTGGTTTCGGTTTTGTTTACATGCTGGCCTCCGGGACCCGAGGAACGGGATGTGGTAAAATGTAACTCGGGAGTAAAATCACGGTTTTTTAGTTGCTCGATCATGATATGCTAAGGTAAGAAAATGATTAGAGCTGCGAGGCTGCTTTTAAATTATCAATTTATTCCGTGTAAGTTTTCTTGCCCGTTATTGGACCTGGATTTTTTCCTTGCAGGTCAACAGTGAAAAGAATGTGGTGAGCGTTTGATGTATTGTTGCACTCATCCATTATTGCAGCATTCTGTGAAATACTCAGCTTATAAATTCCAGGGCTTTGCAAAGGTTTGTCTAATAGCAATGTAAACAGCCTCTCTGTCGGGGCACCGAGAATGCAATAAATCCCTGAAATTTCCTCAACTTTATAATTTGAGTTGTTCGGTCCGTTTAAAATAAAGTCGTTGGCATCCAGTGTACTGCAAAGTATGAATTCATTGAACTTGATTTGAATCTCATCATCTCCGGTGTGTAGTTCTTCGTTTTGAACTTTTAGAATATGTGGGGAAGTTGTATCTAACACTCCAACTGTAGAAGAAGAAAAATCCAGTATATACCCATCTTGAGAACCAGACCAATTGCTTACGTTGATCACATAGATTTCGTCCTTAAATACCGGGATCAGTTCATTAAAGGGGCCATCAGATGGATTTGCGCAGTTTTTGTATCCCAATCCATTGGGTCCGGTAAAGCCTCCAATACCCGAGTAACTGCAACTAAGTTGTAGTTGTTCGGCCTGGGAAAAAATGTCTTCACATCGGGCATCTGTCAAATTATAAACTACCCAATCGAAATCGATGTACGACTGCGGGTCAATTATAAATCCTAAAAATCCATCCTCCTCAACCATGATACGATACCAAACATCATTGAGTTCTCCTTCATACATGCAGTTTCCAGGACAAGCTCCGCTGCTAGGAATTTCATTCAGAAAATTCCCGCTTCCCAAATAAGCATTGTCCTCAACATAAAGGCTATCGCAGATCCGGATCGCACCCATGCAATCCTGCACTGTCGGTTGCTGTGCCAGGCTAAATTGAGCACTGAATGTTAATATGATCAAAAATTTGAAATGGATGGTTTTCATAATTATTGTGTTTGGTTTTGCTTGCGAAGGATTGATGTTCTTGCTTACATGGATAAAGACAATGAATATGCAAAAAACGTTGCACAATGAATCATAACTCTGGACTGGCTGGGATTGGCCGTTCTATATTCAGCGCTGGCCGGTGGCTATAATATTCCCAGCATGTGTTCGGCAATCTGCACGGCATTGGTAGCGGCTCCTTTCCGGAGGTTATCTGCCACCACCCAAAGGTTCAGGCATTTTTTGCGGGATTCATCACGGCGCAGCCGCCCCACAAAAACTTCATCCCGGCCTTCGGCAAATAGCGGCATGGGATACAGATTGTTGAGAGGATCATCCAGCAATTTGATGCCTGCTGCCCCCGATAGTATGTTCCTGACCTGATCCATTTCAAATTCCTCCTCAAACTCCAGATTGATGCTTTCTGAATGGCCGGTATGAACAGGAATCCGCACAACCGTAGCACTGACAGCCAGGCCGGATTCGTTAAGGATCTTACGGCTTTCATGGAGCAGTTTCATCTCTTCGCTTGTATAATTGTTTTGAAGAAATTCGCCCCCATGGGGAAGGCAGTTCAGGTCGATAGAATAGGGATAAACTTTTTCAATGTCTTTTTTTTCCCTTTCGGCTTCCATTTGTAAGAGGGCTTTCTGCCCGGAACCCGATACAGCCTGGTAAGTGGAGACTACAATACGTCGAATCTTGAATTCACGGTGCAGGGGGGCAATGGCCACCATCATCTGTATGGTTGAGCAATTGGGGTTGGCAATTAGTTTGTCGGTTTTTACAAGCAGGTCTCCATTTACTTCGGGAATGATCAGCTTTACATCCGGGTCCATGCGCCAGGCCGAGGAGTTGTCGATCACGATGCATCCATTTTCAGCAAAGCGGTGTGCATATTCCAGAGATATCTCCCTGCCGGCGGAGAACAAGGCAAGATCGGGTTTTTTCTTCAAGCCATCTTCCAACAGGACTACTTCGTATTCCCTGCCCCTGAATTGTGTTTTTTTTTCGCCGACCTGCCGGAGGCCATTGGGATCAATTCGGTGACTGGAAATTTTCTTTCCTCCAGTATTTCTGTCATTTTCTGGCCAACCAGGCCGGTGGCTCCTGCAATAGCTACTTTCATATCATAAATCATTTTCAGGTTCAAAAAGAACCCGGTAAATATTTTTTGCCCTGTTTTCGATCAGGATCTTTTTACCCCTTGTTTTTTCACGGATGATTTGGTCACTGTAATTAAAGATATTCAGCAAGCTGAGTCCATTCCTAACTCTGAAGAGAAGATTGTCAGCCAGCGAATCCTTGATCCGGTCGATATTCAGATTTTCCTGTTCAACACAAATATCCACTGATATTGCCGTATGGTGCAACATTTGAATGGCAGTGCCTGCATTTGTGAGAATCCCGAATAGCTTGCACAGGTGATTTTCAAGGATGAATGAAAAATCTTTAGTACAAATACTTACAAGGCTCATATTGCTATTCTGGATGATTACCGCCTGATCGTGCCTGCCATTTTTTGCCTGTATGATGCTGCCTTTATTGTTAGGATGCAAGAAACTCCTTATCTCAAGCGGGATGTTCTTGTTTTGAACAGGCTTGATGCATTTCGGATGCAGTACTTTGGCTCCGGCATACGCATATTCAATTGCCTCCTCGTAGCTCAGCGATCCGAGTTTCCTGGCAGTCGCTTCAATTCTGGGGTCCGCACTCATAATGCCCGGAACATCTTTCCAAATAACTACCTTTTCAGCCTCAAGGAAACTGGCCAGTAATGTGGCGGAGTAATCGGATCCTTCAAAGCCCAGCGTACTGGTGAAACCCTCTTCCGAGCGGCCGATAAACCCCTGGGTAATTACAAGTTTATGGCCTGCAAGTTTTTTTACCTTTTCGCGGCTTCTGTTAAATATTATATTTGCAGCATTGTAATTGTTATCAGTTAGCAGAATTTCGCGTATGTCTGCCCAGGTATTTGTTATCCCCGACTTGTTGAGATATGCACTCAGTATCTTGCTGGAAACAAGCTCGCCGTATGATATTATCTCATCAAAGAAGCACGAATAAGTTGCACACGGATTTGCCGCCACGACAGCGGCTTCGTCGATCAGCCTGGCAATCCTGTTGAATGGTTCTCCATCAATAGAAAGCCCTTTTAATATCTCATAATGATTGTCCCTGAATATCCTGAAAAACTTTGCTCTGTCGTCATGCTTATAATAGCTGGCTTCTGCATAACGGCACAGCAGGCGTGTACTTTTTCCGGTAGCTGAAACCACAACAAGCAGGTTTTTCTCAATGTTCTTTGCAATGATCTTAGCTGCATTTCTGATGGAATCATCATCTATCAGAGCCAGTCCTCCGAATTTGAATACTTGCATGACTTTTTTGTTGAGTGCTGGAGTTGTTGATTGGTTAATTGGTATTGCTTGCTCAGTTTTTAGTTTTCTCCAAACCTTGTGCCTGTATAGCTGTAATGGCAACTGTGTTGACAATATCCTTGACAAGGCATCCGCGGCTGAGGTCATTCACAGGTTTGTTTAATCCCTGGAGCACGGGGCCCACCGCGACAACATTGGCCGCTCTTTGCACAGCTTTGTAAGTATTGTTCCCGGTATTGAGATCGGGAAAGATAAATACGGTGGCCTTGCCGGCTACCTTACTACCCGGCATTTTCTTTTTGGCCACGGAGGCATCGATGGCTGCATCGTATTGTATCGGGCCTTCCACATTCAGGTCGGGACGGCGTTTTTTAACGATCTTTGTGGCATTGCGGACTTTTTCAACATCTTCTCCTTTTCCGGATTCACCGGTGGAGTAAGATAGCATGGCGATCCTGGGTTCAACACCGAAAGAGCTGGCCGTGTCGGCAGAGCTGATGGCAATATCTGCGAGCTGCTCGGCATTGGGATTGGGATTTACGGCACAGTCGCCGAATACCAGCACCCGGTCTTCAAAACACATAAAAAACGAACTGGACACGATGCTGACCCCGGGTTTTGTTTTGATGAACTCAAAGGCTGGCCGGATGGTATGTTGCGTGGTATGGGCGGCCCCCGATACCATGCCATCTGCATATCCCAGCTGCACCATCATGGTGCCGAAATAACTCAGGTCGCCCATGATATCGTATGCTGCATCTTCCGAAACGCCTTTGTGCTGCCGGAGTTTGAAATACTCTTCTGCAAACTTTTTTCTCAATTCAGATTTGGCCGGGTCGACAATGCGAATGGATTTGGAATCGATCTGCAATGAACCGGCTTTCTGTTTGATCTCTTCTACCCTGCCCAGCAGAGTGATGTCGACAACGTTTCTGCGTTGCAGGATGTCTGCTGCCTCCAGGATCCTTTCATCCTGTGATTCGGGCAGGACGATATGTTTTCTGTGAGCACGGGCTCGTTCAAAAATCTCGAATTCGAACATCACCGGGGTAACAATGCTTGACCTGGTGAGTGAAATACATTTCGACAGGGTCTCCCCGTCGACGAATTGCTCGAAGAGGCCAATGGCAATGGCAAGCCTTCTTTCGTTCTCAGGCGTGAGTTGCGAGGGTATCTTGTTCAGGCGCATGGTTGTTTCGTAAGTATCCGTAAACACACTCAGCATGGCAATGTTCAACTTCTTGATCCCCTCGATAAGCTTCATGTAATAGGGGTCGGGTTTTACGCCTCCTGTCAACAATATCCCACCGATGTGGGGATAGTTCTCCGACATCAGGGTCATGATCAGGGCCAGCAGCACATCGGTGCGGTCGCCCGGAATAATGACCAGCGATCCGTCGCTTGTATGTGCCAGGATCCGCTCCAGACTCATGGCTGCAATCTTGTAATCATAAATATGATGATTCAGGGCTTCTTCGTCTCCGAATACCTGGCTTGCATTCAAACCCTCCTTGATCTGCCGCATGGTAGGTCGTTGCAGGATCTCTCTTTCCGGGATCGCAAAATTGATCTCGTCTTTGCTGTTGATCTGTTCCAGCCGCTTAATGATATCCTCAATCTTCGCCTCCTCGGCCCGGTTAACGATCATTCCTACAGAAGGCGTCTTTTCCCTTTTCAGGATGCTCTTGATCACATGGGCATTGTCGGATAACTCGGAAACAGATTTCATATACCCATTGAGGATGGTCAGGAGGGGCGTACCCAGATGATTCGCAATGCGTGCATTAAAATCAAACTCAAAAGGGGAGAGTGAACCTGAGAAATCCGTCCCTTCACATAAAATGAAATCACATCTCTTTTCAAGCTTTTTATATTTGTTGATGACCTCGGTTATCACTGTGTCACTATCCTCTTCCTGTATCTTCATCAAGGCATCATTGCTTTCCAGGCCGTACATGGCATCGTATTCGTAAGGCAGGTCATATCGCTCCGAAACAAGCTTGATGTGGGGATCCATCTCTTTGCCACTTTTTATGATGGGCCTGAAAAAACCAACCCTTCCTACCTGGCTGGCCAGCAGGTTCATGATCCCCAAAAGTACCAGGGATTTACCACTTTCGGGTTCGGCGGCCGCAATAAATAAACTCTTCGACATTTTCTCTTCTTTCCTGTTAATTAGCAGTGCAAAGGTAAGGAAAGTAAGGGAATAGAGAGGGGAGGAAGTTGAATGAAAATTAAATTTTGTAACTTGCGTTTTCAAATATATGAGGACTTGAAAAAATGGATACGCGATATGCACCTGCGGAAATAAGCTCACACGATCAAATAATGGCTCAGAAAGCTCAATTTTCTGCAAATGAGTTCCTGGTCAAACTTGCAGAAGCAAGCAACTCTTTATTCATGGTATTGAATGAAAATCGCCAGATTGTTTTTGCCAATCAAAAGCTGATTGAATTACTGCAGAAGGACCTCGATATGATTGCAGGGATGCGCACGGGAGAAATGTTATATTGCAAAAATGCCCGGGAATCTGAAAATGGATGCGGGACCCATGAAAACTGCAAGGGAATGCGGAGCTGTAAATTCGATATTGAGTGCATTGAATGGTAAGGCTGATGAAAGAGAGTGCCGGATCAGCGGTGAGATTGATCAAAAGACCATTGCATTCGACCTCTCTGTAAAAACGCAGCCTTTTGAATACAATGGTGATCGTTATGTCTTTTTCTCAGTAATTGATATCAGTGATACCAAAAGAAAAGAAATACTGGAAAGGACTTTTTTGCATGATGTCTTAAATACCGCCGGCGGAGTATATGGCTTTTCCGGACTCTTGAAAGACGACCTGAAAGAACTGGATGCCGATTCACTGGAAAAAGTGGAGATCATTTACGACCTTTCGGATAAACTGGTGCAGGAGATCAAGAACCATCAACGGCTGAGGGCTGCAGAAAAGAATGATTTGATCGTGGATGCCTTCGAGTTTGATTTGAAGGAGTTTATGCAATCCGTTATCAATATCGTCAGAAAGAACAGGGATGTTGAGAACAGGCAAATCATTCTTGAAAGTTGTGAGAATGCAGGAATATTCACCGACCGTGTTCTTCTGCAACGCATACTGATCAATATGATCAAAAATGCGGCCGAAGCTTCCAGAGCAGGGGAAGTTGTTTCAGTAATGGCTGCCTCCAGCGAAAATGGTTTTTTGTTTAGTGTACATAATCCTGGCGTGATGTCTGATGCTGTCAGGAGGCAGATCTTTCAGCGCTCATTCTCGACCAAGGGCAGCAACAGGGGAACCGGCACTTACAGCATGAAACTGTTTGGAGAGAATTACCTGAAGGGTAAGGTTTGGTTTGAAAGCGATGAGGGCAAGGGGACTACCTTCTTTCTGGAATTGCCTGGGCGCTTAACTTAAAGTTTGAAAGAATCGAAAGGGGCGGGAACCTTTTGTATTTTGATGGCATTCAGGTCGAAAAGATGCAATAGCCGCAATCCGAAGATTCCACCTTCTTTGTAGTATACTTTCGCAATATGTTTCTTTGTGCCCGGCGGCCTGTTGAGGAAGAAATGCTTTACATCGGTTTTTTGGCAGATCGGACTGAGGGTAAGATCAGTGCAGGATTAAAACCTTTTTATATGATATTTCTGATTCGGTGGCAATTCTCAAAAACAGCAGGCCTGTTTTAAATTCCTTGCAATCAATCCTGATGTTTTGCTGATTTGGATTGTCAATGCTGCGGATGATCATTCCGTTTGTATTCATGATTTGTATGCTTTTGGTCTGGAAAGGAGATTCGATATAAAGCTCCTCCCTGGCCGGGTTGGGATAGATCTTAATTGTATTATCCTGAAAACCTTCCTCCAGTCCCACATAAAAAGTTTCGCAAGCCAGGCCCGTGGTGTCGGATTCGCAGGAACTGTAAACTGCATTTACAAAATAACAATACTCGCCTGGCTCATAAACTGTGTCTTTATAATTGTTGTTGAAATGATTTTCCAAAATCAATTCTCCATTTCTCCATAGATTTGTTCCGAGATAATTTCTTGAATTAAATCTTTGATCTGAAGAATATCGTATGTTCTGTTGCTTTTGTTGCATCATGTCTGATTTTAAAACCTTATAAACCCTTTTTTCCTCATCTGATTTATAATAACTGATATATGCCTCATGACTTCCAACATAATAATATCCGTACTCACCCAATTCAGTAAAATCCCCGATTGTGCCAAAGTAGAGTGAACCATCGTAATAACTATCATCCATTCCAATATAGGGACCACCAGCTCCTGCATTAAAAGTTGCAATCATAAATTCGTCTTGAATGTAAATGGGGGAGTAAATATGGTTACCCAATCATCTGCCGGACCGTTTTCGATGGGAAAGGGGCCAGCTAAAATAGTTTCACCATCTCCTGATAAAACATATATTTTTTCTTTCTGTTGATATTGTTCATAAGAGCTGTTAAAATATTTAATGCCATGCAGGGTGCAGGGGGTTTCATAGGGAGTAAACATTTGTGCAAGGCCTGCATTACCTTCTGTGGATGCAATGGCATTTTCAAAAGTTCCATCATTATATGATGTCCACCAATACCACCCGGGAAACCAAAAATCCCATTCTAAATCGATAATTGCATAATCATCATTCATGATTAGAACTTCGGAAAGGATTCTATCCGGAGCAATGCATACTTGCGTGATTTCAATATTATCTATTTGCCACTTATCAACCAAAGATGAGTTGTTACCCTTACAGAAAAAGCCGATTCTAAAATCTGATTCTAAATGCTCATCTGTCTCGATGTTAATAGCAATCCAATCGAATGATTCTGTGGCATCGAAGCTATCCAACCAATACCACTCCCCGTTTTCCCACAACCTTATCACCAATTTTTCATCAGGGGCCGCGTCATTAATTTCCAGTTTTAAATCAAAATCGATATTATAGTATCCATCTGTTATTTCAAGTCCATTTATTGGATAAGAAACTATTCCGCAGTCATAATTCTCCAGAACCGGCTGGCCTGAGAAACTTGCTGTTGGTTCGGGATTCCCTTCCTCTGCTATCACAGCCCAATTATCACAATGTACCTCCCAGTTGTTTTCTTCAAAATCTCCGCTTTCCCATTCTTCAATGAAAGGAATTGAAAAACCATAGGAAACGACTATCGGGATTGGGCCTTCTTCCAAAGATTCCCCCTCATCTCCCGGAAAACCATAAGGGCTTAAATCATAAACCGCACTGACCGAAAAATTGTAGGTTCCCGGCATCAAAATATAATATGCCCAGTTGTTTGAATAAACAGTATCTCCTCCCCAATATTCTACATATTCAACCCACTCATTTTCCATAAAAACATTAAAACCGATCAGGTTTGCAGGGATGCTGTCCTTTTGAGGCCAGGGAGCTTTGGGTACTGTCCAGAAAAGAATGTTGTTAGTATCTATTTGAAGGTTTTCCGGTGGATAAAGCCACTCGGAAGTGAATGTATAATTATTCGTATCTGAGTTCCCTGACATAAAAATGGCTGAAATCCCGGCAGTGTATTCCTGCCCGTAAACAAGGTTCAGGTATTGATAGCTTTCTTCGTACACGGTGGCAATGGAATCTCCATCTAGAAGAACCAGGTAAGAGCCTGTTGGCGGAGTGTGTTCCGGGTTTTCTGTTTTATTTTGATTCGATGTTTGAAAAGGTATGTTGGTATTGGACTTTGAGCTTGTATCAATTACCGGAGCTTCCCAGGTGGCAATTGAGTTTAAAGGATCGACATATAGCTCTGTTGGCGGTTGGATGATTTCAATTAGCTCAATATTGATCAGCGTATCAGATGATAAAACAAGATTGGAATCCGTGTATTCCTGATAATAGGGCAGCGAAATATTTACTTCATGTACCCCTTTCCAAACCGGATCAAATGTGCAGGTGGCGGAATCATCCGTAATTCCGCTATATTCATTATAAGGAAATTCAAGCTCTGTTAGTTCGATTTCGGCACTGTCGGCAATCTCCCCTGTATTGGTGGAAATATCAAATGTTACCGAAATTTGTTTATCCTTACCCACAATGTTGGTATATGAATAAGTTGAGTATATCGGACCGTTTTGATTATAAAGGGCAGCCAAGCCATAGGCATACCATCCTTCGTTTAGATATTCAAACAAAGTATCATTGTATGAATAATCTGCTACACTGTCATTCAGGATGGTAGAATCTCCATTAGCCGGGGAGCCATCAGGGTCGAAATTGGCAAACCTGGTTACTTTATATGCCAGGGCATCTCTTGCATTATCCGAATCCGGATCACCCGAAACCAGGGCCCTGATCATGAAATCCTGGTAGCTTGAAATGGTCCAGTAGTCCTGATAGCTGATGTAAGAATAGCTTTTATAATAGGTGGGCATGGTTTGATCAATGCCAATGGGAGCAGCATAAGGGGGGAGGCTATCCTGGAACATACCCACATAAAACTCCCCTTCGGTAATTTCAACATTAAAGCTGTCAACTTCTATCCATAAATAATTATCAATGCTTACTGATTTTGAAGCAAGTGTAGTACCCGGTTTTCCATTGTTGCCATCATCATCAAGTATTTTAACCGTAAAAGTTGAACCCAGGAAATTTGAACCGACCGGGAAGTTCCCGTCTCCAACATAAAATTTTGCTCCTTTAACATAACAGGGATAGCCCAGAGGATCAAACTTTACTGCGTGGCCGGAACCAGAGTTGCTGTAAGCGAGATAATCTTCAGCAATCCCATCATCATAAGACATCTCATTTAGAGGTGAAGGATTAAACCATGCAAGCAGGCATTCAGACTCATCATCATTTACTGTAGCAGTTACCCATCCGGGTGAATAGATTGATTCCCATAAGCCGACATCAATTTGCAAATTGCTTGAAACCAGAATATCTTCCTCGGTATGATCCTGATAACCGGCCTTTTGATATTCAATGTCGTAAAAGCCCGAATAAACTCCAAGGCTGTAGTATCCGCTGTCGTTGGTGATGGTGCTAAAGGTGTCAGCACTTACTGTTGTCCCCGACAAAAGCACACCGGTCTGTATGTCGCTAACCGTACCTGAGATGGTAAAGATCATGTTCTCGTCTGAAGTGGTGTTTTCCTGTGCCCTGACAATAATTAAATGAATACTGAGCATCAGGATAAGAAGGATGGTTTTAGCACGGACTTTCATTGGTTTGGCTTTTTTAGAATGCAAACGACTGTATAACAAATATAAGACAAAATAGTATATATAAAAGTTGCATTAGAGTGAATCGCTGCATGCTATTACCTAAATTCTTAATTCTTAATTCTTAATTCTTAATTCTTAATTCTTAATTCTTAATTATTAATTATGAACCCCTTCTCCATCAAGCATCCCAAATCCTTCGCCCGCACATTCCAGGCAAAAAGCCTTGTCCTCCTTCTCCGTGATCCTGGTGGCCATGACCGGTTCGCCGCATTTATTACAGTTGATGCTTTCGTGGCTGGGGGCGTAATCCGGGATTTTTACATCAATTCTTTCTGTTTTGAAAATTTTATCAAACTCCAGTTTCAGGGTATGCAGGGCGGCCTGTATGCCGCTTAGCTTGTAGCTTTCTTTTGTTTGTTCCGAATGATCCTGATCTCCGACCAGTTTGGCATATTCCTCAGTAAAGGCCTGTTTTTTTTTATGCATGTACTCTTTGGCGCCGGCCCTCGTGGCTACACGTATACCGCTGCCATCCCTTTTGGTAAGGGTGAATGCCGTTTTACCGAGGTCCTTAAAAACAAGGGCATTGTTGCCGAAGGTACAACCCGTAACGAATTGCACCCCATCGCTCAGGCAATTGTTGGTTTCGGTGATAGCCAACAGATCTTCCAGTCCGTCTGAATCATCCACTTTGAGTGCATTCATGGCATGGGTGGCGGCCATCACGCCCATGGCCAGGCCGGGGCAGTAGTGTCCGTGCAATTGACCGGCTTTTAAGAGAAGTCTTACTGTGTCTTTAGCCAGAACCAGAGCCATGATATCTTTGTGCGGATCGGTTTTCAGCCTTTCATTGCTGATGTCTTCCAGGTTTTGCTGCAACAGATAAGTGTCGCCGGTCTTGATATCCAGCACAGGCGTTCCATCAATTGCATCCAGCCCGGTTACCTTGAGTGTATTACCTTTTCTCTCGAGTAGTTTTACGGTGGTCACCCCGATGGGGGAAGGCCTTCGCGGGGAACGGGTGGCGAAAACACCTTTGTAATCTCCCGAGTATGTATGGGTTTTCATTTCATAGCCTTCGGATTGGTGAAAATGAAATACAATGTCGATGAATTCCGATTTTTCAATTTTATAGAGTCCTTCGGCAAATTCTTCCTTCACCTCCACATAACTGATCTCTTTTTTCATCAATCTGGCATCCGAAGGTTCGGCTTCTTTGAATTTGCTTCTGACAATTCCTATGTTTTGTAAATTAATCATGAGAAAGAGGTTTTAAAGGGATGATGTATTTGTGATCTTTATTTTCAAAAATTTCAACTTTTACCTTGTAAACTTTTTCAAGGATATGTGGTTCAAAAATTTCAAGTCCGCCACGTGCTTCCACTTTGCCTTCATGGATTAAAAGAAATCTGGAACAATATTGCATGGCAAGATTGAGGTCGTGGATGGAGACTACAATGCTGATGCCTTTCCGGCTGAGTTCCTTCAAAAGCCTGAGTACTTCATGCTGGTGATGCAGGTCGAGATTGGCTGTGGGCTCATCCAGCAGGATGATCTTCGGTTCCTGGGCGAGGGCTCTTCCGATAAATACTCTTTGCCTTTGACCGCCGCTGAGCTTGTTGATGTCTTTGATGGCAATATCGGCCAGGTCGAGCTTTTCGATAATCTCTGAAGTGATCTCCAGGTCTCTTTTCGATGGCGCCCAGCCCAGATGGGGTTTGCGCCCCATCAGTATGGTATCGAAAACGGTGGAGGGGAAAACATTCGTTAGCATTTGAGGCACATAGGCAATTATCCGGGCAAGCTGGTTGGAGGAGAATTTTGTCAGATCTTTACCTTCCAGTTCGATTTCTCCCTTTCCCGGTGAAAGTATCCCGTTCATGCAGCGCATTAATGTGGTCTTTCCTGAACCGTTTGGCCCGATGATGCCAATAAATTCTCCGGGACTAATGCTTTCCGAAACATCTTTCAGTACCGGTTTTCCATTGTATGCAAATGTTATGTTCCTGATGTTGATCATTTCCATTGTGATTTTCCGATTCCTTTAAATAATAAGATAATGAATAATGGCGCCCCGATCAGGGATGTGATTATTCCCACGGGAAGAACCATGGGGGAGATGATGCTTCTGGCAATGATATCCGAAAGCAACAGAAAGCCTCCGCCAAAAAGTGCGGCGCCCGGCAGTAAAAATCTTTCATCGCTGCCGATCATGCGCCTGACGATGTGAGGTACTACAAGCCCCACAAAAGCTATGATGCCGAAAAAGGAAACAGCCACAGCCGTGGCGAGGGAGGCCATGATCATGCCCTGGGTGCGGACACGGTTAACGTTTACGCCAAGGCTTTTGGCCGGTTCGTCACCTGTGTCGAGCACGTTGTAATTCCATCGGTTATAAATAAAATAGAAAAGAATGGGGATGACCACGATCATCAAAATGATTAGTTCTTTCCAGGAAGCCCGGCTCAGGTCGCCAAAGGTCCAGAAAACGATGGCAGCCAGCTCCACATCATCGGCTATATATTGCAGTCCTGTGGTAAGGGCCATGAAAAGGGAGCCGGCAATGATGCCTGTCAGGATCATATTTTCTGGAGTGCTGCCCCTGGCTTTGGCTACAATAAGTATCAGTGCGGTGCTTACCAGGCTCCAGAAAAAAGCCGATATGGTAATGATGTAGGGATTGTTATAAAGAACGGAATCCGCAGCGCTGCTTTGCATGCTTCCTGCTCCGAAAACGATCACGGCAAAGGCTGCCCCGAAAGCTGCTGCATTGGAAATTCCCAGCGTGAAAGGCGATCCCAGCGGATTTCGTAAAATGCTTTGCATGGCTGCTCCCGAGACGGATAAGGCCATTCCGCAAAAGATAGCCGCCAGTACACGCGGAAGGCGTATGTTTAGGATGATCTGCCGGTTTACTTCATCCGGTGAACCCCATATTGCCCGAATTGATTCCGTAAAAGAAATTTTTGCTGCACCCATTGAGATCCCAATTACGATCAGAAGAAGCGTCAGAACCAGAGTTCCGGCAATGAATCGCTTCTTGCTGCGAATGTATTTTTTGTATGTCTTGGTGATCTCCTTTTGCATTTTTTTCTTTGTGTTTCCTGTGTGCTTTCGTGCCTTAGTGGCTATATTTTTTTTACCACGAAGACACAAAGTAGTCACTAAGGTTTTTTGTAAGCATTAAATTTCATTGCCATACTATCATAAACAGGCTTTCCAAGAAAGGTCCGGTAAATCTCATTGCATTTGTCTTTTATTTCAACATCGGAAAAAGCCTCCGGGTAAATGATCTTTCCTACATAGTACGCATTGCACAGGATGTTTTCATAATTGGTGGTGTACCAGTTATGCGGCAGCACGGTGTATAGATTTTCTCGCTGGAAAGCTTCCAGGGAATTTTGCAAAGCATCTTTTTGCAGGTCTTCTTCCCACATTACCCTGCCGGCAGCATCCAGGAAGATATAATCGGGGTTCCATTCAATCAGTTGTTCGATGTCAATAAATGCATTCTCAATCCAGGCCCTTGGCGAACTTGTTACCTCTCCCAGGCCGCCTGCCACATGATTCAAATTCAGCAGGCTGAAAGGAGCATAATGCGGCTCTGTAGAAGTAATACCATGCGCACCCCGGTAGGCGATGCCTCCAATATATACTGTTTTATTTGTTTTGCCTGATCTTTTTTTCAAATCGGTAATGGTGTTTTTGATGTAGCTGATCAGTGAATCGGCCCGTTCTTCCCTCTGGATCAATTTACCAAGAAATTCAATGGTTTTAAAAAGATCTCCCCTTCTTTCATTAAAATCGGCATAATCCAGCACGACCACCGGAACGCCTGTTTTGCTTTGCAGTTCAGCGGCTTCGCCGGGGGTTAGGTAGGTAGCAAGAATAATATCCGGATCGTAAGATGCAAGCAACTCCGGTTCAGCTATATTCCCTGATCCAATTATGGGAAGTTCCTTTAAATGAGGATTTGCGAATAAATAGGGAACCGTCCTTCTTTTTTCATTTTCCTCCACAGCGATCACTTTATCTGTTGCCCCGAGATAAGCCAGCAGCCGCAAAGCCCCTGGCCGCAGTGCAATGATACTGTTGATCTCCCCGGGAACCATCACTTCTATGCCGCTGGCATCTGTGATCATGCGTCCTTCAGGCTTTTTATCATCCCTGCTTCCGCAGGAAAACAACATCAAAGCGATCGATATGAGAACAATTCCTTTTTTCATTAAAACATAACATTGATTCCTATTGTCATCATCCTTCCCGGTGAAAGATAAATCTCGTTATCCATATGTTGTTCGTCGAACAGATTCTGTACCTGAACAAAAGCATTGAAATGCTCATCAATTTTTTTGGATAATTTCGCATCAACACTCACATAAGGCTCGATCTCAGTCATATTCAGGTCGTCGATATATTGTTTGCTTTTGTAGATCAGATTGATGGCGGTGTTTAGAATACTGTTCGACCAGAAAAAACCGGCTTTGATTTGGTGTACAGGGGTAAATTTCAGGTATTTGCCTTCCAATCCGGGATTTTCGTTAAAGGATAATATCTTCGATTCATTAAAAGTATAAAAACCAAACAGTCGCAAATTCCTGTTCAAGTTGTATTCGGTCTCCAGCTCGGCACCGTAAATCTCTACTTCCGTTACATTCTGCCGTTGGTAAATCGGGCGTTTTCCCCAGAGGGAATCACCGGTTCTTACATAATACAGGAAGTCGTGGCCTTTTGAATAAAAGAGGGAAGCAGCAAAGCTGAAGCTTTCCGTGATGCTGATATTGGCGCCTGCTTCGTAATTTTCGATCTTTTCGGGTCCCAGCCTGGGATTGGCGATCTTGGGGCCTATCCACATCCAGCCCGAACGGCAAAGGTCATCCAGGATGGAGGCCCTGAAACCCCGGGCATAGGAAAGGTATATTTTTGATCCGGGAGCGGTTTTATAGGATGCGGAGATCCGGGGACTGACTGCCTCCCAGGCATGTGATTCCAGTTCCGGTAATGCACCGGTCCAGGAATTATCCGTTGAATAGTAATTTCCATCAAAAAAATTGGCATGATCGAAACGGAGGCCGGCGATGATCTTCAGTTTAGCTGAAATCAATGAGATTTCGTCCTGCAAATAAACGGCCGAGAACTTCATCTTGCCGCTGTTTTCGATGGTGTCGGGGGAGGTTTTGTAATAGTCGCCGCCATCCACACTGCTTTGCTTTGACTCAAGTCCGTATGAGAGTTCCTGGTGTTTGCCGATACTGCTTCTCATGTGCAGGATCAGGCCGAGATCAATTCGGTCCGACTCCACATCGAAGCGGGAATACTCCCCCTTCCTTTCCCGCTCATCAATGCGGAAATAATGCTCCTGCTGGTAGTAGGCATTAAGATCGTATTGAAAAACTTTAAGGTCTCCCTTTGCCTTTCCCCTGAAAAAGTGGGTGTTAAAGCTTCTGTATTCTCCCTGTGGTGCGCGGATCTTTTCCCCCTCACCACGCTTGTCTTCAAAATAGTCATACTGAATTTCCAGGTTCAGCAGTTTTGAAGAGCTGATGCCCATCTTTCCACTGATCCCCTTTTCATTCAGGAACCGGGGGACAGA
The DNA here is from genome assembly GCA_034521425.1 of Bacteroidota bacterium. Lineage (GTDB taxonomy): Bacteria > Bacteroidota > Bacteroidia > Bacteroidales > JAIOZK01 > JAIOZK01. The sequence continues at coordinate 297,529 of JAXHMP010000001.1, forward strand.
GTAATCGGGTGTTGTTCGCAGGCTGTCGGGGATGGCATTATAGCCATCGGAATTCGTATAAAAGGCAGAAGCTGAATACCAGATCTTTTCATTCATCCGGCCTCCGAAACCGGTATTTGCACGCTGGGTGTTATAGGTTCCGAAAGACATGCCGGCATAGCCTTCCATTTTCTTTACGGGCTTGCGGGTGATGATGTTGATTACGCCACCCATGGCATTGTTCCCGTAGAGGCTGGAACCTGGACCCCGGAAGATCTCGATGCGCTGAATGCTGTTCTTGTCGATGCGGTTCCAGTTTACCCCTCCCGTATCACCTTTATTGATGGGAACCCCGTCAACCAGGATCAGGGTGCGGCCCTGTTCATCACCGGAAAGTCCGCGCAGGCTGACAACCGGCCGCATGGTATAGATGCCGCCCGAGCGAAGCACATTCACGCCGGTGGCATATTGAATGATATCATCGATCTTTTCGGAAGGCATTTGCTGTATTTCCTTGCGACTGATCACCCGTATGCTGCCCGGGATATCGTCAATCCTGCTCTGGTTGCGGGTTGCTGTAACCACCACCTCATCGCTCCTGTATGTTCCGGGGATGAGGTTGAAGTCAAGATGCAGTTTTTGCCCTTTTTTGATGGCAATGCTTTGTTCCTGGCTTTGGTATCCGATGTAACTGATTTTTAGTTTGCAGGTTCCTGCTTCTTTCATAACTGCTTTGTAGTAGCCATTCTGATCACTGGTAAAACCATTATTTGCTTCATTCAGGATAATATGAGCTCCGGACAGGGGTTTTCCTGTTTCTGCATCAAGAATATATCCCTCAACCAATGACTGGGAGTAGCCCCCGCTAAGAATCAATAAACTCAGTATGGCAATCAGTCCTTTTTTCATTTCAGTGTTACATATTTGAGATTGGTGTTACCCATATTGTAAAAAAATTATTTGGATGCGCTCATGACCAGTTCGCCATGTTTGATGCCTTTGAGTGCGATCAGGCTGTTGGCCAGACCGATCAGTTTTGCTGCCTTGCCTTTCACAGCAATGGTTTCCAGGCAATTATCATGATCCAGGTGGACATGCTGTACCGAAAGGATCAGATCGTGAAAGGCGTGCTGTACATCAGTTGATTTGTTTTGCAGATCTCTTTTGTGATGATCATAGACCAGGACGATGGCACCGGCCACATCCTCATTGCCTTTCCATTTGTCTTCCACCAGATTTTTCTTGATCAGAAAACGGATTGCCTGCGAACGGTTTGGGAAGTGATGCTTTTCCACCAGCTCATCCAGGGCCTCAAGGAGGTCCTTTTCGAGGGAAACACCGAATCTTTTTACCTGCATGGTGTTATGATTTTAAATTTCGTGACACAAAAGTAGATTGAATGTATTTGTTGTGCAAGGAATACGCGTAATTTGAAAGCTTTTTAAATAGAAGCCTGGTGGAGATTTTGGATTACAGAATGTCATCCTGAGCGAAGGCGAAGGGACAGATTTCAGATTACAGATTACAGAATGTCATCCTGAGCGAAGGCGAAGGGACAGATTGCAGTATGTTAGCAAACCTGCAACTTGCCACTCACTATTCACAATTCACTACTCACCAAAATCACCACCCACTAGCCAGCACGTCCGCCAGGTGAATCGTTTTCATCTTTAATTTATGCTTTTTGATATAGCCTTCCTGGTGCATGAGGCAGGAGGAGTCGGTGGAGACGATATATTCGGCGCCGGTTGCAAGGGCATTTTCCACTTTTTGCTCAGCCATGGCCGTGGCAATGGGTTCGTGTTTTATGGAGAAAGTCCCGCCGAAACCGCAACAGACATCCGTATCTTTCATTTCGATTAGTTCCAGACTTTTTACTTTACTCAAAAGTTTCCGGGGTTCTTCTTTGATCCCGTATTCGCGGAGTGCAGCACAGGAATCATGGTAGGTGACTTTTGCTTCAAAAGTGGCACCCAGGTCCTCCACCTTTAACACATTCACCATGAAATCGGAAAATTCGTAAATATTCCTTACCAGCTGACGGTATTCATTGTGCAGGGAAGAATTATGGAAAAGCTTTTCATAGTAATTCCGCACATAACCCACACAGGATGCCGAGGGCCCCACTACCATGCGGTCGTTGTTGAAGTCCTTGATGAATTTTGCCCCGATTGATTTTGCCTCGTCCCAGAAACCACTGTTGAAGGCCATCTGCCCGCAACAGGTCTGTTTGGGGTTGTAGTGCACCCTCACATCACATTTCTCCAGAATTTTCACCAGATTAAATGCGGTTTGCGGATACACCTGGTCGATAAAACAGGGCACGAAAAGATCGACTTCTTTCATAGGTTTTGAATCGAATATTTGCAAAGATAGGAAAAAGGACAGGAAACCTGGTTGCAGGTTCCGACTTTCAGTCGAGGATGCTCACCTCAGGCGAGACGGTATTGCAAGTTGCAGTTGAAGGGAATAGTGAGTAGTGAGTAGTGAGTAGTGAGTTGTATTTATCTTCGCATTTGTTTTCCTTATCAAATATGGTGTTTTCGTCAATGAGATTAGCACCACGATTCAATCGTGGTGTAGGTAAAGGAAAGAAAATTTCAGGCAAGCCCGCTTAAGCAGGCTTTTATAAAAACCGTCATTCATCGGGACGTCCGGATAAATCCGTGTGCTGATCTCATGTCAGCAATTGAAATGGCAATACAAACCTATTTCAGGACAAGACACCAGTCTCCCTGTCTGCCATTCGCCTACGTCGCCTACGTCGCCTACGTCGCCTTCATCGCCCACTCGCCTCACTCACCCATCATCTCCCTCAACTCCCCAACGTCATTCGGCTTCCCGAGAATCTTCCGGTCAGCATCCAGCAATATCAATGTTGGCGTAGCATAAATTCCATAAAGCTCCGCTACCTCATTGTTCCAGCCTTTAAAATCCGCAATGTTCGTCCAGGCATAATTTCCTTCCCGGATGAAATTCATGAAATCACTACGGGATGAGTCGATAGAAACGGCAATGACCCTCAAATCTTCTTTATTCTGCTCAAAATAATCCTTCAATCCGGGCAACATGTGCGTGCAATGCGGGCACCAGCTGGCCCAGAAGACCAGGAGGGTTTTGTTGTTTTTCGTATCTGTGAGAGATACTTCATTGCCTTCAATATCTGATGCCGTAAAATCCGGGGCCGTATTCCCGTTGGAAAGTTTCTTCAGGGTTTCAATTCTTTGTTCCAGCTTGGAGGCGTTTTCGGAATATTCGCAATCTTCTTCCAGGGTGGCATGCCCGGCGATGTATTCTATCACCCCGTTGAAGCCGTATTGCTCAAAACCACTGATGAGGTAATCCAGGGCAAATTCATAGAGCAGGGGATAAGGCCGGGTGACTTTGAGGATCGTATCCACCGCCTGCTTGAATGAGTTTTCCAGTTGTTCTTTGCTAAAGTTTTTATTCTGGTAAAGAGAAAGGTAGCTGATGATCTTTGTAGATATTACGTTGCTGCGCAGCAGGGAAGTATCGGAAAAATCCACATCATCAAAAAAATGTTTACGCTTATAAAGGGATTCTTCGAAAGGATTCCAGAGCGGGTCGCTCTGCGGTTCCCTTTCCATCAATGCAATCCGGGTGGCAAAGGCATCCGGGAATTGTTGCCGGAGAGAGTCAACAAAATCATACAATCCATCCTGTACCGCAACGAATTCTTCCAGGGCCTTCGTGTAAAACTCATTCTCTTCCGGGTAATACCGGATGACGGGATTTAACAGGTCCAGTTTATACAGGCTTTTATTTCTGGTATCCAGGTAGCTGTAATAAAGATCATTTTCAATTGATTCCACTGAAGTGGCGCTTTGCATTGGATTTTCTGCTTTGGCGATGAGCCTGACATCTTCCTTGTTGAAAATAAAATCAAAGAAATCCCTGTTGTCCAAAATGATGCGATACATGCCTGTGGCTCTGTTTTCAGGGAAAGAAAAACTAAAAATCCCGCTTTCACTGCTTCTGGTGGAATCGATGATGTTTTTCTGATCGCCGTAGAAATCAGCAAGCATGAGTTTGCGATTGTTGTAATTTTCGATTACCCCTTCTACTTTGTACTGGGCACAGGCGGTATGGGAGAAGAAAATGATGAACAGGAAAAAGATGATTTGTCTCATATTTTTTATTTTCAAAAATAATGAATCGATCCTTAAGTGAACAAAATACAGGAAGTAATATTGCCAATGATTCATGTTTCTTTGATATTCTTATCTTTGTGCAGACTAAATTATCAGGAAGCGGAATGAAAATCTACAGAAATCTAAGACCACTGACTATCACACTGATCGGCTTGTTTTTCTTTGCCGGCATCAACCAGTTTGTGAATGCACAACAACCAACAGACCAGGATTGCCTGGGAGCCATCCCGGTTTGTGATTCATTGTATTATCAGCCGAATTCTTATTCGGGACAGGGGAACTATCCCAATGAAATCCCCAGTTCAGGAGGCTGTCCCGGCAATTGCATGTTGAGTGGGGAGTTGAATTGTGTTTGGTATATTATCACCGTGCAAACGGATGGCATGCTTGGATTTGTGATCACGCCCAACCAGGGCTCAAATGATTACGACTGGGTAGTCTATGATCTAACAACAGCTAGATGTGAAGATATTTTTTCTCAGGCCGCCCAATTGCAGGTGAGTTGTAACTGGTCCGGTACACCAGGTTCAACAGGGCCTAATGGATTAGGTTCAATTAATTGTGGGAGTGCCAGTAACGGACCTTTTAATGCACTCATCCCTGTAAACGCGGGTGAAACTTATGTTATCAATATCAGCAATTATTCCAGTAACCAGTATGGTTATACCCTTGATTTTACCTCTTCTACCGCCCAGGTATATGACAATGTACGACCCGAGGTAAACCATATTTACGGAGAAGATGTGATTTGCGGTTCAGAACAGATCGATATTGTTTTTACAGAAAAAGTGCAGTGTTCTACTGTTTCTGCCGGTTCTTTTACCATTACCGGCCCCGATGGTGACCATGATGTAACAGATGTATTCGGATCTACCTGTGCTGTTGGTGGGGATATGGAAAATCTCTTTACCTTATCTGTCGATCCGCCATTTACGGTTAGCGGCGATTATGACCTGAAGATCGTCTTGTTCAGCAGCATCAAGGATGCCTGCGACAATGTTGCCCTCCCTTTAACATATCCCTTTACACTCGATTTAAATGCCCCTGAAGTGGATGAATCAGGGATGACGATCTCGCCCGCCACCTGCGGACAGGACAACGGATCCATCACCGGTCTGGATGTTACCGGTAACGGCCCTTTTGGCTTTGAATGGCAGGACAGTGACGGAAATGTGGTGGGAAGCGAACTCGACCTCATCGGTGTCGGGGCGGGTGAATATACCCTCTTTATTGATGATCCAAGCGGTTGTGAAGGCATTGGCGGCCCTTATACCGTGCAGAATGCCGGTGCTCCCAGCGTGGATGAGAATAACCTGCAGATTGATGATAATTTATGCGATGAAGAAAACGGAAGCATCACCGGACTGGAAGTGAACGGAACAGAGCCTTTTTCTTTTACCTGGCTGGATGATGGTGGCAATGTGGTCGGCAACGAACTGGATGTGACCGGCCTTACAGGCGGAAGTTATACCCTGGAGATCATCGATGCCAACGATTGCCAGACCCTGGCCGGTCCTTATGCTGTTGAAGTATTCCCGGCCCCCGTGGTATTCGATGACAACATTGATGTAGCCGATGCGCACTGCGACAACAACGACGGGTCCCTTACCGGCATGGACGTGCAGGGTACGGAACCCCTCACCTACACCTGGTACGATGACCTGGGCAATGTGGTGTCTAACGATATCGATCTGCTGGATGTTTATGCTGGCAGCTATACTTTTGAAGCATCGGATGAAAAGGGCTGTATCACCGAAAGCGGCCCTTACCTGGTGCAGAATATCGGCGGTCCGGAACTGGATGTAAGCGCTGTGAATGTGAACACGGCGAGCTGCCTGGAAGAAAATGGCAGTATCACCAATATTGGCGTTTCTGCTGCATCTCCCTACTCAGTGGAATGGCTGGATGCAAACAGTAATGTGGTGGGAACGGAAGATGATCTGCTGAATGTTGGTCCTGGTGAATACACCATGGTGGTGACCGACGAAGCAGGATGTGAATCGGTTACAGGGCCTTATACCATCGAAAACATAGGTGGCGTGTTGATTGATGAGCTTGTTTTTACCGATCCGACCTGCCAGCTTTTGAATGGTTTTGCTGAATTCAGCACTTACGGGGGTTACGGAGATAAAGAGTTTTCTGTTGACAGTCTCAACTGGCTAGAATGATAGCATATTCGAATACACTGGCTCCCGGGCAACCTACGAATTCTTTGTCAGGGATGAATACGGGTGTGTTACACCTTATTCGGGTAATCCCGTGGAACTGCTCAATATTGGAGACTCTGTACATGCTGAGATTCTAGGACCTTATGAGATATCTGCTCAGGTGAGGACCTGGAACTGACTGCCGACAACAACAGTTCGTTTAACTTTAACTGGTGGGGACCAGATGCCTTTGCAGGAGATCAGAAAACAATGATCATCACGGATGTCCAGCCCGTCAATTCTGGTAAGTATGCTGTAGAAGTCATCAATCCCGCTGATGACTGTGCTGATACGGCTTACCTGGATGTATTTGTGGTTGAAAGTTTTGCCATACAGGCGGATGTTACGGCCAGCAAAACGGAGATCTATCCCGGTGAGGAAGTCACCTTTACGGCTCACCAGCTGGGCAATGGAACCAATCCGGTATTTGAATGGCGCATCGATGATGTGGTCTTCCAGAGCGGGGCTGATTCGATTTTTGTAACCGATGAGATTATTAGCAATGCAACGGTAAGCTGCTGGATGTATGTAGATGAATCCTGTGCTTATCCGAATCCGGTTAATTCCAATGAGGTGGAGGTGAAAGTGGTCGATATCAACTTTTTTCTGCCCAACTCTTTTAGTCCGGTCAGCCAACGGGGGAACGATGTTTTCCGGGTGATCACCAATGTGGGGGATATTCCGGATTACAAGATGTCGATCTATTCCAAATGGGGCCAGATGATCTACGAATCAGACGATATGGACAAGGGCTGGGACGGACGCATCGATGGGGAACTTGCACCCGAAGGCGTTTATGTCTGGATCGTTTCCTACAAGATCTACCGCGACAATACCGGCGAAGGAGAAGAGAAATTCAAACAGGGAACGGTTACCCTGGTAAGGTAGTTATGAATTTTGAGTTTTGAATTTTTAATTTTTAATTTTGAGTTAAGCTTTTAGCAAGATCATTTGTAATTTCTATTCTATTGTTATAAAAGCAAGAACTTTAACGAAAACCAAATTCAGCAGCCTTTGGATTGACAATTCAAAACTCAACACTCAAAATGCCGTCCTGCGGACGAGCATCCACGTCCTTCGGACGGACTCGAAACTCAAAACGCAAAACGCAAAACTCAAAACTATTCATCCTTAAGGCAACGCAAAGAATAACTCATCGATTTATCATACTTATTCCGCATCACCTGGTCCATATTATTGAAAAGATATCTTGACCATGCCAGGTTGCTGGATGGGCTGCTGGTAAAGAAGGTTGCATATCCATCCAGTGAGGAGAAATCACCTCCTGAATTTCTGTAACCGGCAAGCATGGCTTCAAAACCCGAGCTTCCGCCAACACGCAGCTTGGCGCCTTCGTCTGTGCCTCTCAAACCCGTTGAAGTTGCATCCTCATAACTCATACCAATTTCCACTTCCAGCATCATCCATTCTGCATCGGTGGGTACATGCCATCCATCGGGGCAGATACCCTGGGCGCCCTCTGTGCTTGTATATTGCATCAGTTCATTCCACATATACAGGCCACCATAGGTATCGCAATTGCTTTCTTCATCATCGTAGCAGTATTTCTCAATACTTCCATTATCAGAAGGAGTCTGGTTCCCATTAATCCGATCACCAATGTTAAGGTTTTCTGCCATCCAGCATTGTTCTCCGATTTCAAGGGTTGCGTATTCTTTGCCATCTCTGGGATCCTCCAGTATGGGAGGACATCCTTCCGGTGGAGCATTTTCAACACTGATGTTTGCTGAAGCTGTGCTACTCAGATTATCATCATCTTGCACCTCCAGCATTGCTACATAAGTACCTGCGTTTGTATACTGGTGCGAAGCGATTTTTGAGGTGGAATAATCAGTGTCCCAACTGCCATTACCGTCAAAGTCCCAACGGACCTGGAGATCGGTAAGCGGGGTGTTGTCATCAGAACTTCCCGAAGCATCAAATTCAAACATGGTTTCAGTGTTCCCTGAAGCAGGTGAAACGATAAATGCTGCTGTAGGAGCCCCGGCTGAAACCGTCAGGCTCTTGCTGGTTTCATCAGTTTGGCCTTCTGTATCTTTAACCAGGAGTTTGGCCTCATAGGTGCCTGTCGCATCATACTGATATGTGACGGTTTTGTCTTCAGAATAATCTGTGTCCCAGTTTCCATCGCCATTGAAATCCCAGCGAACCTGCAAAGATTCCTGGGTAGTCTCCTCATCAAATGAATTGGAAGCATCAAAGGTAAAAACCGTCTGTAAACCTCCAGAAGTCGGGTCGATGATGAAACTGGCGGTTGGTTTATTGTTTACGGTTTCTTCGGTATTGTCGTTTTTATCACACTGTGTGAATAATACTACAAAGAGCATAGCACTTATTAATGCTGTTATTTTTCTTGTTGTCATTTTCTTTCTGTTGATTGAATTATGCGAAAGTAAAAAAAATTACATTGCAATCGTTTCTCGGGTATTCATAGAGTCACATATTTAATATTTGTAAAGTTTGGCGGATGTTTTTACTTTTATGATCTTGATTATTGCAGAAAAGGAGTGAATGTGTAACCTAATTTATTCATGATGAAGTATTTTATTAAAGCATTATCTCTACTAAGTGTTTTTCAGATTTCACTTATTTTAACTACTGAAGCTCAGGAACCGACTGTCCAGGATTGCCTGGGTGCTATAACAGTTTGCCAGGATGTTTATCTAGAGCCTAATGTTTTTTCCGGTACAGGTAATTATCCTGATGAGATACCCATCTGTGACCCATGTGATGAGTGTTGTCCTGATAATTGTATTGATGGTGAGCAGAATAGTGTGTGGTATAGATTCACGGTTCAGGAGAGTGGTGATCTTGTTTTATCAATAGATCCAAATGCCCCTACAGATGATTATGATTGGGTTTTGTATGATATGACTTTCAAGCGCTGTGAAGACATATACACCCAGTCCTCCCAAATGCAGGTGAGTTGCAATGCAGCAGGTGGTCTGGCTTATCAGGGAGAGACGGGAATTAGTTCCTCAAATGGTGGTAACACAAATTGCTCTGTTTGTGGGGCAACCAATAAGTGGAATATGGATCTTCCGGTTCAGGCTGGTAAGAGCTATGTGTTAAGCATAAATAACTGGGCCGGAGCAGGTGCTCAAAGTGGTTTTACACTGGATTTCAGTGCTTCTACAGCTGTGATATATGATGATGTTAGACCGGAAATTCAAAATGCATTGTACAATAATATTATTTGTGGAGATTCTGTGTTTGCTTTTAATTTCACTGAAGTTGTGAAATGTGCCACGGTGACGGTTAACGCATTAAAATTTACCGGCCCCGATGGTGAGCATGACCTGGTTAATGTAACGGGCCCTGCCTGTGAAGTAGGAGCAGAAATGGAGCAAACCTACGAGCTGACCATTGATCCTCCTTTTACCGTTAATGGTGATTATACCCTGGAGATCAGGCCTTTTTCCAATATTTCTGATGCCTGTGACAATATCGCTCTACCACAGCAGATAACATTTACCGTTGACCTGGGAGCCCCTGAGATTGACGAAACCAGCATGCAGATCAATGCTGCAACCTGCGGGCAGGACAATGGATCCATTACCGACCTGGAGATCAGTGGTAACGGTCCTTTTGAATATTACTGGGTGAATGCTGCGGGAGATACCATTGCCACCACGGTGGACCTGACGGATGTGTCTTCAGGCCAGTATACCCTTTATGTGAGTGATCCGGCAGGCTGTTCATCTGCCGGCGGTCCTTACACCGTGCCGGATGAAGGCGCTCCCCAACTTGATGAAACTTCCATGCAGATCAGCGACAATACCTGTGATGCAGTGAATGGTGCCATTACCGGCCTGGAAGTGAATGGCGTTGAACCCTTTGATTTTATCTGGACTGATGACAATAGTCAGGTGGTGGGCAATAACCTGGATCTTACCGGTGTTGCTGGCGGTCAATACTTTTTGCAAATAATCGATAACAACGGATGTGAATCCTTTGCCGGACCTTATTCCATCGAAGACCTGCCTGCACCCCTGATCGATGATCAGAATGCTTTCACCAGCGGAGAAAATTGCGACATGGCCAATGGGGCTGTTTATGATGTTTTTGTAACAGGCTCCACACAACTCGAATACCGTTGGTACAGCGTCCCGGGTGATACCGTGAGTACAGAGATCCCACTGACCGGTGTTGTTGCAGGAGATTATTACCTGCTGGTCAGGGATGAGAACGGATGCGAGTCTGTGAGCGGTCCCTATGAAGTGCTGGCCGTTCCCGGTCCACAGATCGATAACAGCATGCTGGATGTGCAGGATGCCAGCTGCGGCCTGCCCAATGGCTCCATTACCGGACTGGAGATCACAGGCCAATCCGGCCTGACATATCAGTGGCTGGATGAGAACAACAACCCGGTGGGGGATACTTCTTTTGTAACAGGTCTGGATCCGGGAACTTACACCCTGATCGTTACGGATGATGCTGGCTGCGAATCTACTGCCGGACCTTATACCCTCACCAATGTGGGCGGCATTCAGATAGAAACGCTTGAATTCAACAATGCCACCTGCGAGTTAGCCAATGGGGAAATCATGGTGCATACACTGGGAAGCCCCGGGAACAATGAGTTTTCCGTGGACGGGATGAACTGGCTTGCCGACAGTGTATTCAATACCTTGATGCCAGGAAGTTATACCGTGTATGCCAGGGATGAGAATGGCTGCGTGGCTGAATATTCGGGCAACCCGGTGGTCATTGAAAATGATGGGGATGCTATTGAAGTAACTGCTGAAGGAGACAATCCTGTTTGCACAGGGGATGACCTGCAACTGTCCATTCTTGAATCATATCCTGATGCCAGCTTCAGTTGGAGCGGGCCAAATGGCTTTTCCAGCCAGGAGTCCAGTCCCGTGGTTCAGAATGTCAGCCTGACGGATGCCGGTACCTATACGGTCATTGTTGAAAATCCCCCATATGGATGCCTCGATACCAGCGAAGTCCTGATTGATGTGGTGGAAACATTTGCCATGCAGGTGGATGTGACAGCTTCCAAGAACCCAATATACCCAAGTGAGGAAGTTACTTTCTATGCCACAGGAAGTCATGGTTCAGCCGAAGTTTACTATGTGTGGTACATAAATGGTACTCAGGTGCAGAGTGGTCCCGACAGCACCCTGGTAACTACCGAAGTGGTGGAAAGCTCCACGGTTTATTGCGAAATGCATACCGATGCAGGATGTGCGGATCCCAATCCGGCTTTTTCAAACGAATTTGATATCAAAGTTTATGATATTCTTTTCTACTTGCCTAACTCCTTCAATCCTGCCAGCACACAGGGAAACGAGAAGTTCAGGATCATCACCAATGTAGATGCCATCCCCGGACTTGAATTCTATGTTTTTGACCGCTGGGGTCAAAAGATCTTCGAGACCAACGACAAGGATGAAGGCTGGGACGGCAAGATCAAAGGTGAGCCCGCACCGGAAGGAGTTTATGTATGGTTGGTTAATTATGAAGTCTTTACTGATGACAGCCCTGATGGGAAGGTGGAAACCAAGAAAGGGACTGTTACGCTGGTGAGGTAGGAGTTAGTTTGAGGCTGTGGAAGTTGGAAGTTGGAAGCTGGAAGTCCCGAAAAACTTTTATCTTTAGTTCGCAAAACCTTAAACATTTTGGATTTAGTTGCTCTTGGTCCCCCCTCGCCCCTTGGCTTCGCTCGCCCCCTCAGCTTCTCTCAGCCCTCAGCCCGCGCCCCTCGGCTTCGCTCGGGGTGACATTCTGCTTAAGTTTTTCAAATGCTTCTCGGCTCCGCTCGAAGCATGCCCTTAGCAGAGGTTGAAGGGCGGGACCGAAGGCGAACCGTTATCCTGGGTTGGATGGAGCGCAGTGGTTCGAGCGGAGCGCCCTGGTTCGAGCGGAGCCGAGAACCAATAGTTAATAGGATAAATGGGTCACCCCGAGCGAAGCCGAGGGGCGAGTGCATGTAGTATCATTGATAAAATTTTTTTCCAAAACCCATGCTTTTTTGTTTCCAGCATTTTTTTTAATCAAACCCGGGACATTTTCTCAGCAAAGTGTATTAATCTGTAAAACAAAATGTATTATCTGGAATTTGAGAAAATGTCTGAAGCCATCTATTACGAAAAGAAAATGAAAAAGTGGTCCCGTGCAAAAAAGCTGGCATTTTTCAGAAAAGAATATGATAAACTGCATGATCTGGCCAAATGCAGGAATGAGAGTTCCAGCGATAACTTTGAGAAATTACAGAAACAATAACATTTTAAAATCGTAGCTTTGACCCTTCATAATGCATCACAATTTATGTTTGAACAAAGGATAGCACAGGAGACCGGGATCTCGGCCCGGCAGATCCTGAATACCATCGAATTGCTGGCAACCGGCGCCACAGTGCCTTTTATCTCCCGTTACCGTAAAGAAGCCACCGGCAGCCTCGATGAGGTGCAGATCGCAAAGATCCGTGACCTGAACCACAAATTTGAAGAACTGGAGAAAAGACGGAAATTTATCCTGGGATCCATTGAGGAACAGGGTAAAATGACTGAAGAGCTGAAAGACGGCATCCTGAAGGCCGGAGAGCTTTCGGACCTGGAAGACCTGTACCTTCCTTATAAACCCAAAAAGAAAACCCGTGCCACCATTGCCAAATCCAAAGGCCTGGAACCGCTCGCCAAAATGATCATGGCCCAGCAGCCCATGGACATTGAGCGTAAAGCCACCGCTTTCCTTAACAAGGAAAAAGGAGTGGAAACCCTTGATGATGCCCTTGCCGGGGCCAGGGACATCATCGCCGAATGGATTAGTGAAAATACAGCTGTGCGTGCAAAAATGAGAAAGCTGTTCATGCATCAGGGTATGATCAAATCCAAGGTGGTGAAAGCCAAAACGGAAGAGGGCATAAAATATAAAACCTATTTTGAATGGGACGAAAAGGCATTGAAGTCACCTTCCCACAGGGTGCTCGCCATGTTCCGGGGTGAGAAAGAAGGGTTTCTGCGCCTGAAAATTGAACCTGAAACAGAGGAGGCTATTGGACGTATTGACTCAGTGATCGTTAAAAGCGATAACGAAACCACCGAACAGGTGCAGATGGCCGTGGATGACAGCTATAAGCGTTTAATCGCCCCATCCATGGAAAACGAAATAAGGGCCATGATCAAGGAAAAAGCCGATGAGGAAGCCATTCGCGTATTCGCGGAAAACCTTCGGCAGCTCTTGCTGGCGCCACCACTCGGACCTAAAAATACGCTGGCGATTGACCCCGGTTTTCGTACCGGATGCAAGCTGGTCTGCCTCGACCGCCAGGGCAGCCTTCTCCACAATGAAACCATATACCCGCATCCGCCACAGCGGGAAAGTAAACAAGCCATCAACAAGATCAGCAGCCTGGTGGATGCTTACGATATTGAGGCCATTGCTATCGGGAATGGAACAGCAGGCCGGGAAACCGAGAACCTGGTCCGCAGGATCAAATTCAATAAAGACGTAATGGCTGTGATGGTAAACGAAAACGGGGCATCCGTGTATTCCGCTTCAGCCGTGGCAAGAGAGGAGTTTCCCGAATACGATGTTACGGTTCGGGGTGCGGTTTCCATTGGCCGCCGCCTCATGGATCCCCTGGCCGAACTGGTCAAGATCGACCCTAAATCCATCGGGGTGGGGCAATACCAGCATGATGTGAACCAGGCGGCCTTGCAGCAAAGCCTGCAGGATACGGTGGAAAGCTGTGTAAATACGGTTGGTGTGGAATTGAATACCGCCAGCAAGGAATTGCTGAAATATGTCTCCGGACTGGGACCGGTGCTGGCACAAAATATCATCGGGTACCGCCGCGAGAACGGGGCCTTTAAATCCCGGAAGGAACTTAAAAAAGTTGCCCGTTTCGGGGAAAAGGCTTTTGAACAGTCTGCCGGGTTTTTGCGCATACGCAAGGCAAAGAATCCCCTGGACAATACGGGCGTGCATCCCGAAAGCTATCACATCGTGGAAAAGATGGCGAAAGTCATGGATACGGATATCCTGGGTTTGATCCGCAATGATGAAATACGAGCGCAGATCAGGCCGGAAGATTTTGTAACTGAACAAGCCGGTTTGCCCACCCTGAAGGATATTATGCGGGAACTGGAAAAACCGGGTCGCGACCCGCGGGAGGATTTTGATGTGTTTGAGTTCGACCGGAATGTGAACTCCATCGAAGATCTGAAACCGGGCATGATCCTCCCGGGAATCGTTACTAACATTACGGCTTTTGGAGCTTTTGTTGATGTGGGTGCACACCAGGACGGCCTCATCCATGTGAGCCAGATGGCGAATGAATTCGTGAGTGATCCCAACCGGTATGTGAAGATCAACGAAAAGGTGATGGTAAAGGTGCTGGATGTGGACATTGCCAGAAAACGCATACAACTTTCTTTAAAAGATATTGACTGATGTGCCGGCAATTAAAATTTTTTTGCGCTAATTTCGTTTTAGATCGTGTAAAACAAAAACCTGTACATGGATAGGAAAAAAATTACATTCCTCCTCCTTTTGCTGCTGTTCGCGGGAGGCAGTGTTTTTTCTCAGATTTTTAAAGGTGCTGTTATCGGGGGGTTCAACCTGAGCCAGGTGGATGGTGACGAGGTGTATGGTTTCAAAAGGATCGGTCTGAATGCCGGGGCTGCAGTCCTGGTCCCATTGGGAGATCACTGGGAGATCAGCCTGGAGAACTCCTTCTGTCAGAAAGGTGCCTACCAGAAACAACAATACATCGATTCTGCCCGCTCACTTACCGGCGAGTACGACCTGCGACTGAATTACGTGGAAGTGCCTTTGCTGGTGCATTATAGAGATAAAGGTGGACTGACATTCGGAGCAGGATTTTCCTGGGGACGGCTGGTAGGCAGCAGGGAGATTGAACATGGAGATGAGGATATTGCTTATTCCGACAGCATCCCCTTCAATGAAAATGACGTTTCTATTATTGCAGATTTTCGTTTCAAGATCTGGAAACGCCTGCACGCTAATGTGCGGTATTCTTATTCTTTGGCTGACATTCGCGAAAGGACATTTTACAGCCTGAACGGAGCTGATTCCTGGATCCGGAAACAGTATAACAATATTTTGACTTTCAGATTAATTTATATTATCGACTTAAAATTTTGATTATGAAGTACAATGCACAGCACTGGATAGACAAGCTGCAATTGCAGAAACATCCCGAAGGCGGATATTTCAAAGAAGTTTACCGTTCGGATGAAAATATTGATAAACTGGCCCTGCATGAGCGATATGGAGGTGACCGTAATTTTTCTACCGCGATTTATTTCCTGATCGATGCAGATGATTTTTCAGCCTTTCACAAACTGAATTCCGATGAGATCTGGCATTTTTACGAAGGCAAACCACTGATCATCCACATGATTTCCCGGGATGGAAAACTGACCCAACAGACACTTGGCCATGACTGGGAAAACGGAGAGCGCCCCATGGTGGTGATCCCGAAACACACCTGGTTTGCAGCCGAGATGATCGATAAAAAGACCTATTGCCTTTTTGGCTGTACGGTAGCCCCGGGCTTTGATTTCAAAGATTTTATCCTGGCCGATAAAAGCAAGCTGACCCAGCAATTCCCGCAGCATGAAGAACTGATCAACAGGCTGGTTCATTGATCAGGTGAAATAATTTGACTGGTAGATCAAAACCGAATAAGCGATGAATCTTGCAAACCTGAAGAGGGAAAACAGGAGGTAATACCGGAATGAATAATTCACGGCGCCCATGATCATGGCTATGGCACTGAAAGGAAGGGGCGTGAGCGATGCCACGATGATGATAAACCCACCAAAACGCCGCACGTAGTTTGCATATTTTTCCAGGTAACGTACGTATAATTTCTGGTAAAACTCGGTATCATTGAAATAGTTCCCGATGAAATAGCCGAGCACCCCTGCTCCGTATGATATCCCTGAGAGCAAGGCAACGGTGATAATATAAAAACTAATGTCTTCTTTCTGGGCACTCACCAGCATGAATATCTCCGGCGGGATGATCCCGAAAACCACCTCCGAGATGCTGAAGACCAGGTAAAACCAAAAGGGCTGATCATAGATGGGCATGATGTAGGTTTCATAATGCATATCTCCCAGCAGGTTGATCAGCACGATGAAAACCACCATAACAATTAGAAGCCATAGCAGCCCGCGGCTGAGGTTTCTAAGGAGGAATCGGCTTCTTTCGCTCATGAGGTGATCCGGATTGGTTATAGTTTCTTGCTAATCTGTAACAAAACTAACGCATTATTTCATGTGAAAAGAAAAAGAATATTATTTTGTTTCGCCAGCTCCTTGATATTCTGTGGCAGCCGTGAGGAAATACAGGGCAATGGGCAGGGAGAGCGGGTTGCTCTTATCCATTCTCTCGGGATGCCATTGTACGGCCATCATAAAAGCTTTGCCGGCAGGATCTTTCCATTCAATGGCTTCAGGGAGGTCGTCATCAGCCCTTGCTGTAATCCGGAGTTCCTCTCCCAGGCGATTAATGGCCTGGTGGTGATTGCTGGCTACAAAACCCATTCCTGCCTGGCTGGTTTTAAAAAGTTTTGAACTGCTGTCGACCACTACCCGGTGATAACAACTGTAAGGATCCTCCACGATACGGTGCTTTACCAATGTGTCATATTCTGTTGGGATATCTGCCACCAGACTGCCTCCGAAATATACGTTCAGGATCTGTTCTCCCCGGCAAATACCGAGTATGGGGATCTGCATGTTCACTGCCCCGCCGATCAGTTTTATTTCCAGGCTGTCGCGGCGCAGGTCGAATTCTCCACATTTTGTGGTGTCTTCAATTTGTCCGTACCAGGCGGGATGAACATCCGGTCCGCCGGTCAGCAGGAAGCCGTCGCATTTCGCGAGGGTGGCCAGGGCTGAATCCAGCGGCATGGTATACATATTGTAAAAAACTAACCTGGAATCGGCGATGTTCAGCCATTTTTTGTAATTGTCGTAGTGACTTCCCGGCCCTGCCTTGGAAATGGCGATTTTCAGGGGGACGTGTTCGTTTTCCTGCAGGCAGGATGACAATAAGAAAATCAAAAGAATGGGTAAAATGAGAATCTTGTAATGCTTTTGCATAATGCTGGATTTGGTCAGGTAAATGTAGGAATAATCCCGGAATTAAAAATGCAGGTAAAAATCCCGGGTCAGTCTGCGGGATTGCTCTGAATAGGATCCGTTAGTGTTCCGGATCAATTTCCACTGCATCAATCCGGGATTTCTCAGAGCGCTGGGCCATCATCAGGGCGATCAAACCACAACCGGTATCGATATCCAGGATGCTTTCCGCTCCGGCCACATCAGCCCACGCCCCGAGCAGCACCCCGTCGGTGCCCACCTTCATGGTGCAGGCATCTCTTGTATTGAGAGTTTTTTAAATTGAAACATGGGATTTGGAATTGGTTTATTAGTCATTGGTCATTGGTTCCCGATGCACTTCGCTTCGGGATTTCGCCCTTTGGGCTCAACATTGGTCATTGGTCATTCGGTCATCCGTCTTCCGTCTTCCGTCCTCCGTCCTCCGTCGTCATTCATCCATCCATCCATCCATTCATTCATCCATCCATTCATTCATCCATCCATTCATTCATTCATTCATTCATTCATTCATCCATCCATTCATCCATCCATCCATCCATCCATCCATCCATCCATCCATCCATCCATCCATCCAATTAACCACCCACCCACTATTCACCAAGAAAGACCTCCACCAGCCCTTCCGGCGTTTCCACTACAACTTCCTGCTTCTCCCGGTCTACCTTTATAATGATCTGGTCGGCGATGGGAATGAGCAATTCATTTCCCGCTTTCCCTTCTAACTTTGAAGAGCGCCTGTTTTTGCAGGTCCAGCACTTCCTCGATTACACCCAGTTTACCCATCTTGCTGTCAATCACTGTAAATCCTTTCACCTCGTGGTAATAGAATTTATTTCCTTTCAGTTCGGGCAGGGCTTCCCCGGGAAGGTACATCTTGCATCCTGTCAGCAATTCTTCGATTCCTTCGGTGGTATCTTCCTCGAATTCGATGATTGCGGAAGTGCCGTTCAGTTCCATCTCCTTGATAAAAAAGGGAATGTAGGTATGGTTGATGTTGAGGAAGACCACATCCAGGTCTTTGTATTTATCCGGTTCATCTGTATCCAGGCTGGCCCGGAACCGCTCTCCCGAGCCAATGGCTTTGTTGATCCTGCCGAGGTAAAAAAAATCTTCTTTTTTCATTTTAATGCTTTAATCGCAAAGAATACGCAAAGAATGAGCAAAGTACGCAAAGATTTTTGAAAACCAATTTCCCTGGTGATTTTTAACATTCATCAGATTCGCTTTATTTTATAATCAAAGCACTGCGGCCTTTGCGCCGGCTTTGCGACCTTTGCGGTTACCCACAAAAAAGGCCGGAGCAAAACACCCGGCCTTCTTCGCTTTTTGTTGTAAAGAAAAGCTACTCCTCTTTCTTATCCTCTTTTTCCTCTTTCTTTTCTTCCTTCACTTCCTTCACTTCCTCTTTCGCCTTCTCCTCTTCTTTCTTCGCTTCAGCTTTCACCTCCTCAGCCTTTTGTTCCTGGGCTTTGTCGGTAGCTTCTTCTTTAGCCTCCTCTGCCGATGCTCCTGCAACTGCCTCCTCCTTCTTCGGCTCCTCCTTCTTCTCTTCAGTAGCTTCTACCTTCTTTTCTTCTTTTTTCTCTTTCTCTTTCTCTTCAGCCTTTGGTTCTTCTTTCTTCTCTTCCTCCGCTACTTCCTTTGGCTCTTCTTTCTTCTCTTCCTCCGCTACTTCCTTTGGCTCTTCTGCCTTAGCTTCCTCTGCAACTGCTTCTGCCGCTGCTTCCTCTTTCACTTCTTCCTTTGTCTCTTCAGCTGGTGCTTCTGCTTTGGCTTCCTCCTTCTCACCTTCTTCTGCCTGCGCAGCTTTCACCTGTGCTTCCATTTCGGCGGTGCGTTTCCTGGCTAATTCTGCTGCTCTTTCTTCGTTTATCTTCTTCTCGGCCTCAAGTTTTTTCTTGCGTTCTTCTCTTTCCTTCTGCTCTGCCGAACTGGTCTCGCTCTGGATCTTTTCTTCTTTTTCACTCAGCCATGCCTGAAATTTTGCCTCGGCTTCCTGTTCGCTAAGGGCGCCTTTCTGCACACCTCTCAAAAGGTGGTTTTTATAGAGTACGCCTTTAAAACTCAGGATCGACCTGACGGTTTCTGAAGGTTGTGCACCTTTCTGAAGCCATTCGAGGGCTCTGTCAAAATCCAGGATGATCTCTGCAGGGTTGGGGATGGGGTTGTAAGTACCGATCCTTTCGATGTACTTTCCATCACGGGGAGAACGCTGGTCTGCAATAACGATGTGGTAAAAAGCACTTGATTTTTTACCCTTCTTTGTAATCTGATTCTTGTTGCCATTGTAATTAATTTTTGTCCGTCTACTAATTTTTCTTCTTCGGCAGTCGAGCTGCCCTTTCCCAAATTGGGGTGCAAATATCGGATTAATTTTTTTAATATAAAAGAAAAAGATTGGCTAATGTTGTGATTTTATTTGGATTAGTTTTAAGGGGTCTAACGTAGCTATTGATAAAGTCACTCCTGCCAATCTTTGAATGTAGTTATTGTTTGATTATTTTTCTTTGGATGATACGGGTGGCTTTATCAGCATATGCTCTCAGAAAATATACCCCAGGTGACAAATGGCCTATGCTGAGGCTATGCTGGTCAAGTCGACCCAGTTTTAATTTGCATCCCGAAATATCATACAATTCGAATCTGTCAATGGGTAATTGGATGGTCCGAAAATATAGCACATCAGATACGGGATTAGGAAAAATGGTAAAATTAGTTTCTGTCTGTGGACTTGATACTCTTACGTTAATTGAGCCCATATAAAGATCATAAACTTGTGAACTGTCTAATACACAGTCATAGATTGCCACATCATCAATTGCACCCTTAAACACTCCTTCAAGTTCACCGCCAATTCTTCTGGTTCCAATCGTCACATGGTCAATGGATTCGTTAAATATCGGGCTATTATGATTGGTTCCTCCGCCCACGGTGTCCATGCGTGCCCAGGCAGAAATAGTAAAGCCTCCAGCAGTAATTATTGGCTCATTGATGAAAAAACTGTGATAATTAGGGTGATGGGTAGAATTTATGTTTTTTTCATAACATTTGGTATTGGTTTCATACAATGTTAAGATTTTTTTTGCAAGAAATTTCAGAAGAAAAGTTTGGAAGTATTTCCCAAAAGTGGACTTTAATAGGATATCCATAGACCTGTCAGGTTTTCAAAACCTGACAGGTCTCATAGGCCAGGATGATCATTCCTTCTTTTCAAAACTTATTAACACCATCCTTTCCTTACTTAATTTTATTTATTTTTATTGAACCGAGTATCAATTTCTAGATAAAACATAATCAGTTATTTAGATGTCAGAATTCACACATTTACATGTGCACACACAATACTCCATCCTGGATGGAGCCGCCCGCATCCCCGACCTCATCGCCAGGGCAAAGGAAAGCGGAATGAAAGCCCTGGCCATTACTGATCATGGCAATATGTACGGAGTGCTGCAATTTTGCAACGAAGCCGTCAAAAAGGGCATCAAACCCATCATCGGCTGTGAGATCTATATCACCGAAGACCGCCACCTCAAAAGAGGCAAACAGGACCGCAGCGGTAACCACCTCATCCTCCTGGCTAAAAACCTGGAAGGATACAGGAACCTGTCGAGGCTTACCTCCAAAGGTTTCCTGGAAGGCTTCTACTATACCCCCAGGATTGACAAGGAACTTCTCAGACAACACAGCGAAGGCCTGATCGCCAGCTCTGCCTGTATCGGCGGCGAGGTGCCTTCCAGTATCCTCAACAAAGGGGAGGAAGAAGGGGAGAAGGTGCTGCAGGAATACATTGATATTTTTGGGGATGATTTTTACCTGGAACTGCAGAACCACAACCTGCCCGAACAACACAAGGTCAACCCCATCCTGGCAAAGCTGGCTGAGAAATACAATTGCAAGCTGATCGCCACCAACGATGTACATTACATCCACAAGGAAGATTTCGAAGCCCATCGCATCCTGATCTGCCTCAACACCGGCAAAGACCTGGATGATAAGTCTTCTATGGAATATACCGGACAGGAATATCTCAAAAGTCCGGAAGAGATGGCGGCACTTTTCCCGGATTATCCAGAAGCTCTGGCCAACACCCGGGAGATTGTAGACAAGATCGAGGATTTCGACATCAAATCCAGGATCATCCTTCCTGTTTTTCCTCTGCCGGAAGGTTTTGATAAAGAGTCGGAATATCTGCACCACCTCACCTACGAGGGCGCCAAAGAATTTTATCCCGAACTAACCGACGAAATCAAAGCGCGCCTGGATTATGAACTCAAGGTGATCAACGATATGGGTTTCCCCGGTTACTTCCTTATCGTACAGGATTTTATCTGCAAGGCCAGGGAAATGGATGTGATCGTGGGACCGGGCAGGGGCTCGGCTGCTGGTTCCGCAGTGGCCTACTGTACTGGCATCACCAACATCGATCCCATTAAATACAATCTGCTCTTTGAGCGTTTCCTCAATCCGGAACGTGTTTCCATGCCCGATATCGATATCGACTTTGATGATGAAGGCCGGGAGAAAGTCCTGGATTATGTGGTCGACAAATACGGCAAGGAACGCGTGGCCCAGATCGTCACCTTCGGGACCATGGCTGCCCGCCTGGCCATACGCGATGTGGCCCGGGTGCTGAAGCTTCCGCTCCCCGATGCCGACCGCATTGCCAAAATGGTACCCGAGCGTCCGGGAACAACCCTGAAAGCAGCATACAAGGAAGTGCCCGAACTGAACGATATCAAGAAAAAAGGTCAGCCCCTGGAATCCAAGACCCTGCAGTTTGCCGAAACCCTCGAAGGTTCGGCCCGCCATACCGGCACCCATGCCTGCGGAGTGATCATCGGGCCCGACGATCTCATCGACCATGTGCCCCTCAGCATCGCCAAGGACTCCAAACTCATGGTGACCCAGTACGAAGGCAAACTGGTGGAATCGGTGGGCATGCTGAAGATGGATTTCCTCGGACTGAAGACCCTCTCCATCATCAAGGATGCCATCGAGAATATTAAGCAAAGTAAGGGAGACATCATCACTCCGGACGACATCCCCCTGGATGATGAAAAGACTTTTGAGTTGTACCAGCGGGGCGATACGGTGGGTACCTTTCAGTTTGAGTCGGAAGGCATGCGGACCTATTTGCGTGAGCTCAAACCCACCAATATCGAAGATCTCATCGCGATGAACGCCCTCTACCGCCCGGGTCCTATGGCATACATTCCCATGTTTATCAACCGCAAGCACGGCAAGGAGAAGGTGGAATATCCCCATCCCAAACTGGAGGAAATTCTCAAACCCACCCACGGTATCATGGTGTACCAGGAGCAGATCATGCAAACGGCCCAGATAATCGGCGGCTTTTCGCTCGGACAAGCCGACCTGCTGAGGCGTGCCATGGGGAAGAAGAAACGCGACATCATGGAAACGCAAAAAGTGGTGTTTGTGGAAGGGGCCGCCCAAAAGAGATCGAAAAGGAAAAAGCCGAAGAGATATACGGCATCATGGAAAAATTTGCCGAGTATGGTTTTAACCGTTCCCATTCGGCAGCCTATTCAGTGATCGCATACCACACCGCTTATCTCAAATCCAATTATCCGGCCGAGTACATGGCTTCCGTACTCACCCACAACCTCAACGACATTAAGAAGATCACTTTCTTCATCGATGAGAGCCGGCGACGCGGCATTCCCGTGCTGGGCCCAGATGTGAATGAAAGTGAAGAAAATTTTACGGTGAACCGGAACGGGGAGATCCGCTTTGGGATGGCGGCCATTAAAGGAGTTGGAGGAAATGCGGTTAAAGCTATTGTTGAAGAAAGAACCGAAAACGGACTCTACAAAGACGTCCTGGATTTTGCCAAGCGCATCAACCTGAAATCAGTGAACCGTAAGTGTTTTGAAGCCCTGGCCATGGCAGGAGCTTTCGACTGCTTCGAGAATTCTCACCGGGCGCAGTATTTTTACCGGGAAAACAGTGATGACAGCATTTTCCTGGAAAAGATCATCAAACATGCCGCCACCTGGCAGGAGAAGCAGAATTCCAGCCAGGTATCCCTTTTCGGGGAGGATACAGGCTTTGAAGAACCTGATATTGAGCTGCCGGAATGTGAGCCCTGGTCGAAAGTGCAGCAGTTGAAGAACGAAAGGGAAGTGACCGGTTTCTATATCTCGGGCCATCCTCTGGACGATTACCGTGTGGAGATGGACAGCTTTTGTTCCCATATCATTGGAGACCTGAACCAGGACCTTCGCCGGCTGAGAAATAAGGTGGTGACCTTTGCCGGGATGATCACCCTGGCCGAGCACCGCACCACCAAGACCAATAAACCTTTTGGCCGTTTTGCCATTGAGGATTTCAACGACAGCATCAGTCTGGTGCTCTTTGGGGAAGATTATCTGAAGCTGAGACACCTACTGGTGGAAGGATCTTACCTGCTGGTAAAAGCCCGGATCGCCCCCCGATTCAATAATGAAGCCCAACTGGAAGTGAGAGTGTCGGCCATGAGCCTGCTGGCCGAAGCCATCGACCAGATGACTCATGAAGTGACCCTGAAACTAAACCAGGAATCTGTGACGGAGGAATTTATTGAGCAGATTGCCAGCCTGATCAAAACCCACAAAGGGAATAAAGCTTTACGGTTGAAAGTTTATGACAAGGAAGAAAACGTGAGCCTCGAACTTAAATCCACCAAATCAAGGGTAACTCCTTCCAGCCTGGTGAAGGAATTGAGCCTCATCCCTGAACTGGACTTTAAGCTGAATTAGTGACATAATGGCTGGAACTTTTTATGGCAATATTTTTGAAAATGGGACGTAAATAATTTTGTAAATTTGAAGCAATGATAAAATATTGCTAATTATTAATTGTTAATTATTAATTACTAATTGAATATATAAGTTATGGCAAAAGAATTAACAGACGCAAATTTTGATGAAACTGTATTGAAATCGGATAAACCCGTAATCGTGGATTTCTGGGCAGAATGGTGTGGTCCCTGCCGCATGGTAGGTCCCATCGTTGAAGAAATCGGTACCGAGTATGAAGGTAAAGCGATGGTTGGCAAAGTGGATGTGGACAACAATCCCGGCGTAGCAGCTAAATTCGGTATCCGCAACATCCCGACCATTCTCTTTTTTAAGAATGGAGAGGTCGTTGATAAACAGGTTGGTGCCGTACCGAAACAGGTGCTGGTGAACAAACTTGAAGCACAGCTCTGACAAAAGAGACTTTATCGTATTTTGCAAGGTCCGGGATGAATTGCAGCTCATCCCGGGCCTTGTTTTGTAATATCTTAAAAATAAAAGCGTTCAAAAAGGAATGAAATATTCCATCGATCAAAACCGGCTTCAGCAATTTGGCTCTATTGAATTCATCGCCCGGCAGGTGGTGGAAGGCTTCATCACCGGCCTGCACAAGAGCCCTTTCCATGGTTTCTCGGTGGAATTTGCGGAGCACCGCCTATACAATAACGGTGAGAGTACCAAGCACATCGACTGGAAATTGTACGGGCGCACCGACAAGCTTTTCGTTAAAAGATATGAGGAGGAAACAAATCTGCGATGTTATCTTGTGCTGGATAATTCTTCCTCAATGTATTTCCCGGTGAAAAACAATATTTCCATCGACAATCCCAACAAGATCACTTTTAGTATATACGCTGCCGCGGCCATCATGCAAATGATGAAAAGACAGCGGGATGCAGTGGGGCTGAATGTATTTTCAGATGGAATTGAACTGAGCACCCCGGTCAAATCCAATACGGTGCACCATAAATATATCTATACCGAACTGGAAAAGTTGCTGGAACCTATCGGGAAAAACGTGTATCGCAAAACCTTTGCCACCGATTCCCTCCACCTGATCGCCGAAAAGATCCACAAAAGATCGATGGTGATCCTTTTCAGTGATATGTTCGAAAGTCAGAGTAATACCGAAGAATTGTTCTCAGCCCTTCAGCACCTGAAACATAACAAACATGAAGTCGTTCTCTTCCACATTACGGATAAACAAAAAGAGGAAGCTTTTGATTATAAAAACCGCCCCTATCGATTCATTGATATGGAAAGCGGGGATGAACTGAAACTGAATCCCACGGATGTGAAAGAGCAGTACCGGGCAAGGGTAGGTGAGTTTTTCCACGAACTGAAACTGCGCTGCGGTTATTACCACATTGACTTTGTGGAGGTGGATATCAACAAAGGTTTTAAACAGATCCTGACACCCTATTTGCTGAAACGGCAGAAACTCTTTTAAACACATCCGATGAAAAAGAGCTACCTGTTACTTTTTTTACTTTTTCCATTCCTGGGCTCATTTGGGCAGCAACGCATCAACATGCAATCCTTCTACCAGCAGGAGTGGGAATCCATCATCGACTTCATGCATCAAAGCATGAAGCGGTCGGTCGATACGACCTATGATGTTTTGTTTTACCATATTGACCTGGACATCGCTGTTGACTCTTCTTACATTGCAGGCAATGTGCTGATGAAAGCCCGCTCCCTGAAAGAAAACCTCGACAGCATCCGGCTTGACCTGAACCGTTCCCTGGGCATAGATTCCATTACAATGAATGCTGCCGGCTGGGATTTTAGCCAGGACAGGATTACAATTCAGCTTGACAGGTCTTATGATACGGATGAGACCTTTGAAGTCAGGGTATTTTATCAGGGAGTTCCTGCACTGGCCGGGGGATACAAGGGGCTGAGGTATGAAACCCATGGAGATGATGAGGTGGTGGTTGCAACGCTTTCCACACCCTTCGTGGCCCATTACTGGTATCCATGCAAAGATGGACCACAGGACAAACCTGATTCGGTTTACGTGGATATCAGCGTGCCGGATACCCTTATCCATGGGATCACCCTCA
This sequence comes from Bacteroidota bacterium, assembly GCA_034521425.1. Lineage (GTDB taxonomy): Bacteria > Bacteroidota > Bacteroidia > Bacteroidales > JAIOZK01 > JAIOZK01. The sequence goes on from JAXHMP010000001.1 coordinate 323,882, forward strand.
AAGGGATCTCCAATGGGATGCTGGAGCAGGAATCGGTAGTGGACGATAAACGTGTTTTCAGTTGGCGTCATCGCTATCCGATCGTCACCTATTATGTAATGGCAGCGGTTTCCAATTACCGTCTGATCGCGGATGAATATGCCAACGATAGCCTTTCCTTCCCGCTGGAATATTATGTTTTCGACCATAACTATTCAGGAGCCTCTGCCGCAGTGGAGAACTTACCGGAGGTTTTTGATTTTTTCAATGATGTATTCGGCATGTATCCCTTTTACACCGAAAAATACGGGATGACGGAACTGGGTTTTTACGGGGCCATCGAAAACCAGACCAATACCATTATCAACAGCATCGCCGCTCCCTGGTTCATGGTCTTTGTGCATGAGCTGGGCCATATGTGGTTCGGGGATATGATCACCTGCGCCGACTGGCATCATGGCTGGCTGAACGAGGGTTTTGCCACTTATTCGGAAGCGCTGTATACCGAACATGTTTCTGGTTTTGAGGAATACCAGGATCATATGGAGGATATACAGTATTTTCTGGGTGGCAGCCTGTATTTGTACGAGCTGGATACCTTCCAGGTTTTTCACCCCATCATTTATAACAAGGGTGCCTGGGCTCTGCACATGCTCCGGGGAGTACTCGGGGAGGAGGTATTTTTCGATGCAATACAAAATTATTCAACCAACCCGAATCTCATGTATGGCAATGCCAGCACAGAAGATTTCAGGCAGGTGTGTGAAAATACTTCGGGGGAAGAACTTGCCTGGTTTTTCGATCAGTGGATCTATGATGAGGGATTTCCGCTTTACCGCTTTAACTGGGCGCAGGAAGGTGAAACTGTCGCCATGAGCATATTGCAGAACCAGGATGTGGTTTACGGTTACCGGGATGTTTTCAGCATGCCCCTGCAATTCAAATTTATTTTTATGGATGGATCAGATACTATTGTGGAGGTATTCAATGATCAGCAATTGCAGGGATTTTATTTTGCTTTTGATAAAACAGTCAGTTCAGCTTTCGTTGACCCCGAAAAGTGGGTGCTGCGTAAGACCATCCTGGACCCGGGATTGCCGGTGAATATTGAGGCTCATGAATCAAAAAAAGATGTTGTTGTTTTTCCCAATCCAGCCGCTAATTCTTTTACTGTGCAATTTAATGATGATCAGATAAAGTACAGTGAATTGGAAATCCTGGATAGCCGGGGTATTATTTTGCGCAGGGTTTTTCTCGACAACAGTCATACATCGGTCAACATCTCCATTGCTGATTTACAAGCTGGTATTTATTTTATCAGGATTTTTGGTAGCAGTCAAACGTTGAAATACAATAAGTTGCTTGTTGAATAGTTAATAAATGCCTCTTTGTACTATTGATAATACAGATTCCGAACGTGTAGTATTTTATTGCCACAAGGGCTCTAAGGCACGAAGAATTCACAAAGAATCCCAGCTTAATGAAGAGCAAAGATTATACAATAAACCTTCTGATACCATCTTTGATTTTTGGTACAGTGAAATTAATCAGGAAGCCGATCCTTTTATCTGTTAACTTTAAGTGACTTAGGATTTGAGCTTCCCAGACTGGGTTTACATTTTCCAATGCTTTTAATTCGCAGATAATGCAATCTTCTACCAGAACATCTAATCTTAATCCTTCTTTAAACTCCAATCCATCATAAAATACAGGAATATCGATTTGCCTTTGATATAGCAAGCCACTTTTCTCTAATTCATAACAGAAGCAAATTTCATAGACTTTTTCTAGCAACCCGGGTCCTAGCTGCTTGTGTACTTTGTATGCAGCATGTACAATAAGCCTTGCTATCCTTTCGGTTTCAGAAGAAACTTTTGTGAAAGCAACTTTGTGATCCTTTGTGTTTTGGTGTCTTAGTGGCATTTCAATTAATTCTTTTAAAATTTCAACACTACTTGTATCTTCACCTCAGATTTCAAATTTCCTTTAATTTCATTCAAGCCGGTTGAGATCACATCCCGGTCATCAAAACGGGTGACTGCATAACGAGCCCAGCATTCAATGTGCCGGTTTATTTTATAATCCAGAAGTAAATACATCCTGATCCCTTTTCCGTAATAGGCAGGGATACTGAATGCATACAGCAGATCATGCTCATAAGCATAAAGCCTTGCCTCATAATCCCTTGCATCGAATATGGCATAACGAAAATGCAGGTCGAAAGCCCTGTCGCGCGTATACCAGGCCACATCCTGGTACAATAAATATCCGGGTGTTGTTACGGAGCGGTCTTCATAATTTGTCACAGCTACCCGGCTGGCAAACTTCCATTGTTCTCCCATTGTATAATTGAGTTGCAGGCGGAAGTTCTCTCTGGTATATGCGTTAATTGCAGGGATATAGGATTCCTGGCCGCTGAAGTTGTTCTCCTTTTGTTTGAGGCGGTACCGGAAAGAGATCCTGTAATTCTCTTCCTGCCACATGATCTCGAAGAAAAATACTTTACCGGTGGAAGGCGCATCGGTCCTGAAACGCAGCCAGCGAAAGCGGAAGAGATCAGCATAGGCTGCAAAGGATAAATTGCGGCTGATGCGTGTGGCGGCCCCAAGGTAAATTCCTTCTTCGTTCCCCCTGGCGCTGTTTTCACCAAAAGCGGCCGATGAGAGATTCTGATAATTCCTTCCGTAATTCCTGTACAGGACTGACATATCCAGGATGGATTCAATGCTTCCGCTTAGGCCCAGCAATCCTGCCATACCGCCGTTTCCGCTTCGCCCGATCTCTCCGAAGATGCTGGTTCGGCCCAGCAGAATATCAAAGTCGGTGCTCAGGTTGAGCAGCTCCCTGCCCCTGAAATCGAATTTCCTGTAAACTGCATCATCCGGTTTCAGTTCTGCCGAAAGCCGGGTGTTGACGGCTGTAATCCCAAGCTTGAAGGTATAGGACCTGAAACTGATGTTCGTTCCCATAACCTTTTTCCGCAGGCTTCGTTTATCCTGCAATTCGCTAATTGTCCGGTGGTAACCGGTCTTCTGCAAAGAACTGACTTCCGATGCCATGTTCCGGCTGCTGTCGAGAGTCGTGATATTCCCATCGATTTTGCCGGCAGAATAAAATATCGTCAGCCCGAACTTCTTATGGGCCAGTTCCAGGCCGCCCCCCCGCAGGAAGGCATATTCATTTGCAGAACTGCTGGGACGCAATCGACTTGCGTATTTTTTGATGTTGTTAGGTCCGGATGAGCGCCCCATGGCAAAACCGCTCCACATACATAATCCCTGTCCAAATGAAGCATGGTAGTCGCCCAGCACGATTTTCTTCAGCCAGGATCTGCCTTCATAATAAAGACTTCCGGAATAGAAATCAAATCCGCTGCGGTGTTTTCCACTGATAAGCCTCTGCAAGCTATCCGGTATGTCCTTTCCGAAAAGTCTCTCTCCGGCATCTTTTTCCGCCAGCAATGAAAGTTTTATCTTTTGCGGCAGTTTATACTGGTATCGCAGGTACAACTTATCGGGATTGCCCAGGTACTTGCTGTTGGGCTTTTCGATCCATTGCGTATCGGGTAGCGGCTTATACCCCGAAGCCTTTTGGAGCACCCGCCCGTAGCGCATAATCAGTTGATGCCTGCCGTATTTTATCATCTTTGCGGGTGTCAGCATTGACTTTTCCCTGCTTTCCTCGAAACGGATCAGCGGCTCCAGTGCATATGCCAGCTTCCGGTCAAAACCATTCACATATTGCAGCTCGTAAATGCTGCGGATCTCCCCGAAGCTGTGAATATATTCTTTCAGAAATGCCAGTCGGATATCGTCCAGCAACATCAGGCCTGCCAGCTTTTGCTGATCCTCTGATTGATTGATATTTACCGGATTATCCAGCAATTCTTCAAATGCCTCCTGCAGGTAGGAATAATCGTATTCAGAATCGTTTTCTTCAACCACGATCTCCAGCAAGTAGTTGAGCCGGTCCTGACGGTCTCCTTCCTGGCTGAAAACAGTGTTGATCATCAGGAACAGGATTATTCCGCTGAGCAAACGAATCCTATGCATTATCGAAACTGATAAAGGAGTGAGATTGCCGGGGAAAAGCCCAGCAACTGCTGATAAGTGCTTGCAATGTCGAGCTGCATCCGCCCCCAGCCGATCCCGCAGCCGAAAGCGATCCTGGCCGGATTGCTGCTAAACCCGATGCGGCTGAAAAGTTTTTCACGGATCTCGTATTCCATTCCTGATCTGAAGCTGAGCGGGTGCAGGCTGTTCTTTCGCGTATCTATCGTAAAGACCAGATCTTTTGAAAATGAATAGGACAAGCCGAAACTTAAGACTGATGGCAGGCGTTCATCCGGCACGGATGCTGTTTTTTGCTGCAGTGGATGCGCCAGGTGCGTACCAAGGCTGAGTTTTTCGTTCAATTGGTAAAGCATCCCGATCTGAAAACTTATCCAGCCCTTGCTGCCATAATCTTCGGCAAAGCGGCAGCTCAGGTAATCTATGCGGATACCTGCTGCGAAATTCTCTGCGAGTTTTTTGCCAAATGATAATCCGGCAATACTTTCTGAATAAAGCCGGTAGCCGTATTGCTGGTAGCTGAGTCCGAAGGTTCCGCTGCGGGTGGAAAATACCAACCCAACGAATTTGTTTGCAATCTCTTTCAGAAGGAAGCGGTTTTCATAGGTACAGACAAGAGCGGATCTTTCTGTGAACCCAAGGCCGGCCTGGTTGTTCTGCAGCGACCAGAAACCGGATTGGGCAGTGGCAGCTCGCGCCATGGCTGCTGCCCTGGCACCTCCTGCAGAGGTGAAATGCTGGGCATTCAGTATATTGCAAATGGCAAGCAGGCTTAGGATACTGAAGATTATTCTTGCTTTCAAGGGAAAAGGTATTTCTTATTGATACCTTTTGGGGATAAAAAGTCTCGCTTTTATGCGCTTTTTTTTGTTTTGCTGAATAAAAATAATGCAGCAATTATCAGCATGAAGATGCCGAGTATGCCAAAACCACCCTGTGGACCGGCAACAGCTGCAATGGGATTAAAAAATACCGGCGAGAGGAACTGCCCCATATAAACGAAAAATGAAAGATTTCCGATCATCCTTCCACGGATTCCTGCCGGGGCAATATTGACCAGCCAGAGATTGCTGTTGGGCATCAGCAATCCGGTACCGAGTCCTTGCAATATGAGGCCCGTGAGGAATACTGCATATACTTCTGCAAAACTGATGACTGCGTATCCCATGGCCATCAGAAAAAAGCTTATGGCATAAATGTCCCGGTAGGAAATCAGTTTCCGGATCCGTGCATACTGAAAGGCAACAATGGATCCCATGAGAATGGAAATGCTTAAAGATATCCCAACCATGGTGGTGCTCACCGATGTTTTTGAGTTCAGGATGAAAGGGATCTCCATGGGGGTGATGTAAAAGAACAGAAAACCGAAGAAGGCTGTGAAGTAGATCAGCAATACCAGGGCAGGGGCTTCTTTCAGGTATTTTAAATTGAAAGATCCTGATGGTCTTCGCCGGATGTTCGGTTCATTGATGAATCGGATAGCCATCAGCAGGATTAGCGCGGAGAAAAGATACAATGCGAAAGGCAGCCGCCAGTGAACATCGGCCAGGATTCCTCCCAGAAAATGAAAACCACTCCGCCCATGCCCATGAAAGATCCCTGGTATCCCATAAACCTGCGCCTTTCCATGCCTTCGAAATAGTCCCCGATGAGGGTGATGGTGGTGGTCATGGTTCCTGCAACAGCTACTCCCAACAAGGCCCGCCCCGCCAGGATCGCATAAATATTAGTAAGATAAAGGCCTGAGGTCCCCGCAAGGGCATACAATGCCAGTGAATAAAGCAGGGTTTTCCGCCTGCCATATTCATCAATGATGTATCCGGCAAGCGGCGATAAGAAAGCAATAAAAAGAGCCGGGATGGTTAAGATAAGCCTGCTAAAGAATGCAGCATGCTCCGACTCGCTGAAAACCTTTTCCATCTGCGGCAGGGAAGGGGCGATGGTGGCGCCAGCCATGATGGTCATGGTGCTGGCAAGCAGCAGGGTAGCTTTGACATAGTATTTCCGGTCTCTTTTGATTTTTTCGTATTTTCACCCACGAATTTAAGATAATTGTTTGAATTGAGAGATTGATAAAAGTATCGATGTCTTGAGCGCAAAGGATTGCCTTTTCCGGATCTACCGGGATGTGAGGTTTTCTAAAATAAAGATCCTTACAAAACAAATTTTGGCGCTGTGATCGCCCGGGTTGGTTGCAAAAGCCCATACGCGGGTTATTATATTCATTTTGAACCGGAGAATCGATCTGATGGAGAATGAACCTTTAGCCCCGGAAGGTCATCCGGGCTAAAGCCCGAAAAAAACCCCAGGCTTATCTAATATCCCATGCTGAAGCATGGGGTAATTGAATTATTTATTTTACTTTAAAAGCGGGTGATAAAAGTAAGCAGGATAGAGCTGATCAATGCCCTACGCATCAATATTCGCATACTTCGCATTCTGTTCGATAAACTCCCGTCTTGGCGGAACTTCGTCTCCCATCAGCATGGAGAAAACACGATCGGCCTCGGTACCGCTTTCGATGGTTACCTGGCGCAGCTTCCTGGTCTCGGGGTTCATGGTTGTATCCCAAAGCTGTTCTGCATTCATTTCACCCAGTCCTTTGTAGCGTTGTAAATGGATGCCTGATTCGGAGCCATTTTTTGTCAGTTCGGCCACCACTTCCTTTCTTTCTTCTTCTGACCAGCAGTAACGTTCGGTTTTGCCTTTGCGGATGAGATAAAGTGGCGGTGTGGCGATATAAACATAACCATGTTCGATCAGTTCCAGCATATGCCTGAAGAAAAATGTCAGGATAAGGGTTGCGATATGGCTTCCGTCCACGTCGGCATCCGTCATGATGACAATCTTGTGGTAACGGAGCTTTTCGTGGTTCAGGGCTTTGGTATCTTCTTCCGTGCCCACGGAAACACCAAAAGCCGTGAAAATATTTTTGATCTCTTCATTGTCGAAGATCTTGTGGGGCATGGCTTTTTCCACGTTCAGGATCTTGCCCCTGAGGGGCAGGATGGCCTGAAATTTACGGTCGCGGCCCTGCTTGGCCGTACCGCCGGCCGAATCTCCCTCCACCAGGAATATCTCTGCTCTGGCGGGATCCTCTCGGTGCAGTCCGACAGCTTGCCTGGCAGTCCGGAGCCGGTGAGTACATTTTTGCGTTGAACCAGCTCACGTGCTTTACGAGCGGCGTGACGGGCAGTGGCAGCCAGCACCACTTTGTTCACGATGATCCTGGCTTCTTTGGGGTTTTCCTCCAGGTAATTCGAAAGGTGCTCGCTGACGATCTGATCAACGGTACCCATCACATCAGAGTTCCCCAGCTTCGTTTTAGTCTGGCCTTCGAACTGGGGTTCCATCACCTTCACAGAGATAATAGCCGTAAGGCCTTCCCGGAAGTCGTCCCCGTTGATATCAAATTTCAGTTTGGAAAGCAAACCGGATTTATCCGCATAGCTCTTCAGGGTCCTGGTCAGGCCCCTGCGGAAACCGGATAAATGGGTGCCGCCTTCTATGGTGTTGATATTATTTACGTAAGAATGCAGGTTTTCAGTGAATGAGGTGTTGTACTGCAGGGAGATCTCCACAGGGATGCCATTCTTTTCGCCTTCGATGGCGATGGGTTCCGGCATCAGTTTTTCACGGGTGGCATCCAGGTATTCGATGAAATCCTTCAGTCCTTCGTCCGAATAGAAAGAATCATGGATAAATTCACCTTCATCATTCTTTTCCCTTTCATCGGTGATGGAGAGCCGAATTCCTTTATTCAGGAAAGCCAATTCGTGCAGGCGCGAAGAAAGTATGCCATAATCATAAACCTTGACATTAAAGATAGAGTCATCCGGTTTAAATGTAATTTCCGTACCTGATTTGGTGGTTTCCCCGATGATCTTGACCGGCTCCAGCGGATGTCCCAATGAATATTCCTGGAACCAGATCTTGCCTTCGCGGTAAACCGTTGCAGTGAGTTTCTGTGAAAGTGCGTTCACACAAGATACCCCAACCCCGTGCAATCCACCGGATACTTTATAGGATCCTTTGTCGAATTTACCTCCGGCATGCAGAACGGTCATCACCACTTCCAGCGCCGAGCGTTGTTCTTTTTCATGCAATCCTGTGGGGATACCACGCCCGTTGTCCCTGACCGTGACGGAATTATCTTCGTGAATAACCACTTCTATATTGTCGCAATAACCTACGAGGGCTTCGTCAATACTGTTGTCGACCACCTCGTGCACCAGATGATGCAACCCCCTGCCGCTCACATCGCCAATATACATGGCAGGGCGCTTGCGAACCGCCTCCAAACCTTCCAGTACCTGTATGTTATTTTCATTATAAGAATCCTTCGCGGCTAAGCTCTTTTCTTCGTCGGTCATAATCAATCAGTTAGATAAAATTAAATGCATGCACAAATATAACTAAAATTGCTGAATAAAATTGCCGAAAAGTGCTGTAAATAAAGGGTTTTTATTAACAATTTGGATGTGGAAAACGAGGGGGCTGAGTTTTGAGTGTTGAATGCCGAAAGTTTCCGGGAGATTGGGGATTGTCTATTATTCTTGGATTATATGTTAACAAATCTTATATTTGAAACACTATAAACGTTGTTCATTTCTTACAACCCATAAATTATGAGCCAAATGCAAGTTGAGAGTCTTTTCTTTGAGTTATTTAATGCTAAAACAGAGGAGGACGTCAGTGAGCATCAGTCATGGAAATTATCCAAGTACTTTTAGTGAACGGTAATTGGTTCCCTCTCGGATGGAAGAGAACCGAATTTCGCTGTAATTGAAAACCAGCAGTTAGCTCCTATTGCTGCGTTGATAGAAAAAATCACAAATTCAATATGATGCGATATTAACAAGAAAATGTCTTGAGGTTGGGATTAACCCAAAATCGAAAGATGCTCCTCGTTCAATGGAAGATGCTATTGCAAAGTTCTTTCCCGATCATAAAAACTGGGATTTAAGCACGAACCGGAAAAAACAATCGGAAAGTATTCAGATTTTCAGCTGATGGACCCAAACTGAATACATCCCTTACAGTTTATGATGACGGTGAGGGCCAGCACCCGGAAGAGTTTGAGGATACTTTTCTTTCTTTACTGCATGGAAATAAAAATGAAATTCCTTTTGTCCAAGGAAAATACAACATGGGAGGAAGTGGGGAATTGTTTTTTGTGGAAAGAAAAGTTATCAATTGATAGCTTCAAAAAGATATGATGGCACCGGGTTGTTTGGTTTTACTTTGATTAATAGAGCATCCATTATCAACTGAAGAAAAGCAAGTGAAGAAAAACACCTGGTACGAGTATTTTAAGATAGATGGCAAGATTCCATCTTTTAAAATTGAGAGACTGAACCTAAATTTATTTAATCGCCCATTTAAAACCGGGACAATCATCAAGCTTTATTCATATGATTTGCCTGCCGGAAGTCGATCGGTAATATCACGTGATTTAAATCAAAGCATCAATGAATATTTGTTTCAACCGGCCTTGCCGATATTTACAATTGATAGAAAATACAGATACCCGGATGACAGACGTCTGGAGCGTGAGTTATTTGGTTTGAAAAGACGTCTTGAGCAGGATGACAATAGATATATTGATGATGTCTTTTCTGAAGAATTTAAAAATGAGCTGTTTGGAGCTGCAAAAGTAACTTCTTATATTTTTAAAAACAAGATTGATGGAAAGTCTGTAAAAGAAACCAAAGAAACCATTCAGCGAGAGTTTTTCAAAAACAACATGAGTGTGATCTTTTCTTTGAATGGACAGGTGCATGGACACTATACATCTGAATTCATAACCCGATCTCTTAAAATGAACTTGCTGAAAGATCATCTGATTATCCATGTGGATTGTACAAAGATGACCTATGAATTCCGCAAGGAGTTGTTCATGGCCTCTCGTGATAGATTGAAAGATGGCGAAGAAACAAGAGAGCTTCGTCAATATTTGGCAAAGAAATTAGGCGCCAAGAATGGCAGATTGGACGAGATTGTGAAAAGACGTAAGGATTCAATCTCTGTGGAAAGCAGCGATACCAATGAACTATTAAAATCCTTTACGAAAAACCTGCCATTACAAAGCGATTTAATGAAACTCCTTAACCAGACTTTTAAACTGGATTTAAAAAGGATAAATCCAAAAAGAAAGATAAGGAAGAAAAAGAAGAAAACGAAAGAGCATGAAGAACAGACATTTGAACCGCAACGTTTTCCTTCAAAGTTTATAATTAAGGCGAAAAATGATGGAGAACATGAGGTAGCTAAAATACCTATTGGCGGTGAAAAGACAATCCGATTTGAAACGGATGTTGAAAACCTGTATTTTGACAGGGTAGAAGAACCCGGTGAGTTGCAAATTGGTTTGCTGGATTTTAAACCAAATAAATCTACTGGAGGAACCCAGCCCGGGAACCCGGAGCAAATTGAAGATGTGCTTAATGTTAATACCAGTAGTCCAAAGGATGGCATAATCAAAGTATCCTTTAATCCTAAAGAAGAAGTTAATGTTGGTGATGCCATTAAAATAAAGGCCACCTTAAAAAACGCAGGTGGCGAGGATTTTGATGAAATCTTTTGGGTGAAAATAAAGGATCCTGATAAACCCAAAGAAAAAAAGCCCAAGGAAAACGAAGAACCGGAAGATATGAGCGGCTTGCCGGAGTTTGTTCTTGTTTACAAAGAAGAAAAAGAAGGACACAATTCGTGGGAACGATCTTGACGGAAGCTAGCAACGCAGGGCATGGATTACAATACAGTTATGTATCCGCATGGTTAGTGGCGACAACCTGGAAAAGATTTACATTAACATGGATAGCCATGTGTTAAAGAACTTTAAGTCCAAAACCAAGAATCCTAATGAGGAACAATTGGCCATTGCTGACAGAAAATATATTTCATCCGTTTATTTTCACGCACTTTTTCTTTATTCGATCACCAAAAACCTCAAATACAAAATAATGCGTGAGCGTGAGGATCAAAAAGAAGATTACGTGGCACTGGAAACCTATTTACAGGATTTGTTTGAATCCTACTACTCGGAGTTTATTTTGAATTTTGGGGGAGTGGAGGAGCTCTTCTAAATTTAGGCGATTGAAAAGTCTTGCGCTAGACCACTGAAATCATTCTTTACATCCTGGATTGTTTTGTGCCTTCTGTTATTTAACTTGCTTTGCTGAAGCATTTTGATGATGTTGAAATCTATTTCTTCATTTCCTGTGAAATCATCATTCACAATTGTCCTATTGGTAAATTTCCATTAAAAATATACCAAAATAATTTGCCTAGTTGAAAAATGTCAGATTTATTCTACCTCACAGTCAAATTCAGATCTGTGTTCTCTGTTAAATACTTGTTCATTGACTAGGTGATTTCCCAACCAAAAGCTCCAATACGTTCTCCCATATTCAGAGCGAATAAAATCAAGAATCATTCTCTCTGAATCTGACTAATCCTAAATCACATATTCTCAGTTCGTCTATGAAGAATATTATCGTGTTTAATATCTCTATGAAATTTGAGGACGTACAGATCTTTGAATTTATTAATAATCTCAATGCACAATAATAACTTCTGTTAAACATTAAATTGTCTGAAAGTACAATATCGGTGCAATCACTATCAGCTCTTTCCATAGCGTATAAAATGGAAATGTAAGATTTTTTAATATCAGGTTTCCATCATGATAATATCTAATTATTCTCTTTTTATCAGCCTTTCTTCCAGCTTCAATGCACTAATTTCTCGTTTGAATCTTTGCTGATACTTTCTGAAGATTTTTCTATGGGTTGATTACAAATCTTTATAATTAAGTCATCAAAATCTTCATTAGGATTAATCAGTTGAAAAATATTTTGAATTACCGCCTCTATTACCCGGTTTATGAACTATATGATATTTTAATTCGTAATCAACACCTTCAATATTAATAAAATTATCGTACGGAAGTTTAGGTAAATCAGTTTGATACGTTAATAAATCGGTTATATTTTATCTTTTTAGATTTAATCAGTATGTCACTCATTGAAGTTCACGCTTTTGATTCTTTTAAATGGTGCTATATTAATTGTATGATGACCTTTTATTTGTATGATTTCATTTTTGCTCAATTTGTAAAAATCCAAAACCTCCATTTGCAAATTATTAGCTGCTTCTTTCCTATTTAGGAAAGCAACTTCTCAAAAAATGTCAAATTTTTTTGACGTGCATTCTTGAATTAATTGTGAAACACAATTTATCGCATATTCTTAAATGGAGGGCATTTTTCGTTTGAAGGAAAAATGCATCCGAATGTAAATTAACAACTTATAGAAAATATTTAAAAGAATCTAAATCAATGCCTAAGGTGTTTGTTGATAAATGAAATAATATAAAGTCTACTCGCTGCCTATACCTGTTGTTAGCTAATGGATCAATGGAACTATATCACTAATAATTGATAAAACTGTCTCTAGATTCTTTCAGAAATTCCTTTTCTTTTGGCGTTATATCTTTTTCGTATAATGCAATAACCTTATCCTTCTTGTTTGAAATGTTATATTGAATCAATGCTACTAATTCTGATACAAAGTCAATATCATTCATTCTGCTGATGCGAGGAGCTACGTGAAAAGATTCAAGTACCTGAAAGATATCTAACGCCGCAAGGTCTTCATTTATGACAGAGTTTCAGTGTAAAAATATTCTGCCTTATACGATTCGGCTTATTCAGTTTCCTCCTGTCTTATTAACCCTTGCATAAAAACTACAATGGGTTCACTACCTCAACCTCAATTATAATTGTGATTGATAGCTGATAATCAAGAAAATCCTTTCTCCCATCCCTAAAAAGATCCACCTGATTATTTTCCTCACTTCCTATAATGGCTCAAAATTGTTCTTGTTCTATGCTGCCCGTCAACAATCTGATATTCTATGATGTTGAGAGTCTTCGATTTTTGAAAAAAAGGTAGGTATTGGAAAGTTTTTATTGATAATCGAATCAATTGCATTTCGTTCAAATTTTTGACCAAATGTCATTTCGTCTGATAGGGTGGGTTTAGGTCGAGTCTTTCTTGTTTTCTAGTAGTTTAATTAATTTCTTATATGACCCATGTTGTCAAGACTAGTATTTCATTTATTTTGATTAAATAAAACAGTTTACACAACTAATTCCATCCGAATCATCTAACACATCAACAAGTTTGGAGGATTTGGATTTTATTTTGTTTTTGGTTTTTTCAAGGTGTTCGCGTTTAATTTGTTTAGATACGTTCCGGCTGTATGATTTCTTCAAGGCTTTCGCTTTCATTCCAGGTGTAGCCGTTTTTTTCGTATTTCATGGCTAAGTTAAACAATTTTCGGTGTGTTTCATACAACCAAACCCATTCAATTTTTTGCTGGTAAAAACAAAAGTAACAACCGGAGCGGCTTCGGGCATATTTCCCTTTTTGACCGTCAACCTCATATTCAAGCTCTTTGTAATATTCAGGAAACGTAACCCCGTTCTCTTCGAATAACTTCACCACATCTTCCCGTACAATTACATCTTCATTATCGAGTAGAGGAAAATCCGGTAATTCTGAAATGGGGTAATTTAATTCCTTAAAAAACTCAAACACCACCTGATTGAATAAGCTTACATTCAGGTCGAGCAAAGCGTTCAGTTTTTGACTAAAAAGAAATTTTTTACTTGTTGGTTCATGGATTATATCCAATGCTCTTTCCTTAATTGAATTGGCTGCATGCTTTTTATAAAGATCAGCGGTTTTTGCTATGGCATTATTACCAAGTACCTTATTGGTAATCTCAAGGCTCCAGATGTTTTTACGGAAAGGAAAAACTGTTTGTATGTTTGGTTTGGTGGAAACATAGCCCTCCCGGTTTTCATCACCTCTTATGGCAACATAGGAGATGACGTTGTCATTCTTTACCAATTTTTTTTCAAAAGGTTCAAGCTTCAAATTTTTTGTGCACCATCTGGCCATATTTGAGGGCAAATAACCTCCATACAATTTCAGAAAATGATCAAATGGATCTTCCGGGCTATCTCCAACTGCAGTTATTTTTTGTATTTTCTTTCCAAGAAAAACTTCAAGTTCTTCAATCAGATTGTATGTTTCGTCCAGTTCTTTTCGGTATCGCTGAAATAATATTCCATGTCAATTTCAGGATACTTGTTTTTCATGTATATAGCGAGAGCGGCACTGTCTTTGCCGCCGGATATTCCTAACAAATGTCTTACTTTCTTATTCATGATCGAATTGGTCTTGCAGTAGTTTTGCCAATAAAGCAATGTTGATGGCCTTATCGTTGTCTTTTAGCTGCTCTTTTAATTTTTCTTCAATCTTTTCAACTTGCTTGTATTTACTCTTTGGTATTCTGACAAATTTCTTTGACAATCCTTTGAGAACAGAAGATATCTCAAGCTTGATCAGTTCCTCTTTTTCGAAGTTAATATCTTTTTCCGATAATTCGGTCATATTGTCCAACTCATTGACATATTCAATGAATTTATGTTTGAATAGTTTTACATCTTCATCCGTAAAATTATCGATAGGTCTGTCGATACAGGCCTGGGCAATGGAGTTTAACCATGATTTTTTATCATCTAAAACCGATGTGAGTCGCTGGTAAAATACTTTTTGCCTGGGTTTTAAAATTTCGGATTTCAGCTTTTTATATCTCTTCTGGAAATACAGTTTGTTTGCCGGAAAACTTAAATTCTCTCCGATTACCTCATTTGCAATAAAGGATTCAATTCGGTTTATCAAAACATCAAATGATGTATTGATCTCCTGAACACCTTCTTTTAATGCTATGGTGAAATTTTCAATTGCTCCGTCAGATTTAATGAGATCCAAAGTATTGTATCCCAAAGCTTGCGGGAACTCTTCAAAAAATGCTTTTTCAGGATCTTCCGTTTCTTTGATAGCCTGTCGCAGCTTAATCGCTTTTTTAGATATTGATTTGGTGCTTTTGGCGTAATTCGTTAATTGGTTGAAAAAAGTCATGAAGGGCTTAATTGTTTCAATAAAATTCTCACTGCCCGGATTTTGTTCCTCGACCTGATTAAGTATTTCCCTGTATTTGTTGAATAATTCAAGCTTGTAACCGCTAAGATCAAAGCTTTTGATGTAAAAATCATCTGGACTTTTATTAATTAATTCGAGCACATCGGGATTTAATGAAGGGATAAAAATGCTTTCACTGAAAAGGGCATAATCGTTTTTCTTAATGATCAGAAAAAGTGGGACCCAGAAATCCAGGAATCCCTGCTTTAATTTAAAAGGCTTTGCTTTTAAAGCGTTTGTTAATTCGGTAAGCTTCTTCCTGGCTGATTTGGTGCTTTCAAGAAAATCAACACAGGTATTCCAAAGCATCTGGAATGAATTATCTACAGGTGAGCCATACGCAAAGCCCTCGCTTCTTTGTTGATGTATCCCGGTTTGTTTTAACAAGGTCAAATAAATGGCTTTTTCCGGAGGGAATTTGGTTTGATCAAATCCGAGATCTTCATCTTCTGAATTATTAAGAATGTTTTCAAACAATCTTTTTTCGAGCAGAACTAATTGTTCCACTCAACCTGGATTTATTGATCAGCTCATTTCTAAACCGGGGTGTGTCATGATAAATTTGTTTGCAAATTTCGCTTAACTGCTGATTTAATTGACGGCTACTGTTTAAGCTAATTTCATGACCGTTAAAATACCAGGAAACGGAATTGTCATTACCCAGCATATCCTGCCATACGTAATGATTCAGTAATTGTTTTTGATGGTCAAGAATTGAGGATAGTTCTCTCCGCGCGATCTTGTCATCATTATTTGCTTCAATTACTTTCTTCACCTTTTCAATTTCATAAATAACCTCTTCAATTCTTGGAAGATTTCTTGAAGTACCCGAATAAAATAGCCTCTGGGCAATTTTGGGAATGAGATCGTAATTCTTTCTCTTTTAGCTTATTATTAAAAACAAGGTTGATGAAACCGTCTATTTCTTCCTCGGGTTGATTTCCAATTGGTCCCTCACTTAAAATGAAAGAGAAAAAACGTGGCGTACCAAATCTATATGAAACTTCTTTGGCAGGAATTATTGGAAAGTCAAAGTAATCTTCAAGATATGTGGTGATATTTTTAACCCGCTCTACCAATTGACCGGCCTGATCAATTGCCAGTTCAATGTCCAGATCGGATCCTTCAAATATTTTATATCTGCTGTCATATCCGGAATATCTGATGATTTTTTTATCAATCAAATCCTTCAGGACTTTCCCGGGTTATTTGTTGATAATCCATGTTTCAGGTATTTTAACAGGAATTCATCATTTAGCGGTGAACCTTTGTTTGAGAAAATATTGAGTAGCCCAATGGTTTTTATTGCTGAGAAGTAATCATCCGGTTCAGTAAACTGAATTTCTGCTCTCTCCAATGCGCCCCGCATGGATGCCCATTGCTGGTAATGTGGATTGTGCTTGGTTGAAAGGTAGGAAAAAAAGTTAAAAGTCAGGTAATCATAAACTTTGCTGAGGTTGTAATATTCAGTTCCTTTTTTGTTGAAATTATTAATTCCATGTAAATCATCATTTTCGATAAAGGAGAAAAGGGACCTTTCATTTTGGGCATATTCCTGTAAGGCCAATGTCAAAACAGATGCACTAAGTATATCGAATGGATACAGATTCACTGCAACTTCTGTGTTCAGGTAATCCCGCAAAGGAAATATACCTGCTTTTTTAACAGAGTTTAGCAGTTCGTTAAAATTTGCAGGAATCACCGTACCTATATTCTTGCTTTGCAGTTGCATGGATGCCAATAAAAGGAGTTGTTCAACAGGTTCATTGAAATTCAATTCAACAAAACGACCTTTGACTTTATTCCATTCATTTTTCTGGAAGGATCGAGATTATGGGAATAGGCATTAAAGTTTTGGTGAAGTACGCTAAGGAACAAAATTTCTTTGGAAGGATCATTTACAAACTCAGCGAGCATCTGAACAAAATATAATTCCCCTTCAGGATTATTGTGCGATGCATATTCCAAAAATTTTCCAAATTCATCAATGACAATAAGCAGGGCCTTCTTTTCGGCTCTTAAGTTGGCATAATAATCTTCAAAAACTTTAAAAAAGTCTTTGTTGTTTTTAACCCCGAAGTGATCATAAAAATGT
The DNA here is from genome assembly GCA_034521425.1 of Bacteroidota bacterium. Lineage (GTDB taxonomy): Bacteria > Bacteroidota > Bacteroidia > Bacteroidales > JAIOZK01 > JAIOZK01. The sequence goes on from JAXHMP010000001.1 coordinate 341,083, forward strand.
TGTGTCAGCGATTCGTAATCCCCAACTATATTGATAAATTCAAAGCTTTCAATATTACTAAATAGTTGACCCTTTTTGAAGTGCTCTTTTTTCTTATTCAGGGTTTGTTCAAGTGCAACAACAAACGAGGATTTTCCAGTTCCATAATTACCAATCAGGTTAAAAGACCTGCTTCCTTTTAAATAATTGGAAATGATAGAATTGTAAACCTGCTGGGTGTTAGGCGTAACGATGTATTCAAGATTTACTTCCTGATCCCTAATAATATTGACCGATGGTGAAAAGTATTTAGTCTGCATAGTACCCATTTAGGATTTCAAATTTCTCAGGTTTATGATCGAATATCATTACTTGATTACCGGCAGTCTGGCTAAACCTGACAAAACTATATTTATTCTCCGCCTCTTTGATTTTATTGAATATTGCATCCCTGTTCATCAGGAAAACATTGCCCGGAAAATTTTCCCCTGAGATCAAATTACTGAAACTGATAGTATGATCAAAATCCTCATTGTCAAGAATAGCGTATAGAAAAACTTCGACGGGTAAATGATCCCTGCTATCTCTTTCAATGAGATAGTTTTCTTCAACTTTCCCTTCTGAGTTAATCCTTTTCTGGTTTTTGATAAGTCCCAAATCAATAAAGATGGTTGTAAACTCACTCTCGATATCAACTTTTTCTTTCCCTCAATGTTGGCCTCACATAATTTCGTAAAAGAACACTGATATCATCACTAATGGTCTTTGCATTGTATCCGTTGTCATTGCTCTTATGAAACTTATACTTTATAAATTGTTCCAAATTTTCTTTTGTAAATATGACGCGGTCTCTCGAGAACTCATTAAAAAATAAGTTGTACAGGGAGGCATGTTTTGTTTTGATCAGAGAATAATGCAACAGCCAGATAGTTCCAATATCTTCCAAAAACGGGTCTTTTCCGTTGTTTCCAAAAAGGTAATCTGCGATTTGGTTAAGATTTTCTTCCTCATTGGTAAGCCCAAGCGACTTCAGCCAAAATCTGATTGCAGAAACCATATTCTTTCCAACACCGAGGTCAACAATTGACTCAGGCTGATTAAAGTCTTTTTTATCTGCGAGAAACTCATATCCTTTTAGCGGCCAAAATGCCCTTAATGGAAATGATTCATGTCCTGAAAATCTCATTTTATTCATAGGTTCTTTAAATCAATATCCTGATTAGAATCTGGTCATGTGAAGTATATACAAGTATACTGAATAAATTAATAATTATTTGAAGTCGAAAGTGATTTTTATCAACAATGGAATGGTAACAGTCTAAGTTGAAGTATTTTTATCTTAACCATTTGGTATTAGAAAAAAAAGTCCAAAGAATTATGGATTTCCATTATGAAATCAGACAAGAGGAATTCATGCATTAATAAGACCTATTCAATCTGGTTATTAAATCAATGTGCATTAAACAATTTCCTAAAAATTAGTTGTTGTTATTAAAATGTTTTTCACCAGCAATTTAGACTACCTTTGCCAGGAGTACTAATTTCTTTTTTACACGAATTCAGAAGCTAGTATGAAAACTTATCACAGGGACACATATGATTATGAAATCCTTAACAATGGGGAATTTAACGATTCCTCTTCCCATCATCCAGGGAGGCATGGGGGTTGGTATTTCTCTTTCCGGACTGGCTGCTGCGGTTGCCAATGAAGGGGGTGTTGGCGTTATTTCCAGCGCAGGACTCGGTTTACTTTATAAAAAATCAGGCAGAGATTATATAGAATCAAGCATACAGGGCTTGAAAGAAGAACTAAAGATTGCCCGCGAAAAGACCCTGGGAATTATTGGGGTTAATGTTATGGTGGCCATGACAAATTTTGCGGATATGGTAAAAACCGCCATCGCCGAGAAGGCCGACATTATCTTCAGCGGGGCAGGTTTGCCCCTGGATTTGCCTTCATTTCTCACCAAAGAAAGCAATACCAAGCTGGTCCCTATTGTCTCATCCGAGAGAGCTACCCGTATCATTTGTGAGAAATGGAAAAAAAATTATGACTATCTGCCGGATGCCATTGTTGTGGAGGGCCCCAAAGCTGGTGGTCACCTGGGTTTTAAAGATAACCAGATAGAGGATGAGAATTATTCGCTCGAACAACTCGTTCCCAAAGTTGTCGGGGTCGTTAAAGTTTTTGAGGATCTTTACAGTGTAAAAATCCCGGTAATTGCTGCCGGCGGGGTTTATACCGGTCAAAATATTTTCGATATGCTAAAACTCGGTTCCTCAGGTGTTCAATTGGGAACGCGTTTTGTTACAACCACAGAATGCGATGCTTCCGATGCATTCAAGGCCACATATATCAATGCTAAGGCCGGGGATGTTGAAATCATCAGAAGCCCGGTGGGCATGCCGGGCAGAGCCATCAGTAACAGTTTTATCGAAAAGGTTAAACTGGGGTACAAACATCCAATCCGCTGCCCTTTTAAATGTATCAGCACATGCGATATTTCCTCCAGTCCTTATTGCATCATCAAAGCACTCTTCAGCGCTTTCAAGGGGAAATTTGATCATGGATATGCTTTTGCAGGAACCAATGCCTACCTGGCGAATAAGATTATTTCGGTGAAGGAAACCTTTCAGGAAATCCTTGAGGAATACGGCTTAAGCAAATAAAAACAGCAGTAGCTAAAATGAGTAGGTTACTCCACCCAGAATGTTGAATTTCTGCACCGGATAATTGTACCACCTCAGATACTGGGTATTCCCGATATTATTGAGGTTTGCGAAAAATGAAAGATTCTTTGTATAGCGAAACTCCACGCCCAGGTTTATATCGAGCCAGCCATCAATTTCTTCTACATAGTCCCCCGCCTGGGGATCCGGCACACGGGCATGCATCTTGCCATAGGCAATCATTTCTCCGCTAAGTAATATTTTGTTGCCAATGTTGTAATCAGCTCCCAGCCTGACCTTATACTGGGGTTTGTAATATGCTTCGCTGATGGAATCCGTGGAATAATTATAATAATCAGCTGTCAGTTGCAACCTCAGTTTTTCTGTATGCCGGTAAGCGATCTCAAAACGTGCATTCATCATGCTGGCATCATCATATTTAGTGCTAAAAGCATTGTTGAGCGTATCCTGGCTTCCGGCACTGGCTGCAACAAAAAAGGGCATGTTTTCATAAGAAGCACTTCCTACACGCACAGTATAATCCACAACTTCCATGATGTTGCCGGTGATCCCGCCATATAATTCCATTTTGTTTTTGGTGTATGCTACAGGAATGATGCTGGTGATGAAGGGGTTTTCTTCAGCAAGTTTCCGGAAGCTCGATTTTTCAATCCCGCCGGTGAAACCGACGAAAGCGGTCAGGTATCGGGGGACGATGTTCACCATCCCCCGTATGTCGGGGAAGAAATCAACTTTGTTGTTGGAGTCGAGCCCGAAAGCGGTGGTGAATCCCAACTGCAGCTGGTAAATCCCGAAATTCAGGTCGGCATAGGGATGAATTCTGAAAACCCCATCGCTATTGCTTTCAATGGAATCACTTAAACTGAAATAATCCAGTCCGAGATCCAGTCCGAAAGTGCTGCTATAATCATCAAAGAGTTCGGCCCCTTTGTGAAGCCCCGCATTAAAAGTGAATCCATGTTCCGAAGTCTCGTAGAAATCAGCAATATTATAATACTTCAACCCGATGTTATGACCGAGCTTATCTGGGTCTGTATAATTGCTTTTGAAGCTGGCATCCAGCCCGATGGTCTGGAAGCGTTGTTTCAGGTCATCCTTTTCAAAATTCAGCGAATCCATTAGTTCGGGCATTATACCGTAATAATGCACGACATTCCGTTTATAAAACGCCCGGGTGCTCAGGGTATGCCTTCTGAAGAACTTTTTAAACCAGGCTTCAGCCAGGTTGTTGCTGAAGGTGGAGTATTTGTAATCTTTAAGGGCTGAATTGGAAGAATGGTGCCTGAGATGCAATCCAAACTGGGTTTCTTCATTCCTGAGCGAATTTATAAAAAATTCCCCGTAAGGTGTTCCGTAATTTCCAAATCCCGCCTTGATATAATTGTGATACAATTTACTCAGGGGCTCGCCCGTCATGCGTGCCGGCCGGATCTTTTCCAGTTCAATGCTTGTGTTCAGCTGCACCGGGCTGATGCTGTAAGTTAGCTCAGGCAGTTCAAACTTTTCGCCCTCAATCTGTGGATTAAAGTTTATCTTGTAAGCATCGGTAATGGTGGGGGCATAGGAACCGATGATGGTGACTTCTTCCTGGTAATCCGATTGCGGGTCCTGGGCAAAAAGCGGGGAAACAAAAAGAAGCAGCATCAAAAGACCGGCGATCTTGTTAAATGAACTACTCATGTATGATGTCATGCTTTGCTGTGTATTCATTGTCTTTCTTTTCATCTTAAAAATCCTCCCCTTCAGTTTGATCCATACTTGCCTTTTCCGCATTCTCACGCTCCACGATCTGTTTTAAGCGTTGTCGTGCCACTTCCCTGAGGTCTTCCCCCCGGTAATTGTCGATGATGCTCTGAAGGGTTTGCTTCGCCTGGAAGAGGTTATCCTGGCTCACATAAATATCTGTCAGCAAAATGAATGATTTGGCCACCCAGAAGTCCTGTGAGGCATATTCATCCACCAACTGGAAGATGCTTTCTTCAGCGCCGGCCAGGTCCTTGTTTGTGAACTGCACATAGGCCAGGTAGTATTTGGCCTCGGCCCCCATTTCTGTTCGTGGTCAGCTTGTCCACAATGGCAAATTCCCTTGCAGCCTCATCGTGGCTGTCGGTAGCAAAATATGACTTGCCGAGGATATAATGAGCCTGAAGGCTCTGGTCGGCAGTGACTTTATCATTTTTCAGCAGTTTGTTCGCCGCTTCAATGGCCTGGTGGTAGTTGCCGGCAAAATAGCTGCTGTTCATCATTCCTTCAATGGCAATGTTTACATTGATGTTGCTGGTGGCAGCCGCCTCCAGGGCCTGATAATGCTGGTAAGCATTTTCGTACATTTTCAGCCTGTAACTGATGTTTGAGGCTTTCAGCAGGGCATTCTCCGTAAAGGTGCTGGTGGGCTGCCCGATCACATATTCCAGGTCCTCCAGTGCTTTGACCTGATGATCCTTGCGCAATTCACAATCTGCTTTATAATAGTGGACATTTACCAGGAAAGCGCCATCGGGGAATTTTTGGATATAATTTTCAAAAGACGGCAGGGCCTGGTCACAATTTCCCGACATGTACTGGCTCTCTGCTGCAATATAGGTAAGAGAATCCTGTTCCGAGGTGCTTACCCTGGCATATGGCAGATCCTTTGTATAATCAAAATATGCATCCACCTGGTTCAGGTCGATGTAGATGTTCTTAAGGCTGGCGAGGGCTTCGCGCGCCTCGGAAGTGTTGGGATATTTCTCTGCCACTTGTTTGAGCAGGTTGATTGCACTCTTGTTCTGGTCGTTGTTGTAATAGATCAAACCTGACTTTAATAAGCTTTTACGCGCGAAAGGACTGTTCGGAGCTGCTTTAACCAGTTTGTCGAAGTTAACAAGCGCACTGCGGCTGTCATTCATGATCAGGTAAGAGGTACCGATCTCATAGAGTGCGTCATCAAAATAAGGCGAATTCTTCTGGTATCGCACCAGGCGGTCGAGGGTGCTGATCTTTTCTTTGAATTTACCCAGGGCCCCGTACGACATGGCTTTTTGGTAATAAGCATAATCCAGGTCGCTTTTGTTAAGGGCCAGTACTTCGTTATAATACTCTATGGCTGTGAGGTAGCGCTTGTTGATAAAATAACAATCACCCAGGCGCAAGTAGGCATCGCTTGTCAGAGTGGCATTCCCGTTCCCGGCCTTGTTCAGGAATTCTCTGAAGTAATCCACGGCATCCGAATAATCCTTGCGGTTGAAGTACACATACCCCAGGTTATAATACGCCTTTCCGTATTCAGGCAGTCTGCTGGAAATTTGTTTTTCCAGAAAGGCATTATAATATTTCATGGCACCCCACCAATTCTTCTGGCGGTAAAAAGCATCTCCCATCCAGTAATTTGCTTCAGCGGTGATTTTGGGGTCGTAATCGTACTGTGTAGCTGTTTTAAAAAGTTCAACGGCTTCATCGTACTGCCGGCTGTTGAAAAGCTCAATGCCCCGGTAATAGGCGATTTTCTGATAGGCTTTCTTGAGATTTGTGTTTTTGTCCGGGATCTTTTGGATGGATGCCAGGGCAGCCTTAAAATTCCTGGTTGAAAAATACAGCTGGGCAAGCAGATTGTATGCTTCGGGCAGGCGGCCGGATGAGGGGTAATCCTGGATATATTTGTCCAGGTAACGGATGGATTCACCATAAGGATCATGTGCAACCTCCACACTCAGTTTTGCATAATTGAACAGGGCATCTTCTTTGATATCCCGGTCGAAATCCATTTTATATGCTGAGAGAAAAGCATTGGCCGCATATTTCTTTTGATCCGTTTTAATGTAGCAGTCGGCCAGGTGGTAGTAAGCATTTTGTGAAAGTGAATCTTCCACTGAGATCACATCCTGGAAATGATCAATGGCATTTTCGTATTGACTGGTTTTAAAGTATGCATAAGCGATCTGGTAATTATCTTCACGACTCAGCGAATGCCGGGCGCTTCTTTTGTATTCCTCAAGGTATTGCAGGGCCTTTTCATATTCGTTGTTCCGGTAAAATGCGTCCCCGATGATGCGGGCAACTTCTGCTTTCTTGCGGTGATCGGCATCTTCGTATAAGGCCGGACCCAGTTCAAGGATCTTTTCAAAATTTCCCTGGTAATAGTAAATATGCAGGATGTAATACGGGATCACGCGCTGAAAGGAACGGTCATTTTTCAATTTTTCAAATTCTTCCAGTGCTTCTTGGTAATTGCCTTCCTCATAGGCAATGTGGGCATAATAATAGCTTGCAGGTCCGGTATATTTATTTTGTCCGTCCTTGACACTTTGCAAGCGCTTTTTGGCATTGCTCAGGTCATCATTTTGCAGAAAACAAAAGCCGGTCTTAAAATTGTACTCGATCATTTCCTCCCGGCTGAGATCAAAGCGGTTGACTTCCTGGAATGAACGAAGGGCGGATCGGTAATCACGATTCCTGAACTGCAGCCTGCCAAGCTGGAAGTTCGCCCTGCCGATCCTGGCAGAAGCAGGATGTGCTTCAATGAAGCCTTCCAGTTTATATTCCGCATTTTCATTAAAAAGTTCCAATGCGCAGATGGCACTGTAATATTCCGCATTGGTTTTCATTTCCGAAGGCTCTTCCTCAATGTCGGAGATGATCTGTTCAAAGATCTCCTGGGCGGCTGCATATTTTTCTTTGTTGAACAACTCAAGTCCGCTGTTGTATTTTGCTGCAGGATCATCATAAATTGCGGTTTCCTGTGCGTAAAAGTTGAGGGTGATCAAGATAAAAAGTACTGACAAACATCCTTTTAGATTGAATAAGGCTTTGATCTTCATGTTATGTAATTTTGAAAAATAAAGGTAAATATTAACTCATTTTGTCAGATGTAAATGTTTTTGAGTTTTCAACAGCTTTTAATAGTTTCTAAACGGAAGAGTGATCGTCTTATTTTAATCCCCTGATTGGCTTTTCAGTTTTTTATGTTTATCTTTAAATTCAAATAATTAAACCATGCTATGGTCAAACTGCGGTTCAAGGATAAAATCAACATAGGTTTCGGTTTTTCATTATTGATCTATGTAGTTGCAGTATTGCTTGTGAGTATTTTTACCCTGAGGAGATCTTTTGAGAAGGTTTACGAGCGTGAGCTGGTCAACATGACCGAATCGATTTATCAGGTAGCAAATGCATCCTATCTCAGCACCCAGGAGATGCTGAACAATGATATCAATGTTTTGAAATATTTTGTAGATGGCAAGGCCTATGTGGATTCTGGCAGTTTGATTACCCTGGAAATTGAAAACCAGTTGAACGGGGAAAAACAGCAGCGGAAAGCACCTTTGATGTTCGTTGAAAACAACCTGGGGATCAGTAAAAAAGTAAGTTTTAATGATGAACTGGTAGCATATATCACCCGGCAGATCGGAGCCACTGTTACCATTTTTCAACGCATAGATGAAGGCCTGCTCAGGATATCCACTTCCGTTCAAAGATCAGACTCCACTTATGCTACCGGTACATATATCCCGCTTAATTCACCGGTAAGCCAGGCCATACTCGCAGGGGAATCGTATCATGGCAGGGCATATGTAGTGGATGATTATTATATTACGGCCTACCGCCCCCTTTATGAGGGAAGCAAATTGATCGGAGCTTACTATGTAGGGGTGAAACAGAGTAATTTGGGCATGCTCAACCAACTGATCAAAAGTTTCAGGCTCGGAGAAACCTATTTTCCCTATGTTCTGGCGACCAATGGAGATATTGTAATCCACCCCTTTATTGAGAAGGGCAACATCATGAGTGCGAAAGATTTGGAGGGGCGCTTCTTTATCCGTGAAATGATAGAGGAAATCCTCAGGCACAAAAAATCTTCGGGAAATATCACCTACAAGTGGAAGCATGAACGTTCCGGGGAACCGGTCACCCGCTTGATCTATTATAAATATTTTCCCCAGATGCAATGGGTGATCGCAGTGGGCATTGACAAAAATGTAATTTATGCACCGCTTTACAAACAGATCATTACAACCATAATTGTTTCACTGGCAATTTTTCTTTTGGTAATGATATCGGTCCTGTTGATGGGCAGGGTTTTTACAAACCAATTGCAATTGCTTACCGAGGGGATCGAAGCTTTCTCGAAGAAAAACTTTGATGCGCGGGTAAAGATCAAATCTGAAGATGAGCTCGGTTTGATGGCCAAAACCTTCAATAAAATGGCGGGGCAGTTAAAATCTTTCTACACCGAGCTTGAAGACAAAGTCAGGGAGCGGACGGAAAAGATCAGTGAGATCAACCGCCATTTGCTGAGTCAGAAAAAGGAACTTGAAGAATCCCACGAGGAAATGGCCGCCACCAATGAAGAATTACAAACCCTCAATGAGGCGCTTGCAGAAAGTGAGTCGAAGTTCAGGAGGTTGGTGGAGAACCTGCGCGAGGAGTACATCTTCTATTCTCAAAATCCTGACGGCACCTATCAATATATCAGCCCTTCGGTGGAAAACGTGCTGGGTTATCCGGTTCAGGAGGCCGTCAAAGGGCTGACACGCTATGTCACCGATTCAGAGATGAACGAAGCCGCCATACAAAAAGTGAAGGAAGGTTTGCAGGGCCGGCGGCAGAGGGTGTTTATGCTGGAACTGTATGATGTTAATGGCAATAAAAGGGTGCTGGAGGCTACTGAAACCCCGGTTTTCGACAAGCAGGGGGAATGATCGCCCTGGAGGGTATTGCCAAGGATATCACCCAGTATGTTGAAAACCAGAAACTCATACAAAGTGAAAGGGATTATGCCGAGCTCATTCTGAAAGTCGTTCCGAGTGCTGTATTCACCGTGAACAAGAATTCGGTGATCACTTCCTGGAATAAAAAAGCCCAGGAACTTACAGGCTTTGCTCCCGATGAGGTATTGAATAAAGCTTGCCAGGTATTTGCCGAGGCCCCATGCAATGAGCATTGTGGTTTATTCGATGAGAAATCCAGGAAGCCCATCAATAAGAAAGAATGTACAATAATAACCAAATCGGGAGAACTTCGTACGGTAATTAAAAATGCTGATCTTTTAAAGGACCTCGAAGGTAAGGTGATCGGAGGGATAGAGAGCTTTGAGGATATTAGCGAGCGCAAGCAAGCTGAAGAGAAGGTCAGGCAAGCCAATCATGATCTTCAAAAGCAAAAGGAAGAATTGCAGAATGCCCTGAGGGAACTGGAAGAAGCCCAGTCACAACTCATACAATCGGAGAAAATGGCTGCGCTGGGTCAGCTGATCGCAGGTATTGCCCACGAGATCAACACACCCCTGGGTGCCATCAATGCATCCTCGGGTAATCTGGCGGACTCACTGGGAACGGCAGCGGAAAACCTGCCCATGCTGATCCGCAATATGGCCAGAGACGGAATCAACCTGTTCGTTAGACTGTTGCGTAATGTTGAATGGGATATTCCGGAACTTTCATCGCGCGAAAAGCGCCAGCTAAAAAAAGAACTGTATAAGCAGCTTAAGGAGGAGAATATAGAAGATGCGGATTTTTTAGCTGATTCTCTTATTTATATGAAGCTTGAACGGAATGTAGGTAAACTGATCCCCTTGCTGGCCACAACACCCAATGCGGCTTTCATTGTGCAGTATACCCGAAATATAATATCCGTGCAGAAGAACTCCAGAAATATCGGTCTGGCGGTTGAAAAGGCCTCCAGCGTGGTGAATGCATTGAAGAAATTTATCCACAGGGAAGCCTCAGGGGAAAAATCCATGACGGATATCCACGACAACCTTGAAGTGATCTTCACCCTCTTTGCCAACAATTTAAAAAGGGGCATAGAATTGAAAAAGGAATTCGGGGAGCTGCCTTCCGTAGCCTGCATCACCGAAGAGATCAACCAGGTATGGTCAAACATCGTACAGAATGCCATACAGGCTATGGGCGATAAAGGAAGCCTGACAGTGAGGACCTGGCAGGAAGGGCCGTATGCCAAAGTAATGTTCCGCGACACTGGCCCGGGGATCCCTGACCAGATCAAGGACAGGATTTTTGAACCCTTGTATACTACAAAACCACAAGGCGAAGGCAGCGGGCTTGGACTGGATATTGTAAAGAAAATCATTGAACGGCACAAAGGGAAGATAGAAGTTGAGAGCGAAGAAGGAAAAGGGGCAAGCTTCATTGTTTCCCTGCCAATTAAATAAGCAAATGATGAAACGCAAAGCAATCGTATGTGTTGATGATGAACCCATGATCCTGAGCAGTCTGATCGAACAACTTCAGAAATTGTTTGGGGATCAATACCAGTATGAAACAGCCGAAAATGCAGAGGAAGGAATGGAACTTCTGGAGGAGCTCAGCGGAGAGGGCACCGAAGTGATGGCCATCGTTTCCGACTGGCTGATGCCCGGGGTGAAGGGGGATGAGTTCCTGATAAGGGTTCACAAAAAATACCCTGAAATTGTAAAAGTATTGCTTACCGGGCAGGCAAACCAGGATTCTATTAAGAATGCCCTTGAAAATGCCGACCTGCATGCCTGCATATATAAACCCTGGACGGAAAATGATCTCAGACTGATCATCAGCAGTGGCCTGGGCAAAAAATAAAAATAAATGCAAAAATTGATATGGACAGACCGGTAATTTTATGTGTGGATGATGAATCCATCATCACAGAGGCACTCAGGGACCAGCTTCAAAACAGGTTTGGCAATGAGTTTGCCATCGAAACCACCGACAGCGGCGATGATGCACTTGAATTCTATGAGGAACTCAGGGAAGAGAAACGCGATGTCCCCGTAGTGATTGCGGATTATATCATGCCCGGATTGAAAGGGGATGAGCTGCTGATCAGAATCCATAAACGGGATGAGTTTACCCGCAATATTTTGCTTACGGGCCAGGCCAACCTCGAAGGCGTTACCAATGCAGTCAATCATGCCGACTTATACCGCTTTATTTCCAAGCCCTGGGATATCGAAGACCTGGTGCTGACCATCAAAGAAGCAGCCAGGAGTTACTTTCAGCAGAAAACTATCATCCAGCAGAACCGGGAGCTTTCGGAAATGAACAAAACCCTGGAAAGAAAAGTGGAGGAACGTACCCGGCAGTTACAAGATCTTAACAACACCAAAGACAAATTCTTTTCGATCATCGCTCATGATCTGAAAAATCCCTTCAATGCCTTACTGGGTTTTTCAGGTCACCTGGTGGAAGAGTTTGATCATACCCCGCGGGAAGAAATGATCGAGCTTTTGCAGGCAATGAATGATGCCGCTGAGAACGGGTACAAACTTTTGGAGAACCTGCTTGAGTGGTCCAGGTCGCAAACCGGCCGGATCTCTTGGGAACCTGAGAATATCTTTTTAGAGTCCATCATTTCCGAAAATATTATTCTTATGCAGAAAGCTGCCGAAAACAAAAACATTAGAATTAAAACGGAACTACCCAAGGTGCTGAACGCTTATGCCGATGATAATATGGTACGCACCATCATCCGGAACCTGCTTTCAAACGCAATCAAATATTCTTACGAGGGAGGAGAGATCAGGATCTCGGGGGCCATTGAACAGGGGATGACCCGGATCTGCGTTCAGGATAGTGGAATGGGGATCAGCCAAAGGGACCAGGACAAACTCTTCAAGATCGATGTGAACTTTTCCATGCAGGGCACGGCAAGTGAAGAAGGGACCGGTCTTGGTCTGATCCTTTGCAAGGAATTCGTCGACAGGAACGGGGGCGAGATCTGGGTGGAGAGCGAGAAAGCTAAAGGCAGTACCTTCTGCTTCAGCTTGCCTGAGAAACCCCTTAAATCTTAATAAAAATCCCCCCTTTTTGCAAAGGGAGGATTTTTACCTTTAACAAGCCCGTAAGCGGGATTCTGTTCTGAACTGTCATTTATCTGGCCCCCGCATTGCTGCGGGGATCTAGCAACCAACCCCCCAGGATCGGGCGGGCCGCCCTTATCCTTTCGGAACCCTGGTATATTTGGTCTTTCAACCCATGAGGTTTACCTGCATGACCCGTCACCGGGTCAAGCCGTGGTCTCTTACACCGCGTTTTCACCTTTACCTGCCGTAGCCCTGGCGAAGGCATACCCTCACCAATAGCTCCGACAAGGCAGTCTGTTTTCTGTGGCACTTGCTGTTCCCCCTGCCTGAGGCGGGGAGACCTTCCCGTTAGGAAGCATGGCGCCCTGTGTTGTCCCGACTTTCCTCAGTCCATAAGGACCGCGACAGCCCGGCTTGTTAAAAGAACGCAAAAATAGATAATAAATATACGCAATCGCCTGGATTAAGTTCCGTTTGATTTGTGTAAATTTGTTTTTAAATTATAAGTGGGCAAAGATGACAATATTAGGCATGTTTGGCGGTCCCGAGATCATCATCATTGCAGTGGTGATCCTCTTATTATTCGGCGGTAAAAAGCTCCCGGAACTGATGCGGGGCCTGGGTAAAGGTATCCGCGATTTCAAGGATGCCACCAGTGGAAACGACATCAAAAAGGAATTTGATGATGTGAAGAAGGAAGTTAGTAATGCTGGTGAGGATGTGAACAAAGCCAGTGATGCGACGAAATCCCCGGAAAAACCTTTCAAGAAAAAATAACAAACCCTTAACCCGATTTATTCTTTCTGATAATTCTCCGAATTCCGTTAAAATGCCGGAAAATTTATAGCACTCAGAATTTTTTTTTAGCAAGTGATTTGCGGATAGGAAGCATAAGGTGCAGCGCACCGCTAAAATTTGTTGTAATTTGCGAAAAGGAAACGCCAGGCGCAGAGCACGGGTATCATTTGTAGCACCTTCGTTCCTGAAATCAGTAGTCGAGAAGAAGCAAAGAGATCCCTCGGCAGGCTCGGGATCAGTTCGACTTAATATTTTCAGTTCACTTCGTTCCTGAAAATGTAGTCTCACTGACTGAACAAAAAGCGTACTTTTGCAAATCATCCGATGAAGGACTTAAGCAAAGGAAACGAAACAAGACTGATCTTCTACTTCGCATTGCCCATGCTACTGGGAAATGTTTTCCAGTTGCTGTACAATGTGGTTGACAGGTGGGTTGTGGGCAATTATATCGGCAAGGAAGCCCTTGCTGCCGTGGGTGCTTCTTTTCCGATCATCTTTGTGATGATCTCCTTCCTGATCGGCATCGCCATGGGTTTTACCATTGCCATCTCCCAATACTTTGGTTCCAAAAACCTGGAGCAGGTGAAAAGAGCCATCGACACCCTCTTTATACTGATGTTTTTTGCATCCATTGCCATAAGTGTGCTGGGTATCAGTTTCAGCGAAGAGATCTTCAGCCTGATTGACCTGCCCGTGGAGGTAAGGCCTGAGGCAAATACTTATTTCCGTATCTATATGCTTGGCGTGATACTGGTTTTTGGATTCAATGCGACCAGTGCCATTCTCAGGGGACTGGGCGATTCCAAAACCCCCCTGTATTTCATGATCATCGCCACCCTGATGAACGTAATCTTCGACCTGCTATTTGTCCTGGTTTTTAAGATGGGCGTTGACGGCGTGGCCATTGCCACCATCATTGCGCAGGGAGGTGCTTTTATGAGTGCTATTGTTTATCTCAACCGCACCCATGAAGTGATCAACCTTAGCTGGCGCAAAATGGTCTTCGACCGGGATATTTTCAGGAAAAGCTTCAAGATTGGTGCTCCCATTGGCTTACAACATATGTTCGTGTCCCTGGGCATGATGGCCATGTTCTGGCTGGTCAATCCATTCGGCACCAGTGCGGTTGCCGCCTATACAGTCGTGTTTACCATCAGTTCCTTCGTTTCTATGCCGGCAATGAACTTTACGGCTGCACTTTCCACTTTTGTGGGACAAAACCTTGGCGCCAACAAACCCTACCGGGTGAAGAACGGCCTCCTGGCCACTTTCAAAATGGTTTCATCCATTGTGGTGGTCGTTACTATTTTGTCCCTGATCTTCCGCAGCGAACTGATGAATTTGTTTACCGATGATGCCGAAGTGATCCGCATCGGGGAGGAATACCTGATGATCGTGGGCTGGTTCTTCGTGGTTTTTTCCACCATGTTTGTCGTAGGTGGCGTGATGCGTGGGGCCGGCGATACTTTCATTCCCATGATCATTACTTTCATCGCTCTCTGGGTGGTGAGGATCCCGCTTTGTTATTATCTTTCGCTCGAATATGGCGTTACCGGGATCTGGATGGGCATACCCATTGCCTGGTTTGTCGGACTAATACTTTCCTACCTTTATTATCTAACCGGCCAATGGAAAAAGAAAGCCATCGTCAAACACGAATCCTGATCATTTGATCTTCTTTGTGTCCCGCTGAAGGGTAAGTATCCCACGTTTTCTTTTCTGGCTGAAAACCCCTTCTTTCACTGATCGGACATCTTCAATGGAATAAAAAGCATGTGGGTTGTAAGTGTTGATAACCGGAACGAGGTGTTTCAGATCCTTGCGGTTGATCACCGAAAAGATGATCTTGACCTTGCCCATACTGCCGGTGGCATCCACCTTGGTAACACCCAGGCCTTTTGATTTCATGTATTCAAGCAGCTGAATAGTATCGGTTTTCGGAATGATCCGGATGATGACCTTTCCGATGGATATTTTTTCCTCCAGAAGCATCCCGATGTAGTTGCCTGCCGCAAAGCCGGCTCCGTATGCAAGATAGCTGATGGCATTGTCCACATGCTTGATGATCTGGGTTACGGCAAGCAGCCAGATGATCACTTCGAAGAATCCCAGCATGGGAGCATAAAATTTATATCCCTTCGAAAGGAAAATCAATCTCAGTGTGCCGATCGACTGATCAGCTATCCTGGAAAGAAATATGAGGATAGGCAGGATAACCCATGCAAATATTTCAGAATCAGTATTTAATAATTCCATGGCTATAAAAATTTGAGTTTGCAAAAATAGTGCAAATTTGCATCCGAAAATCAAAGCCTATGAAAGAAATTTTGGGTCAGCGAAGGAGCGCTACGGTGCCACTTTGGGTTTCCGTAAAACTTTTGATATCCTCTCCCATACCGGAATACGTGAGGGTATAGACATAGGTCCCCACCGGGCAATCAGTGCCTTTGTATTGGCCATCCCATCCGTAGCCGGACTGGTCGGTCTTGAATTCAACATCCAGGCGGTAATCGAAATTCTTGAAAAGCAGATTCTGCTGTGAAAAAGCATAAAAACCGAATCCCCCTGCCTTAAAGCAACCGCTGACATCGAAAATTTCTTCACCATCGATGCTGATGATAATGCGCGAGGAAGTATAGGTTAGCTTGAAATGATAATCCTTGTTGAATTCCCAGCCTTTATTCTCACCAATGTCACGCTTCAGCACATCAAAGCCTGTCTCATCCGCATGGCCCCAGAAATATCGCCACTGTTCATCCGGTAGAATGAATTTGTCAACATCAGTCAGGTGGAACCCTTCAAAGGCATGCTCTCCGAAATGCTCTCCTTCCGCTCCCTTCCAGTCAAAAAGGATAAACTCATATCAGTCACAAAAAAAGCCGTGGGGTGCGCATCGCCATTCTCGCGCAAAACACTGACGGTATCATTTGATCAGCAAAAGGAAAAGTATCAGGTATCCATGAACTGATATTTGTATTTCAGGATGTAATTCCGGTCAATACCCTGGCCGTGCAGATTGATATAAACCTTTGCTTCCAGCGGGTTCCCATCCTCATCATATATACGTTCAATTGAATTGTTCAACTGATTATCTTTGTTGAACTCCTCCTGTTTCAGGATGTTGCCCTTTTCATCATGTTCGTATTGCTGGACCACTTTCCCGGCAGGGGTTTGCTGTATCACAAGTTTTACATTTTCCTGCTCATACCGGAATTCCAGTTTTTCGATCAGCTTGTCGTGCTCATCATAACGGAAAGTCCTGATACGATTGCCATTCTCATATTCATGCTCCAGGCGGAAATGGTCTTCCTGCAAATGATCAGTGACCCTGGAATTAATCAGATTCCCTTCTTCATCAAAACCGCTTTCCTCTTTTTTGACCAGTTCTTCCTCCTCATATCTTTCATACAACACCCGCTTGCCGTTCTGATAGGTGTATATCTCTTTCATCTCCAGGTGATCTTCATCATCCCGCAGGCTTTTCAAAATCAGCTTCCCTTCCTCATCGTATTCGTAAGTGGTGACGTCTCTGGAACCATCCAGGTAGTGCAGGTATTCTTTCAGGATATTTCCCTTTTCATCCCGCTCAAAACTGAGGTGCTCTGCCAGTATGTCTTCCCCATCAAAATATTTTTGTTCTGTTAGATGGCCGGCATCATCATATTGCTTTTCGGTTTTATCCTGAACGGCCCCGTCCGGGGTAAAGTTCACTTCCAGGATTTTATTGCCCGTCTCATCGTATTCAAAATACTGGTAAAGGTATTCCTCCAGGTCCACTTCATCGGCATTGATGTTCTGGATGATGTAATTGTAGCGGTAAATGCTGCTTGATTTAATTTTCCTGCTCATGCAATGATTATATTCAATAGTATTGATTAATTTTACTTTCTGCCTGCAATGTTAGTAAAGATTATAAACTTAAGCAGATATAAAATGAAAAGAAGTGTTTATTTTTTGCCATTAATTGCATTATTTATGATGTATAGTTGTGATGATGAGAAGAAGATCGATTATCCCGAAGCCAGAAAGGTGGATACGGTTGATGTTTATTTTGGAACGGAAGTGCCGGATCCATACCGCTGGCTGGAAGATGATAATTCGGCTGAAACGGCTGAATGGGTTCAGGTCCAGGACAGCATTACAAATGCATATCTGGCCGGTATTCCCTTCCGGGAAGCCCTGGAAAAGAGAATGACCGAATTATGGAATTATCCCAAATACCAGGTTCCTTTTAAAGAAGGGGATCGCTATTTTTATTTCAAGAATGACGGACTGCAGAATCAAAGTGTGTTGTATATGCAGGAAAGCCTGGAATCGGAGCCACAGGTTCTGCTGAACCCCAATCAATTTTCTGATGATGGCACCATCGCCCTTGCCAGCCTGGGCATTTCGCACGATGGAAAAATGCTCGGATACGGTATTTCGCGCAGCGGTTCCGACTGGAATGAGATCTGTGTGATGGACGTGCAAAGCAGGAAGGTGTTGAAGGATACCGTTCGCTGGGTGAAATTCTCAGGAATTGCATGGGAAGGCAATGGTTTTTATTACAGTGCTTACGAAGCACCTGAAAAAGGGGATGAGTATTCGGATAAAAACGAATTCCATAAGATCTATTATCATAAAATCGGAACGTCGCAGTCAGCCGACAAACTGGTCTTCGAAAACAGGGACTATCCCCTGAGGACATTTGCGGCACAGGTAACAGATGATCAGAGATACCTGGTGGTGTATGAGTCGGAAAGTACAAGCGGCAATGCTCTTTTTATCCGGGACCTCAAAAAGAAGAATGCTGAGTTCGTGCAACTGGCCGAAGGTTTTGATTATGAGTATCGCATCATTGACAATCTCGGTAATAAACTCCTGATGCAAACCAACCATGAAGCCCCGAAGTGGAAAGTGGTGCTGGCAGATCCGGAACATCCCGGCAGGGAAAACTGGGGAATGATCATTCCTGAAAAAGAAGAAGTACTGCAGGGGGTTTCTGTGGCAGGCGGCAAACTGCTTGCCCGATATATGAAGGATGCCGCCAGCAAAGCATATCTCTACGAATACACGGGGGATTATATAGCGGAAATGGATCTGCCGGGTATCGGGACGATGTTTAGTTTCAACGGAAAAAAAGATGAAAACCTTGCTTTTTACGGATATACCTCTTTTACCTTTCCTTCAACAATATATACCTATGATATTGAGAAAAATGAATCGGAGGTTTATAAGGAATCCGAGATTGATTTCAATGCGGATAATTTTGAAACGGAACAGATCTTTTTCAAGAGCAAGGACGGAACAAAGGTACCCATGTTCCTGGTGCACAAAAAAGGGATTGAGAAAAACGGCAAAAATCCGGTACTGCTATATGGTTACGGTGGATTTAATATTTCCAACACACCCGGTTTCAGTGTAACGCGTCTCACTTATCTGGAGCAGGGCGGCATTTATGTGATGGTGAACCTGAGGGGTGGGGGCGAGTACGGTGAAGAATGGCACAAAGCCGGCATGAAGATGAACAAGCAAAATGTGTTTGATGATTTTATTGCCGCCGCAGAATACCTCATCGATGAGAATTATACCAATTCCGAAAAAATCGCCATCATGGGCGGTTCCAACGGGGGATTGCTTGTTGGTGCAGTGATGACCCAGCGTCCCGACCTTTTTAAAGTTGCCATTCCCATTGTGGGGGTGATGGATATGCTGCGCTACCAGCACTTTACCATTGGCTGGGCCTGGGCAAGTGATTATGGTACCAGCGAAGACAGCAAAGAAATGTTCGAATATCTCTATGCCTACTCTCCTTTGCACAATATCAAAGAAGGAGTTGAATACCCGGCTACCCTGGCGGTTACGGCCGATCATGACGACCGGGTGGTCCCGGCACATACCTTCAAATTTATGGCAACTTTGCAGGAAAAAGGAGGTGGTGATGAACCCTACCTGGTTCGCATTGAAACCAAAGCAGGCCACGGCGCTGGTAAACCGACTTCCAAGATCATCGAGGAGTACAGTGATATTTTTAGTTTTATCATGTATAATACGGAGATGGATGTGAAGTATTAAATAAATAGATTTTTGTAAGAGGATGTCTAAATCAATTCAAACGGGGTCATTTCGACTGAAAGGAGAAATCTCCACTTTCATGATTATTGCACCTGGATTTTTTCCTTTGGATGAGATGACCCTGGAATCGAATTTTTGGAAACCTCAAGTAAGAATATAAAAATGTACGAATACTAAAATTGTCCAAATTATGAAAAAGCTTTTATTCTTCATGCTATTGATTTCCACCTCCATATTTTTGCAATCCCAGGACACCTTTTCCATCATCGCCCTGGATACCATAACGGGTGAGATCGGCGGTGCCGGAGCTTCCTGCATTGACGACAATGCCATTGCAGGTGGTGTCTTGATCATCAACGACATCATCCCGGGCAGGGGAGGTATTCATACCCAGGCATACTGGCGCCCGCAAAACCAGCAAAATGCCCACGACCGAATGGTAGAGGGCATGAGTCCGCAGGAGATCATCGATTGGCTGATCGAAAATGATGTGCAGAATTATCCGGCCATCCGGCAGTATGGCATTGTGGATTTCGACAGCGACGGACATCCTCGCTCTGCTGCTTTTACAGGATCACAATGTGATGATTATAAAAATCATATCATTGGACCCAATTATGCTATTCAGGGGAATATACTGCTGGGACAACAGATCCTGGATTCTATGGAAATGCGATTCCTGAATACCGAAGGCATGCTGGCTGAAAAATTGATGGCTGCCCTGCAGGGCGCCAATGTCCCCGGGGCCGATACCCGTTGCATGGGCGAAGGTGTTTCTTCTCTTTCCGCTTTTGTTAGGGTGGCACAAACTTCTGATACCATGGGTACTTACTTTTGTGATCTTGTAGTACCCGAAACTCCTTACGGCATTGAACCCATTGATTCTTTGCAGGTTTTATTTGATAATTGGCTGATCAGCCTTGATCAAACCGAAACACCTGCGAATAGTGAGGCATTTATTATGAGCCCGAACCCGCTGCAAAGAGGAAATAAATTGCGCATCGATATTGCTGCACAGGATATTGAGAGAATTTTGGTTTTCGATCAAAGTGGTAGAGCTTTGATCAGGATGGAGGTGCACAGGGATCGTTTGTTTGTTGATACCTCTGATTTGCAAAGCGGGGTTTATGTTGTGCAGGTTTTTGCAAAAGATGGGAAAACTGCAAGTAAAAAGCTGATCATAAAATAAGCGGATGATCCGCTGAGTTTGTACTTTAATTAAGTGCTTTAATGAAGGGAAATATTCTCCGCATTTTTAATGAGAATAAAAGCTTTTTTTGCCGCTTATTCCTCCAAAATGCCTTTGCTTGTTTACAGATCTTTGGAAAATTGCCTATCTCCAAAATGCCGTTCCAATATGAGCAAGGAGTTGCTGATCAAGGCCCGTCGGAACCACTGAGCCGGGAATAAGTATTATTTCTTCGCCTGGTAGCGGATGACCTCAATCTTTTCCATGGTCACTAAACCGCTGGCACCGCACTTTTCAAACATTTTATCAAGAACTTCAAGAAATGGATTGATTTTGTTTATCTCATCCACAATTTCAACAATCACCGGCAGGTCAGTGGAAAGCGCAAGGATTTTTAGGGTGTGGATGCGGCTGTTCGCTCCGAATGACATAAGGCCCCGTGTAACGGTTGCCCCAGCCAAACCGGCTTTCTTGGCAGCATAAACAATGGCTTCATAAAGGGGGCGGCTTTTGTATTTGTCGGATTCTCCAATAAAAATTCGGAGCAGCTTTTTTTCTTCTTCCTGTTTCATGATCAGAACATTCTTGTTAAAATGATTCCCAAAAAAGTAAATGAAATACCGATAAAAACACTGATCCCAATATAGGCCAGGGCAGTGTAGATTCCGCGGTCGTTCATTAAATTGAGCGCATCCATCGAAAAAGCACTGAAGGTGGTAAATCCACCACAAAGACCTGTGGTGAGGAAAATTCTCCATTCCGGTGAGAGAAAGTTACCTTTCTCGGCCAGTCCGAAAAATATCCCGATAAGTAAACAACCTATGATATTTGCACTCAGCGTTCCATAAGGGTAAACACTTTGTGTTAATCTTTGCATGAATATTCCGGTAAGGTATCGCAATACCCCACCGGCAAAACTTCCGGTGCCCACAATCAACAATATCTTCATTCCTTATTCATTAAAATTGTAAATTGGCAATAATTTGCAAGTGATCTTTGAACCAAAGATAAACAATATCGTGTCCCGATGGTTTTTATGTTTTTTTTCTCAATCCTTTAAGAATGAGGTGATTGGAAATGAAGATGTATACTGCACCGAAGAATTTGCAATGGTAAGTGTTGAAATCGTATTCGGGAATACCCCGCAACTCGATTTTGAGACTTATACATTGAGACTTTCCACAGGAGATACGATACGGTATGATGACAATGAGTTTTCGCCTTTTAAAGTTGTTCTGGCTGATGACTGCCTGCAGATCTTGCAGGGAAAACAGGAAGATTTTATCTTCATGAGCCAGCATAAGAATACCCTGCTCTTCCAGGAGCAATTTGTAATTGGAGCTGACCGCGGCCATGTTTACAAATACAGTGGTATACGGGAGATCATGCTATAAGCTTACCCCATGCCTTTTCTCCCTTCCCATTTAAGTTATGTGATTCATATCACAGGGATATTATTTTTATAATGAACATATGTTCATTATATTTGCATCATAGAAACATAAAAAAAGGAGGTAAAAATGCCAGGAAGAAACAAAACAGGCCCGCGTGGTGAAGGAGCCATGACGGGAAGGCGCATGGGCGACTGCGCCGGTGAAAAAGGTAGTAATTCTTTTTGGGGTGGTTTTGGCAGGAGACGAAGGTTTGGTTTTGGCGGGGCTTCAGGATATGGCAGAAACCGGGCTTTCCGGAATGAAACTGATCAGCCTGCCATTGAAGAGGAGATCCATTTCCTGAAAGATCGCTTATCATGGCTGGATGGATTGTTGCACAGGAAAGACAGGAAGGAGGACATCTGATGGGATCAGAAAGCACATCTCAAGCGGGAAAAGGACTGGGTAAAGGTGGTGGAAAAGGCAGGAACCGCGGTGGCGGATTTGGTACAGATGGATTTTGTGTTTGTGCCAGTTGTGGAAGGAAAGTGCCTCATCAACAAGGAGTCAAGTGTACGCGTTTGAAATGCCCGGAATGCAATAAACCCATGATCCGGGAAGAATTGCTGGAAAGTAAAAGATAAAACTGGAGTTGGAGATTCCCGGGAAAAGTGGATAGGGGTAATGACTGGTGTGCCTGGTTTCTTTTTGTGCCTGGTTAATTCACATTGCCGGGTATCCGGTCATTGGACATTAATTTGGAAGTCGATGAAAATTGCAATAGCAAGTGGTAAGGGCGGTACCGGTAAAACAACCCTGTCGGTGAATTTATTTGCCATGCTGGCCAGGGAACATAAGGTAGTTTTGAGCGACCTTGATGTGGAGGAGCCAAATGCAGGATTGTTCCTGCAAAAAGAGGAATTGAAAAGAAATGTGGTTTACAAACATGTGCCCGAATGGGAGGAAAGCAGTTGCACTTTATGTGGTGATTGCCAGAATAACTGCAATTTCAACGCGGTGATACAAATCGGGCCCGGCATCGTGGTGTTTCCGGAATTATGTCATAGCTGCTACGCCTGTTCCGAATTATGCCCCACCCAATCACTACCCATGATCCCGCACCGCATTGGAATGATCTCACACTACCGGTCAGGGAATAGGGACTTTGTGGAAGGAAGACTGGACATCGGGCAGGAACAGGCCGTACCCTTGATTGCCAGCACCCTGCGCTATGTGGATGAGCACTTCGGGGAGGATACCATCAAACTCTATGATGCTCCCCCGGGAACTTCCTGTCCTGTGATAGAATCCACCCGGGAGGCAGATAGGGTCATCCTGGTTACAGAACCTACACCTTTCGGATTCCACGATCTGAAACTTGCAGCCGAAACCATGCAGGAACTTGGGAAGGCATTCGGGATCGTGATCAACCGGCAGGGGATCGGGAGCGATGTTGAAATCAGAGAATATTGCAGGCAACACAAAATTCCGCTAATTGCTGAAATACCCGACAAAAAAATAATTGCGGAGCGATATTCCAGAGGGGAGCTGCTGTTCGATAAACTGGAGGCAGTGAGAGAACCCTTCAGCAGGATCATCGATTATATAATGGATAAGGAGAAGCCGTGATGAATGAGATCGTCATCATATCAGGGAAAGGAGGCACCGGCAAAACATCTCTGGCTGCATCTCTGGCATCCCTGGCCGGCAGGGATTGCATACTTGCTGACTGCGATGTTGATGCTGCCGATATGCACCTGCTCATGGAGCCTGATTACAAAATCAGTGAAGATTTTTACAGCGGCGAACTGGCCGTAATTGATCAGGAAAAATGCACGTCCTGCGGAATCTGTGCAGAAGTATGCAGGTTTGATGCTATAAAGCTGCAGGAAAGCTGTTTTACTATCGATTCCCTGGCATGCGAAGGCTGCGGTTACTGTTCCAAAGTGTGCCCGGAGGCAGCCATTGAAAACATTCAGCGGCATGTGGGACAACATTATGTTTCCGGGATCAAAACCGGGGCCACCATGGTGCATGCCAGCCTGAAAATCGGCGCCGATAATTCCGGTAAACTGGTTGCAAAAGTGAAAAATGATGCCAGGGCTCTTGCCTCCAAAAACGGTGTAAGAGCAATAATCGTAGATGGTTCCCCGGGTATCGGATGCCCCGTGGTGTCATCACTCTCCGGGGCCGATTATGTTGTTCTGGTCACCGAGCCAACGGTATCCGGCCTGCACGACCTGGAAAGGGTTCTTGAACTGGTCAAAAAATTTCGCTTAAGAAGCGGCTGTATCATTAATAAATATGATCTCAATCATGGAATTAGCGCGAAGATAAAAAGCTTTCTGCTGGATCAGGATGTTAGCCTGATCGCAGAATTCCCATACCATAAAAGCTTTTCAAAAGCTATTACACTGGGGAAGACCATTATTGAATATGATCCCAGGGGGCCTGGTGCTTTGATCAGGAAAGCCTGGGTGCGAATTAATGAAAAACTATTGAATGAGGAGAAATAATATGAAAATTGCGTTTACAACAAAAGGACCGGACTGGAATGCCATGATGGATCCGAGGTTTGGCAGGTCCAGGTTTTTCCTGATCTATGATGAAGAAAAGGATGTGTTTAAATACTTTGATAACAGTACGATCGAAAATGAAGCACATGGAGCCGGGCCTAAAACAGCACAAAAACTTTATAATCATGGCGCAAAGGTGATCTTAACAGGGAATGGCCCCGGTGGAAATGCTGCCAGAGTTTTGGAAAAGGCAGGTATTGATATTTATGTTGGGGCCGGAGATATGAATGTGAAAGAAGCGTATCATGCTTATAAGTCAGATTCTCTAAAGAAGTTCTGATCACAAAAGGAAATGAATGGATGAAACGGAATGCTGATCACTTCATGTTCTGCATTCGAGAGGGAATCCTGAACGGTATTGTCAATAATTAAATCTCAGACAGGATAAGATGTATAAATATCTGTTTGGACCGGTCCCATCCAGGAGGCTTGGAATGTCACTGGGAGTTGACCTGGTTCCCAAAAAAGTTTGTTCGCTGAATTGTATTTATTGCGAGGTAGGACCTACAACAAAACTGACCACGGAAAGGATGGAGTATATCCCGTATGATAAAGTGCTTGAGGAACTGCAAGATTATTTCAGCAAGAATCCCGATCCCGATTACATTACTTTTTCGGGTTATGGTGAACCAACTTTGAATAGCAGAATTGGAGATATTCTGAAGTTCATAAAGGAGAAAAGGCCAGATATCCCTGTGGCGATGCTTACCAACGGGACTTTGTTGTACGATGAGCAGGTGAGGCATGAACTCATGCGCGCTGATGTGATCCTGCCCAATCTTGATGCGGTAAGTGATATTATTTTTAAAAAAGTAAACCGTCCCGACAGAAAATTGCAATTAGAAAGGATCATTCAGGGGCTGATCGACTTTCGAGAGGAATTCAAAGGAGAGATCTGGTTGGAGGTTTTTATTGTACCCGGTTTCAATGATGATGAAACAGAACTGAGTGCAATGAAAAAGGTTTTTGAAAAAATACAGGCCGACAGGATACAGTTAAATACCCTCGACAGGCCCGGGACCAGAGAAGACCTGAGGGCTGCCAGTCAACAGGAGTTGAAAGGGATTGTAGATTTCTGGGACCTTGAAAATGTTGAGATCATTGCTGCAGCCGTTAAACGCAAGGACATACAATCCTATCGGAAAGATGCGGAATCCGCCATTCTGGAAACCATTGCCAGAAGGCCCTGCACCCTGGATGATCTAGTCGATATCCTGGGTTTGCATGTGAATGAGATCAATAAATATCTGGATGTGCTGGAAGCTGAAAACAAAATTGAATCCGTCAGGCAGGAAAGGGGGTTGTTTTATCGCCTTCCTGAAAATACATAAATCATGCTTCCAAATGGTGAAATAGATGGTCGACTTAATCAAATATCATAAATAAAGATCGTTATGAAAAAAACAACAAAAATCGGGATCATTATTTGCGACCGTTATCGCGGATGTGCAGGTGGTAAATGTTTCAAAGCCCTGAAAAACAGAGATGGCGGATTTAAGATCTATAAAAAAAGTCAGGAGGTTGAAATCGTAGGATATACCAGTTGTGGCGGATGTCCGGGAGGCAACATCGAATATGCCCCCGAAGAAATGAAAAAGAACGGGGCCGAGGTGATCCACCTGGCCACAGGTTTGATCGTTGGTTATCCTCCCTGTCCTTATATTCAACACTTTAAAGACTTTATTGAGCAAAAATATTCTGTGAAGGTAGTGTATGGCACACATCCCATTCCTGAAAAATACCTTATTGTGCATGAAGGCCTGAAAACCTGGCACACGAACGACTGGCAGGAGATCATACAGGAAACCATGGATAAGCGGGAAGTCAGCTTGGCTTATAATTGATCTTCCTGTCTGGTTTTCATCTGCTTTGTGATGACTTATTTTATTCGTGAGACTCAAATTTCAGGAGTAAGCGAATTGAAATATGTAAGTCGATTCTTAAATAGAGTCTGTCTTTAAATTCACGAATTAGGATTACCATGTCATATCGAGCGAAGCGAGATATCTCCTTGCTATGGTTAAACTGTTGACTCTATGGATAGACTCTAAATAGTTGTGTAATGAACATATGTTCGTTAAATTTGCCGAAAATCCAAACAATAATATAAATGAAAAAATACGACGTAATTATCATTGGGGCTGGCCCGGCCGGAATAATCACGGGTACTACTGCAATAAAGAAGAATCCTGATAAATCCATGCTGATGATCAGGGAGGAAGAGAATGGACTGGTTCCTTGTGGCATTCCTTATATTTTCCACCGCCTGGGTGATTTGGATAAGAACAAGATGGGCCCTAAACCTTTTGTTGATGCTGGTGGGGAAGTGATCACCGATGCAGTTAAAAAGGTTAATACTGAAAAGAAAACTGTTCAAACAGAATCAGGAAAGGAGTTTCGCTACCAAAAGCTTGTTTTTGCAACAGGGTCTATTCCTGTGGTTCCGACATTTATACCGGGTTATGATTTCGATAATGTATTTTACATCAAAAAAAGCTATAACTATATTAAGCAGTTCATAAGGCTTCTCAGGGATAAAAAGCGCATCATTATCGTTGGTGGTGGCTTTATTGGCGCTGAAGTGGCAGAACAGTTTGCACTTGAGCCCAATAAGAAAGTATCTCTGGTTGAGATGGAAGACTTTTGTTTTATCAAAGCCTTTTCTTCTGAGCTAAGTGAAATTGCAACCGAAGAATTAAGAAAAGCCCATGTTGATGTTTACACTTCAACACGTGTAAATAGTGTAAATGGTAAAGGCAGAACTGTTGAAAAAGTTGAGCTGAGCAATGGTAAATCACTGGATGCGGATGCAGTAATCATGGCAATTGGTTATAAACCCAATACGGAATTGGCCCGGGAAGCAGGCCTGGATTTGAACCGGATGAGTGCAATTATCGTTGATAATTATGAGCGTACCAGCATAAAAGATGTTTGTGCAGTTGGTGATTGTTCGCAAACCATTGGATTTTTAACAGGTACACTTGATAATATTATGCTGGCTTCTACGGCAACTGCAGAAGCAAGAGTGCTGGGCCATAATCTTTTTGGTATTAAGTTAAAAAAATGCTTCACAGGTACACTGGCAGTATTTTCAACTGAGATCAATGGCCTGGCAATGGCTGCCGCCGGACTGAATGAAAACAATGCGAAAGAAGCCAATGTTGAATTTCTTTCAGCTAAATTCACAGATGTTGACAGGCACCCGGGTACTTTTGAAGATACTATGCCGCTAACTGTTAAACTGTATGTTTCTCCCTCAGATGGCAGTATTTTGGGCGGCGAAGTCTGGGGAGGCAAATCCAGCGGAGAGATCATCAATACCATCAGTCTGGCAATTCAAAAGGGGGTTACGATTTACGAACTGATTTCATACCAGATTGGTACTCATCCCTTACTGACTGCTGCGCCTACCAAGGCAGTACTGATCAAAGCTGCTGAAATGGCAATTTCAAAACTGAGCAAATAAGGTTTATGGTTCATCCGGGAATTTATCCGGAGGTCCGAAATCAGGATTATTGAGAAAATCATCATCCCGCAGGGTTTTGATGAAAGCAATCAGGTCCTGCTTTTCCTGGGTGGTCAGCTGAACTCCGCCATCATTAATGTGATGCATCAGGGGGTCTATGTAAGAGGACCACAGCAAACCATGGTCATAAAAATCGATCAC
Organism: Bacteroidota bacterium; assembly: GCA_034521425.1. Taxonomy (GTDB): domain Bacteria; phylum Bacteroidota; class Bacteroidia; order Bacteroidales; family JAIOZK01; genus JAIOZK01. Next base: position 369,185 of record JAXHMP010000001.1, read on the forward strand.
ATCTTCCAGGGTTTCAAAGCGTCCGTCATGCATGTAAGGGCCGGTCAATTCAATATTCCTGAGGGTGGTGGCTTTGTAAGCGCCATGATCCTGAGGGTCTTTTGTTATTGCATATCTGTCACGCGGATCGTCGAAAATTGTGTCTTTGCCATTGTTGTAAAACAGATTGGTTGTAAATAAGGGATTGCCCGATCCGCCATGGCAATGAAAACAATCGGCCCCTTCCTCTGTGGTGAACAAAACAAATCCGTTCAGCTCAGAAGGATTAAGCTGAACTTCTCCCCGCAAATATTTATCAAATTTTGAATTGGCTGAGATCAGCGTTCGGATGAATTGTGCAATGGCACGGCTCATATTCTTGACCGTTACGGTGCTGCTTCCAAAAGCCTTCTCAAATAGTTCGGGATAACCCTCTGTATTTTGTATCACTTCTTTGGCCCGGTTGGTGTCGCTGTTCATTTCATGCTCTGCAGTGATGCCCATCCAAACGAGTGATTCAATACTCTTGAAATGAGGATCAGGGTTTTTCTCTGAAACATATCCGTTCCACAAATATCCCTGCTCGTTCCAAACCAGGTTGATAAGCGGCAGCATTACATGAGGGGTGGGCTTTCCGGTAATGCCATGGGTAAAACCTCCTTCATATTCAGGATGATCGATGCCGCATTCAAAGGAGTTTTCCTGAATGTGGCAGGTGGCACAACTCATGAGAGAATCGGGGTGGGTGCGCCCTGACATGCGACCATCATAAAACAGATACCGGCCCAATTCAACACCTTCAACCGTCATGGGATTGTCTTTGGGATGTTGAGTCTTGTTGGAAAACCAAAGGGAATCCCGATCTCGTATGGGGTGGCTTTGTGTTTCTGAGGTTCCGGATTTTCTGTCTTTTCACACGAAAATAAAAACAAGATGATGGATAAAACAACAATGGACTTGAGATTAACCGCAAAGTTCGCAAAGGTAATAAGCGAAGAGCGCGAAGAAATCTTTGCGAACTTAAATCTTGATTTGCCTTTGCGCTTATATCTCATTCTGTTACCTCCAGACTAAATACATTTTGCCCGTTGTCCCTTGCCAGGCTCATGGCTTCCTGGTTTTGCATGATGTAGCCTTTCCAGATATTATGATCGTAAACATGGGGCTCCTTAAACCAGTTTTCAATATTCATGATGATATTGAGGTCTTTTGTTTGATTTGCCTGGATAGAGAAAGTCGAATTGGGCAATGCCACACGGAAATCGTTGTGCACGTAGCCGGTGATGCTATCAGGATAGGAATAATAGATCTGACCGATGCCCATGTGAAAATCAAAGGGGTGATGTTCCCGTTGGGCTCTTTCCATTTGCCGTTCAGTTTCATGTAATGATAACCCCCTCCCAGGTACTCCGGCCAGAACATATCCCGTTCCGGCGGATTGGGGAACATGAAAGATTGGTTTTTCTCTTCGCTGATCCCAAAAGTGAAGCGGATCTCCTGATAATCCCCGGCAGGGATGTTGTCGAAAACTTTCCATGTATGGGTTTCCGGCAGGTCGGTATCGATATAGTGCATGTCTTTCCATCCATTTAGCAAAAGGCTGTCCCCATTCGCTTTTATCAGGCTGAGGTCGGAAATGAACCACTTTATCTCGTTGATGAGATAGGGGTTTGCTGCGGCATTCTCATAGATCATGGTATCAAAAACGACCGCTTCACCATCCACCCTGTGGAAAAAATGCAGACTGATCTTTTGCTTGCTTTCCGGTTCAGGTTCATCTTTTTTGTTGCAGGATGAAAAAGCGGTTAAAAGCAAAAGCAGTGAAATGTAGTTTCTTAAATTCATTCAACAATAGTTAACATATCGAAATAGCTGAGTGATCCGATCACTTTGAAAGACCGCATGACCAATGACTTCAGCGGTTCTGAGTGATGGAATCACTGGCTGGTTCACTTGTCATTGGTAGCGAAGCAATGGATCCCCCAGAAATTTACAACCTATGTGTCAATATAACGATTACCCATAGCCCATTATTTTCATTTTTCTTATTTAAACGGCACCGTTCCGCTTACGATCACAAAGTTCAGGGTGTCGTAAAGGCTGGACCTTTCTTTGTAGAGTTTGTTATCCAGCAGTATCTGAACCCTGATCCCGGAACTGATATCATCGTAGATCCCGGAAACGTAAAGAATGTCTCCTTCCCGGGCTTCAAAAGAGTATTTCCAGGTATCCTCTTTGCTGGCGGGGATGACAGTTTGCTTTTGCATTTCCCCCTTTTCATCGCGGTAGCTTACTTCAAAGCCTGTCTGGTTATCGGAAATGCGGTATTCTGCCTTTCTCACCTCATCATTCTTTTCGCAGGAAGCCATTGCCAGGCTGATGGTAAAAATCCACAGATATTTGAAACGCTTCATCATCATGTCAGATATTTAAGATCAGGTTGATATAAAAGATCCGTCCCGGTTCATAGAGGGGCATCATGCTGCCGATGATCCTGCGGTTGAGGTGTTCGTAATAGTTTTTATCGAGGATGTTGTTAACCCCTCCATTGATGCTCAGGATATCGTTGTAACGGTAGTTCAACATGAGATCCGCCAGGGCAAAGCCGGGTGTTTCTTCTTCGTAAAAAGCCCTGGCGGTGTGTTCCTGGGAGGCAACCAGCCTCAGGGATAAAGCAGCCTTTAGTTTTTCCGGAACCACTTTATAATTGAACCTGAGGTTTGATTCCAGGGGCGGTATTTCGGGCAAAGCATCCCGTCCTATTGTTTCTTCTCCGGTAACTTCCCCCTTCTCGATGATGTAGCGGGTGGCATCCGGGTTGACGCCCACGGTAATGGCTGCATCGGCGGCGAAATTAAATTTCCCCCAGGATGGGGAAGCATAGGAAAATTCAAAACCATACAGGTAAACATGGTCTTCGTTGTAGAATTCTTTTACGCCAAGTACATCCTGGGTTTGAGGTTTTACATAAGACTCGGGTACCAGGCGGGCTGTAATGAAGTCTGTAACGTATGAAAAAAATGCATTGGCCTCGAAATTCCCGAGTTCCTGGTTCCGGTAAAAAAGCCTCAGGTCGGCCTGGTGATTCGCTTCCGGTTTAAGTTCCGGGTTCCCCAGATAGTCGTAGCGATCATACCCGACAGGTAAAAGGATGATATATCTCTCTGTCAGGTCGGGGCTTCTGACCCCCCGGCCAAGTGTGAATCCCAGGCCCGTTTCCTCGGTGATGTCCCAGAGAATTCCCGCGCTCAGGCTGAAATTATTGAAGCTTGATGCGGTATTGTTATTTACATAGATTACGTCCCCTTTCATGTTTTTTAGCATAAGCGGATCCGATTCTGCCTTATTCACGTCCAGCCTGAGGCTCATGCTCAACTCGAGTTCCTGAACCTTCTGATGCCAGCTTGCATAAAAACCTGTATTGCTAATGTTTGCCTGCTTCCACAGGTCTTCTGTCTTGACAGGGAGACCGGGTTGCAGAATCAGGTTCTTGAAGCGCTGCCCGTTCTTCCATACTTTTTCAAGGTCGATGCCCAGCAGGATATTTTGTTTCCCGAATTTTAAAAAGGATTCCATGCGGCCTCCGTAGTTAACTGCAGTAATATCCGACACAGCCACCACTGTGTCGGAAAAAGGCCGCTCCTTGTTGTCCATGATATGGTGAACATCAGAATGATATAATTTGACCCGGAATTTATTCCAGTGTTTTGAGATGTTTTTCAGTGCATAATCGAAAGAAAGCAGTCGGGTGTCGTCGGAACGTTCATCCATGGGCAAGGCGGGGTAGCTCACATTCCTGATGTAGGAACGGTCGTAGCTGAAAATGTATTCCTGGTTTTTGATGGGGCTCACACCCAGCTGCATGGAGTAATTGTATTTTGTAAAGGCAGAGCGGATCTCCTGGCCGTTGCCTGCCTTATAATTACCATATTGCTTGTAATTCCCTGCTAGCGTGTAATAAATTTGTTGATTCCCTCCGGAGATTGTTAGATGTTGCTTCTGTCCGCTCCAGTTGCTTTCAAAGCCCTGCAGTGCTGTAATTCGGTTGGTGTATTCGGGATACGGAACTGCCTTGATTGTCTTCAGGTGGATCACCCCTCCGAAAGAAGGCCCGTAACGCAGGGCATAAGGGCCTTTTAAGATTTCAATTTCTGAAATGTCATCGGCATCAATGTGAGAAATGGCGGGATCCATGCGGTTGGGACAGCCTCCCTCTATTTTGAGCCCGCCATTCACAACCACATTCAATTGTTTGTTCTTGAAACCCCGCATCACAGGATCTATCCCAATGGCTCCTTTTCTGATCCCTGACAAATTCGGGGTTTTGCGCAGAAAATCCCCGATATCCCTGACGGCCGATTCGCGCAACTCCAGCTGGCTGACCCGGTTCGTCTGATAGGAAGAATTGCTCGCAATCGTTCCAAAAATGTTTACTTCTTCAAGCGTTTTGATTTGAGGCTGCAACTGGACATTGATCCGGTATACTCCTTTGTTGTGTACTTTCAGGTCTTTCTTCAAAGCCAGGTAACCCAGGCGCTCGTACGTCACTACGTATTCTCCGGCTTCCAGGCCGCTGATGCGGTAGTAACCAAACTCATCGCTGAGTTGAAACTGCTCTCCCGGTGTGATACTGATCTCAACCTGCGTGATCCCTTCCCCGCTTTCCTTGTCCAGGATGAACCCCTCCAAAACGGCTCCTTCCTGTGCCTGAAGATTTAAAAGCTGGAAAATAAAAAGAAAGGTGATCCAGTAAATGCTTTTCATGTTAATTTAGCTTGATGTGTGCCTCATGACAAAATTAAGTTATTTTCTTATACTGAATAACTAGATATGTTATTTAGAAGGCTATACAAATAAGCTGGGAATGCATTTGTTGTACCTTTGCATAAAATTGTGAATTATGAAGTTTAAAGTTGGAGACAGGGTGAATTTCCTGAATGAAAAGGGTGGGGGCGTGGTGAAAAAGATCCTCAGCCCGACCCTGGTGAATGTGGAAATTGAAGAGGGTTTTGACGTGCCGGTCATGACCAGTGAACTGGTGCCGGATGAGCGGCGCAAACTTGAAGAGGCCAGCCGTGCAAAGTCTGACCGCAAACCGGACCGGGAAGAAAGCTTTGTGGAAGCCCGTGCGGAGGATGAACCAGGCTATGATGACCGGAAAAGTCCCATCGACAAGGTGGGTTTTCGCGGCAGCATTGCTGAAGGCATTTACCTGGCCTTTGTGCCCCATGACCAGAGATGGCTGGTTACGGGTGAAATGGATATTTTACTGATCAACAATACCGGCTGGGATGTGCTCTTTTCTTTTTTCCTGGAAGATGATAACAAAGGTTTTGCCGGTATTGATTATGATATGTTAGAACCCAGGACCAGGATCTTGCTGGAAACCATTGAGCGCGAGGAGCTTGAAAAATGGACCAGGGGCGTTGTGCAATGTATCTTTCATGCAGAGAACAGCCATGAACTGCCTCTTCCCGCCAATTGCGACTTTAAGATCAAAGCTTCCCGTATATACAAAGAAGGGAACTACAGGGAAACCCCCCTGGTATCAGAAAAAGCCTTTCTTTTCAATCTGATGGAGCTTTCCCTTCACGGCAGGCATGAGGTTTCGGAGAAAGTGAAAAAATACCGCAAAGAGGAAGAATTGAAACAGCAGGCCAGGGAGGTCAGGAAGGAAGAACCAATCGATAAGCACCGGGTTGGAGAGGGTATTGCCGTGGTAGACCTCCATATCGGAGAGCTGTTGGATAATATCCTGGGGCTATCTAGTGCCGATATGCTGAAAATACAGAAGGACTATTTTATCAGGATGCTTGAAAACGCCATCAGGAGCGGGTATCAGAAAGTGACCTTTATTCACGGGGTGGGGAATGGCGTGTTGAAAAATGAGATCGTCCGCATCATGAAAGAGTATGAAGGACTGGACAAGCAAAGCGCTTCCCTGGCAAAATTCGGAGTGGGAGCAATCGATGTGATCATCAAGGACCAGTAGTGACAATTTTCGTATTTTTCCACTCCATTAGTCATTAAAATCTGAAAAAATGAAATACCTGTATCTTCTTTTAATCATTTCCCTGGCAGCATGCACGGCCTCCGAAAAAGGGCAATCCGGGAACAAAACAAAACCGCAAAAACCATACGAGATCATGTACAAGGTAAACATGCCCGAAGAGCTTAGTTTTGTGAACCAGAACAAAAAAGGCTCCACCATTGAACTGGAGTATGTTGCACTCGGGTCTGAAAACCGGACGGTAAGGAACCTTCGCCTGGTCAACATGAAATACGGTGAAGGCTCCAGGGCATTGCAAAGCTTTGAAAATATTGAATTTCCATTTCATGGTAAATTATATTATGATTCCGACCGGGGCCCGGGAGAAATGGAGTTTAAAATATTCAGCAAAGGCTACTGGGTGATCACCCTCAAAACACTTACCCCCAGATAGGGAATTGCAATGTATTGATCTAAAGTTACAACTCGAAAACCGGAAAGCACGAATTACAATGTTTTTGTGATCAATCATGTTCTGATTTTATATATTTGAACCCGAAAGCAGCCTTTGAAATGTATCACAGGAAAAAGTACATCGGGAAAATTGTGCTGGCAATTGCGGTATTTTTTGTTTTTCAAGCGCCACAGCCGGCAAATGCTCAGAAGGAGTCGGGGGCCGATACCCTGACCATCAAGAATTATATCGAACTCAGCCTGGCATTCAAGAAGGAGGGTAATTATACCCAGTCGGTGAAGAACGGCCTCATTGCCGATTCTCTTGCCGCCCAGTCGCTGTATCTCCCCAGGATAAAATTCTATGAGTTCCTTACCAGGATGATACAGCATTATGATACGAATATTTTCCAGTTCAGGCTGACCAAAAAGCTGATCCATGAAGTGGACAGAGTAGAGGATCCTTTGATGAAGGCCCGCTACCTGGAATATGTGGGCTGGATTTATTTTCATTTCAGGAAATACCGTTCCAGCGAAGATTATTTCCTGAGTTGTATCAGCATCCTCGAAAGAACGGGCATGCAGCAGAGCCTGCCTTCTGCTTACGAGGGCCTCGGGATGGTGTACAACACCACCGACCAGATGGACAAAGCCATGAAGTACTACCGGATGTATATACAGTATGCCGATCCCGATAAGGAAGAACTGGGACTTTTCTATGTTAATTTCTCACTGGGTGATAAATACCGCTTGATCGAAGAACACGACAGTGCCTTTAAGTATTTCAATTATGCACATGAAATCGCCCGGAAAATGCAGGATTCAGCAAAAATGGCCGCTACAATGAGCCGCATGGCCTACAATTTTTATGAAGCCGGTGATTTTTCCAGTTCTCTGGATTATTACCTGAAAAACATTGAATTGCTGAACAGGATTGAATCCAGGGGGTATCTCGAAAATCAATACGGCAACATCGGAAATATTTACCGCGACCGCAAACAATATGAACTTGCCATTGAAAACTACAACAAAAGTATTGATATAGCACTCGAGAACAGGGAGATATACAATCTGTCCTGGGTGTATAATGATTTGGCCATCTTATATGCCAAGCTGAACCAGTATGAAAAGGCTTACGAAAGCATGCTGCTGGCCAGAGACTACAGCGATACCCTGGCCATGAGGCAATACCGGGAAGGCATGGCCAGGGAGATCTCCCGCAGGGAGGACGTGAAGCGGCAAAAGGAAGTGGAGATCCTAAATATGAAACTGAAACAGAACCGCACGCTGAACTACAGCCTTGCTGCTGTTCTGGGCCTGGTCGTGGTTATCGGCCTCATGGTCTTCAGGCAGAGCCGCATCAGGGCCAGGCACCGCTTCGAGATGATGAAGCAGCAGATCACTGAATTGTCGCAGAAGAACCTGTTGCAGCAGATGAATCCACACTTTATTTTCAATACCTTGAACTCCATACAGTTTTATATGTTCAGAAATGATAAGGTGGCATCCAACAATTACCTGAATAAATTTGCCCGCCTCATGCGGATGGTGCTGGAGAATTCGCAGCATACCTCCATTCCGATCAGCCGTGAGCTGGACGCATTAAAGCTTTACCTGGAGCTGGAAATGGTCAGGTTCAAGGAAAAGTTCCGGTGGGATATTGAAGTGGATGAAGAGATCGATACCCTTACCTTTAAGGTGCCTCCCATGCTGATCCAGCCATATGTGGAAAATGCGATCACACATGGTATACGGTATAAAGAAGGCAAGGGCTTTGTAAAGATCGAAATGCGCCAGATCAACCAGCACATCAAATGTGTGGTGGAAGATGATGGTATTGGCAGGAAGGAAGCCGAAAGGCTGAAAAAGGAAAGGAACGGGAACCACAATTCGCTGGGGACCAAAATTACGGAATCAAGGATGAAGCTTGTAAAATCCCTCTATGGCAATGAAATGCGGGTGGAATATAAAGACCTGTATGATGAAAACAAGAAAGGCTGCGGGACCAGGGTGGAACTGCACATTCCTATAATAAGTGATTGATTATGATAAAAGCTGTTATTATTGACGATGAAAGCGATGCGGTAGATTTTATTGCCTCCATCATTGAAGAGTATTGCAAGGATGTTGAACTGCTTGGATCGGCCAACTCGGCCCGGGAAGGCGCAGAACTGATCCGTGAGAAACAACCCGAACTGGTTTTCCTGGACGTGGAAATGCCCCATGGTACAGGTTTCGACCTGCTGGAGAATTTCCCGGAAAAGAACTTCGATGTGATCTTTATTACGGCCTATAATCATTATGCCATCCAGGCCATCAAATACAGTGCAGTGGATTATATTCTCAAACCGATCAACATAGAGGAACTGGTGCAGGCTGTTGAAAAGCTTAAAGAGAACCGTTTTATACCCAGGGACCGGGAGATGAATTATGATGCCCTCCTGCAGAACCTGAAAACCGGCGCTCCAAGCAAACTGGCTATCCCGACTTCCGAAGGCGTGGAATTTCTAAACACACGGGATATTGTTCGTATTGAAGCCGACAGAAGTTATTCATGGTTTTATCTCAAAGGAGGAAAAAAGATCCTGGTCAGCCGAAACCTGAAAGAATACCAGGAAATGCTTGATGACAGATATTTTTTCAGAGCCCACAACTCTCACCTGATCAATCTGGATTATGTGAAGAAGTACGTAAGACAATACGGAGGTTCTATCGTTATGGAGGACGGCTCCAGTGTGCCCATTTCCCGCACCAAGAAAGATGTCTTTATGAAAAAGATCGCACAGTTCTCCAAGTAGTTTTTGTTTCAGATTGCAGATTGACAATTGCTAATTGCTTTGTTCGTTATTGGAGGTTGGTCATTAGTCATTGGTCATTGGTCATTGGTCATTGGTCATTAGTCATTTGTCATTAGTCATTGGTCATTGGTCATTAGTCATTGGTCATTAGTCATTGGTCATTGGTCATTAGTCATTGGTCATTTGTCATTTGTCATTAGTCATTGGTCATTTGTCATTAGTCCTCAAACTCACTCAAAAACTGTATCTGTTCCATTGCCGGTTATTTCGGGCGTGGCGAGAACTTTCCTCCACAATGTTCCGGCTTGCAATGATCTGTAATATGCATTCTGAAATCTGCACTCCAGTGTTCCCAAAACACACAAATACATCTTATCCCTTCATCTGTAATCCCTAAACCACTGTTTGTAGATTCATCATCTAAAAGTCCGGAAATCAGCTATATTTTAGCAAGCGAGAAACCTAAGCTTAATATGTTCATTAGGGTAAACCTGGATAAAGCACTGGCAAAGAGGAAAATGACTACAGCGGAGCTGAGCGCACGCATCGGGGCGCCGGAGTCGAATGTTTCCATGCTCAGTAAAAGTGTGATGAAGGATTCCCGTTTTGAGATGATCGAAAAGATTTGCAATGAGTTGCAGGTTTCACCCAACGAATTATTCAATTTTGAAAAGGAAAACCGGTACAAGTATCGTATTGTTTAAAATATCTCTAGCGAGATGAGTAACATAAACCAAGATTAGTTATGAAGCCCGGGGAAGACCCGGGTTTTTTATTTTTAAGAGAAGCCTGCGAAGGTTTGCTTTTAATTGGTTGTTGTCATTTTTGAAGTGTGTCTGGATTTTGCTTTGATAAACCTTGTAAGCTTAGCTGCCAATCAATAGAGGATCCTGCCCTTTTTGAACAGATCCCAGCTTCACATCCGCAAAACGATTGCTTTCTTTCAGGTCTGTTTTGAACTTTACGGGTACATAATGTTCCCCGTATCCCTTTGCGATGCCTTTTGAATTGATCCGCTCAATCAATACGCGCTGATGTTTGCCAAGCAGGGATTGTTGATATTTGATCTTGTTTTCCAGGGAAATATCCCGGATAATGCGGCTTCTTTCATTCTTTACTTTTTCCGGTACCTGTTCTTCCATGCGGGCAGCGCGGGTGCCGTTCCTGACGGAATATTTAAAGGTGTGAATGTGGCTGAAACCAATGTCTCTGACTACTTTGCAGGAATCCTCAAATTCCTTTTCCGTTTCACCCGGAAAACCCACAATGATATCGGTGGTAAGATTGAAATCCGGGTAGCGGCTTTTGATCTTAGAAGTCATGTTAAGGAAGGTTTTCAGATTATACATCCTGCGCATTTTCAACAGGGTCTTATCTGAACCACTTTGCAGGCAAAGGTGCAGGTGTGGGGTGAGTTTGGGATGTTCGAACAGGCTGAAGAGGTGGTCGCCGAAGCCTTCCGGTTCAATGCTGGAAATGCGAACGCGAAAATCGCCGGGGATCTCAAGGATCTCTTCCACCAGGTGCTCGAAATCAGTCTCTTGATAATTGTACCGGCCGATGTTCACCCCGGTGAGTACGATTTCTTTGAAGCCGAAATCAATAACTTTTTTAATATTTTCTTTAATGTCATTGACCGGTCTGCTGGTAGCCCTTCCACGAACTTTTGGGACAATGCAAAAAGTGCAGAAATTGTCGCAGCCGTCCTGTATTTTGATCATGGAGCGGGTGTGAAAGGTTTTCTCGGCCGGTTCGAAACCGAAGATATCCGGCTGAAGATCTGCCGGGCTGAGGGTTTCTCCACGGTAGTGGGCTTCGATCACATCGTAAATGGATTTTTTGTGGCTGTTCTCGATGAAATAGGAGACTCCCTCGAAATTATCCAGTTTGTCTTTGTAATTGTTCACCATGCAGCCTGTGACCACCACGACCGGATCAATCCCTTTCTTAAGCGCTTTATGGATCTCCTGCCGGGATTTCTGATCTCCCTGGTTGGTGACGGTGCAGGTATTGATCACGTACACATCGGCATCCTGTTCAAAGTTCACGATCTCATACTGATGTTTGTGGAATTTGGACGCAATGGCATCCGTCTCGAACTGGTTTAAACGGCAGCCCAGGGTTCTGAATGCGATCTTCTTGCTCATCATGCCGGCTGGGCCTCCTTTACCTGGATCAATTCTCCTTCCGCAGAAAATGCAACCGCTGAAGTGATCTTTACATGTACGAAATTCCCGATGAGGGATTCATCACCGGAGGCAAAGCGCAGTACGATCTTTCCTTCCGTTAGGGCGGATAAATATCCGTCTTTCCTGTCCCTGCCCGTTACCAGCACCTTGAAGCTTTTACCGATCATTTCCTGGTTGTAAGTGTAGGTATGTTTTTGCAGAGCTATAGACAGCTGATGGAAACGATCTTTTTTAACATCGCGGGGGATGTCGTCATCCCATCTGGAACTGGCTGCCCCCGGCCTTGGCGAATACATTGCAATGTAGGCCATATTAAATTTGAACTCCTCCATGGCGGCAATGGTGTTTCCGAACTGCTCTTCTGTTTCCCCGGTGAATCCAACGATGATGTCGGTAAAGATCGTCGCCTCAGGGATGGTATTTTTGATCTTGTGGATGATCTGCCGGTACTTGTTCACCGTATGTTTGCGGTTCATCCGGATCAGTACCTTGTCGTCTCCCGATTGAAGCGGCAGGTGGATTTGTTTTGCCAGACTATCATAACGGGCAATCACGTCAATCAAATCAGGGGTCATATCCCGCGGATGCGGGGAAGTGAAATAGACCCAGAAATCCTTTCCGGAAGTTTGTCCATATTTACCAATCTTTTCCAGCAATTCAGGAAAGGATATCTCCTCTCCCTGTTTATCCAGTCCGTAAGAATTTACATTCTGACCAAGCAGGGTGATGGATTTATAACCTTCTTCCACCAGGTTTTTAACTTCCAGCAGGATCTCTCCCGAAGGCCGTGAAACCTCACGGCCACGAGTATAGGGCACGGCACAGAAAGTACAGAATTTATCGCAACCGTTTTGTATGGGCACAAAAGCTTCGAAATCGGATGTGTAGTTCGGTTTGATATTCCAAAAGTCCCTGATGTGTTCATTGAGCAAGAGGGAACTGCCCATGTTGCGCAGGGAAGACTGGGTGACTACCCCATACTGATTTAGCATTTCCGGGAACTGTTTCAACTCGCTCATGGGAAAAACGATGTCGAATAGCTTCAGGAATTTCTCTTTGTCACCTGGCAGCATGCAACCTGAAATAAAAGTGATCAGGTTCTGGCGGTCCTTGCGTTTGTTCCACCGGGAGATTTTGGAATACACCTTGTCGATGGCTTTCTGGCGCACGGAACAGGCCAGAATGCCAATCATATTGGCTTCCTCTTCATTGTCTGTCCACTGATAGCCCAGCGCATCAATCACAGTCCTGACGCGCTCGCTGTCGGACATGTTCATCTGGCATCCCAATGATATGAGGTGATATTTCATTTATTCCTTCTGCTTTTTTATTTAAATAATTTTCAGCCCGCAAAGTTAAAAATAAACCTCCGAATGTAAATTATCTGCCGGCAATCCCTGGTCCAGTAATATATCGTAAGCATCGTGGATCATCTCGCAATTCCCGCAGAGATACACATGGGTTTCTTTGTCAACGGGATTTTGCTTGAGGTATTCTGTCACCCTGCCCTGATAATCCCCTTTGTCATCTTTTGAGGTGCACAAGGTAATTCTTTCTGGATCGTATGCATGTTTTTCATAAGCCTCTTCTGCATAACGCACTCCATGAAGGATCTGAAAATCCAGTCCGGGATAGGATCTTGCAAAGCTATGGAAAGGGGCTATGCCTGTCCCGCTGGCAATGAACAGGAATTTTTTGTTTTTGCGGTCTTCCTCACTGATCAGGAAATACCCGACCGGCCCGTCAAACTTTACAAGACTTCCTGGTTCGGATTTCTTCAGATGTTTTGAAACCAGCCCGTCCTGGACTTCTTTAATCAGGACTTCAATAAAGTCATCCCTTTCTCCGCTGTAGACGGAATATTCGCGGGTATCGTTGTCTTCCTCGAGTCCCAGCGAAATATGCTGTCCTGCCAGAAATTTGATATTCTTCCTTTCCAGACGCAAAATGTATGTTGAATCGGTTAGTTCCCTTTTTTCAAGTACTTTCAAGGTGTTGTGCGGCTGGTAGTTCAGCACGGTATCATAAGCTGTTCCTTTATTCTTCTTTCCCGGCTTTTGTAAACTGAAGCTCTGCATGTCTATATTAATTTAAACTCAATAAAAATAAAATGCAAAGAACGGAAAATTATTGTCAACGGGCAAGGTTCATGGACTCAATTTTGCAAAACGATTCAAGCCCTCCGGGCTTGCCGGTAGGTCCGTCATTCTGACACCGCATTTCATGCGGCGCTATTCATATTCAATCCCTGACGGGATTATGTATACGCCAACAACCTATTCGTAAAATTGATCATGTCAATTCATTATATTTAAGAAATCTTCAATACACTAAAGTCCCGGATGGCTGTGATACTGACTTTCATTCTAACTTATTAAAATAAAACCGGCTTGTTGAATTTTAACATTGCATTTCATATAAGCTCAATCGGGTTCGACATCAGAGCACAAGAGTCCCGGCAGGGACTCAATATGAATAGCCCCCGGTGCAACCGGGTGGATTGAGTCATGATGCAATAAACACAAGCCCGGAGGGCTTGAATATCAATATTTATCAAGCACAAAGAACCAGGACATAGCAATGATTGTAAAAGGTGGAGGTTATTCTGCAATAATCCGGATTGTACAGGAATGTCAAGATATGATTCAAGCCCTCCGGGCTTGCCGGTAGGTCCGTCATTCTGACACCGCATTTCATGCGGCGCTATTCATATTCAATCCCTGCGGGATTATGTATACGCCAACAACCTATTCGTAAAATTGATCACGTCAATTCATTATATTTCAGAAATTTTCAATGCACTAAAGTCCCGGATGGCTATGATACTGACTTTCATTCTAACTTGTTAAAATAAAACCGGCTTGTTGAATTTTAACAGCGCATTTCATATAAGCTCAATCCGGTTCGACATCAGAGCACATGAGTCCCGGCAGGGACTCAATCTGAATAGCCCCCGGTGCAACCGGGTGGATTGAGTCATGATGCAATAAACACAAGCCCGATGGGCTTGAACACTTGATTTTATATCTATTATTTGTTTATATTTGACAAGGTGCACGCCTGACTGAACGATGATAATATGGAATTTGTTTTCTGCCTGTTACCGGTGATTGTCTTTTTAATCTGTCTCTATTTGTTTGATAACTTCAAACTGGTCGATATAAATACCTTGTTGTATTGCTTGATCTGGGGCGTGGTTGCGGCAGTTCTTTCCTTCTATCTGAATACTTTCCTGATTGAAAGCACAGCTATAAGTTATATATCTTTCACAAGGTATCTTGCCCCATTAACCGAAGAGATATTTAAAGCACTGATCATAGTTTTCTTTATTTCCAAAAAAAATAGGCTTTACGGTTGATTCCGCCATCTACGGATTCGCAGCCGGAACCGGCTTCGCCCTGGCCGAGAATATGTTTTATCTTTTCAACCTGGGTACAGGGGCTGATCTGCTTACCTGGATCCTCAGGGGATTCGGTACGGCTCTCATGCATGGAGGGAATACGGCTCTGCTGGCTATTATCATCATGAGCGGTATTCAAAGAGACAAGGCGATGGGTGTTGTCATCTGGCCCGCTCTTTTGGTGGCTTACATTTTACATAGTGCATACAACCACTTCTTTTTCCATCCCTTTCTGCAGGCAATTCTTTTGCTCATTGTGCTGCCTGCTGCCTTTGCACTTGTTTTTATAAAAAACAACCGGCTCATGCAAAACTGGCTGGAAATAGAGTTCAGCAATGAAGTGGATATGCTGCGCATGATCAGGCAGGGCCGGTTCAGACAGACCAGGGCCGGAAGCTACCTGGCCTCACTCCGAAAGCATTTTTCCTCCGAAACCATTGTCGACCTTTACTGCTACGTAAGTCTTTACCTGGAGCTCTCCATCAAAGCAAAAAGGAACCTCATGCTGAAAGAAAACGGTTTTCAGATCCTTATTGAAGAGGATGTAAAAGGAAAGCTGCTGGAAATTGAACATCTGCGAAAACGGATCGGCAAGACGGGAGAGCTGGCCCTGCAGCCACTTGTTAGAATGAAGCATCGTGAACTCTGGAAACTGAATCAATTGAAAAAATAATTACCATGTAAGCCAACTTTTAAGAGATGAAAATGTAATTCATGAAAAACACAAACACAGTAAAGCGGGATGATCAAGAGAAAACAATTATTGGAGATGAAAGTGCGCGGGAAGATCATGAGATCATCAGACAGGTTCTTAATGGCCATGTGAATGCGTATGAAAAGCTTGTAACGAAATATCAGCAGCCTGTCTTTCAGCTTTTGGTCAGGATGCTTCGCGATCAGGAGCAAGCCAGAGAGTTATTGCAGCAGGCCTTTGTACAGTCTTATGAGGCGTGCTGGGTCCTTCCGGTTCCAGCATAAATATTTCAGCTGGTTATACCGGATTGCTATAAACCTGGCCCTGAATGAGCTGAAAAAGAAAAAAATATGTTGGGCTGAATGCGATAAGTTCATGGAAGGAGAGGCTTTTGAATCCACGGATCATAAAGAAGAATTATTCTGAAAGTGCTATTGACAGGTCTGAAAGAGAAATACAGGCTGCTGATCACATTAAAATATTATCAGAATATGTCGTACCTGGAAATTGCTCAAAGTATTGACATACCTGAAACGAGAGTAAGGTCCAGGCTGTTCGAGGCCAGGCTGAAATTAAAAGAAGTACTGGTCCGTAGCGGGTATTTTTAAGGAAACTAAAAAGTGAAGTTGTTGGCGGTTTTAGTATAAAGAATTAACAATCAAAGCATCAATGGATGAAATCAAGGTGCATGCAAACTGCCTTCGATTTTTCAGGCTGACTGCGAAACCGAAAAAATATAGTATATAAAACGATAGATCAAACAAACATGTAAATATATGAACCGGAAAACCAGAAAGATCAACTGGCTGATCAAAGCCAGGTTCGAAGGCAGGATCAGCGAGCAGGAAGAAAAGAGCTGGAACGCCTGCTTGCTTCCAGTCAGGGTGCCGCAGAACATCAAAGGCAGTTGGATGAACTGGAAGGGATACTGAAACCAACTGGATCAAGCCGAAATACCGGTGGATATTTCGGAAAGCCTTATGCAAAAGATAAAAGCAAGTCAACAAAATGCTGATCATAAGGAACAAAAGCCGGTATTCAAAATGCGTCCTTTCAGCTTATTTCCTATCGCTATGCAGCAGCGCTTTTACTCGGCCTATTGTTGGGCGCGGCTGTTTCATATGTTTATCTAACGGACCGCAGCAGGCCCATCTTCATCAGCTAAAAGGCAGCATGATCAATGCCTCCGACGGGCTTTATTATATGCAGAATGGCACAAGCATCAAAGTTGTACCCTATTCCGTTGATGATCTGTATTATCTCAATTTCTTTATTGATGCCAAAAACGAAATAGAAGTTGAAACCACTTTCAACGAACAGGTCTATCTGCCAGTCAAAATGGAATACATCACAAGCGGAGCCGCACAGTACCAACAATCTTGATGAAGCGATCAGCTTTCTGGCACATGGCATAACCCGGTACCAGATTATTCTGAGAAAGAAACAGACAGGGCTTCATCGGTCAATATCAAAATAACGCAGAATCAAAACATTCTGACAAGCAAACAAATTTTTCAGTAAAAAGACCAACTTTTTAATCGAAAGATTATAATTTCAACGAGAAATAAAACGCAAACATTCAAAAATCAAAAACAACCAAAGATGAAAAAGAACACAAAACTTCAAACCGGCCTTATTGGCTTGCTTGCATTAATTGTAGGCTTTTGATCGGAATTTTTGTCGATATTCCGACCACCGACACCAACGACCTGGCCGGAGCGATCGGTAAAGTTGAACGCTACAGGAACGTTCAGATTACCGGAGACGACATCCTCCTTCGCAACGAGTTGGTGGAAGACTCCGCCAAACGCGAACTCTACGGGAAATATCTTTCCTACTATTACTATAAAGCTCTGAGAACGGCCAACGACCTTGATAAAATACTTGATAAAACAAAGCAGGTTGAGGAATTCAGCCGGGAATACCGGGCTATTCTGATGCCCTGGCCGATTACAGGCAGTATCTTAAAACGGCACAAACGGATATTATGCTTGCCAATACAATGGTTTCCTCCCTGGATGAAAATGAAAAGGTTCCCATCATCAGCTATCTGAACCAGTCCAATAATGCGATAGCACGCATGCGAAGCAACGATAACATTATGGTGGATTACCTGAAAGCCATGGAAGAATTCATCAGGAACAATCCGGAAGAGGAATATCCCCTGCTTGCCGATGCACATGATATATTATCCTTAAATGTGATACAATCGGCCGTTGTAGCAAATGACAAGCCGGTGCTGAAATATCTGGATCAGACCAAACTGATGAACAAAGAAGAAGAACTGAAAGACCTGGTGAACCAGGATCAGTTCAATGATTACTATAAGGGGCAGATACAACTGGATGCGGAGAAAGTCGGTTCCTATATCTCGGATATGGAAAACCTGGGACTGATCGTCATATTAAACGACATGGAAAACCTGGGTGATGCCGTAATGAATGATATGGACAAGCTAAACATCGTTTTTGATATGGAAAATCTTGGAGGAGCTATTGTTTTTGATCAGGAAAACCTTGGTAGTTTCGATATGGAAAAAATAAACATGGCTGCCGACATGGAGCAACTTGGCAATGTATATATGGACATGGAGATGGTCGGTGGTGGTTTCCGTCCTCAGTAAAAAATGTGATCTTATTCCGATATAAAAAGATTGCTTGTTGAACAAAGCGGTTAAACTGATAACTTTAAATCAATGAAAACCGGAAAACTTTTTTCCGTATTGTTGCTGTTCCTCTTAACGGGAACGGCAACAATACTTTCCGCCCAGCGCATAAGTCGCTATGAAACGGAAGAGATGGAACTGATCTATTTCGGGGACCGCTATTCATACCTGATGCCCCATGTGGCGCGTACCTTTCATAATGCCATGGATTTTCATAAAGATCATTGGGGCTACGATCATCAGAAAACCTTCGTGATGCTCACCGATTTCGAGCACGACGGCCATGGCGGTGCCATGGTATTGCCATACAATATGATCGTGCTGGGAGTTTCGCCTTTTAATTTTGCCTTTAGCATTGTCCCTTCCAACGAGCGTTTTCAATGGTTGTTCAGTCATGAGTTTACCCATGTGACCATGGCCGATAAGCCAAATAAAACAGACAGGTTCTGGCGAAAGGTTTTGATGAGCAAAGTCAGGCGGGATGAAGAGGCACCCATTTCTGCAATGTGGAGTTATCTGACAGCCCCTCGCTGGTATGCCCCGCGCTGGTATCATGAGGGCATTGCCTGTTATATGGAAACCTGGATGTCAGGAGGATTGGGCAGAGCCCTGGGACCTTATGATGAGATGTATTTTCGTAGCATCGTGAATGAGGACGAACCGATCTATTCGGTGGTCGGACTGGAAACCGAAGGATCAACCATCGACTTCCAGGTGGGCGCCAACGCTTATCTGTACGGAGCGCGATTTATAACCTACCTCTCCCAGGAATACGGTGACGAAAAGATCAAAGAGCTATACAACCGCTCCGACGACAGCAAGGCGTTTTATGCAGCGCAGTTCAAACAGGTTTACGGGAAATCCATACATGAGGCCTGGCAGGAATGGACCACATTTGAAAAGTCCTTTCAGAAAAAGAACCTGGAAACCATCAAAGCCTATCCGCTTAATCCCTTCCGGCCGGTTACCCGGGAACCACTCGGTAGTTTTTCAAACACGGGCTTCAACAAAGAAGAGCAAAAAATATACGCAGCGGTAAACCATCCAGGCGATATTTCAAAGATCATCGAACTGGATATCAAAAGCGGTGATATCCGAAAGATCGCCACGCTGAACTCACCCATGCTGTATTCGGTCACCTATCTGGCATATGACCCGGAGAAAAAGCAAATCTTCATCACCGAACAAAACAGTAAATACCGCAGCCTGGTGAAAGTGGACGCCAATACGGGCAAAAAAGAAAGACTGATCAAAATGTCAAGAACAGGGAACCTGGTTTTCAACACAACCGACCGGAGCTTGTGGGGCGTCAGGCATGACAATGGATATGCAACGCTTGTAAAAATCCCGGAACCCTACAACGAGATCATTCCCATGTACACAACCGAATTCGGGCGTTCGCTGTTCGACCTGGCGGTTTCTTATGAGGGTGAACAGATCAGCGCAACCCTCACCGGGATCCGGGGAGAGCAATCCCTTATCATGTTCCAAATAGATGATCTTGAAAAAGGAGTTAAGACATTCGAAACAGTTCTGGAGCTTGAAGACAATACCCTGACCCAGTTTAAATTTTCAAATGATGATCGATATTTGATCGGGACATCCTATTACACGGGCGTTTCAAACATCTGGCGGATTTCTCTGAAAGATAAAAGTTTTGAATTGCTTTCGAATGATGAAACGGGTTTGTTTGTTCCCCAGCAGATCAGCGATGATTCTCTGTTCGTTTTGAAATTTAAACGCAATGGCATGCAGCCCGGCATCATCCCCATCAGGGTGATCGAAGATGCCAATGCCATCGGTTACCTGGGTAATAAAGTGATCGATAAAAGTAAGGAAGTGACCGGGTATTCCCTTCAACCGGCTTCAAAGATTAACATCGACTCGCTAAAAACCCGGGAAGCAGGCTATTTCTCAATCAAGAACATGTCATTGTCGGGCGCCTACCCGGATATAGCAGGTTTCAAGAAAACGGTTGCCCTCGGCTACCGGGTCAACTGGCGCGACCGCATCGGGCTGTCCAACATCAACCTTTTCGTGGCCGGCTCTCCCTGGGGTCCTTATCCCGACAAGCAAAGACTGCACCTGGAACTTCGCTGGGATTACTGGTTGTGGAACCTGCATGCAGCCTACAACAAAACTAATTTTTATGATCTTTTTGGCCCGGTAAGAAGAAGCAGGGCCGGATATTCTTTTGGCATCGGTCACAATAAAACTTTTTCAAGAAGAGCACCATTTACCTGGCATTACGGTTTTGATGTTACCCACTATGGCGACCTGGAAGTATTGCCGCAGTTCCAGGAAATCGCAACCCCTATTGAAAATTTCCAGAGTTTTTCTGCAGAGATCGGATTATCGAAGTTGAGAAAAACACTTGGGGGTGTGCAGGATGAAAAAGGTTACTTATGGAAACTGATCGGATACAGCTACCTGGCCAATGGAAGTCTTTACCCTTACCTGGTTTCGGAGCAAAATGTTGGTTGGCTGGTTCCGGGTATACGCAATACCAGTTTTTGGATCAGGAACAGCCTTGGACAATCCTTTGGAAAACAGGGCTCCTCGTTTTCAAATTTTTATTTTGGGGGATTCAGGAACAATTATGTCGACTGGCAACAATCCGAACAATACAGAAAAGTGCTTGCCTTCCCGGGTGTCGAGATCGATGCCATCGAGGCACATAATTTCATTAAAACTATGGGCGAACTGAATCTTAAGCCTGTCCGCCTGCGGGATATTGGCTTTACATGGCTGTATCCAACCTTCATAAAAACCTCCCTGTTTGGTACCCATTTGATGGCCAATCCGGATGACGATGCAAAAAGGAGAAATATTTTCAACGCAGGCATACAGATCGATCTGGAACTGGTTTTGTTTTCTTACATGAAAACTACCTGGTCGGCCGGTTATGCACGTAAGTTTGAGGAAGGATCCGGTCCCAATGAACAGTGGATGTTTTCGATACAATTGCTTGGAAAATAAATTCTTTTATTTGTAACCAATGAAATATCTGACCCAGTGACGCTTATTGGCCGGAGCGGTAAGTCCCATTTGTATTCATAATCGTCTTTTTCAACTGTGTAATCCAGGAATTTTAGGAATGAACTACCCCGAGGCAAGCCTGCGGGGTATCATTATGAAACATTCATTTGATTCGCCCCAAGGGGCGGGGAATATCACCCACGAGATCCTCTCGACAAGCTCGGGATCAGTTCGACTTTGCTTTTTCAGTTCGCTACCGCTCCTAAAAAATCATTCTCACTGATTTAATCAATATTTTCCTGTACCAGCAATCTCCACTGATCCAGGTTCAGTGCCACCAGATTGCCAAGCCCTTTCTTGTTCTTGTAAACACAGCCTGCATCCAGATTAACAGTTTTACTGTTTTTTGCCAATTGCAACTGTATGTTTTCGAGGGGCTGGGGTGTATGACCATGGATAAGTTTCCTTCCCGACAGGAAGTCTTCATCATATTTGATATCCCTTTTCCATACCATGGCTTTCTTATCTTCCAGGGGATCAGGTATGTGGAAATTTAAACCGGCATGTACCAGAAAACAGTCAATTTCAGATTTCAGATAGTAGCGGGTATTTCTGATAAACTCAAGGTAATTTTCAGGGATCAATCGCAGGGCGTCTTCCTGTAAATCCCGTAATTGGAGATACCAAAATTTATCAGGGTGGTATCTCCATTGTTTGTGATCCAGTGTCTGAATTCCTGTGGACCTTTTGCCGCATCCAGCATCATCTCTTCATGGTTGCCACGGAGGAAATGACAATCGGAAGTTTCCCCAAGCTCTATCAGGTAGTCGAGTACGGCCTTTCCATCGGGCCCACGGTCGATATAATCACCCAGGAAGATCAGCTGATCCCCCTTCATGGGTCTTATCTTTTCCTGTACCATTGATTTCAGGCTTTTATAGCAAGCATGTATATCTCCTATTGCAAAACGCATACTGTTTTAAGTACAATTATTTTGCCGGAATGCCATGCAAATTCAGATATTTGCAGCAAAAACAGGCTTATGATCATTTTGGCACCTTTGCAGGGATACACGGATTACGTCTTCAGGAATGCCTATGGCCGTCATTTCGGTGGCATTGACCTGGCCATTGCACCCTTTGTTTCTCTGGTAAAGGGCAAAAAGGTAAAGCTTACTCACTTGCGCGATTTATTGCCCGAAAACAACGGCAGTATGAAAATCATTCCACAGGTGATGGGCAATGATCCCGAAATGTTTCTCACCATGGCTGAATCACTGAAAGAGCTGGGTTACGATTCCATGAACTGGAACCTGGGTTGTCCGGTGCAGGCTATTGCACGTAAGAAAAGAGGCTCCGGACTGCTTCCCTTTCCTGATGAAATAGATGAGATTTTATCAAAGGTCCTTCCCCGCATCGATCTGAAATTCTCCATTAAAACACGACTGGGTTACGAAACTGTTGAAGATATTTTTGATTTGATGGAAGTATACAACAGCTTCCCGCTGGACTTTTTGGCAATCCATCCCCGTATTGGCAAACAGATGTATGAAGGAGATATACATTATGAAAAGTTTGAATATTGTTTGGAAATTTCCAATAATCCGGTTGTTTATAGTGGTGATATCTGGACAAAAGAAATTTTTGATGATCTTTTCTCGAAATATCTCCTCGTTGATGCCTTTATGCTTGGCAGGGGTTTGTTCAGGGATTTGTTCCTGGCAGAGAAAATTGCGGAAGAATTTGTTCAGGAAAAGGCCCATGAAAAATTCTGGAATTTTCAGTTTGATTTATTGGAATCATTAACAAAGCATATGATCCGCGAAAAGAATGTTTTAAACAAAATGAAAGAATACTGGAGCATGTGGGCGGAGATGTTTGAAAACCCGGCCGATATTCTCGAAAGGATCTATCCGGTCAATGATGTTCAAAAACTTGATAAAGTTTTAAGAAAAATCAACGGTGATTTCCAACTAAGATTTTTATAACAATCCTTCCGACTTTAAAATCTCAGCCAATTCGGAATCGTGTCTGGCTTAATCCAGCAAACTTTTCTTTTTTCTCTGATAGATCTTAAATCCACCATAAGCGCCTCCCAGGCCCAGCAGGATCAGCAGACCGCCGCCGATGGACCCGCAGCCGCCTGGCTGGTTGCCTTCCGAACCATGATCAGGTGGTGGAGGCGGAGGTACATCCTGACTGAATAAACTCAATGGAAATGTTTTTAGGGATCGAGTCCCTTGGTCATGGAATTCTGATTTAATCATCAATACAAAAAGCCAAATAACCATAATGGAATAATGTTTTCTGATCCTATTTTCGATGTTATCTTTGATGATATAGGCATTATTATCTGCCGTTTTTATCTGCTTTTGTTGTTTGCTTCTGCCTCCGACTTCAAAAACATATTTTGTTGTCGACCTACAAATATCTGCCAATTTTAGAAGCTTTTACATGATGTTTGTATGCCAGCTGGTGAAAAAGAAGAAGGTTGCACGTCAATCACCTGTTTCGGGGAGAGCCTTATCGCAAATTAAACAGCAGGTTCGTATTCTCCAGAAAAATTTTTTTCTGGTTTGTTCAACTGTGATACCGAGCGGGTTAAAACATGAAAGAGATAATAAACGGGCATCGTGGAAGGTACTGCAAGTATGCTTTCATCGTGTGTGAGACTGATACCTGTCCTGCTGCTCTAGTGGTATTTCATATTTGGTTTAAAGGGAACAGACCGACTAATCATCTTCAGTAATTTTTTCAAAAAAACGACTGCCTGAAGTCTGTGACTGAATTCAAGATTGAGGTGTGTCAACTTCAAGCACAGTGAGTGTACTTTCAGACAATCGTCTTGTGAAATGGACTGAGCACATTTTCAAGGATAATGCAATGGGTAATATGCATGATCCAGATAGAGCTTCCAGATCAGCCAGTGGTTGAGTCTTTCAAGCATCTTCAAAAGCCAAAGAAACGTGATTGCCAGCTGTTTCTTCCAGACTCTGAGACCGGCAGTTCTTCTTTTTGTCTCAAACTGCAGATGCTCTCTGAATGACAGGCCAGGTCCTCTGGCTCCATCACAACACGCCGGCTGCAGGTCATATTTCGCCTTTTGTAGAATGCAAGAGCGAAAGAGCCGGTAAGATTTGGACTGCAGACCAGGCATGTCGTCGTAAATATTCTTCATTTCCTGGCTGCAGTTTTTGTGCCGAGTGGAGCTTTCATCGAGAATCAGTAATTGCCCTCCTTTTTTGTGGAAACTGGTCTGCCAGGTCATATGCGACTGTTTTCAGTGAAATACCGAATTCTGTAAGCTAATTCGTATGAAACCTTGTCATCTGCGGCTTGCAACTTTTTTAATATGCTGTTGGAAGTAGTGTTGTTTTACCATCCCCTGTGCTTCCGTTAGATACCAACAGAGCGATTGAGGCCCATCCAACGATTCATCATAAAACTACGGATGGATTTTATTTGTGTTGCTGCATATTTTATCTCGTGAAGTGATTGCTCTTAATGCATCCATATTCATTCAGTTTATATCAATGCAAAGATAAGTTGTTCTCTAGCCTATAATGTCAATGGATTGATAGAGTGTATTAATTTTTTATCAATTCAATGAGTAATTTCATGAACTACTGCTATCATGCTATCTATCTGGTCTCAATGATTTATGATTTTATTTTTGCAGCGCTCAAAGCCATACTATCGCTTCAGGTGATGTCGATCAAGCGAATCGCTTCGTTCTATCTAGATAACTCCGATAGCATTTAAAACCTCCATATGCACCTCCCAGACCAAGCAAGATCGAGCAGACCGCCGCCGATGGGCCCGCGGCCGCCGGATTGGTTGCCGGTGTCGTCATGGCCGGGTGGAGGAGGCGGGGCGTCACGTCATGGGAAAGAAGGCTCAGGGGAATTAATAAGCTAATGATCAGGGCTGTTGTAGCGCCTATTTTCTTTTCATCTTTTCGAATCGTTCGATTGTTTCGGGTGTCCCGGCACTTCAGCAAGGATCCTCGCCTCGCCAAAGGCGAGACGAATTCGATGGATGGATTGTTGAGATTGTTCAATTGTTCAATTGTTAAGCTTCTAATAAACAAACGTCTTTTTTGCTGACTGCATTAGTCTGTTCTTTGCTTATCCGCATTTACCAGGTAATAAGCAGAAGGAATTTCTATTTTGATCTGCTGTTGCTGATTGCCATTAAGTTTTGCTTGCCATGATCTGTCTGTCCGATGAGGTTAAATATCCTGATCGTTCCTGGTTGCTCGTTCAGGATTGTACAAATTGATCGTTTTATTGTTAGCCCAGATTTGAATGGGACTTTCAGTGGCATGCGATTCTTCTTCACCGGAATGGGGTTAAAGTAAAATGCAGCAAAAAGCAATCGGTAGATTCTGCCTGTCTGATCAAGCAAACAGGTAAAACCACCCTGGTAAGGCGGCGTTACAGCCTCCTTCCTTTACTATAACCTGGATGCAATCGAGTTTCGGGATCAACTAAGCGAAGCTCGGCGCCGGCAGTTCTGGCTGAAAGTATGCCACGGCATACCTGGAACGTGATCTCGCAGACCTGGCAAGCCTGAACGACCTGAAGCCGTTCGGGAATTTCCAGCAAATATCAGCGGCTCTAAGAGCGAGCAATTTGATCTCTTACAGTGAACTGGCCAAAGATTCCGGTATCGGAATTGAGAACGGCAAGACGTTATCTTGAATATCTTCATATTTTCATATCAGGCGTTTCTATTGCAGCCTTACCATAAAAACCTTACCAATAAGATTGAACAATTTGGCAATAGTCTGTGGGCAGTTCCTGCCTGCCGCCTTTTTTCTTAGCCGGATATCAGTTTTATTCGTCTCCCAACGAACTTCCTGTATGCCCCCATATCCCACTGCAAGTCCATTTCTTCAAAACATGATGCGGGCTTTTTGGAAGTATTCAGCCGGGCGTATGAGAGAACGAGTCCCTTGGTCACATTTTCAGGTCGGGCTTTTTATGTTTTTCTTCAGCGGTTCTCAAATCGGGCAGCGATTCTGTTCCGCCTTTCAGGAGGATGGGCTGGGGAGCCTGAAATGTGTAGTATTCGCCGGCTGCTGTTGTAAATGGTCTGGTCGAGGATGAGTGCCTGCTCATTACTGCAAAAGAAGCAGATACGTTCGGTGTGGTTCAGAATCTGATCCGAAGCACCGATATATTTTTATTTTATGCGCCATTCTTCTCCCACTACATAGGGATTGTCAGTAAAGGGAGTATAGCAGTAGTTGTTTCCCTTTGGGTACGATTTCCCTGAAAACTGCTATCGGTTTTAGCGATAAGTGATCGGGATTTAATTTACATTCGATAATGTCAAGCTCATTTCCATGACGTTTGATCACGAAATGAATTTCCCGGTCTGATTTATGGCGCAGTAAAAGAGTTTATTTCCGGAACATGCGAACGCAGCCTGTGCAGCACCAGATGTTCCCAAAGCAGTCCCCTGTCATCCGCGGCCTGATGTCGTTCCGGCCTTTGCGCGGATCTACCAGGCCGGTGCTGAGGACAATATTCGCTGGGACGCCGTGGCGATCTCGCGCCGGCAGCTTGCGTGAAATGGCGCCGGCGGATGAGCCATCTTGGCGATTCGCGTTGCTTTCAAGGTATGAAAGCGCAGTGGGTCTTGTGACGGTTGCTCCATTTTGCCAACTGCGTATAGTCAATCAGGTTCCCACTGGAACGCAAAAGTAAATGCAGCAACTGTAAAAACCCTGCCCGGTTCCTGACATTGAAAAGTTCCTGGATATCCCGTGCATAAAAACTATCCGTCCATTCCGAAAAAAAGGAATCAATTTTGGATGCGGAAAGTAATTGTTCAGGCAAGCCGCCGTGCAAAAATCGCAAGAAATGCAGATCGGGGATCCCGAATGTGGTTTTACACTCATCCCATAGTCCCGGAGGCAGATAAATCATATTTTTCCTGCCAGTAAGCGAATCTTTGGAATTTTTGAGTTTGCTTCAAGGGTTGAAGAGCCGGTAGCGAGTATTTTTAAATGAGGTGGTGGTTCACCGCAGATTTTAAGCGGCTTTTGCTTGGATCAGCCAGCCTGTGAATTTGGTCGGAGGTGGTTATCGGTCCTGGTTTCCCGCACTTTTAAAAAATGATTCAGGGTCTTCCAGTCGCCTGACCACGGATGGCGGATCACAGTTGAGAGTATGTTGCGTGTGGAAGCATTTTGGCAATGCTTGTTTTCCCACCCTGCGAACCCCGACAACCAAACGATTGGCCTTGTTTCCCGGCATGATTGATTTTATTGATCCAGAAAAGGCCGAACTCTCATGAAATTATATTTTACATTTAGACGAACAAAGGTAAAACAAGATTTCTGTGTAAGACCAAACAAATGAGATCGAAAAAATGTTTTTATACCAGGCGACTTTGTTGATCACCGGGGCAAGGCAAACAGGTTAAACCACCCTGGTAAGGCAGCGATACAAGGACCTTCCCTACTATAACCTCGACGCAATCGAGTTTCAGGAATCGACTCAGCGACGCTCAGCGCCGGCAGTTCTGGCTGAAAGATTATGCCACGGCATACCTGGAACGTGATCTTGCAGACCTGGCAAGCCTGAACGACCTGAAGCCGTTCAGAAAATTCCAGCAAATAGCGGCTTTAAGGGCAAGCAATTTGATCTCTTACAGTGAACTGGCCAAAGATTCCGGTATCGGAATTGAAACGGCAAGACGTTATCTTGAATATCTTCGAATTTCATATCAGGTGTTTCTGTTGCAGCCTTACCATAAAAACCTTACCAATAAGATTGAACAATTTGGCAATAGTCTGTGGGCAGTTCCTGCCTGCCGCCTTTTTTCTTAGCCGGATATCATTTTTATCATCTCTCCCACGAACTTCCTGTATGCCTCCATATCCCACTGCAAGTCCATTTCTTCAAACATGATGCGGGCTTTTTCCAAGTATTTAGCCGAGCGTATGAGAGATCGGGTCCCTTGGTTACATTAAACAAAATGCATCAGTGAAAAATTAAAAGGATTGCTTGAAGAAAAACTTAAAAATCTTTACTTACTGCAATTTCTTTTTATACACCCGGCTTTAAGTTCGGGCTAAAACTATATTTTATAATTATTGATAAAATATTCTATATAGGCTCGTACTTTCGTTACACGAGAAAGTGAGGTAAGTTCATTCAATAAATAATAAGGTCTCCCGCATTGGGGAGGAAATATTTACCGACAGAAGTATGGCATCGACTATTTCCAGCGGAACTAAATATTCTGTGATCGTTCGTTTAAACGTACCCGAATTAAATTTGTAATAAAGTAAGGGCAAATACCGGGTTTTTCTGCAGCAAAGTCAAGGCTATTGATTTGTATTGTTGCATATACGTCAGTGTAGTTTAAACGATTATTTGTAACAAAGTAAGGCTTCTATAACCTTATAATTCACATATCAATGTAATTTATTTCTAAGAGTTCATAGCTATGTCGATCATAAGGGAACGAGTCCCTTGGTCACATTTTTCAGGTCGGGCTAAATAGAATTTGTATTTCTAATTTGTACTTTGTATTTTTTTGCGCGACAACAAGGGTGCAGAGAAGTTGATTGTTTACAGGAGCATGGCATGGATATTAAAGCCGTGGAGGGGTTGAATCAGGAGTCACGATACATCCCGATTTTTTTAAGAGCCTGCTATATTACCAAAAAGTTTCAGGTATTAACTCAGAAAAACTAATACTTATCTATGGTGGTGATGAAAGTCACCGGCAAAGTGCCGCCAGGGTTTTGTCGTGGAAGCACGTTGACCAAATAGCTAACTAATTTTTAAAGCATCGCCGGTGTATGTCCACCGAAAAGGTTTGCGGACACGTGTGCTGTTGTGCGTTCTAACATATTCAATTAGTTGAGAAGCTAACTGCTCTGATGACTGCCAAATGCCTTCTTTTACAACATCTTTTGTCAATATATTGAACTTCATATCTCAACCTGATTTAACCATGAGAGAAATAAGTCGGGGTAAAATGTATTTATGTGGTTTTAAATCCGCTTGTTTAAGGATTTGAAATATTTTGGATTGGCTTATGCCTACTTCTTTGGCGATGCGTTCTTAAGACCAATTGCTATATCCTCCATCAGGTTTTGTACAAGCCTTTTCGGGTGCCAGGGGCTTGCTGCCCGGAGTAATTATCTTGGTTTTCCACTTCGAGGGGCATCATTATTTAACAGATCATGATAATCAACTTTGAAATTTGCTACCTCCAGCTTCTCATCATTGAATAGTGAGTATAATGTGAAGGTGATATCGGGTTAATTGTTGGTTAAAAAAGGCCCCCATCCCTCCGCTGCTGTTATATGAATGGTATCGGGATATACAATATAAGGCCCAAAGCCGTTTTGAGAAGCAATGTTTACCTGAGGAAGGTAAACCGTATCCTCACTCTCTGTCGTCATTCGGTAAATACAAATAAACAAATAGGTTTACTTTTGGTTAATGAATGTTTTGTATCTTTGGTAAAAATATTTCGATTTACTATGGACTTTTTTACTTTATACCGGGAATTGGAAAAATTCAACCTGGAAATTTTCACACTGAACGATGTTATAAAAATTACCGGTCAAAAAAGAGAAGTTGTGAAAAGCATCGCTCACAAGGCTGGTAAATCAGAAGAAACTATTTCGACTGAAGAACAAATACTATTCTCTGAAAGAAATTGAAAATAAATTTTTATTTCAAAAACTATTCAAAGAAACCTATATTGGCCTGCATGCTGCCCTGGAGTATTACGGAAGCACAACCCAGCGTTTCAACAACCTCGACCTGGTTACTAAAAATGTTTTGAAAGATCAAATAATTAAAAACACGAAAATTACTTTTCATAAAGTAAGGAATGACATTGTTCTTTGGCTATGAAAAGCACAGGATTAGTAAAACCGATGTTTTTATTTCAAATATTGAAAAAACAATTATTGATTGTACCTACTTTGGTTCCAAAGTTTACTTATCGGAAGTCAGTTCATTCATCTATGCAAATAAAAGGAAATAAATACAGAAAAGCTTACTTTATACCTCAAAAAAATTCATTCGGCTGTTTTAAATAAGAGAGTGGGTTACCTTTTGGAGCGGAATGGTATTTCGATAAGTGATGTTGAGATCAACAACAGATACGACCGCTTGAATATTAACCTTGGAGCGAGCGGAACAAGGGATAGAAGATGGAAGCTTATTATAAATGAAAACCTGTAATTATGGAAAGATATGAACTGCAAGCCTATAAAGTAAAAACAGGATATAACCTGGGCCAGTTAGAACTCGATTACTATCAGCATTTACTTCTGTCAAGGCTGTATGAGAACTTCAATACCATATATTTTAAGGGAGGAACCTGTTTGCAAAAGTGCTATGGAATAAAGAGATTCTCTGATGATCTGGATTTTAATTATTTTGATCTTAAACCCGGTGAAATCATATCATATATTGAAGATGTTTTGAAGAAAAGATTATTGATTATCATGAAACCCGTTTTGGAATGAATTTCAAAATCCGCATCAAGGGGATTTTATTTAATGATAATGATCAAACAAGGTGCAAGATAAGCTTCGATTTCCGGGAAAATGACATTTACAGAGAACCGATGAAAAAAATTATCCGCCCCCTATACCATGATTTGCCGAATTATTTCATTTTAGCCCTCAATATCGAGAAGTCCTTGCCGAAAAATCAGTAGCGATCCTGACAAGATACAAAGCCCGCGATGTGTATGATCTGAATGAATTACTATTGAATAATGCAGGAATCGACTTTGACCTTATCAACAAAAAACTCAGTTCTTACGATAAAGTATTCAACCTGGAAGAATTTGAATCAAAACTCAAGGAGAAAGAAAAATCTATGACCAGGAGATGCAAAGGTTGACAAACGTATTTGAGGATTTTGATAGTTGCAGAAACAATATACTAAAGCATATACAGTCATAACACCTGTCAGACAGTGAGCGGGTGACTCCAGGTCGCCCGCTCACTATCGCGGCTATACCGCTTAAAACCTGCTCATAAATTAAGGCAATTCTGTTTGCCTCCGTAAATAATCTAACCCTTAGCTAAGGATTGCTCAGGCTGTGCTCTTTCCCATGTTCCAATAAATTTTTTATTTTGCTACATGTATATCGACAGGAAAAGAGAGAAATAGACAAAAGCCCGCTTATGGCAGGATCATGATAAGCAGGAACAACTGTTGTTGAACCGAAGTTAATACGAGTTCATACGTAGTTTATACGTAATAAATCGGATAAACTACGTATGAGCTTCGAATAAGAAAGCAATCATATCTGGTTATTTGAAATCTACTTCCAAAAGCTTATGTCTTATTTCCACGATAAGCGGTATTGGTGAATTTCCCGCGTAGCGGTTTTAATTTTCAAATTTGCTCATTTTCAAATTAATGTAGTTTCTTAAGCTTGCTTTGGGGTTCCAAACCAGTGACTTCACCCGCCGACTTTTATAAAAACAAATGAACTACCCCGAGGCAAGCCTGCGGAGTATCATTATGAAACATTCATTTGATTCGCCCCAAGGGGCGGGGAATATTACCCACGAGATCCTCTCGACAAGCTCGGATCAGTTCGACTTTGCTTTTTCAGTTCGCTATCGCTCCTGAAAAATCAGTCTCACTGATTTAAGCTTAGTCAAGGGGTAAATAGCCCCGGAAAGAATATTATTGACATAACAGTGGTAAAGTGTAAAGCTGATTCCCTGCCAGAGATGCAGGAGCATACAGGGCAGTGTTTGTGCTTTTAGTCAAATTTGAATTATTCCTTTTTGTTCTCAATCAGCTCTTTTGTCGACAACAAACCACAAGCCGCCTCAATATCCTGACCACGGGAAGTGCGGATGGTGGTGGTGGATGCCTTTTTCTTTCAAAGCGTCCCTGAACCATTCGATGGTTTGATCATCACTGCTTTGCAGGGGGGTTCCCCGGAATCGGGTGGAAGCGTAAAAGATTTATCCGGGCTTTGATGCCATGCAGCAATTTTACCAGAGCTTTCACATGCCTGGACTGATCATTGAAATCCTTGAACATGATGTATTCGAAGCTTACCCGTCTCTGCCTGCCCCATTCGGTTTTCTTTTATTGTCTGCATCACCTGCGGCAGGGTATAGACATGCTCGATGGGCATGATCTTTTTCCGTTCATCTTCGAAAGGGGAGTGCAGGCTGACCGCCAGGGTGAGCCTTGCTTTCTTCCAGAAAACGTTTCATACCGGGTATGATGCCGATGGTGGAAACCGTAACCCGCCTGGGAGCCATTTCAAATCCCCAGGGCTCTGTCAGAATCTGAACGGCCTTAAGCACATTCTCCAGATTATCAAAAGGCTCTCCCATACCCATAAAGACGATGTTGGAGAGCTTTTCCCTTTTCGGGCAGACTTCTTATCTGATTCAGGATCTGGTTCACGCTGAAGTTGTCCCTGGAAGCCTGTTTGCCCGTGGCGCAAAACAAACAACCCATTTTGCAACCCACCTGGGAAGAAACGCAAAGGGTAGCCCTTTCTGATTCTGGTATGTAGGCAGCTTCGATAAATTTTCCATCTCCTGCCGGAAACAAATATTTTTTGGTCCCGTCCATGGATTCACTCACTCTGGAATGCAGTGTAAGCCCCAATTCGTATTTCTCAGCCAGCTTGCTTCGCGCATCTTTTGAAAGATTGCTCATTTCCTCAACGGAAGAGATGTCTTTCTTATACAGCCAGTCGGCCATTTGTTTGCCGGTGAATTGGGCAGGCCTTCTTTTCCAGCAACTGCCAGCAGTTCCTCCAGTGTTTTCCCGAAAAGTGATTCTTTGCTGTTCATTAGAAATAGATCTCTGCAATGATGTTATCAAAGGGCACTCCTTTATCGATGAGGATGTCCCTCGCTTCCGAAACCATTTCGGAACTTCCGCAAAGATAGTAATCATGATCGGGGGTAGGCTATTTTGTTCTTTGAGGTATTTGGTGAGGCGGCCTTCATAAACCCCGTCTCCTTTTCCTGCGAGCAGCAGCGGATATAGCGGTCGCCCATCATTTTCTTTAACTCTTCCTGAAAATGGAAAGATTCCAGGGTCCTGCCTCCGTGGATCAAAACCTTGTTCTTCCCCAATCCTGATTCGATCATGGAGAGATAGGGGGCCAGTCCGGTACCGGATGCAATGTAATATCCAGGACGGGCCTTGCCGTAAAAGCTGCCAAAGGGCCTGGTGCTGTGTAGATGTCTCCCGCTTTAAGTTTGATGAGTTTTCTGGGTCAGGGAGCCTTCGGGCACGATGTTGAAAAGGATCTGTACGCGCTCTTCCAGCGTTCCCGCTGGCAACTGCTGTACAAACGCGGGGCCTCTTCCGGGTCAAGGGTCAGTCCCACCACCTGCCCGGGTACGAACTGGAAAGGCCTTGTATAGGAAAGGATGTAGACATCCGGGCTGATCTCCCGGATCTCCTCCACCCTGCACTTTGATGATATCTGTTTCAATGTCCATGTCTGCCTGGTTTGGTATAACAACACAACAATGATAAAAATGTTTTATGGAAAGGGTGTTTATCATTTAACTTCGACATTCGTTATTCATTATTCGATATTCGACATTCGACATTTGCAGATACAAAGTGAGGCCTCGACTCCGCCCGGCCTGACAGAGCACCTTTTCTTAGGTGACACCGAGCGTAACCATACACGGGGTCACAGCGAGCGAAGTCGAGCTGCCATAGCTTGATTCACCTGTGCAAGTGCAGTGGGCCTCGACTCCGCCCGGCCTGACGACCAGAGCCGATGCTCGCACGCTCTGACCATTATGGCATGTCGCAGCGAGCGAAGTCGAGCTGCCGTAGCTGGTTGTCGCCTGTGCAAGTGCAGCGGGACCTCGACTCCGCTGGCCTGACGCCAGTGTGTCGCAGCTTAAGCCTTGCTATGGCTTACGTCACAGCGAGCGAAGTCGAGCTGCCGTAGCTAGTTGTTCACCTGTGCAAGTGCAGTGGGCCTCGACTCGCTCGGCCTGACGCTGTTTCGCGTCACACTGGCAGTTAAGGGTGCTCGGCCTGCAGAGCACTTTCTGTGTTCACACCGCGGAGTCGAGCCTGGCCGCTGTTATCAGTGCATCCTGACTACGCTTCTATGTGACACAGATAGCTGAAAGATACTTTTTGGACAACCTCCTCTCAACCTCCTTGATAAACCGTTATTCCGGGCGGAGCCGAGGAATCTCCTTCAAATTTACCGGACACTAATAATTTCGAATTTCGGGGTTCTTTGCTAACTCAAAACTCTCCCGAAAG
This sequence comes from Bacteroidota bacterium, assembly GCA_034521425.1. Lineage (GTDB taxonomy): Bacteria > Bacteroidota > Bacteroidia > Bacteroidales > JAIOZK01 > JAIOZK01. The sequence goes on from JAXHMP010000001.1 coordinate 403,610, forward strand.
CTTTCGGGATCAAAATCCCGCTCTCGCCTGAGGCGAGACGAGGATCCTCAAAAAACGATGAAATCAAAGATTTCTGGTTTTTCGGAACCTAAAATTCAAAATTAATAACTCAAAACTCAACACTCCACATCCCCCTAAAATCCCCCATTACATATCCGGTTGCTTCGTCGTTTGGATAGTGTTTTTTAATGACTCGTAATTGCTTTCCTGCAGCGTTTTTGCCATTTCTCCGTGACGATCTCAGGCAGAGAGGCTGAACCATGATCAGGGGCGGTGAACAATACCCTGTCTTTTCCGATACGATGCACAGCCGGTCTGCAGGCTGTCTCCCTGTGGTGCAGTTTAAGGTATCCTTCCAGGATCTCTTTTTCTTTTTCTGTTGGCTTGTTTTCAGGATTCCTTGCCTGCAGACCGGTCCTCCTGATCGTTACACCATAAGCCTTCGAAAGGGAATCGGTAATCGGCATGGCTTCAATGTTGCAATAGGAAATAGCCTCTTCGATCCTGCCCCGGGCCAGTGCAGCTTTCAGCTCGCTGCTTGATGCCTTGAAGGATGACTGTGCAATCTCTTTTCCCTGTTTCAGGTGCTTTGCTGTTTCTTCCTGGCTGAGTCTATTTTGATGATTGCTGTTGCATGAGAACAGAAAAGAAAGTGCCAGCAAAGCAATTCCCGTGTTAAAAATTTTATTTCTCATTTATCTGGATTTTTTGTGAAGATACAAAAAAGTAAAAAATGAGATGGCATGTGCCGGGCCTCGACTCCGCTTGGCCTGACGCCGCTTTTCACCTGTCACACTGAAACAAAGTTAAGGGTGCTCGGCCTGACACCAGGGCCGATGCTTGAACGCTTTACCATTATAGCATGTCACAGCGAGCGAAGTCGAGCTGGCTGTAGCTGAGCCGTTCCACCTGTGCAAGTGCACCGGGCCTCGGCTCCGCCCGGCCTGACGCCAGTGGTGTCGCAGCTTGAGCCTTATTATGGCATGTCACAGCGAAGTTATTATGTTTGTAAAAAGCATTAGTCAACAGAAAATAAGTAATTTTAAAGTATAAACAAAAAAAACTAACTTAAAATCTTTGACTTATGCGAGTACAAAATAACAAAATTGATTTTAGTGGCCAAAACATTTATGTTGGCATTGATAGTCATTTAAAAAGTTACCAAGGTGTCATTGTTATCATGATGATATAGCATTAAAAACCTTTTCACAGGATCCCAGGTCCTGATCTATTGTGGTAAACAGTTTACGGAAGAGATTATCCAAATGCTAATTTCTTTTGTGCCTACACGAGCAGGTTCTAGTGGGTTCTGGCTTACGGGGAGTCACCTGTTGGGAAATTCAGGGATTAATTGCAGTTGTTGTCAACTACCTGCAGATGTGCCAGACCACCGATAGAGAGAAAAAATTAGAGGATGATGAAGGAGACTGTAAGAAGATTGCACGAAGCCTTTCGGAACCAAGAACTAGAAGCAATACATATTCCGAGCTTACGAGTTCAAGAATCGTCAAATAATCCGCCACTATAGCAATACCGTTAAAGAAAGGACTCGCATAAAAGTGCAAATAAAGGCTTTTCTCAATTACTATGGGATTGTTTATCCGGAAGAGTTTTCAGATCCGAAACAAACACTGGAGACAAAAGCTTCATATCAATGGCTCAAAACCACTGGAACTCACATCCGACTACTGGTAGCTGGGCTATTCAACAAATGGTTACAAGAATCTGGACACGGGTGAAGCGATTTGAACATCTGTCAAAGAAATACAAGAACCTTCCACAGCAAGTACCGATGACAAAACAAATGTCAGGACTGCTTGGATCTATACCAGGATATCGGTTCTGATGTTTCGATGATGGTTTTGACTGAAATTGGTGATATGCAAAGATTCGGAGCAATGATCAGTTCAGCTATGCTATGTGGGGCTGATTACCCAAACACAAATTCTATCTGGGGAAAAAGAGAAGATAACAGGGATAAGCAGCAGGGGAAATAAACAGATCAAGTCGGACTATGTGCTGAAAGTCCGCATGGGGCATCGCTACCGACACCAACATCGCCTGTTATCAGAGCTTTCAGAACTAAAAGCAAGAATGGATGGGAATAAGGCTATTGTCTGATACGCAAAAAAATGCTTGGTAGAATGGCAAGGATACGTGTTGATAAATCAACAGAGATCCCAGATAATTGTTAATACGATGAGAAAGACTCTAAAATCTATCTTATGGGAAGTACTGCTTGAGCTTCGCTATGCAGGCCTTCTTTTCGAAGTGTCTGCTCTTATGAGACTGCATACTTCACCATTCTCAAGGAATCACGACTGATGAAGTCTTCCGGCCTGCAAGTTCGGCGGTGTCCGCTTCTCGAAGCATGGTTTTATAGTTAAAGATTGTTTAAATATTGAAAACTTTTAAGAGTGATTGATTAGAGGTAAAAGTTTCCCGACGTTTAGACAATCATAATAAAAATGATAAATATTGGCTTAAGTTTGGATTACAACATAGAAGCGAAGTCGAGCTGCTGTAGCTGGTTGTTTCACCTGTGCAAGTGCAAGTGGGCCTCGACTCCGCTTTACGGCCTGACGCTAGCTTTTCACCTGTCACACTGAAGCAAAGTTAAGGGTGCCTCGGCTGACGCCAGTGGTAGTCACAGCCGAGCCGTACCATGCATGGTCACAGCGAGCGAAGTCGAGCTGCTGTAGCTGGTTGTTTCACCTGTGCAAGTGCAGTGGGCCTCGACTCCGCTCGGCCTGACGCCGCCTCCCACCGTCACACTGAAGCAAAGTTAAGGTGCTCGGCCTGACGCCAGTGGTCCAGCTTGGACCTTACCATGGCATGTCACAGCGAGCGAAGTCGAGCTGCCGTAGCTAGTTGTTTCACCTGTGCAAGTGCAGTGGGGCCTCGACTCCGCCCGGCCTGACGTAACTTTTCACCTGTCACACTGAAGCAAAGTTAGGGGGTGCCCGGCCTGACGTGACTTTTTACTCGTTAAAGCGGACGTGAGTATTAAAAAATTTCATCACGATTGATTATGTTATTTTTTTAGCTTTGTCTTTACAACGAAATCCTGGTTTATTGTGAGCATTGATGGAATTTTAAAAGGACAAAACACGAAGCTATACAATCTGTATGTTTTGCTGTTGTTTGTCATCATTGGTTTTGTTATCTACTCAAATTCATTCAGCGTGCCTTTTCACCTGGATGACACCGCCCAGATACAATTAAGCAAGGATACGAAATCACTGGATTCCTATAAAGACTTTTGGTACTGGACGGATTTTATTTCAAACAGGCCTTTGTCGAAATTCAGCCTGGCGCTTGAACTAGCCAGGTGCACAAGGACGATGTATTTGGCTTTCACCTGGTGAAACCTGTTCATTCATATACTGGCTTCGTTTTGCGTTTTCCTGTTCATCCGGGAAATACTGCAATCACCGGTATTGAGAAATGAGAGATTTCGAAACAAACGGAAAATTATTTGCCCTGGCTGTGGCCCTCTTGTTCCTGGTGCATCCATTCAAACACAATCCGTGACATACATTGTGCAGCGGATGACTTCCATGGCAGGCTTATTTTATGTGTTGTCCTGCTATTTATACTTGAAGGCCCAGGTATGCCATGCTGATCAGCAAAAAAGTGCATACCGGCTTTACATCCTGGCTGTCTTGAGCGGGATACTGGCATTGTATTCCAAGCAGAATGCCATCACCTTTCCGGCAGCCTGGCTGCTGATCGAATTCTTTTTTGTGAGGAAGCAGGATGATAAAATCTTTGAAAAATATGTGATATCCGGAGTCTCATTCCTTGTCCTGGCTTTCCTCACCGTCATTATTTTCGGCTGGTTGCCCCGTGAAACGGAGAAAATCAGCAGATTGAAGTATTTGATGACCCAGTTCACGGTATTCAAAAAATATATTCAACTGTCGTTTATCCCGGTGGGTCAGAATATTAGATCACGATTTTCCTGTTTCTGCAGGCATGGGGATGCGGGAGATCTTCGGTTTGCTGAGTATACTGATTGTGCTTGGGGGCCGGTGTTTGGTCTTTCAGGAAATACAGGCTGATCTCTTTTGGTATTTTCTGGTTTTTTCTTACCATCTCGGTTACCTCCGGCATCATTCCCATCCAGGATGTTATGTTCGAGCACCGTTTGTATCTTCCGGTGCTGGGAATGATTTTGATCATCATAACGCTCTTGTTCCGGCTCATGCCGCAAAAGAATGTTAAACCATTTGCCCTGATAGTGCTTATTATTGTTCTTGTTTTTTCCGGGCTGACCTATGCGCGGAATGACCTTTGGACGAGTTCGGTTACAAACTCTGGTCGGATGCATATAAAAAATCACCCGGCAAGCCACGGGTTCAGCAGAACCTGGGCCTTTCTTATATCTCATAAAGCTGATTACCGGAATGCCCTCAGGATGTTTGATAAGGTTATTGCCAGTGATCCGGAACACTACAATGCCCGTTTTAACCGGGCAAATATACGATTGCGTTTCCAGGACTACCAGGGCGCTATTGACGACCTGGAGGTGTTTATCCGGAAGTATCCGAAAACCTTACAGGCCTGGCAGGGTCTTGGAAAAGCACATCTGGAGCTGGGTAATTATGATCAGGCAGAAAAGGCCTATTCCAGGATGATTGAGCTGGATGAAGACAATGCGCTTGCGCATTTTGAAAGGGGCCGCACAAGAATGATGAAAAAGCAATACGGATCCGCACTGGAGGATTTTTTCATTGCAAAGGAACTGAATCCCACCAATGCTGCCATTTATAATATCATCGGCCAGATACACACCTACCTTGATCAGGAAGGAGAAAGCCCTGGATTATTTTGGACAGGCCATTGACATTGCCCCGGACTATGCCAGGGCATATTTTAACAGGGGATATATCTTTGCCGGCGAACATAACATACAGGCGGCGCTTGATGATCTGAACAAGGCCATTGAAAATGATCCGCGCATCTATGAAGCATACAAAGCCCGGGGATTGGTATTGTATTGGAACCGGGAATACGAGAAAGCATACCAGGACCTGACGACTGCCAGTCAGGCCGGTATTGCCGTTCCACCCGGCCTGATGCAGGAAATACATTACAAAACTTAACATGCGATGAGACTCAGCAGGTCGTTGATCATCATAATCAGTCTATTTTTTACTGGCGCAGATTGCAACCTCTTCCTGCCAACGGAACTGATCTGGGATGAAAGATTGTTCTTTGAAGAGGTGCGGCAGTTCGGTGATAATTTTTTCCCTGCCCTGGAGGAGATCAGAAAATATGAATTCCCCCATGGGACCCATTTATTTCATTGTTTACGGGATTATCGGAAAAATTTTTCGGTTTTTCCATTTACTGGATGAGAAGCATTCATCTTATTTTTTCTTCTTTCTGTTATTGCTGATCAGCAGGTATATCTCAGCATGCAGGTACAGGAACTTTCTTATTTTCCTTTTTATTATCAATCCCTACTTTCTTGTTATGACAGGTCCCTTTCTGTATACGGATGTCCTGGGCCTCTTGTTTGTTTATCTGGGACTTCTCAGCTACAGGGATGGGAAAAGCCAGTTTCTTACGGGATTGTTCTGGGGAGTCGCCATCTGCACCAGGCAACTCTTTGTGATTGTTCCGCTGGCAGCCATGATCCACAACCTTTACAGGAGCTTTTTCGAAGATAAGCTGTATTTTATCGACCTGATCGCTCCCCTGATCGCGTTCCTGTTCTTCTTGCCGCTTTATGTTTTGTGGGATTATAATGTGAACAGCGGCGCTTTTGCTGAAAACAGTTTCCAGGAGAACACCCTGGAGGCATTTTCCTTTTCCCTGAAAACATTCAATTACAGCCTGATCCTGATCGGACTCTTTGCTGCTCCTGTATTGTTCAAGGATTTTATCATAGCCTATTCAAACCCAAAGATCCCGATACTGCTGCTGGCAATACTCCTGAGCATTCTGGCATTTCCGGTGAATGTTAACAGGGATATGCAATACGGGAACTTGCCTGCAACTGCCGGTTTGCTTGATATCTTTTTCAATAAGATCGGCATTTTTAAGTACCTCGTGGTGCCGTCACTGCTTCACTGGGGACTTAGCTTTATGGTTGAGCTGTTCCGTTATTCCTGGCGGTTCAAAAGCTTTTTTTTCTTGCTGCTCATCCTGCTCTTTCTCTTGCTAGAATCTTTTTACTCTTATTGCTGGGATAAGCATTTCCTGATTATCATCCCGGTGGTGTTCGTGATTTCCGACAGGATCACGAAGCAAAAGGAAGAAGATTTTGTGAAACAGTTTTCCTGATCTTTCCGGGTTTTCCAGAAATCGATGGTTTCGGCATCTGCCCTTATTTTACCAAAAATATGCCAGTAAGCAGCTTTTGTCATGCTATCCGGTGTAATATTCCCCTGGCATACTGGTAAGTCTGAAATAAATTTAATGCCGATAGCAAAACAATGATCAGCAAGATGGTATTCCAATAATACCGGCCTTTCGATAAGAAGTATTCATAAAATGCAGCAAGGGGAAAGCAAGAAATACATAAGATTCCACCAGCGCTCTGGCACTCGAAACCTCCCCCGTACCACCATGTTTCCCATGAAAAAACAATATAAAGGTTCAATAAAAAGAAAATTGAGATTGAAAGAAGAAGACGGTGATGCTTTTGAATGTAAAGTGCGTAGAAACCTGCCAGGGCAAATATTCATCAGGGGGGTATAGATCAGCCAGCCTTTGCGATAACTGAAAATTCCCTCAACCAGATGAGGCGAGAGGAAATCAAAACCTTCATTTTGATAAGAGTTAATAAATCCAGGATCCTGTGTAAAGCTTCCAGTAAATCAATTGTGGAAGGATGACGATGAATGCTGCAAGTGCCGCGCTAGCCAGATGCAATAAACGAATGCCTGCTCTGTTTGTCACATTGTCTGTCTTTTTTTCAAAGGGATTATCCCAAAGCAGAAGAGGGATTAGAATCAGTCCGTTGGTCGGTCGTATCAAAACAATAATCCCCAGGAGGCCACCGAGAATGATGGCTTTGTATAGTTTGGGCTTGCCGAAATAATTCAGCCAGAGTGTTAAAGTAAGGCTGAAGAGAAAAAAACTGTATACATGGCTCATTCCGCCTTCCGCAACAGCATAATTGAAAAAGTTTGTTCCAAATGCAAGAGACAGAACAACCAGGCTACAGTACCATCTTTGAAATACTTTCTCAGAAGCCTGGAGAGGAGCACAAGGCCGAGGATTCCGTATATAAGTCCTCCCAGTAAAATAAAAGTACCATAATGATTGGAGAACTGATGTTCGCCGGGAGCAAACATTGGGGCTGTGATCCTTGCTAAAAAATAAAAGGGCGCATATAGATAAGCCAGACCCATGGTCATTTTATTAAAATACGCTTTTCCATCCGGGGTTTTGTTGTTTGTCGATATCAATATCTTTGAGATTTGATTCCGGTAAATTATCAAGAAACGAAAAACTCAGGTCCTGATGCTGGAATATTGCAGGTAGATAGGCATAGTATCTTGAAACATCATATTCAATAATATTTGCCCTCCACTGGTAACCAAGCGTCCATGCCAATAAATAAGCAATACTTATCAATACGAGGCTGTAAGGTGTCAGTCGTCCTGTTTTCATTATTGATTTCCGACAAAATCGATATACTTCTGATCTACTTTCAATCCATTGTTTCGGGCAAGATTGATGAATTTTCGGGTATTCTTTTTGTCTTCCATCATATAATATAACTGGATCAGGTTAAGATAAATGTTCCTTTCCCTGGGGTTCAGCGCCACAGCCATCTCAAAATTTTTGGCCGCATCTTCAAGCTGTTGAAGATTATACAGGGTCTCCCCTCTGTAATGATAGGCTTCCCAATTGTATTTATCTGCTTCAATGTAGCGGTTCAGATCTGTCAGGGCTTTCTCGTATTTTTTTAGTTGAAGATAACTGACACCCCGGATAAAATAATTGAAATCGTGAGGTTTGCTTGCCAGTGTCAAAGCTTTATCAACACTTTCCACGGCTTTTTCAAAATAATGATTGTCGTATAAAACGAGTGCCCGGTTCAGCCAGCCATGATAATAATTTGGATCGCTTTTGATCGCCCGGTGGATGTAATTCAAACCTTTCTGCCAGTCTTCGTCGGCATAGGCCCGCCCAACATATAACAATGCCCGCCGGTTATTGGGGTTCTCTCTCAGGCTGGCTTCCCAGATAGTCACATTGGTTTTCCAGTCCTTGTTCCTGTCAAAAGTCAGGTACCCCAATATGATCAGCAGCGGAGCCATGATGTATGCAAAGGTCCTGTAGTTTTTTTTGCTCAGCAGATAGATCGCACTGATGATACTTAGCGATAAACCGAACATGGGTAAATACAGGCGGTGCTCAAACATATAATCGCGGATGGGCAGTATGCTGGATTCGACAGACATGGTGATAAAAAACCAGAAAATGCCGAATGAGATCAGGCGGTTCTTTTTATAAAGGAATACACCCAGGATCATCAGGGCCAGGATTGAAAGCGATCCAAAAAATTCCTTCGATTTAATGCTGGTGGATAGAAGGACGCCATGATCTATATTCAAACCTATGGGTACCAGGATCAATTGAAAATACTTCAGGTAAACCTTGAACTGGGTGATCAGGTATTGCCAGCGTGTAACATGTTCTGTCTCCCTGGGCAGATTTCCTGATGCGATCACCACAATTGCAGCAGCCAGCATTAAGCCTCCATATATGATCAGGTACTTTCTGGCTGCTTTGTTTTGATTATTCCTGATAAAGAACAATTCAACCAGCCAATAGGCAAGGGGCAGGGTGGCAGCAGTTTGTTTTGAAAGGACACCTAGCAAGGCGGTGATGAAAGTGAGTATGAAAAATCCAATGGTGGTGGCGAGCTTTCCCCCGGTCAAAAAGCTCGTCCTTGCATGAATGTAGCAGAAGACCGAGGCAAGATAGAAAAGGGTTGCCAGCCCTGCTGCCCGCTGCACAATGTATGTTACAGCCATGGTTTGTATGGGATGGGCGGCAAAGAACAGGGCAACAGCGAGTGCACCATAATTAATATAAGATTCATTTTTAAGGATCCCGCTGATCGAAATGAGCTTCCGGGCAAGCAGATACACAAAAATCGAGGAAAGGATGTGTATGATGACATTCAACACATGATAGGAATAGGGATTGAAACCATCAATATTATAGTTCAGTGCCAGAGTGAAATCAGGTTACAGGCCGCTGATTCAGACTGAGCCATTTATCCAATGAGCTGAATTTGTCAAAGCTCCAGATGGATTGGTTTCTCAGGATGCTGACCTCATCATCGAAATGGAACTGGCTTTCAAAACTGTTGCTGTAAACGACCAGTATAAAGACGGATATGATGAAAAAGGAAAAATACCCGGGTCCTTTAGGCTTCTGCTCTTCCTTTGATTTTATACGATTCCTTTTCGGCATATTGGATTTGTATTTTGGATTCAAAAATAAGATACCGGGTTCACAAATATAAATCAAAAATTTATCAACAAATTTGCCTGAAATAAAAAAATGTTTTAATATTGAACTGGCAACTATACCAAAGATTTTTCTGGTATAATGGCAGGAAGTTAAAATTCAAATAGTTGTCGCGGAGTGGCAAATTGAATTTTTTTGCTATGATCAGAACTGTCATCATTGAAAAGGATGAGAGGATCAGGAATGAAATCAAAACCCTGATCCGGAATGCTTTCCCGAGATTCAGCTTGAAGGCGAACTCAGTAATTTGTCTTCCGGTATGAGTGAATTCAGCATGTTCAAACCCGAGCTGATCCTGCTTGACTCAACTGTTTTAAACGGATTTCATGATGCCTTTATCAAAAATCCCGCTTTGCACGATGCCATTATTGTTTTGATGTTGCAGGAAGGTGAACGGAAGAAGGAATTGAATGGAGCGGGTACCTGCGAATATCTTTCAAAACCGATTGAGCCACAAGTGCTGAAAAATACGCTCGAAAGGATCAAAACCCGGGTAAAGAGTAGAGCGGTATATCGACCAACGGATCAATGATCACCTGGGCAACGGACAAAGAAACCTGCTTCAGGACAAAAAAATCGTACTAAAAACCAATCATACAGTCCATCTTGTTTACCTGAACGAATTGATACGTTGCGAGGCAGATAAAAACTATACCTATTGTTTTTTAACAAACGGTGAGAAAATTTTGGTCAGCAAAACGCTGAATGATTTTTGTGTATTATTGAAAGACTTTGATTTTCTCAGGCCCCATAAGTCACACCTGGTAAACCTGAAGCATATTAGGTTTATGGAGAGAACGACTGTGAATACGCTGATTTTAAGCGATGGCAGCGAGGTTGCCGGTCTCCTTTAGAAAGAGAGAAGAAATCTATCGAAAAATATCTTCATCCTATTTACATTTTTAGCCCGGATAATTCCTAAACCTGAAAGGTGAAACGCTGAATTATCCTGACGACTAAGAAAAGCTAGCAATTTGATGCACTTCGTTTTAAAATTTCAAGCTTTTCTAAGCCGGGGCTAACCTGCATTATTTGAGTACTTTAAGCTATTTTATGAATAATGCAGGTTAGGTGGGTTAGCCCAATAACTTATTTGTCACGCAAATAGCGATCAGAATGCTGCGAAAAAAAATAAATAAAACGCTTATCAGGATAAAGCCAACTAATACAAACTATTTACATACGATGGTTAATTTTCTTTGGATTTGCAGTTCTTTTGTTATATATTTGCATTACTGAGACTACTATACTAAACTAGAATTTACTTCAAACCTTCACGAATAAGGCTTTACAAGCATGGCTTGAAAAGTGGATTTTGGGAAGGGAAAATGGGTTTATGCAGATTAACGGGTATTTAAAAATATTGTTAAATTTACGTTAAAGCTTGGTTTGTATTAAAAAATCTGCTAGTTTTGAATTTAAAATCAATCTTAATAAAAAGAATAAAAATTTGAACAATCTATTTAAGATTAAATTAATAATTAACATTTATGAACCTAAAATTATGATTATGAGAAAGTTGCTACTTTTTGCGTTTAGCGCTATGCTTATTTTTGCATTTAGTGTAAACGTGAGTGCCCAGCAGGGCAAAATCGTGAAAGTATCAAACGACACTCGGAATTGAATTGATGCTAAAGCAATGATCTATTCCAGTTAGATCGCATTACGCTTGAGGAAGGGTATTACGAATACTTGACAACTCAAGTATTATGGTCACAGGGACCATCGCCTATAGTTCCAAGTAAATGGAAATGGAAATAGGTGGTAGTCGCGCATGCGATTACTTGTAGTACAACCAAATCAAAATGTGTTGAACTGGATCTTCAAGGATGGGTACGCACAACACTGGTGTAGCCAGTCTTCAGGAACAATGGAGATCACTCCTGAGTGTCCAGTGTGATGACTTCGGATAGTGGAGAATCGAATAGAACTGGACCTCATGGGTAGATACTATAGCCGATTTTGATTGGTCGGATGATACACAGCAACCCGATTGCCTGATCTACCAATGTTGTTCCTAGCACAGGATTTTCGAGTAGCTGAATCTGGAAAATGGAATTGGTATGCAGGCTCTGGAGCTCCTCCGGAAACCAATGTGCAAACAAGTTCCTTACATGTTTTATTCAACTCCGGTGTTTGAGCCTTGCTTCAACTGCTCCTGTATGTATTTTAGAAGGCGACGATTTTGAAAGCCGAAATTACCTGGTCCTATAATATTGCGGTATCTTTCCCTGGTAAGCATTGATGCTTCCTGGGAAGTTAATGGAAGCTCCTATGATCCTTGCCTCCAGCCTGGTTACGACGAAGCTTCCGGATCTTTGCCCCAATACGGCTGGACTTGTTACAGTCCGGTGCTTGTGGATCATATGACATTACGCTTATTGTAAGTGATGGTACTTGTGATGCACTGCTGATGAAACAATTACCAGTTGAATATTTATGACGATCCTGAAGCAGCTATGCAGGATGGATACGACGAAGTTTGTGGTTTGGAATATGTACTGTGAACCCAGTTACGATATGCACTTGTATGCTAACTGCTCCTAGTTACTACCTACTGGACACAGCTTAGTGGTCCCGGAGACAGCCACATGCAATGACGTTTACGACCGGTACATGTACTGACGTGAGTGATACAGAATGTGGTCCTTACATATTTAGAGTATACTGTAGAAACATGCAGCCTGTTACATCTTATGATGAACGTTGCGATCGATTTCTACGATGAACCGGTTGTTGATGCAGGTCCTGCAGATGATGTTTGTATGGATGGACTGCCTATATACATTAACCCCAAGTGTAACGGTCGAATGTTTTGGCGCTGATTACACAACTGAATGGACAAAGGTTTATGGTCCGGGAACCGTTGTATTTAGTGGATGATGAAGTGGATGTTACAGAATGTGGTGACCTACGTATTCAGTTATGGTGCATTGAGAGAGCCCTGTGATTGGGTTTATGATGATGTGACCATCAACTTCTGGGATGTACCGCAGATATCAGACCAACCCAACAATAGATGATGATATATGTGGGTACGAAACATATCCCTTCGAGGTACTTACTGATGTTACTTGTGATGACCTGGGGACTGGTGTATGGACGATGACAGATAATCCTGTAGGAGGCTCCGGACAGGTTAGAGATACGCTTATGGGTATGTATTATGTCAAAGTTGACCTGTGTGGCTACTATGAGTTTACTTATACAGTATGGAATGGTGGCGTTTGTGAAGGAACCCATACAATTGGAATGACCTTCCACGAACAACCGAATCCTACAATTGAAGGCAGCGCAAATGTTTTTGCCTGTGCAACCGATGTTTATACCACAACTGACGGTAGAGAGTGTACACTTGATGATGAACTTACCTGGACATGGGATCTTGACCCAGAACTTGGTGAGCTCACAAATAATGGTGACGGAACTGCAAGCATTGAATGGTATGCAGATGCCGTAGACGAGACAACAACACTTTCTGTGGAAGTATGCATTGATGTTCCTCAAGGTGTAATCCTGGAGTGCTGTGCATCTGCAGAATTTGAAATTGAAGTTGGTAGCCCAACACTGGCCGGCCAGGTTAAATACTGGAACGAGTTTGAAACTTACATGCCAACGCCATTATCCAACAGGATATCAACGGAACATACACCATGCAGACTACTTCTACGTGGAACTGTACGATGGTACCTATTACGTTGACGGATGGGAACTGGTTGAACCACACATTGAAGTTGGTAACGAACTGATGTCTATACTGGGAGTTTACCCTTCCTGTATTGGAATCACGGTATGTGATGCTGAGTTCAATGTGAAAATTTGGGACGGTGGTTATTTATTATGATCCTAACTATCCTGCAAACGGATTCAACGAATTATCTCGCATGCAGCCTATACCTATAATAACTGGGGTGGCGTGAATGCAACCGATGCTGCTGCATTGCTGCTCATGGCAGCCGGCACAGGACATCAACGGATCAACCATTGCGATTATACATGGGTTGGACCTGTTCAGGAACTCTCGCAACACCTTATGAGTTATTATTCTGACGGTATTGCTGATGTGAACTAATTCAACTACAGTACAGCTCATTGGATCCGCTGACAGCTAACTATCGTTCTGTCGGCTTGATTCCAGAAATTACCAGAGCCATTAAGTTCTAGCAATGTCTTTAACGAAGGAACTTTGCAGTTACTGGTACGCATGGTAAGCATGCTGCCTGAAATGACCTGGGATGATTACTTTGCTAGCTGTAAATGTTGATGATGTACCATTCTCACACAGCGGAGCTGATTATCAATATTACGACAGCGCATACTGATCACAAGTACACTAGTGACCCGATCCCATGGGAGGGTACAAATAACTATATGAATATTTACTATGAAGCCATTGGCGATATCAATGCAAGTTATGTGCCTACAAGCGATGGTAATCAAAGCATACGAATGGAAACGAACTCGTTTACGAAGGCAAGATCAGTGGCCGGTACGGATGACGTACTGATCAGTACCTGTTAGTGACCGACCAGGACAGCTAACGTAAGCGCCATCTCACTGATTCATGACTTATCAGAAACGACCTGATTGAAGTACTCGGCGTAAACTATGACAGAAGATTACTACATGATCGATCAGGAACAAGGATATCCTGAGCATTGGATGGTTCGGCGAAGAAGCCAAAGAGCATCAATGCCGGTGACGTAATTGCACAAATCGAAGTACGTATACTGGGTGATATCTCAGCCGATACAAAACTCTTCAAACTGGAAGCAAATACCGAAACTGGCAGATGCCTACAGCTACACCGATATGACGGTGTAACCTTCAAGTCAATGTCATTGACAACCGATCCTGAGCGAACTGATGCGTAGCAGAACTGTCAGGCGAACAACTATCCGAACCCCTTCAAAGACAATACTACGATTGAATCTGTACTGCCAGAAGCTGGTAAAGTTCAATTGAAAGTGTACAACGAAATGGGTCAGCTGGTTGGCACATTTGTAGATGCAACGCTGGACGCCGGTGTTCAGACTTACGAACTGAACAATGCCAGACCTGCAGGCTGGTGTTTATTTCTACCAGGTTACGCTCGACGGTGCACATGCGATTACGCTGTTGACTAAGAGCATGATCGTAGTTGAATAATATAATCCATTAAAGCAGTTGCCAGGGATTCTTTCCCGTAACTGCTTTATTCAAAATCATCATTGAGTATTAGCAAGCACATGACATAACCTGGATTACATATAAGACAATCAGCTTTTATCAGCCATTTGGGGTTGTTGACTCTGTTATTGCTCGACTGGTGCCGGTGTGTATCGGCACAGCTCGGAGTATAAGCATCGGTGATCAATACACCTGTATTCAGTGCGAAGCTCATGTTACCCATTCTGGCAAACGACTTTCATGGATATAAGTTCGTTTACCTTCTACATACAGGTTAAATACCGCAGCAGTCAGAATTTGTCGATATTGTCAGGGAACATGAAGATCTCCTGCTCGCAGATGAACGCTGGAAAGCAATCTTGATGTTCCGGACGCCAGTCGCCTGATCATTAGCCTGGTTTGGAATGACGCCGGCCAATTTTGAGGATGAGTAAGCTTGCTTGATATTCAACTGAAATTGATAGAAACGGAATGCTAAGCTTGAATATTCTGGGATGAATCGGAACTAACCCTTTCCGACCTCAGCGATACTGGATAATGTTACAGTATGATCAGCGGTCAATGTTCTTGCCTTTGATAAATGTCGCGGCTTGCACCTGTGAACAATAGCAGTTGTTGAAGGCAGTACGGCTATTTCCGATATACCTTATCTAACAACAGGTGTTGACTATCAGTGGCAGGCAAAATATCAGGGAGATTCCTGGATCGACCTCAGCAATGATAATATATATCAACTGGTGTAAATTCAAGCGAACTTGAAAATTGTTTCAGCATCACTTTAGAATTTGATGATCCGACAGTTCACGTTGCCTGCTTCGGGTAATGAATTCTGTTCAGGTGGCCAGTCAGCGAATCAAGTTCTGGAGGTAAGCTGTTGGAATATGCGAAAATGAAGAAGGTGAAAATTCTTCGCTTTTCGATGTATCCGAATCCCGTTAACCGATAATTCTTTATTTCGACTGAATGTGCCCGATAATAGTGATCTATCATGAGCTTCATCTTCAGTTAACCAGGGCTGATCGGTACCATACTGTGATGAACAGAAAAATTAATGATTTGATAAAGGTGTGATGCAGTATTTGGATCTCAGTGATATGATACCGGGATTTTATATACTGAAAATGGATTCGATGAGAAACAGAATGATGGGTACTGCGAAAATTTTAAAGATGATGATTTTGAATGGATAATAAAATTATAAACTTTTAAAAAAAGTCATATGAACAGAAAGATAATTTACCTTATGATATTGCTGCTGTTTGGCTTACACAGCCTGTGCGGCCCAAACAGTTGCAAATTCATGATGTCACGGTTGCCCCGGTAAGATCGCTGGTGCAGACTTGATATGAACGATTTTACGGGTGATTACGGAGATGTGGCTGCTATTACACTTAACATCGACTTTGATTCTGACCTGATGGCCTTTACTGGTATCAGCAGACGACACAAATATCCGGTACAATGGGTTGCACAATGCGTGGCACAAATCCCGATCAAATCGCATATCCTTTTAACGCGCCCAATGGTGTTGGTTATGATATCGATGGCAAATTGCTGGACCTGGAGTTCAGACTACCTTGGTGGCTTTTCAGGCGACCTGGAATTTGCTAGCCTCGGCTGTGAGATCGCCAATACCAGCACTGGTGCCAATCTCGTGTTACTTATGTTGATGGTAGTGTTACACAATCAGCAGCCAGACGGCACTGTTAGTATGGATGACCTGACAGAACTGATCGGCAACTCAATTTCCATGCCGGTTGATATTGTTGGGATACCGCGGCGGATTTTAATGCTGTGGATGCCATTACCCTTGATGATTTCCTACGATCCGTGCACAACTGGCTTATACCGGCGTCACTGAAGATGCCATTACAGGCGTTGTGGCCACTGGCGGCAGCAGGCGTCCCTCACCATCACATGGACTGGTACTGCACAGGACTTTACAAGCTCAGCACATTTGCTTGATATACAATTTTGTTTATTACGGTGGCAATGCTGATGTAGATTTTGTACCCGGATGTTTAATCTCGAGCAGCGGAACAACCGCTGGCGACTGATTATGCAAATGGTACGGTTAGCCCTACATCGCAGTCTTCCACCTTAACTGTGGAATCTGCTGGTGGAACTCCCGGAAGTGCAGTCAGTGTTCCGGTAAATGTGGATGACATCGCGCAAACGCTTGGCTCTATTTCTCTGAACATAAGCTTCGATGATGCACGACTTACTTATTCGGGTTATACAGCCAACCAATTGAGTGGCTGGGTTGTTTCCAACCTCTCCGGCGGACTGCTGAATTTTGAATGGAACGGTAGCTGCAACAGTTCTTACAGATGGTGCATCTGCTGACATTGAACTTCAACTATGCTTCCAGCGGTGGTTTGGCCGATGTGATGTTTGATCCCGGTTGTGAAATTAAAACGAATAACCTGGTGAATGTACCTGTAACTTATGTGGATGGTGTTGTTAGTGATCTTGAGGTGTCAGGAAATCTTGACTTATGTTATCTGGTATTGGTGATACCAAACTACCACAGTTTATTTGAAATCTCAGATGGCGATAATTCTGTTATTGCTACGACAGCTGCAGATGGCATCTGGAGATTTTGAATTTGCTGGTGTCGTACCTGGTGATTATTATTTGGATGCCTCTACAACGACTGCATCGCAACCACCAGCTATCATTAGATGCTGTTATTAGATTTACTGATACTTACCTTACATTAAGTGGTTTATATGCTACCGCTTCTGATGTAAATGAAGATGCTATTGTGAATACACTTGATGCAACAATCATTTATTTCAGTTGGGCAGGTGGATCTAAAGTTAGCTGCTTGGACTGCACCGGATTGGATTTTTGAGAATCCTACTTTTAGTGTTGTTGATTCGAACATTACTCAAGATTTCTTAGGTATTTCTTCGGGTGACGCGAATGGAGACTATATTCCGTAATTGGTAAGTAATGTTGAAAAAAAAAATACGAAAAATATGAAAAAAATAATCTTATTCTTATCAATGCTGTTGTTTATCAGTTTAGGAGCAACAGCACAGACTTTATCAACTACAACATTTTCGTCTGGAAATGGTAATTTGCCGGCAGTTGGTAAGTCAACTTTAACGTTCCAATTAGATGTAACTGGTATTGGTGATGTTGTTAATATGACGATTTACTTAACAGATATAGATCCTGAAGTAGTTACATATCAAACTTATGCCAATGGTATTGCTGGGGCTACTTTTGCAGTCACGCCTCAGCTTGGAGGTACTCGGCTGATGATCGAAGTAAATGGTCCAGCACCTTTCCAAGTTTTTACTGTACCAGATGGAAAATTAGTTGATATACACTTTTACATTTAACGGTGGAGATTCCGATTTTAATTTTGGAACAACAACAAATACACCGATATCAACTTATACATTTCTTGATCCAGTTTTTACCATTTATAATTTTACAGATGGTGATGTAACAAACGGTGGGATATATGGTGGTGTCGTAGACAATACCATTGCCGGTGGCACATGGGGAACTCCCGCAGACTGGAGCCTCGGTGTTGTGCCAAATACATGGCACAATGTTATTGTTGCAACAGGTGGTGTTAGCACCATTGGTGCAAACGCAGTTGCCGATGCCGTTACCGTTCAGGATGGTGGTCAGTTGACACTGGGAGCTTTTACGCTTACCGTGGATAATGACTTTACCATTGAATCAGGTGGTTCTTATATTGAAAACGGTACGCTCACAGCAGGTGGTGCTGTTACCATGGAACGCATGATTGCCGGATATGGTGGCGGTGGTGACCTCGCTGGATGGCATTTTCTGTCATCTCCGGTTGCTGCTCAGTCTATGGGTTCCGGTGGTTTTACAACGGGATCCGGCAAATGTTGATTTCTATCGTTGGAACGAAGCCACAGCAATGTGGGAAAACTGGATTGTTCATTCTTGGGCTACTTTTACAGTTGGTAAAGGTTATTTGGTTGCCTATGAAACAGGTGGCACAAAAACTTTCACAGCTGATGCAAGTGGTTTCAATGCAGCCAATGTAGGACCGATTGCTATATCAAACAATGGAACGGATCTCCAGGGCTTTAACCTTTTGGGTAACCCATTCCCCAGTGCTTTGACATTGGATGATGACTGGGCCTCCGGCTATGTTGCAACTTATGCCAAGATCTGGCAGGAATCTATCTGCATCCTATGTGGATATTGATGATGGCGAAACCATTCCGGCTTTGAACGGATTCATGGTTTATTCATTTGATGCTACGCAAAATGTTACCATCGAAGCAGCCGACAGGATGCATAGTGGCACTGCCTGGTATAAGATTGAAGAACAGCAGATCAAGCTTCTGGCCCATGATATGGATCAGAATGTTTACCAGGAAAGCATTATCAAATTTGATGATAATGCCACACCGGGTTATGATCAGTATCTTGATTCAAGATTCCTTTATGGTTATGCACCTGCATTCTACAGCCTTGCTGATGAAGTAAGCACTTCAGTAAATGCAATGGCCTGGAATTCGAATCTCATCATTCCTTTCAACTTCGAGAAAAATGCTTCTTCTAACTTTATGATTGAACTGGAAGAAGGCCTCGAAGGAGAGAATGTTTATCTGAAAGACCACAAAACCAATACAACAGTAAATCTGACCGAAACCGGAACTTACACCTTCACTTCAGAAGAAGGTGATGATCCTGATCGCTTTGAGATCCTGTTCGGTGTTGTGGGCATTGAAGATATTCAACCGCTGGCAGCAGCTCATGTTTACAGCAACGGTGATATCATCACCATTGCAAATGTAGAAGGCGAAACCAGGATGGATGTGATGGATGTACAGGGCCGCATGATGCAGTCAAGTGAGTTTACCAGCAATGGTTATACTACCGTTGATGTTGAATTGCCTGCAGGTATTTACCTGGTGCGCTTGTACAACAGTGGAGAAGCTAAGACAACAAAAGTATTTGTAAAATAATCCTTAATCGCTAATAGATATGAGAAAAATTATATTGAAATTACTATTTGTATTTGGCTTTTTGCTCATGGGTATAGGAGTCTTTGCCCAGACAGGTGCACCATTGCCCCGGGACATGGTGACACAACTGACCAACCAGGACAAGCGGCACCCATTGGTGGTGGCATATTGTTCCTGATCGGACTGGGAGCAGCCTATGCCGGCAAGAAAGCCTATGATCACAAAAAGAAGAGACTTTTGGATTAATCATAAATGTTAAATATAAACAAGTAGTCTCGCCCTTAAGGCGAAACTACTTGTTCATTTATTTTTATTTCCAGATCTTTTTTTTGTATCAGGTGTTCTCATTGCCGGAATGATTTTCATCATTTGTGTTGAGAACACTTTTTTTATTGGACTTTTTTAAGTTGATAAACTTGGTCTTTTTGTGGGCCGGGTTTTTTTGTTTTAACATAAGGGCTGTCACAGCGAGCGCCTATCTGCCGACCTCAAGATGCTTAAACCTATAATTCTATGTTCGTCACAGCGAGCGAAGTCGAGCTGCCGTAGCTAGTTGTTTCACCTGTGCAAGCTGCAGCGGGCCTCGACTCCGCTCGGCCTGACGCCAGCCGGTGTCGCACGCTTGAGCCTTATTATGGCATGTCACAGCGAGCGAAGTCGAGCTGCTGTTAGCTCAGTCTGTTTCCGCCTGTGCAACTGTGCAGCGAGGCCTCAGACTGCCGCTCGGCTCTGACGCCAAGTCGGTGCTGTCGCAAGCGCTTGAGCCTTATTATGGCACGTCACAGCGAGCGAAGTCGAGCTGCTGTAGCTAGTTGTTTCACCTGTGCAAGTGCAGCGGGCCTCGACTCCGCTCGGCCTGACGCCAGTGCCGATGCTCGAACGCTTGAGCCTTATTATGGCATGTCACAGCGAGCGAAGTCGAGCTGCCGTAGCTCATTGTTTCACCTGTGCAAAAGTGCAGCGGGCCTCGACTCCGCTCGGCCTGACGCCAGTGGTGTCGCAGCTTGAGCCTTTACCTTATGGCATGTCACAGCGAGCGAAGTCGAGCTGCCGTAGCTAGTTGTTTCACCTGTGCAAGTGTAGCGGGCCTCGACTCCGCTCGGCCTGACGCCAACATTGTGTATTGAAGTCCAGTCATATAGCATGTCTGTCACAGCGAAGTCGAGCTGCCGTCATCAATAAAAATAGTATCTTTATTGATGTAATATAAACCACAAACCTATGAAAACAAATTATTATGTCTACATCCTCCAGTGTAGTGATAATTCCTTTTATACAGGAATAACCAATAATCTTGAACGCCGTTTAAAACAACACCAGGCTGGAATAAATCCTGATTGCTATACCTTCACCCGCAGACCATTGCATCTTGTTTATTACAGATTTACATAGACCCTAAACTTGCCATTGAACACGAAAAGAAAATAAAACGCTGGTCACGAAAGAAAAAAATTGCTTTAATTAATAAAGAGTGGGAGCAGCTGAAAAAATATTCAGAGTGTCAGAATGATTCACATTATAAAAACTTTTCTTCCGATAGATAGTTTGAGTTTGAACTGGGTTGAACTTACCTTAGCTCTCTTATTCGGCTGGTATTTTGTTTCTTAATGCATTGACGGGTCCATTAGTCACAGCGAGCGGGTTTGAGTTGTTGTAGTTCTGTGATCGTAGCGGGCCTCGACTCCGCTCGGCCTGACGCCAGTGGTGTCGCAGCTTGAGCCTTATTATGGCACGTCACAGCGAGCGAAGTCGAGCTGCCGTAGCTCAGTTGTTTCGCCTGTGCAAACGTGCCGGGCCTCGACTCCGCTTGGCCTGACGCCAACATTGCGTGTGACTGACAGTCCAGCCCATAGTTGTCTGTTAATCCAAACTTAAGCCAACATTTTTTATCATTTTTATTATGATTGTTTAAATGTTGTAAACTTTTACCTCTAATCAATCACTCTTAAAAGTTTTCAATATTTAAACAATCTTTAACTATAAAACCATGCTTCTATAAGCGGACACTGCTAACTTGCAGGCCGCAAGACCTTGATTATGTTTTAATAATGGGAAGTATGCAGTCTCGATAAGAGCAGACACTTCAAAAGAAGGCTGCAAGCGAAGTCAAGCAGTACTTCCCATAAAATAGATTTTATAGTCTTTCTCATTGTATTAATAACTTATCTGGTACTCTTGTTGATTTATCAATACGTACCTGATTCTACCAAGCATTTTTTTTGCTATCCTGATAATAGCCTTATTCCCATCCATTCTTGCTTTTAGTTTTGTAAAGCTTGATAATAGCGATGGGTCATATCGTAGAGATGCCCATGCAGCTTCAACAATAACCGACTTTATCTGTTTATTTCCCCTGCTGGTTATCCCTGTTATCTTTTCTTTTTCCCCAGAAGAATTTGTGTTGGGAATCAGCCCAACATAAGCAGCTAACTTATCATTGTTTTTAAATCTTCTGATATCACCAATTTCAGTCAAAATTATCATCGAAAAGATCAAACCTATTCCTGGTATAGATCTAAGCAGCCTGACATTTGTTTTGTATCGGTCTTGCTGGGAAAGGTCTCGTATTTTTCTGACAGATGTTTTAACTACTTCAACCCTGTGTTGATATTCTTGTACCATTTGTTGAATAGCCCAGCTACCAGAGTCGGATGTGAGTTCCAGGGTTTTGAGCCATTGAATGAAGCTTTTGCTCCAATGTTTGTTCGGATCTGAAAACTCTTCCGGATAAACAATCCCATAGTAATTGAGAAAAGCCTTTATTTGCACTTTTATGCGAGTCCTTTCTTTAACGGTATTGCTATAGTGGCGGATTATTTGACGATCTTCTTGAACTTGTAAGCTCGGAATATGTATTGCTTCTAGTTCTTGGTTCCGAAGGCTTCGTGCAATCTTCTTACAGTCTCTTTTATCATTCTTTAATTTTTTCTCTTTATCGGTGGTTGGCACATCTGCAGGGTTGACAACAATGCAATTAATCCCTAATTTTTCCAGTGATCTCTGTAGCCAGAATCCACTATAACCTGCCTCGTAGGCACAAAAGAAATTAGCATTTGGATAATTCTTCCGTAAATGTTTAACCAATATATCAGGACTGGGATCCTGTGAAAAGGTTTTTAATGCTATATCATCATGATACAATGACACCTTGTAACTTTTTAAATGACTATCAATGCCAACATAAATGTTTTGGCCACTAAAATCAATTTTGTTATTTTGTACTCGCATAAGTCAAAGATTTTAAGTTAGTTTTTTTTGTTTATACTTTAAAATTACTTATTTTCTGTTGACTTATGCTTTTTACAAACATCGGGTCTCGGCCTGACGCCAGTGGTGTCGCAGCTTGAGCCTTATTATGGCACGTCACAGCGAGCGAAGTCGAGCTGCCGTAGCTAGTTGTTTCACCTGTGCAAGTGCAGCGGGCCTCGACTCCGCTCGGCCTGACGCCAGGGCCGATGCTTGAACGCATTACCCTTATGGCACGTCACAGCGAGCGAAGTCGAGCTGCTGTAGCTCATTGTTTCACCTGTGCAAAAGTGCCGGGCCTCGACTCCGCTCGGCCTGACGCCATGGCTGGTGCTGAACAGCTTTAGCCATATTATGGCACGTCACAGCGAGCGAAGTCGAGCTGCTGTAGCATCAAGATATGTCTTCACCTGTGTAATAAAGCTGCACGGGCCTACGAACTCCGCTCGGCCTGACCTCAACATTGTCCAGTGTAGTGAGGCCATTCCTAGTTGCATGTCAGCGAGCGAAGTCGAGCTGCTCTTGAGCTCATTGTTTAAAACAACACTGGCTGCAAGTGCAGCTGGCCTCGACTCCGCTAGGCCTGACGCCACGGCCGATGCTTGCATGCTTTACCTTACGCACGATCACAGCGAGCGAAGTCGAGCTGCTCAAGAAATAGAATCATTGTTTCAACCTGCTAGTCAACGAGTGACTAAGCATGGCTTGACACCAACATTAAGAGTAGTCAGAAGACCTGCACATATATGATCATGTCATTGCCAGAAGATACGTTGTAGATCACTTGTTCTGGCGCTGGAAATTTGAGTGCTCGGGCTCTCGAACTTCCGCTCGGCCTGACGTCAGCTGGTGTTCTGTCATGCTTGATGCCTTATCATAGCACGTCACAGCGAGCGAAGTTCGAGCTGCTGTAGCTCGTTGTTTCACCTGTGCAAAGTGCGGGCCTCGACTCCGCTCGGCCTGACGCCAGTGGTGTCGCATGCTTGAGCCTTATTATGGCACGTCACAGCGAGCGAAGTCGAGCTGCCGTAGCTAGTTGTTTCACCTGTGCAAAAGTGCCGGGCCTCGACTCCGCTCGGCCTGACGCCAGGGCCGATGCTTGAACGCTTTACCATTATAGCACGTCACAGCGAGCGAAGTCGAGCTGCCGTAGCTAGTTGTTTCACCTGTGCACGTGCAGCGGGCCTCGACTCCGCTCGGCCTGACCCCAACGTTGTGTGTTGCAGCTTGAGCCATAGTATAGTCATGTCACAGCGAGCGAAGTCGAGCTGCCGTAGCTCATTGTTTCACCTGTGCAACTGCAGCGGGCCTCGACTCCGCTCGGCCTGACCCCAACATTGTGTGTACTGAAGTCCAGCCATAGTTGTCTGTCACAGCGAGCGAAGTCGAGCTGTGCTTGCCAGGTAGTGCGATAATGATTAACTTTGTAAAGGTTCAAGTAAAGATTCCTAATATGAATACATTCAGATATTTTTCCTTAACATTTATTTCGCTCCTTATCCTGTTTACAAGAGCCCATGCCCAGGAGAATCCATCCATCATCATGCATGATACCACAGCAGGGCCCGGGGAAGTGGTCCTTCAGGTGGATGCTTTGGATTTTATTGGTGATAATGGTGATATTCCTGCAATATCCTTCAGGAATTGAGATGGATACCAATCTAACTGAATATCGCAGGGATTGCAAAATACTGAGCCTGTTAGGTAGCTGGCATGGCCAATTACAATATGCATGGTGAATGCCATTGACGATTAATTATACCGCTCCCCAGGGTGTGGGATATGATATTGATGGCCAATTGCTCGACATACGCTTTTTTTATTATGGTGGATTCGACGCTGATCTTCACTTTACCAACGATTGCGAGATTGCAAATGTGAACCTGCAAACCCTCGACAGTATCTCCTATACCGATGGGCATGTGTATCAGATCAGTCCCCTGGGCAGTGTGATGATGGATTCACTCACCACCCACACGGGCGCTGAGTTGATCATGCCGGTGAGGATAGAAGGAAGCGGCTTTGATTCCATCACCCAATTCATTTACCGCATCGCATATGACACAACAATACTTGATTATTCGGCCATCACCGAAAAAGCAGTTACGGGAATTGAAGTAACTGACACCAACGGGATTTTGACAACGCTATGGTCGGATACCCTGAACCCGCTTAACTTTACATCCATGGATACCCTTTTCGACCTGCATTACCTGGTTGTCGGGGATACCATTACCAGTATTGAATTTCTCACCGGATCAAAGGTTTACAACAATTATGTGCTGGTGGCTTCGGAATATGTGAATGGATATGTTGATTTTGAGTATTATCTAAATCTGGATACAGATCCTTTAAACTCCGGTTACCCCAGTGGTGAAGGATATTATATGCCACAGACAGCGGTAAGCGTAAGCACCTCCCCGGAACCTGGTTATACTTTTCAGAACTGGGTTGTCAATGACAGCATCATTTCAAGCGATTCAGCCTTCATGTTTACCATGACATCTTATGATATTAGTCTCACAGCCAACTATATTCCCAACGATTATTACCTGACATTGCTGGTTGAACCGCCGGGCACCGGCCTCACAAGCGGGATGGGGATGTATTTCGTGGATGACACGGTAACCATCACCGCCACCCCGGTAACTGGATATCAGTTTGATTACTGGCATGACGGAGACTCCGTTGTTTCTACAGAACCGGAATATACCTTTACCATGCCGGGACATGATGATACTTTAACGGCCTTTTTCAGCGTGCAGGTTTTTACCATCAATGCTGAACCCAATAATCCCGAACACGGATCTGTGGAAGGTGGCGGAGATTATGAATATGGTGATACAGCCACACTTACAGCCACACCGGAAGATGGTTTTAATTTCATTGTGTGGACAGAAGAAGGGGAGGTGGTTTCCTATGAACAGGAATACATTTTTGAAGTTACTTCCGACAGGGATCTGGTGGCACATTTTAAAGAAGTCGTCGACTGTGCAGGACCCGTGGCCCTCTCCACCAGCAACATTACACTGACTTCCGCAGATCTCAGATGGGTAGCCAGCGGTGATGAAAATGAGTGGGAAATTCTCTGGGATACCGCTGGCTTTGATACCCTTTCACAGGGTAACTTTGTGGGGCCCCTGGATACCACCTACTATTTTCTTGATGGCCTGGAACCCTATACACTCTATGATTTTTATGTGCGGGCCGTTTGTAATGATTCGGTCAGCAGTGTCTGGTCAGGACCCGAAACATTTTCCACCCTCTATGTGTACATTGATCCGCTGCGGGAAACACCCGCTCTGAAGATCTACCCAAACCCGGCACAGGATGAACTTTTTGTTTCAACAAACAGCAAGCAGCATTACAGAATTGAGAAGCTATTGCTTTTTAATATGCAGGGAAACATTGTGTTATCAGAAGGCAGAAAAAATTCCAGTCTCGTAAAACTCAAGCTGACAAGTCTTGCTTCAGGCCTGTATTATTTAAAGGTAATATTCAATAATAATACCAGTGCCGGAAAAACAATAATAATTCGTTAATAGCAATTAATTTCCGGGGGCCATGTCTTTTTTTTTAATTAAATTCGTACTTGTTTTTTAACATATTTTGCAGTTTAACATATTTGAGGAATTAATTGAGAGCCTTATGTCAACATCAAGTAATAGCCCCCTTTCATACCTGGTTATCATTGTCAATTCGCTGATCTATTTTTTGCTGGCTTATTTTTTTGTTGTGCTTGTGAATAATCTTTTTTCAATATTACTCGCCTTACCCAGTGGTTTCGACGCAGTTCTGTATTATTATGGCTATAGCCTGAGCGGTGAATACTGGAACAACGAAAATATATTCATTATTTTCTTCATCGGATCCAGCATCACCCTTTTCTTGGGCTTCTCTTTGAATACCTTTATAATAAGAATCGCAAGAAAATCAGCAGGCGCAAATTCTTTTTTCTCTGGACCTACATATTAGCCTATACCTGGTTTTTTGGAAATATCATCGTAGGGGCATTCTTTAACTTTGGGATGGGAGCGGCAATACGGGCCATGGATCTGCCTTTGTTCGTACGCCTGATTTTTGCATTGATCGGACTGGCTTTTCTCGGATATATGGGTTACAATGGTCAAAAAAACATTGTGATTTCTGCCAATTCTTATTTTACACAGATCCCGGGATACAGAATCGGAGTTTTCTTTCTTCTGCAGGTGATCATTCCGGCCATCCTTGGCGTGGGGGCCATTGCAATTTTTAAAATGCCCCACCTGGCTGACTTCCGATACCTGGATATGTATGTGTTGATGTGTGTGTTCTTGTTTATGATTGGATTATTGATGCGTTTCCCGCGCTTGAAAACATTGCAGTTTAAAAGAAGACATGATCGCTTTGCGCTGTCAACAGGTCCACTGCTTATCCTGATCTTTGTCATACTGGTTTTGAGGGTGGGCTTGATGAATGGTCTGACATTTTAATGCACAGGTTTAGCCAGATAATTCATAAACTGAAGTAAACTCTGAACATGCTGCGATGAAAACTTCCGATAACTATCAGATTGATACACTTCGTTCAATTGCAAGCTTTTTAAGCCGGGGTTAACCTACATTAATTGGGTAGATGCTCAATCATGAATAATACAGTTTAGCCTATAATGTGAATTGTTTATAACCATTCCTGTGCTAACTACAGTTATTGTATGTCAATTATACCATTCAACTGCTTACATTCAAAAAAGAACAAAGAGATCCTTCCCGTTTTCCATTTGGTTTTTTGATGTTATTCATGCTTGTGTTTCTCAGCATCAATGCGCTGGACCACCTCGGATATTACAATATTTATCAGTACCTCTATATTATTCAGCTCCCGGTATTGCTTGCGGTCCTGCCAACTTTCCATCTTTATGCATATGCCCTTTTTAAGGCTGATGACTTCATCTATACGAAGCACCCGATTATTTATTACCTGCCGGCATTTTTTGTGTTGCTGCTGAATTCAATTTCTTTTATTGGAATGGAAAAGGGTCAGTTTGCCTTGTTTTATGCGAGCCGGTTTTCTATTGTTTCTTCCCAGGACATCATGGTAAACATTGCCGTGCTGGTATTTTTCCTTGGGGGGGCTGTTTTTATTCTAATGCAGTTGATCTCTTCCGCATACCAGTTTTATAAGGTCATGAGCCGTTTGCACAAGTATAAACAGAAGGAAAAAATTCAACTGGATCATCTTAGTTCAAGGGGATTAAAATACATCTTTTTTTCAGTTTATGTATTTGTTCTGCTCAGCGCCCTGATGGTGTTGTTCAATCCCGGATACTACGACATTTCAGCAATGTTATATAACGTGTTAATGATCGTTTGCGGTGGGCTTGCCGGTTATTTTGGGCTGACCCAGAACACGAAACTCCAGGCAGTTGCTAATGCACCTTTATCCGAAATGAAAATTATCGCTTTAAATTACAATGAAAACAGTTCGGGAGAAAGTATGAATGCAAATCTGCTGGATTCAGAATCGTCTCAGGAACTGATTCACAGGCTCAGAAGTTTTGTGAGCACTGAGAAACCATACACAAAAAGTGACCTTAGCATTGGTGAGTTGGCAAAAAGTTTACATACCAGCAAAAGAATCCTTTCATGGTTGCTGAATAAGAAGATGAATACCAATTTTTACCGTTTGATGAATAAGTACCGTGTACTGGAGGCAAAGGAACTTTTGAAAAGGGTTGAGTACAGAAATCTGAAAATGGATGAAATTGCCAGGATGGCGGGGTTTAAGTCCAAATCTTCTTTTAACAATGCTTTCCGGGAGCTAACAGGTCAAACCCCTTCCGAATACAGAAATTGCAAAAAAGAGAACGCATCATAAAATGCATTCTCTTTTAACGATCTTCTTTTCTTATGAATAACGTGCTTAGAATATCCTTCTGAACCTGATCGCCATAAATACAAGAATCAGGAAAACACCGATATAAATGGCCCAATCTGATACAGGCATTGGTGTACCGGAACACCATGGATCCGGTGGCGGGCCTTCAGATAATGTTACCATGTAATCAGCGCCATCAGGCAGTCCGCTAATGTATGGATGCCCTACCCAGAAATACCAGGTGCCGGGCCCACATGTATAGCTTGTTTGTCCCTGGGTACCAGGCGGAACATTCTGATCAAATGCAACTACTGCATTTATACCGCAATTGCCATCATCAGAAATAATGAATATATTCAACTCACAATCTGCCATGCTGGTCCAATAAAGGGTTTTCGTTTCCGCTAACACGATTTTATACCAGTCGGTATCCCGGATGTCGCTACCGGAAACATCGTAGGTATTGGTCCGGCCACAATAAACATCACCGATACTGATAGGAGAAAATACCGGTGGGGTACTGTTACAGCCTCCGTTTGTATTATCTTCCCCACCGTCGGGAATATCTCCTTCTCCTTCATCCAAAGCACAAAACGGACATTCAATTCCGCCCATGGTTGCTTTTTGTGCTTCTGTTTTTACAGGTGTATAATCATCCGGGGCTTCCGCACCAAGATAGAACTCCTGTGCTGTAAGGTTCATTGCCAGCATGAATAAACCTGCTGTTAAAAAGATCATGAATTTTTTCATAGTAATTGATTTGATTTGTAAATAATGATTTATTTGTTGTTTAAGATTCTTTAGAACCTTATAATCTGACTGTTTGGCTCATATTTTTAACTATTGAACAAACAAATATATAGAAATATAAAGCATAAGTCAATAAGTTGTTGTCCGTTTAGACTTTATCCGGACAACAAGTTTTGTAAATGCTTGATATTAAATTAAATGACTTAACTTAATTGAAAGGTTTTTTTCGTTTAAAAATACAAATTGAAGCCTGTTGAGATAAAAAAAAGGCTACAGCATAGCATGTAGCCTTTTGATTTTAATATTCACTTATACATTATACAGCTTTATTTTAATAACAGACGGAAGCGTATGACACCGAATGTGAGTATCACAAGGATAATAACCGGTATTACGAGCGGGGAAAGCGGCACCTCACCAACTGGCTCAACCAATGTAATAAACCTTGCACTAACACCACTGATCTTGGTTTCCACCAGGTTGCCGCTGCGGTCGATCTCATGAACTCCGCTACCATTGGTTGTCAGGATATTACCATTGGGCAGTTCATAGGCTCCACGGTATTCACCCAGCGTGGGCGGGTTATAAATGTTGATCAGTGTACCGCTGGAGTTATATTCAACCACCCCCTCTTCTGTTCCGGAAAAATTACCTACGAGGATGTTTCCACTACCGGTCTGAAAGATCTGTTCAGGAAAAGTATTAATGCTGGTAAATGTACCGGTCAGACTCCCTGTTGCATCGTATGTGTAAAGAGCATCAGCTTCAATATCTCCTGTCATAAAGGTATTGTCAACCAGTCTGATTACATCAAAAGCAGAGGGTCCGGTTGCAGGAAGAAATACTCCAAGATAGTTGCCATCCGTATCGAATTCCGGGCAGGCTCCTGCATTTGTACCACTTCCAGTCGAAACAAGCAAATTCCCATTCGGTCGCAGACAAATACCTCTCAGGTTATCCATGATGCTTGTATTGGCACCTCCAGCCGGTGCAAATATACCCACATAGTTCCCATCGAGATCGTATTCCTGAACAACATCATTGATTTGATCCGAAACAAGGATACCCGTAGCATCGTGATTCAGGATGGCCTGAATGGGAGCAGATAAATTTGCAGGATCGGCAGGGATAAAATCTGCATCCACAAGATCTCCCGAAGTCGGATCAAAGGCCATAACCCTGTCGTTGGTAGATTCAGGGATCAATAATAGACCGCCACCAGGGAGGCCAGTCGTACCTCTTTGACCACTATTGATTACAGTGGGTTTACTGTTATCTATACCATTTATTTCATCCTGAACACTCTGAGCAAAAAGCGTGCCTGATAAGAAAAATAAGATAATGATAAAGACTAAAGGTTTGTTATTGTAACTTCTCATAATAATTAAGTATTGGTTTCTGTATCAAATATACATAAAAAACTGACAGATATCCAGTAAATTAATACCAGGCTGCCTTATAAATTATTCGGGCTCTATTGTTCCAGTATTAATAATTTATTAAAGGTAAATCTTAAATGGTAAAAAAATTTATAAAATTCCAATTTAAGTATTAACCCCGGCTTAAATTAGAAAAATATGTATATTATTTATATCTTTATTTCCAAGATCAAATAAGCAGTAATGAACTACATACATTTTACAGATCCCAATTCAAAGGAAATTGAGCAATTGCTCGGGAGCATTCCCTTTTGCCCGGGCACCTGTTTCTTTATTGATATTGTTGGCTCCACCCAGATAAAATATACCGAGAGCCTGGCTTCCTGGGGGAAGAAGCTGAACAATACCTTCAATTTTATTTCCATCATCAATGATTTTCCGCAGAATGTTGTCAAGGGCATCGGGGATGAGATCATGTTGTTTATTCCCGATGAGGAACTGAAACAAAAATCGGCTTACAATGATTATTTCAGCCTTTTGCAGGAGATCTATGCCACCCTGGACAACATCAAGAACTTTCCTGTTGAAGGCCTTTTTCTCGATTGCAAAGTGGCCATACACTATTGTACGGATGCCTATAATATCAGCTTCCTTGAGGGTGCCAATGATTATTACGGCCGCGACATTGACCTGACGGCCAGGCTCACCACCAAAGCAAAAGTCAACCGCATTGTACTCAGCGAGCGTTTTTATGAACTGGTGATGAATGATTTCCGGGAGAAACACGCCCATAATCGAAATTCCGCCATAGAAAAGGTTTCCGGAAAATATATCGAGGATTTTAAAGGAGTTCCTGCTCCGACGGAGTTCAGGATAATAGGAGTAGAATGAGTGTTATGGTTGAACTTGTATATTGATATACTTTACAATGCTGTCGCATTCCCAGAGGGCATTGAGAATCTTCAGCCGTACCCTGAAATTATTGCTCCAGTAATAGTGATGTACCGGATTGATTGCCGATGATCCTGTTCCGTCGCCAAATGACCAGTTGCAGGAGTGTATGTTTGTGGATTTATTGATGAACCGGAAACAGGCTACCTTGTCGGTCGACCACAGGTATTTCATGCTGAAATCCGCAAGGGCTTTATCTTCGTTGATAATATCTTCTTTGCATCCTGCAAAAAGTAAAATCAAGTGCAGCAGAAAGGTCAGATTTTTTTTGCTTCCTGATTCACTTCCCTGAAAACACGCATGAAGTTACCGCCCCAGATCTTCCTGATCTCATCGGCAGAATACCCCCTTTTTACAAGTTCGAGGGTGATGTTCCCCATCTGGCTTACATCGTAACAATCCTGCAGTGCGCCTCCACCATCGAAATCCGTTCCAATGCCCACATGTTCGATGCCGGCAACTTTTACGATGTGGTCGATGTGATCGACAAAATCAGAGACCGTAGCCAGTTTTCTGGGAAATTTCCGGTCGGTCTCATACCATTCCTTACGTGCCCTTTCCATTTCTTCATCACTGAGGTCTTCGAAATGATTGAATTTTGCGCGTATGGCATTGAAAGCGCTGTCGCGCTCAGGCTGGGGTCCCATTTCTTTTACGTAGCTGCTCAGCACACAAACCTGCACCACACCGCCGTTTTCTGCAAGCTTTTGCAACATGTGGTCGTTCAGGTTGCGGGGGCTGTTGCATATGCTCCTGGCATTGGAGTGGGATGCAATAACAGGTGTTGTACTCACTTGGAGAACATCATAAAAACTTGAATCGGAAATATGGGAAACATCGATCAGCATGCCCAGGCGGTTCATCTCCTTCACCACCTCAATCCCAAAATTGCTGAGACCATTATGCTCTGTGCTGTCGGTGGACGAATCACAAAGTTCATTGTTCCGGGTATGGCAGAGTGTAATATACCGGGCACCCCGTTCATAAAACGCTGCTACATTGTGGATGTTGCTGCCAAGGGGGTATCCATTTTCTATGCCAATAAAAACGGCCCTTTTGCCTTCTTTTTCAAGCCGGTATGCATCTTCAGGCTTGTATGCAATGCCTGCAATTGCAGTGTGCCTGCCGAGCTGGGCATGAATGGAGTCCATGATCATGAGCAGGCGTTCCTTAGCTTTTTTGTTGGAAGTGTCGTTCCTGGTTCCCTGGCCCACAAATGCAGCCATAAAGACAGCATCCAACCCCCCTTCCTTCATTCTCGGGAAATCGAGCTTGCTTCTTGTTTCGTAGGGATCATGTTTTTCTGCCAAATTGAAATCGGAACGAGTGAACCGCAGCGGGGTGTCGGTGTGGGAATCCAGGGTTAGTACCCTGTCATGGATAAGCCGGGCCCGTTCTTCGGTACTTTTATTTTGCCCGCTCTGGCAAGCTGATAGCAGGACTAGCAGTATGGAAATGGAAAATAGTCTCATTGTATTAATCTTCTGAATGATGCTGCAATATTAGGCATTCTGAATGAAATAAACATTACGAAGCCTTAAAGACTCCAGCTTGTCAGCCCGCGCTTGGTAAAATCATAGCGTTTGAACTGACCGCCGAATTCCTTTAGAGCGTCCACCACTTTCAGGCGGGCATTCCCCGGGCAGTAAAAGATCATGAATCCTCCGCCCCCGGCACCGGATATCTTCCCACCGGTTGCACCATGAGCCATTGCAGTTTTATAAATTTTATTGATCATGGGATTGCTGATCCCCGAGGCCATTTGTTTTTTGTATTTCCAGCCAAAGTCCAGAATTTCACCGACCTGGTCGATCTCCCCGCACAGCATGGCCTCCTTCATCCGGATTGCCTGCTCTTTGAGTTTGTGCATGGCATCGATGGATTTCTGATTGGACTTATCCACATTGTTTTGCTGCGCCGCGATGATCTTCGAACTCAGGCGGCTGGTTCCGGTATAATAAAGCAGCAGGTTGTGTGAAAGTTCATTCAGGTATTCGGATTTGATCCTCAAGGGATTGACAATCACTTTGTCGTCCTTGTAGAACTCCATAAAATTTACTCCGCCGAAAGTGGCGGCATACTGATCCTGTTTTCCTCCCGCCATGTTCAGATCCACACGCTCAACTTCATAAGCAAGTCTGGCCAGATCGTATTCACCCAGGGGGAGTTTGAGCCATTCAGCGAATGCACCCAGTATGGTTACCACCAGGGTGGATGAAGTGCCCAGGCCAGAGCCGGGAGGTGCATCCACAAAGGTAGACAACTCAAAAGAAAGGGGTTTGCGGATATAGTCTTTTACAATGCGGTTGTAAATACCCTTGTGCAATGAAAGCTGTCCGTCGATTTCGAGGAACCCGGCCGTGTCCAGTTCAATGCTTTGTTCTTTGTCGACCGAATGGAGAACAATCTTGCCGTCATCCCTGGGCATGATGGTGGCATGGGCGAACATGCTGATGGTGGCATTGAGAATGGCGCCTCCATATAAGTCGGAAAACGGGGATACATCGGATCCGCCTCCTGCTAATCCAATTCTGAGTGGGGCTTTGCTTCTTATTACATGCATGTTATTAGCTGCTGTTCAACCATAAGTTTATGGTTTTTAAATATATTATTCAAATAAAACATTGAGACTGGTAACATAGCCAGAAAAATTATTAAGCGTTTCATAGTTAATCATTTTTTTGGTTTGATACCTGAATTATCGATGAAATCATCTTTTCCCAGGAGTATTTCTTTTTCTCTAAATTAATATTTTCTGCAAAACTTTCCTCATAATTATTTTTAAAGAATTTATAAATTGCTTCTGCAATGAATCCGGGCTCAGGCTCGACGACGAATCCCGTTTTTCCATCCGGTACAAATTCTGATAAACCACCCACATTTGTAATTACCATGGGTTTATTAAAATGGGTAGCTACCTGCGTTACCCCGCTTTGCGTGGCCGTTTTATAGGGTTGTACAATAAGATCAGATGCACAGAAGTAATTTACAATGTCCTTGTTGGGAATGAATTTATTCGGCATGATAATTTTTTCCTCGAGGCCGAGATTTTTAGCCATTCTGGCGTATTGTTCCGGATCGGTGTAAAATTCACCAGCAACATGAACAAGGTAATTCCCATGTTTGAGCCTTTCATCCGACATTGCTTCAATAAGGATGTCGAGGCCCTTGTATTCCCGCACAAAGCCGAAAAACAAAATGTGATGTCTCCGGGGGTCCCAGCCCAGGTTTTCCTGCGCCATTCTTTTGGGTATTGCTTCCCCGTAATTGTCATAAAGCGGATGCGGATTGTAGATTTTCTTTTTGTTTTTATCAAAAGATTTCAAGTCCTCAAGAACAGATCTTGACATGGCCACAAAACCGTCCATTCCCTTGATAAAGTATCTGGAAAAAACTTTATCAAGGGGTTTGTTTTCGTGTGGAATGACGTTATCTGTTATCGCGACGATCCTGGTATGCCTGTTCTTATGAATAATCCTTGCAATTGAACCAAAACACGGGGCCATAAAAGGAAGCCAGTATCTGAAAACCACAAGATCCGGCTTTGATTTGCGAAGTTCATTTCCAACAAGCAACCAGTTGATAGGATTGATGGAATTAACCTTGTTCAAGATCCTGAGATTTTCGGGGGCCGGTTCTGTAGTCTTCTGGAATTTACCCGGAAAAAAGATCCTGGGGTATTGTAAGGTGAAATTGTAAATTGATACTTCGTCACCATGATCCTGGAATGCTTTAGCCAGCCTTTCATTAAAGGTTGAAATGCCGCCTCCCCGGTATGGATGGGCTGTACCAACAATGACTACCCTTCTGTGTTTATTCATTTGATGGCAGGCTTCTGTTTTTTTCGGTTCTCTTCTCAACTGAATAACGGTTCCGCTCACTGGAAGATCGCGAGATCATTTCTGCCAGGAATCCCGCCACAAATAATTGCGTACCGATCACCATAGCCAGCACCCCGAAGTAAAACAGCGGGCGTTCCGTCATGCGGTATTCTTCCAGGAAGAATTTGGCATAAGCCAGATAGGCGGCAATGACAAACCCGCCAAAAAAGATCAGCGAGCCCAGGGTGCCGAAAAGGTGCATGGGGCGCTTCCCGAACTTGGATACAAAGTTGATGGTGAGCAGGTCGAGATAGCCTTTAATGAATCGGCTCATGCCGAACTTGGTCACCCCGTATTTGCGTGCCTGGTGTTGTACCACTTTTTCGCCGATGTTTTTAAATCCTTCCCATTTGGCGATCACCGGGATATAGCGGTGCATTTCCCCGTAAACCTCGATATTCTTGACCACCCTGTTGCTGTAGGCTTTCAGTCCGCAATTAAAATCATGCAGTTTGATGCCCGAGATCTTCCTGGTGGTCCAGTTGAAAAGCCTGGAAGGAATGGTCTTGCCGAGAGGATCATGCCTTTTCTTTTTCCAGCCGGAAACCAGGTCAAGGCCATCTTTTATGATCATATTATAAAGACCGGGAATTTCATCGGGGCTGTCCTGCAGGTCGGCATCCATGGTGATCACCACATCTCCCCTGGCAATTTCAAAGCCGCTGTTAAGGGCAGCCGACTTGCCATAATTCCTCCTGAATTTGACTCCTGTTACATTGGGGTTTTTCGCAGCCAGCTTTTCGATCACCTGCCAGGAGGAATCCCCGCTGCCATCGTCCACAAATATTATCTCATAGCTTAGCTGCTCTTGCTCCACTACCTTTACGATCCAGTCGTGCAGTTCGGGCAGTGATTCTTCCTCATTATACAGGGGTATGATTATGCTTACATTCATCAATAGTTCTTGCTCCTCGGTTTATTTATGCTTCCCTTTTCGTAAACAATGAAATTACCAACGCGAAGATCACGCTGAGTATTGTATTCACGATCAGTGCCATTACCGCGCTAACTGCCGGTTTTACGACAAAGCGGGTAAATTGCATGGCCTGATTGATCTGTTCATCAGTCATGTTCTTCTCGTACATTTGTTCTTCTGCACGCAACAATGCTTCCCTGGCAATGCTTTCATCTATGCTGCTGATCAGAACCACATAAATGCTGATCAAGATAGAGGCAAACAAGCCGGTGAGGAAAGCCGTTTTGAAGCTTTCCCCATAGGAGCTCAGGCCGTTATTGTGCAGATCACGGTATGAAAGGCTGGCCCATATCATACCACCAATGATAAATGCATAGGGGAGCAGGTTGAGGATCTTGTAATCCTCTGCCGTATCAAGATCAAAAACATATAAAAGCAATTGAAAAATGATGACCACGACTCCCGTGATCAACCCGAAGTTCAGCGAAACTTTCCAGGCAGGAGTTTTATTTTCTTCCATAATACATAATTTTGGTTTATATGCAAACTTACTAAATAAAGGACTTGGCCGGAAAAATTTTGAAAATTATTGGTTTGCTCTTTGCCTTTTTGTACTTTTGCAGCCGGGTAAGTCTTATACGACCAGCTCCTGTTGAACTCCCCCAGATGCGGAAGCAAGCAAGGGTAGACGGTTGAGCGGTGCGATATAAGTAGCTTACCCGTTTTTTTACTATCTTTATTCTTAAAAACACTGATATATGTTGCTGAAAATACATCCCGAAAACCCGAGTGCCCGCCACATACATACAGTTGTCGAAACCCTGGCCAATGGGGGAGTGGTGATCCTGCCGACAGATACGGTTTACGGACTTGCATGTGATATCTATAATCCCAGAGCCATTGAGAAGATCGCCCAGATCAAAGGGATAAAAAAGACGGAGGCCAATTTTTCCTTCATCTTTCATGATCTGAGCCAGCTTTCGGAATACACCAAGCCAATGAATAATGAGGTTTTTAAATATATCCGGCATAGTTTGCCGGGGCCCTTTACTTTTATCCTGAAAGCCACGAATAAGATCCCGAGGATCTTTCACAGCAATAAGAAAACTGTAGGAATCCGGATCCCCGGTAACAATATCCCGGCTGAGATCGTCAAGGAGCTGGGTCATCCCATCATGACTACCAGTATTAAGGATCCGGATGATCTTGTGGAGTATACCACTGATCCGGAACTGATCTATGAAGAATACAAGAAGATTGTGGATATTGTAATTGATGGTGGCCCGGGTGATAACGAACCTTCCACTGTCATCGACTGCACCGGTGATGAAATGCTGGTTATCAGGGAAGGAAAGGGAGAAGTGTAAAAAAGTCATATTTCATTTTGGATATTATAAAAAAGCTGAGTACCTTTGCACCCTCGTTTTTGAAACGGCTGATTCGGTAGCTCAGTCGGTAGAGCAACGGCCTTTTAAGCCGTGGGTCGAGAGTTCGAGCCTCTCCCGAATCACAAGAAAACCCGGTAAGCAATTGCCGGGTTTTTTTCTGGGAACCTTTGCCATGCTCCCCTTCAGGAATCATGATAGGAGGCTCCAGTTGAAAGAGTATGAACGCCTGATAAAGGCAGAGGTGACATTCAGATATTAGTGTATTTTTGCTTTGGTAAATACATTTGCACATGCAGAGTACTTTCAGTGGAACAAACAACGGAAGTGATGAGGCAAAGAAGCCAATGCTTGGCACCTTTGCCGGTGTATTCATACCCTCTATCCTGACCATTCTCGGTGTGATCATGTATTTGCGCCTGGGATGGGTGCTCGGAAATGTCGGGATTGCCAATACCCTCATCATTGTCACCCTATCAACCTCCATTACTTTTCTCACGGCACTGTCAATTGCGGCCATTGCTACCAACCAGTTCGTGAAGACCGGCGGGGCCTACTATATGATCAGCCGGAGTCTTGGGATTGAGGTGGGAGGAGCCATCGGGATACCTTTGTATTTTGCGCAAACCTTTTCCGTAGCCCTGTACACCATTGGTTTTGCCGAGAGTTTTGCCAATACTTTCCCCCAGTTTAATCAAACGGCAGTTGGTGTCATCGTAACGGCAGCCATTGCCATTCTCGCCTTAATCTCAACCAAACTGGCCATCCGCAGCCAGTTCTTTGTGCTGGCAGCCATTGGTATTTCTTTGCTGTCTCTGATTTTCGGAAAACCCCTGGAAGATGCTGAGGTAGTGCAGACCATGTTGCCAAAAGAGGGTTTCTGGAAGGTCTTTGCCGTATTCTTTCCCGCAGTAACGGGGATCATGGTGGGCGTGAGCATGTCGGGCGACCTGAAGAACCCTGTAAAGAGCATTCCCCGTGGGACTTTCCTGGCGGTTGGTGTAGGCTATGTGGTTTATATGGCGCTGCCTATTATTCTTTACCAGCGGGCCGATACCACCAGCCTGATCGATGATCCTCTGATCATGAAACGGATCTCCTGGTGGGGCAATGCCATCCTGCTGGGTGTCTGGGGGGCAACCCTCTCGAGTGCACTCGGCAGCATCATGGGGGCGCCCCGCGTGTTGCAGGCCATGGTGTTCGATAATATTTTTCCCAGGTGGCTTCGATGGCTCGGACTCAGCAGTAAAAAAGGAAATATTCCGCGGAACGGAACCGCCTTTACACTGATCATCGTACTAGCCGCCGTATATTTCGGCAACCTCAACATGATCGCTCCCATACTGTCCATGTTTTTCCTGGCGACCTATGCTTTGCTGAATATTTCGGCAGGCCTGGAAAAATTGATCGACAGCCCGTCTTTCCGGCCTTCTTTCAGAGTGCACTGGATCTTTTCTTTCCTGGGGGCTTTTGGCTGCGTAGTTGTTATGTTCCTGATCAACCCGCTGGCTACGGTCCTTGCTTTTATCGTAGTGATCATGGTTTTTGTTTTGCTGGAAAAAAGAAAGCTAAGCGCTTCCTGGGGAGATCTTCGCCAGGGCCTGGTGCTGAGTATGATCCGTTACGGATTGATGCATCTGAAAAAGGATATGGATCCAAAGAACTGGCGACTGCACCTGCTGGTGCTTTCCGGCGCACCCACCAAACGATGGCATTTGATCGCCCTGGCCAATTCACTGGTGCAGAACAGGGGCATCATGACGGTATCTACCATCCTGACCGATAATAACATGAGCATGGCCCGGAGGATCAGCATGGAAGAACAGATCAGCAAGTACCTCAAAGGTAAAGGAATTACCTGCCTCGTAAGGGTGATCAGTTCCGGGGATACCTATAGTGGTGCGATCAAACTTTCCCAATCTTATGGCCTCGGCAACCTGGTACCCAATACTGTGGTGCTCGGAAGTACAGAACGCAAAGAACATCATGATGATTTTGCCTCAATGATCCGCTACTTCTTTGAGTCAAGAAAAAATGTCATTGTTGTGAAATTCAACGAGTCACGGCAATTTGGAAATTTCCGGCGAATTGATGTCTGGCTTCGCGGCATCCGCTACAATGGTGCATTGATGATCATCCTGGCCTATCTAATGCAACATAGCATTCAATGGTACGGATCAGAAATCGTGATACGCATGATCGCAAGAGACGAGGAAGCCCGTGAGGAATTGCAGGAAAATCTTCAAAATATAACCCAGAACTTCAGGATGAAACTGAGTACCTCGGTGATGCTTTCACAGGGCAGGAGCTTTGAGGTGATCGCGCGGGAAAAATCCATGGATGCCGACCTTATGATCCTCGGAATGGCTGAACCGGGTGAGGATTTTATTCAATATTACCAGGGCCTCACCGAAAAAATAAAGGACCTGCCCACTACCATGTTTGTACTTGCCTCACAGGATATGAAGTTTGAAGAGATCCTCAAATAATTGTAATTATTCAATTCCGCTTCGATCTTCCCGGCCCACCTTCTTACATGGGTTGATTTTTCTTGTAAAAGTCCGTGCTTTCGAAGATCTTGTCGGCAGATTTAGCAATAAAACCACTGTAAAGCTCACCGCTCTTATCAGGATACCTTTTTGCAAATTCATAATAGCAGGCCGGGATCTCATATGTGCCTTCCCTGAAATCCACTTTGATGATCTCCGATTTGATGCTGGATTGTTCCAGAAGTTCTTCCGGTGTTCCTTTTATCTCACCGCCCGAATCATTCATCAGGAAACCATGGTCTTTTAAAAACTGGTTCACCTTCTGTATGCTGTCGAATTTCTTCAGGGCATTGATGCTCACGGTAAAATGATTGGCACGGAAGCCGTAAACATACAACCAGGCGGCGTATTCAGATTCATCCCGAAGTTTTTGGTAGGTCTCAAAGGATGGCTTTTCCCATTGCCGTCCGGAATAAATGAGTTCATCGGAATGGAGTACCGGATCAGGGATCTGCCCGACCACCTCTTTAACGATCTTCCGGAGAAATGTGGAAAAATCTTTCGTGATCAGCTGACTGATAAAAACTCGCGGCATGCTGCTGTCGCTCTTATGCTCATAATGCTTTGCATAAAGATGCTTCTGGTTAAAGTGATAATCGCCTTTTTCTTCATAACCGGCTTTCAGAAAGGGCCTGGCCAGCACCCCGATGTTCACTTTGGGATCATCAAAAGTACGGAATGCAATGTGGTCGTTCTGTACTTCTTCTCCTTCACGGGTAAAAAGATCATAAACCTTTTTGGCCGAAGGATTCTGCCCGGTGTAATCCTTCCATAATCTGTTGAATATATCTTTTGTGTTCATATTGTTTGTTGTTTGTTGTTTGTTGGGTTTCCATTTGTCAAAAGAATCCTTTAAGCAATTCTCCCATTCCCACATCCTGGAAGATTTCATTAATATTCAGTGTCTTTAATTTGTTCGCAAGTTCTTTTTCCTCATGGGGAGCGCCTGTCATGCTTTGTTCGAAAACCGTGATTTCCGGAGTGACTGGTAAATCTCCGCCGATTTTTAGTTTTTGAATCAATCCGTTTTTAATATCCATTACAAAATCGATTCTGCCCTTAGCGGTTTCAACAGACTTCTTTAAACTGTACTTCGGTGAATAACCAAAATTCCATTCCCAGGTAGAATATTTGTTATTTACCAGTTCATTGATCTTGCTGATATCCTGTTTGCTAAATGCGTAATGCTTTGCACCGGGATACAGCCCCAGCAAATAATCCCTGATCCTGTTTTTGAATTCTTCAATGCTCAGTTTTTCTTCCAGGTGATCCTGCAGGTTGGTAACTGCTTGCGGTACAGACTTCACCGCCTTATCCTGGAATTTCCCGGCTTCGATTTTAAGTGCCCTGGTTAGTTCCGGCAGGGTAGAGGAAAAAAGCAGGGTGCCGTGATGCAGGGTGCGGTTTTTGTAAACATGTTCTGCGTTCCCTGAAAATTTCTTTCCCCGGATTGTTAAGTTATTGTGTCCCTCGAACCTGGCATCTATCCCCATGCTTCTCAATACCTCCAGTATGGGTTCGGTATACTTCTTGAAATTCACCAGGTTTTCATCCGTTCCGTTCTGAATGAAAGTGAAATTCAAATTACCCGGATCGTGAAAGACGGTACCTCCGCCGGAGATCCTTCTTACCACCGGGATCCCTTTCTCCTTCACATATGCATAATTGATCTCCGCAAGGGTGTTCTGAT
Source organism: Bacteroidota bacterium (assembly GCA_034521425.1). GTDB lineage: Bacteria > Bacteroidota > Bacteroidia > Bacteroidales > JAIOZK01 > JAIOZK01. The sequence continues at coordinate 445,856 of JAXHMP010000001.1, forward strand.
GCTTTCCGACAATAATGCTCGGATCATTCTGCCAGAGCATGAAACAATTCTCTTTGAACTCCTTCAGAACATATTCCTCCGCTGCGATGTTAAAGTAGGGATCCGTGGATGTCCGTCTGATGTAAAGCATTTTATTTAGATTCGTTCTAAATGCAAAATTAAGTTAAAATTATGGAACGGATCCGGGCGAATGGCTTAATTATGGTATAATTGCAAAAAAATGATTTGATGAAAGGAACAAAGAAGATTGTCGTTCGCATATTTGTACTAAGTGCATTAGTACTAAGCATGCAGGCCTGTGATGTATTGCAGCAGACACAACAGATGTATACCCTCAGCAGGTGTGATTTCAGACTGAGTACCATCGAGAATATCCGGCTGGCAGGGGTTTATGTGCAGAATAAGGACCAGTTCTCTGACCTGACCCTTGCTGATATTACAAAGTTGGGACTTGCCTTTGCGAAAAGAGAAATGCCCCTTGATTTCAGGCTGAACATCGAGGGCTTGAACCCCAACACGCAAACTGCAGCCTTGAACAAACTGGAATGGATCCTTTTTATCGATGATATTGAGATGACTCGCGGAGCAACCAGCCAGCGGATCGAAATTCCCGGCAATGGAGGCGTGAATGATTTGCCTTTGGATATCAATGTGGATCTTTTAAATGTCCTTTCCGGCGACTCAAAAGATGCCATCATCAATTTTGCGCTCAATCTTTCCGGACAGGGAAATAAACCTTCGCGGATAATGGTGAAAGCCAAACCAACGGTGATCGTATCCGGGAGAAGCATCGATTATCCGGGTTATATTACGATCAATAATGAGTTTGGAGGAGGCAGTGGGAGTGGGAGTGGCAGTGGTAGTAAGAGTAGCGGTACGATTAAGCTTTAATTTAATTGCATGATACAAGGAATTGTTTTGGGATAAACCCGAAAGAGCTGATAATTGCCTGATCAATGCTAACCCATTATGTTTGAACGAGCTTGCCCGGATTTCAGTTTGCCAGTTTTTTGATCATTCCATTGAAAACAATCCCGTGAAAAGGCAGCACCATATACCAATAGATCCGGCCCCAGAGGCCCAATGGCCTGAATGTGGCGGTTTGTTTCAGAATACCGTTTTGAACAGAAAATTCAAGCCAGGCCTCGCCCGGTAATTTCATTTCCGCGTAAAGCAGCAATCGTTTTTCTTTTTTATTTGCATAAAGCACCCGCCAGAAATCGAGGGCATCCCCGGCCCTGATGCGTGCCGGGTTTGTGCGGCCGCGGTTGTGGCCCACACCGCCGAGCATCTTGTCCAGCATGCCCCGCAGAGACCAGAGGCTGCTGGCATAGTACCAGCCCGTATCCCCGCCGATATTCCAGATCTTTTCGATGGTGTGTTGCTCGCTGCTCACTTTCCGCTTTTTCTCATCCGTAAAACATCCGTATGAGGGCGGGCTGATCAGATTGGAAATGCCTTTGTCAAGGATGGAGCTTGATTGCGCATCGGTCCAGCTGGAGATCACCTCGTACTGCTCGATCTTGTCGAGAGCTTTCTGAACAGCTTCTTCATAGCTCAACAATTCAATGTCCAGCTTTTCCCTGAGGTCATTGGGCTCACATACGATCTCTACTTTCATGCTGTCAACCAGGTGAACGGCCAGTTTGTAGGAGGTGGAAGTGACAAAATACAGCCAGTAGGAGGAAAGCCTGGGAGTCATTACCGGAAGTGTTTTGACAAATCTTTTAAGCTTCCTGACCCTGGCGAATCTCAGGAGCATCTCCCTGTAGGTGAGTATTTCAGGTCCGCCGATGTCGTAACTCCTGTCGTAACAATCTTTTTTTAATCAGGACTCCGTTCAGGAATTGCAGCACATTGCGGATGGCAATGGGTTGGGAGCGTGTGTTCAGCCAGCGCGGAGCAACCATCACAGGCAGTTTTTCCACCAGATCGCGTATAATCTCGAAAGAAGCACTGCCAGAGCCAACGATAATGCCCGCCCGCAGAGTGGTGAGATGAAAGTTCCCTTCTTTCAAAATCCCCTCTACCTGCATGCGCGAGCGAAGATGTTTGGATAATTTCTCCTCGTTCACAATGCCACTGAGGTAAACGACCTGTTTTGCCCTGGTTTGTTGTATGCGCTTGCGGAAATTTTCTGCAGTCTGTTTTTCCAGTTTCTCAAAATCATCCCCGGATGACGACATGGAATGGATCAGGTAATAGGCTGCATCAATTTCCTCAGGGATATTGTCCAGGGAAGCCGGATCCAGGAAATTTACCTCGATCACCCTGATCTTTGCCGCCGGGTAGGCAGCGGCATCAAATCGATCTTTATCACGGACACAACAAATAACTTCATGGTCCTGTTCCAGCAGGACATGCAATAATCTTTTTCCAATGTAGCCGGTAGCGCCTGTTAACAGGATCTTCATAAAACTTGTTTTTCCTGATCAGATTGTATGCTTTCTATCTTCCCGCCCCTGACGGTGGCGCCAAGCACGATCCCTGCACTTACGATCACCAGGTTCTTGATTATGTACTGACCTTCCAGGGTTAAAGAAAACGGAAAGATAGCAAATACTTTTTCAGGATACAAGAATACAGGAGAAAAGGTTCCCAGCATTTGCAGGAACAAAAGTAAGAGGGTTTCCCTCATGAAAAGGTTGAAGAGCAGCCCGGCCCCGATGAGTACCTCCCAGCCGGCCAGTCCGTAAATGATAAAACCCTCAGGAAGCAGTCCAAAGCTCAATTCGTGGATGGTAATGATGGCCAGTTCCTCGGCAGGGCTCATTCCCTTAAAGTATTTCAAGGCCCCGAACCAGAAAAAAATTATGCCGATGCTCCAGCGGAGCAGTCTCAGGCCATTGGCTGCCATCCAGCCGGTGACCCGGATGTCGATCTTGTGAAATGTTCTATTACGCAGATTCATAATTCTATCATTTAATTGAAGACATTCCGCCATCTATATGCGGCTACCTGTCTGTAAAAATTAAACCCGTTTTGCACAGCAAGCCTTGAGAAAAACAATACCGCAGTATTACCCGATGCTCGAAGTACTTTGAAAGCTGTTTCGAAGCCTGAAGATGCTCATTTGCTTACGTGTCTTTCCATTTTTATAACAAATATCTAAACATATTGTTTAAAAAAAAATGATAATGCTGCCAGTCTTGCGGATAGTTGTTTTTTACAATGCGATTCTCATCTTTCATCCTGTAATTCAGCTTTGTGCCTGTTGGAATGGCATGACTATCGTCAGTTGCATTATGTCAGTACCTGAGCGCTTATACCGAGTCTGACCCTATTAGATAGCATTCTGCATCCAAGCTCTATTGCAGCCAATTACAAGTCCTCCAGGTAATCTTCCATAAAGTCGTGTCTGTCCGCTTATCCAGCTAGCATTTATCCTTGTGGCAGCGTTATCATGGCTTTCAGCAACAGCAGCTTTTGCGTGTTCACTGGACTTGATGGTTGTGACCGCGACGTTGTCGTCAACGAAGAAAACCATCGGCTTGCTGATGGATTTAGTTCACTGGTTTGATTTCAGGGTTAAATCAGCCTGAGACTGGTATTTACTTCAGTTGAAAGCCGATAACCGAACTAAAACTCACAGTCCATGAGGCATCCCCTGTAGTTTGATCCGAGCTTGCAGTCCCGGGATAGAGAGATCCCTTCGGGTAATGGGCGGATTCAGCGCTCAGCTTTCAGCTTCATGCATATTCTATATGATTGCCTGCTTCATAATCGTGATCACCTCAGGCCAGATGCCTTCGGCTTCCCCTACCACGACTGTATCTACATTATCTGCACCTGCTTGCTTAACTCCGCCAAGTACCATGTAAAAGCCCTTGCAATTCCGATGGCCTGCCACATGAGAACATTCCCAGGCTGAAAGTCTGGTCCGTCTCTGGGAACTCAAACGTCCAGAACTTCCAGTTGAGTCATGACACCAGATATCTGTTCATGGGCTCATCCGACGCTTTGTAATGGCAGACCTATTGCTGGAGCTGATAACAGGTTTTCCACACATGGCTTCGAGAGTCATCCGGCTTTTCCAGCTTGCTAAAGATTGCAAAGTTCAAAATGCGCTCTATTTGTCTCTCTAGTCCTCTTCGTCTCCCGCTGTCTCCCTCATAAAACCCACTCGACCCATCCCAGCAATGCGTACACAACTGCTCTTTGGGCAGACCGATGGCTTCCACCAGATCATCCAGTTTCTGGTATTTGAGACTGCTAACACCGATGCGTTCCCGGATTTTTTCGATCATGGTCTCATATCTTTCAGTGCCCGGAGTGGCATATTCGTCTAAGTGTTCAAGATTTTCCCCATCGATTTCCTGTATGGCCTTCCTGCCGGCCAGGTCGAGGGTGGAACGGGATCTGGAGAAATTCAGGAATTCGCAGGAAAAGATCAGGGTGGGGCAGGCCGGCCTGATATGGATCTCTTCGGCCCCGTATTCAAACAATATTTTGGTATTGTCTTGAAGCTGGGTACCCCGCACAATGCTGTCATCACAAAAAGCGATCTTCTGTCCTTTTATCAGGGATCTGATGGGGATGAGTTTCATCCTGGCCACCAGGTCCCTGACTTCCTGGTTCTGGGGCATGAAACTCCTGGGCCAGGTGGGGGTGTATTTAACATAGGCTCTTTTGTAAGGGATCTGTTTGGCATTTGAATAACCAATGGCATGTGCTATACCAGAATCCGGAATGCCGGAAACAAAATCAATCTCTATCTCATCATTTTTTGCCAGGCAGGCCCCGCAGCGGTAACGGCATTCTTCTACATTGATGTTCTCGTAATAGGAGCTGGGATAGCCATAATAGACCCACAGGAAGGCACAGATCTGCATTTTTTTATTGGGTGCTTTGCGTTGCTCATATCCCTCGGCGGTGATGAACAGGATCTCCCCGGGGCCAATGTCCCGCTCGATCTCATAACCCAGGTTGGAGAAGGATGTGGATTCGGAACTCATGGCATAAGCTCCTTCCTTTGTTCCGAGGATAAGCGGAGATGCGGCCCAGTTTGTCGCGGGCTGCGTAAATCCCATCCTCAGTAAGGATGAGCATGGAACAGGAACCCTTCACTTTATCGTATACGTTTTCGATTCCCTTTTCAATGCTTTCTTCCTCATTGATCAGGCTGGCCACCAGTTCGCTGGGATTGGTCTCCCCTTCGCTGGTTTCAGAGAAATGCCTCCCGTTTTTCAGGGCTCTGCCGGTGAGCTCTTCCAGGTTGGCGATCCTGGCCACGGACACGATGGCAAACTCTCCCAGGTGGGAGCGAATGATGATGGGCTGTGATTCATTGTCGCTGATAACGCCCAGGCCACTTCTGCCTTTGAATTCGTGCAGGTAAGGCTCGAACTTTGTCCTGAAATAGGAGCTTTCGATGTTGTGAATGGACCGGGTAAAACTTTTCCCGTTTTGCACCACCATACCGCCCCTTTTGGTCCCCAGGTGGGAATTATAATCCGTTCCGTAAAAAATATCACTGACGCAGTCGGTCCTGGAAATACTGCCGAAAAATCCTCCCATGACAAGAATCCGGTTTTGGTTAATATCAACCGAAACTACAATAAATTGCTGTCCGGATTGTGCATGTTGGTAAGTTGTTAATTAATATTGAGTCGTGATTTCCCCGAATGAGAGCAAGCAGCTACTGTTCAATGATTGAACCGGAATGATCCTTGGTTAACTCCTGTGAATTTTGTTAAAATGCTTGACTATCAGTATATTTTATTGTAACTTAGAACAAATATAAATAGACGGAATTAAAGAAGATCCAGCAAGATTGCATCGCTGCTCGGCGGTAAGCTTTGGTTCACTTCTGAAGAAGGAAAGGGCAGCACTTTCTTTTTCTCATTGAAGCTGGAAGAAGAAGATCAGGAAAAAGTAGAAGCAGCTGCTAAGAATGAGTTGTTTGATAATGATATGCAGGGACGTGTTTTGATCGCAGAGGATGACGATTCGAGCGCCCTGATGCTGGAAACATTCGTCAGGAAAAATGGTCTTGATGTTGTCGTGGCCTCGAATGGAAAGGAAGCCCTCAATATCTTCAGGGAAAATATGAATTTTGATCTGGTGTTTATGGACCTGAAGATGCCTCATATGAACGGATTCGATGCTGCACGGGAGATCAGGAAAATATCCGCTGATTCTTTAAAGAGGGGTTTACAACAAAAACCCGACTCTATCGAGCCGGGTTTTTGTTGTAGCGAGACCGAGAATTGAACTCGGGACCTCCGGGTTATGAATCCGACGCTCTAACCAACTGAGCTACCTCGCCGTTTTTTGGAGGTGCAAAATTAGTAAAAATTGTTTAAAACTGCGAAACATAATAGGAAAATATTGGTATGTATTAGCCTCCAGACCTGTCAGGTTTTGCAAAACCTGACAGGTCTCAATTTATTACCTGATTTTGGATTACGTTATCCAATATAAAAAAATTGCAAAATCATTAGGTTTGTAATATAAACAAATTTATATTTGCAATTAGTTTATTATTGTTGAATCAAAAAATCACATTTTATGAATACACAAATGACTGAAAAAGAAAGTTTAAAGATCATATACGAAATGATCGAGACTTCAAAACTGAACATCAAGGGAGATGCGATCTTTTTCCTTTTATGGGGATGGTTGGTGCTAATCGCCAGCATTGCTCACTTTATCCTGGAGCAAATGGATTACGCATACTCCTTTCTTCCCTGGCCCCTGATGATGATCGGCGGTGGAATTGCCTCGGGCATCATAGGTTACCATATGGGGCAGCGCAATCGCACCATAACCCTGATCGACAAGACCATGATCTATTTATGGTGCGGATTTTTCGCTCTGGTAGTGAGCATGATCGTAATCACCACGCTGGGAAAGATGAGTTGGGGAGTAACCCAGCCAATGATCGTGGCTTTATATAGCCTGGCTACTTTTGTTTCGGGTGTCATGCTCAGGTTCAGACCGCTGATTCTGGGTGCCGTCTTTAGTTGGTTCTGTGCCATCGCGATCTTTTTCGTGGCATTTCCATACTCCCAGTTGCTGATCGCCCTGTCGATCATTGTGTCCTACCTGATCCCCGGCTATATGTTGAAATACAAAAGGGAGGAATGAGATGTTCAAAGACCTGGACCCATTGTTGCACTCACAATTGCGACTTTCCATCATGTCGCTGCTGGTGAGTGTGGAAAAAGCGGAATTCAATTACCTGCTCGAAAAGACCGGTGCTACAAGGGGCAACCTGAGTGTGCAGTTGAGCAAGCTCGAAAAAGCCGCCTACATCAGCATCCAAAAGAGCTTCCGAAAAAACTATCCGCTTACTACCTGCAGGATCACGAAGCAGGGGCTGAAAGCCTTTGAGAAATATGTGGACGCGATTTCTGGGTATATTGGAAAAGATGGTAGTTGGTAGTCCCGAAAAACCAGAAATCTTTGATTTCATGGTTTTTCGAGGATCCTCGACTCGCTTCTTGCGAGACGGGATTGGTGGTCATTGGTCATTGGTCATTAGTCATTGGTCATTGGTTCCCGATGCGCTTTGCTTTAGGGATTTCGCCCCCTGGGCTCAACATTAGTCATTGGTTCCCGCTGCTTTCGGAATTGCTCCCTTTGGACTTTATATTGGTCATGGTCTGCGGGCTGTAAATGATAATGGAGTTTTTTGTAAAAATTTGAGCCATTTGGTGGGGGCTGGGCATTGGAAGTACAAATTATTTCTTCATGATTCCGGACCAATTCATTCCACATGCATACATCGGCCTGGAATATCAGTTGATTGAATAGCTGCTAATACTCACCCAATCACCCGATCGCCTCCCTCGCCAATATCGCCCTAAAACCCATAACCCACATGCAATCCCAGGCTGATGTGGGTGTCTTCGGGATCGAAGGCCAGCTCGATCAGGGGACCGATGTGCACATTCCCGATCTCGAAATCGTACATACTTTCGATGTGGAAGGCGAATTTGATCTCGGATGCATCTTCATCCTCGAAGGTGATGCCCGGGGAGAGGTTGAAGCTGAGATGTTTTATGGGGCGGTAGGAACCGACAATCCCGAAGGTGTTGTGCCCGTGCTCATCGAATATCCTTTCATAGCCCAGCCCCCAGCCGAAGGGGCTGTCACCAACCAGGCGGAGATAATGAAAATGCAAACCAAAGGCAACTTCCTTTTTGTTCATAAAATACACCGGGAAAGCCGCCAACCCGAACTCATTGGGCTGATGCCTGTGCATCTTATGGTCTTCATGGTCCTGATGATGATGTTCCTGGGCGGGCAGCAGGTTCATGCAAAGAATGCATGCGAGCAGAAAAAGGATCTTTAGATATTTTATCATGCCTGTATTCTCATTGTTTTTTCAGATATGCAAAATTCGGAAAAAGATCCCATACCCTGTGTTAAAAAAATTATAAATTCTCAGCCGGGCAGCTCCTTGTGTCTCAGCAAAATCAACGGCAGTAAAAACACCACCGCCAGCAGGGCGAAGAGCAGGCCGTTGCCGGCGGCGGCAGCAAAGGTGAATTAGAAGGCTTCTTGCTTGCCCGATGGCAATTTGTTTAATTGAGCAATGTTTTGTTTGATTTTAGTTTGTTAACAACAGTAAAACTATTGTTTTTTATGGCCGTCAGCTTTTATGAGGTTTTTTTGTGTAACTTCGTGACTTGATGTTTGTGGCAATTGTAAAGTTCGCCACTAAGCCTCAAAGTCACAAAGAAACAAGAAGAAAAAAGTAACGCCAAAATTTATTTTATTATTGAAAGGAATTTAAAGGATATACGTTTTTCAACATTGCAGAGAATTATTACTGAGGGTCTTGGTGGACAACTTGATACTTCTATCAGACTTAAATAAGAGGCACGAAAGCCCAAAGAGCGGATTCCGAAAAGCTTTACGAGTAGGAAAATCAAAAAAACAAGTTTAAATGAAAACTACCATGAGATTGCCAGGTGTATTTTTTGTGATGCTATTCTTAGGTATATTTGCATCATGCGATAAGTCAGATCCAACAGATGCTGAAATTGACCCTTTTAGCAATGGCGGGAATGAGAGGAATATGATCGTTGTTATCAGTGATATGCATCTTGGTGCAGACCTTGAGTATGCCGAATGCAAGAAGAACCTTCCTTCTCTTGAAAAAATGCTGAAACGGATAAAGGCTTCTCCAAATGTTAAAGAACTTGTTATTGCCGGCGACCTGTTGGATGAATGGTTTGTGCCAGCCCCAATAAATACTTATCAGGGAAAGGATCAGGCGGATTTTGTACAACGCATCGCGGCAACCAACAAAGGAGTGTTTGATGCTTTAAACAGTATCATCCGGGAAAAGAAAATCTTGGTTACCTATGTTCCCGGAAACCACGATCTTACGATAACGGAGGAAAATATTAACCTAATCGTGCCGGAGATTAACCAGGTACGTGATCCTGAACTGGGTTTAGGCACTTACTACCCTGTTGGCTATCCAGAAATAGCCATAGAGCACGGACACCGCTACAATTTCTTCTGTGCGCCTGACCCGATTTCAAATCAGGAGATTGCCCCGGGAACAATATTACCTCCTGGGTACTTTTTTACAAGAATAGCTGCTCTTTATTTCTCGCAGGGATTTCCACCGGCAGCTGATACTGTTCCTGTCGTTACGCAAAATGCGTCGGGCGATGAAAGTCAAAACTTACTTTTTGCCTATTGGAAAATGTGGGATTGGACGTTAAATACTTTCACAATTGAAAATAAATTCGATGAGAAAATAATTGTCACAAATGTTGATGGATTCACCGGTGCATACGCAGTGAATGATATACTGCCTTACCAGACCACTCCGGGAGGATTTATTGATGTCAATCTTTATCATGGTATTCAAGACAACTGGTCACAGAGACAAGCTCACAATCATGTGCCAATCGATATTCCTGCCGCGCAAGCCATCGCCGGTTCAGCCATTGCCAGCGAGATGGATGGTCAGGCAGCAACCCAATACTTTTTAAATCCGGATTCAGATGTAAGAATTGTCGTTTTTGGTCACACGCACGTTCCAACGATGGAAGCATCCAATAACCATCTGGGGCAGAAAACGATCTATGCTAACTCAGGGACCTGGATAGATCATAATAGTTTAGATTCATCAGCCATGAATTTTGTAGTTATTACACCGCAGAGCAATGATGCATCTTCTCAAACCTTTGTAAAACTTTACAGTTTTAAAAATGAAGTAGTTACTGAAATGGCTGTGGATTCATTAGAACTATAAATGATCAAATATTGCATTACATCAATAAATTGCACGCGAATTACATCTTTGTTTTTCTCATCGTACTAACAGGCATTATCTTTAGTTCTTGCTCTCAAAAGATTGATAATGAACCAGAACCAGGGCAAAGGCTGGGTATTGTTTCCATCCCTAATCTGCGAGACATGGGTGGTTACAAAACTGAAGAGGGAGCCACTGTTGCCAGAGGATTGGTATATCGTTCAAATCAACTCTACAACATTAGTGCAAGTGATATGCTTTTGCTTGCAAAGCTCAATCTTAAGAACGACTTCGACTTGCGTACCGCCGCAGAGCGAAATGCCAAACCGGATGAATTGCCTGATGGTGTCAACAATGTTTGGCTGGATGTGCTGGCTGACGTTCCAGCTTCAGGACCGGCAAATCTGACAGCACTCTTATCGGACCCTCAGCAAGCGAACACCGAACTTGGTGATGGCAAAGTTGAAGATTTGTTTAAGGTTGCTTACCGCCAGTGTATTTCCTTGCCCAGTGCACAAATAGCATACAGGGAATTATTCCTGTCGCTTGGAGACGAAAACCAGTTGCCGGCACTCTTTCATTGTGCGACCGGCAAGGATCGAACCGGATGGGCAGCAGCAGCCCTGTTGACCCTTCTTGGTGTGCCAAAGGAAACGGTTACAGAGGATTACATGCGCAGCAATGAATACATTCTCCCAATGTACGACACGCTCATCCGGGAATTTGTTGCGGCAGGCGGATCGCCTTCTATTCCCACAGCAATCCTTGGGGTGAAAGAAGAATACCTCGATGCGGCATTTGACGAAATGCAGACAAAATTTGGCAGCATCGAAAATTATTTTTCTGAAGGTTTAGGCATAAGCCTTGTCCGGCAGACTGCCTTGCGGAATTTATACCTTAAGGACAAATAGATGACCATAGACGCGAAGTAACGGGATAAACGACATCCTTTCTATCGGAATTGAAAACAACAGAATTTTCATACATTTGTTTCTATAATTAATGGCTTTTTATCCGGTCTGTTTGAATTATCAGCTGCTGTCGAATATTCGTCAATCTTATTCATTCCCCTGATCTTGGCGCTATTTATTGAAAAAGCTAGAAATTTGTTTTTGATTATTACTCAATAATTAGTTTTGGCTTGGCAATTGGATCCCTTGAAAGTTTAATCGTAGCTTTCAATTCTGGTGACAGCCTTCTAAAAGGAACAGCTCTAGAAAAATCAACAGAAAAAATATCGCAACGAATTGATAATACAATAGGCATAAAACAACTTATTTATCACTATTTTTTCCCGGTTCTTGAGAGAGTATTATCCACTTTTATTCACATATCTACCCGAGGTTTAATCTTTGTTGCTCACTTTATTGATTTTCATTTACGGTTGTTTAACTTCAAAACCTTTATTCTTTAAAATTCGTTCCATTAATATTGCAATAAGAATGATAATAGGTAATGAAAAAAGTGTCCGTAAAAGAGAGAACTTCCAACCTAAAAATCCTATCTCGAATGTAATCATGGGTATTTTAATAGTACAAAATGCCCCGATATAAATAAAAATGTTTCTTATGCTTGCTCCCTTTTTCCAAAGCAGGTACGTTACCGGAAAAGCACCATACAATGGGCCAACCTGAGCCATTGATAAAAATATTACAAGTATAATGCCCTTTAATCCTGAATCTTTCCCAATATGTTTTTCAACCTTTTCCCTGTTAATCCATACATCACCAAGACCAATAAGGATAAACATAATGGGTAAGAATAAAATCATCTCCTTGAAAAAGCTATAAAACTGTTCTTTAAATATGCTTTTGCCGGGATAATAATCAATACTGAATGACACTGTAACAAATAGAACAAAAGCAACAATAATTGATAAACTTATCCAGTTATTTTTTAAAATATTTCTCATAAAATGTAAAACAGACCCAATTAAAAAACCGACAATAAGAGCCCCGAAAAAGTAAAAAATATTACGTATAAGAGAAACCCTTACCCCAAAAAATTTGATTTCAATAGGCAAAGTCATAATACCTACCATCATTAAAGTGGTTATAAAAACAGCAATAACCGGATAACTAACACCGGTTTTTACCAAAACACCGGCCAAAGGGTATGCAATAAAATCGGGAATCAATGCAACTGAACCAGCTATGGCTGCAAATACATATCCTGTTAAGCCCGCATCTTCGCCTAAATATTTCACAATTATTTCATTGGGAAGCAAATAGAGAAAAATACTCACTAAAATCAGTACCGACAGAATTGCAGGAAGGATTTTGACAAACATCAATAAGCCTATTTTCGTTCCTTCCCATGTTTTTTGACGGTCTGCAATTAACGACGCTATAATGGCAATGGCAGCTATAATTGTTAGTATCTCCATTATTGATATTTATTGATTTGAATGCCTACAAGTCGTGATGCTTTAAGAGCTCGCATAGAAAACTTTGCAGGTTCCGATACCAATAATTCACCTTCTTTCAATAAGGTTTTTTCATTATCAACAATTACTTCCACTTCACCCGAAACCATTGAAAAAATCACATAAGATTCCATTTGGCAATCAGGCAATTCCTGGCCGCTTTCAAGTTCAATAATTCGCATTTTGAATTCATCAACCTGATAAAAAACATTTTTATGCCTTTCGGAAAAAGGAAATGCTTGCAGAGTTTTTGTATTGAAATTTTTCATTTGTTAAAGGATTAGATTGTAATTAATAATTTCACCGTCCTGCATTTCAATTACCCTGTCTGATGCTTTAGCAAAGTCTTTATCGTGTGTAACTGTGATAATTGTTTGATTAAATTCTTTTGATATTTGTTTAAAAATATCCAATACGATATCAGAATTTTTGCTGTCTAAATTCCCTGTAGGCTCATCACACATAATTATTTTAGGTTTATTTATTAAAGCACGTGCAATTGCAATACGCTGTTGCTGCCCCCCGACAATTTTGATGCTGGTTTTAATGCCTGTTCTTCCAATTCAAGCAATTTGAGTATCCCATAGGCTTGGTTTTCTATTTCTTCTCTTGAATATTTACCTAATTTTAGGGCAGGTATCATTATATTTTTCAAACAGCTAAATTCAGGCAGCAAGTAATGAAACTGAAAAACAAATCCGATACTGCTGTTTCTTAATTTCGCCAATTTATCTTGTTTAAGTCCCGTAATGAGTTGTTCGTCAAAGTAGATTTTTCCTTTATATTCTGTGTCCATTGTGGAAAGCAAGTACATCAGTGTTGATTTTCCGCAACCCGATTTGCCGATAACAGAAACAAATTCACCTTGTTGAATTTCAAATGAAATATTATTAAGCGCTTTGAACTCAACCGGACTGTAAAAGAATTTTGTAATGTTCTCTGTTTTAAGTATTGTTCTCATTTCTGTTAATTTCTAAAAATTGAAATCGGGTCAACTTTCGCTGCTCCTCTTGCAGGGATATACCCAGCTATAAATGTTACTAATATGCCAATAAAAATCCCCATTACCATAATCTTGGGTTCAAATTCTACAGGAAAATACCCCCGGTCGCCTCCGATGTAAACCCTGCTGAGTGCCTTAACTAATGTCGACCCTAAAATAAGACCTATAATTGTTCCCAGAATTCCGATAATTAAGGCTTCACTAATAAATATTTTTATGACACTTTTACCTGCAAATCCCAGAGCCTTTAGTATAGCTATATCGTGTAGTTTTTGTTTTACCGTCATATTTACGATGTTATATATGGTGAAAGCAGCCACAATCAAAACAATTATTGAAATAGAACCCATCATGATTCCACGTGTTTTTTTGCTTGCTTCTGCTGATTCATTGGCGGCTTTCCAATCCTCGGCATTATATCCGGTACGCTCCATAATCATTGGCAGGTATGATGCTGCCTTGTCAGGATTTTTTACATTTACATAAATGTCGGTGATATAATCAGGCCCTTCGGCCATTAATTGCTGTGCCATCGACAGGTTCATATATGATTTTGATTTATCCACTACCGAATTGCTTGTTTTGAACAAACCCACAACTTTCATAACTTTTACTATTCCGGTGGGTGAAACCACGCTGATAATATCATTTACCTGAATACTGAGATTCTCGGCAATTCCAACTCCGAGAATAATTCCATTGGGTGTGCTGATTAAATTTTGCAATCTTCCTTCGACAATTGTTGACTGAATATCAAACATTTCATTGGCTTCGTTGATGTTTACCCCCGAACTGCTTCCATTCACTTGTGCACTTCCATTATTGTAAAACACATTGATGTTGAGCCACGTGGTAGCCGTGGTAACATCTTTGATTTGCTTTATTTCGCTTAATATCTTATTGGGGTTTAGCAATTTTTTGTTCTCATTCACAATTTTAGGATTCGATATAATAGAGATGTGGTTATTTGCCGTATCGTTTAGCAAGGGTTCACTTATTTTGTCATCAACATAAATACGAATATGCGGGGTTGATTTAAAAAGAGCTTCGTCCGAATCGCGGTTAAAACCAAGCACCAGCGAATTTAGGAAGATAAAAGCCGCAATACCAATGGCGGCTGCAAACGAAGCAACAATGGTTTGCTTCTTCTTGGTTAGAATATGCGTGAAGGCTATCTCTAAATCAACGCTAAGCTTTATTTTTGGAATTATTTTCATAGCTATCTTTTTTCTAAAATCAATATGGTATTTTCATTAATACCCCCTTTAACTTCTACCCAATCAGTTGATATAATTCCCGTTTCGATTTTTACTTTGCCTTCGCCCTTCACATTTACTAAATTTCCATAATCAAGGTAATTCCGTGGGATTACTAAAACATTTTCTTTTTCTTCCGTCAGGATGTTCGCCTGTAATTGAGTGCCCGAAATCAGGAAAGGCAATGAATCGGTAAAAACTGCTTTGCAGTAAAAAGATTGGGTTTGCTTGTCGAAAGATGGATAAATCTCAGTTATCGTGGCATTTAATACAACTCCTTTATGTGTATTTAGCTCAATAATCACTTTCTGATTTAGTTTTATTTTCGACATGCTCGATTCGTCAATGCTTAATTTAGCATAGAGATTTTCGGGCATGCCAATGGTTGCTATAACTTCACCTCTTCTCACAAAATCGCCCAATTCTTTGTTTTTAGTATAAACTTTACCGCCAACCACGGCACGCAATTCATTATTTTCTTCTAACACCTTATTTACTTGGCTTTGTGCTTTTTGGCTTATCAGTTGCTGTTCGGCTAATTGCTTTTGATGATCGTAGTTCT
Organism: Bacteroidota bacterium; assembly: GCA_034521425.1. Taxonomy (GTDB): domain Bacteria; phylum Bacteroidota; class Bacteroidia; order Bacteroidales; family JAIOZK01; genus JAIOZK01. The sequence goes on from JAXHMP010000001.1 coordinate 461,324, forward strand.
CCTGCAATGCCAAATAGTTGGCTTTTGAATTTTCATAAGCCAATTGCATATTTTCGTATTCCAATTTTGAAACACTGTTGCTTTCATACAACTTTTTATATCGTTCTGCCTGTTGCTTATCCTGGTTCATTTTAATTTCTGCCGCATTCATATTTGCCTCAATTTGTTTTAATGCAGGGGCATCAGGCAAAGTATTGGCTTTTGCAATTTTCAGCAACATTTCGGCACTTTGCGCATTTATATCGTAGGTTTTATTGTCGATTACCGCCAATAACTCGTTGGTTTTCACAATGTCCCCTTCCTCAAAATTCAGGCTTATCAAATAGCCATCGCTCTGAGCGGTAAGGTTGTACAGATTTTCAGGAACTAATACTCCCGAAGCAAATACGGTTTCGGTCATACTTTTCCTCACCGGTTTTGTGGTTTCGTCATTTTTACCACATGAATTAAGCAGAAAAAAACCTGCAACAATTGGGATTATAAATTTTATTGTTCTCATTTCACTGTATTGTTAATGTCAATTTTCGATTCTAAGTAAAGTAAATTCGCCAAAGCACTGCTGTAGTTTAAGCGGCTTGCAATCATATCATTAAAAGCGATTAGCAATTTATCTGACGAAAGAATATCCATATTAAACTGATTTTTTGCCAGTTGATAGTTCTCCTGTTTGAGTTCATAAATCTGTTTTGCCGTTGTAAACTGCGAGAAAGCCTTTTCGTAATCCAAAATAAGCTGGCGGTTGTTGTTATCGTTCTGTAATCTTGTGTGTTCGGCATTTTGTAAAGCAATTGTGCTATTTACTCTCGATATTTTAGTTTGGGTATACTTGTTGACATCCAGAAAAGGAAGGCTCAGCTTTAACCCAATGTATTGAGAATTTAACCATTGAGCATCGTTGTCGAAAAACATATTGTTACTGTTTTGCTGCCAGGCATCGTAATATACAATCGATAGGGTGGGGAGTTGCATCAAATGATTGGCTTTTAAATCGGCTTTGGCAATATCAGATTTTAATAGGGATGATTTATAAGTAAGCTGATTGTCAACTTCTAATCCAAGAGTTATGTTTTGATTATAATTAATTGGCTCCTCAATTAGAATGCTGATGTTTTCAGGAATATCGCATAAGATTTTAAGGCTGAGATATTGTTGTTGCAATGATGCTTCTAACTGTTTAAGTTTGTCGGCAAGTGACAGTTTATTGATTTTTGCATCATTCAAATCCTGTTGCCTCACAATACCTTCGGAATATTTATTTTCCATATTAATATGCAATGTGTCTGCAATAAGCAGGCTTTTCCCGGTAAGTTCAATTTGTTCCTGTAAGGAAACAATGTTATGATAAGCGGCTGAAATGGATTCAAATAGCGATTTCTTTGCAAGTAAATTGTTGACCATTGTCAGTTCTGAATTTTTGCGGGCACTTTGAAGTTTTGCCCAGGCGGCAGGGTTAATAATGTCGATTTGTGGTGCGATGTTCAGGTTTCCGATGTATTGCTGCCCCATGGTTACTTCTTTAAATGTACCGGGTGCACCGCCAAATGCTTCGCCCGGCAAAAAAGAAACCGGAAGTTCAATGTTGTTGGTCAGGTTAAAATTGGTTGACATTCTGAAATTTACTAATCCTGCCTGAGCCGAAATCTTTTGCCATTTTGCCAATAAAGCTTGTTGTTCTGTTGTTTTTATGGTTATACTGTTTTGTTCAGCATAATTTAACAGAGAATCAAGGCTACTGAATCTTAATTCGGTTTGTGCTCCTGCTGTTTGAGAAAGCAAAAACCATGTTAATAATATGATAATTAAATGTTTCATATTAATCTGTTCTGATAAAAATTTGTGTTTTGTGAATAAAAATTTGTGTCACCGTCAATTGAAATTTGTTTTCATTTATCAAATCAATTTCGCAATCAGCTGTCATACCTGTGGTTGAGTTCACTTTATCTTTGTGTTTTTTTGTTACGGTGTTGAAGGTCAGTTTATCTAAAAGCAAATGCCCAGTTTTGTTGTTTAAATCTGCATCAGAAACACTGATTGTTTTTCCGACAAACACTTTATTCTCCTGGTAAATCTCGATAATACTGCTTGAGTCCTCATTCTTCCATTGGCCGATAATCTTCGATTGTGCATTAACAGAATTTCCAGCAAAAAGCATTAAAAGTATTGATATTAGTTTGATATACATCATTTTATAGTTTTATTAATAATTTTAACGAATGAATTAATTCTGAACCTTTGATAATTAAATCAAAATCGTATCCCGACATTTTCCATTGTTTCACCAACATTCTTACACTGCCGTTAATCATGACTGAAACAATTTCTGGGTTTAAATCATTTCTTATCTCACCGCCCTGCTGCCCCTTTTGTATAAGAGTTGTCAAATCGGAGATACTTTTCTCAACTTTTAATCGGGTTTTCTCAACCAACATAGGCTCGTGCTGAAATAAATCTTCGGCAAATACCACCGAAACCAAAGCAGGATTTTCTGTAAAAGTGTTGAAATGATGTCCAAGTCTTTTTTCAAGAATTCCAAATACGCTATCAGAATCTTTAATTTCATTTGATTTGGACTGTTCACTGATAGAATCGAGTATTGCAATTAGTATTTGCGTTTTACTTTCATAATGTCTGTAAATTGCAGATTCAACAAGTCCAATTTTTTTAGAAAGATTCTTTATTGTCAAACTTTGTATTCCACTTTCAGCTATTAATTCAAGCGAAGCGTTTATTATTTCTTTCTGCCTTTCAGTGAATTCTGTATTCATTTTATTGCTTTTAATATTAAAGAGTGAATATTCGCTCACAAAGATAAATCATTGAAACTAATAAATCCAAATTATTTTAGATTTATTTTTTTACGAATACTTATTACCCAAATTATCAGAATAGGAATTAGTCTTGGAATAGGACTGAGTGCTTTTCTTCTTTACACAAGAATGAAAAAATGAAAAAAGCATGACACACCAACAAATGTATAGCAAATGCGGGCAGACTGCTTAAAAATGAAGATATTGCAACTAATTTGTTGCATCATTTTTCAAGTGGTTAAAAAATTGCACAAAGATTTCCGGATATTTCCCGGCTACTTGCAATAGTTGGGTGAATGAACCCCAACTTTGTCTAAACCTAATAAAAAAGGCAGCCCCCAAAGGAAAGCTGCCAATTATTAATTGTTAATTATTAATTGTTAATTATTAAATACCTACGCCTGAGCCGTCGGTCCCCCAAAGTTCATGGGTGGCATGCCTTCGCCCGGGTTGGGTTCTTTGATCTCGCCGTGCGTTTTTTCGTATTTCTGGATGTTGTCTTGCAGGGCCCTCATCAACCTCTTTGCATGCTGAGGTGTTAGCACAATGCGTGATTTTACTTTTGCTTTGGCTATGCCCGGCATCATCTTAATAAAATCAACGATGAATTCCGCGTTGGAATGGGTGATCATTGCCAGGTTGGCATAGATCCCTTCAGCCACTTCTTCGCTCAATTCGATGTTGATCTGTTTTTGTTTGTTTGCATTTTTGTCTGCCATAATCTATTTGTTTTTATACAAATGGCCGCTACTCGCAAAGCAACGGCCATTTGGATTATTTAAATTATTTCATTTTATTCTTCCTCAGGAGTGTCGAAGTCTTCCGTTTTTCCCGACATCATGGCCTCGTATTCTTCCATAGAGCCTACGATCATTTTTTCATATTGACGCAAGCCTGTACCGGCCGGAATCTTATGGCCCACGATCACATTCTCTTTCAATCCGAGCAAGTCGTCGCGTTTTGCCTGAATGGAAGCCTGTGTGAGCACCTTGGTCGTTTCCTGGAAGGAAGCAGCGGATATCCAGCTATTGGTCTGCAGGGATGCTTTCGTAATACCCTGTAGTACCTGTTTGGCTGTAGACGGCTGTGCTTCGCGTGATTCGATCAGTTTCTTGTCTTTTCTCTTCAGCACGGAGTTTTCGTCGCGCAGTTTCCTGGCACTTACGATCTGTCCGGATTTATAGTTCACAGAATTACCTGAATCGGTGATCACCCTCTTACCAAAGATCTCGTCATTCTCTTCCTGGAAATCGATCTTATTCACCAGCTCTCCTTCCAGGAATTTGGTATCGCCCGGATCCACAACTTCCACCTTGCGCATCATCTGCCGCACGATGATCTCGAAGTGTTTGTCGTTGATCTTCACACCCTGCAGGCGGTAGACCTCCTGGACTTCATTCACGATATATTCCTGCACCTTCATGGGTCCTTTGATCGCCAGGATGTCAGCAGGTGTTGTGGCCCCTTCCGAAAGCGGTGTTCCTGCTTTCACATAGTCATTTTCCTGTGCCAGGATCTGTTTGGAAGTAGCAATGAGATATTTCTTCTCTTCCCCTGTTTTGGAAGTAATGATCACTTCCCTGTTACCACGTTTCAGTTTATTTCCGAAAGAAACGATACCGTCGATCTCGGAAACTGTTGCGGGATCCGAAGGATTCCTGGCTTCGAACAATTCGGTCACCCTGGGCAGACCACCCGTGATATCACCCGATTTGCCAACGGCACGCGGGATCTTCACAAGGGTGTCACCGGCCGTGATCTTCTGGCCTTCTTCCACAGTAATATGTGCACCCACAGGAATGTCATACACCTTGAGGGTATCTCCTGTTTTGGATTGAACCAGGATTTTCGGGTTCTTGGATTTTGTCCGGGATTCAACGATCACTTTTTCGTGATAACCGGTTTGCTCATCCGATTCGATCCGGTAGGTCTGTCCTTCCAGGATGTTTTCGAATGCCAGTTTACCGGTTGCTTCGGAGATGATCAGTGCGTTGTAGGGATCCCAGTCGGCAATAAGCTCACCCTTCTTCACCGTATCCCCGTCTCTCACATAAAGATGCGAACCGTAGGGGATATTGCCGGATGTCAGGACGATCCTGGTATTTTTATCCACGATCCTCATTTCGGCCGAACGCCCAACCACGATATCATATTTCTTGCCTTCTTTGTTTTTAAAGTCAATAGACCTGAGTTCGTCGATCTCGAGGATACCATCGTATTTTGCCAGGATCTTGGAAAGTACGGCAATATTGGAGGCGGTACCACCCACGTGAAAGGTACGCAGGGTAAGCTGTGTACCAGGCTCACCGATGGATTGTGCTGCAATAACTCCTACCGCTTCACCTTTCTGAACCATTTTCGCGGATGCCAGGTTACGGCCGTAACATTTGGCGCAAACACCCTTTTTGGCTTCGCAGGTGAGTCCTGAACGAATTTCAACTGCTTCAATAGGTGAATCTTCGATTAGCTGGCTGATCTCTTCGGTAAGCTCTTCACCGGCTTTTACGATCAGCTCACCCGATTGCGGATGATAAATATCGTGCAGGGTGGTACGTCCGAGAACGCGGTCGTACAAGCTTTCCACCACTTCTTCACTTTTCTTTAGCGCAGTGGTTGTCAGTCCCCTCAGGGTACCGCAGTCTTTTTCTGAGACCACCACATCCTGGGCCACATCCACCAGACGGCGGGTAAGGTAACCGGCATCCGCCGTTTTAAGGGCGGTATCGGCCAGACCTTTACGGGCACCGTGGGTTGAGATAAAGTACTCCAGCACCGAGAGACCTTCCTTAAAATTAGAAAGAATGGGGTTCTCAATGATCTCTCCTCCGGTTGCGCCGGATTTCTGCGGCTTGGCCATCAGTCCCCTCATACCGGAGAGCTGCCGGATCTGTTCCTTGGAACCACGGGCTCCTGAATCAAGCATCATGTAAACTGCGTTGAAACCCTGCTGGTCTTTGGATATTTTATCCATCAGCGCATGTGTCAGCTTGGAGTTGGTATGTGTCCAGATATCAATGATCTGGTTGTAACGTTCGTTATTGGTAATGAAGCCCATATTGTAATTGGCGAGGACTTCTTCAACTTCTTCGTTGGCCTGATGTACGAGCTCTTCTTTCACTTCAGGAACGATCACATCGTCCAGGTTAAAGGAAAGGCCGCCTTCAAAGGCCATTTTATACCCGAGATGTTTGATGTCATCCAGGAACTGTGCTGTTTTTGCCGTACCCGTCTTTTTCAGTACATCACCGATGATATCCCGCAGCGCTTTCTTGGTGAGCAACTGGTTGATATAGCCGTATTCTTTGGGAACAACTTCATTGAAAAGAATTCTTCCGACTGTTGTTTCGGTGAGTTTATGGTCGATCTCCCCGTTTTCCCTTACCGGCAGTTTTACATTGATGATGGCGTGCATATCAACTTTTCCTTCATTGTATGCAATGATCACTTCTTCCGGACCGTAAAAATTCATTCCTTCACCTTTCACCGGGTGTTCCGTGGAGTTCTTCCTCGCTTTGGTAATGTAATACAATCCGAGTACCATGTCCTGCGAGGGTACCGTAATAGGCGCGCCATTGGCAGGATTCAGAATGTTATGGGAAGCCAGCATCAGGATCTGTGTTTCCAGGATGGCAGCATTGCCCAGGGGCACATGAACGGCCATCTGGTCACCGTCGAAGTCGGCGTTGAAAGCCGTACAAACCAGCGGGTGTAACTGAATGGCCTTGCCTTCGATCAGTTTCGGCTGGAAAGCCTGTATACCCAATCTGTGCAGGGTAGGGGCACGGTTAAGCATCACCGGGTGGCCTTTAAGAATACTTTCCAGGATGTCCCATACCACAGGGTCCTTGCGGTCGACGATCTTCTTGGCAGATTTAACCGTTTTTACAATGCCGCGTTCAAGGAGTTTCCTGATGATAAAGGGTTTGAAAAGTTCGGAGGCCATTTCCTTGGGCAGTCCGCATTCGTTCAGCTTCAGTTCGGGGCCGACCACGATCACGGAACGTCCTGAATAATCCACACGTTTACCCAGCAGGTTTTGGCGAAAACGCCCCTGTTTTCCTTTCAGGCTGTCGCTCAATGATTTGAGTGGCCTGTTGGATTCGGTCTTAACCGTATTGGCTTTTCTTGAATTATCAAAAAGTGAATCAACCGCTTCCTGGAGCATGCGTTTTTCATTACGCATGATCACATCAGGCGCTTTGATCTCGATCAGTCTTTTCAGCCTGTTGTTCCTGATGATAACCCTTCTGTAGAGGTCATTCAGGTCGGAGGTAGCAAACCGTCCTCCATCAAGGGGAACGAGTGGCCTGAGTTCGGGTGGGATCACCGGAACCACTTTAACGATCATCCATTCGGGACGGTTTTCAATGCGGGTTTTGGCATCACGGAAAGCCTCGAACACCTGCAGGCGTTTGAGCGCTTCCTGCTTCCTTTGCTGGGAAGTTTCCGTATTGGCTTTGTGCCTCAGATCGAAGGATGTTTTATCGAGATCCAGGCGGGCCAGCAGGTCATGGATTGCCTCTGCGCCCATCTTGGCGATGAATTTGTCGGGATCCGTATCATCCAGGTGCTGGTTTTCGGGCGGAAGGACTTCCAGAATATCGAAGTATTCTTCCTCGGTCAGAAAATCGAGATACTTGATCCCGTCCCTTTCCTTGATACCCGGGTTGATCACCACATACCTTTCATAATAAATAATGGATTCAAGTTTTTTGCTTTGCAGGCCGAGCAGGTTGCCGATCTTGTTGGGCAGTGACCTGAAGAACCAGATATGCGCTACCGGCACAACCAGCTGGATATGACCCATTCTTTCCCTTCTGACTTTCTTCTCCGTAACTTCAACACCGCAGCGGTCGCAAACAATCCCTTTGTAGCGGATCCTTTTATATTTTCCACAATGGCATTCCCAGTCCTTCACCGGTCCGAAAATCCGTTCGCAGAACAATCCATCCCTTTCGGGTTTGTATGTCCTGTAGTTGATGGTTTCCGGTTTCAGTACTTCACCGCTTGATCTTTCGAGGATCAATTCGGGCGAAGCAAGACTGACGGTAATGGATGAGAAACTACTGCTGATTGTGATGTCTTTTCGAAATGCCATATTTTAGAATTCCTTAAATTTTAAATAAAAAAGATCCGATTAAGCCGGAAGCCGGCTTAATCGAATGTTATATTTAATCCGAGTCCGTTCAGTTCGTGCACAAGCACATTGAAGGATTCAGGAATATTGGGCACAGGCATATTTTCGCCTTTGACCATGGATTCGTAAGCTTTGGCCCTGCCGATTACGTCATCGGATTTTACTGTCAGGATCTCCTGCAGTACACTGGAAGCGCCAAATGCTTCGAGGGCCCAGACCTCCATTTCGCCGAAACGCTGACCACCAAATTGCGCTTTACCTCCGAGAGGCTGCTGTGTGATCAGTGAATACGGTCCGATGGAACGGGCGTGCATCTTATCATCCACCATATGATGGAGTTTCAGGATGTAGATATAACCTACGGTTGCGGGCTGATCAAATCGTTTTCCAGTTCCGCCGTCGTAAAGGTAGGTTCTTCCGTTTTCCGGAAGGCCGGCCTGTTTCATGTAATCATTGATCTGCTCAATGCTGGCACCGTCGAAAATCGGAGTGGCAAATTTGAGGCCCAGTTTTTTACCGGCCCATCCCAGCACACTTTCGTAGATCTGTCCGAGGTTCATCCTGGAGGGTACACCCAGCGGATTCAGTACGATATCCACCGGCGTTCCGTCTTCCAGGAAGGGCATATCTTCTTCGCGTACGATCTTGGCAACAATGCCTTTATTACCGTGCCTTCCGGCCATCTTATCACCCACCTTGAGCTTGCGCTTCTTGGCGATGAATACCTTGGCCATCTGTACGATGCCGCTTGGAAGATCGTCGCCTACCGTGGCAACAAATTTCTTGCGGTTGTATACACCCAGCATTTCTTTATACTTGATGATGTAATTGTTGATCAGGGTTTTGATTAGATCGTTCTTGTGTTTATCAGTGGTCCATTTATTGGGGTTGATATCCACGTAATCGAGTCCCATCAAAAGTTTTTGGGTGAACTTGGATTTCTTGGGAACGATCTCTTCCTTGTATTTGTTCAACACCCCCTGCGAGGTTTTTCCACTGACCAGAAACGTGAGTTTGTCGACGAGTTTCGCCTTCAACTCAGCCTGTTTTTGCTTGTATTCCTCATCCAGCACAGCGGTAACATCCTTTTCCTTGGCTTTGGATTTCCGGTCGCGGATGATTCGGGAGAAGAGCCGTTTATCGGTAACCACCCCGTTCATTGAGGGGGGTGCTTTAAGGGAAGCATTCTTAACATCGCCTGCCTTGTCACCAAAAATGGCACGGAGCAGCTTTTCTTCCGGTGTCGGATCACTTTCACCTTTCGGGGTGATCTTTCCTATCAGGATATCACCTTCCTTTACCTCGGCTCCGATGCGGATCAGTCCGTTTTCGTCCAGTTCCTTGGTGGCTTCCGAACTAACGTTGGGTATGTCGTTCGTCAGCTCTTCCACGCCTCTTTTGGTATCCCTTACTTCGAGGGTAAATTCCTCAATATGCAGGGAAGTGAAGATATCTTCCTTAACTACTTTTTCAGAGAGTACGATTGCATCTTCAAAATTATATCCTTTCCAGGGCATGAATGCCACCATCAGGTTCTTACCCAGTGCGACTTCGCCGTCTTCTGTTGCATAACCTTCACAGAGTACCTGTCCACTGCTAACCTTATCTCCTTTTCTTATAGATGGTATAAGGTTGATGCATGTATTCTGGTTGGTCCTGGCAAATTTGGTAAGATTATAGCGTTTTACATCATCATCAAAGCTGACCAGTTTTTCTTCTTCTGCCCGCGAATAACGGATCACGATTTCGTTCGCATCCACGTATTCAACGATGCCGTCACCTTCTGCAGTGATCAGCACGCGTGAATCTTTGGCTGCCTGCTCTTCGATGCCAGTACCCACGATTGGGCTTTCGCATTGCAGCAATGGCACGGCCTGACGCATCATGTTGGATCCCATAAGAGCCCTGTTGGCATCATCATGCTCCAGAAAAGGGATCAGTGATGCGGCAATGGATGCGATCTGGTTCGGGGCGATATCAATGAAGTGGACTTTTTCCCTCTCAATGATGGGATAGTCAGCCTGGTATCTTGCTTTTACTTTTTCATTCCGGAAACTCTTACCGTCTTTTTCGAGCACCGTATTGGCCTGTGCAATGATCTTGTCTTCTTCTTCTTCAGCACTCAGGTAAACCGGCTCTTTTTCCAGTTCGATCTGACCTTCATTAACAACGCGGTAAGGTGTTTCGATGAACCCGAGTTTGTTGATCTTTGCATAAACACAAAGTGAGGAGATCAAGCCAATATTAGGTCCTTCCGGTGTTTCGATTGTACAGAGGCGTCCATAGTGGGTATAGTGCACGTCACGAACCTCGAAACCTGCTCTTTCCCTTGACAGACCGCCGGGTCCCAGTGCTGACACCCTTCTTTTGTGGGTCAGCTCCGAAAGCGGGTTGGTCTGGTCCATGAACTGCGACAACTGGTTGGTACCAAAAAATGAGTTGATGACCGAAGAAAGGGTTTTTGAATTTATAAGGTCAGTTGGTGTAAACACCTCATTGTCGCGTACGTTCATCCTTTCCCGGATAGTCCGCGCCATTCTGGCAAGGCCAACACCGAATTGTGAATACAGCTGTTCACCAACGGTTTTTACCCTTCTGTTACTCAGGTGATCGATATCATCAACTTCGGCTTTTGAGTTCACAAGTTCGATCAGGTATTTAATGATCGATATGATATCTTCTTTGGTCAGCACCTTGGTATCATTCGACACATCCAGTTCCAGTTTTTTATTGATCCTGTACCGGCCTACATCACCCAGGTCATATCTCTTATCTGAGAAAAACAATTTCTCGATGATCCCGCGGGCTGTTTCTTCATCCGGGGGTTCTGCGTTACGCAACTGCCTGTATATGTATTCCACCGCTTCCCGTTCGGAGTTGGTGGTATCCTTCTGCAGGGTGTTGAAGATCAATGCATAATCGTTCACATTGGCATCTTCCTTATGCAGCAGGATGGTTTTAACACCTGCATCGGTGATTTGATCGATGTGTTTGTTTTCGAGAACCGTTTCCCGGTCGACAATTACTTCAGTACGTTCGATCGAAACAACCTCACCGGTATCTTCATCCACAAAATCTTCAATCCATGAGCGAAGCACCCTGGCTGCGAGTCTTCTTCCGATGACACGTTTAAGGCCTGCTTTGCTTACCTTGATCTCTTCTGCGAGGTCGAATATCTCCAGTATTTCTTTATCACTCTCATAACCGATGGCCCTCAGCAAGGTAGTAACGGGCAATTTCTTTTTCCTGTCGATATAGGCAAAAAGAACATTGTTGATATCGGTTGTGAATTCCATCCAGGATCCCTTAAAAGGAATGATACGGGCCGAATACAATTGTTGTCCGTTGGCGTGGTAGCTGGTTCCGAAGAAAACTCCGGGCGACCTGTGCAACTGAGAAACAACAACACGTTCGGCACCATTAACGATGAAGGTACCCGGGGAGTCATGTATGGGATCATGCCGAGGTAAACATCCTGGATAATTGTCTCAAAATCCTCGTGATCTGGATCTGTACAATATAACTTTAATTTCGCCTTGAGGGGGACACTGTATGTAAGCCCGCGTTCGATACATTCATCCATTGAATATCTCGGCGGATCGATAAAGTAGTCGAGGAACTCAAGTACAAAATTGTTTCGCGCATCCGTAATCGGAAAGTTTTCGCTGAATACATTATACAAACCTTCATCAATACGATTCTCAGGATTGGTTTCCAACTGGAAAAAATCCTGGAATGATTTTAATTGAATGTCAAGAAAGTCAGGGTAATCAGCGTAAGCTTTTGTTTGGGCAAAACTTATTCTATCTGTTTTTTTTAATGCCAAGGTTTTATGTTTTTAAGTTTGTAGTTCCGTTAATTAACATAAGGGCATGGAGTATGCTTCCATTCCAAAAAAAGGCAGAGACGGTTGTACCAATCTCTACCTTTTCTGTATAACTACTTACTTAACCTCAACCTCTGCTCCGGCTTCTTCTAATTGAGCTTTAAGTGCTTCAGCTTCGTCTTTTGAAACGCCTTCTTTGATAGCTTTGGGTGCTGAATCAACCAGTTCCTTGGCTTCTTTCAGTCCGAGGCTGGTCAGTTCTTTAACCAGTTTCACAACAGCCAATTTAGACTGGCCTGCAGCATTGATGATCACGTCAAATTCGGTTTGTTCCTCTTCTTTCGCTTCATCACCGCCGACGCCCGGGCCTGCCATAGCTACAGCAGCTGCTGCGGGTTCAATACCATATTCTTCTTTGAGAATATCTGCTAACTCGTTTACTTCCTTTACAGTTAAGTTAACCAACTGTTCTGCAAAAGCTTTTAAATCTGCCATTTTTATTTACTTTTAAATTGTTTTTAAAATAATTTCTTAATTATTGATTCTACTATTCTGATTTTTCAGATAATGTTTTAAGAATTCCTGTTAAGGTATTGCTGCCTGACTGCAGTGAACCCATAACGTTCTTAACAGGTGATTGCAACAATGCAATAACATCTGCGATAAGTTCGTTTTTGGATTTGATATTGGAAAGCATTTCCAGTTTATCATCACCCAGGTAAACAACTTCTTCAACATAAGCCCCTTTCAGGACAGGTTTATCGGATTCTTTACGGAATTCTTTGATCAGTTTAGCAGGGATGTTCCCGGCTTCAGCGTACATAATTGAAGTGGGTCCCTTAAGAATATCTAATAATTCATCAAAATCCTTGTCTACTTTCTCCATTGCTTTTCTGAGCAATGTGTTTTTAACAACCGAAAGCTTAACGTTTTTGTTAAAACAAAGTCTTCTGAGCTTTGAAGTTTTAACAGCATCCAGACTTGAAATATCTGTAATGTAGAAATAACTGCTTTGCTTCAGATCCTCTGCGATAACATCGATAAGCTGGTTTTTACCTTCTCTTTTCATAACTGCCAATTATTCAGTATATTTTATCAAAGAATTTGCGCCGCAAATGATTTCGGCTCAATTTTCAGCCCGGGGCTCATCGTACTCGACAAATAGATACTTCTTACGTATGTACCTTTAGCGGCCGGGGGTTTGAGTTTCATGATCGTTGTCATGAGTTCTCTTGCATTTTCGATCAGTTTTTGCTGGTCGAAAGATGACTTGCCCACGGAAGCATGGATGATCCCATACTTATCTACTTTAAAGTCGATTTTCCCTGCTTTCACATCATTCACGGCTTTACCAATCTCCATGGTAACTGTTCCTGTTTTGGGGTTGGGCATGAGGCCGCGCGGTCCCAGGACTCTACCCAGGGGGCCGACTTTGGGCATCACGTTCGGCGTACAAATCACTACGTCGAAGTCTGTCCAACCGTTCTTGATCTTGTCAACGAATTCATCCAGGCCAACAAAATCTGCACCCGCTTCCTTTGCTTCATCTTCTTTATCAGGAGAGCATAACACCAGCACCCTGATGGTCTTTCCGGTTCCGTGCGGGAGGGTTACAGTTCCACGAACCATTTGATTAGCTTTTCTGGGATCAACTCCCAAGCGAATATCCAAATCGACAGACGCATCAAACTTAAGGTTTGTAATATCCTTAATGATCTCAGCGGCTTCGGCAATGGTATATGCTTTGGATCTGTCAATCTTTTCTAAAGCTGCATTTCTGTTTTTTGTATGTTTAGCCATTTCGAATAATCGATTAATAATTCTGATTAGATGATCAGATTAGTTTGTTTTTGGGATTAATTATTACTGAAGGGAGATTTTCCTTTCACCCTGATGCCCATGCTTCTTGCTGTGCCTGCCACCATCCTCATTGCTGATTCAACGGTAAATGCGTTCAAATCCGGCATTTTGTTCTCAGCAATTTCCTTCACCTGATCCCAGCTAACCGAGGCAACTTTCTGCCTGTTCGATTCGGGGGATCCTTTCTTCACTTTGCTGGCCTCAAGCAATTGCACGGCAGCGGGAGGGGTTTTGATAATGAAGTCGAACGACTTGTCTTTGTAAACAGTAATAATAACAGGAAGAACTTTCCCGGCTTTATCCTGGGTCCTTCCGTTAAACTGCTTGCAAAACTCCATTATGTTCACACCTTTGGAACCTAATGCGGGGCCGACCGGGGGTGATGGATTAGCTGCTCCTCCTCTGATCTGTAACTTAATTAATCCGCTTACTTCTTTTGCCATTTTGCTTTTTTCCTTTTCCTGTTTTTAAACAATAAGATAGCGCCCGTTTACTATTCTTTTTCAACCTGCATGAATCCCAGTTCGAGCGGGGTTTTTCTTCCGAAGATCTTCACCATCACTTTCAATTTCTTCTTCTCCTCGTTGATCTCTTCGATAATTCCGCTAAAACTGTTAAAGGGTCCGTCGATGACCTTCACTGTTTCTCCAACGATAAACGGAACGTTTACCTCTTCTCCCTGTTCAGCCAGTTCATCCACTTTGCCAAGGATCCTGTTCACTTCCGAGGGGCGCAACGGATCCGGTTCTCCTTTGGTACCTATAAATCCCAGAACATTCGGGATGTTTTTAATGGTATGGGGTATTTCGCCCACCAAAGAAGCTTCGATCAGCACATATCCGGGAAAATAATTCCTTTCCTTGCTGACCTTTTTGCCTTTCCTGATCTGGTACACCTTCTCCTTTGGTATAAGCACCTGCGAAATATAGTCTTCAAGATTCAGACGTTTAATTTCACTTTCAAGGTACTCTTTTACCTTATTCTCCTTTCCACTAATTGCCCGGACGACGTACCATTTTTTTGTATTTTCACTCATAATCCAATCAGGAATTTTTAAATTAAGTGATTCCTTTAATTCAATGCGCGACAGGACGTACTAGAAAAGCTTATAAAAGTTTTCCAGTATGGACTGAAACGAGATATCCATCAAATAAACCACGAAGGCTATTATAAGGGAAGCAATGGATACCACAATTGCGCTGCTCTGCAAATCACTCCAACTTGGCCAGGATACTTTGTGTAACAGCTCGTCGTAACTTTCCTTTATGTATGTTGCAATTCTAAACTTTGCCATTCATTTGCTCTTTTTGCACGGGTGGTAAGACTCGAACTCACAACCTACGGTTTTGGAGACCGTCGCTCTACCAATTGAGCTACACCCGTATCGTGACTTTATTAAACCACAAATTAGAGATACCCACACAGGGGCATCTCTAATCATGATTTATGTATCAATGAACTTTTTTATTCAATAATTTCAGTTACCTGTCCGGCTCCAACTGTTCTGCCACCTTCACGGATAGCAAAACGCAGACCTTTGTCCATTGCAATCTCGGCGATCAGTTTCACCTCAATTGTAAGGTTATCACCAGGCATAACCATTTCCACGCCTTCGGGCAGAACGATCTCACCGGTAACGTCGGTTGTCCTGAAGTAGAACTGTGGCCTGTAGTTGTTGTGGAATGGAGTATGGCGTCCACCTTCTTCTTTCTTCAGCACATAAACCTCAGCTTTGAAGTTTTTGTGCGGAGTAACGGAACCGGGTTTTGCAATAACCATACCACGGCTAATCTCTTTCTTGTCGATACCACGGAGTAACAGACCTGCATTGTCACCTGCCTGACCATCGTCGAGGATCTTACGGAACATTTCAACTCCTGTAACAACTGATTTCAGTTTTTCAGCACCCATACCAATGATATCAACGGGGTCTCCTGTGTGGATAACACCAGTTTCAATTCTTCCGGTAGCAACGGTACCACGTCCTGTGATTGAGAAAATATCCTCAACCGGCATTAGAAATGGTTTTTCCACATCACGAGCTGGCAATGGGATCCAGTTGTCACATGCATCCATGAGTTCCCAGATCTTTTCAACCCATTTTTCTTCCTTGTTCAAAGCTCCGAGAGCAGAACCACGGATAACGGGTACTTCATCGCCCTGGAATTCATAGAAATCAAGTAATTCGCGAATTTCCATTTCAACGAGTTCCAGCAATTCTTCGTCGTCAACCATGTCGACTTTGTTCATAAAAACAACAACGCTGGGTACGTTTACCTGACGGGCAAGCAGGATGTGCTCACGGGTCTGTGGCATAGGACCGTCTGTAGCAGCAACAACCAGGATTGCACCGTCCATCTGGGCGGCGCCGGTAACCATGTTCTTAACGTAGTCAGCATGACCGGGACAGTCAACGTGTGCGTAATGCCTGTTTGCGGTTTCGTACTCCACGTGTGCTGTGTTAATGGTAATACCTCTCTCTTTCTCCTCAGGAGCATTGTCAATCTCATCGAAAGATTTAAATGTCGCAAATCCTTTATCTTGCAGGTTAATCGTAATTGCGGCTGTCAATGTTGTTTTACCGTGGTCAACGTGACCAATTGTGCCAATATTGACGTGTGGTTTCGCGCGATCAAATTTTTCTTTTGCCATAACAAAAAGGTTTAATTTATTTTCAGTTAAACTTTTCTTTAACTTAGAGCCAATGACGAGAGTTGAACTCGTGACCCCTTCCTTACCAAGGAAGTGCTCTACCCCTGAGCTACATTGGCCTAAATTGAGCGGAAGACCGGGCTCGAACCGGCCACCTACAGCTTGGAAGGCTGTCGCTCTACCAAATGAGCTACTTCCGCTTTCCGGGTTACTTCCTCAAAAAAGAAGAACAATGCCATTCCTGTTGTTAGCGGGATTGGCTTTGCCAGTATGAGCCTGAGCTCTTTCCGGCAATGTGGGGAGAGGAGGATTCGAACCTCCGAAGGCTGAGCCAACAGATTTACAGTCTGCCCCGTTTGACCGCTTCGGTATCTCCCCATTTAATAATATTTTAAAGAACACATTTTGTTGGGGATTAAACTAATCCGAGCCAACAGATTTATCTCGCCTCAGGCGCGACCCCGTTTGACCTTTCGATGCTTACCGGGATGGTATCTTCCCCTTTACACCCATATGTCTTATATAATAATGGTGTGTTACTTGTTTCAATACTTAATGAACGTGAGCCTATGGACGGATTCGAACCGCCGACCGGCTGATTACAAATCAGCTGCTCTGGCCAACTGAGCTACATAGGCATGATTTGCTTTGAAACCTGCTTCAATAAACAAAAAACAGACCCCTATTTCAAAAGGTCTGCAAAAATATAAATTATAAAATTAATACGCAAAGAAATTAGCGCGCTTTTTCAAATTATTTTCGGTTTTTTTCGATAACCTTCCCCTTATACTTACGTAATTGCCGTCGCAGGGCCTCTACAGCCTGGTCGGTTGCCTCTTCAAATGATTTTGACTGCTTTTTCGCAAACAGGTCTTCCCCTTTAATCAGGATCTTTATCTCGGTTATTTTGTTGTCAGGATTGGAGCCATTCTCCAGTTTTAGCTTGACATCTCCTCCGAGTACACCATCATAATAGCTCGACAATTTGTCGACTTTGTTCTGAATGAAATCCAGGAGCTTTTTGTCCGCTTTAAAATGTACAGAGCTAATGTTTACGTTCATAAAATACCTCCTTTATTTTTTCCCTTGGATGGGAATTTTTGTGAATTGATTTTAACTGCCCGATCGTATTGTGCGTATATACCTGTGTAGCAGATAAATTCGCATGACCGAGTATTTCTTTGATGGCGTTCAGGTCGGCGCCATTGTTTAGCATATGGGTGGCAAATGAATGCCTTAAGATGTGGGGGCTTTTTTTGTTCAGGGTGGAAGCCATGGTCAGGTGCCGGTTCACCAGCCGGTAGACCAATTTTGGATAAACCGGCCTGTTCTTTTCCGTTACAAATAAGCTTTCTTCCTTGCCTCTTCCCGCGAACGTTCTTTCTTTCATATCCAGATACGATTTCAATTGGCTTTCCAATATATTATTTAACGGGATCTGCCGCTCTTTATTTCTTTTCCCGAGAACTTTCAGACTCCTGCTGTAAAAATTGATGTCTGTTTCCCTGAGGCTGACCAACTCGGCCAAGCGCATCCCGGTGGCATATAATAACTCCAGGATCGTTCGGTCGCGGATCCCGCTAAAATTTTTCTCAAAGTGACTTTCGTCAAATAGCTTTGTGATGGATTCCTGCTCGAGGAATTCAGGGAGATGCCGGGATGTTTTCGGGGAGATGATGCCGGCAGCCGGCGATTGCTTCATGACTCCCTCTCTCTGCAAGTATTTATAAAAGGATTTCAGGCTGGATATCTTACGATTGATGCTCCGGTTCCCGATGCCGGTTTCCATTAAATGTATGATCCAGGACCGGATCATTTCGGGCCTGGCGGCCGAAGGGTCATCTGATTCATAAAATGCCTGAAGAAATGTGCTGAATTGCTCTAAGTCGGTAGTATAAGCCTGGATAGTATGCTTTGAGAATCTTTTTTCGTACCTGATATAATTGATAAACCTTTTCGTCATATGCAAAAAAAAGAGGAAGAACCTTTGATCAAATATACGAAATTATTCGCAGGATCAAAATTTCTTCCTCCCGAAAAAACGATAAGCAGAGGTTTTTACTGATTCTCAGCTTCGTTCCTGAGTTGCTCTATATAAACCGCTTTCATTTTGATCTGGCGTCTTTCAACTGAGGGTTTTGTGTATTTCTGGCGTTCCCTGAGCTCTTTTACAACGCCCGTTTTTTCGAATTTACGCTTAAACTTTTTTAAAGCTTTGTCGATGTTTTCACCTTCTTTTACAGGGATAATAATCATCTTTTTATACCTTCCTTTATTTGTTTTTGTTAAAAGTGGGTGCAAAATTACAAAAATTATTCAAAATGACTAAACAAAAGCAGATTCTTTTTAAATTTTTGTTTTGGATATGAATTTCTTTGAACATATGAATTGTTTTTCTACATTTGTGCAGGTCATGGGATATTAGCTCAGTTGGTTTAGAGCATCGCCTTGACAGGGCGGGGGTCAGTGGTTCGAATCCACTATATCCCACCAGGAATGGTTTTGTTGAAACAATATTTCCCTGATCTCGTATCAGGGTTGCGGGTTTGAGTTTTTGCTTGTTAAAAAATAATGCTTTGAAAACACTGATCAAAATTACACTCATTTCACTTGTCCTTGGAATCCTTTTACCGGATAGTATGAAAGCCCAGGATGCACATTTTTCTCAGTTCTATAACAATCCCCTTTACTACAATCCCGCCTTCTCCGGCCTGAACCTTGGCTTAAAGGCCAGGATGCATTATAAACGGCAGTGGGCTAACATACCCGGTGACTTCCACAATTATAACTTTTCGGCCGACATAGCCGATCGCAACATGCCTGGTTCGGGCGGTCTCGGTTTTATCATCAACAACGACCGCAGGGGAATCGGATACCTGCAAACCATGACCATCGGCCTGGCACCCTCGGTGCGTATTCCGCTGGCCAGCAATTTTGTGATGCAGGCGGCACCCCTGTTGTCTTACGTGCGCAAGGAAGTAAACTGGGAAAAAATGATCTTTTCCGGTCAGCTGGATGATATCCAGGGAAATGTGAATCCCTCTACTTTCACACCCCCTTCCGACAATGCCCTTTCGTATCCCGATTTCGGTTTCGGGATCCTTTTCCAGGTGCATGGCGATAATACCATCGCAACGTTTGGTGCTTCCGGTTACCATCTTACCGAACCCAACCAGTCCTTTTTTGAAGAGAGTGCACCACTGGCCCGCCGGTACGTCGGACATGGTGATATCGTTTTTAATATTGGTGACTACAAAGGCTATTTTAAAAGAAAGGTCAGCTTTAAGCTGAACCCGGGTGTTGTATACATGCAGCAGGCCGACATGACCCTTTACTCGGTGGGCATCAATATGTATATCAGGAATGTTTACCTGGGTTTATGGTACAAAAATGAAAGCCTTGAGTATGATACCTATTCGGATGTTTCCGGGATGGCAGGACTGATGATCCCGATGAACAGCAATACCAGAATGAAGATCATGTACAGTTACGATATGCAGGTAAATGCATCTTTTGCATTCGCCGGGCCAACCCACGAGATCACGCTACTTTTTGAATTCGATAACCTTAAACTGGTCAGCGAGCGTGGCGGAAGCAGCTTCCGGGGCAGACAGATCATTGAAGAAACACTCGAATGCTCTCCTTTCTAAGCTGAATTTTCCGGGCTAAGGAAATTTTTGACTAATTACAATCCAGTTTTTTCCTCAATGCAATGTTTTCAAGGATGAGGGTATAATCATAAGCTTCGCATTCGTATGGAAAATTAAATACATCTGACAATCCCAGCCATTTCTTCCAGGGATCTTTGAAGCTTGAAGCCATATTGGCCACGAAAAAATGATATATTCCAATGTCGGATTCCAGTTCCCCGGGAATCATATTTTCGGGAGGACAGACCCCCAATTTCATCAGGGCAGAGCTTAATATGATCATTTCCATGAATGTTTCAGCTTGAGGAAGCAGGTTCAGTATGTCAGCTGTCAGTTTGTTGTGCAAATCCTCAAATGACTTATCCCGGGCTGTTGATACCAGTCTTGCAGCATGGTAAAGGATCACTTCGGGTTTTTGATAATGAGGGGAAATATAAGCTGCATCATTCAAATGGTGATCATTGAGTATCATATCCCTGATCAGGAAGAGGGTAGCAGAATCATGCCTGTTCAGGGGGAATTCATATGCGTAAACCATGCTCATGGTATTTGCATGTACACAGATGTCGAAGTCGATGGGCATATTCAGCCCGAACCACGTGGAGTATGCCGGCTGATCGTGGTATTTATCAAAAGTGTTCTGTACCTGAAAGCGGTGCAGGTTTGTATGCTTGACCATTTCAGACCTGATCCATTTTTTGTCTTCATTGTCCTGTTCATCCGAAAGGTAAATAATACTCGTGTCGTCGAAGTCCTCGGGAAGCTTGAATTTTTTGAATTTTGAAAGGATAGCATCATTGGGGAAATGCCGGGACGGGTTCGTCTGCCAAAAGTTGTAAATGGCAAAGCCATCCTTGTTCCTGTATTCGGGGTAAACCTTCAATGCACGCTTTGCAATGCTGTCAATGATCTCCCGGCTTTTGAGACTGACATATGGTTCTATTTCCCTGAGTGTCATTACGATCAGGGCGGTGAAGAAAACATTGTTGTCCTCCTTTTCATAAGACAATACCGGGTGTATCCTTTGCGAGGGAACAGGCCTTCATCGTAAAAGCCTTCTCCTTCCGATTGCAATGAATAGATTATTTTTACCAGGATGTCCTCCTGGGTAAAAACAGTGTTCCTGTTTTGTGCATTGAGGCAGCTAACAGTGAACAAAAAAACTAAGCAATAACTCAGCCACTTTTTCATATCATAAAAATAAAAAACACGGGTGGAATATTGCCCGTGTTCTTTATAAAAATACCTGTTTTTATTTTAATGTATCAGGGTAACACTGCCATAGTTCTTTGTATTGCCATCACCGATATCGCTTCCTTCCCAGATCGAATTGTCGCGGAAAACGGCTTTAACTTTCCAGATATAGGCACCTTGCGGCAGCAACTGTCCTTCAAACCTGCCATCCCAGCTTTCCACAGGGCGGCCGTCTCCGTCGATTTCCGTGGATGACCAGACAAGTTCACCCCAGGCTGAGAATACCTGAATGCGGAATTCTTTCAGGTTGTAACCCTTGGGTTTGAATAGCCTGACATCCGGATTCGGGCTGAGTGGTGCAAAAGCATTCGGGATGTAAAGTCCTTTGAGGAAGACCTTGTATTCAAAATAGGAAGTGTCGGCGCAATTACTGTTGTTATATGCCACCAGCATGATGTTATAGATGCCATCATCATCATAATTGGTTGTGGGTTCTTCCAGGTATGAAGAATCACCATTGTCAAAGTCCCAGAAGTAAGTGTTGGCCCCAATCGAAAGGTTATCGAAGAATACCTGGCCCTGAACCCCCTGGTAGTTTTCTTCATATACAAATGAACTGATGGGTC
This sequence comes from Bacteroidota bacterium, assembly GCA_034521425.1. Lineage (GTDB taxonomy): Bacteria > Bacteroidota > Bacteroidia > Bacteroidales > JAIOZK01 > JAIOZK01. The sequence goes on from JAXHMP010000001.1 coordinate 483,076, forward strand.
TGTCGAAGATCTGTATGCTCTGGCTAAGTGTATCCGTGCATTGATTCTGGTCGGTGATGACCAGGCTGACGTTATAGGTGCCCGTTTTGTCAAAATTATATACAGGATTTTGCAGATTGCTTGTGTCCGTCACCGTGAGGGTGTCACCAAAATTCCATGCCCATTGCATGATGGCAGAGGATGATGTGTCAGAAAGATCCTGGAAGAAAGTGGGATTGTCGATACAGGGCGCCTCAAATTCAAAATCGGCAGCAGGTCTTGGAAAGACGGAAAGTGTCTTCAGGGATGTGTCAGTACAACCGGCTTGGTTGGTTACCCTGAATTCAACATCGTAATTTCCTGATTGTGCATAAATATATACCGGGTTTTGCAGGACGGAAGTGTCATTATCCAGGCCCGGATCTCCGAAATCCCAGCGCCATTGCGATATACTCATGCCATTTCCGAGAGATTGGTCGGTGAACTGGATCTCCGTGTTCCCGCAGCTTGCGGAGTTTGTAAACTGGGCAGTGGGAGAGGGGTTGATATAGATTGTCCGCAGAGTGGTATCCATGATAATGCTGCCATCAATATCACCGGTAATGATCAATTTGATCACATAAACTCCCGCATTGTTGTATAGATGGCAAATGAGGGGTTCATAATCATCATAGATCAGGGTCTGTCCATCTCCGAAATCCCATTGCCATTCGGTAATGGTGCCGGCATTCTGGAAGATATAGGAACTGTCACTGAAGCAGACATCCTGGCCACTGCAGAGCGGATCGCTGTTAACGCCAAAGCCCGCTGTAACGCATGGGTTTTTGTCAACCGGCAGTGTGATGGAATCGGTACATCCATTTTGGTTGGTGATTGTAAGCGTTGCGAAATAGGTGCTGTCTTCCGGCCCGTAAACATGCGAAGGGTGCTGGTTGGTGGAGAAGTTGCTGGCACCGGAAGCTATATCACCGAAATTCCAGAACCAGGAAACAATCTCTGTACCTCCACCCCCGATCGACAGGTCGGTGAAGGCTGTAGGCTCGTCGCATTTTGCAATGCTTGCAGTAAAATTGGGTAAGGGTAGGGGGTTGACTGTTACCGTATGATAAATGCTGGATTTGCAGTTGTTGATGCTGGTGGCTGTAAGCACTACCTGGAAGTTTCCGGCTTCCTGGTATGTATGTGAGATAGTATCATAGGCGGAGGTTACGAAAGGACTGCCATCCCCGAATTCCCATTTCCACGAAACAACACTGTCGACGGCCGGTAAAAACGAGGCATCAAAAAATGTAGGTTCTCCCAGGCATACTTCAGTTGCCGTGAAATCAATCGAAAGTTCCTCATTGATGCAAACGGTGTCAATATATGTGGAGGAGCACTGGTTCAGGTCCGTAACCGTCAGGGTGACCGGGTAGCAGGTGTCAGAATACGCATAGGTGTAGTGTGGGTTCTGTTCGGTTGAATAATAGCCTTCATCGATCTCCCACAACCAGGAATTGATAATGCTGCCGTTCTGCCCGGGTTCGGATTCATCCGTAAAGTACACAGTTCCGTGGGGTTCGCAAACCACATCAAAAACGTAATCAGCCACAGGTTTATCAAAAATACTGATCTGGCGGGTCAGTGAATCTGCACAGCCATTAATATCCGTCACCACGAGTTTAACGTCGTAGGTGCCAAAGTTTGTAAAGTAGTGAGCAGGATTCTGCAGGTTAGAGGTGTTACTTGCTCCGGATGCCGGATTATCGAAATCCCAGAACCAGGAGCTTATGATGCTGTTGTTTACAAAAGATTCATCAAAGAAATAAGTGGAATCGGTATAACACTGGCTTTCCACCGAAAACAGCGTAGTTGGCTGGGCATTCACCCAAACGGGATGTGTAACCGAATTGGAGCATCCATTCAGGTCAATCACACTGAGGGTGACATCATAGGTGCCGGGTTCCGTATAAATATGGGGTGGGTTCTGCACATTCGCAGTTCCCCCGTCACCGAATTCCCAGAACCAGGTCACAATATCGCTTCCCGTTCCATTGAAATGGGTGATGCTTCCCACACAGGTAGAATCTGGATCGATCGTAAAATCTACATCCGGCAGTGAGTTGATGAATATCTCCTGCGAGATGGTATCCTGGCAGCCTGTGGCATTCGTAACCTGCAGGGTAACGATAAAGCTTCCTGAATCGGAGAAAATGTGTGTAGGATTTTGTAGGGTGGAGAAATTGTTCGTGCCGGTCAGCGGATCCCCGAAATCCCAGTACCAGTTCACGATGTTTCCGCCACCATTGGGCAGGGATTCATCCTCGAAGAGGACCGGTTCGTTATAACATGCTTCCGTATAATCGAATTGTGCAATGGGAGAGGCCACGATCTCCAATTCCATACTGCTTGAGTCTGTACAGCCATATAAGTCTGTTACAACAAGACTGGGGCTGTAAACAGCATTGTTTGTATATAAATGTGCCACATTCGGATCGTCGGGGAAATTGATGATCTCTTCCGTTCCGTCACCGAAATACCAGTGCCAGTTAACAATATAGCTGGATGGTGATGTGCTGTTGTCGGTAAAATAAACCGAGTCGCTCTGGCAGGCAGGTGAAGATACATTGAACAATGAGTTTGGCAACTGTTTTATATTTACAGGATGACTCACGGAGCTTGTGCATCCGTTGATGTCGGTAACTGTTAAAGTAACATTGTAGGTGCCAGCCTGGAAGTAGGCATATTCCGGATCCTGAACGATGTCGGTGCCCCCGTCGCCAAATTCCCAGAACCAGGAAACAATGTCCGTACCCATACCATCAAACTGAATGATCTCCATAATACAGGCTGTATCCCGGTCGGCGGTAAAATCAACACCGGAGGGGATGTTTACGCTAACGGGCTCAATGATTGTGTCAGAGCATCCTTCCTGGTTGGTAACTACCAGCCTTACATCAAATGTACCTGCATCAGTAAACAAGTGGGTCGGGTTTTGTAAAATGGAGGTGTTATTGGTTCCCGAAGCGGGATCATCAAAATTCCAGAACCAATTCACGATGGGACTGCCATTATTCACGGATGACTGATCGGTGAACTCAACCGCCTCGCCATAGCAGGCATTGTCGTAAGTAAAGTTAGCGACAGGATTCGGCACTACTGAAACAGTTTTGGTCATCGTATTGCTGCAACCATCAGAATCAGTAACTGTTAGAGAAACGATATAATCCCCTTCATCATCATACAGATGGGAAACATTGGGATTATCCGGATAATTGATCGTTGTTGTGGTTCCATCGCCGAAATCCCACTCCCAGGTCTGGATGTAGCCGTTGGGTGTGGTACTGTAATCGGTAAAATGAGTGGAATCTCCAAAACATGTCGGGCCGCTGTGTTGAAAGTTGGGTGAGGGCAGTGCGTTTATCTGCACGGGGTAGCTAATGGAATTGGAGCAAGCGGAAGCATCTGTTACCGATAATGTTACGGTATATATTCCAGCTGTTTCGAAGCTGTGAGTTGTGTTCTGGGTATTGGCTGTGTATCCGTCACCAAAGTCCCAATTCCAGGCGGTAATATTTCCGGTAGATGTACCTGAGAAATCCGTTGGCTTGTCAACACAGCTGGGATCAGGGGTGAATGTGAAGTCAAGACCGGGTATATCGCTTACCGTAATGTCATGCGACTCGGTGGCGGTACATCCGTTAACATCCGTTATTTCTACTGTTACGGTAAAAGTGCCTGTGCTTGAATAAAGATGAATGGGATTTTGAATATTGGATGCGCCACCATCGCCGAAATTCCATGACCAGGAAACTGCATTGGCACTGGTGGTGCCAAAAAAACTGGTAGAACTTCCAAAACAGGTGGGCTCGGGGTCCCAGGTGAAATAGACTACCGGGCTGTCATCTACCACAATCGGATGAGTGATGTCATCGGTGCAGGTGACACCGCTTGAATCAGCTGTAATTGTGAGTGTAACATTGTAGGTTGCACCCGGGCTAAAAGTGTGAACCGGGTTCTGGATAGTCGAAGTCCCTCCGTCGCCGAAATCCCATGCCCATGAAACAATGACATAATTCGGGTTGCTGCTGGTGGAAAGATCTGTAAACTGGTAGGTATCACAGCTTTGTACATAATAATTAAAGCCGGCATTGGCCGGACATTGAGCTTTCATGCTCTGTGTGAGCGAGAATGCTGATATCAAAATCAATATCAGAGCAGGCAAGTTCCCTTTGGTGAATTTCGCAATCATTTGTTAGAGTTTTGGCTTAAGCATTCAAATAAATCAGCCTGTGAATATACGTTAATTCCCTTAAAAAGTTTAAAAAAATCACTCAAATCATCTATTTTTAGAATCATAATACTTCAGAAACTGATATAATTGATTTGCAGATATTTTCTTTGCAATAATTTCTCTTTTCCGGTTCAGTACGTAAATCATCGGGGTTGCATAAATGTCGTAGAGATCATGATAGTTTGCCGTGATGCTCCTGGTGGCGTTCACATTCACCCAGTCCTGGATTTTATATTGCCGGATCTTTTCTTTCCATTTTAACAAATTTGTATCCGTGCAAACGGCAAAGACTTCCACCTTGAATGCAATGCTGTCGATGAGTGGTTTCATGATGTTGATTTCCTGTTTACAAACCCCGCAATCATAATCATAGAAAAAAAGCAGTATGTAATCTGACTGAATGTTGAGAAAGGATGTAAAGGTGTTGGCGGTGTCGAGCAAAATAAGATTAGGTGCTTGTTTTCCTATCAGGAGGGGTTCCACTTTCTCTGCCCGCTTGCGGATCTTTTCTATTACAGATTTTGAAGTATTTACGCGTGTGGAGTCTCCAAAATATTGATTGGCGAGATGCACAAAAACTTTATCCATTCCCATAACCTCTTCCTGGTCGTATTGTTCGATAAAATGCCATATCAGGTAATTGAATACGATATCTGAAGTATCGGTCCTGCTGAGTACCTCGTCGATTTCCTTCATAATGGAATCTGGATGCTGATACACGATCTTGTTAAAGAAAACTGATAGCTTATCATAAAAAACCGGTGTACGCAATATCCTGGGATCCTGAAGACTGATATTGTTCCAATAGTTATCCTTATAGATCTGATATTGGATTCTTTTAAAATCAGGATCCTGCGAATTTAGGGTATCCGGGATCTGGGGTTGCTGCAGTGTTCTGAAAATAACTGATATGAGGTGGTCGGGATGTTCCCGGAGCAGGCTGGCTTTATAGCGGTTAATGCTGTCGTTGATGTTGCTCAGCTGCTCAAGTTTATCCATTTTTGCCGGTTCTGAAATATCAGGTTCCTTCAACTCAGCGTTTAGTTGTTTGGCTTTCTCATGAAAGGATTCCGTAAAGCGCACATAATCAAAAAAGATCTTGTTTTCGCCAGAGCCTTTTATCCTGGCATTCAAGACCATTTCTGAGGTGTCGGTTATAATGGTAAAGTCCTGTTCTTTATCAACAATGAATTCGATCATTTTGGCTTTGTTCTGGCTGACCAGGAAGTAAACTCCGCCGGGCAGGAGACCCTTACCTTTAAAGGTATATTGGCCCTTTTTGCCAATCGCAGTATCAGCAAGTGTGTTTTTATCACCGTAATAACTGGCAAGATAGAGCACCGAATCTTCGAGCCCCTCAATTCTGAACTGAATAGAATAGGTGCTTTTTTGGCTATAAAGGTTTAGGAATATGAGGCAAACAAATGCAGTAAATATTAGTTTTTTGACCACTGTGTAATTTTTTAGCAAATTTAAAAATTATCTTCTTTAAATGAAGAAAGCGCGCAACAATTGTCGCGCGCTTTCGATGCTCCCCTGACCACCATCAGTTCAAATCAAAAAAAGTTTAGGTATTTCGAATGAACTGAGATGTTCCTTTTCCAGTAGGTGACGGCTTCATTGAATGAGCGTTTAGAATGCCCCGGCCAGGTGTTTGAGCTTCTGTTGAACATGAAATCATGTATGTTTTCTTTTTGGGTTAGTGTAAGCGGAAGCGTGAATGAAAAGGTTGAGCCATTGCCGGGGGTGGAAGACACATTCATTTTACCACCCAGAATTTCTGTCAGACTTTTGGAAATGCTCAGACCGATACCGATGCCCTTGTATGATTTTCGCGGAGAATCATCAAGCTGCGTGAACTTATTAAATACCATGCTCAGCTTTTTTCTGGGGATACCGATTCCGGAGTCTTTCACAAAAAACTCAATGTTTTTTTGGGATTTATGTTTGTAACCCAATTCAATAAAACCTTCTTCCGTAAATTTGAGTGCGTTTTCCAGAAGATTGCACAGAATATGTTGAAGTTTTACCGGGTCCGTTTTGATGGTCAATTGTTTATGGTTGATATCATTCATCAAGCGAAGGTCAATGTGTGATTTGCCGGCAATATTCTTTTCAAGCTGGAACTTCTTCAAAATCTCCTCCAGAATAGCGTTTACATCTACTTGCTGCCATTGCACCTCAATTTCTTTTGCTTCCAGACGCGCGCTTTGAATGAGATTGTCGATAATCTTCATCAGATCGTCGCTGCTTTTAAGAATTCCATCAATGAATACTTTCTTCTCAGCTTCATCAAGTTCTGTATCACCAAGTAAGCTGGAAAAGCCTACAATGGCATTCATGGGGGTTCTGATCTCATGAGAGATATTGGACAGAAACCTTTCTTTTAATCTGTCCACCTCACGTGACTTTTCTTCAAACTTCTTTTCGAGAATGGCGATCTTTTCTTCGAGATGTTTGTTGTCAGTATTTAAAACAGTTTCTTTATTCATCAAGCCTCCGATTTTTTATACACACCGCCCTCATTTATTCCGCGAAAGCGTAAAATGTAACCCAATTTTAGTAATTATTTTTGCTTTTTTTGATTATAAGTCTGCCGGACAGGTAAAAAATCAGTTTTTTTAACCCCTTTATCAGCCATTGACTGATTTGTTTGAAAGTCTTGTTTTACTAGCTTTGTATGGGTTTTTGTGAAAAGCTAACTTCATGTTTGTTGAAAAAATGAATCTTTTTATAAAAAAAAGTCGTTAAAAAAGGGTTACCTTTTTGGTATATGGAGAATAAACTATCAGCAATTGCTAAAGAATATTTACTAAAAATTTGAATAATGAAAACGAAATTTTTACGCAGTGCAGTTACTGTATTTGTCAGTCTGCTTTTAGGTTTATCTGTTTATGCTCAAACCGGCAATGTGTCTGGTAATGTTTTTTACCACAATGATCCTGACCTCCCTTTGGAGGACGTTTTTGTTGCATTAACGGATGCATCGGGTAATGTTGTTGGAGTTGATACAACAGATATCAACGGTGCATACGCGTTTTACGGACTTTCCAATGGTGTTTACGATCTGAATTTTAGTACAGATATTGATCCGGCTGGAATTGCCATCCAGGATGCCCATTTGATCATTCTGCATATTGTAGGTGTAATTACTTTTACACCGATTGAGTTTCTGGCTGCTGATGTAACTTCAGACGGGGAAATCACCATGGCTGACTTCTTTACAATTGTCATTGGCTGGCTGGTACAGGGTAATCCCTTCCCCTCCGGCGAATGGGTTTTTGAATCGGCTACTGTGAATGTTGGTGGCGGAAACCGGGATGGGGTTAGTACAGGAGGTTCCAGTTCCGGTGACGTTGATGGCTCGTGGTTACCCACTTCAAGAGATATCCCTTTTGCTAATGTTAACTATCTTGCATCCACATACAGCAGTAATTCCGTGGAAATACCGCTGAACATAAATTATGATGGTGCACTTGGAGGATTCTTGCTGGTCCTGGATTATCCCTCCGAATTAATTAACATTACTGGCGTTCAAACTAAATTGAGCGACCTGAACTACCAGGTTTATGAAAATGAAGTAAGAATTTCCTGGGTAGATATTAACCTGGAAAACATCAGGACTGAGGGTGACCCGCTTATAAGCCTTGTTGCCGAAGTCCTTGATGACAGTAAAGATATTCGCATTGAAGTAATGCCTGAATCTCACCTAATAGATAACAAAGGAAATCCCATTGAGGAAATCAATTATGTTTTGCCAATACTCCAGAAGCAGGAATTCAAGGCTGAGTTCAGTAAATTATTCCCCAATCCTGCCAATAACCATATCAATTTCAATGCAAGCCTTCCGGAAGAAGGACAAATTCACATTTGTTTCTATGACTTGAATGCAAAGCTTGTGAAAGAAATTAAATCATTTGAACAGGCTGGATTTATGAATGATGTGATAAACATTCAGGACCTCCAGAATGGTATGTACATGTACAGGGTCAATTTTAAAGGTAAAAATTTTGAATTCGATACAGCAGATATACTTCTGATAAACAGATAATGTATTGAAGGTAAAATTTCGTTTTCAAACAGAAAAAAAGGATGTTATTACGTAACATCCTTTTTTGTTTTGTTTTTTTTTAATATGTCCTTGTTAATTCTATATTTTTGGCTACTTTTAAAGAAAATATAACATCAATTAATTCTGGATGGTGGAACGTGGAAGGCGATATAAAATTGGTTTTAATATCTTATTCCTTGGAGCTTTATTTGTAGTATTAAGTATTGATTGTTTCTCCCAGAAGGATCATCCATCAATAGAGAAACTTTACGAAAAGGGTGAGGAGTATTATAAAGACAATCAGAATGATTCTGCACTCGTGCTCTTTAATAAAGTGGCTTCATTAGCTTCAAAATCGGGTAATGATACTTTACAAATGCTGGTTTACATCAAGGCGGCAAATTGCCTGCAGCGCCTGGAAAGGTACGAAGAGGCCATGAACATGCTGAATAATCTAAAGGCCCAATCATATTTTTGCGAACTGGAAAACTCAAAGTTAATTGCTGAGTATTACCATGTCCTGGGTACAACTATAGGCGATCAGGGGGCGCATAACCAGGCAATAAATATTTTATTGAAATCGATAGATGCCAAGATCAGGTATTTCGGTGAAAACGATACATCTCTTGCCAAAACATATAACAACATCGGGATGTATAATTTTTACCTGGGTCATTTTGATGAGGCGAATGAGTATTTTCAGCTTGCAATTGAGATTGCAAGTAAGTACAAGAAAAATAAATCTGATCCGGATATTGGAGCTTACTACCAGAATATCGGAATTATTGCCGCCAGTAAGGGTGATTTTGAGAAAGCACTGAATTTATTTACCAAAAGCCTGAATTTTTTCCTCGGTATTCTGGATCCGAACTCAGAATATCTTGCCAGGATTTATGTTAATCTGGGCCGGTTGAATTTCCAATTCTCAAAATATCAGGAATCTCTGAAATACTTTGATAAGGCAGAAGAGATATATTTCAATAATAATCAATCTGATACGTATCCGGTAGGTGTTATTTTTGTCAATAAGGGAAATCTCTTTTTGCGGAAGGGCAATCTTGATAAGGCACTTGAATACTATAAAAAGGGAATACAAATATACCGGCAAAAACTGAATTCCGGACATCCTTATATCTCAACGGTGCTGAATAACCTGGGAGCTGTTCAGGCGGATATGAGACATTATGAGGAGGCCCTTGAATACTATGAGCAAAGCAGGATTATCTCGAAAGACCCGGTTTCCAAGACCATTGTTTTTAGAAATATTGCAAAGATCCACGAACTGATGGGAAATGCCGAACAGGCTGAAAAATACTATCTGAAGGCTAACCGGCATGCCATGGAAAATCTTTCGCAGTATCATTATGAACTGGGAAACTCTTTGCTTAGCCTGGGTGATTTTTACCTGGAAAAAGGACATCTGGATCAGGCTTATGAGGAGTTCAAACAGGCACTTGAAATTTTTAACCGGAATTTCGATTTTAAGAGTCCTTATATTTCAAAGGTATACTTGCGTTTAGGAGATTATTATATGAAAAGGCAGAGTTTTACCCGGGCCCTTGAAAACTATCATCAGGCCATCATTTCCTTCCTGCCCGATTTTAATGAAGAGGATGTTTATGTGTACCCGCCAATAGGTGATCTGATCGTTGTAAATGAGCTTTTGCCTATGCTGATCGGAAAATCCAATGCTTTTTTAAATAGATACCAGCATGAAGGCAATATTGAAGATCTGAAAGCCTCTCTGAATGCCTACCGCTCAGCTGTAAGAATTGTAGATGACATCCGTTTGAATCTGCGCGAAGAAAGTATGTTGAGGTATGCAGATGAAGTAAGGGAAATTTTCCAGAATGCAATAGCCACCTGCCTGAAACTTTACTATGTTACCAGCGACAAAAATTACCTCGGGGAAGCTTTCGAGTTTTCAGAAAAGAGCCGCTCGGCTGTATTGCTGGCATCCATGCGGGATATTGAAGCCATTGATATTGGCGGGTTACCTGATTCATTGAAGCAGAGAGAACGCAAGTTGCGCGAAGGGATCAGCTCTTATGAGAAACTGTTGTATGATGAACGCAATTTGGTTAGCCAGAACCAGTCGAAGATCCTGCTCTGGGAGAGTAAGATTTTTGATCTGAAACAGAGTTATGATGAATTGATTGAAAGTTTTGAGAAAAATTACCCATCTTACTTCAGTCTTAAATATGAAACCCGTGTGATGAATGTTAAAAGCATCCAGGAAAACCTGGGGAATGATGATGTTCTGCTGGAGTATGCCTTGCAGGATACCACAATGGTCCTTTTTATGATCGCAAAAAACGATTTCAGAACGGTATCTATGAACCTGGGAGAAGATTTTGATGATGAGATCAGTTTCCTGGTAGATTTTTACCAGCGGAGCCTCTTCCATCACAGCCTGGAGGTATACAATGAATTCCTGAGTGTTTCCAATAAACTCTATAACAAACTCATTGGACCGGTTGCAGCTGAAATAGAGAACAAAAATCTGATCATTGTGCCCGATGCCAGCCTGAACTATATTCCATTTGAGTCCCTCATTAAAAATATCCCGCTGGTCGACCTGATGGATTACAGAGGCTTACCCTACCTCATAAAAGAACATCCGGTCACTTATTCATTCTCGGCAACCATATTGTTTGAGGCCGATATACCTGACCGGGCAAAAAAGAAATTGATTGCTTTCGCACCGACTTATTCAAAAACCAGTGGGGAGATCAGGGTGTCAGGTCTGACAGATATTGATGACCTGGATCCGCTCCAAAATGTTGAAAAAGAAGTTAATCAGATTACAAACCTGATCAGGGGGACCGTATTTTCCGGTGTCAATGCCACAGAAACAAATTTCAAGGAAAATGCTGGCGAGTATGATATACTTCACCTGGCTATGCACACCATAGTTGATGATGTGGAGCCATTGTATTCACGCCTGGTGTTTACCCGCACACAAGACTCCATGAATGATGGGCAGCTTTATGCTTATGAACTATACAACCTCAACCTGAATGCCCATATGGCGGTACTAAGTGCCTGCAACACAGGTTACGGAAAATTGCGTAAAGGAGAGGGTGTGATCAGTCTCGCAAGAGGATTTATTTATTCCGGTGTTCCCAGCATCGTAATGACCCTGTGGGAGGTTGAAGACAAATCCGGAGCCGAGATTATGACCTCATTCTACGAAAATCTGGAAACTGGCATGAGTAAAGGAAAAGCACTTCAACAGGCAAAACTTGATTATCTTGCAAAGTCACCCCAGTATCGTGCCCATCCCTATTTCTGGTCAGCCTATGTTACCATTGGTGATGACGCGCCGCTCTTTGATAAATATGAAAAATATTATGAAAGTGCAGTCTTGTTTTTCATCGTATTGCTTGCCGGTGTGGTCTTGTTTTTTTATCTCAGAAAAAGAATCCATAACAAAAAAAAATCCTTAACATTTTGATAGCTCACTGATTTCCGGCGAGATCATAAGTAACTTCCGGTGGAATAGGCGACGAAGGCGAGTGGGCGACTGAGGTGATGAAGGCGACAAAGGCGAATGAGCGACAGGGAGACTGGTGTCTTGTCCTGAAATAGGTTTGCACAAAAAGTGAACGAAATTCAGGATTATGAAAAGAAAAAGAGAAGTAGCCTTATTCGGAATTAGGCTTGCATTACCATTTCAATTACTGACATGAGATTAGCACCCGGATTTATCCGGGTGTCTTGATGAATGGCAGTTTTTTCATAAAAGCCTGCTTAAGCGGGCTTCCCGGAAATATTCTTTCCTTTACCTACACCACGATGAATCGTGGTGCTAATCTCATTGACGAAAACACCATATTTGATAAGCTTATGCTTTTTAAAGCATTCCAGACTTAGCAACAGCATTTATCATTACATGCTTGATAATCCTCGCCAGGCAAAAAAAAAGCCCCATTTTGGAATGGGGCTTCGGGGGTTTTTGGAATCCAGGTAAGGATCAAAGACCGATCTTAAATTTTCTTTAAGATTTTTTCGGCCTTTTCTTTATAGATACTTTGGCTGTTGCTGATTTTGTTAAGCAATACTTTTGCTTTTTCTTCCTGTGAACTTTTTACATAGCAGAGTGAGAGGTACCATTCTGCCTGTTCTACAAACAGATTTTTCTTGTGGTCTATTATGGCCTGGAAAGTTCCGATCGCATCCTCCAACTTGTCAGTTTCCAGGTATGACAGGCCCAGATAGTATTTTGCAAGAACGTTGTTGTTCTGATTTTGGAGCAACTCAATGGCATTGTCGTATTTCTTCTCATGATAAGCCATCAGCGCTTCTTTCAGGTCAATATCTTCAGGGCTTGTGCCAGACCTGACCATCATGATGGCATCATCAGCTTTATAATAGTTCGAAAAAATACCATCTGAAGAAGCGCTTTGCCCGCTGCTAAATAATAAAATCCCGCCAATAACCAGTGTAATGAGTATTGCGGCTGCAATGCCACTAACATAAGAAGACTGGGTAAACAATGAAATAACTTTTGCTGCAAGTCTCTTTCTTGCGTATTCATGATGAATTGATTGCAATTCATTGCGCAATTTGATGGTATCTTTTTCCAGCAGGGCTTCATTAATTTCCTTGTGCAATTGTATCTCTTTGCGAAGGGCTGGATTGGATTTCATCTCGGCCTTGAAACTCAGCAGAAAATCGTCGCTTAACTCATCGTTAAGATACTTTTCGATTAAAATAAAGGTTTTAGCATCCATTATAAAAACTCCTTAAATTTTGGGTCCTTTTTTATGTTCATTATTAATTTCTCTTTACACTGGTACTTTCTTTTCTTCGCGTATTTATCGGTTTTGTATCCCATGATCTCTGCGATCTCTTTCAGGGGTACTTTTTCAAGTGATAATTCCAGAATCTTTCTGCAATCCTTTTTCAGGTTTCTGAAATGTTTCTGAAAAAGTTTGAATTTTTCCATTTTTTCAAACTCTTTCATCAACTCCTCATTATCATCTACGATCACATCATCTTCGGGATAGAATTCATTATTTTGTTTTTTCTTCTCGAGCTGCTTTAACCATAGAAGTTTACAGATAGAATATAAGTAAGTACTGAAAGAACAATCAACCAGCTCTAGCTCGTTTTTGAGAATCTTCTTATAAACAACAATCAGGGCGTCCTGATAAATATCCTGTGCATCATCGTCATTTCCACTGTTTGTTACCACAAGATGTTGTATCTGCGGGTAAAATGACTTGTAAATGAACTTTAAGACATCCTTGTCATGTTGTTTGATCCCCTTGAGTAATTCATCAACACTATATTCCCTCACTGGTCAATTATTAATACGGTTTATACTTAAAAGGTAACCCATTAATTCCAAATAAATTTAACTATTTATTAAAATATGCCATAAGGGCTTATTAAACAGCCATTTAGTACAGGTTAAATTTATTAACATTTTTGTTTAGGTATCCATTGAAAATGCCTGCGCTCCTTCAAAAACATCAACCAGGCAATCTCAATACAATTATACAAATATTTTTATTCGCCATGAACTTGCTTTTTCGATTCTTTCTGCTATAATTTTTATACTTTTAAGCTGCTGTATGCCGGTAAAAGGTCGTAAGCCAGCGAAAACGTTTTTTTAACATTAAAATCCATATGAAAACATCTGTCTGCGTGAAGCACTCAATTTTGAATATCTGGCTGCGCATTTTTGGGGCGTTCCTGTTTCTACTGCTGCTCCGGGATGTGTATTCGCAATCGGGTAATCCCCTTGTCAAGACTGAGGTAAGCATAATGTTTTATAATGTGGAGAATTTATTTGACCTGGAGGATGACGAATTGACCAGGGATGAAGAGTACCTTCCCTCGGGGATAAAAAACTGGAATGAGCACAAACTTGTGAAAAAGCTGCGCTCTGTATATAAAGTCATCGTTGCAGCCGGAAAATGGGAGCCACCGGCATTGATTGCCCTGGCCGAGATCGAAAACCTGGAGGTTCTTCGAGAACTCCTGAATCAAACGCCCTTAAAAGACATGGATTATGGATGCGTGCATTTTGATTCCCCGGATGAAAGAGGGATCGATCTTGCTTTACTATACCGGAAAAATATTTTTCAGATTATCCATGAGCAGGCAATTGGTATCAATTTTCCATTTGACCCGGCAAACAAAACACGTGATATTTTATATGTTGCTGGAATGCTGGAGAATGATACGGTACATATATTTGTCAATCACTGGCCATCGAGGTACGGCGGCGCGATGGCAACCGAACCCCACCGGCTGCATGTCTCTCAAGTACTTTGCCGGCATATTGATTCACTTACCACCATTGATCCGGATGCCAAAATCATCATTTGTGGTGATTTCAATGATGAATTCAGGAATGAAAGCCTGCAGACGCTTCTGACCTGCAATGCTAATAAAATAAGCCCTTTGAAGCCGGGTGTTACAAAAAAAGTTCCGGGTACGCTTAAATTTCAACAAAAGTGGTATATTTTTGATATGTTTATGGTTTCGGAAGCTTTGCTGGATACGTCTTCGGCTTTGTTTGCTGAACCATGGTACCGGATTGTTGCAGAGGATTTTATGTTGCTGGAAGATAGTAAGGGATATGGTTACCAGCCTTACAGAACATATAACGGACCGCATTATATTGGTGGTTTCAGCGACCATTTGCCGGTTCAGCTGATTTTACGGAGGACAAAAGAATATGACAGATACAAAGGAGAATAATAATGTGCCCCGAAGCGGAAAACGCTGGAAGAAATGGGTTCTTTTCGGCTTGCTTGCTGTTGTGTTTTTTTTCCTGTCTCTGCTGCTGGTTTTTAAGGAAAGAATTCTCGAAAGCATTATCAAAGAGGCAATTTATGCTGAAAGCCAGGGGCGTTATTCCATCCATTTTGATAAACTGGATTACCGCTTTACAGATAATTCTATCTTATTCCTTGATTTTTCACTGAAAGGGGATACCGCCAGGCTGATGGACTCTAAAGGTGCTGTATTTGAAGTGCTGATCGACAGTGTGAAACTGAACAGGATCAGTTTTTTGAAATTGTACAGGAAGCAGGTTCTCGATCTTTCCTCCATCATGATCAGCAAGCCGATCATTAAGATATTCAAGACCGATACCAGTCATGTAAACAAGCCCCATGAAGAACTTCAGTCGGCTTTATTGGAAGGAATGCAAAAATTCTTTTTACGCACCGAAGTCGGACTAGTCAATATTACAGACGGACAAATGAAAGTATTTGGGTTTTCTGCTGATACAATCGCTGCTTATTCCATCAAAAGCTTCGATGTGAGTCTTTATAATTTCCTGATTGGCGATAGCACCATCGATCGGAAGAAGAAGGTGTTCTTTTCGGATAATTTGGATATTGTTTTGCACGCTTTTAAAAGAAATCTAAATAGCCACATGCTTGGTATAGAACATGTCAGGCTTTCAACGGCTTCTCAAAGTATTCATTTGGAAGGATTGCGCCTTGATCCGGATAATGGCGCTGAAGATGTAAAGGTCAGCTTGAACATTCCATGGTCTGAAATTGTCGGATTCAAGCTGTCAGCCTTGCTGTATGAGGGAAAGCTTGAACTTGATACGATCCTGTTACGGAAACCTGATCTGAAGATCTTCGGTATGCTTGAAAATACACAGACATCAGCTGCATCATTTAGCAATGCGGATTTATTTGATGCGCTTCCGGAAGGGATTGCCCGTTTTGGCCTGCAACATCTGTTGCTTAAAGATGCAAATCTTGAGGTTGAAAACTCCGGGGCAGGGAAAAGTGAATACCTGCAACTGGGATCTCTGAATGTTTCCTTATCGGGGATCCTTGTGGATTCCGGTATTGTCGGACAAGCCAGGGATTCACTGCTGAAGGGTGACCTGCTTGTATCCTCCGAACAGGCTGTTTACCGCAATGGATCCGGCACTTTCTTTAGAAGCGGTTCCTTTAATTATTCCCTGCTAAACAAACGCTTCAGTATGCATGACTTTCAATTTACAGACCCCGGTGAAAAGCAGGACAGCCTGATACTGGCGATACCATCCCTTAAAATAACAGGAGTTTCTCTCTGGAAAATGATGGCTGGCGACTTTGCCGGAATGAAGGAACTCGAGGTAGAGAATGCCGAGGTTTTCAAGGTGCTGCAAATATCTCAACAAAACGTATCTGAAGAATTGGTCTTGCCTGCTTTATCACTTGCTTCACTAAATGCCGGGAATACAAACATTCATCTGGCCTTTAAGGATTCTTCCAAACTAACCGGCCGGCTCAGGGGCAGCTTTGATTTTATTTTACATCAACTGAAACTCGATACCATTTTGCCACTGGGCCTTCAGCAACCACAATTTGTTGTGCTGAATACCGGAGAGTTGTTATGGGAAGATTTTCAGAAAAAAAACCATGTTCGGGCAAGCATACTGTTTGATTCCCGGAAAGAGTTACTGCTTTTTGAGAATGTCAGTGTACATTCCGGTGACACGCAGGAAGCTCAAAAGAAAATTGAGATCAGGGAGTTTTCATTTCCTGCATTTGAAATTTCAAGTTTTGATTACTGGGACCTTTTGCAAAACAATCAGTTTGAAATTGACCGGGCTAGCCTCAGGCAAGCGGGCATCGGTCTTATTGTTCATAAAGGCCAGGGAACCAGCAATACACACGAATTGCACAAAGATCTGCACAAACAACTCACAACCTTCCTGGGCTTGATCCGCATGAAGCAATTCGATATTCAGGATCTCGAAATCATTATTCTCGGGAATGAAGAAGTCGCGACTGATCTCAGGCTGGCAGGTATTGATGCATCATTCAGGCAGGTATCGCTTGACAGCATTTTTGATCATGAAAAGGCAGGGTTTTTCTTTGCCGAAGATTTTGATATTCAAGTAAGTGATTTGCTTTTACCTATTGGAATTGAGGATACCATCGGAATAAAAAAGCTTTATTTCAGTAAAAATGATCAAAGGATTCAGGTGCATGAAATTCGGAGCATGACTGCAGCAGGAATGGATGATCATTTAAAAGGACCGAATCCCCCGGGCATCTTCATTCCTGATATTTTTCTGAATGGGGTTGATTTTGATGCTTTTTATTTAGATAGCAAATTTAAGGTTGATAGTATTCTGGTTCCGGGGGGCAAACTCTCATTGCAGCCACTTATGCAAAGCCAGGAGCCCGTAAAGCAAGTAGTTGCTATTTCGGCTCCCGCTTTTGCAGCCACTTACCAGATCGACAATATCCTGATAGATAAGCTGGATTATGACTACCCGGCAAAGCCAACAGCGCCAGTTAGTTTCCAGCTTTCATCACATATTAAGGGATTGAGTTTTGATTCTTCCCTGGTTTTTATCCCCTTTGAAACAAGTTTGCCGCTTGCAGATTTTGTTATTGATTTACACCATGCTTCATTTGCACTGGATACCAATTCAGCGCTTGCTTTCGATTCGCTGAGCTTAAATTACGCAAAACGGGATATGCATGCTTACGGGATTTCTTTTCATGAGCGGGGTGGTCAAACCCGAAATCAGTTGTCAGTAAATTCACGGGGGCTTTACATTTCGGATCTCGATTACAAAGGATTTTTTGAGGGGGAAGGTCTTGGGATCAAAAGCCTGGACCTGGATTCCTGCCAGATCAATTATACAACAACAGGAACCGGAAGCCTCCATCCTGCGCCCCGCTTAAAAGCTTTTGCAAAGCCCCTGCATAAAATAAAGGCAGGGGAGGTTCTGTTCAAAAATATTGAACTCTCCCTGAATAATGATAATGATAGTAAAGCTCTGCAGCTGAATAACATCCGTGGAAAAGCACAGAATATCCTTTTCGATTCTATCAGCATGCATGATCAGCAAAAGATTTTCTTTGCAGAAAACATTGAACTATCTAAACCGGAATACACCCTCATTTCCAGCGACAGTATGTATACTTTCTCTTTTAATAGTGTATCGCTCTCCACGGCAGAAAAAAGCATCAGCATAGGAGATATCCGGATCAAGCCAAATTATCTGAAATATGAGTTCTCGCGAAAGCTCGGGTACCAGACCGACCGCATGGATGTAGGTTTTGAGGGTGTATCGGTCAGGGAGGTTGACTTTAAACAAATTATAGAAAGGCAATATGTGAAGGCGGGGCATATCCGGGTTGATAATACAAATTTTGAAGCATTCAGGGATAAAAGACTGCCTTTCCCCGAGTGGCATACCAGCCCGATGCCCCAGGATTTGATCGCATCCCTGGACTTTGGGCTTGACATTGATACCCTGGTCATTGCAAAAGCCAGGATCGTATACGGTGAGATGGTTGATAAATCTGTTGATCCGGGAGAAATTCATTTTAATGAGATGAATATTCTGCTGAGCAATCTAACCAACGACAGTCTGCAAATTTCACGCGATCCGGTGATGGGAATGAAAGTTCGTGGAAGGATCATGGATAAAGGTGACCTGAATGCCCTTCTCAAACTTAAACTAAACCATCCAACTGATACTTTTGCCTTCCATGCCTCCCTGTCAAAAATGGACCTTTCCGAATTCAACTCCCTCTCGGTTAATCTCTTTGGAGTTGAGATCAAAAGCGGGAATGGGGCGGTAGACACCCTCAACATCTTCGGGAACAGTGACTATGCGATCGGGCAATTATACTTTCCTTACCGCAAATTCAAGATCAAGATGATCAACCGGCAAAAAGGAAACCGGGGTGGTATCGGTGATGGTATTTTGACATTCCTTGCAAACAACATCCTGTTAAAATCAAATAACAGGCGTTTGGGACGGCCCGTGCGGATCGGGCAGATCTTTTATCAGCGTGATCCGCAAAAATCTATTTTTAATTATTTATGGAAAGGGGTTTTGAGTGGGGTTGAATCTAGCATGGGCTATAATACCCGGGAACAGAAAAAGGAAATGAAAGAATACAAAGAAAAGCTGGGTGGCAGCGAATAAATTTTGCGAGTCAGGTTTATCGCCCAACAGATTTGGTGTTGCGCCGAAAATTTTTTTTCTCAGGATTCCCATACGCCTTCAATTTTTTTCATGCAATGATCACACTTTGCATCATGAATATGCTTTTCCAGGATAGAAAATCCTTTTCGTTTCATAATCATCTTCCCGCAATAAGGACAATAGGTGTTTTCTCCATCTGAACCCGGTACATTGCCAATGTAAACATAGTGCAATCCTGATGAAATGGCGATTTCCCTGGCTTTGGTAAGACTTGAGGCAGGTGTTGGTGGCAACTTCTGCAATTTATAGGTTGGGTGAAACCTGCTAAAATGCAGGGGGGTATCCTGAAAACCATTTTCCATGAGCCATTCGCACATTTCCCTTATCATATCGAAATCATCGGTCCAGTCGGGTACCACCAGATTTGTGATCTCCAGCCAGACTCCTTCATCCTTCAGGGTTTTGAGCGTATTCAAAACAGGTTCCAGTGTGCCGGCATTCAACATTTCATAGATTTCTTTGCTGAATGATTTCAGATCGATGTTGGCTGCATCGGTATACTTGCATAGGTTCAACAGGGGCTCCTGGTTGATATACCCGGCTGAGATTAATACATTCCTGATGTTTTCCTTCCGGGCCAGGCGTGCAGTGTCGTAAGTGTATTCGTAAAAAGCCACCGGATCAGAATAAGTATAGGCAATTGACTGGCACTGGTATTCCCTGGCTTTTTCGATCACCTTTTCAGGAGGCAGGTCATAATTCCTGGTTTCACGGGGTG
Source organism: Bacteroidota bacterium (assembly GCA_034521425.1). Classification (GTDB taxonomy): domain Bacteria; phylum Bacteroidota; class Bacteroidia; order Bacteroidales; family JAIOZK01; genus JAIOZK01. The sequence continues at coordinate 503,081 of JAXHMP010000001.1, forward strand.
AGGATTGGGATATTTCCCAGTTCTGGCAATTCAGGCAAGCCAGGTTACAACCCGCAGTGGCGATAGAAAAGGCCAGTGATTCCGGCAGGAAATGAAAAAGCGGCTTTTTTTCGATCGGATCCACATGGACCGCACAGGGATTGCCATAGGTAAGGCAATAGAGTTTTTCGCCCTTGCTGATATTGGTCTTGCAATCCCCCACTTCCCCATCTTTCAGTACACAGGCCTGCGGACAAAGCAAACACTTGATCCCCCTTGGTGTCCTGACATAATACATAGATTCTTTGCTCCATTTCCATAGCTCTTCATCCCCGGCCGGTGACTCTGCCGGGCGGGCTTTGTCACTTCTGAAATTTCCAAATAAGAGGGGGGAGAGTGCCAGCCCGCAAAGACTGCAAAAACCTGCTTTAATAAACTCCCTTTTGCTGATCTGTTTCATGTCAAATGCTTACACCCGGCCAGTTCTCAGATAGACATTTGCTATTGATGCCGTATTGAATGCCAGTAGTATGAGTCCTGTGCCGTTAAGGCCAAATAAAGGTAACAAAAATACGGAAGTTATCAAAATCCCGAAGGCCGAACCTGCCATATCTGCCAGGTAAGTTTTACCGGCCACTTCTTTCGTTTTTGCCCGAAATAGCCGGCTGGCAATGGCATATTGGGTTCCCGTGAGAAAGCTGATCAGCAAAGTCATGAGCAATATGGCAAGCTGGATAAGAAGAGAACTAGCTGACCAGTCCTTGATATAATGCAATAACAAAGGTATTAGCAATGCAGTTAAGCCGATGAATGCATGAACACTCAGGAAAATCCCTTTTCTGATCCGGCTTCTTCCTTTTGTCCATACAAAACTCCCAGATAGAGCCCAAGCATGAAAACCGCAATGATGAGCCCGATGAATTGATATACATAAGCATAAATCACCTGAAAGGCAATTATGAGCAGGAATTCAGTGGAAGCGGCCGTAAAACCGCCAGTGAACAATGCGAAATTTATGGGTGCGGAAATGACCAGTACCAGGAAGATAATAATTACCAATGCTGTAAGCAGATGACCCGTTTCAATCTTATTGGCATGCAGCCAGCTCCTTAGCTGGTAGTAATATGCAACCGGCCTGAGATCCTTGTTAAGCGGTGCATCACGGATGAAACTGTCCCTTAAAAGCTCACTCCGCATCCTTAGCAGATCTTCGCGTATGTAATGCTCATTAACATACAGGTTTTCAATGTTTAACTGCTTGATCCTGTCCATTATGCTACCTTGCAGGTTTTCCTGGGAGGCCAGGAAATAAGTCCTTTGACCCGAAATAACCCTGATCTCTTTAAATTGCGCTTGCAGTGTATTGAAAATGCTTGATAGCAGCTCCAGCAGCCTGTCACTCGCATAGTTCTCAGCTGCAGGCAGGGAGAAAGTAAATATCCCTTTTTTTTCCAGATGTTTCTTTACTTCGGCAAAAAAGGAGCTTGAATAGAACCTGCTTATCATTGCTGAGGAGGGAGGGGGAAGGTTCATGATAATCAGATCGTATTTTGCAGAACTTTGTTTGAAAAAATGCATGGGATCTTCAATGTAAAAATCCATGTCCTTTTCATTGAGGCTATCTGACTTATTTAGCAATTGCTCCTGTGCCTCTACCACTTCCGGATTCATTTCAACATAACTGATTTCGGTGTTTTCATATTTTTCTATCTCTTTTTGTAAAGCCATGAAATTTCCTGAAATGATCAGGATATTCCTGGGCTGATCATGCAGGGAAAAGGAATAATGAATTATTTCTTCATGGTATTTATTCGCATGGGTGCTGAACAATAACGACCCGTTTTCATAGAAATTCAACTGCCTGCCTGTTTCCGTTACAGCGACGCTTCCGTAATTGCTTTCTTTGCTAAATATTAGTTCCTGCCCGGGAAATATCCTGGACTTATCCAGGTGCTGCGGTACCAGCAGGATGAGGACGATCACAGCAACTACCTGCAAAAACAAGCTGATGACAAAACTTTTTCTAAGCTGAAAGAAACCGAAAAGGATTGAGATGCCCATATTCAGCAGGAGGATCAGCAACAGGCAGCTATAGAGGTTTAAATACCTGATCAGGATGAAAGCTGAGAAAAGCCCCCCGATAAAACTCCCCGCTGATTCAATGGAGTATATTTTTGCAAGGGAGTGGATTTGATTCCTTTTTTGCATAAAGGAAGCATAGAGGTTGAACAAGAATCCGGAAATCAGACAAAAGGGGGCCAGCAGCAGAAAAGAAAAGATCATCACTTCCTGAAGGTTCAGCTCCAGGCCCGGGCTGAAGAGCAGGTAGCGGCTTCTGAAAAGTACCAGGATACTTAACAAGGGAAGTGTTGCCAGCAGGGAATGCAACAGGAGGATGAGGCTGTTGATCTGCCTGTCTTTTATAAACCGGCCGGCATATGCCCCGATGCCGGTGAGCAACATCCAGTTTGAGAGCAGTATGCCAATCAGTAATTCATTGCCGGTAAGGACTGCCAGGAACTCACGCAAGAGTAAAACCTGCGTAAGTATGCTACTGAAACCCAGTATCCCTGCTGCACTATATGTTAAGCCTTTGCGGAGATCTTCTGACATGCTTTTATGGTTTCCATATATAACTAAAGCTTGAAAAATTATGCTGCCTCACTTTTTTAATGTATTTTAAAGCTTAATTTTATGCCTGAGCAAGCTTGAATATTTTATACTAAAGTACGAAAATGAGCATTCTAAAAAAGCATCTTATTATGATTTTGATGATGGGTATTTTTTCAATGAATTCTTCTGCGCAGCATGATACCGACCGGCAGGCCTATGCAGCGGGTAAATTTTATTCCGATAATCCTGCCAGCTTGAAGGATCAACTTATAAGTCTTTTCGGTAAAGCTGCAGAGCCGGTAAAAAAGCAGCCCCGGGCCATAATTGTTCCGCATGCTGGATATGTATACTCCGGCGAGGTGGCCGCTTCCGGATTTAAGCAGCTGTCGCCGGATGCCCGTTTTGAGAATATTTTCATCCTGACTTCCAGTCACCGGGAGACCTACAAAGGTGCTTCGGTTTATCATAAAGGCGATTACATTACCCCCCTGGGCAGGGTGGAGGTAAACCAGGAGCTGGCAGAAAAACTCGTAAAAAATGAAAGTATTTTTCAATTCCGGCCCGAAGCTCATAACTACGAACACAGCCTTGAAGTGCAGCTTCCTTTCCTGCAATATCATCTGAAAAAGAATTTCAGGATCGTACCCATTGTTGTTGGTGCGCAGAACCTGGAAGACTGCAGGGAAATTGCTGATGCATTGAAACCCTACTTCAATGATAAAAACCTGTTTGTTATCAGCACTGATTTTTCCCACTATCCTTCCTATACCGATGCAAAACGTATTGATAAGAAAACAGCTGACGCCATCCTGCAGAACTCTGCAAATGAACTGGAAAAGGTGCTCGCAGAAAATAAAAGAGAAGGGGTCAGCAATCTTGCTACCAGCCTGTGCGGGTGGAGTGCTGTCTTTTCATTACTCTATATGAGTGCGGAGGAGGACATGGATTTCCAGGCGATCCGGTATATGAACTCGGGTGATCAGCCTTTTGGCGATAAAAACCAGGTGGTTGGTTATTACAGTATTGCAGTCTTTGAAAAAGACGAAGAGGCACGGGGTTTTCAGCTTGATAAGGAGGATGAGAAACAACTGCTCCAACTGGCACGAAAAACAATAGATCAATACCTGATGGACGGGAGCATTCCCCGGGTGGATCCTGATCAATTGCCCGGGAAGCTGAACATGCATCTGGGGGCTTTTGTCACCTTGACTAAAGAAGGTGAATTGAGGGGATGTGTCGGCCGCTTTCAACCTGACGAACCCCTGTATTCGGTCGTGCAGCAAATGGCAATTGCTGCAGCTACCCATGACAGCCGCTTCAGTCCTGTAGATGCCAGGGAAATGGAAGACATCGAAATCGAGATTTCCGTGCTTACGCCCATGAAAAAGATAGCTTCGATCGATGAGATAGAACTGGGCCGGCATGGCATCTATATCAAAAAAGGAAATGCCTCGGGAACGTTTTTACCCCAGGTGGCTGATAAAACAGGCTGGACAAGCGAAGAATTCCTGGGACATTGTGCAAGGGACAAAGCCGGGATTGGTTGGGATGGCTGGAAAAATGCCGAGATTTACACCTATGAGGCCATTGTGTTTGAGGAAAACGAAATTCACTGATTATCTGACATATTTATAGAGAAATCCGAGTACGGAATTGACAAAGGCCTTGGAAGCTTCCAGGTGTGCTGTATGCCCTGCCTTTTCCATATAATTTGGGTAGGAGGCATGCGTAATCCCCTGGTACAAAAGTTCCGCTTCCTTGGGTTTGATGAGAATATCCTCTTCACCGATTACAATCAGTGTTTCTGCCACGATCTTGTTCAGCTGATCCATCACATTGAATTTCTCAATGGCGTTAATCTGGCCTAAAAAACCTTTGAGCGGCTGGGGATAAGGATAGTCGAGGGTGTATTTTATGAGGGAGTTAAAGAACTTTTTGTCTTCTATTGATTTCTGGGAAAGGATCCAGTAAAAGAACTGCTGCAACCATAATTCCATATCAATGCCACTGCGCCAGCTTTCATAAAAGTTCCTGAACAGGCCGATATTTCTGGCTGATGAAAATGGGGCCGTGCTTTCCAGCACAAGCTTGTTGACCCTTTCGGGATACTGTATCGCTATTTGTTGTGCTATATAACCACCCATGGAGTGCCCGATGATATGTGCGCTGCTGATGTGCATGAAGTCCATCAGTCCGATCACGTCACCGGCCATTTCTTCTATGGTATAGGGTGGGGCCGGCGCATCACTTCTCCCAACGCCCCGGTTGTCGAAGATGACCGTTTTAAAATGATTGCTGAAGGTATTGATGGCAAACTGCCAGCTCTGGCTGTCGCCTGCAAGGCCGGAAATCAATATCATGGGATCACCTTCACCGTGAACCTCATAGTACAATTCGATATTGTTAACTTTTACTGATGGCATACCTTATCCTGTGATCAAAGATAGAAAATATGAGATAATCAATGATGTTTTTTTGTTAAGTTGTTTAAAAATCCGGCAATTTCGTTCAACTTAAGAATTTTATCGGGTTTCATGATCTTTAAGGCAGATGCAGGCATTGTATTCACTTCAGCATCCTCAGGGTCCTGCACGATGGTTAGTCCTCCAAGTTCCTGGATCTTTTTCAGGCCTGAAGCCCCGTCATTGTTTGCTCCTGTAAGTATGATCCCGATCAACCGGTTGGTGAAGGCAAAAGCCGCCGTTTCAAACAACACATCGATCGAAGGCCTGGCATAGTTCACTTTGTTCTCAACCGAAAAGGATATGCTCCTGTCTTCTTCAATCAGCATGTGAAAATTCGGTGGAGAAAAATACGCATGGCCTGGTTTTATCTTTTCTTTTTCCTCTGCTTCCTTAACCTGGATTTTACATAATTTGTCAAGATGGACAGTCATGTAATTGTCCGACTGGGGGCTGATATGCTGGACGATCAATATGGGAAGGGGGAAAGCCTCCTTCAACAGCGGAAGTATGCTTTTAAAGGCATTCAAGCCTCCTGCAGATGCACCGATTGCTATGGCTTCGTACTTCATTTCCTAGACTTTTGGCCGAGATTGATAATACTTTTTATATATTTTTTCCTTGTCGTTCTCAATATCGAAATTATTAAAGACACTTGAAAAACGCAAGTTTTCTTTGGAACCCAGGCATAAGTAACCCCCCGGAACCAGGCTATGATCAAACAGTTCAAATACCCGGTTCTGGAGTTCCTTGTTAAAATATATGAGTACGTTCCTGCATACTACCATGTTCACTTCTGCGAACACGCTGTCGGTCACGAGGTTGTGATCTGCAAATACAATGTTCTTTTTAAGGCTCTGATCGAGGATGACCGAATCATACCGGGCTGTATAATAATCGGAAAAACTGGACTTTCCACCAGCTTTCTGAAAGTTCATGGTATACTCCTTGATCTTATCCACCGGGTAGATGCCGTCCTTTGCTTTCTTTAATGCGATCTGGTTGAAGTCGGTAGCATAGATCTGTGCGCGGTCGAGCAGGCCTTCTTCTTTCAGCATAATGGCCATGGAATATACCTCCTGACCTGTCGCGCAGCCGGCATGCCAGATTTTGAAGTAGGGATAAGTCTTAAGGATCGGAAAAACCTCATCGCGCACCGACCGGTAAAAGCTGGGGTCGCGGAACATCTCCGTTACCGTGATGGAAAGATCATCCAGTAATAGTTTCAGGAAGTTTTCGTCATAGATAAGTTTGTGCTGCAGGTCGGAAACAAAATTCAACCCGCTGGCAGCAAGCCTGTGCAGAACACGGCGTTTGATATGGGCCTTACCGTAATTCCTGAAATCGTAACCATGCTTCTTGTAAAGTGCTTCGAGCAATAGTTCGATTTCAATATTCAGGTTCTTATTGATTATTTCCGAGTCGTCTTTTTTCATTTTTTACTGTATAACCAAACCCTGAGCAATGAAATTAATTTATCCGAGTTTATCGGTTTGGCGACATAATCGTTTGCACCGGCAGCAATGCATTTGGCCCGGTCTTCTTTCATGGCTTTTGCGGTAAGGGCGATGATGGGAAGGTTTTTGAATTGATCATCTTTTCTGATCTCTTCCATGGCCTCATAACCATCCATTTCCGGCATCATGATATCCATCAGCACAAGGCTGGTATCCGGATTTTGTTTAAGTTTTTCAATCCCTTCCCTGCCATTTTTGCCCACGATGGTCTTCATTCCTTGGTTTTCAAGAACACTGGTCAATGCAAATACATTGCGCATGTCATCATCCACGATGAGGATCTTCCTGCCCTTGAGAATGTTCTCTTTTTCCTGGATCCCTTTGAGCATTTCCTGCTTGTTTCTGGGCATTTCCTCCTGGACCTGGTGCAGGAAAAGAGTTGCTTCCGAAAGCAACCTTTCGAAAGATCTTGCACCTTTGAGGATAATGGAGTCAGCATATTTGTTCAACCGCTCGCTCTCTTCTTTAGAGAGTTCCTGTCCTGTGTAAATGATTACCGGGAGATCCTTGATCTTTTTGTCCTGCCGGATCTTCTCCAGCAGCTCATAACCCGACAACTCTTTGAGGCCAAGATCAAGGATCATGCATTCAAAGTTGTCCTTTTTCAATAGTTTGTAAGCTTCTTCACCCGAGCCGACTGCTTCGATGGAAACATTGCCTTCATCCAGCAGGTTCACAATACTCTTGCGCATTATCTTATCGTCTTCCACAACAATCGCTTTCCGGATTGGACGGGATATGATATTTTCAATTTTCTTGAAAACACTTTCCAGTTTAGCCTGGCTGACGGGTTTTGTCAGGTAGCCGATGGCCCCCATTTTCATGGCATCCATGCTTTTATCGGAAGCTGAAATAATGTGTACCGGTATGTGCCTGGTCCTGGCAGATTCCTTCAAGTGCTCCAGCACCTCATAACCATCCATTCCCGGTAATCCAATGTCGAGCAGTACGGCATTTGGTATATAGTAATCGGCAAAATGAAGGCCGGTTTCCCCGTCCAGGGCAACCATGCATTTAAAACCTCTTTCATGGGCCAGGTCGATCAATACCTTGCAGAAATTGATATCATCTTCGATGATGAGGATGAACTCATCCCCCGGATTTACTGATGTGCGGTCATCAGAAATTTGCTCATACTGATCATCCAGTATTTCGGGCTTTTCTGTCTGCTTTCTTGCTTTAGCCGCTTCCGGTTTTTTCTTTTTATTTTCTTCTTTCTTTGCAGCCGGTTCTTTTTCTGTTTTCCCGTCGTCAAAGTTTTCCGGAAGGAATAAGGTAAAAACCGAGCCTTTGCCTTCTTCACTTTCTACCATGATCTCACCCTTAAGCAGCTCGGCGAAGTTTTTTGAAATAGTGAGCCCCAGCCCCAGTGCCGCCATACCTGCGGCTGGTGGTCCCGTCGGCCTGCTGGAATGCTTCAAATATAAGTTGCTTTTTGTCTTCTGCAATACCGATGCCTGTGTCGATGATGGATATGCCCACCACTTCTTTTTCTTTGAGCCCCTCGTTAGAGTATGCCAGGTCTTTCTGAGCCTTGAAGATATGCAGGGTGATACTGCCTTCTGCCGTAAACTTGATGGCATTGGAAATAAAATTTTTGATCACCTGCAAAACCCTTTGCGCATCCGTGTATACAAACTTGGGAGTTCCTTTTTCAATATCAACTTTCAGTTCAAGGCCTTTTTCATCCATCATGGGCTTGAAGTTCCTGATGATGTATTCTTTTACCTCGTTGGGGTACATGGCCTCGATATGAAGATCGAGTTTGCCGGATTCAACTTTGGAGAGATCCAGGATCTCATTGATCAGGTCAAGCAGGTCGGAACCTGAGGAATTAATGGTTCTGGCATACTCAATCTCTTTATCGCTCAGGTGCATTTTTTTGTTATCCGCCAGCAGTTGCGACAACACCAGGATGCTGTTCAGCGGGGTTCGCAATTCGTGCGACATATTTGCCATGAACTCGGATTTGTATTTGCTGGCCATTTCCAGGTCCTGTGCCTTTTTCCGTATTTCCTCCTGGGCCTTTTTCAGCTCCTCGTTTTTCTTGCGGATATTGTCCCGCTCAAGTTCAAGGTCATTGGTTCGCTCTTCAAGCTCTTCATTGATCACGCGCAGTTCTTCTTGCTGGCTTTTCAGGTTCTCTTCCGATAATTTCAGGGCCTTGGTCTGTTCTTCAAGCTCTTCGTTGGTCTGTCTGAGCTCTTCCTGTTGAGATTGTAGTTCGGCGGCCTGTTCCTGGGTGTGCTCCAGCAAGTTTTCCACCCTTGAATGGGCCTGCACCGTATTTACGGCAATGGCAATCCTGTCGAGGCAACGTTCAATGAATATCCTGCTCAGTTCCGTAAACTCCTGCAGGGAACCGATCTGGATAACACCCATTACCTGTCCTTCGAAAATAAAGGGTGCGATCATGTAGTGGACATTTTTCTTGCTTTCCGGCCCCAATTGTATTTCCGGTAAGTTGCTTTCCGGATCGGAGAGTAAAAGCGTATTTTTATCCAGGGCCACCTGACCGATCAGACCTTCGCCAAATTCCACCTTCTGGTATTTCTTGTTGTCACTTTTAAAAGCATAGGAAGATGCCAGGTTCAATATGTTTTTCTCGCTGATATAAATGAGCCCGATCTGTGCATCCAGGTAGCGGACCAGAAAGGAAATGATCTCCGAGCTCAATTTACGGATATCCTTTAAACCGCTCAGTTTTCCTTCCAGTTGGCTGATGCCGCTTTTCAGCCAGTCCTGCTCACTGATCTCACGGGAAGTATGCCTGAGGGTCTTGGTCATTTCGAACAGGGCAATGCCCAGGGTGTCTATTTCGCTTCTGGGCGTTACATTGGTGGAGTAATTCCCTTGTGCAATCTGGTTTGCCTGTTCCACAACTTTCCGGAAACTTTCAACCATCTGGTTCATCGATTTGCCAAGCACATCCTTCTCACTCCGGATGATAACGGACCTTGTGTAATCCCCGAAGGCTGCCGATTCGCTTACCCTGGCATAAGAACGCAGCGAATCGACGAGGAGGTTAAAGTTATCAACCATCTCGCCCACCTCATTCCTGGGAGTCCTGATATCTTTTCTTACCAGATCCCCGATCGCAACCTGTTTTGCCCAGGCCGAAAGTGCCTTGATCGGGGAAACGAATTTTTTGGTTACCAGGATGGCGATGAAAAATACGATGATGATGGTGACAATGAAGGAGATCTTTGCAATGTCGGAAAGGTCCTGTGCATAAGCGTAGGCCTCATTGTTGTCGATCTCCTCGATCAGTGCCCAGTTTACACCATATTGCTCCAGGTATTTTATATTGCGGTAAATACCCAGCACATAATTTCCGCTCAGGTTGGGGTAGGAAGTTATTTTTTCCGCAAGGAGATCATTGCTGATAATGTATTGTTGGTCATCCCTGTTCCTGACATATTGCTGCCACTCCAGGGTTTTGTCGGTCCTGGCAGTCTTTTGCAGAATAATGTCCTGGTCTTCCAGCCTGGTTGCGGAACGCATGAGCAGGTCGGCACCTACCAGGTATGCCTGTCCGGTCTCCCCCAGGCCCACATCATCCTGTATGATATTGTTGATGCGTTCCATGGTGATCTGGACGGCAAATATCCCGAGGATTTCCCCGCCAGGGTCCTTTAACACATTACAGAAAAAACCTGTTGGAACATCATTCGAGGGTGGGTAAAAAGAAATGTCTGAGAACAAAATCTTTTCTTTGCGGAGACTTTCCCGGGCGGTCTGACTGAAAAGCGTGTTGGCGTATTCTCCTTTAAAAAGGTTGGTCCCCAGGTCTTTTTCTTCCCTGATCGAGAAAAGTATGTTGCCTTCACGGTCAATATAATAGATGTCGTAATATCCCTGTTTATTGATGTACTGTCCGAAGTCTTTGCGCTTTTTTTGTGTAAATTCCTTCCAGCTTTGCGAATGAGTGAATGCTTCAGAACTTAAGCTGCTGCGCTCATATTGCTTCCTGAGCTCTTTGAAAAAATCAAGGTTTTCGCTTTGTTCGCTTTCAATTTCCGTGAAATTGTTGAGTTCACGAAAGAAGGTATTCAGGTATTCTACGCGAAGCTGGGAAGTAGTAACTATGGACTTTTCGGCAACTACCGTAAGGCCCAGGTAAGCATAAAGATAATTGATGAAGCTCATGCTGGCCAGGGGCACAAAGGAAATGGCCAGGAACCAAAGCAACAATGATTTTCCCACCCCGATGTAAAGGTTGGCTTTCAGCCAGTGTCTGAACTGATCAAATCCTGTTGTTTTCTTATCCTCCTGCATGAATAAAACTTTAACTTTTTAACGGACAAAGCAAACTACTTAACAGCTTGCGCATATTTTTCGATGGCCTGGTATAATTCGTTGGGGTTTACGGGTTTGGAGACGTAAAAATCCATGCCAACGGCCAGGCATTTCTCTTTATCCCCTTTCATGGCATGTGCCGTCATGGCAATAATGGGTGTGTGTTTCTTGTCTTTTTCATGTTTTCGTATCATCCTTGTTGCGTCCAGACCGTCCATTTCCGGCATCTGTACATCCATCAGTATGATATCGAAGTCGTTATCCCGGGCCATATCCACTGCTTCCTTGCCGTTTTCTGCCAGGGTAACTTCCCAGCCTTTTTTGGATAATAACTGGTTTACGATCTTTCTGTTGATCAACTGGTCTTCGGCAACCAGAATATTGATCGGCTTGCCCCTTTGCTGATCATCCCCCGCCTGCCCCTTTTTCTTATCTGCCGTGATTTCGGTTTTTTCATATTTCTGGCTGAGCTTGCGCATCAGCAGGGATTTGAGTTCACGCTGATGTACCGGTTTGGTCAGGGTATTCTTCAGCTTGAGGTCAATGTCTTTCATCTTGTTTTCCGAGTAGGCATACTGGGGCGTGGTAATATAAACGATTTCGGGAATGTACTCTTCGGCAAACTCGTTTTTGATCTTCCTGGCTGCGTCCGTGCCTTTCATTTCCGGCATGAAATAGTCGATCAGGATCATGTCGTACTTTTCCTTTTTTTCAGATTTTTCCCTGATGAGCTTCAGGGCATCATTGCACTTGCCTGTACTGTCGGAATTGATTTTCCAGTAATCCAGAAGCTTGGTGATGATCCTGCGGCTTTCCTGATTATCATCCACTACCAGGATATTGATCTGTTTCTTGTTGTCGAGGTCCAGCTTCCATGCTTCTTCATCCTGCCTGCCAATTTTCAGGTCCAGTTCAAAAAAGAAACGGCTTCCTTTTTCATGTTTACTTTCTACCCCGATCTTGCCTTTCATCATGTCTACAAGGCGCTTCGAAATATTCAGTCCGAGCCCTGTACCGCCATGCTTGCGGGTAGTTGAAACATCGGCCTGGCTGAAAGATTTGAAGAGTTTGTCGAGTTTGTCCTCTGCGATCCCGATCCCGGTATCCTTTACTGAAAATTCAAGTTTGGCCACTCCGTCCCTGATTTCTTTCAGGATGATATAAACCCCCACCATTCCTTCATCGGTGAACTTGATCGCATTGCCTACCAGGTTGATCAGGATTTGCCGTATCCTTACCGGGTCACCGATAAGGATGTCTGGCATTTCAGGTGATATTTCACAGACAAATTCCAGCTTTTCCTGGAAGATCTTTACGGAGAGCAGGCGCGTAACTTTTTCCAGGACCTCCCGGATGCTGAACTCAATGTTCTCAAGCTCCAGTTTGTCGGCCTCTATTTTGGAAATGTCAAGAATCTCATTGATAATGTCGAGCAGGGATTCGCCTGATTGCTTGATGTCCTGGATCCTTTCTGTCTGCAATTCATTCAGATCCCTGTCCATCAGGGCCAGGTCCGCCATGCCGATAATTCCGTTGAGCGGAGTCCTGATCTCATGACTCATGCTTGCCAGGAAACTGCTTTTGGCCGTGGTGGCTTCTTCTGCAACTTTTTTTGCATCATGCAGTTCCTGCACTGTTTTTTTGAGTTTTTTGGCAGTTTGTTCCAGCACAAACTTTTGTTTGAAAAATTCAATATATGCCTGGATCTTGCTTTGCAGTATCTCAAGATCGAGTGGTTTATACAGGTAATCGACCGCACCGGTCTTGTATCCCTTGAAAACATGCTCGCGCTGTTTGCTGATGGCGGTAACAAAAATCACGGGTATATCTTTTGTGCGCTCATTCTGCCGCATGATCTCAACAGTTTCAAAGCCGTCCATTTCGGGCATTTGAACATCCATAAGGACCATGGCCACATCGTTTTCCAGGAGTTTGCCCAGGGCTTCATTTCCAGAGGTCGCCTTGATTATATTTAATTCAGGACTTTCAAGGATCCCTTCCAGGGTTATCAGATTCTCCTTGCGGTCATCAACGATCAGAATGTTGAATTTTGGATCTTGGTCTTGCATAAAATAGCTTGCTTGATTTCAATTTAATTTTCAAGCCATAAATATATGTAGAAAAGTTGGAATATGCCGGTGCAATTTGGAGAATTATCCGGCTGCCCCGAAGCAGGTTGCAATTACCTGTTACATATGTTCTTAAAGGAGCAGTATTGGCAGGTTTTAATATCCCTGGTCTGGCTGATCTTTTCATTGCTGTCAAAAAGCTTCTGCAAAAGTTCAGATAGTTGATGCTTGAAGAACCCCAGCGCTTCACTGTTGAGGTATTTGTTTTTATCGATCGATAAAGCCAAAAGTGCATCTTTGCTCTTTTTCAGTGAAAGCACGGCTGATTGTAATGTGCTGGTGGGATTGTCATCCTGCAAAGTAAAAATGAAAGCGTAGAACATTAACTGGAAAGCAATGTCACTGAATCCGGCATCAGTGGTATCAGCATCACTCCGCACAGTGAGTTCCCGTACTTCCACCACACCTGTTTTATAATCCAGCAAACGTGTCATTCCGTCCATTTCATCAATGCGGTCGATGAATCCTTTCAGGAGAATATTTTCAGGCAATTCGGGTATATTGAAGTTTACGGATGTCCGGATTTCCTGCTCCAGCTCAAGAATACGCATCCTGCCTTCGCGCACTGCGCCCTCATCGAAGTATGTTACATTCCGGATCAGCTTCTCTGCAGCTTTCATGATCAAGAGGTTTTTTCCGAAATCAGCATCTCCGCCCGGAAACAATGCACTGAAGCTTTCGTCGAGCCTGGCGCGTACTTTTTTCCTGATGCTTTGCAGCGCATTTACATCAAGCTCTTCTCCGCGATATTCCTGGTAAAGTTCCTGCAGGCTTTTATGAATAATGGTACCCAGGCTGGCCGCATCTATGCTTTCCCCGGTTTCTTCCTCTTCCTTCAGGCCGGCAAGTTCCGAAAAGTAAAACTGCAGGGGGCACCTCCTGAATTTGTTCAGGCTGCTGGCAGAAAAACCGCTTTTGGCCTTTGCATGAATGCGCTCCATTACTTCGGTTGTCTTTTCAATGTTTATCTCCGATTTGAGGCTCATGCCGCTGATGTCGAGGCTGTAGATTTTCTGGCTGATTTTGACCGAAGGATTGTATTGTGGCAGCTCTTTTTCAAGCTGGGATAAAAAACGGCTTTTGTCACCACCCCCAAGCTGGCCAGCTTCAGTGTTGTATAATAGATAAGCTTTTTTTGCCCGCTGAAGTAAACGGTAAAAATGATAGGCAAAAATTGCGTCCCGGTCTCTGTATGTCGGTAAGCCGAATTTAATTTTTATATCGAAAGGAATGAAGGAATCATGCGACCTGGCCGAGGGGAGTATGCCTTCATTACACGACAACAGGATGATGTTTTCGAAATCAAGGGTACGGGTTTCCAGCATGCCCATCAATTGAAGTCCCTGCAGGGGTTCCCCGTAAAAAGGTATGTTGGCGGTGCGGATGAGCTGTTTCAGGACTTTCCAGAGGCTTTCTGCGGAGGACAGGCTGTTATAGTTTTCCTGCAAGCTTTTCAACCGCCTGAAGATCAGTGCAAAACTGTAAAGATATTCCAGCAGTAACTCCTCTTTTTTTCCTTTGCCGCTAATCGACTTCCGGATATGATCGATGATCGCAAAAATGCTTGTAAGCGCTGTTTCAGGCTGATCCTTCCAATCCCTGAAAAGCAGTTTTGTAAATTCATTTCTTTTCGCTGGAAAATAGCTGATCATTTCTTCCTGTTCCATCAGGACTTTGTTGGAACGTATGATTTCCTCGACGAGGGAAGCATATTCCCGGGCGTTCAGACCGAATAAAGAGCCCGCACCGGACTGAAGGACGGGTTGCTGCAAAAGCTGGAGAATATCCTTCAGGTAATAGCGGGTTATATTATTGGCACGAACTTGCTTTATTCCTGATGCGTTCCTGTTCATCTGGAACAATTTGTCAAACAAATGAAAAAGAGGGACATGTTCGAGTGGGAATCCCATGGTGATATTTAGTTTCTTGATTTCCCCGGGTATTGAGTTCAATACGGGGATGAGCATGGATTCATCAGCCAGCACCACAGCGGTCAGGTCGAGTTTATCCAAATCGGGCATATTCCTGATTAGTTCACCACAGATTTTGGCCTGCCCGATATTTTGCGGTACGCCGATGATCTCAATTTCTTTGGCGGAATGGAAATCATCGCCAATGAAACCATCCCCGCCAAAATATTTTTTGTTAAGATGTTCCCGCAAAAACTTCCCAGCCTCCTGCCTGATTCCCTGGTGCAGGCTGCCGAGATAATACTGGTCTGCATCCCAGAAAACCCGGGCCTTATTTATTTCCAACAGCCGTTTGATCAGTTTTTCTTCGGCATTTGTCAGTGCGTTAAATCCAATAAAGTACACCTGCTCATATCCGGTCTTTGCTGTTAATTCGTTGATGTTTTCCGCCACGTAGCGATAGGCCGCTCCCGGGTAGGCCTGTTTTTTTTGAAGTAGCCTGTTGTTCAGTTTTTTGTAATAATCATGCAGGGACCGGTAGAACTGCAGATAATTTTTCTCAAAATCCGTCAGTTGTGCATTCCCGGGATCCCAGAGCTCAATGGCCCTGGCATCGGTCAGGAAGCTGAACAGGGAAGAAGCTTTTACCAGGTATTCGTCCACTTCGTTGAAATCCCGCAATGCTGACGGGGCCCAGTCGGCAAAAGCTTCAAAATCGGCATTCTCCTTTCCGCTGACCTCTTTGTGGACTTCATAGAACTCAAAGAGCAGGTTCAAATGATCCAGGATGTTTAGCCCGGATAACCTGGTAATAAAATCCTCGATAGAAAATATACCCGGCATAAAAACCGGTGCACTGATCTTTTTCGAAAAGTACTTTTTAATAAAAAGGCCGGCTCGCCGGTTGGGCAGTACCAGGCAGATTTCTCCCAGCCCCCTTTTATGACTTTTGAGAATTTGGTCAACACATTTCTCCAGAAAGCTATCCATCGTTTTTCTTTATGATTTTCAGGAGTTCAGGATCCCTTTTAAGATCCTCCAGTTCCTCATATTTTCCAATGTCCCACCAGCGTGTGCCTGTGTGATCATATCCATGAATTTCATGTTCAGATGCCAGCTGCAGGTAAGTCCTGATGATAGAATGCGGACTTTCGGCAAACTTCCCGGCCAGGCTACTTCGGATCAGATGTATACCACTGAAGGCATACTGTTCGAAGTCTTCAGCATGACTGTTTACCTCAACCAGCAGGCATTTATTCTCTTTCAGGTTTTGCCAGCCTTTCAGCTGCATTTTTTTGTT
Source organism: Bacteroidota bacterium (assembly GCA_034521425.1). Taxonomy (GTDB): domain Bacteria; phylum Bacteroidota; class Bacteroidia; order Bacteroidales; family JAIOZK01; genus JAIOZK01. Next base: position 519,290 of record JAXHMP010000001.1, read on the forward strand.
AAACAGCAATTGACGGCCCGAAGTTCTTTTTCTTACTGCCAGCAGTACATCTGCATTTTTCGCCATATAAGCATCGACGAAATCCGCCAGATCCAGGTCTGTGATCACATCCACATTCTGTACCAGAAAGGTCTTGCTGTTATTGAAAAACCAGCTGGCTTTGCGAATACCGCCTCCGGTATCGAGCAATTCCTCCCTTTCATCGGAGATAGATATGCTGGCACCGAAAGCATGCTTTTCATGCAAATACTGCTCAATCTGATCGGCAAAATGATGCACATTGATGATGATCTCTTTGATCCCGGCCTTAAGCAGTTTCCTGATCTGGATCTCAAGCAGTGTTCTGCCCCCAATTTCAAGGAGGGCTTTGGGTTTACTGTCGGTGACCGGTTTCAGCCTGGTCCCCCGGCCGGCTGCCAGGATCATTGCTTTCATGCTCTTGCTATAGCTTTTTGGGTTTGCAAACGTGCTTTTCCTTTTTGACCTCTGCTTTGCATTTCTTGCAGTAAAATTCAGGATCGGCAGATTTCTTTTCAAGCTTTGTTTTATCTTTGGTTTTACATATTGTTTTTGCCATAATCAATCTTTTAATTCTCTGTGTTCAATCAATACCCTGATATCTCCGGTTGATTTCAATTCATTCAACAACTTGTTTGCACAATAAACGCTCCTGTGCTGTCCCCCGGTACATCCGAAACTTACGGATAAATTGCTGAATCCCCGGGCAAGGTAATTTTTAATGGACTGTTTTACCATATTCGTGCAATTGTTCACAAAACTTTCTACTTCCGGTTTCTTTTTCAGATATTCCGAAACCGGGTTTTCCAAACCGGTCAGGCTTCTGAACTTGGCCATACGTCCGGGGTTTGGCAGGGCACGGCAATCGAAAACATAACCGCCCCCATTGCCTGAATAATCCCGTGGAAGACCTTTTTTATAGGAAAAACTGTGAATGCTTACGGTCAGTTTGTTTTTATCATTTTCAACATCCTGTGGAAATTCCAGCTGGAATATTTGTTCAAATACAGCAGACATCTCATCCAGTTGTACAGCTGGCTTTGCCTTTAGGTACAGTTCCTGCAGCGCGTCAACAGCAAATGGAATACTGATCATGAAGTGACTTTTATTCTGGATGATCCCGCGGTAGCCATAAGCTCCGAGTACCTGCATCAGCCTTAGAAAAGCAAAACCGAAAAAATATTGCCTGAAATGCTCGCCGGGCTCGATGCCATTAGCTTTCATTTCATCAAGATAGTACGACAGTAGTTCCATTTTGAGTTCCCAGGGAAACTCAGCCCTGACCTGGAAAGAAAAGAGGCCAGGTCGTATTGCAGGGGGCCTTTTCTTCCGCCTTGAAAATCAATAAAATATGTTTTGTTGTTACGGATCATGATGTTCCTCGACTGGAAATCACGGAACATGAAATATTCCTGTTTTGCCTGCAAGAGGTACTGGCTGAAGTTCTCGAAATCCGATTCAAGTTTTTGCTCATCAAATTGCAGGCCGAAGAGTTTTACAAAGTAGTATTTGAAATATTCCAGATCCCACTGAATGGATTGCTTGTCGAAGCTTGGACGAGGATAACAGTATGAAAAATCGAGGTTTTTAATTGCAAGTTGCATTTGCAGCAATTCATGCAGGGATTGTTTGATGAGTTGATGCGTTTCATCCGAAAAGCGGGGTTTTTCTTTCATGATCCGGTAGAAGAGGATATCAAATCCCAGGTCTTCGAGCAGGTAGCAAAGGTTTGCTTTATCTTCCTGGTAGATCCTGGGAACCCGGATCCCTGTTTATTAAAATGCCGGGCCAGGTATATAAAAGCCTTGTTCTCCCTGGCATTTTCATTAAAGGCTGCAATCGCACTTTCTGAATCAACTCCCCTGACCCGGTAATATGACCGTTGTGAACCAGAGGGTGGCAGGGGGATGATCTCCTCCGCTTCGGTGCCTGACCACTTCCGGAACATCTTCCGTATGATATCCGACCTTTTGTTTGAAAATGCCATAATACAAAAATAGGAATATGATCGACAAATTTCGGGATAATATGAACAGGGGAAGTGTTTCCATCGATAATTCATGCGAAAAATCGTACCTTTGTTAGGGAAAACAAACACAAATTACATATGGAACAGAAAAAAGCGACGGAAATCTTAAAAACCGCCATTTTACTCGAAAAGAGGGGCAAGGCATTTTACTCAACAGTGGCAAAGCAAACGCAGAGTAAAGCCGTAAAAGAGATATTTTCAACTTTGGCAGAGGAAGAGGATGCCCACATAGAATTCCTTTCCAAACAATTCTCTCATTATGAGAAAAATCAGCAGTTTTTAAAAAATGAGCTGAAACCCAGGGCGGATGAAACGGAAGTTAACAGGATACTTTCTGAAGAACTTAAAAAAGAAATTGGCGCAGCCGATTATGAAGCAGCAGCCATTTCGGCAGCCATCGAATTTGAGAACAGGGCCATCGAGACCTATTCCAAAAGGGCAGAGGAGGCTGAAGATGCCAATGAAAAAGAAATGTACGAGATGCTTGCCGACTGGGAAAGGACCCACCACAAATTGCTGCACAGGATGAATGAAGAACTGAAGGAAGATATTTGGTTCGATAATAAATTCTGGCCATTTTAATCTGCATTATTCAGGCTATAAGCAGGCTGTATTTGCCTTTATCCATCTTATAGGGATTGTGAAATATTTTTGACTTTTTGAACGATATTGATCATATGTTCATTATCTTTGTGCCCTGATATGTCACCACGACCAAAAAGAAACAGAAAAATGGGCAGGCCCCCGCATGCAAAAGGTTTCAGGCCTTTTGGCTCAGGGAGTTTTGAAGGACAGCCGATTATGCTTTTCTACGAAGAATTTGAATCCATCCGTTTGTGTGATTATGAGGGATGTTCGCAGGAAGCGGCTGCATCGAAAATGGATGTTTCCAGGCCCACTTTTACAAGGGTTTATGAAGCTGCCAGGCGAAAGGTCGCCAGGGCCCTTACCGAATCCTGCCCGGTATACATTGGAGGTGGGACTGTTGAGTTTCCGGATTCTTGGTATATCTGCAGGCATTGCGGTTCTGAGTTTAAAACAAGTGCGGGGGATAAGGAAGATATTCGATGCAAAGTCTGCGGATCCGGTTTACTGGATGAGATCCTGGAAGAAACAAGCCCGGATAAGATGCCGGCCGGAATGAACAAAATGAAAGGTGGACACCCGGGTTATTGTGTTTGTCCGGCATGCGACAAAAGATATGAGCATATTGCCGGTATACCATGCAGACTGAAGCTATGTGAGGATTGCGGAGTTTCACTGGTGAGGGAAGGCTCACCACATCATCAGAAAATTATCAGGATAAAAAATAAAAACAATGAATGAGATGGAAATGAGGAAAGTAGCAGTACCCCTGAGCAAGGGAAAACTGTGTGCTCACTTTGGACATTGTGAGCAGTTTGCAATTTACCAGGTATCGGGCAATAAGATTGTTTCATCGGAAGTGGTGGACCCGCCGGCACACCAGCCCGGTGTTTTTCCGCTATGGCTGAAGAAGCTGGATGTGGATGATGTGATTGCCGGAGGAATTGGTCAGCGGGCCATTGACCTTTTTATGCAAAACGGGATCAATGTTTATGCCGGCGCACAACTTAAAGATTCCGTGGAGCTTGTGCAGGAACTGGTGAATGGTGAACTGCAAGCCGGTGAAAATTTGTGCGATCATTAAGGCGCTCATAAATGAATTAAACCTAAATCATTATAAAATATAAAAAGCATATTATGGATATTAAAAATGCAGGATTTGACTCCAAACTGATTCATGCCGGAGGTATTGAGGATTGCATGGGAAGCGCGGTCAACCCTATTTACCAGACCTCAACATTTAAATTTGAAAGTGCTGAACATGGTGCCAAATGTTTCTCGGGCGAGTCAGATGGTTACATCTATACCCGCTTGGGCAACCCGACTATCCGGGAACTTGAGCAAGCAGTTGCGACCCTGGAAAATGGCTTCGACGGCGTTTCGGCCTCTTCAGGCATGGGAGCCATCAACACCGTATACATGACCTACCTGGGAGCAGGGGATCATATTGTTAGCTCCGATGCAGTGTACGGGCCCTCCAGAGGAGTGCTCGAGAATATCTATCCCCGTTTTAATGTTGAATCCAGTTTCGTGGATACTTCGAAATTGGAGAACGTGAAGAATGCCATACAGTCCAATACAAAACTGATCTATGTGGAAACGCCTGCCAATCCAACCATGGGGATCACGGATATCAGGAAAGTTGCTGAAATAGCCCATGAGGCCGGTATTCCGCTTTGCGTTGACAATACCTTTTGCAGCCCTTACCTGCAAAGGCCACTGGACCTGGGTGCCGACATCGTGCTGCATTCCATGACCAAATTCATCAACGGACATGCAGATATTGTGGCAGGGATGATCGTTACCCGCACGGAAGAGCACTACAAAAAGATCCGGCCGGTAATGACCAACATGGGCTTTAACATGGACCCAACCCAGGCATTTATGGTTCGCAGGGGCCTGAAAACCCTCTCTGTTCGAATCGATCGCGCTCAGGAAAATTCCAGGAAGATTGCCGAATTCCTGGAAAATCATCCCAAAGTGGCCTGGGTCAAATATCCTGGCCTAAAGTCGCACCCACAATATGAACTTGGCAAAAAGCAGATGCATGGCCCCGGCGCCATGATTAGCTTTGGACTGAAAGGCGGCTTCGGGGCCGGAGAGAAAATGATGAACAATGTTAAACTGGCCCTGCTGGCGGTTTCTCTGGGTGGGATAGAAACACTTATCCAGCATCCTGCCTCCATGACCCACTCCAAGCTGTCGAAAGAAGCCCGTGAAAAATCCGGAATATCCGATGAACTGGTCCGCCTTTCTGTTGGAATTGAAAATGTGGAAGATATTATTTCCGATCTGGACCAGGCAATGAAATAATAATATCTCAGGCTAAAGAGTTAATAAAGCAGGCAAGTTTTGTCTGCTTTTTTAACTCGGGCTTAACCTGCATTATTTGAGTACGTTAAGCTAATTTATGAATAATGCAGATTAATGAAAGATTTTTAAATTTACAGTTCAATATTTTTTGTTGAATGAGCTTTTTTACAAATATGCATCTTGTATCTTTTCTGATTTTACTTTCACTTATGTTGAATCATTATGGCTACGGGCAAAGCGTGGGCCTGGTGCTGAGCGGTGGGGGAGCCAAAGGTGTTTGTCATATCGGGGTGCTGAAAGCCCTGGAGGAAAATCAGATCCCCATCGACTATATCGCAGGAACTTCCATGGGGGCCATCATCGGGGCATTGTATGCCAGCGGTTACACCCCTGGACAGATCGAAGAGCTCATGACTTCTGAAACCGTAAAACAATGGGCCAGTGGTACCATCAGTGAGGAGTATAAATTCTTTATCAAACAAAACGATCCGAATGCTTCCTGGATTAATGTTCCTTTTGCCCTGAATGAAAGTTTTAGCAGTATTTTGCCTACCAATATCGTTGCCCCGTATTCCATGGATTATGCCTTTATGGAGTTTTTTTCGGGTCCCTCAGCTGTCGCTTCCTACGACTTCGACAGCCTCATGATTCCCTTCCGCTGCGTTGCTTCCGACATCGACTCCAACCGTGCTGTTGTGATCGCCAGTGGAAACCTGAGCAATGCGGTGAGAGCGAGTGTGACCTATCCTTTTTATTTCAGGCCCATCATGGTAAACAACAAACTTCTGTTCGACGGGGGTATGTATAACAATTTTCCTGCGGATGTGATCAGGCAGGACTTCGATCCTGATGTGATCATTGGAAGCAAGGCGGCCGGGAACTATGATACTCCTTCTTCAGATAACATCATTTCACAAATACAGAATATGCTGATGATGAAAACGGATTACAGCATTGGGGAGGAGAACGGACTGGTAATTGAGCACAATATCGGCCATGTGAATGTTATAGACTTTTCAAGGGCCCGGGCCTTCATCGATAGCGGTTATGCCGAAGCGAACCGGCGAATAGATGAGATCAGGGAAATAATCCGGGTGCGCAGAAAACAATCCGTGGTAAGGGAAATGCGGGATGATTTCAGGAAAAGGCAGCCCGAACTGATCATCGATACGGTATATGCCCTGGGTGTAAACAGGGCAAAATCGCTTTATATTGCCAGACAACTGATGCGCGGAGAGCATTATGTAAGCCTGCAGGAATTGAAAAAAGGTTATTTCAGGTTGATAGCCGATAATAAATTCGATTTTATTTATCCCGAGTTGGTGTATAATAAAGCCAGTGGTTATTATGATCTTTATCTGCGTGTTGACAGGACCGAGCAATTCATTGCGGAATTTGGCGGCAACCTGTCTTCCAGTGCCGTGAACGAAGCTTTTGTGGGCCTGCAGTTCAATTTGCTGGGAACTGCCGCAACCACCCTCTATTCCAACGCTTATTTCGGCCGCTTTTACAGTTCTTTTAAGCTGGACGGAAAATTTGATTTCCCCAGCCGCACGCCTTACTTTGTGCAGGTTGGCTATATTTACAACCATCGTGACTATTTTAAAAATACCACCTATTTTTTCGAAGATAAAGATCCCTCTTTCCTTGTTGAGAATGAAAACCTGAGCTATCTGCAACTCGGCCTTTCTTTCGGAAATACAGGAAAGATACTTGCAGGTGCAAATTTCGGCCAGGTAAAGGATGATTATTATCAGACCAACACATTTACCCGCCTCGATACAGCAGATGTTACTTCTTTTGAACTTATTTCTCCTTTTTTTAAGTTTGAGCTGAATTCTCTCAATCGCAAACAATATGCTTCGGCAGGGGCGAGGCTATTGATCAACCTGCGCTATATAAATGGTACTGAAAAAAATATACCGGGTTCCACGATGGAACATAAAGAAGAGTTTTCCAGGAATCATGATTATCTCAGTCTGAATCTGATCTACGACAATTATTTTGATTCTTTTAGAAGGATTAAATTTGGTTTTTATTCCGAATTGTATCTGTCAAACCAGGAATTCTTTAATAATTACACATCCAGTATATTATCCGCAACGGCTTTTGAACCTATACCCGAAAGCAAAACCCTCTTTCTGCCCAATTACCGGGCATTTAATTATGGAGCGCTGGGACTGAAAACTGTGGTCCCCATTATGCGCAATCTTGATTTCCGGATGGAAGCATACCTCATGCAGCCATACAGACAAATCAGCCAGGACTTCCTGAGCCGGAAGGCCTTTTCTGGCAAAGAATTCGAGAACCGGTCTTTCATCGGATCCTCCAGCCTTGTTTTTTTTAGCCCCATCGGGCCTCTGAGTCTCAGCGTTAATTATTATGACCGTACCCGGGATTCCTTTTCCGTGTTCCTGAATTTCGGCTATATTATCTTTAACCGTTCAATTTTTGATTAATGGGTGATGGGTAACTTTGCAGGTTAAATTTATGAAAATATTTTCCTCAAAATAAATATTTAGTAATTTTGCAATCCTTTTGAAAAATGAAAGATCGTTTGATAATATTGTAAAACAATTAATTTAACATTAAAAACAGCGAATCAAAACCCCGCCAGGCGAGGTGGCGAATACCAACAAATCTATTTTTATGAGTGAACAAACTTCTCAACCTGAAAAGGAAAAAAATGCATTGAACCAGGATGCAGAAAATGCTAAAAAGAGTGAAGAAAAAGCTGCTGTAAACAATGATGCGGCAGATGCACCTGAACCTGAACCTGAAAACAAGACAGGTGCCAATGAAAAGTCTGATGAAGCAAGCCCGGAAATACCCGGTGAAACGAATGAGCCGCAAGAAACCCCTGTAACTATAACCAGTAGCAAAGATGCTTCCGTACCAAAAGAAGATAAAGACTTAAAGGAAGAGGGAACTGCTGAAAAGAAAAGTTCGGCTGCAGAGGAAGAAGTAGCAGCAGAAGAAGAAGAAGAGAAAGAAGCAGCAGCAGAAGAAAAGACAAGCGGAGGGGAAGAAGCGTCAGAAAAGGAAGAAACAAAGGCCAAAGAGGAAACTCCCGGCACAGAAAAACCTGAAGAAGAGGAGGAGTCCGGCGGGGATCAGGAAGAAAGTGATGAAGAGGAAGATGAAGACGAAATTGACGATGAAACTTCCAAACAGACATTCGATGAGATGAGCCGCCAGGAGTTGGTGGAGGTCCTCGAGGAAACCGTCAAGGAAAGTGATATCAGCAAGATCAAGACCCGTGTTTCCCTGATCAAGGTTGCCTATTTAAGCAGGACCAGTTCAGAGCAGCAGGAGAAGATCGAAGAAAATATCGAGATCAAAGACGAAGAAGGTGAAAGCGCTGAAGAGAAAGATGCCTTGCAGGAACGCTTCGACATGGCTTTCAGTGTTTACCGTCAGAATAAATCCCAGTACACTAAAAAGTTAGAGAAAAAGAAGCAGGAAAACCTGGAATTTAAGAAACAGATCCTGGAAGACCTAAAGGAACTGATCAATTCGGAGGAAACGCTCAAAAATACATATGACCAGTTCAGGGAGCTGCAGGAAAAGTGGAAAGAAATCGGCATGGTTCCTCGCAGCGAGGTCAATAACCTCTGGCAGAGCTATCACTTCCTGGTTGAGAAATTTTTTGATAAAGTTAAAATCAACAAGGAACTCAGGGATCTTGACCTGAAAAAGAACCTGGAGGCCAAGATTGAGTTGTGTGAAAAAGCAGAGGAACTCCTGCTCGAAACATCCATCATAAGATCTTTCAAAGAGCTGCAGAAGCTGCACGAAAAATTCAAGGAGATTGGTCCCGCCCCGCAGGATAAAAAAGACGAGGTCTGGGAGAGATTTAAATCTGCAACCGACAAGATCAACGACAGAAGACGGGAACATTATGCTCAGCTTACAGGGCAGCAGGAAGGCAACCTGGAAGCCAAAACTGCTCTCTGCGTAAAGGCCGAAGAACTTCTGGGCCGGAAAAATGAAGGCATGAAGGACTGGCAGGAAAATACCAGGCAAATGAACGAATTGTTCAAAGTCTGGAAAACAATAGGACCTGCGCCAAAGAAGCACAACGACGAAATCTGGAGCAGGTTCAGGTCATCTTTGAATACTTTTTTCGAGAACAGAAGGGAGTTTTTCAACCAGGTGAAAGAACAGCAGCTCAATAATTATAACCTGAAACTGGACCTCTGTGCGCAGGCCGAGGCTGTGCAGGACAATGCCGATTGGCGCAAGACCACCGAAGACCTGATCCGCCTCCAGAAAGAGTGGAAGAAGATCGGGCCCGTCCCCAGGAAGAATTCCGACAAGATCTGGAAAAGATTCCGTGCGGCCAACGATCATTTCTTTAAAAAGAAATCCGAGTATTTCTCCAATATTCACGAACATGAGGCAAAGAACCTGGAAGACAAGAAGGCCCTTATTGGGGAGGTGAAAAATTATTCTTTCGGAGATGACAAAAAGGAAAACCTCAAGGTGATCAAGGAATTCCAGCGCAGATGGATGGATGTCGGCCATGTTCCGATCAAAGAAAAAGACAGCATACAGAATGAATTCCGCAAAGTCATTGATGCACAGATGGAAAAGCTGAAGATCAGCACGATGGAGATCAGCCAGATGGCTTATAAAAATAAAGTGGAGAACCTGAAGGATGACCCCAATGCCAGAAAGGCACTGGGCCGTGAGCGGAACTTCCTGAACGGTAAGATCAGCAAACTCAGGGAAGATATTCACCTCTGGGAAAACAATGTGGGTTTCCTGGCAAGCAGTAAGAAGGCGGATATTCTGAAGAATGAGTTCATGAAAAAGATCGATAAAGCCAAACAGGATCTCAAGGTCTTTGAAGCGAAATTAAAATACCTGAACACACAAGATTGATCGAAGTTGCAAACCGGTTATTGGGTTAAATCCCAGTCGACAAGTTTCCAGGTCACGGTATCAACCGGGGTCTGATAAGTATAAGTGATGATCCCGTGATTCCGGGCGATATAAAAATCAGTGATCCGGATCCCGCCAGGATGCAGCGAATCGTACACACGGGTATGATATACTTCGTAAAAGGTATTGCCGGGAATGGAAAACTGGCTGAAATGGGCCATGGTCTCATAATACCCCTCCTTGCTCCCGAAATCAATTTTTTCTCCCTGGGGAGTATTTGGGTAGAGTGCAATATTGTATCTGTCATTAAAGTAAATCCTTAGCAATTCATTGGAAACCTCGTTACCGCTCACATTTGTTTTCAGGCTGGCGGCAATTTCCCATTTGCGGATGTTTTGTTTGTTGGGTATTTGAACCAGCTCTTCGATGGCATCGTATATAAACCTGTTGTCGCTTTCTTCGGTCAGGCCGTTCACTCCGGTATATGAAATGATGCTGTCAACCACAATGGTGTCGAAAACATTTTCGTTGTTCTTCTGGTAAACCCAGTATGAACCGGGTTCAAAATAGCAATAGCTGAGAAACTCCGCCGACAGTTCATAATACTCTTCCACCAGTGCATCCTGCTGGCATGACGCAGTGAGCAATACAAATAACGCAATTAGTAAACGGTATTTTTTCATCTTTCCCCCTGATACAAATTTATCCAAACATTTGATAAAGTGCAAGCTTTCAGTGTTTATTCCCTGAATACCTGCACACATTGTACGTTTTTATTTATAATTTTGTTGATTATGGCAGGAAATTCTACAGGCAATCTATTTCGGTTAAGCAGCTTCGGTGAATCGCACGGACCTGCGATAGGGGGAATGATTGATGGTTGCCCGCCAAACCTCGAAATCGATCTGGATTTCATCCGCAATGAATTGTTCCGCCGGAGAACCAATTCTGCAAACTGGGCTTCGGGGCGTGCTGAGCCCGACGAAGTGGAATTTCTTTCAGGCCTCAAGGATGGTAAGAGTACAGGTACTCCCATTGCTTTTATCATCCGGAACCAGGATGCACGACCGCAGGATTATGATAAGATCCGGGAAGTTTACCGACCTTCACATGCCGATTATACCTACCAGCAGAAATATGGTATTCGCGATCATCGGGGCGGGGGCAGGGCTTCCGCCCGGGAAACGGCAGTGCGTGTGGTCGGGGGTGCTGTTGCCAGACTCTACCTGCTGCAGTATGATATCAGGATCATGGCTTATGTTTCAGCCATCGGCAAGATGAAGCTGGATATTCCCTATGCGGATTTTGATCCGGCTGTAATTGAAGAATCACCGGTGCGATGCCCCGACCAGGATCTCAGCATCAAGATGACCGCTTTCCTCGAAAAGATCAGAGAAGAGGAGGACTCCATCGGAGGGATTGTGTCCTGTAAAGTTAAGGGAGTCCCTGCAGGACTTGGCGAGCCCGTTTATGAAAAACTGAATGCGAAGCTTGCATCTGCTCTCATGAGCATTAATGCCGCAAAAGGAGTAGACTTCGGGCTGGGATTTGCCGGGGTGGGGATGAAGGGTTCTGAACACAATGATGAGTTTGTGCAGGAAAACGGCAGGATAAAAACACGGACCAATCATTCCGGCGGCATACAGGGTGGAATTTCAAATGGTATGGAACTGAATTTCTCCCTTGCCTTCAAACCCCCTTCAAGCATCGGTAAAACACAGGACTCAGTCGACCTTAATGGAAATTTAACAAAATATAAAGCAGGTGGAAGGCATGACGCATGCATTGTCCCGCGGGCTGTCCCCATTGTTGAAGCCATGGCCGCCCTTGTTCTGGCCGATCATTATCTGCTGTTTCGTGGATATCAATGATTTTTTTCGTATCTTTTCATAAACTTAAAATCATTTCGAAATGAAAACCTTCTTAAAAGTAATTGGGATCATTGTGGTGATCGTAATAGGCCTGATGATCAGCATTCCATTGGTATTTCATAAACAGATCATGGATGCGGCTCTGAAAGAGGCCAACAAACAACTGGATGCAAAAATTCAGTTTGAAGACTACAGCCTTTCACTTTTCCGTAGTTTCCCCAATTTTAACCTGGGTGTTGAAAATTTGAGCATTGAGAACAAAGGGGATTTTGCCGGTGATACCTTGCTGAAAATCGAATCTTTTGAGGTTATCGTTAGCCTGATGAGTGTGTTTAGGGGAAATGCCTATGATGTACGGAAGATTGAATTGATCAGGCCGGATATTATATTGATGGTGAACAAAGAAGGTATGCCTAACTGGGATATTGCCAGCTCCTCCGGCTCTGCCGAAACCAAAGTGCAGGAAGATGATGGAGAAAGTGATTTTGTGTTGAGTCTGAAGGAATTATCAGTTGAGGGAGGAAAACTGGTTTACCAGGATGAAACAAGCGGTTTGCTGACAGAAATGAAGGGAGTGGATTTTCGCCTTAGCGGGGATTTTTCTGCGGATTTTACCAGCATGGAAACCAGTGCTAATATCCGTGAAATGAACCTTGACTACGAGGGTGTGCGATATGTTGATAAAACCCATGTGGAGCTGAATGCGGATATTGATGCCGATATTAAAAATGAGATCTATACCCTCAAGGACAATGAGTTAAAACTAAATGAAATGATGCTGCGTTTCAATGGCTCAGTCTCCATGTTAAAAGAGGGCTACAATCTTACCCTCACTTTCAATGCGCCCGATAACAGTTTCAAGAGCCTTCTCTCACTGGTGCCGGCAATATACATGAAGGATTTTGACAAGCTGGAAACCAGCGGAAGCCTGAGTTTTAACGGGAAGGTTAAAGGCGTTTACACGGAGGAAAAACTGCCAGAATTCGGGATTGACCTTTCCGTGAAGGATGCCATGTTCATGTATCCCGGACTCCCGCAACAAGTGAATAATATCCAGGTGGACGCCGGAATTAGTAACCCGGGTGAGGATGCAGATCAAACGATCATTGATGTAAGAAAGTTTCACATGGAGATGGCTGGAAATCCCGTTGATATGAAGCTGTTCCTGAAGAATCCGGTTTCAGATCCCTATGTGGATGCCAAGCTGAATGCTCGCATCAACCTGGATAATGTTAAAGAATTTTACCCGCTTGACGAAGGAGAGGAAATGCACGGAATCATTGAAAGCAATATCAGTTTCTCGGGTAAGATGTCATCGGTTGAGCAGGAAAAATACGAGGAATTTACGGCATTTGGAAGCATGTTCATGAAGGATGTCAGCTATGAAAGCAGTGATCTGGCACAAACCGTTGATGTCAGGAGTTTTCAGGTGAATTTTTCTCCCGCATACATGGACCTGGTGAAAATGAAAGTAAAGATCGGGGAAAGCGATTTCTCCGCAGAGGGTAAAATTGAGAACTATCTTTCTTATGCATTGCAGGATGGAATATTGAGGGGAAGCTTCACGGCAAATTCTTCCTTGCTTGACCTGAATGCTTTGATGACTGAAGAAAGCAGCCAGGAAGAAAGTGAAGCCCTGCCGGATACACTTGAACCGGGTGTTTTCAAAGTTCCTGCTAACATAGTCTTTGATTTCACCGCTGATCTAAAACAGGTACTTTTTCAGAATTATGTGTTCAATAATGTGAACAGCAGGATCAAAATAGAAAACAGTCAATTGATTTTCGAGAAAATGGAAGCGGGCCTGTTTGACGGACAGATCAGTATGACCGGAAGTTATTACACCCCGGAAGATGCCCGGCCCGGCATCGATATGGATATGTCGGTGCAGGGATTGAAGATGCAGGAAGCAGTTGCCTCCTTTGGTTTTATGAAACATTATGCTCCTATCCTGGAAAGGACCACTGGCAATCTCAGTATCAGCATGAATATAAACACACTTCTCCAGCGTGATTATATGCCGGTTTACTCATCCATGAATGGTGACGGCACCCTGAAAACGGAAAACGTATCCGTGAAAAACTCGGAAACACTCATTGAGCTGGCAGATAAAATGAATGTGGATCTTTTTAGAGAATTGCAAATGAAGGAAGCTGACTTATCATTCGAGATCAGGGAAGGAGAACTGCACGTAAAACCATTTGATGTAACAATGGGCAATGTGAACGCAGAAATTGAAGGCTACACCTCCCTTGACCGGTCGATCGATTACACCATGGACCTCGACATACCCCAGGGCAAGTTCGGCAAACAGGCTGGTGAACAGTTGAACAAACTGCTGGGGGATGCAGGTCTGGGTGAAATGGATATCGGGGATATGATCGGTATGGCTGTAAAAATTACCGGCACTGTCAGCAACCCCCAGTTATCTTTCGGCCTTTCAGATGGAAGCAAAGCCCCTGCTGAACAGATCAGGGGTAAGGTAAAAGAAGTGCTGGAAGAAAAGAAAGAGGAAGTGATCAATCAGGCAAAGGAGGAAGGTAAAAAGATTCTGGAAGATGCTGGTAAAAAGGCTGAAGCTATAATGGATGAAGCAAGAAAGCAGGCAGAAGTTATCAAATCCGAAGGGAGAAAAGCTGCTGAAAGGATCAGGCAGGAAGCTGATAAACAGGCTAGCCAGCTGGTTGTGGAAGGAAAGAAGAATGGCTTACTGGCCGAGGCAGCTGCCAAAGAGACCGCTAAAAATATCCGGAGGGAAGCGGATGAGAAAGCAGCGCAACTTGTGAAGGAAGCTGACAAAAAAGCGGAAGAATTGCTCAGGAAGGCCCAGGCTGAGTCAGATCAGTTGCGGAACGAAGCAAAGGAGAAAGTGGATAATTTGTAGAAGTGTTTTGGCATACTGAAAATATTCCGGACTCACTGCGGTGGGGCCTTTTATTTCAGTATATGCCGTATGCTGTCAATGCTGCCGTTGGTATTCGCCGGCTTAATTTCCAGTATTTCTGCAAGCATTGAATAGATATGGATGTTTTGGAAAGCTGGCGAAACATAATATTCTTTAAAAGAAGGCCCGCTGGCGTAGAAAATTGCATGCATGTCTTTAAACTGATTATCATAGCCATGCGTCCCCTTGCCGCCACCTTCTCTGTGATCCCAGGAAAACATCAGGCCTTTGTACCTGTCGGCCACAGTGATAAAGTCAAGGGTCCGTGGGTTTGAACCATAATGGAGGCGAGCGGGTAGTTCTCCGTGCTTCCAGGTCCTGGCCCCTTTTATTTTTTGCAGGGAAACAAATGCGGTATCGTAATAAGCTGTTTTGGCTTTGAATACGTAATTCGGGTTCCAGCCTTGTATCTCCGAAAACCAGCTGGTATCAATATAATCATCCAGGAATATGATCTCATCAAATGCACCCATACCATGGTCTGACAAAACAATGAGATTGAGGCTGTCGGCAATGGGAAGCCGGCTCAGTTTGCTGCATAAATCAGCCAGCAAATTATCCATATATTCAATCACTTTTCGGGTGCTGTCGGAAGCAGGGCCTTTTGCATGACCGGTCTGGTCGGGTTCATGGAAATAGAGCATTACCAGCTCCGGACGTTCGGATTGCGGCAGGCTGAACCAGCGGATCACAGTGTCGATCCGTTGTTCAAAGGGAAAATCGTGTTGGTACTTTTTCCAGTATGCAGGCTGGATGCCCTGTATCGCTGCTTCCGAGCCGACCCAGTAAAAGGACGCGGTTTTTACACCCTGCTTTTCTGCTGTTACCCAGATGGGCTCACCGGAGTAGAAGAGAGGATCTTCAACACTTTTGCGGTTTCTCAAGAAATAATACCGGTCCAGGTCGGGGGCATAAAAACCATTCAGCACGATCCCGTGATTGTCGGGATAAAGCCCGGTTGCAAGCGTAAAATGGTTTGGAAAGGTTTTGGTGGGAAAGGAGGGGATGAGGGAATTGGCTTTAACGCCATGCAATGCGATGGAGTCGAGGGTGGGGGTATTGGCATGATCTGTATAATCCCAGCGGAAACCATCCAGGGAAACAACAAGGGTGTAAGAATGTGGTTTTGCTTTCTCCTGCTGATTACAGGCAACTACAAACAGGCTTGCTATCAAAAAGACCGATATTTTCAGGAAAGATTTTTGTTTCATTTGTGCATAACTTAAAAGGGCCGCCCAAAAATTGAGCGGCCCCGAAATTATTTCAATAAAAGATTATCTAACATTGATCAGTACACCTAAGTTATAGGTTCTTGGCAAACCAAGGAAAACCTCTGCTGCTGGTGCTTGATGCGAGTACTTGTTATCATAGCCGTAATATCCGTTGTAGGGGCTGTTGTCGGTAGCATCCTGGATATACTTGGTGTCAAACAGGTTAAACACGTGTGCAAAAACTTCAAATGTTGCATTTGTAGCCTGGAAAGGCAGCTCATATGAAAAATGCAGGTCGAAAACGTTAAAAGAAGGAATCTTCCAAACATCGCCCTGGTCTGCTTCATTGGTCCTTGTGAAGGGATCCCAGTCAGCAAAGTAATCAGCATAGTAACGGCTGAGGATCTGGGCACGCATACCTTTTACCGGGTAAAGGGTCAATCCGAGGATCAGCTGTGTTTGTGGGGCATCTCCTACTTTCAGGTCTTTCACATAATAATTATACTTTATTTCTGCATCCGGGTTTTCGTAGTCTTTATAGGTGCCGGAAACATTGTCGGTATAAACCCAGTCGTTGACAGAACCAGCAAAATGCAGTCCAACTAGGTCGATGGGTCTCCAGTTGCCTTCAATCTCGATACCTGCGTGCTTCTGGCCCATCCCTGTGATAAACACAAAACCTTCTGTACCGTCTTCCTGAACAACACCGAGGCTCAAAGTCCGGTCTTTCCAGGTGGTAAAATAAAAGTTGGCACTTACCCAGAAACGATTGTCAAGCGTATTGTATACGAGGCCTCCTTCAAATGATGTGAATTTTTCATTTTTGGGATCTTTGGCAACCGTTCCACTCCGGTCGTTGATAACGGCATCAAAAATCGGAACTTTGGAAACATATCCTGCATTAACAAAGGCATTTAGCGTCTCTGTCAGGTTATAGCTTAAACCACCTTTTACCTGGTACCCGCCAATTCCTTCCGTTTCGGCAGTTAGCTTGGAATCACTGTTTTCGGCCTTTGCGAAGTGATTGGTGTATTTGTATTTGATCATAGAATAGCCGGCAGTTGCGTAAGCTGTAAATTTATCGTAAGAATATTCACCCTGCAGGTAACCGCCAAGCCAGTTTACGTCATTTGTGAAGTGATATGCGATTTTGTCACCCAGAACTTTGTCATAATCCGATGGGGAATCAAAGGCATTGCCATCATAATAGAAGAATTTCCCGCCAAGCAGATCCCTGACCTCCCGGAAGTGATCAATCTCGGCCAGGCGGCCGTCGATGCCAACAGAAAGTTTGAACCTTTCTGATACATCCCACCGAAGTTTGGATATCAAACCAACGGTCCACTGGTTGTTTATACTGTTTCTGAGAATGCCATGAGCAGTATCGCTTTCCGTGTTGTTTGCAATTGTCTTATCAAAATCGATCATCCTGGAAGGACCGTCATAATTCCATTTTACACTGCCATAGGTTCCTGATCCGCCACCCTTTCCGCCTGAATAATAGGCTGTGGTGAAAAGATAGAGCTTCTCGCTCAACTGAGAGTACCAGTTGAGGTTGACCAGCGGTTTGTGATAATAGTTCTCCCGTTCATTGATAAATTGTTCACTGAAACGGTCACGTTCTTTTCCGTTCCACCATTGTTTTCCTTTATAACGGAATGAAACAGGCCCCCAGTTTTCATTATAGAATCTTCCATTGGCTGCTTCGGGGATTTTCATAAGGGCAGAATCGGGATAATTGAATTCATCTTTTGCGTACTCATGATCGTAGGCAGCGATATTCTGCTTATAGAGGTTCTGGCCATGGCGCTGTGGAGCTCCCATGGCATAAAATTCCAACCTGTTCTTTGCATTGATGTTATAACTTGCACCGAGGTAGTATGCCCCGGCATCTGTCCAGGTTTTATTGATCACGCCTGTGCCGGTTTTGCGCACTCCGCCAACGCTCAATGCCCATTTGCCATCAACCAGACCAGTATGGGCCATCAAGGTTGATTTTGCAAAAGTACCGGAACCGAATTCCTGCTTATAAGTAACTCCGCTGGTTTGATCAGCCGGGCTGGTCAGGACGTTCATGGTACCTCCGATAGAAGGAGTTGCAAGGTTTACGGCACTCAGGCCCCTTTGCATCTGGATTGAAGAGGTAGCATCGCCAATTCCATCCCAGTTTGACCAGTAAACCCATCCGTTCTCCATGTCATTTACCGGAACACCATTTATCATAATCGCTACATTGCTCTGATCAAACCCACGAACATTGATCCTGGCATCGCCTGCACCGCCACCTTGTGCTGTGGAATAAACGTTTGGTGTAATGTTCATTGCCAGCGGGATGTCGCGTGAACCAAGTTGCTCTTTGAGTTGTTTTTTGTCGATGGTAGAGAAAGCAACAGGTGTTTCCCTGGGCTTGGCCCGGTCAGCAATAATGCTGATACCAGCCAGACCAATGGCTGCCGGCTCGAGCTTGATTATGCCAGCATCGGTTGTCTGCCCGTTTTTAACACTCACCGGGGTTTTCTTTGCCAGATAACCCATATAGCTGACGATCAGCGTATGTGTTCCGGCAGGCGCTTCAAAACTGAATTTGCCATCAACATCTGTGGTTGCCCCTGTAGTTGTTCCTTCAACAATCACGGTTGCACCTACCAGTGTGAAAAGGGTTTGGTTGTCTTTGACCACACCCTTGATTGTTCCCTGGGCAAATACACCCATAGAAAACAATACCAGTGTTAACATCGTAAATAACTTGTACACAGTCTTCATAAGCATTAATTTTGGTTTTTGATTTTCGGTTATTTTGCGAAGTAAAAGTAATAACTAATCCACGTATGTATATTAACTTTTTGTTAACAATTTATGATGATTTATCAAGAAAAACCGCTTAATAAAATGCTGAAATATCCCATATTGAAATAAATATTGTGGAATTCATTCAGGTTGTAGTTGGCACCTGCTTTAACATCATATCCGCTCATCGAAACCACCTCGCTTTTGATGTCTTCAACATAATTGTAACGGTCCTCACGCTGGATCCAGTTATTATAGATGCTTCCCGAATGATAAGTGGAAAAACGTCCTTTGGCGTATTCTGCCTCGCCAATAGCATTGGCGAAATTGATGATGGCGCCATTATCGACCTTTACCACATCGCCTGCCTCTTTAATCTGATCCCATGCTGTTCGATCTCGGCCTGGGAAAGTGATGATCCCTGCCAGAATTGATCTTAGTTTTAGTTTAATCATTTTGTAAATAATGCTCAATAGAAAGCAATTTAGAATCCAATAAAATAAACCTAAACAATACTTTTGATCAGCCTGAGCGTATGGGTGTACTTACTCAGTTCCCGGTTGTAAATTCCCTGGTGGTCGATGCTGTCGATCCTCACGCGTCCGGATGCATGGATGATTTTGTCCTCCCCGAGCAGCATCCCCACATGGATGATCTGTCCTTCATCATCATCAAAAAATACCAGGTCGCCGGTTCGGGCTTCGGTCATCAGGCTGAGGGTTTCACCCTGTTTCGCTTGTTCCGAAGCATCCCGCGCAATAGCGATCCCATTGATCTTATAGATCATCTGGATAAGGCCCGAACAATCGATCCCAAAGGGTGAGCGACCCCCCCAGAGGTAGGGGCTGTGCATATAGAGATAGGCGGTCTCGATCAGTTTTTCCCTGGAATAGGTGCCGCCGGAAAACTTGCCTTCGAAGGAGATCGCTGCACCATTGAGCATGAATTCCCGGTTTTTAATATCCGGGAAACAACTGCCGATCAGTACCGGCGTGTACCGGCCGCTTTCCCGGTCTCTGATAACTGAAACCGGGTCTGTGCTGTAAAATGCCTGCGCATTCCTGATGCGGTTGAATTCTTCTTCATCGATGAAAGTGATCTGCTTTTGGTCTACCCAGCCTTCATAATGATCATAAACCGAACGGATCCGCGCCCAGTTCTTATAGGCCTCTGATTTTATGAGCAGTTCCCCGAACAGGAGCTGGTTGACCATTTCCGAACGATTGTCGGGTTCTGCCCTCACGGGGATGACACTGAGCAAGATAAGACCAAAATCCATTGCGTGTGATTTTTAGGAACAAAATTTGCTATGTAATTGAGCGTTTGCCTATGTTTGTAACAATATTAAATAAACCTAAGCAAGCTGACAAGATTTTTTTAAATTCGTTTTGAATATTATTCAGTATTGAATGAAAAAGATATTTGATTTTATCAGGAAAAACCAGAAAAGTATATTGCGTACGCTGCTTTTTCTTGTGAGCATTGCCATCCTGGTACTTATTTTTCCCAAGGAAGGAAAATTCAAGTATGAGTTCCAGAAAGGCAAACCCTGGATGCACGAGGACCTTTATGCACCTTTTGATTTCGCCATTATAAAGCCTGCTGCGGAACTTGAACAGGAAAGACAGGAATTGCTGGATGGTTACCATCCCTATTTTTATGTGGATACACTGCTTACGGAAAGCTCGATGGATGAATACGAAAGGCTTTTCGAAAGAATCTGGGAGAACCGCATGGGTGACAGCCTGCAGCAGATGAAAGAAAAACACAAGCAGCGTGGTGCTGAAATACTCCGCTACGTATTTCACAGCGGGATCATCAAACTTACCCCCGATATTGAAAACAAACCTGCAAATTTTGAGGTGAACCTGCTGCGGGACAATGTTGCCGAAGTCAAAAAACTGTCGGATTTCTATACCATCCGTTCGGCTTATGATTACATCAACCGGCAACTGAGTGAGCGGGAAGATATCAATGTGAATTTGCTTCGCTCTGTGATGGAGCAATTGCTTGCGCAGAATGTTTTTTACGATGAGGTAATCACCCAAAAAGAAAAGGAGCTGATCCTGAACGATCTTTCCATTACCAGGGGAATGGTGCAATCGGGAGAGCGCATTATTTCAACCGGTGAGCTGGTGACCAATGAAAAATACCAGATCCTGGAATCCCTGAGGGGTGAATACCAGGTACAACTTGGATCATCCACCTCCTTCACCCTGATCGTAATCGGGCAGGTAGTACTGATCGCTATTTCCATGATCGTGCTTGTCTTTTTCCTGCTCTTTTTCAGGAAGGATATTTATATGGATCTCAAAAAGATCCTGCTGGTGTTGCTGCTGATTATTTTTATGGTTTTTATCACTTCCCTGGTGGTAAAGCTGAATGTAAGCTTTCTGTACCTGGTCCCCATCTGTCTGATCCCGATCGTGATCCGGGCGTTTTTTGATACACGACTGGCCCTGTATGTGCACATCATTACCATCATCATTCTGGGCTTCCTGGTGCCCAATAGTTTTGAGTTTGTTTTTTCACAATTGATTGCCGGTATCATTGCTGTATTCAGCGTGGTTAACCTGCAGAGGAGGTCACAGTTCTTCCTCACCTCCATGATGATCTTCCTGACCTATTCTTTTGTGTATATCGGTCTAACCCTGATCCAGGAAGGAAGTTTTGACGGCATCAATCCAATATACTTCGGCTTATTTGCAGGAAGCGCCATTCTGACACTGTTCTCTTATCCCCTGATCTTTATCCTGGAGAAAATATTCAGACTGATCACCGATGTAACACTGATGGAGTTATCAAACACCAATTCAAAATTGTTGCGGGAACTGTCGATGAAGGCTCCCGGTACTTTTCAACACTCGCTTCAGGTGGCCAACCTGGCGGATGAGGTTTTGTATGCCATAGGCGGAAATTCGCTTTTGGCCAGGACGGGCGCACTTTATCACGATATCGGAAAAATGGAAATGCCGGAATATTTTATCGAGAACCAGGCCCATGGCTTCAATCCGCATGACCAGCTGAGCTTCCAGGAAAGTGCTGAAAAGATCATTAACCATGTGACTTTCGGGGTGGAGAAGGGACGCAAGGCCAACCTGCCCAAACAGATCATTGATTTTATCCGGACGCATCATGGCACCCGCAAGGTTGAATACTTTTACCTGATGCACATCAAGCAAAATCCCGATGAAGAAGTGGATGCCAGCAAATATACCTATCCCGGCCCGCGGCCCTATTCAAAAGAAACCGCCGTGGTGATGATGGCCGACTCGGTTGAGGCCGCCTCCCGCAGCCTGAAAGAGATTGATGAGAAAAAGATCAACCAGCTGGTAGATAATATTATTACTAAGCAAGTTGAAGAAGAACAATTTATCTATACAGATCTAACCATGCGCGACATTACACGGGCCAAGGAGATCCTCAAGAAAAAACTCAGGAATATTTATCATGCCAGGATTGAGTATCCGGAGGAGAGGGTTGATAATTAACAATTAACAATTAACAATTAATAATTAATAATTGGCTGATTGCTTGGTGCTTAGATGGTTGATGCTGTCGGGGCCCAGGTTGAAGAGCAGGTCGAGGATGCTGAGGCCAGGGATGAATCCGTGTTTTGTGCTGAATACCTGGGAGTATTCCCGGAAGGAGGTGTCTTCCTTCTTTTTGGGAGAGAAACCATTGCGAAGGTCATTGCTGCCCGGTTCCTTTACGAATTCTCTACTCATGCAAATTTTCTTTTCGATACCCAGCAATTCAAGGATTTTGCGTAGGATATCGAGATTCATTTCAACCAGGAGTTCATGGCTGGAAAAAAGGATCTCTTCAATATCGTCCCGGTAAAAAAGGAAATAGGGTGAAGCGTTGTACGCTGACTCCAGTGCTCTTGCATGATTCTTTTGCCAGGGTTCCTCATAGGAAATTAGAATGTCTTTTGTTTTCGTTTGATTGCCATTGGGCTTGATAACAGGCACGATCAGTGGCAATTTGCCATTGGCCGAATAAATGTAGCAGCGGTTCCGGTAAGTCTGCTTTGGATAGGTCTCCTGACATTCTATCATAACTTTATCAGCATGCACTAATGCCTGCATATAAGAAGCAGGTGGGAAATATGCAATTGAGAATAAGACCATCCGCAAAGGTTTTTACAAAATTAGGAATTCAGCGGAGACTATAACATATCTGCTGGGATCAATTGCTGTATTTGAAAATTTGTGATTTTTAAAACCCTGAACCCGTAATCTGCAATCTGTAATCTGTACTCTGCAATCTGCAATCTTAATAGAAAAAGGCAGAGAATCCCTTCTCTGCCTTTTCAGCATTTAATAACACATAAAGAACCTAGTTCTTGGCATCTGCCGTTTCTTTCAGCAGAATATCGTTGATTGCTTTTTTCATACTATCTTTTGGCAATGCACCCTGTGCCATCTGTGGCTGGCCGTCCTGGGGACAGAACAGCAGTGATGGGATGCTGCGGATACCAAAGGCTGCTGAGAGTTCCTGTTCCTGTTCAGTATCTATCTTGTAAATGTCGATCTTGCCTTCATATTCCTTGGAGAGTTCTTCCAGGATGGGCGCAACCATTTTACAGGGCTGGCACCAGTCGGCATAAAAATCGATCAAACAGGGACGATCGCCTTCGAATTTCCACTCTTTATTTTTTTCGTAATTAAATATTTTGTCTAAAAATGTTTGTTTTGTTAAATGTTCCATTGGATATCTTTCTTTTGCTGTTTATAATTTACACTTATTTTAATTCTGAAGTTTCTTTGCTTTTTAAAAGGTTCTCTTCAATCACCTTTACATACATATCTTTTGGGTAAGCACCTGTCTGCATCATCGGCTTACCTGCCACGGGGGAGAACAATATTGCCGGTATGCTCCTGATCTGGAATACCCTGGCCAATTCTTTTTCGTTCTGGGTGTCTACTTTGTAGATCTTAACTTTGCCTTTGTATTCGGCAGCCAGTTCTTCCATGATCGGAGCGATCTTTTTACAGGGCTGGCACCAGTCGGCATAAAAATCAATGATACAGGGCTCATCCCCTTCATATACCCATTCCTGCGGATTCTTTTCGAAATCCCAAACCTTTTCCTTGAATGTTTCATAGGTCAGGTAAATGGGCTTGCCTTCTTCAGAGGCTGTCATGGCCGTGTTGTCCGCAGTCTTTGTTTTTTCATCGTTTCCGCCCATGCTGCTGCATCCTGCAAAAACCACAAGACCGAATGCTATCAATAAAATCTTAAGTTCTTTCATTTTTTCTGTTATTAAATTTGTTTGCAAATATACAAAAAATTTCATATTAAATCGCTTTAATATCACTTTTTCGTATCTTTGTATCAAATTCTGTTCCAAAAAAAAACAGCATGCAGAGATATTTTAAAAAAATGGAACAAGCTGAATTCGAGTCTTGTTTTCCTGATGAGGAAAGTTGTCTTGAATTTCTGGCCGAGCAAAAGTGGGGTGAAGATTGGGTGTGCAGGAAATGCGGCAATACTAATTACTGCAAGGGAAAGAAGCCATACAGCCGGCGTTGCACCAGGTGCAAGAACGAGGAATCGGCCACGGCGCATACGGTTTTTCACAATGTCCGCATTCCATTGAACAAGGCTTTTAAGATCGCCTTCCTGGTGTGCAATAATCCCGAAGTTTCTACCTATAAACTCTCCTGCCAATATTCAAACCCGCCAGATGACCTGCTGGAAATTCAAAAAGCGCATCATGGAGTGCATGGAAGGGAAGAAGGAACTGGTGCCGTTTTTGCTTGGGCAGGAGGGCGAGGTGAATGGATGATTGGATGGATGGATGGATGGATGGATGGATGGATGGATGAGTGGATGGATGATTGGATGATTGGATGATTGGATGATTGGATGATTGGATGATTGGATGATTGGTTATAGGTTATATGGGTATGTTATGCCCTATGTAATGAATGATGACTAATAATGACCAGTGACCAATGTTGAGCCCAAAGGGTGAAATCCCGAAAGCGAAGCGCATCGGGAACCAATGACTAATGACCGCTACCTGCAATCCCCTATTCGTCAATTAGCAAATCATTGATTTCTGCACTAATAAACAACAAGCTTCTTCACGAACAAGCTGTCGCCGCCCGAAATTTGTAGCAGGTAAATGCCTGGCTTTAAGGACCCGATATTCATACTGTGCTCGTGTTTATTCCGGCTTTCTTCTTTTAGAAGCAGACAACCCTGCATATCAAAAATAGAGACTTTCAGGTTCTCCCTGCTGTTTAACTGCCGTATTGTCAGTTTGTCTTTTGCCGGGTTCGGGAAAATTGAAATGCCCGTTTCGCTCTGTATTTCTTTTGTGCCGACTGCGTCGGATTCATACACGGCCTTCCATCCCTGTTTACGGATGTTGGAATTGGTCGAAAAGGTGAGGAACATGGATCCGCTGTGGGCCGTAATATCTTCGGGGATTTCATTTCCTGAAAGTTCGGCCAGTAAATCAGTTCCATCATAAACTTTCAACACATCGTTTTCTTCCTCCGTATCAAATTCAAGAAACTGCAGGGTAATCTCAGTATTTCCGGCTGCTTGTATTTTCCAGAGGCAGTTGGTCATATTATGATACACGGCCGGTCCGCTGCCATCACTGAAGGTATCCGAAGGCAGGCTCATCATGCTCAGTCCCGAGCAGTAGACCGGAATTTCGGAAACATAGCTCAGCAGCCAGCCCGGGGCGTTTGTGCCCGCATCTGTCAGAAAGGTCAGCAGCACTGCATCGCCGCTGGATATGATTGGTTCTGGGGTTTCATTTCCTGAGTAGGTACCCAGTACCGGTGAAAGGCTGTCTTCTCCATCATAGATTGTCAGGATATCATTGTCAGCGGTTTCAAATTTCAAAAATTCAAGGTTGATGAATTCAACCGAATCGGCCGGTTTGATCAGCCATTTGTGGTAATAATTATCCTGGTAGGGATAATTCGGGCTGCTGCCGTCGCCCAGAGTTCCATGATAAGTAGTGAGGGTATCCAGGCCTGCCCCGTAATAAGGATACGTGTAATTTGTTGTATCCGGAAATGCATTGATGATGAGTTCCTGGGCATCGTTGAAATAGGATCCGCCTGGTGTGAGGTCATCGGTGTAAAAATATCCATCGTAGGATCCGCTCCATCCCCAGTTAAAATGATAATAGCCCGGTTCCTGGTAGCCATCACAAATAAAAGCATGTCCATTTACATTGGGTACCGACCAGCCGGCATAATACATGGGCATTTGGCGATCGAGATGGCTCAGCAGCAGGGAGTCCCAGTCCATGGAGGTAGAGTCACGGTACACATATTGCGTTTCGGGTGAATATTTAAAGAAAGTACGCAGCGAATAAGCCGCTTTGTGATTATACATCCCCGAACCATTGGGGCCATATACCATATCACAGGAAACCCCCAGATGATAAAGCAGTTCGGCTGTTGGTGGATTGCTTATGTTCAATTCCAGGGGCATTTCATTCCATCCGTAATCCGCTTCACTGTAATCCACACTCAGGGTGCCATAAGGAGGACACTCATAGGTATATGATCCGGTCCCTTGCAGTGGCCAGCGAAAATAATTTATGAGTTGTCCCAGGGCAGTGGCAACACAACCAGTATAACAGTGCCCTCCAGGACCTGCCGGATCAACCGGGCACATTTCATTATAATAAGTGCCCTGGTCCCAGGTTGTAAAAAGCATGGGTTCTATGCTTCTCCCGCTGAATACCTGCAAATGGTCCTCATTTTTGCTTTTCAGCCGGTCCCACTCCTGCAATTCCTCAGGGCTTGCCTGAACATCATTAACATAATTCTCAAACAATTGCTGTTTGATATGATGAAGATATCCCTGCATTTGCGGGGGCAGGTTCAAAGGGTCAAAAGAACCTGTGAAGGAGAACCCAAGCACCGGCCGTGTGCTGGCATGGGCTGCAAGGATCACATATCCTTCCTTTGCCATGTTGTATATGTAAAGTACGGCTTCGCCGGATTCATATTCGGTAAATGTTTCTAAAACCTGAATATCCTCGTATGCCACGGCCTGAAACTTTTGGATCCTTTCGTAAAAAAAGTTTTTTGCGATCTGACTGCCCGTTTCACGATTGATCGATTGGGCAGTGGCAGGTGCCTGACTCAGGAAACCGCTCAGTGCGCTTATGCATATTAAAATTATTTTTTTCATCTTGACGCATCTTGTTTGATGCATAAAAATAAAAAAAATGCCATCGCAAACACGATGGCATTTCCAATATTTTAAAATAATCTGGTTTATTCGATCAGGATGCGCTTGTTGACTGAATCTTCGCCATCATTGATCCTGACAATGTACATGCCTTTGGGCAGCTTGCTTACATCAATGCTAATGTCGAAGATACCACATCCCTGTTCGATCTTTTCCGTATGCATTCTGCTGCCTGTTACTGAGAATATCTCTATCTGCAATACTCGCTCATCTTTCTTGTTCAGACTGATATTGAGTTTGTCTTTTGCAGGATTGGGATAGATCTGCAAAGCCCCAAGACTTTCCATTTCTTCCGTACCCACATTGTTCACCTCGTAATAAGCTTCCCAGCCATCGTATGTAACAAAAGCATTGGAGTTGAAGGTGATGAACATGATACCGCTTGCTGGCAACAACAGGATCCGGAATTTCATTCCCGGAGAATGTGCCGATCAGCGTTTGATCATCATAAACCTTCATCACATCATAATTTTCCTCCGTTTCGAAAGAGTCGAAATACAGGGTAATCTCATTTGCCCAGTCCGGCTGGATCTTATACATGCAGGCTGACCCATTGTTATAGTTGAAAGTTCCGCTGCCATCGGAGAAAGAAGCTGTGGCTTGAGTGAAGTTGGTCATACCGGAACAGAAAGTAGGAGAACTTGAGGAAAATTCTATATAAAAACCTGCACCTGTGCCGCTTCCATCCGAACTGAAGGTGATGAGCATTTTGTTTCCGGTCGAACTGATGGTCCCTCCGGGAGGAGTATTCCCGCTATAAGTACCGAGAACCGGATCACTTGTGGTGGCTCCGTCATAAATGGTGATCACATCGTTTTCTTCTGTATCCAGCATGCCGAATGTGACACTGATCTTTTTGATCGAATCTTCCTCGGTCTGTGGATCGATCAGCCAGCTTGCACTGGTATTGTCGAGATAATCTTCTACCGGGCCGCTTCCATCGGTGATAGAACCTGATTTTTCAGTGATGATGCTTTGTCCGCTGGCGTAATAAGGATAATCAGCTTCGGTGGGATAAAGATTCTTGACGGCCGTTTGATCCCGATAGAAACCGTTTACGTCGTAAAGCGAATAATAGCCATTTCCTGAACCGCTCCATCCGAAATTGAAATGGAAAAGGCTTCCCTGATATCCATCGCAAACAAAGGCATGGCCTGACCAGTCGTTGGTATAACCGGAATAGTAAAGCGGGCGGCCGAGATCAATTTCGTCCTGAAGTATCGTTATCCAGGTGGAGGTAGGATAACTGCTTTTTTCCATAAACAGGGCATTGTCGTAACGAAAATAATTCCGCATGGCATCATCCACATTTGATGACTGTGCGCCGGAACCATTGGGACCGAAGCCCATGTTTACCGATACCCCTGCATGATACTGTAATTCAGCTATACCAAAAGGGCTGCTGTTGTCGATGGTGTTTTTCATGTCCGTCCAGTTGTAATTGGTAGCGCCAAAATTGGCACTCTGTGTACCATATCCCTGGGCGTAATAGCTGTGTGATCCTTCGCCTGTTTGCGGATATCTCCAGTAATGCATTACCTGCGACATACAGGTGGCTACGCAACCCGCATAGCAGCGTCCGCCGGGACCGGCTGCATCCAGGGGGGCATAATAGTTATAAGGATCATCCTGGTTCCACATGGAAGAAACCAGGGGTTCCACATCACGGCTGCCGCCACGGTCTGTTTCGAGATCTTCAACAGCGCTTAACAGAAGATGGTTCCAGGTATTTATGGCAAATACATCTGCTTCAACATTGTTTTCCCTGGCAAAGGCTGCCTGCTCTACATAGGTCTGCAGGAAACTTGCATAATTCCTGTGATCGCTCAGGTTGACCGGGAATTTGCCCTTGTACGCGTAACCGACGATCGGGTACATGGCATCTTCTGCAGCTACGATCACAAAGCCGCCGCCTTTGAAATCAAAAGCATAAAAGGCCGGCTGTCCGTCCTCTTGTTTTGTGAAGATGTTGCTGATCACGATGTCTTTGTAATCCACATCTCCGTGAAATTTATTATGTGATTCATAATAATAATTGATCGCAACTTTTTCTGCCTCGTTTTGTTCCACTTTCCTGGCCTGTACTGAAAATACGAAGCCGATCAGAAAGATGATCAGAAAAAAATAATTTGGTGTTTTCATCATTGTTAATACGTTATAATTAGGTTTAAAATAAACAGCCCCAAAAGTATGAATCTTATTGCTAAGAATCATCCTCCCGGGGCTATTTAGATTGAATTTATTTAAGCTTTTCTATCTCACTATCAGTTTTTTAGTGATCTCGTCAGTGCTTGTGTTCACTTTCAACAGATACACACCGCGTTCCAGTGAGGAGATGTTGAGGGATTCAACACCATCGTTAACAAAACTGTATTCGGTGCTTTCAAAGACTTTTTGTCCTTGCACATTGTAGATGCTGATGGTATAATTCTCATCGATGCCGGCCACTGAAATATTCACAAAATCTTTGGCCGGAACAGGGTACATCAGGGCGCTTGCCTTGTTTTCCTGTTCGCCGGTGCCTGTGAAATTATAAATGGTGATGTTATCGACAAATACATTATCTCCTTTTCCTTCGTAGAAATAATCCGAAAGATAGCAGGCTGCTTGCAGGCTGAGGGAGAAAAATGAATTGCCATACTGTGAGAGGTCGAACATCCTGGTTTCAAAGGGATCATTTTCCGTTTCGGGGTTGAAATTGGATGTGCCCACGATGTCGGTCATTTGCTCATCATTCACCAGTACCCTGAACCAGGAGTTCTTGGGACCGAAGGCATAGGTCTGCCTCAGGTCGAATGTGAGGGCGATGCCTGAAACCCCGGTGGCATCCACTGCACAATTGCTGGCCATGGAATGGAATTCGGTATTGTCTTCCCAGGCCTGCTCGGGTGTAGTTGCTGTGGGACTGCCTGTCCAGCCCCCGATCGAAGTGTTTCCCTGGAAGTGCAATCCGTATTCCGAACCTGGCATGGCTGCTCTTTTGTCGATTTTTACATTTCCTTTTTCATTGGCCGAAAGGGTGAAATTTGTGGTTTCTCCACTTTCGAATGTTTCATCCAGGGGCAGATTGATTCCTTCCGCCCAGATATAATCCGTTTTTGTCAGGGAAGAAGAACCGTTGCCATTGGTAGCTGTGAGCGTGACTTCGTAATAGCCGGGTGTATCAAACTGCACCACGGGGTTTTGTGACATATCGTTGGTACCTTCCAGGAAAGTCACTTCAGGGGGATCAAATTCCCACAGCCACTGGTTGGGATCATAGAGTGAGAGGTCGGTGAAGGAAACCGCATCCAGGATGCAGGTGGATTCCTCGCTGGCACTGAAGTCAACGTATGGTGCCGGTGTGCTGGTTACGGTGATGTATTCTTCTTTCAGTAATACACTCTCACCATAATCATTCACTACCGTGAGGCTCACATTGAAAACACCTTCTGCAGTATACTCAATATCCTGTGGATTCATGGCTGTTGATGTCTGGGGTGTTCCGCCATCGAAAGTCCAGGCGTAAGTATCCGGAATGCCTTCTGATTCGCTTGTGAAATCGATACTTGTACCTGGTGTGATCACCGTGACCGGAGTGCTGAAAGCTGCTACCGGCTCGTAAGGGGTACTGATCACGGCTTCGTATGCATCAATTCTTCCTGCACCCAGCATGCCTTCATAGCCGGGGTTTAGCCCGTCAATGTTAGCCGCTGTGCTTTTCATGATCTCTTCGACCTCATCGGGAGTTAGTTCAGGATTCATGGCCAGGATCAGGGATGCTGCACCAGCCGCCACAGGACTTGCCATGGATGTTCCGAAATAAGTATCATAAAATCCCATGCTGGTTTCATCATAAGTCGTACTCAAAACACCTGAGGGTCCTGGCGAACAGAAACCACCGGGGATGAAACGTCAACATCTGAATTATAATTTGAGAAAGATGATTTGGTATCGTCATAATCAATGGAAGCTACCGAAACAATATTATCATAGTTGGAGGGATAATGCGGATTGGTATTGTTATCATTTCCGGCAGCTGCAAATATGATAACACCCTGGTTGTGGATCTGATTGATGATATTTTGTGACGTCTGTGAATAAAAGGAGCCACCCCATGAGCAATTGATAATATCTGCCCCGTTATTTGCGGCCCATTGCATTCCCTCATAACCGTGTGTAATGCCATTCGGATTGGATCCGGCAGGCGCGTGACTGGCCATCAGGCTGCAATTGAATCCTGCTCCTGCAACACCGATCTCATTGTCGGTTGCAGCAACGGCAAGGCCCGAGCAATGTGTCCCATGCGACCAGTCAGCCGCTGAGCCCCAGCTTGGCGGATTGGCGTTGGAATTATTATGTGCCACATTCCAGGCTGCAGCAACCTTGTCTGCCAAGTCGGGGTGATCTACCCACACGGCATTATCAACAATCGCCACCATGATGTTTTCATCGCCCATGGTGATGTCCCATGCCTCGGCAGCATTGATCAGATCCAGGTGCCAGTTCCAGTTACTGGGTCCGCTGATCAGGTTGTATAATGAATCATTGGGATTGTAGTCGATAAAATTGATCGCGTTTTTTTCCGCATATTCAATTTGTGGAAAGCTTTCCAGTGCTGTGATGATCTTGTCAATATCCGAATAAGGAGAAAACTCTATCCTGAATGTTCTGTCGAGAATGGGGGATCTGAGTCATTGGAAAACCGATTCATGCTTTCGATATTTGTAGGTCTTATTCAATTCCCTGATGATCTCAACCTGGCTGATGTCAACACTGCGATCTTCATTCACGGCGAAATCCAAGCTCAACATCATTGTTGTACTTTGAACAGGATCTCCCCGTCCATGAAGCTTTCTGAGTAGGTTTGTCCGTTTACATGGCCTGTAACCGTAAAGGCCAATACGACAAAGAATAAGGTAGTTAGTTGCGTAAATTTTTTCATAATCAATGTTTGTTTTCTTTTAAATTACAAATTATTTCGTGAGAACAAAGATAAGGCTTTCTTCCATATATGATAAACGATGGATATGTGTGAATGCGTATATCTGGTATATAAGTCAGACAGGGCCGGGGCTTTGCAGCTTGCCGGGTTGTGTTAAAAATTTGTAAAAATACCTGGTTTGGGTTTGGGGGTGTAGGGGGTAGGGGTATAAGGGTGGTATGGGTAATTAGCGTGAAATGGTGTAAGTTGTGATTTGTTGTTTGTTGTTTGTTGTTTGTTGTTTTGACTCGTCCTGAAAAAAGTTTACAGTTTTTATTGTTAATCCTGCTATTCATTTACAAATGCTTGTTTGTTACTTCGCCTTCGCTCAGTATAAATGTTTGTTGTTTGTCAGAACAGATTTCCGTCTTAAGTTTTTAATTGGCAAGCCGGAGAACTGTTTGTTGTTTTCCGAGAATTTTAAACTTTTGCTCCAATTGATCAATTTTTTGATAGGAATTTGTAATTGCCTGGTTGATATTTTGGAGATAATCGCTGAGTTTGATATTTTGTTTCAGTTTCTGGTTTTTAAGTTTTTCAAGGATTTGATCGAGATCAACTTCCGCTGTTGAAAGGCCTGCCTTATGAAAATTTAACACTACATCATTCACCTGGATGTTACCTGCGGCATCAAGCATGAAATTGCCCATATTGATCAGCAATGTATCCGAATTCTTAAATTCCATAAAAGCTTTACTTTCGTTGCCAATGATAATGGAGCGGATGTTTTTGTGCGTATAAGAAGGAATGGAAAAGATCAGGTTGCCTTCTCCGGTTTTTCTGATCACGGCATCGCGAAACTTCGCAAGATCTGAAAAGTGCTTGTTTCCTGAAGATACGGCCAATTCCAGTGCTCCATGATCTTTACTGACCACTTTTAACAAGGGATCGGTTTTCTTATAAACCTCGAATGCAGTTCCGATTTTATAAGACTGTCCGACATAGGCCTCAACAATCGTATCCTGGTTTGTAATTTCCTCCCCGGTCCTGATGCTGACCCTGTCCTGCCAGTATAGTTTGGAGTAGGCATAATTTATGAGGAATGAGATGACAATGATCACAAGGATGTTAACAAAACCTAAAAGAATGAGTTGTTTTTTGCTGATTTTCATGAGATGAAAGTTTTTTGCAAAAATGCAAAATTCCAGGTAACAAGCACCAAATTTCAAAACTTGTCCACCCTCAGGCGGATAAAATCAAATTTCAAATGACCAATGATCAAAACTGTTACTAAGAAGGGTTTAGAATTTCGGAGTTTGAATATTGATGCTTTTTTGGAATTTGTCGTTTGAGATTTAATACTTTAATATTTGCGGTAAATGTTTTTTCTGTGGCCAACGGCAATAACATCAATCAGTAAAATATCATCAAAAATTTCATATATAATCCGATAGTTCCCGGTTCTGACACGATAGGCATTTCTGTTCCTGAGCTTTTTACATCCTGCCGGTCTGGGGTTCTTTGACAGAGACTGTATCGCTAATAGCAATTGGTCTGCTACATTAGCTGGCAGTTTGTCTATCTGTTTCTATGCAAATTTTGTTAGCTGGATGGTGTACTCAGGCATTTGTTTCTTTTCGGGTTTGAAGGTAATCTGATAAAGAAATCCGGCTTCCATCATCCTCATTTTTTGCCTGGTCATACAGTTTTACATCTTCCACTTCTTCCAGTTCATCCAGAAGTTTTTGATAATCATCCATCGGAAGTATAATGGCTACTTTGTTTCCCTTATTATCAATGATGAATTGTTGGTCCTTTGTATTCATTTTGAATAGATTTATACAAAGTTAAACAATAATTTGTGAACATCAGTTACCAATACCTTTCTTCAAAAGTTTGATTAACCGCAAAGTACGCAAGGTTTAAATAAAGAACGCAAAGATAAAATCCGGAAGCTAAGTTCTTCGCGGACTTCGTAATTCCTTCGCGGACTTTGCGGTTAAATGATGTACTCATGTAAGGGACTAAGACCCTCGTCAAGCAGTAGGGTCTTAGTCCCTATTACTCCATATCCCCATCTACGCCGCTTTTTTGTAAATTTGTCCCTAAAATCATTTGTTCATGGGATTGCTGATAAAAAATATCAAGGAACTGGTGCAGGTGGAAGAAAATCCTGTACAATGGAAAGCAGGGAAAGAAATGGCCCGGATGGATACCCTTAAGGATGCCTTCCTGGCCATTGAACATGAGAAGATCCTTGCATTCGGGAAGATGTCGGAATTACAACCTGATACTTACCGTGATTTTGAAGTGATCGACGCATCCGGGCGCATGGTCTTTCCTTCCTTTTGCGACAGCCATACCCACCTGGTATATCCGCAAAGCCGCGAGATTGAGTACATCGACAAGATCAAGGGATTGTCGTATGAAGAGATCGCCAAAAGAGGCGGCGGGATCAAGAATTCAGCCCGCAGGATGCAACAAATGCCCGAAGATGAGCTTTTTGAAGAATCCATGAAAAGACTGGACGAGATCATAAGTGTTGGAACAGGAGCCGTTGAAATCAAAAGCGGTTATGGACTGACAACCGAATCGGAATTGAAAATGCTGCGAGTGATCAAACGCCTGAAAGAAGCTTCCCCTTTAAGCATAAAGTCCACCTTCCTCGGAGCACATGCCATTCCAGCGCAATACAAAGACAATCCCGATGATTATGTCGACCTGGTGATCAACGAAATGATCCCGCAAGTGGCCGCCGAAGAGCTGGCCGATTATATAGATGTTTTTTGTGACCGCGGATTTTTTATTGTTGAACAAACCGAAAAAATACTGATGGCCGGCATCAAATACGGCATGCGGCCGAAGATCCATGCCAACGAACTGGATTATTCAGGCGGGATACAGGCCGGAGTAAAATACAACGCCCTCTCGGTCGATCACCTGGAATACACAGGCGATGAAGAAATAGAAGCTCTGCTGGGCTCGGAGACCATGCCCACCATACTGCCGGGTGCAGCCTTTTTCCTGAACATGATCTATGCACCGGCCCGCAAAATGATCGATGCCGGATTGCCAGTGTGTCTTGCCAGTGATTTTAACCCGGGATCATCCCCGTCCGGGAATATGCAACTGATCCTGTCGATGGGCAGCATCCTGTATCGGCTTCTTCCCGAGGAAGGCATCAACGCCACCACCATCAACGGGGCCTACGCCATGGATCTGAGTGATGAACTGGGAAGCATTGCCGTGGGTAAAAAAGCCAATGTTTTTATCACCAAAGAAATCCCGACTTATGAATTTATGCCCTATTATTATGGC
The DNA here is from genome assembly GCA_034521425.1 of Bacteroidota bacterium. Classification (GTDB taxonomy): domain Bacteria; phylum Bacteroidota; class Bacteroidia; order Bacteroidales; family JAIOZK01; genus JAIOZK01. The sequence goes on from JAXHMP010000001.1 coordinate 554,394, forward strand.
ACGAATAAAGTAGAATCCGTAATTTTGAACGGGAAAATTTAAAAGGATGAAAATTAAGTCCCTTAATATTAAGAATTATAAATCATTGGTTGATGTAATTATCGAAGAGCCGAATAACTTTAGTGTGTTTGTCGGACCGAATGCTTCGGGGAAATCGAATATTTTTGAGGCTATTGAAATTGTTGACTTCATTCAAAATGATAATGTATTTGAAGAAGTTTTTAACATATACGGTGAGTATGATGAGTTATTAAACAGAAAAATGTCGGTTGATGAACAAATAAATTTTAGGATCGTAGGTAATATCGACCATGAACAATATATTTTCAATACATATATTGATCAAAATAATGCGAGGAATTATCCTTTAATGGTATTCTCTAACAACAATGAGGAACGAATCGTTGACTGGGCAATTAATAATTTAACCCTACTTTCCTCTTTATTTAATAATTTCCAGAGATTATTTATTGGTAGGGATTCACAATCACATCATAAGTTCAAAGCAGGTCGAGTATTAGATTATAGTGCTTCAAATCTTCCTTTGGTTTTGAAAAGATTAATAAATAATGATGAAACTGAAGAACTCAGTGAATTGTTAAATTTATTCATTCCAGGCTTTAAAAGAATTAAAGTTTATAAAGATGAATTATCTGGTGACGAGAGCTTGACTTTATATGACAAAAACTACGAGAAACCTTTTGCCAGAAATCTCATTTCAGATGGAACTTATAACATTCTTGCGTTAATTACTGCTGTTCTTCAATCCGATGAACCACAGTTTCTATTGATCGAAGAGCCTGAAAATGGTCTTAACCCAAAAGCTATAAAGGAGCTTGTTCATTTCTTCCGTGAGCAGTGCGAAGAAAAGGGACATTATATTTGGTTGGCTACACATTCACAGAGTTTAGTTTCGGAATTAAAACTCAATGAATTAATAATTGTTGACAAGCAAGACGGTGAAACGAAAATCAAGCAATTCAGGGATAAAAAAGTAATAAAGACGAAAAAAAGAATAGCCATTTTAAATACATCGACCTTCACGGGCTAGAACTTGATGAAGCCTGGCTTTCAAATGTTCTCGGAGGAGGACTGCCATGGTAAAGATAGGTTTTATTGTGGAAGGCGGAGCGGAAAAGATAATCCTTGAATCGAAATCATTCAGGGATTTTCTTAATGAATTAAATATTAAAGCTGTTGGCATTTTTGATGCTGAAGGAGAAGGGAACTTTAAAGTTGAAAGCAAAAAGATCTTTCGTTTTGTTCAAATCCTGAATGATCGAAAAGCTAATTATATTGTTTTATGGACGGATAAGGAGGATGATCCCTGCGTAAGCCACACATTGAACTCGGTTTATCATTTTGACAACAAGAAGCAAGTTGTACTGGTATCAGTAAAAGCCCTGGAATCATGGTTTCTGGCTGACTCGGATGCCTTATCAAAAACTCTAAAGGCGAAAATACAACACCCGGACCCGGAAAATCTGACAGGAAGTGCTTTTGATGAGGTTAAAAACACATTTATAAAACATACCGGTCGAGGGATAAGCAAAAGTAAAAACCGCCTTGCCCACAAAATGGTAAGAAACGGTTTTTCCATACAAAATGCTGCCAAGCATCCCGAATGTGAAAGTGCAAAATATTTTATCAATAAATTGAAAACATTATCAAAAGAAAAAGAATAACCTATGAAGAAACTTATCGAATGCGTGCCTAATTTTAGTGATGGTATTGATATGAGCGTGATTAAGCAGATCACAGATGAGATTGAAAGCGTGGAAGGTGTAAAGCTTCTGGATGTGGATCCGGGAAAAGCCACCAACCGGACCGTTGTGACTTTCGTAGGGGAACCCGAACCCGTTACTGAAGCTGCTTTTCTGGCCATCAAAAAGGCTTCCAAAGTGATCGACATGAGCAAACACAAAGGCGAGCATCCCCGCATGGGTGCTACGGATGTTTGTCCGCTGGTACCGGTTTCCAACATCAGCATGGAAGAAACCGTAGAATATGCCGGAAAACTTGGTAAAAGAGTAGGGGAGGAACTCGAAATCCCAATATTTCTATATGAAAATGCTGCTACGGAAAACAAGCGTAAAAACCTGGCAACCATCCGAGCCGGAGAATACGAAGGCATGCCCGATAAGCTGCAAAAACCTGAGTGGAAACCCGATTTCGGTCCTGCCAAATTCAATGCCCGTACGGGTGTTACAGCGGTCGGAGCCAGGGATTTTTTGGTAGCATTCAACGTAAATCTCAATACTACTTCCACACGTCGTGCCAATGCTGTTGCATTCGACGTGCGTGAAAGAGGCCGTGTGAAAGAGAAGGACACCCTCTTACAGGCAAAATTGTAAAAGATGAAAAGGGAAATAAAGTATGGATCCCGGGTGCATTGAAAGCCGTGAAAGCCATTGGCTGGTTCATCGAAGAATATGGTGTCGCCCAGATTTCCATGAACCTGACCAACATCAGCATTACGCCCGTGCATGTGGCTTTTGATGAAGTTGATAAAAAAGCAAACGAAAGGGGATTGCGTGTAACCGGATCGGAACTTGTCGGACTGATCCCCTGAAAGCCATGCTGGATGCCGGGAAATATTTCCTTACCAAACAGCAACGCTCTCTGGGTGTTTCTGAGTCCGAATTGATCAAAATCGCCGTTAAATCCATGGGATTGGATGAGCTCAAGCCTTTCAAACCGGAAGAAAAGATCATTGAATACATGATCGAAGATGACGGCAAACAGAAACTGACGGATATGCCCCTGGATGATTTTGCGGATGAAACAGCATCGGAATCCCCTGCTCCGGGAGGCGGGTCGATCTCAGCCTATGTCGGATCCCTGGGTATTTCCCTGGCAACCATGGTGGCCAATCTCTCTTCACACAAGAGGGGCTGGGATGAGCGCTGGAAAGAGTTCTCCGACTGGGCTGAAAAAGGCCAGGCGATCAAAGATGAACTTTTACATCTGGTTGATGAAGATACCAATGCTTTTAACAAGATCATGGATGCCTTCGGTATGTCGAAATCCACTGAAGAGGAAAAGAAAATCCGCAAACAGGCCATCGAGGATGCTTCAAAATATGCCATGGAAGTTCCGTTTAAGGTGATGCAAAGATCTTATGATGCCTTTGAGGTGATTGAGGCAATGGCGAAGATCGGAAATCCCAATTCGGTATCCGATGCGGGTGTTGGGGCACTTTGTGCACGTTCTGCCATCATGGGAGCTTATCTGAATGTAAAGATCAATGCTTCGGGCTTGGATGACAAGGCTTTTGTGAGCAGACTGATTGATGAAGGTCTGAAACTTGAAGAAATGGCTGTTCAGAAAGAAAAGGATATACTGCATATCGTTGACCAGAAGATTGCTGAGTTGTAAAGCACCAAAATAACAAACCACAAAGCTGATAAAAGTCAGGATTGATCATTTGGGTTATCCGGAAGGGTAGACTCCGGTCCGGTATGTGTATATTTTTTTTAAATCAAAAACTTAGTGTAGCACTTTGATTATATTTAAACAGGCACTTCCACAAACCTTTGGCGATGGATGAAGTTTATCGGGCGGGGGTGAAACCAGAGTTAATGATAACGTACCTATTAACCATCAGTTCTAAATTTTCGAGGATCTACATGAACGACTTTACCGTTTTCTGAAATGATATACATATTGGGCATGATATTTTTAACAAAATTAATGCTTTATTTAAATCATCATTAATCTTCAATTCATCAGATTTTTATATATTTATCCCATGCATCGAAATCAGAACCAAATCCTATGAAACGCATTTTATTCATTTTATGTTTATTTGCTTTCACCCGTAGCTCCCGGCCCCAAAGCCCTCACCCTCACCGGGCAGTACAAGGATAAAAAATCCAATCCAATAGAAAATGCCAGGGCGGTATATTACTACCAGGGCGCAGCCATTGATTCTGTTTACACCGATGAGGAAGGGGTTTTTGTTTTAACGGTGGATAAAACCTTCCCGGAGGAAGCCTCAGACTATATCATCAAGCAGGTGCACCCCAATCCCTTTAACGAGCAATGCAGCTTCCAGGTGAAGGTGAAAGAAAAAGCCACCATCCTGGTAAGCTCCATAAAAGGAAACCATGTGGATAAGCTGAAAATAAACAAAGACGGCATATACACCATCCGCTGGGGCGGACACAACCGCCTGGGCAAAGCGGTAAGCCCGGGAAATTATTACATCAGCCTTGTTACAGAAGGAAAAAACTACTCGGCAAAAGTAGTTTTCAACGGCAGGGGCAACGGCCGTTTGCAATCGGAATACCATGGCAGGATATCCCCCACAACACGCAAGCAAGTTACATTGCAAAATGACAGGATTGCACTTACGAAAAGAAAACACTTCTCCCCTGGAGTTCAACCTGAATACTCCCGATCAGTGACACCTTGCTTGGCGTGATCACCGGCAACATTGGTCCTGAAGCAGTGGCAAATATCGACAGCACTTTATATACCCTGCAGCAAGCCCCCTGGTGGAACCTGAATCATTACTTTACAAACGACGACCAAAATATTTTTGAAACCAACGCAGAAGGTTTTTATGTGCAGGACAGCATTTTGCATATGCAAACGCGTCCGGTGGGGGAACATACTGCCGACCTCTCCGCCACCGATCCCCAGGACCCCAACCTTCAGACTTCAATAGAAGCATCCGTGCTGATCCAATACACCATGCAAATCCCCGATCAGATGCTTGCCGAAGACAGTAAACAAGAGCACCCTGTTGAGCGATTTGAACGAATTTGTCAACCAGGCTTATCCCAACCCTTTGAGTTTTGAAATTGCAGAACAAAGCAATCCTGCACTGATACATCTTCACCTGCAAGGCCATTCAATATTGATCGACAGCCTGCAAACCGACGCTTACGGGGAAAGCCAGATCGGCATAAAAATAACCGACGGCGAGAAATCCGATACGGTTTACTTCAAAGTGCAAATACAAAGCCTGCCCGATCTGACCGGGCAAATCAAAGATATTTTTGATACCGCGACCCTTGTAGAAAATGCCGTGGTGATCGTAGAAGAAAACGGGTTTATGCATTACGACACCACCGACAGCCAGGGCCGCTGCAGGGTACAACTCAACAGCCCGGCAGACTCGGTAAGCTATTACCCGGTAACCATACGGCACGCAGATTACACGCCCTTTCATACCTGGGCTACGGTGGTACCGGAAAGCCGTTTTAACAAACCCGCACAATATAACCTGACGGGCAGGGAATACAACCCGAAAAGAAATAGCAACAAACGCAAAGTTTGCTGCAAAACACCCAACAAACTTCCGAGAGTTGCTGGGAGATAAGTATTTGCTGAGTTTGACCAAAGATTACAAAATTGTTCCATCAGATTTCAACTGGGAATTATATAACGTTGCGTTTCGAGGAAGAGTAGAATGCGATGTGGAAAATTACGGAGACGCAAGTTGTCAATGGGGGGCACCTCCGACAATACATATCTCCTGAAAACTCCTCTGAAGCAGGAGGAGGGCCTTCTTGATAATCATATAGACACACTTATTACTAATCTCGAAGAATACTCCTCAGTAAATTTCAACTCGAGAGACATTTTGGAGGAGAATATACACGTCGTCCCAAATCTCCCTTTTTTACAAGAAGGAGAATTAGGAATCAGATGGAACAACAGTAATGCAAGTTCTATAGGATTTGTTTTCTTCTGGCAATGAAGGTCCGGAAATAGCAAAGGGAATAATTAAATTCCATTATAATTATGATCCAGAAGAACCAGATAATCATGTATATAACGAAGAAGATAGGTTCCGCTTTTGGTGCCTCAAGAGAACCGTTCTTTCGCAAATTATGGTGGTTCAAAATATGATTCAGTATTTCATCAATCAGCACCGCATCTCACCAGTAAACACCTACACACTCATGGATGAGCAATGTGCAGACTTGATGCTAAACAGATCAAGGATCCATTACTGGAACGAAGACTACGATGAGGATGATCCTGAAGGATACGACTGGGAGATAAGGCCTGACTTAGTCAGTAATTATTATCCAGAAGGAGGTAAGAGCGACAAATCCAAATGGAGATTCCACGTACAGTACGAAAAAGACGGAGAAAAAGTAACAGAGACATACAATTACTTTGATACTCCTTCAGACGTAATGAAGATGTTTCCAGAGATCTTCTCTGAAGAAAGAAATCAAGCAAAGAGAAAAGAAAGAAATTAAAGAATCAAAAAAATCTGACCGTCAGATGCGCAAACAAGAGCGCCAACAAAAGCGCTTGGAGAGGAAGCTGGAAAGACAGCAGAGAAGGGAAGAAAGAAAAGAAAACAGAAAACAGAAAAACAAAATCTCGGTAAAATGAGCTTTTTGAAAACAGCAATAAGCCTGATTTTTTTTATTACCAGTTTGTCGGTAAATACCCAAACCCTTACCCTCACCGGTCAGTACAAGGACAAAAAGTCCAACCCAATAGAAAATGCCAGGGCGGTGTATTATTACCAGGGAGCAGCCATTGATTCGGTTTATACCGATGAGGAAGGAGCTTTTGTTTTAACGGTGGATAAAACCTTCCTGGAGGAAGCCTCAGACTATATCATCAAGCAGGTGCACCCCAATCCCTTTAACGAGCAATGCAGCTTCCAGGTGAAGGTGAAAGAAAAAGCCACCATCCTGGTAAGTTCCATAAAAGGAAACCATGTGGATAAGCTGAAAATAAACAAAGACGGCATATATACCATCCGCTGGGGCGGTTATAACCGCCTGGGCAAAGCGGTACAGCCCGGGAAACTATTACATCAGCCTTGTTACGGAAGGAAAAAGCTACACGGCAAAAGTCGTTTTCAACGGACGGGGCAGTAGCCGTTTGCAATCGGAATACCATGGCGGTATATCCCAGGCAACACTCAAGCAAGTTACATTGCAAAGTGACAGGATCACACTTACGAAAGAAAACACTTCTCCCCTGGAGTTCGAACCTGAATACTCCCATCAGTGACACCTTGCTTGGCGTGATCACCGGCAACATTGGTCCTGAAGCAGTGGCAAATATCGACAGCACTTTATATACCCTGCAGCAAGCCCCCTGGTGGAACCTGAAACACTACTTTACAAACGATGATCAAAATATTTTGAAACCAACGCAGAAGATTTTTATGTGCAGGACAGCATCCTGCATATGCAAACGCGTCCGGTGGGGGAATATGCTGCCAACCTCTCCGCCACCGATCCCCAGGACCCCAACCTTCAGACTTCAATAGAAGCCTCCGTGCTGATCCAATCCACACCATGCAAATACCTGATCAGATGCTTGCCGAAGACAGTAAACAAGACACCCTGTTGAGCGATTTGAACGGATTTGTCAACCAGGCTTATCCCAACCCCTTAAGCTTTGAAATTGCAGAACAGAGCAATCCTGCACTGATACATCTTCACCTGCAAGGCCATTCAATATTGATCGACAGCCTGCAAACCGACGGTTACGGGGAAAGCCAGATCGGCATAAAAATAACCGACGGCGAGAAATCCGATACGGTTTACTTCAAAGTGCAAATACAAAGCCTGCCCGATCTTACCGGGCAAATCAAAGATATTTTTGATACCGCGACCCTTGTAGAAAATGCCGTGGTGATCGTAGAAGAAAACGGGTTTATGCACTACGACACCACCAACAGCCAGGGCCGCTGCAGATACAACTCAACAGCCCGGTGGACTCGTTTACCTATTTCCCGGTAACCATACGGCACGGAGATTACACACCCTTTCACACCTGGGCTACGGTGGTTCCGGAAAGCTCGTTTTAACAAACCCGCACAATATAACCTGACCGGCACCGAATACAGACCCGAGCAAACATTAACAGAAAGCAAAGCCTTGCTGCAAAACGCCCGACAAACTTCGCGTCAGTTGACTGGGCGATAAGTATTGTTTAGACCTGACCAATGAATTTGCGAAGGTAGTTCCCTCAGATTTCAACTGGGAACTCTATAACGTTGCGTTTCGAGGAAGAGCAAGGTGTCATGTGGAATAAACGATTATGGAAAAAATGTTCGCAGTGGGGTATGGCTCCTCGAGATCCAAATATTACGAAGATACTTCACTTGTAGGAGGACAACCCCTCGATGACCACATAGATACAGTAATTGAAAATCTGGAAACGATATCTTCTGTGAACTTCGATGCCAGAAGATATTTTTGGATGAAAACATTGTTGTAGTCGAAGACTTCGGAAGCAACGGGATTATTGATGGAGGAGTCGGGAATTATGTGGGAATAATAATATCCGTCCGGCGGCTTATATATACTAGTCTTCAGAGACAGCAATGGCCCTGAGATGATGAGGAGGAGTTATTAAAGTTCAACAATTACGATGATGACCCAGATGAACCAGACAACCAGAGTCTACAATGAAGAGATCGGCTTCTGCTGTTGGAGCAACGAACGAACCAACATTTGGTACTTATTCTGGTTCAAGTGGAGACGATTCAGTGTATTCACCAGTCTGCGATGCCATTGACAGATCAACACATACACCCTCATGGGACGAGCAGTGCGCAGACGTCATACCTTAACAGGTGGAGGAATCCATTTACTGGAACGAAGACTACGATGAAGGTGACCTTGAAGGATACGACTGGGAGATAAGGCCTGACTTTAGTCAGCAATTATTATCCTGATCTTGACAATACAGAATTCAAGGTCCACTGGCAGAAAGTTCTTAGTCTCTTACGATAAAGACAGAGTAAAAAGTAACAGAGACATGCGAATTACTTGATATTCCTTCAGACGTGATGAAGATGTTTCCTGAGATTTTCTCAAAAGAAGAATTAAGAACAGAGAAAAAGAAGAAGGAACAAAGACTAAACAGAAAAATCTTTAAGATGAAAAATCCCATAAGAGAATTAGACTTGTAGAACCGATAGAAGGATACTCCACACAAACAGAAATCATCCCAATAACTGAACAAGGAAGCAAGATCAAAGCTCGTCGAAAGAAGTTATGATGAGAAGAGCTCTCCAAAAGATACACCTGATGAAAAATCTTATCACAAAAGAGTAAGGTTCTCTGAAAATTGTGAGATCCAGAAAATCATACACAGGAACAGGTCAGATCGAGCAGGGCGCTCCTGAATAAAGTCACATACAAGGTGATGTCAAGATGAAAAAAGCACTCCTCGCCAGGGATTTTTTTTACACTACAATGAGTCGCTTACTCACTAAAAGCACAAAGAAGCATCACACGAGAGACACTTCGGAACGTAATCTACGCTGAAGCAGATAAAGCTTTCAATACAGAAAACTACAACAACCCTTGAAGCAACCCCTGAAAAATTCCTGAACAATGACGACGCAGGTGGCTGAGGGATTTCACCATAAACGTAAACGGAGAAGAAGTAACAGTTGACAGACAAGTATGGAACAACAGACATTACCTCTCAGAAGACCCTCTATCAAGAAGGAAAAGCTGTATTTGCTGACCAAGACCCTTCCCAGGCTACATTAGACGCTCTTGCAGCAGACGGCTGGGAAACATATAAGATCTAAACTCAGAAGACTTTGCAGACAGCACGTCTGCAGCAGATGCTGTAAGAGATTCAGTCTTCATGGCAAAATATGAAAGAGACATGGACAAGGGAGGTTTTGTAGGAATAAAGATGGTATGCCCTATCACTCAAACATCAAAAACATACCCTAACCCTTTCCCGTAAGAAGACAACTCTTTCCTTAGACAAAAAAGAACGGTAACCTAGCAAAGATAAGCGTAACAAGTATAGAAGGAAAGACAGTATTTCAAGGTATGTATGACCTAAACAATTCAGGGCAAATTTACATGGAACCCAAACAACAAGATGCCTCTTGCAGGAGCATTACCATTATACAGGCAACACAAGACAACAAGGAAACAACAGCAAAAACATTGTATGTAAAATGAAAAAACTCTTCGTAATCATCACAATATTGCTGCTTTCGCTTACTTTCAGTAAGCGCTAAAAGCTATGAGAATCATTTCAAAGCAAAGCAAGAAAGAGAAATAACAGGAACTCCATTAAACATAGAGCACTGGATATTTTCAAATAATTACGAAGGAAGAGACACACCATAAGCCTTCTTGTAAAAAATGAAGAAAACCAGAACTAGAAAATATAGATGTTCATCTTGACATGGGAAATGGCGAAACTGCAGAATGGAATATCCCAACTATGCAAGCATACGAAACAATCTGGCTTACTACAACAACATCTTATGATGAGCCAGGAGATTATCCTCTCATTGCAACTATAACACATAACAGCCAACAAGAAATCTTCGAAGAGACAATAACGATACACCCAATATATCTTGTAACAGGACAAGTCACAGACATATTCTCAGATGAAGAAATAGAAAGTGCCATGCTTACATTCAACGACACGACTGACGGAATAAAAACCGTAACAACAGATGCAAACGGAAACTATGAAGTAAAGATAATGACAGAAGATTACATCCCTGTAGTTATTGAAAAATCTGATTATACTACCTTTCATACATGGCTTGATAATACTCAAGAACAAAAAGACTCAACAAAAAAGCTTTCTGTAAAGCATCCTCTAAAAAACGGCATGTACAGAGGAGCTGTAGAGAAAAATTATACACTCGTGCCTTCAGATTTCGAATGGTCCCCTCTATAAAGGGGTGTTTAGAAGATATGCAGGCAGCCCTGAGTTTCGCAACAAAACTACGTAGGCAACGTAACATGGGGGTTGGGAGTGAACGTCCCATGATACACGTATTCAATGATTCATCACTTTGTTTCAGTAGATTCAGGTAGAGAACAAACTACAATAATTCGTTGTATAATCTTAACGACATACTCCCTACATTCAACACCAGTTGAAGCTCTACCAGAAGAATGTGGTAGAAGCATCCTGAAGAAGGTTTTGGATATCAGCTTGAACCAAACATAATGTACATCTATTGGACAGATGACTGTGAAGGAACTGGTGCAGTGGGTACCGACCATTACGGCCCTGTCTATAATAAAACTATTACTTGTTTTGTAAATCAAATTGGAAACGGAATACACCCCATATATGGAAACAACAATAACTATGTTATGAATAGAGGAAATTTGGAACATCCATGGGCGGAGATTTTCAACCAACAAACCCTTGGCAGGCGTCTCCATCACCAACATACGAAACCGTATTTAGCGTTCCACCTTATCCCCTAGGCATAACTATGCAAGGCTATGGTGAAGAATGATTATCTTGCTTCAGAAGTAGAGCCAGAGAGAAAATAGCGCACTTCCAAACAGAAGACTATGACCCTACAGACCCAGAAGGTTTTGACTGGGAACTTAGACCTGATCTTGTAGAATACTACACAAACATAGAAAACTGGGAAGATAAAAGACAATTCACATACATGAGTACTGTGAAATGAAGAACAAAACAAGAAGACACTTTACCCTATGATTATGACAAAGTCCCAGAACATGTCAAAGAGATCTTTCCTATGATGTTTGGAGAAGATATCAAAAACAAAGAAACCCCACGTATAAAACAGATTAACCCTGAAGAACCCAAACAAGAAAAGCAAAATAAAACTCATAAAAAGAAGTTATGAGAAAGAAACGAAGAAATCAACTACAGACACTACTGATGAAAAATCTTCTTACAAAAGAACAAGGTTCTCTGAATGAATAAAAGAAGACACAGATACACACACAAGAACAGGCAGGTCAGGAGGTCAGAAGCTCGCAAATAAAATCACATACAAGGTGATGTCAAGATGAATCCACTAAAAAAAACATGGATTATCAGGAAGCGTAGCCGCCATTTCACTTACCTCTTTAGTAAAAGACACATTCTCCCAGATGACACAGAATGGAGCAGACTCAACCATAAACGTTGTCATGAATGAAAAATTCAACACAGAAGGATATGCAAACCCTCTGACTTCAGATCAGTACAATAAGAAGACGAAACAACTTACCTTGAAGTACCAATCACACCAGCATATGACGCAAAAAACAACTATCAAGGCATATTCCAAAACCCAAGCTCAGGTGCAGCTGTATTCATAGGAAGTCCTACACGAGAACAAAAGGATGCGAATGGAATCTAACAACCTAAGATACTTTGAAGCAGATACAAATCTTTCTCACAAACCAGCTATACACAGACCTTTCCAACTGGACTGGCATCACCCAGATCGAGACCAGGAACTCCAGAAGACATGGATCCATTGTTTGTAGGAATAGCTGAACATATGACAAAAGACATACTAAACGTCTCTGCCTCTAATCCCACAGAACGGCATGCTCAATCTTGACTTTCAAAAAGAAGATAACGACCAGTATAGGGTAAAGACTATTTTAACGCAACTGGAAAACTTCTGGTGGACAAGAGATATTACACAAATGACGACCGAGGAAATCAAACATTGCAGGGCATGCCGGCTGGAACATATTTACTAAAAGGAAGAAACGAAGAACAGAATTTTCAAAAGACAGTGACTAAAAAAATGAAGGAACTCTTTCGTAATCATACTGGTACTATTGCTTTCTCTTACTTTAGTAAGTGCTAAGAACTTCGAAAATAATCTATATGCAAAGCAGCCAGTCGTAACTGATGTAAGCTACATATGATGCCTGGGGCTTTGCATTTTTACAGGCAAGATTGAAACTCATCCTACACAGCTTACTTTCTTCCTAACAAATCTCGAAGGAAATTACCTTTCTGATATTTCAGTTATAATAGATACGGATGGTGCAGGAACGATAACGAATAGAAGGTCTAGACCTCCAACCCCACCAAACAGAAGTCGTAACTGAATCCTGGACATATTCCCAATCAGGAACATATTATCCTATAGTAACAATAGAACATGAATCTTTGCAGGAAAATTATGACCTAGAAGTTGAAATAAGAGATGCCTTTGCTAATACAAGGTACAGTAAAACATATCTTTGACAAACGCCAGTTACAGGTGCTACACTTACATTTGAAGATCCTGCAGGAACAATTACCACAACAACAAATGATGATGGCGAGTATAGTATAGAAGTTTTAACTGAAGATTACATTCCTGTAACTATTCAAGCAAATGATTACACAACGTTTCACACATGGCTTGATAATACTCAAGAACCTACAAGAAGTTCATTTGAAGAGATGTCAATACAGTACCCATTTAAGAAAGGCAGTGCAAGAGATATTGTACTAAAATATTATGAAATTGTTCCATCAGATTTCAATTGGGAACTCTATAATGTGGCGTTTAGAGGAAGAGCAAGTGCATGTGGAATAAACGATTATGGAAAAAATGTTTGTCAGTGGGGTATCGCTCCAGAGATTGCAATCTTCAGAAGATACTTCACTTGTTAGGTGGACAACCTCTTGATGACCATATTGATACTGTAATTGAAAATCTGGAAACAATATTCTTCTGTAAACTTCAATCCAGAGGAGATATTTTGGAAGAAAATATTGTCGTAGTAGAAGATTTTGGAAGCAATGGAATAATTGATGGGGAATTGGGCATAAAATGGGATAATTCCGTAGGTGGTTTATATATACTAGTCTTTAGAGAAGATAGTCCTGAAATAATGAAGGGATAATAAAGTTTAATTACAATTATGACCCAAATGAACCAGACAACAGAGTTTACAATCAAGAAATAGGCTCAGCATTTGGAGCTACAGCAGAACCAACGTTTGGAACATATTCTGGCTCAAATGAAGATACAGTTTTCCACCAATATGTCCCTGCGACAGTAAACACATACACCCTCATGGACGAGCAGTGCGCAGACGTCTACCTTAACAGGTCAAGAATCCATTACTGGAACGAAGACTACGATGAGGATGACCCTGAAGGATACGACTGGGAGATAAGGCCTGACTTAGTCAGCAATTATTATCCAGAACTTGACAATACAAAAAGGTCCACAGGAAGAGTTTTAGTCTCGTACAAAAAAAACGGAAAAAAAGTAACAGAGACATACAATTACTTTGATACTCCTTCAGACGTAATGAAGATGTTCCCAGAAATCTTCTCAAAGAAGAGATAAAGAACAGAGAAAAGGAAGAAGGAAAAAAGAGACTTAGACTTATAGAAACAATAAAAGACACTTCCACAAGCAAAGTTAACAAAGAACAGAGGACAAGATAAAACTCATCAGCAGAAATTATGATGAAAAAAGCTCTCCAAAAGATACACCTGATGAAAAATCTTCTTACAAAAGGATAGAGAGTTCTCTGAAAATAAAAAAGAAGACACAGATACACACACAAGAACTGGCAGATCAGGAGCAGGAGCTTCCAAATAAAGTCACATACAAGGTGATGTAAGAATGAAAAAAGCACTCCTCACAGGGATTTTTTTTACACTAATGAGCGCTTACTCACTAAAAGCACAAAGAAGCATCACACCAGAAACACTTCAAAATGTAATTACGCTGAAGCAGATAAAGCTTTCAATACAGAAAACTACAACAACCCTGAAGCAACCCTGAAAACATGAACGACGAACAGTGGCTAAAAGATTTCACCATAAACGTAAACGAAGAAGGAAGTAACAGTTGACAGACCAAGTCGGAACAACAGACATTACCTCTCAAAAAACCCTCTATCACGAGGAAAAGCTGTATTTGCTGACCAAGACCCTTCCAGGCTACATTAGACGCTCTTGCAGCAGACGGCTGGAAAATTACGATCTAAACTCAGAAGACTGCAGACAGCACGTCTGCAGCAGATTATGTAAGAGATTCAGTCTTCATGGCAAAATATGAAAAAGACATGGACAAGGGAGGTTTTGTAGGAATAGATGATATGCCTATCACTGCAAACATAGAAAACATACCTTATTCCTTTCGGTCAAGAGACAACTCTTCCTTAGACAAAGAACAGTAACCTAGCAAAGATAAGCGTAACAAGTATAAAAGGAAAGACAGTATTTCAAGGCATGTATGACCTAAACAATTCAGGCAAATTTACATGGAACCCAAACAACAATCTGCCTGCAGGAACATACATTATACAGGCAACACAAGACAACAAAGAAACAACAGCAAAAACATTATATGTAAAGTAACTACTCCAACAACCACTTCCAAACAGGCTTCACTTCCTGACTTCAAACTGCTTCCTGGCATGATCTCCAGGTTTCTTTTCCTGATCAGGTCGTTGCGGATGATGTGGTTGTTTTCGGCGTTGTTTTCCACAAATATGATATTGTAGCGATCGTTGTAAACCACAAACCAGTTACTGTCTCTTAGCCTGCGGTTGATAAAATTAAGTACCTGCAGATGCTTGCCCAGGAATATCACATCCGAAATTGTATTTATAATCAAGGTTAAGACCATTTTCTTTCATCAAGAGGGCAGGTACTCATTTTTCCCTCAAAAAAGCCCGGGAGGATATGCCTCGGGCCTGCTGTCGACAAACACCCTTTTCTTTAGGGAACAGATAATAGATCAGGTAATCTCCCACATCAAAATTATTGAATATGGGGCCTTGTATATTATGTTCTCTTTAAGAAAACCGCGGCATGAGTCCAATTTCTTGTCAATACCTGCACCAAATTCCAGGTCTCTTCCGCTGTAAGGAAAATAGTGCCAAAGATGGTATTAAAAAGACAAGCAGGATAGACGGCAATATTTAGTGCATTTGTCAATTTCTTTAAGGATATGCTTTCCTTATTTCCGGAAATTGCCAGCGTTTGGTTTCCGAATAAAATGAAAATGTAGCCAAAGAAAACACAAGCTCTTACCCTGTATAAAGTAAACAATCCAAAAGACAAATGATCCATACCAGCAAATAGAGATGCGGAAAAGCTTTTTTCTGTTCCTGACCCAGAAGTAAATCATCAGCAGGCCTATCCCGAATAAAACCTCAAATTGAATGAAGTAAATCGGGAAATCTCTTTTGGCACTGAATTCATAAAAGGGCATGTTCTCGGTAACGGCATATTGTATATCCCCCATGATATTCAATGGATATAGAAAGCGGCTTCCTCAAGAAACGGGTTGATAAAGCTAAAAGCTATACTAACAAGAAATATCAGTAGAATAATACAAGTCTTTTTTGGCATTGTTTTTTAAAATCATTTGTATTAACGTGCTCCCCTGCAAGAACAAACCGAAGAAAGACAAAACATGAACGTTGACCCCCACAGGAGTTGCATGATGGGTAATACTAACCGCCCATTTTTTTTCAATTTCTTTCCGGGTAAGACGATAAGCAGGAAATTCGTGAGTGTAAAAAACAATATGCTAAAAATTTCGGGCCGGGGCTGGTCTTCTGGATGTTAGCAAAGGAAAGGCAAGGATGGTCAGGGAGGCAGGGTCAATGGCATATTGCCGGTTCTTTTGGCCAGTGTAAAGATCAGCAGGAAAGAAGTTAACTGGAAGAATAAGTCCAAGGATTGTTAAGACCTTCGAAGCCCTGAAATACGATGCACTACATAAAAAATGACTCCCGTCCCCCAGTGATGGTTTACGAACTCGTAGTCAGGATGTGTATAAGAGAAGTAATTTGTATTAAATACCTGGCCGTTTTCCAGGATTACTTCGCCATATTTTACCAACTTGCCATAATCGAAATTGGTTGAGTCTTGCGGATAAAGAAAATATAAGCTGAAATAAACAGACAGCAAGATGAGCAGGAAAAAGTCTGATTCTTTTTCTTGTTAAAGCTTTTTTTCGTAAGCAACTCTGCTTGCTTCATTTGGTTTTGCTTCATTGGGTGGTAAAGTTAATATTAATCGTAAAAAACCAAATCAACTTTGATTAATTTATAACAGCTTTTCATAAATTTGTCACTAATCAAAATCAAATCCATTGATTGGCCTGTACAGGAAATATCGTGTTTTGCTTGCATTGCTACTTATTCTGCTTTTTGCCGGCTATCTGCGAATAAATTCATTCTGGCTTCCCCATGTTTCCGGGGATGAGTTTCACTACGTAGCGCTTTAGGCTTGAAACTGGATTCCTGCGGCCTGGATGGCTATAACATCAAAAGGGTAGATTATGAATCCTTTACCCTGGATAGAAAAAGCGAGATCACCGAAATTATGCTTGCCCCGGAAGCCGACACCGGAAGATTGCTGAAAAACATGTATGCAAGGGGAAGGGACTATTACGACAATAAACTCTATAACAATTCACCGGCTCTGCCTTTTCTCATCATGTTATCGCAGAAGACCATCGGGAGCGGCAATGGTTATTTTGTGTCATCAACATTCATTGGAAAAAATCTGAAAAGCAAAAACCCGAAACCATATTCGATGCGCAGTTATACGGGGCTGTCATTCCGCTTGTTTTTAGTTTGTTGTTTGTGCTGTTTACATTTTCGCTTGGCAGGCAGTTTTTTGGAAATGCCACCGGTCTGATCGCTGCTTTTTTAATTGCCGTAAACCCGGTTGATATTTTTGTTGCACATAAAATATGGGGCGATGAATATGAGCGGGGTGTTTGTGATCTTATCTGCCCTGTTTTTTCTGAGAGGCTTATAAAAGCAATAATTGGCTTTTGGCAATTTTTAGCGGTCTGGCTGCGGGCATTGCTTATTTGTTCAAACAAACTGCAGGATTTTTTATAATTGCTGTTTTTATGTTTTACATACTACACAATTATAAAAGTTTTGCTTCGGCCAGAGGGGTTCTTCGGTTTTTCTCAAACAGGTTTATACTTTTGTTTGCCGCATCTTTTATACTGATAGTGCTTTACTGGTTTTTGAAAAACATTAGAGGTATATGGGACGCCTGTTTACAAGTACTTTCCCAGAACAGGAGTGTCAGACAGTTTTTATCACATTCAATCGCAGCGTCCTCCGGCTGTCTTTCTTTTTATCCTTGGGAGTCCCTTTTTTGTCTCCCTTGCTGGCCCTGGCTGGTTGAACTTTATAAATATTTCATGCAAGTTTAAAAATCCGGGAGTATCATTGGCATCTTCTCTTTCCTGGCCTGCTGGATTTTGCAACTTGATTTTTTCTTGCAGCCGTATTCAATGCCAAGGAACACCGCTATTTATTGCCGGCTTATCCTGCCATTGCAGTATTATCGGCTTATATACTTACACTGTTTCGAAACTGGTTAAATGAAGTAACAAGCAACATCCGCTGGATCGGTGGCAATGAAATCATTTTTATCCTCCTGGTGATCAGCGCCCGTTGGTCGATACCTTTGGTGATGGCAATGAGGTGCACCAGGTCGGGGTGTTGCCTGTTGAAGCCGTTTTGAAAATTTGCTCAGATTGTTTTTTTCTTATTATACTTATTATTATTTAAACCTGTAGTTATGCAGAATATTAAGCAGTTAAGCTATTTTGTAAAAAGGATATCTCGCTCTGCCTGATATAAATCTATAAACCTTAATGCGTGAATTTTATGCAGCGCCCAGGCTGCAAGCTGCAACTTGAAGCTCTGACACCTGCAAGCTGTAACACACACAAAAAAACCCGGCAAGCACTGGCTTCCGGGTTTATCCTTGTTCTAAAGATAAATTTTACTGATAAAGCAAAGATCGGATTAGCAAACCCAATAATACAGTTCAAATGGCCTGTATATTTAATATTGGGGGCAATGTTCGGTCTGTTCTATCTAAAAGCCCGATATGATCAGAAATACTGCAGCAAAGGCTACAATGGCATAAAGTTCGGGGAATACAGCCAGCACCATCGTTTTACCGAACAGATCATGACCTGCACCGATACCGGCTATGCCATTGGCACAAATACCACCCTGCTGAATGCCTGAAAGCAGGCCTACAGCGCCCAGGGCCAGTCCGGCTGCAAAAATCGCAGCACCATGAATCAGGGTCATATCCATTCCAATAATACCCATATTGTTCACGATAAAAAATCCGGCAAAACCGTATAATCCCTGAGTTCCAGGCAAGGCGCTCAGCAACATATAGCTACCAAAAGCCGAGTCGTTTTTCTTCAAGGCGCCCACCGTGGCGTTTCCCCCTTGGAAACTCCGATGGCACTGCCAATCCCTGCCAGTGCGATCATAAGACCCAGTCCGATATAAGCCAAAATAATAGCTGTTGATAACATAATCTTTTTCTCCTTTAATTTTTAAGTTTATTTTTAAATGGTTTATACGCTTTTCCGCCGCCGAAAATCCGGCATTTTTGTAAAATTCAACAAAAGTCAAACGCATGGAATGTACAAAAGCTCCCAATGATGAGATAAGAATGTTGGCCACATGCCCAACCACAAGGAATATCAACATAAGCAGCGTGCCTACATAAGGTATTCCTTCTTTAATCGATATAGAAATGTCGTTGATCACAAAGCCAAGTATAGCGCTGGAAACACCCAGTGCAAAAAGTCGTACGTAAGAAAGCATATCCCCGAAAACCCCGGTGATGTTATACAAATCCCATAATCCTTTTCCGATACGTCCGAGGATGCTTGCTTTGGGGTCACTCCAGAAAAGGATCAGGAATATGCCACCGAATATCAATATATTTCCGGCCAATTTAAATTCTTCAAATCCAAAATATACTCCAAGCCCTGGTAAAAGCAACAGCCAACCAATTTGTGGAAGGGCATATTTAAACCCGTATTGTTTGTACCTGTTCACAGCATGCACGCCTATACCGAAAAGTATCTGTACAATGCCAATTATTATGGCCAGGTAAAAGGCTTGTTGGTCTTTAAGCATGAATCTTTTTACGGATTCAAGTGCTGGTATGTTGGCCTTTAGCAGGTCCATGCCAAAAAGGGTTCCTGTTAAGGCACCAAATATCAAGGTACCCAATCCCAGAAACTGGGCGAGGCTCACAATGGGCTTAAGTTCAGGTTTCAACCTGGGCCGAACGATGAAGCCAAGTATGATGATCAGCAGTCCATAACCTGCGTCTCCAAGGCAAAAACCAAAAAACATCATAAAAAATGGAGCAAAGAAGGGCGTTATATCCAGCTCTTTGTATGACGGCAGGGCGAACAGTTTCGCGATGGGCTCAAATAAACGGGCAAATTTGCTGTTTTTCAGCTCAATAGGCGGATTGTCTTCAGGAGTGGCTTTGCGCGACAGGTAAAGAATGTTTTGCTTTTCGAGGTATTCCTCCAATGCTTTTTGTTTTGGAACAGGCACAAAACCTTCCAGTATTTTTACTTTTCCATCGGCCTGCTCAGTGGTATTAAGCATGGCCCTTTTGTATTCTGATTCGGTTTCCAGGCGTTTTGCAGCTTCTTCCAGATGGGGCATCGCCGTTCCTGCAAACTGGTCGAGTTCCTCATTGATATGATGCATTTGTTCTTCCACCTGTTTGCGTTCACGCATGACTTCCGATACAGGGCGCCTGGGAAGTTTTACTTCTTCTACCTCTGGTGGCTCGAAGGCTTCTTCATCTTTTTTATTTACAACTATAAGATGAATTTGCGACTGGTGCTGGCTGATAACAGCCACATGGTGTTTTTGGGTCCACTCGGGATTGAATTTCTTATCGGGTACGATATAGAATTTAAGGGTCAGGCCTTCTGTTTTCAGCTTTTCGATGGTATCACCGGAAAAATCACCCCAGGGTTCCGCCTGAAGCATTTCCTTGATCAGTGCATTGTGTTTATGGGAAAGGATTTCCAGTTTGCTTTGTTTTTCTTTGATCACGCCTGCCAGCTCAATCCCGTCTTCTTCTGTTTTTTGTACTTCCTTTTTGTTGTCTCTTTGTTTTAAGAAGGATTTTACCTCGTTTACCATTTTTAGCTGGTCGAGCTTATCAAGGGTTTCCTTATCCAGGTCGGTTTGCTTTTCAATGATATGCAGCACACCTCGTTCACCGAGATCATCCAGAAATTGATCATACGCACGATGATAAACCAGAAATGTATATATTCTTACAGGAACAATCATTAGGCTGCTTTCTCCTTTCTGCCTTTTACGATTTTCTGAGATGATTTTGAAAGATTCTCTTCATCTTCAAGAAAACGATTGATTTTTCTGATGGCATCCTGGAATCCGGGTATCTGCACCTTTTCGTAGAGATTCACCTTCTGGGTGGTTTTTTTCCGGGCATGATTCAGCAATTGCATTTTACGAACAAAGAATTCCTTTTCAATAGAAATCCGGGAAAGTTCCTGTAAAATATTAATGCCGTCGAGATACCATTTGGGATTGTTGAAAATACTGAAGGGCAGGGTCTTAAAAGAAATATTTTCCAGTATAGGTGTATTTACGCCCGCAATTTTTTTGGTGCTGGCTTTTACGTCATCTATGCGGATCAAATTGGGTTTAAACTCGCTCCAAAGCTGAACCATACGCTTGTATGCTTGCATTTTTTCGCCGAGCTTTTGATCCAGATAACCGGCCTGATCTTTGGCATTCTTCACTTCCATGCGCAGGGCCGACTCCTTGTTCTTCAGAGTGGGCAGAGCCCGTTCCCTGATGGCCAGCTGTTTTTTCAACCGCTGTAAAGATGTTTTGTTATACTGGAATTTTATTTTCACGCCTTAAGTGCTTTTTAAAATTCGCATTAATTTAAGCTTCTGTCTTCGCTTCTTTTCTTTCGCCTGCTTTCTTCTCTTCAAGTCCTTGTTCTTCGGGCCAGTACTTTAAAACCAGGTCTTCTTTGATCGCGACTTCTGCTTTGGTGAAGAAATTATTGAAGAGATCCCATCCCGTATCAAGCATTTCTTCAATATCAATATTCACGTCGATAGCCAACAACTTTCTTGAATACTCCCTGGCGAATTCCAGGCTTCGTTCATCGTAATCGGTCAGGTCGAAGCCATTCTCCAGCTTTGTTTTGGCATTGGATGCATCTGCGAAGAGCCTGATAGCAGTGTTCATCACGCTGGGATGGTCTTCCCTTGTTTTTTCCCGATCACCAGTTGTTTCAGTCGTGAAAGACTCCGGAAGGGGTCAACAATGACTTTACCAATGTCGGTATCTTTTCTGAGGAATAACTGCCCCTCGGTAATGTAACCTGTGTTATCCGGGATGGAATGGGTAATATCCCCGCCCGAGAGTGTAGTAACCGCCACAATGGTGATGGAGCCTCCTTCGGGGAACTGCACGGCTTTTTCGTAAATTCTAGCCAGGTCGCTGTAAAGAGATCCGGGCATGGAGTCTTTTGACGGGATCTGATCCATCCTGTTAGAAACAATGGCCAGGGCATCGGCATACAGGGTCATGTCTGTTAGCAGCACCAGCACATCCTGGTTTTTGTCAACTGCAAAGTATTCGGCTGCTGTAAGCGCCATATCCGGTACCAGCAAACGTTCAACCGGCGGGTCTTCTGTAGAGTTCACAAAAGAAACGATGCGGTCGAGGGCCCCGGCCTGGTCAAAAACATTTTTAAAAAAAAGATAGTCGTCATTGGTGAGTCCCATCCCGCCCAAAATGATCTTGTCGGCTTTGGCGCGCAGGGCAACCATGGCCATTACCTGGTTATAGGGCTGGTCGGGGTCTGCAAAAAAAGGTATCTTTTGCCCGCTCACCAGGGTGTTGTTCAGGTCTATGCCTGCTATACCGGTTGCTATGAGTTCGGAGGGCTGCTTTCTTCTGACAGGATTTACGGTGGGGCCGCCTATTTCACGTTCTTCGCCTTCCACTTCAGGGCCCCCGTCGATGGGTTGGCCAAGAGAATTGAAAAACCGGCCCGACAGATCATCGCTCACATTCAATACAGGTGGTTTGCCGTAAAACACTACCTCAGCATTGGTTGGAATGCCTTCTGTGCCTCCAAACACCTGAAGGGTTACCTCGCCTCCGATAACTTTAACCACCTGTGCCAGTTTGCCGTTGATCATGGCCAGTTCTTCATAGCCGATCCCGGCCGCCTCTAACGTACAGGTGGCTTTTGTGATGCTCGTGATGTGTGTGTATATCTTCTGAAATGCTTGTCTTTCCATTAGTCAACTTTCCTTTCTTCAATAATTTTTTCCAGTTGTTTTTCATGGCTTTTGAACTTATCCGATTCAAATTCGGAATAGTTCATTTGTTTCAGCTCATTGATGATGCGTTTGAAATATTCGGCCGTATCTTCAAAAGAATCGAATTTAAAATTCATATGGCAGATCGACAAAATCTTGTCGAGCATATACTTTTGACGGTCGATGGGTGTGGAAGCGTCGATGTCGTCAAAGGCGTCCTGCTGAAGGATCACAAAATCAATAATTTCGGATTTCCAGTAGGTAATATGGTAGTCGATGGGTACACCGTCATCTCCTAAGATGTCGATTTGTTCGGATGTTTCCCTTCCGCGGATCAGAATATTCTTAACTGTTTCTATATTATCGGTCCAGTTCTCGTCAACGTTCTTGTTCAGATATTCTTTCACCTCATCATATTCCAGGTATTTTGAATAACTGTCGATGGGGTCGATGGCCGGATAGCGCTTGCTGTCGGCTCGTTGCTGAGAGAGTGCATAAAAGCAGCGTGCTGCCTTTTTAGTGGCTTCGGTTACGGGCTCTTTGAGGTTGCCGCCGGCGGGCGAAACCGTTCCGATAAAGGTAATGGAGCCGCTTTTTTCGTTGTTCAGATAAACATAGCCGGCGCGCGCGTAAAAGCTCGCAATGATAGCCGTCAGGTCCATGGGATATGCATCGGGTCCCGGCAATTCTTCCATGCGGTTCGACATTTCGCGCAGAGCCTGTGCCCAGCGGGAAGTGGAGTCGGCAAGCAGAAGTACCTTCAGGCCCATCTGCCGGTAATATTCAGCCAAAGTCATGGCTGTGTATACAGAGGCTTCACGGGCTGCAACAGGCATATTGGAAGTGTTGGCAATGATGGTGGTTCTTTCCATCAGCTTGCGACCGGTACGCGGGTCGTCCAGTTCCGGAAACTCGGTGAAGAGTTCAACTACCTCGTTGGCTCGCTCACCGCATGCAGCCACGATTACGATGTCGGCCTCGGCCTGTTTCGACAGGGCGTGTTGCAAAACGGTTTTACCGCTGCCAAAAGGACCCGGGATAAAACCCGTACCGCCTTCGGTGATGGGATTCAGGGTGTCGATGGTGCGCACGCCCGTTTCAAGCAAACGGTATGGGCGGGGCTTGCTGTCGTATACCCTGATGGGTACTTTCACAGGCCAGGTCTGCGTCATGGTGATGGGGAAATCATTGTCTTCAGCATCGCTTATCACCGCAATTTCATCATTAATCTTGTAAATCCCCTCGTCTTTGATGCTTTTTACTTTATAAGAACCCTGCATCTTAAAAGGAACCATGATTTTATGGGGCTGGTGGTTTTCGTCCACTTCCCCGAGCCAGCTGCCCGCTTCAACCTGTTCGCCCTCTTTAACCAGCGGTTTGAAATCCCATTTTTTGCTTTCATCCAGCGCTTTGGTATATTCGCCTTTTTTCAGAAAGATGCCTTCCATGGTATTCAGATCATTCTGAAGCCCGTCATAGTTTCGGGAAAGCAAGCCCGGTCCCAGAGTCACTTCAAGCATATGACCGGTAAATTCCACATCGATATCGATGCTAAGGCTGCGCGTGCTTTCAAAAACCTGTACATAGGCGTTATTGCCGCTTACTTTGATAACTTCGGCCATGAGGTCGGTTCCGTGTAGCTTGATATAACATATCTCATTTTGTGACACCGGACCATTCACTTCCACAATCACCAGGTTGGCGATAATCGATTTAACCTTTCCTTTTGTATTAAGCTTTTCTTCCATTTATATTGAATTCTTTGGGAAATTTAAAACTGTTTTTCAGATCGTCCAGCAGCTTTTTGAAAATTTCGCGCCCGGTTTCTTCATCCAGCTGCAACCACCTGTCAACCATCTCTGTTTTGAGTACATGCCCCATGATTACCTCAATGGTGAAATAATTGAGTGTGTTGAGTTCGTCTATGTGTTGCCATTTCAATAAATCAATTTCTTTTTCGCGTTCAAGCAGATCTGTTTTATCAAGGATGTTTATCAGGGCTTCAACTTCAGGAAACTCGTTTGAGATCCCGAAATCCCTTGCATTGCTTTTCCTGATGGCATTGGTAAGCATATCATCACCAATAAGCTCCCCTTCAACAGAACGATCATGTTTACGACCCATCAGTCCGGTCATGGTATTTTTGAGCATCCGTTCAAACTCAAACCAATGCGACAGGAATTTGTTTTTAAATCCCCCGGCATAACGATAATATTCCCAGATAAGCTGGTTTTCCCAACTTAAATTTTCATAAAGAGGGGATTCGTCTTTAAAGGCGTGAACAAAGTTATCCAGGTAAGCTGGGAGTTCATCCGGTTCCTTTATGGCTTCTTCCATGAACTCACTGCTGTAATTTCCAAGTGTATCAAAGGCTTCGTCCTTTTTTTGCAATAGATTCAACAGGTTGCGATGGTCGTGTGGTAAATAAAGTATTTTTATTAGTTCGCGTTCCGATCCCTTTATTTCTTCAAATAAATATTCTTTAAACTCTTCGGGGGAAAAGCCCAATTTGGTTTGATCGGGGATCAACTCAGGTAATCCGGCTATTAAGCAATAATAATGATTCATTACTTTCATTGTTGTTCCCCGTACAGATATTCGCTCGAACGCGGCCTCAGGTATGTTTTAAAGAAATTCTTAAAATCTTGGTCGGTAAAGCTGATCTTAAATCCTCCCTCAACGGGTTTGATCATAAAGCCCGATGAAAGCTTATCATCAAACCTGACTTCAAAACCTTTTTGAAGGATCTCATTTTCTTTGGAGAGAAAATAGGATTTAAACTTTTCTTCGGTTTTTCCCGGAAGCAGAATAGTGAGATCCGCTGCACCTCCCTCGCCGGGCTTCCAGTTTTCTATAGCTTTTTCCACACTTTTTTTAATAAAATCGCTATCGGAAAAAGTTTCTTCTACCGGTTTGTCGATGACCTTGGCAGTTATCAGGTTAATGATCTTTTGCTTCAAGGCAGTAACAGCCTGGCTCGCAGAGAGCTTTAATTCGGATTCGAGATTTTTTTTGATTTCCTGAGCTTGTTTCTTGGCATCTTGCACTATTGATTCGGCTTCTTTTTGTGCCTGTTTTTTGATTTCTTCAGCTTGTTCTTCCGCCTTCTTTCTTATCTCGTCGGCTTCCTGATTGGCTTTGTCAATTCCTTCGGCATACAGCTTCTCGGTTAATTCCTGCAGCTTATTTTCCATGATATATTGTTATATATATATTTCAATTAAATACAAAAGCTTGATTAGCTGGTGCTTTTCACGCGACAAAAGTAAAAAAAAATCTAAGAAGCGCGCGATCCAAAAAATTAAATGTACTAATTTAAAATGAATCTTTTTAACAAAAAATCTTTGTACAAAGTGTAAGGAAACAAAAAAATATTATATATTTGCGTATTCAAATACCTAAATACATATAAAGGGGATGATCAGGGAAATTATAAAGATAGATGAAGAAAAATGCAACGGATGCGGATTGTGTATTCCTGCCTGCCCGGAAGGTGCTTTGCAGATCATCGACGGCAAGGCCAGGCTGGTGAGTGACCTGATGTGTGACGGGTTGGGAGCCTGCCTGGGCGAATGCCCCGAGGGTGCCATAGAAGTTGAGAAACGGGAAGCAGAACCCTATGATGAGGTAGCGGTAATGAAAGAGATGGTGAAAAAAGGCAGGAACACCGTGGAGGCGCATTTGAAACATCTGCAGGATCATGGTGAGTTTGCATTTCTCAACCAGGCTGTTGGTTTTTTGAAGAATAATCAGGACAGCATTGACTTTGATGTGGATGATCTTTTGAACGGCAGGGAAGAAAAGCCTGAGCCGGTGAAAGCCCACGGAATGGGATGTCCGGGTTCTGCAATCCGGGAGTTTAATGTTTCATTGGATGAAAATGAAAAAAAAGTTGAAAACCCTGCTTCACTAAAAGATTCCTCATCGCAACTCCGTCAATGGCCGGTGCAAATGCATTTGATCAATCCCAAAGCCGGGTACTTTCAAAATTCGGAAGTGCTACTGGCGGCTGATTGTGTGGCTTTTGCCATAGGCGATTTTCATCAGCGGTTTCTGAAGGGAAAGAGTGTGGCGATCGCTTGCCCCAAATTGGATCAGGGGAAAGAAATCTACATTAATAAATTGATTCAATTAATTGATGAATCCAATATACAGTCAATGGATGTGGTGGTGATGGAGGTGCCCTGTTGCAGCGGACTCTTACAAATGGCCCAAATTGCCAGGCAAAATGCCGGCAGGCATATCCCCATCAAACATACCGTGATCGGGGTTGATGGCAGGATTGTTGCAAAAAAGGATTGCTAAATGGAAAATGTGAAAACGTAAGGACAAGACATGTCTTGTCCATAATCAAAAGACAAGGCATGCCTTGTATGTACATTATAATAATTTAAAAAAAGCGTGACAATGAAACCAAAAGAATTCGACAAAGCAAAGAAATTTCAATTTGATGCCTCCGTAGAATATGCTGAGGGATCCATCGTGAGTAAGAATGTATTGAAAAATGAAGCCGGCAATGTGAGCCTGTTCGCTTTCGATAAAGACGAAGGCCTGAGCGAACACACAGCTCCTTTTGATGCCCTGGTGCAGGTGATCGACGGCAAGGCGGATGTGATCATCAACGGAAAGACACACATTCTGGAAAGCGGTGATTCTATCATCATGCCTGCCAGTGTGCCACATGCTCTGCGAGCGGCTGAGCGCTTCAAGATGATACTGACCATGATCAAAGGCTAATTTTTTTGATCGTATATGTGAATTAAAGTACACTAATACCTAAATAAAATGAGAGCAAGGATTTACATCATCATGATTTATTTCTCCGCCTTTCTCCTTATGCCAGGAACCGGGAAGGCTCAAAAAGGCTCAGAATTATATAATCAATACTGTGTTGCTTGTCACACCATCGGCGGTGGTAATCTGATCGGGCCCGATCTGAAAGGTATCAACGGAAAAAGAGATAAGACCTGGCTGATCAACTTTATTCAATCCTCCCAAACCATGATAAAAAACGGGGATCCGCAAGCCGTTCAAGTATTTGAGAAGTACAATAAGATCCCCATGCCCGACCAGCCGCTAAGCAGATCTGAAGTTGAAAAAGTCCTGGATTATATTTCCACCCAAAGCTCTCCCGATCAGAGCATTGAAACTACACCCCTGGCCAATAGCCCTGAAAAAAAGATGGCCTTCAATTACACATCGGCCGAAGCAAATACCGGGCTTGCGCTCTTCAAAGGGAAAAAAGGATTATCCAATGGCGGAGTATCATGTATCGCATGTCATACACTCAGGCATGATGCGCTTATTGCCGGAGGGACAATGGCCAGGAACCTGACTCCGTCCTACAATAATCTCGGTGTGCAGGGAATACAGGCTATCATGATCAATCCCCCTTTCCTGCCATGAACGCTTCCTACAAAAATCATCCGCTCACTGAACAGGAAATAAAGGCGCTGACCGCCTTTTTGGTTGATGCTTCAATAAATTCCATCTACCAGCATCCCAGGGAATACACCAAATACTTTGTCATCATCGGTATTGTAATATGGCTGATTCTGATCGGTATGATCGCCCTGATCTGGGTCAGGAGGAAAAGAGGCAGTGTTAATGACGCCATTTACGATCGTCAAATCGAAATTTTTTAAAAGACCAGATTATGAGTTGGATCAAAGACATAGTTTCGCCGAAAACCAGACAATGGGAAGAGTTCTACAGAAACCGTTTTCATCATGACCGGGTGGTTCGAAGTACACATGGGGTGAATTGTACGGGAGGATGCAGCTGGAACATCCATGTGAAGGATGGGATCGTAGTTTGGGAAACACAGGCACTGGATTATCCTGCTCTCGAAAGCTCCCTTCCGCCATACGAACCAAGAGGATGCCAGCGCGGAATTTCATTTTCATGGTATCTGTACAGCCCGGTCAGGGTTAAGTATCCCTTGATCCGGGGGGCGTTGATGGATTTATTTCAGCAATTGAAAAAGGAAAAGGGCAATGCCTATGAAGCATGGAAAAGTCTTCAGGAGGATAAAGTAAAGAGAGAACGTTACCAGAAGGCCAGGGGAAAAGGTGGATTCCGCAGGCTGCACTGGGATGAAGCCCTTGAAATTATTGCCGCGGCCAATATGTACACGGTGAAGAAATACGGACCGGATCGCATCAACGGTTTTTCACCCATTCCTGCCATGTCGATGATAAGCTATGCTGCCGGTTCCCGCTTTTTACAACTGATGGGCGGAGTGAATTTGAGCTTTTATGATTGGTATTGCGATCTGCCCAATTCTTTCCCCGAGATCTGGGGTGAGCAAACCGATGTAGCCGAGAGCGCCGACTGGTACAATGCAAAATTTGTGGCCGTGATGGGAGCCAACCTGGGCATGACGCGCACCCCCGACGTGCATTTCTTTTCAGAATCACGCCACAATGGAACCAAAACCGTGGTGTTCTCTCCCGATTTCAGCATGGTTTCAAAATATGCAGATACCTGGATACCCGTGCATGCCGGCCAGGATGGTGCTTTCTGGATGGCTGTGACCCATGTGATCCTGAAAGAATTCCATTACGAAAAGAAAATTCCATATTTCATCGAATATACCAAACGCTACACCGACAGTCCTTTTCTTGTGGAGTTGAAAGAAGATAATGGAAAGTATGTTCCTGAAAAGCTGGTCAGGGCCAACCGGATCAAAAAGTATGAAAACATAGAAAATGGCGATTGGAAATTCCTCAACTATGATGCAGAAACCAATGAGTTGATCTGTCCCTCCGGAAGCGCCGGGCACCGATGGGGAAGTAAAGAGGGCACCTGGAATATGAAATACCGCGATGGGGAAACCGATGAAAAGTACAATCCGTTGCTGACATTGCATGAAGATCATGACGAAGTATTGCAGGTGGAGTTCACCGAGTTTGCAAAAAAGCAAGCTTTTAAAAGGGGAGTCCCGGTTCGTTCGCTGAATACCAATGATGGAAAGATTAAAGTAACCACTGTTTATGACCTCATCATGGCGCAATATGGTGTGTCGCGGGGACTGGAAGGCGATTATCCTGAAAGTTATGATGATCCCGCTTATTCATATACGCCTGCATGGCAGGAAATATATTCCGGCACCGGAAAAGAGACTGTGAAACAGTTTGCCCGCGAATGGAGCAGAACAGCGGAGCTGACCAAAGGCAAATGCATGATCATCATCGGTGCCGGTATCAATCACTGGTATCACAACAATCTGATATACCGTGCCGGGACCATGGCCCTGATGCTGACCGGAAGCATCGGTGTTCAGGGAGGCGGCATGAACCATTATGTCGGACAGGAAAAACTGGCCCCTGTGGATTCATGGAGTATGATGATCACCGGCCGGGACTGGCAGGGAGCTGCCCGCCTGCAACAAACCCCCATCTGGCATTATATGCACTCCGACCAGTGGCGCTACGATGGAAACCAGTCGGATTACAACACCGTCCCGGATAATGAACTTTCGGCGCAACATACGGCCGATCTGATCGTGAAATCAGTGAAGAACGGCTGGATGCCATTCTTCCCGCAATACAATAAGCACAATTTCGAGATCGTAAAGGAAGCCGAAGAAAAAGGTGCCAAAACAGAAGAAGAGATCAAGGATTATATTATTGACTCTGTTAAATCAGGAGATCTGAAGTATGCTGTGGAAGACCCCGACGAGGAGATAAACTTTCCGAGAATTTGGTTCATCTGGCGTGGAAACGCATTGATGTCGAGTGCAAAGGGACATGAGTTCTTCTTGCGGCATTACCTGGGAACGCACGATAACATTGTTGCTGAGGAATTGGCAAAAGGAAAAGTGAAAGATGTAAAATGGCACGATCAGGGACCGCGCGGAAAGCTGGATCTGGTTGTCGATCTTAATTTTCGCATGGACACCTCTGCCCTGTATTCCGACATCGTTCTTCCGGCGGCTTCATGGTACGAAAAGAACGACCTGAACTCAACCGACATGCATTCCTTTATCCATCCCCTGTCGAAAGCCATTGCGCCGGTGTGGGAGGCAAAAAGCGACTGGGCCATTTTCAGAGAGATTGCCAAAAAAACCAGCGAACTTGCCAAAGATATTTTTCCCGGTAGGATCAGAGACATTGTAAATACACCCATTGCCCATGATACTGCCGGGGAGATCGCGCAAACAGACATCAAAGACTGGTCGAAAGGCGAATGCGAGGCCATTCCGGGTAAAACCATGCATGATATGAAGATTGTTGAGAGGGATTATACCCTGATCTATGACAAATTCATCAATCTCGGAGAAAATGTTAGAAAGGGACTTGGCGCCCATGGCAACAAGTATGAAAGCGAAGATGCTTACGAAGAGATGTTGAATGATAAAAAACATCTCGGTACATCTGGAAGGAAAATCATATCCCAGCCTGCAGGAGGACGAAGAAATGTGCAATGCCATTTTAAAGCTTTCGTCCCTGACAAATGCCGGATTGAGTAAAAGAGCTTACGCAAATGCTGAGAAAAAGACCGGTCTCAGTTTGCAGGAACTTGGAGATGATAACCATATTCATTCCGTCAACTTTAAGGATCTGCAGGCCCAACCCAGGCGATATAACAATTCCCCGTCTGGTCGGGGCTGATGCACAAAGGAAGGGCTTATTCGGCTTATACCTATAATGTGGAAAGACTGGTACCCTGGCGCACCCTCACGGGCCGGCAGCATTTCTACCTGGATCATGAAGGTTATATCAAGTTCGGAGAGCATCTGCCAACTTACAAACCTTCTCCCACTCCCGAGGTTTATGGGGAACTGAGGCAGTCTGTGGCAGAGGGCAAGGCACGTGTGCTGAATGTATTAACCCCTCACGGGAAGTGGCATATTCATTCCACTTTTGGTGATACCTTGCGTATGCTCACACTTTCCAGGGGCATGGAGCCCTGCTGGTTGAGCGAGGAAGATGCGGAAGAAATGGGGATCAAAGACAACGACTGGGTGGAAGTGTTCAACGACAATGGCGTATATTGCACAAGGGCTTGTGTGAGTGCCAGAATTCCCAAAGGAGTGAGCATTGTTTATCACAGTCCGGAAAGAACCTATTCAGCCCCCAAATCGGAAACCCGGAAGCGCAGGGGAGGAGGACATAATAGTTTCACAAGGCTGCATTTCAAGCCCAATTTGTTGATGGGCGGTTACGGGCAATTCAGCTATCATTTCAATTACTGGGGACCGGTTGGTGTGAACCGCGATACTCATTGTGTGATCAGAAAAATGGATATAGTAAAATTTTAAATGAAGATATTATGAATGTAAGATCTCAAATATCCATGGTTTTTCATCTTGATAAATGCATCGGATGTCATACCTGCAGCATCGCCTGCAAAAATACCTGGACCGACCGCAAAGGGGCCGAATACATGTGGTGGAACAATGTGGAGACCAAGCCCGGAACCGGTTATCCCACCAGGTGGGAAGACCAGGATATTTACGGTGGCGGCTGGAACAAAACCGGAAAAAATCCCAAACTGAGAAGTGCCGGTAGGAAGAAAGGTCTGGGAAACATCTTTTTCAATCCCAAACTTCCTGCAATGGATGATTACTATGAACCCTGGCGCTATCGTTATCAGGATCTGTTTGATGCCCCCGAAGGGGATGATCAGCCCACGGCCATGCCTGTTTCTGATATTACTGGCGAGGTAATGACGCCAAAAGCAGGTCCCAACTGGGATGATGATTTTTCGGGTTCACTGGATTATGCCCGTAAAGATGTGAATTTCAAAAATGTTTCAAAAGAAGAACAGGAAGCCCTGTTCATGTTGGAACGTATGACTTTCTTTTACCTGCCGAGGATTTGCAATCATTGCCTGAATCCATCATGCGTTGCTGCCTGCCCGTCGGGGGCCATGTACAAAAGGGGAGAGGATGGTATAGTGCTGATCAACCAGAAGAAATGCAGGGGTTGGCGTTTTTGTGTGTCTGCCTGCCCTTACAAAAAAAGTTATTACAACTGGAAAACCGGCAAATCCGAAAAATGCATCCTCTGTTATCCCCGAATGGAAACCGGACAGATACCGGCTTGCATGCATTCTTGTGTTGGCAGGATACGCTACCTGGGCGCCATGCTCTATGATGCCGATAAAATTGAAGCTGCTGCCAATGCCGATGAAAAAGATCTGGTAAATGCACAGATGGACATCTATCTCGATCCTTTCGACGAGAAGGTGATTGAGGAAGCCAAAAAAGCTGGTATCCCGCATTCTACAATTGAAGCAGCACAAAAATCACCCGTGTGGAAGTTTGTGAAAGAATGGGGGCTGGCTTTGCCTTTGCATCCCGAATTCCGGACCATTCCGAATTTGTTTTATGTGCCGCCCCTGTTGCCAACCATGGCATCTACAGCCAACAATATTTACGAATCCACATCGGAATCCCTCTGGGACAGCATTGAAAATTCGCGTTTACCCATGGAATACCTGGCTTCCCTGTTTTCGGCAGGGGATACTGAGATCATCAGGCAGGTACTTAAGAAAATGATGGCGGTGAGAATTCACAGGAGAAACAAAACAGTGGGAGATATGCCAGCCGATGAATCCCATAAAGCTTTAAAGGATACCGGATTAACCGAGGAAATAGCCGATGCTATTTTCCGGCTGACTTCCATTCCTTTGTATGATGAAAGATTTGTGATCCCACCGGCACATCGTGAGGAGGCCATCGAAATGATGGAAGATACACATGAATATAGGGGCGAAGCCGGACTTGGATTCACCGAAAGACCCAAACGAGGACTTTGATATGAAAAGAACCAATTTCAATCATTACAAGTTGATCGGGAAATTATTCAAATATCCAACCTGCAATTTGCAGGATACGCTGGTTAATTTCAGAGGCATCATGATTTACTATCCCGAAGGCAGAAAATATATTGATGCTTTCAAAGATCATGTCACACAAAATCACCCTGATCAACTAAAGGAATACTATATTAAAACCTTTGATGTTCAGGCCCTGTGTTACCTGGATGTTGGATATGTATTATTTGGTGAGGATTACAAAAGAGGTGAGTTCCTGGTATCGCTAAAGGAAGAATACCGCAAAGCGGGTTTATGCTGGGGGGATGAACTTCCCGATCACCTCCCGAATTTGTTGTTGTTGCTGAGTGAATGTGAAGATGATGCTTTTGTTGAAGAGTTTTCATATACACTTCTCATACCGGCAATCCGTGAAATGATCCGGAACTTCCATTCAAAAACCAATGTATATAAAGGATTGCTTGAACTATTGCTGCTGATCCTGGAAGAAGACTTTCAGGATGCCCCCTATGAGCAATATGAGATCAGAACCGGTGTAAAGTCCGATTTTCTGGACTGCATCGGTTGTTCATGGAATAAATCAAAGAAAAATATAAAAGCTTGATGTTATGATCAATACCTTGCTATTTATTGTTTTGCCCTACCTGGCTCTGTTTGTAATGATCCTGGGATCAGTGTATCGCTATAAATACAACGGATTTAAGGTATCTTCCCTGTCTTCCCAGTTTCTGGAAGGAAAAAACCTTTTTTACGGAAGTGTGCCTTTTCACTGGGGGCTGGTGTTTTTGTTTTTCGGCCATTTGATCGCATTCCTGTTCCCCCGTGCGGTGATTTTGTGGAATGGGATACCGCTCCGTTTATTTATCCTCGAATTGTCGGCATTTGCATTTGGCCTGCTCTCCTTGTCCGGATTGCTGATGCTGATCGTTAGGAGAATTTCAACGCCAAGGCTTTGGTATGTAACAAACAAGATGGATTTGTTTGTTTATCTTTTATTGCTTGTGCAGATAATTTCGGGTATATGGATCGCGGTGGCATTCCGCTGGGGTTCCTCCTGGTTCGCCTCAGTGCTGACACCCTATCTCAGATCAATCTTTACCTTTAACCCTGATATTGCAGCCGTATCGATCATGCCCTTTATGGTAAAAGCCCATATCATTTCAGCTTTTGTAATGATCGGAATGATCCCCTTTACCAGGTTTATCCATTTTCTCGTGCTGCCGCTAACTTACATATGGAGGAAGTACCAGGTGGTGATCTGGAATAAAAAAGGCATATAAATGTGTTAAACAATGAGTGTTTTTAAAAGGAAGAAAATATTGATTAATAATGAATTAAGTACCTGAATTATGAAACTTACAGGAACACCTAACAGAGGGCTTACCGGAGCCACACTCGGATTCTTTATAGGTTTTGCTGCTGTATCCCTTTTCGGGCCGACAGCCAAAGTTTTTGATCAATACATGCAAATGAGCAACCTGCAACTGGGTTTGCTGGTGGCC
Source organism: Bacteroidota bacterium (assembly GCA_034521425.1). Lineage (GTDB taxonomy): Bacteria > Bacteroidota > Bacteroidia > Bacteroidales > JAIOZK01 > JAIOZK01. Next base: position 589,539 of record JAXHMP010000001.1, read on the forward strand.
ATGGCTCAATTGTCAGGTTCATTGCTTCGTATACCATTTGGTGCCTGGGTCGATACCAGCGGGGGCAAAAAGCCTTTTACCATTTTGCTTTCATTGTCTGCAATTGGCATGGCAGGACTGGCATTCTTACTTTATACCACCGGACAGGAAAACCTGAACATGTCACATTATCCGCTTCTGCTTATCCTTGCCCTGTTTATTGGTGCCGGTGTTGCCACTTTTTCGGTGGGTATCGGGCAGGTGTCGTACTGGTTTCCGCAAAAGAAACAAGGCTGGGCACTGGGAGCTTATGCAGGTTTGGGTAATATCGGGCCCGGTCTTTTTGCCTGGTTGATCCCATTGCTGATCGGTAGCCTGATGTTGACCGGAACTTATCTGGTCTGGCTGCTTTTCATCATTCTCGGTATCGTTATATATGTGGCTATTACGCCAAATGCCTATTATTTTCAAATTAAAAAGAAATCAAAAGATATTGCTGAAAGTGAAGCCAGAAAACTTGCAAAAGAACACGGCCAGGAAATTTTCCCATCCGGCGGCGCCTGGAGCGGATTGAAAAAAGCTGCCGGGATCTGGCAAACCTGGCCCCTGGTTTTGCTTTATTTTACCACTTTTGGCGGTTTCCTTGCCCTTACCGTTTGGTTCCCCACCTATTGGCATGAGTATTTTGACAAAGACTTGAAAATCGCCGGCGCATTTACCATGCTCTTTTCCGTGTTGGCTTCCATCATTCGTGTGCCCGGAGGCATTATCTCTGATAAAATTGGAGGGATCAAAACCATTTTTATTTCAGTGAGCATCCTGCTTCTTGGCGCCATAATGCTGACTTTTTCCGCAAACCTTTTCATGGCGGTAATAGGCTTGTTGCTTATGGCCATTGGAATGGGAGTGAATAATGCCGGGGTATTTAAACTGGTCCCCCATTATGTGAAAGAAGCAGTGGGCGGGGCAGCCGGCATTGTTGGCGGACTGGGAGCTTTCGGTGGATTCGTGATACCGCCGCTGATGGGCCTTTTTGTGGATATGCAGGGCGTGAAGGGATATTCAAATGGTTTCGTCATTTTTATTATTCTGGCGTTTGTTTCCTTTGCATGCGCTGTTTTCCTGAGAAGAAGTGAAAAGAAATTGAGTGAGAAGTTTAATTAATTATTAATAAATCAAATATATAAGCATATGAACTTAACAATAGATAAAATAAAATTTGAATCGGTAAGCAAGTTTGTAACAGACAATTATAAAACTGCCGAAGTTTTTGAAAAACACGGAATCGATTTTTGTTGCGGTGGCAGGATCAGTCTTGGCGAAGCATGCGAAAAAGCAGAGGTTGATATTGAGGAACTGGAGAAAGACCTTGCGAAAGCGGTTGAGGAAAAAGACTCCACAATGGATTTTGACAAAATGCCATTGGATCTGCTGATCGATTACATCATTAGCGTGCATCATAAATATGTTCAGGAAAATCTTCCCCTTCTGCGGGAGTATACCAAAAAAATCGCCGAAGTACATTATGATACCAATCCGGAGTTGAAAGAAGTTTATGAAATTTTTATGGATGTGGCTCAGGAGCTTGAACAGCATATGATGAAAGAAGAACAGATACTTTTTCCATACATCAAGCAAATGGTAAATCCTGAAAAATACGCTGAAGCCGGTGGATGTGGATCTTTTGAAAGCGTGCAGAATCCAATCAATATGATGGAGCATGAGCACGAAAGTGCAGGCAATGCGTTCAAAAGGATCCGGAAGCTGAGTAATGAATATGATTATCCTCCCTATGCCTGTAATACTTATATCGTTACTTTCAAGAAATTGGAAGAATTTGAGGATGATCTGCACAAGCACATTCATCTGGAGAATAATATATTGTTTCCAAAGGCGATAGAGATGGAGTAGGGAAAACTCCGGTTAGCAAATTTTTATTAAGAGTTACTAAAATTAACAGGTAAATAAATACTTAAATACTATATTTGTAAATTCAGCAGCATGACAGGTTTCGGCTCAATTTCGGAAGCAGCTTATCTGGCGATATACAGTATGATACTGTTTGCTCGTGCAAAGAAATCCATGAATGCTGCTGAAGTTGCAAACAGGCTCTTTGCTTCAAGGCATCATGTAATGAAAGTTTTGCAATTGTTGCAGCAAAACAACTACCTGGGCTCAACCCGGGACCAAAAGGGGGCTATTTTCTGAAAAGGGATCCCGCTGAGGTTAGCTTGCTTGAGATTTATGAGCTGGTTTCTGGTGAGATCATGATCAATGAATGTGCTTTTAACAGAAATGCCTGTCCTTTTGCACGATGTGTGTTTGAAGTTAAGATGAATGAGTTGAAGATAGAATTTAAAAATTATCTAAAAGAGAAAACTTTTGATGAATATGCAGAACATTAAGCGTGGAATGGAGATTTCTTTAATCGCGGCCATGGGCAGCAACATGGTAATTGGCAAAAATGGCAAAATGCCCTGGCGCCTGCCCGATGACCTGCAGTATTACATGGATAAAACCAGGGGGCATTATGTCCTCATGGGGAGGAAAACTTTCCACGCTTATAAAAAGATCATGCGCGAGCGCAAGGTGATCGTGGTGACCTCAAAAACTGATTTTGACGGGGATTATGCCATCGTGGTCAACAGCATCGAAGAAGGAATTGTAAAAGCTGCCCTGGAAGGGGAAAAGGAACTGTTTGTTTCCGGCGGAGGTCAGATCTATGCCCAAACCCTGGATATTGCCGATTGCCTTTACCTGACCATGATCCGGCAGGATTTTGAAGGCGATGCTTATTTTCCCATGCCTGATTTCAGCAAGTGGGAATTGGTATCTAAGGTGCGTCATGGAGAGGACGAAAAACATGATTATGCATTTGATTTTTTGATCTATGAGCGGAAGTAGCAGTTGGCAGTCCCGAAAAACCAGAAATCTATGATTTCATAGTTTTTCGGGAATCCTCGCCTCGCCTCAGGCGAGACGGGATTGGCAATTAGCAGTAAGTAATGCCTATGGCACCGAACTTGCAACCTGCAACCTGCAACCTGCAACCTGCAACAAATTAATAAGTACGAACAATACGAAATAGAAAGCAAAATGAGCGAATTACTAAATAACTCTGAAAAAAGAAAAGAACTTCTCAAGCATATGATCCTTCAGTTGCATGAAGGAGAGGCCCCTGAGGAAGTCAGACAAAGATTGATCAATCTGATGGCCAAAGTGCCTTACCAGGAAGTGGTGGATGTGGAACAGGAGCTGATCTCCGAAGGAGTACTGACCGATGAGGAGGTGTTGAAATTTTGCGATATGCATACCCAGGCCCTGGAAGGCGCCATCGATACAAGCGGTGCCAGGGAAGTCCCGGAAGGTCATCCCGTGGATGTGTTCCTGAAAGAAAACCGGGAACTTCTAAAGGTTGTCAGGGAACTGGATGAAAGATATCAATGGCTGGGAGAACTGTCTTCCGATGAAGATATCCCGGATTATTTTATTCAGTTGAGAGGGCTGTTCAACCAGTTGATGGATGTGGACAAGCATTATCTGAGAAAGGAAAATCTTTTGTTTCCCTACCTGGAACAGAAAGGGATCACCGGTCCGCCCAAAGTGATGTGGGGCAAGCATGACGAAACCCGCGAACTGTTGAAAGCAGCTATCGAAGGTTTGAAGGAAACGGATGTGAGCAGGGAGGAAGCACGCACACTGATCGAAATGCTGCTGAAGCCTGCATCGGATGCCGTGGCCGACATGACCATGAAAGAGGAAGAAATCCTTTTCCCCATGTCGATGGATAAACTGAGCGACCGGGAATGGTTCGAGGTATCAAGGCAGACGCAGGAATATGGCTTCTGCCTGTACGACCCGCAAACCACCTGGACCCCGGAAGATATGGAAAAGGAGGAAGATGCCCGCTCCAATGAGAAAAACATACAGTTGCCAAGCGGAAGTTTCACGGCCGAAGAATTGCTGGCCATTTTGAATACTTTGCCCATCGACATGACCTTTGTGGATAGAAACGATAAGGTCAAATACTTTTCCCAGGGAGAGGAAAGGATCTTCAACCGCAGCAGGGCCATCCTGAACCGGGATGTACGCCTCTGCCATCCGCCGTCCAGCGTGAATGTGGTGGATGATATTGTGAATGATTTTAAAAGCGGCAAACAGGATCGTGCCCCTTTCTGGATTCAAATGAAAGATAAATTTATCCACATTGAATATTTCGCCCTGAGGGATGAAAAAGGAGAATACCTGGGAACCCTGGAAGTTTCACAAAACCTGACGGATAAAAGAAAACTGGAAGGCGAACAAAGAATACTATCATACGGCAATAAGCAAGACAATGAGTGATAAACTGATCATAACGCCCAAAACAAAAGTGGGGGAGTTGCTCAAAGCTTATCCCGAACTTGAAGAAAAACTGATTGAACTGGCGCCGGAATTCAAAAAACTGAAAAACCCGGTGCTGCGCAGGACCATTGCCAGGGTGACCTCTTTACAGCAGGCTGCCCGGGTAGGTGGTATCCCCGTGGATAAGATCGTGAACACATTAAGGAAAGAGACAGGACAAACCAATATGGAAATACAAGATCGTGAAAGTATCAAAGCCGGCAAACCGGATTGGTTTGACGAGAAAAATGTAAAACTGACTTTTGACGCCCGTCAGGTGATTGCCAATGGTGGTTTCCCGCTGGACAAGGTGCTGAAGGAAACCCGTGAACTGGGAAAAGATGAGATCTACCTGCTCATTACCCCCTTCATGCCCGCCCCCTCATCGACAAAGTGATGGAGCAGGGTTTTGATGCCTGGACGGAAGAGAAGGAAGACATGTTTAAGAACTATTTTATCAGGAAGCCCCACACCCGGTCATGACCTTAAGCTTGATCCCGGGTCATTTCGAGCGAAGCGAGAAATCTCTGTTGGTAAAATGACTTAGATTTCTCCCTGCGGTCGAAATGACTGAATTGCTTTTTATAAATTAAGGTTCATAACAAAGATCGAATACTTTATCAAGAGAGTAATAAGAAATCATAAATTTCACGCATAGGCGCCAAGACGCAATAAAAAAAGAAACTTTGCGACTTAGCGTCTCTGCGTGAAAAAAAGTCTGTGCGAGAAAACGAATAAGTATATGAAGAAGAAGCGCAGAGCCCGTTTTTCGAGGTGGCTCCACAAGTGGTTGGGTTTGATATTTTCCTTGTTCTTTATTTTCTGGGCTGTTTCCGGTATTGTGCTGAACCACCGTAACACTTTTTCCCCACTGGATGTTAACCGGGATTTGCTTCCGGCCGAATATGCTTATGATAACTGGAACCTGGGAGCGGTAAAAGGAGCGGAGAAACTGGGCCCTGATTCTGTACTGATTTACGGTAATACCGGGATCTGGCTGGCTGACAATGAATTTGAAAATTTTAGGGATTTTAGTGAAGGATTTCCTGCCGGCATAGACAATAAAAAAATATCTTCAGTGTTAATGACTAAGTCCGGCAAGCTTTTTGCTGGAACTTTTTTTGGGCTCTTTAAATTTGATGAAGATAACCAACAGTGGATAAAGATCCACCTTCCGGCTTACGAGGAGCGGATTACTGGTCTTCGGGAGAAGGGTGACAGCCTGGTCGTCATAACGCGTTCTTTTCTTTGGTTTGGTTTGGTGAATAATTGCGTTTATGACTGGCACAAGCTCACCCTTCCTCCACCGGAAGGTTTTGATAATAAAGTGGGGCTTTTCCGCACCCTCTGGGTGATCCACAGCGGGGAGATCTACGGCCTGCCCGGCAAGCTCATTATCGATTTTGTGGGCCTCGTTTTTATCTTCCTCAGCCTCACCGGCCTGCTTTACTTCTTTATGCCTTCCATCTTCCGCCAAAGGAAAAAGAAAAACAAATCCATTAAAAAACATGCCCGCCTGAATAAGTGGTCGCTGAAATGGCACAACAAGATCGGTGTTTGGCTGGTGGCCATTCTCATCATCAATACCATCGCCGGCATGTTCCTCCGTCCTCCTTTGCTGATCCCCATTGCGAATGCCAAAGTGGATAAGATCAAATACACATCCCTCGACAATCCTAATCCCTGGTTCGACAAGCTGAGGGATGTGATCTGGGATAAGGACCTGGAACGCTGGATTATCGGGACCAATGAAGGGATATATTATTCGGATGATGATTTTCAATCGGAATTGAAAGTATTCCCTGTGCAGCCTCCTGTAAGCGTAATGGGCATCAATGTGTTTGAAAAGACCGGCAGGGGAGAATACCTTGTCGGCAGTTTTAGCGGATTGTTCCGCTGGATCCCCTCCATGAACTATGTGGAAAATTATGTAAGCAAAAGCACCCGCATTGACTTTAATCCCGATGGTCCGCCCCTGGGACAGCAGATCGTATCCGGTTACCTGGAAAGTCCTTCGGGCAGGGAATATTATTTCGATTACGACCGCGGTGCCTTGCCCATCAATTCCATGCAGTCATTTGTGCCCATGCCCCCGGAAATCAAAAATCTTCCCATGTCTTTGTGGAATGTGATGCTGGAAGTCCATACGGCCAGATTCTTTCAATTCCTGTTCGGGGATTTTTATATTCTTTTTATTCCTTTATTCGGGATTTTCAGCCTTGCAATTTTAGTGACAGGTTTGGTGATTTGGTTAAAGGCTTATTGGAGGAGGAAGGGATAATAATTGGAAATTGGAAACCGACGATTGACATCGACAATCGACAATCGAATATCCCTTCCTCTTGCATTTTCCCCGCCCATTTCCTAACTTTACAAAAAAAACAAAATGAAGCCCACGTATTTACAAAATAGCTCAGGCATTGGGGCAAAAAGTCTTGCCCTTGTTTTGCTGGCTTTTTTGTTTGGTATTTCGCTTGATTGTTTACCACAGGGAAAACAGGCCAATACATGGTATTTTGGAGTTGAAGCAGGTGTTGATTTTAATCAAGGCTCCCCACCAGCTGCTTTAATGGATGGTCAGGCTTATACTTTATCTGGAAGTGGAACGGGATGCATTTCGGATGAAGATGGGAATTTACTATTTTACTCAGACGGTCATACCATTTGGAACAAGGAGCATCAGCCGATGCAAAATGGTCAATATATTGGTTTCAATTCTACACAAGGCGCTCTGATAATCCCATTTCAGGCCAGCAAAGCTACCTCTAGAACACCGGCGCCACCACCGAATACATTTTGATTGATTCAACGGGAGAATACTTCGTGCAGGTCACCTCATTCAAAGGCTGCACCAGCACCGACACCCTTCAGATCCTCTGGACAGGCGAAGCCCTTTTCCTGCCCAATGCCTTCACGCCCAACGGCGACGGCATAAACGACATCTTCAAACCCATCGCCCGCTACGATTACGTTCAGGATTACCACCTGCTCATCTACAACCGCTGGGGACAAATGATCTTCGAAAGCAATGACCTTGACAAAGGCTGGAACGGAAGGCTCAATGACAAACCCGCCATGTCTGGGACCTACGTTTACCGCATTGATTACCGGGAACCGGGCCAAAAAGGAGAAAGCCATACGCTGACCGGGACGGTGGTGTTGGTGAGGTGAATTTTAACAGAATAATAATAGCTTAATCCGAACGTAATTATATTATCTTAGTTTAAAACGAAGAAAGCATCTAAAAACTGAACTATGTCCGAATTTATCCAGAACAAGCAGGAGCGGATTGATGATCTTGTGAGTTTCACCTGCGGGATGATCGAGGGCCGGAAGGGTGGGGAGCTGATCGAGCAGTACCGCAAATCCATCGAAGCTGTCTCGCCAGCCCTGGTCGTGGCCATGGTCGACCGCATCATGCAGATGGAATATGCCACATCCGGGATCAAGAAAGGGATCAACAAGGCATTGAACGTTTTTTACAAGAAGCTGGATGAACGCCGCACCGAATTGCCGGAAGAAAAGCACTTCCTGTATTATCTCATCAAAGAAAACCAGGCCATGGACGAACGCATGAAAGCGGCCAAGGATCTTATCAAGCGGATCAACCGGGAAGAGGATGAGCATGAGGCTTTTGAAAACCTGAAATCCCTTTTGCTGCAAAAAGTGAAAGACTTTGCAAAGTTCGATGCCCATTATGTAAAGAAGGAGAACATCCTGTTTCCATACCTGGAGCGCATGTGGCCGGATTACCGCTGCGTGAAACTGATGTGGTCGTATCATGACGATATCCGGGAAAGCTGGAAACGACTGCAGGAACTGCTGCTGGATAAATACATGGACCTGGTCGAATTCAATGAGGAGATCGGGCGCTTTTATTTCCTGGTTTACACCATCATGTTCCGGGAGGAGGCCGTCATTTTCCCAATTGCAGTAAAAGATTTTAAAAGGGATGACTGGTGGGAAATGCTTCAACAGGCTCGCGAGATTGGATTTTCGTTCATCGGGTCGCCGGCGGAGGATCTTCATGGCAAGCCGGTAGAAGAAATGAAAATGGAAGATGCCCTGCAGGCCGAATGGAACGAAGAAAGCCAGGTCAACCTGGATTCCGGCAGCATGTCGGTCCAGCAACTCATCAATTTACTCAATACCCTGCCTGTCGACATCACCCTGGTAGATGAACACAACAAAGTACAGTATTTCAGTTCTCCGGAGAAAAGGATATTCCCGCGGAGTAAAGCGGTGATCGGTAGGGATGTGAACAACTGCCATCCCCCTGAAAGTGTGCACATCGTCGAAAAACTGATCAATGATATGCGTTCGGGCAAAAAAGATAGCGAACGCTTCTGGATCGAAATGAAAGGCAAATTCATCCTGATTGATTATTATGCCCTCAGAGATCAGCATGGAAAATATAAAGGGGTGATCGAAGTGACCCAGGATCTGACGGATATCCGGAAGCTAAGGGGGAGAAGAGGTTGATGGATTGATTGGTACCGGCTTTCAGCCAAGGATCCCCGTCAGCAGCACAGAATTGAATGACCAATGACCAATGACCAATGACTGATGACCAATGACGAATGACCAATGACCAATGACGAATGACCAATGACCAATGACCAATGACCAATGACCAATGACCAATGACCAATGACAACGAATATCCACTCAGTCCCTCAGATTTTGGAGCAACACCCGGAATATCCTGCCCTCAATCAGAGAAATACCAGCGCCCATGTTGGTGACGATCCCCTCTTTATTCACAAAATAGCGGGTTGGGCCGCCCAGATAATTGATTGATCTGGCTTGTTCCTCTGAGATGATGTAGTAATCCGGGAAGTGAGGCTCCACCTCTTCTGCCAAACGCCTAAAACGTTCCGGGTATTCCTCATCATTCTGCGGTTTCACCAGCAGGCAGAACACATCGAATTCCAGTTCCGGATGTTCTTCCCTGATCTTTTGAAGAGCTTTCGGGTAATCATTGCTGAGGCCTTCAGCACCGAAACTGCAAAAAGCATCACTGATAAGGATCAGGTTCTTTTTACTGATCAGTTCCCTGAGCTGGAATTGTTTGCCGTGTGAATCACTGATCCTTATATCCGGAAGCTTTCTGCCAACCGTATGGTTTATAACTTCCTGGTAATAGTCAGAGAGGAGTTGGTTGGATTCTGACAGGGTCATGCCTGTCTGGGGTTCGGGTAAAGCTACCGGATCGATCTCCTTTACTTCTTGCTTACAGGAATAAAGTACAAGAATGATCATGGTAAGGATAAATACATTATTTGTTTTCATATGCAAATGTTGGAATGTTAAATATACAATAATTCGCGAATACTTCGTCAGATTCCTGACTTCATGATCAAAAATTCCAGTTGATCAAAGGTAGCGACCTCTTCTCATTTTTGTTCCACAGGCCAATCTGGATACCTCTTAATCGATTTGTTTTGTTGAAGAGGCCAATCTGCACCCCCCTGGTCTTGCCGGTGTCGTTGAATAAACCCATGGATATCCCGTTCACTTCACGGTAAAGATTCCAAAGCAGGTTCAGGCTAATCCCATTCACCTGATCACCCATACTCATCCAGGGAGAAATGCTCAGCCCGTTGATGCGGCTTGTAAAGGTGCCGAATGCAGATAGAAGCAATCCATTGTGCACAGCCAGGATCCCGACCTGATCCTTTTTAACACTTGAATCAATGGATAAAAGATCAGTCTCGTTAAGGTTGCTGATATAAAACATTTGGAAGATCCCCTGTCCGATCACTTGAATGTTGATCCCGTGTGAGCTTTTGATATAAGGCCGGTTACAAATAGCCTCGGATCCCACCGGACCGATTGCGAGGCCGTAAATATTATTCGCAGTGGAGGGAATGAACCAGATGGCGTACCTGTTTTTGTACTGAGGATTATGACTCAAAGTATTTTCCTGTGCCCGGGCCTGAATACCGATGCTCTGGATTATCAATATGATGCCGATCAGGCTAAGACATTTTGCCATTTTGTTTTGAAAGATGCCATTTGATGATTTTATGTGCTTCGAGAGCCTGATTGTTTTCATAATCCATGATAAAGGTAATTGACATTTTCAATATAAGGCTATTAAATCTTGTTAATTGACTCTGGAATGCTTCTAAATAACTTATCTAAGGTTCACGAAATGAAATTCGTACAAATTTTGGCTAAAAACCTTTATAAAAACCCCATACAATTTTCAGCTTTCAGGTATTGGTATAATAGGGGCAATATACAAAACAACGCAAATATGACCTGATGAAAGAAGTAAAACTGCCCTGAGCCGTTGATCCGGTAAAATATATTATGTGCTGAGATTTATGCCGGAAAAGCATCTCACAAAGCAGATCAACAATATATATTCCGGCAGGGAATTTAATTAAGCTGGGAATTTGACGTGCTGGTCAGAAATATTAGTTGCCTTTAATTGCTGGATTGATTAAATTTGAAAAATGATACAAATCTGGAAAAATTGGTACTATATTAATGGAGCCGGGTAAAAAGTTTTCAAATAATGAATTAATAAAGGGTGTTAAAATTGGCAACAGGATCGTTCTTGAATACTTGTATGATGCTACCTTAGAGCAATTCAAAAATTTTGTATCATATTACGGGGGGCAGTCCGATGACGCATTTGAGTTTTTTCAGGATGTGATGGCTGGTATTTACAGGAGATTGAAAGAAAATGACCTCCATATTGAAAAGAGCCTGGAAGCATATATACTGGTAAGTTGTAAAAAACAATACATAAAATACAAAACCGGAAACAAGGGCAGGATTTTCATTCCCATTGATGATCATCTCGACATGGAAAAAACTACAAGGGAGTGCGAAGAAGATGTTTTAAAGGAGAAGTATAAAATTTTGTGGGGATGTTTAAAAGATCTGTCCGAGCGATGCCGAAAAATTATAATCATGTTTTACAGTGGATATTCATCCGGGCAAATTGCTGTGGGTGTGGGCTTAAAAACCCCTTCTTATGTTAGAAGAATTAAAGTGGATTGTATGAAGAAACTTAAATCATGGTATTTTAAGCGGTATTAGATTACCTAAGATAAAATTATTAATCTTTGAATTTATGAAATCAAATAATGATAATCCAAACTTTGAAGAAGATGTCAGGTTTGTAATTAAAAACCGTGATACTTATGAGTTTGTCGACAAACTGAATGATATTCATCAGGATAAAAGCAAGCCCAAAAACAGTTTTCTTTTCAATACTTATTTTAAATACGGAGTAGCTGCATTGATTATCCTTGGTTTGGGCTTAAGTGTTTTTGTGTTGATCAGGCAAAGCCGAAAACCCGTTTATGAAAAAGTTTTTGACCAATATTATGCTGCTTATCAGTATGTTAATTACAGGGGGGCGGATGATGAATCAGGTAAGTTATTGACGAAGGGAGCGGATTTTGTGAATGATGAAAACTATGAAGCAGCATTGGAAGTTGCTAACAGGATATTATTAAAGAACCCCAACAATATTGAGGCGCGTTTTTTGTTTGCTGTGAGTTTACTCGGGATGGAAAAATTTCATTGGGCCCTGGAGCAGTTCGACAAGCTGGCGAAGTCAGACAAAAGATATTTTCGTGAATATGCCGAATGGTACAAAGCCCTCCTGTTCCTGAAGTATAACAGGATTGATGAGGCTGTTTTTGTTTTAGACAGTATAAAATTTGAAAAGGGACCTTTTGCAATAAAAGCCGCAGAGATATTGAAGATCCTGCACTCAATTTAATAAGCCACTTTGATTTTCCGTAGACCTCTCCTGGGGAAGTTGATTTCCTTATTCCCGCCTTAAGTTTAATTTGCCGGGGCTAAACTGCATTATTTGTGTGCATTAAGCAATTTTGTGAATAATACAAGCTAGTTTACCCATTTTTTCAATCTTTTTCTGAATACAAAAATAATACTGAGGATCAACATAGATAATAGGATGTATGTAACGATTCCGGTAGAATTTGAATTATTTACGAATTTCCGGGCTTGCCCAAAATGTAAATAACTGCTCCAGAAATGGGGGTGACTCTCATAGCCGTATGCCTGTTCGATATAGTTTGTTTTGGATAGCTGCAATGCCTTTGCCGTGTTGTTGCCCTGGCTCAATAGCTGGTAAAAATCTGCGGAAATGTTTTTGCTGGTACGGTCGTCAACTTTCCAAATGTTCATGATAACGCTGGGGCACCCGGAAGTATAAAATGCCCTTCCAATGCTAATATACCCGCCGGAATTAAGATACTTCCCGTAGCCCGTTTCACATCCGTTAACAAAGGCCAGCTCAGCCTTCATATCCAGATTATAGATTTCTGCAATGTTCAGCGAATGCTTATTATCTCCCGTTTCATCCGGATGCAAAATGATCCTCGATCCATAGATCTCGTTGGTATCTATGATCGTATGCGTTGCAAAATGAATAATGTCTGAGTTTTTTAAATCCTTCAAAATAATATTTTCATCCGAAACTCCAGGCTTAATGGTTTTGCAATTATAATACCGGCCAATTTGAGAAGCCTCTTCTTCCGAAAATTTCAATTCTTTGAAATCCGCTGCAGAATCGGTTCCTTTTTTTTGCTTTTTAAATACAAATGGCGAAACGCACAGCACTTCAGGATTATAGGTGACCGTATACTGCATGTTACCAATGGCAAAGAATGAATGAATGGAGTAAGCATATGAAATGGTATTCCTTTCCAGTAAAAATGCAGTCGTATTGAACCGGTTGGAATTTTCCGGTTCCTTTTCAATTAATGCTTCAAAAGGAAGTAAACCTAATATTTCATCTGCAATGATGACAAGATCGCTATAAGACCGGTGCTGCGTTGGTTGAATGAGTTTTTTATACAGATGGTGGAGATTTGATTTTAAATCATGGATTTCATTTGGTTGCATTTTAACCGGATTGAACGCTTTGATCGAATGAAGCGTTTCCACCAGCCTTTCCTTATCCGTCTTGCTTATTTTTTGTCGCAAAAGATCAATGCCCTTATCTGACAGTTGAAAAATATACAAGATGCTATCACTAAAGAAATACTCTATTAAAAGTGTTTCATTGGGGAGGGTTTTTACTTTTTCGTCAAGCTTATCCGGCCAGGATGTTATTGGATTCTTTGCTCGACTATTCTTGTGTTCAAGACTGTTACCCAATGAATCATATCTTTCGTACAGGGCTTTTAACTGCATTATTCCCGGCTTATTCATGCTACCCGTTGCAGTGACATTACCCAGTTCGGTTTCCAGGATCTTGATCATGTTTTGGGTATGTTGTTTTTCTCGGTAGATTTCCAGCAATTCATCCGATACGAACAGGGGCTTTTCCCGGGTCAATTGATTTAATAATACCGATGCCTTATACCGCTCTGAATATTTCAGCATTGAATCGAGGTATGAGTTGTTGTTTTCAATCAGTCTTTTCCGGTTCAGTATTTCAAGCATCAGTACATAAAGTTTCTTGTTATTGCTGCTGAAATACAATTTGTTTTTTTCCAGATCTAATCTGTTGAGGTATTTTTCATATTCATGTATGCATGCCCTCAACACTTTATAGGCTTTGTTGATCGTTTTCCGGGCACTTTCATTGTTTTTTATCCTAAATATCGAATCATAAAGAATTCGCGATTGCAAATACAAAAACTCATACATATTCCTTTTGGTGAATACGGATTCAATGTCATCAAAATCTTTAAGGGATTTACCGAGGGTGTTCAGGGCAAGAGGGAGGTCTCCGTTTTTTCGATACAATTCCGCAAGGCGCAGATGAGTGAGAAAGGATTGCCTGCTTTTTATTTCATGATCATCAAAAAAATCGGCGGCCTCACTCAGGTAGCTGTATGCACTGTCAGTGAAATTATTGTCAAGATAAAAAGAACCGATGATGCTTTTCCGGTTCATGGTATTTATGTTTTGTGGCCCATAAATCCTCTTGCATTCGGCCAGGGCTTTTGTATGGTAATAATAAGCGGAATCGAAATCATTCAGGGCCGAATAAGCACTTGCAATGCCTTGAATCGTCTTGTACTTTTGTATGTTAATAATTTGCTTTGTGCTGCGCAGGCTTTCATTGTAATAATCAATGGCTTCCTGGTACCTGTTTTCCATATGAAAGGTCAAAGCAATGTTGAAATTGATAAATGAAACCGCATCATATCTGTTCATTGAGCTGTAATGCGCATTCGCAGCGAAGTAATACGCCCTGGATTTGGTAAACTCGCCAAGCAGAAGAAAGTTATTGCCGATGGTGTTTTCAATTCCTGCTTCAAGTGTATGATTGGAAATATTCAGGCGTTTCATAAGGCGTTTGGCTGAATCAAGTATTGATAGTGATTTGTTGATCTTCAATACTTTATTGTATGCCTGTCCGATCTGACTCAAATAATAGGGGTAGTAAATGTTTTCATGGGGATATTCGGATCTTAGCAAAGAATAGGCTTTTAAATAGTAACTCAGTGCTGAATCTGAAATATTCTCCTGTAAAAAGATATTTCCCTTCAGTTGATAATACTTGGCTTTTGGTTTTGCATTGCTGTTTTTCTCCAGCCTGTTAAAAATACGATCAAGGTAAGAAGATGAAAGTTTGAGATCCCCATTCATAAAATAAATCGCACCGTAACAATAATCCAGACCATTCAATAATTCGACGGTAGCCTCAATATTCATAAGTTCACTGGCCAATTCCAGATTTTGAAATGCAAGCGCATTCTTCTGGTAAAACCGATAATAATTAGCCTTGTTTATATATGCTTCAACCAAAAGCTTAAGTTCCCTGCTTGATTTACATGCTGCAATACAGGAGTCGTAGTAAGCTAGGCAATCAGAGAAAACAAATTTTGATTCATGGGAAAGTATGTAAAACTCACTGATTTCTTTGATCTTGTTATTATTGGAAACCATTGAATCTGAGGGCTGTGAAAACAAACTCTGTGAAAGAAGTATGCTGATTTGTAAGAAAAAACTGTAAATGATTTTTTCCATCTTAATTCACATATTCCTGCAAATATATTATTTTGAATAAATTTGACTGATCAATTCCGCCTGTCAATAATGAATCTAAACTAGCTGCATTTTGCAATTTTACTTGTTTCCATGCATACAGTTTTAATGTTTCGGGTACATTTATACGGAAGCAATCAAAAAGTAGAAGCCGAAAAACTTGTTCAAAGAGTAGGCACAATTAAAAATCAAGCGCTATGTTTTACCTGAAAGAAGCATTTTACGGACAGATGTACCAGAAAGCGGAGACTCTTTTTTCCAATGGTGATCCTGATGATCCGCCGCCTGACCCGGGTAACCCGGACGATCCGCCGGATGATACGAACAATCCTCCTGATCCGCCGCCGCCAAAAAGTTAAAAATTTCTCGCAATACGCATAGACGCTATTGAAATACTTTGTGGTTCAACAAATTGCGTTTTGCCTTTGCGTGAAACGCTAAAGTTCATGCTCTGTTCTCCGGATGATCTCTTCCTGCAATTCGGTGCTCAGGTCCACAAAATAATCGCTGTATCCTGCCACCCTGACGATCAGGTCTCTGTATTTTTCAGGTTCTTCCTGGGCTTTTTTGAGGGTTTTTGCCGTAACAACATTGAACTGTATATGATGCCCTTTCATCCTGAAATAAGCCCGGATCAAATGAATGAGACTTTCAATTCCCTTGTTTTCCCTGAAGAACTGCGGGGAGAATTTCTGGTTCAATAGTGTTCCTCCGGTTTTGATGTGATCGATTTTGGCTGCGGATTTCAGCACTGCTGTCGGTCCCAGCCTGTCGGCCCCCTGCACCGGGGAGATACCTTCGGAAAGGGGTTCGCCTGCAAATCTGCCATCCGGCATGGCCCCGATCATACTACCAAAATATACATGTGAGGTGGTGGGCAATAAATTGATCCTGTATTGTCCGCCCCTGGCAGTCGGCCGGCCATCCACCGCACGGTAAAACATATCAAATACTGTTAAGGTAATTGAATCTGCTTCATCATCGTCATTTCCATACTTCGGCGATTCCCCGACCAGTAAGTGTCGAAGCTCACTGTAGTCTTTAAAGTTTGCCTTCATTGCCCTTAAAAGTGTTTCGAGCGTAAAGTTCTTCTCTTCAAAGACATGTTTCTTGATGGCCGCCAGGTTATCGGTAATGCTTCCGGTGCCAACACCCTGTATATAACTTGAATTATACCTTGCGCCGCCTGCATTGTAATCCTTCCCATTTTTGATGCAATCACCGATCAGCAGGCTGAGGAAAGGAACAGGAAGGTATCGTGCATACAGCTTCTCGATGATGTTATTCCCTTTGATCTTGATGTCGATGAAATATTCCAGTTGCTTTTTGTAAGCAAACATCAGGCTTTTGAAGGTTTTGAATGATTCCGCTTTCCCGGTATTCAGGCCGATCATTTTGCCGGTGCGGGGGTCCTCACCATTGTGCAGGGTGATTTCTAAAATTTTGCTTAGGTTGAAGTATCCGGTCAGGATGTAACTTTCCTTGCCGAATGCACCGGTCTCCACACATCCGCTTGCGCCACCATTGCGTGCATGGCTGATTTTTTTACCCTGCCTGAGTAGCTCTTCAATGATGGCATCCGCATTAAATACCGATGGCTGACCAAATCCGGTTTTAATGATCTTCAGCGCCCTTCGAATGAAATCATCCGGGTTTTTGCGGCTGACCTGAATCATCGAACTGGGTTGCAGAAGCCGCATTTCTTCGATCACATCCAGGATGAGGTAAGTCAGCTCATTAACGGCATCTTTCCCTCTTTCGGTGAGGCCGCCAAGGTTGATCAGGGAGAAATCGGTATAGGTGCTGCTTTCCTTTGCCGTAACTCCAATTTTAGGCGGTGAAGGGTGATTGTTGAATTTGATCCAGAAAGCCTGCAGCAATTCCCTGGCTTTTTCCTTTGTAAGGCTTCCATTCCTGATACCTGTTCGGTAAAAAGGCAGCATGTTTTGGTCGAGACGACCCGGATTGAACGAATCCCATGGGTTTAGTTCGGTGATCACCCCCTGGTGGATAAACCAGTAATGTTGAAGTGCCTCATGAAATGTTTCCGGAGCCTGAGCCGGCACTTTCCGGCAGATCCGCTCCATCTCCTGCAATTCTTTTTTTCTGCCGCCATCTTTTTCATGGGCAGCAAGTTCTTTCAAGGCTTCGGCATGGCGATGCGCAAAAAGGATAATCACTTCGGCTGCAATGTGCATTGCCCGCAACTCTTCCCCTTTGCCGGTAGCCAATGGATCATTTTGAAAATCAAGTTTATCCATCCTGACCCGGATCTCCTCCTGTAGTTGTGCAAAGCCCTTGCTGAACATGTCTTTTCCAAGCACGGTATGGCCCGGGGCTCGCTGTTCCATGAATTCGGTAAAAACTCCTGCCTCGTACGCATCTTTCCAGTTTTCGTCCATTTCTTCAAATATGCGTTCCCGCATCGTTTTGCCTGTCCAGAACGGAATGATGGTATCCTTGAATGCCTTGAAGGTTTCGGAATCTACATGGAATTTTTGTTTTTCCCTGCTGCTAAGGGTTTGCAGGTCTTCGGTCGAATGCAGGCAGATCTCCGGAAAGCCGGGTGTGGCTTTGGGCATTTCGCCCCTTTCCCCGACGATTATTTCCTCTTTTCCAATGTATATGCTTTTGTGTTCCATGATATAATGAAAGGCAAGTGCCCTTTGTTCCGGAATGGACTTGCCTTTGGGAATATCACTTTTGTAAAAATCGGTCAGAAGACCGGCTCTCTCATGCGATAAGCTTGCCTCCTGGCTTAAACTGCTGTTTCGTAATGTTCTGATTCTTTCTTCCATGTGATGAATTTAACTGGCTGAATAAGCCTTAATGTCTTTATCCGTAAATAATTCAAGGATTGCCCTGGGATCGGCTTTACCCACTTTCATTTGTTTCATTTTAAAATCCATACCCCATTTTTGATATTTGTTTTCTGCCATGGCGTGATAGTCGATGAGGTCGACACTATGGGGGTGTTTCAGTTTACGAAGAAATTCAATAATTGCCATGATATTGCTATGCGTATCGGTGATGCCGGGTATCAACGGTATCCTGATGCGAAGATTAATATTGTTCTGATCGAGCATTTTCAGGTTTTTAAGGATTTTCTCGTTTGACATCCCGGTGTAGCGGGTATGGAGATCCGGGTCAATTAGTTTCAGGTCAAAAAGGATGAGATCGGCACATTCTGCAACCTCCTGCATAACGCAGCTGGCAACATGGCCTGAAGTATCGATTGCGGTATGGATCTTTTTTGATCTGCATTGCTGGAGTATGTTTTTTCAGGAAAAGGGCCTGCAACATAGGTTCCCCTCCCGAAAATGTAACACCCCCATTGGATTCACTGAAGAAGATCTCGTCTTTGCGAATCTCTTCCAAAAGGCTGGCCGGTGAGTATTTCGTTGCCCCGGTTTCCTCGCTGTCAATTGGCATGCACTCCGGATTGTGGCACCACCAGCAACGTAAAGGACAGCCCTGAAAAAAGACCGTGCTTCGTATTCCCGGGCCATCATGCAAACTAAAACGCTGGATATTGGATATTCAGACCAAACATTATTAATTATTAATTCTTAATTCATTAATTCTTAATTGTCAATTGTGATCCCGAAGGCTTTCAGGATTAAATTATGAATTGTGCCGTGGGTCAACAAAAATTAGCCTGGATGCTTTGATGACCGGATCGGGAATGATTTCTAGTATATCCAGCATTCGTAGAGATGGCGGCAGAAACGCCCGTACATTTTGATGTACATATTGTTGTGCGAAATTTGATTCATCTTTATATAATTCAGATGTAAAATTACACAAATTCCATTGGCTTAGTCAAGTTTTTTTTTGTCTGGCGGCCTTTGCTTCCCTATTTTATATCTTTCACGCATCTGAATCCAACCGTTGCATTGCGGTTAAAGGAGGGCGAAACAAGCAAGAGCATCTGGCTTTCGTTGACCGCTTTCGGTCCGCCCTGCACATACCACCAGCTTGCGGTGGGCTTGTAATAGCTGCCGCCTTTCAGTACATTAAAATAATAGCTGCCATCGTCATATACATCTTGTGTCATCTGCCACACATTGCCAACCATATCCATGATGCCGGCAGGACTTGCACCCTGCGGGAATGAATCTACGGCTGTTATGTACCCAAGCGCATTGTTGCATTTTGTTGAATCGAATTCATTTCCCCAGGGCCATGTTTGCTCAATACTTCCTCCCTGTGCGGCATACTGCCATTCGATTTCGCTTGGCAAGCGTTTACCGGCCCATTCAGCATAAGCCTGAGCATCCTTCAAACCGATATGAACCACCGGGTGTTTCGATAGATTCTCCGGGTACTTGCCATCAATCCAATGCGTAAGATAATTGCTGGTATCTTCCGGTTCATAATCACTATCCTGGATGAATGCATAATACGCTGCATTTGTCACCGGGTATTGATCCATGAAAAAGGATCTTATTCGGATCTGCCTGTTTTTATGGTAATCAGGGTAGGGGATGAAAGTTTCTTCAGATTTGATGGAAAAATTATAATCTCCGCCCTCAACCAGGATCATGCCTTTTGGAGAGCGCCGGGCAGGTGTGGTTCTTTCAAATTTACTTACCAGCCGTGCTGTTCCCGGCTCTACATAAACAATCCTCTCATCCAGGATTTCATTATTATCAAACAACTGAACCACAAATTTGCCTTCATGCCGGCCAAAATGGTCGTAAAGCTTCAGCTTGTGGTTTCCCGGATCCAGGACAAGGGCTTTTTTGTTGTAGGCCGGATCTCCTGCCCATATCCTGATCTCTTTCCCTTTTTTCGTCTTAACACCAAGGGTATCCATCTCCAGCTTTACTTCCAGCAATGCCGGAAAGCCTGCAATACAATCGATGTTTCCTTCCTGTTTTGTATTGAGCCAGGCGCTGTCAAATGCATGGGTCTTTGCACGAACATAGGCATGTCCAGCCATTGTATCGGGAAGGATTTCTTCGTGATGATAAAGACTAACGAAATGAAATCCTGTATCAGCCACGAACAGTGCCTTGTCAAATCCTTCCGGAATAAGACTATAAACCGTGTAAACTACCTTGTTTTCACCTGGCCATCTGTTTACCCAGATATTCTCCTTCAGTGTGGGGATGATGGGGGTCCATTCAGTGGAATTGAAGGCCATGCTGTTTTCCCTCAGCAAGCGGGTGATCTTGCCTAAATATGGATAATCTTCTTTCATGATCAGGGGGCGGCCCGGTGCAAAATTATTGATCTCATTCCCATAGCCGTTAAACAGCGATATGCTCACTTCCCTGTGGATGCTGCCCTGGCTGGGCTGGCACACCCTGAAAATGGCAAAATCAGGTTTGATGAGCTTATTCATGTTGAGTGGGGGAGGCATGACGATGGCATTGTGCACCCTGCCCGAAATAATACCCGGCATGTCTTTGATTACGGCCATACCTTCGCTGTACATCACCACCCCTGGCTTGATACTGTCGGCAGCATGTTGCAATTCATAACTTGATTTACCGCGGGTATCCAGTACCACTCCATCCGCATTGGTCGCCTGGATGAGGCGTGCCATGCCTTTATATGGATTTTCTTTGCGTGTGCTCTGATCCCATGGATTGTAGGCAATAAAAAATTTAGTGCCTTGCTCGCGTGCATAATCGGAGTGTTCCCTGAGTTTTGGTAATCCGCCGGGCAGGTCGGCATACAGATCCCACTGGTTGCGCTGGTCCATGCCCAAAGCCGGCCATGTGGGCCAGATGCCGAATACATCAAAACCTCCCAGTTGATCTTCAGCCTCCTGCAGGAAAGTCCTGAAGTTGTATTCGTTTTCCTGCCAGTCGAAAAACTGCTGGTCCCAGGCAAATTGCAGGATCATGAGGTAATCGTGCTTAATCCATGAAAGGTCTTCTCTTTCAAAAAGGTTTTTATCAAACTCTTCCAGATCAAACAAATAGTGTTCCCGAAACATTTTCTTCAGCCCGTTTTGCCATTCTCCTTCAAAATCATCAATAAATAATGTGTATTCCACCCAGGAATGGGGATAGAGATAAGTTTTGTAACGGTGCCGGTAGGCATCTTCCCAGGCTGTCCTCCTGGCAATGGCGCAAAGGGAACTGCCGTCCTGCAGCGGAATGGAAGCATATCCCATTTCCCAGGCATTGTCGGGAAGGATCACACCGATCCGCTCTTTGCCTGGTCTGTATAGATATGCACGTGCCAGAGCCCAGGGTCCCTCACCTGTGATGTAAACATGATCTTCGGAATTCCCGAAAGGCACTACGTTTTCTAATACCAGGGTGTCCCAGGTATTGTTCTCGAAACGGATGCTTGCTTTCCAGGATTTACTGAAATTTTCATCAATCTTAACATGGCCCTTAACCCCGTTCGGAAAACTAAATATTATATCCTGGTTGAGAAAAGATATGGCACCTCTGTCAGATGCGTAAGTCTGCCCGTTTATGTCGAAGCTGAATAAAGAGACTTTATGAGTGGGTTTTACGGAGCGGCCTTCCATCTTTAGCTTATCCAGGCTGAGACCGGTGGACTTCCTGAAGCTGATCTCCTGGGCAACCAAAGGCAATTGTATGAATATTAATACTGAGATTATCAGCGCACTGACTGATATTCGTCGGTTCTTCATGTTATTCTGATTTAAATTGTATTTCAAAATTACGCATTATCATGATACTCCGTATGCATAAGAAAGCGTGCCGGAATTGCGTTAATGAATACACAGATCTTAATGCATGGATCAGCAAAGCATCAGGAAAATACTTGAAAAAGAGGAGCCTAAAAAACTGTTCGAAGATCTTCAGGATCTTTCCCCCTGCAATATGTGCCCGAAAAATTGTAATGCAGACAGACTAAACGGAGAACCGGGTTATTGCAAAAGCGGGAAGGATTTTAATATTTCCTCCATTTGTATCCACAGGGGAGAAGAGCCTGCTATCAGTGGTCGAAGAGGGATCTGCAATATTTTTTTCACGCATTGTAACTTGCAGTGCAAATACTGCCAGAATCACCAGATCAGCTTCAATAGTCTGAAACATACTGCTGCAAAGATGACTTTGCCCGAAATTCTTTCAGCCATTACCCATATTCTGGATCAGGGCATCAAAGCGGTTGGTTTCGTTTCACCGTCCCATGTGATTCCGCAGATGAAGGTAATCATTAAAGGATTGAAATTGCTGGGTTATGATCCGATTTTCGTGTATAACTCCAATGGCTATGACAAAGTGGAGGAATTGCGGAAGCTGGAAGGGCTCATCCAGGTGTACCTGCCTGATTTTAAATACATGGATGAAAAACTGGCCTGGGAATATTCCGATGCAGAGAACTACCCGCGGACAGCACTGAATGCCATCAAGGAAATGTATCGCCAGGTAGGATCTGCACTTCATGTAAATGAGGATGGTCAGGCGGAGCGGGGCATGATCATTCGACACCTGGTACTACCCGGTCATGCCGATAACAGCATCCGGGTACTGCAGGAGATCGCTGACAAGATTTCCCCGAATATCAATATCTCACTGATGTCGCAGTATTACCCCACTTATCATGTGGCCGGGCATCAATTCCTGGGGCAAACCCTCAAAAGAAATGAATACAATCTTGTGGTAGATGTTATGGAACATCTCGAAATGCAAAAGGGATGGATACAGGATATGGACAGCTATGAGAACTACCGCCCGGATTTTGAGAAGAAGGAAAATCCGTTTGATTAAATTCCGGAATCAATAAAACGCTGATATTTGTAATTTTGCATCATGAATTACTATACGATCCAATACGACGAACCTCTCTTCCGGCCTCCCAGTGAGGCCTATTCATTTATATTACAAGTAACACTTGGCTGTTCGTGGAACCGCTGTGCTTTCTGCGAGATGTACAGCATGAAAAAATTCAGGCTGAGGACTTTTGATGAGATCCGGCAGGATATTGAGCATATGATCCCCTATAAAAAGGATATCCGGAAGGTATTCCTTGCAGATGGCAATGCTATGGTATTATCGACAGAAAAGCTGAGAAATATACTGGACGAACTGAACACCTGCTTACCAAATATTAGCAGGATTTCTGCCTATGCCATTGCAAAGGACCTGGAGAAAAAAGTGTTGACGAATTGAAACAATTGCGCGAAAATGGTTTGCAATTGCTGTATGTGGGTGTTGAGTCGGGCGATGATGAAGTGCTGGCAGCAGTCAACAAGGGAGAGACTTTTGAAAGCCAGGTCGGGGCATTGCAAAAAGCAAAAGAGGCCGGGATGCGCTTATCGGTTATGATCCTGAATGGACTGGGGGGTAAGAAGATGTCGGAACAGCATGCAGTGCAGTCTGCAAAACTTTGCAATGCAGTAAAGCCGGAATTTCTTTCCACACTTGTTCTGAGTTATCCCCATGGCAAAGAGCACTTTAACAAGAGATTCAAAGGGGGTTTTGAAGAATTGTCCACCACCGGACTGATCCGGGAGATGAAAATCTTTATCAAAAACCTGGATCTGGAAAAAACGGTATTCCGTTCCGATCACGCTTCCAATTACCTGGTGCTGAAAGGCAATTTGAACAGGGATAAGGAAGAATTGCTGAAAAGGATTGAGGATGCCCTGGAGGATCCGGATCAGGTTGGCTTGCGGGAGGAATGGATGAGGGGGTTATGAGTTTTGAGTTTTGAGTTTTGAGTTTTGAATTTTGAGTAAGTACTTTGATTCGAACTTGAAATGAACTACCCCGAGGCAAGCCTGCGGGGTATCATTATGAAACATTCATTTGATTCGCCCATAGGGGCGGGGAATATTACCCACGAGATCCCTCGACAAGCTCGGGATCAGTTCGACTTTGCTTTTTCAGTTCGCTATCGCTCCTAAAAAATCAGTCTCACTGATTCAAAAGTACTTATGAAAAATTTGTTTGAACCAAATAATTCAAAATTCAAAATTCAAAACTCAAAATTCCTTAATGGAACATTAATTGTTGTCTTTAAAAAGAATCTAAAAGCAAAAATCAAGTATGTCAGAAAAATACAACAATCATTTGATCAGTGAATCCTCCCCTTATTTGTTGCAGCATGCACATAATCCGGTTAATTGGTATCCCTGGGGGAAGGAAGCGTTGGAGAAGGCAAAGAAAGAGAATAAACCCATGATCATCAGTGTAGGCTATGCAGCCTGCCACTGGTGTCATGTGATGGAACATGAATCCTTTGAAGATGAGTCTGTGGCAGAGATCATGAATGATCATTTTGTTTGCATCAAGGTTGACCGGGAAGAAAGACCTGACATCGACCAGGTGTATATGACAGCAGCACAGCTGATCAGCGGACGCGGCGGCTGGCCGTTGAATGCTTTTGCCTTACCCGACGGACAGGCTTTTTATGCCGGCTCCTATTTTCCGAAAGAACAGTGGGTGGATCTGCTGGATCAGATCAAGGTGCTGTGGGACAGTGAAGCTGAGAAACTGAAGGAGCAGGCTGATGCTGTAACCAAAGGATTGAGGGAAACAGAAGTGGTTAAGCCGGCAGAAAAGGAAAATTTGTATGAGCAGTCCATGATTGATGAAGCCTGGGAGGAATGGCAAAAGAACATCGACCTGGACCGGGGAGGGCAGAAAGGAGCCCCCAAATTTCCCATGCCGGTTAACTGGGAATTCCTGCTGGCATATCATTTTTACCAGAAGGATGAAAATGCACTGCTTGGCGTAAAAACCGCCCTGGATGCCATGGCAAAAGGCGGGATCTATGATCACGTGGGTGGCGGTTTTGCAAGGTACTCGGTGGATGCAGGCTGGCATGTGCCGCATTTTGAAAAGATGTTGTATGACAATGCGCAGCTGGTAAGCCTCTATGCACATGCCTGGCAGGTGATCGAAGAGGATCGTTATGAGGAATTGATCGCAGAGACCCTGGACTTTGTGCAAAGGGAAATGACATCAGGAGAAGGCGGGTTTTATTCATCCCTGGATGCCGACAGCGAAGGGGCGGAAGGAAAATTCTATACCTGGACAGAAAATGAAATGGATGAGTTGCTCGGGGAAGATGCCCCCCTGATCAAAGAGTATTTCAATGTTAGCAAAGAAGGAAACTGGGAAAACAGCAATGTGTTGTACATTAACCGTAAGAACCTCTGGTTTCTTGATAAGTATAAGCTGAATCTAAGGGATCTGAAAATTAAAATTAAAAATGCAAAGGAGAAATTGTTGCAGGTCCGGGAACAACGTGAACGCCCGGCACTGGATGACAAGATCCTGACCTCCTGGAATGCCCTGATGATGAAAGCCTGTATCGATGCATACCGGGTATTTAATAAAGAGGAATACCTGCTTGCTGCTGTAAAAAATGCAAAATTCATCAAAGAGAAAATGCTGAGAAAAGATGGCGGCCTTTTCAGGAATTATAAAAACGGGAAAGCCAGCATCAATGCGTTCCTGGATGATTATGCACTGAGTGTACAGGCTTTTATTGCTTTGTACCAGGCCACTTTTGATGAGCACTGGCTCTTGCTTGCAAAAAAACTGAATGAATATGTGATCAAACATTTTCATGATCCCGAAAGCGGGATGTTCTATTATACTTCGGATGAAGATGATGAACTGGTGGTGAGGAAGATGGAATTGTCCGACAATGTGATCCCGGCCTCCAATTCTGTGATGGCGCAGAATCTTTACCTGCTGGGTGAGCTTTTTGGTAAAGAAGAAGATATCAGGATGTCGGATAAGATGCTCAGTAACATGGTACAGGAATTTCAGAAGAACCCGGCCTTTTATGCCAACTGGGGTTCACTTATGCTTAAAAGGCTGCATCCTTTCCATGAGGTGGCGATCGTTGGTCCCAAGGCACCCGGCAAAAGGAGGGAGATCGATGAATATTTCCTGCCCAATGCAATCATGCTGGGAGGCCGGCAAGAAGGAAGCTTACCCCTGTTGAAAGGAAAACTGCAGGCCGGCAAAACCATGATCTATGACTGCGTGGAAAAGACCTGCAAAATGCCAATTGTGGATGCTGGGAAGGTGATTGATCAGTTGATCTGAAATAAATGATTTAGTTTTGATGTAAAAAATGATCCCAAAACTCTTCGTCATTCTTCAATTCACTGGAATTGTCCTGGTGATCTTCTGGGGAAAGATATTCCCATCCACTTACCTGTATTTTGCCCTTGAAAGCCTGGGCGTGATCCTGGGCCTCTGGGCCATCTTTGAACAAAGGCCGGGCAATTTCAACATTACACCCACAAATAAGACAAATGCACGCCTGGTCACAATAGGACCATACCGTTACATCCGTCATCCCATGTACCTGGCCATCATCATAGCACTTACACCCCTGATCATCGATCATTATAATCCGATGCGCCTGATCTTCGGAATTGCACTGCTGATCGTACTGATCCTTAAACTCGAATATGAAGAAAGGCAACTGGTGAAGCATTTTGATGGGTATGAAGGTTACAGGGGGAGGAGCTGGAAGTTGATTCCGCTGTTATTGATACAGATTGTATGGTTATTAAACTGATATAGCTTCGAGTAATTTGTAATCTGTAATCTGAATTTGCAATTCTCTTCAGTATACTTTTCCTTCTTCATCAATCATCGGCACAAACCTCACCGGCAGCACGGCTTTTTGCTTAAGTTTTCCTTCTTCTTTTCTGAGCAGGTATAATTCCTGTGCCCAGGTCTTGCCCACGGGTATGATCATCCTGCCTCCTTCTGCAAGCTGGTCTTCAAGTGGCTTGGGGATATCGCTTGGTGCACAGGTAACAATGATGGCATCGAAGGGGGCTTTTTGCGGCCATCCCTTGTATCCGTCACCAATACGCGTATAAATGTTATCATACTTGAGCTCCTCAAATATTTCGATTGCCCTTTTTCCAAGAGGTTCGATGATCTCGATCGTAAAAACCGAATCACATATCTGTGCAAGCACTGCGGCCTGGTATCCTGAGCCAGTACCGATCTCCAGCACACGGTCGCCGGCTTTCAGGTCCAGTTTTTCTGTCATGAAGGCTACGATGTAGGGTTGGGAAATGGTTTGCTCGTAACCGATGGGCAGGGGAGAGTCATCATAGGCATGTTCCAGGTAAGGCTCGATGACAAAGGCATGCCGCGGAACTTGCATCATGGCGTCCAGGACTTTTTGATCCTTCACCCCGCGCATCCTGATTTGCGTCAGAACCATTTCTTTGCGATGTGCTTCGTAACTCATCGGATCCGTGTTTTGGGTAAAACACCCCGGAGTGATCAGCATGAGTATAAAACCGGTCAAAGCAAAGCTCCTCAATGTAAAATTAACTGGCATCAGGAATAAAGATACAAAATTGCTTTTTCAATACAAAGGAAAAGTCTCGTTCAGTTTAGGGATGGCCACATCCCAGTGGTAAATATGCCGGATTTTCACCCGGAGGGCATTGGCTGCCTGAGCTTCTCCATGTACAATGAAAACAGACTTCGGTTTATTCCTGATCCCGGCCAGCCAGTCGATAAGTCCGTCCTGGTCGGCATGGGACGACATATTGTGCATTTCTTCCAGGTGACAATTAACTTGATAGAAATGACCATGGATCTTAAGCTCCCGGATTCCGCTCTGCAGCAGCCTTCCCCGTGTGCCTTCCGCCTGGTAACCGGCAATCAACACAGTAGAATTGGGATTGGGCAGGTGATCCTGCAGGTAAAGCAATACACGGCCTCCGTTCATCATTCCACTGCCTGCAATTACGATCTTGGGGGTTTTGTCTTTTGAAATCTGGTATGTGTTTTTCACTGAACGGACGGTCTTTACCTGTTCCCAGGCTTCATCGAAGACATCCAGGCCCAGATTGTGGTAATCATCAAATTCCGCATAGATCTTTGAAACATTCACACCCATGGGGCTGTCGAGATAAACCGGGAGATCGGGGATCTCGTTTTTCTTTTTCAATTGCCAGAGCATCCAGATGAAATCCTGGGCGCGGTCCACCGTAAAGCTGGGAATGATCAGGGTGCCGCCGCGCTGGTAAGTCTTGTTGACGATATCCCGAAAATGCCTGGTGGTATTTTCATCCCGGTGATGCCGATCGCCATAGGTTGATTCCATGATGATGTAATCGGCATGTGCCGGACGATTCGGAGCTTCCAGCATGGGATCATCGGTACGTCCGATATCCCCGGAAAAAACAAGTCTGGTTTCTCCCGCTTCAATTTCTGCAAAAGTAGCGCCCATAATATGGGCGATCAGGTTCAGGCGAAAGCGGACATCCTCATCCACCTGAACCCATTCATCACAATTTACGGTCTGGAACTGGTGGATAGCCCTTTGCGCGTCCTTCACCGTGTAAAGTGGTTTGGCCGGCTTGTGTTTAGAATAACCCATCCGGTTGGCGATGTCAGCATCTTCTTCCTGTATCCTGGCGCTGTCGAGGAGGATCACCTCGGCTATTGCCCTGGTGGGAGCAGAGCAAAAAATCTTGCCTTTGAATCCTTCCTGCACCAGTCTTGGCAAGTAACCCACATGATCCAGGTGGGCATGCGTCAAAATTACCAGATCGACCGTAGCGGGATCCACGGGCAATTTTTCCCAGTTGAGCAAACGCAGTTCTTTCAGCCCCTGGAAAAGGCCGCAGTCAACCAGGATATTTTTATCATTATATGTAAGTAAATTTTTTGATCCCGTAACAGTGCCGGCTCCTCCCAGGAAGCGGATCTGAAATTTTTTTTCTTCCATGAATGCTTATCCCCTGATAAATAAATAATAGATATAAGTTGCATATAAAAGTACAAAAATTATCCCGCTGAAACGGTTGATGCGGTTTTTGCCGTCGAGGCCGAGGGCAAAAATGATGATGGTAGTTGAAAATACCATCACCAGGATATCGATATTGTTGATCACATCGAAGGGGAGGGGCTTGATCAGGGCGCTGAGGCCAAGCACCCAGAGCAGATTGAAAATATTGGAGCCAATCACATTGCCCACGGCAATATCCGCGTTTTTATTTTTCGCTGCGATCACCGAAGTAACCAGTTCCGGCAGGGAGGTTCCCAGGGCCACAATGGTTAATCCGATAAATTCCTGACTAAGCCCCATATCAGTTGCGATCTTGCTGGCGCCGTTCACTACCCATTCGCCGCCAAAGAAAAGCATGACCATGCCCAGGGCCACATAAAAAAGTGGTTTTTTTAAACTGCTGTCATCAATGACCTTTTCAGAGAGTTCCTGCTCATTCTTGCGCGCAATCTTGAAAACATATAGCATGAACATAAAAAAGAATAACATCAGGATGGCCCCATCGGCCCGGTCGATAATGAGCCGGGATTCTGTCTCCGAAAAGGCTGCATTGGCAAGGAAGCCCACCAGTAGGGTTGCGATGATGGCAAAGGGGATTTCAGAATAAATGGTATTTCTTTTGAGAGGAAGTGGATTGAATATGGCTGACAAACCCAGGATCAGCAGAACATTGGCTACATTGCTGCCAAAAATATTCCCGATGGCGATAGGGGCATTGCCCTTGAAACTGGCAAAAAGGTTGATGATCAGTTCAGGCAGGGAGGTGCCAAGGGATACAATGGTTAATCCTATCACAATATCACTTATCTGGTATTTATGGGCAATGCGCATAGCACCTTTGATCAGTAAGTCCGCACCCTTGATCAATAATACAAAACCTGTAATAAATAGAATGTACGTCAGCATAAAGGAAAATTAAACAGATGTAAAGATAAAATTATTCGGAAAAATCAAAAAGAAGATCGGGAACTTTTAAATTTTATCCTGTTTTGCAAGGCAAAGAATCTCTTATTCTGAAAGCAGGCTGATTCACGCGGAATAGTTTACTTAACTTTGTAAAAAAAGAGTATATGGAATTGGGAATAAAAAATAAATTGTTTATTGTTTGCGGAGCCAGCAGTGGTTTTGGTCGTGCGGTTGCAGAGGAATTACTTGCAGAAGGTGCAAAAGTTATCATCATAGCAAGAAGTGAGCAGGATACCAGCCAATTCGAAAAGAAATACCCTGGTGCTGTCTCGGCTGTCAGCGGTGACCTGAAGGAATCAGAAACCCTCGATCTGGTGGAGAAGGCCATGGAGGGAAACTTCCTGGAAGGAATTTTTGTCAATGCCGGCGGACCGCCGCCCAAATCCATCGAAGAAACGGAAATGCAGGACTGGGATCAGGCTTACCATTTGATCCTGCGCTGGAAGGTGGATCTGGTAAAACGCCTGCTTCCCAAATTCAAATCCCAGCAATACGGACGCATCCTTTTCCTGGAAAGCGTATCCGTAAAGCAGCCCGTAGAGAACCTGGTGCTGAGTACCAGCCTGCGGCTCGCGGTGGTGGGTTTTGCCAAAACCCTTTCGCAGGAGGTGGCAAAATATGGGATCACAGCCAATGTGATGGGCCCAGCTTATCACGACACGCAGGCCATGCAACGTTTGTACAAAAAACGTGCAGAGAAGGAAGATATCAGTGTGGCTGAAGCGAAGATGAGCTTTGAACGGGAGATTCCCGTCGGGAAAATGGGGGAGGCTTCTGAACTTGCATCATTGGCAGTCTGGCTGTTATCCCCTCTTTCCAGATATATTACAGGCCAGACTTTCAGCCTGGATGGCGGGACCAATAAATTTATTTTCGGATAGTCCTGTTTTTACGAATGCTTACGAAATAGACCCCGGTAAATACCAGGATGGCTGCGAGTCCCTGCTGCCACTTGAGGAAATCCATACCAACGAGTACTGCAGTCACAGAGGCAATAAAAGGCTGGGAATACATATACATGCTTGAAACCACCGGACTCACATGCTTCAGCGAGTAATTGAAAAGAAGGTAAGCGAGGATGGTGGTGCCGATAATCACATAGGCCAGTGAGAACCAAAAACGCAGCGGGATGCTGCTAAAATCAGTCTGCATAAAAGGTTGTATGCACAGGGGAGTAACATATATAAATCCGAAAAGGAAAACCCATTTCATAACGGTTATTGCTTTGTAGCGCAGCATCATGGGCTTGACCAGCACCAGATAAAAGCCAAAAGCAGCGGCATTGATAAAAACCAGCACATTCCCGGTGAAAGTATCGGAGGCGAATGACACCTTGCCGGCCGAAAGGATCAATATGGCAGCTCCTGCCAGGCCAATGAAGATTCCAATGATCTTGTTCCCGGTGATCTGCTCGCCCAGGAGCATCCTGGAAAACATCAAGACAAGGATGGGTACGACCAGCATGATGAGTGAAGCGTTGATGGGCGTGGTCAGGTTCAAGCCTTCGAAGAAAAGGATCTGGTTGGTTGCAACACCGAAAAGAGCACACAAGGCCAGGCGGTACAGGTCTCTCCTGCGGACTTTATCGCTGGCCGTAAAAAGCTGAAACAGCCAGAAAAACAGCAAGGCACCACTTACCCTGATCAAAATAATCGCCCGCGGAGCGAAGTAATCAGGCATCATGCCTTTGGCAATCACATAATTTAAGCCGTAAAGCAAATTCGCCCCCAGCAGCGCCAGGTGAGCTTTCAATGTATTGCGGTTATGACCCATTTTTCATTTTGTTGCCGGAATAAATTGGGAATCAGCTTAATGCCCGGAATTTGCAATCTGGTAATCTGCAATCTGTAATCTGTAATCTGCAACCCTTAAAACGGCAGATCATCCGGAGCTTCGGGCAGGGGTTGTGCGTCATCAGGCATTGGTGGTGATTGTGGTGGGGCTTCTCCGGCATTTTCGATCTTCCATGCCTCCAGATTGGTGAAATAAGAAACCCTGCCATCCTTTTCCCATTTTCTTCCGCGAATATTGAAACTGATGTTCAGTTCGCTGCCGGTATCAAATTTATCGATCAGGTCGCATTTATCATTGGTTAGCTGGAATTTGATATGATCAACGAATTCGAAATTCCCTGTATTCTCTTTCTTTTCAATGATGAATTCCCTTTTGCTGAATTTATCGCTGATCCTTTGTGTTTCTCCCTTTTCGTATAATGTACCGCTCAATTCAAAACTCATAAAAAAATATTTTAGTTGACGATTATTTTGATGCTTTCGGATCTTTCTCCGATTGTGAGGGTGCAAATATACAATCCGGGGGGGACTTTCCGGCCTCTTTTATCTGAAATATCCCAGGAAATGGATTGTATCTGCTTGCCTTTTGATTTTCCATTCCATTGTCTGATAAGCGTTCCCCGGGGATCAAAAACACTCAACTGAAAGTTATCCATTGAGGGATTGTTAAAAGAAATCCGGGTGAACTCCTGAACAGGGTTGGGAATGGATTGAATGCCAAAAAGAGGGTCTTTTTCTATTTCTTTTGTGCCACCAGTCACTAACAAATAAACTTTTGAATAATTGAGCACCCAGTGTCCATTCACAAAGCTTTCCCAAATGATCAGAAACTGGGCGTAATTGTAGCTGTACCAGGGTCCGTAATGTATTTGGGGATTTTGGTCAGGGAAATTATTTTTGGAAACATTTACAAATTCAGATGATCCATCATAATATGGATTGGCGTAAATATCCGTATATCCCAGGCTATCCAAAACAAATGTAGTAATGCCTGTATAGTAGCACAATGCTGATTCATCTACAAGGATAAGTTGATTTACAAATGAAGGCTCCGTTTTATCATATCCCGGCTTGAAGTCAATGGGGCAGAAAACACTATCAGTATAATAATAATCATGATAAAAAATTTCCCAATGATCATTTACTTTGTTTTGCCAGAAAACCATATTTTCCAGATTCCAAAAACTCGAACAATTTTTATACGAAGGATTGATGCTTTGACCAGGAAGGTCTTGCAATGTGGGGGCATTCCAGTTATTCTCACCTGATGATTTAGAATAAAAAAGCTTAATGGTATCATTTACTGCTTTTTCCCAACACAGAAATGGTGCAAAATCAATTCCAACTGTTGGGTTATTGCAATCTCCGGAATCCACAACAGCAGGATCATAAAAATGATACTTGTCCGGACCGGGTTGATTGATTGATGTGGCCATGATCATCCCATCCTGCACCCAGGTAATATTCCCAAGGAAATTAATACTCATGGAAATATTTTCATTTCCTTCAACAGAAAAGGCAAGGGGGGCAGAGAAATTACCATCTTCATGATACTTTACATAATAGATGTCACTTTCATTGTTTTGATGTCGCTCATAAAAAAGGTAAAATAGCGTATCGTAAGTCTGCGACGCAATATCACCTCTCATACTAAGAAATTTGGGATTTTTGAAATGCACTCCTGTTTCACCGAGCACAATCTCTTCGCTTCCGCTTACACCTATTTTCATCATATGGATCTCAGTTGAAAGAGAGTCGGTGGATTTTTCCCAGGCCAGGTATTCGGTTTCAGTTTCATCATAAAATGAATACAAATAATCGGAATTCTTATTATCTGATAAGGTGTCGGTAAAGAACACCGGTTCAGACCAGAAAGAATTTTGGGAAAATGCAACATTTGTCAGCAGAATAAAGAGAATGGAAAGTTTTTTCATGATATCAGGTTTTGATTGATAGATAAAGATAAACAGTAAAATTCGATCAGCAAGTAATGATCATACTCCATGCTGATCAACTTCCCGGAGCCCTTACACCCTTATACCCTTATAACCTTTTCAAATCAATAAGGGATCTTCTGTTCATTCTCCATCCATTTCAAAAAGACCTCAATGGCTTTATCGCGCTGAATCTGCTTGAAGGGGATCCTGCGGTCGTGGTACTCTGTGTTACATTCTTTGTAAATAAATGAATCATCAAAATAGGCTCTGGCGGCATCCTGCCTGCCTGCACCAAAATAAACCGCTTTGGGCCTTGCCCAGTAAATAGCTCCCAGGCACATGGGGCAGGGCTCGCAACTGGCATAGATCTCGCAATCTTCTAATTGATGACTTCCCAGCACTTCGCATGCATTCCGGATGGCCATAATCTCAGCGTGCGCGGTAGGATCGTGGCGGGATGTAACCAGGTTTTTCCCTTCTGCAATGATCTTGCCGTCTTTCACCACAACAGCCCCGAAAGGTCCTCCGTGGTTTTGCTGTGTGTTTTCCATGGCAAGCTCTATCGCCCGGTGCATGAACTTTTCCTTTTCTTGTTCTGCTGCCTGTTTCATTCTGTCCACCTTCCTTTTCGGGTTTTGTTTTTCAAACTCTCTTTGAGTAAAGATAAATATTTTTTTCTTGGGATACTTCTTGCCCCCAGCGACCTGAGGTGGGACGTATCCTGCTGTACGTCGATAAAATCAAAGTCCCATTTCCTTAGTTTTTCTGTAAGCCGGAAAAGGGCCGTTTTGGATGCATCCTGCCGGTTGTGAAACATGGATTCGCCGAAGAAAGCCCTGCCCAGGCTAACACCATAAAGCCCGCCCACCAGTTTTCCTTCATGATAAGTTTCCACTGAATGACCGTACCCCATTTTATGAAGTTTAGAATAGGCTGCGATCATTTCCCCGGTGATCCAGGTGCCTTCCTGTCCTTTTCGTTCCACCCCGGCACAGGCCCTGATCACACCTTCAAAATCGGTATCAAAGGAAGTTGTGTAAATGTTTTTGTTGAGAGTGTTCCGGAAGCTTTTCTTAACTTTGAAATCCTTTGGCATCAAAACCATTCTTGGATCCGGCGACCACCACAAAATGGGAGAATCTTCATTGTACCAGGGGAAAATACCGTTCCGGTAAGCCTCCAGCAGGCGCTCCGGTGAAAGGTCCCCTTCCAAAGCCAGCAGGCCGTCCTTCCCGGCCAATTCTGCCGGAGGAAAACCCATCTCTTCTCCCAGTATATATATACCCATACTGCAAAATTAAGGATCAGCCGGCAATTTCATCCAGGGCTTCGATGATCATTTTGCCTGTTTCCCGGATCTGCTCCTCATTTATGATCAGTGGAGGGGCTATTCTGAAAGCATCAGGCTTGAACAAGAAGCGGTCAACAATGAGACCTTTCTTAAGAAAGAGGCTGACCAGCCGGGTGGTCTTTTCTTCACTGTGCAGGTCGATGCCCATCATCAACCCTTTGTAACGTATTTCTTTTATCTCAGGATGATCTTTCAATAAGGCATAAAAAAGCCTGCCCTTTTCTTCACCCTGCCCGACCAGGTCTTTGATTTGCATTTCCGTGAGAGTGGCAAGAGAAGCGGCACAGCAAAGCGGATGACCACCGAAGGTGGTGATGTGCCCGAGTTCCGGATTGCTGGCAAGGCTGTTCATGATCTCTTTTGAGGCAATAAAAGCCCCGAGCGGCATTCCGCCACCGAATGCTTTCGCCAAACAAAGTATATCCGGTACTGCATCATAGTGCTCAAAACAGAACATTTTGCCGGTACGCCCCATGCCCATCTGTATTTCGTCGAAAATCAATAGAGCCCCTGTTTCATTGCACTTTTCCCGCAAGGACTTCAGATAATTTTTCGCGGGCAGAATGATGCCTGCCTCAGCCTGTATGGGCTCTACCAGCACGCAGGCAGTTTTTTCGGTTATTTGTTCCAGAACTGAAAAATCGTTGAACTGCAGCTGTCTGATATCCGGCAGCAGCGGACGGAAGGCATATTTCATTTCTTCATTGCCAAGAACGCTCAGGGCACCCTGTGTACCACCATGATAGGCATTTTTAAAAGATATGATCTCAGTCCTGCCAGTGTGTCTTTTGGCAAGTTTCATGGCACCTTCAATTGCCTCGCTTCCCGAATTGACAAAAAATGTGCAGTCCAGGGAAGGTGGGAGTATTTCAGCAAGAGCGGCGGCAAGCATGGTCTGGGGATCCTGTATGAATTTTCCGTAAACCATCAGGTGCATATAATCATCGAGTTGTTTCCTGATGGCTGTTTTTACAGCCTCATTTCCGTGCCCGAGGTTGCTCACCGAAACGCCTGAAACCAGGTCGGTATATCGTTTTCCCTGCGCATCATAAAGGTAAATGCCTGCTGATTTCACCATCTCCAGTGCCTGCGGATCAACAGAAGGCAATCCAAGGTTATGCAGGAAAATTTGTCGGTTGCTAAGCATATTTTGCAATTTAACACAAAGATATGGAATTGATCATTGGGGATAAATAGTTTATAAATAATTTGGTTACTTAGGCAAATTTACTTTATCATTGCATACAGGCAATTTAGTAGCATGGAAAGAAAAGTGGTAATTATTACAGGGGCTTCTTCCGGGATCGGGAGAGCACTGGCCATGGAATATGCAGGGAAAGACTTCGGGCTGGTGCTGGCTGCCCGCAATGCTGAGCGGCTGGGTGAGGTTTCGGAGGAAGCCAGGAAAAAGAACACGGAAGTCCTGGCTGTGGTAACGGATGTAAGCAGGGAAAATGATTGCAAGAACCTGGTGATGCAGGCAGTAGATGCTTTCGGACGGGTTGATGTGTTGATCAACAATGCGGGTATTTCAATGCGTGCCATCTTCGAGGACCTCGACCTGGATGTGATCCGCAAACTGATGGATGTGAATTTCTGGGGGCAGTCTATTGCACAAAATTCGCACTGCCTTACCTGTTGAAATCCAAAGGCTCGGTAGTGGGGGTTTCATCCATTGCCGGTTACAAGGGACTGCCGGGTCGAACCGGCTATTCTGCCTCCAAGTTCGCCATGCATGGTTTCCTGGAAACCCTCCGCATCGAAAACCTGAAAAAGGGTTTGCATGTGCTGATCGCCTGCCCGGGTTTTACGGCGAGTAATATCCGTAATACCGCCCTGGGCATGGATGGCAGCGCACAGGGGGAGTCGCCAAGGGATGAAGGCAGCATGATGACAGCGGAAGAAGTGGCAAAAAAAATCAAAAAAGCCGTCGATAAAAGAAAAAGAACATTAACTTTAACCACGCAGGGTAAAATGACCGTTCTATTGAACAAGATCTTTCCCGGCTATCTTGACAAAGTGGTTTATCAGCATATGGCTAAAGAACCCGATTCACCATTTAAATAATATTCGAATAAAAATGTAAAAAAATGAAAGCGCTAACACTTGAAATTAAACCTAAAGAAGGACTTGGGGAACTCAAATTCGGCGAAAGCTCGGAAAAACTGATATCCGTGTTGGGTGAAGCCGAAGAAATGGAAGATATTGAGGATGAAGATGAGTTCAATACGGTTATTTTAAATTACTGGGATAAAGGTATCTCAGCATTTTTTGAGGGCAAGGAGAATTCTGTTTTATCCTGTTTTGAGGTGGATAATCCAGAAATAAGCCTTTTCGGTGAAAAGGTTTTCGAATTGAGTGAAAATGAGATTATTGACCTGATGAAGAAAAATGGGTACAATGATATAGATACCGACATTGAGGAAAATGGCGAAAAGCGCCTTTCCTTCGAAGATGGTATGATCGATTTTTTCTTTGATGATGATTCACTCCTGGCTGTGAACTGGGGTGTGCTGGTGAATGACCAGGGGGAGATAGAAGAGTATTAATTTTTATTTTCTTCCGGCGATAAAAAGCAGACTTTGCAATACTTTCAGCCTGAAAGCCCATATTTGTTTTATTTCATATTATTTGCTCCTCGGATGGAAACGTTCGATCATTTCACGCAGATAGCGTTTTTCCAAATGCGTATAGATTTCTGTGGTGGTAATGGAAGCATGTCCGAGCATTTCCTGTACTGCCCGTAGGTCGGCTCCGCCTTCCACAAGGTGTGAGGCAAAGGAATGACGGAATGTGTGCGGACTGATGGATTTCCTGATCCCTGCCTTTTGAGCGAGATCTTTAATCACCAGGAAGACCATCACCCGGCTGAGTCGCTTTCCCCTTTTGCTCAGGAAGAGATAATCATCTTCTCCCCTGAGGGGTTGAATATGCACCCGCACTTCTTCCATGTATATCCTGATGTGCTTTGCTGCTATCTCACCAAGCGGCACCAGACGCTCTTTGTTCCCCTTGCCCAGTATCCTGATGAATCCATCCCCAAAGTACAGGTTGGAAATTTTCAGATTGATCAGTTCCGATACCCGGAGGCCACAACCATACAACACCTCCAGAATGCAACGATTTCTTTCCCCCTCCGGACTGCTCCGGTCAATTGCATCAAATAGTTTTTCGATTTCGGCAATGTCCAGCGTATCGGGGAGTTTGCGGCCGGTTTTGGGCGCTTCCAGCAATTGGGTGGGATCATTTTCGATAAGTTGCTCGAGCAGCAGGTATTTGAAAAATGCTTTTAGTCCGGAAACAATCCTGGCCTGTGAGGCAGCACTCAGGCCCAGCTCATGAATGTTTTTTATGAATTCCTGCAGGTGAGATAATTTTACATCAGCAGGATCAACCGCATTAGCTGATGATTCGAGGTAAACACGCAGTTTGTTTACATCACGAAGGTAATTATCAATGGTATTGGACGAAAGGGATTTTTCCAGTTTTAAAAAATTCCTGAAACCTCTGATGTAAATTTCCCAGTTCATACTGTAAACCTAAAAAATTTTCCGTAGGTTTGAACAAATATATTTTCTGGATTTAAAAATGATGGAAATGAAAAAAAATTACGCCCTTTTGCTCCTCATGCTCTGTGTGATGTTATTTGCTAATCAGGCAAAAGCACAGGATTATCCGCTGAATTTTGATAAAGATGACCTGCAGGACTACTTTGAAGGCAACGATCTGTGGACATACATGGCTGCCGCCTTTGAAGGCACCGTAAAACAAGTCGAAACAAATGACAATAAAACTCCCTTTGTCCTGGTGGATATGGACGGGGAAGAGATCTGGATGAGTTGTTATTTCGAGTTATCCGATGTTGATTTGAAAAGCGGTGATAAAATCAAAACACTGGGTTTTTTCAAATATGGAAATGGCCGGGAAAAAACACTAAATGAACTGAATGATTCAGATTTTTACTTCATGGCTGTAGGATTGTATAATCTCAGTGAAGATATTTTTGTGTGTAGTGACCACTCAGAAGATTTTTGCGATGACTGGCGATATGAAGGTGTATTTCAGGAAAGACGCCCATAGCAAAAAAAATATTGATTTTACCTTTTGATATTTCAATGAAAAACAATATCTTTGCACCCCTGAAAATTAATAGGAGATAGTGATATGGCCAAAAAGACCAAAGATCAAAGGGTTCAGGTTATTCTGGAATGTACGGAACATAAGAATTCGGGTAAACCGGGTACCTCAAGGTATATTACCAAAAAGAATAAAAAGAACAGCCCGGAGCGTTTGGAGTTGAAAAAGTATAACCCCATTTTGAAAAAGTATACAGTTCATAAAGAAATTAAATAGTACATATTATGGCAAAGAAAGTAGTTGCTTCATTACAGTCAGGCAGTAAGGATTTTGCGAAAGTCATTCGCATGGTAAAATCGGAAAAGAGTGGTGCCTATTCATTTAAGGAAGAGGTAGTGCCCAACGATAAAGTGAAAGAGTTCCTTAGTAAAAAATAATATTGCCAAAATATATTGGTATTTGAAGGCTTTTTCCTTCGCAGGGAGAAAGCTTTTTTTATATTAATCAATTCAGGTGTCATGTTTGGTTTTTTTTCAAAAGATAAAAAGGAGAAGCTTGACAAAGGTCTGGAAAAGACCAAGCAAAGTGTATTTTCCAAGATATCCAAGGCCGTTGTCGGAAAATCCAAAGTGGATGACGAAGTGCTTGATAATCTTGAAGAAGTGCTCGTTACTTCTGACGTAGGCGTGACAACGACCCTGAAGATCATTGAAAGAATTGAAGAACGCGTTGCCAGGGATAAGTACCTGGTTACCTCCGAGTTGAGCCAAATTCTCAAAGAAGA
The DNA here is from genome assembly GCA_034521425.1 of Bacteroidota bacterium. GTDB lineage: Bacteria > Bacteroidota > Bacteroidia > Bacteroidales > JAIOZK01 > JAIOZK01. Next base: position 629,532 of record JAXHMP010000001.1, read on the forward strand.
GATCGCCGCCCTCTTGCAGGAAAACAATGTTCATGACCAGGTGGACTTTTCAACACCCATAGATAAAAAGCCTTTTGTGATCATGGTTGTAGGTGTGAACGGGGTTGGAAAAACAACCACCATTGGAAAGCTGGCAGCACAGTATAAAAAGGCCGGAAAATCTGTGATTTTAGGGGCTGCTGATACTTTCAGGGCTGCAGCCATCGAACAGATCGAAATCTGGGCGAAAAGGGCTGATGTGCCCCTGGTAAAGCAAAGCATGGGTTCTGACCCTGCCAGCGTGGCCTACGATACACTTAGTGCCGCACTTAAACAGGATGCCGATGTGGTGATCATTGATACGGCTGGCAGGTTGCATAACAAGGTAAACCTGATGAACGAGCTGTCAAAAGTAAAAAGGGTTATGCAAAAGCTTGTTCCCGGTGCGCCCCACGAGATCCTCCTGATCCTCGATGCTTCTACCGGACAAAATGCCATTGAGCAAGCCAAACAGTTTACCGCTGCAACCGAAGTAAATGCAATTGCACTTACCAAACTGGACGGAACGGCCAAGGGAGGCGTTGTGCTGGGAATCTCCGACCAGTTCAAAATTCCTGTTAAATATATTGGTGTCGGGGAAAAAATTGAAGACCTGCAGGTCTTTAATCGTTTCGAATTTGTCGACAGTCTCTTCAGTAAATCCTGATCCTGTGAGCAGGTCATTACCAACCCGTAAAATAAATTTAATCACGCTTGGCTGTTCGAAGAACCTGGTTGATTCGGAGGTCCTGATGGGGCAGTTATCCCATAATAATGTTGAACTGCTGCATGATGCGAATGAAGCGGCCGATACGGTCATCATCAATACCTGCGGCTTTATCGTGGATGCAAAGCAAGAATCCATCAATACCATATTTCAGTTTGCTCAGGCAAAGAAGAGGGGAGAAGTTAAACAACTGCTGGTGATGGGATGTCTTTCGGAAAGGTATAAAAAGGAACTCATCAAAGAGATTCCCGAAGTGGATGCTTTTTATGGTGTCAGCGAACTTCCGGAGATTATCCGCCACCTGGGCTTTGATCACAGAAAAGACCTGCTTGGCGAACGCTTGCTGACCACACCACCGCATTATGCTTACCTGAAAATTGCCGAGGGCTGCAACCGGAAGTGCTCATTCTGTGCCATCCCCGCCATCCGGGGAAAACACCATTCAAGAAAAATCGAAGAAATTCTGAAAGAAGCCGAATTGCTGGCGGCAAAAGGTGTAAAAGAGCTGATCCTGATCTCGCAGGACCTGAGTTATTACGGATTGGATCTTTACGGAAAACGTATGTTGCCCGAACTGGTGCAATCCCTTGCTGAAATCAGGGATATTGATTGGATCCGCTTGCATTACCTTTATCCCACCAGCTTCCCGAAAGCATTATTCAAGGTGATGAGGAAAAATGAGAAAGTTTGCAATTATATCGATATTCCTTTGCAGCATATCAACTCAAGTATCCTGAAATCAATGAAAAGAGGTGTTGATGGCCCAAAGACCAGGGAGCTGATCCGGGAGATCAGGAATGAACTTCCCGGAGTTGCCATCCGGACGGCCTTCATAATTGGCTACCCGGGAGAAACCGACAGGCGCTATGAGGAGTTGAAGGATTTCATTGTCGAAAGCAGATTTGAAAGAATGGGGTTGTTTGCCTATTCACCTGAAGAAGGAACATCTGCATTCCCTTTAAAAAGCAGGCTCAGTAAAAAGAAAGTTCAGGAAAGAATGGATGAGTTGATGAATATCCAGGAAGATATTTCCTATCAATTAAACCAAAAACGAAGCGGGAAGCAGATCAAGGTTTTGATCGACCGGAAGGAAGGGGACTATTATATCGGAAGAACCGAATATGACTCTCCGGAAGTTGACAATGAAGTGCTTGTAAGTTCGAATTCAGCTTTAACCGTGGGTCAGTTTTACCAGGTAGAAATAACAGGAGCAGATCCGTTTGATCTTTTGGGAAAAGCCAATCAATCCGACTAATCTTATCAGTTTACTATAGGCTTTGAAAAGAAGTTTTACTAATTTAACATATTTTATGATTTTGTTTTTGAAGTCTTTACAATATGTGGCATAATAATTGGTTTTAAATGTGTAGGTTCTTGATTATTGTTAATAATTATATAGAACTTACTACCGTCCCCGGGTAGGGGACAACTTTCTCATAATTAATAAATTTGGTTTTGGTTGGAGAACCGGGAACGTAAAGTTCCCGGTTTTCTTTTTATACATATATTTATTTCCTAATTTTGTTTCATCAAAAACAAATGCTATGAACAAGAAATTAACTTTTCTCCTGTTTTTCTTTCTTTTTTCAGCCTTATTGGTTGCACAGGATAATGCGCCTGCGGATACCAGCCTCCTGAAAGATGGTTACGTAAAAGAAGACAATGGACGTTATTTTTCAGAAGGGTATTATAAGCAGGGAGTAAAGAATGGGGTCTGGATCAGTTTTCATCCCAACAAAATGATCTATAAAGTTGAAAATTATGTGGATGGAGTGAAAGACGGGATACAGATCGAACTGAACCAGCGTGGTTATATCGAATCGCAAAAGCGTTATAAAGACGGAATGCTGAACGGCCCTTTTATTAAGTACCGTTACGGAAGCAGGCTTGAGTCAGAAATTGACTACAAGGATGACGTGATCCATGGGATCAAGAAGGTTTATTACGAAAATGGCAAAGTACAGGAAGAATCCCGGTATGTTGAGGGTAAAAAGCAGGGATATTCCAAATGGTTTACCATGAAGGGTGAATTGATCGCGGACTACGTTTATGAAAATGATGTTTTTGAAGGCGAGCAGAAAACTTACTACGAGGATGGAAGCATTATGAGCATTTCCAATTATGAGAACAACATCCAGCAGGGCGAACACAAGGAATATTATGAGAATGGCCAGATCAAAGCCATCGGTGAGTATAAGGATGGAGAAAAGGACGGAGTATGGAAATATTATACCGAAAATGGCAATTTGAAAGAAGAAGTAAAATATAAAAAGGGAGTAAAAAAATAAATGAAATTGCTGAAGAACCCATACAGGAAGCTGGATGGCTATGATTGTTTCGGATGTTCGGCCAACAACCCGATTGGTTTGCAAATGGAATTTTACGAAGATGGGGAGGAGCTCGTTTCCAGATGGAACCCCGGGAAGCATTACCAGGGTTTTCAAAATATTTTGCATGGCGGCATTCAGGCCACCCTGATGGATGAGATCGCCAGCTGGACCGTGCAGATAAAATTAAAAACGGCCGGTGTTACTTCCAGGCTGAATGTACGCTACCGCGATAAAGTCCTGGTAACTGAGAAATACATCACCCTTCGTGCAAAAATAACCGGAATAAGACGGAATCTTGCAGATGTAGATGTTAAACTTTTTGATTCGGAAGGCCGGTGTTGTGCCGAGGCCAGTGCAATTTATTTTACCTTTCCGGAAGAAGTTGCCAGGAAAAGGCTGAATTATCCGGAATATGAGGATTTTTACCGGGATTGAGAATCAAACCCGGCTCCGATCTCTTTGAACAATTCAACCCAGCGCACTTTCTTGTTCTTTTTGCCAAAACGCACGATGATCAGGTCCCTGGAACGGTCGATATAGATATACTGTCCCAGAATGCCTTTGGCAAATAAAATATCCCCATCAATCACGCGCCACATGAAATGATAAGGGTAGCCCTCAGCGTCTTTCGAATCGGTAGTATTTTTAAAGGTCTTTGATATCCAGGACGAAGGAATGATTTCCTTGTCGCGGTAATAACCCTCCCTGGAATACAAACGGGCGAAACGGGCAAAATCAAGGGCCCGGGCATTTAAACAACAAAAAGCTTTAACACTGCCATGCTTTTCACTGTCCAGGTTCCAGCTGGCATCATATTGCATACCGGCCTGTTCCCATATCTTTTCCTGGAGAAATTCGGGCAGGCTCTTGCCGCTGGTTCTTTCCAGTATCATGGCCAGTATCTGTGAATTTGCGCTCTGGTATTGGTAAGCGGCCCCGGGTTCTTTGTTCAGGCGCAGTTGCTGAATATAACGGTCGAGGTTTTTACCATAGTAAAACTTCGCCATTTCACTGAAGGGGTTGAAATAGCCTTCGCTGAATTTAATTCCCGAGCGCATATTGATCAGGTTTCTGAGGCTGACACGGTCAAATCCGTTCTCAGCCAGTTCGGGAGGTATTTGCTTACCGGATCATCCATGCTGGAGATCAGGCCTTCGGAAAGAGCAATACCCACAAGTGCCGAAACAACCGATTTTGTAACGGAGAATGAGGGGAAAATATCCTCGCCTGAATGTCCGCGAAAATATTGTTCGTACAGGATGGTATCTTTATGGATCACCAGGAAAACCGTACTCTTATTCCTTTCAAGGAAGGATTGGAAGGATTCACCATCTCTGAGAAATGAGCGGGGTAGCTGTCTGAAGGCTTTGTCCTGCCGGGCAAAAGTAAAAACATCATCCCCAGCATGTACATTAGCTGCCGGGAACCTTTTGTAGTCTTTTACATCGGCAACATTCCAGGTGAAATACCGGACATTATGACATGAGTTCAGTAACAATATTGTGATCAGTATGCTGATTATTAAAACAGGTTTTCCTGACATTCTTCTTTCTTCATCAAAGGTGTTCTGACGATCGCTTTTGTTCCCTCTCCAAATAACTTAGTTTATTTCAAGGTTCGTGATCTTACTTGTATTCATATAAACGTATTCGGGATATTCGTAAACCGGCATTCTTTCTTCTGTTTCTCCTATTGAATAGCCGAAGATAGATTCATATTCATGAATATCCTCATCCATACCATGTAGCTGTGCAAGGTATGAAGTGACTGATTTCGATTCTATGATAACCACTTTACCCATGTTGTTGATGATGGGGCTGTGGGTGCGGGTGTGATCATGGTCGAACTCCAGGATCCTTCTTCCGTCGTGTGTAAGTCCGATGGTACGATAAGTGAGGCTTTTGCCAACGCCCGGCAGGTTGATTACATTGCGGTCGGTGGCCATGAAAGGGATATCTTCTTCCTTTCTTAAAGCATTGATGTTTTTAACCAGGTGCTCTGCATCATGCGGGAAATCTTTGATACGATCAAAAAACTTGTGGGATATCCTGCCGAAAACCTTTTCCTCGATCTGCTCCTGCACAGCGCGCTCATTTGTGGCAAAGTTGTGCGTATTTTCCATGTAACCCTTTACAGTGAATGTATAATAGGTCATCACGCCAACATCGTTCAAAACTTTGCGCAGCCTGGCTGTATGACCCCGCCTGGATGCTGCTGCGGTAAATACCTGCTGGTTTGTGATGATCCATCCGGCGGAGAGCAGTCTACGGAGCCCCTCTTTTGCTTCCGGCGTCACCTCCATGGCTGTTTCAAAATGTGTCTGGATAACAAACTGTTTCATGCCGATTGCCGATGCTTTTTTCTTGAAATCAGCCAGGATGCCAACCAAATCATCCGTGATCCTTTGGGGCAGGTATACCGGTAAGCGAGTTCCCAACCTGACACGAAGCATCTCGGCATATTTTTCACCTTCTGGTCTTTCCTTGTTAGCTTGGATCTTGTGTTCGGCAAGCTGGTAAACTCCATCCAGTATTCTTTTCAGGGATTTGTCCGAGCTCATCAAAGCGTCCCCGCCGGTGATCAGGATATCCCTGAGCTGGCTGTCGCTCTCGTAGTATTGCAGGAGGCGCTTTAATTTCTGGGGCCAGGTTTCACGGGGTTGCAACTTATCAAGATTGAAGTTGAGATGACCATTCTGGAAATCGTACATTCGCTGACAGGAAACACACAGCCCGCCACAGGCCCGGCCCACGGTATCCGGTATCAAGATGGCAACCTCAGGGTAACGCCGGTGGATATTGTGACCGGAGGGAAGCAGCCAGCCAGCGGCATTTGGTTTTCCGGGTTCTACAATGTCTTCCTTTTCCCATGCCACGATATGACCGTATTCATCGATCAGTTCCTTGCTGTAAATGATGTAATCCCTGATAGCCAAATCGGTATTCTTTTTGATCTCGCCATAGTCCTGCGTATTCAGAAGGGAGAGGTAATAAGGATTGACGAAAAAGGGGATGCCTGCATTTTTCGCACTGTGCAGGATTTTTAAGGTTTCTTCATCCAGGGATCCATCCAGCATTTCGTTCAGCAAGCCGGGGCTCCTGATCGCAAAGCGGAGGTGAAACAACCTTTCATTCCACCAGGCAAGCATTTTATTGTATTTTTCCTCCCGCGTATCTTTTTTCTCAAAATAATAATGCTTATCATTTATAAGACCTTCTTCCATCCGCTGCATAAAGATTCGGATTATCCGGTCTTTGTTGTCTTTCCGTATCTTTATGATCTTTTTATCCAGTCCTGAGGGATGCCGGTCCATCCATTTCAGGAGTTGCTCTTTGCCGGGCCTGTGCACGTCACCTGCACCGGTGAGTTGTCCGAACAAATAGATGAAGTCGATCAGAAAGTCTGCTGTTATGTTGGTTTCTTTCTGTTTACAGGTATCCCATAGCAATTGCAGGGGCCGGTTGTCGACTGATTCACCTCGCAAATTCAGATCTTCATAATCTTCCCCTTCGCGTTTAATGTAATCGTAAAGCCTTATGGCCGCAAAATCCTGCCAGTTCAGATTCTCGTATGCTTTTCTGCCGCTTTCCTTGCCAGTACAAAACCGATAGGCTGCAGGCCGCTTTGCAAAATAATCTTCAATCCATTTCTCAATAGCTGTTTTAAAGGATTCGTATGAATCATTATTATGGATGATTTCTTTCAGTTTGGGGCTAACATCAATCAAATTTCCCAGAAGCAATTGCCGCACTTTTTTGCCGGGCTTTTCACTATTTCCCTTTTTATCGCTTCCTTTAATGCTAATGATATTGTATATGTCTTGTTGGATCATAAGGTTAAAAAATTAACAAAATCTCAGATTTATAGCCTGCTCAGACATGAATATGGTACAAAAATAATAAATTCCATCTTAAGATCATAGCTTTTGTCTAAACTGTATTATTCATTCAATAGCTTAATGTGCTCAAATAATGCATCTTAGCCCCGACTTAGAAAAGCATGCAATTTGATGCGTTACGTTTTCAAATTGGTAGCTATTCTCAATCGTGAGGATAATTCAGCGTTTCACCTTTTTATGTTTATGAATTATCCGGGCTAAAGAGACTGACTGGCGAGCCCTATAAAGATTTGTTAAAATTTGTTTAGACGTGTTCTAAATTGATAAATTTGCTAATTTTGTATTGGATATATTAATATGTTCAATCCTTAAATGTTAAGCCTATGTCCATTGGAATTTATAATGTGCCCGGTGTTGAAAACGAAAAAGTTTTAAGTTATGCTCCGGGTACCCCAGAGAGAGCAAAATTAAAATCCACCCTCACGGAATTAAAATCAGGACTGGTTAATATTCCCATGTTCATTGGTGGAATGGAAGTAAGGACCGGTGAACAATATGAGATCAGGGCTCCACATGATTTAAAGCAGTTGCTTGGGCATTATTATATGGGCACGGCCGATCATGTAAAACATGCCATCGAGGCTGCCCTGGCAGTGCGTCCAAAGTGGCAGGCCCTAACATGGGAACAGAGAGCCTCCATATTCTTAAAAGCCGCCAACCTGATATCAGGCCCTTTCCGGGCAAAGATTAATGCAAGTACCATGCTTGGGCAGTCGAAGAATGCCTACCAGGCAGAGATCGATGCTGCCTGCGAACTGGCTGATTTCCTGCGTTACAATGTGAGTTTTATGTCGGAGATTTACAAGCAACAACCTTACTCTGAAACAGGCATATGGAACCGCATGGAACAAAGACCCCTGGAAGGATTTGTGTATGCCCTTACCCCTTTTAACTTTACCTCAATTGCCGGCAATCTCCCAACAGCACCGGCACTGATGGGCAACGTTGTTGTTTGGAAACCCGCCCAAACGCAACTATACTCTGCGATTGTGATCATGGAAGTTTTGAAGCTTGCAGGATTGCCCGACGGAGTGATCAATATGATCAGTGTGCCGGGGCCGGTTGGCGGAAAGGTAATGGCCATGCACCCTGACTTTGTCGGTGTGCATTTTACCGGCTCCACCGAAGTCTTTAAAAAGATATGGAAAGCCATTGGTGACAATGTTATGTTGCACAATACCTATCCCAAGATCGTTGGTGAAACCGGGGGGAAAGATTTTGTAATGGTTCACAAATCGGCAAAACCCAGCCAGGTGTCCACAGCACTCTCCAGAGGGGCTTTCGAATACCAGGGACAAAAGTGCTCCGCTGCTTCACGTGCTTATATTCCGGATAATCTCTGGGAAGATATCCGGGAATTACTTCTGAATGATTTGAAAACCATTAAAATGGGCGATGTTGAAGATTTTAGCAACTTCATGAACGCAGTTATCGATGAAGCGGCATTTGACAAGATCAGCGGGTATATTGAACGTGCTAAAAAATCCGCTTCGTGTGAAATTATTGCAGGAGGTGGTTTTGATAAAAGCAAAGGTTATTTTATAGAGCCAACGGTTATCCTGACCACCGATCCAAAATATGAGAGCATGGAAGAAGAGATCTTCGGACCGGTATTGACCATTTACGTTTATGATAAGGATAAATACGAAGATACCCTTTACCTGCTGGATGAAACTTCGCCCTATGCGTTGACCGGCTCCATTTTTGCCCGCGACCGCTATGCCATTGACGTGGCCACGCGCATTCTGATCAATGCCGCCGGAAATTTTTATATCAACGACAAACCAACCGGGGCTGTTGTGGGACAACAGCCTTTTGGCGGGGCCAGGGCTTCCGGTACCAATGATAAATCAGGATCCATGTTGAATTTGTTGCGCTGGGTATCACCCAGGGTGATCAAAGAGAATTTTGTGCCTCCCGAAGACTACAGGTATCCGTTTATGGATGCAAAATAAGGGACTTTCTTTATTTGACGATGGGTTTTCTTTTTTATCTATGATCCATTTCTTTCGTACAGGAGATTCATGCTTGAAAGATTTCGGACGGTAATGCAGATTGGACCCGTCTCTCTTATTTTTCTTCTGGTAACGCGATGCACTGTAATAGCAGCTGTCCCTTGACCCGGAACAGGATGAGAAGATGAAAGATGCAGGGATTGCGATGATGGCAGCCAGGAAAAGATACTGTAATCCTTTAATTAACTTAGAAATCATTGTTGCTCGTCCTTTTAGTTTAATGTTGTAAAAGTACAAAAATAAACGATTAACTGAAAACCCAGGGCAAATATCTGATATTAATGGCTGCTACAAGACTTAAAATGTCAGTTTGGCGGCTATTTGGATTGCATTGGTACAGTTATTGATTTTTTAATCACAGCAAATTATGCGCAATAAATTCAAAAATGAATATCATGAATGAAAAAGTAAATGTTACCTGGAAAGATAAAATGGCATTTGATGCAGTGGTGAACGACCACAAGATCACCATAGATGCAAAAACAGAAGTTGGCGGCGAGAACAGGGGTCCCAGACCAAAGCCACTCCTGCTCGCATCACTGGGAGGTTGTACAGGCATGGATGTGATCAGTATCCTGAAAAAAATGCGCATTGAGCCGGCTTATTTCAATATTTCTATTGAAGCACACGGCACGGAAGAACATCCGAAACATTATGACGAGTTTCATATTAAGTATATATTCAAAGGAGATGATCTTCCCATAGAAAAACTGGAAAAAGCCGTCACATTGTCACAGGAAAAGTATTGCGGGGTAAGTTATCTGCTTGGCAAGGGTGCCAAAATTACACATGAGATCATCGTTGAGAAATAGCAATATTCAATATTTGATCAATATCCCGGCATTCTAATCACATCAATCATCTCGTTCAGCATCATGGCAGTGGCGCCCCAAATCACCTGATCCCGGATTAGGAAGCAGGGCGTATTGAAGACCATGCCATTGCTCATGCTAATTCCCTTTTTTGTAAGCGATTTCCGGTTGAGTATTTCCCGGATACTGAATTTCAACATATGATCAACTTCTGCAGGATCGATGGTGAATTCAGGGATGCTTTCACTGTACGCAACCACCGGCAACACATTAAAATTGCTGGGGGGGATGTAGAGCGAAGTCAGCTCGCCGATTATGCGTATACCGGACGGATCAATGCCAATTTCCTCCCTGGCTTCTCTCAATGCCGTTGCGCGCAGGTTTTTATCATCCTTTTCGTATTTTCCTCCCGGAAAAGCGATCTGCCCACTATGCACTCCATCATACCTGGGGCGACGGATGAAAGGAATGATGATCTCTTCATTTTCAGGATAAAATAAGATAAGTACGCCACTGGGGGTGCCTGCCGAAGGATCCTTGATCTTCCGCATTTGATCCTTCCTCACAAGCGGCGCCAGCTTGTATTGGGAATATTGTCCGGGCAAATTACCGGCCAGGCTTTTTTCAAGTCTTTTTATAAAAGAATCAAATGAATGCATGATTGAATAAATCCTGAGTTTTTTTACAAATTTACACTGCATGTTTCAATAAATCATTAATTTTAGCTTTATATTTGTTTGTTGTATGGTCAGGGAAAAAACGATAACGAAAAAGGAACAGAAGGACAGCCTCCACAGTGTGCGGGAACTGATCCTTTTCAATGATGAAGTGAATACATTTGACTTTGTGATTGAAACCCTTATGGAAGTGTGCGGGCATGAGCCTGAGCAAGCCGAGCAGTGCACCCTGATCGTACACTACAATGGAAAATGCGCTGTGAGGTCGGGCCCTTTCAGTGAACTGAAACCCCTGCATGAAGAAATGTCGAACCGCACCCTGACGGTGTCAATAGAATAAGCATATGATCTGGGTAGTTATCGCACTTATAGCCATCGGGCTGCTTTTCCTTATCCTGGAAATACTGGTATTTCCAGGACAGGCAGTGGCCGGCATCATCGGGATTGTTTTGTTGGTGATCGGTATCTGGCAATCATACCTGGTACTTGGCAGCCAGATCGGCAACTGGGTCATGGCAGGTACCCTTACAGCTTCAATCGGGCTTTTAATACTGGCTCTGCGGTCTAAAACATGGAAAAGGGCTATGTTGAGCGACGATATCGATGGCAAAGTAAATGTGATCGACAAGCTGAAGCTGAAAGTTGGAGATGAGGGAAAAACTATTTCCAGGCTGAATCCTGCCGGCAAGGCCCTGATAAATGATGATTATTATGAAGTGCACACCCAGGGGGATTTTGTCAACCCCGGGACAGCAGTAATTGTTACGAAGATTAGTTTTAATAAAATATATGTAAAACGAAAACAAATTTAAAATGGATGATGCTAGTGTTTGGATTGTCATAGCCATTGGGCTTGGATCAATCTTCTTTTTATGGGTGTTATTTTACTTTATTCCTGTGGGCCTCTGGTTTACAGCACTTTTATCCGGTGTCAGGATTTCTTTGATCCAGCTTGTGTTCATGCGCTGGAGAAAGATTCCCCGCAAGTCATTGTGCGAAGCATGATCGCCTCCACGAAAGCAGGCCTTAACCTGACCAGGAACAACCTGGAAGCTCATTACCTGGCAGGTGGACATGTGAAAGAAGTTGTTTCGGCCCTGATTTCTGCCGACAAAGCCAATATGGATCTGGAATTCCAGGTGGCTGCTGCCATCGACCTGGCCGGCCGTGATGTGCTTGAGGCGGTGCAGATGTCGGTAAACCCCAAGGTGATCGACACACCACCGGTTACTGCCGTGGCCAAAGATGGTATACAGCTTATCTGTAAAGCCCGTGTTACCGTTCGGGCCAACATCCGCCAGCTGGTGGGTGGTGCCGGAGAAGAAACCGTGCTTGCCAGGGTAGGTGAGGGCGTTGTTTCCTCCATCGGTTCAGCCGATTCACATAAGTCGGTGCTGGAAAACCCGGACTCGATCTCAAAGGTTGTGCTGGAGAAAGGCCTCGATTCAGGTACTGCTTTTGAGATCCTGTCGATCGATATTGCCGATATCGATATTGGTAAGAACATCGGAGCCGTGCTTCAGATGGATCAGGCCAATGCCGATAAAAATATTGCACAGGCCAAAGCCGAGGAACGCAGGGCTATGGCCGTGGCACAGGAGCAGGAAATGCGCGCCAAAGCCCAGGAAGCCAGGGCCCATGTTATCCAGGCTGAGGCAGAGATCCCCAAAGCTATTTCCGAAGCCTTCAGAAGCGGAAACCTGGGAATCATGGATTACTATAAATTTAAGAATATCCAGGCTGATACCAAAATGAGGGATTCCATTTCGGAACCCCCGAAAGATAAATCTTCAGGAGGCAACAAGAAGTCGGATAAAAAGTAATACGCAAAGACAATAATTCACGAAAAAGCGTCTTTTTATTAGAGACGCTTTTTTTTATTTGGAATAAAAACCTATCTTTATAAAAATGGTTTTGATGATCGAGGAAACGACTAAAAAAAGGTTGAACGAGCGCTACCTGAGGTTAATAGAGATATCGAAACCATACATGGAAAAAACCGATCTCAGGCTTGTCAATAAGGCTTTTGAAATAGCCGTCAAGCATGAGTTTGATAAGCCTGAAGAAAGCAAGCATAAATCGATCGAACATTCCATCGAAGTGGGTATTATCGCTGTTGAAAAAATAGGCCTTGGTTCAGTCTCTGTTATTTGTTCACTCCTGCACAGTGTATATGAAAAAGGATTTATCAGCGGGGATGAAATCAATAAGAAGTTCAACCACAATACACTCAATATCCTGGAAGGATTTGTTAAGCTGAGTGGAATAAGTACAAAAAAAGTAACATTTCAGTCGGAAAAATTCAGAAAACTTTACCTATCCCTTGTGGGTGATATCAGGGTGGTGCTAATCAAGCTGGCACACCGGCTGTACGATCTTCGCCACCTGATGGAATACAGCAAGGAAAAGCAAAAAACATTCGTAGCTGAGGTAAAATACATTTATATCCCTATTGCTCACCGGCTCGGACTATACACCATCAAAGAAGAACTGGAAGAGCTGGTGATGCATCATGAGCACCCGGCTGTGTATAAGGAGATATCTGAGAAACTACAGGCCACCCGTACGAAGCGCAATGTATTTATCCAGGATTTTTCGGAGCCCATTCGCCGTGAACTGATCAGGCAGGGATTCGACTGCGAGATCAAAGGCAGGCCCAAAAGCCTTGCCAGCATCTGGAATAAAATGAGGAAGCAAAACCTCCCTTTCGAAGAGGTTTTTGACCTTTTCGCCATTCGTATCATTTCCAACAGCAAGGCCAAAAATGAAAAATCCGATTGCTGGAAGATCTATTCGATTGTAACGGATATTTATGAACCCAATCCCAAGCGGCTTCGCGACTGGATATCCACACCCAAGGCAAGTGGCTATGAATCTTTGCACACCACGGTAAAAGGACCGAACGAGCGTTGGGTGGAAGTGCAGATCAGGAGCAAACGCATGGATGAGATCGCCGAAAAGGGCCAGGCTGCCCACTGGCGTTACAAAGGCTTCGGCAATAAACGGGAAGTGGACACCTACATCAACCAGGTGCGGGATATTTTACAGGATCCGAAACAGATCGACTTTGAACAGGTCGCTCCGGGTATCAAAGAAAATAATGATAAGGTTTATGTTTTTACCCCAAATGGTGATCTGAGGGAACTCAAAAACGGGAGTACGGTACTTGATTTTGCTTATGAGATCCATACCGACATCGGGGATCATTGCACCGGTGCCCGCGTGAACGGCCGGAATGTCCCTATCCGCTATGTACTGAACAATGGCGACCGCGTGGAGATCATGACCTCCAAGAACCAGTCTCCTAAAATGGACTGGCTGGGTTATGTGGTATCAAGCAAAGCCATCAACAAGATCAAGCGCGCCATGCTGGAAGAAAAGTTCCAGGGGGCGGAAGCCGGCAATGAGATCCTCAGGAGAAAATTCCGTACCTGGAAATTTGATTTCAATGAGGAAAATATCGATAAAATAATCCGGCACTATAAATTCAAATCAGCCATCGACCTTTATTACTCCATTGCTTCGGAAAAGATCGACCTGCCGAAGATCAAACAGATCCTCAGCAACGGGGAAGTGAAAAAGATCAGGGAAATGGTGCGCCAGGTTCCGAAAGAAAAGCCGGAGGCACCAAAAGAAGAGTCACTCATCATTGATGATAGGCTAAAAAATGTTAATTATACCCTGGCCAAATGCTGCAATCCGGTTTGGGGCGACCCCGTGTTCGGCTTTGTCAGCATCGGAAAAGGGATCACCATTCATCGACTGAATTGCCCGAATGCTACTGAGTTGCTTTCTAAATATGATTACCGCGTGATCGATGTTAACTGGAGATCGAGCGATGATTCCGCGTGGTATCAAACCAATATAGTAGTGAAAGGAGAGGACAAGATCGGCATCATGGGGGAAATTGCCAATCTTATTTCCAAAGACCTGAAAGTGAATATGCTTGCCCTCAATGTGAACACGGAAAACCAGGAGTTCGTTGGAAACATCAAGGTGCAGGTTCGTGACCGCGAACACCTGAAAGAATTGCTGAACAAGTTGAACAAGATTAAAGGGGTGATCTCTGCCAGGAGATCACAGCATGATAAATAAAAGGAATAAAATTTTTAAGGAACTTATCTTATGATCAGCTTAGAAGGGGACATCATCGCCATCTTCCATATCATTCATTTTTGAAGGGATGGTGCGGGTATTTCCGTTGGGGTAATCAAAGCCGGCAGCGGGGTCATCTTCTGTAATATCGAAATCATCTGTTTCGGCATCTTCGAAGCGTGCATACCTGGCAACGAACTTCAAGGGAACATCTTTCAATGCCCCGTTACGGTGTTTGGCAATGCTGATCTCTGCCATTCCGGTGGTAGAATTGCCGTCTTCATCCACATCGATCTTATAATATTCGGCACGATAAAGAAACAACACGATGTCGGCATCCTGCTCAATGGCACCGGATTCACGAAGGTCGGACAGAATGGGTTTCTTTGATCCTCCACGGGTTTCGACAGCACGGCTCAACTGTGAAAGCGCAATGATTGGCACATCCAGCTCCTTGGCCAGGCTTTTTAGGGAACGGGAAATATTGCTGATCTCCTGCTCCCGGTTCCCCCTGCTTTCGGCAGTTCCAGACATCAGCTGCAGGTAATCGATAAAAATGATATCAATGTTGTGTTGCGCTTTCAACCGCCGGCACTTGGCCCTCAATTCAAAGATCGTCAGTGCAGGGGTGTCATCAATGTATATTTTAGAGTCGACCAGGTTGTTGATCTTTGCATTCAGCTGCTCCCATTCATAATTTTCCAGGTTTCCTTTTCTGAGTTTATCGGCGGATAGCTGCGTCTCGCTAGAAATGAGCCTGGTGACCAGCTGTACAGAGGCCATTTCCAGTGAAAATATAGCCACCGAACGCTTAAAATCCACGGCAATGTTCCTGGCCATGGAGAGGGTGAAAGCGGTTTTCCCCATGCCGGGCCGGGAAGCCAGGATAATAAGATCGGATCTCTGCCATCCGGAAGTTACCCGGTCGAGGCCGGTAAAGCCCGATGGGACTCCCCGCAGATGAGCTTCCTGGTCGCGGGCTGCCTGGATCTCTGTAATAGCCTCTTTTACCAGCGATTGCATGTCGTCGTAATTCCTGCGCAGATTGGTCTCGCTCACGGAGAAAAGGCCCTGTTCTGCCTTGTCGAGCAGATCGAAAACATCCGTGGTATCTTCATAGGCTTCTTTGATGATATCGCTGGAGATCTTGATCAATTCGCGCTGGATGTATTTCTGGGAAATGATCCTGACGTGATATTCCACATTGGCTGCAGAGGCGATCCTGTTCGTTAGCTGGGTAATATAGTAGGGCCCGCCAACTATGTCGAGTTCCCCCGAGTTCTTGAGTTCTTCAGTAACTGTTAAAATATCGACAGGTTCCGATTTTGTAAAAAGACGGGCAATGGCTTCATATATCTTGCGGTGAGAATCCTTGTAAAATACTTCCGGTTTCAAAATATCAATTACCGCAGTAAGTGCATCTTTCTCAAGCATGATGGCCCCCAAAACGGCTTCCTCCAGTTCAATTGCCTGGGGCGGCACCTTGCCATGCTCGGTAAATGATTGATTCAGCGAGGGTTTTCTGTTTCTCTTGCGGGATGTTTCTTTTTGGTCTTTTGGTTCGTCCATAAGGCCAAAAATAAGCAATTCATGCGGGTATACTAAACCATCAATGCAGTAAAAGTTATGAACAATAAATTTTCTGATTTTCAGGCGAATACTTGTGGAAACTCAATATGGGAAGATATTCCAAATTAGAAAAATACCTCAGGATCATTATTACATTTTTTTGCGAGGAAATCAAAGAGATTTTTCAAAATCCTCGAGATTCTCCGCCTGAAAAGAAGCAATTTCTTCAAATTCATCTTTAACACCTGGTCTTTGATAAGCTACCACTGCTTCAATGTGAGAACGGATACTGCCTGCCGGCTTTTCTTTAAATATATGCTTTGCGATGGAGAATAAGTCCGCGCTGACATCAAGACCCATTTGAAAAACAGCGAAGTTTTTGAAGGCCTCAGCCAGGTCGGTCAGAGGGGGAATGTCCTTTTGAAAATCCTGGCCTGCACGTTTAAATGTTTCCTGCAGCATCCCTTCTATAAAAGCTTGGTCATAAAGCAGGATGCCTTGATCCGTTTTTTGCAACTTTTGAAAATACCGGAGAAGCTGTGAAAAAGGATCCGCTTCTTTGTCAAATACAGCAGAATGGAGTATTTCTTGTCCGTTCAATTCCGATATACTGCCAACACCAAAAGGGATGGCTTGATAAGGCCTGGTGCCGGCATACTCAGGAATGGCCGGTCGCCTGCTCAATACATGCAGAAAGACCGGGGATTTTCCTGTTTCTCTTAGCAGCTCGGTAATCGCATGGCAATCGAGAAACAGGGCGTTTTGTACCACCGCCTGGATTCGCCTGTGATCAATCTTATTTTGCAGGTGTTCTGCTTTGATCTCTCCGGGGAAATTTATTTTCCTTTTATACAAACTCATTCGCTCATCAAACTTTAGGAAGGAAAGGTCGAACACAGATCTTTCGGGAAGGTGCTTCCAGCAGTGGCCAATGAAATCACAAGGGTAGGGTGTGAAACAATGCCTGCCGATGTCGATCTTAGGAGAATGATCAAGCCTGAGGGTTTCTTTTTCGGCCCTGATCTGTTGTTCGATAAAATCCTGCAGCGGCATTATTTTATCCAGTACGGATTCAATGCTAAATAAATCCCTGATCTCAAGCCGGTCTTGCAATAAATAATTTTCGTTAATGTAAATGATGCTGAACTCCTCCGGCTTGAAACCCGCTTTTTGCATAACATAATACTGCAGGGCGGCATCCAGGATATAGGTTTCCGAAATGGCCCTGGAGCTCTTAACTTCATAAGCCATGAGTTTCCCCTCACTGATTTTGAGTATATCCAGCATGATCAGCACCTCATTTGCCTGGAATGTGGCTTCGTAAATTATTCTGGTCATTGAGCGGTTTCGATTAAATCGGCGGTCGCCCGGACGGCTTTTCTGTATAGTGCCGGAGATTTGGGTTTCAGGTCGGTTCCACCCGGAAAAAGCTCCTGGGCCAGCAAACCAACTTCATGACCTCTGGAAAATTTAGCCCTTTGTTCTGCTGATAAGCGATCTCTCAGAAAGGGTCTTTTTTTATTCAGATATAAGGATTTGAGGCATTGCACTCCGCGAATAAAGGTAGACTTGGATAAGATGTGTTTTTCCATGTACACAAATTTACAGCATTTTCAGTGAAACGGATTCGAGTTCCATCGCATGGCTGTCGAAAAGCATCAGTCCGCTTTCCCTTTTTCCGGAGGTAATACAGGGGCCGTCGACCCAGCGTATATCGCCTCTCAGCTTTAATCTTCCAAAGCCAGTCTCCTTTAAAAATGCTTTACCAGCCAGCAGTATCCCTTCTACATGCCGGTGGCCTGAAAAATCCCAGCCGGCATTTCTTGCGCTGCATAAAATCGAAATGATCATTCAGTTCTTCTGCAAAACCGATAAAACGTGAACGGAAACCTGTAAGATCAGGAAAGGGATAGTGGGAAAACATTATCCGTGATCCGTCAGCATCCAGGCAATCATAATCCCGGAGAGTTTGCAGGTATTCAAGGTTTTTTTGCAAAATATCCGGTTCATGGTCATCGTAGGCCCAGAGCATCCCGCTGGAACTTTCGAACTGTTTGTCTTCGGGCAATTCAAACCAGTCTTCGGGCAGATCCATATCTTTTATGTTGCCCGGAAACTTCTTTGCCGCAGCCAAATCGTGGTTGCCTGCCACAACAAAATCGCAATGCTGCCTGACAATTTCAATGCAGGCATTGGCATTTCTTTGGTGTTTGGTATCAAAGTATTTCTTTGTGTAACCGACAATGTCTCCCAGGCAGGCAATCTTAAGCTGACCCTGTTTGTGGATGAAATTCAGGGCTTTTTCCAGGTTCCGGATATCTTCATGTATGTCGGAGATAATAGCGATCAGCATTGCATAAAAATAACAAAAAAGCCCCGGATAAAAAATCCAGGGCTAAAATTATTGGGTTTCCAAATATTATTAAAAGAAATAGTATACAGCCAGCAGCAGCCTCAGGTTGGCAACATCCGTTCCTTTGTGCACCATGGCTTTTGAATCGATCGTTTTGCCATAGTTCACACTGGTATACTCGGCTTCACAGGCAAAACGCATTTTGCCAACATTATACATCAGGCGGGGTGAAATACGGTAAAGATAATTGATGTATGATCCGGATGAATATCCCCGGGCAAAGAAATAATTCGGTCTTGATATCCGTCCCTGCTCCCCAGTTCTGGGAATAACCGGCAAAAACACCAAATTGCCAGGTGCTGCCATTGGTATGAATATCTGTCCACATGGAGATCACATCCAGGGGTTCAAAATCATAAAGCATTTTTTCAGGATCGGATACTTTTTCAGCAACATAACCGCCGAGCATGGTCCAGCCATACGTAGACTGTCCCATCACGAGTTCTGCTTTGAATGTAAGGTCGGGGAAATTCAGCTTCATAAAAGCCATTCCTGAAAGACCTTCAACTTTTTCATCAGGATTTTGTAGGTTTCCAGCACTGCACCACTTGTTTCGTCTGTTATAACAGATTCGAGGCGCGGACTGAGTTTCTTGTAATTTCCAGCCACTCCGATGAGGAAGCCGGTATTTCCAAAAGTAGTCTGGTATTTCAATGTAAGGTTGAGTTCAGGAATTACGGCATTGCGCAGATAAAAGGAGCTTACACTCACCGAGCCCAGATTACCCGGAGTGGCGGCATTTACCCCTGCGTCGGTGAAGTCCCGCTGCGATATGGCTGCCAACTGGGCTGTAAAACCCCCAAACTTTTGTGACAATCGTATCTGTGGATTCCTGGTGAAAGGCTGGAAAGGAGCACCCGTATTAAAGGAAACCGTTCCCGGAAAACAATCGGCGATGAACATGGGGTGCCAGTACTGTCCCACAAGCAATTCCGTATTTGTCCAGTTGAGTTTGGCAAAGGCATGCCGCAACCTGAAACCATTTACATCACTTTCGCTGTGACCAAAAAATGCCCCTTCGATCACGGCGCTTGCTTTTGCACCTAGCACATCCGGACCGCTGATCACACCCTTGAGCCTGGTTTGAATGGACAGTATATTAAAGTAGGGATGTGCATTGATATCATCTCCATTGATATCCAGCAATTCGGGTTTCGGATAAAGGTGAAAATGCCCTTCCCTTACGGCAACCGACTGGCGTGAGTCGTAAATGATATCAGTTTTGACAAAACCATGGAATTTAATTCCCCATTTTTGTTCCTCCTCCTGTGCAAAAGCCGATGACAGGCAGGAACAACACAAACAATAAAAATAAAGTGTTCCTCATGCTAATTGGATTTTGGTTCGGCGCAAAGATAGGAATATAATCCGCAGGTAGCCGGGCTGTTTAAGCTGATTTTAAAGGTGCTCGGAAATTCATATTCTTTCTAAATAAATATGTGCAAAACATTATCAGGTAATGATTTGGACGGAATCCTCTGTGATCAACTCCATGCCCTGGTAGCGCCTGAATAATTGTATGATGGTAACTACATCTTTCTGGCAGTAGGTCACGATCCGGTCGAGGTCTCTTTCTTCCCAGTAAACCCTACCGACATCAGCCCCGCCAATATCGTCTTTGGGGGTGGGAATATTGAATACGTGGGCCAGCAACTCCAGGGAGGTGTAATTTTTGAAATCTCCAAACTTCCATAATTCCATGGTGTCGAGATGAGGGATTTCCCAGGGTTTCTTCCCGGCCAGATTCAGCATGGCGGGGATCTTCAAATCATTGATGAGCATCCTGCGGGCAATATAGGGGTAGTCGAATTCCTTGCCGTTGTGGGCGCAAAGAAAATTGTTCTTCGCACTGAAATAAGTCTCAAGTAAATTGCCGAACTCCGACAGCAAAGCTGTTTCGTCCTCCCGGAAAAGGATTTAAGCCTGACCTCTTCACCTTTCACAAATCCAACCGAAATGCATACAATCCTGCCAAATTCTGCATAGATCCCGGCGCGCTGGTAAAGTATATCGGGGGTGTCGGTTTCAAGTTTTCTGAGAAACTCGGTTTTGTGATCCCACAGCTTCCTTGTTTTCTCAGGCAGGCTGCTGTATGAAGCATATTGGGGAACGGTTTCTATATCAAGAAAAAGTATGTTGCCAATCGGGATTTGTTCTAACATTTTGTTTTCTATTTTTGGTAGTTACAACAAATTTAGACAATTTGCGCTTACAATCAATATTTCTGCTAAAGAATGAAAAGAAATCTATGAAAACAAAACTATTGATTTTTTGCCTGCTGCCGCTAATTGCTTCATCTTGCAAAAAGGAAAAAGAACCTGATCCGCCCGGGATTATGATCGACAAACCTTTCAAAGGACAAAGCCTGAAAGTTGGGGAATCGTTTCTTGTGGCGGGGACTGCCAGTGATGCAAGCGGTATTAAAAGCATACAGGTAAAGTTGCTGGATGCGGACCTGAATAATCCCTGGGTGCTGATGAACCGGCAGTATGACGGATTGCAGAAAGTGGACTTTTCCTTTGATTGCATTGTTGAGGATCGCCTGCTTGAGAGCGGTGATTTCTGGGTCAGGGTGAGGGTATATAACCAGCAATCGTCCTACGCACAGGAGTTTGTAGAAGTGCATGTAAATGAACTTGAAAAAAAACTTGAAAAACTGCTGGTGATCACAGATGAGTACCAGGGCGACGTAAAAGTGTATGAGCAGGACCCGGATGCGGACATCAATAAAAAACTGTTGTTAAGCCACCCGGGAAACATGCTGTTCTCAGCCCTTTCTTCGCGCTACCAGCAATTTTACCTTGGCGTGGAATCCGGTCAGCAGGAACTTAAGGCTTATGAACTTGAAGGATTTGGAAACCACTTCAGCCTGTTCGTTTCCATGCCATATCCTTTTTACTTTTGCCATGATTGAAGAACCTTACC
The DNA here is from genome assembly GCA_034521425.1 of Bacteroidota bacterium. Lineage (GTDB taxonomy): Bacteria > Bacteroidota > Bacteroidia > Bacteroidales > JAIOZK01 > JAIOZK01. The sequence goes on from JAXHMP010000001.1 coordinate 651,011, forward strand.
TGTATTATGCAACAGGCAACGGGCAAATAAAAGGGATCGATGCTTTCGGACTGGAGAAATTTTCGACCTTGGTGAACCTGGATACTTTTCCGCAGAGATTTGCCTTTTCATCACAGTACCTGCTGGCTGCCTGCAAAACAAGGGCATGGAACCGGGATGTGCTGAAACTGCATTTTCGTGAGAGTGGTGCCGGCATCTGGCGCAGGACCATTGAGTTTGATGTTGTGGATGTACAGCCTTTTTCTGAAAAGGAGTTCCTGGTTTTTGGCAATGAGGAGGGATATGCCCGGATATATGTTTACAATGCCGAATTTAATACCCTGTATCTGAAAAGCCAGCGGGAAGGAAAATTGGAGGATGTGGCAGTTGCCGGTACAATGCGCTTCCTGCTTGAGATTGAGAACGAATGGTTCGTTTATCAAGTTGAAGAGGATCTTTATTCTCTCATCGCATTTTTCGATGGGAATTGCAAATTGAAATATGAAGCCTTACAGCATGAAATATATGGCTTCTGCTCAAGGGATCTGTTCGTAATTGACATGGAAAACCTGGAGCTTAAGGATGTATATTTCTTCAACAGTCTAATAAAGGATGTGCAATTCCTGTACAACAAATGAAAATCAATACAGTGATAAGCGGGGATGGGAGCAGCAGTCGCTATGTACCTGAAATGGATGAGTATTATCATTCCAGCCATGGCGCCATCACAGAGTCACGGCATATTTTCATCAATGCCGGCCTGAAACAGGTACATAAGGATCATGTGGATATTTTTGAAGTTGGATTTGGCACGGGCCTCAATGCGCTGCTGAGTTTTCAGTATGCTCTGGAACATGGGATCAGCATCAACTACCAGGGCATCGAAAAATATCCTCTGCCTCCGGGGATCACGGATTTGCTGAATTATGCCGAGATGCTTGATTTTTCCGGAGCCCGTATAGGATTTAAAAAGCTGCATCGTTCTGAGTGGGACCGGGAACATAGGCTGCATCCCTTGTTCCATTTCACAAAGATCCATGCTGATGCATTGGAACATATTTACCCCCGAAACCGGGCTGACCTGATCTATTTTGATGCTTTTGCTCCTGATAAGCAAAGCGAAATGTGGACCAGGGAAATTTTTCAAAAGATGTTCCTGCTTCTCCGGCAGGGGGGAAGCCTCCTGACCTATTCCGCCAAAGGACAGCTTAAAAGGGATCTTCGTACCTGCGGGTTCAGGGTGGAGTCGCTGGCCGGGCCTCCCGGTAAAAGAGAAATAAGCAGGGCTGTTAAAGATCCGGGATAAATGATGTTAGTGCACCAAAAAACTGCGGTATTGTTGCAAAGGCATGTCCTGTATTTTTACATCCTCCACGCGGGCCCATTTAGGACCCGCCTTTAGCCAGTTTGTAAAATCATGCATCTGCTTTTCTTCCCCTTCCGCTTCGATGTAAACGGATCCGTCAGGCATATTCCTGACAAAACCGCTGATATCCAGCTCAAGGGCCTTCTTGTTGGTGTAATACCTGAAGCCAACCCCCTGCACGCGGCCAAAGACTTTAATGATCAGACTCTTCTTCATAGTCGTGTGCCGTTAATCTCTTAAAAAACAAATCATCAATTTTCTGGCATAATTGCAGTGGTTTGTACCAGCGCCATGCAAAATCATCGAACCTGCCGCCGAAGGCAATATAATAATCGATGTTGGCACTGGTAAATTCCTGGAGCACATGATCGCGGAAATTGATGCCGATGATCCAGCCTTCCTCGTTGTCATCGCTCCACTCTTCATAATAGTCCGTGCCATCGGCGTGAAAATTCAGCACATGCTCGCCCAGCAGGATGAATTTATTGATTCCTTCTTCTTGCATGGCCTCGATAATATTCCGCTTCAGATTCATGATATCATTGTACAGGAGGTCATTCCATTCACCGATCAGTTCAATGATGGCATATCCATATTCATAATTGGCATAGAGTATCTTGAGGAACAATGTCTGGGAGCCGATGTCGTCCCATTGCGGATGGATACAATGATCGTAAATGGAATGGGTGAACTCAAACTCATTGTACACCCTTCCGTAAAAAGGGGAACGCTTGTCTTCTTCAGCTATGTAGTAGTCGCGCCAGGTATAATGTGGTTCAATTGTGTGCATATAAGCTTAACGAAAATTTACACAAAGTCTTATGATCATCAGGTACAATTTAACCATGATGATCTTTATCCTGTAGTCGATCGGAAAATCGATATACTGGTTCTGAAAGTGCATGGTATTGTCTGTAATAAGCATTTCTTCAGTAATTTTTGTTGAATGAGTCAAAGGGCAAAGCTGGTCTTGATCTGCAACCATCTGTGCGGCAGGGCTCCGTTAAACTCCGGGCTCAGATAACTTTGCTCGACACTGAGATTGATTCCCTGGTAATTCAGAGAAAAGCCTGCCGTTGCATAAAATGTCATTCTGGATATTTCAGCATTCTCCAAATGATAATCGGAATTGCTCCTGAACATATTACCCTGGAGTGTGGCATCATATGCGATAAGGTTGATCTGCGAACGAAGAAAGAAAGAGTAATTCAGTCCTGCCGATATTTTGTTCTGTGTCTTTTGTTTCCCTGCTTCATTCACAAATCTGAGAACGAGCCCGGCATTGGCTTTATTATGCAGGCTGCCGATGTTGAATCCTGCCAGGTAGTTCAATGAAAGTGTACGGCTCTTCAAAAATCCTGATTCATATTGTATGTAATAATCTGCAATGATGCTGTTTCCGAGCTGGTGCACCCAGCCTTCCGGTTCGATATCATGGATCATCGACTGTACCTCACTACCCAGTGCAGCAGGCCCCATAATGCCGAGCCTGATCCCGGAACTTATCCGGCTGCCCTTGAAATGATTGATGGATATCTTGTATATGCTCAGGCTCAGAGTGGCAGCAAAAGGCCGGTCGCCAAAGGAAATATTTTGGAGGTCGGGGTTCAGGGGAGTGTACATATTGTGTGTGAACTGCAGGCCGTACAGGACCTCCGATCCGGATGTCCCGGGAAAGAGGAAATTGGTGAGCGGGATCTTGCGGATTGCCGGATGTACAAATTCAATACCGATCCCATTGGTGAAGTAATGATCTGTATTGTTGAAAATATCATTGGCAAAGGAAACAGAGATCATGGCATTGCTTAAGATCTCGATCGACTCCCTTTGGCTAAGGTTTAATGCCTCCCTTAGCGGCAGGATTTCCTGATCCTGAACCCGCAGCTTAGGTGCCGGTGCCGGAGAGAGTGAAAAAGAAAACCCGGAACGCTCATCTGCTACGAACTCCACCATGCTACGTATCTTTAGCTGATGAGGCTGTGACAATACTTGGGGGCCGGATGACAGGACCTTCAACTTTGTCGAAGAAACACCCTTGTATGCTTTTTTCATCTCCCGATTATCCAGGCGCATGCCAGGCTCTGGCAACAGCAATAAGATTGTTGCCAGTAAGATCAGGCCGATGTTTTTTATGTTGCTATGCACGGTTCACAAAAGGCTTTAGCTTTTCAAAAATACAAAATTCTGATCCGTAAAAAAAGTAAGGCATAAATTTTAGCGATTCCGGGCTTAATACCAGGCCTGCATTTTATTTTTTATTTCAGCGGTGTTGCTGCAACATGCATTTTTAATAATTTTACGAACCTGCAACACTTTCTCTTCATGTATAAAGACAACAGCAGCAGGGGATATATTTATGCTTCCTATATAGGGGCCATCATTGTTCTGATGGACCTGACGGCGGTAAACATCGCGCTGCCTTCCATCAGCAAAGCATATTCGGCAGGGATGAATGATGTATCCTGGGTGCTGATGGCCTCCATGTTAACGGCCTCCAGTTTTGCCCTGGTAGCAGGCAGGATCATCGAACTCGTGGATCCCAGGCGGCTATTTATCTATTCGCTGCTTGGTTTCGCACTTTTTACTTTTCTGAGTTTTTTTAACAGGAGTTTGATGATGCTGATCATATTGCGTTTTCTTCAGGGTTTTTTCGAATCAGCTATTTATGTGATTGGCCCGGCGCTTATCCGCAAATTGCTGCCCGCAGAAAAGCGCCAGTCATCTTATGGGATCTGGATGATGTGCACCGGCATCGGGATTAGCATGGGGCCGGTGATCGGCGGTTTAATGATCTCTAATGCAGGCTGGCAATCCATTTTTCTTATCAATATTCCCTTATGCCTTGTGGCCGTGTGGATCCTGCTAAGGAGCAGGAAAAGAATGCCGGTTTCCAGGAAAAAAGTCCGGATGGACTTCCCGGGGGCTTTTCTATCCTTTGCTTTTCTGGCCGGCGGCATATTCACCCTCAATATGGGGACAAAATACGGCTGGACGGATATCCGTATCCTGACCGCTATCATGCTGTCCATCATTTCCCTGCTGGTTTTTATTTATCATGAAAAACGCATTCTGCACCCTGTTTTTGAATTCAGCCTTTTTCGGAATCCTAATTTTTTACTAAGCAATCTGGGCTTTTTCATATATTTCCTGGCAAACGTAGGCTCCAGGTTTCTGAGACCTTTTTATTTTGAGCAGGGCAGGGGATACCAGGCGGATGTGTCAGGCATACTCATGATGGTCTCTCCGCTGGTAATGATCCTGGTTTCTCCTCTTGCAAAAAGCATGAGTACCCATACCGGTCCCGGAAACTTAATATTAGCGGCACTGTTCTGCTCATCCTTTCCATGCTCATGTTCTCGGGCTGGGATCAGCAAACTTCTGTGCTTTACCTGGTGATTTCGATGCTGGTACTGGGCATCGGTATGGGTTTGTATTATCCTACAAACGCCTTCCTGGGCATGCAGGACCTGCCCGATCAAAACTATGGCACGGGCTCTGCTGCCATTTCCACATCAAAAAGTTTAGGAAAGTTGGGAGGCGTGCTGGTTTTCGCCCTGATATTTTCACATTTTCAAACAGAAGCAGCAAGCGCCCCGGATCCGGGTGCTTTTCAGAATGCTTTCCTTGTTGGTGCTGGCATAGCGTGCATTGCGCTGGTATTTGCCCTGCTTATGCACAACAATACCCACAAAGCTATGGAAGGTTCAGATTAGTATCAGCGTTGGCCTCCTTCAATTTTCATATCGGTATTCACCGTCATTTTCATTTCCATTCCCTGTGGCATTTGAGGATTGCCCTGCATGCTGACCGTTCCGGTGATCTGCTGGCTAATGTTTCCGCTCGTCACCCAGCCGGTGTTTTTGTCGATCTCAAGATCGTAAGTGACCGGGCCTGTCATGTCGAAAGTCATCGGGATCCCTGTCTCAGCCATGGTGGTGCTGTCGGAATTGGATACGAACTGCCCTTCACCGTGAATGATAAGCTGGTCGCCTTTAACTTCGACGAGTTCCCAGGTGTTGCTTACCGTGCCAATGGAAACGGATTTAAGGGAGATCTCATTGGACCATGTATCTCCGGCCCTGACGGCTTTTTCAGGATAAAATGGCATACCCATTCCGAAGTTGCCCTTGAAGGACTCTTCCCCGGCAATGTTTTTAAGGGATTTTTTTAACTGATCCATTTCCATTTCACTCATGCCGGGCATGCCTTCCATCATCTTCTCAAACATTTTTTCAATACCGTCAACGGAGAGGATCTCGCCTTTCTCAGTCATTTTCATCAGGAACTCGTTTTCTGTCATCGATCTCAAAAGTGCGGAGAACATATCATTGGTATCTCTAACGGAAGTACCGAAGTGCATTTCACCCTGGGGTGTTTGCAGATCCATATCAAAGCCGGTATAGCTTACATTCATTTCGTACACATCATCATTTTTTGAAACAACATCGTACACGGCTTTGGCCGTGATATCTGTACTCATATCCATGTTTCCCTGCATTAATTCCTGTTGCAGGTTCTGGGTGATCATAGCATCGATAAAATATTGCTTGCCCGGTTCGAGCTGGTAGGCCAATTCGGTTTTCTCAGGGTCGCAGGATTGGAATATCAGTACAAGACCCAGTGCGATCATTGTGTAAATGCTCTTTTTCATTTTTTTTTGGTTTTATTTTGATCCAAAGGTACGATTCCGCATGGAGATTGCCAGTTTTCTTTTGTAAAAATTCCTGTATGTGCAAGTTGAATTGCCGGCTGGATCATTGTTTCCTTGTATCACTGGCTGGCCGGACCCGGTTCTAAGCCTGAATAAAATCAGAAATACGTATAAAAACTTGACTTAGTTTTTAAAATAGTGTATATTAGCCGCATATTTCTAATACGGCAGAGGAGTAATTATTATAAGATTGTGGAGGACGTTAACATACCGTATGGAAGTTCGTTCATTCACTTAAGTATCTGGGACAGGGAAAATCAAATCCATTAAACAGACCATTACTGGTTTATGTGCTCATAACAAAACAGTAAAATTCAAATAAAAGGTGTGTAATTTAATTATTCTGAATTGGTACGAGCAAAATCGTTTTTCCCTGTTCCTTTTTTTTATATCTAAGTAACACTTTGCTAAGCTTGATTGTTCAATTTTACGATTTAACGATGCCCATGCCCCCACTTCGGATATCGATATATCGCGCAATCGTTGCATCGTTAAATCAAAAACTCTGTTATTCTGTGTGGTCCACTATTGCCTTGGCGGCAACAAGCTGCAAGCGATACATACTGTAAGTCGCCCCGCTGATGGCATCCAGTTCGAACAGGTTCTGTTTTTGCTCCACTTGTTTTTCGTATTTATCATAGGTGATATCCGGCGCTGAACCTGGGACATGCTCGTTCATCTTCCGGCAGTACTCTTCATCAGCAGTTTTGCTGCTGCCGTTTATCTTAACTTCATCATATTGTACATTGCTAAACCTGCCGTCCTCTATATCAAAGCGGATCAGGTGCCTGTACTGGAAGTCATCATAGGGAGACTCGCCAAAATAATGGCCATCGGGAAGTTTCGCTGCCGTTGCAGGCAAGTCAAATTTTTTATAAAATGCCTGCATCCTGGCAATGACCGTGTCCGTTTTTGATCTTTCAATATCCAGGTGAAGGATCTTGAAATCATCCTCATCCGGCAGATTCTTATCCTGCTTCGGGCTTTTGCTGCATGAACTTATTATTAAGGAAAAGACAAGTAAAACAAGAATTGATTTCATATTTACTTTTTTTCCAAATATAAACATTCACACGGGCTGTTTCCAAATTATTTTCCGGCGGACTGACTATTGCTTTACGACCAGCTTTTTTCTTATCTGTAATTGATCCGTGTTCAGATTTACCAGGTATAGCCCGCTTCTTAACATACTGATATCCAGCTTATGCTCTTCTTCGCCGATCCTGAATTTGTCGTAAATAAGAAGCTTTCCCTGAATATCATACATTCGAAGTTCAGCTTCGCCGCTGAGCTGGTCAAAAGCCACATTCAGCATATCAGATGCAGGATTTGGAAAGATCTTCACGAGCCGGTCGAGGTACGGTTTTTCCACATAACTGATATCACCCTGTAAAAAGCTGTAATATATGCTTCTGCCAAATTCGGGCTCAAAGGATTTGATTACACTGCCATCCAGGTCGCATATTCTGAAATAACCGGATCCCTGCGCCGGGTATGCCCAGTAGGAGAGGCCCATATTTTCCTCATCGATCAATTCGATGGTATAACAGCCGTTTTCAATATCCAGGGTATCAACATAAATGCTGTCGTTCGACATTCTCAGTCCGGGAGAAAACAGTTTCACCCAGTACATCTTTCACCGCAATTGTATAGCGGTAGGCCTGGTGATTCGTTTTCAACCAGAATACCAAAGGCTGGTTATACATATCTGGCATGTTAAAGTGTGTGGTATAGGTGTTGTTATCAGGATATTCGTCGGCAATGCCATTCGGGTTCTCAACGGAAACACTGAATACATTGGTGCTGTCGCCAAACCAGAAAAACCCGCCCGGCACAGGCAGTGTAATTTCGCCGTATTCCATTGATTTGATTTCTCCCTCCCAGGCATAGCTTTGTTGCTCCCCTCCACGGACACCATAAAGGATATCCAGGCTTGTCAGGGAGGCAATTCCGTTGTTCCTTACGATGATCTTCGGATCGGAGCAGGCCGGATTTTTTCTGGAATAAAACTCCCAGTCGTTCGGTACTATCACATCATAAAGCTCAGCATCATTTTCAAAAGCCGGGGCAGAATACTGGATCAGGTGCATGGCGATGTGGTAATTCCCATTGCCCATTCCCTGGTTATCCGGTGGTACCGGAGTGATATCGTAGTCCAGATTTACTTCATCGCCCTGTATATATTCTGTGATTTCGAATTCATTCAGTTTCACAGCATCCCCCGGGCACCAGCCTTCGCGGGCTCCCGGCCATGTGCCTCCCTGCGGGAATACCGCATTCTCAGCGCATTCGTTGTACTGGAATATACGCCAGTCGGCAATCTGCTCGCTATTTACGATCAGGTAATGGGTATTGTCTTTCCATTCACAACAATGCGGGTAGTCGCCTGTATTGCTGTAATGCCCATGACCGGTGAGGCGTGTTTTTACTTTGAAGGTTTCGGCCTCCGGCAGCAGGGGCAGGCTTGTTTCGGACAGGTGCACATCGTCATCAAGGTTCTTGTATGAATACGACCTCCTGTCGCCCCAGATCTTGTCGATCTTTTTCACCTCCCTCGGGGGCGTTCCTTTGATCATCATAAATTTCAGGTCGATGAGTTCCTGCTGGTTTCCGGCGCTCAGGTCGACTTCACCCTGCAGCATGGGGGCGTAATCCGTTACATCATAAACCCAGCTGAAGCCATCAGGGCCCAGGTCGAGGCCAATTCCGTATGGGGTGATGAAACGACCGATCTCAATTCTGTCAATAATCTCAAATGGCTCACCGTAATATGGGATCAGTTCTTTATGCATGATCTCATCATAATCAAAGAAAACAGAATCGATAACATTTCCTGTTTCCTCCCTGATATACTGGTATCCCCCGAGGTAGCTTGTGATCGTATCATAGGGGATTGTGGGGTTTTCTCCCTGTTGATAAAGAATCAGCTGGGTTGGGCTGTTCATGATTGAATCCAGGCTTAATTCTTCCTGTATCTCCGTGTAAGAATTCTGCATTCTTTCAAATACTATGTTGGGTCGCAGGCTGGAAAGCTGCGGATCGAGATACTTTTCGCCTGCCCTGATCTTTTTGATGGAGGGCAGCCCGTAAGCGCGAGCATGCAATTGGCCGGAAGCATGATCATGGATCACCCCGCCGTTCATCTCATCGAATTTATAATATAAAAGCAGGTTTTCATCAGATGCAGGATCTGCAATGATTTTGTTGAAATCTGCCTTGATCTGTTCGGCATCTTTTGCATAATTGAAGATCCGGAACTCATCGATCATTGCGTCGGCATAGGCATCTCCCGACCAGTTGCTTTTTCCGAAATAGTTCAGATTGCGGGTGGTATCTTTGGGTTGCTGAAGTTGCCCGTAACCGGCCAGTTCTCCATTAATATATAGCCAGCCGATGTGCATGGTCAGGCTTACACTCACATGCACCCATTCATTCAGGGGGAGTTCCTCAGGGGACTTAAAGCTGCGGTTCACTCCGTCATAATTCACATGCATACTCAAACGGCCGCTGTTACTGTGGGTAAATGTCATGATCACATTATCCTGTCCGGGACCGGTTCCAAAATCAAAGACTCGGCTCCATATATTGTTGCTTCGCTTGTACAACCAGGTTTCTATGGTGAAATCACTATTGAAATAAGTTTCGGGAGGGGCCATGATGAAGTCCGTTTCCCCGTCCAGGTCTAATGCAAAATTCTGCGTAGCAAGATCCAGAGCTGATGTAAAAGATGTTTGCTCAGTCTTGGCGTAAACAGCCGTGTTGACCTCATTGTATTCAAATTCAAATGCAAGCAGGATGTCGGAGCTGCCATCCCAGTTGAAGGCCTCATAAAAATTCAAATCAAGCCATTCATTTGCAGAAGGATCGGGGCGGTTGAAATATACTTCATGCATATCCCTGTAAAGGGTGTCATCTTGCAATGAATCCAGTAAAACGTTTTTCATGCTGATGCCCAGATGATCGATATCAACACCCGTTCCATTGAGCTCTACCTTGATGCCCGTCAAGGGGCCTTGCGTAATCCCGGCACTGACGAGCTCTTCGGCTTTCCACAGAAAATAGGATTTTGATTCCCCACCCCTGAAAAGCGGTATCAGCTCAGTACCCTCACCAATGCTGAAATTCGCAAGTTCCAGTGTGTCGCCATAAAGGATTTCTTTGTGCATCCTGCCGGTGAATGAATAGGTGGGCTCCTGGCGCAGGAGCACAGAATCTTTTTCCTTCCCGCTCACAAGGCTGAAACTGGCCTGGTGATAAAGAATGGAATCATATACACCCGTATGCTGATGAATATTATTATAGGTCAGATAATCCCATTCACCGCACCAGTACTGGTCATGTTGCGTTTGCGGATCGCATTTCAGGGTGTGCACCATCAATATTTTTCGGAATTGTTCTCCTTCAGGGAACTGCCAGATCCCCCTCCGGGTGGTGATTGAGTCGAAGGTGAGGGTTTGCACCATAGTTGTATCCTGTGATCTGGCGATGTCGGAGATCATGAACATGCCAAGCATGATTGCCAGGGCGGTTGTAATTTTTTTCATATTCTTTGCTTTGCTGATCTATTATTATCGACAAGCAAGATACATAAAAAGCTTGTAGGGGAAAATTTATATGCCGCTTATCAGCATTTACCGGAAAGAATACGAATGTCAGAATGTTTAAAAGATCTTGGGGTATTTTTGAGGATTGTGTTCATGCATGATGTTGTACACTGCATCGAAAACATCCTCCGCATTGGGGTTTGAGAAATAATCGCCATCCGTACTGTATGCTGCCCTGTGTTCCCTGGCCGTCAGTGTTCTGGGTTCGCTATCCAGGTAATAGTATCCTTTCTGTTCCTCCATTAGTTTTTGCATCATATAGGAGGTGGCACCGCCAGGAACGTCTTCATCGAAAAACAACACTTTGTTGGTTTTTTTGAGGGAGTCGACAATGCGGTGGTCCAAATCGAAGGGCAGCATGGATTGCACATCAATGAGTTCAACATCGATACTGAACTCCTGCAACTGCTTAACGGCATCTTCTGCGATCCTCACACAACTGCCATAGGTCACAACTGTGAGGTCGCGCCCTTCCTTTAACACCTCGCATTTTCCAACAGGTACCGTGTATTCGCCAATATTTACGGGCATTTTTTCCCTGAGCCTGTATGCATTGAGGGGTTCGATGATTAGTGCCGGTTCATCGGATTGCAGCATGGTATTGTAAAAACCGGCCGCCTGTGTCATGTTCCTGGGGACCAGCACATTTACTCCACGTATGGAGTTGATGACCATGCTGAGTGGGGATCCGGCATGCCAGATACCTTCCAGCCTGTGCCCTCTTGTGCTGATGATGAGCGGTGCCTTTTGTCCGCCCCTTGTACGATACTGAAGGGTGGCCAGGTCGTCGCTGATCACCTGCAGGGCATACAGCAGATAATCAAAATACTGGATCTCGGCAATGGGCCTCAGTCCGCGCATGGCCATGCCAATACCCTGGCCGATGATGGTGGCTTCTCGTATCCCGGTATCGAAAACACGCCCGATACCGTATTTTTTCTGTAATCCTTCTGCAGTTTGGTTTACCCCGCCAATTTTTCCCACATCTTCACCAAACATGAGCACCTGCGGATATTTGCTGAAGATGGCCTCGAAGTTCTTATTCAGGATCTCCCTGCCGGGGATTTCGGTAGAATCCTTATCAAATTCGGCTTTCACTTCTTTTACCTTCAGGGTAAATTCTTCTGACTCGCTCCAGAGGTGGGAATTGTAGGCGACAGCTCCTTCGGCCATTTCTTTATTGAGCCAGCCGGTTACATTTTCCTTCAGGGAATTTTTCGGATTGGAGCACTGGTTGCAAATGAGCCTAAGGATCTTTTTACCAGACGACATGATATCCTTGCGGATGGGTTCTCCCAGCTTTGCCAGTTCCTTTTTGATGTTCTCTATCTTTTCGGTTTTGGCACAGTTGCAGGTGGTTACATCCACCATCTGAATAAACTCTTTTTGCTTGACCCGCATGGGTTCTATAAAATGCTTCCAGGCCTTCTTTTTGGCCTCACGAGCTGTTTTCTTCGCCTGTTGTTCAATATCATCAATTTCCTTCTCTAAGGCAATCCCTTCCTTCAGCATCCATTCACGCATTTTCCTGATGCCGTCAAATTCCTCCTCCCATTTTAGCCTTTTGGCTGATTTGTAGCGTTCGTGGGAACCGGAAGTGGAATGCCCCTGAGGCTAGTGTACTGTTCAACCGCATGGATAATAACGGGCACATGCTCTTTGCGGCATTTGCCAATGGCATCCCGGTAGGTATTCACCAGGGCTGCATAATCCCAGGCTTTCACTTTGAATATATAAAAGCCGGGCTTTTTGGCGTCCTTCTTAAAGCCCGGAGTACTTCCGACAGGTCTGATTTCGTGATCTGGAACTTGTTCGGCACGGATATGCCAGTAACCATCATCCCAAATGGAAACCGCCATGGGGATCTGTAACACGCCGGCTGCATTGATGCTTTCCCAAAAATGGCCTTCTGCCGCACTGGCATCGCCGATGGTACCGAAAGCCACTTCATCCCCATTTTTTGAGAACTTCTTAAAATCTTTTAATTCCCTGACATTCCGGAAGATCCGGGATGCATGGGCAAGCCCGACAAGCCGGGGCATCTGGCTGGCAGTGGGGGAGGTGTCGGCAGATGAATTCTTGATTTTGGTCAGATCCTTCCACATGCCTTTTTCATCCAGACTGCGGCTTGCAAAATGATTATTCATAAGCCGGCCGGCGGTTTGGGGATTGTAATCCAGATCCGTGTCTCCGTATAATTGCGCGAAGAACTCTTCTAGCTTCATCATACCGGCTGCAAACATAAAAGTTTGGTCGCGGTAATAGCCCGAACGCCAGTCACCCTCCCTGAAAACCTTGGCCATGGCAAGCTGTGGAATTTCCTTACCATCCCCGAATATCCCGAATTTGGCTTTCCCTGTCAGCACTTCCCTTCTTCCCAGCAAACTAACTTCACGACTTTCACAGGCAATGCGGTAATCATTCAGCACCTCTTTTTTGTCGAAGAGGCTTTTGGCAGCCTTGCTTTTACTTGCTGATTTTCTTTTTGTTGTGGCTTCCGTTGGGTTGTTTTTCATCTTTGCATTTCTCGTTGCCACAAATTTATGTAAAATTATTCTAAATAAAAAGCGGACTGCCTATCGGTGCGCCCTGGTCCGGCCGTAAAGCCTGATCAGTGAAATAATGGCCACCAGGGCCCAGAAGGCCTCCAGGATCACGAAGGGGATGAAGTCAATCAGGATAGAAGCATAACAGGCAATACCTGCTCCGATGATATTCAGAATATAATAACTTTGGCTGTCGCGGCTTATCAGTTTGAGTGAGTGAAGGATAAATGCGAGCAAGAGCAATCCCACTCCCGCAGTAGCAATTATTTCGGCATATTCCATGTTGATTCTTTATGAATAAATTGCTAAATTAGCCAAAACCAATTGAATCATCTTATGAAAACCATGATCAGCCTTTTTTCCTTGTTTTTATTCTTTTCCTTTGCAAATGCCCAGTCCCCGGAAAGGATGGTTAGTCCGGAAGGAGACATGATGCCGGTGATGAGTGAAAACTTCAATGTTCATAACGCACCTGATATTAGCAGCATGGTTTCTGATATAGATCCGGAATCACACCGAGGGTGATTACCTTTCCTGCTCCGTTTTCTCGATGGACGGGCTGAAAGTATTTCTGGCCAACCGATACACCGACAATGTAAGTGTTTTTGACTGGAACAGCATGACCGTGGATACCAACCTAAGCGTGGGAGATTATCCAAGTGCTGTAGCCGTTTCCGATAATTATCTCCTGGTAGCCTGTCAGTTCAGCGACCAACTGTGGATCTTCGACATGAATGATTATTCGCTTATCGACACCATTCCCACGGCTGAGCAGCCCTGCAGGATACAGATAAGCCACGATCAGCAAAAAGCTTTTGTAGCCTGCGATATCGATGACATCTGTCATGTGATTGAGCTCGGCACCTTTGAGATTTTACTGAGCATACCAGCTTTTCCTATTTACCTGCAAACCTTTTCCTGGGCCACACAATCATCCAGAAACTGGGCCAAATACAACGATTTTGTAGTGGATCCCGGCGATGACTACCTGATCATTCCTGATGGATCGGACCATGTGAAATATTTCGATATTGAGGATGGTTCCCTTTACCAGCAGACAGACATTGACAGCCCAAGAGCTCTGGCCCTTTCGGGCGATGAAAGTTCGCTTGTATGCGCAGCCAACCCGGATGGTACCGCCCGTGTTTACCAGCTCGATCCTGCCACCGGCAACATAACGAAAGAAGTAGCGATCAGCGGGTTTTCCCTGCAGACCAACGAGATCGTGGCTAACCAGGACGGAAGCAAGGCCTTTATCGGTACCAACAACAACAGCAGCACCCTGGTCAGATTTGATACCCAGGATTTTATAAACTTCTCCCAGACCTATACTCCTTTCTGGATGGACGTTAGTTACGACCACCTGTATGCGATCAGCGGACAGTACAGGTTTTCGGTACTCGATTTTGAAAATGAAACAATTACCGGCCAGGTGCTGGGTTATAACCAGAGTTTTGGTTGTATTTCACCTGTTGATTACCATGCCTTTGGTTGCGACCCCCTGCTTTACGAAGGCGGGCATTTCAATGATTTTTCCGACCCGGATAATATTGATTTTCGGGGTTCTTCGCTTTCCGGAGAGTTGCCGGAGGGAGACGCGCCTTGCCGTGTGGCCCTTACGCATTCCAGAGCGAAAGCAATGAGTGTAAACAACCTCTCATACAATTGCAGCATCATCAACACCCTGAACAATGAAGTGGAAGCTGTGATCCAACTGGGCGAAGCCTGCTATGATGTGGAGATCACCCCGGATGATAAGTGGGCAGTTATCGGTGGGTACAACAATAACACTGTGAAGATCGTCGATATTAACACGCATGAGCTCGCTGCAGAGATTTATACGGGACAGCGGCCCATGGAGATATCCATTTCGCCCGACGGGCAGTATGCTTATGCAGGCAATATCAAATCCAATACGCTTTCGATGATCGAACTGGATGGTGAGAACTCTTCGGTGCTCAGCTCAAAATATTGCGGGGTGATCGGGGTGTACATCCCTTTCTTTGGAGTGAGAAGTGATATAGAGGTCTCACCCGACGGCAGCCTGGTGCTGGTGGCGGCTTCATTCGACGACCAGGTGAATATTTTCGATACCAGTACCCGGGACTTTATTGCCAGTGTGGATGTGGGAGATTTTCCGCTCAGCATTGCCATGACGGATGACGGACAGTATGCCTGTGTAAGCAATCTTTTCGAACATAATCTCTGCATCCTGGAAATGGACGGGGCCAACACCACGGTGATGACGTATACGGAGATCAATGGTGATTATCCGGTAGAAGTGGAATATAATCCTGTCGACAGCCTTTTTTATGTGATAACTTACCAGAACAAAAGAATCCATAAGATACGGCCGGAGACTGGGGAAGTGGTGGAAAGCGTGTATTACAACCCGTACGGAACCATTTTTCAGTTAGATTTTACGGATGCCGGGGAGCCGGTGGTTCTGGCCCAGGGCGACGAAGATCACCCCTCAGCCCTCATTTTCCAGGAAATGGAATATGAACTGCCGGCTGTGCCTGCGGCATTCGATATGGCGGCCAGTGATTATTTTGCGGCAGTGGCCATGCCCGGACCTGATTTTGTGAGCCTGGTGGAACTCATGATCGTTCCCGGCATGGAGGAAAAGCCTGCCGGAGAGCAAGGATCATTCAGCATTTATCCCAACCCGGCTTGGGATAAAATACAGATCCGGTCTGAACTTGCTTGTGAAGAGATCAGGATTTTTGATGCCGGAGGACGGCTGGTATATGAAAATACTTGGCACCCCGGAAATCCGGAAGTGGATGTTTCCCATCTGGAAAATGGAATGTATTTTGTGATAGCCAGGAGTGGAAAACAAACAAAAAAGCTAAGTTTTGTAAAACAATAATTTTATGAGTAAAAAGAAGACTGCCCTTGTAACGGGAGCCTATGGAGAGATCGGGACAGCCATTAGCCGCCGGCTGGCCGAAATGGATTATCATGTGATCATGATCGGCAAGGATGAATCCAAACTGAAGGCAACATCCGGGGAAATAAAGCAACAAACCGGGAATGATGATGTTGAATACCGGCAAGTAGACCTTTCCCGAAAATCCACGATCAAGGAATTTGCGGAGCAGTGGGAGGGAAGGATCGATGTGCTGATCAACAATGCCGCCACCACCCCCAGGCATCCGATCGATAGTTTGGAAGGTGTTGAAATGCAATGGGCCACCAATGTGCTGGGCTATTATCGTATGATGCAATACCTCCATCCTTACATGGAAGAAGCAGAAGATCCAAGGATTGTGAATGTAGCTTCTTACTGGGCCGGCGGACTTGATCTGGATGACCCGGAATTCCGGAGACGCTATTATGACAATGATACAGCTTACCGGCAAAGCAAGCAGGCCAACCGCATGCTGAGCACTGCTTTTGCTGAAAAACTGAAAGATAAGGGCATCAGCGTGAATGTGGTGCATCCGGGAGATGTCAATTCACAATTGAGCAACAGCCTGGGCTATGGCGGGCATGAATCCCCCGGCCAGGGAGCGGATACGCCTGTATGGGCAGCCACTGCTCCTGAATTGAAAGGCGTGAGCGGGAAATATTTCGAGCACCGCCAGGAAAGTACCGAGCAGTTCTCCCTTGAAAAGGAGAGGGTGGATAGGCTGGTGAGGCTTTGTGAGCGTTATGAATAGCGGGGTGGATGACTATTTAGGCTCAAATTGATTTCACATTATATGAAGGTAATACCGCTTTCGATCAACGCAAAGCACCTATTTGGCTACCGGCATGAAGGATTATCCCAATTCTGCATTACAATTTAAACAAAAATTTCGGTGGACTGAAATCCCTGAACCACAGACCTCACAAGTCCAGCGGTTTTGCTCATTTTCAAGAAATCTCTCCATGCCATGCTCTTTAATGAAATTGAGATTATCGATCATGCTCATCCGATATTTAGTTCGGTAATGTTTATCAAGTCGTTTTTATCTCGCATAAGGAAATTTGGTGCAATCCGTAACAAAATCCGGATTCTGCTTTCGTTAATGACTCACAATTTACAATGGAACAACTTCTACAAGCATTGGGTTTGTTCAAATCGTCTTTTTTAAAGCATCCTCCACAGGGTTTCTTTTCTCGTAGATATCCAATGCATAATATTCATTCTGTTCTTATGCGTTTTGGTTTTGGCCCATCAAATATATAGAAGTATTAAACAAAGCAAAAAAAATCCCTGCCGCCGTAAGGCAACCGGGACAAAAACCCAATGTAAAATAAATCAATCAGAAGTGCTTTGAACAAGGCCTTCTTCGGTCATGAGCCAGTATTTCCCGCCCATGTCGTAAGGATGGTCAAAATGCCACCAGTCGAGGATATCCTCCATGCTTTCGTCCATATACACGACCATGCCTGCAGGCAGTTTTAGGAAGATGTCCAGTTCCTGTCCGCGGAAGGGTTCCTTCGGGCCGATCTCCAGGTATTTGTCCATGAGCAACTTATTGCCTGATAATTCGTAGTGGTAAACCGGCGAGCGGGCAAAGCTTCTCGACTGAAAGGGACTGTTACCCCGGCTGGACCTTTCTTCCGTGAGTTCAATGCCGGAACCGGCATGGTATTGTATGGCCAGTTCGGGGGAGATCAGGATCTTTTCATCATCCGTGAACATGATCCTGTCGCGGGGCGTATCCACAAAACGGAATTTTAAGGCCTGGTATTTGTCCAGATTATCATTCAGCTCAAGGTAGAGGGTGTCGGAGGGAGGGCGTTCCAGGCTGACGGTGCTTTTGGATTCCCCCTCGAACCCGAATTCGTTCACAATTCTGAAGGAATAATAAGCCATGAAGATCAGCGAGATGATCCAGAGGGAAAAAGCAGACACCCCCACAATGTGCGTCCTGGGCAGGCGGAAAATGATGCGTATGCCCAGGTAGAGCAACATGAAAAGGGGAATGCCAATAAAAAGCACCAGGGTGGCCACGAAAAGGCCGGTATTCATGCCCGGGGCCAGGATCATGTCCGACAGCCAGGGGATGCTGAAAGAAATGGCCTCATGCGCATCGAGATAAAAGGGCCCTCCCCAGCCGAATAGGGCGATCAGAAACGGGATCAGCAGGGAAAGCGCGATGAGGATGACCACCGCCCCGATGATGATCAGTAAGACCTTGGCAAATATCCGGATGAATTCAATCAACAGGCCTAAGAGGTTCTCAAAAAAAGTTTGACCACCTTCTCTTTTTTTTTTATAGGTCTCTTTTGCTTTGTCAGAAAGATCGTTAAAACGCTCCTTGAATTCGCCGAACTCTTCCCGTATGGATTTTTCAATGTTGTCGATATTGACCGGTTCCCCCCGCATTTGCAGGCGATCGGCCGTAGTGCTTGCTTCCGGCATGGCGATCCAGAGGATAATGTATACCAGGATGCCGGTTCCGCCAACAAAGAGGGTGATCAGAAAGAACAACCTGATCCAGAGAGGATCCAGGTTAAAATAAGCTGCGATCCCCGAGGAAATGCCTCCGATGACTTTGTTTTCGGGATCCCGGAACAAACGCTTGCGGGCTGTGTAATACCGGGGGCCTGTGGCATCAGCGGCCGAACTGTCTTCTGACTCATCCGCAAAATCACTGGGCTGTCCCATGATGCCGATCACTTGGTTCACATCCTCCAGGCTGACCACTTCTTTTTTCTCCGTCAGTCTTTCCTGCAGGATCTCCGCGATCCTGTTTTCGATATCATTGATGATCTCATCCCTTCCTTCGGTATTCCTGAAGTGCGATTTAAGCTTTTCCAGATAGGCATTTAGCTTCTGGTAGGCATCTTCGTCGATATGAAAAATGATACCGCTTATGTTGATGTTAAATGTCTTCTTCATTATGATTTATTTTTGGATTCTTTGTTCTCTGTATAAACAATGTCATTTACCGATGAAACCAGTTCCTGCCAGCCTTTGTTTAGCTCGTTCAGGACTTTCAGGCCGATTTCCGTTATCTGGAAGTATTTACGGGGAGGACCGGATCTGGACTCCTCCCAGCGGTAGGTCGTCAGCCCGTCATTTTTTAAACGGGTCAATAGAGGATACAAGGTGCCTTCCACCACGATCAGCTTGGAAGCCTTGAGCTTTTCCAGTATGTCGGAAGCATAAGCATCTTTCTCTGCAATGATCGAAAGAATACACAACTCCAGCACCCCTCTCTTCATCTGTGTTTTTTGTTTTTCCGTATTCATGGAAACAAATATAGATCAAATAATAGTACTATGCAAGGCATAGTAGTAATTATTTTTTATTATTGTTTGTTGCAAAGTATTATGCATTACTCCTGGCGTCTGATTTTCTTTGTGTTGTGAGCTTATTTGGAAAGGTTAAAAATGAATTATCGCTTCATTAGGGTCACATCGAGCGCCTGTCTGCCGATTGGCAGGAAGTCTAAATAACCTGATAATCAATGGACATGGGCTTCGACTCCGCTCAGCCTGACGAAAGAGTTTGCGTCTCAACCTGACAAAAGACTTCGCATCTCAACCTGACAAAAGACTTCGCATCTCAGCCTGACGAAAGATTTTGCTTCTCAGCCTGACAAAAGGTTTTGCTTCTTAGCCTGACAAAAGACCCGGTTTTCTGATCACATATTTCTTCGCCAAAAGGGAAAGCATTATCCCGCGGGTGAGCATGAACAGCATCATGGCCAGCCAGAGTCCGTGATTGCCCAGGGGTTCGCGCAATAGATAATAGGAGGGAAGGAAGATCAGCAAAGTGGCAACGATGAGGGTGTTGCGCATGGGAGCGGTGGCTGTGGCCCCGATAAATACACCATCCCAGATGAAAGCGGCAAAGCTGACTACGGGCACCAGGGCCACCCAGAACAGGTATGGCTCAGCACGGAGGACTACATCCGCCTCGCTGGTGAGCAGGTACATGAGGTTGTTTCCGGCCAGGTAATACATCAGGCTGAATGGGAGGCTGATGGATATGCCCCATACAAACAATCTTTTGATGGACTTTTTGAGCATGTCAGGTCTTTCAGCTCCTACAAACTTTCCCACCAGGGCTTCTGCCGCATTGGCAAAACCATCGATGAAATAGGAAAATAAAAAGAGGTATTGCAGCAGCATGGTGTTTACGGCCAACGTGGCATCGCCCATGCCCGCCGATACATTGGTAAAGAAACTAAAAGTGAAGATCAGGAGCAGGGTACGGATGAAAATGTCCCTGTTGACCAGGAAGAATTGTTTGATGGCCTTCCATTGCACCATGGCCCGGTATTCCCATTTTTTAAGGGTATGCCTGTAGGATCTGTAAAACAGGATCACTGACAGAATCATGCCGGAATACTGCGCGAGCACCGTACCGAGTGCCACACCGTCATGCTTCATGTCAAAGCCGTATATGAAGAGTACATTGAAACCCAGGTTCAGGAGGTTGACGAGGATGATGATCATCATGGGATAGCGTGCATTTTGCATGCCCAGGAACCAGCCCGTAAAAGCATAAAGTGAAATTGTGGCAGGTGCTGCAAAAATCCTGATATGGAAATATTCGGCGGCCAGCCTTTCCACTTCGGGGCTGCCATCCATGATCCAGAAGCTGAGGCTGTCGAGAGGATTTTGAAATGCGATCAGCAGGATGCTGCCGGAGATGGCTACCAGCAGAGCTCTGGAGAGGATAAGGATGACTTCCTTTTCATCTTTGCGCCCGTATGCCTGGGCTGTAAAGCCACTGGTTCCCATCCTGAGGAAACTGAAACCCCAGTAGATGATGTTGAAGATCATTCCGCCAAGCGCAATGGCACCAATGTAATCCTCGGGCTCAGGGGTGTCGAGATGGCCCAGCAATGCCAGGTCAACCATACCGAGTATAGGTACTGAAATATTGCTGATCACAAACGGAATGGCCAATCTTAAAATATCCCTGTTCACTGCAGTTCTTTTTGAGGCTTCGAAATTAATACAATCCGGCAAGATATCTGTGAATAAGGCAAAAAGTGCATTTGAACATTTTTAGTGTTTCATTGTTTTAATCCGAAATCAAACCGACAATTATTCATTGGTTGAGTTTGGTGTAAAATTTGATATGCTTAAGAAAACATAAATATTTTAAACTATGAAAAAATTTAGTGGAATTTTAGCAATATTGGCCCTGTTTGCCATATCAGCCTGCAACAGCGGGCCCAAAGGTAAAAAATCAGAAACAGGCGATGCCATGAAATCAGCTTCATCCAATGCTGACGCGACAACATATACCCTTATTACGGATGAAAGCGTGATGAAATGGCAGGGTGCCAAACCAACCGGCGAACACAACGGAACCGTTGATTTTGCCAGGGGGTTTTTAAAAGTAGCTGACGGAGAACTTGTTGGCGGAACCATAATGGTGAACATGAAAAGTATTGATAATGTTGACCTCAGGGACAGCCCTGAATATCACACCAAGCTGGTGAACCACCTCAAATCGAAGGATTTCTTCGATGTGAACTCATATCCCGAGGCATTATTCGAGATCATCAGGGTAGAGGAAATTGAAAATCCTGAAACTGTGGATGGTATCACCCCAACCCATAAAATTACGGGCAACCTGACCATTAAAGGCATCAGCAAGAGCATTGCCTTTGATGCAATGATTGAGTCGGGATCAGAAGAACTCTATGCAGTAACCCCGCAGTTTGTGATCGACAGAACCCAGTGGGATGTCAATTACAAGTCGAAAAAGATCTTCGATAACCTGAAAGATCAATTCATCAATGATGAAGTGGGTATCATCATTGAACTGAATGCAAAGGAAAGAAGCTAGTGTCATGTCAAGCTTAATTTGACGGATCATTCACCCGGTGACTTTAAGTAATGTCCATTTATTTTTATTCACCGGGTGAATTGCACCTGAAAGAGGACTGTTGACACTACCATCTTGCTTTATTCATCCTGTGACTTAAAAATTATTGCATTGGCATTTAGTCAAGGGGTGATAACCCGGTAAATAAATCCAAAGTATGCATGGGACTGTCGTCCAAAAAGCAACAAATTACAGATTGGGTCACATCGAGCGCCTGTCTGCCGACAGGCTGGAAGTCGAGATGCGCTGGTAATCAATGTACCTGGGCTTCGACTCCGCTCAGCCTGACGAAAGGATTTCGCATCTCAGCCTGACGAAAGGGTTCGCATCTCAGCCTGACGAAAGATTTCGCTTTTCAGCCTGACGAAAGAGTTCGCATTCAGTCCGACTAAAATACAGACTTTTTGGACAGCCACTTTTTTTGTTATAATTAATTTGGTTAATATTGCCGCGAAATGATCATACAGGTATTCGTATTTGCAGTTATTTTTCTAGTACTCGGGGTTGTATTCATTGTCAAGAAGAAAAAAATCCTGGGATGGATGTTTGTGTTGCTTTCGGTTTTTGCTTTTCTGATGTTTTTCATCGTGATCAGTCTTTATCCACAGACCCTGCCTTTCTGATCATTGCATATAGGGCAGGAGCCCGATGGCTTCGCGACAGTTGCGGCAAAACCTGAAGGACTTCTGGTCGACATCTTCCACATAGGTGCTGGAACGCATCACACAGCTGGGTGCATGGCAGTGGATCAGGCCGAAGGAATGCCCCAGTTCGTGGATCACAACTTTTACAAGCCGTTCAAGCAGGAGTTCATCATCGGCTTTTAGGCCGTATTGCTCGTTCCTGAGGCGGTAAACCGAGACAAGTCCGGTATCCCCCTTGAATATGGCCTGGCCGAAAATATAGGTAAGGATGGGGATGAAAAGGTCCACCCGGAACAATCCAATTGTTTTGATGATGCCATCATTTGGAAGACTGCCCAGGTATTTCAGGATTTGGTTTGCATCGTACTGCCGCCGGACGGGATCATAGAATTCTGCAAGATCTTTATTGCTTTCGCTGATCAATACGGGATAGCGCATGCTGCAATTGATTTTTTCAGCAAGTGTTTCGAGATGGTATTTCTCAAATGCCCCGTGTATTATTAGTAGTATGCGCTTGTCTTCCAACGAAAATCCCTTCTGGTATTGACCGGTCAATTGGCAAAAATCATTTCTTTTTTCCCGATTTCAGCTCGTACTTTTTAATCTTGTTATAGAGGGTCACCCGGTCGATCTTCAGTGCCCGGGCAGATTTGGAAATATTCCAGTCGTATTTGTCGAGCACTTCCCTGATATACTTTTTTTCCAGGTCCTGCAGGCTTTCATAGGAAGTACTCATCTGGTCTTTTTCAAGCGGCAGGTCTTTCAGCATTACCTCCTTGCCATTTCCCACCACGATGGCACGCTCGATCATATTTTCCAGCTCCCTCACATTTCCCGGAAAATCATACTCCCGGAGCTTTTTCAGGGCTGCCTGGTCGATGCCGATAATATTCCGGCTCATGGAAGTACAGTATTTCTTGATGAAGTGTTCCACCAGTTCGGGCATATCTTCCGGTCTTTCCCGCAGGGCGGGATATGAATATTCACCACATTCAGGCGGTAATAAAGATCTTCCCTGAACTTGCCTTCTTCCACCATATTTTTAAGGTTGCGGTTGGTGGCTGAGATGACCCTGAAATCGGATTTGATCTCTCTATTTCCTCCCACACGCACAAAGCTTTTGGTTTCCAGTACCCGCAGCAGTTCGATCTGCATTTTGGGTGAAATGGTCGCGATCTCATCCAGGAAGATGGTGCCTCCGTCCGCCATTTCAAAACGACCCTTACGGTTGAACATGGCACCGGTAAAAGCGCCTTTCTCATGGCCAAAGAGCTCGCTTTCGAGCAGGCTTTCGGTGAGTGCACCGCAATGAACCGAAACCATGGGGAAATATTTGCGCGGAGAATTGGAATGTATGGCCTTGGCGATAAGTTCTTTTCCGGTTCCGCTCTCTCCCGTAATGATCACCGAAGAGTTCGACTGGGCCACGTTCTGTACCTCCTTCAATACATCGATCATGGCTTTGCTGCTGCCGATGATGTTGTCAATATTCTCCAGCGAAATGAGCTGGTTTTTTAAAGCTTCATTTTCCGATTTCAGCCGGATCTGGCTGGAGGCATTCCGCACGAGGTGAGAAAGGTCGTCCGGGTCAAAGGGCTTGGTGATATAGTCATAAGCGCCGTCCTTGAGCGCCTGTACTGCCGTTTCAACCGAAGCAAAAGCAGTCATGATGATGACGATGGAATCTTTGTTCAGGGATTTGATCCTCCGGTGCATTTCCATGCCGTCCATCCCGGGCATTTTGATATCTGCCAGGATGATATCATAGTCCCTTGCTTCCAGCATCGACAGGGCCTCCTTGGCATTCTCGGCACAGTCGACATAGTATCCGTCCTCGATGAACCAATTGTACAAAGAATCCCTGACGGATTCCTCATCATCAACGATCAGTAATGAAATTTTCTTTGTCATCTTTGGGTTCCTTGTTATTTGCTAATGGAAAAGTAATGGACATGGTAGTCCCTTTTCCGGGTTTTGAATCAATTTCGATCTT
Organism: Bacteroidota bacterium; assembly: GCA_034521425.1. GTDB lineage: Bacteria > Bacteroidota > Bacteroidia > Bacteroidales > JAIOZK01 > JAIOZK01. Next base: position 675,645 of record JAXHMP010000001.1, read on the forward strand.
CCCTTTGTGATTTTGCACAATGCCGTGCACGATGGCCAGACCCAGGCCAATGCCACTCACTTTTTGCTTGGCCGAGAAAAAGGGCTCAAAAATGTGTTGCTGGTCATCTTCGGCAATCCCCACACCGTTGTCCGCAATATCCATCCGAATATGACCGGGATCCGGATTGCTTGTCCGAATGATAACCTCCCCGTTTTCTCTGATGGCTTCAGAGGAATTCACCAGCATGGCCACACAGGCTTGCTTTATCTGGTTCTCGCTGCAGTTTACAAGATCTGCTTCTGCTTTAAAGTCTGTATAAAAATAAATCTCGGACATCTTCATCTGGTGGGCCATCAGATTGTAAGTATCTTTCAGTAACTTATGCAGGTGACATACCTGGAAATTTTTCTGTTCTTTCTTGGAAAAATCCAGCAATCCTTTAACAATATCACCACAGCGTTTGGTTTCCGACTCAATGATCGTCAGGTATTTGAGCATGCTTTCTTTGGACCTTCCCTCGAAGTCGATTTTATCCAATTGTTTGTGGATGAGTTTGGTATACGTCAGCACACCCGAGAGAGGATTATTGATCTCATGGGCCACAGAGGAGGAAAGTTTTCCCAGGCTGGCAATGCGTTCCACGTGGATAAGCTCATTCTGGATAGAGGATAATTCTTCGGATTTTTTCTGTATTTTGTACTCCAGCTGCTGCGACCAGTTTTCCAGTTCCTTGTTTGCCATGTTCAGATTATCCAGCATATTGTTGAAGGCAAGAGAAACCATCCGCATATCATAAAGCAAGCCGGGTTTTATCTCCAGCCGTGTACTTTTATTCCCTCTGGCCACAGCCTCACTGGCAGATATGATAGCCTTCAGCGGATTGTTGATCTTTTTCCTTGTAAAGATGACCAGAAAAACCACCAGTAAAAGGGTGGTGATGGCAGCCAGCAGGAAAAAATCCCTGGATGATTTGATAACAGCCATATCGAGCTGTTGCAATGGAACTTTGATGATGAGGGAACCCAGCAACTTTTCCTGGGGCTGATGATAGTGGCATGCGGCAGTATAACAGGATATTTCGTTGTAAATGGGTGAGCGGATCAACAGTTGGCGGTGCCCTTCGCCGCTGGCCGTCATTCTGCAGGCACTTTTTTCGTCGATGATGCGGTGGGACTTCTCCTCGCCCGGGAACATGGATTTTATGTCGTTGTGGCAGTTTTTGCAGTTCGGGCTCACCTGGTCCCGGGTTTCGAAAGCAATGGTTGAATAGGCCAGGCTGTCGCGGTTGTCATACATATTCACCTCATCGATCCCCGGCATGGTATTGATGATATCGAGGGTGCTCTGCAAGGCACTTTTGTCATTTTTCAGCATGGAATGATACAGGGCTCCTTCCACAATGGAGCCAATGTTGTTGCCATTCTGGCGAATCACCGTATTCAGGTAATCCTCGTATACTGAGCGAAAAATCAATCCGAAAGAAAGAAAGAGTATGACCGAAAGTATGCTGATGATGTAAATCACCCGGCCGAAGATGGAGGAATGGAACCTGAGAAACCTCCTGTATAAGTGGTATATTTTGTTGTTTTTCAAGGTCTTTTCTTCCGAAGTTTCCATATAGCGTTATAATTAACAACAGCGTGCTCCCAAAAGCCAATGCTGTTGAGAACACGAACCTAAGCTGCATTTTTTAAGTGCATTAAGCTATTCTATGAATAATGCAGGCTAATGTACAAAATAAACCTACATAGATTGCATATTTACTTGTTTTTTGTATAAATAATCTACACTTCTGTCTTCGAAAGAAAATTGGTTTGAAAGTCAAGCCAGGCATTTTCATCCATTTCTTTCAGGGCGTATTGTCTTATCTCACCACCTTCCTGGAAAACAAGCGCTTCCCCCTTCCTTTTGCCAGCTTCGATGGCCATAAAGTCCTTGAATCTTTTTACTTCATTGCCAATCCATTTACTGGCCTCTTCGGCAAGAAAGTAAGTGAAGTTTCCGCTTTCCATTTACTGGGTTTGATCTCATAGAACCAGCCTGAACTGTATGGGTCGCTGCTTACATTTTCAACGCCTCTGCCTTCCAGCTCATTTCTTTTACTAATCCTGCCGGATATTGGCGCAATGAGCTGCAGCTTTTTGTCTCCGTTCACGATCTCGGCCATGAGCTCACCTTTACGGATAAAATCCTTTTCTGCGGCAAACTGCCTTATTTCAGCCTGGCCAACAACATTGACAAGAAAATCATCAATGCCGACCCTGGCCATGCCTGAGCGTTCCAGGAAGGCCCACATGTGGTTCCTGGCATAATAATATCCCTGGGGTATACTGAGGAATATAGTACTTAGTATACCCAGGGTTTCATTCAGTTGTGTTACGATGCTTCTTCTCCTTTTGACGACGATCCAGAAGGGAACAATGATCAGCAGGAAAGCGATCACAACCAGGTATTCAATCCCTTTGGTTGCGAATATGTTATGATATGTGTATCCGTCCATTTTGCTGTGTTTTTAATTTTGTTAATGATTCTTATGATTCTTTATTGGCCCAGCCGGGTGCATCACGCAAAACAGGCATGCGGCGGATCACCCAACGGAATATCCAGATCTCGGTAAAAATAACTGCAAGCGTTACCACGATTTCCATCCAGGAGGGATAATAATGGTTTGCTATATCCCACCTGAAACCAATCACCGTTAAGTTCAGCCTGTTGATGATGATGCCCAGCATGGTGATCAGGCTCGCAATGCGGATGAGCTTTACCTTCACTTTGCGGTAACTGATGATAAAGAGGAGCATGGGCAGGAGCACAAAACCGATCATCTCGGTGAGGTACCAGTACCCCAGGGGCGTATTGATCAGGTCCCAATGCTGACCATGTACAAAAGTGATGATCTGCAGGAAGAAATAGGCGAACATGCTAACTGCACAAATTTTTGACAGGCTATGCAAGATGCTTCTGTGTTTTTTGTGGTTCTGCTCACTGATCTGGTCACTGAAAACTCTTTGACTGACAGAGCCTTCGAATATCACCATGGAAAGCCCGGCAAAAATACTGGAAACGAAAAATAGGATGGGTACGCTGTAAAGAAATCCTTTGGTCAGTTCGGGATAGGGTTTCTTCTCAAGGTTCATCTTGAAATCAAGTTCCCGGAATGGAACGGGGGCATTGTACATAAAACCCGTACCGCCGGCTTCCTTTTCCCCATAGATATAATCGGTGTACCAGTCGGGATATTCCTGAATACGTTTCCGGGCTTCCCTGATCAAATCGCTCTTTTTGTCAAAGACCATGGATTTCGGCACAGGTACATTCACAAGTCTGGTAGCCTCCGCACATAAAGGATCCCGTAAAATTCGATTTCCTCACCTTCCGCTGTGGCAGGGGCAGCACTGATCTTATCTCCCAGGGCCAATGCGCTACCAGTCACACCCAGCACCCTGAAAAAAATTTCATCTGTCAATTCCCATTGCTATTTATTTTAAAGGGGTTCGTATTTTTTTAATTGGCTGTATCTATGAATTGCTTCTGAAAATCTTCCCATACTCGTGGATCGAGATTTTCGAGTGGATGATCGCTTATCTCGCCACCATCCTGCAGGGTGATACCGGCTACTTCAAGGGAGGAAGGATTCACCGACTTGCTCAGAAAATCCTTCAATCGCTGGAATTCATTCCTGATCCAGTTCCGGTAGTTCTCTGCCATATCCATGAATTGCAATTCCCTGAGCCAGTTGGAGGGCTCCACGAGAAACAGCCAGCCTTCATTATAGGGGGATTTATTAAGAAGTTCCGGTTGTTCCACAACACTCTCGTTGATGTATCTGATCCTTCCGGAAACAGGGGAGGAGATGTTCAGGTGTTTGCCATCCTGCACCAATGAGAACAGTTCTTCATCTTTTTTGATAAACTCGCCGGGCTGCTTCATTTTTACACAATTCAGGTTTCCGGTTATGTGAGGAAGGAAATCATCCACACCGATCTTGACCACACCTTCCTGTTCCATGAAGACCCAGGTATGGGTTTTATCATAGTACAGGCCGCCGGGAAAGGCCAGTCTCCCTTCATTGATCACCCCAACACCAGCCGGTTCATCCGGGATCAAATTGCTTTCCCTGCGTTTCCTGATCCAGAGATAGAGACTGAAAAGGATTCCGACTGCCAGCAATATCCCCAGCACAAACAGAAATACATTTGATTCAGCATTATCTTGTGTTTCAGTTTCCAGGCGGCCGGCGGGCAGAGTCAGTTTTTCCATCTGGCTGTTGCGCTCATTGGATACAAGCTGGTTAAAACCATTCTCTTCCAGCACAGCCTGCCCGTCGGTCATGATCCACTTCAGAAACGACCGCATTTGGGCGTTTCGGGAAGCACACTACAAACAGCATAAACTTCGCTGATCAGTTCCCTGGGATACTTGCCGATCCATACGCCCCGATAAAAATCCAGCGGGTTTTCATAGATCTGTTCGAAGTATTCCATTTTTCCATTTGCATTTCTGTCGATGGGCAGCAAAATGATATTTTCCGGCAATTTTGTTTCACCGGGTTTCATGAGATCAGTGAGCTTACAAAATGCCAGTGCATTTGGATTATTTTGCAATTTGGCGATCAGTTCCCAGGAATTCTCAAGCTGCACTTGCTGCTTGCTGAATTCGGTGCTTCCGAGAAAAGCACTCAGTTCATTGTCGTAATTTACATCCTTAATGGAGTAAATATGAACTGGCGTTCCTGCGCTTTGTCCCAACACAGTACCCCAGTCATTTGCGGCGGGGTTGCGTAGCATGTTGGCGAGGGACTCAGGCGATAAACCTTTGTCAATGATGGTTTCTGCAAGGGGATTCCCGGAATTCATGACCGGGACAATAATTTCCCTGGCAACCGGCAATTTCCAGAGCTGACCATTCTGCAAAGCTACAAGATCCCTGTCATTCATCAGACCCATGCAATTACCGGCCATTATCTCCTCATTAAACTCATATTGTCCAGCCGGCACTAACTGAAGGTTCATTGCCGGGTTTACCCCGCTATACTCCTTTGCCCATTGCATGGCCAGGTGACTTGTTTCCGGTGTAAGTAATACCCTGATCACGGATTTACCGGATTCGGGCTGCGACTTTTCCTGAGCAATGGAATATTGAATTAGGAAGAGGACACTTACTGCGATAAGAAAGATGGATTTTTTCATAATATTATTTATTTAAATTGTTACCCAATTAAAACCTTGCTTTCTATTATTGTACCAAAATCTAAAAACTATCTTATATACCTGTAAGTGTGGTTGTTAGAAAGGTGTTTGTAAGTTATTTTAACAGTATGAAATGTTTAAATATTCAACATAGTAATTGGCTTTGGGCCGAAAAGGTTGTATTAGCATGCTCTCCAGGATTATGTTGAATAATGTTACAATGTAGGATAATTCAACAGGTGGTCCTAAATAGCTTGTTATAAAAGACTTTTGGGATGTCTGTTAAATTTCAGGAAAGTAAATCTGAGCTCAATTTTACAAATACAAGCATGCATTTATTCCACCCAGCCGGTGGATATACTTCCATCAATTATTCCGGTTTTAATAACCTCTATACGTGATTTAACGGAATCTGGAATAAGATAGTCGTAATCGTGAAAAGGGGCGATTCTCACGCCATCATTCGAAAGACTTCCTCTGTAAACCCCTTTTCCGATGAATTCTCTATCTGCGAAAAGGCTGACCACTTCGTATATGGCATTGCCCAGGCCTTTAACTGCGGAAGACAATAATATGTCCGCTACCTCAGGATAGGAATAGTATTTGTCCACATCCACACCCACTCCCTGCACATCCAGTTCGCTTGCTCCGAGCAATGCTCCGTTGCCCGTTTGGCTGCCCACCCCGAAGATCACATCGGCACCCTCTTCGATAAGATCTATTGCCAGTTGCCTGCCTTTGCCGGGGTCAATAAATGAACCTGCATAGGCATGCAGGCTGTTCACATTCCTGCCGTAGGTGTCGTTGTAATAATCCGCTCCATTTTCAAAAGGTTCTATGAATTGCCTGACCTGCGGGATCTCGAGCGCTCCAACCGAGGCGGTCACAGGATTGCCGTCATTTTGCGAATCGGCCCACCAGGCTGAGAGAAAGCCGAGCGGAAAAGCAGCTTCGTCCACATCGAAAAGGATGCTGATGACGTTTTCCCTGGACTGGGAGAGTTCCGTATCCACAAGGATAAATTTTACATTCGGGTAATATTCTGCTTCTAACAGAACTGCATCATTCCACATATAACCGATGGCTATGATCAGATCAAAACCCTGATCACAAAAATTCTTGATCCTTTGGGCATATTGATCGCTGGTTGTGTCGATGTTGTATTCAATCTCCAGGTGGAAATCGGATTTCGCCCTCTCCAGTCCCTCTTTACAGGAAGCAAGAAAACCCTTATCGTCGTAAGTATTGCCCTGGGCGAGCATAGCAACTTTTTGCTTTATCAAAATAGGCTTTTCTAAAGATTCCTTACAAGAAAAAATGATTAGAATGAAACCCGACAACAGCATGCTTAGCAATATGATTCTTTTATTCATTAGAGGATTTATTGAATTTGCTTTAAAAAGTAAAAATATGGATTAATCTGCTTAACAACAAAGGGGGAAAGTAGATTTTGAGATTGAACGATTGGACGATTGAACGATTGGACGATTTAGCGATGTAGCGATTTAGTATAACTACTCCTCCTGCAGGTACTTTTCCAACCAACGGTCCTGTTCCCAGAGCATATGCAAAATACTTTCCCTGGCCCGGTATCCATGGCTTTCTTTGGGCAGCATCACCAGGCGAACGTTGGCGCCCAATCCTTTAAGGGCATTGAAATAGCGTTCACTCTGCATGGGATAGGTGCCGCTGTTGTTATCGGCTTTGCCGTGGATCAAAAGCAGAGGCGTTTTCATTTTATCTGCATGCATGAAGGGAGACATGCCGTAATACACTTCGGGCGCTTCCCAATAATTCCTTTCTTCACTCTGAAAACCAAAAGGGGTGAGGGTGCGGTTGTAGGCTCCGCTGCGCGCAATTCCGGCTGCAAAAAGATCCGAATGCGAAAGCAGGTTGGCAACCATGAAGGCACCATAGCTATGGCCTCCCACGGCCACCCGGTCGCGGTCGATATAACCCAGGCTATCAACCGCATCAATGGCGGCTTTTGCATTGGCCACCAGTTGCTCACGGAAGCTGTCGTTGGGTTCTTCATCTCCTTCTCCGATAATTGGAAAAGCAGCATCATCCAGCACCACATAGCCTTTTGTGAGCCAGTAAACGGGCGAACCGTACCAGGGATAAATGAAATCATTGGGGTTGGATGTATTCTGTGATGCACTGGCCTTGTCCTTAAACTCCCTGGGATAAGCCCACAAGATCATGGGCAGTTTTTCTTTCTTTTCCTTATCGTAACCTACCGGGAGATAGAGGGTGCCACTCAGCTCCATCTCATCGTCCCGCTTATAGGTGATCACTTCTTTGTGAACGTCTTGCAGGCTTTTGAAAGGATTCTCAAAAAAAGTCAGCTGCTGAAGTTCATCGCTCTTCAGATCCCTGAAATAATAGTTGGGATATTCGGTTGGTGACTCGATGCGCACCAGCAATTCTTTCTTATCCGGATCGTATTCCAGCAAATTTTCCAGCTTGTCTGTATATTCCGACTCATAAAGCCTGCTGGTCTTTTTGCTTTTCAGGTTGATCTTGTCGAGGAAAGGGAACTGTCCATCCTCTGAAAAACCATCCCCGATGAGAAAAGCGTTTTTGCCTTCCGTCATCAAAACCCTGCTGCCCATCTCATTTCTTACGGTCTGGAAATTGCCCGGGTCGCTGTAACGGTCCTGGTAGTTTCTGTCAAACAGGATGACGGACTCCTTGTCAAGGTTTGAAGGATCAAATACATAAGTCTTTACATTTCTGGTATTCCACCAGTAATCGTAGGCAATGGCATAATCTTCATTGCCCCAGACGATTCCGCTGAAGCGGTTCTTTGTTTTCAGGAAGGCTTTGCCGTCACCGGCAAAAGGAGCTTCAAGCAGGAATGCCTGGTCACGAAAATCAACGGTACTGTCAGGGTCCCCGCCATCCAGGGCTTCAACATAGATTAGGGTGGCCGGTTTATCGGCACGCCAGTTTAGGTTACGTCTGCCGGTTCTTTCTGCCATAAAGCCCTGGGGCAGTTCTTCGATCAATGGGACTTCCAGCACTTCTTCCACCTTCCCGGCCTCCTTAGTATAAATGGTAGTAGTATACGGGAAACGATAATAGGGTACAAGGTAGGAAAAGGGCCGGTGCATTTCGCTCACCATTACATATTCCCCGTCGGGTGAAAAGCTGATCCCGCGGTACATGGCGCTCTCCAGCCATTTTTCGCGTGTTCCGTCCAGCTTGATTTTATGTATTTCTGAATGTGCCAGTTGCTCGAAGTTATGCTCATCGATCTTGTCGGATAGCAGATCCTGATAAGTCCTGTTCTGGGCCTTTTCTCCCTCATTCACAGAAACGGTGGGACCTGTTGGGACCGCATCCTCTTTGTCGACCAATTTCTGACGGTCTTCCGGTAACATTTTTACCAGCATGGCCTGGCTATCCTTAAACCAGTTGATCTCATCGCCCATATTGGCATTCACACCGGGGCCCGTGAGTTTGTATGCCTTTGTTTTCTCCAGGTCCATCACCCAGAGTTCCACACCATTGGATACCGTATTGGTGAAGGCGATCTTTTGCTGGTCGGGCGACCAGGAAAAATTGGAAAGCAGTGCCGGGTCGGGCATGCCGTTTACCGCTGTGGCCAGCGTCTCGCCTTTTCCCAGCTTTCTGATCATAACATTGTTGTAATAAGTAACGCGGCTGCCGATGTTCGTTTTAGGATTGATGCGCAAACCGGCCAGGCGCATTTCTTCCTGCGAAAGTTCTTCAATGGTCTTAAATGCATCCCGGTAAAGGAAAAGCATGTAATCTTTGTTGTCATCCATTAGTACACGAGGTGCCAGTTGTACATCCACAAGCTCCAGGATTTCTTGCGAAGGCTTCTGGTAAGTGATATTTTCCTGGGCCACCATGACAGTCCCCAGGCATATGAGACTTAAGAATAATCCAAATAATTTTTTCATTTTTTTGTGTGATTTTAATTGAAGATGGCGTAAAGATAGGGAATTGTGACGAGATAAAAAGGAGTTAAGCAGATGGTGAGAGCCTGGTGAATTATTTGACAAGCCTGTGATGCAAAACCTTGCAGGCGGAGGCGTATATTTCAGTCGCAAAATGTATATTTGCATCCATGATACTTTCATTATTTGATATAGAGTTTCTGAACCAGCGCAATTTTCTGGAATTGCTGTTCAGGTTTGCTTTCAATTTCCTGGTGGTGATCATCATTGTGCGATATATCTATTACCGGGCTGCGAAACGCAAGGATTACCTGTTTACCTATATTCTCATCAGCACGACAGTCTTTTTGCTGGCTTACCTGCTGGAGAATGTAACCCTGGAACTTGGCTTTGCCCTGGGGCTTTTTGCCATCTTCGGGATCATCCGCTACCGCACAAGCACCATTCCCATCAAGGAGATGACTTACCTGTTCGTGATCATTGCCATTTCAATTATCAATGCTCTTACAACGGAGAACATCAGTTATGCAGAATTGCTGCTGACCAATGTTTTCATAGTGATCATTACCAAAGCCGGGGAATTCTTCTGGATGTTCAAACATGAATCAAGTAAAAAACTGGTTTATGACAAACTGGAATTGCTGAAACCTGAAAACGAACCCCTCTTCATCGAAGATGTTAAACAACGCACGGGGCTCAAGATCAAAAGGGTGGAAGTGGGAGAGATCAATTTTTACAGAAACACAGCCGAGATCACCATTTATTATTTTGAGGATGAGACAGCATCCAAGTTTTATGCGGAAAAAGCCCTCGACAACAATCAGCAATAGTATGCTTATGCGCAGCAATCTCCACTTAATAAACTTGCTGACCCTGATTTTTCTGTTTATTCAGCAACAAACTTATGCGCAAGATCAAATGCTTTTCGGGCAGGATAAAATGCTGCACATTTCCATTTATGCTGACATGGATGCGCTCTTAAATGATATTGGTGAGGAAAGGGAGTACCATAACGGGATACTGGTTTATAACGGACCCCAGGGGCAAATGCTTAAATTTGATATTGAATTGCGAATCCGGGGCAATTTCAGGAGACGGGCAGATATTTGTCCTTTTCCTCCCATCAAAATTAATTTCGAAAAAGACCAGATCAAAAATACCTCTTCGAAGGTTCCGATAAAATCAAACTGGTGACACATTGCAACAACCTCGACCGCAGTGCTGAAGACTACCTCATGAGTGAGTACCTGGCTTACAGGATCTTCAACCAGATCCATAATATCAGTCACCGGGTGAGGCTGGTCAGGGTAGATTACCACGACATACTCGGGAAATACAGGAGCCTGAGCCGTTATGCCTTTTTCATTGAGAAAAGTGAGCAACTGGCTGAACGGGCTGACCTGCAATACATGGAATGTGATCATCTGAGCATGGATCAGTTGAATATGGATTATTATAATCTCGTGAGTGTATTCCAGTTTCTCATTGGCAATACCGACTGGTCGGTAATGATTCCGAAGAACATTACCCCCATGGCAGGAGAAGACAGCCTGAATATCTATATTGCTCCTTACGATTTCGATCTCTCCTTCCTGGTCAGGCCATCCTATATTGAAAAAAACCCCGGTCTAAACCCTGACAAATCCACCGCTAAAATAAAAGCTTATTGCCAGTCGTTAGATGATTTCCAGGCCGTTATCCGGGTCGTTACCGGCAAGAAAGCTGCTATTCTGAAATCTGTAAGAAAATTTGAGCTGCTTGGCAATCGCCAGAAAAAGCATATGCTGAAGTTCCTGGAAGGCCGCTTTAAAATCCTGGAAGACCCCAGGCGCCTGCCTGAATTTTTTGAGGAGCATTGTTATGACTGAAATAAATAGATTTAAATATTACCTGCTTTTGTTTATCATCCTGGGCCTGCTTATCCCTTCGCACGCTCAGAAAGGTTTTCCCGGGGAAAAAGACATCCGGAAAATGATCCGAAAAGAACAAAATTCAGACTTTCTTGCCTTGCTGAAGGATGGTTTGCCGGATCACTACCAAGCTGCCAAAAGACCTCTTCTATATTATGCTTTGCGATTCAACAATAATACGGTATTAAAATACCTCCTGGATTTCGGAGCAGATCCGGATACCTGGTACAAAGACAAAAATATGCTAATGTGGGGCGTGCGCTTTAACCGGCATACTGCCGTGCAACTACTGCTCGAATATGGGGCTGAAGTAGACGCAAGCAACAGTCATGGTGTTACAGCCCTCATGATGGCTGCCTGGATGGATCATGCCAGCATCATGAAACTTCTGATCCGGCACGGGGCGGATATTTATCGCAAAGATGAAGCAGGCAACACCAGCGTGAAGCTTGCTGTTTATAAATATGAGGAAAACACGGGTTTTGAAATGGATACCCGCATATTTATGCGCCAGCAGGTAGATGCCAGACACGACTATGTGGATGGCCCTTATGTGACCTACCTGAATGATTCACTGGCCAAAGTTCTGTATACATATTATGATGTTTCGGACTCATCTGTAAAACGGGTCGACAGTCTTTTTAAAACCAGGAACGGGAGCTTTTCTTTCAGGGGCTTTGTTTTCGATACCCTGAAATACCGGGTTGAATTGCCTGTTGTACCGCAACAAGATGTGTTCAGGAATGTTGAAAAGGTTTTTGCCATCAATGATGTGCATGGATATTATGACAAATTTGTCCGCAGCCTGAGAGAAAATGGTGTGGTGGACAATGAACAGAGTTGGAATTTCGGAAAAGGCCACCTGGTAATCAACGGAGATGTGTTCGACAGGGGCGAAGGGGTAACACGAAACCCTCTGGCTGATCTACAGCCTGGAAAAACAGGCACGGGCTGCCGGCGGATACGTGCATTTACTGCTCGGAAATCATGAGATCATGATACTGGAAAACGATAATCGTTACCTGGCTCCCAAATACCGCTTCTTTTCAAATTATTTCGGCTGGAATTATTCCATGTTCTTCACCCGGAATAGCTTTTTCGGAAAATGGCTCAGGGCCCACAATTCAGTGGTCAAAATCAATGATGATCTTTTTCTGCACGGCGGGATATCCTATGGTTTTTATCAGCAGAAAATGAGTATTGAAGATATCAATAAAGAAGTGCGTTATAAACTGGATAATTATCTCGTAAATGATAAGGATCCGTTGTTTTCCATGAGCGGCCCTTTCTGGTACCGTGGCTATCTCTGGACCAGCACCGAGTTTAAAAAGATCACTGAGGAGGAACTGGATGAAGTACTTGCTTTCTACCAGGTAAAACATATTATTGTGGGTCACACGATCAGCGAGCAAATACAATCCGTCTATAACAACAAAGTAATTGCACTTTCCGCTTCCTTTTGTGAGCCCGGAGAACGCATTTACGGATTACTGATCCGGAACGGGAATTATTTCAGGGTATCCGGAAAGGAACAGAAAAAGCTCTTTTAACATGACACTAGGGTCTTTTCATTGCTTTCGTTGCTCACCTGATCATGAGTTTTGCCGTAATGCCAGGCATAGGGATAATCCTTATCTTTGAGGACCAGAAACCAATTTTATGTACATGAACTCTTTTGCAGAAGATGTTTTTCGTGGCCTTTCCTGCAGCAATAAATACCTTCTTTCGATGTATTTCTATGATGAAGAGGGAGGCAGACTTTTGAAAGAGAACCTGTATCGCATCCTGCCCAAAGTAAAGATAAAACGCATATGAAATATAATTTTGACAGGATCATCAAAAGATCCTCCACCAGCAGTGTGAAATATGATTTGAGGAAAGAGATATTCGGAAAGGAAGATGTGGTCCCGATGTGGGTGGCCGACATGGATTTTGAAACACCTCCATTTATTGTGGATGCCATAAAAAAGCGGGCAGATCATCCTGTTTTTGGCTATAGCATTCGTCCTGAATCGTATTATCAATCCATCATCAACTGGCAAAAAAGGAGGCATAGATGGGAGATCAAAAAGGAATGGATAAAATTCAGCCCGGGCATAGTACCGGCACTTAACTTGTGCGTAATGGCTTTTACAGAACCCGGCGACAAGATCATTGTGCAGCCACCTGTATATTTTCCCTTTTTCTCAGCCATCAAAAACAACAGCAGGGTACAGATCGACAATCCACTTACAATACGTAATGGCAGGCTTAGTATTGATCTCGAGGACATGCGCAGCAAGATCGACGAAAACACCAAAATGCTTTTTCTATGCAGTCCGCATAATCCCGGAGGCTCTGTCTGGACAAAGGAAGAGCTTACTGAGCTGGGGGCGATTTGCCTGGAAAATGATATCCTTATCGTAGCGGATGAGATCCATTGCGACCTGGTATTGCCAGGTGCCCGGCACACGGCACTTGCATCCATATCGGAGGAGATCGCGAAAAACTGCATTAGCTGCATTGCTCCGAGCAAAACTTTTAACCTGGCGGGAATGGGCACTTCTTCGGTCATCATATCCAATCCCAAACTGCAGGAGCAGTTCGACAGGATCATGGAACAGGTGCATGTGGGTATGGGCAATCTTTTTGGAGCAGTTGCTTCGGAAGCAGCCTATACTTATGGGGAGGAATGGCTGGAACAGCTGATAAGCTATATCCATGAAAATGTGCTTCATGCAATTGAATACTTTGACAAGAACATCCCGCTTATCCGTGCATTGCAGCCGGAAGCTACTTATATGCTCTGGCTGGATTGCCGACAAATGAAACTTGAGGATGATGCCCTCTGGGATTTCTTCGTTGCCAAAGCAGGCATTGGTATGAATAAGGGCTCCATGTTCGGGCAGGGAGGACAAGGTTTCATGCGCATGAACCTGGCCTGTCCAAGAGCAACGCTCGATCTGGCCCTCGGTAAGATCAAAAATGCAATTGATCATGAATTATAAGCGGCTTGTAAATCCTTTTCTGTGAAATCATTAACAGATAGGGTATTTATTTATATTTGTCATCTTATAAGAGATTGAATCATGCCAGATCAAATCAACAGGAGAAAATTTATTGTCAGAAGCTCTTTGCTTGGCGCCGCTGCAATCCTTTCCGGCCCCCTGATCCCTAAAAGTCTTGAAGCTAGCGGCCTTTTTGGCAAAGCTGACATCACAATTTACCATGGAAAAGATCACTATCACGGAACCATGCGGGCAGTGGGAAAACTGGGAGGCTTCAGGAAGTTCATAAAAAAGGACAAAAGATCGGACTGCTGGTGAACTCGGATTTTGAGATCACGGGTGCCTATCCCCATCCGGATATTGTGCTGGCAGTCGTTAAACAGGCATTTGATTTAGGTGTTTCCGAAGTGGCCTGCATACAGAATATCAATCAGGAATTTTGGGAACGTGGTAGTCATTTCGAAGAAAATAAAGATTTGGTATCCAGGATTAAAAACAACCCCGACAATACCTTCCCATCAAAATACAATCCTGAAACCTTTACCAAACTCCACAGCATAGAAGGAGCAAAGTGCCTTAAAAGTGTTGAGGTGACAAAAGCCATCCTGGATTGTGATGTATTCATCAGCATTTCGGTATCCAAGCATCATGCATTGACTCTTTATACCGGGGCATTGAAAAACATGATGGGAGTCTGTACCCGGGAAACCAATGTGTATTTTCACCTGGGGTCGGAGAAAAGAAATGACCCGGATTTTCTGGGGCAATGCATTGCAGACATTAACATGCTCAGACAGCCCGACCTGATCCTGGTCGATGGCACAGAGTTTATTACCACCAACGGACCGGTGGGACCGGGTGATACGAAAACAGCCGACAAGATCTTTGCCGGAACCGACCTGGTTGCCATGGATTGTCTGGGAGCAGAAACCCTGGGATATGCGCCCTCAGAAATTAATATGATTGGAAAAGCACAGGCAAGCGGTCTGGGAACATCCGATATTGCATCGCTAAAAATAAAAGATGTTTATGATTAGAAAAGCTTTCATAATCCTCATCCTGAATGCATTTTTACCCGCTATTGGATTTGCACAGGGCGATACCAGCATTTACCGGGTAATTCCTCATTTGGCAAGCGATTCTGGCTGGAGCATGACAGGGCAACAGATCTACCTGGGAGACGATCTTTTCTATTTGATCAATGGGGGAGCGGAGTTCTATTTTGAATATGGCTTTGAAGAAGTGGCAGCATTGGAATATGCAGATAATGATAATGTGACGCTTTACATCGAGATATACGAGATGAAGGATCCGCTGGCCGCATTTGGTATCTATTCCCTCTTCAGCAGCAGATTTGATACTGCAAGTGAAGAAAGCCAGCTTGCCATTGAAGGCCAACACCTGTTTTTCTGCAAGGACCGTTATTTTGTCATGATTAGAAAAGACCCTGAAGAAAACAATGCAGGACTTCTGCGAATGGCCGGGATCATCAGCAATACAATTCCACAGCAAAATGCTTTGCCTTCCTGGCTGAGTGAAAAGATTGTTTCAGCCGGAAACTTCGAAGATTTCTATGTGATCCGGGGAATCATCGGACTGAACAATCATTATTACTTTGGGCAGGAGGATGTTTTGCAATTTGATGCGGGCCTGGTGAGCAAACATCCTGAAAAGCAGATAATAAGTCTGTATTACCTGCAAGAAGACAAAATAGAACAAGCCATCGGACAATTCAAAAATTTTCTGGGATCATCCGGAAAATTTGATCAATCAGCAGAGGCTGAAAATGTATTTTACGACAAAAAAGGCCATTTACTGCAATTTGAACAAAACGGGAATTTCCTGGAATTATCCATCAGCAAAACACAACCTTGAAAGCAATTGGGTTTATTGCATTTTATATCTCTGCGTGGAGTCAAAACAATTTAACACGTTAAGCCTCATTCTCCTAATTCGCCACATTTCTTTCTCCGAAGATGGCAGAGCCGATCCGCACCATTGTTGATCCTTCCCCGATGGCTATCTTGTAATCATTGGTCATGCCCATTGAAATCTCTTTAAAATACTCCTGAGCGGGAAAGTACTGTTCTTTGAGAAATTCAAAGATGTTTTTGAGTGATTTGAATTCCTTTCTCACCTGATCCTCATTATCCGTAAAAGTTGCCATTCCCATCACACCCACGATCCTGACATTTTTGAGCTCAGGAAAAACCTGGCTGTTGATCAGGTCTTTGGCTTCTTCCAGATCAAGGCCGAATTTGGATTCCTCTTCAGCAATGTGGAATTGAAGCAGGCAATCGATCACACGCTTCTCATTTTTCGCCCGCTTATTGATCTCCTTGAGCAGTTTGAATTTATCAACAGAATGGATCAGGCTGACAAAAGGAGCCAGGTATTTTACCTTGTTGCTCTGAAGATGCCCGACAAAATGCCATTCAATATCCAAGGGCAATTCGGCTTGCTTGCTGATGATCTCCTGGGCTTTGTTCTCCCCGAACACCCTGTGCCCTGAAGCATAGGCCTCCATGATGTCTTGTTTGGGTTTGGTTTTGGAAATGGCAATAAGCCTGACATGTTCCGGTATTCCGGACAATACATTTTTAATATTTTTACTGATATCCATAGGCAAGACTTTTGTGCAAAATTAAGATTTACAGGCTAGCAAAAAAAGGTATATCTTCCTTTATTCGCTCAAAGCTTGCATTTTAAATTTTGCTAATTTTGCTGCGCGTATGGACAATTTAAAACTCACGGTAAATTTTATCCGGCTATTTATTTTCTGGATCATTGTATTCGCTTTTTCAAGGATGCTGTATATCCTGTATAACCTGCCTTATATAAATATGGAGAACATTGGTTTTGCCGAGGCCATGGCTTCCTTTGTGCATGGTTTGCGACTGGATACAGCAACTGCATGCTATTTTATTGCCATCCCTTTTTTCCTGTACTGGTTAATCTCTATACTCAAATGGAAGTGGCTTAACCTGTTAGTCAAATATTATGTTTTGCTTATCATTATTGTTTACTCCCTGCTGGTGACCACGGAGATGGGGATTTACAGCGAATGGAAAACCAAATTGCATTATAAAGCCCTGATGTATATCACCAATCCTGCAGAGATATACAATTCGGCTGAAACCGGTACATTTTTTCTTTTACTGGCTTTGCTGGCTGCACAGATCTTATTTTATTTCTGGATCTACCGGAGGTTGTTTTATTCCAGCATAGTGATCAGAAAGCGGAATTATATTTTTTCACTGTTTTTTCTACTCATTACGCCTCCAATCCTGCTACTGGGTATGCGCGGCGGAGTGCAGGAGATCCCGATCAACCAGAGCCAGTCGTATTATTCACAACACAACATCCTGAACCTTGCCAGCGTGAACTCGGGTTTCAACATTTTTATCAGTGTATTCGAAAACTGGGGAACAGGTGGTGAGAACCCCTTCAAGACCATGCCGGATGACCAGGCCATTGAGATCGTGGAAGAAGTTTATGAAAGCCCTGAAGATACAACTTTGCAGATTTTAAGCACCACCCGGCCCAACATCATTTTGATCATGCTGGAAAGCTGGTCGGCCGACCTGATAGAATCCCTGGGGGGAAAGCCAGGCATCACTCCTGGCTTCAATAAGCTGGAGAAAGAGGGGGTTTTGTTCACCCGGGTTTATTCTTCCGGTGCCCGTTCGGAGCAGGGGATGGCCTCCATTTTCAGTGGTTTTCCCGCACATCCGATCTCATCCATTACCGTTCAGCCGGATAAGCACCGGAATTTACCCACCTTCACCCGTAAACTGGAGCAGCAGGGCTATGCCACTTCATTTTATTTTGGCGGACAGTTGATATATGGAAACATCAAAAGTTATATCATTCATAATGGGTTCGACAGGATCATCGAGATCAATGATTTTCCTGATGACTTTCCGCAAGGCAAACTCGGTGTTCATGATGAATTTGTTTTCCGGCGTCAACTGGAGGAGGTAAGCAAAGACCCCGAGCCATTCTTTTCAGCGATCTTTACTTTAAGTACGCATTCACCCTTCGATATGCCCATGCCTGAGCTAAAGATCGATTGGGGCGGCCACCTGAAGATGTACCTGAATTCGGCATGGTATACGGATTCCAGCCTGTATTCTTATATACAGCAGGCAAAAAAGACAGACTGGTATGATTCCACCCTTTTTATTATTGTTGCCGACCACAGTCATCATGCTTATTATAACTGGAGTTATCATTCAAAAGATTATCATCATATTCCTTTGATGTTTTACGGTAATGTGATTAAACCGGAATACCGCGGGGCAAAGATTGATAAAATAGGCTCACAGGTTGACATTGTTTCGACTTTGCTGAATCAGTTGAACATATCCGGCTTCGAATTTCAGTGGAGCAAAAATCTTCTTAACCCGGGTTCACCTGAATTTGCCTATGTGGCATTTGAAGAGGGCATTGGCTGGATCCGCCCGGATGCCAGCTTTTTCTGGGACAAAAAGATGGATCATTTCTATTCAAAGAACATACCTGATAGTCTTGGCCAGGAGCGCGTGATCAACGAGGGAAAAGCCTTTTTACAGCTTGTTTTTCAGGAATATATGGACCGGTAGGGGGATGTTTCAGGAGGGTGCAGGAAAAGCTTGATAAGCAAGTGGTATGTTTCCGGGTTTCACCTCCAGAGGTGAAACCCCTAGAGGTGAAACCTCGAAATTTTAGCCCGAAACCCCCGCCCGCTGTAAAAACCTTGCAATCAACATATTAAAAAAAAATTTTAATTTTTTCTCATTTTAGCGGGACATTTGCCTTCCAAAAAGTATTAATAGACAACAGTAGTAGTTCGTTCTTAACATTTGCCGGACATCCCACGATGTTCGTGTGAAAGTCTCCGGAGCACTGAATATTGTCAGCCAAAATTACGTTCCAGGTTCCGGATGTTTCAAAAAAGAGGCCTTGTCGTTCGATGAGGCCTCTTCCTATAATATAGTGATCATTTATTCTTAGTCTTCAAGCGAATGCAAAACAAGCCCGCTCCTTAATTTGGGCTCAAACCAGGTGGTTTTCGGGGGCATGATGTTCCCGCTGTCAGCAATGTCGATCAATTGTTGCATACTAACCGGGTAAAGGGCAAAAGCCACTTCCATCTCTCCGCTGTCGACCCGCTTCTTCAGTTCACCCAGGCCCCGTATGCCACCTACAAAATCAATCCTTTTAGAACGGCGAAGATCCTGTATATCCAGCAATGGATCAAGGACCTGATTGGTAAGAATGGTTACATCCAGCACACCGATCGGATCATTATCGTTATAGGTTCCCGCATGTGCGGTCATGCTGTACCATTCTCCATCGAGGTACATGCTGAAGTTATGCAATGAATCGGGTTTGTAAATTTCTTTTCCTTTATTCTCAACAAGAAAACCCTTCTGAAGTTTTTCGAGAAATTCCTCTTTGGATTGTCCGTTAAGGTCCTTGACAAGCCTGTTATAATCGATAATATTCAACTGATCATCAGGGAAATGAACTGCCAGAAAAAAGTTGTATTCTTCATTTCCGGTATGATCCGGGTTGTTTTCCTTCTTTTCATTTCCAACCAGGGCAGCGGCGGCTGTGCGGTGATGCCCGTCAGCCACGTAAGTAGCCGGCAAATTTTTAAACTCGACGATGATCTCATCGATCCTTGCCTGGTCGCGGATCACCCAAAAATGATGTCCGACACCATCTTCTGCCGTAAAATCATACTCCGGTTTTTCCTTCACCACTTCTGCAACGATCTCATCCACCCGTTCAATGGCAGGGTAGGAGAAGAACACCGGCTCATAATTCAGCTGGCTCGTCCTTACATGATTCATCCTGTCCTCTTCCTTGTCGGGGCGGGTAAGTTCATGCTTCCTGATCACGTTGTTCATATAGTCTTCCACACCTGCACAACCCACGACACCATACTGCGTCTTACCGTTCATTGTCTGTGCGTATACATAAAGATACTCCCTGTCATCCTGGAAAAAGACACCTTCATCAAACATTTTTTGAAAGTTCTCTTTCCCCTTTTTATATATCTCACCGGAATATGGATTAATATCATCCGGGAGATCCATTTCGGGCTTGATCACATGTAAAAATGAGTAGGGATTGTCGGCAGCTTCGGCTCTTGCCTCTTCTTTGTTCAGCACATCGTAGGGCCTTGAAGCAATCGCACTGGCCTTATCCTTTATCGGTCTGATTCCCTTGAAAGCTTTTAAAATTGCCATGAGTATCTGTTTTAGTTAAAATGATTTTAACAATATTCAATTAAATTCGATAAGATCAAAATAGAGCAAAGAATCAAATCATTCAATCAATCATCATCATCATGATTGTTGTTGTTGTTGTTGCTCCTTTGTAATGATGAAATCAGGGCTCCGAGCATTTTGGTCATTTCCATCAAGCTGTTCCTTGATTCTTCGTCCTGCATTTCATCAATCAATTTCAGGTTCAGACTTACCGATGTAAGCACAAGGCATTCCCTGACAGCACTCTTTGCCATTTTTAGATAATAAATAAACTGGTTTTTGTTACGCGCAGATCCTTCAGCAATATTCAGTGCTATGTTCTGGGCGGAGGAAACGAATTTTTCGGATAATCCGTTCGTTTGCTCAACAGGAAAATTAGTTACGGCATCGTGGACCCAAGTGATATAATCGAGGGCTTTGTGATAGATACGCAAATCCTCGAAGCGGAAAAAGGTCACTTGCCTTTCGGTTGCTTGTTCCATAATGTTAGTTTTATTTGGTTATTGGTTTGGCTTACCTAAAAAGTAAGTTATATTAGTTCACCTTGAATTTCGTATCGCCATCTTCAATAAAGCCGATGATCTGATTGGCTGCTGCAATCCCTGCATTGATATTTGCTTCAGCAGTCTGGGCGCCCATTTTCTTGGGTGTGAAGAAGAAACGTCCCTTATATTTTTCCTGTATTTCGGCAGCGCAATCAGGTGCAATATCGGAAATATATTTGAAATCAGGTCTTTCGGTAAACGTTTTCAAAAGGTCATCCTCGTGGATCACTTCTTTTCTGGCAGTATTCACCAGCACCGCATTTTCCGGCATTCTGGAAAGCAATGCGTAATTAATGGAAGCCTTTGTTTTTTCATTTGCAGGGATGTGCAGTGAAATGTACTGGCATTTCTCATAAAGTTCTTCCTGGCTGTTGACAGCCTTCACGCCCTCATTCTCAATTTCATCTTTTGCAATAAAGGGGTCGAAAGCAAAGGGGATCATACCAAAACCTTTAGCTATATCGGCAACATACTTGCCAACATTTCCAAAGGCATGGATCCCGATCTTTTTGCCTTTCAATTCAGTGCCGGCAGAGCCATTGAATTCATTCCTGGCCAGGTAAACCATCATTCCGATGGCGAGTTCCGCCACGGCGTTGGAATTCTGGCCCGGGGTGTTCATCACTGCCACCTTCTTTTCCGTGGCTGCATCCAGGTCAACATTGTCGTAGCCTGCGCCGGCCCTGACAACGATCTTCAAATTGTCAGCATTATCGATCACTTGTTTGGTCACTTTATCGCTTCTCACGATTAATGCATCAACATCTTTTACGGCATTTACGAGTTCCGATTGATCCTGGTATTTTTCCAGAAGGACCACTTCATAACCCGCATTGGAAAATATGTTTTTGATCTGCTCCACAGCAGCAGGAGCAAAAGGTTTAACGGTTCCAATAAGTACTTTTGTCATGCTAATTAATTTTTGAATGGTTAAATAAAGACTAATTAGTGCTTTTTTTCGAATCTCTGCATTACATCTACCAGAGCTTCAACACTTTCATAAGGCAAAGCATTGTAAGTGGAAGCCCGGAAACCGCCAACGGAGCGATGTCCTTTTATTCCGATCATACCTTCGGCTGTAGCCATTTCCATGAATTCTTTCTCATATTCCTCAAAGCCTTCATTCATTATGAAACAAATATTCATGAATGAACGGTCGGCCGGATCGCTAACAGTTCCCTGGAAGCATTTGTTGCGTTCGATCTCCCCGTAAAGCAAGCCGGCTTTTTTCTCAGCACGGTTCTGCATTTCGGTCACACCACCATTTTCCTTGATCCAGCGGAGTGTCATCAGAGATGCATAAATGGGCAGGCTGGGAGGTGTATTGAACATGGATCCTTTGTCAATATGGGTCTGGTAATTTAGCATGGTAGGGATGCTGCGTTCAACCTTGCCCAGGGCATCATTCTTCAGGATCACAAAGGTGACCCCTGCGGGTCCGAGATTTTTCTGGGCACCACCGTAGATCATGGCATACTTAGAAACATCCATCGTTCGGCTGAAAATATCGGATGACATATCGGCGATCAGCGGTACGTCCACATCAAGGTCTTCCCTGATCTCTGTTCCGTAAATGGTATTGTTTGTAGTGATATGGAAATAATCAGCATCCTCCGGAACTTTCCAGCCCTTGGGAATATAATTAAAAACTTTGTCTTCCGATGAAGCCACTACATCCACCTCACCGAACAATTTCGCTTCTTTGATGGCTTTCTTGGCCCAGGCACCTGTATTCAGGTATGCAGCCTTTTTGTTCAGAAAGTTGAAGGGGATCATGGCAAATTGCATACTCGCACCACCTCCCAGGAAAATAACGGAATAAGTTTCCGGTATATTCAGCAGTTCTTTGAAAAGAACCTCTGCTTCATCGATCACAGCCTGAAACTCCTTGCTTCTGTGCGAAATCTCCATGACGGACAATCCCATCCCGTTCAGGTTCAGTACAGCTTTTGCAGTATTTTCAATAGTAAATTGAGGTAATATGGACGGACCTGCGTAAAAATTATGCTTTTTCATGTTATTTGGAAGTTTTGATTTTGGTTTAAAAATCCGTTAATTTGGTTGCTATTAAACGATCAAACAAAGATATAACTTTTATTGATATTTGCACAATGAATTTGGAAAATCGACTACATGCATTTGCTCAGCTTGGCAAAAAACTGCTGGCTTATCAGGATGGGGATCCCAAAGATCCTGAACATCAGATATTGGATGAGATCATCAGGAAGGCTACATACGAAAGTCCATGGTTCATACGCATGCACATCGAGCATGCACTGGCTGCCATCAGCCGCTTACTTAAAGAAGAGGAATTGTGTAAATGGACTGAAAACTATCCGGACCTTTCTGCCCGAACACGTGCTGCCAGGAAAATAGGTGTGGTCATGGCCGGCAATATCCCTGCAGTAGGATTTCATGATTTTTTATGTGTATTGATGGCCGGCCACAAATTCCTGGGAAAATTATCCGGCCAGGACAAGATATTGATACCGGCACTGGCTGATATACTGCTCAATATAGAGCCTGCTTTTGGCGAAATGATCCAATTTACACAGGACAAACTCCAGGGTTTCGACGCTGCAATTGCCACCGGCAACAACAACACTGCCCGTTATTTTGAGTACTATTTTGGCAAATATCCCTGCATCATCCGGAGGAACCGCAATGGTGTAGCCGTGCTTGACGGGAGCGAAAGTAAAACCGAACTCGAAAAGCTGGGTGATGATGTTTTCCTTTACTTCGGCCTGGGGTGCAGGAATGTTTCTAAAATTTATCTCCCGCAAAAGTATACTATAAGTGAGCTATTGCCCTACTTTGATAAATACACTTCTGTGATCGATAATCATAAATACCGGAACAATTATGACTACTTCAAATCCATTTACCTGATCAACCGGGAAGATTTCTCTGATAATGGATTTTTACTCATGAAAGAAGACTCAAGGATCGCTTCACCCGTTTCCGTGCTGCTTTTTGAGCGGTATAATGATCCCTCGGAGGTACAGGCCATACTGGCACAGAGAAATGAAGAGATCCAGTGCATTGTTGCATCCTGCAGTTCATTCAGTGATGTGTCAATTCCTTTTGGCAGCACACAGGAACCCGGTTTGATGGATTATGCCGATGGCATTGACACCATGAAATTCTTACTTTCATTGAATTAATTTAGCTAATACTTTGTAATTAAAAAAGATTTTTCTAATTTTGCACCCCTAAAAATAAAGGCAACGGAACATGAAAAAAGATATTCATCCAAAGGACTACGGTTATGTTGTTTTCAAAGACATGTCGAACGACTATTCTTTTCTGACCAAATCAACAGCCAAATCAAAAGAAACAATCAAATGGGAAGACGGGAATGAGTATCCGCTTATCAAACTTGAGATATCACATACCTCTCATCCATTCTTCACTGGTAAGATGAAGCTCGTTGACACGGCAGGTCGTGTTGATAAGTTTAAAAGCCGTTACAAAAAGCATTACGAAAAGAAAAGCGACACAGAGAAAAAATAATCACAGGGCCCTTTTAGCAAAAAGGGCTTTTTTTTATCCCATTTTTTAACAAATCACTGCATTTATCAACATTCTGCCTTTTTCATGCAAATAAAAAGCCTGAACAATTGTCATATTAAGACTGTTCAATTATTTTTGTGAAAAATTAACTTGCAGCTCATGAACTACATTTTGTTTGATAACTTCCGTAGAAACTACATGCTTCCCTTATCCTTTACCAGGCCGGTTGCCGACTTCCGCATCGGTATCCTCACCATCAGGGAAAAATGGGAAAAGTATCTTGATTCAAAGACTTCATCCCTTACAGAAGATTACCTGAGTGAGAAATACCCCATTGTAAAGGGAGACGACAACATATTGATCAACGGCTCAATCAGTCCGAACCCGGAACTGGCCAGGCAGGTAAGCCGGCTGAAGCCCAAGGAGGCCCTGATCTCTGATACCATCATTATTGCCCTGCATGTTGAAGCCGACGACCTCGAAAAAGTCGGGGAGGGTGATACGGAAGGGATCAGGGAGGTTATGACCGATGTGAAGTACATCAAACTAAACAACACCTGGGATATTTTTGCACGGAACGCTGCTGCAATTGAAGAAGATTTTGCGCTGCTTACAAAAGGCCGTAAATCACAAAAAATTAGCGACACCAACAAGATCACCGCTGCGGAAAATATATTTATTGAGGAGGGGGCTGTGGTGGAGCATGCCATCATCAATGCCAGCGAAGGTCCCGTTTATATTGGCAGGGATGCCCATATTATGGAAGGATGCATGTTGCGGGGCCCGGTGGCCATTTGTAATAATGCCACATTGAAGATGGGAGCCAAAATATACGGGGGTACAACCATAGGCCCGTATTCCAAAATCGGGGGCGAGGTAAACAACAGCGTTTTCTTTGGTTATTCAAATAAAGCCCACGATGGCTTCATCGGAAACTCCGTGATCGGGGAATGGTGCAATATGGGCGCAGGCACCAATAATTCCAACCTAAAAAATACATACGACAATGTCCGGCTGTGGAGCTACCCCGACCAGACCTTCGTAGATACTGACAAGCAGTTCTGCGGGCTGATCATGGGAGATCACACCAAATGTGGGATCAACACCATGTTCAACACCGGTACGGTAATCGGCATCAATGTGAATATTTACGGTCCGGGATTCCAGCGGAACTTCGTTCCTTCATTCTCATGGGGCGGAACCAGCGGTTTTACACATTACGACCTCGACAAAGCCATTGAGGTGGCAGAGATCGTTTACGGCAGAAGAAAACTCGCGTTTACAAAAACTGATGAAAAGATTCTCCAGGAAGTTTATCGCATTACTTTTAAACACAAAAAGTAAAGTTGCTACCTTTAATGGCATCAATGTTGTCTTTTCTGTATTATGAGCCGATTAAACCAATTTCAATGGATTGCTATCAGGTGATTTTCAGTTCGTTGAGGTTTGCTAACAGATTTAATGGTTTGTCAGGAACTCAAAATGCCCGTATTTACTGACATTTTGACGCAAAGAAGATATTTATGAAGAACTTATTTGAACAGGAAACATTTGATTTCTCAGAAATGGTGGATGCGGAAACAGAATTCATTCCTCTACTGTCATCGGAAGACGAAGAGCGGATGAATGCAGAAAAAATTCCGGAATCACTGCCAATTCTACCTTTACGGAATACAGTTTTGTTTCCGGGCGTAGTTATTCCCATTACCATCGGACGCGACAAATCCATCAAACTCATCAAGGAAGCTTACAAAACCAAAGAACCTTTTGGGGTGGTTGCGCAAAAAGATGTGGAAGTGGAAGACCCGGGATTTGACGATCTTAACAAGGTAGGAACCATGGCCAATGTGATCAAGATCCTGCAGATGCCTGATGGATCTACCACCGCCATCATTCAAGGCAAAAAACGTTTTCGCCTGCTTGAACTGGTCCAGGATGAGCCCTATTTCAAAGCAAATGTAAAAGAGTTTGATAATGAAGAAGCTAAGAAATATGATACCCGGTTCAATGCCCTGATCGACTCACTGAAGGACCTGTCGATCCAAATCATCAAGCAATCCCCCAATATTCCCTCCGAAGCGAGTTTTGCTATTAAAAATATCGAATCGCCAATATTCCTGGTCAATTTCATCAGTTCCAATCTGAACATCGATGTAAAGGAAAAACAAAAGTTGCTTGAGGTCAACAACCTCCAGGAACGAGCCAACAAGGTACTGGGTTCGCTTTCCAAAGAAATGCAAATGCTGGAGCTGAAGAACCAGATCCAGAGCAAGGTAAAGACCGACCTTGACAAACAGCAAAGGGATTATTTGCTGAACCAGCAGTTGAAGACCATTCAGGAGGAACTGGGTGGCAGCCCCAATGAGCTGGAAATCCGTGAGCTGAAAGAAAAGGCCAGGGAAAAAAAGTGGAATGATGATGTCAGGGAAAGCTTTGAAAAGGAACTTTCCAAACTGGAACGCATGAACCCGCAGGCAGCCGAGTACTCCATACAGGTGAATTACCTGGAGATGCTTGTGGAGCTTCCCTGGAACGAATATACCCACGACAACCTGAACCTGGACCATGCCGGGAAGATCCTGGATGAAGATCATTACGGACTTGAAAAGGTCAAGGAACGGATCATTGAATACCTGGCCGTGATCAAACTGAAAAAGGATCTGAAGTCTCCCATACTTTGCCTGGTAGGCCCTCCGGGAGTGGGGAAGACTTCCCTGGGAAAATCCATAGGAAGGGCCCTTGGCAGAAAATATATCCGAATGTCACTGGGCGGTGTCAGAGATGAGTCCGAATTACGCGGACACCGGAAGACCTATATCGGCGCCATGCCGGGCAGGATTATTCAGCGGATTCGCAAAGCCAAGTCATCCAATCCTGTATTTGTGTTGGATGAGATCGATAAGGTCAGCGGTGCCAATATCAGCGGTGATCCGCAGGCTGCATTGCTGGAGATCCTTGATCCCGAGCAGAACAGCAACTTTCATGATAATTACCTGGAGACGGAATTCGACCTTTCGAAGGTAATGTTCGTGGGGACCGCCAATACACTTGCTACGGTGCATCCTGCTTTGCGCGACAGGATGGAAGTCATCGACATCAGCGGCTACCTTAACGAGGAAAAAGTACAGATCGCAAAAAGGCACCTCATACCCAAGCAGTATACCGAACACGGGGTAAAAAAGAAGGACCTGGTCTTTTCCAAACAAATCCTCGAAAAGATCATCGAGGATTACACACGCGAAGCAGGCGTGAGGGCACTTGAAAAGCGAATAGCCAAGATCATCCGCTACAACGCCAAGTTCATTGCAATGAACAAAGACTACAGTGTAAAAGTGAATGAAGAAGACCTGGTGAAGATACTCGGACCGGCCAATTATCAGAAGGACCGCAGCATCAGTAACAAAGTGCCGGGTGTGGTAACCGGTCTTGCCTGGACCGTGGTAGGAGGGGAGATCCTCTTTGTGGAAGTAAGCCTTAGCCCCGGAAAAGGAAACCTAACCCTTACGGGAAACCTTGGAGATGTGATGAAAGAAAGCGCCACCATCGCGTATGAATACCTGAAGGCACATTCGCACCAACTGGATATTCATCCTGATTTGTTCCGGAAATGGAACGTGCACATCCACATTCCGGAAGGAGCCACACCCAAGGACGGTCCTTCAGCCGGGATTACGATCTTTACCGCCCTGGCTTCAGCTTTTACCCGTCGAAAGGTTAAATCAAAGATTGCCATGACCGGGGAAATTACATTGAGGGGCAAGGTTTTACCGGTGGGCGGTATCAAAGAAAAGATTCTGGCGGCAAAAAGAGCAAAAATCAAAGATATCATTCTCTCGAAAGAGAACATCAAGAATATCAAGGACATCAAAGAAGATTACATCAAAGGCTTGCAATTCCATTATGTGGATGAAATGATTGAGATCGTGGACAAAGCCCTTTTGAAGGAAAAAGGTGCCACGCTGCCAAAAATTAACTAATCGGCTTTTGTCCGGCCGGGTTTAATCATTCAATTTATCCATGATGAAGCGGTAAATGGCTGACATGTCAAGCTCTCCCATATTATTCGCCTTTGCTGCACCATAAAGTTCTTTTCCGGTATTCAGGGATGGAAGTGCACAATTGTTTTCGTACGCACTCATGCTGGCCAGGTAAAGATCTTTGTGCATCCATTTCAGAGGAAATTCGGCCGGATATTCATTGCGGATGAAGTTGTCCTTTTTCAGGCTGATGAAAGGAGCTGTGAGCGGGCCACCGATCAGGATATCAAACAATTTATCCCGGTCGATTCCCAGCTTACTTCCCAGGGTAATCCCTTCCGAGAAGGCGATCAGCGCCTGGCCAAGCATGGAATTAACGACCATCTTGGCGGCAGCACCCATGCCATGCAAACCCACATGATGTGATTTTTTGCCCATATATTCCAGCAATGGACTGATTTGGTTGAAATCCTCCTGCTCACCGCCCACCAGAAAAACCAGCTCTGCATTTTCGGCAGGTTTTAGCGATCCTGCAACAGGCGCATCCATAAAGCGGATATTTAAATCCCTGCATCTTAAATACATACTTTTGGAAAAGGAGGGATTCACCGTGGAGCAGTCAGCCCAGAGGCTGTTTTTCTGCATTTGCTTCACAAAGCCCTGATCTCCGAAGGCCACTTCATTGACAGCCTCAGGCGTGGATAACATGGTGAAAACAATGTCGGAATTGTGGGCAAGTTCTCCCGCTTCCTCAAACCAATGGGCACCTGAATCCACCAGCTCTTTAGCCTTTTCCTTTGTCCGGTTATTAACACTCAGTTCAACTTCGCGCTTCAATAGATTTCCTGCCATGCGGCTTCCCATAATTCCCAGTCCGATAAATCCTGTTCTCATAATTATTTATTGATTTTAATTTTTCTCATATAAAGGTAAGGCAATTATCCGGGCTAAAAGGTGAAACGCTGAATTAGAAGCAGTTTTTTTAAGTTCCCCCGAAAAGTATAAATTTGTGAACTAAGAATTTAAAGACCATCTGGTTTGAAGAAATATTGGATCATTCTTGCTTTGCTGTATTTTTTTGTGAACCCTTCAGTGACCCAGGAGCTCATCACTGAAGATTTCTCCGGAAATGATTTTCCTCCGTCCGGCTGGACCGTCAGCGCTCATGAAGAAAACTGGATCCTTTCGCAGCGAAATATTTCCGGGAGTAAGCCTCCGGAGGCTCAGCTGTATTTTCAGCCACTATTCGATGATACCACCCGCTTGATCAGCCCGGCGGTTTCGTTGACCCCGGGAGAAGATATCCGCATTGAATTCTCTTTTGCCGTTGAGCATCATTATTCAGACTATTCAATCGGAATTGCACTTTTAAAGGATGAGGAATGGCAAAGCATTTGGGAGTTACAGCCTGACACAAACATTTCCAACACCAGAATTTCGCTGCTGCTGAGTCATTCTGTGACGGTTGACAGCCTTCAACTCAGTTGGTATTTTATCGGTAGCGTTTTTGATATGTATTCCTGGTTTATCGATGATATTCGGGTTTACCATCCCTGCGATCGTGATGTGGCAGCAGTATCTGTAAAAGCTGAAAAGCAGCAATACAATGCGGGAGAGACTGCAAAGATCAGCGGTAGCATCATGAATCCCGGGAAAACTGACGCCACGCCATGCGAATACAGTCTGACAATTAAACTTGGCGAGGAGGCGGTATATACAGAAATAAATACACAAAACATCCCGGCAGGAGAAAATTTTGAATTTGAACTGAACGATTTCATTCCTGCGGAAGAAAACAGGATCTATGACCTGGTCCTCAACGCAAGTGTACAGAATGATCAATACCTCAGCAATGATACCACTGCTGCATATTTTAACACTTACGCAATTGATCGCGGGCAGGTTTTGGCAGAAATGGCAACCGGCACCTGGTGTGGGACATGTCCCGGCGCAGCAATGGGTGTGGATGAACTTCTGGCACACGGGAAGTCGGTTGCTGTGATTGGCTACCATGTGCTGGATAATTATGAAAATGCTGCCAGCCTTTATCGTTTGGGCTATTATTTCATCCCGGCTTATCCCACAGTATATTTTGATGGGACAACGCATTTTACCGGTGGGCACCAGTTTTTGAGCCTGTATGATGATTATCTTCCCATTTATGAAGACAAGATCTCAGTGAATGCACCTGCGGCTTTGTCAATATACGGAGAGCAGGAAGAAAATGATTATGAGATCCTTCTGGACATAGATATGAAGGCAAATGTGCGTTCGGATCATCTGCAGGCATTTTTGGTGCTTACTGAATCAAACATCCCTGAGGTGTGGGGCGGGGGAGGTATGGAAGAAGTCAATCAGGTTGAGCGGCTGATGATCCCCGACCATTCTGGACTTCCAGTCTCAGGACAAACAGGTGAGTATGATTTTGCATTTTCTTTCAGTCTGGAAGAGGATTGGGTGAAAGAAAATTGCGAATTGATTGCCTTTATCCAGGATACGCTCACTTATGAGGTTTTCCAGGCAGAAAAAGTCAAGCTTACGGAACTGCTGCCGTCCGGAAGATTTTTAAAAAAGGCTGAGGTTTTAATTGAAGTATACCCAAACCCTGTGGGAGATAAATTATTTGTCCATATTCCTTCCGGCACAAATATTCAGATGATTCAACTGTATAGTATTACGGGTAGTAAAATGAGGCAATGGAATATTGAAGAAAATAGTGATTTCAGCCTGGATATTCAGAAGTATACGGATCTGCCGGGAGGCATCTATTTGTTAAAGGTCTATCTTGACGAAGCAATTTATCAAAAGAAATTGATCCTGAAATAATATGGGATTGTGTAGTAAGCCTGTTAATTTGCAGACAAAAAAGCATACTTTTGCATAAAGCAGATAGGGCCGTGGATAATAAACTTTACCCGGTATTATCCACTGAGCCCTATCATAACACTCCGCAATAGGCAGAACCTATTCTACAAGTGAATATTCTGGCAATTTTGATGGTGCTTTGTCTTCCTTATTATTGAAATAGTATTAGTGTAGGAGTGTGTTAGATAACCTGGAAAATTTTCTCTTTACAAATATAATAAATAAATTTCCCGAATCCAATAAACCCATTAGTTTTGTATTCAGGTATTGAAAATAATCTCAGGTGGACACATTGTTAAGACAAAGCAGAATATTTTTCTTATGCTTAATGATATTGAGCGGGATGCTTGCCTGCAGGCCACAATACGATCAGGAGGGACTGCGGGTTTTCAAGTACAATGAAGCGGCCGGTATCAGCAGTCTGGACCCTGCATTTGCCAGGGACCTTGCAAATATCTGGGCCTGCAACCAATTATACAGTGGTCTGGTAAAGCTGGATAAAAAACTCCATGTAAGGCCTGCTATTGCCAGCAGCTGGGAGGTTTCGGCGGACGGAAAGACATATACTTTTTGTTTGAGAAAAGATGTTCGTTTTCATGATCATCCGCTGTTCGAAACCGGAATAGGCCGAAGGGTAAATGCCGGGGATTTTGTTTACAGCTTTAACAGGATTATGGACCCTGCAACCGCATCGCCAGGTTCATGGGTTTTTAATTATGTGGAGCAGGATGAAAACGGAACAGGATTCACTGCACTAAACGACAGCACTTTTGAGATCAGGCTGGTCAAAGCTTTCCCTCCTTTCCTGGGCATCCTTGGCATGCAGTATTGTTCGGTGATACCCCATGAAATAGCGGATCATTATGGCAGAGACTTCCGGCAAAATCCGGCAGGTACCGGGCCTTTCCAATTTAAGTACTGGAAAGAAGGCGTTAAGCTGGTGTTGCTCAGGAATGAACATTTTTATGAAGAAGACGAGGCTGGCAGGCAGTTGCCCTATTTAGATGCCGTAGCCGTTACTTTCTTAAAAGATAAACAATCAGCTTTCCTTGAATTCATTAAAGGAAACCTGGATTTTATGTCCGGGATAGATCCCAACTACAAAGACGAATTGCTCAGCCCGGAGGGAAAACTGAATCCTAAGTACCAGGACCGTATCTATCTGGAGCGCGAACCTTATCTGAATACCGAATATCTTGGTTTTCTGGTGGATACATCCATGCTGGAAGTTAAACAAAGCCCTCTCCGTATGAAAAAGCTCCGCCAGGCCATCAACTACGGCTTTAGCCGCAAGGATATGATCCGTTACCTGCGCAATGGCATCGGTACTCCCGGAAACTACGGAATCATTCCCCCGGCCTTCCTTCCTTTCAACAGAATAAAGAACCGGTATACAACTACGACCCGGTGAAGGCCAGGCAGTTATTGAAAGAGGCTGGTTTCCCAAATGCTGTGGGACTTCCAGAGATCACACTGCTAACAACCAGCGAATATCTTGACCTGTGCAAATACATACAGCACCAGCTGTCCCTCCTTGGGATCAACCTGAATATCAATGTGAATACTCCGGGTGCACTCCGCGAGCTCAAAGCTCAATCCAAAGCCCTGTTCTTCAGAGCATCATGGATAGCCGACTACCCGGATGCCGAAAATTACCTCTCCCTGTTTTACAGTGAAAATTTTGCCCCCAACGGTCCGAATTATACCCATTATGCGAGCAAACAATTCGATCAATACTACGAGGAATCACAAAGCATTGTGAATAATGAGGCAAGGTATGAACTTTACCGGAAAATGGACAGCCTGGTGATGGCCGATGCACCCGTGCTGATCCTTTACTATGATGAAGTTTTGCGCTTTATCAGCAATCGTGTTTCCGGACTTGGTACCAACCCGGTCAACCTGCTTGACCTGACCCGGGTTAAGAAAGACTAAGGCATAAAGGCCCGGTAA
Source organism: Bacteroidota bacterium (assembly GCA_034521425.1). Taxonomy (GTDB): domain Bacteria; phylum Bacteroidota; class Bacteroidia; order Bacteroidales; family JAIOZK01; genus JAIOZK01. The sequence continues at coordinate 708,755 of JAXHMP010000001.1, forward strand.
TAAAATAAACAAATACTACACGATAAATCTTGTGTAGTATTCATATCGCTCAAGGATTTCCTTAACGTAATCGTAGGGCTCTGATCCCCGGCAATAGCCATACTTTACCACTTCATCATTATAATAATCCGGATCCGCTTTTTTAAGGATATATTCATCTACACTGCCGGTCCATACATTGGGATCCTCACCGTATTTGTCAGCAAGCCGCTGTGCATCTTTCACATGGTTCGGTCCTGCATTGTATGAGGCAAGTATGAATTTCAGCCGTTCTTCATCGTCTTCGATTTCAGAGAAATAAGATTTTAGCTCCCCGATATACTGCACGCCGCATCGAATGTTCTGCTCCGGGTCGGTAAAATTGCTGATGCCGCAATTCTCTGCATGAAACGGCATGATCTGCATCAATCCAAGCGCACCCGCCCAGGATTCCGTTTTCCGGTCCCATTTTGATTCCTGGTATATCAGGGAGGCCAGCAGGCGCCAGTCCCAGTCAATGGCTTTGGCGTATTTCTTTATGAGGGGATCGTATTCGGAAATGCGATTTCCCTTTCTTGAGAAAAAGTCGCTCTTCACCCTGGATTTATAAGCCTTTCTGTTCTTGAAGTATTTATTGTAGATCACATAATAGTCAGTTTCTTTCCTCATATTCGTAATCCAACGGTTCACCACCTTCAGCAGATCGGGTGAGGATTGCCTGACGGCCCATGCCACCCGCTGGTTAAAACTGACTGCAGTTTCAATATCCAGGATTGAATAGTAAGTACTGTTGATCCTGGCGATATTTTCATCGGAGATGGTATAACTGATCTTACCCCCGGCCACTTCTTTAATCAACTCCTCCGTTTCTTTATCGCCAGGAACGGTAACAATATCGATCTCTCCTCCGATCTCATCGGAAAGGTTGAGCAGGCGCTGGTAATAACTGGAGTTTTCACGAACGTGAACTTTCCGGCCGATCAGTTCGAGCGGATCACGGATGAGGGTTTCCTCGATCTCATGCAATTTCATTTTACGCCAGTTTTCCGGTTTTCGCTGAACCAGCACCTGGTGCGTTTTTGTGTGATATTTTGTGAAGCTTACATCATCCAGCCTGTCCTTGGTAACCGTGATCCCGTATGAGATGATGTCCCCTTCGCCAAGATAAAGCATTTCGAAAAGTTTGTTCATATTTTCTGCTACAACAATCTCAAGCTCCAGACCCAGGTGATCAGCAAGCCGCTTGATCAATTCATATTCATATCCCATTGGTTTGCCGCGGTAGATAAAAAAACTGGTGGAACTGTAAATTGTAATCGCACGCAAAACCCCTCTTTCCTGATCTCTTCGAGATCGATATCCACTTCTTCAATTATCCCGCTTGATACGATCCCTCCTTTCCCGCGATCTTCCCGGGAACCTTTCTCCTTCTTAGTACCAGCAGGCCCGCAGGAGATGAGAAATCCAATAAAAATTATAAACAACAGAACGTTTCTATTCATCTTTTGAATTATTGATTCATCCCAAAATATAAAAAGAATTTATAAACTGGCCAAACAATCTGCTCCTGCGACCTTTATCTAAGCTGCCTTATTCATAAAAATAGCTGAATTATCGGGTTAGTGAATTTTGAGAAATCTTTATATTTGTCAATACCAGACCACAACCAAAATCAATGTATGGCAATCAGATCATTCCAGGCTTATATTTTTTGCTTATTATTTTTTCTATTGTCTCCGAAAATATATTCAAATTCCAGGATTGACAGTTTAAAAAGTCTGCTGGATAGCAAAACAGACACAGTGAAAGTCAGGGCCCTTTCCGATCTGTGCTGGGAATACCGTTTTATATCCACGGATTCGGCTTTTGATTTTGGTCAGAAAGCGCTCAGCCTTGCTGCAAAACTAAACTGGGAACCGGGAATTGCCCAGGCCTATAACGATCTTGGAATTGTTTATATCGACAGGAATGAGTATGGTCGTTCGCTTGATGCTTTTCATCATGCCATGCAGATCAGGATGAAACACTCCGATAGTAGCGGGATTGCAGCTCTTTACAATAAGATTGGCATTGTTCACCAGAAGCAGGGCGATCTTGAAAAGGCTCTTGATAACCAGTTAAAAGCCCTCCGGATATACGAACAAATGCAGCAGGACCTCTGGATTGGCTATTGCCTTAACAATATCGCCATCATCCACCAGAATCTCGGGAACTATAAAAAATCCCTGGAAGCACATTTGCGCGCCCTTGACATCAGGATAGAGCAAAGTGATAAATATGGGGAGGGAGGTTCATACGGGAACATTGCCAATGTTTACCTGCGCACCGGTGACACTTTGCTTGCCGGTGAATATTATGAGAAAGCTGTGAAAATATTCAGGGATCTGGCTTCAATGGAAGCCCTGGCCGTGATGCTAAATAATCTGGGTGGCTTGTATATATCTACCGGAGATTACAACAAAGCACTGGAATATCTTCGGGAAGCTTTTTCAATCCGTGTTGACCTGGGCGACAAGAAGGCCATTGCTTCCACACTGATTGGACTGGGAGAAGCCTATAAAGGCCTGTCGAGATTTCGCGAGGCCAGGAGATCCCTTTTTAAAGCCCTTGAACTTGCCCGCAAAGCACAGGTGATCGAAGAAACCAAAATGGCCTACCAGAAAATTTCCAGGCTTTATTATTCAATGAATAAACACGACAGTGCATTTTATTTTCAGAACCTGTACTCCCAAACCATTGATTCCATTTATGAAAGCCGTCTGAATGCACGTATACTCTGAGTTGCAGACCAAATATGATGTGGTACAGCAGGAAAAACAGATCGAATTACTTACCAAAAAACAGGAGATCAAAACCCTCACCATAAAACAACAGCATACACAAAACACCCTCCTGATCGCCTTGCTGGTGTTTATCATTGCATTATCCCTTTCATGGTATTTTCGCTATAAACAAAAACAAAGGGCCCTCATGAATGCAGAGATCATCCGCCAGCAGGAATTGCGCATGCGTGCCGTCATCGAAACCCAGGAAGAAGAACGGGAGCGGATTGCCCGTGAATTGCACGATGGGGTAGGGCAGATGCTATCGGGATTGAAAATGAACTGGCAGTCGGTAGTGCATAAAATTATTCCGCAGGGAAATACGGATCCACCCAGGATCCGTGAAATCAACAGGATCCTGGATGAAGTATACACCGAGGTCAGGAATATTTCACACCAGATGATGCCCAAAGTTTTGCTTGAGATCGGTCTTTTTGCAGCCATTGAGGATATGCTGGAGAAAAACCTCAAGAATACCAGCATCCGCTATGAGCTCGAATGTGTCGGGAAAAAGGAAAGACTGCAGCCCGGGATCGAACTGAACCTTTTTCGGGTATGTCAGGAACTGCTTTCCAATGTGATCAAACATGCTAAGGCTGATCATCTTGAAGTACAGCTCATCAACCGGAAAAATATTTTACTTTTGCTTGTGGAGGACAACGGGAAAGGATTTGAACATGACAAAGCCAGCGAAAACGGGATCGGTCTGCTGAATATTGCCAGCCGCATTGCCTTACTGAAAGGGGAGATCAAATACGAACAGGCAGAGAAAGGAGGAACCCGCGTAAGCATCAGAATTCCAAAGTTATGAAAGTATATAAAATTGTACTTGCAGATGATCACAAGATCGTGATCGATGGGATCAAGGCCCTGCTCGAAGATGATGAGCGCTTCAGGATCATCGCAGAGGCTTCTAACGGCAAAGAACTGATCGACCTGGTGGGGCTGGCAGAAGTGGATATCGCCATCGTGGATATAGATATGCCTGTTTTGAACGGAATTGAGGCCACACGCATCATCAAAAAGGATCATCCTGGTGTGAAGACCGTGATCCTCACCATGTATCATGAAAAAAGCCTGATCAAAAAATTCATCGAAATGGGAGTGGATGCTTACCTGCTGAAAAACTCCAGCCGGGAAGCACTGATCGATTGCCTGGAGAAGATTGTGAACGGACAAAAATATTTTGATGCAGGTGTCACCCTGTCACTGCTTGGAAAGTCCGGTATCAATTCAAAATACGGCAGCAGCCCGGATGAAGTCGAACTGACTTCCCGGGAGATCGAGATCATGAGATTGATAGCCGAAGGCATGTCAAATAAAGAGATCGGAAAACAATTGTATATCAGCGACAGGACTGTAGACACCCACCGCACCAACCTGATGCGAAAGCTTGAAGTTAAGAATGTTGCCGGGATTATCCGCTTTGCCATGAAAAATGGATATGTCGACTGAAATTGGCCAAACCGCGCTTTTTAATGAACTACCCCGAGGCAAGCCTGCGGGGTATCATTATGAAACATTCATTTGATTCGCCCCAAGGGGCGGGGAATATTACCACGAGATCCCTCGACAAGCTCGGGATCAGTTCGACTTTGCTTTTTCAGTTCGCTATCGCTCCTAAAAAATCAGTCTCACTGATTTAATTAGAAATCTGTAAATATTCAAATAGTTTCATTTATTATTGAAGAAATAAGGGAAATCCCGTAGGCAGTTTACGGTCTTTTGCTGATTTTCCATACCTGCCGTCGCCCTAGTTTTGTTTCATCAAAGTTCAGAATTCAAAGCGAAAAAGATATTCTCAGAGCTAACTTCCTGGATGAACCCAAAAAATTTTCGCTTTGAAGTTTTGGACACAGACGGGAGGTAGCTCTGTTTTATATTGTTAAACAAAAACTTTAAATTATGAAATCAGCAAAACTTTTAATTTTATTTTGTGTCGTTATCGGACTCAGCATGTCAGCTTGTAAAAAGAAAGACGACGAAACCGAACCTGAAAACAACAATCCTGTAGCCGGCAGTATGACTGCAAAAGTAGACGGAAGTGACTGGTCTGCCTCCCTGGCCGTAGTCGGGGTTTATTCAAACAACCTGTTTACTGTTACCGGAAGTGATAACAACGCAAAGCAATTGCAGGTAACCGTAATGAATGTGAACGGAACCGGCGAGTATACCCTCGGCGAAACTCTCACAAACCAGAATTCAGGGCGCTGGACAGCCGGGCTCAATACCGACCAGACCTATTCAACCATGCTCGGACAGGGAAGCGGTACAATGAATATTACCGGGTGGACAGGAACTTCAGCAAAAGGGACTTTTTCATTCACAGCTAAAAACTCTAAGCAAGAGGAAGTAAGCATCACCGGTGGAGAATTCTCTGTAACATTTCAACAGGAATAATTTTGGTTAAACTGAATCACCCGGGTTGCATGCAGCAGCCCGGGTTTGGTAAAACAGGGAGATATCTGAAAATCCCGAAAAGAGTAAGAGGCGGATGCAGAAAAGCTTTATGAGTATGCAGAATCAAAAACAAAATAATTATGAAAAAGTTAGTTACATTAATGATAGCAATTGTAATTGTTGTGGGCTTCTCAAGCGAGTCCAAAGCACAGTTGAATTTAGGTGTTACGGCCGGTATTGCCTTACCGATGGGTGACTGGAGCGATGGTTATGACATGGGTTTCGGCGGTATGCTGGAAGGTGATTACTTTGTCAAGGAAAACATTGCAATAGGACTGAATGTTGGATACTACATTTTCTCTGGTAAAACGGAAACTATTAGTGGTGTGGATATTGACTATCCCAATTTCTCAATCATTCCTGTCTTTGCAAAAGGTGATTACTATTTTGCAACTGAAGGCTTTATGCCCTATGGAGGGATTGGCCTGGGTATGTTTATGGCTTCAACAGAAGATTATGAAACCACTATATCATATGGTACCTATACGAAGAAAGTAACAGTTGAAGGGGCATCCGATACTAAGTTCGGTTTTAGTCCTCATGTAGGGTTTTTAACTGGTGAAGGTTTTAAAATTGGAGCCGAAGTTGCCTACACTATTATTGAAAATGCCAATCACTTAAATGCAAGTGTAAGACTGCTGTTCCCTCTGGGTAATTAAAAATCAACAATATTCAAAAAAAAGCCCCGGAAATTGCATGCCGGGGTTTTTTTATAACTGCTGCAGGGTTTCCCTGACAGCCTCTTCGGGCTTTGCAGGCTGAAAATCAAACTTCTTTTCAAACTTGCTGCTGTCAAAAAAATAATCTTGGTCGTACTGATAGATCATCTCCCTGAATTCGCGTAAAACGGGAACAAACAGGCCAAAAATACCCATCATGCCTTTTGACATCAGCCGGTATTTTGGTTTGCGGCCTGCTTCCGAAGCAATCAGTTCAATCCAGTTCCGGATAGTCAGTTTGCTGTGATCTGTCGGCAAATGCCAGACCTCACCATAAGCATCGGGTGTGTTGCCCAGCAGGGCAGTGGCTTTTGCTGCATCCGGCGTAAAAGTGAAATTATGGATCTTGTCCACACTGGCAAACCAGTCGGCTTTTTTGCCCTTTTTGAGCTTCTTCATCACCATCTCAGCCAGCAGGCTGTTTTTCAGGTCCGATAAAATCGGCAGCCCGGGCGATGAGCGCTTCCAGTTTTCCGCTCTCAACTTCCCGCATGATCATCTGGCTGATCTCTGCACGCACAGCACCTTTCCTGCTTGGTGGATGGATGGGTGCATCCTCGGTCATATGCGGAATGCTGCTGATTTTATACATATAAACATTATCGAAAAACACCAGCCTGGATTTGTGCTCCTTGCAAGCATGGATTACATTTCGCATCAGCTCGGGCCAGTTCTTCTGCCAGACTTTCAGCTTGTATTCGAAGCCCACCACCAGATAAACAATGTCGGAACCGGCAATGGCCTTGCTCACGTCCTCCTGCCTGGTAAGATCGGCGGGAAAAAGTTCATCTTCCGGGTTGACCTTTTTGGGGTTTCGGCTTACCAGCCGGATGGCACCGGTATAATTTTTCAGGGCTTTTGCCAGTTCAAATCCAATGGCTCCGCCCGATCCAAGTATAGTTTGCATAATAATGATATTTTGAATGAATTACGAAGATAAGAATTATGCCTAATTCCAAAAGCAAGGTTTGTCCGAAAAACAGGGAATGGTAAATTGGTTAAATCGAATGTGAGTGATCCCAATATACCCATATACCAATTTTCAATTTTTCTTCCCCTCATTCCAATCAATTCCTTACATTTGTTTTTAACAATTTCACTTGTATGTTAGAAAGCTTTACAGAGATCTCCCCGGAACTGATCAATGACAATACAATCAAGTTGATCGGTTCGGACTGGATGCTGGTTACTGCCGGTAACAAAGAAGAGTTTAATATGATGACGGCTGCATGGGGTGGCCTGGGCTTTCTCTGGAAAAGACCGGTCGCTTTTATTTTTGTGCGGCCCCAGCGGTATACCTTCCGGTTTACGGAAAAAAATCAATATTTTAGTCTGGGATTTTTTACAGAGAAATACCGCGAGGTGCTGAACTATTGCGGTTCACATTCTGGCAGAGATGTGGATAAGGCTCTCGAATGCAACCTTACGGTATTAGAAGAAGAAAAGGGAACGGTATATTTCGAAGAGTCGAGGCTTGTCCTGGTTTGCAGAAAGATCTACCAGGATGATATCAGTCCAGGAAATTTTGTGGATCAGGAACTGGAAAAGATCTATCCGAAAAAGGATTATCACCGGATGTATATCGGTGAAATTGAGAAATGCCTGGTCAAAGGCTGACCCGTTTATAATTAACAAGGATCAAGCAGTGAAGGAAAAGAATATCTTTCAGAAATTAAAAAACATCTGGGCTAATTTTTACCTGAGGCGGAAAGTAAAGGCCTTAAATTACCCTGCCAGGATCGTCAACTATGAGGAGGCCGGAAAAATTGGAATACTTTACACCCTCGATACAATTGCAACTTACGAGCGTATTGCCGGCTTTGTCAAAAAACTGCAGGATGAGCAAAAAAAGGTCAGGGCACTGGGGCTGGTAAAGAGAAAGGAAGACACCAGGCAATTCCTGCCAAAACTTTCCTTCGATTTTATTTACCCCGGCGACCTGAACTGGTTCGGAAAGCCAGGCGGGAAATATGCAGAGGACTTTTTACTTGAGGAACTGGACCTTTTGCTGGATGTTACAAAGGATGATGATTTTGCAGCCCATTATTTATTCAGCCTTGCAAAAGCAAAACTGAAGGTCGGTCATTCGGGTGCCGCAGCAGTTCAAATTAATAGACGACAAGATATGAGCCTTGAGGAATATCTGAAAGAAATCGACCATTACATTAGAATTATCAAAAAGAAATAGTATGCAATTTGATCTGGAAGGTACCGGTATGCCCCTTGCAATACCTTTCTACAGACATGGAACGATCGACTTTTCCGCTATGGAGAGATTGATCGAATCCCTTATCAATGGAGGTTTTAATTATGAAGCAATTTAAATCGATAATATTAATAAGTATTTTTCTGATTTCCGGGATCTTAGCGTCATTTTCACAGGACCCGCCAACCTGGAATGAGATCAGCAATAACAGGAAAGAGGTTTATTTTAAGTTCGAATATGCTCACAAAAAAGAAGTTAATGAGCTGAGCAAAGTGATCTCGATCGACCGCGTGGAAGACGAATGGGTATACGCCTATGCAAATGAAAGAGAGTTTCTGGAGTTTTTGAACCTGGGAAAGGATATTCATTTACTCACCCCGCCGGGACTATTACTGAAAGACCCGAAAATGCTGGGTCCTGATGAATGGCGCAATGCAAATGAATGGGATTATTATCCCACCTATGACGCCTATGTGGACATGATGTATCAGTTTGAGCAGGATTATCCGTCCATCTGCAAAACAGTTAGCCTGGGCACGCTCAACAGCGGCAGGAAGATACTGGCAGTCAGGATCACAGATAATCTTCTGCAGCATGAAGATGAGCCGGAATTCTTTTATACCTCTTCCATGCATGGTGATGAGCTGACAGGCTATGTTTTAATGCTTCGGCTGATCGATCATTTTCTTTCGAATTACGGATCCGATCCAGGGATCACGGAAATGATCAACGGGATGGAGATCTGGATCAATCCCCTTGCCAACCCGGATGGCACCTATGCCGGAGGCAATAATACGGTCAATGGAGCAACCCGGGGCAATGCCAATGGCATTGATTTTAACCGGAATTTCCCGGATCCAGAAGACGGCCCCCATCCCGATGGGTACCCCTGGCAGGAAGAAACAATTATTTTTATGGATTTTGCGGAGATGCACAATTTTGTGTTATCCTGCAACCTGCACGGCGGGGCAGAGGTATGCAATTACCCCTGGGATACCTGGCCCACCCGGCATGCTGATGACGACTGGTGGCAGCTGGTTTGCCGGCAATATGCCGACACAGTGCATGCCTATGCACCAGCCGGTTACCTGACTGATCTCAACAATGGGATCAGCAATGGCTACGACTGGTATACCATCAACGGGGGGCGGCAGGATTATATGAATTATTTCCGGCAATGCCGCGAATTCACCCTGGAGATATCCAACATCAAAACCCCGCCCGGAAATCAGTTGCCTTATTTCTGGGAGTATGATTACCGCTCGCTCATCAATTACATCGATCAGTCCAACTACGGCTTCCGCGGACTGGTAACCGACAGCATCACTTCCTACCCGGTCGAAGCGGAGGTTTTTGTGCTGGAACACGATATCGACAGTTCCATGGTATTTTCAACTGCTTCAAAAGGAGACTACCACCGGCCCATATACACAGGCACCTATGATTTGCGTTTTTCAGCCCCGGGTTATTATCCCAAAACATTGTACAATGTAACAGCAGTGAATGCCAATACAACCATCAGGAGTGTCCAGCTGGCGCCGGGCACCATCATCGCGGATTTTGCCGCTGAGCCGGTCTATGTTGAAGTGGGAGGTACGGTGAACTTTTTTGATGATTCCTATGGTGAGCCCGATGCCTGGAAATGGGAATTTGAAGGCGGAGAACCCGGGATCTCTTATGATGAAGAACCGGAACATATTTTGTTTGCAGATACAGGTAGCTTTGATGTCAGGCTTACGGTTTACAAAGAAGGCGACAGCAGCGTTTTGCTGAAGGAAGACTATATACATTCTGACGAACATTATCTGATGGCGGAGGGGCAACTAAGCATTTGCTCAGGCTTGTTCTTTGATGCCGGCGGGAATGCAAATTATCCTGATAATGAATATACCCTCATGACTTTTTACCCATCGGATACCCAGGATAATGTAAAAATGGAGTTCCTGATGTTTGAGATAGAATATGAAGAAAATTGCGCATACGACTGGCTGAAGATCTATGATGGTACAGACGACAATGCTCCGCTGATCGGGGCGTATTGCGGTTTGGATTCACCCGGTTTGGTTTGGGCTACCAATCCCGAAGGCGCCCTCACTTTTGAGTTTTATTCGGATGTGAACCAGACAGCCCCCGGCTGGATAGCCAGGATCGACTGTTTTAATGGTGTGGGTATTGAATATTCGAAAAATGATGAGTGGAAAATATTTCCCAACCCGGTAAGGGGTGATGTATTGAACATCACTACCGGTTCAACAATAGAACGTATCAGGCTCATGAACCTGAACGGGTCTGTCATTGCAGCCTACCGCCCGCATGCTTCTAGCTTTGAAATACCGGTAAATAGCCTGGGCAGATCAGTCTACCTGCTGGAAATCAAGACAAATTCTGAACTAAAAAGAGTAAAGATAATCCGGTATTAAAAAGGGGAGAGCCCAGGGTCAAGTAAGATCCGGTAAATGAACAGAATGATTAAAGCAGTAAATAGCAATTTTCGGTTGAATCGCTTTTTCTTGTCATCTTCTTCAAAATACAATTCCGTTACAAATTTAAGTCGCATGCGCATAAAAAGAGCAACGATAAAAAAGCCTCCCAGGATGATGGTTTCATAATATGCATTATCACCAACAAAAGGTATCTTTATAAGGCTGATGATCAGGAATCCGGCGATAAAGGGATACAGGATCATGTGCAGGTAAAAACCGAATTTTTGTTTGTCGGGCATGGAGGAGTAATAGCTGTTTGAGGCGATCAGTACCTGTCTTGCACTGAAATATCCCAGGCTTATCAAGCCGGTCAGGCCGGTAAAAACATACAGCATCCTGCCTGTGTCCATCATATATGACCATCTCAAAACATGTCCGAAACCTTTATTGGTAAAGCCTCCGATAAGCAGGGAGCTAAAAAACAGGCTAAAGGCGATCAGGTAAAGCCAGAGGAAAAACTGCTTCAGGATGCCTTCATAGATCTTTCCTTTGGAGTAAATGATGAGGGAGATGCAGCCGATGATCAGGTAATAAACCGGCACTGCTCCAAAGATCAGTTTCACCGAATCATGACTCCATTCGTTGCGGGTGATAAAAAATTTCACTCGGTAAAAATACCAGGCGTATTCAAAATCAAATAGGGAGCCTGATATAATGGTGATCAGATGCCCGCTTACAAAAAGAAATAAATAAGCCAGTATAAAAAATGCGGTTGAGTTGATCAGAATATTAAAATTCTTACTCCTATGGTCCATATATTGTTAATGAAGCGATGCCTCATGTTGGTTACCTATTTGTTCAGGTCAATTGTAACGGACTTCATTTTGCCGCTGGAATATTTTCCTTCATCAAGATTCTTCCGGATATCCGAGAAAGCCTTGATTGTATATTCCACATCTTCCAGGCTGTGCACTGCTGTGGGAATGATCCTGATGAGAATAACTCCCCTGGGTACAACAGGATAAGAAACGATAGAGGTGAAGATGTTGTAATTCTCCCTCAGGTCGTAAGTGATCTGGGTAGCCTCCGGTACTCCGCCGGTCAGGAATACGGGGGTAACAGGAGATTCTGTATTACCAAGGTTGAATCCGCTTTCCTTCAGACCTTTTTGCAGGGCGTTCACGATCTTCCAAAGATTGGCTTTATGCTCGGGCTGATCCCTGAGCAATTCCAGCCTTTTGAGCGCTCCCATCACCATCGGCATGGGCAGCGATTTGGCATATACCTGAGAACGCATATTGTATTGCAGAAACATCACCACTTCCTTCCTGGCTGCTACAAAGCCTCCGATACCAGCCATGGATTTGGCGAAAGTGCTGAAATAAACATCCACCTCTTTCTGTACACCCAGGTGTTCATCGGTACCGGCACCGGTAGCCCCCATGGTCCCGAATCCGTGTGCATCATCTACCAGTATCCTGAAATTGTATCTTTTTTTCTTTTCGACGATGGCCCTGAGATTACTCAGATCGCCCGACATGCCGTAAACGCCCTCGGTGATCACAAGGATTCCACCACCCGTTTTATCCACAATTTTAGTGGCACGCTGCAGTTCCTTCTCAAGGTTATCCATATCATTGTGCGGATATACAAAACGTTTTCCAAAATGCAGTCGCATCCCGTCGATGATGCAGGCATGGGCCTCAGAATCATAAACGATCACATCATTCCGGTCAACCAATGACTGGATAATGCTAATCATTCCCTGGTAACCGAAGTTAAGCAGATAGGCGGCCTCTCTTCCAACAAAACTTGCCAGTTCCCTTTCCAGCTGCTCATGATATTTGGTTTGCCCCGACATCATCCTTGCACCCATGGGATAAGCCATTCCCCATTTTTGGGCAGCTTCTGCATCCGCTTTCCTCACTTCCGGGTGATTGGCCAGTCCCAGATAATTATTCAGGCTCCACACCAGTTTTTCTTCACCATTGAATATCATGCGGGGGCCGAGCTCTCCATCAAGTTTTGGGAACATAAAGTAACCATGTGCGTCTTCGAGATACTGGCCCAGGGGACCCATGCTTTTCTCAATCTTATTGAATATATCCACAACAATCTTATTTTAATGTATTTGAATAATTTATTCCAGTTGCAAAAGTATTAATTTATCCCGTTTCTTTTCAGGGAAGCGAATTATTTAGAACAATTTTAGAATAAAAACTTGAAGCTGAAAGAATTGTTAAAAATCCTTAATGTCTTTAAGCTAAAATAAATAATAGCTCATTTCGTTTCCTAATTCACTAATTTCAATTAATTTTGCGCCCATGTTTAAAAGGATCCCTGTTTTATTTCTGATGATGGCACTCATTGTGCTGGCCTCCTGCAGTAAATACCAGAAGCTGTTGAAAAGTACGGATACCGAACTGAAGTACGACAAGGCGATTGAATATTATGAAAAGGGCGATTATTACCGTGCCATGCAGCTTTTTGAGCAGCTGAACATGATCTACCGGGGAACTGACAAGGCGGAACGCCTGAATTATTATATGGCCTATTGCTATTATTACCAGGAAGAATACATCATGGCAGCTTATTATTTTAAACGCTATGCCAAAAGCTTCCCGAACACCGACCGGGCAGAGGAGTGCTATTTTATGACGGCATACAGCCAGTACCTGCTCTCACCCAAATATTCGCTCGACCAGACCAGTACCTATGATGCACTCACCGAACTGCAGTTGTTCATCAACCGTTTTCCTGGCAGCGACCGCGTGGAACGCGCCAATCAACTGATCGATGACCTGCGCGAAAAACTCCAGAAGAAAGCCTTTGAGATTGCCGAATTGTATTTTAAAATGGAAGATTACGAAGCTGCTATCACCTCTTATGAGAACCTCCTGAAGGATTACCCGGATACAGATTATAAAGAAGATATTTATTTTTATGTGCTCCAGGCATATTTTAATTATGCCGAACTGAGCATACATTCCAAAAAGAAAGACCGTTATTCAAAAGCAGTCGAATTATATGAGGAACTGATTTATACGTTCCCCGAAACAGATTACCAGAAAAATGCAACCTCGGTATACGAGGATTCGTTAGAAGAATTAAAAAAGCTAGATTAAAATGGATTATAAAAAGATCAAAACAGATACCGAAGCGGTTACCAGGAATAAGGAAGATTTCTATAACCATACCGGTAATATTTACGAAACAGTAGCCATTCTGTCCAAGCGGGCCAATCAGATCTCTGTTGAACTGAAAACCGAACTGGAACAAAAGATCTCTGAATTTGCGACATCAACCGATAACCTTGAAGAGATCTTTGAGAATCGCGAACAGATCGAGATCGCGAAGTTTTACGAGAGGCTGTCAAAGCCCACGCTGATCTCAATCTATGAGTTTCTGAATCAGAAGATTTATTTCAGGAACCCCCTGAAAGAAAAGAGCGAAAAGTAAGCATATTCCCGACAAATGTTGAGTGGAAAGAAAATCTTGCTGGGGATCACCGGAAGCATAGCTGCTTACAAGATCCCTTACCTGATAAGAATGTTTCGCAAGGAGGGAGCCGAAGTGCAGGTGATCCTTACCCCCTTTGCGCATGAATTCGTGACCCCACTCACACTTTATACCCTGAGTGGCAGGGAGGTGCTGACCGAATTCCATGATCCTGACACAGGGCAGTGGAACAGCCACATTGACCTCGGATTATGGGCCGATCTTTTTCTGATCGCCCCCCTTACTGCCAATACCATGGCGAAAATGGTTCATGGCATTGCCGATAATCTCTTGCTCACTACCTATCTGTCAGCGCGTTGTCCTGTGCTTTTTGCCCCTGCCATGGACCTTGACATGTACCAGCATGCTTCAACCCGCCAGAACCTCAGCAAACTGCAGGAGAGGGGCCACATACTGATCGCCCCGACCGAAGGAGAGCTGGCAAGCGGTCTCTGCGGAGAAGGCAGGATGGAAGAACCTGTAAATATCTTCCGTATTCTTTCCGAACAAATAAAAAAAAAACCAGCCTGAAGGACAGGAAGATCCTGATCACAGCCGGCCCAACTTATGAACCCATCGACCCGGTGAGGTTCATCGGGAATTATTCTTCGGGACTGATGGGCTATTCCCTGGCCAGAGCTTGTGCAGAAAGAGGAGCAGAAGTTATTCTGGTTTCAGGTCCTGCCGGGATGGATCTGGATCATCCGAATGTACTGAAACTAGATACAGAGACGGCAGAACAGATGTACCAAGCATGTGTTAGCGTATACGATGATGTGGATGCGGCGGTACTTTCAGCTGCAGTAGCCGATTTCAGGCCGGCAAAAAGGAAATCCGAAAAGATAAAAAAAGAAAATGGGCCGGACTCCATCGAACTGGAACCAACAAAAGATATACTGGCAGAACTGGGGAGGAGAAAAAAGAAACAGGTACTGGTGGGCTTTGCCCTGGAAACCGAAAATGAACTGGACAATGCCAGAAAAAAAATCAAAAATAAAAATCTCGATTTCATCGTTCTAAATTCTTTAAAGGATAAAGGCGCCGGCTTTCAAAGCCCGACCAATAAGATTAGCATCATCGACAGTAAGGATCGTCAGAAAGATTTTGAATTGAAAGCCAAAGCAGCCGTTGCCGAAGACATTGTGGAGGAACTTATTGCTCATATTAATCATTGACATCGTCCAAATGAAAAAACTGATCTTCGTATTCGTATTTTTTGTTTCCCTGTTCAACTTTTCCAGGGCACAGGAACTGTATTGCAATGTGCAGGTTAATTCGCAGCAAGTGGAAGGAAGTGATAAACAGATATTTGAGACGCTGCAGGCAGCCCTATTTGAATTCATCAACAACCGTGTGTGGACCAGTTATGAATTCAAAGTGGAAGAACGGATCGAATGCAATATGTTGCTGACCATCTCCGAGCGTCCATCCAGCGAGTCATTTAAAGGAAACCTGACCATTGCCATCAACAGACCGGTATTCAATTCAACCTATAATTCCCTGGTTTTTAATTATGTTGATAATGATATACATTTCGAATACCTGATGAACCAGCCTTTTGATTTTTCCGAGAATTCATATATCAGCAACATCACTTCCATCATGGCTTATTATGTGTACATGACCCTCGGACTGGATTTTGATACTTTTGCTCTTTATGGCGGAAATCCTTTTTATGAAAGAGCGGAGGCCATTGTTTCAGCTGCGCAGTCATCGCCCTATCCGGGCTGGAAGGCCTTTGAAGATGACAAGAACAGGTACTGGCTGGTTGAGAATCTGCTGAACCCTGCATACAAACCCCTGCGTAACTTTCTGTATGAATATCACCGCAAAGGCCTGGACGTTATGTATGAAAATCCCGAACAGGGCCGCAAAAGCATTATCAAGGCCCTCGAAAACCTGAAAAAGGTTTATGATGAGCGGCCCGGACTTTTCCTGCTCAAACTCTTTATGGATGCCAAAAGGCCGGAACTTATCCAGATATTCAGCGAGGGTTCCACGTCTGAAAAAAGCAAGGCGGTTGAACTAATGAAGAAAATCGACCCCTCGCATGCTTCAGATTATGAGGATATTTTGAACAATTAAGCAGGTGTGTTTTTTCTTTCATAAATTTGCCAAAAGCCCAACGCAAATTTTATGCTGCAACATCTCACAATTAAAAATTATGCCCTGATCCGTCACCTCAACATTGATTTTTCTGAGGGCTTCAGTGTACTTACCGGTGAGACCGGTGCAGGAAAGTCTATTATTCTGGGTGCCCTGGGGCTAATCATTGGAAATCGTGCCGACACACAGGTATTGCTCAACGCGGATATAAAATGTGTCATCGAGGGCACCTTTCGCCTGAAGAATTACGGGTTAAAAAACTACTTCAAAAAACATGACCTCGACTATGAGGAGCAGTCTATTCTTCGGCGGGAAATCAATGCGAGTGGCAAATCCAGGGCTTTTATCAACGACACCCCGGTGAACCTTAATGTTATGAAAGAACTGGCCGACCGGCTGGTGAACATTCACTCCCAGCATAAGACAATTACGCTCAATGATTCCAATTTTCAGCTGGCTGTGCTTGACGATTTCGTTAAGCACGATAAGCAGATGGAAGAATACAGGCAGGTATATATGCATTTCCGGGAAATTGAAAAACAACTGAAACAACGGCTCCAAAGCGAAGATAAAATGCGGGCCGACGAGGATTACCTGCGCTTCCAGTTTGAAGAGCTTGAAAAAGCAGATCTGCGTCCGGGAGAACAGGAGGAGCTGGAGGCGGAGCTGGATGTCCTGCAAAATGCCGAAGAGATCAAATCAGGACTGGAACACTCTATCAGCATACTAAATGACGAACAGGCCGGTGTAAACAAACAACTTGCAGAACTGGAAAACGGCCTGAAACGCATTGCCCGCTACCACAAAGGGCTGGATGAAGTCAGTTCCCGCATTTCTTCCAACCTGATCGACCTGAAGGATATTTTAAATGAACTGGAGAACATTGAACAGAATATTCATTTTGATAATGAACGGGTAGAACAGCTGCAGGAACGCCTTGACAACATTTATCATCTTCAGCAAAAACACCGGCTTTCGAGCATTGAAGAATTGATCAAATTAAAAGACGATTTTGATCTGCAACTCAATTCCATTTCCTCCCTGGATGAGGAGATCGGAAAACTGCAGAAAAGCAAAAAAGAATTAACAGAAAAGCTGAAAAATCTTTCGGGTGAGATCTCGGCGAACAGGAGGGAGGCCATTTCTGAATTTGAAAAAAACATCGAAAACATACTGCATGAATTGGGGATGCCCGATGCCCGATTCCGGATTGATCACAGTATATTGGAAAACTTTGGTAAGGATGGTATCGACAAGATCCGCTTCCTGTTCAATGCCAACAAAGGCGTTCAACTTAATGAAATTTCCAGGATCGCATCAGGAGGAGAATTGTCAAGGCTCATGCTCAGCATCAAATCCCTGATTTCCGGGAAAAGCCTCCTGCCAACCATTATTTTTGACGAGATCGACATGGGTGTTTCCGGTGAAATAGCGAATAAAGTGGGAAAGATCCTTGAGCAGATGTCGGATAGAATGCAGGTGCTTGCAATCACACATCTCCCGCAAATTGCTGCCAGGGGAAAGACTCATTATCTGGTGTACAAAGAAACCGATGAAAATTCCACAGTTTCATTGATCAAAAAGATCTCCGGTGAAGAAAGAATACAGGAAATCGCCAAAATGCTGAGCGGAGAAAAAGTCTCGGAAGTTGCCATTCAAAACGCGAAAGAGCTTATCCTCCACAATAACTAAAATTCACATATTTAACTTCAGCGATATTATTTATTAACTTTGCATTGCAAATCCATACTTAATTACCTAAATTATGGCTTACAATTTATTAAAAGGAAAAAAAGGGATCATCTTCGGGGCCCTGGATGACAAATCCATCGCCTGGAAGGTGGCAGAGCAAGCCCACGAAGAGGGAGCCAGCTTTACCCTTTCCAACACTCCGGCTGCTTTGCGCTTTGGAAAGCTGAACGATCTTGCCGAAATGACCGGTTCGAAGGTGATCATGGCTGATGCAACCAATATGGATGATTTATGGGATGTATTCAAGAAATCCATGGATTTTTTAGATGGGAAGGTGGACTTTGTCCTGCATTCCATCGGTATGTCGCTGAATGTGCGTAAAAAGCGTGTTTATGACGATCTGAATTACGAATATTTCAAAAAGACCCTGGATATTTCTTCCTTGTCATTTCACAAGATGTTACAGGTAGCCAGGAAAATGGATGCCATCAACGAATGGGGCTCTGTGGTTGCCCTCTCATACATTGCGGCCCAGCGAACCCTTTACGGATACAACGACATGGGCGATGCCAAGGCACTGCTTGAGTCTATTGCCAGGAGCTTCGGCTACATTTATGGAAGAGATAAAAAGATCCGCATCAACACAATATCCCAGTCTCCCACAATCACAACAGCCGGGAGCGGGGTGAAAGGAATGAGTAATCTCATTGATTTTACCGGCAGGATGTCGCCCCTGGGCAATGCCAATGCAGATGAATGTGCACAGTATTGCATCACCCTTTTTTCTGATCTTACCAAAAAAGTTACCATGCAGAATCTATACCACGATGGGGGATTTTCCAGCATGGGAATGAGCTACAAGGCCATGAGTATGTATAACAGGGCAATGGATTGCGACTGTTTGGAAGAATAGAATTTTCTTGGTTTGTCCAAAGCATATTTTTCATAAATTTATCCCTGATTTTATATCAGGGATTTTTTTTACCGGCATGGAAAATAAACCTTATTTATTCACTAATAAAAATTTGAGATGATAGATTTCACTTTAGAAAAGAAACATCAGGAGATTATCGAAAAGTACCGTGATTTTGCGGATCGTGAGATCAGGCCTAACAGGTTGAAATACGATGAACTGGCCGAATTTCCCTGGCCGATCGTGAAAAAAGCCTATAAAGAAGGCCTGATGAATGGTCCGGTTCCTGAAAAATTTGGCGGAAATGGTTATTCTATCTTCGAAGGGGCATTGGCCTCCGAAGAACTTGGTGCAGGATGTATCGGAATCGGTATTTGCATAGATGCCAATACGCTGGCCCTGACACCCCTCATGCTTGCCGGCAATGATGAGCAGCATGCACGTTTCTTTGGCTTTTTGAAAGAAACCGAAGGGGTTGCCGCCTATTGTCTTACCGAGCCTAATGCCGGCTCCGACGTGCAGGGGATCAAATCTACCGCCATCAAAAAAGGTGACAAATACATTCTCAACGGGCACAAAAGATTCATCACCAATGGTGAAGTTTCCAGCTTTTTTACGGTGTTTGCCCAAACCGACCCGGAGAAAGGCAGCCGCAGCCTCACGGCCTTTATTGTCCCTGCCGACCTGGACGGTATTGAGGTTAAGCCCAGATTGCAGAAAATGGGGCAGAAGGCTTCCGTGCAGAATGAGATCATTTTTACCGATGTGGAAGTACCCGCAGAAAATATGCTGGACCGTGAAGGATCTGGCTTCCTGTATGCTATGAAGACATTCGACAGGACACGCACCGGTGTTGCTGCCCTGAGTGTTGGAGCAGCCCGGGAGGCTTTTGAGATTTCAAAAGACTGGACCAAAAACCGCATACAGTTTGGCAAACCCATTGCCGCCAACCAGGCCATTGGGTTCATGCTGGCTGATATGGCCACACAGCTCGAAGCTGCCCGCCTGATTACCTGGGAAGCCGCTCATGCCTATGATATGGGACTAAAGAAAGCTTCCAGGCTTTCGGCCATGTCGAAACTCTATGCTTCCGATATGGCCATGAAAGTTGCTACTGATGCCGTACAGGCAATGGGTGGTGACGGCTATTCACGGGATTTTATTGTGGAAAAGATCATGCGGGATGTGAAACTTTGCCAGATCTACGAAGGCACAAACCAGGTGCAGCGCATCGTGATTTCGAAAAATATCCTCAAATAAAAAAAACTGCTCCCGTGTGGGGGCAGTTTTTTTTCTTAATCAACTGCTGACTTTAAAATCTGTATTTATTATCTTCGATCAACTGATCCGCGATCTTTCTTCTTTTCTCACGCACATTTACAGGCGCTACACGGGTGAATTTTTCAAGCGAATCCAACAGCAGCAATCTTTCCTGGCCCATGGTAAAAGAGTTGACAGCATCTGCACCCGCTTTGCGGATGGCCGCTGCACAATCATAAACCAGCACATCCAGCATATCCTTGTAAATATTCAAGCTGTCAAGGTCTTCCTCTTTCTCTTCCCTGATCATTTCCAGTTTTTGTATGCGCAAACTGGTTGACTCGGCCGCGTAAAGCTGTATCATCATATCAGCGATGTTCAGCCAGATCTCCTGTTCGAAAACAAATTTTCTTTTGAATTTCTCAGAAGAAACCCCCATCACCATGAGAATGGCATTTTTAAAGTTATGCACGTAATCGAGTTTTTCCTCGTAATAGTTCTTCAGGGTAACGGGTTTTCCGGCATGTTCCTGCAGTTCTTTCACCAGTTGCTTGGCTTGTGCAAACAGATTGATCTCACCTTTCATGGCACGCTTGAGCGCAGTATCCACCATGAGAAGGCGGTTGATCTCGTTGGTGCCCTCAAAGATCCTGTTGATACGAGAATCCCTGTAAGCCCTGTCGGCAGGTGCTTCAGAAGAGAATCCCATGCCACCAAATATCTGCACCGCTTCATCCACCACGAAATCAAGCACTTCGGAACCGTAAACTTTGAGCAAGGCACATTCGATGGCAAACTGGGCCGGGCCACGCACATTGGCCTCACCTTTGGTCATGCCTTCTTCCTGGTAAAAAGTAATGGTGTCTTCGATATCCTTGCTTGCACGGTATACCGCAGATTCTGCTGCGTATGTCCTGATCACCTGTTCAGCCAGTTTGTGCTTAATGGCCCCGAAATTGGCTATAGGTTGTCCGAATTGCTTCCTTTCATTGGCATAATTAACTGAATGGCTGATGGACCTCTTTGCAGCACCCAGCACAGTGGCTCCAAGCTTTATCCTTCCGATGTGCAGAATATTGAGCGCGATGCGAAAACCTTCTCCTCTTTTTCCGAGGAGATTTTCAACAGGTACTTTCACATCATTAAAAAATATCTGTGTGGTGGAAGAGCCCTTGATACCCATTTCTTCTCTTCCGCGTTGATCGTGATCCCTTCCAGGTCCCTTTCCACAATAAAGGCACTCAGAACGCGGTCGTTATCGATCTTGGCAAAAACCGTGAAAACATCGGCAAAACCACCATTGGTGATCCACATTTTTTGTCCGTTCAGGATATAATTCTTTCCGTCTTCTGATAGGACCGCCATGGTCTTTCCTGCATTTGCATCCGAACCGGCACCCGGCTCAGTAAGACAGTACGCTGCTGCCAGTTCACCACTGGCCAGCCTGGGTATGTATTTTTGTTTTTGCGCTTCATTGCCATAATAAAGGATCGGAAGGGTGCCGATACCGGTATGCGCCATAAAAGCAACAGAGTAGGAGTGGGCCGAACCTATTGCCTCATTGGCTTTCATAGAAGTAAGGAATGACTGGTTGAATCCGTCATATTCTTCCGGAATTGAAATTCCAAGCAATCCGAGTTCGCCGGCTTTTGCAACCAGGGATTTCATCAATCCCGGTTCCTGGGAGTCAATCCGTTCCAGGTTGGGGAATATCTCGGATTCCAAAAAATCTTCACATGTCTGAGCAATCATGAGTTGTTCTTCATCAAACTCCTCGGGAATAAAAACCTTCTCTGCCGAGGTCATTTTAACAAGAAATTCGCCGCCTTTCAAGGGTTCTATTATTTCCATAATAATCTTTTTAGTTCACTTGCAAAATTTTGGGCAAAGATATAATAATGAGTTTAAATCAGTAAGACTTCTTTTGGGGAATTGATAAATTCATTACATTTGAGATCATTTATTGCTGAACTATGGAATATCTAATTGTAATAGGTCTAATTGCCTTATTGGTGCTCAATTACCTTTATTTTTCATTCCCTAAGATCAAACTGATCTGGGTTAAAATGACGAATGGAAGTTATTCCCATTCCTACATTACCAAGTACAAAGCCATCACCAAAAGAAACCCATATAGTTACTGCATTGCGGAGGATGTTGCTGACAGGTTGCTGCCATTTTATCTTGATAACGAGAAGTATCCGGAATTTAAGTCAGCAGAACTGAAAAATCCGTTGACTTTTGACTACTTTACAAGTTTTTCCGAGATCAAAAAAGAGCTGGGAAAACCCAATTGTTTCCAGTCATATAAAATCTCGGGGGTTAACATAAAGATTGCCGGATACAGGCCTGAGATCTTTGGAAAAATATCCCGCCTGTACATTTATTTTGTTGATGATGTGTTTTTTATGAATGAATATGTATTTAAAAGACTTAAAGAGCAGGATATTGCAAGGATATCAGCGAAATTAATCGAAATGGCAGGTGCCGGCACAAAAGACCCACCCACTTCATTTTATGTTAAAAATGATCAAAAAGTGACTTTGTTTTACCGTGATGCGGCTTTTTCACAGATAGCCAGTTACCTGTCACGCCAGGATGCAAATGTAGAAAACAAATTGCGTAAGATCATCAACGAAATAACCAAATTCAGGGATAAGCTGGAAGACGATAAATTTTAAAAAAGCTGCCCCCTTTGAAGGAAGCAGCTTTTCATTTACATCAGTATTAATATCTAATTATCCTGTTTCACGATCTTTTCAGATTTCTTGATTTTGATGGTGATTTCTTTTTTGCGGCCATCAAAATCCACCTTGATCGAATCGCCCGGACCGAGTTTTGTTCTGATAATCTCTTCGGCAAGCGGATCTTCAACATATTTCTGAATGGCCCTCTTAAGTGGTCTCGCACCATATTGCTCATCCCAACCTTTTTCCACGATAAAGTCTTTGGCTTTCTTGCTCACCTCGATCTCGTAACCCAGTTCTCCGATTCTTTCATACAAGCCTCTGAGTTCAATATCAATGATTTTATGTATGGCCTCGATCTCCAGCGGGTCAAAGATAACAACGTCATCAATCCTGTTCAGGAACTCGGGGGCAAAAGCCTTTTTGAGTGCACTTTCGATCACGCTTTGGGCATAACTTGCCTTTGCCGTCTTCTTGGCCACGGTATTGAATCCAACGCCCTGTCCGAAGTCTTTCAACTGGCGTGAGCCGATGTTGGAAGTCATGATAATAATGGTATTCTTGAAATCCACTTTTCTTCCGAAGCTGTCGGTAAGCAATCCATCGTCCATTACCTGCAACAAGAGGTGGAAAACATCGGGATGCGCTTTTTCAATCTCGTCCAGCAGGATGATGGAGTATGGTTTGCGTCTTACCTTTTCAGTCAGTTGTCCGCCTTCTTCATAGCCAACATATCCCGGAGGGCGCCAACCAACCTGGAAACTGCGAATTTTTCCATGTACTCACTCATATCAACCCGGATGAGTGCATCCTCGGAATCGAAAAGATAACGGGCAAGCACTTTGGCCAGATATGTTTTACCAACGCCTGTGGGGCCAAGGAAAATAAAGGAACCGATGGGTTTCTTCGGATCTTTCAGTCCCGCGCGGTTTCTGCGTATGGCCTTAACCACATTCCTGATGGCGGCATCCTGACCGATCACAGAACCTTTCAGTTCCTCTTCCATGTTCAGCAATCGGTTGCTTTCATTCTGTGCGATACGTTGCACCGGGATGCCGGTCATCATGGCCACCACTTCAGCAACATTCTCTTCGGAAACTTTCTCCCGGTGAATCTTCGACTCTTCCTCCCAGCGTTTCTTGGCAGCTTCCAGTTCATTTTGCAATTTTCTCTCCAGGTCACGGTATTCAGCAGCCTCTTCGAATTTCTGGCTGTTGATCGCCCTGGTTTTTTTGTTCTTGGTTTCTTCGATCCTGTTTTCAATATCGATTACTTCCGCAGGAACATGAATATTGGTGATGTGCACCCTGGAACCTGCCTCATCCATGGCATCAATCGCCTTATCTGGCAGGTACCTGTCAGACATATACCGGTTCGTCAGGTTTACACAAGCCCGAATCGCTGAATTGTCGTAGTTCACCAGGTGGTGATCTTCGTATTTTTCTTTGATATTGTCCAGAATTTCAAGGGTTTCATCCGATGAGGTCGGGTCGATCATCACTTTCTGGAAGCGGCGCTCCAGGGCTCCGTCCTTTTCGATATACTGCCTGTATTCATCCAGGGTGGTTGCACCGATGCATTGTATTTCGCCCCTGGCAAGAGCCGGCTTGAACATATTGGATGCATCCAGCGAGCCGGAGGCGTTTCCTGCTCCCACAATGGTATGGATCTCATCGATAAAAAGGATGATATCCGGATTCTTTTCCAGTTCATTAAGAACCGCCTTCATTCTTTCCTCAAACTGACCGCGGTATTTTGTGCCGGCAACCAGCGAGGCAAGATCGAGAGTAACGATCCTTTTGTTGAACAAAGCCCTCGACACCTTCCTTTCGACGATTCGCAAGGCAAGTCCCTCAGCAATGGCTGATTTACCAACACCAGGCTCTCCGATGAGAATGGGGTTGTTTTTCTTACGCCTGCTCAGGATCTGTGCAATACGCTCAAGTTCCTTTTCCCTGCCTACTATAGGGTCCAGACGGTCTTCCTCCGCCATTTTGGTAATATCCCTTCCGAAATTATCCAGGACCGGGGTTTTGGATTTTGTGTCGGAAAATTTCTTCGAACCTCCCGTAAAACCCTGGCTTTCTTCCATATCACCAGCCGTTTCATCGGATAATTCATTCTTGGGTTTTATGATGCTGTCGTCGTTACTTTTTATCATAGCTCTTAATTCCTCTTTAACTGATTCGTAGTTCACTCCCCGGTTTTCGAAAGACCTGGTAACGATATTGTCTTCGTCTTTCAAAATGGCAAGCAACAAATGTTCTGTTCCGATCAGGTCGCTGTTAAAAACTTTGGCTTCGAGGTAGGTGATCTTCAGGGCCCTTTCGGCCTGCTTGACCAGGGGAATATTCTCCGGTTTTTCGTCTACCTTGCCTGAATTCCTCACAGCGCGCTCGATCGTGCTCTTTAAATTATCAAGATCTATGCCGAAGTACATCAGTATCTGTATTGCCAGTCCTTCACCTTCTCGCAGTATACCTAATAACAAATGTTCCAGCCCGATATAATCATTCCCCAGCCTGACCGCTTCTTCACGACTATATGTCAGGACATTTTTTACTCTTTGCGAAAATTTTGCTTCCATACTATAATCTGCTCTCCTGCTTCAAATTTACAATTATTTCTAACGTCCTTAAACATCAATTATTTCAATACTTTGTGTTAAGCCTGATTTAAGGTATAAACATCATGAATCAAAATTATGTTCATTGTTTCTGCATACGCTTTTTCCGTTCATTATTTTTCAACATGGGAATGTTAGTAATAACTTGAATTATAAGCAAAAAAAGCAGGCTGTATTGCCGAAAAATTCGTATTTTCGTATCTTCTACAGAACTTTTATAATATATTGACAGATAATAATTTAACTTGTTTTCAGGATGACGATGAACGGTGGTGAAAGAATCTTTAAAGTAAACATTGAAAATCAAATGAAATCGGCCTACATCGATTATGCGATGTCGGTGATTGTATCAAGAGCACTACCCGATGTAAGGGACGGACTGAAACCCGTTCACAGAAGGGTTTTGTTTGGAATGCTCGAACTTGGCACCATGCACAACCGGCCATATAAAAAGTCGGCCAGGATCGTAGGAGAGGTGCTTGGTAAGTACCACCCGCATGGCGACACCTCGGTTTACGATGCCATGGTAAGAATGGCTCAGCCATGGTCGCTTCGCTATCCGCTGGTCGACGGGCAGGGAAACTTTGGCTCCATGGACGGTGACAATGCAGCTGCCATGCGTTATACCGAAGCCAGGATGCAGAAACTGGCCGAGGAGATGGTCAGGGATATTGATAAAAACACAGTTGATTTTCAACTGAATTTCGATGATACACTGAAAGAACCGGTTGTTCTGCCTTCAGCCATACCCAATCTGCTCGTCAACGGCAGTTCAGGGATTGCTGTCGGGATGGCAACCAATATGTCACCCCACAATCTTTCCGAAGTAATTGACGGAGTTACCGCATATATCGATAACAAAGATATCAGTATACAGGAATTGATGCAGTATGTAAAAGGGCCTGACTTCCCGACAGGTGCCCAGATTTACGGATATGATGGCGTAAGGGAAGCTTTCGAAACAGGGCGCGGAAGAATCATGATGCGCGGAACCACACAGGTTGAAGAGGATGATAACGGGAAAGTGCGCATTATTGCAACCTCCATTCCATACCAGGTTAACAAAGCGGAGATGATCAAAAAAACCGCCGACTTCGTGATCGACAAAAAAATTGAAGGCATTTCCGATATCAGGGATGAATCCGATAAAAAAGGTTTGCGCGTGGTGTATGAATTAAAACGGGATGCCGTAACCAATGTGGTCCTGAATAAACTGTATCAGTATACGGCCCTGCAAACTTCATTCAACGTAAACAATATCGCGCTGGTGAAAGGCAGGCCGCAAATGCTCAACCTGAAAGACCTGATCAGGCATTATGTCGATCACCGACACGAAGTGCTGGTGCGTAAGACACAATATGAGCTGGAAGAAGCTGAAAAGAAAGCCCATATCCTGGAAGGCCTGCTCATTGCACTGGATCACCTGGATGAAGTGATCGCACTGATCCGCGCCAGCCAGACACCGGAGGAAGCCAAGAATGGCCTGATGAGTAAGTTTGAACTTACAGAAGTTCAGGCCAAAGCCATCCTTGATATGCGTCTGCAAAAACTTACCGGCCTGGAAAGAGAAAAGATCAAAGCCGAATATGATGAATTGATGAAACTGATCCAGCACCTCAATGAGATCCTTAAGGATGAAGTCATGAGAATGAAAATCATCAAGGATGAACTTCTGGAGATCAAAGAAAAATACGGAGATGAGAGACGGAGCGAAATCATTTATTCGGCAGAAGATTTCAAGATAGAAGACACCATCCCGGATGATGAAGTAGTGATCACCATTTCACACCTGGGTTATATTAAAAGGACCCTGCTTACGGAATACCGCCAGCAGAAACGTGGCGGAAAAGGAGCCAGGGGCAGCAATATCAGGGGGGAAGATTTCCTCGAACATCTTTTCGTGGCAACCAACCACAACTATCTCCTGTTCTTTACAGAAAAAGGAAAGTGCTTCTGGCTGCGGGTATTTGAAATTCCTGAAGGAAGTAAAACCGGCAAAGGCAGGGCGATCCAGAATCTGATTAATATTGAACAGGATGATAATATAAGGGCATTCATCAATGTTAAAGGCCTGGATGACAAGGAATACCTGAATAATCATTTTATTATCATGGGAACCCGCCGGGACTGATCAAGAAAACTTCGCTGGAAGCTTATTCCCGGCCACGCCAGAATGGTATCAATGCCATCAACATCAATGAGGGCGATGAGCTGATCGAAGCAAGGCTCACCGATGGTGACAGCGAAATCGTGATGGCCTGTAAATCAGGAAGGGCAATCCGCTTCCACGAAAGCAAAGTAAGGGCCATGGGCCGAACTGCTACCGGTGTAAAAGGAATTGTTCTGGATGGCAAGAAGGACGATATGATCGGCATGATCTGCCTGATGAATGTTGAATCTGATATACTCGTGGTTTCTGAGAACGGCTATGGAAAACGATCCAGCGTAGAGGATTACCGGGTTACCAACAGGGGAGGGAAGGGCGTTAAAACCCTCAACATCACTGCTAAAACAGGTAAATTGATCGCGATCAAAGACGTGCAGGATACCGATGACCTCATGATCATTACCAAAATGGGAGTCCTTATCAGGCTGGCAGTAAGCGATATGCGTGTAATGGGACGTGCAACCCAGGGCGTGAGACTGATCAAATTGCATGATGAGGATGCCATTGCTTCCGTGGCCAAAGTGGAGATTACCAATGGAGATGAAGAACTGGAGGAAATGGAAGAAACTGGCGGTGAAGGAGAGACTGACGCTAATGAGAACGACGATGCAGACAGGGATTAGTGGCTTTGGCCTGAATTTTGCAAGTCTAGTTTAAAATGATTCTGCAAACATCTATTTACTATTAATATATATTTGCAAAAGCATCTATTAAATACAAAATATACTGATTATGAAAAAATTAACAATTATTCTCGGACTTGTGCTGGCAAGTACGATAGTATTTGGGCAGAAAAGAATGACCCAAACTGCGATTAACTACCTGAGAAACGGTAAACTGGATAAATCACTCGAAGCAATCAATGCTTCCGTCGAACACGAGAAGACCATGAATGATGCTAAAACCTGGTTTTACAGAGGGCACATTTATGTGGAGATTGCAATTACTGAAAACGAAGAATACCAGAATCTCGCGGAAGATCCACTGATGGAAGCCTATAAATCTTATCAGAAAGCGATTGAATATGATGAGGACGGGGAATTCACCAAGGATATTAATCAGAACATGCAATACATTGCACAACAGTTCTATAACCAAGCCGCCAATGCTTACAACGACAGGAATTATGTAGAATCAGCCCAGAATTTTATGACAGCTTATAAGGTATATGAGTCTGTGGGAAAAGTGGATACGGCATCCCTGCTGAACTATGGTACTTCATCCCAGCTGGCCGGCAACAATGAGGCAGCCATGGTAGTTTATGAGCAACTTATGGGCATGGGCTATGAAAACCCGAGCCTTTTTGAATCATTGGCCAATATTTACCGCGAAAAGGAAGATTTTGAAAAAGCTGAAGAAATCCTGGCCGAAGGACGTGAAAAGTATCCCGACAGTTATCCGATCCTCCTGGCCGAGATCAACCTGTTCATGAGCACCGGACAGAATGAAAAAGCGATCAGCAGCCTGGAGATGGCATCTGAAAAAGATCCGGAAAATTATACCATTTGGTTTGCACTTGGAGATATGTACGACAAGTTTGCAGCCGACACCAGCATGACAGTGGAGGCGAAGGCTGAGTATTTTCAGAAAGCAGAAAGAGCTTATAAACAGGCCATCGAAGTCAAAGATGATTATTTTGATGCTTATTTCAATCTGGGAGCTATTTATGTGAATAAAGCGGCTGAGATTCAACAGCTTGCAAATGACTTACCCCTTGAAGCAGTGGAAGAATATGATGAGCTAAAGGCCAAAGCGGATGCATTGCTTGCAGAAGCTCTGCCATATCTTGAAAAAGCTTATGAGATCAACGCTGCTGACCAGGCTACTATGCTGTCATTGAAAGAGATCTATACCAGATTGGGGCAGCTTGATAAAGCCAAAGAAATGAACCTTAAATTGCATAAATAGATCAGATTCAGGTTAAGAAAATGCAAAGGATCTGCCATAGGGCAGGTCCTTTTTTTATTTCAATAATTATACACGCAATTTAAACACAACTGGTGAGGGACAAATTTTGTAATATCTTCTGTATACGAGACCTGAAAAGTACTATTTAACATAATATTAATTATGGGACAAACCGGTATTGAGTTTTTTGAATTATTTGTAGAGTTTATTTGTTTTTTATAAAATCTATAGTGAAGACCTTTAATGAGAGCACCAATCAAATTTCTTAGTAAATAACCAATAATACAGAAGCATCACTCCTCAACATCCGGCCTTATCCATAACCAGCTCCACCAAAACCATTTATCCGGTTCATTTGAAGATTGCGCGGTAATCGTATACAGCGTTCTGCGTGCGTGTAACTTTTTCGATGAACGGATAATCAATTTCTTCTTTGATTCATCGAAATCTAACCGGCAATCCCGGCTTCCCTGGATAAAGCACTGTATACTGCCCGCATTGATCATCCTGGCATCAATCAGTTCAATTTCCAACTCAGGTGGATTATTTTGGCCGATGATCGGATTACCCGGACTGATAACCGACACCGGCAGTGAAAGCATATAAAGTTTTTCAATGAACTTCTCCTGTTTTCCAAAATTACCGGTCATTGGAAATCTTGGCATATCAAACACATCACTGTATTCGGAAAGTACGCCCGAATGTTGTCCGGCAGCTCCCAAATAGCCCTTTTCCTTCAGGATCTTTTTCATCTCAGGGCTCCATTCACCGTATGGATATGAATAAATCACGGGCTTTATTCCGAGCCTGTCCTGAAAAATATCCTCTGATACCTGAAGGTCATTCCTGAAAGCCCTGCTTCTTTCTTCAAGTGGCAGATTCACGAAATGCGCGTGCGAATGTGAGTGATTTCCTAGCTCAATGCCCTGATCCATAGCATACTGAACATCCTGCCAGCTCATAAAATCCGAACCGCCAATGGTTTCGGTATTTATAAAAAGCGTTGCCGGCATACCATATTTCACCAGCAAGGGCAATCCATTCCTGAAGAAAGAAAGATAAGCATCATCGATGGTCAGTACCACCGTTTTTTGCGGGAGGCTTCCCCCCTGCCGTATCTGTCTTAAAGCTTTACTCAGGGTGATTGCATTAAAATCATTATCTTTTAGGTACTTAAGATGGTCTTCAAATAAAGAGATTGAAATATTGGTTGATGGATACCTGTCGTCTCCCACCCGGTGATAAATAAACACCGGAATATTGTATTCTGGTTTGGCTGCTGCTGACCTGCCTGGCAAATTGAGAAAGTGGCATCATTAAGCACAAAACACACAATATTAGATATTTATAATTTTTCAATCCAGGCATTGCCTCAATTGTTTAAGTATTCAGGGTCGATACGGTATTCATCATACTGGTCAAGATCGTTGAAACGGATCACATATTTCAGCCGCATTTCATAAATGCTGTCGTTTTCACTGTAGCGCCTCAAAAGCGGAATTAATTTGTATGGGTTAGCGCTTTCAGCATTTTCGATGCGAAAATCGCGGTATGGCCCCCTGGCAATAGTCTTGAAATAATCCTCAATGGATTCCGACAAGAAATCATACTTTTTCAGGTAAACGGCCTTATCCCCGCGCAATATCCGGGCCTGGACCCGGGGCTCCTCTTTATCGAAAGACCATATACCAAATACATTGTTCGCCTCCAGGAAAAAGCGGGAGGTCCCCCACCCGCTTTCGAGTGCAGCCTGGCCCAGGACAATGCTGTTGGGTGGTGTATTCAGTTTTCTTTTCAGTTGACGGAGATTATCCGCCCTGTATTCCAGCATTAAATCCCGGATAAAGCGTTCATCCTGCATCGAAATTTCTGCAGAATCTTTACTGCTGAACTCTTCCAGTTTTTGAAGCTTGTCGGCGGTATGGATTTTAGCCACCAGGATGGCGGGCAGCAACATATCCACGAATTTTTGCTTCTTGATCTCAACAGGGAAATTATCCAGAGAAACCACATTGGTATAATCAAAAGGTTTGACAAGGATCGAATCAAGCGGGACGATATCGTCAGCACTCTTAAGTTTTTTATGAATCACATCCACCCTTTCGGGTTCGCAACCACATAAAAAAAGAAAAACTGAAATGAGAAACAGGCAAAGACTTCGCTTGGCATAAATACGCATAAACTATTCCTTTAAAGTATATTTGACGATCCAGGGAGAATCATCCATAAACATTTCCATTTCATAGGTTTCAGGAAGGTAATTCCATGCAGCATGCAGATCCGGGAATGACTTCAGAGTAACAGCCGTCAGCTTGCCATCATAACGGGGTATCAGCTCAGACTGATAACCTTTTTCCACCAGCTTCTGCTGCAATTGCCTGGCGTTCTCCTGAATATCAAAACTGCCCACAACGATATGATACGGATTATTCCTGGCAGCAAGTTTTTCCTGTTCTTCGGCCAGTATGCCGTCAATCTCGCTTATTTTCTGTTTAGGATAATTTTCTCCCGATTTCAGCGTGTAAGCAGCGTGGTATTCTGACCTTGCCTCCTGGTAATTACCGGCATTGAAAAGATCGTCGGCCCGCTTAATGGCTTCCGTGTATTTTTTATTGGTTTCCTGCTGCCTGAGGATCTGCTCGATTTTACTGATCTGCTGGTCAGGATAAGTTTCGTCAGCTTTGATCACCTTGGCATCTTTATAAAAACTCATGGCCATGTTATAGTCTTTGGCCTGAAATGCGCTGTCGGCTGTGACAATGGCTTCCTGGTAGCGCGCGGTTTTGTTATCACAGGAAGTACCTGCAAATACAAAGCTTCCGAGCAGGAGAATAATAAATGCTTTTCTGAAAACAGAATTTAAAACCTGACTTTTCATTTTCTTTGTTTTTTGATTATCATGAAATTAATAAATATTATCAGCTAATAAAACTCGCGCATATTTCATGCCAGAGATCTGCAAATTAATGACCAATGCGGTTGAGCTTTTCTTCTTCCACAATTTTTTTAATCATGGTCTTGATCAGCCTATCCAGCCTGGAGCCTTCGGTATAATCTGCCGGGGCAATAAAATCGGCCCGGTTTTGCTCGATCAGCTCCTCGCAGACCTCCCTGGCCGAAACAACTCCCTCTTTTTCTTTTTCATCCGGATCATAAACAGCAACAGCTGTCCCCCCTGATGCTTGATCATTTTCATGGCCGGCACGTCCGTCAATCCGTCACCAATATAAATCATTTTGGCAAAAGGCATGGGTTTTTCGTGTTTCTTCAGGTATTTATTGATGGTGCTGTTATCCCATGAATTATAAATTCCTTTATTGATCCTGAAAAGATACTGAGTTTTGTTTGTGTAATTGATCGCCAGGGCCGGCCATATGGCAACCTCTTGTTCATCAAACACGAAACCTGAAGCAAAAATGCTTTTGAAATATTTTGCGATCGGAGTGCCTTTGATGATATCGCGCACACCGGATGAAATTATATAATGTTCAATTTCAGCATTATTTGATGTAGCATAGGCATTGATCCGGTCGAAAAATGTTTTTACTCCTTTAAAAAAACCAATCTCCTTGCCATGTTCCAGAAATGAGGAGCGGGTGATGGGGATATCCTTTTCGCGGGCTTTGATCAGCATCAGCTGCATATAGGCAAGGATATCATCCATGTCGTGCCTGCGTGCATATCCGTTGGCCTCTTTCCAGAAATCCATTTTATCAATGCCCAACTTCGGAATGAAAGAATGCTCCTGCATGTTACCCGGGGCAAGGGTGCCATCAAAATCATAGGCAATGGCCAGTTTTATTTTTTCGTCGGAGATCATAATCTTTCGTCCCAAAAATACGCTTCTTTTCTGATTATTGCCACCTTGGTAGCAAAATCAGGGTGTTTTGCATGAATGATATAATTGCTTTCCCGGGGAACCAGCACGGAAGGCACTTTCAATACCAGTGACTCTTGCTGCCTGTACCACCGACTGCCAATTTCCTGCAAAGCCGGGTAAGCCTGAACACTTCTCCAGTTTTCAGGCAGGTCGCTGACAAGGATACGTTCTGTTTTATTTTCCGGTAGCTTTACGGATACAACAAGCATTTTAAATCCTGTCAGGGGCCGAAGGCTTCCTGCATGTACCAGCAGTTCCAAACTGGCGAGTGCCCGGCTGCCGGATGCATAGATCACCCATTGAGCTTCCTCATTCCAGCGTCCTGCCCTGCCCGATGCAAACAAAGCCCCGGCATAAGCTTCCTTTACGATCCTGTATAATAACATCAGGCGTTATCTCCGAATGCTATGCCACTGATGTGATCATCAATGAATTTAATACCGCTGATGGTGTTGAGGTAATCTGAAGGCCTGCTCCCATCCAGGTGGAAATTTTCGGTTTTCAGCCATTGAGCAAAAGCATCGGCATTGCCAAAAACCTCGTGCCCGTGCTTGATGAGCGAAAGCAACATAACTGTGTGCTCCTGGATATCAGGGCTGATAGCCACCCTGCCATTTTTATACGAGCGGAAAGTTTTTACATTGATATTGAGCCAGCCGGAAAGCAGATCATCTTTGAACTTACCCAGACGCTTAAGTACATCCAGGTAGCGGAAATCAATGCTGCCGCTTTGAACCAGCCTCAACACTTCGGGCATTCGGGCATAGGCAGGAATCGGCTCTAATAATATGCTGTCATTTTGTATCATACCCCAAATGTAGGTATTTTTACCTTCTGATACAAGTATTTTTACCTTTTTTCTATTTTATATTTCTCATCTTTGTAAAAAACAACAATGAAGATCCCATTCTTATTTGCAAGACTTAAGTATTGACTATATTCCGGTTCCTGCAGCACATAACAAGTTTTGGATGGATTCAATTATTATTGAAAGAATTGAATTATAAGGGCTGTTTTTCAACCCTTATAATTCAGCTAAACAGCCATGTAGCACTTGTCTAATTCAGATTTTTCTTTGCCAGGTAAAAGTCCGTCAGCTCAAGGCTTTTGTCATTCAATCTTTCCTCCATGGCCTCAAGCGTCAAAGGTGGCGGAACGATCACCTTGTCTCCTTTTCTCCAGTTCAGCGGCATGGCTACCTTGAACTTGTCGGCAGTTTGCAATGCCTCAAGTGCCCTGAGGATCTCATCCATATTACGGCCCACATTCAGAGGATAATACATGATCAATCTTACCTTACGACTTGGATCAATGAAAAATACAGCTCTCACAGCAGCCGTTTCATGCTCATTTGGCTGAAGCATACCATACAACTTTGAAACCTTCATATCCAGGTCGGCAATAATGGGAAAGTTAAAATATACGCCAGTGTTTTTCCTCACATTATCCACCCATGCCAGATGAGAATGAATACTATCAATACTCAGTCCGATCAACTTGGTGTTCAATGCGTCAAACTCGTCTTTTCTTTCAGCGAAACCACTCATTTCTGTGGTGCATACCGGGGTAAAATCTGCCGGGTGTGAAAACATGACTACCCAGCGATCTTTTGCAAAATCGGAAAACTTCAATTTTCCTTGCGTTGTTACTGCGTCAAAATCAGGTGCAATATCCCCTATCCTGGGCATAATGATTTGTTCCTGTTTGTTTTCCAATGTGTTCATTTTTTCTTCGTTCATAATTTTTAAATTTTTAATTGATAACTCTGTTAATTAGTTTGTTTTAATGCAATTCGAAAAATTTCTCACCCTTGGTATTCTTGTAAAAATCTTTCACATTGATTTTTTTATGTTTAAAACCGATACAAATATCTAAAGATAATTTATATTTGTCAAATCGATATTATTTATACAACTATAAAATATTCTTATATGACTCTTCAGCAACTTGAATATGTGATCGCCCTGGACAAATACAGAAATTTCACAAAAGCAGCAGAAAGAAGCTTTGTGACCCAGCCTACCCTCACCATGCAATTAAAGAAACTTGAGAATGAGGTTGGGATCCGAATTTTCGACCGGGGCAAAAAACCATTATCCCCTACCCCTGCTGGTCAGCAGTTTATTCAAAGTACCAGGCAGATTTTGGCTGAAGTAGAAGTCCTCAAGCGGATCATTCACAATGAAACAGAAGAGATCAGCGGAACCTTTAAACTGGGGATCATCCCAACCCTTGCCCCTTACCTCTTACCCCTTTTCCTCCCTGAATTTATCCGCAAGTTTCCTGGCACAAAGCTTCACATTGAGGAAATGCAGAGTGAATCCATTATTAAAGCCTTGATAGCCGAACAAATTCACATCGGCATCCTGGCTACACCGGTTGAGGAGAAACATTTGCGGGAGATCCCCATCTTCAATGAGGCATTCCTGGGATATTTTCCCGATGGACATTTTCTGCTCGGCAGAAAGAGTATCCATGCTGATGAACTGGTAGCGGATGAATTGCTTTTACTTTCAGAAGGACATTGCTTTAGAAACCAGGCCATCAATATCTGCCACATGGATGATTACGAGCGCAATAAAACTTTTGATTATCAGAGTGGTTCCGTCGAAACACTGAAAAAACTGGTCAACCGACGGGTAGGATATACGCTTGTACCCGAACTCTCAGTCCATGAAGAAATATCATCAAATCCGAGGATCAGGCGATTCAGTGTGCCTGAACCCAGCCGGGAAGTCAGCTTATTGGTTCACCGCAATTTCCCGAGAGAAGGTTTGCTTGAAATTCTTGGGGATACAATAAAACAGAACCTTCCTCCCAATATACTAAAAGTAAGTTCTTACAAAAGAATTAAATGGAGATAGTTTTTTAGAAAATCCTTGCAATCTGCCCTGGGATTTTATAATTTTAGTCTGCAAATCAAATAAAACCATCATAAAAAACTTATCAATTAATCTCACTTAAGTTTTGATAGTCTGCCATCTTTTATACCTTTGCCGGCCTCCAAGAAAAATATATATAATATTATTATATACATGGATGTTGAGATAAGCCCGAAAGAAACAGAAGCAATGCAGCTGGGCCCCATACTGCCTCAAACAGCTTACTGGGCAAGGCTGAAGGAAAAACACGGTTACCGCACCATTGCATTCGATATCAAAAGTGAATTGCCTGGCAGGCATCTTTTGCAATGGAAATCCCATACAAATTTATTCGATGACCTGCTGGTGGTTATTCGCCGGATTAGCGATGATGCCAGTATTGCTTACGTACCCTATGGACCCACAACAGAGCCCGATACAGAATACCGCGGGCCATTGCTTGAAGCACTTGCCGAATCACTCAGACCTCATTTACCCGGTGATTGTATCCTGCTGCGCTTTGACCTCCCCTGGCAGTCACCATGGATGGAAGAAGAAGACGCATACGATGAGAACGGTAACTGGGCCGGCCCCCCCGAAGCCAGGGTACAGGAAATGAGAATGAATTTTGAAACCTGCTTTTGGAACCTCTTCAAAGCACCTTCAGATATTTTGCCAGCACACACCATTTTCCTCGATCTTTCCAAGGACCGCGGGGAAATCCTGAAAAGCATGAAGGCCAAAACCCGATACAATATCAGGCTATCCCAAAAAAAAGGCGTAAATGTTAAGCTTGCAGGCAGGGAAGATCTGCCCATCTGGTATAGCATGTACAAAGAAACCACCTGGCGGAACCACATTATTCGCGATGATATGGATTATTTTAATGCCGTTATAAAAACACGTGCAAGCGAAAGCGCATCTCCTGCCAGGCCCATGCTTTTACTGGCCAGCGACGAGAATACACCGCTTGCAGGCATGTTAATGACCATCGCCGGTGGAAGGGCTACTTACCTTTATGGTGCTTCAGCTTCTGTGAAAAGGAACAAAATGGCCAGCTATGCCTTGCAATGGAAAGCCATTTCGATTGCCAAAGAGGCCGGTTGCGTTGAATACGATATGTTTGGTGTGGCTGAGAAACCACACCCCTCCCATCCCATGTACGGGCTGTATCGTTTCAAGAGCGGATTCGGAGGGGATATTTTTCACCGCCAGGGTTGCTGGGATTATCCCTTCGATCAGAATAAATACCGTGAATATAAGATAGCGGAGATGCATCTTTCAGGTTATCATAACTAAGCGGGATTTTAGTGAAAAGGTAAAAAGAAAAAGCCTCCCGGTAAAAGGAGGCTTTTTAAGGAATAATACTTTATATTAAATTTAAGCCAATTTAACGTCAACAGCATTTAATCCTTTACGGCCTTCGCGAATTTCGAATGTTACATCGTCATCTTGCGCGATCTCGTCAATCAGGCCACTAACATGAACAAAATACTCTTCCTGAGTATCTGCATCTTTAATGAATCCATATCCTTTTGATTCATTGAAGAATTTTACTTTACCTTGTTTCATAAAAAAAATATAATTAAAAATTGATGGGACAAAAATAGTACAAATATTTAGACCTCCTGCATCTAACTGAATAAATTTATTTTTTTAACAGTTTTTTTTTTAACATATTTCTTTCCACAGGTTTTGGCAAAATAGAAAAATTATTTAATTTCGGCATTTGAGAATTCAATTACTTAATTATATATAAACCAAAATCTGATTGTTATGAAGAAAACTTACAAAAAACTCTGGTTTGGCTTTGGTGCTGTGATGGTTTTATCATTTGCAGTGTTAATATATTATGGTACTGAGATCTACACCAAAGCTCCTCCTCTTCCTGAAAATGTGCAAACTACCGAAGGTGAAACAATATTTACCGGGCAGGAAATCAAGGATGGCCAGAATGCCTGGCAATCAACGGGTGGGCAGGAACTGGGAACCGTTTGGGGGCATGGCTCCTATGTAGCTCCCGACTGGTCGGCCGACTGGCTGCACCGGGAATCAGTATATATTCTCAATAAATGGGCAAATGAAGATTATGGTGATGATTTTGACCGGATTTCCGATGAAGAAAAGGCTGCCCTGAAAGTGAGATTACAGAAAGATCTGAGAAAAACACTTACAACAAGGAAACGGGCGTGATTACCATTTCCACGGTCAGGGCTGAAGCGATCCGGCACAATTCCGAATATTATACGGCTTTGTTTTCGGATGATCCTGCGTTCGATGAATTGCGCGATCATTATGCAATGAAGACCAACACTCTCGAAGACCCTAAGCGGCTGGCAGACCTGAATGCTTTCTTTTTCTGGACTTCCTGGGCCACGGTGACGCATCGTCCGGGAAAGGATATAACCTATTCTAACAACTGGCCCCCCGATGAACTTGTAGGCAATACACCGACCAGCTCGCTGATATTGTGGACAGGTTTCAGCGTGATCATTTTACTTGCGGGGATCGGACTGCTTGCATATTATTATGCCAGAACAAGGGATGACGATTTCGAGGGTATTCCGGATAAAAACCCAGTATCATACAATCAACCGACCCCATCCATGAAAGCCACCCTGAAGTATTTCTGGGTAGTAACAGGGCTCATTTTAATACAAATCCTCATGGGGATCATTACAGCGCATTACGGTGTTGAGGGGCAGGCTTTTTATGGCATCCCATTGGCTGAGATACTCCCCTACTCCATTTCAAGGACCTGGCATATACAACTTGCCATTTTCTGGATTGCAACCTCCTGGCTTGCCACCGGGCTCTACATTGCTCCGGCTGTTTCCGGTTACGAGCCCAAATTTCAGCGACTGGGCGTGAACGTCCTTTTTGGCGCATTGCTGGTAATCGTAATTGGTTCTCTGGCAGGTCAGTGGATGGGAGTTATGCAGAAACTGGGCCTTGCAGAGAACTTCTGGTTCGGACACCAGGGATATGAATATGTTGACCTGGGTCGTTTCTGGCAGATCTTCCTGTTCGCAGGCTTGTTTATCTGGCTGTTCCTGATGGGGCGTGCCCTGGTACCTGCTTTAAAACAAAATAAAGAACAAAAACACCTCTTGCTGATGTTCCTGATCGCCTCAATCGCAATCGCACTATTCTACGGTGCCGGTCTCATGTGGGGGCAGCAGACAAATCTTGCAATTGCAGAATACTGGAGATGGTGGGTGGTACACCTCTGGGTAGAAGGATTTTTCGAGGTGTTTGCCACAGTGGCCATTGCATTTCTCTTTGTAAGACTCGGGCTTATCCGTGCGCATATTGCAACAGCTACTGTGCTTTTCTCAACCATTATTTTCCTGTCGGGTGGTATCATCGGGACTTTCCATCATCTTTATTTTAGCGGAACCCCCACTGCAGTGATGGCTCTGGGAGCTTCTTTCAGTGCACTGGAGGTCGTTCCCCTCGTCCTCATTGGCTTTGAAGCCTATCACAACCTGAAACTCAGTCGATCGATGGAATGGGTGAAGGCCTATAAATGGCCCATATATTCTTTTATCGCTGTTGCTTTCTGGAACCTGGTGGGAGCCGGAATTTTTGGCTTCCTGATCAACCCGCCCATTGCCCTATATTACATGCAGGGACTGAACACTACTCCGGTTCACGGACATACGGCACTATTCGGAGTGTACGGTATGCTGGGAATCGGTTTGATGTTGTTTACCTTAAAGGATATGGAGCCAAACAAGGTCTGGAAAAACAAGACCATCAGCTTTGCTTTTTGGTCAATCAATATCGGGCTTGCACTGATGGTGCTTCTCAGCGTATTGCCCGTTGGCCTGGCACAAACCTGGGTAAGTGTGAAATATGGTTTATGGTATGCAAGATCTGCCGAATTTATGCAGGATCCCACCCTGGATTTTTTCCGCTGGCTCCGGGTGATCGGAGATACTTTATTTGCTATAGGTGCAATCGCCCTGGCCTGGTTCATCTTCGGCCTGAAGGGAGGATGGTCCATTGAAAAGCAACTGAAAAACGATTAAATCAGTGAGACTGATTTTTTAGGAGCGATAGCGAACTGAAAAAGCAAAGTCGAACTGATCCCGAGCTTGTCGAGGGATCTCGTGGGTAATATTCCCCGCCCCTTGGGGCGAATCAAATGAA
Source organism: Bacteroidota bacterium (assembly GCA_034521425.1). Classification (GTDB taxonomy): domain Bacteria; phylum Bacteroidota; class Bacteroidia; order Bacteroidales; family JAIOZK01; genus JAIOZK01. The sequence continues at coordinate 749,117 of JAXHMP010000001.1, forward strand.
TGTTTCATAATGATACCCCGCAGGCTTGCCTCGGGGTAGTTCATTTAAAAAAGGCTGGAATTCTTGGTTCCAGCCTTTTTTTTAAGTGTACTTACTGGTTCAATTGGATTTCTCCAAATTCATAAACCTCTCTTTCCAAAACCACAACATTTTCAAAACTCATGTCCAGCCATGGATCTTCCACATCGATCTTAACAGTATATTCGCCTGCTTCCAATCCCTGGATAAGGAAATAACCTTCCTCACTGGTAAATGTTCCAGAAGTATCCAAACTGACTTCATGAATGGCATATACCTGTGCATAGGCTGCAGGTTCGAGCTGGCCGCTGATGGCTCCGTCCACACCTTCAGCAATCACATCCAGCACGGGCTTCAATTTGTACTGCCCGTTACCTGTCTGAATGATGGACGCAGAAGCATCAAAATCTATCAGAACATAATAGTTCACGCCCGCCTCCAGCTCTTGGTGAAGGTTCAACTTTAAGCCTGAGGCAGAACCACTGGGAACACTTAATGGAAAAGTAGTTCCGTTTACAACTATATTGTTGTTGCTTCCCAGCTCAAAACGAATTTGCGATACCAAACCGGATGGCAGTTTATACCCACAATAAATTGAAATTTTTCTTGATTTCAATAGGAATTCTTGCTTATTATTGCCAAGTAATAATCAATTCAAAAAATGCAAAGAAAAAGAGTTGTTAAAAGCATCGAGAACCTGACGGGTGATATACTGGGTGCGCTCAAAATGAAGTACCCCGAAGGATGGTCGAATCATATCATCAAAGTTAAGCGGGACAACAATGAGTTTTTTCATGCCATCACTGTGGATACGGAAGATGCCTCCTACCTGATCAAGGTAAAGGTTAAGGTTGATACCACTTCCGATGCCGATAAGTTTGATGGCAAGGAACTGGACGACCTTTCGGATGATATGGACAATGAAAGCAAAGATAAAAGTGTTGACCTTGAAGAAGATGAAAATTGATCCGGCCAGACCGGTAATCAGGCACTTTTGAATTTTTCCTGTTCGGCTGAAACAATCAGGTTCCTCACAGGCCTGAATTCGCGTCGAATGATTTCCCACTTTTCAGGATAAGCATTGAATAAATGAAGGATCTTATTGCGGTGCTTCTTCAATGCATCCGTAATGGCTGGTGCGGTAATGGGCGTTGGACAAGCCTCGCCTACATTACCTGAAGTCAGGGATTGCCTGCGCCCGATTACTGTCCTGGCTGCATTTTCCAATTTATCAAGTAAGTGGGTGGTTCTGGTATATTTATCCCCGGTCTCACCGCTTTGTTTTTCATCAACAGACTCTGTATCATAGTTATCCAGATTGATATGATAATCTTTGATCAGGATCTCGTCAAAATCATCACCAGCATGGATATTCTCTGCAAATATTATTGATTCTCTTATAATTGCACTAAGATACTTAATGTTTCCCTTGAAGGTTTTTATTTTGTTCTTTGCTTCCTCGCCCAGGAGATAATTCCTGTTGTTTTCAGTCGAAAATGTCCGGATGTATTCCATGCACAGATTCACCAGGCTCTCGCCGTAATCGGAACGGGTACGCTGCAAGTCTCTTTTCAATTTCTCCACCTCCCCCATCAGGGCATTTGTGTGTGATCTGATATTTTGCAAAACCTCCCGGTCTTGCTTATTCTGGTAGATCTGTGTGTTAAATGAATTGTACAGCAATGTAGCGATGATCTGCTTATTATCCGTACTCAGCCGCTTTGTGGCATTACTCAAACCAAAACTCCCGAAATTCCTGTTGAAATAAATGAACAGGAGGTCATTGAGCTTATCGGACGTATTCCTGAACCTCAGCAGAAGTACAATATTGTCCAGTTCACTGAAAATGCTGGCTTCACGCCGTGATTTCTTCTCCAGGTCAAAGGGCAGATCATCCCTGTTGTACCAGTTAAAACGACTTTGATCGATCCGCATCCTGCCTGTCACATCCCTGCTGTCAAGTACATTCAGCACTTCTGTTTTCCGCTCAGCAGCTGTACCACTCACCAGCCTGCCCTGCATTGAATCTGTCTTCTCATCATAATATACGGCAATCATCTTATCAATACCGGGTACCCAATGATGCGCATGCCGGATAAAAGACTCCAGGTTGTTTTCGCTGAATGTGAATTGCCTGATCATATCTGATTCGGATAATTAAGCAAATATAATCAATAATTAAGCTTATTCAAATCTATTTAAGTAAATAATTAAGTTCATCTGATCTCCTTTAGTTCATAAAATTAAGTTGCTTAATGAAATATTTCAGCCGGGATTAATAGCTTAAATTGCTTGTAATACCTGTCATTCAATGATATCATTGCATTATAAAGCAATTCATAATAGAGGAAAATAATCGCATGATCGCTAAAGCCAAAATTAAGTTTATGAGAAAGAAAAAGAAACAGCAAGCTCACTTCATCCAGGATAAATACCCTGGTGTACGGGCCTTACGCGCCAGAAACCGGTTAAAGTCCAATTACTTTTTTAATGCGTACCAGCAGGAAGAAGTTAAGCGATCTCAGGAAGCGCTTTCCTCTTATCGCTCAAACAACTTAAAAAAGTGGCTGGCACAAAAATTCGACTATATGTTCGATGATGCCATAGAATTCTTCAACCAGGGCTCCGAATACGCCAGAAGGGACGTATAATATGGATCCGAAATGGAAGACAAGCCCGGTTTATTTCATTCCCATGGGGTTTACGTCCGTATTCCAGGTCTCAATCTTGATCTTTAATGATCCATCTTTTTGCATCTCCCATACAGTGAGGTACTTGCCATGATCCTTAATGGGCTGCAGCATCATGGGCATCTCCAGCGTAAGATCGTACTTTCCAATCTCAACGATCAGATTACCGCCGGCAAAAACCTCCAGAGTTTCCGTATTGAAAGATTTGTTAAAAGGATAAATTATTCTATTTCCTGAGCTTTTCTTCAAAAACCTTGCGGAACTTTTCCATTTTCGGTCCTATCACAAACTGGCAGTATCCTTCATAAGGGTTCTTTTCAAAATAATCCTGGTGGTAATCTTCAGCTATATAAAACTTACCCAGCGGTGAAATTTCTGTCACGATAGGTCGATCCCACGCTCCCGAAGCATCCAGCTCCTTTTTGATCCTTTCGGCTGTTTTTTTCTGCGCATCGTTCACATAAAAAATGACCGACCGGTACTGGGTTCCCACATCGGCCCCCTGCCGGTTCAAGCTTGTCGGATCATGGGTTTTCCAGAATATCTCCAGCAATTCTTCAAAGCTTATTTCCGCGGGGTCGTAGGTGACCTTCACGACCTCTGCATGCCCCGTATAACCTGAGCAAACTTCTTTGTATGTTGGATTGGGGATCTTACCCCCGGCATATCCTGCTTCTGCCCCTTTTACACCTTTTACCTCGTCGAAGATTGCTTCGGTGCACCAAAAACAACCCGAACCAAAAACTGCAATTTGCATTTTCTCCCTTTCTTTTAAATCCTTATCAATACCCATGCTCCTATAAATATTCCTGTTCTCAGCCCGCACCAGGAGAGCTGAAACAATCAGGACAATTATTAATGATCTGTACTTCATATCTGTATACTCATAATGAAACGATCAAACGGCCCTGATGTTGGTATTGATTTGCTAAATAAATGTTAAAATTTCATCCGGTCGATCAGCATTTTTATCTGGTTTGGACTGCGGTTTATCGAAAATTTTTTAAAAAGGATTTTTTAGAAAGAATTGGCTTTTCCTAACAGCTTTTTTTGTGAACATATAAATACCTGTTATTAGTAACAAAGCGAGGAATCTCCCTAAATTAACCGTTCACTAATGAAAAATTATATTAATTTTAAATTTTGATAACATATGATCAGGAGGATATTCACCGGGTTTATTTCATTTTTTGTGATCTGTATCATGATCACCTCATGCCTCACTTTTGACTCCGTCCTGCAACCCACCGATGCAGTTCCTGATTCATATTTCGAAGTAGAGATCGCAGTCAGAAGCAGCGGCGGACTCATCCTTACTTCAGGATATGTTGGTGTGGCACTTCCGGAAGGCTGGCTGGTGCAGAACAACAAAATACCTTTTACCGGGGATTACCAGGGAACCATATTTTACAGCAATGCATTGAGCTACCAGATGGAGCAACTGGACCCAGCACCTGCAGGTTATTACTGGTGGGTAGGCAAAGGGCCCGAAAGCACTTCGGGAACTGACGACCGTTACATCGGTACCATGACCATTATCAACGATGACAAGGAGGGAACTTTTTACCTGGATTATATGCTCGGGAACAGCAATGACGGACTCAACCAGGACAGGAGCAACAACCACCGGATAAGCATTGTGGCAACCGGATCAGAAGAATCTGAGCGGGAAGAATTCAGGGTCTATCCGCTGCGGGGGGAGCTGGTCATAAAGCCGCCCGCTGAAAAAGAGATCAGTGAAATCATGGTTTTTGATATGAATGGCCGGATGCTTCGCCGGAAGGCAGGCTCGCAGCATAACTACAGGATACCATTGTTTGGGATCAATGATAAGATACTCATCGTAAAACTGCTTGATTCGGAAAATCAAGCATTCACCAAGAAAATCATCCTGCCCTGATTACTGTTTCGGAATATCAATGTGGAAACTTGTCCCCTGGTTCACTTTTGATGTAAGCCCGATACTGAAACCGTGCGCATCCAGAATGCTTTTGACGATACCCAGCCCGAGCCCGGTTCCTTTTTCACCATTGGTACCGCTTTTATGTTCTTTCACATAACCCGAAAAAAGTTTGGCAGCGATTTCGGGTTTGATACCCACCCCTGAATCACTGACTGTGATCCTGGTAAAATCTTTTTCTTCGCTGGCTGTCAACCTGATGCGGCCGTTTGGCGGTGTAAATTTTACCGCATTGCCCACCAGGTTGGTGAGTACGGTATTGAACAGGGATGGATCCGCCTCAAAACGGATATCATCACCCGTCTCAATTTCAAGCGCAATATTCTTTTCTTCCAGTTTATCCATAAAACGTATTCTGACAAGTCCTGCCAACTCCCTGAATTCCAACATTCCGGGCTCCAGGTTAAACTTCCCCAGTTGGAGGTTCGACCAGTGATACAGCTTTTCGTTGTATTCAAGCAGCATTTGCATATCCTTGTTCATGTTATCTACAAAGTCCAGGTACACCTCCCCGATCTTTGCCTTGAAATTCTCATCCGCAAGCATCATATTGGTGATAGAGACCACCGAGGAAACCGGCGACCTCAGATCGTGCGAAACAATGGACACAAACTGGTTTTTGAATTTCAGCAAACGTTCAAGCTCTTCTTTGGCCCGGGTAATCTTTTCGGTTAGCAATTTGTTCTCCCGGCCTTTCTGAAGGAGCTCCCGGTCATGATACAGGCTGCCTTCCTGGGATATGATTAGCAGGTAATGCTCTCCTTCAATATTCAGCCCTACGGCCTGAAGGTATTTTTCCATTCCCTGCTTATTCTTCTCTGTCCAGATATCAGAATAGATTTTGTGATTGAGACCGGGATCTGTTTCAAACAAATCCGGGATAAAAATCTCAAGAAAAGGGAAAAACTGACTGAGGTCAATTTCATCTTTAAAGTCCTCATCCATAAGAAAAGACCTGATCCACACCGGTGTTTCACTGATCAGTTTAAAATGCTGGACATCCCTGGCGTAAAATACGGCTGCATTCAGGCTCTTCAGGATTACCGGATAAATCTTCAGTATCTCATTATGTTTTACCATGCCTGTTTTTCTTTTTATTAAGAATTTCAAGGTTTTTATGCTGCGACTTTTCCCGGATTTTTCTCGCTGCCGCGCTGCAATCAATGAGCAGAATATACAGATGTTCAGCGCTGGCTTCCAGGATAATATCCACCCATAATTCCTGCCTGATCTCTATACTTGGAACCAGCAGCCTGTTTTTCCTCAAGGGGACCAGGGCATTGAAGGGGCTGATATTTTCAATCTGTTCGCCTGCAATAAGTTCATTTTCAAAATAGGCGATACTATCTCCTGCTACAAAAAGGATCTCACCCGTTTTCATGCATCTTAAATAAAGCGGCTGGAGATTTTCAGGAGTCATAATAATTATTCCGGGTTTTACGAATTCAGCATCATTTGTGCGATCGTATGAAAAGCCTCTTCCACGTTCCTGTTTTCTTTCGCACTGGTTTCAAGGATCTCCCATCCATTTTCTTTCAGTTGCCTGATTTCATTTTCCTGTATTTCCCATTCTTCCTTCAGGTCGGCTTTGTTGAAAAGGGCTATCCAGGGGGCATCCTGCGTTGCCCTGGCGGCCATCTCCTGCAGGTTCCGCGCCACCTCAAGGGTGTTTTTCCGGGTTCCGTCAATTACCAGGAAATACCCGGAAGCACCGGTAAGATAGGTTGACTTGATCTTTTGAAATTCATCCTCTCCGTGGATATCCCATAGCAGCATGTTTATTTCTTTGCCGTTAAGTCGTATCATTTTCTGGTCGATCTTCACCCCGATGGTCGTCATGTATTTTTCAGAGAAGATACTGTTCACATAGCGTTGCACCAGGCTGGTTTTTCCAACGGCAAAAGCTCCGATCATGCATATTTTTTCTTGATCATTCCGCATTCATATTTATTTGCATATCGATGGTCACCGACCTGGGCGACATCAGTGCATTTTCTTCATTTTCAAACAAACGGATCCGGCTGGTGATCAGTTCGGGCTCAATGCCCATTTTAATCAGTTCATCCCGCAATATATTGGCTCGTTTCAGGATGTACTCCCTGTTACTTTCCGCATTGCCGGAGCTTAGTGTGTAACCGATCATCTGGACGGTAAAATTCCGGTAATCAACTCCTTCGGCCAGCATATTCCTGATAATATTCCGCAGTTTTTCTAGTTTGCCGCGTTTGTCGTCATCCAGTCCGGTTACCCCGTATTCATAATTAAATACAAACTGGTCGATGTCTTTTTTGTAAGAACGCAGATCCGGTTTTTGAGCCAGTCTGAGGCTGTCGGTATTGAAAGCCTCCACCCCAAGAATATGATCATGAAGGTATGAGGCTTTGTCGAGCCAGGCCGTGGTGGTAATGCCTCTGGCATAGAGCACTCCATCCCTGAACGAAAGCTTCACAGAATCCGAGGGATTTAATTTCAGAATAGCACGTTTTAAAATGAAACCCGGATCCAGGGAAATGAAGAGCTGCCAGCTGGAGCGTACTTCCTGAGAGGTAAATTCATGATCGGCCAGGAAATTCTCCGGTTTGTTAGCAAGCGGATCGCGCATTCCCATGATTATTTTTTTGCCTGATTCATTGCCTGTCCTGTTGATCACTACACCCCGCATATCCCGCACACGATCAAGGTAGGCATTCCAGCGCAAACTTTCATCGATTTTGAGATAGGCCCAATATCCGAGCAATCCCAGCAGGATGATAAAAATAATGATCAGCAAAACGGGCCTTTTCTTTTTGCTGCGGGTTTGCTTTTTCAGGCAGTTTGAGAGGTGGGTGTGATCTTCATCAAAAACGGCAGTATCCCCGTCAAAATGCACCAGGGCTTTTGGGAAATCCAGATGTATCTTTTCAAGCGCCTGCTGAAATACTTCCCTGAGCTCCGCCGGTGGATTTCCTTCCACGATGCCGGCCAGGATGGCATGGGGTCCCTGTTCAACCCAAACGTTGAACTCCCCGATCTGTACCGTTTGTATTTCCTGGTCTTGTCCCACATCAAAGGAATCCCTGACAAAATCGTTAATCGCCGTAAGCATAGCCCCCACCATGTCCGGATCCTTATGTGCTACCGATTCATCGATCTCATGCTGCAGCAGTATGCCGGTGCGCCTGTGTATGAGAAATACCTGTCTCACCCTGTAAACCAGGATATGAGACAGCACGATGTCCCGGTAAGTCCTGTTCGAAAAAGCCGCCTGCAAACGCCAGCCGATGCGTTTGGGCGAGAAGCTGTTTTCGAGCGCATTGTTCAGGGATTCGATCATTTTTTTCAGGTCTTCGCTTACAGCTTTTCGAATGGCCGGCCCCATGATGGGGAAGAGCGCATTGGCCAGTTTCTGCGGGTTGGATAACACACTGGACTCGATGGCTTCTTCTACAATGGGCAGCAGGGTTTTGGGTAGCAGGATGCGTTTTTCGACCAGTTGTTTGATGGAAAGTGGAATTACCGTGCTGATGTCTTCTGCAAATGCATCCACGTCATGCAACCATGTCCTGATCTTCACCAGGTCGCGGGATTCCATGCCGGTCAGTAATTCCCGCAATTCATTAAGATCGAGATCCGTGTACCGCCCGGGCATTTCCTGATTCTTGTTACTCTCTTCCATTTTCGGGATGTTAATTCATGACTCAGTCTTCGGTGTTCAGCTGATTCGACAATTGGCTCAGCAAGCTTGCCAGGTTGTTTTTAACAACCATCTTTTCACGTACCGATGTGATTTGCCGGTCCAGTTCTCCAGTGAGGTCCTCCGAGATCTTTTGCATCTCCTTTTCGAGCTTCTCCCTGTTTTGGTCCAGTTTCTTGCCGGCATCATCAAGCTTCGTCTCAAACAACTGATGGTTCTCTTTCAGATTTTTCCTGATCGATGCCATTTCGCTTTCAAAATGCTCCTGGTTCTTTTTCACGACTTCTTCCAGTTCACCAATCCTTTTATTCAATTGATCTGCTTTTTCGCTGCTGAATTTTTCGAGATAAGTTTTGATCTTTTCAAGATCACTTCTTGTCTTTTGCTGGTTGTCGCGTATACTGATCTCAAGATCATTCAACTGGACCCCGATTTCTTTGAATTTGGGTCCCATCAGAATATCCCTTACCCTGCTGATCTTATCATTTGCATTCAGGGATGTATTTTTATTAGTCTGAGCTAATGCCATGTTCTTAGAACTTTTAATAATGATGCATTGTAATATTCAAATATAAAGATAAATTCCTTGATCAATAAAAAACCACTGCTTTATCCCGCATCATTCAGGTTACAACAGTGGTTTATATCAAATTGTTTACGGAATTTATTTCACAGGAAAATAAATCTGGGTGGTCCATTTTGATGTATCGGGTTCCATTTTAGGGTCGGTAACATACATCTCAATGGGTGCACCATTCATTTCCAGACCGAATTCTGCAATATATTCGTTAATAGCGTTATATGTGGGCTCCATCTTATCATACGGCCCTTTGTAAACCGACATGACCGCTTTTGTGGGAGGCATTACATAAAATTCAACTTCCTTACCGCTTTTTACTTCTTTATTTACCGGGAAGCCACATTTGGTGACCATATAGCCTTCATCCGGGTTCCAGTCCAGGTAAATGCAGAAGGGATATGCAGTTTGCTCCAGCTTTTTCGCTTTGGCAAATTTTGTCATTTTGCTGAAGAAAAAGTCCATTTTTTCGGCCATCTCATGCATGTACACAGTATCAGTCATCACAATGCTCTTGGTTTCATCAATATTGGTGATACTTACCACAGGATATGGTGGCAGGCTTTCTGCATAATCTTTGAGTTGCTTCAGACCTTTATCGATCGACTCTCCCATCATCATATTGAAAATCAGTCCGATGTAACGACCAAAGGGATAGCTGAGCTCCTGGAAGCGAAGCCCCCAGGTTACGTCAGTCACACCATCCTTTTCATCAAACACCCAATAGCCGTTTACTTTGCTGTCCTGTGTCAGCTCAACTTTCGTTTTGATGCTTGTATAAGGGGCGCTTTCTACAATGGTCAGGGTTCCGCTGTCGCCTTTCATATTCCATTCCTGCATGGCGCCCACCCCACTTGCCTCACCCGTATAGAACAACTCCATGGCCGGGTCCTTGAAAGGTGACCAGTATTCCCAGTTGGCCATGGTATTCACCTGTTTAAAGACCGTGTTTGCCGGTGCTTTGATGCTTATGCTTTCTTCAACTCCTGTTTCCCGCGGGAGGAATGCTGCAATAATGAGGAACAATCCGATCAGGACAAGAAGAATGGTTCCGATAATTTTTAGCGCTTTCATAATAATTTGAGGTTTCGTTTAAATGATTTACTACACAAAGATAGATCATCAGAAGGTGCTGATGCAAATTAATTTAGTGAGACTTCTTTTCAGGTAACTTCAGTATAGGGAATAGGCTACACCAATTGTAAGCGCCATATACGACAATTGTTTCTCGGTTTTGCCGCTTTTGCGGTCGATGCTGTAATTGAATTTAAAGCGGGTACCAGTATAGTCGAAGTTGAGCTTTGCAGATAAAAGTTTGTTCAGCATCAATCGTACCCCCACTCCATGATATAAAGTGAACTTTGACATATTTTCGGCATATTGGTATACATCCATGGCGGCCACATCAGAATACTCAAAATGAAAGTTGATGCGTGGATTTCTTGCCCAGATAAAACCGGCAAGGATTTTTGCTGTAAAAGCCACATAAGTCCTTTTCAGAGGCAGGTCGAAATAGAAGCCGAACATGGTGGTGGTATTGAGGTAGGGCTCCGATTCAATGCTCACATTTGAAAATCTTTCGTTGTTCTTCACAAACTGATCAGCGTAGCGTTTTTTATCCACCGGGTTAACATTGAAAGAGAACAGGGCGCCCAGCCCCACATTTTTATTGTAAAAATAGGCAGCCTCCACCACACTTGCCGAACCCATCAAAGCAAAGCCATTTTCAAGGGTAGACTTACCTCCAAGAAATTTTTTGGCCGGCAAGCTGATCCCGCTGCGAATACTCAAAAATGAAGGGTATCGTTGCGCAAAACAACTCATACTGAGCAAAACAAGCACTATGCCAATGGTCTTTTTCAATGGATTATATGAGTTTAGCTACAAATATTACAAAAATTCTTTAATCTTTTATCCTGTTCACCCCTCCGCCAATTTCCGGCAAGTAGAAACTTGCTTCCAGTCCTGTTTTCCGGGCATATTCCCGGGCAAGGGTCTCTTTGAATGTTTCCAGTTTTTCCTGATGTACAAGATTGACGGTGCAACCTCCGAAGCCAGCCCCAGTCATGCGTGCACCCAGTACGCCCTGGATTTCCCAGGCAATTTCGGCCAGGGCATCCAGCTCCGGACCTGTTACTTCATAATAATCCCGCAGGGACTTATGGGAGGCATTCATCAATTTGCCCAGCACATCTATTTTGTTAAATTTTAAAGCCTTAACGCTTTCAAGTACCCGGTAATTCTCATTCACAACATGATAGGCCCTTTTTCTTACATCGGGGTGCCGGATCAGGTGCTCCACCTGCCTGAAATCCTCCAGGCGTAACTGTCCCAGGTCATCAATGTTCCTGCCTTTGCGGATATTCTCCACGGCTTCCCTGCATTCATTTACGCGTTCATTATAGGCTGAATCAGCCAGACCCCTGGGTTTATTGGAATTTACGATCACCAGTTTGTAATCACCAAGCTTTACGGGCACATGTACAAAATTCAGCGTTTTGCAGTTGAGGAAAAGTGCATGTTCCTTATGTCCGAGGGCCACGGCATACTGGTCCATGATCCCGCAATGCACACCGACAAAGTCATGTTCGGCCTTCTGGGAAAGGCGTGCCAGTTCTGCCTTTTTCATCCCAAAAGAAAAAATATCATTCAATGCAAAAGCCGTAACCAGCTCAATGGAGGCCGAACTCGACAAACCCGAAGCCAGCGGAATATCCCCGGCATATAAAAATTCCAGTCCCTGAATTTCCTTCCCCTCTTTCCTGAATTGTTGTATAACACCCAGAGGGTAATTCACCCAGGCACCGGCGCTCTGTTTGCAAACATTTTCAAGGGTGGAATCAAGCGTGTAATCAAAATTTTCAGAAGCAAAACTGATGTTTTCATTGCCGGTTTTCCTGATCAGCAGGTAGGTACCATAGCTCAGGGCACAGGGCAAAACATATCCTCCATTATAATCCGTATGCTCACCAATGAGGTTTACCCTGCCGGGAGCAAAATATACTTTTAGTTCCTCTTCCGGTTTACCAAAACGTTTCAGAAATGTTTTCCTGAGAGTTTGGATGTTCATTTTCACAATTTTAAGGCAAGATACGAAAATGTTTAGTTCCATCAACAGGCCTTAAAGCCCAAAATCATTTTCTGATCTCTCAGGTCTTCACCATTCACCACTCACCACTCAAGATTAAAGAATAATTATCAGTCAAGGAAACTCTGTAATTTCTCAATAATTTATATCTTTGCACTCTTGCTGGACCCGTAGCATAACGGATAGTGCACCTGACTACGGATCAGGAGGTTAGGGGTTCGAATCCCTTCGGGTTCACAGGAAAAGCTGCCATTAGGCGGCTTTTTTTTTGCATTGAACTTAATAGTTCAATGTTTGGACCCGTAGCATAACCGGATACCTGCAGGCAGGATGTAGCGATTTGCCGGGGCCTGCTTCGAATATCGGTACATCTTGCAATCGGTAGATCGCTATATGTAAAAATCCACCTTCTTAGAAGGTGGATTTTTACTATCACTTATCAGTATTGGATTATCGGCCCAAAGAATTTCCGACCTTCCAAAATCGCAGCAAGCTCAAGCTGCCACTAAAGCTCAACCATCGCAAACAACACAAACAGCTTCGCAAGATTCCATTATTTTTGATAAACTGCAACACGATTATGGAACCATTGAAAAAGGTGGCGACGGAAATAGTGTGTTCACCTTCACCAACAAAGGACAAAAACCACTTGTGTTGAGTAACGTGCGTGCTTCCTGCGGATGCACTGTTCCGCAATGGCCGCGCGAACCTGTAGCCCCGGGTGAAAAAGGCGAAATTAAAGTGAAATACAACACGAACAGACCAGGAAGTTTTAACAAATCGATAACGGTAAATTCAAATGCTGCAAACAGCATGGTCAGGCTGCGAATAAAAGGACAGGTAGTAGCTAATCAGTAAATAAATTCGTCTTGCTGGTTTTTTAACAGAAAAATAAGATGTATATATACGTTAAATTAAAATTTGACGTATATTTGCGTTATAAAATTTACGGTATGGTACAATCTAAAACAGCATTATTCGATAAAGAACTGGTAGAGATGGCGGTACTTTTTAAAGCGCTGGCCCATCCTGCCCGGTTACGCATTTTGCAGTTTCTGGCCGAAACGCCAACCTGCATTACCGGTGATATTTCTGACGAACTTCCGCTGGGGCGCACCACCGTGAACCAGCATTTAAAAGAGTTAAAAGATACCGGGTTGATCATCGGCCAAATTGAAGGAGCAAAAACCCAGTATTGCATCGTCCCCGATAAATTAAAACTGCTGAAAGAGTTACTCGTTGGGTTTCTCGACAAAATTGAACAGGCAGATAATTTGTGTATAAGAAATGCATAAATGAGAAAATGATTTAACAGACAAACACATAAACCATAGATTTTTAACAATTTATAGATATGAAAATACTGATTTTATGTACCGGCAACAGTTGCCGCAGCCAAATGGCACATGGTTTTATGCAATCGTTTGATAACAGATTGGAAGTTGCTACGGCAGGAACCGAAGCTTCCGGAAAACTGAATCAGAAAGCGGTGGAAGTGATGAAGGAAATCGGGATTGATATCAGCCACCACACTTCCGATTCGGTTGATTTGTACCTTGACAAAGAATGGGATTACGTGATTACCGTTTGCGGCGGTGCCAACGAAAATTGTCCTGCATTCCTCGGTAAAGTCAAACACCGGCTGCATATCGGGTTCGACGACCCTTCGCACGCCGTTGGAACACCGGAGTTTATTGAAAGCGAATATTACCGGGTGCGGGATGAGATAAAAGAAGCTTTTTACAAACTGTATAAAGAAGAAATTCAACCCAAATTATAATTAAAAACGGAATACAATGGATAAGAATAACAAATTCAAAGAAGTAACCATTCCCGATAAACCTAAAAAGACCATTGGTTTTTTCGAAAAATACCTCACCATTTGGGTGGCGCTTGGAATTATTGCCGGCATAGGCCTGGGTTATTTACTCGGCGATTCAATCGAAGTCATCAGCAGCCTTGAATTTGCAAAAGTGAATATTCCTGTAGCTGTATTGATTTGGTTAATGATTTATCCCATGATGCTCCAGATAGATTTTACCAGCATCAAACAAGTGGGTAAAAAACCCCGGGGAGTTGTTTGGACTGTAATTATCAACTGGGCCATCAAACCGTTTACCATGGCGTTTTTTGCCTGGATTTTTTTCACCAAAATATACGCAGCCTGGATTGACCCCGCCCTGGCAGGTGAATACATTGCCGGTGCGATTTTGCTGGGCGCAGCACCCTGTACAGCAATGGTTTTTGTATGGAGCTACCTTTCTGATGGTGATCCCAACTACACACTGGTGCAGGTTTCTGTAAACGATTTGATTATTCTAGTGGCCTTTGTACCAATTGTTGGATTATTGCTCGGCATCACCAATATCGACATTCCTTACGATACGCTGATAGCCAGCGTTATCATTTTTGTGGTTGTTCCCCTGGTGGCAGGGGTAATTACCCAGCGATTGATGATACGACGGCGCGGTGAAGAATGGTTCAAGAAAGTATTTTTACCCAAACTGAAGCCTGTAAGTATTATTGCCCTTTTAATTACCCTGGTGCTGCTGTTTGCTTTTCAGGGAAATAATATCCTGAATAATCCGCTGATTATTTTACTTGCTGCTGTGCCATTGGTTATCCAGACCTACTTTATCTTCTTCCTGGCCTGGTTCGGCGGTAAAAAACTGAAGCTACCTTACCAGGTTTGTGCCCCGGCAGCCATGATTGGCGCCAGTAACTTTTTCGAACTGGCCGTGGCAGTTGCCATTGCACTTTTCGGCTTGCAATCGCCGGCTGCTTTGGTAACCGTTGTGGGCGTGCTGGTTGAAGTGCCGATAATGCTTTCGCTGGTGGCGCTGGCCAAACGGTGGAGGTATTAATTTTGTTTTATTCATTTTTAAAAGTAAACGTTATGATTAAAAAAGCCATTTTAGCAACCGACCTTTCAGAAGCGTCTGAATTGTTGCTTTCATGCAACGACCAGCTTAAAAACCTGGGTATCGAACACATCACGCTGTTTCATGCTCTGGGCGTGAGTTACATGAATTTTGCCGGAATCACTTTTCTGGACAAAACCAAGGCGAAACTGGAAAAACTGAAAGAAACTTTTAAAGAAAAGGGGTTTTCAGTTGACATAGTCATTAAAGAAGGAATTGCCCATTACGAACTGGTAGAATACGGGAAAGAAAACCCGGATTCAATTCTTGTGCTGGGCTCGAAAGGCGAAGGATTTTTAAAAAGGATTTTGCTTGGAAGCACTGCGCGTGAAACGGTACGGCTGAGTGAAAATCCGGTGCTTTTAATCCGGATGTTAGAAGAAGATGAGGAACTTTCGGAGCATTGTAAATTGTATTGCCGCGACTTCAACCGGCAAATTCTTTTCCCAACCGATTTTTCAGACAGCTCGGAAAAGGCGTTTCAATTTCTGAAAACGAATGTGGCCAAACAGGCTACAAAAATTGTTCTTATGCACGTTCAATCTGCTGAAGTAATGAAACACCGGGAGCAGGCAGCTATTGATGAATTCGATAAAATTGACATGAAACGGCTGGAGCGGTTAAGAAATGCGCTGAAAGAATTTACCAGCGCCGAAATTAAACTGGAAATTAAACATGGAATCCCTTCCGATGAAATCATCAAAACAAAAAGAGAATACGATTGTACCCTCATTGTAATGGGTGCGCAAGGACGAGGTTTTATTTCGGAAGAAATTCTTGGAAGCACAACCCAAAAAGTAATTGAACGCGTAAAAGTAGATTGTTTGATAGTACCTAGTCAAGAATAATATTTTTGATGATGAAAAAAAAGGTTGAAAAAATATGGCAGTCGCTGCACTCAGAACTCAGGGCATTTATTCTGAAGCGGGTTGGCGACTCCGGTACGGCCGATGACATATTGCAGGAAGTTTTTCTTAAATATATGTCATCAGGCTCAACCTTAAACGACCCATCGAAAACTAGGCCGTGGCTCTACCAGGTAACCCGCAACCTGATTACCGACCATTTTCGTGAAACCAAGCGTAAAAAACAATTGCCGAAAATTCAAAATGAAACAGAAACAGTACAGTGGAATGTAAACGAAGGGTTTATTAAAAACTGCGTACTGCCTTCGTTAACCGAGTTGCCTGAAAAATATCAAGCTGCATTGGACGCTGTTTTTTTGCAAGACCATCATCAGATTGAACTTGCCCAACAATCCGGTCTTTCCTATTCCGGAGTAAAATCGAGGGTACAACGCGGTAAATCGTTGTTGAAAACGCTGGTGACCCAAAAATGTCATCCCGAAACCGACCGTTACGGGAACATTATTGAATTTGCACCCTGCCAAACCTGTTCTGATTGTAGTTGCAATTAAAAAAAGTTTGAAAAACTTGTGTCTTTTCTGCAAGTTTTCCCAACAGGATAAGAAAATTAAAATTCATTAATGAAAAGTAAACACAACAGTGGTTATGGTTACACACAGACCAATGGCAAATTACAGAACCTCAATCAGACTCAAATTGAGGAAAACATAATAGTATTAATCAATTAATTTTAATAAAATGAAAACATTTTTGATATTAATCACAGTATTTACTCTTTTTACGTTGGCGTCATGCGACCCAACAAAAAAAGATTCAGGTCAAACACAACAAGTACCTGTTGTTCCGCCAACTCAGGAACAACCTGTGCCGGTTAATACGGAACCTGATCAGCCTGCTATGGCTGAAAAAGCAGAACAACATGCAACGGAACAAAATAATCAAGAGGTAATGCTGAATCCCCCACACGGAAGAACCCTACCACCGCTGCGATATTCCGGTAGGCGCACCACTGAATGCTTCATCGGCAAATACTCCCGGGCAAGCAACAGAACAAAACAGTGCAGAGATAATGAGAAATCCCCCTCACGGAGAGCCTAATCACCGTTGCGATATTCCGGTGGGTGCACCATTGAATTCTCCGCCTGCAAATAACACCCAGCAAACAACAAATAATCAGGGTCGCGCTGAAGCGCCAAGCACGGCGAATAACCCTACCGCCCCAACAATTGAAAATGCCAGACGGATGAATTCTTCGCAGACACGCAGCACAACCATTCCCGCCACAGGTACTAAGCCTCGCCTCAATCCACCACACGGTCAACCCTGGCACCGGTGCGATATTGCAGTGGGTAGTCCGCTACCCTAGCACGTTTAAAAATTCTCTGGTTAAATAATTTTGATTATTTTTTGTGGAACAGAAAATTTTAAATTTTCATCATGAAAAAATCATTTTCAAAAAAATCAGAATGAAACCGAAAAAGGGCAATGGAATGTAAACAAAGGGTTTATGAAAAACTGCGTGCTGCCTTCGTTAACCGAGTTGCCTGAAAAATATCAAGCCGCACTGGATGCTGTTTTTTTGCAAGATTATCATCAAATTGAACTTGCCCAACAATCCGGCCTTTCCTATTCCGGAGTAAAATCGAGGGTGCAACGGGGAAGAACCCTATTAAAAACGCTGGTGAGCCAAAAATGCCATCCCGAAACCGACCGCTACGGAAACATTATCGAATTTGAACCCTGCAGAACCTGCTCTGATTGTAATTGCAATTAAAAAAAGTTTAAAAATACTGCGTCTTTTCTGAAAATTTTCCGTCTACAGGGTGAAAAAAATGAAATTTAACTACTGTTATAAAACCTCAAAAAGGAGAAAAAAATGAGAAAAGCAATTTTAATGTGTACATGCAGTTTTGCATGTCCAAGTATGAAAGACATCAATTTTTCTGAATTGGGTGAGCGAGTACGAATGGAACTTCCGCACGATTATATGCTGATGCATCCCAGATTGTGTGAAGAAAGCGGAGAAAATCTTATGAAGGATTTATTGAAAGAGGATGTGGTTTATATCACACCTGCCTGTAAGGAAGAAAAACAAAAGAAACTGCTTCGTGATGGGTTTGCTAATGCAAATGTTCCCATGGAAAAACACTGGAAACCGGTTTCGCTATCCTTTAAAGATACAAATACCGTTTTCGAAGAAATTAAAAAAACATTAGAGGAGGTATAAGTTATGGCTGGAACAGAATATATGGGAATTCCACGGGAAAAGATTCCCTGGTTCCCTGTAATTGATGAAGATAAGTGCACCAATTGCGGAAGTTGTTTGGAATTCTGCGATAACGATGTTTTTGAACAAGGAGAAACTGTAATGCAAGTCCCAAATCCATACAACTGCGTAGTGGGCTGTTCAACATGCCAGAAATTTTGTGATTTCGATGCAATTACTTTTCCTTCAAAAGATGAATTAATAAATTGGTTAAAAGAATTAAGAAAACGGTAAAATATTTTGATAGCTCAAATAAACATCGTAATATTGCGATATGTCTATAAAACGATGAATATGGGAGCGACAAAACCGGATACTTACACCGAAGTGCAGGAAAACCTGGCAACCATTGCCAAAGCATTGGGGCATCCGGCACGGATAAGTATATTGCAGGAACTGGGAAACCAGCAAAGTTGTCAGTGCGGACTGCTTGCCGAGTCAATGGGGCTGGCGCAATCCACAGTATCCCAGCATTTGAAAGAATTAAAACATGCAGGGATTATCGAAGGAAGTATTGATGACTCCCGAGTCTGCTATTGCCTTTCATCGGAAAAACTGAATGATCTAATTGTTTTTTTGTCTCAGTTTGTTAAAAATGAAATTTAATTGTTTTTGAATTATAAAATAAAAAAGTATGACACTTGAAATATTTGACCCCTCCATGTGTTGCGAAAGCGGCGTATGCGGACCGGAACCCGACAAAGCGCTTATTGATTTGCAAAATACCATACAGCTACTAAAAAAAGCAGGTGTGGAAACCAAACGGTATGCCATTAACCAGTCGCCCATGGCTTTTGTGCAAAACAGCGTGGTCAGTAACTTTATTAAAACCAACGGCCCCGGAAAATTACCCCTTGTTTTGCTTAACGGTGCAAATCATTAAAAACGGGGTCGTACCCCGAATTGGAAGAACTTAAAAAACATATTCCCGAATTGAATAATATTGAACCGGATACCCGTATTTTGGGGTATTCAGTTAAAAACAATGGAAATGACAAAACCGATTTTAACAGAAATATTCACTATCCCTCAGGCAGCTTGCGATTCAAGTAAAGCCAACTGGGAGCAAACAGCGCAGATGGTGAGCAGGCAACTGAAAACAAAATTTGACGAAACGGTGCAGGTAAAACACATCGAATTTATGTCGGGCGAATGGTTTAATCATATTGCTGCCCAACAATTGCTCGAAAAAGAGGAAGTTAATTTTCCTTTTGTGCTGGTGAACGAAGAATTAGCTTGTGCCGATAAAAAAATCAATATCCCGAAAATAAATAAGTTTATTCAATCTAAAATTAACAGGTAGCATTATGGAAAAATATCCTTTATTCAGCAAAAAAAATATACCATCGTACCTGGCAGTCATGCTGGTTTGGGTACTGATTTCAGTCATATCTTCATTCTTGCTTTACCAGCTTGCAAGCGGGGTTTCTTATTGGGTTTTACTGATTTGGGCAGCCATTACCACCATGCTGGGAATGATGATTATGTTTGGCGCAAGTGTTATCAACCTGCGCAAATTATCGCCCGGTTTTAAGCGTTTGGCCGCCGGAGAAAAGAACCCAACATACCACCGGTATGGTGTCCGGTACTTACGGCAGCAACCAATGCTGCCATGGAACTGGCAGAAGAAAAAATGAATCAAAATAAAATAACAATTTAAAACAGAGAATCAATGTCAAAATATATTTTCTTTTCAGGAAAAGGCGGCGTAGGTAAAACCACCATGGCCGCCACAACAGCAGTCTATCACTCAAACAAAGGAAAACGTACCTTGTTGGTTTCAACCGACCCGGCCGGAAACCTGGGCGATATTTTTGAACGCGAAGTGGGTATTGACCCCGTGAATGTATCTAAAAACCTGTCGGTGGCACAAATGGACTCCGACGCCATAACCGATGCCTATAAAAACCGGATGCTCGAACCGCTCGCTGCTATCCTCGATGAGTTTGCACTGGCGCAGGTGAAAGAAGAATTTAACGGCGGATGCACGGTCGAGATTGCCACTTTCGATAAGTTTACCGATTTCCTCGGAGATAATTCGTACGACTTAATTGTGTTCGATACAGCGCCAACAGGCCATACGCTAAGGTTAATGACCCTGCCCAACGAGTGGAACAAGTTTATCAATAAAAGTGCCGAGGGCAGCGGACAAACCTGTATCGGGCCGGTTTCGCAAATTGAAGGCGCCCGCAAAAAATACGAACATGCCGTAAACGTGATGCAGGATGATGCACAAACCATCGTTTACCTGGTAAGCCGCCCCGAAAAAACTTCGGTGTATGAAACTTTTAGGGCGAAAAGTGAGTTGGAGCGCACAGGCATTCATAATTTTCACCTGGTGATTAACGGTATATTCCCCAATCATGGAACAACACAGGGAATATTTGGAAAATTAGCCGAAACGCAAAAACAATACATTGCTGAATTACGCAACAATTTTGGTAGCGACACATCTGAAGTTCCCATGCAACAGTCGGAGGTAAAGGGCGTTGAAAACATTGCCCTATTGGGTGAAATTGCATTTGAAAACAAACAGCATACCATTCATCGGAAATTTAAAGAAGTAAAACCATTCGAAGGTTTTAGCACTCCCGATAAGCTGTTATCCATCCTGAAAAAGAAAGCGGAAAACCGGGTGGTTATCCTTACCGGGAAAGGCGGCGTTGGAAAAACCGTTGCAGCTTGTGCTGTCGCTTCCAAACTGGCAGGCGAAGGAAAAACACTGCTGTTTACTACCGACCCGGCTGCCCATATCGGGCAAGTGCTTGAAACCGAAGTGAACCATACTCCGGTAAATGTATCGGGCAACCTTTGGGCTGTAAATATCGACCAAAAATCAGCCGTTGAAGAGTACCGCAAAAAAATATTGGATGAAGCAAAATCAAATGGCTATTCTGATGAGTTGCTGGCCGGCCTCGAAGAAGAACTGGAGTCGCCCTGCACCGAAGAGATTGCTATTTTCGAGCAATTTGCCAATGTCTTAAACGAGCCGGGGTGGGATTATTTTGTACTCGATACAGCACCAACCGGCCACACTCTTGCGATTATTGGAGTTGCCGTTTGAATACCAAAAGGAAATCGATTCGAAAAAGAAAACCCAACAACCTACATCATCAGCAAGCCTTGTGCAACCCGATAAGAAAATTGAAAAGCTGATTGAGCGCTTAAAAGACACCGGCCTTGCAACATTTATGCTGGTGGCGTATCCCGAGTTTACCCCTTTGAACGAAGGCTACCGCGCCATGAAGGATTTGGAGCGGGTAGGCATTACCGTACAAGGTGTTTTGCTGAACCAGATTTTACATGAAGCCGACTGCCCCGATGATTTTTCGCGCGAGCGGTGGAAATTACAACAACACTATTTGTACAACGCACAGGAACTGTTCGTTAACAAACCGTTGTTTTCGATCCCCCTGAGCCAGGAAGAAATAATTGGTTTAAAAGCAGTTGAAAAGTTAGGAAAAGGAATTTTTGAAAAATAAAAAAATTAGCATCATGAAAGTATCAGAACAAGCAGCAATTGAGCTAAAAAAAGTGCTTGATGGTTTCGACAAACCAGGCGCAGGAATTCACATTTTTAATACCCAGGGGTGTTGCGGGCCATCCATACAAATGGATATTGCATCGCAACCCGACGATAATGAAACGGTTGTAAATCTCGAAGGAATTGACTTTTTTGTAGAAAAAGAGCTTTTAAAAACACTTGCACCTGTTACCATCGATTATGGTACGAACGGCTTCCGTTTGTCAGGTTTGCAATCTACAAACAGTGGTTGCTGCGGGTAAATCAAGTTCAATAAGTAAACAGCAAATTAATAAAACCAATTTGCTGTTTACTTATGTTATTGCCATTTCACTTCAACAAAAAGTGAAATTTCAAATTTGTTATGCTTCGAAATGAACCTTGTAATCAAGCTTTACATTTCCTTTTAGCGCCAGGCCAACAGCACACATTGTTTTTGCCATTTCAACCACTTTCATAAAACCTGCTTCATCAATATCA
The DNA here is from genome assembly GCA_034521425.1 of Bacteroidota bacterium. GTDB lineage: Bacteria > Bacteroidota > Bacteroidia > Bacteroidales > JAIOZK01 > JAIOZK01. The sequence goes on from JAXHMP010000001.1 coordinate 771,179, forward strand.
CCAACCTTACCTGTAATATCGATTTCCTCACGCGTAATCAAAAAAGGCTCGTCTTTTTTTACCTGATCGAGTGTTGTCGTGATAGCTACGCGCAGTTTTTCAATTTTCCGCTTTCCTTGCATAGTCAGGATTTGAGAGAGAGCCATCGAAAAACAACTTGCATGTGCTGCAGCTAATAATTCTTCGGGACTGCTTTTGCCCGGGGTGCTGTCTTCCATAGCACAAGTTACGGGTATTTTTCCGCCCGTTCCACTTTCAAATTCGGCATGACCATTACCATTTGCTAATGAGCCACTCCAAACAACTACTGCTTTTCCATTCATTGCCATAATATTATATTTTTAGTTGTGGGTTTAAATATTAATAGTTGCTTTTCTTAACTCAAATTAAACCCACATTGCTTTGAGTTAAAAAAGATATTCACCCTGTTGACGATGACGAATTAAAAAAGACGCAAAAATTTTATAAAAAATTCTAGTCTCATTTTTATTACCTGGTTTGGCGTGCGTTAACTTAAACTGCCCTACGCCACGCCATTTTTTCTCTGGCAGCCATGATTGGTGCCAGTATCTTTTTGAGTCGGCAGTATCCAATGTCAATATGATTTTTGTGGTTAATAATCATAAATATACGTATATTATTCAGTCGAACTAACTGATAACCAATATGTTATGAGCTTTTTTATTAACAATGTCTTTTTGTTTTTAAAAATCAAAACAGTTTCTAATAGCTCTTTTATCTTGTTCAGATGAAGAAAACCTTGTATCTTCATGCTGATTTTTTCGGTTTTTTATACGTATAAGTTTTTGTTTAATAATTCCTTGTACGTAAGATAAATGAACGGACTTGGAGCTGCCTTTAGGTTGAGTTCAACATAACGATATGACAAATTGCAGCTTTCAGTATTATAGCAAAATGTGTCAATCCCCTAACCCCCTCCCGATCGCCATCGGGAGGGGGTTAGGGGGATTCAAAAACACCATAATTAACCCATAATCTGCAACATACACAATACTTGTCATTGGTAGCGAAGCGAGATATCTCCTTGCTATAGTTAACCTGTTGACTCTATGGACAGACTCTACTTATAGAAATATGTATTAAGGATCAGGAGCTTAACAGAAACAGTCAATGGGGTGACGAAGTCAGGAACCGCGCAAAAAGTGTATTCAGTTCTTTCAGCCATTCAATCTTTCTTCTGGCAAATCCTGCCATTCCATGCAATACTGCCAGTTTTCCAGAAGGGTTCCGGGTTTGTTCATGCGGTAATTTTCATCCTGTCCGAGCAGATCCTGCAGCGGAAAGACCACCAGGGCAGCAGGACTTTGGATCAGGAGCCGGATCATTTCCTGTGCCACATTGCTTTCGCCGATATCTTTGCCAAAATACATGCTCAGCCATTTCCTTTGCTCATCATTGATTTCCTGCCGGTACCATCCCCTGCTCGTATTGTTGTCATGGGTTCCTGTGTATGCAACACAATTTTTCTCAAAATTATGAGGCAGGTATTCATTGGCCGGAGCCATGGATTGAAAACCAAACTGCATCACTTGCATACCGGGAATTTTCTGATTTTCAAGAAATTCATTTACATCGGGGGTTATGATGCCCAGATTTTCGGCAACCAGGGGAATCGGACCCAGTACCTGTTTTAAACGCCCTAACAATTGCACCCCCGGAGCTTTCACCCATTTCCCGTTCACAGCCGTTTCTTCTCCTGCCTCAACCTCCCAGTAGGAAAGGAAAGCCCTGAAATGATCAATACGCACAAGGTCAAACAAATCAACTTGCTGACGGAAACGCTCCGTCCACCACGTGAAATGATCATCAGCCATTGCCTGCCAGTGGTACACAGGATTTCCCCACAATTGCCCGCTTTCGCTGAAATAATCGGGCGGCACGCCGGCTACGAAAGCCGGTTGTTTTTCTTCATCCAGTTTAAAATATTCTTTGTGGGCCCATACATCGGCACTGTCATGCTGGATATAGATTGGCATGTCACCGAATATCTTCAGTCCGGCATCATTGCAGTGGCTTTTCAGCTTCATCCATTGTTTGAAAAGCACATATTGTCTGAATTGCTCTTCCAGTATCTCATCCTTCAATAAATTCCGGTAGGATTCCAGGTCCCCGGCTTTCCTGTCTCGAATACCTTCCGGCCAGCGATCCCAGCTTTTTTCACTGAAATGGGATTTCAGGGACCTATAAAGCGCATGATCCTGGATCCAGTATGAATTATTATTAAGGAACTCATAAAAATCAAAGGGGATGTTTATCTTAAACCGGACCCATGCTCTTTCAAAAAGTTCATTTTTACATGCATGGGCAAACTGGTAATCAATGCCTGTTTTGCCCTTACTGCATTGCGCAATCTCATCTTTGCCAAGCCATCCCTGGTGCAGCAATTGTTCCGGATCCACAAAGAGGGAGTTCAGGCCAAAAGCAGAATTGCTGCTGTAAGGGGAATATGCTGTTGCAGCATCCGTGGGATTGAGGGGTAATATCTGCCAGTACTTAACACCTGCTTCTTTCAGGATTTCTGCAAAGCGATAGGCCGCGGATCCGAAATCACCTGTTCCATGATTTGAAGGAAGGGAGGTGATGTGCAATAATATGCCTGTTGCCCTTTCTGTGTTCATAAGGAATAAGGTTTAAGATCTTTCATCCTGGGCCTGATCCTCTTTTCAAAAAGGACTTTTGCGTCAGGGTATTCGGGAAAATTTCCTTTTGCTTTCTTCAGTCTTTCCAGGAATTCCGGAAACAGGGATTCCTGGCCGTATTTCTCTGCCAGCTGGCAGGCACGGGTAGCATAGGCAATTATCTGTATGGTTCCCGTATCACTGATATCATCAAAGAACCAGGCACAACTGGTGTACATGAACATGGAGTACTTTTGCATCTCAAGCAGGTCAAGTAGTTTATTTTGTACATCTTTATCCACTTGAACTTTTAAATTATTCCGGAAAAACAAAGCGGTATTTTCATCGGCGGGATCGAGGATGATCTCCATGAAATCATTCCGCAGTTTCCAGGGATCAGCATCCGTAAAATTTTGAATTTGATCAACATACATCTTGTTGATCTTTTCTTTCAGAAAATCAAAAGCATTCCGCAAAGGCCTTCTCCATTGTTGCTTTACAGATTTTTTGTGCGTCACTTTGCAGCCGCAGTTGCTGCGCCAGCGTTCAATGCCATGCGAGCAGCTCCAGGAGGTATTTTCGTGTATTTGTACCTCATGCTCAGGCTCTTGCATCGACAAATAGTGAGCATAATTGCTGACCCGGGTTTTCTCGTATTTTTCCAGGTAATAAATGCAGAAGGCCAGGGCCATATCCCCGTGGCGGTGATGGTGACCGTATGTTTCGCCATCTGTGGCAATATGGGATAATTGCATCCCGGCTCCTTTTTCACCGAAGGCTTCCAGCAGGTGATTGGCGAATTGTTTGCCATCTTTCAGCAAGCCATTGAAAGCCACATCATGGGATACTTTTCCGTTGTAGAAGAACAGGCTGATGCTTCTTCCTGAGGGAAGATTGCAAAGGTAGGGCCTGCCTTTGTCCAGGGTGCCCGAATCAATGGCAATCCATTGATCATCATTTATTTTTCTGATGGCCTTTGCCTGCTCCGGAGCCAAAATCGTAAAGGCAATATTTTGTCTGGCCAGTTCTTCCAGGGTGGCTGTATCCACTGCTGTTTCGGGCAACCACATGCCTTCGGGTTTGCGGTCGAATCGCTTTTCAAAGTCCCGTATTCCCCAGCGCACCTGGGTTTCTTTATCTCTTTGATCCGCCAGGGGCATGATCATGTGGTTATAAGCCTGCGCGATTGCAGGGCCGTGCCCGTTCATCCTGCCTGCAACTTTTTCGTCTGCCCCGATAATGGCTTTGTAGGTGTTGGGGTGTTTATTTTCAAGCCAGCTCAAGAGGGTCGGTCCGAAATTAAAGCTGATCTTTTCAAAGTTATTGACCACATCCACAATCTTCTCATCTTCGAGAATCCGGCAGTCTGTATTGGGCTGGTAGCACTCATAGGTGATCTTCTCATTCCAGTCGTGGAATGGGGATGCATCCTTCTGCTCTTCGATCTTTTCCGTCCAGGGGTCTTCACGGGGCGGCTGATAAAAATGTCCGTGAATGCATATATATTTCTCCATCTCTCTTCTGATCCTTTCTCAAGATATAATGCAAATTTACAGGAATTAGTATTCGATATCCTGATTTTGATAAACCAGTTCTCCATCCTGGTAAGTCCGGGCAACCCGGGTATGCGGGATCTCCTCAAGGGGGATGCTCATGATGTCTTTCTCCAAAATTACAAAATCAGCATCTTTGCCCTTTTCCAGGCTTCCTTTTTTATTTTCTTCGAAACTTCCTTTTGCCGCCCAGATCGTCATGGACTTCAGGGTTTCTTCGCGGTTCAGGGCATTTTCCATCAGGAAACCATCTTCGGGGAAACGGTCAAGATCTTTTCTTGCCACGCTGGCATAAAAAGTATGCAGTGGGTTGATATTCTCGATCGGAAAGTCCGTACCATTGATGATCCATCCGTTTTCCGCGAGCAGGTCTTTAAAGGCATAGGCCCAGTGAATCCGCTCCTTCCCGATCCTTTCGGGCGCCCAGTACATATCCGAAGTGGCATGTGTTCCCTGCACTGAGGGAATAATGGAATACTTTCCGAATTTTGACATATCATCAGGATGGATGATCTGGGCATGTTCAATGCGCCACCGCCTGTCATTCTTGTCTTTCAGAAATTCACCATAAATATCCAGCATAATTCTGGCCCCTGAATCCCCGATGGTATGGGTATTTACCTGGTAGCCGTTTTCATAGGCTTTGCGAGCCCATTCCCGGTAGTAATCCGGATCTTTCATCAGCAGTCCGTAATTGCCCGGATCATCCGAATACGGATCAAGTAAAAGGGCCCCGCGTGAACCCAGTGCTCCATCGGCGTATAGTTTCACCGATCTCACGCTAAGCCTGTGCGTTACATAAGGGCCATTTTTGATGAAATGCTGATAATTTTGTTCCGTCGGGCTGAGCATCTGGCTGATTTTCATCCGAAGTTCTCCAGACCTGTGCAGGCTGTCGATAAAAGTAACCATGTCCTTATCATGACCTGCATCACCCACCGAGGTGAGTCCCACGGCAAAGCAATTCTTTTCGGCTTCAAGGAAAGCCCCAACCTTCTCATCCGGCTCCGGCTCCGGGATCATTGCTTTCAAAAGGTCGGCTGCGTTATCGATGAGGACACCTGTTGGTTCACCATCGTTGCCCAGGATCACCTCTCCGCCTTCGATTTTTGTTCCTGCATTGATTCCGGCCCTGCTGAGAGCTACAGCATTGGCGAGGACGGCATGCCCATCAATGCGGGTCAGCACCACCGGCCTGTCCGGGAATAATTTATCCAGCCGGGTGCGGGTGGGATATTCCATCACCTCCCAGTCGTTCTGGTCCCAACCCCTGCCAAGTATCCATTCCGCGGGATTTTCTTTCTGATGTTCTGTTACCTTCTCCAGGACTTCCGCAAAGGAAGCTGTCCCTACCAGGTCAGCATAGCGGATCAAAGCCTCGCCATACCAGTAAAAATGACAATGACCGTCAATAAAGCCCGGATAGACAAATTTATTCATCGCATTGTATACCTTTTCGGCAGTGTATTGATCAAAGATCTCTTCGTTGCTGCCGACGGCTACCACCTTTCCATCGCGCACTGCCATGGCCTGTGCCATGCTGAAATCAGGATCGACAGTATATATTTTTGTACTGTATATGATCAGGTCAACTTTCTTATCCATATTGCTGCAATTTACCATGAGCAGGCCGAATGCGGCCACAAAAATGTAAGTAAACAATTTCATCGTTTGTTCTTTACCGTTAAGCAAAAGTAACAATTGCATGTTTATAAAAAAACAACTTAGGGTTTATCAAATAAAAGCTTTTTCATACTTTTGTGTGGAATTAATTTAAAACAAAGATCATGAAGGATAGAATTCTGACGCCAAGATTTATTTTCATCATCAGTGTAATATTGTTCGGTGCTTTCATGCGCCTGATCCCCCACTGGCCCAATTTCACGCCCATTGCAGCCATGGCATTGTTCGGCGGAACTTACCTGAACCGCAAATATCTGGCTTTCCTGCTTCCCATCGCAGCCATGTTACTCAGCGATCTGCTATTGGGTTTTCATTCCTATATGATTGCCGTGTACGTCGCATTTGCCATCACGGTGATGATTGGTTTTGTGCTGCGTCAGAAAGTAAGAACAGTGAATGTTATAGGCGCTTCGCTGGGTTCTTCGGTGGTGTTTTTCCTGATCACCAATTTTGCAGCCTGGCTGGCATCTCCGATCTATCCCGCCAATGCCGCAGGATTGATCGAAGCATATATTGCAGGCCTCGCATTTTTCAACGATGGCGCTTACGGAATTTCATTCTTCCTGAATACGGTGCTGGGCGGATTGTTTTATAATGGCCTGTTCTTTGGGGCTTTTTACCTGGCAAGACAAAAATTCCCGGTTCTCGCAAAAGCTTAAAATTTTTATTCAAAAAGATCCTCATCCCTTTCCAGCAACAAAATGGAATGTTGCGGGACAATGAAATACTTTTCTCCGTGAAAAACGATCTCAATGGCTCCCTTTTGCATAAACAATGCCAGGTCGCCTACCCTGGCCTGCAGAGGAACATATTTAACCTTTTCGTCCTGTGCCTTCCAGGGCTCGTCCATGTCCTCCGCAGGCATAGGTATGGGATAACCGGGCCCCGCTTTGACCACAAAGCCCGAACGGACTTCTTCTTTTTCCTTATAACCGGGTGGCAGGTACAATCCGCTTTTCGTCTTATTGTTCTCCTCCTTGGGCTTAACAAGCACCCGGTCGCCAACCACGATCAATTTGCTCAGTTTATTTTCTTTGGGTGTTTTCATAATATGATCCGCTAAAATCAGTTCAAAGATAAAGAATACCTGCTTAAATCAGCAAGACTATTTTTTCAGCATGAGGATGAACAGAAATAAACCTTCGATCCGGATTAACAATCAATTTGAAACTCTGCTGCCTGCATCAGAGAGTTTCTGTAATGTTGCCAGGGCACAAAATATTCGATACTTTTGTAAGATAAACAGCATAGCATGAAGATCGTATTTTTCAAGAGGCCCAAGCCCAAACAGTTTAATTATCAGCCCTTGTATTATGACAAGGAGAAAGATGAGCGTGAGCAAAGAAAGAAGAAACTTGGTTATACCGACAGCGATGACAAAGCGGATCAATTGAGGGCTCAGATCAGGAGGAAATGGCGCTATGAATACGAAGCCAGGAAAAAAAGAAGCTCCGAACTGAGGACGGTTGTGTACATTGCAATCGCCGGCCTGGCCATATACCTTATCTTTTTCACGAATATTGTGGATAACCTTGTGAGAGCCTTCACCCAATAATGGCTGATATTATTAAACTTTTACCGGATTCCGTTGCTAATCAAATCGCTGCGGGTGAAGTGATCCAGCGGCCTGCCTCTGCGGTCAAGGAACTGCTTGAGAATGCCGTGGATGCCGGAAGTAGCGAGATCAAACTGGTGATCAAAGATGCCGGTAAAACGCTGATCCAGGTGAGCGACAACGGTTGCGGAATGTCGGAAACCGATGCCAGGATGAGCCTGGAAAGGCATGCCACCTCGAAGATCCAGTCGGCGGAAGATCTTTTTGCCATCAGAACCATGGGGTTCAGAGGGGAAGCCCTGGCCTCGGTCGCAGCCATTGCCCAGGTAGAGATCAAAACCAGAATGCAGGAAAAGGAACTTGGCAGCCTGATAGAAATTGAAGGGACCAAACTGAAGCGCCAGGAAACCGTGAGTTGCCCGGCAGGCACCAGCATCCTGATCAAAAATCTTTTTTTTAATGTACCGGCACGCAGGAAATTCCTGAAAAGCGACTCCGCTGAGTTGCGCCACATCATTGAGGAGTTTACCCGGGTTGCCCTGGCTTACCCCGCGATCAGCATGACACTGATCAGCAATAAGAGAACCCTTTTTCAACTGAAGGCTTCCAACCAGAAACAACGCATTGTGAACATCCTGGGCAGCCAATACAACGAACGCCTGGTGCCGGTTGAACAGGCTACCGACAAGCTTAATATAAGCGGATTTATCGGAAAACCTCAGTTTGCGAAAAAAACCAGAGGTGAACAATATTTCTTTGCCAATAAAAGATTCATTAAGCATGCCTACCTGAATCATTCCGTCGACAGTGCCTTCCAGGAATTGCTGCCAGGTGATGCCTTCCCGACTTACTTTATTTTCCTGGAAATAGATCCCAAATTGCTGGATGTGAATATACATCCCACCAAAACAGAAGTCAATTTTCAGGACAATCAATATGTTTATGCCATACTCAGGTCTGCTATCAAACAATCGCTCGGAAAATTCAATGTTACACCCAGCATTGATTTTGATGTGGAGCAAAGCTTTGATATCAGGGAAAACACCGGGGACCAGGAAATAAAAAATCCATTCAGACGCGAAAAAAGCGATTATAATCCTTTCGAGAGCGGAAATAAGGGCGAAACATTCAGGAGCGCCTCCGGCCGGGATGATGCATCCGCAAATGCCAACTGGGAAAAATTATATGAGATAAGCCGGAGAACAGAAGACAAACAAGCGAATCATCCTGCTTCTGCAGGAAAAGAACCGGAAAATGAAGATCTCATCTGGGACGGGTCAGCCAAGTTCTTTCAACTTCAGAATAAATACATTCTCACGCCCATCAAATCAGGCATGATGATCATCAACCAGCGGAATGCCCACTACAGGATCCTTTATGAGCATTTCCTCGAAACGCTGGAAAACAAGAATACCATCTCGCAAAAGGAATTATTTCCGCAGAACATCAGTCTCAGCCAGGATGATGCGGAAATCCTGAAAGACATACAGGAAGATCTTAAACTGATAGGTTTCAGCATCAAACGATTTGGCAGCAATACTTTTGTGGTGGACGGCACACCGGCCGGATACCAGAACAATGATGTGCAGGAATTGATAGAATCAGCCATCGAGAACTATAAAAAAAACCTGGGGGATATCAACATTGATAAGAAGATCATCCTGGCAAGAGCCATGGCCCTGAATATGGCCATCAAGTCGGGAACCCGGCTGGCACCGGAAGAAATGCAAAATATTTCAGATAAGCTTTTTCGCTGCAAGGTACCTGAAAAGACACCTGACGGGCGATTCTGCTTTTATGTGATCCCTTTTGAAGAAATGGAAAAAAAGTTTGCCTCGGAAAAACCAGGACGTGAGTAATTTGTTATGTTTATTTTTGCAGCTTAAAATTTAAAATATGTCACAACAATTCAGACCAATGGGATTCAAAATATTGCCCCCTGTGGTAAAGAATCTCCTGATCATCAACATATTGTTTTTTCTGGCCACCCTCGCACTCGACAGCGCATATGGGATCAAACTCATCGATTACCTGGGACTGCATTACTGGGCAGCAGAAGATTTTCAACCCTATCAGTTTATTACCTATATGTTTATGCACGGGGGTTTATGGCACATATTCTTCAATATGTTCGCCCTGTGGATGTTTGGAAATGCCCTGGAAAATGTCTGGGGCCCGAAGCGGTTCCTGATCTATTACCTGGTTACGGGCGTGGGAGCCGCCATCGTCCATTACCTGGTGTTTTATTTCCAGATCTCCCCGATTATGAGCGCAATCAATAATCTCTTACAGGATCCATCCAACGAGAAGCTCATGGCCTTCTTAAATTCTGACAATTTCAAGGTCGCCTCCTTGGAGATCCAGAACAATTATACCGCTTTTGCCAATAAGTACAACAGTTTGATCACCCGCGATCCAAGCCGTGCCCTGCAGGAAGGGATCAATTTCATTACCCAGTACAGGATTGACTTTCTCAACTCCGCCGTTGTGGTTGGTGCCTCCGGTGCCGTATTCGGTATTCTGCTTGCCTTCGGAATGCTATTCCCGAATGCTTTGATCTATGTTTATTTTGCAATTCCCGTTAAGGCCAAGTGGTTTGTGATCATCTACGGTGGGATCGAACTCTACAGCGGTATTTCCAACAACCCCGGGGACAATGTGGCGCATTTCGCCCACCTGGGTGGTATGATTTTTGGGTATTTCATGATCAGATACTGGAAAAGACACTAGCCTATGTACCAATACAACCGGAATCCGCTGGATGAGGTCAAGGATTTCTTCCGAAAGAAAAGCATACTCTCCAACCTGATCCTGATAAACCTTGCTGTATTTTTGACAGTCAATGTCATCGGTCTTATAATCTGGTTTTTCCAGGACAACCCGAGCTCCCCGGGTGGCGTTAACCCGCTCGTCTACTGGCTGTCAGTACCTGCTGATATTTCCGCCCTGATCACCCGGCCATGGACCATTTTCACCTATATGTTTTTGCAGCAGGGCTTTTTCCACATTTTCTTCAATATGTTCGTGCTGTATTTCGGCGGGCGTATCTTCATGGAATACCTGAGTGAGAAAAAACTCCTGAGCGTTTACATATGGGGAGGCCTTGCAGGTGCAGTCCTGTATATCCTGGCATTCAATGTTTTTCCCGTTTTCCAGGATTATGTACCCCGCTCCATCGCCCTTGGCGCCTCGGCTTCGGTACTTGCCATCCTGGTAGCCATCTCCACTTATGTACCCAATTACACGGTGATCCTCATTTTATTTGGCAGGGTTAAATTAAAATACCTGGCCATCGGACTCGTTATACTTGATATATTGAGCATACAACGCGGAAACCCGGGAGGACATATTGCCCATATCGGCGGGGCCCTCTGGGGATTTTCCTACATTAAACTGCTCCAAAAAGGAACCGACATGGGAAAATGGCTGCCTTCATTTAATCTTAAAAAGATCTTTTCATACTTCACCAAAAGTTCCGCCTCCAAATATGAAACTACATCCCGGCCCGGCAAAAGGCCTATAACGGATGATGAGTACAATTACAAAAGGAAAAAGAATCAGGACAGGATTGATGATATCCTGGAAAAAATCTCAAAATCCGGCTATGACAGCCTGAGCAAGGAAGAAAAAGAGATCCTTTTCAAAGCCAGCAATAAATAGTGAGCCGCAAGCGCAAAAACAATAAGCCGAGCCCCTCTTTGCTGCAGCAACTCCTGCTGCTGGTGAATCTTGTCTTTGCCATGCTGCTGATCATGTCTTACTTTGCAGGAAATGTCAGCCCGGCAGATTCATGGGTTTTGCCATTCATCGGCCTTGCCTACCCTTTCCTCCTGCTGATCAATATCGCTTTTGCAATTTACTGGGCCCTCATGGCAAAATTTTATTTTTTGCTGAGTGCGCTTGTCATTCTGGCAGGTTTTGATTTTACCGGCCGTTATTTCCAGGCCGGGAATGCAGGGCCGGAACTGGATCCGGAAAAAAGTTTCAAGATACTTAGTTTCAATGTGCACAATTTGACCGAAAACAATTACAACAAACTCACGGAAAGGCAGAATGATATTTTTGATCACGTCATCAATGAAGCACCGGATATTATCTGCATGCAGGAGTTTTATTCTCAGGGAGAGAATTATTACTACCCGCTTATCAACCTGAAAGAAAAACTGAATGCCAGGAATTATTACTACGAATCCTATTACAACCCATACAAGTCGAAGATCGTCGGAATGGCCATATTCAGCAAATTTGAACGCATTGATCATGGCTTCTTGAAAGGAAAATCAGATAAGAAGTTCGGGATCTTCGCCGACCTGGTGCACCAGGGGGACACTTTCAGGGTGTATAACCTGCACCTGGAATCAATTTACCTGCAAAGTACGGATTATAAGGTGGTTACAGGAAACACGGAGGAACTTGGCAAAGAAGGCCCGATGAGTCGTTTAAGACGGATATCAGGCAAACTCAAGCAGGCTTTTAAAAATCGCTCCAAGCAGGTGGAAAGGGTCAGGCAAGAGATCGAAGCATGTCCTTATCCCGTGATCATTTGCGGGGATTTCAATGACACCCCGACCAGCTATGCATACAACACACTGACCGAAAACCTGGAAGATGCTTTTATTGAAAGCGGCAGCGGGCTGGGACAGACATTTTCTTCCAGGATCCCTTTTTTCAGGATCGATTATATCCTTTACGACAAAAGATTTATTTCTGCGGATTACGCGGCAGACAATCCTGAAATTTCAGATCATTTTCCGGTTTCCTGCTTTTTGAGTCTGGAAAACTAAGTTTATTTTTACAATTTGGATCATATGGACTTTAAAATAACGTCAGAATTTAAACCCACCGGTGACCAGCCGGAGGCCATCAGGCAATTGACCGAAGGCCTCAATCGGGGGGATATTGCCCAGACCCTGCTGGGTGTGACCGGTTCAGGCAAAACCTTTAGCATAGCCAATGTTTTGAAAGAGGTGAACCGCCCCACCCTGGTACTGAGCCACAACAAAACTTTGGCAGCCCAGCTTTATGGAGAATTCAAACAGTTTTTCCCCGATAATGCCGTGGAATATTTTGTATCCTATTACGATTACTACCAGCCAGAGGCTTACCTTCCGGTTACCGAATACCTATATTGAGAAGGACCTTTCCATCAACGACGAAATTGAAAAACTCAGACTTAGCGCCACCTCTTCCCTGCTGAGCGGGCGCAGGGATGTGATCGTAGTTTCCTCCGTGAGCTGTATATACGGCATCGGGAATCCAGATGATTTCACCAGCAATGTGATCGGCCTGCAAAAAGGTGATTGGGTGAACAGAAACAAGTTTTTGCATGATCTGGTGAGCAGCCTGTACTCCAGGAATGAAGTTGAGTTCAACCGCGGCAATTTCCGGGTCAAGGGGGATACAGTGGATGTATTCCCCGCCTATGCTGACTTTGCCTACAGGATCTACTTCTGGGGAGATGAGATTGAAGGACTGGAATCCTTCCATCCTGTCGACGGGCACAAAATCGAGGAGTATGACAACATTGTTATCTATCCTGCAAATATCTTCATTACCTCCAAAGACAAGATGAAATCGGCCCTGAATGAAATCCAGGATGACATGCAAAAACAGGTGGCCTATTTCAAAGAAAACGGCAAGCACCTGGAAGCCAAAAGGCTGGAGGACCGTGTGGTTTATGATATAGAGATGATGCGTGAGCTGGGCTACTGCTCCGGCATCGAGAACTATTCGCGTTACTTCGATGGCAGAAAAGCGGGTTCCCGTCCTTTCTGCCTGCTGGACTATTTCCCGGACGATTACCTGATGGTCATTGATGAAAGCCATGTGACCATACCCCAGATACGTGCGATGTACGGTGGCGACCGCTCCCGCAAACAAACGCTGGTGGAATATGGCTTCAGGCTTCCCTCTGCCATGGACAACAGACCTTTGAAATTTGATGAATTCGAGGCCATCGTCAACCAGTTGATCTTTGTCAGTGCCACCCCGGCCGATTATGAACTTCAGAAATGTGAAGGCGTGGTTGTGGAACAGCTGATCAGGCCGACCGGCCTGCTTGACCCCCTGATCGAAGTACGCCCCAGCCTCAACCAGATCGACGACCTGCTGGAAGAGATCGATGCCACCATCACAAAAGGAAACCGTATACTTGTTACCACCCTGACCAAAAGAATGGCCGAAGAACTGACAAAATACATGACACGGCTTCGGATAAAATGCCGCTATGTGCATTCCGAAGTAGATACCATCGAAAGGGTTGAGATCATGCGCGACCTGCGGCTGGGTGAATTTGATGTGCTCGTGGGAGTAAACCTTTTGCGGGAAGGCCTGGATCTCCCCGAAGTGGCACTGGTGGCCATCCTGGATGCCGATAAGGAAGGATTCCTTCGATCTGAAAGATCACTTACCCAAACAGCAGGCAGGGCAGCTCGCAACATCGATAGCCAGGTGATCATGTATGCCGATAAGATCACAGATTCCATGCAAAAGGCCATCGACGAGACCAACCGGCGGCGCGAGATACAAATGAAATACAATGAAGAACACGGGATCACCCCAACAGCAATCCGCAAATCCCGGGACTCCATCATGCATTCTACAAGCGTTGCCGATTCAAGGAAAAAGGGACCTAAAGCATACGTGGAAGACGACAAGATCAGCGTGGCTGCCGATCCTCTCGTAAAATACATGAACACCGGGCAACTTAAAACAGCCATCGCAAGCAAAAAAAGGGATATGGAAAAAGCTGTAAAAGAACTGGACTTTATTGAAGCCGCCCGATTACGGGATCGAGATTTATGCTTTTGAAGAGATCCTGAAATCAAAAGCAATCTGACTGTAATGCAGTTATTAACCGCCTAATTGTAAATAACTTTGAAATAAGGTTTTCTTTCTTATTCAATTTTACTTACTTTTGCGTTCAAGGAGAACGAACTTTTCTAAGCGGTGTGAAAAGGTTTTAACAATATTTTCAAATGAAGAAAAAAATTCTGGTAATTGATGATGAACTGAGTATTCGGTTACTTCTGGAAAATTTCCTGAAAAAGGAATATGATGTTACGACAAAAAACGACGGGCTCGAAGCATTGAAATGGCTGGAAGCGGGAAATATTCCCGATCTTGTGGTTGCCGATATCCAGATGCCGAACCTGGATGGCTATGAATTCATCAAGAATGTAAGGGCCAGTGGTTATTTCCGGGACATCCCCCTGGTCATGCTGTCAGGTATCGAAAGCAGTACTGAAAAAGTTAAATGCCTGAAGCTTGGGGCCAATGATTATATCGTAAAACCTTTTAACCCGGAAGAACTTTCGGTAAGAATCGAATTACTCCTGGCAAGAAAATAATTCTCTAAAATTCCATTCCATATGGAACAAAACGCCATAGAAAGAATAAAGATCCTCTACGTTGGTGGTGACACCGGCATCATTCAGCAATTTAAAGAACAGGAAGAGCTTTTCGAACTAAGCGAGGTTGAAAACGGACTGGCGGCAATTTCATTTCTAAAATCCGGTGAAGCAGACGCTGTTATCAGCGAGAATGCGCTGCCGGGGCTCAATGGAACAGGTCTGCTCAACACCATCAGGAATAAACAGATCGATTATAAAACCCCCTTTATCATCATCTCCCACGAAAAGGAAAAGGATCTCAAAAAGCAAATGATGGAAGAAAAGGTGGACGATCTTTATTTTACACCGGTGGATGTGAAAGACATTTACACGCGCATCAAATTCCTCAAATATTTCAAAGAGAATTTTGCTGAGAAAGAATCCGAAATGACTGAAGTCAGGGAATACAAGATTCCTTTGATCAAGCGCCTGTTCGATATCCTGGTTTCCTTTTTTGCCTTGCTTATCCTCTCCCCCCTGCTCATCCTGGTAGCCATTGCCATTAAACTTGAATCGAAGGGAGCTGTTTATTACACCTCCAGGCGGGTTGGAACTGGGTATAAAATCTTTCATTTTTACAAATTCCGTTCCATGTATACCGGTGCAGATGCAAAACTCAAAGAACTTGAACATCTGAACAAATACGCAAAAGAGAAACTGGAAAACAATGATGACCAGGAATTTATGGAAGAATGCCCACGATGCAAAGAGCTGCCCGAAGATGAATTCTGTTCCCCCACCCTTTATTCGGGAGGTGAGAAAGTTTGCGAATACTGGTACAACGAGCAAAAAAGAAGAAAAGGTGCGTCTACCTTCCTGAAGATCAAAGATGATCCGCGAATAACGCGTGTCGGTAAAATTATCAGGAATACGAGCATTGACGAACTGCCACAGCTGATCAATGTGCTGAAAGGCGACATGTCTGTTGTGGGGAACCGCCCCCTGCCCTTATATGAGGCCGAATTGCTTACCTCTGATGACTGGAGCCAGCGATTTATGGGGCCCGCCGGAATAACCGGCTTATGGCAGGTTGAATTGCGCGGTAAGAAGGGGGAAATGTCGGAGGAAGAAAGAAAGTCCCTCGATAACGAATACGCAAAGAATTACTCCTTCTGGGGGGATATAAAGCTAATACTTAGAACAATTCCAGCACTTTTCCAAAAGGAAAACGTTTAATATTTCCGCTTACAGGACAGGTGTCAGGGGGTTAAGCTACTGGGGGTCAAGGTTATTACGTATATATTTTTTTGTTAAAAACTTATTTAAAAAAAATATTTGTTTCATTGCTTATTTTTTTAAAATTGATGTAGTTTCACTTTTAATTTAAATCTGTAACAAAAACACATTGATGTTAATGAGATTGCTTTCAGCTCAACATGCTTTCCTGATATTTTTTTTGATGCTAAATGCAATGGCCTTAGCACAAACAAGTGAGCAAAATGACTCAGAAGTATTCTTTAATCCTTTAACAGATGATATAGCAACCAAGCTCCCACCCCTTGAGGCCCTGATTGATTCAGCCCTTGAAAGCTCACCCCGGATTAAAATGGAAGAAATGACTGCCGATTATTACCGTTATACAACGAAATCGGCCAAGGTAAACTGGACCCGGAATTTTTACCTGGATGCGGAATTCGATGCCGGGGACTGGAATTACTGGGACCGGGACGAACTTAACCAGGTGGATCGCTTTTATTATTCGGAGTCAAGGCGGGTTTCCTACCTCATCGGGGCTTCGCTCCGCTTTCCATTGATTGATATCGTTGATAGACGCAATCAGATCAACCAGGAGAAAAAACAGGTTGAAGTCGCCCTGGCAACCCGCGACTGGCAAATCCGGCAAGTTAGGCAAGAGGTTGTAACTTTGTACAATGAATTATTGCAGCAGCAGGAGTTGCTGAGGATCAGTAATGAATTTCAGCAATATTCCGATATTTACATGCCTATTGCTGAAATGGAGTTTAAAAACGGCGAAATACCCGCTTCAGAGTTAATGCGACTGAAGGATTATGAGACCAGGGGAGCAGAAAGATTCGCTAACATTGTGAAAGCCTTCAATGACGCATACTGGAGACTTGAGGAAATCGTTGGCATGAAATTTAATTTAATAAACGTAGAGAGGTAATGGATTTTTATCAGTTTTATCAATTATTTAGAAGACACCTCTTACTGCTGATACTCGTCCCGATTGTATTGGCTGTTACGGTTTATTTATTTACCCGTAACCAGGCCAAAACCTACTCCTCCTCTACAGTGATCTACACCGGTATTGCAACAGGATATTCCATCGAAACCACCGATCGCGGCTATCTCGATTATTACGGAACAAACGTGCAATTCGACAATCTTATAAACCTTTTTAATAGCAGGCAGATCATTGAACAGACCGCCATTAAATTGCTGACCCAGGACCTCACACTTGAACAAGCCAATCATCAGTATATTTCCCAGTCGAACTGGGAAGCCCTCCAGAGAATGGTCCCCAAGAATGTAAAGGACCTGGTAGTTAAGAATGGTAAATGGGGCTTGAGCGGGAAAAAGAAAAACAAATACGCAACCTGGAAACCGAGATAAAAAGTCTGGAAAAAGAAATCGCAAGAAAACGAACCCGGGCAGAGCAGGGACTCGATACTTTCGTTGATGATACGAATAATGATCCGGAGGCGGAAGTTCAGGATAATTCGAAAATCACGGAAACCGAAAGAGATATCCCCCGTTACCACACGGTAAAAGCCGGAGAAAGCATGTTTGAGATCGCCGGCATTTATGGGGTCAGTGTTGGCGAGATTATCAGTCTCAATAACTTAAGTTCAAACCAGGTATACACCGGTCAGGTACTCCTGCTCGAAAACTCAGGGCCGACCATGAATGAATATCACCGGGTTGAGCCGGGAGAAACGCTCTTTTCCATCGCCAAGCTTTATGGCGTCAGCATTTCGGATCTCCGCCGGATGAACAGTTTATCTTCTAACGAGATCAGGAACGGACAGCGACTGATCATCAGTACAAGCGGGCAAAGCCGTTCCTCCGGGATTATTCCAAAGAAGTTTCCAGTAATTATTATCCTCAGAACAGACAGATGCAAGAGCAGGGAGGAAATGAAGCTGATAAGACCAGCAACAGAGTATTCAGGGTACCCCGGCTAAACAATACCATCCCTGAGAAAGATCCCATCGTACCTCCAGGTGTTAAAAAATCGGATTTTGATGCCACCCTGGAAAACTTCACCCGCTATTATCGCTCAAGTGATACCAATTTTATTTATGAACTTCTGCATTACAACCACAGGCATTACAGCATCAGCGCCATCAACCAGAAATCTCGTGTGACCAGGATCGGTGCAAGTGACCTTGTGGAAATTACCTATGAATCGGATGACCCAGGCATCTGCCAGCAAACCCTGAAGATACTTGCCGACGTTTTTGTAAAGAATTATAAAGAACTGCGCATCAACCAGACCGATGCGGTTGTACGTTATTTCAAGTCGCAGGTCGACTCAGCCAATATCAGGTTACAGAGGGCCGAAGACAGGCTGCTGCAGTTTAACAAGAAAAACAATATCATCAACTATTACGAGCAATCCCGGTTCATTGCCGAACAAAAAGAAGACCTCGACACTTATTATCAGAATGAACAGATCAGGCTTGCATCCGCTGCTGCTGCCATCAAGGAGATCGAAACCAGGCTGATGGACAAAGACAGCATATATATCTCCACGGATGAAATGAACAAGGTAAGGCAAAAGCTGCAAAAAGTGGATGAATTGATCTATATCAACCAGCTGGATGCTGAGAACGATCCCAGGATCGGAGATGAACTCAACAAATTGAAAAGACAGGCCGAGAACTTGCGGGGACAATTGAAATACCTGGTGCAAAAATACTATATGTATTCCCATTCTCCGGAAGGCATCCCGGTAAAAGATCTGCTTACTGACTGGGTTCAAAATGTGCTGGCTTTTGAAGGGTCCAAAGCAGCATTGCGGGTGCTTGACAGAAGAAAAGAAGATTTCCAGACCGTTTACCAAATCATGGCGCCCCTTGGTGCCATGCTTAAAAGGATTGAACGGGAGATCAGTGTTGCCGAACAATCCTACCTCGAACTGCTCAGGAGCCTGAACCTGGCCAAAATGAAACAGCAGAACCTGGAAATGGCCACCAACATCAAGATCGTGGATGAACCCTTCTTTCCCATTGCTGCGCAGCCTTCCAGGACAAAACTGCTCATCCTGATCGCAGCTGTCGCAGGTTTCGTCCTGGTAGCTTTCATCATCCTGGTGCTTGAGTTCTTTGACACCTCCATTAAATCACCAGAAAGGGTACAGAAACTGACAAAAATGAAACTTGCCGGGGCGTATCCGAGATTCTCCCCGGCCCCCAGTCGAAGGAGTTCCGGAACATTACAGATCGTTTGCTGGAGATCATTATACAGAATATCAAACTGAATATCAGCAAAAACTCCATCTACCAGTCTGACAAACCCTACCTGGTACTGTTGGTTTCAACCAAACCCGAAACCGGCAAAACAACCCTTGCCACCAACCTGATCAGGAAATTGCGCGAATTTGGTGAAAAAGTGCTGTACCTGAACTATGAAAAGGATGAGGGCGAAAACGGTGACCAGGACCTGAACTACGCAATACGGTATAAACTGGATAATAAATTTGTGGAGATCAAACACATCAGTGATCTGATACAGTCCCAATTTATCCGGGAAGAAAATTATAAATATGATTACATTTTCCTTGAATTGCCATCGATCATATACAATTCCTTCCCGCTTGACCTGATTGAGACCGTTGACCTCTCATTGCTGGTGCTGAATGCCAAAGATCACTGGCAAAAATCCGATACAAATGCCATTCAGACCTTCCTGCAAGTTACCAGGGAAAAACCCATGGCAGTGCTCAATATGGCAGAAATATATGCACTGGAAGACATCGTGAATGCTGTGCCCAAGCAATCGGGTTTCTCCATAAGGAAAAAGCTAAAGGAGATTCTTATTTATCCCTCTAAGGTAAGAATCAGGGTTAAAGTTGATTCATGAAAATAATCGTGTGAAAAACAAGATATTACAGCTACTCAACAACGATAATTTCCTTTCACTCTCCAGCAACCTTTCAGTTGCTGTTTTTGGTTTTCTAAGTTTTTTTATCCTGATCAGATCCCTCAAGCCTGAATTGTTCGGGAATGGGTGCTGTATATCACAGCAGGAAATTTTATAGAAATGCTTCGCTTTGGCATCACCCGAACAGCCATCATCCGCTTTTTATCCGGAGCGGAAGATGAAGAAAGGCGGCGGCTCATCGGTTCCAACTGGATGATCAGTTTCGTGGTCACCATCCTGATCGTCCTCATCCTCTGGGCCGTTTATCTGCTTTTCCCGCAAAGCATCGACAATTCCGGTTACTCCCTTTTCTTTATCTGGTATCCCGTACTGGCCTTTCTGAACCTCCCGTTTAACAACGGACTTTCTGTTTTGCAGGCCGACCAGAAATTTGACAAAATTCTTTTTATCAGGCTGATCAATGTAGGTGTTTTTGCGGTTTTCCTGGCTGTGAACCTGTTTTTCCTGGGCCTGGGCCTGATAGAGATACTGTATGTGCATCTGGGTGTCAATCTGTTAACCTCACTGATCAGCCTTCTGTTGAAATGGGATGGTCTGCGGTATTTTTTCCATGGCAACAAAGCGTCCCGAAAGACCCTGCTGGATTTCGGGAAATACACCACCGGAACACTGATTGGCAGCAATTTGCTGAAAAGCTCCGACACTTTCATCATCGG
This sequence comes from Bacteroidota bacterium, assembly GCA_034521425.1. Taxonomy (GTDB): domain Bacteria; phylum Bacteroidota; class Bacteroidia; order Bacteroidales; family JAIOZK01; genus JAIOZK01. Next base: position 791,783 of record JAXHMP010000001.1, read on the forward strand.
CCTGAGTCCTTTCCTGGGTACCGTTGGAGTTGCCTTTTACAGTGTACCCCTCAAACTTACCGAGATCCTGGAGATCCCACTGCGCAGTTTCGTGGCAACCGCTTTTCCGAAAATGTCGAAGGCCAGCATACAAAACAAAATTGAAGAAGTTAAAAAGATATTTTACAGCTATTCGGGAGGGCTTACCTACATGCTGCTGCCCATCATCATTGCCGGACTGATCTTTGCAGAAGAATTTGTGATCATTATCGGGGGCAAAGAATATATTGAAACAGCCTCCATTTTCAGGATCTTTTGCATTTACGGCCTTTTCTTACCCATCGACAAATTTACGGGAGTGGCCCTTGACAGCATCAACAGACCCCGGAAAAATTTCTTCAAGGTGCTTTATATGGCTTCCGCCAATATTATCGGCGACACGGTGGTGATTTTTATGGTATCCAGGTTTTTGCTGGGTACTGCTATGCTCAGCCTGTTTTTCAGCAATGCGGAAATCAGCCTGATACCGGATATTGGCAATGCCTATGCATTCATCACTACCCTTGAACTGGTGGCCGTAGTAACCATCTTTTTCACCATCATTGGGATTGTGGTCGGTTTGAATTACCTGAATGCTGAAATTGGCATTCAGAAAAAGCGCATTTTTACGGATGGATTGACATTTTTTACAAGAACTTTGGAAAGCCTGCTGGGAAGATCACTTATCAGAAAATATTAGTATTTTTATTTTTTTGTTTTATCAATGTTCAAAAAGCAGAATTATAAGACCGGCTCCCTGAACCTGGAGAAACCATGGGTTTTCTTCATGCTGATGTTCATGATCATAGGCGTGGGCTACGTAATCGCCAGAGGTGGTATAATGGCAGCCGCTGCAGCGCTTACCTTGCCCCCGATCCTGTTTTTTTTGAACAGGCTATTTGTCAATCCCAGGATCGGTTTGTTTACCGTCCTGATCCTGGCATTTACTGCCATCGGTATCAACCGCTATATTACAGGGCTGCCACTCGGTCTGAGCATCGATATCATGCTTGTACTGACCTATGTGGCATTTTTTTTTAAGGTATTTTATAAAGATGTTGATTACAGTCCGCTCAAATCCGACCTGACTCTGCTGGCACTGGTGTGGTTTACCTATGGTGTGCTTCAGTTCTTCAATCCGGAAGCGCTCAGCCGGACTGCCTGGTTTTATGCCATGCGGGGTATGTCGCTCTATCCTTTGTTGTTCATCCCTTTAACCTACCTTTTATTTGACAAGGTAAAGTATCTGAATTACTTTCTATACCTATGGGCTGGTTTCACCATCCTTGCCTTTATTAAGGGTTGGATGCAGGTGAACATTGCACTTGACTTTGCAGAACAGCGCTGGCTGGACCAGGGCGGAGCAGTAACACACATTCTTTTTGGTGAGTTGCGTGCATTTTCCTTTTATTCGGATGCCGGTCAGTATGGGGCGGCCATGGGAGCCGCAGGCATTGCCGGGCTGCTGCTGGCCTTGAACGTTAAAACGCTCTGGGAAAAAGTTTTATTCTTCAGCATGTCATTTGCCGGATTATACGGCATGATGATCTCAGGTACAAGGGGGGCCATGATCGTGCCAATGATTGGCGGATTTATGTATATATTGCACCGGAAGAATTTCAGGGTGATCCTTATCGGAACCTTGCTGCTTGCCGCCGTATATGCATTTTTCGCCTATACCTATATCGGGCAAAGTAATTATGAGATCAGAAGGATGCGTACCGCTTTCCGGCCCGATGAAGATGCCTCACTGCAGGTGAGACTTGAAAACCGGAAAATCCTGGGCGGTTACCTGAAATCACGACCTTTTGGGGGTGGTATCGGTAGTGCCGGCGACTGGGGGCGCAGATTCTCCCCGCATGGGTTCCTGGCCCAGATCGCTACCGACAGCTGGTATGTGCAGATTTGGGCCGAACAGGGTATCGTCGGCTTGATGCTTCACCTGCTCATATTATCATATATTGTTGTCAAAAGCTCCTACCTCATCATGTTCAAACTGGAGGATCCCGTATTGCGGGGGAAGATGTCCGCCCTTGTGGCAGCCTTAACCGGGATTATGGGCGCAAGCTATCGGAAACGGAGTACTGGGACAGATGCCGACCGGTGCCATTACCTATATGAGCTGGGTTTTCCTGTTTATGTCACCCATGTTCGATGAACAACTCAAAAGTTTTAAAATGAATAAAAACACATAATATAACATCCATGGAAGAATTATTAAAACTAGCCATAAAAGCCTCGCTTAAAGCAGGAAAAGAGATACTTCATATCTATCACTCAGATTTTGATATTGAAACCAAGGATGATGACAGTCCGCTCACCACAGCCGACAAAAACTCGAATACCACCATCATGGAATTCCTGAATACAAGCGATATTCCGGTTTTGAGTGAGGAAGGAAGAAATATCCCTTACAGCGAAAGAAAAAACTGGAAGCAGTTCTGGCTGATCGACCCCCTGGATGGTACCAGGGAATTTATCAGGAAAAATGATGAATTTACTGTGAATATTGCACTGATAGAAGATCAGAGTCCGGTAATGGGCGTTATTTATGTACCGGTACTTGACCTGCTTTATTTTGCTTCGGGGGAAACCGGTTCATATATGCTGGAAAACGCTTTTAATAATTGTGAAACTGATTTCAATTTAAGCCACCTGGTCAGTTCCGGGCAAAAACTTCCCATCAACACAGAGCGGATAACTTATACTGTTGTTGCCAGCCGCTCCCATATGTCGACTGAAACAGAGGAATATATCAACAAGCTCAGGAAAGAACATCAATCTATTGATTTGATATCCAGGGGCAGCTCACTGAAAATCTGCATGGTGGCAGAAGGCAAAGCAGATGTATACCCTCGCTTTGCCCCTACCTCTGAATGGGATACCGCGGCTGGCCAAGCCATTGCTATATTTTCAGGTGCCAGGCTCACAAAAGTAGATGAAAAGGAAATGCTCAAATACAATAAAAGAGACCTGCTGAATCCCTGGTTTATCGTCAAGCGCTGAGGCTATGGTCAATACGCTTTACAGAAAAAAAAAGCACAGGGAATATCCGCTGGTATCCATCATTACCGTTAATTATAATCATGCGGAAGTTAGCTGTGAACTTATCCGCTCCCTCAACCAAATAAGCTATCCTAATATTGAGATCATTGTGGTGGACAATAATTCTCCCGAGGATGATCCCGGCATTATCAAAAAAAGGTTTCCCGCTGTTCACTTCATTCAAAACCCCATAAACTATGGTTTTGCTGCCGGGAACAACTTTGGCCTGATGGCTGCCCGCGGTGAATATATCCTCCTGCTGAACAATGATACGGAAGTGGATAAGGGATTTCTGGAACCCCTGGTGGAAAAATGCGAAAAAAGCAAGCTGATCGGAGCAGTAAGTCCGAAGATCCGTTTTTACCATACACCCGATACGATACAGTACGCCGGTTACACACCCATCAATTATATAAGCATGCGCAATTTTGCCATCGGGTACCGCGAAATTGACAAAGGCCAGTACAACCAGGACAGGGAGACTGCCTACGGGCATGGGGCGGCAATGCTTGTACCCATGCGTGTGGTAAAAGAGATCGGATTGATGTCCTATATTTTCTTTTTGTATTATGAAGAAGCTGACTGGTGTGCCAGAATCAAGAAAGCAGGTTATCAAATCCATTATGTGCATAATTCACTCATTTACCACAAAGAATCGATTTCCACAGGCAAACTGTCAGCATTAAAGATCTACTATCTCAACCGAAACAGGATCGTTTTCATGAGGAGGAATTTGCATGGCAAGACCTTCATACTGGGTATTCTGTACCAATTGTTCATTGCCATCCCGAAGAATGCCGGAAAATTTCTTCTGAAAGGCAAAATAAAACTCTTTTATGCCTACTGTAAAGCAATTGGCTGGCATACCAAAAACATTTTTAATAAAGAAATTCATGAAAATCCTATGTTATGACTTTTTAAAATTTGTTTTTTTTATATTTGATAAGAATTTGATAAATAATACACATGGATGTTTTGGTAAAGATCATATTTGGGGTGCAGGTGTTATTTATCATTTACTTTTGCGTTTCAGCAGTTTACTACCTTTTGTTTGCCATTGCAGGCCTTTACAACAAATTATACGAACCAGCCGCCCAGCGGAAAAAGAAATCCTTTTGCATACTCATACCCGGTTACAAGGAAGACATCGTGATCGTTAGTGTAGCAAAGGATGCCCTGAAACAGGCCTATCCTGCAGGTAAATACGATGTTTATGTTATTGCGGATTCCTTCAAAGCTGAAACAATCAAAGAACTGAATGAGATACCGGTAAATGTGATTGAGGTTAGTTTTGCGGTGAGCACAAAAGCCAAAGCCATAAACAAAGCCCTGGAGATCATTGATAAACCCTATGATGCAGTGGTCATACTCGATGCTGATAACCTGATGGACCCCAATTTCCTGAAAAAGATGAACAATGGCCTGCAGACCGGTGCTATGGCCATACAGGCACACAGGATGGCTAAAAATCTCGACACCTCCTTTTCTGTCCTGGATGCAATCAGTGAAGAAGTGAACAATCATATTTTCCGGAGGGGCCACCGCGCACTGGGCCTTTCATCAGCCCTGATCGGATCAGGCATGGTTTTTAAATTTGATCTTTACAAACGGCTGATGTCGCAGATAGACTCCCATGCCGAGGATAAAGAATTAGAGATCAGGCTTTTCACCGAAGGGTACAAAATTGAGTTCTACGACAAAACATTTGTCCTGGATGAAAAAGTAAGTAAATCGGATGTTTTCCTGAAACAAAGAAGCCGCTGGATTGCCAACCAGCTCTATTACGCAAGGCATTATTTTTTCACAGCCCTGCGAGAATTGTTCCGTGGCAACATCGACTTTTTCGACAAGATCTTCCAGTATATGCTGCCTCCCGGATCCTTTTGCTGGGAAGTGTTTACATCCTCTTTTTGATCTCCCTGATCTATAACCCATTGATATATACGGTTGCCTGGGCGGCAATTTTTCTGATGGTGAACCTTGCCATTGCCCTGTCGGTGCCCGGGCGTTTTTACAACCGAAGCAGCCTGGTGCACCTCTTGAAACTTCCACAGGGATTTTTACTGATGCTGCTTTCAGCCCTGCGTTTCAAATCCGCCTTAAAAGCATTTAATCCAACCCCAAAAACGGGAAGTTCTGAACAACAATATAAAAGTGAAAAGCCATGATTGTTTTGCACATCATACAGTACATTTTAATGATCTACCTTGGGCTGTCAACCCTCTATATCCTGCTGTTCGGATTCGCAGGCCTTTTTCCCTGGAAGTTGAAACTCCGGGAAGCTGCCATGCAAAGGAAATTTGCAGTAATGATACCCGGTTACAAGGAAGATGAGGTGATCCTGGAAGTGGCGGAAGATGCCACACATCAAAACTATCCCGGCGAAAAGTTTGATGTGATCGTGATCGCTGACTCCTTCAAGGAAGAAACCCTGGAGGATTTGCGGAAACTACCCATCAAACTTATCGAGGTATCTTTCGATAAAAGCACAAAAGCCAAAGCCCTCAACAAAGCCATGAGTCAGCTGCCCGATGATTACGATGTAGCTGTGGTGCTGGATGCCGACAATCTTATGGAGAAGGATTTTCTCTTGAAAATGAACCTGGCATTTGAAAGTGGCCATTACGCGGTACAGGGACACCGGATGGCAAAAAACACCAATAACTCATTTGCTATTCTCGATGCCGTAAGCGAGGAGATCAACAACAATATTTTCAGGAAAGGACACAGGGTGCTGGGGCTTTCTGCAGCCATCATCGGCTCGGGAATGGGCATTAAGTATGATTATTTTAAAACGCTGATGAAAAGCATACATGCCGTGGGAGGCTTCGATAAAGAGATCGAATTGAAAATGCTGAAAGAAAGAAAAATGATCGATTACCTTAACCATGCCTATGTGCTGGATGAGAAAGTACAAAAAGCTGATGTTTTCTCAAATCAAAGACGCCGGTGGCTTTCTGCCCAACTGCATTATTTCAGCAAGGATTTCTCAACAGCTTTATGGCATCTGATCAGCCGTGGAAATATTGATTATTTCGACAAAGCCATTCAGTTCATACAGCCCCCGAGGATCATGCTGCTGGGTTTCCTGCTCATCATCTCCCTGTTGTCTGTCATTTTCAATCCACTCCACCTGACTTATGCCTGGCTGGCCATCCTGGGTGCCTGCATTTTGGCTTTCCTCTTCTCCATTCCAGCCCGCTTTTACAACAATAAAACACTGGCAGCAGTCCTAACTTTACCAAAAGGATTCATCCTGATGCTGTTTTCATTGCTCAGGATAAAAGGGGCCAACAAGAAATTCATCCATACACAACATAGCAGTACGAAAAAAGAAAGCAGCAACTAAAACAGCAAGTATGAAAATAGCAATTGAAGGACAAAGACTGTTCAGGGAAAAAAAGCATGGCATGGACATGGTAGCCCTCGAACTGATCAAAAACCTGCAGATCATTGACAAAGAAAATGAATATGTGGTTTTTGTGAAACCCGATACCGACAAATGCCTGGAGGACACTGAAAATTTCAAGATCGTGGAACTGGGAGGAGGCCCCTACCCTGCCTGGGAACAATTTGCCCTGCCAAAGGCTGCGAAAGCGGAAGCTTGCGACATACTGCATTGCACAAGCAATACGGCGCCCATTAAGACCGGTATTCCACTGGTTGTGATCCTGCACGACATTATTTATCTGGAAAGTGTTAGCATCTTCAAAAAGGGCGGTACCTGGTACCAGAAGTTCGGCAATCTGTACCGCCGCTATGTGGTGCCGCGGGTGATCAAAAAATGTGAAAAGATCGTTACGGTTTCTCATTTTGAAAAGAACCGCATCCGGGAGTTCTTTGGATGGCCCGAATCGGATAATCGCCTTGTGGCCATCTACAACGGAGTAAGCGAGCACTTCAGGAAGATCGATGATGAAGCAGAACTGAAAAGGGTTAAAGAAAAATACAAGCTGCCGGATAAGTTCTTCTTTTTCCTTGGTAACACCGACCCCAAGAAAAATACCCGCGGGGTGCTCAAGGCATATGCTGATTTCTTAAAGTCCTCCGATGAGGTCATCCCGCTCGTAATGCTCGATTTCGACCGTGAAGTACTGTCGGGAATGCTTTCTGAAATCGGCGACAAGAAGCTGATAGAGCACATCCTGCTAACCGGCTATGTAGTGAATACCGATCTGCCGGCCATCTACAATCTGTGCGAGATTTTTCTGTATCCTTCCCTGCGCGAAAGTTTCGGGATCCCCATGCTGGAAGCCATGCGCTGCGGCACGCCTGTTATCACATCCAATACTTCCTCCATGCCCGAAGTTTCGGGTGGGGCGGCAATGATCATTGATCCGTTTAAAACGGACGAGATCACGGCAGCGATGCACAAATTACTGGAAGACAAATCCCTGAGAAATGATCTTATCAGCAAGGGATTCAAACAATCTGCCAGATTCTCCTGGAGAGCCATGGCTGAGGAGAACATAAAGTTGTACGAAGAAGTTTATGCCAAAACCTCAAAACAGAAATAAATGATAAACAAGAGGGATTTTATCGTATTCGGACTGCAGCCCTGGGATTTAAATATTGCCAGCACTTGCAAGTATACAGCCATTGAGATGTCGAGGAGGAACCGGGTCCTTTTTGTGAACCCGCCCCTGACGCGGAATATGATCCTGCGTCAAAAAGATAGTGATCAGGTACAAAAACGCCTGCGTATCATGAAAGGAGAAGAAGCGGACCTGGTGCAGGAGAACGAAAACCTCTGGGTACTCTATCCCAAAACCATTGTTGAATCGGTGAACTGGATCCCGTTCAACTTTGTGTTTGACTTTTTCAACCGCATCAACAACAAACGCTTTGCAAAAAAAATAAAAGAGGCAGCGGATAAACTGAATTTCAAAGATTATATACTCTTTGATGATAACAACATGATCATCGGGTATTACCTTAAGGAGATGCTCAAACCCGATATGTTCATTTACCTGCTGCGGGATGCCGTTACCCTGGTTTCATACCATGCCAGGCATGGAAAGCGTTTGCAGCCCAAAATCATCAAAAAAGCAGATTTTGCGGTTTGCAATTCCGACTTCTTCGCGGATTATGCACGCAGGTCAAACCCCAGGTCTTTCATGATCGGACAGGGTTGCGACCTGAGCATGTACAACGACAAAGACGGGAAATTGGAAGTTCCTGCGGACCTCAACAAGATCGGCAGGCCCAGGATAGGCTACGTTGGTTTTCTAACGGAGATCAGGCTGGACATTGAAGTGCTGGTGCACATTGCTGAACAAAAACCCGAATGGAAACTGACCCTGGTTGGCCCGGAAGATGACGCTTTCAAAAACAGTAAGCTGCATCAGCTCGACAATGTATATTTCCTTGGAAGAAAAGATCCCACCGAGCTGGCTGCTTATATCAAAGGTTTTGATGTTGCACTCAACCCGCAGATTGTCAACCAGATTACAGATGTGAACTATCCTCTGAAGATCGATGAGTACCTGGCAATGGGCAAACCGACAGTGGCCACCAAAACTACTTTCATGGAATATTTCAGGGATTACACCTACCTGCCCTCCAGCAAGCAGGAATACGTTGAAGCCATCGGGAGAGCCCTGGCAGAAAACAGCCCGGAAGAAGAAAAGAGAAGGATTGCTTATGCATCCACCCATACCTGGGAGAATTTTGTTGACAAGATCTATAAGCATATTGAAGAAACACAAGAACTCAGAAAAAACGCATAAAATGATCCGGAACAGGGATATTCTGGTTGTGGGCCTCCAAAGCCTCGACAGTGAGATCGGAAGCAATTGTGTAAACATTGCCCATGAGTTCGCCAGGAAAAACCGTGTATTGTATGTAAACTATGCCCTCGACCGGCTTACCATTTGGAGGGCCCGGAATAAGCCCCTGATCATCAAACGCAAGGAAGTGCTGAGTGGTAAAAAAGAAGCTCTTGGCAGGATCAGCGATAATCTCTGGAGCCTTACGCCTCCTATTATACTTGAGTCGGTGAATAAGCTTAAACCGGCATTGCTTTTCGATCTGGTGAACAAAAGGAATGCAGCCAGGTTCGCCAAAAGTATTGCCCGGGCAATGGATGAATTGAATTTCAAGGATGTTATCATCTTCAACGACAGCGACTTTTACCGCAGTTTCTACCTGAAGGAACAGCTCAAACCCAAAACCTATCTTTACTATACACGCGACAACATGTTGGCCACTGAATATTTCCGGCGCTATGGACTCCGCTATGAAAGCCGGCTGATGGCAAAAGTTGATGCGGTTGCAGCCAATTCCGTGTACCTGAAGGATCATGCGCTCAAATACAATCCGGCATCTTACTATGTCGGGCAGGGTTGCGACCTGGAATTGTTCAGCCTGAAGAATGTAAAAGAAAAGCCACATGATTTGGCCTCGATACCTTCACCCCTTATTGGCTATATTGGTGCCCTGAAGAGTTCCCGGCTTGACATTGATCTGCTGACGGGCATCTTTAAAGAGAAGCAGGAATGGCAGCTGGTGCTTGTTGGGCCGGAGGATGATGCATTCCGGAAAAGTGATCTCCATGCGATGAAGAACGTACATTTCCTCGGCCCCAGGAAACTGGAAGAATTACCGACTTATACGAAGTATTTTGATGTTGCCATCAATCCCCAGGCAATCAATGAACTCACCATCGGGAATTACCCCAGAAAGATCGATGAATACCTCGCGATCGGGAGACCGGTGGTTGCTACCAGAACCAGGGCCATGAGTATTTTTGAAGAATATGTTTATCTTGCAGAGGGAAATACATCTGATTATATTGAAAAGATCAGCCAGGCTCTGATAGAAAATACAAAAAAACTGGAACAAGAGAGGATTGAATTTGCAAAAGGGCATACCTGGGAAAACAGCGTAAATGATATTTACAAAGTGATACGGAAAGTTGAAACTGAATCATAAGTTTAAGGAAGATGTCAATCAAAGAAAAAATAAAATCCAATCCACGGCTGAAGAAATTCGCCATCTGGGCCCTGACACCCAAAAACCAGCCCCGTCCGAGACTGTGGGTGAGGTGGTTTTATAACCCGCTGATACACAAACGTGGCAGGGGGTCCTGCATCCGCAGAAGGACCCGCATCGATGTGCTGCCCTGGAATGATTTTCGCCTGGGAAGAAATTCAACCATAGAAGATTTCTCGACCATCAACAATGGTGTGGGCGATGTGATTATCGGCGACCGCACCCGAATCGGTTTAAGCAATACCCTGATCGGACCTGTAGAGATCGGAAACGATATCATGTTTGCACAGAACATCGTGGTATCCGGACTGAACCATTCCTATGAAGATATAAATATGTCCATTCACGACCAGGCAGTTACAACAAGCAAAATCGTGGTGGAGGATGAATCGTGGATCGGGGCCAACGCAGTGATCACTGCCGGTGTCAGGATCGGCAAGCATTCGGTGGTGGCAGCAGGCAGTGTGGTTACAAGGGATGTTCCCCCCTACTCAATCGTTGCAGGAAGTCCCGCCAGGTTGATCAAACAATATAATTTCGAATCCGGTAAGTGGGAGAAAGCTTCATAGGAGACTGACTTACAAATCAAAAATAGAAGATGCACAAAATAATCACATTCTTGAGATATTTGAAAGACTTCATCAAACAGGGGGAATTCTCCTTTATTCCCACTGCAATCAGGTACCAGCTCAGGAGAATGCCCGCCTCTTCCGACAGGATCTATAAAAGCAGCCTGGGAACCTTTGCAACCCGCAAGGGAACCATCGACTTCATGTTCGCAAATTATGCTTATGAATGGAATGTTAAAAAATTTGTGCTGAAGCATTACCGGGATTATAATGTGTTCTTCGATATTGGTGCTAATATCGGGACATACAGCATCATGCTTGCAAATAAAGGGCTGAAATGCTATGCTTTTGAACCATCCATGAGCAATTTTAACATCATGCAAAAAAATATCAGCCTGAACGGACTGGAAAACAGAATCCATGCCTTGAACATAGGCCTTGGGGAGCATGAACACATGGGAGAGTTTCTTTTCAACCCGGTAAACACGGGAGCCTCACATTTTAAAAAGGAAGGTCTTAATGACACAGGGATAAAAGAAAAACTCAGGATCAGACCACTTGATGATATTTTTGAAGAATTCATGCTTAATTCTGCTGACAGGGTCTTTATGAAGATCGATGTGGAAGGAATGGAAGTTGAAGTGATCAAGGGTGCGCGGAAGTTCCTGTCAAATTTTAATAACCTGCTGATCGTGATGGAAAGCAAACACAGCGAATCGCTGGAAATCAGGAAAGAACTGGATAAGCTGAGCAGCTTTGACTACTGGACGGTTGATCAGTTTAATATTGCAACTAAAAAAACGAAACCTAACTGATATGATGACACTTAAGATTTTATTTTGGATTTTTTTGTTTGTCATTTTTTATACGTACATCGGCTATGGCATACTTTTATTCATCCTCGTAAAGTTGAAGCGACTTTTCAGTGCCGGCAGAAAAAAAGTATATGATCCCGGTTATGAGCCGGAAGTAACGCTTTTCGTTGCGGCATACAATGAAAAGGATTATGTTGATAAAAAAGTTCAGAACTCGCTGGAACTTGAATATCCCAGAGAAAAGGTACGCCAGGTTTGGGTTACTGATGGTTCGGATGATGGCACCCCCGAAATGCTGAAAAAATACAGGGATCAGGGTGTGGAGGTTTATCACAAGGATGAGCGGGCCGGAAAAATCGCAGCCATGAACCGTGGAGTGGATTTTGTAAAAAGTCCGGTCGTAATCTTCAGTGATGGCAACACCATGCTAGGTAAGGAATCCATCCGGCGGATCGTGAACCTTTTCAGCAATCCGAAAGTCGGTTGTGTGAGCGGGGAAAAAAGGATTTATTCAAAGGATAAAGATACGGCAGCCGGAACCGAAGGGATCTACTGGAAGTATGAGTCCACCCTGAAAAAATGGGATGCAGAACTATACTCAGTGGTGGGCGCAGCAGGAGAGCTATTCGCGGTGCGGACAGATCTTTTTGAGCATGTGGAAGGCGATACACTGCTGGATGATTTTATCGTATCCCTCAGGATCGCCATGAAGGGATATACAATACAGTATGATCCTGAAGCTTATGCCATTGAGGCACCTTCAGCCAATGTTAAAGAAGAATTAAAAAGAAAGATCAGGATCTCTGCAGGCGGGATACAGTCTATACTCAGGCTGCTTCCGCTTTTGAACATCTTTCAATACGGAACGCTGTCGTTCCAGTATATCTCACACCGTGTGTTGCGCTGGACCCTTGCACCCCTCTTCCTGCTGCTGATCCTGTTAATAAATACCATCATTACAGCAAGTGAAGGATTCTTCGATTTTTCAAAACTCTTCACCTGGCTGTTCTGGGGGCAGGTTGTTTTCTACATGATGGCACTCATCGGCTGGTATCTTGAAAATCACAAAATAAAAATAAAAGCCCTTTTTATCCCCTATTACTTTTTTATCATGAACCTTTCAGTATACCTGGGTTTGCGCAGGTTCCTGAAAGGAAAGCAAAGCGTGAACTGGGAAAGGGCGAAAGAGGCGCTTAATCAAAAAGAGACCATGGCAAAACGGTATATCATCATATTGTTTCTGATATTTGCAAACCTGGAATTTGCCTATTCCTGTCAGCATGAGTATGATGCTTCCACAGGCGTGATCGACGGAAGCAACATTCTGCCCGGGGATACCCTCTGCCTGCTGGGCGGGAACTGGAGCCATCTGCTGATCCGCAATATAGAGGGAACTGCCCAGATGCCCGTGCTGATCACGAATAAAAGCGGTGCTGTAATCATTAATACAGACTGGTTTTACGGTATGAAGCTGAGCAACTGCTCCTATGTAAAGATCAGTGGGGCCGGGCAGGAACAATTCAAGTATGGCATTGTCATCCAGTCTGTTACGAATGAATATGGAGCAGGCATGAGCATTGATGCTATGAGCACGGATGTGGAAGTTGAATTCCTGGAAATATCCAATACCGGGATCGGAGGAATTTATGCCAAAACGGAACCTGATTATTCCGGCGACTGCAGTTTTCCTGCAGTGCGTGAGAAATTTACCATGTTTAACACCATCATTCATGATTGTTATTTGCATGATATCGGGGACGAAGGTTTTTATATCGGCAGTTCCAAATATACCGGACAAACCGTATATCATTGCAATGATACCATTGTACTCCCCCACCTCATGATCGGTGTAAAGATCTACAACAACATCCTGGAAAATATTGGCTGGGACGGCATACAGGTGGGATCTGCAGTGGAGGATTGTCATATCTTCAACAATATTGTTATCCGCGACAGCCAGAAGGAGGAAGCCAACCAGATGAGCGGAATCATCATTGGCGGAGGCAGCGCCTGCGACTGTTACAACAACAAGATCGCTGATGGAAAAGGTGACGGGATCGATTTCCTGGGGCTGAAAGGTGTAAATATTTATAATAACCTGATCATCCGCCCCGGGTTCAATTTTCACAATGAGGAGCCTCCGGATCAGTTCCAGAAACACGGGATATGGATCGGTGACCTGGAAACCCAGGCCAACCAGGAGATATCCATTTACAACAACACGATTGTCAGTCCGCGCACTTTTGGTGTTAAACTTGCCAATACGAGCTTCACTGATAACATCCTCACCAACAACATCATTGTGAACCCGGGCGCTTTCCAGATACTGGGCGAGAATGCATACATTAACCGGCACAGCCCGCTTATCCCGCTGAGTGAATCCCATAACTTTCTGAATCCGGATACGGCGACAGCCAGGTTTGTGGGTCCGTTGCAGGCCAATTATGATCTGCATTATTTTTCGCCTGCCGTCAATGCCGGCGCCGACCTTTCATCTCTTGGCCTGCAAAATGATTATTTGCACCGCTTACGCCCATTCGATGGCGAATATGATATTGGTGCATTTGAATGCCACGACTCCACCCTCTTTGGTGTGCAGTCCCATATACCTGAGATAAAAGGACATGGCATCCATCCAAACCCCGCAGGCGATATTGCCATTATCAGCATCCGGCTGGAGAAAGCATCATACCTGAAACTCGAACTACTTGATATTCATGGCAAAATGTTGAAACGGGTGTTTGAAGGCAAGCTAGAAAGTGGGACCAATCAGTTCCGGATTAATTTGCCGGATATTAAAAGCGGACTATACCTTTACAGGATAAGTAATCAGAACAATAGCTATACAAGCAGATTTATAAAGAATTAAATTCCGTCTATGAGAGCACTGATAAAAAAGATCATACCCTTCACACTGGGCCAGAAACTAAGGGGCCTCTGGCAAAAAGCCCTTGGAACCTATTACAGGGGAAAGCGCTATCATTGCCCTTTCTGTAAAAATTCTTTCCGGAAAATGCTGCCGGGAGGTTTTGATTTGCCGGTGATAAAGGAAAAGCACATTATCGGGGCCGGAAGGCGCAACAACGATGTTTGCCCGCGTTGTTATTCAACCGACCGCGACCGCCTGCTGTATTTATTCCTTCAAAACAAAACGGATATCCTTAAAAAGAAAAATGTAAAACTTTTGCATATTGCTCCCGCCGGTGCAATGAAAGCATTGCTATCAGTACAGGACAATATTGAATATATTATGGGGACAAAGCATCACCAGGGTTTTTACTACTCCAAGGATATTCTTATTTTTGACATTACAAATATGGACTATCCTGACAATACTTTTGATGTGATTTTATGCAATCATGTTCTGGAACATATTGAGGATGACATAAAAGCAATGGCGGAACTCCATAGGGTGCTAAAACCCGGCGGATGGGCGATTTTGCAGGTTCCTATATCCTATAAGATCGACAAGACCTATGAAAACCCTGCAATACTGGGAGAGAAAGACCGGGAAGCGCACTTCGGCCAGTTTGACCATGTCAGGATTTATGGAAAGGATTATTTCGACAGGCTTGGGAGCGTTGGCTTCAGGGTGATCAAAAGTGATCCCTTTCAGGAAGACTGGGGCATTGAGAATATTGAACAATACGCCCTCAACAGGGAAGAGGCCGTTTTTATGGCCAGAAAAGAAAATTAAGTACTAAAAATATGAGAATAAAAAACTTGCTCCTGACTGGATTCTCAATTATCACGCTGCTTTCTTTCGGGCAGGATCAGCCTGAACAAAAAATCAGCGACAGCCTCGAAAAAGTCATCAAGGATTCGGAGGGTATTGCCAGAGCCTCTGCCCTGCTGGAGTTAGCAAAGCTGAATCTGGGGGTTGATCCTGAACAGAGTATCCGCTATGCTGAAGCGGCCATGCTGACCGACCTGAAAAAGACTGACAGCATTATCATTGCAGATGCATTAAAAACCACCGGTAATGCCTACCTCTACCTAAGCACGCTTGATTCTGCCATGCTCTATTACAAGAGATCCCTCGAACTGAGCAAGAGCATCGGCTACAAGCATGGCATGGCGAATGCATACAGTAACATCGGATTGGTCTACGAACAACTCGGGAAATACAACGAAGCCATTGAGAACCACTTGCAATCACTTAGCATTGAAGAGGAGCTTGAAAACAGCCAGGGCATTGCCGGTTCATTGAACAATATCGGGAACATCTATTATTATCTCGGACAAAAAGAAAAAGCCCTCGACCATTACCTCAGAGCATTGCGATTAAACCAGGAGCTTGGCAATGAAAAGGGCGTTGCCGACCTCTTTAACAACATGGGCATCATATACCAGGAGCAAAAGAACTATGAAAAGGCGCTGCTGTACTTTCAATCGGCACTGGTAATCAACAAACAACTCAATCAAGCCGAAGGAATTGCTTCTGTGTTAAACAACCTGGGGTCAACATATTTCGAATTTCAGGATTATGAAAACGCCCTGGATAACTATAATAAGTCACTCGACATAAGCAAGCAGCTCAACGATCAATGGTCAATTGCCAATACGTACAGAAATGTAGGAGGTGTCTACCTGCAGCAGGGCAATATGGCCCCTGCAAAAGAGATGTTCGATGATGCCCTTGTAATTGCCAGGAATATACAGGCAAAGGAGCTGGAGTCAAAGATCTATCTTGCCATTTCAGAATATTTCGACCGCCGGAAGAATTTCCGCCAGGCTTTCGATTTTTATAAAAAATATGCACAACTGGAAGACTCTATACGCAGCATTGAGATCAATGTTAAGATCACTGAACTGGAGCTTGGTTACAGCATCCAGAAACAGGAAAAAGAGTTAGAGTTATTACAAAAGCAAGATGAGATCCGCCAGCTGAAAGAAAGAAGCAACCAACGGACCATAATCCTGATGGCCGTCCTGGTTTTCGCACTGATAATACTTTTCATTTTTATTTTCAGCCGTTACCGGATAAAGAATAAAACCAGCAAGGCGCTGGAAGACAAACGCAGCGAAGTTGAACGCATGAACGAGCAGTTAACAGACTTCAACAACAGACTGGAAGAAAAAGTTGCAGAGCGAACACGAAATCTCGAAGAAGAGATCAAAGAAAGACGGAAAGTCGATCAGGAACTGAAAAAAGCATTGAAAAATGCAGAGGATGCCAATTACCTCAAAAATGCCTTTCTTGCCAATATGAGCCATGAGATCAGAACACCCCTGAATGGGATCATTGGCTTCTCTTCCCTGCTCGTAACAGAGCTCAGCCTTATGGAAAATGAGGAGCTTTACGAATATGCCAGCGGAATACAGCAAAGCGGTGAGCGTTTGTTGCACTTGCTGAACAACATCATCGACATCAGCCGCATCGAAGCCAACGATATGGATGTTAGCCTGAGCGCTTGCTCAGTAAATGAGATCGTTAAAAATGTATCCGAATTATACAGTTTTAAGGCCAATGATAAGGGGCTGAAATTCAACACAAAACTGAATGAACTCCCGAGAGCCCTGGCAGATGAAGCCAAACTGACAAAAATTATCAGCGATATCATTGATAATGCTTTAAAGTATACTGAAAAAGGATTTATCAATGTATTGACAGAATATAATGAAGATAAAAAGCACATTGCGATCATTATCAAGGATACAGGAATCGGTATAGATAACTCCTACATTGAGCACATATTCGAAGCCTTCAGGCAGGAAAGCCTGGGGTACTCAAGAACCTATCAGGGGGCAGGACTGGGGTTACCCCTGGCCAAACGCCTGATCGAATTGATGGAAGGAGAAATACTTGTTGACTCAAGCAAGGGTGCCGGCACAACAGTGCACATCCATCTGAAGGCTGATGTGGATCGTTCCGATGAAGAAAAATCTCATGAAAGTCCCCTGACAAAGGAAAACATTGAAACGGGTGTAGCCCCCCCGGAAGGTGATCTGAATATTTTTATTGTTGAAGATGACAGGATGAACCGCCTGGTTCTGACAAAAATGCTGAAATCTTATGGAAAGACTGTTGCCGCAGTTGACGGTGAAGAAACTATCAAAATAATCAGCGATTATTCCAAAAAAGGCTTTACCTTTGATATAATGCTATTTGACATTAATTTACCTGCTCCCTGGGATGGGATCAAGCTCATGAATGAGATTAAATCCAGATTCAAGGAGTACGGCCGGATACCATTTATTGCTCAAACTGCATATGCAATGACCGGTGACAAAGAACGCCTGCTGGAAGCCGGATTCGATAATTATATTGCCAAACCAGTTAATAAGAAAGAACTGATCACAATGATTAACAATCAATTGAAGATCAGTAAAAAACTAAATTAGGAAAATGAAACCGTTAAAGGATTTGACGAAAGAAGAGTTGATCAAGGAGATTGAGCAACTTCAAAAGCAAATGGGGAACCTCGAAAGGGATCTGAGGGAAGCGGTTGACAAAGCGGAAGCAGCCAATCATATCAAGGCCATGTTTCTGGCAAATATCAGCCACGAGATCAGAACGCCCATGAACGGGATCATCGGGATGTATAACGTTCTGAAACAAACCGAGCTGACGGATGAACAGCGGGAATTCCTGGATATTATCAATATTTCAGGTCAGAACCTGCTTACCATCATTGACGATATTATTGACCTTTCAAAAATTGAATCCGGGCAATTGATCCTGGATTCCAAAGCTTTCAAGCTGAATGAAGAAATTTTGCGGGTAGTCAAATTGCTCACTATCAAGGCAAAAGGAAAGGGGATCGAATTAAAGACCAATATCAGTGATGAAGCCAACAGTGATTTTATCGGAGATGCAGCCCGGCTGAGACAGATCATAACAAACCTCACAAATAACGCCATCAAGTATACCAAAGAGGGAAGCGTAACCATCAAGGCAGAGTCAGTGGAAATCGATGAAAAATATCATGAACTCAAGTTCAGCATCATCGATACCGGGATCGGGATTTCGAAGGAAGGCATACAGAAACTTTTCAAAGCATTTTCTCAGCTCGACTCCTCCTCCACCCGCAAATATGGCGGTACAGGCCTTGGGCTTGCCATCGCCAAAAACCTTTCAAACCTGATGAATGGTGAGATTGGCGTTGAAAGCGAAGAAGGCAGAGGTTCTGTTTTCTGGTTTACTGCCCGGCTCGAGAAAAAGCAAATTGATAAAGAAGTTAAATCAACTGAGAAGAAGAGCCAGGCAGATAAAAAAGACCAGGACAACCTGCATATTTTACTGGTGGAAGACAATCTGCTGAACCAGAAGTTTGCCACCGCCACCTTAAAAAAGGAAGGACACCTGGTTGATATTGCCGAGAACGGGAAGATCGCGGTCGATAAGTACAAAAACCATAATTACGACCTGATCCTGATGGATATTCAAATGCCTGTTATGGATGGAATGGAGGCAACGCGGGAGATCCGGGATTTCGAGAAGCAAAACGATAAAAGCAAGACCAAGATCATTGCCATCACGGCCTATGTGATGGAGCGCGATCGCAAAATGTGCCTGAATGCAGGCATGAACGAGTATCTTGCCAAGCCATTCAAACCACAGGAACTGATCGATCTGATCGACAAAGTCTATTTTAATAAATAAAAAAGCTGTAAACCAGTAGAACCATTTGTGGTATTCACTGACTTACAGCCTTCAACTCAATTCCAATAATTCCTTTAGGGATTCACTTCCAGCAACTCTACTTCAAAAAGCAGGGGTGTGTAAGGGGGAATATCATTTCCCATTTCACGGTCTCTGTATGCCATTGCGGAAGGCACCAGAATTCGGTAGGTTCCACCGGCCTTCATCATCGGAAGGCTTTGATCCCATCCGGGGATCACCTGTCCCTGGCCTACTGTAAATTCAAATGGTTTGCCCATATCTTTTGAGGATTGGAGTTGATCGCCACTCAATCTGTAAAGGGTATAATGCACCCTGGCAACATCACCTGCATCAGGGCTCTCCCCGCTTCCTGCAATTACCTCCTTGAAATAAATACCGTTGCTTGTTGGCTCTATCCCGGCAAAATTCTCCCTGGCATAGGCAGCAATTTTCTGCGGCTCCTCTTCCTGGCGCTTTTGCATATTGGCCTGCTTTGCCTTTTCTCTTTCCGTTTTCTGGGCCTCCATCTGTTTCTGATAGGTTTCCTTGTCAACAACATCCAGTATCTCTACATCATAAACAAGGGTGGTATAGGGCGGAATGTTCTGTCCACGACCACCTTGACCGAAGGCTTTTTCGGAGGGTACGATAAATTTGGCTTTTCCGCCTTCCTTCATCATTTTAACGCCTTCCATAAAACCTTCCGTGTCGAATTTGGTTCCGATCTCAACATTCACCGGGCGGTTCCTGTCGAAAGATGAAAAGAGTTTCCGGCCCTCCAGTGTCTGGATGGAATAATGCAATTCAGCCATGGCCCCGTTTTCAAGCTCCCTGCCCTTGCCTTTTTCCTCACTGATGAAATAAATACCTGAACCGGTGAGTTTGCCGGAAAGGTCATTTTCCGATACATAAGCCTGCAATTTTTCGCTTTCATCTTTTTCCAAACCGGCAAGCCGTTTTCTTTCTTCTTCCATAAAAGCTTCTTCCGATTGGAAATCAATCAGCTTCATGTCGAAATACAACATTTCACCCGGCGTAATGAAAGGAGGCAACTGCTGTGAATTGGCCGTGATCAGGAAGAAAGAGTCAGCGCTGATGACAAAACGGGCACTGTCACCGATCGACATCATACTGATGCCTTCGTAAATATCACCCATGAATTGTGACTCCCTCAGCGGAAACCGGGCGTCTTTCTCCTTGGTAATATCGGTGGAGAACAAAACCGAGTCCTCCTTGCCATAAGTCATTCTGAGTGTCACAATATCGCCAATCACCGGCTTGGGTGCATCATGCTGTTCGTAAAACATGTATTTCATCCCCGAGTCGGTTTTCTTATAGCCTGAATCCTGAGAGTTACAGGCTGTCAATGTCATAAACACAATAATCGATGTCAAATAAACAAATCTCATATCTTATTATTTTTAATTGATTTCAAGTACTTTAACATGGTAAACGAGGGTGGTTTTCGGCGGAATACTTCCTGGTTTACCCGTGAATCCGTATGCAAGATGCGAAGGTATAACAAATATGGCCTCATCCCCCTCTTTTAACAATAAAATCCCTTTCTGGAGTCCGGAGATCACATCATCCTTGCCAATGATGAATTGCAGGGGCTTGCCTTCCGGTGATTTCTCCAGCGTATCACCAGTCAGGAATTGAATGGAATACGCAATGCTGGCTATCCGGCCGGTTTTGCCTTTTGTTCCCTCTCCCTGTTTCACGATCATATACCTGAGACCGCTGCCTGTTTTCTCCATATCCCAGCCATACCGCTTCAAAAAATCTTCGATCTCCTGCTCCTCGGTCCTTACAATATTCTTGTTGGCTTTTATCAGCGATTCCCGGATTTCCTTTTTATCCGGTTGCGTTTTCTTCCTCTTTTCAGTTTGCTGGCAGGCCATCAGGCCCAGAGCCAAAAGCAATAAAATAATATATTTTCCAGTAAATAATAACTTCATGGTTCCTGTATGAACTTATACGGATAATTGCTGCATATATTGTGGCAGCAGCGCCTCAAATTTTTGCAGGGTTTTCTGCAGCTTATCGAAGGAATCCGCTCCCGCCGCATTGCGATGACCGCCACCGGCAAAATGCTCCCTGGCGAATTCATTCACTGCAAAAGTTCCTTTACTTCGCAATGAAAGCCGGATCTTTCCATTCTGTTCACGGAAGAGCACGGCAAATTTAACCTCGCGGATGGACAGCGGATAGTTGACCACACCTTCTATATCACCCACCTGGTAATTGAATCTCTCCAGGTCAGCTTGCGAAAGATAAATATATGCTGTATGATATTTTTTCAGGATAACCAGACGCTCACTCAGGCAGAAACCCAACAATTGCAAGCGGTGGCTGGAATATGTGTCATAAACCTGCCGGTGGGCTTCTTCTGCATCCACCCCGGCACTGATGAGCTTTGCAACCGCCAGATAGGTGCTCTCGTTATTGCACAAATAGCTGAAGGATCCTGTATCGGTCATGATTCCTGTATATAAGCCAATAGCAGCCTCCCGTCCAAGCATTTCACTTTTATTGAATGATCCGATAAACTGATACACAAGTTCTGCTGTGGAGGAGGTTTGGATGGTTGAGTACACCAGATCAAATTGGGGTTTCGGGCTGGGGTGGTGATCGATGAGTATTTTGGTGGCACTGCTTGCAAGAAGGTCTTTGGAACAGGACTCAACCCGGTCAATATCATTAAAATCCAGACAAAAGATCAGGTCGGCCTCCTGGATATAAGAAGAAGAAATATCCTGCTTCAGCTCATGGATAATGATTCGATCAGCTCCGGGCATCCATTTTAAAAATCCCGGGAAATCATTGGGGACCATCATTTTGAGTTCGGCATTCACTTCACGGTTCAAGGCGTGGTACAAGCCCAGCACTGAACCAATTGCATCCCCGTCGGGGTTTGAATGACTGCATATAAGGATCTTATTTGCCTGCCTGCAGAGTTCTTTTGCCTTATTAAAATCAAATTCCATCAAAAAAACACGATTTAGATTAAATTAACGTAAGTTGTGATTCCGAAAAATATTAGTTTTGTCAAAGTTAAAACAATTATTCTTAAAATGAGCGGAAACAAGACCCTTACAATGATTAAGCCCAAGGCCGTAAGAGAAGGAAATATCGGCCCCATTTTAAATAAAATCGCCGAAGGTGGATTCAAGATCATAGCCCTGAAACTCACCAGGCTGAATTATGAAGAAGCCCGCAATTTTTACGAAGTCCATAAAGGGCGCCCCTTTTATGAGAACCTCTGCAAGTTTATGTCGGAGGGTCCAATCCTGGCCGCAGTGCTGGAGAAAGAAAACGCTGTTCAGGCTTACCGTGATTTTATCGGTCCCACCAATCCGGAGGATGCTGACGGAGATTCAATACGGGGCCTTTATGGTACAGATTTGCAGCAAAATGCAGTACATGGCTCGGATAGCGATAAAAATGCTCTGAAAGAAGCAGGTTTCTTTTTCTCTGAAAGGGAAATTCTTAGCCCGGATAATTCATAAACCTAAAAGGGGAAACCCTGAATTATCCTGACGACTAAGAAAAGCTTCCCGATAACTATCGGGATTGATGCACTTCGTTTTCAAATTGCAAGCTTATCTAAGCCGGGGTTAACCTGCATTATTTGAGTACATTAAGCTACTTTATATATAATGCAGGTTAGTTATTAGCGGTAAATTCCTCAAATGTTCCGTCCTGGTGAAGAATCAGGACTTTTTTTATTTCCGTTTTTCCAGCGGATACGGGCTGTTCCTGCTGCCTTGTTTCCAGGGATGGTGTATCTTCCTGTTGGACAGCTTCATTTTCCTTTTCTTCAAGCCCGGTAATTTGTGCCTTGTCATCAATGTTCCCGGAAAAGAGATCATCATTTGCTTTTCCATAACTTCCCTTGCCAAACAACAACCAGTCCGCATTTACTCCGGTAAAACGTTCAAGGATCCTCATGATAAAATCCAGACTGGGTTTGTTTCTCCCGGATAATACATGCGAAACATTGCTTCGTTGCAAGCCAATTTCATCAGCAAAACGCGAAGCATTCAAATTCTCTCTTTTGATTATCTCCTGAATTCGCTCAATCATATGTATACAAAGATATAAAATTAAACAACATTTGTTAACATTTTAGTTGTTTACTTTTGTTACCTGGTGGTATGTGTTTGTATACATAATACCATCTCGTTATTTGTTTGAATAAGTGTTAAATACAAAATTAGCAAAACGACATATATATTCAATTATAACTTAAGATAAACTATTTATTTATATTGATAATCAATGATATGTGTTTAATTTTTACCAATATTTTCCAGGATCACACCAGATTCATACAGTAGGGCACAACAGTATACTTTTGTGTACCTTGTATACTTTGTTGCCAAATGTATACCTTATTGATTATCAGAAGATCTAAGTTTTTTGTTTATTTTTGTTAACTATTGTAATCGAGTGTGTAATTTTGTGAATTTCTTAAATATATGCATGACCAGAACGTCCTCAGGAAGTCTCATTTCATGATTGTTCATACATTCCTGTGACAGATTCTAATAAATGACGGATAGGCTCTCCTCCATCCCGGGCTCCATAAAACTATTTTTTTATGAACACTGTTATACAGGCATAGATTATTTCCTGCCATCCGGGTGGATAGTTGAAAAGGCTTAAGGATTTGTAAACAACCTAATTCAGATTAGCCGGATACTCATGTATTTTTACATAGGCGCAGCAGGATAACAAAAATCTCCATTGTTACCCGCAAATCCTGATAAAGGCATTTATCAGGCACTTTCTTTAGCATTTGGTTCCACTGCCAGTTTAGTTAATAAAAATTACGGGAGTGCTTGATCTTGATCTATTTGATGAATTTCGTTGTATAAACGCCTGTCTGATCATATACGCGAAGCAGGTAAAGGCCTTTGCTAAGGGTTCCAAGGCCCTCCAGGCTGATCATCCCATCCTCAGCGGATTTTTTAAATTCCATCATCAATCTGCCGGACTGGTCAAATATTTTTATATTGAGTTCTTTGCCGAACTCCATGCCGGGAAGCTGAATATTCAGTTGTCCGGCAATGGGATTTGGAAAAATATCAATATCAGCACCTTCCGGGGCTGAGTCTTCGATAACAGTTAGAAAAGTATAGGCATTCAGGTAATTGGGGATTCCCCAGCCATAATCGTTATTGGGATTAGCCGCGTAATTGCCATTATCCATCAGGGCCTGCATGATCTCAAGATTTGTTTTATCGGGTGTACCCTGCCACAAACTGGCTGACATGCCCGCAATAATGGGAGACGAAAAAGAGGTTCCGCTGCTGTAGGTAAACGAACCTCCCCAGGGGTCGGCCACCACAGCTCCTGCACCCTGTGCACAAACATTGGGTTTGATCCTGCCATCGGCCGTTGGCCCCCTGGAGCTGAAGCCTGCAAGGTTGCCACCTGCATCCACAGCTCCGATCGAGAAAACCTCATTACCATCGGCCGGTGCACCGATGTAATACCATGAACCACTTCCTGAATTCCCGGCACTGTTAACAACCAGCATTCCCTTGCTTGCTGCAATATCAGCCCCGATTGTGATCGGGGTGGTATTGCCGTTCATATCTGCATAAGTATGATCCTGTGACGGATCGTCAAAAGTTGTATAGCCCAGCGAAGAATTGATAACATCTGCTCCGGCGCTGTCAGCAAATTCCACACCCGATACCCAGTTATATTCTTCAACGATATACTCCGAAGCGCCATCTTCCGTCCTGAGCAGATAGTAGTCAGCATGCGGGGCTGTACCGATCATTTGCCCCGGTACATTGGCTCCCATGGTTGACAGAACAGAGGTACCATGTGTATGGTAATCATAAACAGTGCCACTGTGTGCCACAAAATCCTTTGTTCCAAGGATCTGGCCGTTTACAAAGAGGCTGTCAAATGCGATGTGGTTGTCGGTTCCGAAGAAGCCGGCATCCAGCACGGCAATCACCATGCCCTCGCCTGTAAGCCCCATATTGTGAAGCTCTTCACCTTTCAGCATGTGGATCTGGTTGAAAGCCAGACCGTAATCCAGCAAACTTGCGGATTTAGTGATCAGGCTTCCCTCCTCTTTCACAGGATAATATGACTCATTACTAAAAAACTCTTTTTCCTGCTTGCCGGCTTCCCCCCTGGTCAAAAGGTAAACCCCTTCAACATAGGGCAGGTCCATGATGTCATCCAGAATAGCCGGATTGCCTGTATATATGGTAAGCCCGTTGAGCCATTTGGTCGGATTCAGGATAGCGGCTCCCGTAGCCGAAACTCCGCTAATATACTGGGGATTGACAGGAAGATCCTCTTCGGTGATTGCGATATCAAAACGGTCGCGGCGGTCAATTGCGCGTTGCGAAAGGAATTCTTCAGGACTGTCGATCGAATAGGGAGAATCGCTCTTATCTGTAAATTGTATATAATATTTATTGGGTGCTATCTGCGTAGTGCCTGTCATAAAACTTGCAACAAAAACAAAAAGGAGTAAGTATTTTTTCATAATCTTGAATTTTGCAACGAAATTAATAAACTTATCCTGTTTCTAACGTTAAAAACTTGCTAAAAAGTCTTCAGATAAATGCAATATAAGCGATCCGAATTTTTCAAGGAGGCCAGAGGCATCAATAATAATCACAGTTTTATCTTCAGATGGTCTCATTGTCGTATTAATACAGGTCAAATATATAAAAAGGATGAAGTTTCCACAATTATTACCAGAAATATTATCAGGCATCAACAATTTTTATTATTTTATGCTATAAATTTCGAATCGATGAAAAGTATAAATCCATACAACAACCAACTGATCAGGGAATATAAAAAACATACAGCCGAAGAAGTCAGCCAGATCATCCAAAACGTGCATCGATCCCAGCAGGAATACTCCGGAAGCACTTACCGGGAACGCGCAGAAAAGATGAAAGAGGCGGCAAATGTTTTGCGAAATAACAAAACTCGCTACGCTGAACTCATGACTTTGGAAATGGGCAAGATCTTGAGTGAATCGGAGGCTGAAGTAGAAAAATGCGCCTGGGTTTGCGATTATTACGCTGAAAATACAGAAACATTTCTGTCAGATGAGCTGATCAAATCAGATGCCGCAAAAAGTTATGTGCATTACCAGCCATTGGGGGTCGTTCTGGCCGTGATGCCCTGGAACTTTCCTTTCTGGCAGGTTTTCCGTTTTGCAGCCCCTGCCCTGATGGCGGGTAATGGCGGATTGCTCAAGCATGCTTCCAATGTACCGGGCTGTGCTCTGGAGATCGAAAAGATTTTTAAGGAAGCCGGCTTTCCGGATAATTTATTCCGCAGTCTGCTGATCCCGGGTGGCGATGTCGGACAGGTAATTGAGAATCCGCTGGTAAAAGCCGCAACCCTCACCGGAAGCGAAAATGCAGGCAGTAGCCTGGCTGAGTTGGCTGGCCGGCATTTAAAAAAGACTGTGCTGGAACTTGGAGGATCCGACCCCTTTATCGTTATGGAGGATGCTGATTTTGAAAGCTGCTGCCAGACAGCGGTCAAGGCGCGCATGATCAATTCAGGACAGAGTTGTATCGCCGCCAAGCGCTTTATTGTGATGGAGGACATTGCCAATGAATTTGAAGACCGGGTAAAAGAACTGATGCAGCAATTGAAAATGGGCGACCCACTGGACACGCATACAAAGGTGGCCCCACTCGCACGGCAGGAATTTGTTGAGGATATTGAAAGACAGGTCAGCAAGTCGCTTGAAATGGGAGCTACTTGCTTGCTCGGAGGGAAAAGGCCGGAACCTGACGGAAATTTTTATGAACCAAGCATCCTTACAAATGTCACAAAAGACATGCCTGTATTCAAGGAAGAAACCTTTGGTCCCGTGATGGCCGTGATCAGGGTAAAAAGCGAAGAAGAAGCAATTGAAATAGCCAATAGCTCACAATACGGTCTGGGAGGATGCGTATGGACCAACAGCCTGGTTAGAGGCGAACGCATCGCAAGAGCGGTTGAAAGTGGTGCCATGTTCGTGAACGGTATGACCAAATCCGATCCGCGATTGCCTTTCGGAGGAGTCAAAAACTCAGGTTACGGACGGGAATTGTCACATTACGGTATCAAAGAATTCGTAAACATCAAAACCATCTGGATCGCCTGACCGGGGAGGTAATTATTGGTCATTATTTTGTCCCTGCCTCCTTCGTCGCCTATATCGCCTATGTCGCCTATATCGCCTATATCGCCTATATCGCCTATATCGCCTATATCGCCTATGTCGCCCTATCGACCAGTCTCCCGCCTCCCAACCCCGTCCTGCGGACCAGTCAACCACCAAAACTCTCAATTTCTTATTTTTGCAGAAATATCAGCTCATGAGAATTGACATAATTACCATTTTTCCGCAAATGTTTGAAGGCTTCTTCGGTCATTCCATCCTGAAACGCTCTGTGGAAAAAGGCATCCTTGATATCAATCTGCATGATTTAAGGGATTATGCAAGCAACAAACACAAAAGCGTGGATGATTATGCCTATGGCGGAGGTGCCGGCATGGTTATGATGATAGAACCTATCGACCGCTGTATCAGCGCACTGAAAGAAAAGAGGTCATACGATGAAGTGATCTACCTCAGCCCTGACGGGGAACTGCTCGATCAGAAAATCGCCAATCAGTTTTCCCTCAAAAACAACCTGATCTTCCTCTGCGGCCACTACAAAGGGATTGATGAGCGAATACGCGAACAACTCATCAGCAGGGAGATATCCATCGGCAATTATGTTTTGTCGGGAGGAGAACTGGCCGCAGCGGTGCTGACCGACAGCATCGTCAGGTTGCTTCCGGGTGTGCTGAACGATGAAACCTCTGCCTTGTCTGATTCCTTCCAGGACGGCCTGGTATCACCACCCGTATATACAAGACCCAGAGAATATAAGGGATGGAAAGTGCCCGAAATCCTCCTTTCCGGAAATAACGCAAAGATCTCTGACTGGAAACACGAGCAATCGCTTGAACGGACAAGAAAGAAAAGACCCGGTATGATTTGATCAAATCCATGCATTTTATTATCTTATCGTGAAAAAATTATGAAAACGATCCGCAAAATAATTGGTAGTATCCTGATTGCATCCGGGCTCGCATTCGCAGTCAGGGCGATTTTTATTGGTTGGATCGATCTGTACCCGGATCAGAATTATATTCATGAGAGCCCTTTGCAGGAGCTATTGAACATTTCATCAACCTTACTGGTGATTTTGGTGCCCATACTTACAGGGATTTTCCTGTTAATCAGAAACCGAAAAAAAGGCAAAAGATAAACTATGTTAGAATAATTTTAATAATTTTGACGTTGTTCTAAGTCGTCAGGATAATTCAGCGTTTTACCTTTTAGATTTATGAATTATCCGGGCTAGCATAAAAGTATCAATGGGGGTTGATACAAACATGTACTTTGTTCAGGAGTTCAGGTAATGAAGCACACGCTTACATATAGGACCGGTATGTACATCCATTTTATGAGATGCATGATTCTCATGTTGATATTTTTTACAAGCATTTGCACCTGTTCATTTGGCCAGAAATACCAGGTTGAACACTATACTGAAGTTGATGGCCTTTCGAATTCTAATGTTTTTGACATTGAGCAGGATTCCATGGGACAGATGTGGTTTGCCACCAGAAATGGTATTTCCATGTACGACGCGAATGAATGGCATACCTATGGTCCAATGGACGGACTGAACAACAGGGGTTATGCCGGGATCGTGATTGATCGTTTCGGGAAGATCTGGACAATTCCCAAAGCAGGCAAAATTCTGTTATCAAAGTTCGAAGATGGTAAATGGCTAAGCCAGATCCAGGCAAATGAGAGCCCCGTATTCTCCAGCATTAACTTTTTAGAAGTGCTATACGATATGGAAGGTAACATGTATGCTATCATAGCACCAAACAGTGATGGCATCTGGGTTTACAAACATGGCAGGCTGGAGCATATTGATCTGAGCGAAAATATACCGATGGACAGGGTAAGCGGATTGCAGAAAATTGGTGATTCAGTGCTGATTGCCAGTCACAGTGGCCTGCACCTTTTCCACAATTATCAGTTGTATAAAAACATTGAGCAGGAATACGGAATCGATAGCGATATTTACGGAATCGCATTTCAGCAATTGGATAAAGGTAAAAACCGTATCTGGCTGGCAGGTAAAACATGGATCGGATACATTTCGGATAACCGCTTCACGCTGCTTGCCGATCACTTTAATTTCGTAAGCGATAAGCAATCTTATTATGTTAAGTTGCAGGCCGACAAACAGGGAGTTTACACATACAATCCCTTTTCAATTTATTATCACAACATAGCAAAAGGGACAACGGAAGAATTGGGTTTACATAGTGGCCTGATCAGTGAAGGAGCAACCGATATTTTGATTGACCGTGAGAAGAACCTGTGGATTGCCGGTCACCGCGGAGTGAATAAACTATCCTCCAAATTATTTGCAAAATACAATGAGTTGAACGGTTTGTACGATAATGAAGTTACCTCCATCGAAAAACTGGATGAGGAGCTTATTCTTGGGCATCATGGTGCAATCAGTTTTTTTGATGGAAAGAGGTTTGATCACCTGGAACTTCATCATCCCGAGAATGGTCATTTGCTGGAAAAATGGGTTCAGGATATCTGTATCGATGCAGATGGAATCATCTGGTTGGCTGCTTCAAAATTGGGCCTGGCAAGGCTTGAAAGAAATAAAACGACCCGGTGGCTATATACACCTGATGAATCTGACCTTTACGTATCAAGTGTTGTGGAGGGTCCTCAGGGTGTAAAATATTTCATCACTACCCTCAATTTATTCATGATCGACAGGAATGGTGAAGTGATCCGTATCGGCACACCCAAGCCTGGTATCTATATGAGAAAAATATTTCTTGGAGATGATAAGTCCCTGCTGATCGGTTCGTTAAAAAACGGCTTGCTTAAATACAAGGAGGGTCAGTGGTCAGTAATTAAAACTTCCGACAGCCTCTCATCCAATAATGTTTACTCATATCTGGCAGATTCACAAGGAAATGAGTGGGTTGGCATGTTGGACGGGCTGTACCAAAAAAATGATGACAGCCTGGTGAAAGTAAAGAACAAGAAAATACAGATTAACCGCTCTATTTACCTGATCGCAGAGGATTCAGAACAAAACCTATGGTTTGGAACGGATAATGGCCTCTTCAAATGGGACGGTCAGGCACAAACCCATTATTCTACCCTGGATGGCCTTGCAGGACAGGAATTAAACAGGGATGCATTTGAAGAAGACAATCAGGGTCGTTTGTATTTCGGAACAAACAACGGGCTGTCAGTTTATGAAGGAAAATATGCCTCAAAGAAAGACATCCCCCCACCGCTTGTTGCACTTGATTTTGTGGAGGCCGGAAGCGACACCTTCAAACTAAAAGAGCCGCTCAAACTAAAGTACGATCAAAGCACACTGTTTTTTCATTATAAAGCGGTTTCCTTTATCAATGAAGATGACATTGCCATTAAATGTAAGCTGGAAGGCATAGACAAAGAGTGGAGCAAGGAATTTCATACTTATGATAATGTGGTCCGTTATAACAATGTTCCTCCTGGAAATTACAGCTTTTGCATCAAAGCGAGAAATGCTGTCGGTATTTGGAGTGAAGCCGTATGCTCGCCACAAATTCAAATAAGTAAAGTCTTTTACAAGCGCTGGGATTTTATAGTCGTACTCATCCTGCTTATATTGGCATCGGTATATTACATCTTCCGGTATATCATTACAAAACGTTATACTTATTCACTCAAAAGGCAGGTGGCCTCACGCACAAAGGAGCTCAAAAACAACGAACAGAAATTAAAACAACTCAACAGCACAAAGGACAGGTTTTTCTCCATAATTGCCCATGATCTCAGGAGCCCGTTCAACGCCATTATGGGTTTATCGGAATATCTGATGGAAAATGACAACAGCATCAGCTCCGAAGAGAGAAAATCCATCATTAGCAATCTTTACCAGTCATCCAGGAGTTCCTTCGAACTGCTTGAAAACCTGCTCACCTGGGCCCGTTCGCAGGAAGGAAAATTGTCCTTCTTTCCCGACAGGATCAATATTACAGATATTATCAATGACAATATTGACCTGATGAAAAGTTCTTCAGAACGCAAAAAGATCAAGTTGCTCAGTACCGTAACTGAAGATTTATTTGTGCATGCGGATTACAACATGATAAATACGGTGATGAGGAATCTGATCTCCAATGCTATTAAATTTACCGCTGACAGCGGCATTGTAAACATAAGCTCAAAAGTTCAGGACACCGAACTAATGGTTTGCGTCCGGGATACGGGTATAGGCTTACCCGAAGAAATGATCAACGAACTCTTCGTATTGAATGGCAGTACTGAAAGGGAGGGTACAACGGGCGAAAAAGGAACGGGCCTTGGTCTGGTGTTATGCGGTGAATTTATCCGGAGAAACAAAGGCCATATCTGGGCAGAGAATAATAAAGGCAAAGGAGCAAAGTTTTGTTTCACCCTCCCCAGGGCCTGATCATAATTCCATAAAGCGGTCCAGTATCTGATCCAGGTAATCATTACAGGCCCGGTATTGCTGCCGGCTAACACAGTGTATCTCGGGAGCAGTCTGCACATAATCAGCTTTTTCAAGTTCCGGGCCTGCCTGTAACATCCCGTTGACCATTTCCGGCGTGAATTCCAGGTGGAACTGCAATGCAAGTACCTGCTGCTTCCACAGAAACCCCTGATTTTTGCATGCCTTGCTTACTCCAATTCTCATGGCACCCTCCGGTATATCGAAGGTGTCTTCATGCCAGTGCATGCAGAGGAACTCAGCCGGGATATCCCGAAAGACGGGCTTGTTTATTGCCTCATCACTCAGTTTTACGGGATGCCAGCCAATTTCAGTAAACTCATTTTTCCTGACCCAGGCACCCAGGGCATCTGCAACAAGCTGCGCACCCAGGCAGATCCCCACTACCCTCACTCCCCTTTCAATGGCTCCCCTGATGGATTCTTTTTCTGCTTTTAGCCAGGGATGTTTTTTTTCATCATAAATATTCATCGATCCGCCCAGAATAATCAGCAGATCCGCATCAAGGGGCTTCTGACAGGTATTGCCTTTAAAAAAATTTGTGGCAACCATCTGATATTCCCGCTTCTCAGCCCAGGCCTGCATGCTGCCACATCCTTCATGCGGCTCCTGCTGAAAATAGTGGATTGTTTTGTTTTTCATCATGTAAAAATTTCAGGTTTAATTCTTGATTAAAAAGAAAACGATCGATATCATCATGAGCGCAATGAAAAATGCCGCGATAAAAGTTGCAGCAAGGTTGAATGAAACATAAACCCAGCCCATCACCAGTGGACCCAGGGTTTGGCCAAGCCTCAAAACACTGCCATTGATGCTCATGAAAACGGCCCGTATTTGTATCGGGGCCTTGCCTGCCAGCATGCTTTGCACCGATGGTATGTTAATCCCCTGTGCCAGGCCGAAGAAAAACACAGAGATCAGCAGGTACCAGATTCCGGGCATGATCAGTATACTCAACATCGAAACTCCGTAGCTTACATAGGCCAGCATCAGAAGTTTCCGCCTGCCCATCCTGTTTAAGAATAATTCAAGCTGGCTTGAGGTAACGGCTGTTACAATAGATGAAAAAGAAAGTATTATCCCAATCTGCCAGGCCTCGGCCTTGAAGCTGTCATTCAGCAACAAAGGAATGTAGGTCAGAAAAGCACCATACAATATAATAAAGGTAAGGATGCTGATCAAAAACAACCCGATCACATCTTTTTTGTTCAGGTAAGTCAGGGTTTGCCTGATATAATTCCAGAATCTGTGATTGATTTCCGGATCAGGATTGTTGAGCTTAAAGAGTACAAGCAGACCTACCGGGATGGCAACGATCGGGAAGAAAAACGGATAGTACCAGCCCAGCATGGCGAGTCCTCCGCCAATTGCGGGGTAGGCTGCGGTCCCTATGCTCAGCACACTCGCATTATATCCCATTGCTTTTGCCATGGTCTTTCCTGCGTAAAGATCCCCGATAAGGGTAATATTGATGGACCCGATGGCGGCACCTCCTATCCCCTGCAAAAATCTGAGCCCGATAAGCCAATCAAAGTCATCCACAAATCCGCATGCCGTTCCGGCAATGGCAAAAAGAAAAAGGGAGGGAACCAGTATGCCTTTCCTGCCATAGCGATCGGCCAGGATACCCAGAAAAGGGGAAAGAAATATCCCGGGAAGGGTAAAAGCAACGATCAACAGCCCCACCTCCTGCTTGCCAATCCCAAACACTTTCTGAACATCCGGCAAAACAGGCGATATGGAAGCAACACCCATCACCGCCATCAGCGTTATACTGAAAATGATCCTGAGGCTCCTGTCCTGAAGCAATTTCTTTTGATCTGCCGGATCCATAGATCAAAAGTATGCAATTATCTGCTGAAGGAACAGGATATAGAAATACAGAATTGACCCGAAAAATTAATTGCTTATCATTTTGTTATTTTCAAAAATAAAAGCGTATATTTGCACCTCTTTTTGAGAACATAGAAAAATTTTTTGAGTGATGGGTAAAAAGGAATTAATACAGTACATTGACGATCTTACAGAAACACAGGAACTGCCTGGTTTTAAAGCAGGTGACACCATAACAGTCACCTATAAGATCCGTGAGGGAAACAAGGAAAGATTGCAAAATTTCCAGGGCGTTGTGCTCCAGAGAAAAGGAAGTGGTCCGGCAGCAACATTCACCGTCAGGAAAATCTCCAGCGGAATAGGTGTTGAGAGGATCTTCCCGGTTTCCTCCCCTTTTATCGATGCGATCAAGATCAACAAAAAAGGTAAAGTTCGTCGCGCCCGTATTTTTTACCTGCGTGCACTTCGCGGCAAAAAAGCCAGGATCAAGGAAGCCAGGTATTAAAAGAGTTTTTAAACACATATACACACACATACTGACCCCGGAGAATTTTCCGGGGTTTTTTTTGTCTGATATTTCCAGTAATTAATTAGTTTTGTTATCAATCATGTTTTTACAAATATGCCGATAAGATGGAATACCAGCTATTAAAGGATGTGATCATCCTGTTTTCCCTGTCCATTATAGTAATCTATGTGTTTCACCGGCTCCGTATTCCCCCGGTGATCGGTTTTCTCTTAACGGGGATTCTGGCAGGGCCTGATGCATTCAGCCTGGTGACCAATCAGCATGATATTGAGGTCCTGGCCGAGATCGGTGTGATCCTGCTGCTCTTTACCATTGGGATTGAGTTTTCCATTAAAAAGCTGCTCGACATACGGGTTACTGTACTATTGGGCGGTTCCCTGCAGGTTTTTCTCACCACCGGGCTTGTCTGGCTGATCGTCAGCCAGTTCGGTCTGAGTACATCGGAATCCATTTTTGCAGGTTTTCTGGTTGCCCTCAGCAGCACGGCTATTGTATTAAAGATTATGCAGGAAAAAGGGGAAGTGACCACCCTGCACGGAAAGATCACCCTGGGCATACTGATCTTCCAGGACATCATCATCGTTCCCATGATCCTGCTTACGCCCCTGATGGCCGGAACGGAAGGCAACATCGGCCTTGAATTGCTCTACATGATCCTGAAAATGCTTGGACTGGGCCTGTTCATGTTTGCATTCGGCAAATGGGTGGCCCCGAGAATTCTCTTCCACATAGCTAAAACCCAGAGCCGTGAGCTCTTCCTGCTCACCATCATTGTACTGGGATTTGCTGTAGCTTTCCTCACTTATTCAATTGGCCTCAGTCTGGCATTGGGTGCTTTCATTGGCGGACTGATCATTTCCGAGTCAGAATTCAGCGAGGAAGCTTTTGGGAATATTATTCCTTTCCGGGATGTTTTTACCAGTTTCTTTTTTGTTTCTGTGGGCATGCTACTCGATTTCGATTATCTGCTGGCAAACCCTCTGACTGTCTTGCTGGTGACCCTGGCCGTGATCTTCCTCAAAACCTTTGTCGCCGGCATGGTAGCTTTTGTGTTGGGCTATCCTTTCCGCACAACCGTGCTGGTAGGGCTTACACTAAGCCAGATCGGTGAATTCTCATTCATTCTTTCAAAGATCGGATTGGATTACGGAATATTTGCGCAGGACCATTACCAGCTCTTTCTTTCTGTAACAGTGCTAACCATTGCCCTTACCCCCTTCGTGATCAATGCTGCGCCCCTGCTGGCTGACAAATTCCTGAGACTGCCTCTGCCCCACAAACTGAAATTCGGTTTGAAGAACATCCCCGAACAGGTAGAAGAAGTCATGAAAGATCACCTGATCATCGTAGGCTACGGAATAAATGGTAAAAACGTGGCACGGGCAGCTAAATTTGCTGACATACCGCATGTGATCATTGAGTTGAATCCCGAGACCGTTAAAGCCGAACAGGCCAGGGGAGAAACAATTTATTATGGTGATGCGTCCCAGCGGGAAATCCTGGATCATGCCAATATCCAGGAAGCACTTATCCTGGTGGTTACCATCCCAAGCCCGTTAGATGCCAGGAGGATCACAGCCATTGCCAGAAGGATCAATCCCAGGATACATATCATCATACGGACACGCTTCATACAGGACATGAAGAAACTCCTTGAGCTGGGCGCAGATGAAGTGATCCCCGAAGAGTTTGAGACCAGCATTGAGATCTTTACCCGGGTATTGTCGAAATACCTGGTACCACGCAACAAGATTGAGGACTTTGTAAACAGCGTTCGGTCAGATAGCTACGGGATGTTTCGCAGCCTGTCGACCAATATATCCGGATCCTTTGAAAAGTTATCCGTAAAGGCTCCGCAGGCAGATATTCACAGCATCCATGTTTGCCGCAATTCCTCTGCATCCGGCAAAACGATCAGGCAAAGCGGGATTGCAGGCAAACACGGCCTTTCATTACTCGCACTCAGCAGAAAAGGAGAAGTAGTCACTAACCCTGCAGAGGATTTTGTTCTGGAAGAGAACGATCTGCTCTTCTTAATGGGCAATGCAGCCTCAATCAAAAAAGTGATCGGCTTCTTTAAAGATGCAGATGAAGAAGGTGCAATTGATTGCGGGAATGCCTGATCAGGAACTTCTTTGCTTTGCCCCCTCAAAAATCAGGATACCTGCCGCAACCGATACATTCAGTGATTGGATTTCGCCTTTCATCGGGATACTGACAACTTCATCACAAATTAGCTGCAGATTGCTCCCGACGCCCTTTTCCTCCGAACCCATGATGATCGCGACCGGATCCAGCATATTGCTCCGGTAATAAGGCTGCTCTGACTTTTCTGAAGCTGCGATCAGGCGAACGCCCGAGTTTTTTAGGAACAGGCAGGCCTGCTTAAGGCTTTTTTCCCGGCATACCGGGATCTTATTGAGAGCGCCTGCAGAAGTTTTCATGGCATCCGGGTTCACCTGTGCTGAGCCTTTTTCAGGAATTACCAGTGCATCCACCCCGGCGCATTCCGCCGTTCTCGCAATGGCTCCCAGGTTCCTCACATCAGTGATCCCGTCGAGCAGCAATATAAAAGGAACCCTGCCATCTTCAAATACCATAGGCAGCACATTTTCAATCTTTTGATAAGCGATGAGGGAAACAAAAGCCAGCACCCCCTGGTGATTTTTCCGGGTGACCCTGTTCAATTTCTGAATGGGCACAAACTGGTATGGGATAGACCTTTCGGAAACCAGCTTCATCAGCTCATGATGTAATTCACTGCGCAAGCCCTTTTGGATCAGCAGCTTTTCGATTTCTTTTCCGCTTTCAACAGCCTCAATCACAGGCCTGATACCATAAATAAAATTATCCATCTTCAGCTTGTTTATCTTCGTACATTATCAACTGCATAATACCAGCTGGATTTATACTTCGGTGATTTGATCAATTGGTAATCGTTATCAGTAAAAGGATTGATCACCTGCACAAAAGTGAACTCGACTGAATTCACAGAGTTGGCCTGTCCATAGAGCCAGGTTTCAAAGCCATTTCCGCGGTTTACCTTATGCGGCGGGCCGTAGATCATGTATATCAGTCCGCGATCGGTTTTCCAGCCTTCCAGGTAGGAAGAGAAATAAATATTGGCTTTTTCGGCAGCCGAATAATATGAACGGATCGCATTGAGTGCCCGGACCTCATCACCTTTAAGTTTTAACCAGAAGCGCTCAACAGCTCTCTTTGTATTTTGCTCTTCCTTCAAAACATCAAATTCCTTTTGCGAAGTGATATAACGCAAGGGTTCCAGCATTTGTGCCGCTGTGGAAATTTCAGGAAAGCCTTTTGGGAAAAGGAAAACAGTAATTCCCTGCCTTTGGCTTGTATCCGCCAGCACATGATAAAAACCAGGGCGGTCGATACGGAATTGACCTGATCGGCCATTCTTCAGTTCGACAGAAAAAATACTGTCGGGAATATAGTTAAATGCTTCTCTTTTTGCATAGGTAAAAGGGGGTTGCGCAATTAGAAAATCCCGGCTGAAATAATAAATCCACAGTTTTTCCAGCCTGGAATTATTGTACAGTACTTTCAGGTCGGTGGCCGAACCAAAATACTTGCGGCAAACCACTGCATCTGCTGTATCCAGAAGTAAAAAATTGCCGGCAGAATATGGATTATTATTATTCATTCCCAGGAAAGTGGCAATTGCACCCGCCGGTGTGATCACACTTAATTCGAACACGGCGCTTTCAATTTCCGGCATGGAAAATTCGATTTTACCGATCCCCCGGCCATCAATTTTCACCGGCAAGCTGTCGGTATAAAGCAGATTTTTTTGTTCAGTCTGATCATGCACAAACAACTCTGCTCCCACTTCCGTCCAATTCATTTTAGTTCCATCAGGTGAATAGATCTCAAAGAACAGCTCGTAATGATCCTGACTGCTTTTGTAAAGTCCGGTATTCAGGTAAAATTCACTCTTGCCAGCGTAAAGAAAGGACAGATCCCTGACATACAGCGCTTTTGGCCCTCTGCAACAAGCCAGGACAACAAGCACCAATACCAGGCCCGCTAAAAGCTTTCTTTTACTCATCCAGCAGTTTGTTTGGCATTTCCTTGCTTGTTTTGGCACCGAGTTCTTTCAGTCTTTCAGCCTTCCTGATCAGGTTGTCCTTGCCACTGTATAGCTTTTTATGGGCTTCATCATAAGTCCTTTGCAGCGTATTCAACTGATTGCCCATTTTCTCAAGCTCGCTGAGGAAAGCAACGAACTTATCGTAAAGAGCTCCTCCCTGCCGGGCGATTTCGTTGGCATTGCGGCTCTGGCGCTCATGCTTCCAGATCGACTCTACCGTTTTCAATGTTGCCAGCAATGTTGTGGGGCTCACAAGCACGATCTTGCGATCCCATGCAAAAGAAAAAAGTTCGGGGTCGTTTTGTATGGCAAGACTGAAGGCAGATTCTATCGGCATGAACAGCAGGACAAAATCAGGAACATCCAGCCCTTCCAGCATCTGATAGCTTTTGTTGCTGAGTGTTTTTACATGGGTGCGGATGGAATCAATGTGCTGCTTCAGGTATTTATCCTGCTCTGCGTCATCTTCACTGCTGGAAAATGACTCGTAGGCAATCAGCGAAACCTTTGAATCGATAATGATATTCTTATTATCCGGCAGGTTCACGATCACATCAGGCCGTTGCAGCAAACCTGACTCGTCCCTGGCAGCATGCTGGATGACATATTCCTCGTTCTTAATCAGGCCTGAGCGTTCCAGAACCCGCTCCAGGATGATCTCCCCCAGTTCCCCTGCTTTTTGCTATCCGACTTCAATGCATTTGTCAGGTTGCGCGCATCCTCATCAAGCTTCATACTCAGTTCATGCAGCCTTTTTAACTCCACTTTCAGATCCGTCTGGTCCTTCACACCCTTCTCATAAGTATCCTGTACTTTCTTTTCAAAATCCCTGATTTTCTCTCCCAGGGGTTTCAGGATCTCATCCAGATTTTCTTTATTCTGCAGGGTAAAACGCCTGGTCTTTTCTTCGAGTATTTCGTTGGCGATGTTCTTGAATTCCGTTCTGAACTTCTCCTGCAGTTTCTCCAGTTCTTGTTTCTGCTCTGCAAGTTTTGCTCCCAGGTTCCGGTAGTCAGAATTTTTCGCACTCAACTCACGGTTCAATTCAAGAATGTTTTCCTGGTTAATCCTAAGTTTTTCTTCCAGCGCTCCCTTTTCCTGAAGTGCATTGTTCAGTCTTTCCTCACTCCTGGACAAATTCACGTGCAGTTCATTTTGCGTGCGCCCGGCTTTGAGCCTGGAAAAAAGCCAGCCGATAATAAAGCCAATGATAATTCCTGCTATGATTAAAATGTATTCCATAAAAGAATCGAAATTACAGAACGATTATATCCTGATTATATTTATATTTACAAATGTAAAGGTTTTTAATCTTAAATTCCTCGATTATTATGAACACCAGGTTAATAATCTTGATCGCAATGATCATGGCCTTTTCCGGCTCTTTTGCTTTTGCCCAGATATCCAAAGAAGCTAAATATGTTGGCACAAAGCAGGACCAGAAGGATTTTATTGAAAATGAAATGCTTTATCCCGGACAGGCCATGGATGAGCGGGCCCAGGGATCGGTAAAGCTCAGCTTCATTGTTGACAAGCAAGGCATCGCACGTGATGTAATGGTCATGAACAGTGTTCACCCCTTGCTTGACAGGGAAGCAGAAAGGCTTGTGAGGATGATGGTGTGGGAGCCTGCAGAACATTACGGATTGAAAGTGGCAAGCCGTCATGAACTCAGGATTGACTTCAAGATCCGTAAATACGAGAAATATTGCAAGAACCGGGGATACGATAAGCCCATTCCGGACGACAGGATAAGCGACACGACATTTGCCATTTATGATTTTACAAAGGTCTATCCCAAACCTGCCCCCCTCTTTGAAAGCGAACATCAGAAACTTACAAACTTTATCAGGAACAACCTGCAGTATCCTGAGGTTGCTGTGCAACAAAGCATCAAGGGAAATGTGAAGATCGGATTCATCGTGGAGACCAGCGGAAAGGCTTCTCATTTCAGGGTAATCGAGAGCCTGGGGGGCGGATGCAATGAAGAAGCCAAAAGGATCATCAAACTGCTCAGATGGAAACCGGGCCAAATTCATGACACTGCTGTAAGGACAAGAATGAGTATAGACATCACCTTTAAGCTGAGTGAGTCATCAGACATTGAGTATTTCCACAACAACCAGAACAGGACCTTTTAAAGCTGAAACCTGATTTAACAAATTATTAATGAATTATACTCCATTAAAATATATTTTTGCATAAAATTTGATCCGGATGAAAAAAATAATAGCAGCAATTGTGGTTTTCAGCCTTATTACTTTGACCTCATTTTCACAAACGAAAAAAGACACCAGCTGGAAATACACCGGAGAAACATCCCTGAGCTTTTCACAGGTTTCGCTTACAAACTGGTCGGCCGGTGGTGAAAGTTCGATAAGCGGAAACGGATTCTTCAACCTGGGTGCCAATTACAAAAAGGGCAAAGCCATCTGGGAAAACAAGATGGAACTCGCCTATGGACTCATGAAACAGGGAGAAAACGATCTCAAAAAAACCAATGACAAATTACACCTTTCAAGTTCCTACGGATACCAGGCCAGCAATAGTAGATGGTATTACAAATCTCTGTTGAGTTTTTCTACACAGTTTGCGGATGGTTATGATTATTCAAACGATACCACGGTATTCATTTCTACATTTATGGCCCCCGCTTACTTATTGGGTGCGATTGGTATGGAATACAAAGCAAGCGAGCATTTAAGCATCGGCATATTTCCGATCTCCGGAAGACTGACCATTGTAAATGATGACACCCTTTCGGCCCACGGCGCTTTTGGTGTGGATAAAGGCAAGAAAACACGCCTTGAATTCGGGGGTACGATTATTTTCAACTACAAACAGGAAATCATGAAAAATGTCGAACTTGCAACCGACCTGCAGCTTTTCATCAATTATCTCAACAAACCGCAGAACATTGATGTGAACTGGCAAGTTTTCCTGAACATGAAAATCAATGATTATCTGGCCGCCAATATCACAACGACCCTTATTTATGATGATGATGTAGACATCATCGATAAGGATGGCAAGACAGGACCCAGAACCCAGTTCAAGGAAGTTTTAGGCATCGGGCTGTCCTATAAATTTTAAGGCTTATGATCAGGATCGGGATTTTGTCCGATACCCATGGATTTCTTCCTCCGCGTTTTGCAGAAAAACTCCGGGACACTGATTTGATTTTGCATGCCGGCGACATTGGCAGCATGCCTGTGCTGGATGAGATCAGAAAAATCAAACCAATGAAAGCCGTGTACGGAAACATAGACCCTCCGGATATCAGGAAGGAATGCAGCGAACATATTTTTATGAATGTTGAAGGGATCAGCATATTGATGATCCACATAGGTGGCTACCCCGGCAAATATTCAGCCAGAGCCAGAAAACTGATCCGGGAACTAAAGCCAGCATTATTTATCAGCGGGCATTCACATATCCTCAAAGTGATGCCTGACAGGAAGAATAATTTGCTGCACATCAACCCCGGAGCCTGCGGCCGTTTTGGTTTCCAGATAAAAAACACCATGGTTTTTCTGAACGCCGACCAGGGTAATTTCAAGGATCTGGAAGTTTTCGAAATGGATCGATAAACCCCCAAACTGGTATTCCGCAAATAAGCGGGGAACCCTTTAGCGAAGCCTGTCAGCTGACCTTACAAGCTTTTCGTCCCGCAGGATCGCCCGGTAGCTGAGCACCAGAAAAAGCAGGGATATCAATGGAAAAGAAACCGATAAAAAATTATAATCCGCGGTAGCCTCGAGCTGGGTTTCGATGGTATTCACAAAAAAGAAAAAGAAAACCACCACCAACAGGATATTCAGGAAAATATCGATTTTGATAATGCGCATCTGGGTGAGCCTTTTCTTATACATGAAAATCGTGATCAATGCCAGGAAGCCGATCACGACGATCCCGGCAGCAAGCGGAAACATCAGGCTGGCAGAAAAAAGATTCGCGCTGCCCGGAATCATGTTGGACATTTTGTAAATGTACATGTGATATACATAAAAGAGGCCCTCATTTTCAAAAGTGGCAATGGGAAAAAAGAAGATCAGTACGTTAGCAGCAACCACCACCAGCAAAAACAATGTTTGAATTCTCTGGATCATATCCTTGTTTTTTCTGCAAAGATATATATTTCAAATATTGCCCGGACGGCCAAAACTGATAATTTTCAAAACAC
Source organism: Bacteroidota bacterium (assembly GCA_034521425.1). GTDB lineage: Bacteria > Bacteroidota > Bacteroidia > Bacteroidales > JAIOZK01 > JAIOZK01. The sequence continues at coordinate 834,108 of JAXHMP010000001.1, forward strand.
CCGGGATCAGCCGTTTAATGATTATTTTTTAATTTATTTGTTTGGGGTTTTAATATTTATTGTATATTTGCACCACTTATTCAATATTCCTATTGAATTTCACTTAAAAAAATCTGACATTAAAAATAGGTACAGAATATTCTGATTGAACATTATGAAGACCATATTGTACCAACAATACCACTGATATAAATTAAAAAACTGAAAAATGTACGACATTATTGAGCTTAATGGTAAGCTTGTATCTGAGCTGCGAGAGATCGCCAAGGAATTAAACATTCCCAAATACGAAAAATTACTTAAACAGGACCTCATATACAAGATACTTGACTACCAGGCCCTGAATCCCACCAAAGATGTCCTTGACAAAGAAATGAAGGACGCAAAAAAGCCAGGAAGAAAGAAATCTGCCAGGTCACCCAGGTCATCCGAATCAAACAAGAAACCTGCTATCAAGGATTCGAAAGATGACAAAAAAGAAGAAAAGAAGGATAAGAATACATCCGGAAAAACAGATGATAAAGGAAAGGATGACAAGAAGAAAGAAGACAAGGCAGTCAGGTTAGAAAGCAAGTCTGAAAACAAAGACAAAAAACTCCATGTTTCAGATCGCAAAGATCCCGACAACAGTTCGAGGAACATCCAGCAACCGAAGCCTTATGAAAGAGAAAACAAAGGCAGAAAAGACGAAAAGAAGAATGAATACGCTTTTGAATTCGAAGGCATCGTTACCAGCGAAGGCGTGCTGGAAGCAATGCCTGACGGATACGGATTCCTGCGTTCTTCAGATTATCATTACCTGAATTCACCGGATGATATTTACGTTTCCCAGTCGCAGATCAAACTCTTTGGCCTGAAAACCGGCGATACCGTTCGTGGAAGCATCCGGCCTCCCAAGGACGGCGAAAAATATTTTCCATTGATCAAGGTGGAATTGATCAACGGCAAGAACCCCGAAGAGGTGCGCGACAGGATCCCCTTTGACTTCCTGACGCCTCTTTTCCCGGAAGAAAAATTCAAATTAACCGGTCATAAGCAAAACAACATGACCACAAGGATTATTGATATGTTCACGCCGCTTGGCAAAGGCCAGCGTGGATTGATCGTGGCCCAGCCCAAAACCGGTAAAACTGTTATTCTGAAAGATATCGCAAACGCTATTTCAGCCAATCATCCCGAAGCTTACCTGATCATCCTGCTCATCGATGAGCGCCCTGAAGAGGTAACCGACATGGAACGCAGCGTAGATGCTGAAGTGATCGCTTCAACCTTTGATGAACCGGCTGAAAGGCATGTGAAAATATCAAACATCGTTCTGGAGAAAGCCAAAAGAATGGTGGAATGCGGACATGATGTTGTGATCCTGCTGGATTCCATTACGCGTCTTGCAAGGGCTTACAATACAGTCTCTCCCGCATCGGGCAAAGTTTTGTCGGGTGGTGTGGAAGCCAATGCCCTGCAAAAACCCAAACGTTTCTTCGGCGCAGCAAGGAATATCGAGAAAGGCGGTTCACTGACCATCTGTGCAACAGCCCTCATCGATACCGGATCAAAGATGGACGATGTGATCTTTGAAGAATTTAAAGGCACCGGTAACATGGAGCTGCAACTCGACAGGAAACTCTCCAACAAGCGGATCTATCCTGCCATCGACATCGTAGCATCCAGTACGCGCCGCGAAGATCTGCTGATCGACAAAGACCAGCTGCAACGCATCTGGATCCTCAGGAACCACCTGGGCGACATGAACCCGCTGGAGGCCATGGAATTTTTGAAAGACAAAATAAAATTCACGGATACGAACGAGGAGTTCCTGATCTCGATGAATGGATAAAACACACAGTTTTAACCAGCAGATTGCAGATTACATAAATTTAAGAGGACTTCGGTCCTCTTTTTTTGTTCAAGCAATGCCCCCGGGAGCTTGTTGAGGTCCAGTCCCCCAAAATCACCGGAACTCATCATCAGTAAATTATGGTTTTTCCAATCCTTCGATAGGAGAAAGTCCGAAAGGTCTTTACTGTCATGAAAGATCTCCACGTCTTCCCGGCCAAATCCAGTCTTCACGTCCTGTTGCTCCAGAAATGGCAGTTTCTTGATCTCAAAAGCATGGGGGTTATAAAATACAATGGCCTCATCGGCCAGGTTCATGGTCCCCTGGTACTCGGATAAAAAATCTTTGTTCAGGCTGCTGTATGTATGCAATTCCATCACCGCAGTAAGTTTCCTGCCGGGATTCCTGGATTTGACAGCCTCAACAGTAGCTCGCAGCTTGGAAGGTGCATGGGCAAAATCCTTAAAAACTGAAGTATATTTGTTTTCACCCAGTAGCTCCAGCCGCTTCGCTGCACCCTCAAAGCTTTGTATGGATTGGTAAAATGCCTGATCCTCAATTCCCAGTTGATTGCAGACAAGCCTGGCAGCTTGCAGGTTTAGCAGGTTATGCTTCCCAAACACACTGATACCGTATCCCCTTCCATCATAAGATAAAAACACCTTCCCACCCAGGACTTCATGCGGCGGAAGTCCGTATGGGATCTTCTCAATGGAAATTGCAGCAGAATCAAGCGTTTTCCTGACCAGTTCATCTTCCTGGTAATAAATAAGCTTGCCTCCCGCTTCGATCAATTCACAAAAGATCTCGAATTGACGGATATAGTTTTCCTTAGTCGGGAACACATTCATATGATCCCATTCTATACCACTGATCACAGCAATGTGCGGTTTATAAAGATGAAACTTGGGCCTGCGGTCCAGGGCGGAGGTCAGGTACTCATCCCCTTCAAAGATCATGAGCGGGGCCTTTTCAGAAAGGCGGACCATCACATCAAAACCTTTCAACTGTGCTCCGACCATATAGTCAAAATCAACACCATGATCATTCAGCACATGCATGATCATGGCTGTGATGGTGGTCTTTCCATGGCTGCCGCCGATGACAACACGCTTTTTATCACTGGCATGATCGCAGAGAAATTCAGGAAAGGAATAGATCTTGAGATTAAGTTCCCGCGCCCTGATCAGCTCCGGGTTATCCTCTTTGGCATGCATGCCCAAAATGACAGCAGCCAGTTCATCTGTTATCCTTTCCGCGAACCAACCCTCCTTTTCCGGCAGTATCCCAAATTTCTCCAGCCTTCCCCTCGCCGGCTCAAATATCTCATCATCTGATCCGCTTACCTCATCCCCTTTCAAATACAGGGCCAGTGCCAGGTTGTGCATTACACTCCCTCCGATTGCAATAAAGTGAACTTTCATAGAATGAATCAATTAAGGCATTTAACTACCCGAATAACAAATAAAAAATATGACTATCTTTGCAAGCACAAATCTATGCATTTTATGTTTAGAGAAGATTTAGAAATGAACCGGCAAAACTACCTGGCAAAACTGAATAAGCAGACAGCTGAAATGAAGTCCGAAGGTATTCTGTCTCACGCCCTTGAAGAATTCAAAGACAAACTGACCTTTGCTTCAAGTATGGGAGCTGAAGACCAGGTGATTACCCATATGCTGGCCAATATCACAAAAGATTTCAAAATTTTTACACTTGACACAGCGCGTCTTTTCCAGGAAACCTACGATCTCATCCAGAAAACAAACAGCCGCTACAAAATTAATATCGATATTTACTTCCCGGATGCCATCAAGGTAGAAAAAATGGTAAAAGACAAAGGGATCAATCTCTTTTACGACAGTGTGGAGAACCGGAAACTATGCTGTTTCAACCGCAAGATTGAGCCTCTCAAAAGAGCCCTCCAGGGTAAAAAAGCATGGATAACCGGTTTGAGGAGGGAACAGGCTCCCACCCGGTCAGAAATCTCCACATTTGAATGGGATGAGGCCAATCAGCTGATCAAGGTCAACCCGATCCTGGACTGGACAGAGCAGGATGTCTGGGACTTCATCAGAAACAACAATATTCCCTACAACTCCCTGCACGAAAAAGGTTTCAAAAGCATCGGATGTCTCCCTTGCACACGCGCAGTGGAACCTGGCGAAGACTCACGAGCCGGCAGATGGTGGTGGGAAAACCAGGGGCATAAGGAGTGTGGGTTGCACAAAAGATAAACCTCCCCGATATCCCATTTCATATTATTTAGAAACTTTCCTAATTATCCAATCTATTGGTCAAAATGCCAATTTCAGCTATGTTTGTATGCTGGAAACCGGAAGCTGGAGGTCTGGAGAGTTGGACCTTGGATAAATGGCCAATGACTAATGACCAATGATAATGACCAATGACTGATGACCAATGACTAATGACCAATGACTAATGACCAATGACCAATGTTGAGCCCAAAGGGCGAAATCCCGAAAGCGAAGCGCATCGGGAACCAATGACCATTGACCAATAACTTCCAACATCAAACATCGAAAACATGCCAAGTTTCGTAATTACAGAGAAATGCGATGGCTGCAAAGCCCTGGACAAAACCGCCTGCCAGTACATCTGTCCGAACGATCTGATGGTGCTGAACAAAGAAAGCAACAAAGCCTTCAACAGGGCGCCCGAGATGTGCTGGGAATGTTATAACTGTGTGAAGATATGCCCCACCCAGGCCATCGAAGTGCGCGGCTATGCCGACTTTATGCCTTTGGGTGGCTATGTGCAACCCATGCAATCCAGCAATGCCATCATGTGGTCGGTCAAATTCCGTGATGGTCAGATCAAAAGATTCAAATTCCCAACCCGCACAAGGCCTGAAGGAAGCGCTGATCCGGATGCGGGTTTCGATCATGGAAGCGACGATATCCATTCACCCCTCCTGCGTACAGAACCCCAATCCTTAGGACTTAACGAACTGAAAAAGATAGAAGAATGAGTTTGAGCGATCATTTCGAAACCATTGAAGTTGCTACCGATTTACTGATCCTGGGCGGAGGTATGTCTGCCTGCGGTGCAGCTTACGAAGCCGCCCACTGGGCTAAGAAACACAATATGAAAGTGACCCTGGTCGACAAAGCCTCCATGGACAGGAGCGGTGCAGTTGCGATGGGCCTTTCGGCCATTAACATGTATATTGGACTGAAAGACAATGATAATTCCATCGAGGATTATGTCAGGTATGTGAAGAATGACCTGATGGGCATCACCCGCGACGACCTGGTGGCCAACATTGCCCGGCATGTGGATTCTTCGGTGCATCTTTTCGAAAAATGGGGGCTGCCCATCTGGAAGGATGAAAATGGAAAATATGTGCATGAAGGCCGCTGGCAGGTGATGATCCACGGCGAATCCTATAAAACCATCGTGGCCGAGGCCGCCAAAAATGCACTGAGCAGCCTGGGCGAAAATGGGAAATATTACGAAAGGATCTTCATTACCGAACCCATCATCGAAGATGGGCGTTGCGTTGGAGCAACCGGTTTTAGTGTGAGAGAAAAGAAAATCTATATTTTTAAAGCCAAAGCTGTGCTGGACGCCATGGGTGGCGCTGTGCATGTGTTCAAGCCACGTTCGGTAGGCGAAGGACTGGGACGTTCCTGGTATCCTCCCTTCAACTCGGGAGCCAGCGCATATTTCACCCTCAAAGCGGGTGCGGAAATGACCTGCCAGGAAGTGCGTTTTGTTCCCGTACGCTTTAAAGATGCCTATGGCCCGGTTGGTGCATGGTTTCTGCTGTTCCAATCGAAAGCCACCAATGCTGCGGGAGAGGATTATATGCAGACCCGTGCAGATGAACTGAAAAATTGGGCGCCCTACGGTTTATCCAAACCTGTTCCGGCCAATCTCAGGAATTACCTGATGATGCTGGAAGTGATGGAAGGCAAGCATCCCATCTACATGCAAACCGCCGAAGCCATCAAAAAAATTGCAGGACAGATCGAGGATGAAAAAGAAGCAAAGAGAAAACTGAAACATTTGGAGAATGAAGCCTGGGAGGATTTTCTCGATATGACCATCAGCCAGGCTCTCCTTTGGGCTTCTACCAATGTGAAACCCGAAGAAACGCCCTCCGAGATCGCAGCCTGCGAGCCCTATTTCATCAGCTCTCATTCAGGCGCATCCGGGGCATGGGTCAGTGGTCCCGAGGACATGGCCCCGGAAGGCTATAAATGGGGATATCCCAATATGACCACCGTGAAAGCTTTGTTTGCCTGCGGTGATGCATCAGGCGCTTCCAGCCATAAATTCTCAAGCGGATCCTTTACCGAAGGCCGGATCGCCGCCAAGGCAGCCCTTGCCTTTTGTATTGACAACCATGACATTCCTGAGATTTCTTCCGAAAAGATTGAGAATCTGAAAATGGAAATGCTGGCCCCGCTCGAAACCTTTGAAGCGCATAAAGGATATTCTAACGATAAAGACATCAACCCAAATTTTGTGAAACCAAAAATGTTCATGTTCAGGCTGCAGAAAATCATGGATGAATATGCCGGCGGGGTATCCACGCATTTCATGACCACCAGAGCACTCATGGAAAAAGGACTGGAATTCATTCAATATATGAAAGAGGATTCCAAAAAGCTTGCGGCAGAAGACCTGCATGAACTGATGCGTTGCTGGGAAAACATCCATCGCCTTTGGCAGGCCGAATCACATATCCGGACCATGCTGTTCAGGGAGGAAACCCGCTGGCCGGGTTATTATTTCAGGGGCGATTACCCGAAGATGGACGAAGAAAACTGGCATTGCTTCGCCAACACCCGCTGGAATCCCGAAGTGGATGAATGGGAAATGATGAAAAGAGAAATTAAGGAACTGGTTAAACTGGGGAAGTAAATTTGAGTTTTGAGTATGGAGAATTGAACCCTATGAATATAGGGATTAAATTTCCCTCAACTTCAATTGGGGGTAAAAATAAAACAATGATTTTATAGGGATTTAGCCCTTTATTAAAATTTTCATAAATTTCAGACCTGTCGGGTTTTGAAAACCTGACAGGTCTAACAGAAAAAATTATGACAAAACCCGTTCTCGTCATCGGTGGAGGAATAAGCGGTATCACAACGGCTATTGAGATTGCCGAGGTGGGACATGAGGTGGTGCTGGTAGAAAAACTGCCGTATCTGGGCGGGAAGGTGGTAAAGTTTCACGAGTATTTTCCGAAGCTTTGCCCCCCTATTGCGGACTGGAGATCAATTTCAAAAGGATCCGGGAAAATCCCCGAATAAAATATTTTACTTCCTCAATTGTCGAAAAGATCACGGGTATAAAGGGTAATTATAAAGCCATCATAAAGCAGGAAGCGCAATTGGTCAGCACCAACTGCACTGCTTGTGGCGTTTGTGTTGAAGTTTGTCCGGTGAAACGCGAAAACGAGTACAATTATGGTCTCGACAAAACCAAAGCCATTTACCTGCCGCATGAACTGGCCTTTCCTTTTAAGTTCAACATCGATGAAACGGTTTGCAGAAAGCAGGAATGTGCCAAATGTGTTGAGGTTTGTGAATATGAAGCCATTAAGCTGGATGCAAAACCCACCACAACAGAACTAACTGTTTCTTCGGTTGTATATGCCAGCGGATGGGAACCCTATGATGCAAACAAGCTGGAAATGCTCCAGTTTGGTAAGCATCCCAACATCATCACCAATGTGATGTTTGAAAGATATACAGCACCCAACGGCCCCACAAAGGGGAAGCTTGTAAAACCATCTGATGGAAATCCTCCCAAAAATGTAGTTTTCGTGCAATGTGCCGGTTCCAGGGATGAAAACCACCTGCCTTATTGTTCTGCTGTTTGCTGTTCTGCTTCGCTCAAACATGCCCTGAAAGTCAGGAAAAGAAACCCCGAAGCCCAAGTCAGGATATTTTATATTGATTTGCGGGTGAGCGGCAGAAACGAAGATTTCCTCAATAAAGTTAAAGAAGATGAAGGCATAGAACTCATCAAAGGCAAAGCGGGAAAAGTTGAGATCAGGGACAATGAAATGTATGTGATCGCGGAAGATATTGCCGCAGGCAGGAGGATTAAAACCAAAGCGGATTTGGTGGTTCTGGCAACCGGCATCGTGCCTTCTGCTGTAGAAAGCATAGATACGGAAGGCTTCCTGGATCATTTTGAAAACGGATTTATCGCTTCCGGCTGTGCCAAAAGGCCCATGGATGTTTCGGCATCCCTAAAAAATGCCACAGCAGCCGCCTTAAAAGCCATACAGCCATGACGGATAAAAAGATCGGAGCATATATCTGTAAAGGCTGCGAGATCGGTAAATGCATTGATACGCAAAAGCTTTGCGATGTGCTTGCTCTGGAATATGTCCCAGCTTCTGTTCAAGCCCATGCTTCCCTCTGTCATGCTTCCGGGATTGAGATGATCACAAATGACCTTGAAGATAAAGAGCTGGATGGCATCGTGATCGGCGCCTGCTCGCCTCGTTTTCACCACAAAAGCTTTTCGTTCGGAAAAGAATTTCTTGTTGAAAGGGTAAATCTTCGGGAGCAGGTGGCCTGGTCGCAGGAACCGGGTAATGAAGACACCCAAATGCTGGCGGAAGATCTCATGCGCATAGGGCTGGCAAAGATCAAAAGCATTCTCGGCCCAAAACCCTATATCCCGGAAGATCCTTCGAAGAACATTCTCGTTCTGGGTGGAGGGATCAGCGGGATAACAGCAGCCATTGAGGGTGCCAAAGCCGGATACGAAATCATCCTGGCAGAAAAAGAAGAAATCCTTGGAGGCTGGTCCAACAATCTTTACAAGCAAATTCCCATTAACCCTCCTTATCAGGCCCCGCAGGAAAGAATTATTTCGGAAAAGATCCTGGAACTCCAGCAAAACAGGAATATTCATACATTCTTGTCTTCCAGCATTGAAAAAATATCGGGTGAGCCCGGTAATTTCAGCATCCGGCTTTCAAAGGACGGAGAACATCCGGAAATGAAAGCCGGGGCCATTGTACTTGCAACTGGCTGGAAACCATATGACCCGAACAAACTACGCCATCTTTTATACGATCAGTCGGAAGACATTATCAGCAATGTGGAATTTGAGAAAATGGCTAAGGATGGGAACATCAGGATTCCGTCTTCCGGGAAGGATCCTAAAAACGTGGTTTTCATCCAATGCGCAGGATCAAGGGATAAGGACCATCTCCCCTATTGCTCCAACTTTTGCTGCGGCACTTCGCTGAAACAAGCCAAATATATGCTCGATCTCTTCCCCGAAGCCAATGTGTATATCATTTATAAGGATATTCGTACCCCGGGCCATTATGAAGAATTTTATAAGCATCTTCAAAAGGAGGAACGTCTTTTCCTTACCAAAGGGGAAGTCACGGGAATCGATATAAATATCGGGTTAGAGCTTGATATTCAAAGTGATCTTTTCCGTGAAAAAATACAAATCAATGCTGATTTGGTTGTTCTCGCGATGGGCATGACGCCATCAAACTCGGAAGACCTGAACCTGGCATACCGCAAGGGAAAAGGTTTACCGGAATTGAAATACAATTTTCCCGACAGTCATTTTATCTGTTTCCCTTATGAAAGCAGAAGAACCGGGATTTATGCCGCAGGGACAGCCCGCGCCCCCATGGACATCCCTTCCAGTATGGAAGATGCCGGCGGCGCCATGCTGAAAGCCATCCAGTGTGTTGAGGCCACAAGTCGCGGGGAGTCGGTGCATCCAAGGTCAGGTGATCAAAGCTGGCCCGACCTTTATATGCAAAGATGTACGGATTGCAAAAGATGTACGGAAGAATGTCCTTTCGGTTCTTATGATGAGACCGAAACGGGCACCCCCCTGCCCAATCCTGCAAGATGCCGCAGATGCGGGATATGCCTGGGCGCCTGCCCCGAAAGGATCATCAACTTCAGCAATTTCTCCATCAACAGTGTTTCGGAGATGATCCGGGCGGTGCATGTGCCGGATGAGTTTGAAGAAAAACCCAGGATACTGGCTTTCGTTTGTGAAAATGACGCCTATCCTGCCTTCGATATGGCTGGCTTAAAGCGGTTGAAATACAGTCCGTTTGTCAGGATTATTCCGGTGAGATGTATAGGATCCATCAACAAGGTCTGGATATCGGACGCCCTTTCCCAGGGTTTCGACGGAATCATGCAGATCGGCTGTAAACCGGGGGATGATTACCAATGTCATTTTATCCATGGCAGTGAACTGACGGAAAAAAGAGGAGAGAACATACAGGAAACGCTGGACAAGATGATGCTGGAATCCGAAAGGATCAAAACGGTTTTCCTGGAGATCAACGAATATGAGAAAATACCGGATATCATCAATGATTATGTGGAAGAGATCGAACTGGTAGGGATGAATCCGTTTAAGGGGATGTAAGGGCAGATGGCAGGATAATAGTCATTGGTCATTGGTTGTCATTAGTCATTAGTCATTGGTCATTGGTTGTCATTGGTCATTAGTCATTAGTCATTAGTCATTAGTCATCAGTCATTAGTCAATTACACGGTGGCAGGTTGAGACGGAGCCGAAGCCTGGAATCGGAAATATCAGGTACAGAGGTATAAAATTATTAGGTAATGGGAGTTACACCGGACATTGGATTTATTCGAAAACTTATGCGAAACAGCAAAGCGCCACTCAAGCAATGCATGCAGTGCGGCAATTGTACGGTGGTATGCGAGCTTTCTCCGGAGGAGGATCCTTACCCCAGGAAAGAAATGCAATGGGCTGCCTGGGGGATGCGGGACAAGCTTCTCAGCGATCCCGACATCTGGCTGTGCCACCAGTGTGGGGATTGCAGCACCTGGTGTCCGCGCGGAGTAAAGCCCGCTGATGTGCTGGCCAGCCTTCGGCAGGAGAGCATCATCCATTATGCACGCCCGAAATGGCTGGGCAAACTGATGGCAAAACCCGCCTTCCTTCCTGTTGCATTGATTTTTCCACTGCTCGTCATCCTGCTGATTCTCTGGCTTGCAGGAAGTCTTAACAAACAAATCGACCCGGTTAACTACGGGGCGTTTTTTCCGCATGCCATTTTGAACTCAACTTTCGGACTGCTTTTCTTAATAAGCCTCTCAGGGATGATCATGGGGGTCAGGTCCTTTTATAAAGATCTGATAAGGACTTGTTCAGGTCACAACCCAAAGAAAAGTTTTTTCAAGGGCTCCTTTGAAGCAATGCTGGAGATCATGGGCCACAGCAAATTCAACAAATGCAAGACCCACAAATACAGGACCTACGCACATTTTCTGGTATTCTGGGGATTTATCATCTTGTTGTTTGTGACCTTCTTTGCCATCCTCTCTGTGATGTTCCGGGAATATCCCATCCCGCTCCGGAGTCCCATCAAGATCGCCGGCAACATTGCTTTCCTGATGCTTTTCACAGGAACCAGCATCATGATATATGAAAGATTATTCAACAAAGGGAAAGCAGGAAATACAGGTTATTTCGACTGGGTTTTCCTGATCGCATTTTACCTGCTGATCATCACGGGGCCGGTCCTGGAAATTGCACGCTTTTCAAACTGGACTGCCGGTTATTACTGGTACATTGTTCATTTGGTGCTGGTCTGGTTCATCATTATTTTTCTGCCTTACACCAAATTTGCCCATATGATCTACCGGACGATGGCGATTGCATACCTGAAATATTCAGGAAGGAAATGACAGGATCAGAAAACACCGCCAACTGATCCATATCCAATTGCATTATAAACCAACACCTCCGGTGTTGTCGTAAACTATCACCGTATTCCTTTGCTAAATTAAACGAAGCGCTCCGCGCTTCTTCACCTGAAGGGTAGAAAAATTGCCACCAGATTTTTATAAAGATGTATCAACTTTTAAAATTTGTCAAAAATGACCAAAGAGTCAACCAAAACCGCGGAGCGGTTTGTTTAACAGTTTCAATCTTTGCTTATTTGTTCATAATCCTCATATTCCTTAAATTCGCACAAAACAATTGCAAATGAAAGCGTTTAACATTCTTTTTACAGCATTCACGATTTTGAGCTTTTTGCCAGTTCAGGCTCAACAATCAGAAGGTTTTCAAGACCAAATGAAAGAAATGAAGCAGGAAGTTGATGATATGGACCACCGCTTCGACATTCTGGAAAAACAATTGCAGGACCTGCTCTGGTACCAGAAAGTTGGCGATGTGGCCGTAATCGACAAGGTTTACATCACAGGCCCTCCTGCCACAAACATCAAAAACCCCACCGCGATGGGCATCGACAACCCTCTAAAGTTTTACACCTATGTTTTCATTCCCCGGGGAATCGACCTCAGCAAGAAATATCCTTTGATGGTCCTCCCCCATGGCGGCGTGCATGGCGACCTGACTACCTATTATACGCACATCATCCGCGAACTGATGTACCAGGGTTACATTGTTGCAGCCCCCGAATATCGTGGTAGCACCGGTTACGGGAAAAGCTTTTATGAGCATATTGATTATGGCGGTCTGGAAAACGGGGATGTAAATGCCGCCCGCGACTGGATGCTCGAAAACTATGATTTTGTGGATAAAAGCCGGGTCGGCATCATGGGCTGGAGTCATGGAGGCATGATTGCCCTGATGAATATCTTTGACTGGCCCGAAGATTATAAAGTTGCTTTTGCCGGTGTTCCTGTCAGCGACCTGATCGCCCGCATGGGTTACCAGACCCAATCATATCGTGATCTGTATTCAGCCGATTATCACATCGGCAAAACCGCCCACGACAATGTGGAGGAATACAAGCGCCGATCACCGGCCTGGAATGCCCACAAACTGCAAACACCCTTGCTCATCCATACCAATACCAACGATGATGACGTGAATGTGCTGGAGGTGCAGCACCTGATCAAATCTCTTAAAGCGGAAGAAAAGGATTTTGAATACGAGATCTACAAGGATGTGGAAGGTGGCCATTCCTTCGACCGGATCGACACGCAGATCGCACAGGAGATCAGAGTGAAAATATACAAGTTCCTGGCACAGTATTTAAATCCGCCGGAAAAGATTGATAATACGAAGGAGCTGAAAAAAGCGGCGTATAGGATCAGGTAATTTATATATTAACCGTCTTCATGTTTAATTTATTTATCTTCATACAAATACACGCTAAAACCAATTCCTCAATCAATCAATCAATCAATCATACATTCATCCAATAAAATAATTAACTGAACCTGATCGCCTTCACCGGAGTAATCCTCGTAATTATAAATGACGGAATAATAAGCATGGCAACACATGCAATCAATGTGCCTGCATTCAATACCAGGATTGGGAATAATTCCAGGTTTACAGGAACAACACTCACATAATAGGATTCCTGATTCAGTGTGATGACCTCAAAAAAATCCTGGACCAGGCACAACCCGATACCAAAAAGGTTGCCCCACAGCAAACCTATCCCGATGATATAGGCCGCATTGTAAAGGAATATTTTCCGGATACTGATATTCCGGGCTCCCATGGCCTTGAGCACTCCGATCATATTGGTCCTTTCCAATATCAAAATCAGCAAGGTAGAGATCATGGTAATGCCGGAAACCAGGACCATCAGAATAATGATGATGATCACATTTTTATCCTGCAAAGCCAACCATTCAAAGATCTGGGGATAAATATCTTTAACAGACCGGGCATCCAGGTCATAAGGGATGCGGTCAAAGACATAGGCTGTCATTTTATCCAGTTCATCAAGATCATCGATATAAACCTCAAATCCTCCCACCTGGTCATCCGACCAGCGATTCAAACTAATCACATGTCTGATATCGCCCAGCACGAACATTTCATCAAATTCCTGCAAACCGGTCTCATAAATACCTGCCACCGTAAATTTCCTTCCCCTGGGTCTCGACTGGTCGCTCGAAACAAAATACATGCGTATTGCATCACCCACATCAATCTGTAAAAGATTAGAAATGGATCTCGAAATAAGGATTTCTTCCGAAATTGTTGTGTCGTTAGTTTTAAGCGGACGTCCTTTGATTATCTTATCGGCGAAGAATGACCAGTCATAATCCTGGCCGATACCTTTTAGCACCACACCCTGTATCTGCTCATTTGTTTTGATGATACCGGCTTTATTCGCAAAAACCTGTACATGACTGATGCCATCGACCTCTTTCAGGCCGGGGTAAAATTCCTGTTCCCTGCTGACCGGGCTGGCCTCCATGCTCAGGTTGTTGTCGTAATTGCTGATCTGTATGTGTGCCCCAAAACCGGTTACCTTGCTTTCTATTTCATCCTGGAAGCCGGTAACAATGGCCACGGAGATAATCATTACTGCGAGGCCAAGGGCAATGCTCACAATGGCGATCTTTACAGCAAGCCTGGATACCTTTTCGCTGCTTTTACCCGTTATATGCTTTGCAATAAATAATTCCGTGTTCACATTGATGTATTTCCTGCAAAGGTAGAAAAGATTAACTTTGTTTACCGATGAATAAAGCACATGCCCTCATATTGTCCGTCATTATTTCTTTTACCGTAAGCACCTGCTCTTTAAAGAGCCAGAGTGGAGAATGCAGGGAAAGCCGGATCATAACAGGAGCTGAACAGCTGGATATTTACCTTCCCTGGCTGCAAAACAAAAAAGTAGCCCTGGTCGCAAACCATACCAGCATGACCGGTAGCAAGCATCTTGTCGACACATTGCTGGACAGGGGAATTGAAATCGTAAAGGTTTTTAGCCCGGAGCACGGTTTTCGGGGTAAAGCCGATGCAGGTTCCAGCATCGAATCCGGGAAAGACCCCAATACCGGTTTACCTGTGATCTCCTTATACGGAAAATATAAAAAACCCAGGGCAGAAGACCTGGAAAATGTTGAGATCGTGGTTTTTGACATACAGGATGTGGGGGTACGCTTTTACACTTACATTTCCACCATGACTTACATCATGGAAGCCTGCGCTGAAAACAACATCCCCCTCCTTATTCTCGACCGGCCCAACCCGAACGGGCATTACGTGGATGGCCCTGTGCTGGATATTGCCTATCGCTCCTTTGTGGGCATGCACCCGGTGCCCGTGGTTCATGGAATGACAATGGCAGAATATGCTGCTATGGTGAATGCAGAAGGCTGGCTAAAAAAGGGATTCAATGTCAGTTGCAAGTGGTAAAAATGAAAAACTATGATCACCAGACTTTTTATGAAGTCCCGCTGAGTCCTTCTCCGAATTTAAAAAGCACGAATGCCATTTATCTCTACCCCTCGCTTTGCTTTTTCGAAGGCACCATTGTTAGTGTCGGGAGAGGGACCGGTCATCCATTCGAGGTCATGGGCCATCCTGACTTTGCCACAGGCAGCTATGTATTCACCCCGCGGTCCATGGAAGGGGCAAAACATCCCCGCTACGAGGGAAAACAATGTTTTGGCACGTCCCTCATTAACTACACAAAAAATGCCGGCATCCCCAAAAAAATAGAGCTTTCGTGGCTGATCAGCTATTACAATTTCTTTAAGGACAATACGGATTTTTTCAATGATTATTTCGACACCCTGGCAGGAAGCAGCCGTCTCAGGGAACAGATCCAATCCGGTATTTCCAAAGAGGAGATTCGTTTATCCTGGCAGGAAGATCTGGAGAAATTCAAAAAAACCCGAAAAAAATACCTGCTCTATAAAGAATCAGGGGAATGAAACCCCAGACAAGCTTTGAAAAATAATTTCGTAGCAGATTCACTCCTCCGGCAGACGTGGCTGCAGGGCATTATACCCTGCGAATTCGTCAGCGATATTTAAATCTTTCTAAAACAACTTGTTTGCGAACCGGAGCCAATTATTAATTGTTAATTATTAATTGTTAATTGTTAATTATTAATTATTCTATTCTTCCCGGATACACCTTCAGCGCCTCTTCCAGGCACTTCATCGAATTTTTCAGATCTTCCACATTCAGCACATAGCTAATGCGCACTTCATCCTCGCCCCTGCCTTTGGTGCTGTAAAATCCGGAGGCAGGTGCAAACATTACGGTTTGACCCTCATACGAAAAATCCTCAAGCAACCATTGGCAGAAGCGATCGCTGTTATCGATGGGCAGTTTTGCCACCACATAAAATGCACCTTTCGGTTTGGGACAGAAAGCGCCTTCAATTTTGTTGATGGATTCATAAACTACGGCCCTTCTTGCATCATATTCCTCGAGGATTTCTACAAAATAAGAATCCGGAACATCGATGGCGGCTTCTGCAGCCACCTGTCCAAAGCTTGGCGGGCTTAATCGCGCTTGCGCAAACTTCAAAGCGGTTTTCATTACCTCTTTGTTTTTCGAGATCATAAAACCTATCCGGATGCCGCATGCGCTATATCTTTTCGAGGTGGAGTCGATCATGATCACATGATCTTCAATACCTTTGAGATACATGGCAGAATAATGCTTAAGGCCATCATAACAAAACTCACGGTAAACTTCATCTGTGATCAGGTAAAGGTCATATTTCTTCACGATATCCCTGAGGGTTTCCAATTCTTCTTTCGAATACAGATAACCGGTCGGGTTGTTGGGATTACAGATCATGATGGCCCTGGTCTTTTCAGTGATGGCCTTTTCGAACTCTTCCATGGGCGGGAGGGCAAATCCTGTATCGATACTGGAAAATATCGGTTTCACGACCACCCCGGCATTGATGGCAAAGCCATTGTAATTGGCATAAAAAGGTTCGGGAATAATGATCTCATCCCCCTGGTCGAGGCAAGAGTTCATAGCGAACAATATGGCTTCCGAAGCGCCTGCTCCCACGATGATATCATCCGGTGTGAGATCAATATTGTATTTTTTATAATACTCCGTTAATTTCTTACGTAAGGACAAATTCCCGGCCGAATGACTGTACTCAACCACTTTCTCCTTATAATTACGCACTGCGTTCAGTGCCTCTTCCGGTGTTGCTATATCCGGCTGGCCAATATTCAGATGATAAACTTTAACTCCCTTCGTTTTGGCTTTCTCTGCAAAGGGCACCAATTTCCTGATTGGCGACTCGGGCATCATAAGCCCTTTTTTTGAAATCTTCGGCATGACTTTAAAATTTGGTTCAGGTAAATAAAAAAATCCCGATAATGAAACTACCGGGATATTGAATCAATATTTCATTTTCTTTTACTTGTTAACCGGGGAAGCGCCCTGGTTGATGTTTTTCTCAGGCATTTCTTCTTTGGGTTTTGCTGCCACTTCGCCTTTGATCCTTAAAATAACAGGATTGTTCTTGGCATTGGAGTAAATGGTAACACTCTTGTTGATGCGACCCATTTTTTTGGTATTGTAAGTTACCTTAATTTCTTCCTTTTTACCAGGAAGTATGGGTTGCTTTGGCCAGGTTGGGACTGTGCATCCACAGGATGAGCGGGGCCGGCTGAGGATCAGGGGTTCTTTGCCCGTATTTTCAAATTCAAAATAGCAGGTACCGTCGCCATTTACCACGATCGTACCATAATCATGGACGGTTTTTTCGAACGTAATCTCAGGTGCATTGGGATTGTCTGCTTTTTCCTTGTTGTCCTGGGCATTCAGGCTTGCTGTTCCCAGAAACGCAACTGCGAGAACCAGTATTATCTTTTTCATAACAATTGTAAATATTTTATTTCCTACAAAGTTAATTAAATATTGAATAAATCCATGTGATTTATGATATTTTAACTTGATTGTAAGAAAAATATTGCAAGGAGCATGCCGCAATTAATTTCAACGCAATTCGCTTTCGTTCCTGCCAAAGAGTGACCACATGCTTTTATCGATTCTGGCAACAGCTTCTTTTAGCCCATTGGAAGAGAAGCTTGCCCCAGAAAGGGCATCAATCTCCAGGAAGCTTTGCTGGTCGTTCCCGCTGCCTCCTTCAAAGTTCTGCAACCACTTGTTCGACGCAATCTCCCCTCCATGGGCCGAACGGTATTTCAGTATTTCTACCTTGAGGATCTTGAGGTCATGCTGATAAATGACCAGAAAGTCAAAAGGATCGTATCGGCCCATGGCCTGATCAATTATCAGGTAGCCCAGCAGCAGGGAATCGCTGAATACGCGGTAGAGCGAATTCTTATCAAAATCCCAGGCCAGGGATTCCGGTTCATGTGCCTCAAGCGGGATCAACTCAAACCGGAGCTGTTCCTGTTTAAAACACTCCCTGGCAGTTTTTTCGATCTGCCGAATGGTTTTCTCACTGAGCTTGACCGCCAGAAGGCCCTGCCCTGTTGTATAAAAAAACACAATGACTAATATGAGTATTCTTTTCTTCATGGATTAAAATGCAAAACCAATTCCAAGATTCAGATAATTTTTATAATCATCCATGGCAGCCGTTTTGTACAATTGGTAATCTGCTTTCACAACAGCCTCGGGGGTTATTTTGTACCCGATACCGAAGGTTAGCTGGGTAACATCGTATTGATCATTTGCGATAATAATTGTTTCCACTGAATTTTGTGTATTGTACCTGGCATAGCGGAAAAACGGCCTCAGATCGGCACTGCCTGCATTGAGCAGCCTGAGCACATTGTAACTGAGCTCGGCATAATAACCATAGAGGGAACTTCCAATATCCTGGCCGGTTGCAGTATTGTATTGCAGGGTGTTCGAAAGACTTCCGTAAACATATTGCGCCCTCAGTCCGAAGCCGGCCAATTTATAATCCAGGTCGGCAGCAATAAGCGCAATGCCCACAACGGTGCTATCAGCCGACCGCAATGCATCATCGTTCCCCTTTTTAATTCCGTTGAACTTTGTCGACTCCGAATTGCCTGCGAAAGCAGAGAGTCCGATCTCAAGGCCCGGCAAGCCGTAATAGGATATCCGTCCTGTAAAATTGGGAGAACTCATTACCGACCTGGCTCCTTTCTGCCGGGCGCTGCGCAGTCCATTGGCCGCATCGATCGTGCCCTCACCATCATAGCCCAGGAAACCGTTCACAATATATGCCTGGTATTTCAAGGAAGCTTCAGGGATGTTGCCGGTGATCCCAAATCCAATTTCCCGCCAGGTTGATGGAATGATCTTTTTATCGATTATGGGCCGGTTCACTCCATTGAATGTAGTGGGTTCATGAATTTCGTTTACTATCCCAACCGGGATCAGTACCAGGCCTCCGCGGATATTGAAATATTCACTGAAACGATAGTTCAAATAAGCCTGTTCGAGATAGATCTCATTCACATGTTCAACTTCAATTTCTGTAACAAAATTCAGGCGGTCAGAAAATTGATAACCCATCAATAATACAATGCGGTGAACATCCAGGCTTGCATTATTTCTTACTTTGTCACTCAGGGGCTGGGTAAACTTCACTTCTCCATAAGCTCCCCATCTGAGCCGCTGCTGTTGACTCTGAGAAGAGGAGGGTTCTTCCTTGCTGCTGATAATTTGTGCGTTTAATGTACTGCAGAAGATGGCAGTAATAATTGTCAGTACCGTTAATTTTTTCATCCTATTCCAGTATTTCAGTTCATAACTGCAGCAAAAGTATTCCGGTCAGTTATTTGCTGCAATCCCCAATTATTGGTATTTTGGTATCATTTTACCTCATTTAATTTATTGGTGTTTTTTTATACCTGTTATTCAACCTCTTATCAAATTTTAATGAGGAAAAATATTTTGTATCTTTGCAAACTCAATGGATAAATTGAATGGAAGAGACTAAACAAATAAACGATATACAAAAGATAAACGGAAAGCAGCTTTATTACAGCTTTGTAGCAGGGGCACAAAAAATATTCGAGCATCAGCAAGCGATCAACAAGATCAATGTTTTCCCGGTACCTGACGGGGACACGGGAACAAATCTTGCCTCAACCCTCCGGTCGATTGTTGATACCTCTATCCCTACAAAACATTTCAAAGAAACGGCTGTTGCGCTGGCGGATGCTGCACTGATCGGCGCCCGGGGTAATTCCGGGATCATCTTTGCCCAGTTTCTGTATGGGTTCAGCAATGAAATAGAAGACGAGCAAACAGTGGATATTGACAGTTTTTCCAGGTCGGTTACCAAAGCGGTGGATTATGCTTACGACAGCATACAGAACCCGGTTGAAGGAACCATGATCACCGTGATCAAAGACTGGGCGGAATCAGTACATTCACTGAAAGACAAGATCACTGATTTTAACATGCTACTGGCGGATTCCTGATCAGCGCGCCAAACAATCCTTGCTGGAAACCAAGGAAAAACTTGAGATACTGGCAAAGCACAAGGTCGTGGATGCCGGTGCCAAAGGATTCGTGGTATTTCTTGAAGGCATCGTTGATTTCTTCAAGGATGGCAAGCTGAAAGAGCTCCTTCATTCACATGCTGTGCAACCGGCTTTTGCGGATAAGATTGACAGCCTGACCCATGAGAATTTTAATTTCAGGTATTGCACCGAAGCCCTGCTTTCGGGTACAGACCTGGATCGCTGCAATATCCGGCAAAAGCTGGAAAGATACGGGGATTCGGTCGTAGTTGCAGGATCACCAAAAAAGGTCAGGGTGCACATACACACCGACCATCCCGCAAAGCTCTTTACGGATCTTTATCAATGCGGACATATCATTTCACAAAAGGTGGATGACATGTTCATGCAGCAGAAAGTCGTTCACGAACGCAAATCCGATATCGCACTTGTAACGGATTCAACCTCTGATCTTCCACAAGAGATCATTGAAAAATACCAGATCCACGTGGTTCCGCTCAGTGTGCACTTTGGTGAAACTCATTTTTTGGATCAGGTGACCCTGAAATCGTCCCAGTTCTACAAAATGTTTGAAAACAGCAAAGTATACCCCAGCAGTGCGCAACCAACCATCAAGGAATTCACCAATAAATTCAATTACCTGAGCACTCATTATAAGGAGATCCTGAGTATCCACCTGAGCAGGGCCATGAGCGGAACGACCGATAACAGTGAAAAGTCTGCAAAAAGCATCACTGAACAAACAGGTGTCAAAATTGATGTTTACGATTCCAAAAGAGTTACAGGCGCACTTGGCCTGATCGTTTTGAGGACTGCAAAAAGCATAGAAGCAGGGACCCCGCTGCCGGAAATTAAAAAGAATTTACCAGTGTGGATATCAAAATGCGATGTGCTGGTAAGCGTTAAAACTCTGAAATACATGGTGAAAGGCGGAAGGGTAAGCAAAATGAAAGGCTTTATGGGAAATGCCCTTAACATGAAGCCTATCGTTAGCATGAACGAGCAGGGACGCACGGAATTGCTGACACGTTCATTCAGTGAAAAAGGCAGCATGAAAAAGATCTATGGATTGCTTGAGAAAAGACTCTACCAACAGGAAGTATGGGGTTACTCCATTACACATGTTAAGAACCGGAAAACCGCCGACTGGTACGCAGAAAAGCTCAAAGCATTAACAGGAAAAGATCCTGAATTTATCCATGATGCCTCTCCGGTATTAGGTGTCAATACTGGACCCGGAACTGTTGCCGTATCCTTTATGATGGAATAAGCCCCTGGCATTAACTGGAAAATTTTATCTTTACACCCAATTAAAATTGATCTGAAAATGAAAACATATTTAAAGAAATCCGTTTTGCTTTTAAGTTTCATCTTTCTGGCTGGAATAGCCTTTTCTCAGGCATCCTGGAATATTACAGTAAATGATGACACAGAACCTTTCTTTGGTAAATTCAACAAAGATGATGGGATTATTTTCAAATTCAAAAAGAGAAGTGATTACCTTCATTTCCAGGAAACCAAAAAGCCTGCCAGGGCACAAGAAGAAAGGGTGATCATTGTCAGGCCCAAAGGCATTGATGACATACTTTTTGAGATCCCCTTGAAAAACGGCGAACTCAACCTGGTGCATTTTCATGTCAACCGGGTCTACCACCTTCTCGAAGAACAATACAAGGCCGTAGATCAGCAGTTTGAGATCGTTGAAACATGGGATGGCGGGGAAAGCTTGATCCTGAGGTACGTTTACATTTAAGATTACAGATTACAGATTACAAATTTCAAAACCAGATTTTATGATCACAAGGGAGCTGATTGATCCCAGAAGTATTGTTGTTGTAGGCGGATCAAAGGATATCACCAAACCCGGTGGTAAAATATTAAAGAATCTCATTGATGGAAATTTCCGGGGCACATTGATGGTGAGTAATCCCAAAGAAGATGAAGTGCAAGGAATCAAAAGTTATCGCAATCCACAAGATCTGCCGGAGGCGGAGCTGGCCATCATCGCCATTGCCGCCAAATACACCCCCGATACCGTGAAACTGCTTACCGAAGAAAAAGGCACAAAAGCGATCATCATCATTTCGGCTGGATTCAGCGAGGAAAGCGAGGAAGGCAAAAAACTTGAAAATCAACTGGTAGAGCAATGCAACAAACACAATTGTGCCCTGATCGGTCCCAATTGCACGGGGGTTTTAACCCCCAATTATCACGGAGTATTCACCCTGCCCATTCCAAAACTGGAAATCAAAGGCGTTAGTCTGATTTCGGGCTCAGGGGCCACC
This sequence comes from Bacteroidota bacterium, assembly GCA_034521425.1. Lineage (GTDB taxonomy): Bacteria > Bacteroidota > Bacteroidia > Bacteroidales > JAIOZK01 > JAIOZK01. The sequence continues at coordinate 856,418 of JAXHMP010000001.1, forward strand.
GCCTGTTTTATCATGGAAGCCGGCATACAAAAAGGCCTGACATTCTCCAGTGTTTTCACAGTTGGCAACAGTGCCCAGATGGGCATCGAAGAGATCGTGAAATTTATGGACGAAACCTATGACCCCAAAACCAGCGCTGATATCAAGCTCCTTTATATTGAGAACATACAAAAACCGCAGATGCTTCTGAAACATGCATCATCATTGATACGAAAAGGGTGCAAAATAGCAGCCATCAAAGCCGGAGCTTCCGAAGCCGGAAGCCGCGCTGCCTCCTCTCATACAGGCGCTTTGGCTTCTTCGGATGTGGCAGTTGACGCACTCTTCAAAAAAGCGGGCATTGTAAGATGTTACGGACGTGAAGAGTTAATTGCAGTTGCCTCGGTTTTTATGCATAAAGAGCTGAAAGGCAAGAATATTGCCGTCATCACCCATGCCGGCGGCCCGGCGGTCATGCTTACCGATGCCCTGGAAAAAGGCGGTTTAAAAGTCCCCCATATCGAAGGTGCTGCTGCAAACGAATTGCTGGAAAAACTTTATCCCGGCTCCTCCGTGGCCAATCCCATTGATTTTCTGGCAACGGGTACCGCCGAACAACTCGGAACCATCATCGATTATGTAGATAAAGAATTTAAGGAGATTGACGGCATGGTCGTCATTTTCGGGACTCCCGGACTTGTGGAGATCTTTGATGTGTACAAAGTACTCGATGAAAAGATGAAAAGCGCCCGGAAACCCATTTATCCCGTTCTGCCATCCATAACGACAGCTGATAAAGAAGTGGAGGAGTTCCTTTCAAAAGGAAGGATCAATTTTACGGATGAAGTGGTTTTGGGCAATGCCCTTTCGCGTGTTTTTCACCGCACGGATCCCGCTCCTGAAAAAGCCGAACTGCCGGAAATGGATAGGGAAAAGATCCGCAAGGTGATCGGAGAAGCTGAAAACGGCTACCTGCCCCAGGAAAAGATCCACCAAATGCTGGATGCAGCCGGCATCGGCAGAGCCAATGAAAAGGTATTTGACAACAAGAAAGAAGCCGTGGCTTTTGCCGAAGAGATCGGATTTCCTGTGGTGATGAAAGTGATGGGGCCCGTGCACAAATCCGATGTGGGCGGCGTGGTGCTGAACGTTCAGGATAAAGAAAGCGTAGCCAAAGAATTCGACCGCCTTATGCAGATCAAAGACACTTACGCAGTGTTGGTAGGGCAGATGCTCAGCGGCACGGAAATATTTATAGGGGCCAAGCTGGAAGAGAAATTCGGGCACCTGGTCTTCTGCGGCCTGGGCGGTATTTTCATCGAGGTGCTTAAAGACGTGAACCAGGGACTGGCACCATTAACCAAAGAAGAAGCGCTGCAAATGATCCGAAATCTCAAAGGCTATGGCATCATCAAAGGGGTGCGCGGCCAAAAGGGCGTGAACGAAGAAATTTTTGCTGATTATGTAAGCCGGATCTCAGGACTGGTGCATATTGCACCGGAGATCTTCGAAATGGACCTCAATCCCCTGCTGGGCGGCCCCGACAAGATCACGGCAGTGGATGCACGTATTCGAATTGAAAAAAGTAAAATCTAACCGCAAAGACGCCATGGAAAGCGCAAAGAACGCAATGAAAAATATAATTCTTTCTGTTCCTTGCGCCAAACTTTGCGTCTCCCGGTAACTACCGGGAGCGGTTAAATAAACCAAAAAAGAAGATGATCATAAAACTCCTTGTAATTGCTCTCTACGCCGCCATCATCATTACGGTGGGTATTATCGGGATGCGCAAAACAAAGACTTTTTCGGATTATTTCCTGGGCGGCGGCAACGTGGGCCCCTGGATGACCGCTTTTACTTACGGCACCGCTTATTTTTCGGCGGTTGTTTTTATCGGCTTCGCCGGAAAGATCGGCTGGGGCTTCGGTTATTCCGGCATGTGGATCGGGGTGCTGAATGCCTTTATCGGGGTGCTGGGCGTTTGGGCCTTCATGGGCTGGAAGATCAAAAAAGTTTCGGTGGAAATGAAGATCCACACCATGAGTGAATTCCTGGAAAAACGTTACAACAGCCCCTTCCTGAAGCTTTTCGCCGCCCTGGCCATATTCATTTTCATGATCCCCTACTCTGCCGCGGTCTTTATAGGACTCTCCTATCTTTTCACCTATTCCTTCGATTTCATCGAATACTGGCATGCAGTGGTTTTTATGGGCGTTTTCACCACCATTTACCTGGTGCTTGGCGGTTACAAAAGCATGACCATCATTGATGTGATCTTCGGACTGATCATGATCGGCGGGGTGATCATGCTGTTTTTTTACACCCTGGATGCCGGCGGCGGCTTCAACGGGATTACCAATACGCTTGAACAAATTCAGCCGAAGCTCACCAAAGCGATCGGCCCTCCGGGCTGGTGGCCGCTTTTCTCGCTGATCTTCCTCACCAGCGTGGCGCCCTTTGCCATGCCGCAGCTGGTACAGAAATTCTATGCCATCCGCGACCGCAAAGCCATCAAGGCAGGGATGATCATCTCCACGGCCTTTGCCTTGCTGGTGGGCACCGTAGCTTATTTCCTGGGCTCCACCACACGTGTATTTTTAAATCCTGAAGTAACGCCTTCGGTTTTCGGTGCGGGCGGGCAGCCCAATCCGGATGCCCTGATGCCGGCCCTGCTGAATTTCGTGGTGCCCGAATCTTTATCCATCATCATTTTGCTGCTGATCCTCTCGGCAAGCATGTCAACACTGGCCGCCCTGGTACTGATCTCCAGCAGTTCCCTGGCCAAGGATTTTTATGCCGGTTTCATCAAACCCGACATCAGCGATAAAAACCTGACCCGGCTCATGCGTTTTTCCAGCGCCTTTTTCATATTGATATCGGTGATCATTGCCCTGATCAAGCCCGACAGCATCGTGGCGATTCTGGGTATTTCCTGGGGCGCCATCGGGGCGACTTTCCTGGGGCCTTTCGTCTGGGGATTGTTCAACAAAAAGGTGAACCGCTTCGGGGCCATCAGTTCTTCGGTACTCGGATTGGCTTGTGCCATCTGGTTCTACTACAATGGCATGGCCTCGCCACAGGCCGGCACCATCGGCATGATCGTCAGCCTGCTGGTCAACCCCGTCTTCAGCTACGCAAGCAACCTCCTCAAAGCAAAACATAAAGATGCATAGGATCATCCGAAAACTCAAAAAACTCACGCAAAGCCACAAAGACGCAATTAAAAACATGCGCTTACACAAACCTTTGCGCTTGCGTGCCTTTGCGAGCAACACCAAACCATCCGGTCAGCGAAGGCGGAACTCCCGCCGGCTATTTGGACTGCTGCTGCTCCCGATAGCTATCGGGATGCCACTGAATAGCACTTCCCAGGAAAACACCCCACCCAAATTCGGTATCACCTTCTCCGGCTTTGCCAACGCCCAGATCTTCTACGACACCCGGCAGATGGCCCAGGCCCGCGAAGGCATGGTCAGCCTGTTTCCCCTGCCCCCGCTCTACGACGCCAATGGCGAGGATATCAACGCCAAAGCCAGCCTGAACCAGCTTGCCATGACTTCCCGTTTGCGCGGAGATATCACAGGGCCGGATGTATGGGGCGCACAGACCTCCGCCGCCATCGAAGGGGATTTTACCGGGCAATCCAATTTCGACAACAATGGTTTCCGCCTGCGGGAAGCCTGGGCCAAAATGCAGTGGAAAAATACCTCTGTGTTAGTCGGTTATTACTGGCATCCGCTTTACGCCCCCGAAGTGCGGCCCTTTACCATTGGCCTGAACACCGGGGCGCCTTTTCATGCCTTTTCACGACACAACCAGGTCCGCATCGAGCAGCAAATAAAGAATTTTAGAGTAGTGGCTTTTGCCGGCATGCAGCGGGATTACGCCAGCGACGGTCCGCATGGCCGTTCCCCCGTGTACCAGCGCAATGCCGCCTTTCCCAATCTCGACCTGCAATTGCATTATAGCTTTTCGGAACATATCGTGGGCGCCGGCCTGGACTATAAACAAATACGCCCGGAACTTAGCCTCACAGTGAATGAAAGCACCTACAAACTAAACCAGAAACTCGGCTCCCTGGCCGCCACTTTTTTCGGGAAGTTTAAGTTTCCTTTTCTTGAGGTGAAATTCCAGTCTATCTGGGGGCAGAACCTTACCGAACACATCATGCTGGGCGGTTACGCCGTGCAAAGCATCGACCCCCTGGAACATGAGATCAGCTACACCAATTCAGAACAGATCTCCTTCTGGACCGACCTGATCACCACCGGCAAAACACTCAAAGTTGGGCTCTTTGCCGGTTATGCCGAAAATTTAGGCCTGCAGCAAAGCGCCGGGACCCTTTTTACGGCACCGGCCGCAACATCGCTTATCTCTACCGCATCGCCCCGCGACTGCAACTGGCACCTTAAAAACATGCTTTTCGCCGTTGAATTCGAATACACCGCCGCCGCTTACGGCACCCCCGATGATAAAGGCATGGTGCAGAACGCTGAAGAAGTTGGGAATTTGAGGGTGTTGCTGGGGGTGTTTATTTTTTTGATGGCAATTGCACAATCCCGGTTTTATTGCTTTCGAATTCGATGGGTTTAGTACATAATGATTCCGATGGAACTTCACGTAAAGTAAAAAACATTGTTGTTTTTTGACTTAACTCCGATTTTGTTCACTGTTTTGGAACGTTCACGTTTCGTGAACATATAAATAATGTGAACATTTTCAAAAATTGCTAAGAACTGGGCCATTAGACATGATCACCCCATCGAATATTCAGTAAAGATGTTGGATGAACTGATAGAGGGCATTAAGCAAACACTTGGCAAAGAATGATACAGGCACCAAACGCATAGCAAAAGGACTTACACGGCACCGGCCGCAACATCGCTTGTCTTTACCGCATTACCCTCCGGCTGCAATGGCACCTTAAAAACATGCTGTTTGCCGCCGCACTCGAATATACCGCCGCCGCTTACGGCACCCCGATGATAATGGTGCAGAACGCTGAGGAGGTTGGGAATGTAAGCGTGCTGGTGGGGATGTTTTATTTTTTTAAAAGCAATTGAAAGAATCCTGATTTTGATTCATTCAAATTCGATTTGTAAAATACTTAAAAAATTCTGATCAAAAGTTAAATTGTCCGGCAAAAAGGCATTTCCTCTAAATACTTGCCTACATCCCATGAATTTATGGTAACCCAAAATGGATAAAGTACTCTTTTCTTTTATTTTATTTTTGTTGGACAAGGGTGATTATTTAAATTTGTTGAAAATACATCCAATGAGCAAAGTCGAACCCGGCCAAATTGTAAAAAACTTAGTACCCTCCGAACCTGTTGAAGTTATGAAGGTTTCAAAAATTAGGATCAATGATTTCAGTATCCTATAAGGGGGTTAACTCCAATATTTCAAATAGTCGTGTAATCTCGGAGGAGCAATTCAACCAATTGGAGGTGATCACGAAAGAGGGCCATCCTAATTTTAATGGTGATCCCGAAAAATTCAAGCTGTATGCTGAGGCTGAAAGAATCAACTCGGCCTACCAGTTTGATCCACTTTTTGCGGTTAATTGCTCCATCGTTTATCCATTACCCCACCAAGTTGAGGCTGTTTACAACTATCTTTTGCCTTTGCCTAAAATTAGGTTCTTATTGGCCGATGATACTGGCGCTGGAAAAACGATCATGACGGGATTGCTAATCAAGGAAATGATGATGAGAGGCATCATAGAGCGCATTCTTATCATAACACCAGGAGGGTTGACCAAGCAGTGGCAGGAAGATGAATTGGGTCTCAAGTTCAACATGCCCTTCAAGCTGGTCAACAGAGCAACTTTTCCTGCAGAGCCAACAATTTTCATTAGCTCTGATAAACTGGTGACATCCATTGATTTTATCAGAAATGAAGACGTGCTGAATGTACTTCGGGAGACAAGTTGGGATATGATTATAGTTGATGAAGCCCACAAACTAAGTGCTTTTGATTACGGAAATAAAAAGTACGTTAGCAAGAGATATAAAGCTCTCGAAGAACTTTCATGCAAATGTGAACACCTATTGCTCCTGACAGCAACACCACATAGAGGCAGGAGGGATACATTTAAAAATCTTTTACAATTGCTTGATGAAGACATATTTGCTACGGATAGTCTTGTTAGTGATCGAATACAGGAAATCAGCAAAGATGGTGTAAATAAATTTTTTATTAGGCGATTAAAAGAAGAAATGAGGGATTGGGATGGTAAGCCGCTTTTCAAGCCCCGTCACACAAAAACAACACTTTATCAGCTTACTCCAGGAGAAAAAAGATTGTATGATAAGGTAACAGAATATCTGCTTAAAAAACGTGAAGAAGCCAAACAGGAAAGTAATATACATGTTTCACTTGCCCTGATGGTCATGCAAAGGCGTTTGACAAGTTCGATTTTTGCCATCAAAAGAACACTGACAAATCGTTACAATGCCCTGAAAGGTTTACTTGAGGAATTGAACCAGAATCCGAGCCTTTGGAAACAAAAACAAAAAATCGATCTCGAATTCGACACCATTGATGATTTCGATGAATTCGATGACGAAGAGCGTGAAGGACTTGAAAAAATTCTGTCCGATCCGAAAAAATTCAAACTGTTTACCACGGCCAAAAGTCCAGCAGAAATAAGGGAAGAAACCAACCAGGTAAAAGCACTGGTTGAAATTGCTGATAATCTTTATAATTCCAATCAGGAAGAAAGAAAATTCAGTAAACTTCGTGAATTGTTGCAAACACAGGGAGTGCTTGAAAAAAATGAAAAACTTGTAATTTTTACTGAACATAAAGATACCCTGGATTACCTCGAAAGCAGGCTGGCCAACAGCGGATACAACATCGTCACGATTCATGGGAGTAAAAATGTTGAGCAACGGCGAGATGCGCAGAATATTTTTGCCAGGGAGGCTCAAATCCTTATTGCTACGGATGCTGCCGGAGAAGGGATTAACCTTCAATTCTGCCGGTTACTGATCAACTGGGATATTCCCTGGAACCCTAATAGGCTGGAGCAGCGTATGGGCCGTATTCACCGATATGGGCAAAAACAGGATGTTCTTGTATTCAATATGGTTGCCCAAAATACCCGGGAAGGCAACGTGCTTCAAAAATTGCTTGGCAAACTCGATTTAATTCGCGAACAGATGGGTGATGACCGGGTATATGATGTTATTTCGGATATTTTTGAAAATGTTGGACTTAATGATATTATCGATTCAGTTTTCAACGGAAAGGAAACCGATTTCGATCATGCTATTGCAAAGGGATTTTCAAAAGAGACAGTATTACAAAAGATCAAAGAACAACGTGAAAAAATTGGTTCAAGCCTGGTCAACTATTCAGCGGCAAAGAATCTCAAAGAGGAATCGGACGAAAGGAGGTTGCAGCCCATTTATATCAGGTTGTTTTTCGAAAGAGCCTTTACAAAATTGGGAGGGAAATACCATGAGGTCCGCAATTCAATTTTCAAAATAGAGGAAATTCCTACCCCAATCCTTAAAGTGTTGAAGGATGAATACAACATATCAGCCGATTTGAGTAAGATACATTTTTGCTTCGACAAACAAGTTTTCCTTAACTACCAGATGACGCAGGACCTTGGTACTGTTCATTACATCAGCGCCGGCAATCCATTTTTTGACGCATTGATAAAGGTGACCATGAATACATACAAAGAGGAGATGCTGAAAGGTGCGGTGCTGGTCTCACCTGACGACAAAAGTGAATTCTATGCTTTTTTTGTGAAATCTCAAATCACGGATAACAGGCCCTCAAAGGCTACTGACAGTATTGCCGATGAAAAGCTCAGGCTGGTTTGCAGCAAACCTGATGGTATATTTACCCTGACTTCCCCGGCTAAATTTATCGATCTTCATCCACCAGCTCATTTTGCGAAAACGATTTCACCTCAGGAAGTTGTATCAAATGACAGTGTTATTCAATGGAGTTTTGAAAACATCACACAACCCCAATTGATTTGAAACAACTGAGCGGGTTGAAAACGATTCAAACAGACGTCAGGTTTATCTTGAAGAAGCCTTCCAAAATATAATTCTCGACCTTACTGAGGAAATTAATGAACTGCAAGGTAAAATCCTGTTGGGTAGCAATACCGCAGAGGAGAAGGTTCAAAAAAAACAAGCACGCATTGTAGAGTTAAAGCAAAAAAAGGCCGAGCGTATTGAACGGTTAAAATTGATGCGGCAGCTCTCTCCAAAAGCTCCTGAGATATTAGGATGCGCCTTTGTGATTCCACTGACTCAGGTGGAGTACGCAAATCATTATGGCATGAGCCGGGATGATGAAGTTGAAGCTATTGCCATGGAGATCGCCTTAAAATATGAATCCGATAATGGCTGGAAGCCCCAAGATGTATCAAAAAACAATGAAGGATTCGATATCAGAAGCATTAACCCGGAAGGGCTGAAAAGGTACATCGAAGTGAAAGGCCGGGCGGGTGAAGGTGGCGTAATGATTTCCAGAGAATGAGATGAACCGGTTATCACAGTTAGGTGATAATGCCTGGCTATATATGGTGATGAATTGTAAAGATAACCGAGAATTACACAGAGTTAAGAATCCAGCGAAAATGCTTACGTTTGAAAAGATATCTAAGGGAGTACAGTATTTTCTTTCGATAGAAGAATGGAGAGGTAAGTTATGATGATGTTGTAATTTTACTTGGGAATTCCAGACAGAGAGTAAAGAAAGAAGAGAAAGAGGATTTATCTGGAGATTCCAGACAGAAAGTAAAGAAGAAGAGAAAGAGGATTTATCTGGGAATTCCAGACAGAGAGTAAAGAAAGAAAGAGAAAGAGGATTTATCTGGAGATTCCAGACAGAAAGTAAAGAAGAAGAGAAAGAGAATTTATCTGGAGATTCCAGACAGAGAGTAAAGAAGAAGAGAAAGAGGATTTATCTGGAGATTCCAGACAGAAAGTAAAGAAAGAAGATAAAGAGGAGTTATCTGGAGATTCCAGACAGAAAGAAAAGAAGAAGAGAAAGAGAATTTATCTGGAGATTCCAGACAGAAAAAACATAAAGATGGAGAATCCAATATTTGACTTAATTAAAGATAGATCACCTGATAAAAAATTCTTCAGGTAAAAAGCAGAATGAAACAAAATACAAATTAGGTGAACTCATTTACAACTTTTATTTAGAACACAAAGAAACCATAAAAGAAAAACCAGTTGAAGTTAATACTGCATTAGATGCGATTTATGACAGATTTGAACTAAACAGTAAGGAGCCTACTCAGAAGATTAAAAATCTCCAATTGGGATAAAATCAAACATTAATATCTGAATGGCTCACAGAAGAAACAAAAGAAGAAGGATTTGGTCTGGCCAACTTAAACTACATGTTACAGTTTTATCGCAAATACAGAAATGATGCAGATGACTTAAAACAAGCCTTCAAATTGAACTGGAGCCATATCATTGAATTATTAAAAGATAGAGTTACAGATGATGAGAGGAGATTTTATCAAAGGAAAGCGATAAATGAAAACTGGACTGTTAATGAACCTGAAAAGACAGATTAATGAGGATGGTTATGAGGATTTCCTGAAATTACTTGAAGAAATTGACTATCGTTTTACTATTAAAAGTCTGAAATTAAGAATTTTAAAATCTTTGGTTGATATTATTATTGAACCCCCTTCACCATTACTGGTTTTTGCAGGTGCTAATGCAACTGGCAAGACGAGTTTATTTGAGGCAATTGACCTACTTATTCATTCTGCAATGACAAAAGGCAAAATAGCATTGAACATTTTTGGAGGAGCGGAAAAGATTGTAAACTATACGTTACAAAAAGAAAAAGCACGATATTATGTCAATTGAACTCGTATTGTCATTCACAAATAATACGAAAAGTGAATCAGTCACTTTTGATATATTTTCTCGATCCAAGAGACAATTCGTTTCACAAGATTTTCCAGGAAGTAAACGCGTTAGATAGCAGAATTATTGATTCATTTACAAGGTTGTTTATTGACAACACAGAAAAGAGCTTATAATAAAATCCAGACTCTACAATAAGCTATGGATGGGCATGCCGGTAATCTTAAAAAAATATTAAAGGATATTCTCCTTAGTAAGAAAAAAAGGAAGAAATAAATGAATGGTTAGAGAGAATGATTTCCCGAAATCAAAAATATAGAAATTGCAAAAGATGTAACTGGGGAGGAGGAACTATTTGTTTATGAAAAAGCCTATCCCAACCAAGCTTTTACTGGGGAGTTATTTTCAGAAGGGACCTAAATAACACCATTGCACGATTGGCTGTTTTATATCAGTCTGATGAGTCCTGAATTGCATTTGTATTGAAGAACCAAGCAATTGGATTAAATCCCGCATTGTTAAGTGAGTTGGTTCCATTTTTCCATGAAATGATAGTAAGTAACATCATCATCACATCTGGATAACCACTCATTCTACATCCCTTGTAGCAGAACTTACAGAGGAAGAATTAATAATTGTAAACACAAAGGATGGTAAGACGAATATTTACCCATGCAAGGAAGGTGATTTTGAAGAATTGGATCCAGATGAAGCCTGGATGAAGTAAATGCTCAAGGGGGGTGGTTTGCCATGGTAAAAATAGGTTTTATCACAGAAGGCAAAGCAGTATAAAGCCATATCGACTTTCTTCCTGAACCGTTTTAAAAACTTGCGATTCAATTTTTTAATATTAGTTATGATGATGAAGATATTGTCTATTCTGGCGGAAAATCTGGAGTTAAGAAAAAATTTAAATCATTTTTGGCCAAGCTAAAGAAGAACAATGTTGAACATATTTTTATACTTGTTGATCAAGATGATAAAAATGAGAAGAAAAGAAAGAAACTAAAATATAAGCTGAAGGATTGTCCTATGGTTGTTGTCAAAGAGATATTGGGTTATAGAGATAATGGGCATTATTCTAAGGACAATCAAATATTTGTCGTGATGACTCGTGAAATGGAAGCGTGGTTTTTGGCTGATCCAAATCTGAAAATTGGATTGTGAAGGAAAAGAGCCCGAAGAAGTTTTAAATCCCTCGGATTTAGTGTCAAGCCAACTAAGGACAAAATCACATGGTAAGATCGCTAATAGAGTCAAAGATAAATTTTCATTAGAGAGAGCTGCTAAAAATGCACGAAGGCGCTCAGCGCTTTTTAAATAAGCTCGAAGAAATAAGTTCAATGAGCCAGGAAGACAATGAAATAATTCACATATCATGAAAAATCAAAAAGAAACTATTCGAAAATTCGTAAGCTATCTCAATAATCCAGATAAAGATGGTGGATTTTGGTTGCCTAACATACAAAGGCCATTTGTTTGGAAAAGAAGAACAAATTGAACGCTTGTATGATTCCATACGACGGGAGATATCCATATTGGAACCTTATTGGTATGGAAAAACTGATGAGGAGGTAAAAGAAGAAGAGGTTCATCGATTTATGGAGGTCAGATACAGATCCCACTGATTTTTATCAACCTGATGGCAAGCAGGTATTAAAACTTTGGTTTTCTGGATGGACAGCAAAGGTTACAAAGTCTTTACATAGGATCTAAAGGAGTACTATAATAAAAAGGAATTAGCTTTTAACCTATTGAGCGGCGAACTGACGTGCCCCCGATGATATCAAATTCAAATTTGAATTCAAACTGCCAGCAAATATTTTCTTCCCATGGGTCTCGTTTCAAGGAAATTATTCTCTAGTGACAAAAGGCCTCGCGAAATAAGGACAGAAGTTATTGATTCTGCTGATATACAATTAGACGGATGAAAACCTCAATCGAATAGAAGATAACATAGAATTGGCGAGAGAAGTATTTTGTACCCAAGAGAATATTGTTTACCAGGAAGTTGACCAATTAGATACCGGTCGTGAAACTTATAACCAGGACGATGTAGTTGAAATTTTTATTCGAAGCAAAACTCGGAGGTACTAAACTAAACAAATCAGACTTAATGTTTTCTTTGCTTACTTTCCAGTTGGGAGGATGCTGAAGAAAATATGTTTGAACTTTTAGAATCATTAAACCGAACCGGCGATAAGTTCACAAGAGACTTTATATTAAAAACCTGTCTTGTTTTGTTAAATAAAGGTGCTCGTTACAATGTTGGCAAGTTCAGAGAAGAGGACACAAGAGTATAAAATCTTAGAAAACTGGGATAAAATATCGAATTCGTATTCCGAGTGGTTAAAGACTATATTTATGGAAACACTTTTTTGAAAACCGATAAATATATTCCTCCTATCCGGCTAGTTTGGGACCACTTATTTATTTCCATTATCATTATCCTGAAAAAATGGAATACCCATATCTCAAATGAATATGGGAACCGACCTTGTTAGAACCTCATTAACAGGTGTTTTTGGTGGAACACCAGATAATTCTACTTGATAAAATTGGTGAAAAAGATAAAATAAAGACCAAGACTTCTTTTTCTAAGAAAATGTTCGGTATTATCAGAGAAGATGGGAGAAGCCTGGAATGATCCAGGGAATTGATTCTTGATTGAAATTACTGGAAGAAGGAGATATACATCTTTTATTCAACCGTGGGGTATGGATTTAATTATCAGCCAGCATCCGGTGAACTCTCCCCAAATTGATCATATTTTTCCACATATCAGCTTTAAAGGCTATTAAAGAAATTTAATCCCGAAACAGGAAGAAAAAGTTTAACGGTTTACCCATGGTGGTAACGCGATCAAATAGGGAATCTAATGTTATTAACAGCAGAAGAAAATGGTGCAGGAGGGAAATCGGCATTCTTACCTGAAGATTGGTTTGCGAACAAATCTGAGGAGTATCTTGAGCTCCATCTGACACCAAAAGATAAAAAACTCTGGAAAATTGAAAACTTTGACATTTTCATTGAAGAGCGAAAAAAGTTAATTGTTGGAAAATTCAGTTATTTGTTGATCCAAAACGAAAAGGACTAATTAAACTTATGACACAACCAAAAAAACTCATTGAGGTAGCAATGCCGGTTAAAGAAATATCGGCTGAGAGTGTGAGAGATAAATCAGATAGGCTCACGGACATATTTCAACCCTGCATTTGCGGTGGGCGAGGAGGCGATTGCCGATTTGCCGGGCGGTAGTATTTGCCAGTTTGGTTCCCGATCCGCTGGATGAAAATTGTCCCCAGGCTTTTCGTAAAGCATTAGAATTGCTGCTGGGAAGTAAAGAAAACCCACTTCGGCCAATTGATGTATACAAGCCTTATGATGATATCCCCCTGGCACATCCATAAAAGACCCTATGGAGGTATAACCTGAGGAACCGTTTAATGATGTTTATTGGAAAGTTTTCGGATAATGGATTGACAATGAGAGTTTAGGTAAAAATACACCGGCCAAAGATCTGTTAAGTGATTACAGCCTGATCAAGTGGGATAATAAAAACAATGAAGCCATAATTGGCAAAGCCCGCACCCCGATCCTGGGTGGCATACAACAGCGTAAGCACGGAACACTAAGAGCCATTTGGAAACTAAATAGCAGATTTCGACCGCTATTACAAAGCCATAAAAACTGCTGAAGGTGACCTCTACTCCAAACCGGATCGCCATAAAAAGACTGATGAAATAAAGAAAAAGAAACAAACCTGCAACAAGCCATTGAGTACTTTTTCTTGATCACACGCCCAAAGTATTTGATCCTTTTGCCTGTGGGGCGGCAGCCATCCCACTGAGAAGCTGCCCGTTTGGGTTGTCGCACTGATGGCAATGACCTGAACCCGGTAGCGCATATAATGCAAAAAGGCAGTGTTGAGTTCCCACAGAAATATGGCAAGCCCATTACTTATAAGAAAACGACTTTTATTGAAAGATACGGACAAGAAACCTTTGAAAATCTTGATCCTGCCTGTTTTTGTATACGACAATGGAGATGTTTCTCTTGAATCAAAGTGTCTAACAGGCTATCTTTTGATATTGAATACTATGCGAAGAAATTATTAAAGATGGCTGAAGATGAAATTGGTCATCTGTATTCATGAATAGTAGTGAGAATACGCCAAATTGCATATTATTGGGCGAGGGTCGGTAAACGTTCAAATCCAAGCTGTGAAGCTGAAGTTCCTTTGATTAAGAGAGAGTTTTATCTTGTTAATAAAAAAAGACAAGAAAATATATCTAAATCCAATAATACAAGATAATTCAATTCAATTTGAATTAAAAACTGGCAGCTATAATTTTAATGGTTGGATGGAGAGGGCAAATTTGAAAACGTCTGTTGTGGAAGTATAAGCAGAAGTTAAAAAATTGAAAGAACAATTCTTTAATAAAAAGAACAAAAGAAGTAATGCTTGCAGTTATCGAAGAAAGTAGTGGTGGGAAAGTAAGTACAGATTACCCAATTCTATTGAAAAAGAAATTCCCAAACAGATTTCTCGCACTGACCCTCCATATGAATTAATGCCTCAGAATGAACATCTCAGACTTTAAAAATACCACATTGGGGATCTAAAATCCTGGGTGCCACGTATACGAACCGACAGTTGTTAGTAATGAATACCCTTGTGGAAAACTTGAACAAACTTATTGATGATTATCCGAGAGGGTGATTTTAAAAAGGTTCTGTCTACATACTTAGGGATTTTAATTGATAGACTCGCCCCAAAACAAGTTTCATTGATAATTTGGGATAATACAAGAGAAACTGTCAGCAATCTGTTTGGTAGACAGGCAATTCCTATGATCTTTGATTATGCTGAATCGAATCCATTTTGGTAATAGTTCTGGAAGCGCAAGAAATCAGATGGACTGGATTATACGATATGTTGAAAAGTGAATCATACGAGCCATTCACCGCACATTGTATTAATGCTTCAAGTGGAGAAAAAAACCAATTTAATGAGAAATTTCTTGATATAGTAGTAACTGATCCTCCCTACTATGATGCAATAGCGTATGCAGACTTATCTGATTTCTTTTATGTTTGGTTTAAAAGATCAATAAGTAGAATTTTTCCAATAAATTTTGCCACACCACTAACACCAAAAACTGAAGAGTGTACCGCAATTAAACATTATTTTAATGGTGATCTTGCGTAAGGCCAAGGTTCACTTTTGAAGGTAAACTAACACAGATCTTTGATTCAATTGAAATTTCAGACAAAAGACTTAGTAAGTATTATGATTTTTGCCCCCATCAAAGTACAAAAGCTTGGTCTACACTTTGCAATGCAGTTCTAAATGCCAACATGAATATTAAAGGTAGTTGGGCATTAGATAGTGAATATACTAACACTGGGCTGAAGTCAAATAAAGCATTTTTAGCTTCGTCAGTTACTGTATCATGCACTCCTGTTTTTTAAGAAGGAATGGGAGATTTCAAATTCATTAAAGATGCCATAGAAACAAATGTTAGAGAAGAAGTTAAGAGACTATATTCATTAGGATTTAGAGGAGCTGATTTGTTAACAGCATGTTTTGGCCGAGCCGTTAGTGAATTTGGCAGATTTGAAAAAGTTGAAAAGGGCAGATGGACAAGAAGTTGAAGTTGCTGAGCTTCTTGGATATGGCACGAGATGCAGCTTTCAATGCAATAGTAAGTGACATCGCAAACGGATGAGTATACCCGTTTTTACATTGGTTGGTTGAACCTTTTTGGATTCACCCAGGCTGAGTACGATGACGTAAGACGTATTACTCAAATTGGTTTGAGTATAGATGTTGCTGAAGTCGTTTAACCACCGGATTTTAGTCCGTGTTGGCAGCAAAGAATCATTGGCTGATTATGGTAACAGGATAAATGAAAATGAAAGGTTGGGGCAATAATATTAACGATCCGGGAAATTGACAAAGCTCACCGGCTGATGGATTTGTTTAAAAGAGGAAAAAGATCAGCGCCATTGAAGTATATCGCACAGATGGGCTCCCATCGGCAGATCATAGCCTATGCGAGGGTATTAAATTCGTTATTTGAAATTTTACCGGCAGGTATTGATGATCATAAGCAGACATCCGGGTTGCTTACCAACAAAGAAACCTTGATCAGGGACGCCAAAGGAATGATTCAGGTAGAACAAAAACAGGAAAAATTAGATCTTTAAATTAATTATAACATGGGTGTTATTACAAAAATTCAACGTGAAGACTTAGGAACGGCTTTCAACATCAGCATCAAAGCACTCCGGCTCTATGTGGTTGAAGTGTTGTCGAAAGAATATGGTGAAAACGTTTGGGCTGACGAGTTCAGGGATTGTCTCTATGACGACCAGGCGGAACTCTGGGACAGCTGATGTAAAGAATAGAGTATCGATCCCAGGGATTTGATTGATTTCGGTTATCTGAAATCATTCGCCATCAAAAAGAAAAACCTTGTCCGACGGGACTTCAAAAGAAAGACTAATGACATTCCCGGCTTTTTTGGCGACATTGCCGACATCAGGAATAAATGGGCCCACCATGCCGAAATTGATACCGAAGAATATGCCCGGACATTCAGCAACCTGATCTTTATCTTCTCCTTGTTGAAGATGAATGAAATGGTTGAGGACCTGAAAAAGCTGAGGGATAAAAAAAAACGCACGAAACCCAAAAATGAACCCAAAAATCAGGAAAAGACCGATCACTCTAGCCTGATTCCCTGGTATAAGAATGTAAAACCGCATATCGACATTCAACAGGGATTGCTTGATGAATCCGGTATTTGCCGCTAACCTGTCCCGGTAAAGTTGGGCAATGCACGGGAAATTTATCGGGATCCGGAAAATGTTTTTTCAAAGACCTACTTCACCTCCGGATTGAAGTCAGTTGAAAAGGGTTTTGCAGGGTTTGACCAGTTTGACTGATGCCGAAAACAGGGTGATCTCTCTGCAAACCGGTTTCGGGGGAGGGAAAACCCATAGTCTTATCTCTCTATACCACATAGTGAATGCCGGCAGCAAGCTCAATAAATCTGAGCATCTAAAAGAATTACTGGAAACCACTGGTAAAATTGAGTTCGATTCGGCTAACGTTGCTGTTTTTACCAATAATACCAATGACCCAACCCAGGGAAGAATAGTTGATGGATTGCATATTCAAACCATATGGGGTGAAGTTGCCTACCAACTGGCTGGTAAGGAAGGTTATGATATTGTAAGGGCAAACGATGAAAGCAGAACGGCACCGAAAGGATTGTTTTCAAAGGTGCTTGAGATAGCACAACCGGCACTGATTTTGATTGACGAGCTGGCTGATTATTGTGTCAGTGCTTCTGCTATCGAGGTAGGTGCATCCAATCTTTCTGACCAGACCATTTCCTTTATGCAGGAACTGACCGAGTCAGTTGCCAACGTGTCAAAATGTATGATGGTTGCTACCTTACCTGCAAGTCCTGTCGAGGTTGCCTCCTCTTCAAAGGGGGCACAGATATTGACCAGTTTACAAAACCGTTTGGCAAGAGTGGGAGCAGATAGCAAACCTGTTGCGGATGAGGAAATTTTTGAAGTAGTCAGAAGAAGGTTATTTGAGGAACTTGGTGACGAAGATGAGCGGACAAAAGTGATCAACGAATACATGTCCTTTTATGAAGAGTTGTCCAAAAGCAGTGAAGTTCCAAAGAAGGCTTCACGCGTGGAATACAGGGAATTGCTGATGAAGTCCTATCCCTTCCACCCCGAATTGATCGATATGTTCCGTATACGGTGGGCAAGCAACCACGATTTTCAGCGAACAAGAGGTGTGTTGCGTTTGCTTGCTTCTATTGTTTCTGATCTTTGGAAGCGACAGGGATCATTGACCGGCACCCAATCGCTCATACAAACCTGCGATGTTAACTTTGCGAATCTTGATGCTTTAACCAGCCAGTTGAAAAAACTATACGGGAATGGTTATGATGCGGTCATCGCAGCCGATGTTTCTGGTAACTCATCCAATGCCTTTTCCATTGACTATGATAAACCGGAATTCAGAACCTATGGAATCGCCCAGGGTATTTCATCTGACACGTGTTGCTCGGTAGCTTTGGAAGTACAGGAGCCAATAAAGGAATAAGCATTGAGGAGATCAAACTGTGTGTCTTGAAGCCGGAAACATACAACCACAATAACATCAATTCAGCGCTTGATCTGATGGAAGGCAATGCACACTATTTTTACTATTCATCTGCAGGTGAAACCCGCAGGTATTGGTCCATACCAAACCTAACATCAACATCCTGATCAATCAGGCCAAGAATGAACTTTCCGGAAAACGATCAGAAATCAGGAGGGAAATATTATCCAGGATTGAAAAAAGGAAAGACCGGGTAATGAATTTCAATGTATTGGTCAATCCTTCGGAAGATGTGCCGGAGCAGCAGAAACCGACACTGATCATCCTTAGTCCTGAATTTTTGGGTGGTTTGAATGGCGTAAACGGTGGAACACGTAAAAAAATCGAACATCTTGCCACAAAAAAGGGAAATAGCGATCGGATTTACAGGAATACAATGCTTTTTGGTTTGTTCAGAAAACGGCTATTCAAGGCTTTCCTCAGATGTGACCGGATATTCTTGCCTGTATGAAAATCCGGAATGACTATCAATCACAGCTTGAGCCGGATCAAAAAGATGACATAAAAAAGAAGATCGAAGACTACAATACACAGGTTGAAAAATCCATTGCATCGGCTTATAGCCTGATAGCTAAATATTCGGCGAAAGAAGGATAAGGTTTCTTGTATTGCGGCAATTTAAGGATTCAATTGACTTACAGATGCAATACCAATCTGGTCGAATACCTCAAACAGGAAGAGTGGTTGTTGGATGCAGTTGGAATGGGAATACTCCGTAAAAACAACCTGCTACCAACACAAGAAATGTCTGTCAAAGTCAAAGACGTATATGAAGCGTTTATCCGTTATGATGACAAGCCCGTGGTCAATAGTCATAGGGCTATTCAGGAAAGTCTTCTGAAATATTGCTACAATGGAGAATATGCTATCGCCACTGGTGACGAGAAGAACTGGACCCGGCTTTTTTATAAGGAATCTGTGCCATTTTTTGATGTGATGTCAGATGAATACTGGTTGGTAGATAAATCCTATTACAAGCCACCAAAACCTGAAGGAGAAGAAGAGGAAGGTAAAGCAAAACCAGGTGAAGGTGAACAACCGTATCCTGAACCGGGTGATAATGAATCAAAATCCGGTGCTGAAGAAAAATCGAAGCCAGAAGAAGTTAAAAAGTTTAAGAGATAGAGGTGAGCGGAAATGTAGCCGTAGAGAACTATAACCAATTGTTTTCAAGTTTTGTTCTGCCTCTTGCACAAAACAAAGTCGGAGATAGAGATCACTATCAAAGCAAAATCAACGGATGTCCGGCCATTGACAGAGAACAGTCAGGAGTACAAGGTGGTAAAGGAATCAGCGCGGCAGTTAGGGCTAAATTTGGAGGAGGAGTAATAATGCCAAATATTTCATTTTATTCGGTTCTGGAATATCAATAAAATCTGGATTACCAAAAATGAAAAAAATTACTGATCAGATATTAACAGGTGAAAGCATTGGAAGGCACTCTGTGATTTAAATTATTATCTCAATTTTGAACAGGATATTAATCAAGTTTGTGTAAACAACTCAGTATTTATTGTCAACTACATCAAAGATACTATTGATAAGTACTATGAAGATGCCAAAGTTGATCATTTGAGCAATTATGAAGACATTTTCTATATATTAAACCAAGTTTATGAAAGTGAAATGTTTGAGTTTGAAAATCCTGCTCTAAAGCCATACATTGAAAACTTAAAGGAAAATTGTGGCGAATTGATATCTGATGATTTTACACTAAAAAAGCTTTTAAAAGAAAGTCTTAGGTTTATTCAATGTATTGTATGGCAAATGCTAAGTGTTGAACCTGACACAACCGAACAATTTAATGTTATCAATGATTTTTATAACAATCAAGATTACAAGCATGTAAACCTATTAACTTTGAATCATGATACACTGATAGAAAATCACCTTGTAAAATCAAAACTGGATTTCAGATGATGGATTCGTAATTAAATCCAAAAACATACCTGAATGGGACTCTGATTATTTAAACAAAAACACGTGTAAAATTAATTTGCTCAAATTGCACGGCTCAATTGATTGGTATAGCATATTAGATAAGAATCATGTCTCGCAAATCTATAAAATACCTCAAAATGTAAATGTAGATCATGTATATAAAATTGATGATTCTTTGCAACTCTCTGATGGATTACCATTGTTTCTTATTGGAACATTTAATAAAATGCTAAATTATTTGTCCTCAGTTTATGATGTTTTATATAGAGCCTCGCAAAAGGTTTTGGATAACACAGATTATCTGGTTATTTCAGGATATAGCTTTAATGATAAAGGAATAAACATGAACCTGGTCAATTGGTTAAATTTGGAGAAAGCTAAAAAAATGATTATCATCCACCCAAACTTTGAAAACTTGCGCGTAAACACAAGAGGTGCCTATCATATTTATTTTGATCCGCCACAACCAAGTCCTTTTCAAAATCCCAAATTAGTAAAAATTGAAAAGAGGTTTGAAAATGTTACTTTCAAAGAGCTAAAGAAAATTATTGAATAACAAAAGATTATTAGTTCTGGGCATTTGAAAATATAAGAAATAAATTTTACTTTTGTAATGCTCCCAGGATATTTCGGTATGCCTCGGAGGGGTGATGTTAAATTGTTGGATTATCCAAGCGATTTGAAATAAATCTTTCAACGTTGAAATATTAATTTCAAATCTTCCTGTCAAAAGCAGGAGTAGGATTATTCCTATTATATATATCATCATGTGCATTTCTGTATGCAAATTTATGTTTAGGGGCGTTAGGCTACGAGATTTGCCACGTAGTAACAAAAGTCGGATTGGCAACCGGTTGTATGCGCCAAAGGTTATTCCGAAAGGATATCCCGCGCCAGATAATGACCTTTGGCTTTGCAGAAAAAAATTGAACCAAATATATCTCTATGGAAACCCTCTTTGATACCTGGATAGAAAAAGAGAAGAGGGTTTCTAGAGACGCCGAGAAACGTCGGTATCCTCATTTTGATCCAAAGATCAAATTTGGCAGGAACATTGCGTTTTTCAAGGCTTTTCTATTAAATCCCGGTAATGTTGCGAAGCATTCATTCTACCCATTTATCAGAATGGAGCTTGAAACACCTCGATATAAGAAAGGCGAGGATATTGATCAACATGGCAAAAAAGTTCGAAAAATCACAAAAAAAGGGTTCACCACCAATATTAGGTGGGGAACAGGATTTAGCTATGCAAAGATCAAAGTCACCCTGTAGATAAAAAATCCTATGTCATTTATTCCCCTAAAGACAGATCTGAAAGCTTTTATCTTAGAGTTAAAGTTCTCTGCCAGTGCATTGGTGCTCCGGTTAACAAAATAAGCCAGTATAGTTTCTTGATGTAATTTGATTGAGTTAGCTGCAGTAGCAAAAGATTCAAAACCATACTTTTGGATTTTCTCATACCACTTCTCAAGTCCCTGTTTGGCCTCTGATATTGTCCTGGAGTTTTCATAAATGCTTCTAAACATCATGGAAAGTTCATATGCTTTCTTCAAGTCCGGATACATTTTAAACAATATGGCTGCCCTTTCTCTTTGTGTTGGTGTCCATTTGTTTGGTGGCTTAAAGAGCAGGTAACGACTTCGTGCAAGGAGCTGCTTTTTGGTATCTCCATTTTCCAGAACTTGTGGGTAATATTTTCTGCCATGAGATTGTGCTATCTGGGCCAGCTTGTTTTCCTGATCTATGGCTTGCCATCTGAACTTAATACGCATTTCCTGCAAGGCTTCCGAGGGTAGTTGTTGCACATGAAAACGATCTGATACGATGCTGGCTTTGGGAAAACATTCACGGGCAATCTTCTCCATGTTTTGGGCAAGGTCAAGGGTTACTTCTTTTACTGCGAGTCTTTTCTCTGTTGGCAGTTTTTTAAGTATCTCACTAACATCAACTGATTTGGTTCCTTTGACCATGGCTATTAAAGAACCTTTCTGGCAGCGGGCTTTAGCATTGGTAACTACTGTATAGAGTTCTCCATCCGACAGGGCTACTTCATCAATACAAACCACATGTTCAACATTATCTGCAAACAAAACCCATTGCTGGCTGTGATCCAGTTGGTCCCAGCGCCAAAATCCACTCATGTAGTCTTTGTATTGTTTGGCAAGCTTGCTGCCATCTACCTGGTAGTATTTGCCAACACTGTTGGCACTTACTGGGTTATTATCCAGCAATTTCTTTTAAAAAAGCACCAAATTCTTTGGTGTATTTTGTGCCTGATACTGATAGATCCCATCGGCTATTGTATATTTTGCCCGTTTGCTTGTTTAACCACTTTCGTCGTCTTACCCGCAGAAAAACAGCCCTTTCACGTATGGGAAAGTCCTGTATCTTAGTAGCTGCTGTAAAGCCTTTTGATTCATATTCGCCTTCTGGCAAGTCTGTTGGTAGTTGGTTTTTCTCATCCAAATAAATTACCAACTTACCTTTTTCTTCTGTGGTTATCCGGGTTACTTCAAAGTAATCTAAAATCTGTTCCGGTAAAATGTACTGTAAAATATCCTTTGTTTCCATGGATCTAAGATGAGACTCAATTCTTATTCCCCACCTAATATTGGTGGTGAACCAAAAAAAGTGCGGCCACTTGCCTATGCAGCTCATTTCGATGCTTATATTTATTCCTACTATTCAACCTTATTAACCCGAAGATATGAAACAAAAATAAAAAAGTGGGGTATTTATGAAAATGTTCTGGCATATCTCTGAAAAAGGAAAAAGCAATATTGAATTTGCACATGAGGTTTTTGAATATATTAAAGATAGAGGTGAATGTGTTGCACTTGCTTTTGATGTAGTAATTTTTTTGACGGACTGGATCATGAGCATTTTGAAGTATATGTGGGGTAGCGTTATAAATAAATACCGGTTACTGTGATGATCACTTTAAGGTATATAAATCCCTTACAGATTATACTTTATGTTGAAAAGACAGAACTGGAAAAAGAATTTTCCTTTTTAATCACGAGAATCAAAAAGAAGATACCTACCTTACGAATTTGTGAACCGCTTGAATTTCGTGAAAAAATTAGGAACAATGGTTTAATTAAACAAAACCCTTTTACGATTAAAGTCACGGGTAGTTCGAGAATTCGGAAAAAAATGCGGTATACCTCAGGGCTCACCAATTAGCGCATGTCTTTCAAACATTTATATGATAGAGTTTGATATCAGGACAAAAGATAAAATTAATTCACTGGATGGCATTTACAGAAGGTATTGTGATGATATTATAGTAGTTGTCGGTAAGAGCGAATCTGAAGAGGCCAAAAGTTTTATTCTAAATGAAATTAAGAAGTATCATCTTGAAATTAACGAGGATAAAACGGATATCAGGATTTTCAATAAAGATTCAAAAGGTGAATTACGCTCATACAATGAACATAACAACTATCGTAATCTTCAATACCTGGGTTTTGAGTTTAATGGTAAAAATACGTACATTCGCTCATCAAGTATGTCCAGATATTATACGAGGATGACAGCCCGGATACGGGAAAATTTAAAGGCAGCATATGGTAGTAAGTCAATTGGTAATAAGGTTTTTAGAAAAAAATTGAATAACAGGTACACTGAAAAAGGAGAAAGAAATTTTATATCATATGCCAGAAGGGCTTCGGAAAAAATGGATTCGGAGACTATTTACCGACAGTACACGAATAGTGTGGCCAAGGTGAAAAAAAAGACTTAACAAGAAAAAAACCAGGTTTGAAGAAAAATTAAAGGGCAAGAGCAAATTCAAAAAAGGTTTGGACTAATTAAATAATTAATTTCTATGCAAGGAGCTACACGAATAAAATGTCCCAACTGTGGGACTTCCATCGAATGTTCAGGATATTCTCACTCATCAATTGGAGGAAGAGATCAAACTGAAATATCAATCACAACTTGCTGAAGAAAAAAAGCGGTTTGAGCATGATCAGGAAAAATTGAACCATGCTAAGGAGGAGTTCGAGCAAAGAAAAAGGCAGGAGAATGAATTGTTCCAGGAACGGCTGGAAAAACAAATCACAGAAGAGAGAAAATCCATTGAAGTAAAACTAAAGGCAAAATTATCTGAAGAACAGGCTGAGCAGTTTAAGACCTTACAGCAGGAATTAAGTGAAAAATCAGAGCAAATCAAAGAGCTAAATCGCAGCAAAGCTGAAATTGAAAGACTGAAACGAGAAAAGGAAGAAATAAAAGAATCAGCCGAGGCAGAATCCCAAAAAAAGCTAAATGAGTTACTCCCTGGAAGAAAAACTAAAAATCAGGAAAGCTGAAGAAGATAGAAATGAATTGCGCTTCCGCGAGCTTCAAAAACAACTCAACGATCAAAAGAAATTAACGGAAGAGATGAAACGCAAACAGGAACAAGGATCCATGCAAATGCAAGGAGAAGTTCAAGAACTGGCAATTGAAGAGTGGTTATCCAATCAATTTCCTCTGGATACAATTGAAGAAATTAAAAAGGGTGTCAGAGGAGGAGATTGTATTCAAATTGTCAATACCAGGACCAGGCAAAACTGCGGGAAAATATACTACGAAAGTAAAAGAACAAAAGATTTTCAACAAGGCTGGATTGAAAAATTCAAAGGAGATATGAAGGATAAAGGCGCTGATATTGGGGTTTTAGTTTCAGAGGCGATGCCTTCTGGATATGATAGGTTGGGTTTACTTGACGGTGTTTGGGTATGTAATTATAACGAATTTAAAGGCCTCTGTACCGTACTTCGAGAATCTATCATTCAATTAGATACGGCAGTGAGTTCGCAGGAGAATAAAGGCGATAAAATGAATATGTTGTATGACTACTTCAACCAGTGCAACATTTCGAATGCAGGTTGAGGCGATAGTAGAAGGGTTTTCCTCAATGAAAAATGCCCTTGAAAGTGAAAAGCGATCGATGCGAACGGATCTGGAAAGAAAGAGAAAAACAGATTGAAAAAGTGATCACGAATACAATTGATATGTATGGGTCTGTAAAGGGCATTGCAGGTAGTGCCGTACAGGATGTTAAAGCATTGGAACTAGGTGAGGGAGAAAACCTCGAATAATGATATATTTATAATCAAGCTGATATAATTACAGAGAATGCAATTTTAAAAACTACCCAAAATTCCTCAATATCCTCTCCCTGTCTTCACTTTCCTTCGTATTCTTGTGATATAACTCCACAAAGACAATTTTTTGTTTTTCTTCAAAAAAGGCATAAACAAGGCGCAGGCCTGAATTCACTCCTTTGCCTTTGAGGCTCTTGCAAGCGATTTTTTTAACTTTGATAACACAGGTTTCTATTCCCAAACCATCAATCCGCCACTCCTTTGCCTTTGAGGCTCTTGCAAGCGATCTTTTTAACTTTGATAACACAGCTTTCTATTCCCAAACCATCAATCCGAAAACTAAAGGACGGTTGTTCATGCGGGTTTTCATTTAAGACTTTTTTGAGCACTGCCAGGTCATCATTCAGAGAACGATACTTTTTTAGCAGCCTTTTCAGATCCCTGGTAAACGCTGGTATTTCCTCAAAACTGATCTTATTCATCTTCCTCGTATTCTCTCACGGAATAAGGCGGCTCACGGTAAAACACCAGTTCGTAATCTATGTATTCGTTATCCCGGCTTGCCCTCCAGGGCTTGTCGTTGTGGGAGTATTCGCTGATTTTTTTGGCAGACCAGTCGGAAAAACGTTCCAGAACCTTATCAATAACATCCTTTTCTGCGGCGCTCATTTTCCTTAGATCTGCTTTTCGCAGGGGAATATACCTGGTCTGGGGAAAGCCGTGATATTCGGTTTTGATCCTTTGCACCTGCCCTTTTTCAGTCATTTGTCTGAGGATGCTATCCAATCGCTGGGGCACCGGGCCATAGGGCAACTTCTTATACCGGGCCCCGCTTAAATGCTCTTCATAGATTTCATAATAGTTAAAATCGGAAAAATAAAGCAGCTTGTACAAAACCGTTTCCCCCACATTGGGCTTGCCTGCAGAGCGCTCAAGTATATACAGCAGTATGTTCTTAAATTTACCGGTTTGCATTTTGGGAATGGAAATTCTTTCCTGCTTTGGTGAAGATTTGTGGGTTTCGGTTTCAGCTTTAAATTCAACTTCAAAATCCTCAGACAAAAGCTGATCGATTGAAAATCCCAATACTTCCGATAATTTGCTCAATTCTTTCAGGGAGATATTCCGTTTACCCAATTCCATTTGGGTAACAGAGGTCCTGGGTATTTCCAGAAACCTGGCAATATCTTGCTGCGAATAGCCTTTTTGCTTGCGCAATTGTGCAATCCGGGCACCTGTTACTGTGGAAGTGATCTCTTTAGGCATTATCCTGGGTTTTTGCAAATATAAAAAATGTTTTAAAAAAGAACAAATTTATGTTTTATTATCAAACATATCATTCAATTCTGATTTTCCAAATTATGCATTTCATTGTGTGAGCAGACCTGTTCAATGATTCGGAACTCATTACTTTTATTTATCTTTATTCCTTTATCAAATAAAATCAAAGCCCTATGCACAACAAAGACCTCGGCATCCTCATCCTGCGTCTGGCGGTAGGCATTTTGCTGCTGCTGCACGGGATCAATAAGATCATACATGGCATTGGCGGCATTGAGAGCATGCTGGCGGAAAGGGGCCTCCCGGCTTTCATTGCCTGGGGCGTTTATGTGGGGGAAGTGATCGCTCCCCTGCTGGTAATTATCGGATTCAGGACGCGTATTTTCAGCATGATCATGGTTCTGAACATGTTGGTGATCATCCTGGTTTTTAAAAACGACCTTCTCTTTCCATGGCCGGCACCGGCGCCTGGGAGCTGGAGCTGCAGGGGCTTTATCTCTTTGGAAGCCTCGCCCTGTTCTTTACCGGAGCGGGGAGTTATGCTATTTCTGCCGGAAATAAATGGGATTAAACGAAAGCAAATAGAACAGTAGCAGGGTCAGCTGAAAATGTATTGTAGTATTTTAAAAAATGAACTACCCCGAGGCAAGCCTGCGGGGTATCATTATGAAACATTCATTTGATTCGCCCCAAGGGGCGGGGAATATTACCCACGAGATCCCTCGACAAGCTCGGGATCAGTTCGACTTTGCTTTTTCAGTTCGCTATCGCTCCTAAAAAATCAGTCTCACTGATTTAAAATCGATTCATAACTCAGCGGTTCTTTGCGTTAGCTCTGCTTAACTCTGCGTAATAGCTTAAAATTGTTAGGCAAAGTTGCGCAATGAGTAATTTGGATTAATCCCCGGGTATCTTGCATAAATTTCCTACATTTGAAATCAAACAATCAAAAAAACATGGAAGTAAATCTTAAAATGCGGGATCATATCTTCGGAATCATCAAAAATCAAATGAAAAGCAATGATCCCCCGGAAACAAAACAGACTTACAACAGGCTGAAGAAAATGGGATATTCTGATTTTGTCACCAAACAATTGATCGGTCAGTGCATTGCTGTCGAATTGTACAATATCATGAAATTTCAGGAATCTTTTAATGATGAACGCTACCTGGAAAATCTGAAAAATCTTCCCGAAGAGCCCTTCGATGATGAAGAGGAGGAGTAGATTAATTGTTTTTCTCAAGCATTATATCTCCGTGCCCCTTTCTGGTCTCCTCAAATACCGGGCTGTAAACAGTATGGTAAATTCTGTATAGCTATGCTGTTTCAATTCGCCTGGCGGGCTTTCTAATACTTTTCTGCTATTCGCCTAAAGATCCCGCATCGCTGGCGCTTGCGGGATTAGTTCGGCTATGCTGTTTCAATTCGCCCTGGCGGGCTTTCTAATACTTTTCTGCTATTCGCTTAAAGATCCCGCATCGCTGGCGCTTGCGGGATTAGTTCGGCTATGCTGTTTCAATTTGCCCTGGCGGGCTCTTGAAACAGCAGCCTCACTAATTTAGAACAATTCCAGTCTTTTCTTTAGTCGCTTTTTTCTACATTTGAGAACCAAATCACGGGAAGTATGGAACATATTATGAAAAAGAACACACCGATTAATGCTCAGGTGGTTAGCGAAAAGATCAAAGCCAACAACATTATCGACTTTGACAAAGCCACTATCCGGCAGATCAAAAAACTGGTGGATGATATACAAAATGAAACCGGAGATAAATTCATCCGCATGGAAATGGGGATCCCGGGGCTTAAGCCAAATAAAATAGGGATCGAAGCTGAAATCAAAGCATTGAAGGAAGGAATACCCGCCATTTATCCCGATATTTATGGAACCCGTGATCTGAAGAATGAGATATCCCGGTTCTGTAAGCTTTTCCTGAACATCGAGGTCAATCCGGAAGGTTGTATTCCCACGGTAGGTTCCATGCAGGGCAGTTTCGCATCCTTCATGACCATCAACCGCATCGATCCCAAAAAGAATACCACCCTGTTCATCGATCCCGGTTTCCCGGTGCATAAACAACAACACCACGTTCTGGGAATCCCTTACGAAACATTCGATGTATATAATTACCGGGGTGAAAAACTGCATAAAAAACTGGAGTCCTACCTCCGCAAAGGAAATATCTCCTGCCTGATCTATTCCAATCCCAACAATCCTTCCTGGATCTGTTTTACCGACCGGGAATTGAAGATCATTGGCGAGCTGGCCAATAAATATGGCGTGATCGTGATTGAGGACCTGGCCTATTTCGGCATGGACTTCAGACAGCATTACACCATTCCCGGTGAGTCTCCCTACCAGCCTTCGGTAACAAAATATACCGATAATTTTGTATTGCTGATCTCCAGCTCTAAAGTTTTTAGTTATGCAGGACAACGCATCGGTATGATGGTGATATCCGATAAGGTATACAACATCAAATCAGAGAATCTGCTCAAGAATTATATTTTCGACACCTTCGGTAAAGCCATGATCTTCGGGTCTATCTATTCTCTGAGCTCTGGCACTGCCCACACACCGCAATATGCCCTGGCCGCCATCCTGAAAGCAGTCAACAACGGGGAGTACGACTTCCGCAAGGATATGATGGAATACGGCGAAAAGGCCAAGATCATGAAGAAAATATTCCTTGATAACGGCTTCAGCATCGTTTACGACATGGACGAGGACAATCCCATTGCCGACGGATTCTATTTCACATTTTCTTATCCCGGTTTTCAGGGCAACGAACTCCTCAAGGAATTAATCTATTACGGCATCAGTGCCATTACCCTGAAGATCACCGGCAGCGAAAGAACCGAAGGCATCCGCGCCTGTACCTCTTTGATTTCCAGAGATCAGTTTCCGGACCTGGAATACAGACTGAAGAAATTTCGTGAAGATCATCCGGTGGGAGGATGATTTATTCCGGATTGCAAATACCAGATCTGCTTGGCAATCTCTTGAACACCAATGAATATGCATGATGATTTTAAAAGATACTTCAATCCTGAAGAATTCAGGGAACAAGGGCATAAGCTCATCGACCAGCTGGCAGATTACCTCAATAGTGTTCTGAGCGGATCTGATCAGCCTGTACTTCCATGGGAGTCACCCGAAGAACAATATGATTTCTGGTACAGGCTGTTTGAGGATAAAACCGAAATGCGTGCCGAAGAATTTTACAGCGAAATCCTAAAAAGATCCATTCACCTGCACCATCCCCGCTACATCGGCCACCAGGTAGTCCCTCCTCTGCCCCAAAGCGCACTCACTGAACTGGTCGAGGCCCTCACCAACAACAGCATGGCAGTTTATGAAGTGGGGCCGGCATCTACTGCCATCGAAAAAGTGGTAATCGACTGGCTGAAGCAAAAACTCGGCTATGGTGAGGAAGCCAACGGACTGATTACTTCGGGAGGTTCACTTGGCAACCTGACCGCCCTGCTGGCCGCCCGGCAGGATGCCAAAGGCAGGGATGTATGGAAAAATGGTCTTGACGGTAAACTGGCCATAATGGTATCCTCCGAATCTCATTACAGCAATGAGCGGGCAGCCAGGATCATGGGATTGGGAGATGAGAACATCATCCAGCTTCCGGTTAAGGACCATAAAATTGATGTGGATCAATTGCCACATGCACTCGAAAAAGCCACTGCCAGTAGGAAAAAAGTGTTCGCCCTGCTTGCCAATGCCTGTTCCACGGCAACCGGCACCTACGATCCTTTGGTGGAGATCGCTGAATTCTGTCGCAAGCACAAGATATGGCTTCATGTGGATGCAGCCCACGGAGGGCCTGCCATATTCTCAAAAAAATACCGGCATTTCCTGGAAGGCATTGATAATGCAGACTCTATAGTGCTTGATTTTCACAAGATGATGCTCACCCCTGCTTTAACCACAGCCGTACTTTTCAGGAAAGGAGAAACATCTTATCAAAGTTTTCAGCAAAGAGCAGATTATCTCCTCAGCGATGAAAATCAATGGTTCGACATTGCCAAACGCAGCATCGAATGCACCAAAAAACCCATGGCCCTGAAAGTGTACCTGATGATCAAAACATATGGGGAGAAGCTTTTCACACGATATATTGAACATACCTTCCATCTTGCCAGGGAGTTTGCAGATCTGGTAAAGAATAACAAGAATTTTGAACTGGCAACAGAACCGGAATCGAACATTGTATGCTTCCGCCTGCTGAAAGAAGGTTATCAGCAAGAAGAACTCAACAGGATGAACGCCGGGATCCGTGAGAAGATCATCAAAAATGGGAAGTATTACATTGTTCAGACTTCCATCGGGAACAAGCTCTTTCTCAGACTAAGTATCATGAATCCATTCACAAGTCTTCCAATATTACAAGAATTGTTGAAAGAAATAGAATCTTACGCAAAAAGTTGAGTATTCTCCCCAAAACGGGGAATATCCTGCACAATCTCAGCTTTTATCTTTGTAAGCTAATTCTGACAATCAGCAGACAAACTTTATAATGTGCTCACCAAGAGACACAAACAAGAAGAAAATATTTCCTGGAATTTCAAATCAAATAAGGCAAATAGCGGCAGCATTTTGGATTCCATCCTGGGAGTATGAGGAATACAAAACAAAACAATCAGAGGATGCAAGACAAAGAAATAACAGGAAAAGGAAAAGTTAAGTGGATTACAACGGAATGGCTTGAGAGTAATTTGAATTCCGAGAAAATCCAGATCATTGATGTTCAACCCAATGTACATGATTACATGACCGAACACATCCCTGGAGCGGTTTACATGAATGAAAACCTCATGAGATTGCCGGAAAACGGTATCCCGGCAAGGTATATCAGCCGGGAGGTGATGCAGGAACACATGCGCAGGCTGGGGATCGTGGATGATAAAGCGCTGGTCGTATACTCCGGAAAGGGAGTTTTTAAAGGCTGGGGCGACGGACTGGAGCAGGATTTTATGGCATACACCTTCAGTCGCTTCGGGCATTGCAATGTATTGATCCTGGATGGAGGGCTGGAAAAGTGGAAAGAAGAAAGCCGGCCGCTGACCCAGGAATTCCCTGAAGTGAAGGAATCAAAATTCCAGACAAATATCCAGGAAGATTTTTTTATTGATTATAAAGGATTTAAGAACATCAAAGATTCGGAAGAGGTAATCGTGATTGACTCAAGGCCGCCCAGCGCCTATCGCAATAAAAGTGCCTGGGGGAAACCCGGGCACATTCCCGGCGCCATCAACCTGCCCTGGCCGTATTTCTTTAAAAAGGATAACTTTTACCAGTTAAAGAGTGATGAGGACATCCAACACCTGGTAAAGAAATACGGGCTGAGCCGGGATAAAACGATCATATGTACTTGCGGTACCGGGCGGGAGGCAACAGCTTCCTACCTGATACTGAAATGGTACCTTGAATTCCCCACCGTAAAGATCTGGGAAGGTTCCTTTACAGAGTGGTCGGCGCATCCGGAAAATGAAACCGTAACGGGTCCGGATCCACGATAAAATATAAATATTAACTAACAAAAATTGACATTATGGACAGAGTAAAAGACAAAGTAATTATCGTAACAGGAGGATCTCTTGGGATTGGAAAGGCAAGCTGCAAATTGCTGGCCGGAGAAGGGGCAAAAGTCGCCCTGACCGACATTAAAGATGAAGAGGGTAAAAAAGCAGTTGAAGAAATTCAAAAAGACGGTGGAATTGCAAAATACTGGCACATGAATGTTGCCGAAGAGCAAGAGGTAAAAAGTGTTTTCGCCGAAGTGAAGAATGAATTTGGCAGCATTGACGTGCTTGTGAACAATGCAGGTATCGCTGGCCCGGACAAACCCACACACAAGTTGTCGCTTGAAGAATGGAAGAAGGTGATTGATATTAACGTGAATGGTGTTTTCCTTTGCACAAAGCACGTGATACCCCACTTTCAGAAAAAGGGAAATATCATCAATCTATCATCCATTTACGGAATTATCAGCTCACCGGATATCCCACCTTATCACGCATCCAAAGGTGCTGTGCGGCTGATGACCAAAACAGATGCATTGCTTTATGCAAAAGAAAATATCAGGGTAAATTCAGTGCATCCAGGATTCGTCTGGACCCCCCTGGTGGAGAATCTTGCTAAAGATACCGGCCGGGATCCGGAAGAGTTCAGAAAGCAGCTTGACGAACAACATCCCATTGGTCATGTTGGAGAGCCCGATGATATTGCACAGGGTATTCTTTTCCTGGCTTCCGATGAATCCAAATTTATGACCGGCAGTGAACTTGTAATTGATGGCGGTTATACCTGCAAATAAGCATTTCTTGCACCCTTGAATTAAACACGGGATCAAAATATTTGGTCCTGTGTTTTTTTACCGCTTACTCTCTTTTAAAAGGTATTCAAAACGCTCACTGACTTTGTCAATCCTGGGCCTTGAAACATTCCTTATGTATGGATCATTTGGATGCTTTTTTTCGTAATCCTGATGATATTCAGAAGCAGGATAGAAAACTCCGAAGGGATTGAGTTCGGTAACAATTTCTGAGTCATAAATCCCAGAACGATTGATGGAATCAATTGCTGCACGGACCAGCTTAAGCTGTTTAGGATCGTGGTAGAAAATGGCCGAGCGATATTGCTTGCCGATGTCTGGGCCCTGCCGGTTAAGCTGGGTCGGATCGTGAGCTGTAAAGAAAATATCAAGCAGGGTGGAATAATCGATTATTTCGGGGTCGTAATATACCTGAACCGTTTCTGCGTGATCGGTTTTGCCGGCTGCTACCTCTTTGTATTCAGGATTTTTGGTATTGCCTCCGGCAAAGCCCGAAACTGCTTCGGCCACCCCTTCAATCTGTTCAAAAGAAGCTTCCACACACCAGAAACAACCGCCGGCAAAGGTGGCTGTGTCCAGCTTTGAATAATCCAGGCTTTCTTCAATTGCTTGAGCCTTTCCCTGCTGATCCGGATTAGTCCGGGAACTATTGCAGGCAAGGGAAAACATCATTAGCAGGAAAACTAAAATTACATTCGCATTAGTCAACATAACAAACTCTTTTTTAAGTTATTGAATACAAAAATCAAACCATATAAAAGAAGCAAATGCTTTGGGGTGATCTTAACCAATGTATCACAGGGTATTCAATTAAATGACAGAAAGTGTAGAAAGCAATTTGAACTGCGACACCTTAAATATTTTCACATATGACTTCAAAAGCCACATTTATCCATTGTAACTAGCAAAAAACCAGATACGGAGCACCGGTAACATCTGTAGCAATCATTTAGCGCGAAGAGGCTACAGATGCAGAGCACCGGGAATATTTTGATTCAGCGTGCAGGATAAATAGCATAGAGAGCCCTCAGCAAGCTTGGGCACAGGTCGACAAGTTTGTTTCAGTACGATTTCGCACCATTTGGCTGGTATTGAACAACATGAGCCCTCGACAGGTTCGAGGTCCCTGCTTGCTGCAGGCAGGAGTTCGACTAATTTATTTCATGATGCAGCTTATCCTGAAAAGCTCATACATTTTTCAAGCTACAAAAAACCAGGTGCGGAGCACCGGTGACATCTGTAGCAATCATTTAGCGCGAAGAGGCTACAGGTGCAGAGCACCGGGAATATTTTGATTCAGCGTGTAGGATAATTGCCACAAAGACCCCTCAACAAGATCGTGCACAGGTCGATAAGTTTGTTTCAGTACGATTTCGCACCATTTGGCTGGTATTGCATAGCCAAGGGCCCCTCTGACAAGTTCGCAGTCAGTTCGACTAATTTCATTGCGGCACGTGATCATCATTAGCGGAGACTGCAGGCTATTTGATACTGAATTTGCACGCTCCTCGGCACATGTGGCAAGAGCCCTCGACAGGCTCGGGGTCAGTTCGACTAATTTATTTCAGTTCGCTGACGCTCCTCGTGTCAGCTATGTGGCAAAGAGATCCCTCGGCAGGCTCGGGATCAGTTCGACTAATTTTTTTCAGTTCGCTGGCGCTCCTGAAATAAAAGTCTCACTGATTTAAACTCCTTCTAAATTACTGCCAAAACAGCCAATTTATAAAGCCATTCAAAAGAGGTTCGGCGAAAAAGTGTTAATTTCGTAACAATTATTTTATAAGCTTTACGTAAAAAATCAAGAGGTTGAATTATGGCAAAAGTTAAAGGTGCAATCGTAATAGATACCGAGCGCTGCAAGGGTTGTGAAGTATGCCTTGGCGCCTGCCCTACCGATGTGATCGGAATGGCAAAAGAAGTGAACGGCAAGGGCTATCATTATGCATATATGGAACAGCCTGATGAGTGTATCGGATGTTCCAATTGTGCCATTGTATGTCCCGATGGCGTGATCACAGTTTACCGGAAAAAAATTGTAGCACAATAAAAGATTCGAAATAATGGGCGAATTAAAATTAATGAAAGGAAACGAGGCGATCGGCGAGGCAGCGATACGGGCTGGCGTAGACGCTTATTTTGGATATCCCATCACGCCTCAATCCGAAGTGATTGAATACCTGATGGCCGAGAAGCCCGAAGACAGGACCGGCATGGTCGTTCTGCAGGCGGAAAGCGAAGTGGCTGCCATCAATATGGTATATGGAGCAGCAGGCTCAGGAAAAAAAGTAATGACTTCCTCTTCGAGCCCCGGCATTAGTTTAAAAATGGAAGGTGTTTCATACATGGCAGGTGCCGAATTGCCCTGTGTATTGTTGAATGTTGTTCGTGGCGGCCCCGGACTGGGAACCATACAGCCCTCACAGGCAGATTATTTCCAGGCCGTAAAAGGTGGAGGTCATGGCGATTACAAAATGATCGTGCTGGCTCCCGCATCCGTGCAGGAAATGGCCGATTTTGTGCAAACCGGTTTCGACATGGCCTTTAAATACCGCAACCCGGTGATGATCCTTTCAGACGGGGTGATTGGTCAGATGATGGAAAAAGTCGAACTGGCGGATCCCATTCCGAGATGGACTACCGAAGAGATCATTGAGAAAACCCCATGGGCCACCACCGGTAAGAAAGGCCGTGAAAGGAACATTATCACTTCTCTCGACCTGGATCCTGCCCGCCAGGAAAAGCACAACATCAAATTGCAGGCGAAATACAGCAAGATGATAGTAAACGAGGTCAGGTTTGAAAAATTCGCCTGTGATGATGCCGAGTATCTTTTTATCGCATACGGATCAAGTGCCCGAATTGCACAAAAGTCAGTCAAACTGGCCAGAGAAAAAGGATACAAGGTTGGCCTTCTGAGGCCCATCACCCTCTTCCCCTATCCTACCAAAGAAATTCAGAGTATGCTTGGACAACTCAAGGGAATCATGTCGCTGGAACTAAGTGCCGGCCAGATGGTTGAAGATGTCAGGCTGGCCGTGGAAGGCAAAGTTCCTGTTGAACATTACGGACGCATGGGCGGGATCATCTATACGCCATCAGAAATTGTGGAAGCCCTTGAAAATAAATTTATCGGAGGTTAATTATGAAAGAAGAAAATATCACTACTCAGGATATCATCGCAGAAGAAAACCTGGTCTATAAAAAGACCCACCTGATGACGGACAATATCTTAAGCTATTGTCCGGGTTGCGGCCACGGTACTGCGCACCGCATCATCATGGAGGTGATCGATGAAATGGGCCTGGAGGAGGACACCATCGGCATTGCCCCGGTAGGATGTTCCGTGCTGGCTTATGAATTCATGAACGTGGATATGCAACAGGCTGCCCACGGTCGTGCTCCCGCAGTGGCTACCGGCATTAAAAGGACCTGGCCGGATAAAGTGATCTTTACTTACCAGGGCGACGGCGACCTTGCAGCCATCGGCACCGCTGAAACCATCCATGCCTGTAACCGTGGAGAGAATTTCCTCATCGTTTTTATCAACAACGGTATTTACGGGATGACCGGCGGACAAATGGCCCCGACCACCCTGCCAGGCATGAAATCAAGCACCTCTCCATACGGAAGGGATGTTCAGAGGATGGGCAATCCCCTCAAGATTACCGAACTGGTGGCCGAACTGCCAGGAACCTATTTCGTAACCCGGCAGGCAGTGCATACCCCGGCCAATGTGAGAAAAACAAAAAAAGCCATCAAGATGGCCATCAAAAACCAACTGGAGAACAAGGGCGGCTTGAACTTCGTGGAAATAGTCTCCAATTGTAATTCGGGCTGGAAAATGACACCCACCGATGCAAACCAGTGGATGGTGGATAATATGCTACCCTTTTACCCTTTGGGCGATATCAAGGTAGATGGGAAAATGATCAATAAAAAATAAACCGGAAAATTAATCAGATATGACCGAAGAAATAATCATTGCAGGTTTTGGCGGACAGGGCGTTCTCTCCATGGGTAAAATTTTATCATATTCCGGTATCATGCAGGAACAGGAAGTTTCCTGGATGCCTTCTTACGGGCCGGAAATGAGAGGTGGTACCGCCAATGTTACGGTGATCATCAGCGACGAAAGGGTGAGTTCACCCATCCTGAACGAGTTTGATACGGCGATCATCCTGAACCAGCAATCCATGGATAAATTCGAACCGGCGGTAAAACCGGGTGGATTCCTGCTGTATGACCCGAATGGAATTACCCGTCATCCCGAGAGAAAGGATATCAACATCTACAAGATCACAGGCGCTAAACTGGCCTCTGATATGGGCAACGCCAAGGTATTCAATATGGTGATCCTGGGGGCTTACCTAAAGATGCGCCCCATACTGGAATACGAGAATGTTGTGGAAGGGCTGAAAAAATCACTGCCCGAAAGATATCACAAATTAATACCTCTCAATGAGGAGGCCATCAAAAACGGGCTTCAAAACCTTGAAGAGGTACACAAAATAAACGAATAAAAGAAAAGCTCTCCTTGTTGAGAGCTTTTTTCTTATCTATTAAAAATACATCAAACAATGAAACCATCAAAAGTTATAGAATTGATCAGGAAAGGCAATGAAAGCTTTGTCGAGCAGCATGAAGAAGGTTTTTTTACCAGTCACACAGAAAAGCAAAATCCCTTGATCACATTGCTGACCTGCTCGGATTCGCGGGTGCAGACTTCCGCCATCCTGCCCGATCCCATCAACAAGATCTTTACGATCGAGAACATCGGCAACCAGATATCCAACTCGGAAGGAAGCGTGGATTATGGTATCCTGCACTTAAAAACGCCGGTATTGCTTATATTGGGTCATGCCGACTGCGGTGCGATCAAAGCATACTCAGCGGGCTACGAACATGAACCTGCCAGCATACAGCGGGAACTGAACAATCTTCAGCCGGCATTTATCAATGCGGACGAAGATGAGGACATCATCAGCAGGATCAGAAGAAATATCAATTACCAGATAAACGTTGCCCTGGCAAAGTATTCCGAACTGGTCGACAAGGGAGAACTTGTCATTGTAGGGGCTTATTATGATTTTGCCAATGACCTGGGGAAAGGACGCGGCAGGTTGCATATACTCAACCTCAACGGCAAATATGTTCAATGAGAGCAGGCAGACAAATATTTCGTTAATCCATTGAATCCTTGGCAGTTTAATGCAATCTGTAAATAAAGATAAAGTCAGGGAGTTCCTGGAATTCAAGTTCAGGCAATACAGCAGGCCGGATTTCATCCGCCTGGATCCCGTCTCCATACCACACATTTTTAGCACAAAAGAGGATATTGAGATCGCAGGCTTCCTGGCAGCCACCATTGCCTGGGGACAACGAAAAACGATCCTGGGCAGCGCCAGGAGGATCCTGAACCTCATGGACAATGAACCCCATCATTTTATCCTCAACGCCAGCGACAAGGACCTCCGTTCTTTCCAGAACATTGTACACCGCACATTCAATGGCACGGATTGCATCTATTTCCTGAAAGCTCTGCAAAACATCTATCAAAATCACGGTGGCATGGAGAATTGTTTCAGGGCAGAAAACATACGGGAAGGTATTTTAAAATACCGGAGGATCTTCTTTGAGCTTGAACACCCGGAAAAGAATAGAAAAACACCTGGCAAATCCCGCCGCCAATTCAGCTGCCAAAAGGCTCAATATGTTCCTTCGATGGATGGTACGTAAAGATCATTCCGGTATTGACTTTGGGATCTGGAAAATCTTCAGCCCCTCACAACTCTTTTGTCCGCTGGATTTACACAGCGGCAATGTAGCCAGGAAGCTTGGTTTACTGCAAAGAAAACAAAATGACTGGCGGGCAGTTGAGGAACTTACGGAGAATTTGCGTAAATTCGATCCCCTTGACCCGGTAAAATATGATATTGCATTGTTTGCCCTGGGCATTGAAGAAAATTATTGACCATGAGTGAAATATCCAATAAAGAAAATTTATTCAGGATCATATTTAAAGCAGATTCTCCTGCCGGAAGAACCTTCGATATCCTTTTACTCATTTCTATCATCCTGAGCGTGATTGCAGTTTTCCTTGACAGCGTAGCCGAATTGCACATTAAATATGGCAGGGAGCTCTATTTTGCCGAATGGTTTTTTACAATTTTGTTCAGTATTGAATATTACCTGAGAATATACACCGTGAGAAAAAAGTGGAAATATATTTTCAGCTTTTACGGCATCATCGATTTTTTTGCCATAATTCCAACCTATATCAGCCTTGTGATCTCCGGCACTCAATTCTTACTCGTGATCAGGATTTTGAGATTATTGCGGGTTTTCAGGATCCTGAAACTGGACCGTTTTATCGGGGCCTCGGGTTATCTTATGGCCAGCCTGAAAGCCAGCCGGCACAAGATCTTCGTTTTTCTCAGCACCCTGATGTCTATCGTGGTGATCATGGGCGCCCTGATGTACCTGATCGAGGGACCCGACAATGGATTTTCCAGCATCCCCAAAAGCATTTATTGGGCCATTGTTACCCTCACCACCGTAGGTTATGGCGATATTGCCCCGCAGACCTTCTGGGGCCAGGCCCTGGCCTCACTCATCATGATCCTGGGTTACTCTATCATCGCGGTCCCTACCGGGATCATAACAGCGGAAATGACCAAAACCAGGGATCAGGGCAATGTGATCCGGAATTGTTCGAATTGCGGAAGGAAGATCACAGATAAGGATTCACTATACTGTAGCCATTGCGGTTCCCCGCTCAAATAAGCAACATTAATTAAGCTTGTTAAAAATTAGTTAAAATGTTATTTCCCAATATCTTTTGGAACAATTGTGGGGGCATTTGTTTTGATGATATTCTCCGGAAACAAATATTTAAAACTTGCAATGAACGGGATTATGCTGACGCTTTTATTCATTCTGGCGACTGCCTGTATGAATGAAGAGAAACAGCATAAAGCAAGGGAAATCAGGGTAGTTGATTTTGCAGGGCTTGAACCATACCTTCAAAAGGATAACGACACCACTTACGTGATCAATTTCTGGGCCACCTGGTGTAAGCCCTGTGTAGAAGAAATGCCGGCCTTTATAAAACTCGACAGGCTTTACCGGGATAAAAAATTCAAATTGATCCTGGTAAGCCTTGACTTCCCCAGCAAACTGGAAGACCAGGTCAAACCCTATGTAAAAAAGAACAAAATCCGGGCTGAAGTTGTTTTGTTGAACGATCCGGATGCAAATTCCTGGATCAATAAAGTGGATCCAGACTGGAGCGGAGCCATCCCTGTAACTTTGATCTACAATTCGAAATCACGGGAATTTTATGAGAGAACCTTCAGCTTTGAAGAACTTAAAAAAATTGTTGAATCTAAATTGCACATGAAATGAAAAAAATAAATGTATTGATAATTGCTTTTTTTATCGGTCTTACTGTTTTTGCAGGAGGCTATGAGATAGGCGACAAAGCCACCGATTTCAAACTCAAAAATATTGATGGAACCTTTGTTTCCCTGAGCGATTTTGAAGATGCCAAAGGCTTTATAGTGATCTTTACCTGCAATCATTGCCCCTACTCTGTTGCTTATGAGGACAGGATCATTGAATTGGATAAAAAGTACAAGGACAAAGGGTATCCGGTCATTGCGATCAATCCGAATGATCCTGAGTTCTATCCATCGGATTCTTATGAAAATATGAAGGTCAGGGCCAAGGAAAAGGGTTTCACCTTTCCTTATCTTTTCGATGAAGAACAGGAGATCTATCCGCAATACGGGGCAACGCGAACACCCCACGTGTTCCTGTTGAACAAATCCGGCAGCGATTATATTGTCGAATATATCGGTGCCATCGATGATAATTATGCAGATGCTGCTGCCGTAAAAAAGCCCTATGTTGAAGAAGCGGTTGATGCATTATTAAAGGGCAGCGCACCGGAAACAAATTTCACAAAAGCTATCGGCTGCAGCATAAAAGCAAAGAAATAAGCAGCGCGGATTTATTTTTGTTAAGCGGAACTCTGTGATTCCCGGGTATTATTTTCTTTCACAATACACAATATAATACCTCGGGAAGAAATGTCTCAGCAAGGGCCTGATGCCAATCTTGCTCCAGCTGGCAGATTTCCAGGTTCTGGCATCTTTGATTATCCAGCCCGACCTGCGTAACAGAAAATCAAACTGTTTCTTTTCAAACTCGTGGTAATGTTTTTTGAAATCATCGTTTTCAATCCAGAAAGCTTCTGCAAACCATAATTTCAAGGGAACAGAAGCCACCAGCTTATCTGCCTTTATTTCCTTCAAAATGTTATAGGGGGCAAGCATGTGTTCAAAAATTTCAAAGGCGGTGACCACATCAACGCCGGGATCCAAATAGGCCTGGAAATCATCATCCAGATTTTCTCCCCGCGTATTTTCAACCTTGAATCCCTCCGCAGCCAGTAAATCACTCAGGGGATTTTTCACCCCAAGATCAAGTACGCTTGAAGCTTCGGGAATATGCTTTTTAAAAAACTCAAGGCTAATTTGAAATCGCTTTTTGTGTGTTTCTTTATAACCCATACAAATTCTTTATTATAACAAATGTACTTTGAATGTATTTCATTCACCTGGCAAAGACAACGCAAATCCATATATCCTTTGCTACCGGAAAGCGGATTACTGCTTCGGCACCACAATCTTCCTCACCCGCAAATGGTTTGGCGTCACTTCCAGGTATTCATCCTCATTGATGTATTCCATAAACTGTTCCAGGGAGAACTTCCTGGCGGGCGCCATCCTGAGCTTTTCGTCCGAGCCGCTGGCCCGCATATTCGAAAGTTTCTTGGTTTTGCAGATATTAACCGTAATATCATTGCTGCGGTTATGCTCGCCAATCACCTGGCCCTTGTATATATCCTCTCCCGGATCTACGAAAAATATTCCCCGGTCCTGCAGTTTATCGATGGCATAGGGAATGGCCGTTCCGGTTTCCAGGCTTACCATGGCGCCATTTCTCTTACTCTGGATATCTCCTTTCAATGGCTGAAACTCGATAAAACGGTGCGCAATGATTGCTTCTCCTTCCGTGAGGGTAAGAATGCTGCTGGTAAGGCCGATCAGGCCGCGCGATGGAATTTGAAACTGCAGGCTGTTGCGGTCGCCGCGAAATTCAATATCCCTAAGCTCGCCCTTCCGCTGGGTTACCGCTTCGATCACCTTTCCCTGAAACGCTGCCGGTACATTCACAGTCAGGTGTTCAATGGGTTCCTGTTTTTGGCCGTCTATCTCTTTAATGATCACTTTGGGCTGCCCGAGCTGAAACTCGTAACCTTCCCGGCGCATGGTTTCCACGAGTATGGACAGGTGCAGAATGCCCCGTCCGAATACATTGAAAA
This sequence comes from Bacteroidota bacterium, assembly GCA_034521425.1. Classification (GTDB taxonomy): domain Bacteria; phylum Bacteroidota; class Bacteroidia; order Bacteroidales; family JAIOZK01; genus JAIOZK01. Next base: position 898,519 of record JAXHMP010000001.1, read on the forward strand.
TATCTGCCGAGCCCGTTTCTTCCACCCGCATGGCCAGGTTTTTTTCCGTTTCCCGGATGAGGCGGTCACGGATGTGACGGGAAGTGAGGTATTTACCATCTTTCCCGTAAAAGGGACTGGTATTGATGGTGAACACCATGCTCATGGTTGGTTCGTCAATGCTGATATGTGTAAGACCCTCAGGCTCTTCGTGGTCAGCAACCGTATCTCCCAGTTCGAAGCCGCTGAGTCCGATCAGGGCCACAATCTCTCCGGCTTTTACCGGCTCCTTGATCTTTTCCTTTCCGAGGCCTTCAAATACATACAATTCTTTGATCTGCGACTTTGTAACAAATCCATCCCTTTTTACCAGGGAGACCGGCATGCCCATTTGCAGGCTGCCGCGGGATATCCTGCCCACGGCGATCTGCCCCTGGTAGGAACTGTAATCCATGGAAGTGATGCGCATTTGAGGCGTTCCATCTGCAAAAGGTGCAGGAGGTATTTCCTCAAGGATAACATCAAGCAAATAACTGACATCTCCCGTTGGATTTTCATAATCGGGTCCCATCCACCCATATTTGGAGGACCCGAATACAGTCGGGAAATCAAGTTGTTCCTCGCTGGCATCCAAATGCATCATAAGGTCGAATACCTGCTCCTGTATTTCATCGGGACGGCAATTGGGCTTGTCCACTTTATTGATCACCACGATGGGCTTCAGGTTAAGCCGCAGGGCTTTTTCCAGCACAAAACGGGTCTGGGGCATAGGGTCCTTCAAAGGCATCCACCAGCAACAAAACACCATCGGCCATATTCAGCACCCGCTCCACTTCTCCGCCGAAATCCGCGTGACCGGGTGTATCGATGATATTGATCTTAACCCCTTTGTATCGCACGGATACATTTTTGGACAGGATGGTAATCCCACGCTCCCTTTCCAGTTCGTTGCTGTCGAGGATCAGTTCTCCCATATCCTGATTTTCGCGGAACATCTTCACCTGGTGCAGTATACGATCAACCAGGGTTGTCTTGCCATGATCCACATGGGCGATAATGGCTATATTTCTTAAGTCTTGCATTGATTTCTTTTTCAGACTGCAAAGGTAGGTTTAATTGTCAAATAGTTGGCTGGTTTACTGGTCAATTAGTATGTGGGTGGGCATTGGGCATTGGTCATTGGTCATTGCCTCTTACCACTTACCACTCACCACTCACCACTCACCACTCACCACTCACCACTCACCACTCACCACTCACCACTCACCACTCACCACTCACAAACCAGGCCGTCTTTCCCGCCGGTACGACCAAATCAGCACTCCGATCCCCACCAGTATGGAAAAGATGGCAATCCCGAAGGTGATCATGAATCCGAACATTTCATAAAACAAAACGCCGAGTATGGGTGAGGCAATGGAACGCATTCCTGTGAGGGATAAATGGATCGACTGGTATGTGCCGGCCTGGCTGGCTGGTCCGAAATAGGCTGAGCCAATATTCCATAGCAGGACCATGGTGGCCGCAAAAACACCATGAAAAATGATGTAAAAGATCAGGGTATAGTAAACTGTAATATTGAAAAACTCAAAATTCCCGCGTATGAACTCTGTGATGCTCAAAAAGAAAATATACAGAGCCAGAGCGGAAAAGGTAATTACCCCGAATTTGCGGGGATCAATATCCCCAGCAGTTTTCCGAAAAATGGTAGCAGGATAATCGCAAGGATGTTGTATGAATTGCGGTAAAAGGCCACAGATGTATAATTTAGGTTCAGGGCGTCGTACCAGAAAATATTGATCACCGTGTAAGAACTCATAAATGCAAAGCCATACAGCATAAAAGCGATTTCAAAATGACGATAGGCCTTGTTTTCCTTCAGGATACCGAACATATTCATGATGCTGTCGCCCACCGACTGCCAGAATGTCTTTTTCACCTCCGGTATATCTTCCCTGGGGTAATCGATCATTGAAAGGAGATAAACGGAAATAATTCCCAGTACAGCCGTTACCGGAAAAACATACACATAAAAATAATTGTCATAATCCAGCAAAAGCCCATACACAAATGTGGTAATAAGTAAAATGATCTTGTTCAGGGTTGTGGAATAGCTGTATAGTTTGCCGAAATTCTGGTGCCTGTAATTGGATTTCAATACAAAATTAATATTCGGAAAGATGATGGGATTGCCGAAATAATAGATCAAAAAGATCCCCAGGAAAATATAATGGTAAACCGAATCACCCTGCATGGCTTCTTCGTTATGCGGGAAGAAGATCAGCAAAAGCAAGGGAGCCCGCGTAACAATACCGGTTATCCTGAGGAGTTTCTTCCGGTCTTTTATCCTTTTGATAAATTCATTGAACAGGATCAGAAATGTAAATACCAGCATGCTGAACTGAAATAGGAAACTCATCTGGTAATTGGAACCATGCAGGCTTTTCAGGAAAACGAACTCGTTAAGGGCGATCACACCCAGGATAATGCCCTCAATGGCAGTATATGCCGTATGAAGCCTGAAGGCATTCTGCTCCTGTGCAGTCAGATTTAATTTCCTGAGAAACATGGATAAGTCTTAAGCCTGCAAAGTTAGTCCAATATGCTGAAATGATTTTAAAACATCTTATAGAAAATACATCCTTGTTACATACATATTCAAATTAAACATCCAAAATGAACATTTTTTTGCATAGGTTTGTTTCAGAAAACAAAGTAAAATCATACATATGAAAGCGATCACAAATACAATTACCATACTGATAATGCTCATTGCCACGAGCATGAAGTTATCCGGACAGGAGAAGAACTTGTACAGCTTTAGTGTTACCGATATCGATGGAAATGAATTCAATCTTGCTCAACTGCAAGGCAAGAAAGTACTCATTGTAAATGTTGCCTCGAAATGCGGCCTTACCCCGCAATACGAAGACCTTCAAAAGCTTTACGAGGAATATGGCGGCAATGATTTTACCATCATCGGTTTCCCGGCCAACAACTTCATGAACCAGGAACCCGGTACGGATGAAGAGATCAAAACCTTTTGTACGGTAAATTACGGGGTCAGTTTCCCCATGATGTCCAAGATCTCCGTGAAGGGTGATGACATGCACCCACTCTATCAGTGGCTTACGAAGAAATCAGAAAACGGCCTGATGGATGCAGAAGTACAATGGAATTTCCAGAAATTCGCCATTGACGAAAACGGGAAGCTGGTTCATTCATTTTCGCCACGCACCAAACCCATGGACCAGGAAATCATCGACTGGATCACAGACTAATCTTTTCAGTTCACTTTAGTTCCTGGAAAGAAGTCTCACTGATTTAGAATCTGTCTTTAAAGTCACGAATTAGGATATTTGCCATGGGATATCTCCTTGCTATGGTTAACCTGTTGACTCTATGGACAGACTCTATTTAAGCAAATTAATTTTACCGCACACTGGCAGCAAAGCCTGGTCTTGCGGTATTTTTTTGCTACATTTGCCTGTATCAATACCAAAATTTCAGTCATGAATATTGAATCCTTTTTCAAGATCACTTACGGCTTGTATATTCTTTCATCCAGGAACAAAGAGGGCAAACTCAACGGACACGTCAGCAATACGGTCTTGCAGGTTACTTCCAAACCCATAAAATTTCTGGTTGCCAGTCACAAAGACAACCTGACCTCGGATTACATCAAAGAGAGCGGTGTTTTTTCCGTATCTGTAATTCAGCAGGATGTAGACCTGGAATTTATGGGCCCCTGGGGATTTAAGTCAGGCAAGGATATTGACAAATTCACCGAAGGAGTCAACTACAGGATTGGGAAGACCGGAGCCCCCATACTGCTGGATAAAACAGTGGCTTACCTGGAATGTAATCTCCTGGAAACCCATGATGTGGGTTCACACCTCCTGTTTATCGGAGAGGCTGTGGATGCGGACTTCATTCAGAAGGACAAACAGCCCCTTACCTATTCTTACTACCGGAACGTGATCAAAGGGATATCACCTGAACATTCGCCAACATATATTGAAGAAAGAGTATCGGAAGAAAAAGGCGACAGTCCAACCGAAGGACACCAGAAATACCAGTGCACGGTTTGCGGATTTATTTATGACCCCGAAGAAGGCGATCCAGACGGTGGCATTGCCCCGGGCACCCCTTTCGAAGACATTCCCGACGACTGGATGTGCCCGGTATGCGGCGTCACTAAATCTGATTTCGTCCCAATCTAATGCCAAACCAAAAAACCGAACCGAAAAACCAATGACCAATGCCCAATGACTATTGACCAATAAACCAATTAACTAATCAACAAATAAACCAACACAAGATGAACCTTAATGGAAGTAAAACAGAACAAAATCTCCTGAAAGCCTTTGCCGGAGAATCACAGGCAAGGATGAGATATGATTATTTTGCGAAACAGGCCAAAAAAGAAGGACTCGAACAGATTGCTGCCATTTTTGAGGAAACAGCCCTCAACGAAAAGGCACATGCAAAGCGCTTTTTTAAATTCCTCGAAGGGGGTCCGGTGGAGATCACAGCAACATACCCGGCCGGAAAGATAGGAACCAGCCTGGAAAACCTGAAAGCAGCCGCCGAGGGCGAAAACGAGGAGTGGAATGAACTTTACCCGGAATTTGCCAGAGTTGCCGAAGAAGAAGGCTTCAGGGATGTGGCAAGCGCTTTTAAAATGATCGCCAAAGTTGAGAAAGCTCACGAGGAAAGGTATATGAAACTCTACGACAACCTGGAAGAAGGCAGGGTGTTTGAAAGGGGCGAAAAAGTAGTGTGGAAGTGCCGCGTTTGCGGATACCTGCACGAAGGCAGCAAGGCACCCAAACTTTGCCCTGCCTGCCAGCATCCCCAGTCTTACTTCGAGATACAGGAAGCAAATTATTGATTCCGTATCTTTGCAAAAACTCTGAAAAACCTGATATGCCAGATAAAACAATGAATATCCATGTTGATTCCGAAATCGGGAAACTGGAAGGCGTGATCCTGCACAGACCGGGGCCGGAGATAGAGAATATGACACCTGCAAATGCTGAACGTGCCCTGTATAGCGACATCCTGAACCTTTCGGTGGCTGGCAGGGAATATGCCCAGCTGGCGGGAGTCCTGGACAAAGGTAAGCCGCACTTTCTATATCAGCCAACTGCTCTCGGATATCCTGGCTGATATTGCAGTGAGGGAAAACCTGATCAGCAAGATTTGTGAGAATGAATTTGTATGCGATATCAGGAAAGAACTTCTGGAACTTTCAAACCAGGAGATCAGCAGGCAACTGATCGAAGGCGTGATCATGAAAAAGGATAGCCTGACCAGTTTCCTGAGCAAACAGCGCTACTCTCTGCGCCCACTGCACAACTTTTTTTTCACCCGCGATGCTTCCATAGCCATCGACGATAAGGTATTGATTGCTAAAATGGCCAACAAGGTCCGGGAGCGGGAAGCGCTCATCATGGAATCCATCTTTGACAATCACCCCGCCTTTTCCACAACAACAGTCAACCCCAGGAACATACCGGTTGATACTTCCAAAGTTACCATCGAAGGAGGCGATATCCTGGTAGCACGCGAAGATATCTTGCTCATGGGTACCGGTTCGCGAACCACCACCGAGGGAGTGGATTTCATGCTGAAACACCTCAAAGGAACAGGCGAAAAGAAGCACATCATTGTGCAGGAACTTCCCTACGAACCCGAATCTTTCATTCATCTCGACATGGTATTCACTTTTCTTGACCGGGATGTCTGCATGGTCTACCATCCGATCATTCTCAAACCCAATCGCTACCAAACCGTTCACATCAGTGTTGAAAACGGAAAGGTAATTAGTATCAAGAATCAGGAAAATTTACTGCATGCACTCCGGGAACTGGGAATGGACCTGAAACCAATCATTTGCGGAGGTTCCTACGATGGCTGGGTACAACAGCGGGAACAATGGCACAGCGGAGCGAACTTTTTTGCTTTTGCCCCGGGCAAGGTGATTGGCTATGAACGAAATGTTAAAACAACTGAGGAGCTCAGCAAACAAGGTTTCGAGATAATAAAGGCCCGGGATGTGATCCGTGGCAATGTGCATCCCGGGGATTTTAAGAAATGCCTTGTAAGCATTGAAGGTTCGGAACTGGCGCGGGGTGGCGGCGGAGCACGGTGTATGACCATGCCGCTGAGAAGGACATCAGTAGATTGGTAAGAAACAATGCCGGATCAATGCCAGCAAAAAGAATGATTAATTCAGCGTTTCTTCCCCTGGCTGTCACATTCTTTATATTTTTGTTTTAAAAGACTGGATCATGGACTGGTTACTGATCACCCTCGGCATCATCGCATTGCTGGCAGGCATCCTGGGAGCTGTTCTCCCGGTAATGCCGGGGCCCGCCATCAGCTTCATTGCGCTTATCCTGCTACAGTTAACCGAGGAAGCGCCTTTCTCGGCCGGGTTCCTTACAAGCATGGGACTGATCATGGTAGCCGTAACTTTGCTCGATTATGTGGTGCCAATTTACGGCACAAAGAAATTCGGCGGCAGCAAAGCGGGTGTTCGGGGCAGCATGATCGGACTGGTGGCCGGCATCATCGGATTGCCCATGCTGGGGATTGTGATCGGACCTTTTGGTCTGCTGGGCATCATCCTGGGGCCATTCGCTGGGAGCCTATATTGGTGAGAAGTCCACAGGCAAGGATTCGAACAATGCTCTCCGGGCGGCCTTCGGCTCATTCGTTGGATTTGTCACCGGTACCCTGATGAAGCTGGCCTATTCCGTCATCGTATGTTTCTATTTCTTTAAAGCAGCATTTTTCCTCTGATGAAGCCGACTACAAAAATCGAAAGTCTCAAAAAAACCGCAAGCGCGATCAGAAAGGATATACTCAGGAGCCTGGCAGCTGCGGGTTCAGGTCATACCGGCGGGTCGCTCGGCCTGGCAGACATTTTCACCTGCCTGTATTTTCACAGCATGCATCACCGTCCGGAAGAACCCGGCTGGCCGGATCGCGACCGGCTCATCCTGTCCATCGGCCACGTGGCACCCGTTTTGTATACAACACTCGCCCATGCCGGGTATTTCAGCAGGGAAGAATTGAAAACGCTGAGGAAGCTCGGTACCCGCCTTCAGGGTCATCCCGGCAGGGAACATGGCCTGCCCGGCCTGGAGCTGTCAGCCGGCTCGCTCGGACAGGGATTGTCGGTGGCAGTCGGCATGGCCCTGGCAGCAAAGATAGATCATAAGGATTACCAAATTTTCAGCATCCACGGGGATGGTGAATTACAGGAGGGATCGGTCTGGGAAGCGGCCATGAGTGCATCCCATCACAAACTCGATAATATGATCGCTATCGTTGACCGCAATCAATTGCAGATCGATGGAAAAACATCGGAAGTGATGCAACTGGAGCCTCTGGCAGATAAATGGGCCTCCTTTGGCTGGGAGGTGTTCCATTGCAACGGACATGATCATGAGGATATCATCCGGGTTGTTGACCGGGCAAAAAAGGCCAAAGGCAAACCCAAGGTGATCCTGGCCAGGACCGTTATGGGAAAAGGCGTAAAAACCATTGAGAATGATCACCGCTGGCATGGGAAAGCACCCGGTCCTGAGCAATTAGAGGATTTTCTGAAACAAATCGATGAAGCCGATGAAGTTTAAAAACCGCGGCAGCAGGGCAAGCAAGGAAGGTTTTTCCGAAGGTCTCCTGGAACTGGGCAGGAAGTACGACAATGTGATATCACTCGGGGCGGATATAAGCGCTTCGGTGGGGATGGACGCTTTTGCAAAAGCATTTCCTGAAAGATTCTTCTCCCTGGGCATAGCTGAGCAAAATTGCATCGGGGTGGCAGCCGGACTGGCATTATCAGGCAAAGTACCGGTATTTTCTACTTACGGGGTATTTGCCGGGCTGAGGACCACCGACCAGGTGAGGATCTCCCTTTGTTACAACAATGTGCATGCAATCATCGGAGGTGCTCATGCTGGCTTATCAGTTGGTCCGGACGGCGCAACCCACCAGGCGCTGGAAGATATTGCCATCATGCGTGTGTTGCCCAATATGACAATCCTCTCCCCTGCCGATGCCACCCAGGCAAGGCTGGCAACGATTGCTGCTTATGAACAATGTAACGGGCCTGTTTATGTGCGCTTCGGCAGGGCAGCTTTTCCAGACTTCACCAACAGGGACGGCAATTTTGAGGTGGGGAAGTCTCAGCAAATGAGAGAAGGTAAAGATATCAGCATTATTGCAACAGGACATATGGTTTGGGAGGCCTTACTTGCGGCTGAAAAACTAAAACAACATAATATTGAAGCACGGGTGATCAATATGTACAGCATCAAACCGCTTGATAAAAATGCCATTCTGCAAGCAGCCCGGGAAACCAAAGCCATCCTCACTGCTGAGGAACATCAGATAACAGGGGGACTTGGTTCTGCTATTGCAGAGGTGGTGGTTCAAAATCATCCTGTAAAAATGGCATTTGTGGGTATGCAGGATCGTTTTGGAGAAAGCGGGGAACCCGGCGAATTGATGAAGAAACACGGATTGACAGCTTCATCTATTATTCGAAAAGTTAAGGAACTGCTTTAATAATAGCTTCAGCCACTGCCCTGCCCTGCTTAATCCTGTCGGCCATACCAATGCCATCGCGCAGATTACCGGCAATGAACAAGCCCGGATTTTGCTGTTGAGCTTTTTGCACGGCTTCAATTCGTTTGCCGCTACTTGCACCATATTGGGGAATAGCATATTCATAGCGGAAAATCTTTAGGATATCCGGTTTGAATTCATCAAGTTGCAGCATGTCCATTACTTCGGATTTAACGACATCAATCAATGCTTCATTATTCATATCGAGTATTCCGGGTTTGCGAAAACCTCCTGCAAATACCGAGATCATGGCTCCGTCTTTAGGTGCCCTGTCTTTGAAGAATGAGGACAGAAACAAAGCTCCCAGGATCTCCCTGTTTTCTCTGTATGGAACCAGGCCGCCAAATGCATTCAGATCCATGCCCTTCCAGTTTCTAAAGCCCAGAGAGATCTCAGCCACCCTTGCATATTCCAATTGAGTAATACCTTCGATAATATCCTGATCGAGAAAGGGCATTAAATCCCGCACTTCCGGAGATGCCGTGGTGGAAACAAGAATATCTGTAATGAGCGTCATTTTTTCATCCCTTACAAAACAACTGACTTCATAGGAAGCATTCGTTTTATTTACGCTAATATCACGAGCATTGAGAATGATATTGTCGCTGCCAACTGCCTGAGCAAGGGCTTTTATCAGATTCTCCAGCCCCCCTTCAACAGAAAAAACTTCCCTTGTTGCTTTTTTATCCCTGTCGCTTTTTGGCTGCCTGGCCTTTTTTATTGCCCCGCCGATAAAACTTCCATAATCCTGTTCAAGATCATAGAGTTTGGGCAATGCATATTTGGGGACCAGGTAATCAGGGTCACCTGCATAAATCCCCAAAATGAAAGGATCAACGGCATAATTTAAAAAGCTTTTCCCATGCGACGCTTTACCAGTTCGGCAAGGGTTTCCTCGGGATTATCACCTTTTCTCCTAAAAGGCTCCCCCAACAAACGCAATTTATCACTGAAAGAAAACAAAGGTGTTTTCACGCCCTCCAAAAATCCAGAGGGCAAAGCATGCCAGGCACCGTTTTTCCATATCAATCTTCTTTTGGCACCTTCATTAGCAATTTCCATGCGGCAGGCATCTCCCAAATCCTCGAATAATTCTTTAACTTCCGGTTGGGAAATAACGGCTGTATTGGGGCCGGCTTCATAAACGAATCCTTTCTCTCTGAAGGTCCTGATAACGCCTCCTACCCTCTCACTCTTTTCCAGGATGGTAACATCCTTGCCCGCCTTTTTCAGATAGAAAGCAGTTACCAGTCCTGTAAGTCCTGCGCCTATAATGATCACCTTGTTTTCCTTTGCTGTCTCACTCATATCAAATCGACTTTGAAAAATTTTTTTGTTCCGTTTTCAGGATGGGATCGTAAGCGGCGGCAATATTTCGTATAACAAATCTGCCGTCACCTATTACTCGTATACCATCATCAAAAACATCTATCAAACCATCCTCTTCGAATACTTCTAAATCCTTATGATTATCAGGGATAAAAGTTTTAATTGCATCAAGATCGATATTGAGTCTTTCTGCAAGTGCACGCAGTGACAAGTATTGATTGCACATGATCTCATTGATAATTTCTCTGATGATGATCTGATCCACACCAAGTTTATAACCTTTATCAATGGGCAATTGTTCATCCTTTATCCTCTTCACATAATCCTTTACATCCTTCGTATTTTGGGCATAGGAAGAATACAACTGGCTGATGGCAGATGTTCCGAAAGCATAAACCTGTCCTGTTGTTTGGCGGGTGCAATAACCCTGGAAGTTCCTGTGCAGACTTTTGTTTTTCAGTGCTTTGCTCAAATCATCCTCCGCTTTGGCATAATGATCCAATCCGATTGGAATATAGCCGGCTGTCGTCATGATCTCATAACCGGTTTCAAACATTTTCAACTTTAGCTCTGCAGCGGGCAATCCATAATCTTCAAGCTTTTGCTGCGATTTCTTGATCCAGGGAACATGGGCATAGGAAAAAGTCACCAGCCGGTCGGGCTGTAGTTCAACAGCTCTTCCCATGGTTTCTCCAAAGGATTCAGTATTTTGTAAGGGTAATCCATAAATAAAATCCAGATTGATTCCGGCATCGCTGTTTTCCCTGATGTAGTCCATGATAACTTTAACCGGCATGGCCGGGCTTGCCCTGTTAACAGCTTTTAAAACATCTTTCTTGAAATCCTGAATTCCAAGGCTGATACGATTGAATTTCATCGCAAACAGCGCGTCAAGATACTCTTTTGTAAGGTACGCAGGGCTGCATTCCATGGCAATCTCTGCATTCGGGATCAACTGAAATTTCTCGAAGATCAAATCCATGATGGATTTCACAATATCCACATCCAGTGCATTTGGAGTCCCCCCACCCCAGTGGATCTGGGAAACTTTTCTGTAATCAGCGAGATAACCGGAAACCATGATGATCTCTTTTTTCAGGGCCTCAATATAGGAGTTAATGATCGCATTGTTTTTTGTAATGGTAGTATTGCAGCCACAATAATAGCACAAACGCGGACAAAAAGGAATATGAATATAAAGCGAAATATTCTCAGGTTTATCATGGTTAGAAGAAATCAGAAATTTCTTATAATCATCCCCGTTAAAATCCTCATAAAAAAAATTGGCCGGGGGATAACTGGTATACCTCGGCACTGCTTTATTATATTTTTCGAGCAATTCTCTTTCAATCATTTGTTCTAATTTTTTCCTGATAAAAAACATATACTACTCCAACCACCAGGGCAGCCAAAACAACTTCTACAAAAAACAAACCTTTGTATCCGATAATATCAGCCACTCTTCCTGAAAAAACGGCCACAACAAGACTACTCAGATGGACCAAAACTATTTGTATAGTAAAATCGGTACCTTCCCGTCCGGGTCGAACAATATCCATAGAAATGGTATAAATTCCAACCGAAGACACGGCATAAGCGCCCCATAACAAGGCCACCCCAAGGTATAAACGAAACAATCCCTCAGGGGCATGGCTGAGCCAGAGAAAATACATTGCTGCCAGCATGCCGGCAGTTGAAAAAGCAAGCAGGCTCTTTTTTCTACCTATTTTTTTGATCAGAAGTCCTCCCAGTAAGGCACAAGCAGCACCGATGGCCGTCCCAAAAATTCCGGAAATAAATCCGATATCCTTTACCGAATAATTTAGATCCACCAAAAAAGGCTTGAGCATGGTAAGCACGCCAATCATTCCTGAATAATACATCAGCAAAATAACGATTCTTTTGCCAATACCCTCTTGCTTAAAGAACAATATTATATCATTCATGCTGATGGACTTACCGGATTTCTCACAACTAATCGATTTATCCAAAGGATAAAGCCTGAGTGGAATCAATGCCAGTATTACAAATACAGCCAGGGCAGTAAGCAAATATTGCCAGCCCATGTAATGATAAATAATCAATAGCAGTCCGCTTCCAACCAGAGCACCCAAAAAGCTGCCCGCTGATTGCATACTGTTCCCGAAACTTCGTTCTTTCTTTTTCAGGCACAGTATAGCAAAAGCATCTGTGGCAATATCCTGTGTTGCCGATGCGGCGAAAGCGATCACCATCAAAATGATGATGAGAGTGAAATCCGTGTCAAGATCCAGAAAACCAATTCCTACAATGACGACAGCATAGAACAATTCGGATAGAATGATCCATCTTCTGTATGTTCTGCGGTTGGGGCTTGTTTTGTCAACCAGGGGCGCCCAAATAAACTTCAGTATCCAGGGCAGTTTTACCAATTGCAAGTAACCGATTGCCTCTAATGAGTAGTTTTCCTGTCGCATGATAACGGGTACCACCGTTGAGAAAAAACTCATGGGTATGGACTGGGCCAGGTAAAGGCTCAGCAAAGTGCCGTATTTCTGGTATTCTCGCTTAATCATTAATTAAAAACTGGCAGATACGAAGATTCCGAAACGGGCTGGTTTTCCTCTTTGCAAATATTGATTCCCCAATGCTTCGAAATAGAAAGAGGAATAATCAGCCCCCAGAAGATTTTTACCCAGAAACCTACTTCGAACCAGGGTGTAGCAAAGCCAATCTGGCTGTTAAGCAGTCCGTAGTAATTTTGTTTCACTGTATTGTCTTCATTCCAGTAATGGCTTCCAATACCTTGATAATTAATATTTACCCTAACGGATTCAAGCAGCTTTGAATCAAGGTAAAACTTATAGTTGCCTCCAATACTAAAAGTAAACTCAGGGATGTAGGGGATGCGATTTCCGCTGAAATCAGTTGCGGAATCTTTTTTATAATCCAGGAAGCGTGCATCTACATAACCAAAACTGGCATAGCTTTGCAGATTGCGCGCCGGCAGAGCTGATATTTCAAGTTCCAAGCCTTTGCTTTCTGAATGACCCGCATTTTTCAACATAGATCCCTGCCCACTGGGCACGGGTTGATAAATCTGCTGATCATACCAGTCGATGTAAAAGACAGAAAAATTTGTCATAAGCCTCTTTTCCATCCATTTGCTTTTAAGGCCAGCTTCGTAGTTCCAGCTCTTCTCCGGATCAAAGGTGCGATCTTCCTTTCTTTCAAAAGTTGAATTAAAACCACCGGTTTTGTATCCTTTCGAAACAGTAAAATATGTACTCATATCTTCATTGATTTTATAAGCAACTGAGGCCCGGGGGAGTACCTCAAAAAATTCAAGTGAATGATCAAATGTTGTTTTTGGGATTTCCTTATCATTGATAATCAAATCGTATTTATACTTTAATATGGCTTTCTCATAATCCACCCTCATGCCAAAAGAAAATGAAAGCCCTTGCACCAAAAGGTTGTTCCAGGTTGATTGATGGAAAACGGCACTTCCCCTTGTAAGTTGGTCATAAAATTTAACTCTTTGTGTAGGCCCGGGCAAATTAAAGGCATTGATCCCATCTTCACCAAAGGCAACGTCTACTTTTTTGTCTCCATACTGCAGAAATCCAAACATCCCGCTTACAGCCTTATAATTCCCTATTTTGTTTTTAAGGTTAACTTCCTGCGAAAGCATGTGAATAGCTTCATCTTGCGTTACAAACAGCAAGGTAGCCGGCGTAAAATCCTGGTCAATTTCCTGATATCCATCCAGAAATTGATAGCTGGTAATGGAATTAAACTCCATTTTTTCCTTTTTATAACGCAAACGGAAATTATTGGAGATCAGATCGCGATCGTAATAACTGTAGCGATTATAGCTAATAGGTTCTGAGGCCTTATCAACATTTCCAATTAAAGCATAAGGATAACCTCCCTGCCTGCTAATTTCCATATTCATGGTATATTCAGCTTCCCAGGGACTTACCGGATCATAAACCAGTCTCACGCGGCCGCTGTATGAATCCAGTTCATCAACTTTGTCGCCGGTGTAATCATTGTTGTAAAAACCATCGTGGTGAATAAACAAGCCGTCCAGTCCGAGGCTTAGATGATCTCCCAAAGGCTGATCATGCCCAATGTGGGCTTTCATAAAATAGTAATTTCCTCCATATAAATTAATATCGGTTTTAGGGTATTGACCTGGTTTTTGCGTGTAAACATTGATAATGCCGCCCATGGTATTGCGACCATACAAGGTGCCCTGCGGACCGCGCAAAACCTCTATCCTTTCAATATCAAAAAATTCAAAATTAAACGCAGATTTCTCAAAATATGGAACGCCATCAACATATAACCCCACCGAGGGAGCATTGATCCTTGAGCCGATTCCACGGATATAAATTGGTGAAGTTAAACGAGATCCATAATCGGGCATAAAAAGATTTGGCACACGCGAGCTTAAATCGGCTGTGGCGTTCACCTGATCACTTTCAATCCGTTTGGCACTAATTGATGTTACCGATATTGGGAGTTCCTGAATTTTAATATTTTCTCTGGACGAGCGGATATCAACTTCCTCAAGCTCCATAAATGGCATTTTTGTAGAATCGCTCACTCTCAGAACTTGCTGTGCATGTATGTGCATTGCCGCAGTCAATGTAACAATAAAAACAATTGTTCTTGCTTTCATACAAAAAAAATTAAATACTGATTAATATTCGGGCAAAATGCCCATGACCTAATAAAATATGATGATCAGGTCATTTGAGGGGGAGGTCTGCTGAAAAGGCAATAAAAAAGACACATCCGGACATAACTATCTCCGTAATGCCCTTTTACGCGATGCGGTTTCCAATGAGGCCCTTGATAAGCCATTAAACCGGAAGACAATGGATGCGCATGATTCTGAAAGTCCTCCGACTTAGTTTGCCAGGTTAGATTACTACTTTCCTTTAAGAAAGACTGTTTTACATCCTGAGTTTCGCGTTTTTCTTCTTCAAGAGAAGATCGCATTGCTTTATCAGCTTTGATCCCAAAGCTGGTAAGCATGTATACAAAATACAATCCTCCGAGGATTATATAGGGCGTATGCGATGCAAATATTCCGAAAGAAAACATTTCTTATTTTTTCCGTTTAGGATTTTTGGGGTACCATCCCTTGTCAACCCTGTTTTCCTGTTCAATAATTTCCATGATACCCCATAAATAGGAAAACCCAAAAATTCCTAAAATGGCAGATATCACTATATTTTCAAGCAGAGGCGAAATGGCAACCGACAGAACGCCAATTATTAAAAAACCAATCCACAGCTTTTTGGTAAAATAATACTCACCGACAATGCACGACCACCTGGAAACAATAATGATAAGAAAACTTGCCAGGCCAACAATAAGGCCTGTAAGGTTTAACTCATAACCACCTATATTTACCAGGATCTCATTCATTATAATTCCGTTTTGGATTCCTTTTGGCCTGTCCTTTTAAAACGCGCTCATGCTGTTTAAATAACTCAACGATGCTCCAAATGCAGGCAAAACTCAACACGCCAAAAATAATGGAATAGATGGCAGAAGTAACAAAAGATAAAATGATGAACACAATTGCAGGAATGAGCAGAGCCCACCAGCTTCTTTTTCCGAAATAATACTCCATTTTGATTACCAAAGGATGAAACATCCCGATGATCAAGAAAGAGATCAAACCGATTAGCAAACCATAAAAATTCATCCGCTCCTGTCTATTTTCGGTAATTGTTTACCTATTAACACTACAAAAATCATAAAATTATCTATATAAATTTGTAAATTCTTAAAAAAAGCAGAAGGAGTATTCTAATATGCTGATTATATTGGCCTTACAAATTAAAGGATGTTTAAATTTAGAAACAATCCAAAGATGAAATTCTAATGCTAAGTATATTCAACCTTTGATTCATTATTATTTGATAAATTGAGTATTTTTGAGAAACGGTAAATCTCAGAATTATGGATACAATAAAAACTATTTTTATTTATCTTTTCTTGTTCCTGTTTGCATGCCCGGTAGTATTTTCGCAGAAAACTGCCACTACGGAAGACGGGCAAAAAGTCATACTGCAGGAGGACGGTACATGGATGTACGCCGATGAACAACAACAGGCAGAGGGCTTGAGCTGCGAGGATCTCATCTCTATTGAAACGGATAAAATGACCGGCAAATCCGTGATCGGGGCGAAGAAGCTGCTCAAAGTTCTTAAAGATGAAGAAAACCAAAATGGCTTTGCCATCTTTGTGCATAAAGGAAAGAGAAGCATCATCTTCAGCATCAAAGTATTGGGTGCCAGCAATTGCATACAGGACGACAGCAGGATACTCATACTGTTCCGCGACGGGGAAAGAATGGAACTGACCAATGAAGGAGGCGCCAACTGCGAAGCCAATTTTACCCTCATGTTCGAAGGACCGGCTGGCAAGAAAAGAGAACTGAGAAAATTCGGCAGCAAGGAAGTCGAATCTTTCAGGATTTGGACGGCCAGGGGCTTTGTGGAGAATGATTTCAGCCCGATACAAAGCCTTCATTTCATGAAAATTGTTAGTTGCCTGACTGATAAATTGTAGATTCAAAAACAAAGTATAGCCAAAATTTACCCATTCAGACTTTTTGCTCAATTTTTTTCCGGATTTTTCACCATCTTTTATACATAGCGTAATACCTCTGCAATCCCTTACCGGCAAGACTTACATAAACATACATGGGTGCAATCCGGCATGCTTTAAAATAATTTTTTTCAATTTTAAAAAGTCTTGCGTATCTTTGAGCCTTGATTTTGAAGAGACTTTTTCATTCCATTCGGTCGCTTTGACTTTCCGTTAATGGCGGACAAAACCCGAAGTAAAGTTAAAGCAAAGTGAAAGACTCGATGATCTGAACCGGAGATGTGAAAAGCAAAAATAAAAAAAATGAAAGAGAAGAAAATATACAGTGTCATTACCGGAACCGGTAAATATATCCCATCAGAAGTTGTCAGGAATGAAGATTTCCTGAAAAGTGAATTCTATGACCCCAGTGGCACCAGGCTGGATAAAAACAACCAGGAAATAATTGACAAATTCCTGGAAATCACCACTATTGCCGAAAGACGATACGTGAGTGATGACCTGGTAACATCTGATATTGCCTATTTTGCTGCCCGGGAAGCCATCGAAAGTGCAGGAATAGAAAAGGAAGAACTGGATTACATTATTGTGGCCCATAATTTCGGCGATGTGCGCTCGGACAATAAACGCTCCGATTTCGTCCCCAGTCTTGCTGCCAGGGTAAAAGCCCATTTAAAGATCAAAAACCCGGAAACCGTAGCTTATGATTTGCCATTCGGTTGCCCGGGATGGTTGCAGGCCATCATTCAGGCCGACTATTTCATCAAGTCAGGCGATGCAAAAAAGATCCTGGTCATTGGCTCTGAAGTTCTTTCCAGGGTATCCGATCCGCACGACCGCGACAGCATGCTGTATGCCGATGGTGCAGGAGCCACAATTGTAGAGGCACGGGAAAGCGAAGAGCCCATTGGCATCCTGGCACATAAGACCCGTTCAGACACCTATGTTTATTCGCAGATGCTGCGCATGGATCAATCCTACAATCCTGGGATGAACGGATCAGCTGACAATATTTACCTCAAAATGAATGGCCGTAAATTATACCAGTATGCGCTGGAAACCGTTCCGCAGGCTATAAAATCCTGTCTTGAGAAAAGCAAGATCCACCTCAACCAGATCAAAAGCGTGCTCATCCACCAGGCCAATGGTAAAATGGATGATGCCATTCTGAAAAGATTGTATCAGCTTTTTAATATTCATGATGTCCCCAAAAACATTATGCCCATGACCATTTCATGGCTCGGCAATTCCTCTGTGGCAACGCTGCCAACTTTGCTGGATCTGCTTTTGAAAGACAAACTGGAGGAATTCAGGGTAGAGCCTAATGACTACCTTGTATTTGCCTCAGTGGGTGCCGGGATGAATATCAATACGGTGGTTTACAAAATGTAGCAGGCCGGGCGCATTCCAATAATCATCACAGGATACAGGATAGAAGACAAAGCAATAAGAATTGCGTATAGTCGGTGAATTCTGCTTTTGTTGATGAAACGAAAAACACCAGCTTCTTCACCGAAAAACAAATCTATGTAGCCACCTTTTTAGCCGGACCGATAGCTGCCGGAATTCTCATTTACCAGATTTGCGGAGGCCTGGAGAGCACGGGTATGCAAGAACTGCCCTTCTGTCCTCATTTGGTTTTACGGCCATCCTTTTTTATGCACTTTTTAAACTTCCTGAAGAGATACTGAGCAAAGTGCCCGATTATCTGTATGATATTAAACAGGATTGCGTATTTTTACACCGGAATAAAATTGAATATTTGAGATATGAAATACCTTACAATTATTACAGCAATGATTTTTGTTCTGGCCGCATGCCAGTCGAACAGCAGCACAGACAAAGAAAACAAAGACAAGAACTTTGACCAGCTGATGAGCCAAATGCATCCCGAAAAGGAAATTCACGTGGTTGTTGTGAAAGACTTCGAAGATGCCGGGAACTATACTTATGTGAAGTTGAAGGAAGGCAACAGGGAATACTCGGGCCGCCATCAATGCCATGCCGGTTGAAACAGGTAACACCTACTACTTTCACGGAAGGCATGATGATGAAAGATTTTGAAAGCAAGCAATTGGGAAAGACCTTTGATTCGGTGATGTTCATCCAGGAATTCTCGGCAAAGCCCTTGAACCAAAGGAAAATGCCCCCGCAGGGAGACGCCCATGAGCATACCAAAAGCATGAAGAACCAGAATATTTCCGTGGAAACTGCAGAAGGCGGGATCAGCATCGAGGAACTCTACCGCAACACGGAGAACTACAATGGCGAAAAAGTTACCGTCCGGGGGCAGGTGGTGAAGATTAACAACAACATCATGAAGCGCAACTGGATCCACATCCAGGATGGCAGCGGTTATGACGGCAATTACGACCTGACCATAACAAGCACACTCCCGGTAAGTTTTAAAGTTGGTGACATCATTACCTTTGAAGGCGTCATCAGCACAGACAAGGACTTTGGCGCAGGATATGTCTATGACGTGATCATGGAGGGTGCAGGTATTGTGAAGGAACAAATATAGCTTTGAAAACCTAACCAAAGCCATACAAAATGAAAAACCCCCATTGTTCTTCAGGTATAAGTATCTTTTTAATTGCACAAAAACTCAAATATTTCAGCCTTGCCGGAATTGCTCTGATCATATTCAACACGAAGGTATCAGCACAGGATCTGGTGGTATGGAATACGGGCGACAGCCTGAACTGCAAGATTACCAAAGAATTTGATGAGTACATGAAAGAATTGCGCTCGGGTTTGCATTTTGGTCTCGAGGCATCCTGCTACTTCAATGAAACCTACGGGATCGGTATTGCCTTTTCCAGTTTCCATACCGAAAACGAGATCAAATTTGTGGAATTTTACCTCGAAAACGGCAACACAATAACCGGTACCTATGGCGATGATGGTGAGAATATAAGCCGTATTGACCTTTCGGCAGGATTGCGGCTTCTTCTATAAAACCAGGAGCCGGACAAACTGCTTTCCACCTCCCGCTAAGCGGCAATCTAATTGATATACACCTGCGGGCCAGTCTTCAACAGAAATTTGAATTCCGTCATTGGACTGGCAATCCCTTTTATAAACCAGAACACCCTGTGTGTTGGTGACTGCGATTGATTGTATTGAAAGGGAACTTTTAACCCAAAAAAAAGTTATGGCCGGATTCGGATACAAAAGTATTTCCGCCTCCTTTTGCACAATTTCTTTTTCTCCAACATAATACTGATTTTCATAACATCCCATATCGATGCGTCCATCATAAACACGATCAAAACCATCCAGGTCGGTGGGTGGGATGCCAAGGCTCGTTGTATCGGGGGTACCGGCATTGATACAGGGAGAAAGTTCGCTGAGCCGGAAATCGCTGCTGCTGAAAAATTCAGGATCCTCATCAATCACTCCCGCTCCGAATTGGAGCGAGCAACTGTCATTCACAATGATCTCCGTGCTATCCTGGATATTAGAATATTCAATAAAAAGTGCCGTTTTGTCGATATCAATATAATTCTCCGGGCTGGAGTTATTATCATAAACGATGGAGTTGATAAGTGTCAGATCGGAACGTTCGGAATTGATGCCGGCCCCTACCTGGCAGCTGTTATCGATAATTGTGCTGTTGGTAATGTTTACAGTGGGCCTGTAATAGCTGATTGAAAGGTCCACATTGATCCCGCCGCCCGACATGAGGGCCTGGTTGCCGCTCACCAGGCAATTCACCATGTCCACATCGGAGGTGATGGTCATGCCGCCTCCGCGTGAATTGCTCAGGTTATCCTGTATCACACAGTTTTCAAGTTTCACATAACAATAAAAATTGATCTTCATGCCACCGCCTGAACCCACCTGCGTGCTCTGGCAATAATTGTTGGAGATGGTACAATTGCGGATCACCGGCTCGCAATAATCGTGGAAATAAAGCCCTCCGGCCGATCCGACCGAAGTATTGTTTTCAATCAGGCAGTTTTCGATCAGGGGCGATGAATACTCTTTAGCAAAAAGTCCGCCGGCGATCCATTCGGAATCATTATCACTGATCACACAATTCAGGATAGCGGGGGATGCCCCGACCAGGAAGACCCCACCCCCGTCAATGGAGTTATTGTTGCGTATGGTGAGGTTCTGCAGCAGGGGATCAGCATATTCAATATAAACAGCCCCTCCTTTAAAACCTTCGTTGTATTCAAAAACGCAATGATCCAGCCGGAGGCTGTCGTATCCCATCACCCCAAGGGCCCCGCCAAAATCCTGCGTGCTGCTGCTGAAATGACAGTATTGCAGTATGCTGGAATCCGGGGCCATCCCGGTGGTGTCTCTGAATTCGACACCAATCCAGCGGTAAAAAGTATTCCCTGTATCAAAGATCACCAGGCTGTCGGCATTGCCCAGGGCCTGCAATGAACCGTAAACGCGGAAACGATAGCTTTGCATGAACAAAACTTCCACCCCGGCATCGATGAGCAGGCTGCTATCGGGATGCAATTCAATATTCCCCTGCACCTGATAAGGAGAACCCGCAAAGTCCCAGCGCCCCGACACATAACCAGCAGGAACACTGGTCTGGGCAAACAGCTGCGGGCAGCCAAAAATCAGCAATAAGAATGCAAAACATATCTCAATCTGTCTCATACAGGATCATTTCAAGAGCAGACAGGGAAGATAGCAAAAAAGTTGCACCTGAAATCTGTAATCTGAAATCTGTAATCTGGAATCTGGAATCTGGAATCTGAAATCTGAAATCTGAAATCCCAATCCCCTCCTACCCGTAAACTTCTTTCTTTGCCGCTTTCAGGGTATTCATCAACAAAGAAGCAATGGTCATTCTGCCCACGCCGCCCGGAACGGGTGTAATATAGCTGCATTTTCTGGATACCTCCTCAAAATCAACATCTCCCACCAGTTTGTATCCCGAAGCTGCATTTTCGGATTTGATCCTGTGGATACCCACATCGATCACCACGGCATTGTCTTTAACCATATTCTTTGTTACAAATAGCGGCTTACCGATGGCGGCAATGAGGATATCGGCCTGGCGCGTGATCTCCTCCAGGTTCTTCGTGCGGGAATGACATAGGGTAACGGTGGCATTGCCGGGTTTGCTCTTCCGGCTCATCAGCACACTGATGGGGGTGCCAACGATATTGCTGCGCCCAACCACCACGCAATGCTTTCCCTCTGTGTCAATATCATATCTTTTCAGCATCTCCATGATGCCCTGCGGAGTGGCAGGCAGGTAAGCCGGTAATCCGGCCACCATCCGGCCAAGATTGATGGGATGAAATCCGTCGATATCCTTTTTGGGATCGATGGCCTCGATGATCTTGTTCTCGTTGATATGACCGGGTAAGGGCAATTGAACGATATAACCGTCAATTTCATCATCCTTGTTGAGAAAGTTTACTATTTGAAGTAGTTCCTTTTCGGTAATATCTGATTTATGTCTGTACACCGAAGAAATGATCCCGACTTCCTTGCTGGCTTTTTCCTTGCCCTTCACATAGGTCTGGCTGGCCGGGTCATCCCCCACCAAAACCGCCGCCAGGTGAGGCGATTTATCCTCCTTGTCGATCATCCTGGCCACTTCTATTTTGATCTCTTCTTTGATCTCGTTGGAAAGTTTTTTTCCGTCGATGATGGTGGTTTTTTTCTTCTTTTCAGACATAATAATCAGGAATTTGGAATACACCCTATCTTGGCATCCCCTTTGAATTCTTCAGCATCCGCATGGCATTTTTCGCTCCGCCCCTGGTCATCATCCGCATCATCTTGCTGGTTTGGGCAAATTGCTTGATGAGGCGGTTCACTTCCTGTATTTCATTGCCGCTGCCATCAGCGATCCGGCGCCTCCTGCTGCCATTCAGCAATTTGGGGTTTTCCCTTTCTGCGGGAGTCATCGAATAGATTATGGCTTCGATGCTTTTAAACGCATCGTCGTCGATATCGGTATCCTTCATCATTTTGCCCATGCCCGGGATCATGCCCATCAGATCTTTTACATTCCCCATTTTTTTGATCTGTTTGATCTGGCTCAGGAAATCGTTGAAATTGAATTGATCTTTGGCAATCTTCTTTTGCAGTTTGCGAGCTTCATCCGCATCAAATTGTTCCTGGGCTTTTTCTACAAGGGAAACGATATCACCCATCCCCAGGATACGGTCGGCCATCCTGCTGGGATAAAAAACATCGATGGCATCTACCTTTTCGCCTATCCCCACAAATTTGATGGGTTTCTTCACCACCGAGCGGATGGTCAGTGCAGCACCGCCACGTGTATCACCATCGAGTTTTGTCAGGATAACTCCCTCATAATCCAGGCGTTCGTTAAAGGTTTTGGCAGTGTTCACTGCATCCTGCCCGGTCATGGCATCCACCACGAACAGGGTTTCCTGGGGTTCCACAGCTTTCTTGATGGAGGAGATCTCCTTCATCATATGTTCATCGATCGCCAGGCGCCCGGCAGTATCAATGATCACGGCATTGAGGTTCCTGGAGCGGGCCTCTTTGATGGCATTTTTGGCGATCTTCACCGGATCCTTGTTGTCCTCCTCGGCGTATACCTCAACACCGATCTGTTCACCAAGCACCTGCAGCTGATTGATCGCCGCAGGGCGGTATACGTCGCAGGCCACCAGAAGAGGCTGTTTTCCCTTTTGGTTTTCAGGTAATGGGCCAGCTTGGCCGAAAAAGTGGTTTTACCCGAACCCTGCAAACCGGCCATCAGGTAAATGGCAGGGCTTCCTTTTTCATTCAGGTCGGCTTTTTCAGTACCCATTAATTCGGTTAGCTCATCCTGCATGATCTTCACCAGCATCTGGCCGGGTGATACCGCAGTAAGCACTCCTTTACCAAAGGCCTTTTCCTTTACTTCATTGGTAAAATCCTTTGCGATATTATAACTCACGTCAGCATCAAGCAGGGCTTTTCTCACTTCCTTCAGGGTCTCGGCAACATTCACTTCCGAAATGTGGCCATGCCCCTTAAGTACTTTAAACGATTTCTCTAATTTTTCTGTTAAGCCTTCAAACATAGCGGTATTGATTTAGCCTGCAAAGTTAATAAATTGCCACGAAAACGCGGAGATTAAGAACAACTTCAAAGATTAAGGTCCCGGCAAAACAACAAAACGCCGGATCAATTAAAAACCAAACAGCATCATTTAATAATTATTTGAATCAAGGAAACAAAAATAACTTTGAATTTTTCAATTCTGCCTTATCTTTAAACTTATAAATCAAAATCAAAAGATTATGAAAAATTTTGACTCACTCTTCAGGATCATGAGCATGAGCCTGATTTTCCTGATTGTCTGTTTTCAGTTTGCGCAAGCGAACCAGCCATTGATTGTTAAAAACGACAAAGACGTCTACTTCTTCGAAAAAGGAGAAAAAATATTCCCACTGGTTGATTACAGCCGGGTTTACATTGTCTTTTCGAAAGATATGTCCAAGCAATCGATAGACTTGATCAGTGCTGAGATCCCTTCCCTGACGGTCCTCTCAAAGGAAGAAAAACGCTTCTCATCAGAGCATTCAGCCAGTTTTCACCTGGATGCCGCAAACCCGGAAGTGGCCAAACAGATCATTCGCTCCATAAGAGAATTGAAAGGCATTGAATCGGTTTATCCTTTCCTGCTGCGCAACAACGACATTGCATCTCTTAACGGGCAGGTACTGGTAAACATCAGCAAGAACGAACTTGCCGACTTTCTGAAAAAAACCGGTACAAAGCAGATTATCGGGAAGATTGATCTGGGGATTAGCACAAGCGTGGTTTTCAAAGTTCCGGCAAATGAGAACCTTTTTGATTTTGCAGCTTTAATGTCCGGCTCAGCGCTGGTCAACTATGCCCAGCCTGATTTTGTTTTCAGGGGTGTTTCCCATTTCGAACCCGACGACCCCTACTTCAGTTCACAGTGGTTCCTGAAACAAAGCAGTGATGCCGACATCGACGCCGAAGAGGCATGGGATATTACCCAGGGAGCCGGCAGCAGTGTGGTAGCAGTAATTGACGGGCACGGTTTTGATCTGCAACAGTCCGAAATGCTTAGCAAGTATTTAGCTCCCTACTGTGCGGTGAACCACAACAATGATCCCTCTGCCACCCATCCGGATGAAAACCATGGCACTCCCTGTGTCGGGCTTATCGGAGCACTTACCAACAACTCTGCAGGTGTAGCCAGCGTAGGATATTTCTGCAAGGTGATGCCCATCCGGATCGGTCATGATTTTAACGGAGGCAGTTTTCAGACCAGCAGCAGCATTATCCAGCGGGCAGCGCAACATATTACATCCTCCACTTATAATATTTTTGCAGTGAGTAACAGCATCGGTCTGGGAACCTGGGCCAACATAGCGGCCGTCAGGGATGCTTATGAAAGCATACGTACCCAGACAAGAAACGGTAAAGGCTCTGTTGTACTGGCATCCACAGGGAACGACGATGCAAGCAGCAAGGAACAATATCCCTGCTTTTTTCCCAATGTTGTAGGGGTTGGCGCAACCAACAGCTCCGACCAGCGGGCATATTTTTCGAATTACGGTGATTCTTGTGATATCGTTGCGCCGGGCCGGAAATTATGGACCCTTGACCGCAGCGGTGCCGAAGGATACAACTTCGGCGATTACCATGAGTTTTCCGGAACCTCTGCAGCCTGTCCTGTTGCTGCCGGCGTGGTGGGGCTGATGGGGACAATTTTTCCAAATTATACCGAAAGTCAGCTAAGATCAAAGCTTTACAGTGCCTGTGAAAAAGTAGGCGCTTATTCCTATACCGTCAACAATGCTTATCCTTTTGGCACCTGGAACAATGAAATGGGTTACGGACGCGTGAATGCCTTTCTGGCAGTGCAGGGCAACTCACAGCTGGATCCCCCGACCAACCTGCAGGCAAGCGTAAACGGAAGCAATGTCAGCCTCAGCTGGGATGCGCCCAGCGGCGGTGGCACCGAAGAGCTCATCTACGATAACAATACCGTTACCGGATCCTATCACTGGGTGGGCAGTACCATGGCAACCCGCATGTCTCCATCCGGGCCCTGCAAGATTTTGAACATTAGCTATTATACCACCGGAAGTGGAAGTTTCAATGCGGAAATTTACGGCTGGAACGGATCCCAGCCAAATACCTCCACCCTATACAACACCTCAGCATCTGCTGTTAGCAGCGACTGGGTGAATCTTGATATTTCAGGAAGCAACATCACTGTAAACGGTGATTTTGTGGTGGGCTACGGCTCAACTTCCGAAGCAAATGCACTGGGCTATGATGAAAACCTGAACAACGGACGTTCCTGGGATTTCTCGGGTGGCAGTTGGTCGACCTGGACCGAAACATACCTGATCCGCTCCGAGGTAGAGTATACGGATGGCAGCCGCGAGATCCTCCGGGCAAACGCCTTTCCATCCATTGCCGGTCAGGCAGCACCAAAAGCAAAAGGCAATGTATTAAAAAGCGGAATCATCACTCCCAACACTATACCGAACCAGGCAGCATCCCTGCGGGGATTGCTTGGATACAACATTTACCGGAACGGGAGTAAGGTCAATCCCAGTGTGGTAACGGCTACTTCTTACGGTGATAACGGACTGGCTGGCGGAACTTATAACTATTCTGTTACCGCTGTTTATGATGCAGGAGAATCCAATCATGCCGGGCCCGTGGAAGTAGTGGTACAGGGCAGCAGCCTGCCCGCTCCTACCAACTTACTGGCAAGCAACAACAACCAGAATGTCAGTCTGAGCTGGACAGCCCCCGCAGGCGGCAATACGGAATGGATATCATACAACGATGGAAGCTTTGAAAATTCATTTGCTTCAACCGACGGCGGACAGGGGCTGGCACAGCAATTTACCCTGCCTGAAACTCCTTCCACACTTAAGGAAGTACGCTTTTATGTCGCCGATTACCAGAATTACTGGGCTAACATAGATGTTTATATTTTGTCGGGGAACGGCTCAAATGTATTATACGGGCCCGTCACCATCGCGGGAGCAGAAAATGACTGGGTAAGCCTGGCGATCCCCGATCTTGTAATCAACCAGTCCACCTTCATGATCGCAACATACAATGTTAACGCAAATGGGCCTTATATCGGAGTGGACGAAAGCAATTACAACGGCAGCCTGTACTTTGGTGCCCACAACGCCGGTTTTACCGAAATGAGCGAATATGATTACTATTATGTTGGCAGCCATGAAGCCTATATTGAATATAGCGATGGTGATGCCATATTGAACAACAGGCATGCAAAACCGCTTTCAGGAATGACCAGCCCGGAAAAGCTGGCGTCTTCAGGCGATCACCTTTTCAAGAGCAATCCAAAACCCGCAGAGCGAGGACTCCAGTACTACAAGATATACAGGAATGGGGCATACATCGATAATACCAGCCAGACCTCCTTTGCAGATGTATTGCCCTCACCCGGAACCTATGCCTATACAGTTACAGCTTATTACGATGAGGGAGAATCCGATCCTGCCGGACCTGCTTCGGTCAGCTGGTCGGGTGGAGGAAGCACAGTAACAGTGTCGGGGCTTGTGAAAGACGCCGTAACAGGCGCACCGGTGGAAGGAGCCCTGGTAAGCATTGCCGGATTAAGCGATTATTCCGACAGCCAGGGCAATTACTCCATCAGTGATGTTCCCAGCGGGGCTCTGACGGCAGATTTTTCAGCCAGTCCCGAATGGGGCGTGGCCCCTCTCACCGTTCAGTTCACCGATCTGTCAGGCTACGGAAACCAGACCATCACCTGCTCCAAGGCAGCTTATACGACTTATGAGGATGATCATGTGAGCGTGCCGCCGGGAGCCCCCTGACATACAACCTCAGCCTGTCGCCCCAGCTTGCAAGCGGAGAAATGAGGTTTGTGCTCAGCTGGGGTGCCACGCCGCCCGATCTGGACATACATCTGCTTACCCCATCCATTGAGGGGAATACTTATCATGTGTACTGGGATGATATGGGAAGTGCTGTGCAGCCGCCCTATGTTACCCTCGACAATGATGAGACGGAGGGTTACGGGCCCGAAACCATTACCATCATACAAATGTTTGATGGGACATATAAAGTATATGTGCATCAATATGACGAAGATGCCCCGCTTGCCGGCACAGCTGCCATGGTCAAGATCTATAATGACAACGGCCTGCTTCAGACGGTAAGTGTTCCGGCAACCGGTCCGGAGGATTATTATTACTGGTACATCTGCGATGTGAATGGTGCCAGCGGATCACTCAATGTTCAGAACACCCTATTGAGTGAAGCTCCGGGGTTCACAGACTTCGTAATCCCTGTTAAGGAAAAGAATGAATGGGTGATGGCTTCAAACGTGAACCGCCTTGCCAGCTGGTACTGGGATTTTGGGGATGCTGTGACAGATAATCAGCAAAACCCGGTTCATACTTATACCAGCGTCGGTACATACAATGTTTCCCTCTCCTATTCGGATGGCGCCGGACAGGTAACCGAAATAAAAAATGGCTACATCACTGTCGGGGAGCAATCCATCAGTGAAAATGAACTGAGTGCGCTTACCAGAGTTTGGCCCAACCCGGCCAGGGATGAAGTCAACATCTCCTGCCCTGTTAAAATCAGGCAACTGGAAGTATATGAGCTTAGTGGCCAATTGTTAATGCAATTTGATTGCAGGGAAAAACTTTTGAAGATAAGTCTTGAAAATCTCAGGCCGGGAATATACAATCTTTTGATAGATACAGAGAAAGGAAAAGCCACTTCCAGACTGATTATCAGATAGATTATCTTTAAAGAAATACCGGGTTCTACATCCTGTCGGGCACTTCTATGCCCAGCAAGGCCATGCCTGTCCGGATCACCTTCCCGGTCATTTCCGACAAGCCGAGCCGGAACAGAAGCTTTTGTTCATCCTCTTCCTTCAGCACGGGCGTATCCTGGTAAAAGCCATTGTAATCCTTCACCAGTTCGTAGATATAATTGGCCAGCTGAGCCGGGCTGTAAGTTTCGGCCGACTGCCGGATGATCTCCGGGAATTCCTGCAGCTGCTTCAGGATCTGCCGTTCCCTGGGCAGGATATCCTGCAAAACCGATTTCTTTGTCAGGTATGGTTTTTTATATCCCTTCTCCAGGGCCTTGCTTTGCAATGATTGTATCCTGGCATGAGCATATTGAATAAAAGGTCCGGTATTGCCGTCGAACTGTATGGATTCATCCGGGTTGAAAAGCATGTTCTTTTTAGGGTCCACTTTCAGAATGAAATATTTCAGGGCGCCCATACCAATCTTTTCGAACAGCTCTTCAGCTTCCTCCTGGCTGAATTCATCAATCTTGCCCAGCACGGATGTGATGGCTTTGGCGGAAGCATGCATTTCTTCCATCAGGTCATCGGCATCCACCACCGTGCCCTCACGTGACTTCATTTTCCCATGCGGCAGTTCCACCATGCCATAGGATATATGAAAAATATCATCAGCATATGCCTTTCCCAGCTTTTTCAGCACGATCTTCAAAACATCAAAATGGTAATTCTGCTCATTGCCGACAACATACAGCAATTTGCCCGGCTTGAAGTTATCGTATCGCAACTGTGCGGTTCCCAGGTCCTGGGTCATGTAAACCGATGTACCATCGGCACGGATGAGAAGTTTTTCGTCCAGCCCTTCATCGCTGAGGTCAGCCCAGATCGAGCCATCGTCTTTTTTAAAGAGAATGCCCTCCTGCAGGCCTTGTGTCACGATCTCCTTGCCCAGCAGGTAGGTTTCCGATTCGAAATAGATTTTATCGAAGCGGATGCCCATACGTTTATAGGTCTTGTCGAAACCTTTGTACACCCATGCATTCATCTTTTCCCAGAGTTCGCGGGTATCTTCGTCCCCTAACTCCCATTTCTTCAGCATGCCGCGGGCCTCCTTCATCAGATCGGATTGCCTGCCTGCCTCCTCTTCAGAATAGCCTTCCAGCATTTTCTGCTTCACTTCCAGCTTGTTCTGCTTTTCGAACTGCACATAATAATCGCCGACGAATTTATCGCCCTTTTTCTCTGCCTTGGAGGGGGTGATGCCATTGCCCCATTTCTGCCAGGCAAGCATGGTTTTGCAGATGTGGATGCCGCGATCGTTGACCAGGTTCACCCGTTTCACTTCCCGGCCGCTGGCTTCCAGGATCTCTGCCACCGACCAGCCCAGGAGGTTGTTCCTGATATGGCCCAGATGAAGCGGTTTATTGGTATTGGGGGATGAGAATTCGATCACAACCGGGGCATCTTTATCTTTTTTAGCTTGCCTGCCATAATCTTTTGTATTGAGGGCCTGGCGGAGGAATTCCAACCAGTAGGCAAGCCTGAAGGAAATATTCAGAAATCCTTTGATCACATTGAAATCTTCCACTTCCTCAAGCTTATCTTTCAGGTAGGCACCAATCTCCTCCCCGATCTGCCGGGGCGCTTTGCGTGCCATTTTACTGTAAGGGAAAACCACCACAGTCAAATCCCCATCAAACTCTTTGCGGGTGCGCTGTACCTGGACATTTTCCTCAAGTACTTCCTGATCGTATAAGTCTTTCATGGCTGCAGCAACAGCCCCGGT
The DNA here is from genome assembly GCA_034521425.1 of Bacteroidota bacterium. Taxonomy (GTDB): domain Bacteria; phylum Bacteroidota; class Bacteroidia; order Bacteroidales; family JAIOZK01; genus JAIOZK01. The sequence goes on from JAXHMP010000001.1 coordinate 928,641, forward strand.
TAAGATTTTATTCAGCATGAGCCGTAATTTTTTGCAAAGATACGAGAAAGTGGAGATATTGCTTAAGCGGAAAGTTTGTAAAGCAATTGCCTGGCTTATCATGAAATTGCTGGCTGTCAGCTAAGGCCTTATGGTGGCATTGAGTCCAGGTGCCATTGTTGAAAATATGGAATACAAAAGTCCTTGAACTAACTTTGCTGGCACATAATTAAAACGTAGTTTAAACGATAATTTACGTATGAACTACGTATGAACTGCGCATCAACTACGTATAAACTACGTTTAAATTACGTATAAAATACCTTTGAAGCATATATTTCAAAATTCTTTATAAGGCCCGAAAGTAAGATACATTACGGTTTTGACACAAGGAAGGATAATTCCTTAATGTATGAAAAGGTAATTCTTCGATATAAAAAATGAGAACTCTTTCTTCCAACAAATTTCCTATATTTGATAGCTGTACGAAACCATTCTTCAAGCCGGACCGGCCCGAACTGAACAAGCCAAATGAAATTGGGACTGAGGGTGCGGAGCAGTGTCCAGGATGGAAGCTTAGGGATAAGTTTAAGAATTTACATATAATCCTGTTTCTGAATTATTAGAACTTTGTCCTCATCCAGTAATAAATATCCATAGTCATAACACAAACAATAGGTGTTGTTATTTTTTGTTGTGTACAACTGGGTATGAAATTTAAAATCAAATCCTTTGTTAACAAGAAAGCTTCTTTTAACAGTTGTTTTTCCCTGCGGGCTGCAAAATCTGAGAATGGATCTGTTACGACGCAAAACTTTGTTAATTTTTTTTATCTCAGCTTCTTTAAGGTCTTCCCTTTTATTATGCCAGGCACTTTTACAATTGTTATCACAAAACTTTTTATCTGACCGACCTTTTACTTCTTGATTGCAAAATAAACATCTCATGATAATAAAAATTTTATTAAACGCTTATAAACGTTTATAAATGTATAAAAAACTTTTATAAGTTCTCCTGCATGGTAATTTAGCAAAAATTGCTGAATTATGAACAAACCCATTTTATACCTAAACAAAGCTGAACAAAACAATGCACAATTAATCCGGCTGCTTTATAAGCCGGATAAAGGACTCACAGAGCTCATTAAAAGAAACGACTGGATCAGATTTGATGCAAAAATCGGCTCATACTGTGTTAAGTATGAACCAAAAAACATCAATTTGTTAAAAGACCTTTTCAGCGATCATGCTATCGTTAACACTTTTTACCTGAATGCGGTCCCTAAATTAAGGGCTGACGAAATTGAACTGAACAAAGAGATAAGGTTTAACAATATATTACCTGTTCGCAAGAAAAAAGGAAATATCCTGCTTGTTCCCGTTAAGGAAGGTGACAATAAAACGCTGCTTTTGAAATTCAAACGAAACAAAGCTATTTATGATATAGTTTCAACAAGAAACTACATTACATGGAACCAAAAGCAAAAATGCTACGGCATGCAAGCCAGGCTCTCAATGCTGAAGGGCTTTATAAGAGATTTTGAAGCAGATGTGAAAATAAACATACATCACAGTTTATTTATCAATGATCTGGAAATAAAGCAAATGCTATTGGAACAACAATATGAGAAAAGAGCGGGTTTCAAATCATGTCCCAAAGAACTGCTCGAATGCCTGTATGGGGGAAATTACAGCAAAAACACCCTGCAAATATATCATTATATGGTGCTGCGTTTTATAAACACCTATAAGTCTGCTGGTATTACACAAATCAACAATTTCAGCGAAAAGCAGATCAATGATTATCATCTGGCCCTGGCGCAAAGCAAAAGATATTCCCCGTCCTCCATAAACCAATCCATCAATGCTGTTAACTTTTATTTTACGAAAGTTTTAAAAGTTGACCACAGAAAAGAAGACATAGCCAGGCCGAAGAAAAACAGAGATCTTCCGGAGTATTATACCTGTGCGGAAATGAAAAAGATTTTAAACAACATTTCCAACCTGAAGCACAAAGCAATGGTTATGCTAATGTATTCTTCCGGAATTAGGTTGGAAGAACTTTTAAGGCTAAAACCCGCTGATATAAATTCCGACAGTATGCAGATATTTATTCGTGCTTCAAAAGGTCGAACAGACAGATACACCATTTTGTCGAAAAAAGCACTCGAGGCTTTGCGGGTTTATTTCAGAGAAGAAAAACCAAAAGACTATCTTTTCGAAGGACAATTTGGCGGAAAATACTCCAGAGCAGTTTCAGGAATGTACTGGCCAAAGCTTTAAAGAAAGCGGGAGTGCAAAAGAAAGGTGCATCACATGTACTGCGCCATTCATTTGCAACACATATGCTGGAAGCGGGTGTTGATTTAAGAGTAATACAAGAGCTTTTAGGCCACAGGTCCTCCAAAACAACAGAGATTTACACACATGTAAGCAGCAAATTCATGCAAAGTATAAAAAGTCCATTGGATAATTTGGAGATATAAAGAAACAATGTATATTTGGAACGATAAAACAACAAACAATAACCAGGTAATTTGCCATGCACCACAGAAAAACGAACAAAGCACAAAAGCGAAATAACGAGAATAGCGTAGCGGTTATCCGGGAGTTAGCCACCATTAAAAAAGAACAATATGAAGGAATATATTGACGTTAGACAAAAAATTAAAATCTATCTCTCAACGACATTGAAGGATTCTTTTTTTACCAATGAATTTTTGAATCTGCTGAAAGTGCAATGAATACCTATCTCAAGACTCTCTTATAGTGGTCAATAGTTGCTTAAGCAAAAAGACATTAACGTTGAACGACTTGAAGATGATTTAGACTGACACTAAGTACTACGTTGAAAACGACATAACTTGGATTGGTCCAACAATCATTATTGGTTATTCATTTTGGACACAAAACCAGCATTTAATATCTGTTAGTTGTCAATGGTGGCAACTTATTGACAGATTTCTTTAAAGGCAAGTCCAACTCACCCAAAGTGAAAATTGACTATGTATTAGAAAAAGACCCGAATAAAGATAAAAAGAATGTCCGTTTTACATATGAAGGGGATATTGATGGTCTTGACAAAATCCCTTCAATCCTTGAAAAATTGAAAGATGAATAATTTGATTAAAGACTATCGAGACAAAAACTGATGATTTGTTCGAAAAGGTAGGGAAATTCGCCTGCTATACTCGTGGAATAAAATTTCAGAAACGAAGTATTGAAGAGCTGAAAACCTTCAAAAATCAGAAATTCAAGCACAAAGAGATAAAGCGGTTTCAAGTGGCGATAACGACCTCTCGAATGCTTTTGAAAGCTTCAATTTAGTAACCCAGGCTATGCTATGTGAATTTGAAATGTGGGCGAATTTGAAAAACGAAAATTTTGATGATGCTTGGGATTCTTTCGTTGATGCTCAGAATAATGCTGTTTGGTCGATGCAGCTTCATGAAATAAATGGTCATTTAACCAGATATATAAGCCGATTGAATTTATTAGAAAAAGTTTTATTTCCTCCACAACTATTTTTCAGTGACCGCGCTGTTATATCAAAAAGTAAATGTTCGATCTGTGGTGAGTCGATTGATAAATGTCTAGAGACATTTAAAAGGCAAGTTTTATATGGGAAATCAATGTGTTGAGATAATTGGAAATATTGACAAAATACACGCTTTCGATATTGTGAAGGATCCAGCAAATAAAAAATGTTAGAGCTGAGAAAAATTTCACTGAACACAATAAGACAATTGACCTAACGACATACCGAGAGATAAAAAAATAACTTTGGCTAACAGCACCTAAGAACATGGGGCGGAAAGTAGTTCCGCAAGGTTAGTTATTCGTGGCTACTTTTGTCACGGGCGGACAGTTAATCGCTCCGAAAAGCCCTAAGTTTATTCACTGCAAAACGTTAGCCACCATAAAAAAACGACAATGAAAAAATTTGAACTTAGCGTTGGACTGATTGCCATAATTGCAATAATTTTGAAAATTTTACAAATACCCGGTAGCGGTGTTTGATAGTATTAACCTTTTCGACATTATCAATTTTCTACTATTTAAGCTTTGCACTTTTTAATAGTATAAGACTACGTGACATTTTTAGAGTGCGGCATATAAAGACACAAACGCAAAGGATGATTGGAGCAGTAGGACTTGGATTGGCTTTATCAGCAATTCTTATGGGTGCTTTATTTAAACTCCAATTTTGGCCAGGTGGTACAGCTCAACTTAAAATCGGACTTGGTCCGGAATTGTTTTAATCATCACAATTTATTACTCCGAAATAAATGGAATGCTACAGAAGAGTCTTCAAGAGAATTGCTGTAATCGGTGGACTTGGATTATTGCTTTACATGACACCGACTGCTACATTAGTGGACATTTATTATAGTAATAATCCTGACTACGCACAGAAGTATTTGTCAGCAAGTACTTGCTGACCCTGATAACCAAGAATTAAGGCAGGAATTAAAAAAACAGCAAGAAATGTATGAGCAAGAATAGAAAATTAATTAGTTGAAAAAAATAAAAAACGGTGGCTAACAGCACCTAAGAAAACATGGGGCGGACAGTGGTTTCCGCAAGGTTCGTTCTTCGTGGCTACCTTTGTCACGGGCGGACAGGAAAGTGCTCCGAAATGCCCCACGTTTCTTAGCTGCGACACGTTGTATGCGCAAGCCTGAAAAAAACTATGAACGAAATATCTCCTAATCATATTGTTTTCATTTCTTGGCAAACTTTCGTTTTGTCAAATTCAAAATTTTTCCGTCATACAACCCTTCGAGACTCACAAATAATACTCACAGATGGAGAGTAAATTATGAAAATAGAGGCAAGTATTATATCATCGAAACAACTGACGAAAAAAATCCGTGACTGAGTTAAAGCTAATGGAAAACGATACTTTAAAAAGTTCTGACTGTATTGACGAAAGCATTATAAAATTTGAATATCTAAATGATACAATAGTACAATATAATATGATTAATGACAGCTCCTACTCGACTGGAATTGAATGTGGAGCTCCATCAAAAATTATCTATATTTTTAAAAGACAATTCAATTGTAAAGTCGATAGAATATATTTTTTATGATGAATATCTAAATTCCAGTTATGGTTCGAACCTGACTTCGAGAATACCTTGAAAAGGAAAAAGGAGGATAAAAACGGAATTGAATCTGATGCCTCTTTTGTTTATGGATACATCTTTCAGTGCAAAATACAATGGGTATATTCCTATACGAAAAGGCTTTTCAATTTCAGATGTGACTTTTGGTTGCCTTACAATGAAAGTTTAAAAGATTACGAAAGTGTTGAATTCAAAATGGAATAGAACTTTATAAAATGAAAAATTAAAAAACTGCATCAACAAGCGCTAAAAATAAAGCGGGCAGAACAAAATGAAACATGAAACAACAATCAATTCCGGCAGCACAAAGGATAGTGTTCCAAAACCCGCTCTATTCTTTAGCGCAAAACGTTGTGTGCAAATGGGCGGGAACCGACTTACAAAAATGAAAGCTAATGAATAGAATTGTAAAATATCGTTTTGACAAATGGTGGAGACCAATATTATTTTGGTTTGGCTTCCTGTTTGATTTTCGGACTATCAGAGATATTACCGAAATCATTACGCTTGGGAATTTAGCTTTTATAGTTTTCTTGGACTTAGGACTACTTACAATGTTGATTTCTCGGATTTTATCAGTTTGCAAATGGGAAATGGATAACTGGATTATTCTGTATTGGAATTTTTGGAGGATGACTATATTTTTATTTTGTAATTTTGATGCAGTTGCTATGTTTTTGATAGACAGGAAGACCACATACTTGGTGCATATATAACCTAAAATTGCTAAAATACGATTAATATCCCAATTGACCTTGACTTTGAAAACATGAGCCGAACAGTTTGACAAACATCAAAAAAACAAGTATAAATTTTCAACTTTATAATTCGTTTAGACCGGATTGTATGAGTATGATTTCTGGACTGGAAAAATTGAAAGTGGAACAATATATTTAAAAGCATTTGAGATAACTCGAAATTCTGCACTTTCAACAAGCAGACTTCCTCGAAAAGAAGCTCAATTAAAATAAATAATCCGACAGACAGTGTTATGATTTGGCACGACTTCACATTTTACAATTTTATCGATTGGGGGAAACGCTATGCTGCAAGATTTGAAGTTTGGTTTAAACCTGATAAAGGAGGAAAGGAACGGAGTTTTACTAAAAATTATAATTTGAAGGATGGATGAGATAACAAAACCACAGCACACAACATCGTGTATAAGTAATGGCGGGGCTTGTAGCATATTTAGGCGTTCTGTCTCGCATAGAGTTCATTCACAACTTGACAGAATATGCCCCGTAATCCGCCACTATTCATACACGCAACCGTTACCACCACTGCTAAAAAGGAACTTCTGATTATTTACTGATTTTTTAGTATTTTGATATGCACGATGCGATCAACATAGAAAACAATTAAAAAATTGAAGCCCATTATCATGTGACAGTATCATGTTGATAGATCAGGGTTTTTGGTTCATATTCCGAAATGAACAAAAAATCATTTCTAGATATAGATATCCTCGTGTCCTTTGGTAAGCCGCTTGATTGGATTTCAAATTTCAGGAATTTTTGGAAAACGAACTTCAACTTAAGGTCCGAATTCTGGTTTCGGAAAAAGGACTAAAAAAGCAGCTGAGCCCATTATTTCAAGTAGCATCATTCATATGGTGCGATTCAACGAGAATATATTATATCTTGAGGACATGCTTCAATCAATGAATAGGATTGAAGAGTTATTTACACAATATCAACTTAAAGAATTTAAAAGGACTTACTTGATTGTTGATGCAACGATTAGAAATTTGAGATTATCGGAGAAGCATCAAAAAATATTGCAAATTGAAATCCAAGAAAAACACCCTGAAAAAGAATCCATGGAAAAAATGTATGGACTCCGAAACCTTATCTCTCACGAATATTTTGGAGTTGATTACAAATAATTTCAAATTGCCAAGCAAAACCTTACCCAAAATGCAATCAGATTTAGAGAAGAATTATAAAAGAAGAAAAAGCACGGGGTGGTAACAGGCGGTCATAGCCAATTGGCTCTGTCGTGGCAATAGAAACTGATATGGTAAATTAAAATGATAAGCACAAAAAACAGTTCCGGGCAGTTCGGTCGCCAACTGGCCATACCGCCGAAACGTTAGCGGTATTTGCAAGAAGAACAAACATTAAACAATAAACAAAAACAAAAAAAAATGAAAACAGGAATTATTGTATTATTAGTATTGACTTTTCTAATTCAATTGGAAATTTTCTCACAACCAACTTTTACAAATCAAAACAACTTCGGAATTGAAGCATCATTTAGTGCAGACTGGGGTGACTATGACAATGATGGAGATTTAGAGCTTGGTAGTTGGGAACTTGAATGGAGACTACATCTATATTGATGAAGGGAATAATAGTTTTGCCGAATCCGGAATTATTGATTACGAATCCTACAAACTTTGTAAAATGGATTAGACTTTAGACAAAGGAGATTCGGATTTAAGAACCTCTTTATCAGAAATAGAGGTTCTTACTCACAAAACTATATATTTTACAATCGCGGGGAAATGGGAATCTTGTACGAAATGAATTATTTTAACCGGTATGGATATAACCGGAATAGAATAATGGAGATTTTGACAATGATGGTGATTTAGAATTTAATCTGTCGCAGCTTAGGGGAGATGATTTCACATTTTATTTTCTTAAATGATGGTAATAATAACTTTTCACCCGACTTTAATAATGAAATATTTAATGAGGCAATTTCGGTTTCGGTTGCCGACAGTTGATAATGATTCCGGATTTAGACATTATTACTGGTGTTGCTTGCTGCATTAATTCAAGTGAGGTATATAAAAATGATGGAACAGGAATGTTTTCATTGTTTTTCTCGATTCGGCTCTGAAAATTCGGGTTTACAACGGTTTAAAAGATTGCTGATATTGATAATGACGGGGATATAGATGTTACCTCAAAATGATTCAGGTTCTGACGAAAAAATTTGCATTTATATTAATGATGGGCTTGGAAACTATTCTACTATGTTAGTAGACAATGTTGAATTTAAGTTGTTCAGAATTTGCTGATATTGATAATGATGAAGATATTGATTTGATTGTTGGTGCATATGGCTTCTTTTCTGATAGAATTTATAGTTTACCGAAAATAATGAAATGGTCTCTTACTAAACATATTATTGAAACTGGTGGATATCACAAATTTTCCTGTTAATGCAGTTTCAGTATATTGCAGTGGGTGACTCGAAGACAATGACGGAGATATCGACATTGCAGTTATGCGACTGATATATTCAGACGAATCAACTATAACTGCTGAACAAAACTCACTTTTTGTAAATGAATTGATCAATGGTGTTGAAAGTAACATATCAAATCAGAATTATCAAATTTATCCTAACCCATGGTTTAGACTTCCTTAATATTGAATTGGAAAAATATAGAATACGTTAACATAAGCCTTATAGACTCAAAAGGACAGATTATTTTAAAAAAGCCAATAACTAAAAGACAGACAGAACGAATTAATATTTCTGACTTCCCAAATGGAATGTATTTCTTTGAAAAATAGAAGGAAAGGACTATACAAACATTGAAAAGATAATAAAGAAATAAAAGCAACAAACCGCTAACAGCAAGTATATCACATAGCCGCGTAGTGGTCATTAAGACAAAGAATAGTAAAACTGAAAGTAGTACAAATCAATAAACATAATAGTAAGGAGCGGCTACGTGCCAGTACTTGCAACACGTTATGCCCCATGTTAAAAGAAAACAGATCTCATTAACTTAAAAATTGCTATATTTGAAATATGACCAAACGAGAAGATCATCATATCGAAACTGAATGAATTAAAGCCCTGGCTGCAAAAAGAATATTCCGTCAGGGGAATTGGTTTGTTTGAGTTCGTTTGCAGACAACACCCAGACAGAGGAAAGTGATATTGATATACTCGTAATAACTGGAAAAACCCATTGGCTGGAGGTTTTTACGCTGGAACTCTATCTTGAAGAGGTTTTTAACCGGAAAATTGACCTGATAACCAAAAAGGCATTGAAAGAACAAATCCGCGACAAAATTCTGAATAACGTAAAATACGTGTAGCTTGAAAAAGAAAGACAGAACATACACGATGTATCTTCAGGACATGCTGACCGGCATTGAACGAATTGACAACTACATTGCAGGTTTTAATTTCAGGCAATTTAAACAAGACTATAAAACTGTTGACGCCGTTATCAGGAATTTTGAAATCATAGGAGAAGCAGCGAAAAACCTGCCCGAAGAAATCAAATCAAAATATCGGGAAGTCCCCTGGGCTGAGATGTATTTGCTGAGAAACAAAATATCTCACGAATACTTTGGCGTGGATTATGAGATCATCTGGGATGTTGCTGTAAACTACCTGCCGGAAAACAAAAAGCAAATAGAAGCAATTTTAAAGGATGAAGAAAACACAGGGGCATAACAGCGGCTCATAGTGCATGCCGCGGGTAGTGCCATTTGGAAAAGGTTGTAATAAATTCTACCTTGGTGCAACTCAATAAACATAGAGGTAAAAATGCGGCACGCACCATAGCCGCGAAACGTTATGGGCTATTATAAGAACGACATGCTGGTCATTACCGGGCTAGACCACCCAAAGTCGAAAATGTGAAAGCGAATAACGACATTAAAATAAAGTAGCCAAGCAAAAGAAAAGCTGAAAATCGAAAGAGTAAGCATTATTTAAAAACTTTGCTTGAATTTAAAATCATGGAAAAAAAATTGTTTAGATATTGTTGGCCTTTTAATAATTGCAACAATAGCATCAATTGTTTTGTTTCAGGCGGTTGTTCGAAAGAGACAAAAAAATCATCCGGCTAAAGCAGAAGTTGTTCAAGATATTTCGTCTTAAAAGCAGAAAATGCAAATTCTGCAGCGATTCAAATAGAATGCGCTGGTACATGTGAAAACAATGAAATTTGTCAGGCTCGTTGGAATATCCCCTCAGGCATAATTGAATGTACTTGTAGTGGTTGTGTGATGTCAATTACCAAAGACAATCCTTCTGATAGAAGTACTGCATCCAGATCGGATATGGGAAAAATTGCAGCACACTTTGTTGACTATCTTTTATAGAGAACATGGCACTCGAAGAAATTACTTAATCACAAACTACAAACAAGACATTCTATGATCTAGCAAGATGCATTGAGATTAATTATATTTTGAATGACGATCCGTCAGAAACTTTTAGCTTAACTTTTCTATCAAAATTTGCATCAACTGATTTAAAGGCACATCCTCATTAGGTCTTGGTTGATTGCCATGGCTCATGTGATACATCGGCTGAAAAATGTGTTGAAGTTTATAACACTAACACTGGTGAAGTTTATTGTAAATGTCAAAGTGATAATTGCAAAATGAAAATTGAAGAAGTGAAGTAAACTATCCGATATTCAACAAATAACAGCCCATAACAAAAGCTAAATGCAAGCGGGCATATAGTGCTGATTTAAAGTGTATTGCACTTAATAAGCATCGTGGCTTATTGAATGTTAATTGCTTTGAAATGCCCGCCTGCACTTAGGCTTGACCGTTGTGCCTCATATAAAAGAGACCAAGAAAACAATGAGAGATGACTCTACATATTATTTTTAATAATTACTTTGCAATCCTGTTTGAACCTAACAGACCCAGAACATCAAGCAGCGTATATTGAAAGCTATAGGTCATTTGACAAAGAATTGGTTGACCATTTCCCTTTAAAAGTTCCCAATAACTGGACTCACGTATCTTATGGTGCACCACATTATATTAATGAATGGGGTGAGCACTGTAGGGAGACTAAAGAATTAAAAATCCGAATAACATGTAAAAACAAATTTGAACTTAAAAACCAACTAACAGAAAATGTAAGGATATTTAAGAACTCAACAGATAGTTGTTTACTGATTGTTGATTCTGAGGAAAATTCAAGTTTGATTAAATGTGAGAGTTTTTATCCAATACCGCAAGAAACAATATATGAATACAATGACCGAAATGAAGAATGGATTATAGTTGGAAATTGTGAAGAAATAGCAATATTGGACTATAAACCAGGGAAGATTCTATAGAATCAGAATATTTAAAAGCAAAAGAAAATCTCCCAGCAAAATGGGGAAACGGATATTCTAAAGGATATGCTTTCAATAATAGTGAACAGACAATAATGTATTGGTTAATCATATGGTAAAATTTAACAATATGAACATGAAAAAACTACTGACATTAAATATTTCAATATTGCTATTAATTTATATTGGATTAATTCGTTTTTTTGCTAAACCTTTATGGATTGCAATTATATTTATTCGCTTCATTCTCAACCAGACATGATGCCTGAAGATGTAAGAACGATTCAATCTGCTTTTCTTACGATAACATTCTTGTTGAATTTGATTCTTTCAATTTTCATTATTGTAGATTCAAAACAAAAGAAGACTATTGACTGGCTAATAGTAATAATTACATTCTTTAGTGCAGAAACAGGGATTGTATTATTCTTAATATGGCAGATTTATAATGAGTTGAATAAGAAATACGAGGCACAACACATGGTATCAGTGCATGCGGGTTTTAGCGGGTTTCGAAGGTTTGTGGCTCGTAAAAAAAGTCGGTGTAAACTGATAGGAAATCGCTTCGTACTCCCGCACGATCGCTATACCATCAACCGTTGTGCTGCATGCTGGAAAAAACCGACAATATTGATAATTTTAGTAACTTTGATAAAAAAAATATCATGGGACACGAAGCGATTAAATTAGAACTTATTGAGTGGCTTACAAAGCTGGATGACAATGAGACAATTGAATATTTAAAAATTGTGAAAGACTCCAAATCTAATGATAATGACTGGTGGGATGATTTATCTGACATACAAAAACAGGGGATTGAGAGAGGGTTAAATGATATTAAAAATGGTCGGACAATTTCTCACGATGAAGTAAAAAGTAGATATGGACTATAAGTTACGATGGTCAGACGAATCTGTTAAAAATCTTGAGGATATTCTTGATGATATCAAATTTAAATGGACTGATAAAGAAGTCGATAATTTTAAAAGTAAATTGAGCCATCAACTTGATTTGATAGTTCAAAATCCCTTCATGTTTCCTGCCTCGACAATTAAAAATGAATTGAGAAAAGCAGTATTAAGTAAACAAACGACTATATTTTATCAGGTTATTGACGATATAGTTTATTTGACTTTTCTCCATATTAACAAAAAGGATATCAATAATATTATATAAAGCACGACAGCACAACACACAATATAAAACAGTTGGGGTTCAGTGGTTTGCGGGGTTTTGGTTCCCGTGCCAGCGTTCTTGTCGGTGGACAAGTACGCGCTCCGAAAACCCAACCGTTTCATATTGTCAAACGTTTGTGCGGCATGCGAAAGAAAACACAACAACATGAGAATTGTAATACTTATTTTGATTGGCCTTCTTCCTTTGATACTTTCATTTACGTTGAATTCTGATTTATCAGAAAAGACTAAATATGAAATGTTCGTTAAAGCGATTGATGACAATCGTTACTCGCCATTATCTATGTGGTGATTAAAGTAAAGGACATAAAAACTGGACTAGAAAGAAATTGTACTGAAGCCCCATTCCTAAGCGGAGCGATTTATGAGAATTAAATTGTGGTATATTTCAATCGGATAGTATTGCAAAAACTCATAAGGATAGATATTTTGAATTTTCTAAGGATAGCGCATTATGGAATGTGAGTTTTGATTTATATTCAGCCAAAGATTTGACGGATTATAAAAGCAAGATTAATATTGATTCAGTGATAAAGGATATAAAAAGTGGCAAAATTAAGGACAAAACATTTCTTGATAAAAATGATAGATTCAAAAAATCAAAGGATGTTTTCTCATTTATTGATTAATCAAGGAATAATGGTAAGGAAAAGTTGCGTCGCTGGGAATATTATTAGTTTTGAGTATTTTAAAATGACCAAATAAAGATGCACAACCGCACAACACGCGGTATAAAAAATTGCCGGGACAGTAGGTTATTCAAGGGTTGTAGCCCGCTTCAACTTTTGTGTAACTTGACAGGAAATCGCCCGCAATCGGCAACTTTTCATACCGCCAAACGTTACCACCCATGCTAAAAAGGAACTTCTGATTATTTACTGATTTTTTAGTATTTTTGAAATATGCACGATACGATCGACATCAGAAAACAAATTAAAAAAATTGAAGCCCATTCTGCATCAACAGTATCATGTTGATAGGATAGGGTTTTTTGGTTCAGTATTCCCGAAATGAACAAAAAAGTGCGTTCTGATATAGATATCCTGGTGTCCTTTGGTAAGCCGCTTGGTTGGGAATTTTTCGATTTACAGGAATTTTTGGAAAACGAACTTCAACTTAAGGTCAGACCTTGGTTTCGGAAAAAGGATTAAAAAAGCAGCTAAGACCCATTATATTAAGTAGCGTAAAGTACGTATGAGTCCGATTCAACGAGAATATATTCTGTATCTTGATGACATGCTTCAATCAATGAATAGGATTGAAGAGTATTACACAATATCGACTTTAAAAAATTCAAAAGGACTTACTTGATTGTTGATGCAACGATTAGAAATTTTGAGATTATCGGAGAAGCATCAAAAAATATCCCAATTGAAATCCAAGAAAAATACCCTGAAATACCATGGAAAAAAATGTATGGACTCCGAAACCTTATCTCTCACGAATATTTTGGAGTTGATTACGAAATGATTTGGGAAATTGCCAAGCAAAACCTACCCCAAAATAAATCAGATTTAGAGAAAATTATAAAAGAAGAAAAAGCACGGGGTGGTAACAGGCGGTCATAGCCAATTGGCACTGTCGTGGCAATAGAAACTGATATGGTAAATTAAAATGATAAACACAAAAAACAGTTCCGGGCAGTTCGGTCGCCAACTGGCCATACCGCCGAAACGTTGTGTGCCATGCTAAAAAAGACCGTGCAAAATAGAAACGAACAAATGAAAATGAAAGAAAAGCCAACCCACAAAGCAAGAGTAAGGCAAGCCCGACACACGGGCAAACCCTTCGCTTGCCTTACACATGCTTTTTTGCCAACGCTCACCGCCTTTGTACTCGACAATGAGTGCAAACGGACAAATCCCCGTGGTTGAAACACCAAAACCTGCGACATTTAACCAAGTGCAGATTGACAACTCACCAAGTCAGACCAATAACATCCCGAAAACCAATTATTTTAGTGGAATGACTGAGGTTCAAAAACACAATCAAAACTTAATCCGACAGATTGAAATAGACCAAAAGCGAAATTCATACTTTCAATTGCAGGAAATATATGCAGACCTAAATCAAAATACAATTAGTTACAAATTACATGATTTGAGTTCTTTGAGTGGTACGGAACATTTTAAATCAGCTTTGAATGATTTGAAAAAAATGCTTAACGGAGAAACTCCTCTTGATTTGAAAAAAGCAGTCTTTATTGTTGAGAACGCTTATTTTGAAAACGAACTTGATTACCAACAATTTGAAAACTCAATTCAACAGGCAGTTAAAATTTGTGAACTATCAATGCTTGAAAACAAAATAAAACCCAATGACAATTTTGCTAAAAACCTGACTATTTTTAACTACATGTCCGATACGGTTCATGTAAAATTATCGTAACTACTCAGGTCGTTATTAAAAATTCTATTTTCAAAGTTAAAAATATCTTCGACAGTTTTTCCAGTTAAGCCGTTCTCTTTGTCGCGAGCAGTTAAAACCCTGTATTTTTTTGTATGTTTAAATCTCACGGACTTTAAAATTTTAAAACCAAAAACATTGCCCTTTTCTGTTGATAACTTGCTGTCCTTGTATTAATAACTATGCCGGCTTTCAGGGTTGATATTTAATCATTGTCCGGATATTTGTAAAAAATAAATCAGGATGCCGGGATATACAAGAAAACAACTTGAAGCAAAAGACAAGGATGAACTCATCGATATCATACTCGCGATGCAATCCATGATAAAGACCTTAGTGGAACGGGTTGATACCCTTGAAAAAGAGGTTGACTATCTGAAAAAACCAACAACCAGCCGCAATAGTTCCCTTCCCCCGTCCAGTGATTTGTTTAAACATAAAAACCAGAGTCTCCGCCCTAAAAGTAACCGCAAAACAGGTGGGCAACCGGGACACACGGGGTACACCTTGGAGATGTCTGAAAACCCAGATTTCATCAAACATCATTTTCCACAGGGCAACTGTCCTTGTTGTAATAAAACATACGCGACATCAGATTTTTCCATTTTTGACAAACGTCAAGTTATAGATATACCTCAAATTAAATCAACCGTTACGGACCAGTCTGGTTTATGGTATCAACTGTAGCTGTGGGCACGAGCACAAGGGGGCTTTCCCAGCACGGTCAATGCACCTGTACAATATGGCACCAACCTTACGACACTTGTCAGCTACCTTAGTGCAAGGCAGTTTGTGCCCATGGGGAGGCTTACGGAACTTGTACGGAGCATAACCAATATCTCGATGAGCCAAGGTACTGTTTTTAACATGCTTGACAGGGTTTCTAATTCCTTGTTGCCCTTGTATAGCGGCATAAAAGATGCAGTAGCCAATGCAGGAATCGTAGGGGGTGATGAAACAGGGTTAAAAGTCAACAGCGATAAAAACTGGGGCTGGACCTGGCAAACAGCAAACGAAACCTATATTGTAAACTCAAAGACCAGGGGCTATGCCACGGTAACCGAAAACTTCCCGGATGGCTTCCCCAATGCCATTTATGTTAGCGACTCATTGAGCGCCCAACTTAAAACCCCTGCCAAAGCGCACCAACCTTGTCTTGCCCATCTTTTAAGGGAGCTTAACTCCTTTATCGAAAAACACAAAAGTAGGTGGGCCGGAAAAATGAAAAAGCTGTTAACTGATTCGATGAACCTGAAGAAAAGGATGAAGCTACAAGATTATGGGCAATGTCTTGAACGGGATAAAATACTCGAAGGTTTTAATGTGCTGATTAATGAAATTATCCCCGGGGGCAATAAGAAGTTGCATGCTTTTCAAAGGCGGTTAAAGAAATTACGCCTTGGAATGTTTACATTTTTGTTCCACCCGGATGTGCCCTTTGACAACAACGCCTCTGAACGGGCGATTAGGAACATCAAGGTTAAGCAGAAGATTTCCGGGGAGTTTCGCTCCAACAGGGGGGCAGACATTTTTGCAGTAATAAGATCGGTTGTGGACACGATCATAAAGAAAGGTGGCGATCCAATGCCGGCCTTAGCGTTTGCACTGAACATTGATGCGCAAAAACGAGATTTCCTACGCATGCGAAAGTAAAGCTAATATTCAACAAGATTTTGTTATCTTAGTGTAGTCTATATTTGGGCTTTATATGTTAGCACCTGAGTAGTTACAAATTATCAGGTCAAGAAAAAACGCTAACCCATTACCCGATAAAATACGATTTCAAAGATTACATGGGTAATGATAATTGGAGCAATATGTTTGTTTCAAAGCTTATGGCGACAAATTCTGGTCAATGCAACTCCATGCCATTGTTTTATCTAATTTTGGCACAAGAATTAGGAGCAAAATCATTTTTGACCTATTCTCCAAATCATTCATTCATCCGTTTTAAATCCCCAAAAGGAAATTGGATAAATGCAGAACTAACTTGTGGTACTATTATTACCGATGCTGCAATTCTTGAAAAGCGGATATGTAAAAACAGAAGCGATACGAAGTGGGATTTATATGGACACTTTGAGTACTCATGAAACGGTTGCATCATTGATAAATACTTTAGCTAATGGTTATACAAGAAAATATGGTTATGATAGTTTCATTAAAACTTGCTCAGATGCTGTTCGAGAGTACTATCCAAATCAATTGAATGCTTTAATGTTGGAATCTAACTGGCAAACACAAACTACAATGTACATAGCCAAGCAAAAGAAATCCACCAGCACAAGAATTTATTAAGGATTCAAGAGCCAAAACAGAATTTGAAAAAATGCACGAAGTTTATGCTCAAATTGATGCATTGGGATATGAATTCATGCCCGAAGAGATATATTTAAAGTGGCTACATGGATTAGAAGAAGCAAAACAAAAGCCCGAAACCAAAGAAGTTTAATACATCAAATTACAAAATAAATGCAAAAAGTATTTTCAATATTATTGTTCGTTGTAATTGGAATAACTACAAAAGCTCAGTCGGATAAAGAGTTATTCAATTCAGCGTTTGTCGAATTGAAAAATATGGTTGCAGGAAAACAACCAATTAATTTCAAAAAGGCAGTATTCGTGGTTGAGAATTGTTACTTGAGTGAAGAAAATCAATATGAAACTTTTTGTGAGGTCATCGATTATTATACAGAACTTTGCAAAAGATTAATTCAAACAAGGGATTTACAATATTCTGAATCCGATAAGCAAAAAGTCTCTGTTTATGCGGCTGTATTTTCATTAATGAAAGACACTATTCCTATACAAAAACCAGATGGAAGTTTGGCTTATAACTTGCCTTTTGAATATGATTTCGAAGATATTTATGGTAGTCAGAATTGGGCTAATATGTTTGTTACGAAAACTCTTATTAACAAAAAAAGGAAATTGTCACTCATTACCATATCTTTATAAAATCCTTGTTGAAGAGTTGGGAGAACAAGCTTATTTATCTTACGCTCCAAACCATATTTACATAAAACAGCAATGCAAATCGTTCGGCTGGTATAACACTGAATTAACAAGTGGAATGTTCCCTATAGATTCATGGTTAATGGCATCAGGATATATTCATTTATCTGCCATACAACAAGGCATTTTTATGGATAACATTAAGTGCCAAACAGTCAATTGGAGCATGTCTACTTGATTTGGCACAAGGCTATGAAAAGAAATTTGGAATCGAGGATGGCGAATTTATTTTAAACGTCTGTGAAACAGTTTTAAAAGAACATCCAAATAATATCAATGCTCTTCTTTTGAAAAGCGAAACTAAAATGAATCTATGGAAAACAGAGGTTGGAAAAACAAAAGAAGAAAAGCAAGCTGAATTTATTGAAATACAGGAATTATACACTAAGATTCATGATTTAGGTTACAGGGCAATGCCAAAAGAAATGTACTTAGATTGGTTAGTGTCGTTAAAAGAAGAAAAACATAAATATCAGAATAGAAAAATAAACTTAAACATCAAATAATTATGAAGGCTGTAAAAATCTTATCACTTGCACTTTTATTTGTTAGCTTTTTGTCCGTAAAAGCCGACGAGTATCCATGGGAAAAATATGGGTTTAAATTTAAAAGTCAGTGACATTGAGTAACGGAAAGTATCAGGAATTTCACGACTTAGAAGATGTTGTTGAAATTGGTTCGGTTTTATACAATACTCAAACAAAACAAATTGTCAGGTTTTGTTGAGAAAAGATACATTGTATTCCGAAGTACGATTTAACACCTCACATTGTAAGTAGGTGGATAAGTCCTGACCCATTATCTGAGGAGTATTCGAGTTGGTCTCCATACAATTATGTGATGAATAATCCAATTATACTAATAGACCCGGATGGTCGGGAACCAAATAGAGCACAATCAGGTACTGTGCAACAATTTTTCTCTCAATTCTCTGCTAATTCTAGTGTTTCAGACATTTACCAACACGTAAAAAATAATAGTACAAGTGTAATTAGGTATGTTTACACTGAGAATGAAGGTTGGGTAGATATGAATCATGTTTTCTCTGTTTTACAAAATGGTAAAGCTGCGACAGATTTATTAGAACCAGCATCTGGTAATCCAATAATACGTGAACTTGCATTTCATGGAAATGGAGAAACCAGTTTCTTCTCATATGAAGATTTACCTTCAAATAGAGTTGGTGACGAAATTGGCAAAGCAATGATTGAGGTTAATGGAGAACAAAATGACAGAAGAACAAATGATGGAATTTATTTCAAATGCATTGAATGACCAAGGTGCAACTTCTCCAACGGATGCTCCGAATTACAGTAAAATTCCAGCAAGTGGCGATAGAAAAGCTGCGAAAACAAAATTAGGTTATGGCAGACCATTAACGGAAGAAGAACAAAAGTCGGGTGAGTATGTTCCCAAAACTATACAGCCCAACCATATGACTTGAGTAACTTTTCAGCAGCACCAACAAGTCTAGAAAAGAGAAGAAATGAAAATATCCAAACAAATAATATTCATAGCTAATTGTGCTTATTTTTAATTCTTGTAGTTCGAACCAAAAAGAGAGGCAATAACACAATTGGACAAAGATTTTTTAATTATTAAAGATTTTACAATTAGAATTAATAAAACAATATGACAAATGTTTATCAGCTTTTGGTCATAAGTCGGATGTTGCCGATGGTTATAAGCGAATTTTCTGTAATCTATCATTGGGACAATCTGAGCAACTAGAAGAAGTTAAACCTGATAAAGACAAAACAGCTTATTGATATGGGTTATGAAGTTAACCTTGATGCTAAAAATCATTACAGAATATTTTACCAACGTGATACAAAGGAGTATATAGCAGGTATAATCAAGTATGGCTTACTTTATTCAAATATTACTCATATTCAAGACAGTATTTACAGCATCTGGATTTTAGCAAGATTGACACTTTAAAACACATAGATTCATATAATAGTGTTATAGAAATAAATGAGTATGCTGAATAGCCCACGCTCCAAGCAAGCACATTTGCAATTCACACAAGCCAACTCACGACCAAAAATTGCAAAAGAGCTTGCTTCTCCAACGTGACGGAGAGTCGAAGGATAATAAAGCACGGGCACACAACATCGTATATAAAACATTTGGCAGTCAGTGGGTTATCGAGCGTTTCAGCTCGTATCAAAAGTACTTGTAACTTGACAGGAAAGTGCTTCGAAATGCCAAACGTTTCATATACGTAACCGTTGTGTGCCATGCTAAAAGAGACCGTGCAACATAAAAACGAACAAATGAAAATAAAAGAAAAGTCAACCCACAAAGCAAGAGTAAGGCCAGCCCAACACACGGGCAGACCCTTCGCTTGCCTTACACATGCTTTTTGCCAACACTCATTGCTTTCGTACTGATAATCAGTGCAAACGGACAAATTCCCGTAATAGAAACGCCAAAACCAGCGACATTTAACCAAGTGCAGATTGACAACTCGCAAACCCCGACTAATCACATCCCAAATACAAATGATTATAACGGAATGACAGGGATTCAAAAACAGAATCAAAACTTAATCCGACAGATTGAAATAGACCAAAAACGAAATTCATACTTCCAATTGCAAGAAATATATGCAGACCTAAATAAAAATACAATTAATTACAAATTACCTGATTTGAGTTCTTTGAGTGGTACGGAATATTTTAAATCAGCTTTGAATGATTTGAAAAAAATGCTTAACGGAGAAACTCCTCTTGATTTGAAAAAAGCAGTCTTTATTGTTGAGAACGCTTATTTTGAAAACGAACTTGATTACCCAACAATTTGAAAACTCAATTCAACAGGCAGCTAAAATTTGTGAACTATCAATGCTTGAAAACAAAATAAATCCCAATGACAATTTTGCTAAAAACCTGACTATTTTTAATTACATGTCCGATACAGTGCAAGTTAAGCTGTCTGGGCAAGAAAAAATATTAACCCATTATCCTATAAAATACGATTTCGAAGATTACATGGGAAATGATAATTGGAGCAATATGTTTGTTTCAAAATTAATGGCGACAAATTCTGGACAATGCCACTACTATGCCATTGTTTTATTTAATTCTTGCACAAGAAATAGGAGCAAAATCATTTTTGACCTATTCTCCAAATAATTCGTTCATCCGTTTTAAATCCCCCAAAGGAAATTGGATAAATGCGGAACTGACTTGTGGAACGATTATTACCGATGCTGCAATTCTTGAAAGCGGATATGTAAAAACAGAATCGATACGAAGCGGAATTTATATGGACACCTTGAGTACTCATGAAACGGTTGCTACATTAATAAATACTTTAGCCAATGGTTATACAATAAAATATGGTTATGACAGTTTCATTAAAAGCTTGTTCAGATGCTGTTCGAGAGTACTATCCAAATCAATTGAATGCTTTAATGTTGGAATCTAATTGGCAAACACAAACAACAATGTATATTTCCAAACAAAAAGGGAATCCACCAGCGAAAGAATTTGTTAAGGATTCAAGAGCCAAAACAGAATTTGAAAAAATGCACGAAGTTTATTCCCAAATTGATGCATTGGGATATGAATTTATGCCCGAAGAGATATATTTAAAGTGGCTACAAGGATTAGAAGAAGCAAAACATAAACCTGAGAACCAAAGAAGTTTAATAAACCATATTACAAAGTAAATGCAAAAATTATTTTTAATATTATTTTTCGTTGTAATTACGATAGCAACAAAAGCTCAATCAGACAAAGAGTTATACAACTCAACATTTGTAGAATTAAAAAACATGGTTGAAGGCAAACAACCTGTTGATTTTAAAAAAGCAGTCTACTTGGTTGAGAATTGTTACCTAACTGACAAGATAGATTATCAAATATTTTGTGACGCAATAAATTATCAAACTGTACTGTGTAAAAAGTTCATTAAATCAAGAGATTTGCAATATTCGGAATCAGACAAAGAAAAAGTTTCCGTTTATGCTGCTGTATTTTCTGTAATGAATGACACAATTCCTATTCAAAAATCAGACAGTAGCTTTGTTTATAATCTACCTTTCGAATACGACTTTGACGATATTTACGGTAGTCAGGACTGGACAAAAATGTTTGTCACAAAATTATTGGCTACAAAAAAGGGAAACTGTCATTCATTACCCTACTTGTACAAAATACTTGTTGAAGAACTGGGAGAGCAAGCATATTTATCCTATGCTCCAAACCATATTTACATAAAACAGCAATGCAAGGCTTTTGGCTGGTACAATACAGAGTTGACCAGCGGAATGTTCCCTATAGATTCATGGTTAATGGCATCGGGATATATTCATTTATCTGCAATACAACAAGGCATTTTTATGGATACATTAAGTACCAAACAGTCAATTGGAGCATGTCTACTTGATTTGGCACAAGGCTATGAAAAGAAATTTGGCATCGAGGATGGAGAATTCATTTTAAATGTTTGTGAAACAGTTTTAATGGAGCATCCGAATAACATCAATGCTCTTCTTTTGAAAAGCGAAACTAAAATGAATCTATGGAAAAAAGAGGTTGGGAAAACAAAAGAAGAAAAGCAAGCTGAATTTCTTGAAATACAGGAACTATACACTAAGATTCATGATTTAGGTTACAGGGCAATGCCGAAAGAAATGTACTTGGATTGGTTAGTCTCACTAGAAGAGAAAAACATAAATATCAGAATAGAAAAATAAACTTAAACATCAAATAATTATGAAGGCTGTAAAAATCTTATCACTTGCACTTTTATTTGTTAGCTTTTTGTCCGTAAAAGCCGACGAGTATCCATGGGAAAAATATGGGTTTAAATTTAAAGTAGTGACATTGAGTAATGGAAAATATCCAGGAGTTCCACGACTTAGAAGATGTTGTTGAAATTGGTTCGGTTTTATACAATACTCAGACAAAACAAATTGTCGGTTTTGTAGAGAAAGACACATTGTATTCCGAAGCAGATTTAACGCCCCACATTGTCAGTTGTTGGATAAGTCCTGACCCTTTAACTGATGAATATCCAAGTTGGTCTCCTTACAATTACGTAATGAATAATCCGATAATGTTAGTTGACCCTGATGGAAGAGAGCCACGTTGGGGTCAGCTTGGCTCTCTAAATCAAATTGCTCTTGAGATGACAAATGCCGCTGGTACAGGTTCATATTCTCAACAAATGGATGCGCTAC
The DNA here is from genome assembly GCA_034521425.1 of Bacteroidota bacterium. Lineage (GTDB taxonomy): Bacteria > Bacteroidota > Bacteroidia > Bacteroidales > JAIOZK01 > JAIOZK01. The sequence continues at coordinate 951,626 of JAXHMP010000001.1, forward strand.
GTACTCTATTTTAGTGCAAACCGTTTATTTACTAGAACTGACGGACAATTAAAAGATGCAGCAGGAAGTGTCAATGTAAAACGTTATTTGTATACCGAAAAGGCAGGTTGGCTTGATATGGAGCATTTCTTTGCCTTTGCATCACATGCAAGCAGTAAAGGAATTATGGCAGCTTCTCTTTTGGCTTATGGTACAGAAGAAGCGCAAGGGACAAAACTGCCAGGTTGGGATAGAACCGCAAGTGCTTATTCATATGAAGATATTCAATCGGATTTCTCAGGAATTGACTTTTGGTTAAAATTTGGAGAAGGTATTGAAAGTGGCGAAGTTGGTTTAACTGATGCCGTAAATAAATATTTACAATCGTTAAACCCAACAAATCCTTCAGAAGCACCAAATGTAGACTATATTCCACATGTTGTAAATGGCGAATTTACTCCGAGAAATATGGGAGATGGTTGGACTGGTGATAAATTAAAATCAGAGCATAAAAAGATTTATGACACACGTTCCGAAGAGGATAAAAAGAGAATTCAGGATGCTCATAATTCAATAACTGATTAGCTATGAAACATCGAAATAAAATATTGATATTGTCTGCAATCTTATTAATTGGGATATTAAAATATGTACCTCTGTTATATTATCCGCAATTCTTGCAAGATTTTTACTTTAATAATGGTTTGATAATTTTCATACTTTCATTTTTACTACTACTTGGATTGGTATTTAAATGGAGAATAAGATTATTTGAGAAGTTGATTTTTATTCTATTGCCATTAATAATTTTATTTTCATCAAGTAAAATAGCGGATATTAACAATCAAATAATTATAAAATACAATGCTAATAGAGAGATTTTTCGTAGTCCTATTGTTGGTGTTAAGATAGATACTCTTTCAAATCTGGGGGAAAAAGTTTTTGTCTTTAATAAGCAATTTGGTGTTTTTGACGCATTAGTTTATTCTCCAAACCATGGTTTAGATTCCGAATCGTGGGAATTTAAAAATGAATCTTCATTCTATAAAATTTATAATAATGATTGGTGGTGGTATAAACATAATGATTAGCCAAGGCTCGAAGCAAGCACATTTGCAATTCACACGTGCCAACTCACGACCAAAAATTGCAAAAGAGCTTGCTTCCCCAACGCACAGTGAGACAGATAATAAAGCACGGGCACACAACATCGTATATAAAACATTTGGCAGTCAGTGGGTTATCGAACGTTGAAATTCATGTCAAAAGTAGTTGTAACTTGATAGGAAAGTGCTTCGAAATGCCAAACGTTTCATATACGTAACCGTTACCACCCATGCTAAAAAGGAACTTCTGATTATTTACTGATTTTTTAGTATTTTTGAAATATGCACGATACGATCGACATAGAAAACAAATTAAAAAAATTGAAGCCCATTCTGCATCAACAGTATCATGTTGACAGGATCGGGTTTTTTGGTTCATATTCCCGAAATGAACAAAAAGTGGTTCTGATATAGATATCCTGGTGTCCTTTGGTAAGCCGCTTGGTTGGGAATTTTTCGATTTACAGGAATTTTTGGAAAACGAACTTCAACTTAAGGTAGACCTGGTTTCGGAAAAAGGACTAAAAAAGCAGCTAAGACCCATTATTTTAAGTAGCGTAAAGTACATATGAGTCCGATTCAACGAGAATATATTCTGTATCTTGAGGACATGCATTACGAATCAATGAATAAACACGATTGAAGAACTTTTAATCTTACATTATCTGCATCGTTTAAGAAAATATCATGAAAATGGACTTACTTGATTAGTATAGAATGCAACGATTAGAAACTTGTGAGATGGTATCGTGAGAATGCAATCAGCAAATAACTATTCGGCACAATTGATTTAATCACAAGAAAGATTATGTTTCACCAAACGGACAGATATCCATGGAAACAAATGCAATAAATGGACTAAAAGAAGGTAAAGCAACGTTATGGCATGCTAACGAATATGTTAGTGAGTTTAAATTATTCGAAATGATTTGATAAATGCAGAGCAAAACCTATCACCCAAAATAGATCAGATATTAGAGAATAATTTCGAAAACTCGGAAGAATAAAGCATCGGGGTGGTAACAGGACGGTCATAGACCAATATGGCTAACTGTCGTGTGCAATAGAAACGTGATATGGTAAATTCAAATGATGTAGCGCTTGAAAATATCAGGTTCCGGGCAGTTCGAATCGCCAACATGGCCATACCGCCGAAACGTTACCACCCATGCTAAAAAGGAACTTCTGATTATTTACTGATTTTTTAGTATTTTTGAAATATGCACGATACGATCGACATAGAAAACAAATTAAAAAAATTGAAGCCCATTCTGCATCAACAGTATCATGTTGATAGGATCGGGTTTTTTGGTTCATATTCCCGAAATGAACAAAAAAGTGGTTCTGATATAGATATCCTGGTGTCCTTTGGTAAGCCGCTTGGTTGGGAATTTTTCGATTTACAGGAATTTTTGGAAAACGAACTTCAACTTAAGGTAGACCTGGTTTCGGAAAAAGGATTAAAAAAGCAGCTAAGACCCATTATATTAAGTAGCGTAAAGTACGTATGAGTCCGATTCAACGAGAATATATTCTGTATCTTGATGACATGCTTCAATCAATGAATAGGATTGAAGAGTATTTACACAATATCGACTTTAAAAAATTCAAAAGGACTTACTTGATTGTTGATGCAACGATTAGAAATTTTGAGATTATCGGAGAAGCATCAAAAAATATCCCAATTGAAATCCAAGAAAAACACCCTGAAATACCATGGAAAAAAATGTATGGACTCCGAAACCTTATCTCTCACGAATATTTTGGAGTTGATTACGAAATGATTTGGGAAATTGCCAAGCAAAACCTACCCCAAAATAAATCAGATTTAGAGAAAATTATAAAGAGAAAAAGCACGGGGTGGTAACAGGCGGTCATAGCCAATTGGCACTGTCGTGGCAATAGAAACTGATATGGTAAATTAAAATGATAAACACAAAAAACAGTTCCGGGCAGTTCGGTCGCCAACTGGCCATACTCAGCCGAAACGTTGCCAGCAATTTGAAAGAATGAAAACTTTTGACACAAATAACACTATCATTTATGTTAACTGTTTTTTGATGTTTTTTACAGGCGTCAGGGACAGGATGAATAAGATTGCAGGAGTTCGGGACAGACAAGTTCAAGACCATCAATCAAGACACGACTTATACAACCATGACATTCGACGATGAGGAATTTCTAGAACAAATGAGAGATGGGTGGCGGACAATTGACTGGTTATTTCAAGGGTGACACCAGATATAAAATTCACGAACGCATTGGAGTATCTTATTGCGTCCGGACTTTTGAATACTACTTCTGGAATGGACAACTCATCTTCGTTCTTGTAAAAGCAAGCACGCTTTCCCGTACGTCGATAGTCTAGCAACACTGGACTACACAAGCACGGAGACGACTTTCGAAGGGCGTTATTACTTTGACCAAGGCAAACTAATCGACACCAAGATAAAAGGGGAAAAGCGAATATCTGATGACGTAGCTAATCTTAAGGCAAGAGTAGAGAAACTACCAAATCATCAGCCAAAGACGACGTTGACATATTGACAGAAAAGAAAAGAATAAAAACTGCTGGCAACAGCACCTACGAGAACATGGGGAGGATAGTGGTTTCCGCAAGGCTTGGTTTTTCATGGCAATATTTGCTGTAAACCGACAGAGAAAAGCATTGAAAAGCCCCACGTTTCTTAAGCTGCGGCACTGGTTAGCAGCAAGGTTAACAAACCCATCTGCGAAATCTATAACCTAAATTGATTAATGAATAAATGTGAGCAATGGAAAAAACTATGAATAAAAGAAAAACACGATATTCTTACATCTATTTATTGATTGGATTTATTTCTCTTCTCTTTTTTAATGGAAGATGGATTTTACCGATTGCGGCGTTTATAGCACCAATATTTCTAATTTGCTTTCTACGGTTTCAAAAAGCCATTTAAAGGATTTCTGATAATTGTTCTTGTTGGTTGGGTATCAAACATTTTCGTCTGGAAGGGAATGATGCCTATGTCAGGATTTTTCTATTACTTCGTTGTTTTTATGATGAGCGTATTTACTTCGCTTACATTTTTGATTGACCGAATTTACACTCAAAAACTCAAAGGAATTGTTTCGACACTCATATTTCCTTCTGTTTATGTAATAATGGAATATATTACCATATCTACTAATCCGTCAGGCTCATACGGAACTTTGGTTCACACCCAGTCATCATTGCCTTTATTGCAATTTGTCTCGATTACTGGTATTTGGGGGGTAACATTTCTAATAATGTGGACTGCATCAATAATAAATTGGCTTTGGGACAATTATTTTGAAAAGAGTAAGATTTATTCAGCGTTCTGGGTATTTGGTATTTCCTTTTCTTTTCAATAATTATATGGGGACAGTTCCGATTATCACAACCCATTGACTCGCCAACAGTAAGAATTGCTTCAATCAATAGCACTAAAGCAGAGTATCACCATCGCATGACAACGAGTTTTGATTCTTTGGTTGAAAATGCAAACCAAGGATTTTTAAGAAATTGTAAAACAGCAGCTTCTTCAGGTGCTAAAATTGTATTTGGTCGGGAAACTATCATCAGTATGCCCAATGATAAAGAAAATGACTTCATCGAAAAAGCCAAAACAATTGCAATTCATGACAGTATTTACATCGGAATTCCCATGAACGTAATACCGGATGAAAATTCTGATGAAAATCCTGAAAATAAAATAACTTGGATTTCGCCCACAGGTGAAATATTATTTACATATCATAAGGCAAAACCGACCTATCCGGGTGAATGTGACTATGGAGATGGAGTTATAAAATATTTTGATTCTCCTTACGGTAGAATTGGTTCTGCAATTTGCTTCGATATGGATTTCCCTTCTTTGATAAAACAAACTGGCAAAATGGATATTGACATTATGTTAGTGCCAGGTAGCGACTGGAAAGAAATTTCGCCATATCACACCTATGTAGCATCTACAAGGAGCATTGAAAATGGTTTCAATATGGTTAGGTCTACATTCAAAGGATTTTCTGCCTCTTTTGATTATAAAGGACAACTTATATCGTCCAATGACTTTTTTAAGACCGATGAAGTGATTTTATATTCAGATGTATCTGTAAAAGGACAAAAAACTGTTTATGCATTTTTAGGAAATTATTTTGCTTGGCTTTGTATTATATTCTTTCTCTCAATGAGTTTTGTGTTACGTTAAAAATAAATGGATTAATAAAAACGAGAAATGAAAACCCAGCTGCTAACAAGGTATAAAAATAATAGCCGAGACAGTAGTAAATTCAAGGGTTTTAGCCCGCTTCAACTTTCGTGTATTTTGACAGGGAAGTGCAACGCAGTCGGCTACTGATTCTTATACTTAACGTTGTGCTGCATGCTGGAAAAAACCGACAATATTGATAATTTTAGTAACTTTGATAAAAAAAATATCATGGGACACGAAGCGATTAAATTAGAACTTATTGAATGGCTTACAAAGCTTGATGACAATGAAACAATTGATTATTTGAAAATTGTGAAAGACTCCAAATCTAATGATAATGATTGGTGGGATGATTTATCTGACTTGCAAAAACAAGGAATTGAGAGAGGATTAAATGATATTAAAAATGGTCGGACTATATCTCACAATGAAGTAAAAAGTAGATATGGACTATAAGTTACGATGGTCAAACGAATCTGTTAAAAATCTTGAGGATATTCTTGATGATATCAAATTTAAATGGACTGATAAAGAAGTCGATAATTTTAAAAGTAAATTGAGTCATCAACTTGATTTAATTGTTCAAAATCCTTACATGTTTCCTGCCTCGACAATTAAAAATGGTTTGAGAAAAGCAGTATTGAGTAAACAAACGACAATATTTTATGAGATAATGGACGATATAGTTTATTTGGCATATCTCCATATTAATAAAATGGATATCAATATTATTAAATAAAGCACGACAGCACAACACACAATATAGTGCAGCGGGGTGATTTGTTCTGCATTTGGCATTCCGTCTCCGTTTCAACTTTTGTCACGGTGGATAGTGATGCGTTCCAAAAACCCCGCCGACACCATATTGTCAAACGTTGGCGGTCAGTTTAAAAGAAAGACAGAAACCCCGAATTTATATTTAACACCGAAAAAAGATTTTATTAATTACGTAAAAGAATTTTTTTGAAGATGAAACAAGAAGATGATATGTTGAATAGTACAAGAAGTGGTGATAGTAATGAAAACTTTGTTGAGGGTATTCTCAGAAGACTTTGGTTATGTTACAACAATAAAAAGAGACAAGATCGATTGTGGGATTGATTACGTCTTGACTGTTGGGAGGACTTTTTGGAAAATCAATATACCCAACAAATGCTTGTACTGTACAGTTGAAATCAAATTTTGATACTATCAAATATGACATTTCTAGATAAAAATAAACACAATTGGTTACTAAATCGATAAATTACCGTTTTTCTTCGGAACTTATGATGACACAAAAAATTTCAGTACGTTTCTATTCTCGACATCAATAGGTAAACGATTATTTAATTAGAAATTATAAAAACATTACATAAAATACAATTTTCATTCGGAGCCACGCAATCGTAGAGAATCTGAAATTCACATGAACACAAAATATGATAATAATGAAACTACATATAAAATTGATTGTGGACATCCATTTATGACAATTTCTATAATGGATAATTTAAAGCAAAAGAACAAAATTGAAAATTACAGAAATATATTTGACAAAGTAATTTTGAAAGAGGAAATGAAAATATTGTTTAGAGAAATATTGGACTTCCATTTTTTTCTTGGTTACATCAATATAAAACGAATGACTTAAATATAATATTTGGTTGGGCTAGCTGATTCTGATGATTTTTTAATAAAAGGTGATGCATTATTAAACAAATTATATCAACCAATATTAACATTATGTAATACATATTATCACGAGAAAGAAGAAGGAAAAGTTTGAATATCTGGAGAAACTTTGTTTGAGTTTAACTGAATATAATGACAAGACAAAATCAGTATTAGAAAATTTAGGATATAGAGAATCAACAAGGTGATATTATTGATAAACGAATAGAGGAATAAATAAAAACCGAACCGCCAACACGTGGTATAAAACATTGGGGTGTAAGTGGTTATTTGATAATGTTGCGCTTTGAATTCCCCGACGTTTCGTGCCGCCAAACGTTGTGTGCAATGGTAGGAAACCGACTACAAAAATGAAAGCTGATGGAATAGAATTGTAAAGTATCGTTTTGACAAATGGTGAGAACCAATATTTATTTTGGTTTGCTTCCTGTTTGATTTTCGGACTATCAAGAGATATTACAAAATCATACGTTTTTGGGAATTTAGCTTTTATAGTTTTTGGACTAGGGCTACTTACAATGTTGATTTCTGCAATTTATCAGTTTGCCAATAGGAAATGGATAACTGGATTATTCTGTATTCTTGCAATTTTTGGAGGTACTATATTTTCATTTGTATTTTATGCAGTTGCTATGTTTTGGATAGAACCAGGAAAGACCAGAATACTTGGGCAGATAACCTAGAAATACCTAAAAATATTCCGATTACATGTCGCAGATTGACCTTGACTTTGAAGAACATAGACCAGACAGTTTGACAAACATCAAAAAAACAAGTATAGATTTTCAACTTCATGATTCGCTTGGACCAGGATTGTATGGAGTATTGATTTCTGGACTGGAAAAATTGAAAAGTGGAACAATATATTTAAAAGCATTTGAGATAACTCAAGAAAATTCTGCACTTTCAACAAGCAGACTTCCTCAAAGAAGTTCAATCAAAATAAATAACCGGACGGAGCGGTAGTCATGAGATTTGGCACGACTTCACGTTTTACGATTTATGAGGGGGATTGGGGGAAACCTTATGCTGCAAGATTTGAAGTCTGGTTTAAACCTGATAAAGGGAGGAAAGGAACAAAGACTTTTTACTAAAAATTATAAAATTGAAGGATGGATGAGATAACAAAACCACAGCACACAACATCGTGTCTATAAGTAATGCTGGTGGCGGGGCTTAGTGAGTATTAGGCGTTCTGTCTCGCATCCGTTTCATCACAACGTGACAGGATATTGCCCCGTAATCCGCCACTACTCATACACGCAACCGTTGTGCCGCATTGTAGGAGACAAGATTTGCAGCGTCAATAGAGTTAAGAAATCTTGAAGAAGAAAAAAGAAAAGTTGCACAGTAGATAAAAACGGACGGGATTACATAAAGGAGTCCTGTTTTGTGGGTGGTAAAATGAAATTTCGCAGAATTTATGTCATAGACGGCATGACAGAAGAAGAATTTTATGAGAAAAACGCATCTGACATAGACCACTTAATAAATGGGGAATATTGGAAAATCAGTTATAGAGAAAGAATTTATTGATTGCCCAGTTGAAGAAAATAAACATGAATCTGAGTTATCAGACAATGAAATTGAAGTTTTACCATTTTAAATTTGTAAAGTGAAAATTAAATGAAACAACAAAAACTCCCATTTGGACTACTGACTAATTTTTGCGCTAATAATTGGTTTTCAAAGTTGTAAATATGATTGTCCAGGATTTCCAAATTCTGAATCAATTTGGATTCCACATCAAGAAGGTGACGTTTTAAAATATTTTTCGGAATCAGACACCATCGAATACGAGGTTATTGAAAATTTCAAGTCTGGACCAAGTGATTTTAGAGGATTGGTAATGGACTACGATTGTGACTATGAAGGGTATTATTTAACCAATTCGAATAATGACGGTTGAAGATTAAAGAAAGAATTACAGCATTTAAAGGAATGGAAGTAGAATTATCGGACAATGATAAATTTGAATTTTCATTATACTTAGGGGAGGCTCTGAAACCGATGACTGTAAAACAAAATATTACGCTGACACAATTATAAATGCGACTGACTATCAAAACGTATTTATGATAAATAAGAAAAATACAATTTCTGAATATCGGATTGACTGGATTATTAAAGCTGAAAATGAAGGCGTGATTCAATACCACGATAAAACGACAGATAGGACTTGGACAAAAATAATAGATTAATGATAAACAACGACGGCACAACACGCGGTATAAAACATTGGGGTCTAAGTGGTTATGCAAGCATTCTGCCACGCATTAAGTTCGGTGTAACTGGACAGGAAAGTAGCCCGCAATCCCCAACGATTTCATACCGCAAAACGTTGTATGCAACTTCGAAAAAAACTATGAACAAAATATTCCTAATCATATTGTTTTCATTTCTTGGCAAACTTTTAGTTTTGTCAAGACTCAAAATTTTTACCATACATACAGACCTTCAGACTCACAAATAATACTCACAGGATGGAGAAGTAAATTATGAAAATAGAGGCAAGTATTATATCATCGAAACAACTGACGAAAAAAATGAGTAACTGAGTTGAGACTAATGGAAAACGATACTTTAAAAAGTTCTGACTGTTATGACGGAAAGCATTGATAAAATTCGTAATATCTAAATGATACAATAGTACAATATAATATGATTAATGACAGCTCCTACTCGACTGGAATTGAATGTGGTAGCTCCATCAAAAATTATCTATATTTTAAAAGACAATTCAATTGTAAAGTCGATAGAATATATTTTTTATGATGAATATCTAAATTCCAGTTATGAGTTAGAACCTGACTTCAGAGAATACCTTGAAAAGGAAAAAGAAAAGAATAAAAACGGAATTGAATCTGATGCCTCTTTTGTTTATGGATACATCTTTTCAAGTGCAAAATACAATGGGTATATTCCTATTAGGAAAGGCTTTTCAATTTCAGATGTGACTTTTTGGTTGCCTTACAATGAAAGTTTAAAAGATTCAAAATATTCAATTCAAAATGGAATAGAACTTTATAAAATGAAAAATTAAAAAAACTGCATACAACAAGCGCTAAAAATAAAGCGGGCAGAAGTGAAAAATGAAACATAAAACTAACAATAAAAATTGCGGCAGGCAGAAAGGATAGTGTTCCAAAACCCGCTCTATTCTTAGCGCAAAACGTTGGCGGTAATATAAAAATGAGAGCAAAACTGACATATGTTGTTTTATTAATTGTTTCTACAATGAATTCTTCAGCCTCAATTCAGAATAGATTCTTGTAGAGATAATTGACTCTACTTATAGTACATACAAAGAGTCCACAAATGCCTTAGGAATAAAAACTTTGGACTGAAGACGATATTATCGAATTAAGATTGTGGATGGATGCAATGGAATCAAGATTTAGATTTGCTAAGACTTATTTATAACAACTGACTCAGTTTGGTTCGCACACAAAGCAACTATTGCCATTGAGCAGGATTGTATATTTATCAAGGAGTTTAAAGAAATCCATTATGAAGATTGGTATAGCATCTGGGATTCTCTGTATAATTTGGGAATACTTAATATTCCAAGTACAATTGATATTAAAAATACTTGGAAAGGTGATACCATCAAAATGGAATATGGTCCAGGTATAATTAAAGAATTAGCCATTGTACATCCAATGAATTATGTTTTTGAGTTAATCAGTTATGGAGAGCAATACAGAATATCAACTGTGATTCAACCCTCTTTATCGCAATTTTTATAAAAATGCTACTCAACTTGATCCAATTATTAAAATGTTAAGAATTTTGTTTGATGCTTTTAGTTATGAAAAAAAGATTTATTAAAAATACTACCGCCAACACACGGTAAATGCCATTTGGCGGGGCATGCAAGGCGATTCATGGTTTCATTGAACCGAGTTGCTTGCAGATAGAAAGCTTTTAAGTTCCAAATGCCAAACGGCACTTACCGCGGAACGTTATGCAACAATTTAAGAAGACAAAATTAGTAATGATGAAAAAGAATCAATCAATGAGAACAAAAATTATTATTTGGACTACAGTGTTATCATTTGGACTGATACTAACAAGTTGCGTTGTAAGCAATCCGAAATTTTTTGCGAATACACAACAGACCGATGACGCATCATATGGATACACACCTGAAAATCCTATTACGATAAAAAATTCAGACTTAGATAATAGTATCGGCTCATCTTATTATTATTTGTCTAGTGTGATAATTTCTAAGTAAATTAACTAAAATTTTATTATCTTTGTCATATGGCAAGGATAGGAAAACCCATTCAGTTAACCATGGACCAGAAGAAGGAACTTCTTACCATGAGCCGCTCCCACAAGTTAGAAAAGCGCTACGTGGAGCGTGCCGAGATAATCTTATTTTCAAACCAAGGTTTGTCAATGGATGAAATAGTTACTCAAACAGGTTTAAGTAGACCGGTTGTTAATAAATGGCGACAGCGTTTTCGCGAGCATGGCATTAATGGATTAAAGGATGCCCCTCGAAGTGGAAAACCAAGGATAATTACTCCGGAGCAACAAGCCCTGGTAATTGAAAAGGCTTGTACAAAACCTGATGGAGGATATACCAATTGGTCTCAAGAACGTATCGCCAAAGAAGTAGGCATAAGCCAATCCAAAGTATTTCAAATCCTTAAGCAGGCAGATCTAAAACCACACAAAATAGAATATTGGTGCGGTAAATCTAAAGACCCGGAGTTTGAGGCGAAAATGACAAATATTGTCGGTCTTTACATGTCACCACCAGAAAATGCCCTGGTCATTTGTGTTGATGAAAAAACCCAAATACAGGCACTTGACAGAACTCAGCCGGAATTACCTTTAAAAGCAGGCACTCCCAGAAGACAAACAGCAACATATAAACGCAACGGGACTGTTTCTTTAATTGCAGCCCTGGCCGTACATACTGGAGAAATAACCGCCAAGACAATAAAAGCAAATAATGCTGAAAACTTCTTAAAGTTCTTAAAGTCGCTTGACCGTAAATACCGTCACAAGAAATTACATATAATTGCTGACAACCTATCAATTCATAAGCACAAGGATGTAAAGCAATGGTTGGAAAGCAAAAGAAAAATCCAAATACATTTTACCCCTACTTATTCCTCATGGTTAAATCAGGTTGAGATATGGTTCAATATATTGACAAAAGATGTTGTAAAAGGAGGCATTTGGCAGTCATCAGAGCAGTTAGCTTCTCAACTAATTGAATATGTTAAAACATACAACAACACACGGGCGAAACCTTTTCGGTGGACATACACCGGCGATGCTTTAAAAATTAGTTAGCTATTTAAATAATTATCACACTAGACTTAGGACTGAAAAAGGTAATAAACTTCAGTTAGTTCAGAGATTCTCCGTTAATAATCCCAATTATAAGAAACCAGCTGTTCCATTGACAAATAGATATACGGGACAACCATTGAATTATGGAACAGGTCCTCTTTTAGACTACTACATATTAGTGCCGGAGAATGAAAGAGATACAGTTAAACTTTACATTAATCCATATTTAAAAGGAGAAATTAAGGTACCTGTTGGACTAAAATTTGAAAATGAGTAAAATCGTTGCATAACAGCGGCTCATAGTGCATGCCGCGGATAGTGCTATTAAGAAAGATAATTGCAAAAATGAAGTTTGTGCAAATAAAGAAAAATAGTAGTAGTAAAGCGGCACGCACCATAGCCGAAAACCGTTGTGCGGTAATATAAAATGAAGCAAAACTGACATATGTTGTTTTATTAATTGTTTCTACAATGAATTCTTCAGCTCAATTCAGAATAGATTCTTGTAGAATAATTGACTCTACTTATAGTACATACAAAGAGTCCACAAATGCCTTAGGAATAAAAACTTTGGACTCAAACAATATTATCGAATTAAGATTGTGGATGGATCAATGGAATCAAGATTTAGATTTGCTAAGACTTATTTATACAACTGACTCAGTTTGGTTCGCACAAAGCAACTATTGCCATTGAGCAGGATTGTATATTTATCAAGGAGTTTAAAGAAATCCATTATGAAGATTGGTATAGCATCTGGGATTCTCTGTATAATTTGGGAATACTTAATATTCCAAGTACAATTGATATTAAAAATACTTGGAAAGGTGATACCATCAAAATGGAATATGGTCCAGGTATAATTAAATAATTAGCCATTGTACATCCAATGAATTATGTTTTTGAGTTAATCAGTTATGGAGAGCAATACAGAATATCAACTGTGATTCAACCCTCTTCTCTTATCGCAAATTTCTTGCAGAAATGCTACTCAACTTGATCCAATTATTAAAATGTTAAGAATTTTGTTTGATGCTTTTAGTTATGAAAAAAAGATTTATTAAAAATACTACCGCCAACACACGGTAAATGCCATTTGGCGGGGCATGCAAGGCGATTCATGGTTTCATTGAACCGAGTTGCTTGCAGATAGAAAGCTTTTAAGTTCCAAATGCCAAACGGCACTTACCGCGGGAACGTTATGCGGCAGCTTAAAAGACAACGTAATACAAACAGAACAATGAATAAAATAATAACATTACTTTTTCTCGGGTTGAGCAGCTTTGACCTATGGACAAAAATCAAAGGGACCAAATTTTGACATTGCGGACTTTAACGAGAAAATGGAAGTAGCAGAATGGTTATATGAATACGATATGATTGCTTGGCGAACTTCGGACAGCGTTATGACCCAAGACAAAAAAGACCTTGAGCGAATAGGAAGTGATTGGTTCTGCTTTCAAAAAAACGACACGTGGCACGCAGTTTACGGAAAATATGAAAACAATCAGTTTGACCTTGTTTTTCATTTTAAAGTTGAAAAAGGACAAGTAAACAAAACAAATGAAACGGTTGACACAACACTGCTTCATAGATATTCAAGAGCATTACAAACTGCAAGTGGACAAATTAAAGCACTTAAAGACACCGTTAATTTGAGATTTAATCAATACATTAAGAAAATGACGACCAGACACTTTCTGTATGGATTTTACCAGCTTTTCAACCAAACAGTTTTGCAGTTTATGGTGGAGAATTTATTTACACGATTGATGAGACAGGCATGAAAATGCTTAAAGACGACAGTTACTTTCAGGGAGAATTTCGTGGGTTCAAAGTTGACAATCCAAGAGAAATTTGGATAAATTATCGTGAGACTGAAAAACCAACGTTAGGAGCTGTATTTTTTGCTTGGTATTACAAATCGTACTTCACCAAAATCGTTATTGATAACTAAAAACAGTACAAGCACACCATTTAAGTCTGACAATAGTTGGACTTGGATACACGCTGAAAAAGAACCCGAAAAAAAGAAAAGTAAGAAGAAAAATAAGGATGAATAAAAAAAGCCGACCGCATAACACGCGGTATAAAAATTGCCGAGACAGTAGGTTATTCAAGGGTTGTAGCACGCTTCCACTTTTGCGTAGCTTGACAGGAAATCGCCCGCAATCGGCAACTTTTCATACCGCAAAACGTTACCACCCATGCTAAAAAGGAACTTCTGATTATTTACTGATTTTTTAGTATTTTTGAAATATGCACGATACGATCGACATAGAAAACAAATTAAAAAAATTGAAGCCCATTCTGCATCAACAGTATCATGTTGACAGGATCGGGTTTTTTGGTTCATATTCCCGAAATGAACAAAAAAGTGGTTCTGATATAGATATCCTGGTGTCCTTTGGTAAGCCGCTTGGTTGGGAATTTTTTGATCTACAGGAATTTTTGGAAAACGAACTTCAACTTAAGGTAGACCTGTTTCGGAAAAAGGACTAAAAAAGCAGCTAAGACCCATTATTTTAAGTAGCGTAAAGTACATATGAGTCCGATTCAACGAGAATATATTCTGTATCTTGAGGACATGCTTCAATCAATGAATAGGATTGAAGAGTATTTACACAATATCGACTTTAAAAAATTCAAAAGGACTTACTTGATTGTTGATGCAACGATTAGAAATTTTGAGATTATCGGAGAAGCATCAAAAAATATCCCAATTGAAATCCAAGAAAAACACCCTGAAATACCATGGAAAAAATGTATGGACTTCGAAACCTTATCTCTCACGAATATTTTGGAGTTGATTACGAAACTGATTTGGGAAATTGCCAAAGTAAACCTACCCCGAAATAAATCAGATTTAGAGAAAATTATAAGAAAGAAAAAGCACGGGGTGGTACACAGGCGGTCATAGCCAATTGGCTCTGTCGTGGCAATAGAGAAACTGATATGGTAAATTAAAATGATAAGCACAAAAAACAGTTCCGGGCAGTTCGGTCGCCAACTGGCCATACCGCCGAAACGTTATGCAACAGCTTAAAAGAAAACATACTTGTGAACATGAAATATTGGATTTTATTTAACATACTTTTTATCCGGGTTTGGCTTGAACGCACAAGACTTCAAACCTATCAAGACTGATTCAGAAACAGACAAAGGAGATTATTACGATTTCGACAAAGTAATAAATATTTTGCCACTGGTAGTTATGATAGAAATGTATTCGTTTATGATTATAATGGAAAGAAGATTTTTAAATACAGCAAAACCTTGATGCTGTAATCGGTGAAGTGGCTATGCACCCAGATTCCAATTATTTATTCCTAAGCATCACTGAGACTAAAGCAGGTGTTTATGAAAGACCCGTGACAAAATGTTTCGATTTAACAACTGGGCAACAAATCTGAGAGTTCATTGATACAACAATCACTTAGGTAGGCAGACCGAATGCTTTTTATGAGAAAAAAACACGACTGGAGTTAAAAATGCCATGTCTCAAGTAGAAAATATGTTTCCACAAATGCATACTAAATCTGAGATTAATGTTCCAAGAGTTGAGGTATGGACTTTCGCATATTGAGCGTATCCAAAGCCTAAACATTTCGGAGCGGCTACTTCTTTATGCATTTTGCCTCAATGGATAAATACAAGTATTCTCAAAATATGGGAGACAAAAGGCAATATTTGTTATTCGTTCCAAGCGACGAATAACAAAGTAAATACTGACTGTATACTTTATTAACGAGATTCGATTTTTCTTCCGATTACACCCAATATTCTTTTAAATATCACTGATTATTCAAGTTATGTTTTGCCAGATTACGAAGATTATAATCGAAGCATTCCAGTTAATAAGAAAATCTTTTACTTTTTCAAACCTTGATATTGAATCCTCAAAACTGGTTGACTGATTCAACGGATATTTCAAGTCCGATCGATGTAAGAGAGTAGTAAAATGTTATCGAGCGTCTTACTCAGCTGATAAGTTTGCTTTTCTTGGGGTCTGACGGATTTGGTAAGAATTTGGTAATTTTAGCTGGACAGATTAATCAAAAACTTGGAAAAGACAGAACCGAAACAGTAGGTACAAGAGACGGAGGCTCAAGATTAGTATTTAGCGAGATTGAAGAAATTAAACTTTCACCAAATGGAAAATACTTGATTACAGGTGACAAATTTGGAAAAGTAATAATATGGAAAAAATGAATAAAAGCCGTTGCATAACACGCGGTATAAAAAATTGCCGATTCAGTAGGTTATTCAAGGGTTGCAGCCCGCTTCAACTTTTGTGTAACTTGCACAGAAAATCGCCCGCAATCGGCAACTTTTCATACCGCCACCGTCGGGCTGGCATGCTGGAAAAAACCGACAATATTGATAATTTTAGTAACTTTGATAAAAAAAATATCATGGGACACGAAGCGATTAAAATTAGAACTTATTGAGTGGCTTACAAAGCTGGATGACAACTGAGACAATTGAATATTTAAAAATTGTGAAAAAGACTCCAAATTGAATGAGTAATGACTGGTGGGATGATTTATCTGACATACAAAAACAGGGGATTGAGAGAGGGTTAAATGATATTAAAAATGGTCGGACAATTTCTCACGATGAAGTAAAAAGTAGATATGGACTATAAGTTACGATGGTCAGACGAATCTGTTAAAAATCTTGAGGATATCTTGATGATATCAAATTTAAATGGACTGATAAAGAAGTCGATAATTTTAAAAGTAAATCGAGCCATCAACTTGATTTGATAGTTCAAAATCCCTTCATGTTTCCTGCCTCGACAATTAAAAATGAATTGAGAAAGCAGTATTAAGTAAACAAACGACTATATTTTATCAGGTTATTGACGATATAGTTTATTTGACTTTTCTCCATATTAACAAAAAGCGATATCAATAATATTATATAAAGCACGACAGCACAACACACAATATAAAACAGTTGGGGTTCAGCGGTTTGCGGGGTTTTGGTTCCAGTGCCAGCGTTCTTGTCGGTGGACAGGTACGCGCTCCGAAAACCCAACCGTTTCATATTGTCAAACGTTACCGTGCATTAAAAAAAACTGTACCACCTAACAATAAACGAAATGAATGATTTTTTTATAGCAGTAATAATCGGACTAATAGCAGGAATGATTGACATAATTCCGATGATAATCCAAAAACTGAATAAGCGAGATTCGATTTCTGCATTTTTACATTATTTTGCACTTGGACTTATTATTCCATTTGTAAATTGGGGCATCGCTCCGTGGATAACTGGGAATTGTGATTGCTCTTTTGACATCTATTCCGATAATGGTAATTGTTTACCCCAGAGATAAAAAAGCGATAATTCCAATGATTGTTTTTTCATCTGATACTTCGGGCTGGAATTGGAATTGCAGGAGCAAAATTTGTCGGATAAATGGGCGAACTGATTAAAGAAATACAAAACGGACGGATTCTTAAAAACAATGGAAGTTGGATGTATTGCGATAAGTGTAATAAAACTGTAGGTTATTTGTGCTATACAACGTACCAGAACTTTCAATTTGATTTCGTGTGCAAATGTGGAAACGAAGGTTCGTTTAGAGTAAAAATCCACCTTCTTGAGAAGGTGGCTTTAGTCGCCCCCAAAAGGGGCATTAAAAATCAAATTTATGTTGTTGCTCTTCTACAAGTTTTTCTTCTTTTTCCTGATGCTTGACGTATCTCTTTATTATTTCTTCATCTATTCCTACTGTACTTACAAAGTATCCCCGAGCCCAGAAATGATTACCCCAATAAGGCTTTTGCTTCATCTTGGGATAGGTCTTGAACAACTTTATTGCAAGCTTTCCTTTCAATATCCCCATCAATTCAGATATGGATACCCGGGGTGGTACCGACACCAAAAGGTGAATGTGGTCAATTTGAACACTCAGCTCTTGAACCTCACATTTCTTCCATTCACACAGCATCTTTATGTCTTCCTCCATAAGCGCTTTAACCTGTCCTGTCAATATCCGAAATCGATACTTGGGAACCCAAACAATGTGGTAATCACATTTATATATAACATGAGAGAGTTTCTTATACCTACTCATATTACAAATATAGGCAAACCCAAAAGAACATTACCACCGTCAAAGACGGTGGGTTTTTAAATTAAACTAAAGTATCAAACAGAAAACGGATTGATTAAATCAAACGGAGAACTTAAAACGATAAAAAACAGATTGTGTTGCCCAAATGATGATTCGCCATTATTTACAACCGTTGATAAGAATGTTGAAAGAGTTAGGTATTCAGTAACTTGTAAGAAATGTTTAACAACCTACGAAAATTAAAAATATGGATATAAAATTTCATGTCAACCGTAACAATACCCAAGGAGCTTTGATAAAAATGAAATCTTTTTATCAGGAGATATTACAGCAAGAAATTGATATTGATTTTGGGAATTGTATTGGATTCAAAAATGGAATATCGCTATGGAAACTACAAGAAGATTATCCAATAGCCAAACATCTCGGGAAAACCTATGACCAATCAGGAAATAAAAATCTTGAAATTTGTTTTGAGACAGAACGATTACGAAAAAGTCGTGCAGAAACTGAATAAACATGACTTGAGATATTTGCATGAGACAATTGAGGAAAGGTGGGGGCAAAAAGCGATTAGATTCTATGACCCTGAAAAACAATTTAGTAGAGATTGGAGAGACAATACCGTGCTTTGTCAAACGGTTTTATAATCAAGGTATTACAGTAGAGAAAGTCTCTGAAAGAACATCTGTACCGATTGAATTAGTAAAAAAAATATGTAAGGATTAAAAAATGAATAATAACGCACGGTAACACACAATATAAAACAGTTGGGGTTCAGTGGTTTGCGGGCGTTTGGTTCCCGCTTCAGCGTTCATGTCGGTGGACAAGTACGCAGCCGAAAACCCAACCGTTTCATATTGTCAACCGTTGGCAACCATTAAAAAGACTGCATTAGCAATATGATTACAGATAAGGAAATTGAAACGATTTATGATTTAATTGGTGACTTTGATTCATTTCGGAAAAGTGTTCTTAATAAATCAAACATTCAACTTTCTGATAATGTTTATCTAGAATTTTGTATGGATAATACAGTTGATATTAGGATTGGAGAATGTAGTCATAAAATGCTATCAGAAGATTTTATTCAATATTTAAGGATTTACTAGCTCAAAACGAATCTGATAATAAAGAAAGATTACGGAGACTTGAAGAAATTGAAATTGGGAAAAGAGCAACGAAATTGACAAAGATAAATGATACGTTGTTTAAAGCTGAATTGGAGTTTTCGGAGGGTATGGTTTGGTTAGAGACACAGCAACTGGACGTCCTATCTACATTAAAATGCTATCTAAACTACTAACTGTTTTTCGCAGTGGGAATAGTCTGATATTTGAAGGTGAAATATATGAATCTGAGAAAGAATTCATTAATAAGTATTTGAGTAAATTGTATGGATTTCAAAGTATTGAAAGAGAATTAAAATAATTATGGATTTAAGAGAAATTATTAAAATTGGTAAAAAGATAGGCTTTAATTCAGATTTCAATTCCAATATATATTGTTTTCCATGCAAAATAAAGCTTAAGAATAACAAAGTAATAGATTATGTTACAATTTGTTTTTGTGCATTAACTACAGAGAATAATGACTTTAATGTCCAGAATATTGCAAAATTTGCAAAAGTCACAATATGCTTTAACTAATAATATACGGGATTCTTCATTAAAAGTACAATATTTTAAAGGTGATAGACCGTTCTTTTTAAGAACTTCTAAGGGTGCAATTTAGGTTACAATGCTATTGATATAGTCGATTTTACATTTCAGAGATAAGATTAAATCGAAAAATATTGTATCCTTAGTAGACTTTGACACTGCAAGAATAGAGGGATTTGAGATGATTAAAAATCATAGAGAAAAAGGAGTAACAATTACAATAGAATTAACATCAGAAATAAAAGAGCAAATCAATCAATAACGGTTGCCAACAATGTATATAGCAAATAGGCGTGATAGTAGTAAATTCAAGGGTTGCAGCCCGCTTCAACTTTCATTCTCGGTTCGCATAGGTTCGAAGTCCGCAATCGCCTACTTGCCATATACTCAACGTTGGCGGTAATATAAAAATGAGAGCAAAACTGACATATGTTGTTTTATTAATTGTTTCTACAATGAATTTCAGCTCAATTCAGAATAGATTTCTTGTAGAATAATTGACTCTACTTATAGTACATACAAAGAGTCCACAAATGCCTTAGGAATAAAAACTTTGGACTCAAACAGATATTATCGAATTAAGATTGTGGATGGATCAATGGAATCAAGATTTAGATTTGCTAAGACTTATTTATACAACTGACTCAGTTTGGTTCGCACACAAAGCAACTATTGCCATTGAGCAGGATTGTATATTTATCAAGGAGTTTAAAGAAATCCATTATGAAGATTGGTATAGCATCTGGGGATTCTCTGTATAATTTGGGAATCTTAATATTCCAAGTACAATTGATATTAAAAATACTGGAAAGGTGATACCATCAAAATGGAATATGGTCCAGGTATAATTAAAGAATTAGCCATTGTACATCCAATGAATTATGTTTTTGAGTTAATCAGTTATGGAGAGCAATACAGAATATCAACTGTGATTCAACCCTCTTCTTATCGCAATTTTTATAAAAATGCTACTCAACTTGATCCAATTATTAAAATGTTAAGAATTTTGTTTGATGCTTTTAGTTATGAAAAAAAGATTTATTAAAAATACTACCGCCAACACACGGTAAATGCCATTTGGCGGGGCGTGCAAGGCGATTCATGGTTTCATTGAACCGAGTTGCTTGCAGATAGAAAGCTTTTAAGTTCCAAATGCCAAACGGCACTTACCGCGGGAACGTTGGGCGTAATGCTGAGAAACGAAAAAACATTGAATATGAATAGAATAAAATTGACATTATTAACATTACTGATTAGCATTATCAGTTACGGCCAAGAAAAGTCAGAACAATATTTTCAAGATGCAGTTTATGAGATTTGCAATATGCTTGAAGATAAAACACCGATTAGTTTTAAAAGAGCAGTTTTCTTAACCGAAAACGCATATCATGATGGACAACTTGACTGGAATGTTTTCTGTTCACAAATTGACTCCATCAGCAGAAAAGTAAATAAAATGATTGTTTCGAAAGGATTACAGAATTATAAAACTGCTGGAAACTGGGCAATATTCAGTTACATGACTGAAAAATCTGAATACAATAATTTTTGCCCCCTTAAATATGACTTCGATAATTTTATGGGAGATAAGGATTATGAAAGTTTTATGGTTTCAACATTGCTGAAACACAAAAAAAGGTAATTGCCACTCGCTTCCTTATTTATATAAAATCCTTGCAGACGAAGTAAATGTTGAAGCATTTATTGCGACAGCACCAATGCATGTCTACATTAAACATAAAGACGAGCAAGGAAAAATGGTGGAATTTAGAATTAACAAGCGGAACATTTTCAAGGACAAGTTTTATTATGGGAAAGTTTTAACGTGTCTGATGCAGGAATGGAAAGTGGACTATACATGAAAGCACTTGACGGGAAAGAATTATTAACTCTCTGTTTAAGTGATTTAATGGACTACTACCAGAAAAAGACGGTTCAGCCACCAATATTAGGTGGGGAACAGGATTTAGCTATGCAAAGATCAAAGTCACCCTGTAGATAAAAAATCCTATGTCATTTATTCCCCTAAAGACAGATCTGAAAGCTTTTATCTTAGAGTTAAAGTTCTCTGCCAGTGCATTGGTGCTCCGGTTAACAAAATAAGCCAGTATAGTTTCTTGATGTAATTTGATTGAGTTAGCTGCAGTAGCAAAAGATTCAAAGCCATACTTTTGGATATTCTCATACCACTTCTCAAGTCCCTGTTTGGCTTCTGATATTGTCCTGGAGTTTTCATAAATGCTTCTAAACATCATGGAAAGTTCATATGCTTTCTTCAAGTCCGGATACATTCTAAACAATATGGCTGCCCTTTTCTCTTTGTGTTGGTGTCCATTTGTTTGGTGGCTTAAAGAGCAGGTAACGACTTCGTGCAAGGAGCTGCTTTTTGGTATCTCCATTTTCCAGAACTTGTGGGTAATATTTTCTGCCATGAGATTGTGCTATCTGGGCCAGCTTGTTTTCCTGATCTATGGCTTGCCATCTGAACTTAATACGCATTTCCTGCAAGGCTTCCGAGGGTAGTTGTTGCAGCATGAAAACGATCTGATACGATGCTGGCTTTGGGAAAACATTCACGGGCAATCTTCTCCATGTTTTGGGCAAGGTCAAGGGTTACTTCTTTTACTGCGAGTCTTTTCTCTGTTGGCAGTTTTTTAAGTATCTCACTAACATCAACTGATTTGGTTCCTTTGACCATGGCTATCAATGAACCTTTCTGGCAGCGGGCTTTAGCATTGGTAACTACTGTATAGAGTTCTCCATCCGACAGGGCTACTTCATCAATACAAACCACATGTTCAACATTATCTGCAAACAAAACCCATTGCTGGCTGTGATCCAGTTGGTCCCAGCGCCGAAATCCACTCATGTAGTCTTTGTATTGTTTGGCAAGCTTGCTGCCATCTACCTGGTAGTATTTGCCAACACTGTTGGCACTTACTGGGTTATTATCCAGCAATTTCTTTTAAAAAAGCACCAAATTCTTTGGTGTATTTTTGTGCCTGATACTGATAGATCCCATCGGCTGTTGTATATTTTGCCCGTTTGCTTGTTTAACCACTTTCGTCGTCTTACCCGCAGAAAAACAGCCCTTTCACGTATGGGAAAGTCCTGTATCTTAGTAGCTGCTGTAAAGCCTTTTGATTCATATTCGCCTTCTGGCAAGTCTGTTGGTAGTTGGTTTTTCTCATCCAAATAAATTACCAACTTACCTTTTGCTTCTGTGGTTATCCGGGTTACTTCAAAGTAATCTAAAATCTGTTCCGGTAAAATGTACTGTAGAGAAATATACCGTTGTTTCCATGGATCTAAGATCAGACTAAAATTCTTATTCCCCACCTAATATTGGTGGTGAACCAAAAAGACAGGAAAATATTTCGGTTCGATAGTTCAAAAAGCATATAAAACTGGATTGAAATATAACGAAGCAAGTATGTTGCAGTTATGGAAATTTGATGATTTAAAACAAAAGCTTGATACCGAAATGGCTTCTTCAGACTTCGAAAAAACCTACAATGAAATTCAGAAATATCCTGAACTCTCAAAATTATTGGATGAGGTAAAAACGACTGACCAATTCATAAATAAAATTGGGTATTCAAATTTAACACCCGAGCAATAGTGAGAAAGAAAGTTACAACAAATAGAAGGAGGTAAATATTCACAAAACAAAAAATTAATAGCAATGAAAAAACACCTAAAATCAAAATGCTTTTAGTAGCAGTTGCTATGCGCAACCGGTACTAATATTATTCTTGTTCTCGAACTCCTTATGATAACTTTGTTAAAGCAGACACCCAAAAACCAATGTTAAAGTTACCCAAATGCAACATTTGAGAGCTTACAATACAGGACACAACAAGTGAAGTTAAATACATTGAACTTGATAAGGAGGCTTTATACTATTTCATAATCTTTAAATGAAAAGGATAGTTTGATCAAAAAACTGCAACTTGAACCTACTGCTATGAAATAGGTGGGTGATTGACCCACATGCAGGAAGTTATCCAAATGCTAGCCCATATAATTTGTAGATAACGATCCTATTTTTAAATATTGACCCAGATGGTCAGGAGATTGGCCTATGTATCAGCAAGAGAAGGAAGCTAAAAAAGAAACTTGGAACTGGGCGTGATGGTTCGATTTCTGGTGATGCTGAATCCAGGTGTTGATGCAGATGGTAATGATGTTTTCAAAAGACTTCAAGGGTATCAAGCTGTAGTTACTTTTAGAGGTCGTGAGAATGGAGAATTTAGGCACATATACAGGTCAAAATCACGGAGACTATGGTAAAGATGTTAGCATGTTAGGTGAAGGGGCAGTATTAGCATCAGTCACTGTTTATGGTTCAGAAGAGGTGCAGATGATATTCAAACTTATCAAGGTTACACTATGAGTTAAGACCCAACAAAGCTTTGGAGTAAATGGCTGATGGTGAATATACTGTCAATCGTTTAGGAAATGACCAAAGAAGAGGTCCTTATAATTCACCATGGGTAGTAGAAAGTAGAAATTCAAGAATTCCTGCTAAAGGTGGTTCCAACCCTGCATTTCCGAACAGAAATCCGGGTTATCTTTACAAACGTATTTGTTCATCCGACCAAATAATGACGGTTCGGGCAGGAACATATAAAAATAGCAATGGAAAGCTTAAAGGTGTTTCCCAAGGTTATTGCTTGTTAATAGCACCTAATACAATGGACTATCTTTGAAAAGCAACTTGAATCTGTTAACCAGTTTCACCTACAACTTACACGATAATGGAAATAAAGATATTTTTAGCTTTTGTGATTGTCGCAATACAATCAAGTTGCTCTGTTGTTCAAGTCAATTGTTCTATTAAGCATCTGCTCTGAGAAATCAAACGGAATCCATAATGCCTACACCAAAAAGACAAAGCCAGAGAGTGAAGTCTTGTATGAAATGCGTAACGACAGTATCGATGAAAACTACTTCGCATTAATAATTAATGAAATACAGGAAAATTGGGCAAAAGTTTCTGCCTATACAGCCCTAACAAAGAAATTAAAGAGAAAGGATGGATTCATCTTCTCGTATCGGTATTCTACCTGCTGAATATCCAGGTATTATATTTAATGAACCCGATGATAAATCAGAAGTAAATAAGAAAGTCGGAAACTTCCAATTGGAATTATCTGGAAATTCTTGATTGCAAAGGAAAATGGCTAAAGGTCAAGTTTGAGAATAACGTTGGTTGGTTACCGCCAAACAATCAATGCTTAAATCCTTACACGACCTGTAACTAGAGAAAGAGAAAGCGCATACGCCCGACGTCGTATATTGTGAACATTTGGCAGTCATGTGGGTTGTATCGAGCGTTTCAGCCTGCATCACAAGTACTTGTAACTTGACAGGAAAGTGCTTCGGAAATGCCAAACGTTTCATATACGTAACCGTTGTGGCCTATTTAAAAACAAAGGGATGATAAAAGATAATAATTGCAATAATACTCATTAATAAACTTTCTACCTCCCCTTGATGCTCAAGAAAAAACAGAAGTCAAAATATGGAATAGTAAGAATTTTAATCTTGAAATATCTTATGCTAATCCATGGGAAGTAATTTCGGGTCGCGGATGAAAAGGGAAGAGTGTTTATTGGACTCATGATTGAAAAAGCAAAAATGGCTTATAGCGTTGAAATAAATATGACACCAAAAATGGATAGTCTTTCAAATCAACAATACTTTGATTCACGTAAGAAGACTTTTTTTAAATAGAGATTTGACGAATAAGCTTCAGCTCTGAAGGTTTCATAGATTTTAATGGTAAAGATGTCATCAACAAGTTTTTGAATATAACAATAAAAAATGGGGATTGCAGAGATTATATGAGATTGTTAAAAGAGAGCAAGGCTCCATAATTGCAATAAATTTCATGTACCCTATAGAAGCAACTGAAAATTCTGATAATAGTATACCAGTTGAATAAGGGCTATTAGTAAAAACTTATAATTATGAATAAATAAACAGGCCAACAATGCGTATAACCAATTGCGCCACAGGGGTATAGCAGGGTTTCTCGCTGACTGAATATTTTTGTACCTTTACAGGTAGGGTCGGCGTAAGCCTCGCAACTGGTCATACGCTAGCCGTTGTGTGGCATTTAGCGAGACGTTGCAACAGATAAATCTTTGATTAAATAAAAAAGACTAAGAATATGAAAAGATTAAACCTGACGATAATACTACTACTGATTTCAACATATATAAGCGTTTGGAAACACTTGGGAAGTTGTCGATGAGAAAACTTGGATTTCAAATAAGGATTTTCCAACAAGTCAATATGTTTTCTATGAAACTTCAAACGGTTTTAAAAAGGCTATATTCCAGATTAATGGAAGTGGACGTTGCGCTGTTCTTTCATTGATTTATGATGTTGAATTAAATGGAGATACAATTAGCCTTAAAAATAAGCTGACTCTTGATAGTTTGAGCATAAAAAAAGGGACAAAAGAAAAAAGGAGTTTGACATTAATTATAAGGACAATTACAACAGATAATCTCTAACGAATTGACTTATGATTACCGAAAAGTTTTGAAGATGCACGAATTTGCAACTCAATTGAAACTTATAGTGGTAATCAGATAATTCCAATACAAGACTTAAAAGCAATACCAATTAAGGAAAATCAGATTTATGAAATTCATTCGTTTAAACTTGAACCAAATCCAGAGAATTCGAGAATTGATAATAGGCCAGAATTAACTGATACAGAAGTAATCTTCTTTAGTCAATATTTAAAAATACCGACACAGAAAAGTGGATTTGACTTAAAAATAAAAAGATTTCTTTTGTAACTGGCAGCAATGGAACGTACACTTGGCTCTAAGATTGAGTATTTCAACAATGTCAGAGAATGGAAAGAAAAACATAATGATAAAATTGCTACCTCTTTGATTATTTTAAATGATTCTGAAAAATCAGAGTACGGATATGATGCAATAGTAACTTACTGGGTTAAAGTTTATAATCCGAAACGGAAAAGAGTTTTAGAACAGACAAAAAATAAATAAAAACGCCACACAACACGCGGTATAAAACATTGGGGTCTAAGCGGTTATGTCAGCATTCTGCCCCGCATTAAGTTCTGTGTAACTTGACAGGGAAGTAGCCCGCAATCCCAACGATTTCATACCGCCCAAATCGTTGTATGCAATTCTGAAAAAAACTATGAACAAAATATTCCTAATCATATTGTTTTCATTTCTTGGCAAACTTTCGTTTTGTCGAAACTCAAAATTTTTACCATACATACAGACCTTCAGACTCACAAATAATACTCACAGGATGGAGAGTAAATTATGAAAATAGAGGCAAGTATTATATCATCGAAACAACTGACGAAAAAAATAGAGTAACTGAGTTGAGACTAATGGAAAACGATACTTTAAAAAGTTCTGACTGTTATGACGAAAGCATTATAAAATTTGAATATCTAAATGATACAATAGTACAATATAATATGATTAATGACAGCTCCTACTCGACTGGAATTGAATGTGGAAACTTCCATCAAAAATTATCTATATTTTAAAAGACAATTCAATTGTAAAGTCGATAGAATATATTTTTTATGATGAATATCTAAATTCCAGTTATGAGTTAGAACCTGACTTCAGAGAATACCTTGAAAAGGAAAAAGAAAAGAATAAAAACGGAATTGAATCTGATGCCTCTTTTGTTTATGGATACATCTTTTCAAGTGCAAAATACAATGGGTATATTCCTATTAGGAAAGGCTTTTCAATTTCAGATGTGACTTTTTGGTTGCCTTACAATGAAAGTTTAAAAGATTCAAAATATTCAAATTCAAAATGGAATAGAACTTTATAAAATGAAAAATTAAAAAACTGCATACAACAAGCGCTAAAAATAAAGCGGGCAGAAGTGAAAAATGAAACATAAAACTAACAATAAAAATTGCGGCAGGCAGAAAGGATAGTGTTCCAAAACCCGCTCTATTCTTAGCGCAAAACGTTAGGCAAAATGTTGAAAAAATGAAGTGCAAATTGTGTAATAAAGAAGAAATTGTTGAAACGGTCTCACATTATCTCTGATTTTATGTATAATGGCCTTTTTGATGAAAAACATTTTATTGCACCTTTGGATTTAATCAAGTTCCAAAAAGAAAAAATTGTTACCAAATGGATTTTATGACTCAAATATCTTATGTGAGGAATGTGATAATAAAATCTTGGGGAATTTAGAGAGTTATTCAAGTATTGTTCTTGGGGAGGAATCAGGTAATCAAGATTTGTACCCAACCTATGAGAAAAAAATAAATCAGATTAAATCAGAGATTTTTACATTTAGAAAATGTAAACTATTCAAAATTCAAACTTTTTTACTGTCTATAATTTGGCGAGCCTCAATTTCTCGACAAAAAATTTTTGATTCTGTTTCATTGGGTAGTGGAACATGAAAAAAGAATTGGTAAAATGATTTATGAAAATAGCCCTGGTGAATCCGATGATTATCCTGTCGGATTATTTGTTCTAACTGAGAATGATGAATTTCCAATTAAAATGATTTCTAATCCAATGCCAATTGAGAATGGTGAAAATATTTCATATATGTTTTTAATTAACGGACTAGTAATTAATTTCAAAATTGAAGGAAAAGGGGATAAAGAATTTTATGACCAAATTAAGATTAAAGAAAACAATACAATGGATGTGTATATTTTTGAGGAAAAAGAGAGTAAAGACTTCTTAGACAATTATTTGAATAGAAAGTTACGATATAAAAACACTTTGCCTAACACACGGTAAATGCCATTTGGCAGGGCATGCAAGATGATTCTTGGTTTCGTTTAACCAAGTTTGTTGCAGATAAAAAAGGATGAAACTCCTAAAAATGCCAAACGGCACTTACCGCGGGAACGTTATAAAACATTAGCCTCGCTCCTTCAACTTACCGCTTTTAAGAAGCAAATTCAATTACATTTTTATTTATATGGAGCTTTCTGCCTTCATCGTCAAGTCTGTGGTAATGCGCCCCACGTTTGTCTTTGTAAAATATCTCTCCTGTTTCTATTAACTCATAATCCATCACTCAAAACGTTTTATAACATCGGCTTATGCTTAATTGCCGATGTCGGTTGGTGCTTAGTTTGAAAGTTCGTGGGTCGGCAACTAAGCATAGCCGAATCCCGTTATGTGGCATTTTAAAACGACACGACAATGAACACAGACAATTTTAAAATAAATCTAAATCAAAACCTTTGGGGACTACTACTGACCTTGTTGACACTTGGAACGGCAGAGTATTTTGAACTTTGTACACTTTATTGGTTTGGTCTTATACTTAGTGGTTTGACAAGTCTATCATTTTTAATAACTCTGATAGCTTACACTATAAACTATTGGAAAAGTAAAATGAAAAATAAATGAAATACCTTGAAAAACCAACAAACGAGCTTGTTGAACACTACATTGACAAATTCAATAATGATGAACGATATTCGTTGGCTGACCAGGCAATTATCAATCTTTTCCAAAAGTTTCCAAAGAACAGAAAGATTGAAGACATTCTTTTAAAAATTAGCGTCATTAACGATTTATACAGTACAAATATCTTTGGGACTTTTATATTAGCAAAACACATTCTTCAATTAAACATTGACAATGCACTTGAAACTGCCGACCCAAGCGTAGTGAACAAAATTGCAATTGGACACGGAATTTCAAAACCCAAAGGAGTTGGTGACAGAAATTTTTATTCATTTGCAACTAAATATTGCAATTGGCACAAAAAAGACTCATATCCAATTTATGACAGATTCGTTGATAAAATTTTAATAGCATATCGCAACAACGACAATTTTTCGAACATTTGATGACATAGAATTAAAGGACTTTAAACGCTTTAAGGAAATAATCGAAGACTTTAGAAAACATTACAACTTAACAAAACACAACTTGAAAGAAATTGACAAATTCTTATGGATTTATGGTAAGACAACTTTTCCAAATAACTATGGACGGAAAGCAAAGAAAAACGCCACATAACAGCGTATATAATTAAGGTCGGTTTTCGTTCGGATAATCAACTTTTTCACCCGCAAAAAGTTCGGTGTGTTTGGAGCAGGAAAATGCTCCGCAATCCGCCCCTAATCATATACGCGAACCGTTATCGGTAACCCTATCACGACAGTGCAAACTTGTAACAGACTGCAAAAATACTAACAGACAACTATGGCTTTTCAAATAGACGAACTACAATTAAGAAATGATAGTGAAGCAGAGCAAATAAGGACAAGAGAAATTTTTGAAGTTCTTAAAACCAAAGCTACAAAGCACGAAAAAGCCACGGAGCACGAAAAAGGAATTCTTCTGTATGGCATTAAAGATTTCTCACCTTGACGATGGGGTTTGGGAGGACTATCCTTGTTGTGACAATTACAAGTTTAAATCTATCTATTTGGCTTACTTCCACGACTTGACAGGAGGTAGTGCGTACCACAAAGCGAAAGGAGAGGGAATTTACAAAGTTGAGCTTAATGAAAGACTAACAGACCTTCAATATCTCTATGACAAATCGGACGAGTGGAAATTGATAATCCAAAAGACAAATCACAACGACCAATTGCTGCAACAAATTTCAGCAGAGACAAGAAACGAATTGAAAAACCTGTCCAATCTTCCGGAAGTTCTAAATGGTTATTGGCGTAGAGGTTCTTTTGTTTACATTTTTAAGGAGAGAGCAATTCTTCTCCAATCAAAATATATTTATTGCATAGCACTCGAAATTTTTGAGACATTAAAGACTGCTGACCTGATTATAGAAATCAATTCAATCCAAATTGAGTTCAACGAATACAGTTTGATTCATATTTTGAACAGACACTTTGCTCGAATTACCAAACAATATGACACAAGAAAAACTTTTCACAACGAGGACTTCAAACCAGAGAATACTAAGTATTCAACTCAAAGAGATACTTCGCGACATAGACAATTCTAACGTGTTGCAAGGTAAAACAGTTGATAAAATCGGATTTCAACAAAATGGAATTGACTATTTGGTTTGGACAATGGAGAAAAGTAAATCTGTAAAAGGACAAGGCAATGTTTCATATAGACGTTCTTGATACTTTTATCCCGTATGCAGAAGATGCAGAAAAAAATAAACTAATCGCAACTTGCGACTTGCAAAAAGTCACCAAGACACTTTCCGTTTATGTTCCCAAGTAATCAGACAATATTTAACTTTACTGACATGAATGTAAAGCACCTTAAACAAAGTTTATTCAAACTTCGGACGGACAGAAGGGCAACCGATAACAGCACCTACCCAAAAGGCGGGGTTTCGTGCTTCGCAGACACATTTGTGCAAGCCGAAAGTTCAGTTCTCCGAAAGAAATTTAGTGGTAAAAATCCCGCCCTTCGGGTAGCTGCCAAACGTTACCGGCAAGCTTGAGAAGCATCCTACAAACATGAAACTGACTCAAAAACAAATAGAAGAAATAGCTGACAACCTAGATTGCGGGATGAGATGTTTTTATAATCTTAAAACGGGTGAGATTAAGACAATACTCAATTTTGATAGTTGGATTGGAGCAGACGAAGAACCTTGGGAGGAGGAATCAAAGGAAATTTACGAAAATTTTGGTGATTATTTTGAATTCATGGGGTTTGAATCTCATGATTCTTTTAGAATTATGGCTGATTTTGCTGAGAGCAGTTGACGATTCAAGATTGCAAGACAAACTGATAAACGCATTAAATAGACCAAAACCGTTTCAGAATTTTAAGTGGCAGATTGATAATTCAGGTGAGTATCGACAACAATGGTTTGATTTCAAAAAAATGCGTTATATTGAGTGGATAAAAGAACAGATTGATTTAAATAAAGAGGATTTTGAATAATAAAGACATTGATAAAGAAGTAAAAAGCCTGGTTCACCAAAATCGGTATGAGAAAGGATTTGTTTGTGCAGTGGACGTACTTATGCAACTGGACTATTTGACTAAAAAAGATTATGAAGACTGGCGATTCGGTCGAGTTGACTACCTTGAAAAAGTATGCAATGTTAATTTGAGCAAACTGACTTTGATAAATAAGTTGATTAGTAAATATTCAACTGAATTGGATTTAAAAAGCTCTTGGACTGGATATAACAAATATAGTAAAGGAGTAAAACGCCGATTAAGATTTAGTAAATCAGGAAACAAAAATATTGAGGACAGATACTCAACGCATTATATTGATAATAAAAGGATTAATGAACTGAAAGAAATGAAAGCCAGCCGGTAACACACAATATAAAACAGTTGGGGTTCAGTGGTTTGCGAGGGTTTGGTTCTCGCGCCAGCATTCTTGTCGGTGGACAAGTACGCAGCCCGAAAACCCAACCGTTTCATATTGTCAAACGGTAAATGCCATTTGGCGGGGCGTTCAAGACGATTCGTAGTTTTGTTTAACCAGAATTGTCGCAGATAGAAAAGGATGAAATTCCTAAAAATGCCAAACGGCACTTACCGTCGGAACGTTAGCAACTATGTAAAAAGACCATGAAACACTTAACAATTCTTCTTCTGACGATTGGACTTTTTTCTTGTGTAGATAATAAGAAAGCGGACACAGATACCGATTCTAAACCTGAAATTGAAACAAAATCGGAAATCAACGACTTTGAATTTCTTGAAACTTTGAAACAAACAAGGAAATGTTCAATTCGGACACTCTTGAAATTCTTGACCATTCAACAGATGGCGGACAATTGATAGTATATCACGACAATGAATTCGATTACGTTGTTATGGACTTTTGGCTATATGGAGAAACAGGAAAACTTAATTACACCTATTGGACTAACAATGACTTCAAATTCAAGTTTGTTAAAAAAGTCAACTACGAATATGACAAACCATATTATGAAGAAGGATTTAAAATAGATAGCGTGACAAAGTACTTGACATATTCTCAATCAAATTATCGACTCTTTGACTCAGACAAGAAGGAAATAACTGACAAAGAATTAGTTGATTCGACCAAAAAAGAATTGGAAGAATTTTACACGGACATTGCACAAGAAATCGAAATAATTAAATAAACACAGTTGCTAACAGCACCTAAGAAAACATGGGGCAGACAGTGGTTTCCGCAAGGTTTCGTTCTTCGTAGCTACCTTTGTCACGGGCAGACAGATAAGCGCTCCGAAAAGCCCCACGTTTCTTAGCTGCAAAACGTTATGCCCTATTTAATATTATGAAACAACTACTATTTATATTACTGTTAATTAACTCAAATTTGCTTTTTTCTCAAAATGCAAATGATGAGATTTTAGGAAGCTGGGCATTTGTAAAGTCAGAATCAATTGACTCAGATCACATCCACCTTTTTGGTAATGAAATAATATTTAAAATCACAAAAGATTCACTTTTTAGCGCACATATTTTTTATGAAGAAGTAGATTCTTATCCATATACAATAATTGATTCTACAATTGTACTAAATGATTCTACAAAATTTGACATACATTTCGTTTCAAAAGACAGTTTGAAATTAATTTTTAAAAACAATAGAATTATTACTCTTTTAAAGACTTCCATTCTCTCAACCAGGTAATTTCTGCATTGACAAAAAGGAACTACTAAACTCAAGTTGGATTTTTAGTGTAGGTGAATATGCACAAAGAGATAGAATTTTCTGATCTTGAATGGGAGAATCAAAACGATGCGACTCTCTATTGTTATACTCATCCCCTAAAAAATATTGAAAATTTTAGCACTGTGTCAAACAGATGGCGTATATTTGATTTTAATGGGAATAGTTATTTTGTGTTAACATTTTCTGTGCATTTTGGATTGCTGCAGGAAATTACGGGAGTATCTAGTGATACGATTTTTACAAAAGCATGGGTTGATAATTCTTTCAAATACCCTACCCTTACCAAAGTAAAAGACACGTCTCAATATGTCATCAATAATATTTCAAATTTTTTATCAAACAAATCATGGAAAGTTAAAGAGGTTATTTATGACACATCTTTAATATCAAATAAATTTCATAAATCCATAAATAGTTTAATTGACAAATTAGCATACAAGGATAACATGAAATTTAATTTTATTTCTGATAGAATTAGTGTGATGAGTAATGATAGTTGCATATATGATGCGAATTGGAAACTTACAAATGATGGCAAATTCATTGAACTTTCTTCAAAAACCAATTTATCAGGGTTTCTTGAAATAATCAATATTGACAAATCAGAAATGACACTAAGAAATTTACCTATTTTCGACAGATTACTTGGTGTGGAAAATTTTAAAAGCATTGAATTTGAAATACAATTTGAATAATAAACAGGGCATAACAGCGGCTCATAGTGCATGCCGCAGATAGTGCTATTAAGAAAGATAGTTGTAAAAATGAAAGTTGGGACAAATAAAGAAAATTAGTAGTAATAAAGCGGCACGCACCATAGCCGCAACCCGTTGCCAGCAATTTGAAGAATGAAACTTTTGACACAAATAACACTATCATTTATGTTAACTGTTTTGATGTTTTCTACAGCATCAGGACAGGATAATAAGATTGCAGAAATTCGACACAAGTTCAAGACCATCAATCAAGACACGACTTATACAACCATGACATTAGACAATGAGGAATTTTTAGAACAAATGACAGATGGTGGCGGACAATTGACTGGTTATTTCAAGGGTGACACCATATATAAAATTCACGAACGCATTGGAGTATCTTATTGTGTCCGGACTTTTGAATACTACTTCTGGAATGGACAACTCATCTTCGTTTTTGAAAAAGAAGACGCTTTCCCGTACGTTGATAGTTTAGCAACACTGGACTACACAAGCACGGAGACGACTTTTGAAGGGCGTTATTACTTTGACCAAGGCAAACTAATCGACACCAAGATAAAAGGGGAAAAGCGAATATCTGATGACGTAGCTAATTTTAAGGCAAGAGAGAAAAAACTATTATCATCAGCCAAAGACAACGTTGACATATTGACAGAAAAGAAAGAATAAAAACTGCTGGCAACAGCACCTAAGAAAACATGGGGAGGATAGTGGTTTCCGCAAGGTTGGTTTTTCATGGCAATATTTGCTGTAAACCGACAGAGAAAAGCATTGAAAAGCCCCACGTTTCTTAGCTGCGGCACGTTGGCATTCATGCAGAGAAACCGTAGTGCAACCTTGAAACGAGGTAAAAATGTTTATATTTGAGACAAAAACTTAAATGGCAAAAGAATCCGAAATCATATTTTACCAATCTGATGATGGAAACACAAAAATTGAGGTTTTCTATCAAGACGAGACTTTTTGGATGACTCAAAAAAAAATCGCTGAGTTATTTGGTGTTCAAAGACCTGCTATAACAAAGCATTTGAAAAACATCTTTGAATCTGGAGAATTAGAGGAAGATTCAGTTAGTTCCATTTTGGAACATACTGCCGAAGATGGAAAAAAATATAAGACATTATTTTACAATCTTAGATACCATAATTGCTGTTGGATACAGGGTAAATTCAAATAAAGCGACAAAATTTAGAATTTGGTCAACCAAAGTATTAAGAGAGTTTATCACAAAAGGATTTGTATTAGATGATGAGCGCTTAAAACAAGGTAGACACTTTGGAAAAGATTATTTTGACGAACTACTTGAACGGATTCGAGAGATTCGTGCAAGTGAAAGAAGGTTCTATCAAAAGATTACTGACATTTATGCTTTGTCGATTGATTATGATAATTCCGACACCTTAACCAAGGACTTTTTTGCTACTGTTCAGAACAAATTGCACTGGGCGATAACTGGTAAGACTGCTGCTGAGATAATTTACTCATCGGCTGATGCAACAAAATTATACATGGGATTGACCAATTGGAAACATGCTCCAGATGGGAAAATATTAAAATCTGATGTTTCGGTTGCAAAAAATTACTTAAATGAGCAGCATATTAAAGAACTTAATCGGATTGTTTCAGCGTACCTTGATTTAGCAGAAAGTAGAGCAGAAAGACAGATACCAACTAATATGCAGGATTGGATTAGTTTTCTACATCAATTCTTGGAACTATCTAACTTCCCGATTTTAAAAGACAAGGGAAAAGTGAGTGCTTTGGAGGCAAAACTAAAAGCAGAACAAGAATATGATAAGTATAGAAAGATTCAGGATAAAAATTACACATCCGATTTTGATAAAGAAGTTAAACGATTGAAAGGTGAGGAATAATGCACGAAATGCCAACACACAATATAAAACAGTTGGGGTTCAGTGGTTTGCGAGGGTTTGGTTCTCGCTTCAGCATTCTTGTCGGTGGACAGGAACGCAGCCCGAAAACCCAACCGTTTCATATTGTTAACCGTCAGCCTGTGCAAAAACCAACACCCAATTGTTGATAATCTTTCTCTCGGGTATACCCATCCAAAGGTTATAAGCCCTACCTTGTATAGAAATCAATAATCGATCATGAAAACCCACGTGGCCAGCCCACATGATTAAAATATGCATGCAACTACCCTACGTATATTTCTCTGCTGCTGCTTGCATAAATTGATCCCCGAGATTTCATGATCATGCTTTTGAGCATCCCGTTCTCTAACAAAAAGAAACAGAAAACTGCAGCAATATCATTATTTTGCTAACTTTGGTATAAAAAAATAAAAATAATCGGTCAAATTGCCAGGCATCTCCAAAGAACAAGCAAAGCATAAAAGCGAAATAAGGAGAATAGCGTAGCGGTTATCCGGGAGTTGTAAGCAAGCGGAGGAAACATCCTGAAAATGAATTAACTGATTGAAATGATATTAATTAATAATCGGATACGTATATTTGAGGAAAAATAAAATTTAAGCAACAATTTAGACTATGGATTTTGAAGACCCTTATGGATTAGAAGACTGGGAAGCTGATAAGATTTTTTTTGAAAAAGAAGATTGGCCCAACTTATTAAAATTACGTGAAGAAAGATCAAAAAGAAGAATCCATCTGATTTATATGCCCAACAAAAATTTGCAGAAGCACTAAATTTAAATAAAAAATTTGATGATACATTGGATTTTATTAAGCCTTACTATCAAGATAACTATGAGGTTGGATTTGGAATACATGAAATTATTGATGCATTAAAAGGGCTAGATAAAACTGAGAATGATTTTGATTGGATTGTAAAACCGAGAATAATAAAACTTGATTCGCATTCATTGAAATTATGTATAGACTTCTTAAAACCTAAGAGAAAACCTAGAAGTGTTTCAGACATATATTGTGACTTAATGATGCAAGGAGATTATATTGATTTTAATGAGGAGCAATTAGCAAAATTTTTATCTGCAAATCCAGACATTTTTGACATAAAAAAAGAAAGTGAATATTTTTGGGATATGGATATAAAATTAAAAAGAAAGTAATTAACGCCAGCTTACAATCGAGTAGGCGGCTGACCCCGGAATAACCGGAGCCAGTGCACCTCTCACACCACTGTATCCCGAAAGCTTTCGGGAGGTCTCGTATACGGCGGTTCGTCAAGTATCAGCATCATCGCTCTTTGCACCAATGACACCTTTGTCTGAGTTTAAGAGCAAGGCTAGCAAATTCGAAATTTGGACCTCCTTGTCGAATTTGAGACAACCTGACGTTCAGCCCTTCGCAACCTTGTGAGTCCTCCGTCTTTACCATTCAACGGCTCGTTACCGGCAACTACTATGGCCTCTGCTGACTTCTCAGTATATAGGAATACCGAACCTAACCTGAGACCTCCCCCGGTAAGAGCATTTTCCTTCCTCCGATCCCTGCGGCATCTACATGTTTACCCTTTTGGTATTCGTTGGGCTTTGTAATGATGTGCTTACTTACCCAAATAAACCTGCCTCATATGCCGTTCCTGTTCGTCAGTACCGGATTTTGTAGTCTCGCTTCCTTCACTGCAAGGGTCGCCCCAAACCAGCTTGCGACTTACTAACACTTCCCGGCGTTACCCGAGCGTGTAAGGGACTTCCCGTCCGAACGGATGTTCATCCGGGAGGGTCACCCTCTGGAAAAATTATCGCCACACTTCGCTTTGCCGTGTAAAAAACATTTGTAATTTTAAAGTTTTTATACAGCTTGCGAAGTGTGTGCGCTGCATGCTCATGCAGGGCACACACACTGTATATACAAAATGGGCGAGATTGTAGTAAATTCAAGGGCTGTAACCCGCTTTAAATTATCTCGGTTTGATAAGTTTGAAGCCCGCAATCGCCCACATTTGCATATACTTGTACGTTGTGTGCAACCTAAAAAAAACGAAACCGATAAATATTAAAAGAGAGATAAAATGACAGAAATGGAATTATTGATTGACTTTCACAAAGACGCTGAAAGACAAGGTCCAGGAAGTAATGAGGACACTTTAAGAGCATTAAGCTTCATTGATTTAGATAAGAAAAGGCACTTAAAAGTTGCAGACATAGGTTGCGGTTCGGGTGCTCAGACAATATCTCTTGCTCAAAACCTGAATGCTGAAATAATCGCTGTTGACTTATTTCCTGAATTTTTGGACAAACTCAACATCAAAGCAAAAAATCTTGGTTTGCAAGACAAGATTATTACGCTTGAAAAATCAATGGATGATTTGCCATTTGACAAGGACGAATTTGACCTCATTTGGTCGGAGGGTGCAATTTATATCATAGGTTTTGAAGACGGAGTCAAAAAATGGAAAGATTACCTAAAAATACGGTGGATACATTGCATTAAGTGAAATTACTTGGACAACCAATTCAAGACCAGCCGAAATTGAAGAGCATTGGAATAATGAATATCCACAAATTGATACTGCTTCCAACAAAATGAAAATTCTAGAAGAAAATGGATTTTCACCCATTGGATATTTCTATTTACCAGAGAGCAGTTGGATAAATAATTATTACCAACCTATTGAAGATAGAATTGATGCGTTCTTAAATAAGCATAATAATTCGGAATTGGCTAAGGGAATTACCGAAGCTGAACAGAATGAAATCATAAAATATCGTACTTACAAAGACTTTTTAAGTTATGGATTTTATATCGCAAGAAAAGTGAAATAAAGGCAGCACACAATAACTAAGTATCTGGCCTGTTTGCAAAACAAAGGCTAGATGCGGTGTTGACGAAACCGGGCTGAATATGGGGAATGATGTTTGATTTTGAATTTGACAAACAGGTGTTTGGTTGTTTTTTAGCAACGAAGGTAAGTTAAGTCAAAGCTGTAATTCCTGTTTTTCTATCATTTTCTGATCATTTTTTGGGCCTTGTAGCGTTTTCAACAATCATATTTGATTATTTGGCATAGCCATCCCATTCACCCAAAGATGTTAGTTTGAAAACGAGAAAGATGCAAAGCCTTGCGCCCATTCAACAGCAGGCGGCCCTCTTGGGGAATACACCATGATGGTAACCAACTGGCCAATGCCACAGAAACAACACTTTTTATGTTTTAGCGGTGGTTTTTCCGGTAATTGCGGTTTTCCAACTTCTTGCTGCAAAATGGGTAAGATGGCATTTTTCAACGAGTTGCTCAAAAAGCCATAATGCCTGATGCGAGTAAAGCCCCTGGGCAATATATGCAAGGAAAAGCGCCGGATAAATTCACTGTCAGAAAGGCTCAGCATGTGAACCTTGCCTGCGTGCCGGTAATCCTTTGCAGTAAAAGTGACCTGGCCATTGTCGATATTTTTGATCCGGTGATTGCTTATCGCTATTTTGTGGGTATATCTTCCCAGGTATTCCACCACTTGTTCCGGTCCAAAAAACGGACGTTTGCAATATACCATCCAGGGCTTTGCAAAAAGATGTTTGGAAAGTCTCTGGTCTAAAGGAGTTATTTCTCTCAGGCCTTCCACATAGCGTGCACGGAAAACCTTTGCCATGGCTTTTACAGGGAATAAATACTTGCCCTTGCCTTTTGCCGGCTTCCACTTTTTAGATGGGGTTATTCCACCGCCCGGAACGATGCAGTGCAAATGCGGATGTAACGTTAAGTTTTGTCCCCAGGTATGAAGTATGGCAATCATCCCTGTTTTGGCACCAAGAAACTTTGGGTTTGCAGCAAAATCCTTAATGACCGACCAGGCTGTTTTAAACAGCAAAGCATACATTTTGGAAGGCTTATGCAGGCATAAGCGGTTCAGATCATCAGGCAGTGTAAACACCACATGATAGTAGGCCGCCTTGATCAACTCTGATTCACGTTTATTGATCCACTGCTCCCGTTTGTGCCCCTGACACTTGGGGCAGTGACGATTTCTGCAACTGTTGTAAGTGATATGTATTGCCCCACAACCGGGGTTTGTGCATTTATCCACATGGTAGCCCAGGGCCTGGGTCCGGCAGGCGGCAAGGGCATTGAGCGTGCGCAGTTGCCATGTGTTTGCACAGTGATTGCCCAGGTGGTCCTGATTGCGCCTGAGCACATCGGCCACCTCGTAGGCAGGACGCATTAGCTTTTGGTCTTATAAAGCTTATCCATTGGGTTGAAAGCACGCCCCCGGCCAAGCTGTGCTACGTGAAGATACACCAGGGTGGACCGGATATCACTATGG
Source organism: Bacteroidota bacterium (assembly GCA_034521425.1). Taxonomy (GTDB): domain Bacteria; phylum Bacteroidota; class Bacteroidia; order Bacteroidales; family JAIOZK01; genus JAIOZK01. The sequence continues at coordinate 992,223 of JAXHMP010000001.1, forward strand.
CCCAAAAGATCTTTCAAGGTCATAATATCAAGGCCCATTTCAAGCAGGTGCGTGGCATAAGTATGACGAAGCACATGAGAGGTAACATGCTTTTTAATACCGGCACGTTTGGCTGCCTCTTTGATCACCCACTGCACACCTGTCTCGGAAAATTGCTGGAGCTGGCCTGTGTTGTCTTTTCCGTTGAAAAGCCACACATAAGGATGTTCGGCGTTGATGTATGTACGCAAGCCCCGGCAAAGGTGCTTGCCTAAAGGAACGTAACGGTCTTTTCGTCCCTTGCCCTGGCGGATATGTAGCATGCTTCGGTCAAAATCCACATCAACCAGTTTGATGTTCAGCAGTTCAAAGCGGCGCAGGCCGCAACCATACAACAGGGCCAACAAAACACGGTGGCGCAGCAGAGTGGGTACTTTCAACAATCGCTTCACCTCTTGTTGGCTCAGCACCACAGGAAGTTTTTTGGGAAATTTTAATGATGGCAGAGAAATCCCTTTAGGTTCAAGTCCTGTTGCTTTGTTAGCAAAGCTAAGCCCGTAAACCGTGTGCTTGAAATAACTCGATGAGGGTGTTTTGCTCTGGGTTTTCAGATACTGAAGATAATCCAGCACTTGTTCCTCATCCAGTTCCAGCGGATTGCAATTAAAATGCATGGCCATCGTAGCCAGGCAACGCGTGTAATTGTTAAGGGTACTTGTGCTTTTTCCGGTTAGCTCTACATGGCGAACCAGCTTCTGATAAAGTTTTCCAAACTCGGGAACATTTTTACATGCCTTTTCGACATGGGTCAAACTTTTTTTTCATAATTTTAAAGTTTAGATGTTATTGTGAAATCTAAATTAACGAAAACTATCGGTAGCAGCAGTATCGGCTGTCTTTAGCTACCGGTAGGTTTCGTTCAACAACCGGTTATAATGACTTCGGGTATAACTATCAGGCTCATATTTATAATGGAGATTATGGGTATCCTGATTGGCATTTGGTGATGAAATGGAATGATGTATGGTTGTCAAATAAGGATTGTGACGATGATGGATTATTAGACAGACATCTGGGATATGATTCGTATATTGGTTTGGGAGCATGGTGTACGAACCATTGGACCACAACGTATTATGACCAGAACGGTAACTCATGCAGTTATGATGAATTTATTAAAATAATTGCCGTTCCTGCTGATACTACCTTAACAAATGGTATGTGGTATAATCCGGATGGGGATGAAATAGGTCCCGAAATTTGGGGGGAGTTTGCTATTATCCAACAAATTATTAACGATCCTTGTGAAGGTATTACCGGAGTTGACTACAAAAGTGCAGATCATCCGGGACTTGGTAACTGGTAATACTTTATTCATATCATCGTATTTAAGATTAAAAGCCTGTATTATGCAGGCTTTTTTTATTGCATATTGTTATTGGGTAGTTTATCTTTGATTACTGCCACTGATTAAGCGTGACCGCCAGCTGCAATAATATAAACAGGGAATATTATTAAGTTGCCGGCCTTTAATCTGTAGGCAATGACAGAATAAGCAGCAATACAAGTGATGGTTTAAAAATAAGGAGCAACTCATGAGCGAACAAAGTTTTCAAAACATCAAAATACTGAGTTCAGCAGATATTGATAAACTGGTTGACATGGATGATGCCATGGATGCTATGGAAGCGGCTTTTGCCAGTTTTTCTGACGGGACAAGCCATGTTCCGCAGCGACATATATCGGGCATAAAAAACCTCAATTTATTCTTCAAACCCGCTTTTAATGAAAAACTGGGCAGGGTATCCGTAAAATTGATCACCCAAAGAACAGCTGGCAAGCATCCGGGCATCCCAACAATACAGGGATTGGTCTTATTGATTGACATGGAAAGCGGCAGCATACTGTCCATGATGGACGGTGCACATATTACAGCGCTTCGCACCGGCGCTGCCGGAGGCCTCGCGGCAAAATTGCTCGCACCCAGGCATGCCGAAACTGTGGCATTATTTGGCTGTAGCGCACAGGGCAAAACCCAGCTGGAGGCCGTTTGTGCCGTCAGGCAAATAAAACATGCCTTCTTATACGATCTTAATCCTGATGCCGCCACTAAATTCAAAGAGGAAATGGAAGAGAGACTGGGAATTTCCACACAAATAACAAAAGATCCTGAATACCTGAAAAAAGCCCAAATCATTTGCACTGCAACCAATGCAAAACATCCCCTATTCCAATTGAAAAATATTTCTGCAGGAACTCATATCAATGCCATAGGGTCCTATCAACCTGACATGCAGGAGATAGACCCTGCCATAATACGCAGCGGGAAGATATTTGTCGATTCAAGGGAATCAGTGCTTAAAGAATCCGGGGATCTGATCAAACCAATCAATGCAGGCCTTTTTACAGCGGCCGTTATCGAAGCAGAAATTGGTGAACTGATCAGCAAAAAAGCAAAGGGACGGCGGGATCCTGACGAGATCACGATATTCAAAAGTGTCGGGCTGGGGGTGCAGGATCTCTTTATGGCCAATATGATCTATGAGAAGTATTTACAGCAATAATATTTGAGGATGAAAGCAGCGCATATACCGGGTATTTTTAATGATGTAATGGGTCCTGTCATGCGTGGACCTTCCAGTTCGCATACTGCAGCAGCCCACCGCATCGGGAGCATGATCAGGCAGGCTGGCGGGCCGGATTTTAGCAAGGTGAGCGTGAAATTTGACAAAAGCAGTGCACTGGCAACCACCTATCTCGGACAAGGCTCGGCACTGGGTTTGGCTGGCGGGTTGCTTGGATTGGAGATGACGGACCCTGAAATCGTCAATTACGAAAAGCATCTGGGAAACAGCAGCTTCAGCATTGAATACCTCATTACTGATCTGGAGAACAAACACCCCAATGCCTATGATATTCATGTTCAGTATCCAGGCAGGGAGGACCTGCATATTTTGGCTATTTCATCCGGCGGAGGCATGATTGAGATCGTGCAATGGAATGACGTCAGTGTTGCTTTAAAAGGTGATTTTTTCGAGACACTCCTGTTTTACAGGCCTGTTGACGGGCAAAAGGTCTTTGAAATTGAGAACAAACTCAATACCCGCCTTACAGGTTTTAAACTTTACAAATCGCAGGATAACGATCAAAACCTGCTGCTAAATATTAAATACAGCAAAAACCAGAGCAAAGAGATCGAAAAAATCGCCGGCCTGATAGCAACCCCATATTTGCAATATAACCTGCAACCGGTTATGCCAACCCCTCTCTTACCAAAATAAAACTTCCTTTCAGCACGGAGGATGAAATGCTTAAGCTGGCATCTGATAAGAACCTCTCTTTGTCGGAACTGGCTATACTTTATGAAAGTGCCCGCACCGGACTGGATGCCGCTTCCATCCTGAAGAAAATGGAGGACATTGTGCTGATCATCAAAAGATCCATAGAAGAGGGATTAAAAGGAACACACTACAAAGACCGTATACTGGGCACCCAGTCACCCTTGATCGGAAAAGCGATCGGAAAAGGCCTAATTAAAAAAACGATTAACAGCAGCATCATTGCCTGTACTGCAGCCATTATGGAAGTAAAAAGTTCGATGGGAGTCATCGTGGCCGCCCCCACGGCCGGAAGCTGCGGTGTGGTGGGAGGCGCCCTTTTTGGCTCGGCACAGGAGGAGGCATTTGACCTGGAAGCAATGTCCAGAGCATTTCTCGCTGCGGGCATTGCGGGTGTTTTTATAGCTGACAAATACACTTTTTCGGCAGAAGAAGGAGGATGCCAGGTAGAGGCAGGATCTGCTTCGGCCATGGCAGCTGCCGGACTGGTCGAATTAAACGGAGGCACAGCAAAACAGGCAACAGATGCGGCCTCATTGGCTCTGCAAAACCAGCTGGGCCTGATATGCGACCCTGTAGCTGCAAGGGTTGAAGTGCCCTGCCTGGGTAAAAATATCATGGCAGCAAGCAATGCATACAATGCATATGTCATGGCCCTGGCCGGGTTTGAGTCGGTAATACCCTACAGCGAAGTAATTGATGCCATGAGATCCATTGGGGAGGCCCTGCCTGCCAGCCTCTGCTGCACAGGACTGGGCGGACTGGCACAAACCCCGGCAGCAAAGCGTTTGCATAAGAAATTTAATGTGTCTTAGAGTCCATTAACATAAGACAGCAAAGCAAAAAGAGTATGAACCCAAGCTTCACTTCAAGCGTATTCGTCTGGATTCTAAACGTGATCAACTTTAAGAAAAGGATTGAAAGAAGAGCACTTAAGCAAAAGCCGGTTTCCAAGAACAAATTTCCTCCTGACAGGTTCAGGCGATCATATCTTGTCAATCTTCAGGCATTTCATGCAAAAGGCATTGCAACATTCCAATGCCAGGAAAAAGTAACAAAAAACCATATCATATTCTTTCACGGAGGAGCTTACTTGTTTAAAACCACTCGCGCTCACTGGCGGCTATCCGAAAAAATCGTCAGGAAAAGCTTCTGCAGGATGACACATATTGATTACCCCCTGGCTCCTGAGCACCATTACAAAGACACCTTCAATATGGTGAGCGGTGCTTACGAATTGCTCGGCAGGCAATATCCTGAAGATAATTTTATACTCATGGGAGATTCTGCAGGAGGTGGGCTGGCACTTGCCTTTGCTCAAAAACTGATAAAGGAAAAGCACAAAAAACTTCCTGCAAAGATTATTCTTTTATCCCCATGGTTAGATTTGAGCATGTCCAATCCGGATATTGAAAAACTGGAAAGTACTGATCATATCCTGACACTAAAAATGCTTCAATATGCAGGAATGAAATATTCAGATGGTGACAGGCCGGATCATTATTTATTGTCTCCCATTCATGGCGAATTTACCAACTTGCCCCAGACCATTGTTTTCTATGGATCAGAAGAATTGTTTAGTGCCGATTGCAAGAGATTGAAATCAATCACAAATTCCAACAGGAAAAACTTCATTTTCAGGGAATATAAGAAAATGCAACACGACTGGGCCATATTTCCTATTCCTGAAAGCAGGCAGCTGGTGAATGAGGTTTGTGGTTTTATCAATGGCAAAAACAAGTGAGGGAAATAACAAACAGCAAAACAGAATCGAACCAAGGCATTGACCTGTGTAATTACACAACCATAAATATTAGTCCATTAAACAGTTTTTCAGCAAGGGCGAAATAATTTTAGTATATTTACTCACTATACAAATCATATAACAGTTTCGCGTTCTTTGTATCAAAATTTAATCATATGAGAACACTCAACATCCTGATCCTGTCTCTGCTGATGGGCTCTGCAATGGCACAAACAGAAATCCCCGAGGGCGGATTTAACAACTGGGTCCCCAATGCAACGAATATCTATTACGAACCTGCAGGTGACTGGTGGACCACACTGAATAGCCTGGCAATACTTGGCGGGCCCATTACCGTTTACCCGACTACCGACGCACATTCGGGAGAATATGCCGCACAGCTGGAAACCATCCTCTGGGTGACTTTCTGATCTCCGGTCTTTTGGTGTCGGGCAGCTTTATCATGGCTGAACCGTATATTATTTATGGCAAGCCATATACCGAAACACCTACCAAATTTACAGGCTGGTATAAATACGCACCTGTAAATGGCGACTCGGCGGGTGTGGGAGTAATACTCACCAAATATAATACAGCGACAGCTCAACAGGATACTGTGGCCACAGCGGTAAGTGCCATTACAGGTATTACCGATACATATACCAGGCTTGAGATTGACTTTGATTACCTGCTTCCCGGAATAAATCCTGACACTATTACAGTTGTTTTAACCTCGAGTGGTGATGCCGGTAATTTCCAGGGAGAAGTTGGAAGTACGCTGATCATAGATGATATTTCGCTGGAATACACCTCAGGCATACAGGAAAGCCTCCTGCAGGAATTTTCAATTACTGCGTTCCCCTCCCCTGCCAGCGGTCAGCTTTCACTGGAGTTTAATACAAATCAACCGGAAAAAATACTATGCAATATTTATGCTATGGACGGACGCCTGATGGAATCCTTTCCTCTTGGGCAAAGAAAACACCAGCTGGATGTTTCGGACTGGCAGCAAGGGAAATATATTGCACAGGCTTATATGAACAACAGCCTGGTTTCGTCAACCAAGTTCGTTGTGGCCCATTGATAAAGTTACTAATACTCATATTCCTCCTGCTTTGTGGCGTGGAAAATGGTTTTGCACAAGATATCAATATTGGTGCAGGCATAAGTTTTGGCGGACCAATACCCACCGAAGTTCCGGACAGCACCTCAGGCCAGCCATTGATAGGAACTGTATTTAATGCATCCTTTTCCTTTCCGATAAATGAACGGTTATCTTTTATACCCGGAATATACTATACTTTTCGTGGCATGGACTATAGCCAGAGCTTTACCCGCGATACAATGTATACTGTAGTTATTAACGGAACCAGCGGAGAAGTCCCTTCTTTTTATACCGCTTACGTAAATGGGAAAATGCGCCTGCACTATATTGACATTCCCCTGTTGATGGCATACCGTGTCTGGAACTTTCAAATAATGTTTGGCCCCTACATATCGGTTTTACTGGCAGGAAGGGATGCCGGTGTTGTGCGCGTTGTTATCGGATCGGGAGGCTTTCTGGAAGATTATCATGAAGATTTCAGCAATTATCATGCACTGCGTAAACTGGAACAGGGGTTGGTGCTTGGTTCGCTAACCCCCCTCTTCAAAAACCTGAGCCTTGAAATGAGGGTTTTACGAAGCTTTTTCACCCTGTACAATCTTGACAAACTTACAGATAAAGGACAGGGATTGATAAAAATGTACAACACCTATTTTCAACTGGGGCTTGTTTACACTATAAAACAGAATCAAAAATAGTCAGTTATGAATAAAATGATCGTAATAGCAATTTTACTTATGACAGGCAATCTGTCTTTAACAGGCCAGGCAAGACTTGAAATTGTGATAGAGAATCTGGATAACAGTAAAGGATCCGTAAAGCTCGATTTCCGAAACAGCAATGATGAATATCTAAAAGGATTTTCACAGGAAATATCAGATAATACATGTACAATTGTAATCGATGGCTTAGATTCAGGGAAATATACGTTCAGGTATTTTCATGACGAAAACAATAATGATGAACTTGACACCAACTGGTTAGGTATTCCCAAAGAAGGCTATGGGTTTTCAAATAATGCCAGCGGGACCTTTGGTCCTCCAAAATTTGAGAAAACATTGTTTAAAGTGAAGCATGACACCACCATATATTGCAAGGCTTACTATATAAAATTATAACTTATATACAATGAAAACAGAACATCTTCCTGCTGAAAAGCCTGAAAATACATACAGACTGACATTAGAGATCGTTAAGGAATTATGGACAAAAACATATAATACCAAAGGAAAGCCCGATTGGTCTCATATACTGCCCTATTATGATGATGGAATTCATTTCAGGGACTCCATCCAGGAGATCAAAGGCATGACGGAATTTAAGGCCATGACAGAGCGACTGGCGAAGCGATCAAAGGATTTGAAAATGAAGCTTGTGAATGCTATTCAGCAAGAAAATGATATTTTTATTGAATGGGAAATGACCATCAGTTACAAAAGGTATCCGAGTTCTGTTTTGTATGGTGCAAGCAGGCTTACGATCAATGAGAAAGGTAAAATAATTGAACAGCGTGATTATTATGACCTTTGGGGAGATATTTTTGATAATATTCCGCGATTTGGCAAGATGTACAGAAGATTCATGAAAAGAAAGTTTGGGTAGCGGCTATGGAACAAAATGGAATAAGATTCGGAAAGTATTTCAGAGAGTATAAATGGTCGAATGTGTATGCGATGTTAAAAAACAATCGCAAAGCCCCTGAATCATGCCATCATGATTTTGAAAACAAACTTGTTGTGATTACAGGCGCTACTTCGGGGATCGGTTACCGGGTTACCAGAAAATATGCTTCGAAAGGTGCAAACCTTCTTTGCATTAATAGAAACAAGGAAAAATCAGAGGCCTTAAAGCAAGAGATTGAAAGAGAATTTGAGGTTAGCTGTGAATATTTTCTGGCTGACTTGAGCAGCCTGAAAGACACCCATGAAGTTGCAGAGAAACTGATAAATATCGACAGGCCGATCGATGTGCTCATACACAATGCGGGTATTTACCTGACCAGGCAGGAACTGACCCCTGACGGCATTGAAAAAGTTTTCATGGTTCACCATCTTTCGTCTTTTATCATTAACTACAAACTGAGAGCAAAACTGAAAGCACAGGAAAAATCCAGGATTATCCTTGTAAACTCAGAAGGACACCGCTTTGCAGCCTGGGGATTGAGGCTTGACGACCTGAATTGGGAGAAACGAAGGTATAGCGGATTGAGAAGTTATGGATCTGCAAAATTAGCGCAGCTCCTATCCATGCTGATCTTTGCAAAGTATTTCAAGGACTCTGGCGTGACCATCAATGCCATGCACCCTGGAGCCGTAAAATCAAATACTGGAAAAGACAATGGCAGCTTGTACAAATGGTATAAGAAAAACATTCTTGACAGAACCTTAAAGCCGGCTGATATTTCAGCGGAAGCTATTTACTACCTGGGTGTATCAAAAGAAATAGAAAAGATTAACGGAAAGTTTTTCAACCTGACTACACTTGAAGACCCTACCCCCCCGGCACAGGATCTTGATATAGCCAAGCTTTTGTGGGAAATCAGTATAAAGATGGGTAAACTTGATTAAAAAATGGACCTTGTAAAATACGATACGATCATTGTTGGTGGAGGGATTGCAGGCCTTACTTCCGCAGCATACCTGGCAAGGGCTGGCCAGAAGATCCTGCTCATCGAAAAGAACCGTGAATTTGGCGGGCTGGTCAGCTCCTTCCGGCAGGATGGTTTTCATTTCGAGGCCGGGGTCAGGGCACTGGAGAGTGCGGGCATTATCCTGCCCATGCTGAAAGACCTGGGTATTCAGCTTGATGTAGTCCGCAGCAAGGTTTCGGTAGGCATTGAGGATAAAATCCTAAACATTGAAGACCTGGATTCCATCCCGGAATACCGGGATATGCTTCTTGAATTATACCCCGGCAATGAAGAAGATATTGACCGTTTCATTGCTGCCATGCAGAAAATAATGAAACAGCTTGATATTTTATATGGCATAGAAAATCCGGCATTTAAAGACCTGAAGAATGACAGAAGCTATCTCTTTAAAATACTTCTGCCCTGGTTGCCCAAATTTATTTTTACTGTTGGGAAAATAAACCGCCTCAATACACCCGTCGAAACTTACCTGGAAAAGCTAATTGCAAATACTTCACTGCGTGATATCATCTCACAGCATTTCTTTAAAGGCACTCCTGCCTTTTTCGCTCTGAGTTATTTCTCCTTATACCTTGATTATTTTTACCCTAAAGGGGGTGCTGGTAAGCTTGCCGATGTTTTGGTTGATAAAATAAAAGAGTTTAAAGGAAATCTCAAACCAGGAACCATCATCCAGGAAATTTATCCTGATCAGCAATATATTCTTGATGACAGTAATCAGAAGTATCATTATAAGCATCTTATCTGGGCAGCCGACTTAAAAACCTTTTATAAGATCACCCGGATGGAGAACATGGCAGCCGGAATAAAAAAGAAATATGAAATTGTTAAAAACAAGGTCATGGCTGGCAAAGGGAGCGAATCTGTTTTCACTCTTTATTTAGAGGTAGACTTGCCCCTTGAGTATTTTGGAGATATCGCCAATGGACATTTTTTCTACACCCCTATAAAGACAGGTCTGAACAATACTCACAGAGGCGAACTCAATGCGCTGCTGGATAACTGGAAAAACATAAAAAAAGCCGAGGTATATGCATGGTTCAATCGTTTCCTGAAACTCAATACTTATGAAATTTCAATTCCGGGTTTAAAGGATAAAAGCCTTGTTCCTGAAAATAAAACAGGGCTTATCATAAGTTTTATCGTTGATTACGAATTGTTCCAAAAGCTCAATGATGCCGGCTGGTATGATGAATTCAGGAAAGAAATTGAAGACAGGATCATATATATCCTCTCCGAAACGGTTTACCCTAACTTAAAAGAAAACGTCCTGAAACAATTTTCCTTTACGCCCATCAGCATCCAAAAAAGGGTGGGAAGTACTGACGGTGCCATCGTGGGCTGGACCTTTGAAAAAGAGGTGCCGGTAATCAACAAGATCCAGCATTCCGGAAAATCCGTCCTCACTCCCATACCCAATATCTTCCAGGCGGGGCAATGGGTATACAGTCCGGCCGGAGTACCCATGTCGATACTTACTGGCAAACTGGCAGCCGGCAAAGTTGTTAAATCTAAAAGGACATAGAAAGAAACCGACCGTATTGAAATAACCAGCAAGCAGGCCGAATCAATCCTTCAGAGAAGCCAGAGGAGCGGCATACCAACTCATGCAATGGTTAACTCCCAAGGGATCTTTATTAAGGATCCCCACTTCCGGACGCTTATTAAGGCAACAGTTTTTTCCGGAAATTCAGAACAATTTAGCCATCATCCTTGTTATATATACAAAACGCAATAAAATGATTTATTTACTGAACCTGGTCATTTTGATTAGCCCGCAGCAAGCCAGAACCATTGCAGATTTTAACAAGGAATCAAAGCTTCAAGGCTGGTATGTTGTCAACGATGTGGTTATGGGAGGACGCTCATCCGGAAACCTCAGCCTGAGTTCTAAAGGCCATGCTGTCTTTTCCGGAAAAGTTTCCCTGGAAAACAACGGTGGATTTTCTTCCCTGCGCTATGCCTTTGATGAAATAAAGACAAGTAAGAGCAGCTACATCATACTAAAGATCAAGGGAGACGGCAAAAGGTACCAGTTCAGGCTTAAACACGACAGCAGGAGCTATTATTCTTATGTCTACTGGTTTGAGACCTCCGGTAAATGGGAAGAGATCAGCATTCCCCTTGCTGAGATGTATCCCTCTTTCAGAGGCAGGACACTGGATATGCCAAATTTTTCGCATGACAGCCTCGAAGAGATCGGTCTGCTCATCGGCAATAAAAAAGCAGAAGAATTCCATCTGCTCATCGATCGCATTGAATTGAAATAATTTCCTTCAGAAGCATAAAGCGGGGCCTGCTTGATTCATGTTTTACAAATTGTTTTCAGGATGTTATTACTGCTATCTTTCTGGATTAAGATTATTGATTGCCACAAAGGCAGAAGGACACAAAGAAAACACCAAGAATATAATTGACAGAATCAATAAAGCTATCATTAATTGCTGTTTTTCTTGTTATAGCAGAATTCGTATATATGCTTGACAAGGTGACACATTTCCTAATCCAAAATTATGATGATTACAGCTCGACCTTTTTAGCACTAGTTGCTATACCAAGCATTGTTGGAGAAATGTCCTTGGCGATTTGGCTACTTCTTAAAGGAGATAGGGTGAAATAATAAAACTCCACTGGCTATTTTAAAACCAACAGCAATGGTTGATATACCCTTCTCTTTTCCTCCGGCAATATCATAAGGGGTATCTCCTACCATGACAATTTCTTCCGAAGGCTTGAGATCTTTCATCTTCATCAAATCGGTTATGACTTTTGATTTGGTTATTTTAATTGTCATTGATTGTTTCTTATTCTTTCTTTTACCTCAAACCGTCTGGGTCCTTCAATAATCCCTTAAATTCGTGTAATTTTCAAATCATGATATATTTGTACATTCCTGGCATCAATTAATTCGTGGTATCAATCTGACAAACACAACTCATTTCCCTCCCCATTCCCAAACAATTCCTAATTTTGCCCTTCAATGACAACATTCCTCATTCAAATAAAAGGCCTCGTGCAGGGTGTGGGCTTCCGGCCTTTCATCTACCGCCTGGCCATGCGATTCAAGCTCAAAGGCTGGGTGGAGAACCGCACCGACGGGGTGTTGGTCAAAGTCAATGCTGATGCTGACAAACTGGCTCATTTCCTCCAGGGCATCCGCGAAGAAAAACCGCCTGCTTCGGAAATCATCCTGATAGAGAGCCGGGAAGTAAGTCCGGAAAACTTTTCGGATTTCCGCATCATCAAATCCGAAAGCAGCGGCAAAGAGATCACCCGGGTAAGCCCCGATATTGCGGTTTGCCAGGATTGCCTGGAAGACCTAAAAACACAGGCACACCGCATAGGATACCCTTTTATCAACTGCACCAATTGCGGCCCTCGTTTCACCATCATCCGCGACCTGCCCTACGACCGCCAAAAGACCACCATGAAGCCTTTCGGGATGTGCCCGCAATGCCACAAAGAATACACCGACATCCTCGACCGCCGCTTCCATGCACAGCCGGTGGCCTGCAATCACTGCGGACCGGAATACCGGCTATACTTTAGAAATGAAACCTTTACGGATTTTCGGGATATTCTCATAAAAACGGCAATCATGATGCAAGACGGGAAGATCCTTGCCATCAAGGGCCTGGGAGGTTATTTTCTTGCCTGCGATGCACGGAATGAGGATGCTGTCGGCAGGCTGCGTGCCGCCAAGAACCGCGACGGAAAGCCTTTCGCTGTCATGTTTCGCAACATGAAAAGCCTGAAAGAATATCTCAAGGTGAGCGAGGAAGAAGAAAAGATACTGCAAAGCTGGCGCAGGCCCATACTGCTAAGCCGCAAGAAAAAAAGCCTGGCGCCCGGCGTGAGTGTGGGCTTTTCCACCACCGGGGCCATGCTCCCCTACATGCCTTTCCATTACCTGCTTTTCGAACAAATGGATCTCCCGGCCATCGTACTAACCAGCGGCAACATCTCTGACGAACCAATCATCATCGATGATCGGGCAGCCCTGGAGAAACTGGGAGCCATTGCAGATGCTGTCCTCACTTACAACCGGGAAATACACAATCGCACCGATGATTCTGTCACCACTTTCATTAACGGCAAAGAAAGGTTGATCCGCAGATCCAGGGGCTATGTTCCCACACCCGTGCTCACAGGCAGCCAGGTGGAAGGCATACTGGCTACCGGGGCCGAACTCGTCAATTGCTTTGCCCTGGGAAGACACGAACAGGCCATCCTCAGCCAGCACATCGGCGACCTGAAAAACCTGGAAACCCTGGAATTCTACACCGAATCCATCGAGCGATTCAAAAAGCTTTTCCAGTTCAAAACAGAACTGATCGTACACGACATGCATCCTGATTACCTGTCGACCCGCTGGGCAAAAGAGCAGGATGTTCAAAAGATCGCGGTCCAGCATCATCATGCCCACATTGCTTCCTGCATGGCTGAACACGAACTAAAAGAGAAAGTCATTGGCATTGCCATGGATGGGGTGGGCTATGGCGATGACAGAAAGATCTGGGGTGGCGAATTTCTGCTGTGCGACCTGGCAAACTACGAAAGGAAATTGCATTTCGAATACATACCCATGCCCGGCGGGGATGCGGCCACCAAAAATCCCTGGCGCATGCTCACGGGATACCTTTACCATTACTTCGGAGAGGATATTCCATGGGATAAAATTCAATCGCTGCAGGACATCCCGGAACATGAAAAAGAACTCATCCTCAGCATGCTTCAAAAAGACATCAACTGCCCGCTTACTTCCAGTGCCGGCAGGCTGTTCGATGCCGTATCGGCCCTGCTGGGGCTCTGCACACAAGCCTCCTTCCATGCGGAGGCACCCATGCGGCTGGAAGCTGCCCTGGAGCCCGGGATTGATGATTCCTATTCCTTTGGGCTGAACCAGGTCCTTTCCTTCCGGATGACATTCCTGGAAATGATACAGGATATAGAGGATGAAAGATCCGCCGGGGAGATCTCCGCAAAGTTTCACAACACTTTAATAAATGCTATCTTTGCAGCTGCTGAAAAGATCAGCCGTGAGAGCGGGATCCGGAAGTTGGCCCTGTCGGGCGGAAGCTTCCAGAACCGGTACCTGCTGGGCGGAGTGGAAAACAAACTGCGGGAAGCCGGCTTTGAGGTTTACGCACAGGAAAAGATCCCGGCCAATGACGGCGGGCTTGCCCTGGGTCAGTTGCTGATCGCAGCGGAAAAAAGGAGGTTATCATGTGTTTAAGTATTCCGGCAAAAGTCGAAAAAATAGAAGGGGACAATGCCCTGGTCTCCGTTGGAGGCGCTACCTATAATGCCAGCCTGCAAATGCTGGATGATGTGCAAGTGGGGGATTATATACTCCTGCACACCGGTTTCGCCATCCAGAAACTCAATCCCGAAGAAGCGGAAGAATCCCTGAAAGTCTTCGAGGAGTTCGAAGAACTGAACCGCCAACTTGATGAAGAAGAAAAAGAAAGCGGCCAACGTATCACTTAACCGGGACCTATGAAGTACATTGATGAATACCGCGACAAGGAGATCGTAAAAAAACTGCTTGCAGAGATCCGGAAAATTTCCAGAAAGGATATCGCCCTGATGGAAGTTTGCGGCGGGCATACCATGTCCATACAGAAATTCGGCATCCCTTCCCTCCTGCCTTCCAATATACGCCTGTTATCCGGTCCGGGCTGCCCCGTCTGCGTTTCGCACCGCGGCTTCATCGACCGGGCCATTGCCTTCAGCCGCATACCCGATACCATCATCACCACCTTTGGCGACCTGATCCGGGTGCCGGGTTCCACCTCATCTCTCGACAATGAAAAAGCTTCGGGCGCAGATATCCGCATTGTGTATTCCATCCTGGATGCACTCGACATTGCACGCAGGAACCCGGATAAAAAAGTGATCTTCCCGGGCATCGGTTTCGAGACCACGGCCCCGGGTACGGCGGCCGGCATCCTGACCGCATCCAGGGAAAAGATCCATAACTTTTACGTATACAGCTCCCACAAGATCATGCCTCCTGCCATGGAAGCCCTGATTGACGAAGGCGTGAAAATCAACGGCTACATTGCTCCGGGCCATGTTACCGCCATCACCGGGCCGGAGATCTATCAGAGCATACCCGAAAAATTCGGACTGGGTGTGGTGGTGAGCGGCTTCGAGCCCGTTGACCTGCTGAAAGCAATTTACATGCTGGTAAAGCAATTTGAACGCGCTAAGCCCTCCGTGGAAATTGCTTATACCCGCGCCGTGAAGGCAGGCGGCAATCAAAAAGCAAAAGACATGCTGGACGAAGTTTTCGTTCGGCGGGATGACTGGTGGCGGGGCCTGGGGATGATCCCCGGCAGCGGGCTGGGCATCAGTGGAAAATATGAAGCATTTGATGCGGAAGAACAAATTGAAGTGGAAGTGGAACCCACCCGCGAGGACAAAGGATGCATTTGCGGGGAGATCCTGAAAGGCCTGAAAACACCAAAAGAATGTAAGTTATTTGGAAAAGTCTGTACCCCCAACAATCCGGTGGGTACCTGTATGGTCTCCAACGAAGGTTCCTGCCATGCCTTTTACAGATATAACCGATAAGCAATGAACGATAAGATTTTACTCGGACACGGCAGCGGCGGACAAATGAGCCATGACCTGATCAAAGGTCTCTTTGTAAAATATTTTCACAATAAGTTCCTGAGCCCGCAATCCGACAGCAGCATATTGCCTGTGCAAACAGAGAAGATCGCTTTTACCACCGACAGCTTCGTAGTAGACCCCATTTTTTTTCCGGGCGGCGACATCGGGAAGCTGGCCATCGCCGGCACGGTAAACGACCTGGCTGTTTCCGGGGCGAAACCTCTTTACCTGAGCTGTTCCTTCATCATCGAAGAAGGCCTGCCCATGGAAACCCTGGAAAAGATCGTGCGCTCGATGGCCGGGGAAGCGGAAAAGGCCGGCATTTTGATCACCACGGGGGATACCAAAGTAGTTGACAAGGGCAAGTGCGACAAGATATTTATCAATACAACGGGAGTTGGTGAACTGGAGCCAGAATACAAAGACATCAGCAGCGGGGCGGGAATACAGCCCGGTGACAGGATCATCCTGAATGGTTCCATTGCCGATCACGGCATGGCCATCATGGCGGCCCGGAACGATCTGAACATTCAATCGAAGATCCTTTCCGACTGTGCCTGCCTGAACGGCCTGATCGCTGAGGCCATGGCGGCAGGCAAAAATATCCGCTTTATGCGAGATGCCACCCGGGGCGGATTGGGCACGGTACTTTCGGAATTGGCTGGCGGCAGGAAGTTCGGAGTGCAGGTGGAAGAAGATCATATTGCTGTTAAAGAAAATGTAAGAGGTATTTGCGAATTGCTAGGCTTTGATCCCATTTATGTGGCCAATGAAGGCAAAGTGTTGATGGTGGCCGAAAAGGAAGATGCGGATAAAATCGTAGAACGGATGCGGAAACATCCCCTGGGCAAAGAAACTTCTGTTATCGGAGAAATTACGGAAGATCACCCAGGCAAAGCCTGGATCACCACGAAAATAGGCGGCAAGCGCCTCATCGACATGCTGGCCGGGGAACAACTGCCCCGCATCTGCTAAATCCCGTATTCACGCGTATATTTACGGATGGTCGATTCCAGATCCTCGAACATCACATAGTGATTCTTGCAACCTTTCCGGGAACATATGCTTACTACCCCGCCGATTTCAATATTATACTTCACCATGGGTGCATCGCAGACCTGGCAAATGATGTGGGTGTTCAGCTTTTCCTTGCAATGTGGGCAATAGAAATCAACCACTTGCTCGTGGGCAAATTCAAGATCGGTTTCATGGTCATAGCAACCATAGGTTGAACATAGCCACATGTTCCCACGCTTGCCATTGGCAGAAACCTCAACCTTCACACTGGGCATGTCATTAAGCATGTGCTTGTAGTCCATCAGTGAATGCCCGCATTTCAAACACTTCAGGTTAAGCGAAATTTGTTTTGCCATGGATTCCTCCTGTTTATTGTTTTATTATTTAAAAATATTAAATTATGCACAGCAAAGCAAGAGCTTGTATTAGTATAGAATGAGTTCTAAATAGACAATGCCTTGAATATTATCGGAACTAAGCTGCATCATTTGAGCACATTAAGCCATTATATGAGCAATACAGCTTAAGATGAATAATAATATTCGTAACTTTGTGCCCGTTTAACACTTAAAAAAGACAACTTATGTGCGGTACTTGTGGATGCGGAGAAGAAGGATCCGTTAGAATCAGAAAACCCGGAGAGCCCAATGAATACATGCATGAACATAGCACACGAGCATGGTGGGCATCATCATGAACACGGGCACAATCATCATCATGCACATGATGAGGCCCACGATCATGAGCATCATCACCATCACAGCGATCATGCGCACACACATAGCCATGCAAATCATGACCATTCGCATGGCAGGGAGATACAGCTGGAGATCGACATCCTCCAGAAAAACAACCTCCTGGCCGAAAGGAATCGTGGTTTTTTCGAAGCAAAGAACATTCTCGCCCTCAACCTGGTGAGCTCACCGGGTTCTGGCAAAACCTCCTTGCTGGAGCGCACCATCAAAGAAAAGAAAGCGCAGTTTGATTTCAACATCATCGAAGGCGACCAGCAAACCATGAACGACGCCAACAGGATTGAATCAGCCGGGGCGCCTGTGGTACAGGTGAATACCGGTGCAGGATGCCATCTGGATTCAGACATGGTAAACAAGGCCGTTAAAAAACTATCCCCGAAAGATAATGCCGTACTGGTGATCGAAAATGTAGGCAACCTGGTATGCCCTTCCATGTTCGACCTGGGCGAGACCAAACGGGTGGTTATCGTAAGTACCACCGAGGGTGAGGACAAACCCGTTAAATATCCCAATATGTTCCAGTCCTCGCATCTTTGTATCATCAACAAGACCGACCTCCTACCCCACCTGGATTTCGACCTGGACAAAATGATCGAATATGCAAAGCAGGTCAATCCGCAACTCGAATTTATTCAGCTTTCAGTAAAGACGGGTGAAGGCATGGATGAATGGTATGATTGGCTGGAAAGGAGCAGGAAGTAGTTGGGCGATTTTGGCGATGAGGGCGATGAGGAGACCGGATCCAAGACCCACCTTACAGAAACTACTGAAAATATCAAAAACCTTACGGGGTGGGTCTTAGACCCTCTGTTCGGACGATGAAGGCGACAAGGAGACCGGTAGACCCGGACAAGACTGGTGCCTAAGCCCAAGGTCATTTCGACCGAAGGAAGAAGTCTACTGGAGAAAGGGGCTTAGACCCTTCGGTTTGTTAACACTTCTTTGAAATAATTTCAATTAATGAATCCCTGATCTTCAGCAAGCTGGATCCGTTATTTTTTCACAATGTTAATTTATTAACAAATTCTTTGTTTTTTAGCATACTGGTTTTAAATTTGCATCGTACACTTTTCAATTTTACCGGAATGGACAAAAACAAGATGAAACACCTACCGCATAAGACAATTGAAAGATTGAGCCAGTATCGCAGGGCATTGCTCTTATGCCATGCCCAGGGGCAAACACATATCTTCTCCCATGAGATCGCCACCATCCAGCACATTACGGCCGTGCAGGTGAGGCGGGATATCATGCTGATCGGCTATACCGGCACCCTGCGCAAGGGATACAATATCGAGGAACTGATCGCCCTGATCGGAAGGATCCTGGATACGGAGGAAGGCATCAAAGCCTGCGTGGTGGGTATCGGTAACCTCGGACGCGCTTTCATCAACTATTTCAAAGGAAAAAGAACCAGGCTTGCGATTGTAGCTGCTTTCGACAACAATCCCAACAAGGTGGTAAAGAATTTTTGCAATACCGAAACCTTCCACATCGATGACCTGGTAAAAGTGGTCAGGGAGAAAGGCATAAGCATCGGAATCATCACCGTTTCGCCCGAAGGAGCGCCTGAAGTTACCGAGAAGCTTGTGAAAGCCGGCATTAAAGGGATTTTGAATTATACACCCAAACCGGTCAATGTTCCTTCCAATGTTTATCTGGAAGAATACAATATGATCACTTCCCTGGAAAAAGTCGCTTTCTTTGTAAAAACACACCACGAGTAACAGATCAGGATCTGGGCAAGCAATACGCCTAACTCATCCCCTTTTATTATTTTTGCATTCAATTCTGCAAAGAGCATGAAAAAGCATCTGAAACATCCCGTATTCCGTATTATTGCACAGGCCGCTGAAAACACACAAACCGAGGCCTATGTCATCGGAGGATTTGTACGGGATATTTTCCTTGAAAGGAAAAGCAAAGATGCGGATATCGTGGCCATCGGCAGCGGTATTGAACTGGCCCGGGAAACGGCCTGCCTGGCAAAAGTGTCCGAACCCAGGGTGTTTAAGAATTTCGGCACGGCTATGTTGCAGATCGATAATTGGGAGATAGAATTCGTCGGTGCCCGAAAAGAATCTTACCGCAAGGATTCACGCAAGCCCATCGTGGAAAACGGCAGTCTGGAAGACGACCAGAACCGCCGCGACTTTACCATCAATGCAATGGCCCTTAGCCTGAACAAGGAGAATTACGGGACTTTGCTGGATCCTTTCCAGGGTATGCAGGACCTCGAAAGCAGGATTATCCGCACCCCCCTGGAACCCATACTCACCTTTTCCGATGACCCCCTGCGCATGATGCGGGCCATTCGCTTTGCTACGCAATTACATTTTAAGATCCATCCCGAAACTTTTGAAGCGATCCGCAAAAGTGCTGACCGCATTGAGATCGTGTCGAAAGAACGCATCCTCGATGAACTGAACAAGATCATTTTGAGTGACAAGCCGTCCACAGGTTTTAAGTTGCTGCACGAGAGCGGGCTGATGAAGATCATCTTTCCTGAATTCGAAGCCCTGCGCGGTGCAGAATCCGTGGATGGCAAAGGGCACAAGGATAATTTTTACCATACCCTGGAAGTGCTCGACAAACTCTCTGACAAAACCGATAATCTCTGGCTGCGGTGGGCAGCCATCCTCCACGATATTGCAAAACCGGCAACCAAGCGTTTTGAACCCGGCACCGGCTGGACCTTTCATTCGCATGAGTTTGTGGGTGCGAAAATGGTTCCCCGCATTTTTCGCAGAATGAAGCTTCCTGTCAATGAAAAAATGCGCTTCGTTCAAAAACTGGTACAATTACACCTCAGGCCCATTGCACTTACAGAAGAGAACGTCAGCGATTCAGCCATCCGGCGTTTGCTTTTTGAAGCCGGTGACGACATCGACGACCTGATGATGCTGTGCGAAGCGGATATCACCTCCAAAAACCAGCACAAAGTGAAGCGCTATCTCAGGAACTTCAGAATGGTTCGCCGTAAACTGCAGGAGGTGGAAGCCAAGGATCGCATCCGCAACTGGGAACCCCCGATCAGCGGCGATATCATCATCAAAACCTTTAAAATTGAACCCAGCCGCGAAGTGGGCCGGATCAAAACCGCCATCCGTGAAGCCATTTTGGATGGCGTGGTTGAACATGATTTTAAAAAGGCCTTCCTCCATATGCTGGAGATCGGAAAGGAAAACGGCCTCAAAACAGTTAAAAAGCTTGATGACTTCCAGGTAGAAATGCAACAATGGTATAGCAGCAAAGACCTTAAAGACAAAGAGATGCCCCTCGGCAACAGGAAAAAGGAAAAGGAATGATGAAAGATAAAAACCTCATTCTTGTTTGCGGTCCAACAGCCATCGGAAAGACGGATATTGCCATCAATCTTGCCAGGGTTTTGGATACGGAGATTATTTCAGCCGATTCAAGGCAGTTCTACCGGGAAATGAATATCGGCACGGCCAAACCCTCCCCGGAACAACTGGCCGCTGTCAAACACCACCTGGTCGGGCACCTCTCCATCCACAACACATACAATGTTTCCCGCTTCGAACAGGACAGCCTTGCCATCCTGGAGGGCCTTTTCAAAACACATGATCATGCCATCCTCTGCGGCGGAAGCGGTTTATACATTGACGCGGTATGCAGTGGGATCGATGACTTACCGGATGCGGACGAGGCCTTGCGGGCCAGAATGAATAAACAACTGCAAGAGGAAGGCATAACTTCTTTGCAGGCAGAACTTAAGGCATTGGATCCGGAATACTATGCCAGTGTCGACCCGGAGAATCCTAAAAGGCTCATGCGGGCAATCGAGGTGTGCCGCCTGAGTGGCAGAAAGTATTCCGGGCTGCGCAAGAGTAAGAACAAAAAAAGGGATTTCAACATCATCAGGATCGGGCTGAACACTGACCGGGAGATCCTCTTTGAACGGATCAGCAGGAGGAATGAACAGATGATCGCTGAAGGCCTTGTGGAGGAAGCCCGTGAGCTCTATGATCAGCGGGAACTAAATGCATTGAACACCGTCGGCTACAAAGAGATCTTCCAGCATTTCGATGGGATATGGTCCCTTCCACTGGCCCTGGAAAAGATCAAAACCAACACCCGCCGCTATGCCAAGCGACAGCTTACCTGGTTTAAAAAAGACCCTTCTATCCAATGGTTTGAACCTAAGGACTTCGATAAGATCCTGCAATTTATAAAGAATAAAAATTAAGCTCAGTTTGCAAATGCAATGCAATAATTTCTACTTTTGTTTCGTATTTTTACGAAACACTAAATGAGCGAAAAAGCAATCAACCAATAAAAACAATTCAGGATGAAAAAAATTATTTCAGGAATTGCAGGCTTTGTCATTGTGTTTGGGTTAGCATTAAGTGCCAGCAATGCTCAAGACAACGGTCAGCAAAACAAACAACAGGAAATTGCACAAGCCGAAAATATTAAGGTTATATATTTTCATTTCTCCCGGCGTTGCGCTACCTGCAATGCTGTTGAAGCTGAAACAGAAAAAGCTGTGAAAGAGCTTTATCCCAAGGAAATGAAAAATGGAAGCATCACCTTCGAATCCGTCAACCTGGATTTGGAAGAAGGAAAAGAAACGGGCAAAAAATATGGTATTGATTCTCAAAGTCTGGTTGTGATCAGGGGGAGTGAACAAAGTGATCTGACGACCGAAGGCTTTATGAATGCACGCACCAAACCGGAAAAGCTGAAAGAGAAGATCAGGAAAACGATAGAAGCATACCGCTAACAGAAATCCTTCCATGGAGTTTTTACAATCAATCTTTGAAAATACCGGGTGGCCGTTGATCTCCGCATTCATCCTTGGACTGATGACAGCTCCGATGGTAACAAATATCACGGCCATAGCCTTTATCAGCAAGGATATTGAGGATAAAAAGAAGGTTTTGTCAATAAAGTTGGATCCTTGACTATTAATTTCGAGTTGATTCAAGAGGGATCATCCATGAGAAAGAAAACGACATTTACAATACTCGTATTCATGATCTCTTGGGGCAGTGGCTGGTCTCAGGAAAGCCAGAATGCTTAAGGATTTGATTTTTATAAACTGAATCCGATTGTTCAGGTTTTTGCCCTAGCAAAATATGATATCAATGTGTGATTTGTTTAAGAATAAAGGAATCAGGAATAACAAGCTCCTCAGCTTGTCTGGGAAAGATACGCTGGAGGTATGCAAACGTGGAGCAATCATTGTGGACGTAAGGGAAGAGTATTTGAATTCTTATAAGATGTTTGGCGTTGACAAAGTAATTTATCTTCCCAAAAGCCGGTTTGAAAAGGATTATAAAACACTTCCCATGGATGAGTTTTTAGTAATTGCCGATTCTGCCGGTTTAAAAAGCAGTGAGGCTGCACATTTCCTGCTACGAAATGGCTTTGAAAAAGGTAGCAAACCTTGCCGGCGGAATGGTTGAATGGGAACGCAACCAATTGCCTGTAAATACAGATATCAATGAGAGACTCACTGGCTCATGCATGTGTCAACTGAAACCAAGAGAAAAATCAAAATGAGGAAGGATCAAAAGAGGATAACATTTGATATTTAAGATTAAGCCGGATGAAATATTTAAAATACATAAAAGTCATTTTGCCAATAGCCATTATTGCATCCTTATTCATTTTCCAGAAGAGTATCTTACGGGAGCTTTCTGAATTAAGCATCAAAAACCAGCGGACAGGAGTTTTCAACAAATATGAAGACTATGACTTTACGGATGGAGAAAAAACTTTCAAAGCCAGCTTGCTTGAAATCGGAGCGGAGACTTGTCCGTCGTGCAGAAGAATGAAAAAGGTAATTGAAAGAATTCATGATCACTATGCCGGGAACTTGCATGTTGAGAGGATCAATATTACCAAAAAAGAAGGACTGAATAAAGCGAAAGAATTCGGCCTGATAATGATCCCCATGCAGGTATTATTGAATCAAAAAGGGGAACTTGTATACAGGCATACCGGATATATTTCATTTGACGATTTATCCGAAAAGATTGAACAATATATTCAACATTAACATGGAAAAGAAAACATTATATATCCTTGCATTATTCCTGATATTTTCAATCAATACAACAGCACAAAATGATGCAACCGGAAGCATTCCCCAAAACATTGAGATTAAAACCATTGACCACGAAAAAGTTTCTTCCGCTGTGCTCCAAAACGAAAACAATCCTTTCATAATTTGTTTTTGGAAATCATGCTGTAAAACTTCCCTCAACTTTTTACAAGCAATCAATGACATTTACCCGGACTTACAAGAAGAATTTGGAATAAAAATATTTGCAATATCCATTGATGACGCGCGCTCATCAATGCAGGTTAAACCCACCGTATCAGGCAATGCCTGGGAATTTGAAGTTTTCCTGGATGCAAATTCCGATTTAAAAAGAGCCATGAATGTTAACCTGACACCCCATTGTTTGCTTTACGATCAGGATCATATAATTAAATGGCAAAAGACGGTTTGCATGCCAGGGGATGAATTTGTTATCCTTGAAGAAATCCAAAAAATAAGCGATCCTAATAAAATTAGAACTGATGAATAAAAAAGTGATTACAAATTATTTAATAATTGCAGGCATGCTGCTTGTATTATTAGCTTCTATTTCTTGCAGCAAGCAGAATGATGATTCTCCTCAAAACATAAGCGACGACATTAAAATTGACAGTTTAATCGCAACCCACCATACCGTAAAGGCATGGGATACAACCACAATAACTTGCCATGCCAGTGGAACAAAGCTGACTTACACCTGGGAATGCGACCACGGTAATTTTAACGGCGGAGGGGATCAAATAAAATATGCCGCCGGAGAATGTTGCGTAGGGATCAATACAATCACCTGCAAAGTCTCAAATGAAAGCGGTTATGTATCAGAAAATATTGCGATCGAAGTAACATCATATTTTGGAGGAGGCAAATAAAATGAAAGCGCTATTGTTATCTACCTTTCTTGCAGTGCTTTATTCCCAGGCCACAATGGGCCAGTGTTGTTCTGCCGGGAACCCTTATTTTTATAATGAACATGCTAATATGGGGCATAAAGAATTACAAGTATCGCTGGGTTATAAATACAGCACCTCAAACACTTATTATAAAGGAAGCGATGCTGTTTCAATAAATTTTATTGATAAAGCCTATTTTAACTTTATGAATCTGCAAATCCTTTATGGTTTAAGCCCGCGATTCAGCATACAAACTGACTTTGGCTATTTTATCAATAAAACGGAAAAGTATGAGTTGGAAAATTGGTCAGACAATAATGGTTACGGCCTGGGCGATGCGAGCTTAACCGTAAAGTATCTGGCTTATAAGAACTTTAAACGTCATCTCACCATTGTACCCTCAGTCAGGGTCAAATTTCCCATCGGAGTATTTGACCAGGAAGCTGGTCATGTTAAATTGCCCATTACTGTTCAACCTTCCTCCGGTAGTTATAAATATGCCCTCAATCTATACATTGGCAAAGGTTTCTCATCATCAAAATGGAGTATGAGCTTTTTTGGTTCTTTTGAATATGCTCAATTGATCGCTTCAAAAAACTTTTACTATAAATACGGCAATCAGTATTTGTTTGCATTCTTAATCTCCAACAAAATTAGCGACAAACTCAATCTTGGCCTTGAATTGCGAAATGAAAGCCGTGCTAAATCAAAAAGGGAAAATCAGCAAATAGTTGCATCCACCGGTTATCAGATTCTGTATGCTGTTCCGCATTTGAGCTATTCCATAACCAATAAATGGCTGGTCGCGCTGAACACAGAATGGCCTTTCTACCGCCATTATAACGGCTTGCAACTGGGCAATAAATTTGCCGTTTCAGCAAGCTTTTATTATCGTTTTATGAATTATCCGGGATAATTTTTTTCCTCAAATATATTGTTGGATAAAACAAATGTCGTATGTTTGCGTCATAAAACAATGACAATGCTTAAGAAAGAAATCTTTAGCCATATTTTACAGGAAGTTGCAGGTATTGCAAGGGTTTTATCCCATCCGGCCCGACTGGCCATATTGCAATATCTTGCTGATTGTAATGTTTGTGTTTCGGGAGATATTTCAAGAGAGATCCCCCTGAGCAGGACTACCGTTTCCCAGCATTTAAAAATACTGAAAAACTGCGGATTGATCCAGGGCGAAATCGAAGGAACCAGGGTACACTATTGTATCAATCCGGAGATGGCAATCAAACACGAACAAGCCTTGATGAAATTCTTCAAGTCCGTAAAAACCGAAAATAATATAAACTGTAAATAAAGATGAAAATACTGATCCTTTGTACAGGAAATTCCTGCCGAAGTCAGATGGCCGAAGGCTTTTTAAAATCCTTTGACCCTGAACTTGAAGTTTTTTCCGCCGGAACAGAACCGGCCGGTAAAGTACACCCAAAAGCCATACAGGTGATGCAGGAATTGGATATCGACCTCAGCCGCAACAAGCCGCAACAAGTGGAAGATTTTTTGAATGAATCCTTTGACTACGTGATCACAGTTTGTGATGATGCCAACGAAAGCTGCCCGGCGTTTTTTGGCAAAGTAAAGAACAGGCTTCACATAGGCTTTGAAGATCCGGCAAAAGCCGAAGGCACTGAAGAGGAAGTTTTGCTGGTGTTCAGGAAGGTTCGTGATCAGATAAAAGATAAGTTTTACGAATTCTATAAAAACAACATAAAAAATGAAATTTGAACCAGAAGATCTGAAACAAATGGTCAGGAGCAAGTACAACCAGATCGCCATGCAAAGCAAGAAGCAGAATGAAACCTCCTGCTGCGGCGGCACCGATTGTTGCGGGGATGCGGATTATACCATTTTTAGTGATGATTACTCAAAAATGCAAGGATACAATAAAGATGCTGACCTGGGGCTGGGTTGCGGACTGCCGACTGAATTTGCCGAAATTAAAGAAGGGGATACCGTAATAGATCTGGGGTCCGGGGCAGGGAATGACTGTTTTGTGGCCCGTTCCATCGTTGGAGAAAAGGGCATGGTGTGGGGAATTGATTTTGCCGGGGCCATGCTAACAAAGGCACGGCAAAATGCTAAAAAGCTCGGTTTTGAAAATGTAGCTTTCCTGAAAGGGGATATTGAAGATATGCCTTTTGAGGATAATAGGGTAGATGTAGTTATCAGCAATTGCGTTTTAAACCTGGTCCCCGACAAAGAAAAGGCATTTTCGGAGATCTTCCGGGTGCTTAAAAATACAGGGCATTTCTGTGTGTCCGATGTGGTAATTGAAGGAGAATTGCCCCAGGGGATCAGGGAAGCGGCAGAAATGTATGCAGGCTGCGTTTCGGGCGCCCTGCAAAAACGAGATTATCTGAATGAAATCCGCAAAGCGGGATTTGGATCCGTTGAGATCAAAAAGGAAAAACAAATTGTCATTCCCGATGATATTATGCTGAAATATCTTTCGGAAAAAGAATTGGAAACATTCAGCAAAAACAAAACGGGAATTTTTAGTATCACAGTTGTTGGAAAGAAAAACAAGGTGAATACATCGTAAAGATCCCGCTGGATTTAGTCAGGATCGCCATACCATTGGTCATATACTTTGTGATCATGTTTCTGGTCTCTTTCTGGATGGGCAAAAAGTCAGGGGCGGATTATCCAAAAACCACGACCATTGCTTTTACGGCAGCCAGCAATAATTTTGAACTGGCCATTGCCGTGGCCATTGCCGTTTTCGGGATTAATTCAGGGGAAGCTTTTGCTGCAGTGATCGGACCGCTGGTAGAAGTACCGGTGCTCATTGCGCTGGTGAATGTCGCTTTATGGTTCCGCAAGAAATACTTTGCCGGGGAAAATCAAACATCGGGCTAAGATCTTATTGATTTCAGATTGCAGATTGCAGATTGCAGATTGCAGATTGCAGATTGCAGATTTCAGATTCCGGATTTTGGATTCCGGAAATGAATAGCGAATATTTTAGTCATTGGTCATCAGTCATTGGTTCCCGATGCGCTTCGCTTTCGGGATCAAAATTCCTCAAACTTAACTTTCCTTCATTTCTTTTAACAAATTTTAAGCTTATGCTTATATTTACACTTTTACTTTTGGTATCGGGAAACCAATCAAAACATTATGTCAACAAAAACCAGAGTTCCAAAATTTCACGGCTTGAGGATTTACCTGACGGCCACCATATTGTATATTTTCCTGGTGCTGCCCCTTTCTCTGATCCTGCTGGTTAAATATCAACCTGACTGGAGCCAAAATGGGAATTCTTCAAGATTTCTTTTCGGGAGTAATGAAACCCGGCTTTCGGATACAATACCGCCCGAGACAAAACTGCCCCGGCCACAGGAAGAGCTGGAACCGGTAAGCGTGCCAGAAAACGAGGCATCCGTGGAAGAAACACAGAAAGATGAAGAGATGCTCTTCAAGACCATCAACCTCTTCCCAAAACTCCTGGTCATTTCATTTATCCTGGGGCTGGTATTCAACCTGCCTTTCAAGATTTACTTCAGGCGGAAGCGCAAGAATAAAAATATTTCGGAGGGCCTGGAAAGGTTTGTTAAAAGATTTATTCTCAAGGTTCCCATCATCAATGTGGGGATATTGTCGGCGGCCTACGGCATCATTATGATTTACATGCTTTACGTCATTATCTTTCATATCCATTACTTCAGTGATATTGTAAGCAGGTTCTACATACGCTACTTCTTTATTTCCGGTCTGGCCTCCCTGCTGACACTTGTTTTTATTTTTAACTGGGAAAAGCACCGTGTACATATCCGTTACCTGGAGCATGTTTTTTCATTTGAAGAACTTAAAAAAGGATCTTCAAAGAGAAAGCCGGCAAGATCCGGAACCGTTTGTGGGTGAACGCAGGGGTGACCACACTCCTTCCGCTGGTGCTTGTCATCTTTTATTTATTCCTCGGGCTAACCAACATCAGCGAACTGAACCTCGGTGAAATCGACGACAACGAATGGGGAATTTTGCTTGGAAAATATAAAGATGCTGTTGAGACAGGCAGTATGTCAAGCATCGAGGATCTTTTTTATGTGAATGTATTCGACAGCATTCTCATGCTGACCGGCATCTTTTCCGGGATATTCGTGGCATTTATTTACATATTGTTTTTCGTAAACTGGACCACCAGTGATATCGTATTGCCTGTAAACGAACTGATGCGCAGAATGGAAAAAACCGGCAAGGGCGAAATGGACCAGTTCAGCATCGTCAGGACCAATGACGAGATCGGGGTACTGACTGCGGGTTACAATGATATGTCGCAGAAGATCAGAGATTATATCAACAGCATTTCCAGGATCAACCAGGCCAACTCGCGCTTTGTCCCCAAGCAGTTCCTCGAATACCTCGGAAAGGAAAGCATTGCCGATATCAGCCTGGGTGACCAGGTGCAACAGGAAATGACGGTCATGTTTTGCGACATCCGCAATTTCACGAGCATTTCGGAGGATATGAGCCCGCGGGAGAATTTTAATTTCCTGAACAATTACCTGGGGTATATGGAACCCATCATTCGACGGAATATGGGCTTCGTTGACAAATACATCGGCGATTCCATCATGGCATTGTTCAGCGAACGTGCCGAGGATGCCCTGAATGCGGCCATCGAGATGAGAATCAAACTGATTGAATTCAACCAGGTAATGGAGCAATTCGGCAAGCCTCCAATCAGCAATGGCTTTGGTATTCATACCGGCAACCTGATGCTGGGGATCGTAGGCGGAGAGGGCCGCATGGACGGGACCGTGATCTCGGATGCCGTTAATCTCAGCTCCCGGCTCGAAGGTCTCAACAAACTATACGGGGGATCCATCATCATCTCGGAAGATACCCTCATCCGGATCAACGATCCGAGTCATTACAATTACCGCTTCCTCGACATCGTAAAAGTAAAAGGCAAAAAAGAAGCGGTGTATATTTTTGAAGTACTCGACGGGGAGCCTGCAGAGGTTAAGGAACTGAAGATCAAAACAAAAACAGAGTTCGGCAAAGCGCTGCAATTATATAAGAACAAACAGTTCGAAAAGGCCCTGGAGATCTTCCTGGAAATCTATTCGGAGAATCCGGAGGACCGGGCAGCATTTGTTTACCTGAACCGTTGCAAGAAATTGATCAGGGAAGGGGTCCCCGACGACTGGGACGGAATTGAAAGAATAGATAACAAATTTGACTGATTATGGATTTTGAAAAAGCCAGCAACTACATCCTCAACAAAATTGAGTATGAGACAGATGAGAATCTGTTTTATCATAACCTCGAACATACCCTGGATGTTTACCAGTCGGCCATCCAGATAGCTGAAAAAGAAAAGACAGGGGAACATGAGCTGATCTTGCTTAAAACCGCCTGCCTTTACCACGACTCAGGCATGTTGCTTGATTACAGAAAACACGAGGAAATGTCCTGTAAGCTGGCCCGGGAATCTTTGCCGGGATATGGTTATTCTGATCGTGAAATTGAGTCCGTTTCTACCATGATCATGTCAACCAAATTGCCCCAGGATGCCAGCAGTTTTCTTGAAAAAATCATTTGTGATGCCGACCTGGATTACCTCGGGCGGGATGATTTTTTTATGATTGCACATCGCTTGCGCCTTGAGTGGATCCGGCTGGGTGTCAAAAATTTCAGCCTAAAAGAATGGTATGTAAGCCAGATAGAATTCCTGCAATCACATGCCTATTTTACCCCCACTGCCAAAAAAAACAGAAATGACGGTAAACAGCGAAATCTCGAAATGATCCAGGAAATCCTTGGTAAGGAATAATTCAAATATTTTAAAGCAATCTCTGCAATAATTTTCTATATTTGTTGTGGAATTAATTCATGAATTAAAAGTTGCGAAAATGAATAATGTTCTTTTAGTGCCCACAGATTTTTCCGATGTTTGTGCAAATGCTGCAAAGACGGCTGCCAGTGCTGCGAAATACCTTAATTTCAAGGTGAGCCTTCTGCATGTGATCGACAAGAATACCAAGGCTGCCTTAAAAAAAGAAGGGAAAGACCTCAGTGTAGTTCAAGATCAACTAAAGGAACTGGCCGCAAACCTAAACAAAGAGTTCGGCGTGGAAGTAGACACCATTGCCAAAGAAGGAAATATTTTCACAACCATCGCTGAAACGGCCAGGAACATCGGGGCCAACCTGATTTACCTGGGTACACACGGAAAAACAGGAATGCAGAAGCTTACCGGCAGTTATGCCCTGAAGGTCATTACAAGCTCCGAAGCACCCGTTATTGTTACCCAGAAAAGATATTTTGAAAAGCAGTACACCGATATCGTACTGCCCATCACCAGTGATTCCGGCCCATGGGAAAAAACGAAATGGGCAGCTTATATTGCCAAACAATTCAATGCAAATATCCATATTTATCATCTTGACAGCGAAGGCATTGAAGATGCAATCGTATTGATCACCAATCATTTCAAAGCCAACGAAGTGGATTATTCAATTTCGAAAGCCGGCAAAAGCGGCAATTTCACAAAACAGGTGATCGACTATGCTACTGAGATCAACGCAGGCCTGATCATGATCATGACCAATCCTGAAAAGGGATTTTCATCCTTTATTCTCGGAAGCTACGACGAAGACATTATTTTCAATTCATCCCAGATCCCGGTGATGTGTATCAACCCGCGTGACGTGAATTGGAAGAAGATTGTTTCTCGTTAATTTTAATAATGTCACTAACATTTTACCAGAAGGTCCGGCTATGCCGGGCCTTTTTTATTCGCCGGGGGCGATTTTAAAAAACCAGTGAAATTTTTAACTTTGCTTGCATAATACATATTTATGGAGACTATCAAGAAGACCTGGAATGAGCGGCCACTGAGTCTTATCCTGATCGTGGCGATTTTTTTCAGACTGCTTGCACTTCCTGGGATGCCTGTCATGGGTGGATGGCTATGACCACAGCAAATGGCTTCCGGGAAGCACCCAGGATGCCAGTCCTGCGGGACACAGCTTTTTTTATGTCGGTTTCCATTACCTTTTTCTATACTTCCTGAAATGGATCGGGATCAGCGATCCGCAGGCCAAGATGCTCCTGGTTAGGCTGATACATGCGGCCTATTCACTCCTCACCATCGTTCTGGGCTACAAGATCGCCCTCAGGATACACAACATCCGTTCTGCCAGGCTGGTCGGATTACTCCTGTCCATCTACTGGCTGATGCCTTTTCTGAGCGTTCCCAACCTGGTGGAGGTGGTGTGCGTGCCTCCCATGCTTCCCATTGTAAGTACCATGTACTCGAAAAAGGCAAGGGTGGAATCCATGACCTATCTTTCGAAATACGAAGACATTGGCTTTATTCTCTCTGAAAACACCAACAAGGACGACACGAAGATGATCCCCAAATTCTACCTGGGAGAGTGGGTCAGGGATCACGAGATCACTAAAGAGATACCCATCGAATGGCATATCGACAACAAGACGCTGAGCGGTGAGGGCGTTGCCTCCTTTGTGCTGTTCTTTGAAGCCGATAACATCGGCAGGCGCGCGGAAAGACTAAAAGAAGTGATGCCAGGACTGGTCTTTGAGAAAAAGATCGAACCCGGTTTTGCCGACAAGATCATGCATTGGATGAACCCGGTGAATGCCAACAATATTATATACATTTACAGGAATACGGACAAGATTCCCGATAAAAAACCTTAAGACTTCGCTTATGACTGAAGAACAGGCCAGGCAAAGGATCGAGGAACTCAGCAATGAGCTGGAAAAGCATAATCACCAATATTATGTGCTTTCAAAGCCTTCCATATCAGATTATGAATATGATATGATGATGGAGGAACTGATCAGCCTGGAAAAGCAATATCCCCAATTCCTGAAATCCACCTCACCCAGCCAGCGCGTTGGCGGGGATATCACAAAGGAATTCAGGACTGTGCCCCATAAACACCCCATGTTATCACTTTCAAACACCTATTCCGAAGAAGAAGTAAGGGATTTTGACAAAAGGGTCCGGAAGAGTATTACGGAGGATATTGAATATGTTTGCGAGTTGAAATTTGACGGGGTGGCCATTAGTCTCACTTACAAAAATGGTATTTTACAGAGAGCCGTAACCCGTGGTGACGGCCTGCAGGGAGATGATGTGACCACCAACATCAAAACCATCAAAAGCATTCCCCTAAAGCTGAAAGCAAAGGAATACCCCGAGGAATTCGAGATCCGTGGCGAGGTGTATTACCCCCACGAGGGTTTCACCAGGCTGAACCGCAAACGGGAGGAGGCGGGCGAGGCTCTGTTTGCCAACCCGAGGAATGCTGCATCAGGAACCATCAAAATGCAGGATTCGGCCATTGTTGCCATACGGCCACTGGATTGCTTCCTCTACAATATCGTTTCGGATGAACTGAAAAGCAAGACCCACTACGAAAACCTGCAACTTGCAAAGGAATGGGGATTTCGGACTTCTCCCTATTTTGCCAGGATCAGCGGGATCGAAGGCATATTCGAGTTCATCAACGAATGGGATAAAAGCCGGGCCGAATTGCCCTTTGATATTGATGGTGTGGTGATCAAGGTAAACAACCTGGCCCAGCAGAAAGAACTGGGCTATACCGCAAAATCACCCCGATGGGCCATTGCCTATAAGTTCAAGGCGGAGAAAGCCGCTACCCTCCTCAGGAGCGTTTCCTATTATGTTGGACGGACCGGTGCGGTGACCCCCGTTGCCAATATGAAGCCGGTTTTGCTTGCAGGAACGGTCGTAAAGCGCGCCAGCCTGCACAATGCAGACATCATGGACAAGCTGGATGTAAGAATCGGGGATACGGTATTTGTGGAAAAAGGCGGTGAGATCATTCCCAAAATCGTGGATGTGTACCTGGAAAAAAGACCCGAAGGCGCCGAAAAACTGATGTTTATTAAGAACTGTCCCGAATGCGGCTCCCTGCTCATCAGAAAAGATGGTGAAGCCGCACATTACTGTCCCAACGAAACCGGCTGCCCGCCACAGATAAAAGGGAAAATCGAGCATTTTATCAGCCGTAAAGCCATGGACATCGACAGTCTGGGCGAGGGCAAAGTGGAATTACTCTACGACCGGGGACTCATCGGGAATGCCGCCGACCTCTACGACCTGGGTTACGATCAACTGATCGGACTGGAAAAGGTTTATCCGGCCGATGCCGAGAAGAAGGAAAGAAAAGTAAGTTTCCGGGAAAAAAGCGTGAAGAACATCCTCAAGGGGATTGAAGAATCAAAACATAAAAGTTTTGAAAGATTGCTGTTCGGACTGGGGATCCGCTATGTTGGTGAAACCGTGGCAAAAAAGCTGGCCAGGCAATTTGGCAGCATGGACAATTTGATACAAGCCTCGGAAGAGGAATTGCTCGCCGTGGACGAGATTGGCGAGAGGATCACAGGTGCCTTGATAGAATACTTTGATAACAAAGAACACCTGGATATGATCCGGAGAATGAAGCAGCAGGGATTGCAAATGGAAGTAACCACGGACGGGCAGGAAAAGCAAAATCTGCTGCAAGGTAAAATTTTTGTGATCTCAGGTAGCTTTGAAGATATTTCCCGCAACGAATTGAAAGAACTGATCGAAAAATACGGTGGTAAAAACCCCGGATCGGTTTCCGGAAATACCGATTACATCATTGCCGGCGAAAATATGGGACCGGGCAAAAAAGAAAAGGCTGAAAAGCTTGGTGTGCCGATCATATCTATCAATGAATTCCGTGAGATGATCACAGAAGGATCATAATCCACAGGCGTGCCGGCTCAATGCCCGTCTACATCGGCTGCGCCGCTCACATTTTTAGTCAATGAAGGTTCTCCTTTATAATCCACCGAAGAAGCGCCGGAGGCAACAATGTTTAGTTCATCCGAAACAGAGATCTCCACATCTGCAGACCCACTGCTTTCGATCCTGGCCCTTTTTGCCCGGAGACCATAGGCTTCAAATTCCGAGGCACCGGAAAAGCCTCCTTTGAGTTCATCAGCACTGCCACTTAGTTCTACTTCGCTGGCGCCACTGATATTTACATCCAAAACTTTCAACTGCAGCTTCAGTTCAATCTCACTGGCTCCGCTGGCTTCCAGATGCAGTTTATCCAGTGTGAATGTTTCCTCCCCTTTAATCTCTGCGGCACCGCTTATCTCAATGCCTTCAAGATCAACAAAAGTGATATAAAGCTTCATTAATTCTGCATTCTTAAAACCTTTTTCCTGATATACTTTCAGGGTGTTTCCCTGAACACGGGTAACAATATATTCCATCAGGTTGGCATCGGCTTCCACAACACAAGATACGGACGAGCCCTGCCTGAGCATCACCTCAAAAGCCCCTCCTACTTCGATGGCTTCGAAACTCCCGATACGGCGTTCTTCACTTACCACATCGCCATTAGCCTTGATATGCTGGGCAAAACAGCTACTGAGGCCGAGGCTGATCAAAAATACACCCAGCAGACCAGCAATTACATTGACTTTTTTCAATTTCATATTATTAATTTTTAAAGTTGAACATTGGCATTCTTACATTTGATTTTTAAATGTGACACTTCTTGCAGGATAAATTTATTAAATATTCGGTTGGATTGTGGATAAATGCGAAAAAAGGCGGGAAACAGGAGGCCCGGATGTCCGTGATTCACTGAATATTTTTCCGCAGATCACCTAGATAAAATTCAGTTAAACCTCTATTGTGCGGATTAGAATAAATGAATTTCTTTGGCAGGTATTATACAACCTAAAACTAAATTAATATGAAGAAATTATTCAACGGACTTTTCCTGGCTCTGGCAATGATATTCTGTCTGCAGGGAACAGTCGTAGGCCAGGGTTTTAATGTCGGTTCCGACTTCGTGAGCCGCTATGTTTGGAGGGGCATGGACTTTGCCAACTCACCCTCAATTCAGCCAACATTATCCTATACCGCCACTTGTGGTTTCGAGATCGGGTACTGGGGGGCTTATTCAACCAATGCAATAAATTACCAGGAAACTGATCTGTATCTTTCCTATACCATTAAAGATGTGATTAAGCTCGGGGTTACAGATTATTTTTTCCCAATGGGTGATTCCCTTTCGATCAGTAACAAATACTTTGAGTATGGGGAAGACAAGACCGGCCACATCCTGGAAGGAAGCCTGACATTCAATGGTCTGGAGAATTTTCCGGTTTACCTTTCTCTGAACTACAATTTTTACGGCGCCGACAAGGACAATTCCTTCTATGGTGAAATTGGCTACAATGGCACGGCAGGTGACTATGAATACAGTGTTTTCCTGGGGGCGACCCCTGGCAAGGGCATCTACCTGCCCGATGGATCTGATGAGTTCAGCGTGGTTAATGTTGGTTTGACAGCCAGCAAGGAAATCAGGATCACAGAAAAGTTCTCCTTGCCAGTAATGGGATCGCTTGTTTTCAATCCACAATCTGAAAATATTTTCCTGGTTTTCGGATTTTCTTTATAAACAAAATTTTTCTCCAAATAAAAAATTAGCATTATGGAAGGACATATGGGATTTATGTTAGTAGCCACCAGCCTGGTCATGTTAATGACTCCCGGCCTGGCATTTTTTTACGGCGGTCTTGCCGGAAAAAGGAACATCCTTGGAATCATGATACAAACCTTCGTATCGCTGGGAATCACGACCATTCTCTGGTGGGCGTTCGGCTATTCTCTGAGTTTCAGCGGAAGCGGGGGTGTCATCGGAAATTTCGATGCGGCATTCCTTGCAAATTACACACTTGAGGAGCTATACAGCACTGCTGACGGGAACATCCCTCCCCTACTCTTCTTTGCTTATCAAATGATGTTTGCAATTATCACACCTGCACTCATTACCGGTGCATTTGTGAACCGCATTACGTTCAAGTCGTACTTAATATTTTTGGTTTTCTGGCAAATCTTTGTTTACTATCCCTTCGTCCATATGGTTTGGGGAGGTGGTATTCTCCAGGAATGGGGCGTACTCGATTTCGCTGGGGGGATTGTAGTCCACGCAACTGCAGGATTTGCAGCACTCGCATCGGTAATATATGTTGGTGCCAGAAGGGACAAAGCTTCTCCGCCCAACAGCATTCCACTGGTTGCCATCGGAACCGGTTTGTTGTGGTTCGGCTGGTATGGTTTCAATGCCGGCAGTGAGTTGCTGGTGGACAGTGTGACCGTGCAGGCATTTGTCAATACGGATATTGCGGCTTCTTTTGCCGCCATTACCTGGCTCATCATTGAGTGGTCGCGCGACCGGAAACCGAAGTTTGTGGGCCTGATGACCGGCAGTATCGCAGGCCTGGCTACCATCACACCTGCAGCTGGATTTGTTCCACTGTGGTCAGCAGCCGTCATCGGGATATCTTCGGGTGCCGTTTGTTATCTTGCCGTTCAATTGAAAAACAAGCTCGGCTGGGATGATGCACTTGATGTTTGGGGAGTTCACGGGGTTGGTGGTTTACTGGGAACCATTCTGCTCGGTGTTTTTGCCTCCTCAGCAATCAACCCGAATGGTGTTGATGGCCTTTTTTATGGCAATGGAGAATTTTTCGGAAAACAGGTTGTCGCTGTTATTTGCGCCTCTGCCTATGCATTTATTTTTACCTATATCATGCTGGTGGTGATCAACTTCATAACCCGCGTTAAGGTTCCCGAGGAACACGAAGACCTGGGTCTGGATGAAGCCCTGCATGGCGAAAAAGCCTATGATGAAGGTGCCTTGTAATCCCTGATCAGAATAAAAGGTATTAACCCCAGGGTAGAATTCTGGACCCATTATTCCGATGCAGAGCATCGGGGAATCAAACCATAGCTTCTCGTCCGCCGAAGCGAACGCGAAGGCGGATTGAATCCTTAAAAGGCATAGCGGCCATGTGCCCTGTGCCTTTTTTTATATTCAAACAATGATTAATTTTACGAACATCAAAACAACAAGATGAGGTATATATCGATCAGGGACAAACTTATTCTGAATTATGTCGTAATCGGTATTATCAGCATTTCTGTTATTGGCACCTTCAGTTATTACACCGCCAGAAAAGCGATCTATCAAAGGACTTTTGATCAGTTGAATTCTGTCAGGGTTTTTAAAAAGGAACAGCTCGAGAGTTTTCTTGAAGAACGGGCAAGCAACGCCATGTTCCTTGCATCGGCCGGGAATATCCACAATCTGATGTTGTATATGAACTCACAGGACAAGGAAAGTCTGAAGATCCTTGAGCCATATTATAATGAACTGCTCAGTTATTATCATCAAAGAGACTATGTGCACAATATTTTTTGTACTCCTCGTCCAGCGGCGGGTTCAGGTGGTCGGGCAAATTAAAAGGCTGCCTTGCCGACAGCACCTATACCCATATCTTCGATTTTGTGGCGCAAACTTCTTCTGCAGGGAATAACTACCTTTTCGGCGACCTGATCACAACAGCCGGGGAATTGGTCCTGCCCGTATTTGCGTTTGCTGACAGGCGAGATGAACAACCGGCAGCAATGGTGGTATTGAACATCCCGCTCAGTTCAATCAACAAAATCATGCTCGACAGTGTCGCGCAAAACGGCCTGGGGCAAAGCGGGGAAGCATATCTGGTTGGACCGGATAAAATGATGCGCAGTAAATCCCGCTTTTTCCCAAACTCGGTTATGAATACAGCCGTAAAAACCACTGCAGTGGAACTTGCTTTGCAGGGGGTAACGGGAACTTCCATCATCCAGGATTATCGTGGCGTAGAGGTTCTGAGTTCTTTCGGGCAGTTTGAATTGCCCGGAATTAACTGGGCCATACTTGCTGAAATAGATAGCAGGGAAGCAACCAGCAGCATTACAGAAATTCGCAATAGCATACTCATGATCAGCACACTGATCACCGTTATGCTTTTTATTTACGCCTTTGTTGCCTCGGCCCGTTTTACCCTGCCCGTTATGAAACTGAAAGCGGCAACACAAAAGATCGGTGAAGGTAATTTTAACCCAAATCTTGACATCAAATCCAATGATGAGATTGGCGATCTGGTAGTTTCCTTCAGGTCGATGCTTTCAAGACTTAAGGAAATGACCGGAGAACTTAAGAAAGAGCGATTCAGGAGATTGAGATCGGTGATCGATGGGCAGGAACTGGAGCGGCAAAGGCTGTCGCGTGAGCTGCACGACGGTCTCGGGCAACTACTGATCGCCTTGAAACTGAAACTTGAGAACACGCACGGATCCGACCTTTGCGAAACAAAAAAGGCCATCAAGGAGGTCAATGAATCATTTGACATGACCATTGAGGAGATCCGGAGGATCTCCAATAATCTCATGCCAGCCGTACTGAATGAGTTTGGTATTGTTAATGCGCTGCGAAACCTTGCAGATGAAGTGCAGGAACATTCGGGAATATCTGTTCATTTCACCAGCAGGAATATCGATCTCAACCTGAATAAAAAACAAAAAACATACATTTACCGTATTGCCCAGGAAGCCCTGAACAATGCTGTCAGACACTCAAAAGCCCGTGATATTAACATGAATATCATCCAGGGTGATGAATTCCTGACAATAAGGATCGAAGATAACGGAAAAGGATTTAACTATCCGGAGGCCCTCAGGGAACAGGGCAATGGTATTCATAATATGCAGGAAAGGGCTTCCATTATGAACGGAAAATTTGAAATAAGATCAGAACCAGGTAAAGGTACATTGATCATAGTGAATGTGCCGGCTTGATAAAATAAGCGTATGGAAACAACAAAAATCATGTTGGTTGACGATCATCAGGTTGTGCGTGACGGGATCAAAGCACTCGTTAACAATATGGAGAATTTCACGGTAATCGGTGAAGCCGGTGATGAAAAGGAATTGTGGACAAAGCTTGGATTGGAAGAACCCGATATCCTCATCATGGATATTTCCCTTCCGGGAAAGTCCGGGATTGAAATCACCCGGGAATTGAAGAAGGAATATCCCGGCATCAGGGTATTGATACTCTCGATGTACACAAGTGAGGATTTTATTTTCAATGCAGTGAAGGCCGGGGCTCATGGTTACCTGCCAAAGAACACCAGCAAAAAGGAACTGAACAACGCATTGATCGAAATATCCCGAGGAGGCGAATATTTCAGCGAACCCATCAGCAATATCATATTAAAAAGTTATATCAAACAAGCCCAGGGCGTGGATGCCGGAATTGGAGAAGAAAAATCCGAATCCCTCTCTTCCAGGGAAACAGAAGTGCTCAAACTCTTTGCCGAAGGAAAATCCAACAAAGAAATAGCCGAAAGCCTTTGCATCAGTATCCGGACGGTTGAATCGCATAAAAATCATATTATGCAAAAACTACATCTCAAATCCACCGTTGACCTGATCAAATTTGCAATACGGAAGAAAATCATAAACATTTAAAAGACATAACTTCCTGAAGCTGTCTGCGATTCTGGATAAAGGCACTTTATTCAGTCAGGGTGAAAGTTTGAGCATCTGGATCACAGACGACCGCAACCGGATCCCGGTTAAAGCTGAGGCCAAAATACTGGCAGGTGCGGTGAAAGCCTTTCTGATGACGGCGGAAAATTTAAGGCACCCCTTGCAATCCATCAAAACGAAATAAGTCTGTGGAATAATATTCACAAAAACCTAAAATATACACATGCCATCCTTTCCGGCAGCTTGTTCTCATCATATGCAGATATTTGCTTAGCTCCTGACAGATAGCAGGAAGAAGCCAAAAAGTTCCTTTCATTGATCCCCTTCATGATTTGGCATATTCTTTTTACTACCCTGTATCAAAAGCGGAGGTTAATATGTCAAAAATCCTGATACCGGTTGATTTTACAGCAACTTCAAGGAATAATATTCAGTATGCCATGCAACTTGCCAAAGAAACCGGGCAAGATATCGAGATGCTCCATGTTATACAGGTGGATTATCCATCATACGGTCAGCTGTATCCCATGGATCCAATGGCAAATCCATCCGCCACAGATGGTTTAGCTCCGGTGAATATTAAAAAAAGTGAAGAAAATGCCCGGAAGGCATATGACAAACTCCTGAAAGAGCTTGAATTTTCGAAACCCGATAATATAAAACTCGATACAAGCATACGCTCGGGATTATACCCGGATGTTATCAATAAAGAATCGGCCAGGAAGGAAATCACACTTGTCCTGCTGGGTGGAACAGCCCACGAAGAAAGTAACAGCAGCCTGGGGCCCGATGGCATTCAAATGCTTTTCGAAGGTGCCGCTTGTCCGGTTATGGTGCTGTCGCCGCAGGCAAAATTCAAAAAAATAAACAACATACTGTATGCGAGCGATCTTCAGAAAGAAGATATTGACTCCCTGAAAGAACTTTCGGCTTTTGCAAGCCATTTTAAATCACGCATACTGGCCTTGCATATTAACGATAACCCTGATTTTAAAGAAAGGATTGAAGAAAAGGGATTCAACGAGCTTGTTCAGCAAAAAGTAGGATACCCGGGAATTAAGGTGGTTTGTATGTCTTCAGATAAAGTGGCCAAAAGCATTGCAAACTATGCCCACAATACGGAAGCCGACCTGATTGCCTTGCTGAAGGAAAACAAAGGTTTCTGGAAAACTTTGTTCGGGAAGAGTACCAGTGAACAACTCATGAAAGAAACAGAAATCCCATTGATGATTTTTAACCAGGAAAATAAAATATAAACTATGATAAATTTCAATAAAAGATTATTTGAAGAACTTGCAGATTTTCACGAGCCGCATTGCGTGAGCATTTTTATACCGACTCACAGGGCCGGACAGGAGGTGAATCAAGGCCTTGACCGGAAAGCACTCAAAAATGAACTGAAAAAGGCGAAGAATAAACTGGGAAATTACAAGCTTGCCGAGAAGGAGATCGATGCCTGTTTGCAGCCTGCAACAGCTTTGCTGGAAGAGAAGGATTTCTGGAACTATCAGTCGGATGGGCTTGCCATTTTTATTAGCAAAGATTTTTTCGAATACTTCAATCTGCCGGTTTATTTTGAAAGTTTCACCTATGTGTCCGATCATTTCTACCTGAAACCATTGGTCCCCCTGTTCAATGAGGGCGGCAACTTTTACATACTGGCACTCAGCCTGCATGATGTAAAACTTTTTGAAGGCAAGCCTTACCAGATCGATGAGATCGTGGTGGATGACCTCTTGCCGGAAAGGCTGGAAGAAGTTGTAGGCTTTGATTATAAACAGAAATACCTGCAATTCAGGGAGGGACAGGCAGGTTCTGAAAAAACCATGTTTCACGGCCACGGTGAAGGAAAAGATGAAAAAAAGGAAGAAGTCCTGAAATTTTTTCGAGCTGTTAACCAGGGGATTATGAAAGTGTTGCATGATAAAAATGCCCCGCTGGTAATTGCGGCTGTGGATTACCTTATCCCCATTTACCTCGAAGCCAATGAATACAAAAATGTAGCAAAAGAGCACATCAAAGGAAATCCCGAGCACACAGACGCGCCGCTGTTGTATGAGAAAGCCATGCAGATACTGCATACATATTTCAACAGCAATAAACAGGAAAAAATAGAAAGCTATGAACGCGAACTGAGCAGAAAAAAAGCGGCTTTCAAAGAAGAAGAAGTAATCCAGGCGGCAATCAACGGAAGGGTGGATACTTTGTTCGTCCGGAACCGATCGAGTTTGTGGGGAAATTTTGAAAAAGAAAGCAATAGCATCAGGAGGGAGGACAAAAGCAGCCTGCATGCTGTGGACCTGCTGAACCTCGCAGCGGTTGAGACCTTGCTGAAGGGAGGAGAAGTATACCTGCTGGAAGAGCAGGAAATGCCGGAATCGAGCAGCAAAGCAAATGCAATTTTAAGATTTTAAAGATAAATAAATGAAAATAAAATTAGGAAAGTTATATCGCAAAACAAAAAACAGAAGGCTTAACAGGCAGATCAGGAAAGAGCTCAACGAGCCTGGAAGGAAAGACATTATCCGTCTGTTGCAGGAGAAAGGCAGCATGCATTTTGGTGATATGGTCATGGCTTCTGAGATGACCCAGGATGAAGTGCTGAACAACCTGATCGACCTGAAACAGGCCGGGGTGGTCAAACAGGAGAAAAGCTCTTCCCGTTATTCGCTTGTTATAAAAAATTTTGACAGGATCAATTCCGGGCAGGAGCATGAATAATGCTGAGATCAAGCTTAATAAAACTTACGTAAAAATAAAGGATATCAAAATAAGAAGTAATTATGCAAAAATATAAATATGTTATCATCGGAGGTGGCACCACTGCAGGTTATGCAGCAAAAGAATTTGTCAGGCAGGGGCTTGGCAAAAAAGAACTTTGTATCATATCTGCCGAACGCATTCTGCCCATGGACCGGCCACCCCTCTCAAAGGAATTCATTCGCACAGAAATGTCGACAGATGACATTCTTATCAATGATAAAAAGTTTTACAACAATCATGGTATTGACTTACTACTCAATGTTACGGCCGAATCCGTGAACTTTGAAAAGAAAACAGTATCACTGAACAAGGGCAGCAAAATCAAATATGATAAACTCCTGATCGCCAGTGGTACTCAATTGCGCTACCTGAGTGTTAACGGTCATGAACTGAAGAATATACATTATATCCGGACCGCCAGGCATGCAAAGGAGATCAGGAAGGCAGCCCAAAAAGCTAATCAGATACTGGTGATTGGTTCACAATACATCGGCACTGAAATGGCCGCTTCCTTAAAACAACTGGATAAAAATGTCACCATGGTATTTCCGGGAGGCCGGCTATTGTCAAAGTTTGCCAGTCAGGATATTTCGGATTACCTGATGGAGTATTACCTTAACAAAGGAATCAAGATCATCAGTCATGATGAGGTTGTTCAGTTTAACGGCGATAAAAAAGTGGAAGAAGTTGAACTGCGCTCCGACAAGATAATCAAGGCTGACATGGTTGTGGCAGGGATCGGTGTGAGACCCAATATCAGTGCGGTAAAGAAAACAAATATCGCCCTCAACGACGGCATTCTGGTAAATGAATCCCTGGAAACCAATATCCCCGATGTATATGCAGCCGGCGATGTGGCCCGTTTCCCTGATAAGATATTCGACAAAATGCGCCGCGTGGAACACTGGGAAAATGCATTTGAACAGGGAAAACTTGCAGCCCGGGTGATGAGTGGCAAGAAAGAAACCTATGATTTCCTGCCCTTCTTCTTCTCCGATATTTTCGACATCTCTTATGAATATTACGGTGACAATGAAAGTGCGGATGCGGTATTCAACCGTGGCAAGGTTTCATCCGGAGATTTCAGTACCTGGTGGTTCAGAAATGATGTACCGGTAGCTGCATTTATAATGAGCAGCCGCCCGGAAGAAGAGGGTAAAAAAGCCAGGGAATGGATTAGCA
This sequence comes from Bacteroidota bacterium, assembly GCA_034521425.1. Lineage (GTDB taxonomy): Bacteria > Bacteroidota > Bacteroidia > Bacteroidales > JAIOZK01 > JAIOZK01. The sequence goes on from JAXHMP010000001.1 coordinate 1,035,725, forward strand.
ACAAAAGTATCCTGGACGCCGAAAAAATTGAAAATGAAGAAATTAAATTGGACAACATAATCAAAAACAAAGGATAAATTATGGATTACAAAAACTTATACAAAATAATCGCAATACTGATGCTTTTCTCGCCGATTACGCTCCTGCAGGCCCAGAACAGCAATATGGAGATTCATCAAAAGTATGCCGGCGATGTTGTTTTCGCAAAAGAAAAGATCAATTTCGAAAACATCGATGATGGCATACTGAAAGAAAACTTCAAAATGCTGAGTACCATTTACGGAAAAATAATTCTGGAAAAGCCGCTGGCTGAGTATTATGAAGAAAATAACTGGACGTATGATTACAATGATGAAAAGTACAAGTATAACTTTTCAACCGTGATCTATGTTGATGGTGAAGAAAAGATCAAATGGCTGGATGAACTGGCCATGGAAGCCTTCAACAATTACACCACTTTCGATATAGTAATTGCACCCCGTGATCCGGACAAGCTGAAGTACAGCATGGAAAGTGCCAGCTGGACGGATCTTATCTCAAATCTGGAGGAAGGAAAACATACGGTTAAAGTTGAAATGAGAGCCGAAAATGTTTCAAAACCCGGGATCATGAAAGATGCCCTGGCAAGCGGTACTTTTCATATAAAGGTGGAAAAATCCAAACTGGATGAATTCCGGAATAAGTTCGGGATCCATTTGCCAAAAGCAAGCATCATCGCTCCGGAAGTGGAGGAAGGTGTTCTGGTGGCTACCAAAAACATGTATGAGGCCATGACACCGGTAAAAGCCATTATCATTGAACCGACAGGACAATGGCAATACAGCCGCGACATGCAAGACAATATACTGTCGAGGAATTTTGTCGCAGCAGTTGTGTTCAAAAGTTTTGATGGGGACTGTTATATTAAAACCGCACGGTACTTCCAGGACCACCTGGGAAATTACCAGTTTGATGATGTACGATTATCGGAGAAACTGGAAGATTACCTGAATTACCGGGTTCCCTGTGAGAATATCAAATAGCAGAGCCTGGGCAAGAACCTCAACACACTTTGTAAAGACTCTTACACAAGATAAGATCTTCGAAGCGCCTCGCGTTCTCAAAAAACTCACTAAGAGACACTTAAGAGTGAGTGCTTCAGTGAAATTTATTGGTATCAAGTTTGAACCAATATTCATGAAGTTTAATTAAAAAAATGTAACGTTATGAAAATTGTAAAAGTTATTGAAGTTATTGCTGGATCAGATCAGAGTTTTGAAGATGCCGTAAAAAATGCTTTACAGCAGGCATCAAAATCAGTCAAAAACATCAAATCAATCTATGTAAAGGAAATGAATTGCAACGTGCAGAACAATTCCATTGTCTCTTACGGCGTAAATGCCAAGATATCATTCGAAGTAGGAGAATAATCAAATTAATCCCAGATGATTATTTTTGTCCGTGGAGGCCGCAACATTTTACCTTCACGGACTTTTTTTAATATCTTTAAGAACATAAAATCAAAAGCGATGAAATATTATATTAACAGAGAGATTAAGGCCGGATTCGAAGAGGCCATTGAAAAAGTAACAGAAGAATTGAAAAAAGAGGGTTTCGGTGTTTTAAGCGATATTGATGTGAGCGCGACCCTGAAGAAGAAGCTGGATGTGGATTTTCCACGCTACAGGATCCTGGGCGCCTGCAACCCGACCTTTGCCCACAAGGCATTGCAAACAGAGGAAAAGATCGGGGCCATGCTGCCCTGCAACGTCATCGTCCGCGAACTGGAAAATAACTACGTGGAAGTAGCGGCAGTTGATCCGGTGGCATCCATGCAATCAGTAGACAATAATGAATTGAAACCCATTGCCGAAGAAGTGAAAACACGGCTTACGAAGGTAATTACCCAGTTGTAAAACAAAAAGGTCATTCTTGTTGTTAACTAAAAAGCAGTAACAGGAATGACCCCATCTAATTATTAATTGCAAATTATTAATTATTAATTATTAATTAACTACCCATTCCATCTCATTTCGAGATACTTATTGGTATATCCCATTTTTTCGTACAGGTATTTGGCCGGGTTATCGGGTTCTACATGCAGTTTCATTTTACCATTGGCCATCTGGTGGGCTTTTTTCATCAATTGCTTTCCAAGTCCTTTGCCTCTGAAATCCTGATGAACCGCGATATAAACCAGGATGTTTTCAGGGATATAACCCTTCATCCCGGTTTTGTTCACCACTACCGCGCCGGCGAGTTGCTCATCGATGTATCCCATGAGCACATAGCCGCCAAAGGAATCCCATTCCTTGAGGGCAAAATCGACACAGTTCCCGATATCTTCCTTCGGGTCGCCGAACTGGTCGAGGTGTGTATATAAAAAGTCAATCAGTTTTTCTTTTTCTTCCGCCGGAATGCTTGATTCCGGGGTATAGCTTTTAATTTTTAACATATCTTGATTTTGATGTTATTTCATTAATACAATTGCTGCAGCTTCGAGTACCTGGAACGTGAAGGCTTCTGAAAAATATAATTGCACCTCATTCCTGGTATGTGCCTCGTAGCCTATGGAAATATCCTGCCCGAGGGTGAGCTTAAAATCTCCTCCCCTTTCTGAAACTACAAGCGCTCCTTTCAAATTAGGCGCGAGTATCAACTTACCGCCCAGGATCTCTTCCAGTTGCAGACGCAGTGGATATCCGTTCACATAAGCTGAGATCTTTTCCCACTTTTGAATGTCCAGCACCAGGCTGTATGGTCCCTCGATGGAAGAAGTTTTCAGCTTTGTGACTGCTTCGGTCACTGCATGCAAAATGTTGGCAGGGTCCTCAGGAAATGCGATCACTTCATGTTCTGATTTCTTCATCAGTCCGGAAACATTGGCATTTTTAAGCCCTTCATAGATGGTATTCTCTTCAAAAGCGGCCAGTCGTTTGGCAGCTTTTTCAAGGGGTTCCAGGTCGATATCCCTGGCTCCTCTTTCTATATTATCAAGTTCCCAGAGGTCCAACTTAAAGGAGGTCCGGACTTCAATAAATGCTTGTACCTCCTGTACGCCATACTGAAGTTCATTTTTGTCCTGATTGCGCGGGATCTTAAGTTTTCCCAAAGGCAAGCCGCCCTTGTCAAGGCCAACAGGTCCTTCAACATCGGCGAATTTCCTAACGGAAAGATCTGAATAAAACACCTCCGCTGCCTGCTCATTAATCTCTTCCCATGCTTTTTCGGTGATGGGGGCCAGTTGTTTCTTTAAAATATCCATAAATTCTTTCTCCTTTATTCAATTTTTCCGATTCCAAGATCAGAATCCATTTCCTGATCTTCATCTTCTTCACCTTCTTCCAGTTCGGTAATATTTCCCTCTGTAAAAAGATAGGTCTTCAGGTTTTCATCCCAGGCCCCCATGTTGCGTCTTAACCATTCAAGGGCCATGCAGGCATGTTCGATCTCTTCATCTCTGTTATGCTCAAGGATCTGCCTGAGACCTTCATCATCTGTCCCATCAATCCGCTGGTTATACCAGTCGATGGCTTCAATTTCTTCTTTCAGACTTATCAGTGCCCTGGTAACATCCCGGGTTTTGCCTGATAATTCATTTGCTGGTTCGTGATATTGTGTCATATATATTTGAATTTTTCTTCTATTGTGGAAAAAATCCTGCCAATAAGCCTTTACAGCGAATCGTGGTACTTTTTGCTGATTTGCAAGCTTTTAATAATAAGCCCCGTCTCACATGTGTATTTATCTCTACAAAAAATGGGCGTTTTGTGCCCATGATTTCCACAACGCTGATAATAAATCTGCCTTTCCCATCATAAAAAAAGCCCCGGTGATTGTTACATTCCGGGACTTTTTGTTTGAAATATTATTCACATCTACTTATGGTCAAAAAGATTTTCAATGTCTTGCTGAAATTCCTGGAAATTATCTGAAACTTCATTCTTAAACTCTTCCCAGTTTTCCTCGCTGGTTTCACTCCATTCGTCCATATCAGAATTCAATTCTGCCAGCTTTTCTTCAGCTGCATTATATGACGACTGGATCTCTTCCGGTACTTCTTCCATCTCATCCAGAACATCATTCTTATAATCTTCCAGCTCTTCGTTCATTTCTTCCAGGCGCTCTTTCACTTTTGCCTTTGTTTCTTCTTTTTGTTCAAAAGTGCTTTCACGTATCTCCTGTGCAAGATCATTGATTTCTTCTTTCAGCTCCTGCATTTCCTCCTCAACCTCACTTGTTTCCTCTTTCTCAACCTGCTGGTAATTACAAGCAGAAAGGCTGAAGACAAATAAAAAGATCAGCAGGAATCCATTCAGGCTCAGCAGCTTGACATTATTGATTTTTGCTTTCGTCATTCTCCTTTTCATTATCTGCTTTAAATTTATCCAGTTCATTAATTACCTCAGCTTTTGTTTTGCCGAGTTTCTTCTGCAGCTTACCGATCAGTTCATCTTCCTTGCCTTCTGCATAGGCCAGGTCATCATCAGTCAGATCAGCATATTTCATTTTCAGTTTTCCTTTGATGGTGTTCCAGTTTCCTTTTAAATATAAATCACTCATTTTTATAAAGTTTTTATTAGGTTAATAATTTCCTGGCGTTTATTGCCGCCAAGTCTTTTTTCGATTCGTCCCAGAAAAGCATCCTCTTCGCCCTCGGTATATTCGAGATCACTTTCAGTAAGTGTTGGATAGCGTGCCTTGAGTCTTTCCCGGACTGAATTTATGTTCTTGCTGAAATTCAGTTTATCCATAGATCTCCTTTTTTATATAATTCGATTCGATCTCAAAGTATTTTTCGGAATTTTTACATACAACACACTATCACTGAGGTTAGCGGTGATCAAGTGGGCATTGACATTGGTGGGCAGCTTAAAACTGCGTTCATAAACTTTTTTGCTGTTCTGCCCGATCAGGCGCTCTTCATGGATGGCAATTCGCAAAAGATCATCCTTTACATTCATCTTTACATCGTCCTGAGTAAAATCAGGGACTGAGATACTGATGGTATAATCTTTTCTATCCTCAGTAATATCAATGGGCCGCTCATTGACAATTTTCCTTTTGGCCACTGTGTTTTGATTTAACTTTTTCATTTTTTGAACTTATATACCATTAAGGATGTAAATAACATGCCACGAATGCAGGCCGGCAACGCCAATTTACGAACCGCCTATATGCAGCAGTATTTCAAGAGTATAAGCAGGATTTAAATGCCTCAGGATTCAGGCCGGCTGTAGAATTATGTTTACAAAAACCGATTCCCATTTTCTACACTGCTCATGGGCATGAAATGCTAATCGGAAAGTCTTTAATTTCTATCTGTATTGATCTGGAATTTATTGATCTTATTGTACAGGGTCTTGCGGTCGATCCTCAGGATTTTGGCTGCTTTTGATTTATTATAATCAGCCTTGTGCAGGGCATCCAGGATTACCTGTTTTTCTGCATTGTGGGAAGCTTTGCGAAGGTCAGCCTCATTAGAGGGGATATAGGCATTATCTTCCACACCAGTAGGTTGATCCAATTCTTCCGGCAGATGCTGCTTTTCAATCATCGTTTCATCGCAAAGCAGAACAGAGCGTTTGACCACATTTTTAAGTTCCCTTAAATTTCCCATCCATTTATATTGCTGCAAGATCCTTTTTACCTCATCATCAAAACCTTCCACTGACTTATCCAGCTCTTCATTGGCCACCTCCCGGAAGAAATCGGCGAACACAATGATGTCATCCGGGCGCTCGCGCAAGGAGGGTACTTTGATTTTGAATTCGTTGATACGGTGGTAAAGGTCATCCCTGAAACTGTTCTCACTCACCATATTCACCAGGGGTTCGTTGGTGGCGGCAATGATTCTGACATCGATGCGGATATCCTTGTTCTCCCCTACCCGGTTAACCGTTCTTTCCTGGAGTACACGCAACAATTTTACCTGCACTTCGTAGGGCAGATTACCGATCTCATCCAGGAAGAGCGTTCCACCGTGGGCTGCTTCAAAAGAGCCCATTTTATCTTTAATGGCCCCGGTAAAGGCTCCCTTTACATGGCCAAACAATTCACTGTTGGCCAGTTCATGGGGTATGGCACCACAATCCACAGCCACAAATGGTTTTTCCTTTCGCTTGCTGTTAAAGTGTATGGCCTTGGAAACATATTCCTTTCCGGTTCCGGTTTCCCCTTCGATCAAAACCGTCATATCCGTGGGTGCAACGATCTTGGCCATTTTGAGGATCTCTTTCATTTGCCTGCTTACTCCGATGATAAATTCCTTTTCAAAACTTTTTCTGCTTCTTACCTTACTGCCTCCTTTGAGTGCCTGCCTGATCAGTGAAAGGAGCTCTTCAGGGCGGATGGGCTTGGTAACATAATCAAATGCTCCGGCCTTGATCAGCCTCACGGCTGCATTAATTTCTGCATATGCCGTAATAACGATCACTTCCATTGTGGAGTTCAGTTTCTTGATATTTTGCAACATCTCCAGGCCGTCGCTGTCGGGCAGCCGGTAATCAAGCAATACCAAATTGTAATTGGCTTCCTTCAGTTTTTTCAGGCCTTTGCTTCCGGTAAATACCGTATCAACCTTAAAACCTTCCTCCTGCAGAAAATTCTCAAGCAGGGTGCATATGTATGTATCATCATCAATAACCAGTATTTTTTTCATATCTGTAGATAATTATTTTATTTCATTTTTTAACTCTTCAATAACCTTGCTTGAAGTATCGCTGAACTCTTTGACCTTCTCAGGTATTGTGCCATATTTCTTCTTCCGCAAGCTAAGGTCTTCAATTTTTTCCAGTTGTATTACCAGTTGATACATTTTCAGGTGCCTGCAGGAAGGGATCATCTTATGAGCCATTTCTCCGATATTTTTCCAATCTTCTTTGTGCAGAAAGTGCTGCATCATTTTCAGGTTCGACTCGGTATTGCTTACAAAAGTATTGATCATGGTATTGAAGAAACTCTCATTGCCACCCGTTGTACCCCGCAGGTCATCCAGATTGTAGGCATCCTGATTGGTTTCCTTTGGCCCGGCATCTTCTGAAGGTTCCACCGTCCTGTGCTTTTCAATATATTCCTGCGTAACCGATTCATCATAAATAAAGCGGACAATGGTATCAAACAGCTCCCCTTCTTTAAATGGTTTTAACAGGTACCCATCCATGCCCGCCTCCATGAATTTCTTCAGATCTTTTTCGATAACATTGGCTGTAACGGCCAAAATATAAAGTTCATTTTTATTCATCTTCTGGAGCTTCCGGATACGCTGGGTTACCTCCATTCCGCTCATACCCGGCATATGGATATCCATCAGTATGATATCGAATTTTTTCTTTTCGAAGATATCCAGTGCCCTGAATCCATCTTCTGCAAGGGCATACTCAATGTTCCATTCATCAAATATGGTTTTGGCAAGCAAACGGTTCAGTTCATCATCATCCACCAGCAAGATCGACTTGTTTTTCAATACGCTGGGATCAATGGTACTCGAATCCCTGAGGATCGGCAATTCGGAACCCGGGATCTTTTTGAAGGGCAGGCTAACGGAAAACTCGGATCCTTTTTCCGGGATGCTTTCCACCTGAATATTTCCATGCAGCATGTTCACCAGCTTTTTGGCAATCGTAAGACCCAGACCGCTTCCGCCAAACCTCTTGGTGATGCCGTCATCGGCCTGCGTAAACTCCCTGAAAATCAACTTTATATTTTCGGGATGAATGCCGATGCCTGTATCGATCACTCTGAACTTAACCCGCATCTCATCAGGTTGTTCATCCTCAATTTCGGCAGTATAGGTCACAGAACCCTCATCGGTAAACTTGATGGCATTGTTGACCAGGTTGAGCAGGATTTGTTTCAGTCGCACCGGATCTCCCTTAATGGGTGTATCAAGACGCTGGCTGATCAGATGGCTCAATTCGACCCCCTTTTTCGCTGCCTTGAAACGCTCGATACTTTCAATTTCCCTGAAAACATCTTTAACATAAAAAGCCCTCGGATCAATACTCACCTCTCCCGTTTCGATTTGTGACAAAGTGATCGTTTCATTTACAATTGAAAGCAAATGGGAAGAGGAATCCATGATCGCCTCCAGAAAAATGCTCTGGCGCGAATCAAGCTTGGTTTTCTGCATTTGTTCGGCAAAACCGATCACTGTATTTAGCGGGGTCCTGATCTCATGGCTAACGTTTGCCAGGAATTTACTCTTGGCCTCATTCGAACGTTCCGCTTTTCGCTTTGCGGATTTGAGCGCTTCCGCATTGAGTTTGTCTTCGGTAATGTTCTCAAATATGAGCATGCAGGCCATCACACCTCCTGTATCCTGCTCTTTGATGGGCACGGCCTGTATATAATAAAAGTTTTCCCTGATGATCATTTCATGAGAGATACTTGTTCCATTCAGTGATAAGCGTATGAGGGGCTGAAGGGTTTTGTATACATTATCACTGAGCACTGCTGAAATGTGCTTACTTGAAATATTGTCGCGCTGCAGGTTCAGCCTGCGCATTTCAGCTCCTTCGGCCACGATCACCTGCTGGTTGGGGGCAATCAGGAATATCATGGCATTGGGAATATTTCGGAGCATCTGGAACAGCAGTTCCTGATTTTTGCTGTAGCGCAGGTTTTCCTCGGCATAATTGCTGACATCTTTCAATATTCCAAGCATATGCTCCACTTTTTGGGCCGCATTGAAAACAGGGATGATGGACAATTCAATAAAAAACCCATCCCGTTTTTTGAGATTAACAAACAGACCGGTATTCATGCTTTCTCCCTGCTGCAGGCAATGTTCCAGCAATTCCTCAATTTGCCCGGCGGATTTACCCGGAAACAATTCAACAAATTCCGGTTCACCCGAAAAACTGTCCCGACCGAATAACTCAAGAGCAAAAGTGTTCCAGCCGCTTACTCTGAAACCCTTATCTATTGTGATTGCACCAAAACCCATTTCGTCATAAACAGCACCGAGGAATTTAAATTTTTCAATAAAACTTTCATCTTTCCTAAGTACCAGGTCGCCTGAAACAAAAGCCGCTTGTGTTTGATTTGGTTTCTTTGCCATCAAATACTTTTTCAGTGTAGTAGAGTATATTCTACAATGTTCTACAATTTTGACACCATAATTTAATAATTATTTCCATAATTGCACTTATTTTTTCTGTTGTTTGCAATAATTCACATCTTTTCCGCCTCAACGCAAGAAACTTAAGTTAAAATCCCCGCCAGGAATTAAATCTAAATTAAAAACTTTTAAAAATGGCACAGCATTCGTGATAAGAGTGACATATCTAATCAATAGGAATAAGGAAAGGAATTGATATGAAAAAAATTCTCGTACCTACAGATTTTACGGATATTGCTGAGAACGGACTAAAAGTAGCTATCGAGCTTACCAGGAAAGCAAATGCTGAGATCATTCTGTTAAATGTAATATATCCCGTAAAAGGAACAACTTTCACGGCCATGGGTGATATAAATAATATGCCAAGAGGACAGGCCGACCGCTTCATGGCCGAACTTGTGAGAACCAACAAGGCGCGTCTCGATAAATTGATCGGGAAATACAATGAACAGGGTGTGGAAATCACCCCCCAGATTGATTTTGAAGACAAAACCCACGGGCTCAGTCATTACGCCAGGGAACATGAGATTGATCTTATCGTCATTGGCACCAAAGGAAGTAAATCTCTGAATGAATATCTTTTCGGAAGCCATACGGAAAACATCATCAAAGCGTCTGATTGTCCTGTTATCTCGGTGAAAAAACCAGTTGAGAATTTTTCACCTGAGAACATTGTTTTTGCAGTGGATATTAACAAAGAGGAATATCACGGCATTGAGAACCTTAAAAACTTTGCATCGGAATTCAACAGCGAAGTCCACTTTCTATACGTAATGGATGATGGTATTGACAACAACGAAGCAGTTAGCAAGTTGCAGAATCTTGCTGAAAAAAACAAGTTTGATCGCTATTCGATCAACACGGTAAACAACGGCAATGTGGAGGATACCATCAAAAAATTTGCAAAGCGCAAGGAAGCGGATATGCTTGCTGTGATATCCGAAGGAAAAAAGGGATCAAAGAACTCATTTTTGGAAGCGTGACCAACGATATCATCAATCACGTGAGCCAGCCTGTGTTTGTAATGAGCAAGGAGAAGTAGAATCACGGAAAATCCTATATTTGCCTCAAAAGAAGGCATATGCACGAGGATAAATTTGCCGAAGAAAAACAATTGATGCTTCTTTTCCGGGATGCATTGAAAGATTTTCCCAAAGGAAAGCTGATCAAATCGGAAGCCCCGGATTTTATCCTCCGGGAAGCGCATAAAAAAAAGACCGGCATAGAACTCACCAGGCTGCATGGCAAGAATTCGGAAAAGCATAATCCGCTAGAAGCCGGCTCGAAAGAGTCCCGGATGGTAAATGAGGTGAAAAGCATTTCCAGGGCCGGCTTCAAGAAGCATTTGCACGTTAAATTTATTTTTAATGAAAGTGGATTTGAAGAGTCCGATATTAGCCTTTACGCAAGTTTCCTGGGCCTTTACCTCAACAAATTGCTCGAAAAGCAAAGCCTGAAAAATTCCTGGGTACTCAAAGCCGGTGACAAATTGCCTGCCTTCCTGGATACCATTGCCATTGCTTATCATCCCGATTTCCGGGAATCATCCTGGAGCCCCGCAAAGAACTTCCTGTTATATGAACTTAACCGGGAAATTATTGAGCACAGCCTTCTGCTGAAAGAAGAAAAGCTGGCCCATTACCGCAGCCGGGATTTTGACCAGTACTGGCTTGTTCTAAGTACCCTGCATTTCAAATCTTCGAAAAACTTTCACAAAGCCAACAAACTGGATAAATGGAAATTTAGCAGCAGTTTTAACCGCATTTTCTTATATGAATTGCTGAACAACAAAGTTTATGAATTGAATCACTCTTCAGGAACATAGGCATGTTCTTCTCAATCCTCCAACTGACCATTGCGAAGCAGTTGAAAAGTGAAACCAGGCCGGGCCAACAACCGGGCCTTAACACAGCAATCATTCATACTTCACCACCTCGGCCGGGTTGGTATTGGCTGCTTTAAAAGCCTGGCAACCTACAGTTATAAAGGCAAGTATAAGTGCCAACAATCCCGATATAACAAAGATCCACCACGATATTCCCGCTCGGAAAGCAAAATTTTCCATCCATTGATCCATGGCAAACCAGGCCACGGGCCATGCCAGGACATTGGCCAGTAGAACCCGCTTCGAAAAATCCCAGGTGAGCAGGCGGATGATGGCTGAATCGGAAGAACCAAAAACTTTCCGGATTCCGATTTCCCTGCTTCGCTGTTCTACCAGGAAGGATGCCAGACCAAGCAGTCCGATGCATGCGATGAGGATGGCTAGCACGGAGAAATAAACAAACAGTTTCCCAAATCTTTTTTCCTGGTCATAATTGCTATCGAGCATGCGATCGAGAAAATGAAAGGAAAATGCTTCGGCAGGCAGCATGGATTTCCAAACACTTTCAATTTGCCTGATGTGTTCACGATGGTACAAACGATCAGTCCGATCGTAATGGCAAATTGGAAAACCACCAGTATATCCCGGAACAATGTCTTTCCTCTGCTTGAGACAAATCCGCCTTTCAGCACTCTGACAGGCTTAAATGAAGCCAGGTAAAATGCAGGATAGCTGCCACTGACAAGGCCAACCAGAATGATCAGCACAAAGATACCAGCCAGCAGGAAAGTATTGGCCGCATCATACAGGCTCAGTTCACGCCCGACCAGGTCGTTAAAAACAGGTTGTACCAGTTCCACCATGATGAGTGCAAGTATCATGGCAAACAAGCTCAGCAAGGTGGATTCGGCCAGGAACTGCCTGCGCAGTTTTCCCTCCGTGGCCCCGATCACTTTACGTACGCCAACCTCACGTGCCCTCTTTGAGGAACGGGCCGTTGCCAGGTTCATAAAATTGATACATGCGATCAGCAGGATGAACAATGCAATTGCGGAAAAGATATAGATATTCTTGAGGTTCCCTTTGGTGGCAAGATCAGCCATGGCACTTGAGAACAGATGAACATCCTTCAAAGGCTCAAACATCATCACCAGATTGGCCCCTACCTGGTTATATTTATAATTGATATGCTTTTGCATAAATGCCTCCAGGCGCTTCTCCAGGCTTGACGGGTCGAAAGCGGGAATAAACTCCACATAGGTCAAATAACCATGGCCGCCGTCCCAGTCGAGATATACATTGTCAAATTCATACAATGTTGAGAATGATATCAGTGCATTGAATTGTAGGTGTGAGTTTGCCGGGATCGGCTCAATAATACCCGTTACCTTTAGCGTATACTGGTTGTTGTATTGAATAAGCTTACCCAGGGGATCTTCATCCTTAAAAATCTTGTGCGCCTCATCTGCTGTAAGCACAATGGAGAAGGGCTCTTTCAGGGCGTGTTCAGGATTTCCCCGGATCAAATCAAAACTAAACATCCTGTAGATACGATCAGACTTTTCATGAAATGTATCAAAATTCAATTCATTAAAAACATAGAGCATAATGAGTATGCTGGCTGTAAGCCCTACGGCAAGTCCTGCAAGGTTGATCAGGGAGAACATCATATTGCGGGAAAAGTTCCTCAGAGCTGTTTTAAAGTAATTTCCAATCATGGTTCAGCATGTAAGGATAGAAAAGGAGCTGTATTACCAGTATCTGCAAACAGTGATCGGGCATGTGGATACGGCCCTGGTATGTTTTGATGACAATGGCAGGATCGCGTTGATCAACGAGGCGGCCGGGAAGCTTTTGAATACACAAATATTACAGACACTGGAGTATCTGAAGCGCAAACAGCCGGAGATCATTCATCTGCTTGAAAATATCAGAACCGGGGAGCAAAAATTGTTGAAAATTCGCATCAGAAGCGAATTAATGCAACTATCGGTGCGGGCAACAGAATTCAAGCTGCAGGGAACTCTGTATAAGCTGGTAGCTTTGCAGGATATAAAAAATGAACTGGAAAGCCGGGAGCTGGAGTCATGGCAAAAGCTAATACGGGTGCTGACCCATGAGATCATGAACTCGGTTACACCCATTACTTCACTTAGCCAGGCCATTAAAGACAGCCTGGAAGATGAGAATGGGCGAAGTGTGAACCTCAAAGATATCGGGACGGAAGATCTTGACGACATACACCGAAGCATCCTGACCATCGAAAACAGAAGCAAAGGATTGCTGCGCTTTGTTGAGACCTATAAAAACCTGACAAAGCTGCCAAAGCCTGAGTTTGAAAAGATACGCATCAGCGACCTGCTCAACCATATCAGTTCCCTTATGCAAGCCGAACTGGACAAGGAAGGAATCAAGCTGCAAATACAAAACGACGAAAAGGAGGCTGTGATCTATGCAGATCATGATATGATGGTTAGGGTGCTGATCAACCTCATTACCAATGCAAGAGACGCACTCCCGGGCCGGAAGGATGCAGTGATTTTGATCCAAAGCCAACGGGATCAGCAGAACCGCGTAAATATTCTGATTAAAGACAATGGGAAAGGCATGGATGCGACAACCCTTGAAAATATTTTTATTCCTTTCTTTACAACCAAAGAAAAAGGTTCCGGCATCGGATTGAGTTTGTGCCGGCAGATCATGCACCTGCACAAAGGCAGCATAACTGCAGAATCGCAGGAACACCTGGGCACAAGCATATTATTAAAACTATAAGCCTGTTAATAGTGCCTCAGGGATACAATATGAACCATTCGGGATCGATGAACCTGCTGAGCTTGTCACCGTATGAGGTGATGTTGCGGTCCGCATGTACCTGGAAGGAGGATTTCTCACCATAAATCCTGGAAATCACAATGGTGGACTTCCTGCCTTCATGATCCACATGGGTTATACCGGCCAGCCCTTCCCCCTTTTCGATGTCGAGATTTTCCTGGCAAACCGGGCAGTATAGATTCACTACATCACCTGGCTCAACCTCCAGGGAATCACTTTTGTGACTACTGAAATTTCCAATCTCCTCATGCAGGAAAACAATTCCCTTATTGTCGATATCCTTCAGGTTTCTTGCGGCAAGGATCACATTTCCCTTCACGTTCAGAACGGCCTTGCAAAACGGGCAAAGATATTTTGCTTTCATCTTCTTGATTTTTCAAATAAATTTACAAAAAATCGCGTAAATATCAAAATTCAAGAGCAGGCTTTCCCATCGCTTCTTCCTTTTTGTTGTACTGAGGGTAAAACCTGAAGTCCCGGATCCGGCCATAAGTTTTTCTTTTCTCAGGGAATTTCAGATCATAATAGATATCCACATAGTATGACAGTATGTCTTTCAATTCCCTGCGATGAACCAGGTGCTGAATTTTTTCCGTTTCATAAAGCTTATCGGTGCAAACAATGTTACGGTCGACCTCGAAACCTGCACCCATCACCACCCTTGGACCGGCAAATTCAACCAGGGCACCTTTTTCACCGATCATGATATCGCCCTGTGTTACATAACTGGCATAGGCTCCCCCGGTAGTTGGTCCTGAGATGACCGAAAGATAGAGGACGCCTTCCTTTTTCAGATCGTGGATTGCCATATTCATTTTTGCCATCTGGGCCAGGGCCATGGGGCCTTCATTCATACGGGCACCCCCTGAAGAATTTACAGATATAAGCGGGTAGTTTTTCCTGACTGCATATTCAATGGCCCGGCGGAACTTCTCGCCGAAAACGGCCCCGAAGGAACCCCCGATAAACTTCAGGTCGGAGATGACCAGAACAATATCCTTTCCTTTCACTTTGGCTGTGCCGCTTACGAGCCCTTCCTTCGAAAAAGTCTTCCCATCAAGTTTATCGAGTAACTCCTTGTACTTACCAGTATTGTAAAAGTTTGCATTGACGAGTTTCTTTATGGTCAGGTTACCTTCAAGTTCTATAAAGGTGTTCTCGTCGCAGATCTTCTCAATGTGTTCTTCAACACTCAGGTATTCTCCCTTGCCGCATTTGGGGCATGCATAATAATTATCCACATAATCATGAAAAGACACAAAACCGCAGCCTCCGGCAACGCGGAAAGTATTCGTATCGGGATCCCATTCCCTTTCACAATTATACAATTCTGTGTCGGTAATCCCTTCCCTTTCCATGTGGGCCTTAATCTGCAACCAATTGTGAAAATCTTCCCGTTCAATATCAATGGCTTTCATATGATCCGGGGTTTTCCTCCTGGTTTTCCTTTTGGCCAGCATCCCCATGGTGTCGTAAAAGCGGCCATAATTCAAAACCTTTTCCCTTCTTTCCTTCCGGAGTTTTTTGATGATCCCTTTGCGAATAACCTTTTTACCACCTTTCTGGGTTTGCATCCAGTCATTCAGGGTGTCCCTGAGTTTATCCCCGATGGTTTTGATGGTGAACTCATAATCGGTATGTGCACCTGCCGAAGGTTCCGGCAGGATCTCATCGATCATCCCGATCTCTTTTATGTGCTCGGCTCCCGGGCGTAATACAGTCAGAGCATCTCCGAGGGTGCTTTCAATATCCTCTCCTGCCGCAAGTCGTTTGTGGAAAATGATGCGGCTGCAGCTTTCAGGAGCGATCACGGAATACAGGGCATTTTCGAGCATAAAACTTTTATCGGCGATCTGCATGGCAAGAGCTCCCCCGCTACCTCCCTCCCCGATCACAAAGGAAACCGTTGGGGTTGCCACTTCGCAATAGCGCGAAATACAATCTGAGATCATGAAGGATTGACCGTCCATTTCTGATTTCATGGAGGAGTCACCACCGAAGGTATCTATAAAGCTTACCACAGGAAGTTTGCGCTCTTCCGCTTCCTTCAGCATATCGAGGACAAAGGCAAAACCTTGTGCCAAGACCATCCCCGAAGCTTTTGATTCTTTGCCCCTGCGCTTTTTTTCCTGTCCCAGGATGATACATTCAATCCCATCGATGGTGCCTTTTGCTGCAATGAGGGTGGGGTCAGGTGAATCGTAAAACGAAAGATATTCAAAAATACCTTCGATGACATCAGAGCTCCTGATGCGCCCTGAATGCCTGATCAGGTCGTAACGTTCTTTATAGTTCCTGGCAGGTGTAAAACTTTCTTTTCTCATCTTGCTGTTTATTTATGTTGCACGGATCACCCTTGGTCAGAGGCAAGCCATACCCAATCAATAAATTAATCAAAGAACATGTATCGGTTTTGGCTTAAAAAAAACACGGCAAGATATAAAATATATGCCAAACAATATCCTGTTGATTGAAAATTTGAGCGATCACGCTGAATAAGAATCTTTTAGGCCGGGTATTTAGCCCGGATAATTAGAAGAATTTATTATTAAGTGCCTGAGTGCTGAGAGAAAGGTGCGGATGATCTTTACAGATGCCAGGCATTTTTAGTTCACTGCGTTCCTGCTCCCTCCTTGTTTGCGCAGGGATCCTTCGACAAGCTCAGGATCAGTTCGACTAGATATTTTCAGTTCACTTCGTTCCTGGTCCATCCTTGTTTCTCAGGGATCCTTCGACAAGCTCAGGATCAGTTCGACTAGATATTTTCAGTTCACTTCGTTCCTGGTCCATCCTTGTTTCTCAGGGATCCTTCGACAAGCTCAGGATCAGTTCGACTAGATATTTTCAGTTCACTTCGTTCCTGGTCCATCCTTGTTTCTCAGGGATCCTTCGACAAGCTCAGGATCAGTTCGACTAGATATTTTCAGTTCACTTCGTTCCTGGTCCATCCTTATTTCTCAGGGATCCTTCGACAAGCTCAGGATCAGTTCGACTAGATATTTTCAGTTCACTTCGTTCCTGAAAATATAGTCTCACTGACTTACATCTCTCCCCCATCTCCATTAAAGTCTTCTTCCTGTTGCTGAGATCCCTGATCTCCGTTTTTATAGTTGTTGATCTTCCAGGTGAGATTCAGCATCACAATGGGTGATTTGTGTTCGTAAAGGCGGTAATTGTAAAAGTCGGTGCCAGTTATCTCCGATTCACGTTTGGCTGTTGAGAACAGGTCTCTTAGCTGGAGTGTTGCATTGAGGTGTTCTTCAACCAGTGTTTGCCGCACTGCTGCATGCATCACAAAATAGCCTTCCTCTTTTTCCTGGGCTTCAACTTCGGGGCTGTGGTAAGCTGGGTTGAGTTGAAGCCTGGTAGACTTTGTTATGTTCAGGATGTTGTTCCACCGCAGTGCCCAGGTAAAGCTGCGTTTGTCAAATACTACATCATTGAGTCTGCCTTCAACCCGGTAATCATAAAAATTTCCCGTAATATTGGTTTCCCAGGCTTTGAGTGGAACAAGGTTGAGCATTACTTCGGTACCGAGGGCATGATCCGTTCCCACATTCTCATAGGTATGCAAGAGGATATTTCCTTCGTATACACTTCGAATCCTTTCGATCTTGTTTTTGGTCTTGCGGTAATAGCCTTCAACAGAAATGGAATTATCACCAAAACTTTTCTGATAGCCAAGCTCCCAGGAATCGATGTATTCCGGTTGCAGGTCAGGATTCCCTCTCCTCACATTAAAAGCATCCGACCAGGTAAGAAAGGGTTCAAGGTACCAGCCCCTTGGCCTGTCGATGCGCCGACTGTAACTTCCCATCACCTGGTTTTTTGCAGGCAGCTGATAAGATGCGTGCACAGTTGGGAAATAATCCCATCTATCAATGCTGAATTCGCTACCCTGGTCAATCAATTCCACCAGGCGCCTGGTATATTCACCTCTCAGTCCCAGCTGAAAGCCAAACTTACCCAGTTCGCCCATCACCAGGCCATAAAGGGCATGAATATTCCTAAAATACTGTACATCATGACTGAATTCCTCCTGCAACTCATAGCTGGAAGTAGCTGGCTGATAGTAATACACGCGGTTATCCTCTTCCGATCTCCTCACATAACCCTGGGCGCCTGCTTCCATATTAAGGATGCCTCCCAGGGGTCTTTTGTAATTTGCACGATAGTTAATGCCGCCGGATGGCCCGCTTTCCGTTGATTTCTGCCCATTGCTAATCTCTCCGGCAGCATTGGTGAGGGTATTCAGTGTTTCCTCATCTCCTTCCCGCTGGTAATACATCAGGTGAAAGTCGAGTTGGTTTTCCCGGCCACCGAACTGATGAACATATTCGCTGCTTACCGAATAAAAATCCCCGCCACGGTTCCGGTTCTCATCACTGGAATACACCTCTTCGGTTTCTGTTTTATCATTGCCTTCCCTGAAAATATTGTTTGACAAGCCTTCTGAAAGCCGCCCTCCATAACGGCCACTCAGACTGAGCGTGACCCCGTCTTTCGGGAACCATTCCACCCCTGCCCTGGCGCTGTATGACTCCCTCTTCCTGAGGTAATCCCCCCTGGAATTGAGATAGAATGTAGTATCCCCACTATAGGTCCGGTTTCTCTCCTCCACATTACCTGGATAGTTTCTTTTATTATAATCGCCCCCGACAATAAGATTGTATTTCTCCTGGCGGTAATTCAGCAAGACATCGGCGCCGTATTTATCATCCAGACCCAGGTTAAGATGGGTGATCCCATTGAGCCCGGTAAGCTTTTTCTTTTTGGTAATGATGTTGATGATCCCGGCAGTGCCTTCTGGATCATACTTCGCTGAGGGATTGGTAATGATCTCAATATCCTTGATCATGCTGGCCGGGATCTGTTCAAGAGCCTCATTGGCATCCAGCACAGTAGGGCGGTCATCGATCAGTACCGTAAAATTACTGTTCCCGCGCAGACTAACATTGCCTTCAATATCCACCTGGATGGATGGCACATTTTCCAGCACATCAACCGCATTACCGGAAATGGCCGTAAATTGCTCACTGACGTGCACAACCTTCTTATCGATTTTGTATTCCACACCGTGCCGGTTGGCCACTATATTTACCTCATCGAAAGTTTTGGCCGAGGGTTTCAGTTTAATGGTTCCCATATCCAGCTGATCCGTATCTTTTTGTATGGACACATCCAGAAATTCACGCTCGTAACCGATAAAACCGATCTTCAGTATGTAATCTCCTTCCTGGCGGGTTTGAAGGATAAAATTTCCTGACAGGTCAGTTGTGGCGCCACTCACCATTGAACTGTCTTTTTTGCTGAGCAATGTCACTGTGGCATACTCCATCGAGCTGCCAGTATTAGCATCCACAATGGTACCCCTGATCGTATGCTGCCTGGCAGCACCTTCTGCAAATATAAAAATTGGTAAAATAAAAAAAAACAGTAAAATTTTCAGTTTCAAATATCCTTGAGTCATAATAGTTATCAAAATTGATCTGCTCTATTTACAACAATCGTGCAAAGATATTGTTTTGGGAAAGTTAGTACAGGCTAAATTTCTTGCCGCTGAATTTTTCTTATGGGGGAGGTTTCGCGATTCTTATAAGCATGTGCAATTACATACACAAAAAGCAGGAAAGAGGCGGCAATAGCGACATACGCCACAACAGGATTCAGCGTCCATTGCCTGACTGCTATCGCTATCATGCCCCATATACCTACCAGTGCGGCTTCCCGCATGTTTCTGTAATAGATCATCAGGACATAAATGGCTGTAGCTATTAAAAGCATTATGATCGACCAGGCAATCTCTGACAAAAAGCCACCGTTCCATCCCAGACTCACCAGCCAGGCTGAAAAATTTGCAATACTTGCCAGTATCACCCAGGCTGTATAAATGCAGACGGGCCACCACACAAAGGCGATAATACGCACGGGGGCATCCCAGATCTCCAGTCTCAAGCGGAAGACCAGGAAAATCAACACGGCTAGCAAGGCAAACATGAGCAGCAGGGAAATACCGGGCCGGTCATTTACCCATGCATAGATCCAGAAAGCATTCAAAATATTGCTGAGAGTAAACAAAAGCCCGGTCCTTTTCAATTCATAATCATCGCGTGTCCGTATCCAGGCATACCACTGATAAACAACAAATGTCAGCAGCAGGAAATAAATCAGACCCCAGATACCGAATGCATAAGCAGCAGGGGTAAATAGATTTTCGTAAAGGGAGCTTATGTCACTCACATCGTAACTGCCAAGCCGGGCATTTGCACCCAGATAATTTACATAAAGAGCAGCAACTAAGCTCAAACTATTAAGAATAAGAAGAGTGATTTGTTTCATAAAGCTATAAATTTCACTCAAAAGATACAAAATTTCTCTTGACCATTATTCATAAAATAGCTTTATGTAATCAAATAATGCAGGTTAGCCCCTACTTAGAATCCCAAGAATTATCGGGATGAAAACAAAGCATATCAAATTGGCAGCTTTTCTTAGTCGTCAGGATAATACAGCGTTTCACCTTTTAGGTTTAGGAATTATCCGGGCTAAAGAAAAAATTCCCCTGTCAAAGAAAATTTTCCATAAGGAAAAAGAAAATATCAAGACAGGCACAACTTTTGAGGAGATAGATTGTTGAATTAATAATAAAAACTAAAAGTTATGAGCAAACACAAATCATCAGCCATATGGCATGGCAATCTGCCGGAAGGCAATGGAAAAATGACAATAGGCGAAAAGGCCTGGACCGGTAATTTTTCCTCTAAATCAAGATTCGAGGAAGGAACAGGAACAAGCCCGGAGGAGCTGATTGCTGCAGCGCATGCCGGTTGTTTTTCAATGGCTTTCTCGCACGCACTGGCAAATGCAGGCCACAAGCCAGAAAGTGTTGAAACTTCTGCAACAGCTACCCTGGAAAAAGGTGAGGATGGTTTCAATATTACCGGGATCCTTCTGAAAGCCGAGGGAAAAGTTCCCGGCATCAGCGAGGAAGAGTTCCTGAAAATTGCCGCAGATGCAAAAGAGAATTGTCCGGTTTCGAAAGCCCTGAAAAAATCAGTCGACATCAAACTGGATGCCAGTTTGATTGCATGATCTGAAAATAAAAACCCTTAAAAACCTTTGTCAATAACGGCAAAGGTTTTTTTTGTCCTAACTGAATCATTCATTCCGGCCGGTCATATTTTTGCATAGGATCTTTTCAGGCAGGATGATGTTGCATGCAGAATGCTTTCATATCTCGATATTTTTACAGAAATTAGCAGTCTTAATCAATCTAAACCTGAAATATGCAAAAAATATCAATCTTAACAAGCATTGCTTTTGTTTTTTTCCTGTTTTCCTGCCAGTCGCCGGAAGAAGAAACAAAAGCCGAAAAGATCATTGGAAAATCAGATATCGAACTCAGCTCAAAGCGTTTGAGCCCGGAAGCGCTGTGGTCGTTCGGCCGCTTAAGCGGGCCGGAAGTATCGCCGGATGGAAGCAAAGTACTTTACGGAGTTACCTATTATTCCATAGAAGCCAACAAAGGCAACCGGGAGCTATACAAAATAAACCTTGACGGCACTGAAAACAAAAAGATCACCGAATCAGCCAAAAGCGAATACAATGCGATCTGGCGACCTGATGGCGAGAAGATCGGCTTCCTGAGTGCAGAAAGCGGCAGTATGCAGATCTGGGAAATGAACCCCGATGGCAACCAGCGGACACAGATTTCGAATATCCCGGGAGGGATCACGGGATTTAAATACGCTCCTGACCAAAGCAAGATCCTCTATACCAAAGAGGTAATCCTGGAAAACAAGTTCGAAGACCTTTACAAGGGGCTGCCCAAAGCCAGTGGCCGTTTGATGGACGACCTGATGTACAGGCACTGGGATGAATGGGTAGATTCCTACAGCCATGTCTTTTATGCTGATTTCAACGGGCAATCATTGAGCAATCATACCGACATCATGGAAGGGGAACCCTATCAGAGTCCGCTGAAACCATTCGGCGGCATTGAACAGGTGAACTGGAGCCCTGATGGCAATATGATCGCTTACACCTGCAAAAAGCTGTTTGGTAAAGAAGCCACCCTTTCTACGAATTCCGATATCTATCTGTATGAGCTTGAAAACGGCGAAACAAGCAATATGACCGAAGGCATGATGGGTTTCGATGTGGCTCCCACCTTCTCGCCCGATGGAAATTACATTGCCTGGGAAAGCATGGAGCGCGAAGGATACGAATCAGACCAGAGCCGCATGTTCATCATCAACACCATTACAGGGGAAAAAACATACGCTACCGAAGGCTTTGACCAGAATGCCGGCAGCCTTAGCTGGTCAGACAACAGCAAAGCCATTTATTTTACCAGCGACTGGCATGGCGCTTTCCAGATATACCGCTACAATCTTGAAAGCGGCATTATTGAGCAGATCACCGAAGGTCTGCATGATTACCGCAGCGTAGCTTATGCCGGTGATAAGCTGATCGCGACCAAACAAGACATGTCAATGCCCACCGAGATTTACGCAGTGGATGCAAAAAGTGGTGAGGCCAGCCAGATCACCTTCACCAACAAATGGTTGCTCGACCAGCTCAAAATGGGCAAAGTGGAAGAAAGATGGATCAAAACACATGACAACAAAGACATGCAGGTATTTGTGATCTATCCCCCGGATTTTGATCCTGATAAAAAATATCCTACCTTGCTTTACTGCAAAGGCGGTCCCCAGGGCCCGCTCAGCCAGAGCTTCCATTTCAGGTGGAACTATCAGATCATGGCTGCCAACGACTATATCATTGTGGCTCCGGCCCGCCGCGGCGTATCAGGCTTCGGGCAGGCATGGCAAGAACAGATCAGCGGAGATTACCATGGCAAAAGCATGCAGGATTACCTGACGGCGATTGATTATATGGCCAAAGAGCCTTTCGTGGATGAAAACAGGCTGGGTGCCATTGGTGCCAGTGCAGGCGGATATGCCGTATTCTACCTGGCCGGAAATCACGATGGCCGCTTCAAAGCCTTCATCGCTCATGACGGAATTTTTAATGAAGAAGCCCAGTACCTCGAAACCGAAGAAATGTGGTTCGGAAACTGGGATATGGGAGGTCCTTTCTGGGAAAAAGACAACAAAGTTGCCCGGGAAGCCTATGCGCATTCACCCCATAAGTATGTACAAAACTGGGATACACCCATCCTGGTGATCCACGGGGAAAAAGATTACCGGGTGGTGTTTACACAGGGAATGACAGCCTTTAATGCAGCCATCCTGCGTGACGTACCGGCTGAATTCCTGTACTTCCCTGACGAAAATCACTGGGTGCTGCAACCCCAGAACGGAATCCTCTGGCAGCGGGTATTTTTTAACTGGCTGGATAAGTGGTTGAAATAGTATAAAGGAACCGGTGAAATGATCTTTCCGCTCGGACCGGGCAAAGGACTGATTGACAAAATTAAAGTCTGGGCCGAAAGAACCACCTCCTTAAAACATCCCGAAGTGATCGAAAGCTTCTACAGGCTATCGATTCAAAACAAGAAACGTTTCAGAATCACCGGCCCAGGGCTTCCAGTTTGCTTGGAAATCAGTTTCAGATTTACAAGATTTTCCAAAAATTTCTGCTTTTTGCGCTGGTCGATAACCCCGCTGATCCCTTTCACCGGGTTGGTGGTTTCCACAACCACTGCGTACGATTCAGGATATGCCACCAGGAAAGCATGATCTCGTGACACTTTTATTTCACAGGGAATCATGAACTCTTCAAATGCAAGTGCATATGGATGGTTCAAGCTGATTCTGAATGCGAACTTAATAATAAAGTACAGTAAAAACAAAATTCGGGAAAATTAATAAACAAGCCTTACTTTTGCCTTAAAAGCAAACTGAAATGAAATCCACAAAACACCTGCAACTTATTGCCAGGATCAGCGGGATCCTTGCCTCGGCAATCGCCATCTACTTCATCATTCGCATCGGAATGGCTCCCGAAAACCAGGGGAATGACCAGATCATTACCATCAACATCATGTTTGCCTTCCTGATCTTCGGTTTTATCATTGGCTGGTTCCGGGAAAAGGAAGGCGGGATTATTCTTAGCTTTGGGAGCATCATCACCTATATGTACTTTTCCTATCTTCCGCCCGGTCAATTGTTCCCCTTTGCCTGGCTTTATGGTTTTGTATTTGCCGTTCCGGGAATTCTTTTCCTTTACCTGGGCTTTACAGAGAAACAAGAAAAGAAATGATCATTTCTGATATTCCAGATTGTATTTTTCCAGGATATCCTTCCAGTTGGTGCTTTCGATATTGCGGATCAGAACCGGATTGATCTTATTGATCAGTTCCTGCTTAGCGGAAGCAAAGCTAAAATACTCCTTGCTGTATGAACTTGGAATAATGATGATGTGTTCATTGAGTTTGCTATCATGGATCAAATACCGCAAAATCGCCTCATCATAAACAAAAGCATTGATTTGACCTGCGTTGACATCCTCGAGGCCTTTGCTGATGTCATCATAGCCAATGAAAACGATTCCGTAATCTTTCAGGAAAGATGCGCTGGCAGAATTGGAAATGGTTCCCACCCTTGCTTTACGCAAATCATCAATCCCCTTGATGCTGGTCTCCATCTGGGTAATGGTAAGGGAAGATGCAATACCCGCCGTAAAGCTCGAGATAACGATCACCGCAGTGAACATCCAGACCACTGATATGATCCTGCCCCAGGCACTGACCGGGGCCTTATCACCATACCCCACTGTGGTCATGGTAACGGCCGACCACCAGATCCCGTCTCCAAGACCTTTTACCCCTTTTGAGAACTGCTCCTTGTTGAATCTCCTTTCAACAAGCCATACGACCAGGCCAAATACAAAAACGATCATCATGAGCAGAAATACCGCCTTGATGAAATCCACTGAAGCAAGCTTGCTGATGAAAGCAATGATGGTGCTGTCGTTTTTGTACCTGGTGGCAATGCCCAGATTGGTTACATAGAATGGCTGGGAAAAATTGAAGCGCTCGATCCGATCAGCTGTTACGGTTAGCGGATTAATACTCAGGTCCACCTCCTGCTCTTCAATTGCCTTCAGCAATCCTTCCAGATTATAGATTTTGAAGGTATATTCAAAGCCCAGCTCATCGGCGATTTCCGTCCAGAGGTCAAGGCATACCCCACTGTATTGACCATTTTGCTGAATGACAAAAGGAGGGGCTTCCTTGAGACCGATGACCAACTTCCGGGAATCAGGATTTTGTGCCAGGCCTGCGAAATTTAGAATAGATAAAAATAATGCGAGGGATAAAATATGTTTGCTCATATGCGTTATTTTTTGGAACCATTACAAATTTAATAATTGTTACGAAAGCGGGAAATGAGGGATTATAAGAATTCACTTTGTGTTTTGATATTAATATTTTCATCTGTTACGTTATCAGCAAATGAAAAACAGGATACACTTCAAAAGGCCATCCCCGGCACCATAAAGTACTGGAAGGTAAACGGCAACACAGCTCTGCACTTCAACCAGATATCACTCATCAACTGGTCTTCGGGCGGCGAGAGTTCCCTGGCAGGTAAAGGAAGTGCCAAATTTGACATCGACTATCAAAATGATAAATTCACGGTGGACAACAACATGGACCTGGTATTCGGACTGGTTGGGCAAAAGGGCAGCAGGGTGCAGAAAACAGACGACAAGATCAATTTCAGCTCAACCTTTTCTTACAAAGCTTTTGAGAACTGGTCGTACAGCACCTACATCAACCTCAAGACCCAGTTTGCAAACGGTTATAAATATCCTGACGACTCCACCCTGATCTCCACCTTTTTTGCCCCGGCTTTTCTCACAACATCGCTTGGCATGAAGTATAAACCTTCGGATGAGTTTTTACTGATCCTTTCACCGGCTTCCGGAAAATTTACTTTTGTCATGGATCAGGGTCTGGCCAATAAGGGATCCTTTGGTGTAAGGCCTGCTGTATTCGTTGATTCCACCGGAGAAGTGATCAGTAAGGGCAAGAACCACAAAGCCGAATTTGGAATGAATGTAGTGTTGAAACTAAATAAAGAAATATTCAAGAACATCCGGGCCGAATCAAAGCTCAATCTTTACAACAACTATCTCGACGAGGATGTGGCAAACCGCTGGAACATTGACCTGGACTGGGAGTCAAATATCAGTTTTGTGATCAATGACCATGTTTCAACCGATCTCTTCCTTCACATGGTATACGATCATGATACCAAGATCCCGGTTTACGAGATCAGGGGTGGTGAAAAGATCAAGGTGAACGAAAGGCCAAAATTGCAGTTCAAAGAATCTTTGGGGATCGGTTTGAGTTTTAAGTTTTAAGGTTTAAGGTTTTATTTTATCTTCGCAATGAGGTATTCAATATAAGCAATTTGGAAACACTGATCAAAGAATCTGTAAAACTCCTGAACAACTCAAAGCACACGATAGCTTTTACAGGTTCGGGCATTTCTGTTGAAAGCGGCATTCCTTCCTTCAGAGGGGTGAACGGGATATGGACGAAATATGACCCCATGAGCCTGGAATTAAGCTATTTCTTTGCCAATCCGAAGGAATCCTGGTCGGTGATCAAGGAGATCTTCTATGATTACTTCGGGCTGGCAAAATTCAACCGGGCACACGAAGTCCTCGGACAAATGGAAAAAGCCGGTATGCTTGCATGTGTGATCACCCAGAATATTGATAACCTTCACCAGGAAGCCGGCAATACCATCGTACATGAATTTCATGGAAATTCAAAAAAGCTGGTCTGTACATCCTGCCATGCCCACTTCGATGTGGATGAAAGCATATTCCTAAAGATCCCACCTACTTGCCACTCGTGTGATGGATTATTAAAACCCGACTTCATCTTTTTTGGGGAACAGATCCCCCCGGATGCCTACATGGCCTCAACACAGGCAGCAGAAAAAGCCGAAGTATGCCTGGTAATCGGTACAACCGGAGAGGTGATGCCGGCCAACCAGATACCGGTCCTGGCGAAACAAAGCGGGGCTACCATCATAGAGGTAAATCCCGAAAAATCAATGCTGACTGACCGGATCACCGACATCTGGCTGCAGGGAAAAGCCTCGGAAGTGATGGATAAGCTGGCGGAATATTTGTTTGATGAGTGATTGCTGAGTTGGGCTTTAATTTATGGTGGTTTATTGGTCTTTCGTCATTGGTCATTGTCGTCATTGGTCATTCGTCATTGGTTCTTTCGATGCGCTTCGCTTTTGGGATTTCGCCCTTTGGGCTCAACATTGGTCATTGGTCTAAACCCGAAACCCGAAGGGAGGCCAAAAGTTTCCATTATCTTTGTCAAAAAATAATTTTATGAGAAGAGTATTCCTGTTCGTGTTTGCATTCCTGTTGCTAACCTCCGCTTATGCACAGAAGTCCCTGAATAAAAAGTTAAAAGCACTTGATTCCTATTATGAAGAGAGCCTCAAAAAATGGGAAGTACCCGGCATGGCCATTGCCCTGGTAAAAGACGATTCAATCATTTTTGAAAAGGGGTATGGCGTACTCGACATTAAAAGCGGGGAACCGGTAAATGAAACCTCCATGTTTCCCATTGCCTCCAATACCAAATCATTTACCTCTGCGGCCATTGCATTGCTGGTTGAAGAAGGGAAACTGGACTGGGATGACAAGGTGAGGGAACACCTGCCGTGGTTTGAGATGTACGATCCCTGGGTCAGCAGCAATATGACCGTAAGGGATCTGCTCTGTCACCGCAGCGGACTGAAAACTTTCAGTGGTGATTTGATCTGGTACGGCACCACATACAAGCGCAGGGAGATCGTGGAAAGGGCCCGTTATCTGGAACCCGCTTTTGGCTTCAGGGAGCATTATGGTTATTCAAATATCATGTTTATTGCTGCAGGCCTGATCGTGGAGGAGGTCAGCGGAATGAGCTGGGATGAATTTCTGGAAGAAAATTTCTTCATACCTTTGCAAATGCACAGAACCACAACAACTACCAGGGACCTGCCTTCCTTTGAGAACGTTGCCACACCGCATACGGATTACCAGGCTGAAGTGATCCCCATCCCCTACCTGAACTGGGACAATATGGCCCCGGCCGGCGCCATCATTTCCAGCGTTCACGATGTATCACAATGGCTGAGATTACAACTTGGCCGCGGTATTTACCAGGATGACACCCTTTTCAGCATCCGATCGAGCCATGAAATGTGGTCGCCCCAAACCATACAGGGAGTAAGTCTTTGGTCACTTGAAAATATGCCCACGAATTTTAAGTCGTACGGACTGGGCTGGGCCCTGATGGATTACCGGGGAAAAAAGATGGTCAGCCACGGTGGCGGCTATGACGGGATGATCTCCCAAATGGCAATGATCCCTGAAGAAGATCTTGGCATAGTGATCCTGACGAATAAAAACTCCTGGCTGATCCTGCCGGTTTTGTACGAGACCCTGGATGTTTTCCTGGGAGGCCACGAAAAAGACTGGAATGAATTTTACCTGGATTTCTGGAACAAACGGAAAGAAGCGGAAAACAAACGGGAAAAGAAGATTGCGGAGGAGCGGATCCCCGATGCTCCTGCCTCCCTTGAGCCGAAAAACTATACCGGGATTTATCGAGATGAAATGTATGGAGATGCAGAAGTGACCCAGGAAGATGGACAGTTATATGTGCAATTGTTACCTGCCCCGAAATTCAAAGCTAAAATGGAACATTACCATTTTGACACATTCCGGGTGGAGTTTTTTAATTTTCCATCCCTACCGAAGGGTATGATCAATTTCAACCTCAATGAAAAAGGCAAAGTGCAGGACATGCAGATCAATGTATCCAATCCTGATTTCGATTTCACAGAAATGAAATTTATTAAACAATAAGCGCTTCCGATTGTGGAAATTTTTCTGCACTAAACTCGCAAAAGAGTTCAATATAATGAATAGGACAATACGGCCATTCCTTAGCATGCTGATATTCTTATTCTTACATTTATTGCTAGCCGGGGCGATCAATGGTAAAGTCTTTGTTTCACTGATTATATAAAAATCAAAATCAGAAAGACATGGAATACATAAAATTTCACAACATTGACCAGGAAGTTTCAAGGATCGGACTCGGCACCTGGGCCATCGGAGGATGGATGTGGGGCGGTACCGATGAAGAAGATTCCGTCAAAACCATCAGAACGGCTCTCGACAAAGGCATTAACCTGCTGGATACAGCGCCTGCATATGGTTTCGGCGTGTCGGAGGAGATTGTTGGCAAAGCGCTGAAGGAGCATGGCAAGCGGGAAAAGGTGGTGATTGCAACCAAAGTAGGATTGGACTGGGATGAAGATGCTGAAAAAAAACAACCGTTCAGGAATTCCTCACCGGAACGCATCATGAAAGAAATTGATGACTCCCTGAAGAGGCTGCAGACAGATTATATTGACATTTATCTGGTTCACTGGCCCGACAGCGAGGAAGCATTTGAAAAAACATCCATGACTTTATTCAGGCTGATGGAGCTTGGCAAGATCCGCTCGATCGGTGTAAGCAACTATTCACCGGAGCAAATGGATCAGTTCATGGCCGGCGCACCTTTACATGTAAATGAACCACCCTTTAACCTGTTCGAAAGAGAAGCGGAGAAAGATGTGCTGCCCTATTGCCAGGAACATGAGATCAGAACACTTGGATATGGGGCCCTTTGCAGGGGAATGCTTTCGGGAAAAATGTCCAGGGACCGGGAATTTAAGGGGGATGACCTGCGCAAGTACGACCCGAAATTCCAGGGGAAGAGTTTTGAACAGTACCTGGAGGCTGCCGAAAAACTGGAAACTTTTGCCAGAGAAAAGTTTGACAAGAACCTGATACAACTTGCTGTTAGATGGGTTCTCGACCGCGGTGTCAGCACTGCACTCTGGGGAGCCAGAAAACCTTCACAACTGAAAGATGTTGAGGATGTGAGTGGATGGAAAATTGATGAATCATCCATGAAAGAGATCGATAAGATCCTGAAAGATACCATCAAGGATCCCGTAGGTCCTGAATTTATGGGGCCACCTTCAAGGGAAGGAAAATAAGCAGGCCATATTGCCATCAATATTTAATATCCGGTTAATTTGAGGAGTTGTCTATTCTCAATTGTCAATTTTCCATTTATCAACTTCCAGCTTCCAACCTCCAGCATCCAACAAAAAAGGCCACACAATCCTGCATGGCCTTTCAATGTTGTTATATCGGGAATTAAGCAATATCAACAAGTTCTATTTCAAAAACAAGTTCTTTTCCTGCGAGGGGATGATTGGCATCGATCAGGATGGAATCATCTTTAATTTCAGCTACGGTTACCCTGAATTCATTGCCGTCGGGTGTTCTGGATTGCAGCTGCATACCCACTTTGGGCTCCAGGTCTTCAGGAAGCTGATCTTTGTTAACCTCCTGGGTAAGTTCTTCACGCTTTTCCCCATATCCTTCATCAGGGCTCAGGTTTATTTCTTTCTTTTCTCCTTTTTCCATGCCCACTACGGCTTTTTCAAAACCGGGGATCATCTGCCCTTTACCAACTTCAAATTCCAGGGGTTCCCTTTCCAGTGAGCTGTCAAAAACCTGCCCGTCTTTAAATTTTCCTGTGTAATGAACCTTTACTTTGTCGTTGTCTTTTACTTTGGTCATAATGTCTTAAATTTTTATGAAAAATGCTTCCTTAGAAATTTCCGGAAAAATGATAATCAATAAGCAAGGATTAATCAGATTTTCAATAATTTGGGGCAAAGGTAAGAAGTTTCAGCCAGATACCCAACCCGGATATCCTTAAAGTTCAAATGAATTGTGGAATGTGTGGCAAACGCTTCCGGTTACCTCACATTGCCGCTTCGGCTTTTTCTCGGTTTTCGAATATATCGAAGATACTTGTGAACCCGCTGATCTTAAAGACCTCCCGGATTTCCTCTTGCATAGAACAAATAAAGAATTTACCTTCCAGCTCCCGGATCTTTTTCAGGAACATCAGGAAAACCCTCAGGCCAGAACTGCTGACATAATCCAGCTTTTCACAATCCAGGATGATGTTCTTCTCCTCCGCATCAAGCATGCTCTGCAAGGCCTTTTCCAGTTCCTGGTAATTGGTGGTATCCAGTCTTCCGGATAATTCCACGATGGTAAATTTTTCTTTTTTAATATCAGCGATTTCCATTCTAATGCATTTTAATGTTCAAATATCGTAATTTAATTTTTGTTTTGATAATCAGGGTCCATTTGTTTCACGTAATTCATGATTTCAATGCTGTCTTCACTAGCTGCGGCAATGTAATTATAATCAATTTCATGCTTGTTCAGGTACTGCAGGATAAGCATATCCCTGTTACCCGAACCCGGTTTGATGCCGGCAAAAAAGAATCCCATTTTCTCCAGTTCGCCGGTCAACAGGCAGCCTACCGGGTCAGCCAGTGGCAGGTAGATGTAAAAGGTTTTTAATTCCTCCCTCGACAGCTTTTGTAAACTGCCTGCAATTTCATTCATAAAGTCGCTTCCGTAAGCGTGAACAAAGATATCGGCCGTCAGGCTGTTCATGCTGGTTTTAATGCTGACCTCAGAGGCGGTGGAAGGCAATGCAGTTCGCTCATCGCATTTCCTGAATTCGGGCTCACCCCCGATGAAAGCATAAATTTTACGGATCATTTGCTCATGTTTGGCAGGAACATACACCCAGTGTTCCGCAGGTTTGTTCAGGTATAGCATTTGTAGGAAAACACTTTCGCGTTGGATTTTTTTCTGCTCAATGCCCTTGTATTTTCTCTCTTTTCCGCTGGACACCAGCAAGGCACAGGGCTTCAATCCATGTTTCAGCATGGCTTTCTGTGAAAAGATATGGGTTGTGATCCCACGCCCGTAAACTCCGGTAAATCCTCTTTTCTTTGCCTCGTCAATCAGGGCCACGTTGAGGCCAT
This sequence comes from Bacteroidota bacterium, assembly GCA_034521425.1. Lineage (GTDB taxonomy): Bacteria > Bacteroidota > Bacteroidia > Bacteroidales > JAIOZK01 > JAIOZK01. Next base: position 1,067,400 of record JAXHMP010000001.1, read on the forward strand.
TCAGGCATCCCTGTCCCCGGTACCTGGGTTTGGTGGCAGCCACCCCAACCTGCGGCAGCAAGGCATCCTCTTCTCTTTCCAGGCCGCAATGTGACATGATCTCATTATTATTCTCATTCACGGCCACATAAGAAATGAGGTCGCCGCTCCGGTTCATTTCCCTGACTCTTTCAGGATAATAGATCGCTTCGTGCACATAGGTATATCCGTAAGATGTATAAGCACAACGTGATACCTCCACAGCTTCGTTGGCCTTTAGCGGACGGATGGTAAACGGCACACTGCCTTTGGGAAGCTGTTCCTGTTCCCGTTCCTGTTTTACACGGACTGTTTCTTCCTCATCCAGTATCTGCTCTAGCTTCCTGTTATGCAAATGCTTGAAGATCCTGGTTTCTTTTCCCGCTTTGCCGTGGTTGATGAAACTGAACTCATCCATGAATTGTTTGAGCAGATACATACCCAGGCCTTCCTCTGAAAGATCCTCCTTGAATTTTTCAGGGGAGAATTCGTGAACCACGGAGGGATCGAAGGGCATGCCTTTCTCAAAGACGGATATTCCCAGCCCAAGGGCTTTCATCGAAAAAAGGATCCTGATATCTTCCCTTTCACCCTCCTCAAATGCATAGCGGATAATATTTCCAACGGCTTCCTCCACACCCAGTTCAATGTTGCGGATATCAGCCTTACTGAATCCCATCAAGGCGGCAATGGAAGCAGCATTACTGATGACTACCGGGAGAAGCTCCAGGCGATTGGGAATGATCATTTCAATTTTTTCCTGCATTTTCTATGCTTTTATCTTTTTGGTAAGTTTTAAAATATTTTTATCATCCTTCCGCTGGTAACCGAGTTCGTCCATTACCGACCTGACGAAAAAAATCCCCAGCCCTCCAATGTGCCGCTCCTCAGGGGGTTTATCGAGATCATCCGGGGGAGGCGTTTGCAAGGGATCGAAGGCTTTTCCGTCGTCGGAAACTGTGACATGCAGTTTTTCCCCGTCATTTTCAAAAGCAAAAAGCACCTCATGTTCCTTTTGATCATCATAAGCATAGAAAACGATATTGGAAAAAACCTCCTCCAGGGCCAGGTTGAGGTTCATGCCCAAAGGCCCCGGCAGCTGCCATTTAGCGAGCAAGTCCTCCACAAAAGAATTCAGCTTATTAAGTTCCTCCACATTATTTTTGAGGCTGATTTGTTCTTTTTTCATTTCATTCATTTATCCAGAAAATAAGTGAGCGAAAGGATGGTGATATCATCCGATTGCTGGGCCTTTCCGACAAAGGCCTTAACATTCATTACCAGTTCCCGGGTGATCTTTTCGGGTGATTGATTGCAGTATGCCTTCAGGAATTCCTGCAAAGCTTTATCTCCATACAGTTCATCCTTTTCATTCATTGCCTCTGGCACGCCATCGGTATACAGAACAATATTATCTCTTTTGTCGAGCATCAGATGATCCGACCCGTAATCAATGTCTTCAAAAATACCCAGGGGGGTACCGTGTGTTTTATCGATCACTTCCATTTTACAATTTGAACGCAGGATGTATGGATAATTATGGCCGGCATTGCAGTAGTCCACCCGGCCTGTCTTCAGATCGATAATACCAATAAAAAAAGTTACAAACATGCTGTTCTCATTGCCCTGGCACAACTCGTGGTTCATGCTTTTAACGATCTCTTCCACCGTATTGCCCTTCAGGGCCTTGGCACGAAGCAATGTCCGGGTAATGGCCATGAAGAGGGAGGCCGGCACTCCCTTGCCCGATACATCCCCGATGGCAAAACATAGCTTGAAGTCATCCATAAAAAAGAAATCGTAGAGGTCGCCGCCCACATCCCTGGCCGGGTCCAGTATGGCAAACAGATCCACATCCTCCCGCTCGGGGAAGGGCGGAAATATTTTGGGAATAATGCCCTGTTGTATGTCGTGGGCGATCTTCAGTTCACTTTCGATCCGTTCTTTGGCAGCGGTGGCCGATTGCAGGTTTTGCATATACACTTTAAGCTCCTGCTGCATCTTATCGATCGACTTTGTGAGTTGAGCGATCTCATCCTTGGACTTCATCACGGGAAATTTCACCTCAAAATTTCCTCCGCCAATATTCTGCGTAATTCTGGCCAGCCGGCTGAGGGGTTTGGTGATCCTGTGCGAGATGATGATGATGAGGCTGAGCAGGAGTGTAATGCCCAGGATTCCGACCAGGAGAAGCTTCCTGTTAAGGGAGTACAGATCGGCAAATAGCTCATCCTCAGGAAAAACGACAGCCATCGACCATCCGGCTGTTTTGAGCGGGTAATAGAACATGTATCCCTTTTGTTCGTTAACCACGGAAGTGTAAGGAACAAAACCGCTTTCACCTTTCAGCATTTTCCTTCCAACCTCTCTCAATCCGGGCATTTTATACTCTTCAGCCAGGGTGAATATGGTCTGGTTCATTTCATAGTTTTCCACAGGATGTGTAATGAATGTACCATTGGAGGAAATCAGGAATGCATATCCTGTTTCCAGCAGTTTTATGGATGATACAATGCGGTCAAGCCATTCAAGGGAAATATCCACTGTAACGATCCCTTTCAATTTTTCTTCATTGTTTACACGATCAAAAAATGGAACCGAGTAAGTACACATCAGGATATTGCCGCCTCCTTCATCAAAATAAGGTTCTGACCACACCGGCTTGCCCAGCATGGCCGGGATCTGGTACCAGTCCCAATAAAAATACTGGTAAGTCTCGCTTCCGAGGTTGTTCAGGATAACGGAATCGCCGCTCTTATAGCCATAAGGCGCGTAATACAGCGAATCCTCAAAATAAGTGTAGGCTTCGAAAGCAACACAAGAGCCGAATACTTCCTGGTTTTCTTCCACCACCATGATGATATACTGCGATAATTCAGCGGGTGTAATCTTAAAGTTCTCAAGCACATTTGCCTCGTTCTCCGGAATCTTGGACACGGACTTCAGCACGCCTTCAATCTTGTTCACCGTTGCCCTGGTAAGGTTTCCGGCATTTTCTCTCATATTATCTACCAACACTTCCTTGGAACTCGTATGATTGATCCAGAAAATAGTTCCGAAAATTATCGCCGTAGTTGTAACAATATAAAATGCCAGTTTAAATCCCAGTCCTTTGTTTTTCATTTTTGGGAAGGTGTTTTGTTAAAATCTTCAAATGCCGGAAAATGATCAATAGTCCCTGAGGTCTTCAGGATCTCAGCCGTATTCAAGTAATCTTCTCGCTTAAGCCCGCCTGTCATCTGTTCTCCATCCGCCTTAAAGATATCCTCCATGCGGTTCAGCATCCAGCTTTGATGCGCCCGGTTGGCCTGGATATTTGCTTCTTTCATGTATCTGAGCACCAGCTCAAGACTTTCTTCTTTATGCTCGAATGCATAATTCCATCCTTCGAGGGTAGCAGTTATGAAATCCCCGCATGCCTTAGTATTATCCTCATAGAAGCTCTGCAGGCAGATGATGGCATCCTCAGGAAAATCCAGTTCGTGTTCGTAAAATGCAAACACTTCCAGCTCATCTTCACGGATTCCGTGACTGAGCACCTGGTGAAATTCGTTGTACCACATCACGCACATGATATCGAGCCCGCCCCGGAGAAATAAATTTACCGTACTGGTGATGGGGAAAATTTCAGCCTGGATATTGTACTTCTGTAAAAATGCTCTGGGCAATTCCTGGAAATCGGAGCGCCAGATACCGATCTTCTTCCCGTTGAAATCACCCGGTTCATCGATACCGCTGCTTTTCTTTGCTATGAACAGCAGGGCGGAACGCTGCGAAAGCTGTCCGATATCAACCACATCCACCCCGCTTGCCCTGGCTTTGATAGCACCCGAAAGGAACATGGAAGTAAAATCGGTCCGGTTTTCGGTAAGAACAGGTACAGCAGGAAAATTGGGCCCTCCCATCAGGATTTCCACATCCAGGCCGTAAGATTCATAAATGCCTTTTTCCTTTGCCATATAATACCCGGCAAACTGTGCCTGGTGAAGCCAGTGTGGCATGTAACGCAATTTGATCAATTCCTGTGCACCCGATTGAAAAGCCAGGGTAAAAAATGCGGCCAACAATAAAATTTTTACTGGGGCTTGTATCATTTTAATATTTCTTACTGAACAATAAAGCGACTCATCATGAGATCGTATACATTTATTTCATACCAAATATATAACTTATTGCCAACTTTAGCCTATTAATTCATCTTCCAACTAAAAAACTGACCCTTTATTAAGATTGACTTTAAATTAAATATCATATATGCCGAAATCCTCCATAAATCCATATCTTTGTTATAAGAATTATAGCACTTAATTGCCTGTTTATTATGAAGCAATTCATACAGAAGATCATCCCGCCCTCGGGCTGGCGAACACCGGTGGCCATGCTTACGGGGGCCATGTTCGGATTGTTGTTTTACGGATTTTATGCATCCCGCGCATATTCGTATATTTCAGACAATCCAAAAACCTGTGTCAATTGTCACATCATGGCACCGGAGTATTCAACCTGGGCACACAGCGCACATCGCGAGGTGGCAAACTGCAACGATTGCCACGTACCGCACGACAATGTATTCAGGAAGTATTTTTTCAAGGCCAAAGACGGCTTGCGACATGCAACGATTTTCACCCTGCGTGCCGAACCACAGGCAATTTTCATCAAGCAGGCCGGACAGGAGGTGGTTCATGAAAACTGCATACGCTGTCACGAATCGCTTGTATCAGACCATGATGTCGGGGCTCAAACAGATCAGTACAGGGTAAAATTCGAAGAAAGGCTCTGCTGGGATTGTCACAGATACACCCCCCACGGCCGGGTGAGGAGTCTTTCCAGTACTCCCTATGCAAGGGTACCTGTACCGGAGAGTCCCGTGCCTGCCTGGCTAAACAATATGATGCAAAAAGAAAAATCGAATAAACAATAAACCAACAAGAGATGAACAGCAAAAACAAAAGGAAATCATGGGTCAACTGGTTGCTTTTCCTGGCAACGATGGTAATTGTTTTCTTACTGGGGCTGCTGGCCTCCTCCGTGTTGGAGCGCAGAGCAGAGGCCGTATTTGCCTACAAGCCCGTTGTGGATATCAAAATGGATTTCGAACCCCGCAACGAAGTTTGGGCAAAGAATTATCCGCGGGAATACGAGACATATTACCAGACGGCCGATACAAGCTTCAGGACCAAATACAATGGAAATGTGTGGATTGACATGCTCGAAGAAGATCCCCGCATGGTAGTATTGTGGGCCGGTTACGGATTTTCCAAAGACTACTCCCAATCACGCGGACATGTATACGCAATTGAAGATATAAGAAATACTTTGCGTACCGGGGCACCCATGAAACCTGACGAAGGCCCGATGCCCAACACCTGCTGGACCTGCAAAAGCCCTGATGTACCCAGGGTGATGCAGGAAACCGGTATTGCCGAATTTTACGATGGAGCCTGGGCATCCCGCGGAGAACAGATACACAACCCCATCGGTTGCGCCGATTGCCATGATCCGGAAAGCATGGAGCTAAGGATCACACGGCCGGCTTTGATCGAAGCCTTCGAAAGACAGGGAAAAGATATCAGCAAAGTTACGCACCAGGAGATGCGGACCCTGGTCTGCGCCCAGTGCCACGCAGAATATTACTTCAACAATAAGAAACCGGTGGAAGGCGTCCCCTACCTTACCTTTCCCTGGGACGAGGGCACCACGCCGGAGGAAATGCTGGAATATTATAATAAAATAGATTTTTCCGACTGGACACACCAGATCAGCAAAGCGCCCATGCTGAAAGCCCAACACCCGGGATATGAGTTGTTCAAAACCAGCATCCATTACGAAAGAGGCATTAGTTGCGCTGATTGCCACATGCCTTATATTAGTGAAGGAGGTATCAAGTATACCAGCCACTGGATGACTTCTCCCCTGCGTCATGTATCCTCAGCATGCCAGACTTGTCACCGCGAGAGCGAATCAACACTTTTTAAAAATGTTTTCGATAAACAGGACCGGGTGATCGAGATCAGGAACAAGGCAGAAGAGGAACTGGTGAGGGCGCATGTAGAAGCCGGGAAGGCCTGGGAAGCAGGTGCCACAGATGAAGAAATGAACAGCATACTGCAGAATATACGCACGGGGCAGTGGTTCTGGGATTATGCCGCTGCCAGTCACGGCGGTTCGGCCCATGCCCCTATCGAAACCCTCCGCATCCTGGGCAAATCACTAGATGTTTCCAAGGAAGCCCGTGTTCAGCTTGCCCGCTTGCTGGCCCGCAAAGGGATCATGGAAGCGATCCCCTGACCCTGACATTGAAACCAAAGCCAGGGCACAGGAGTTTATCGGACTACCCATGGCAAAACTGAAAGCCGAAAAGCAGGTATTCCTGAATGAAATTGTGCCTGTGTGGGAAGCCAAAGCTGAGGCCAGGGAAGAAACTTACCCTGACTACGGAGAATAGGACAAGCGGTTTATTTTCCTTTCATAAAAGAATAATCTCACTGTTTCAAAACGGGGAAGTGGAGATTTCTATTAACTTCGTATAAAACCAAAAAATCATAAGCATGAAAAGATGGAAGATTATTTTACTGGTGATAGCCATTCTGTTTATCCTCATTCAATTTATTCCTGTAATGCGCGAGAACCCGCCGGTTGTCGGCAGTCCTGACTGGAACAGTGCTCAAACTGAGAAACTTGCCCGCCAGGCATGTTTCGATTGCCACAGTAACGAAACACAATGGCCCTGGTATGCTTACGTCGCTCCGGTTTCCTGGCTGGTATCGTCTGATGTAAAAGAAGGCCGGGAGCATTTCAACCTGTCGGTTCCCCCCTTTGAGGAAGGAGATGAAGCTGCAGAAATGATTAAAGATGGGAAAATGCCGCTGGATATTTATATCCGGATGCATCCGGAAGCGGATTTATTGGAAGAAGAGAAACAGGAACTGATCCAGGGCTTCCAGGCCACATTCGGAAAAACTGACGAAGAGCACGAAGATCAAGATCACTAATTATTAATACCGGAACTATTCAAGAATCATGAATTCTACCGCCCGGAGCCCAGTTTCCCGGCGAATTCAACTGATATGTAATTATCATACGACTGGCACACATTCTGGGCAAAAGATACCGCGATAAGGAGTATATCTTTCCATTTTTCTTCCGGGAGAACTGATAGCACATTCTTACTAATATTGCTTTTTTCCAGTGCATAGATCAGCCCGGCATTGAAGGCATCACCGGCACCGATGCTGCTGAGCACCACTATCTCCGGTACAGGCAAAAAGATCTCATGCCCGCAGCCCAGCAGCCATAAGCCATGCCTGTTGCATGTGTATATCAATATCTTTCCGCTGTCACGTATCAGGCCGGCTGCAGCTTCGGGGCCTTTCATTGAGAAGGCTGTCTGCAGGTCTTCATCGGAAGCCCGGATGATATCCGCCATTTTAATATTCTCCAGGATCTTTCCCCGGAGTGCCGGCATTTCATTGCTGTGGGGCTTTCTGATGTTCGGGTCATAGATGCAAAGTATACTTTTACTTGCGGCTTTTTTCAGGATATGCACAATAAATTCCCGGTTCCGGTTCTCAAGAGAGTACAGGGAGCCGAAAAGAAAAACATCATCTTTGCGAAAATGCGGTTCAGGCCGTGCCGCTATACTTTCATCCTCATCCTTATAGAAGGCGTACGTACTTTCGCCCTGTTCATCCAAAAATGCAAGGGATATGGTAGTTTTCCGTCCGGGGGTTTGTTTGATCATTTGCGTATCCACCCCGTTTTTCACCAGAAAGTCCAGCACCAGCTCTCCGGCCTTGTCATTGCCCGTTTCGGTGATCAGAACGGGATTTAATCCGGTCCTGCCGAGAGAAACAGCGGTATTGAGCATGGAGCCACCGGCCCTTGCCGCTACGGGTTGTCCTTCCCGGAAGATGATATCGTAAACACATTCTCCGATTGCAAGCATAATTGCAATATTAATAAAAATGAAGTTCCCCGGCTTATTGGTGGATTTTCTTCAACAAGTCCGCAGCCTGGTCAGAATAGTCATTTTTCGCTCTTTTGATCCTGGAAAGCAACAATTCCGCTTCCTCCATCCTGTTTAATTTAAGCAGCGCAAGGGCTTTATACCATTCGGCATTTTCCTTCAGGGTCATATTGTCGGATTGCGCGACACGGGTAAAAAAACGAATGGATTCGGGGCACCTCCCATCAGCAAGCAGGGAAAGGCCTGCGAGAAAGCCGGCCTGCATGCTATCCTGCTTTTTCAAAAATTGCCTGGCAATCATCGCTGCCGAATCATACTGCTGCTCCATGTAATATGCATAGCCTATTATGAGGTCGCTTTGCTGCTCCGAACGATAATTGTCGAAGGTATATTTAGTATAATACTGTTCGAACAAACGCTCGTTGAATGTTTTCCTGTTCATCTGAAAAAACAAAACAGTACCGAGTCCTATCAGCACTACGATGGCTGCCGCCACAGCATAATAAACCCTCCTGGATTTGCCGGAAGATCCGGTTGCATTTTTCTCATGATAAACCTCCTGCAGAAGCTGTTCATATTCCCGCATATCATCATCCAGCAGGGCTCTCTTTATATCTTTGTGCAATGCATAAGCCTCCCTGAACGCCTCATCGGACTTAACTTTATCGCCGACGAATTCCTGTTGTTCTTTGCTCAGGTCACCACGGACATAACGCTCAACCAATTCATGTATCTCTTGTGTTTTCATCCCTTGTATTGTTTAAGCAGGATTTCATAATAAGCATCTTTTCTGATCCAGCGCTTGAGCTTTTCTTTGCACCTGTGCTTTTTCTTCCTTACCTGCACAATATCCCGGAAACCCATCAACTCACAGATTTCACGATAACTATAGTGCTGAAAATACAAACTCATCAGTTCACTGCATTTTTTGTCCAGTTTCTCCAAATGCTTCCTTAACAGGATATAGTGTTCCTCCTTATAAGTATCCACATCTTTTTTCCGCCACTCTTCCTCAACGAGCATCAGCCCTGGATCATGTTCTCTTTTATAGGCCTGTTTCTTTTTCTTCAGTATTTTCAACCAAAGGTTCTTCCATACTGCATAAAGGTATGTACCGAATTCACAATCCAGTATCAGCTCATCCTTTCTGATCTTATCATAGATGATCAACATGGAATCCTGGAACACATCCCGGGCCTCGCTTTCCTCACCACCCTGGCTCTTCACCATATTTTGCAACACGGGGTAATACGCATCATAAATATGGATGATCATCGCCCGGTCTTTCTCCGGATGCCGTTCAATATTTCTTCATTCGAGAAAATACCCACAATGTTATATACATTAATACCTTTCGGGCATGAAACATCCCACCCAAACCGGTTTTTTTTTCAAATACTTTTAATTGTTCGTACTTTTGTTAATTACAATTCGACTAATGTGTAATCTGATGCCAAGCAAGTTTTCTGTAGTACAGAGATTATCAAGCTTTCGTTTTGCCTTTAAAGGTATAAAACATTTATTAATCAGCCAGCACAATACCTGGATACATCTTATCATTGCCGTCCTGGTAATCATTGCGGGCTTTATTTTTGGATTAAGCAATTTAGAATGGTTGTTGATTTGCTTTGCCACAGGCTTCGTATTCAGTGCAGAAGCCATGAATACGGCCATCGAGATGCTGGTGGATAAAGTTTCGCCGGAGAGAAACAGGGAAGCCGGCCTCGTTAAGGATCTGGCTGCAGGAGCCGTATTGATAGCGGCCATCACAGCAGCAGTGATCGGATTGATAATATTTTTACCAAAAATAATCAACCTATGTTACTGATAGCAGACAGCGGATCATCAAAAACAGACTGGGCCACGCTCGACAAAGCCGGCCAGGTAAAGTATTTCGAAACGGAGGGTTTCAATCCCTATTATAAAGAGTCGGAAGAACTGCATCATATTGTGGAGAAAGAACTCCTGCCCATGATTGAAGCGGATATGGTGGAAGAGATCTTTTATTACGGCTCGGGTTGTTCAACAGACAGCAAAAAGATGATGGTAGAAGACACCCTCCAGCAAAGCTTCGGCCATATCAGCGTGAGCATCGAACACGACCTGCTGGGTGCTGCCCGGGCCTTGCTGGGCCGGCAGGAAGGCATCGCCTGCATCCTGGGCACCGGCTCCAATTCCTGCTATTACGACGGGAATGAAATTGTTGAGAATGTTCCTTCCCTCGGTTATTTATACGGGGATGAAGGAAGCGGAACATATATCGGCAAATCCCTGATCACCGCTTACCTGCAAAACAAATTGCCGGATTCACTCAGGAAAGGATTTGAAGAAAAATACAATATGAGCCTGGAAGCCATCCTGGATGCCTCATACAACAAAGGCAGGCCGAATATGTTCCTGTCCTCATTCAGCAATTTCATCTCCGGGCATATCTCTGATGAGTTTCTGAAGAACATGGTCCGGACTTCTTTTGAGGACTTCTTCAGCCTGCAGCTGCTCAAATACTCCAAACACAACAGGGTACCGGTAAGTTTCACCGGAACAGTGGCCCACGTTTTCCGTGATATATTGATGAAAGTGGCAGAGAAATACAAGATCAAAATTGACAAGATTGAACGCAAGCCGATTGGAGGATTGGTGGAATTTCACAGGGAGTGAGGCTTGGTTAATAGTGTTGATTTTACAAAATAAAAGCGCTTATTCAACTAATTTTGTATGGAACTCAACAAAATCATCAGCAATATGAAAAAAGGCATTTTGATCCAAATACTTGTTTTACTTTCAGTATTTGTTTTTTCACAGGAACAGCAACAAAAAATCCGGGTAGGATTGCTTGATATTGAAGGTTCGGAGGGTACAAGTCTGGAACTAGGCGCATCTCTCGATTTTTTAAAACATTACGAAAATCTCATCACTTCTTCCTTCATCACATTTCAAAACATCCGGAAAGATCCGTCAGCGCTATATGATCTTGATGTTGTCTGGTTCCACAAAGTGGATAGCAGCACTTTTAATAAACTGCAAATGGACCCTGAAGTCCTTTCTTCCATCAAGGATTTTGTAAGGCTTGGCGGCGGTTTGATCCTGAGTATGGATGCTATGCGTTATCTGAATATCATGGGGCTGGAACCCAGGCGACCCGTCTGGCGCTGGAAAGAAGTTAAAGATGCCGGTTACGGACGCAAGCTGGGTCTGCATGCTTTCCGGCAACATCCGGTCTTTGAGGGCCTTCATGGGGGTGCCTATATCTATAAACCCATCATCGACATGAAAGTGCCACAGATCGGATATTTTGATGTCAATATGCCTGAAAATGCGAAAGTTGTTGCAGTGGATTGGGATTATATTTTTTTGCGGAAAGATGCCAAACTCGTATTGGAATACGAACTTGGAAAAGGCAGGATCATTGCCATCGGAGCCTATGTTCATTTTGGCGCTCCGAATTACAACCGCAAACACCTCGATAAGTTCATGCTGAATGCCATTGAATACCTGTCAGGAAACACAACAGGCAAAGCGTATTACTGGAATTTTGAAGAAGCTGAAATTACAGAAACGGAAGCACTCCGATCCAGCTTAAAATACGCTAAAGCAAAAGACTGGCCTGCAGATACCTCCTCACCAGCCCTGAAGCGCCAGTTTGCCACGGATAATTATTGCGAAGTTTCCACCGACAGGATGCTCGTCACCGCAAAAGAAAAAGGAGGCATCGAAGAGATCTGGGCCCATCCGTTTATGGCGCTGAGAGACTATGAAGTCGGTGTGCGGTTTTCCTATGATGATTCAATTTACTGGCTCAGCCAACAAGTACCGCAGATCGTTACCAGGCCGAATTCCCTGGAACGGGAGTACAAGTTCAAAAGGGCATATCTGACTGAAGTCATCACCGCTCCTATGCATGAGCCCGGTGCAGTGATCCACTATGAATACCGCGGTGTCTATCCGGCTGAATTATACATCAAATTCAAAAGCAACTTTAGGTATATGTGGCCCTATGATCATAAAGCTCTGGGAGATTTAAATTATGGTCTGGACATGAGAAACAATCTGATCATGATGCAGGATCACCGGAATGAGTTCAATATGCTGGTAGGATCAAACAAAGATCTGCATTCTGCAAATATCGGGCAATATACAGATTTTAGGATCAATGATATACCCACAGACCTCGACAGGCCGGTTTCGGTGGAGGAAGTTCTCGAGGGACAGGCAACAGATGATTACCTGATCTCAGCCATTATGAAATTCAATCTTGAAATGAAGGATGAGCTGGACGTTTTCATCAGTGCAGCCAATGCCGGACAACAAGACATATTATCAAGCTTCAAAAAGCTTCTCAGTGACCCTTATGCTGTATATACACAATCTGCTGATTATTACAGGAACCTGCTGGATAACAGCCTCATGATCAAAACACCAGACAACATCTTCAACGAGGGATACCGCTGGGCGCTGATCGGCACGGATAAGTTCTTTGTCCACACACCCGGCACAGGGCAATCGCTGGTAGCAGGTTACGCAAGCTCCAATCACGGCTGGGACGGCGGACAGTCAGTGAGCGGGCGGCCGGGTTATGCCTGGTATTTTGGCCGGGATGCCATCTGGAGTGCTTTCGCCCTGCTGGATTACGGGGATTTTAACAAAGTGAAGAAAATACTGGAGACTTTCCAGGAGTACCAGGACCTGAACGGGAAGATTTACCATGAACTGAGTACCTCCGGCATCGTTCATTATGATGCCTCCGATGCCACCCCTCTTTATATCATCCTCGCTGCCCGTTATCTTAAACATTCGGGTGATATGGCCTTCATCAGAAAAAGCTGGCCTCATATCCACAAGGCCATCGAGTTTTGTTTTTCTACCGACACGGATGCCGATCATCTCATCGAAAACACCAATGTAGGTCATGGATGGGTGGAAGGTGGCCATTTGTTCGGGTCGCATACCTCCCTGCACCTGGCATCTCTCTGGGCCGAAGCATTGGATGAGAGCGCTTACATGGCCAATCTTTTGCAGAAGAAAGAACTGACAGATCAATATACCTATGAAGCCGAGATCGTGAAAAGGATCATCAATGAACAGTTCTACAATGATTCTGCTGCTTACTATTATCACAGTATGCTTCAGGATGGAAGTTTTATGAAAGATGAAACCATCATGCCCGCCATTCCCATGTATTTTAAACAGGCTCTCAGGGAGAACACCAGCAGGATCCTGAAAGATTTTGCCTCCAATACCTTCAGCAGTGACTGGGGCACGCGAATCGTGAAGAAAGAAAGCGAACATTTCAACCCCGGGGTTATCATACGGGTTCTGTGTGGCCATTGTTTACGGGCTGGACAGCTCTCGCAGAATATAACTACGGGAATACGGTCCAGGGATACACCCACATCATGAACAACCTGAATGTATACAGGAACTGGGCTTTGGGCTATCTGGAAGAAGTTCTGAACGGGGCAGAATACCTGCCATCTGGCGTTTGTGCCCACCAGTGCTGGTCGGAAACCATGGTATTGCAGCCCATCATCGAGGGATTGATCGGCTTTGAACCCGATGCACCAGAAAACACTGCCAGGCTGCATCCGGCATTTCCTGCCAACTGGGATCATGTAAGCATACAAAACCTGAAGTTTGACCGGAATAGTTTTGATCTTGAAATGAAAAGGAATGACGGCAAAACCACCTACTGGATCCGGCCCGAATACCAGAACGCTTTCAGCCTTGATTTCAACCCGCTTCTGCCAAAAGGGACGTTGATCACAGAAATAAAACTCAATGGAAAAGCATTGCCTGCCGGGGATATCGGCAACATAACTTTTTCCGAATTAAAACTCAAACTGACAATACAGGGCGATTACCGCATTGATGTGAAGCACAGGAACGGCATATCGGTTTTGCCCTATACCACCGACCCGAAACCCGGAGAATCCTCCTCCGGCCTACGCATCCTTAAAACTGCGCTGGAAGGAAAAGAATACAGCCTTTTGCTGGAGGGAAAGCCCGGCAATGCATACCTACTGAGTTTTTATATTGAAAGCCGGAACCCCACGGGATTTGAAAACATGGAGTTAATCGGGCAAAATGGAAACATTTATGGCTTTGAGGTGATTTTTGAGGAAGGAGATGAAGATTATGTTGAAAAGGAAGTTTTGATAAGACTTGATTAATTTGTTTCTCGCAAAGACACAGGCACGCAAAGGGAGGTAATTACGCTATATTGATAGCTTAGCAAGAAATGAAAACCAACTTATTTATGACCAAATGAATATTTACATATTTATGAAAAATATTTGCTTTCTCATCATACTCTTATGCCTTTTCATTCATGGCAAATCCCAGCACTTATCTAATCTGCATGCCACAAAAAACGATCCTGTGTTCACGACCTATGCTGCTCCCATTGAACATTCGGATTATGTGCTCGACCAGGCTTATCAATTTATGTGGAGCAATCCGCAGGAACCATTGGGATTTAGTTCCCAGCGGGCCGGATCATTTTTCCTCGCATTTGAAAAAGGGGCAGATATAAAATGGAAGGCCGGGGATTTTTACCGGGAGGCTGTGATTACCAACTCCTACAGCGACCTTATGCAATTTAATTTTTATCCTTTCAAGGATATTCGTTTGGATGCATTTTTCGATGTTTACACTTCTCAATCAGCCATTTGGGAAATTCAGATCACAAATGAAGGTCCATTTCATGAGAAGCTTCTTCTGTATGCTGTTTTTGATGGCAGCTCCATAGAGATCGACGATCTGACGATGCAGCAAAATGCTTTTACCTTTTCGCACAAATACCAAAGGGACGGCTGGATGATCAAGCATAATATCCCGCTCGCAGAAAACAGGAAGTCCTGTTTTTCTCAACACTGCCTGCCCTATCACAAAAGAACTTCGAAAGCTTTGAAGATTTTTTGTTCGCGAGAGAGGCTCAGCGTGGAGGAAGAGCATCCACCGGAAGTGAAAGTCCGGTCATGATCTTTGAACATGAAATTCAGCTTGAGCCCGGCGAAAGCATAAGCTTCAGACTCATCCGGTCGATTGCCAGGCAAAATGCGGAAGATAGGGATCTGATCACTTTATGCAGTGAGCTGGCAGATGCAAAATTATTGAGCCGGCTGACCGAAGACGAAAAACTGTACAGAAAAATCCCGCCTATACAAACTAAAAACAAAGATTACCAGGCGGTTTACTGGAATGCCTTCAACCTCATGCGGCAGTGCATGATGCCCCCGGAAGGGGAAAGCAGCTACAACTATTATGTTTTTAGCCGTGAACCCACATGGGGCTGGGGATACGGCGGACAGGTCTTTCACGAAAGCCTGGTGATGCTGGCCTATACCCACATGGATCCTGAAAGCGCCATGAACTCCCAGCGGGTTTACATGGAGCGGCAGGACAGCGCGGGCTTCATCAATTACAGAACAGGGCCCTATCTCAATGAGAATATACCGTATAATGAGCAGATCACCAGCTCGGCACCCTGGTATAATTATCAGAATTACGAGATCTGGAAAATTACCGGTGACCGGGAATTCCTGCAGAAAGCATATTCCTCAGGGAAAAAATATTATGAATATTATACTGCAAAGCGGGACGCTGACAATGATGGCCTGGCAGAATGGGGAGCCCATGCAGTGCTGGAAAGTGTCAGGGATGCCCGGGTGGCCACCTGGGACCAGGTGGGATGGCCTTCGAATTTCGAAGGTCCTGATATCAACGCCATGCTGATCATGGAGGCCCAATCATTGGAAAAAATGGCAGAAGCACTTGATTACATGGATGAAGCCCGGCAATTCGGACAGGAAGTTGAGGCAAGAACTGCCTTACTGAATGGAAAACTCTGGGACCCGGAGACCGCATTCTTTTATAATATCGACAGGAAGGATGATGATTTTACTTTCAAAACGAAAAACGACCTGAAGATCAAAGAGATCATCGGCTTCTTGCCGCTCTGGGCAGGATGTATCTCGCAGGAGCGGGCCGACTCGCTGGTCAAGTCCCTCTTCAATGAGCATGAATTCTGGAGAATGTATGGGGTCCCCACCCTTTCAGCAGATCATCCTTATTACAACCCGATCGGTTACTGGAACGGACCCGTATGGGTGCAGTGGAATTATCTGATCTTCCGGGGATTGCTTGACTATGGCTACCGTAAAGAAGCAAAAGTGCTTGCACATAAAGTACTTGAAAACATCGCATACCATCTGACAAAGGACCATACTTTCTGGGAATTTTACAGTGCGGATGACTTGCAGGCCGGATGGAACCACACCTACATATGGACCGGGATCGCTGCAAGGTTCCTGATCGACCTGGAAAAAGAAGGTTTGTTGGAATGATAATACCCCTGAACTTTTCACATCCACAAGCGCATATTTACTGCTAATATTCGTAATTTGGCCCTTTGATTAAACGGAAAATGAAAATCCTTTTTACCGGAAATTATGAAGCAGCATATAATCGCAACCTGATCATCCTGGAGGGATTGCAGGAACTGGGTGCTGAGGTGACAGAAAGACCGGCAAACAGCAAAAAGGAATTCATTCAGAAAAACATCCTGAAAGAGGCCGAAGATGCTGACATTATCTACCTGCCCGCTTTTACCCATGCCTGGGTGCGCTTCCTGAAGAAAAAACTGCCCCAAAAACCCATCATCTTTGATCCGCTCATTTCGAAATACATGACCAAGGTATTCGATTATAAAAATGTCTCCCGTTTTTCACCAAGAGCGATTAAAAATTATTACAAAGATAAGATCGCTTTTTCCCATGCAGATATTCTGATTGCAGACACCATTGCGCACAAAGACTATTTTGCGAAAAAATTCAGGATATCACCCGGCAAGATAAAGGTTCTGCCGATCGGGGTTTCCACCAGGCATTTTTATCCGGCAGAAAGCCAAAGGACAAATGATAAAATAAAAGTTGGTTTTTACGGCTCATTCGCTCCTTTGCAGGGGATCGAAAAGATCATCGACACGGCATTTCTCATGAAAGACCGGGAGAATGTCCGTTTTCACATCATTGGAAGCGGCTATGATTTCAAAAAAGTGGAAGCACAGCTGAATGAATACCAGCTGAGTAATGTTGAGTTTGAGGGCTGGCTTGACTATAGCGAACTCAACGAAAGGATCAATGATTACGATATCTGCCTTGGTATTTTCGGAGAAACGCCAAAAACCGGGATGGTCGTTCCCAACAAGATCTTTCATTACATGGCCTGTCGAAAAGCGGTTGTTACCAAAGATACACCGGCCATGCGTGAACTGTTCAGGGACGGGGAAAACATACAGCTCAGCAGTACGGATGCCAGAGATATCAAGGATAAAATCCTCTTTTTGATCAATCAAAAAGAGCAAAGGGATTTTATTGCCCGGAACGCACACGAACTCATAAGAACGCACTACACCCAAAAACACATCGCCAAAAAACTCCTGCAGATCATGTACAAGCACCTGAAGTCCTATTAAGCCAATTTACATCAATCAATAAACAGCGCAACCACTAACCCAATCAATCCCGAACTGCGGACGAGAATCCTCAGCTAAAAGCCGGGACCAATCAACTCAAAACTCTCCCGAAAGCTTTCGGGATCAAAATGCCGTCCTACGGACGAGCATCCACGTCCTTCGGACGAGACCCAAACACTCACTTCACAATATCCCGCACCTCCCCTTTCATCTCAACATACACCTTATACCCGGCCTTGTTCACAGCCACCAGTTTCCCTTTAGTTTCCGGGTCTTCTTTGAGTCTGCGTAGCAGTATCAGCAGGTAATCTTCCGGAACGAAACCAATCTTCAGTTCTTTACAATAAACTGCAATGCGTTCGCGGCTTTCTTCAAAAACAAAACTTACCGTTTCTCCGGCACGACACTTATCCTGCAAAGCAAAATCAGCTTTTTCAAGGTAAAAATCGTTCCTTATCAGGCTTTTGAATCTTTTGGCCACCAGCAGGAGGGCAACGGCCACAAGGACAATGATAATTGCAGCTTCCATAAGAATAAATTGAACTGCAAAGCTATAAAAGATTATCTTCATTCCTTCCGCCATCAGGATAATTCAGCGTTTCACCTTTTAGCTTATTGAATTATCCGGGCTAAAAACCATATCTTTGCGCTCCAATTCAAAGCACTTGGATAAAAGGACCAGATCATCGGTGATCATGGGTGGAGTCGCGGTCAGCATCTCCGCCATACTCTGGGGTTTCGACGGGGTGGTACTCACACCCCGCCTGTATAACCTCAACATCGGCTTCGTGGTTTTCATGCTGCATGCCCTGCCCTTCCTGCTCATGAATTTTTTTCTTTTCAGGCAGTACAGGCATTTGCGTAGTTTCTCCGGAAATGACCTGCTGATTTTCATCCTGATCGCACTTTTTGGCGGAGCCATCGGTACCATGTCCATCGTGAAGGCCCTGTTTTTGGTCAATTTTGAAAAACTGACCATCGTAGTCCTGCTGCAGAAATTACAGCCCGTTTTCGCCATTGCCCTGGCGGCCATTTTCCTGAAAGAAAAAATGGGAAAAAATTATATTCTCTGGGCTGCCCTGGCCATACTGGCCGGCTATTTCCTCACCTTCGGAACGCGGCTTCCCAGCCTTGATTCCAGGTCCAACACGGTTTATGCCTCCCTCTTCGCCCTGCTTGCTGCTTTCTCTTTCGGCAGCTCAACCGTACTGAGCAAGAAAATTCTCGATCGCTATTCTTTTCACACCGCCACCTTTTACCGCTATGGATTTACTGCTGTCATCATGACCTTCTTCGTTTTAATTTCAGCAAAGTTTTCCGAGTTTTCAAAAATGACTTTTGACAACTGGCTGATCTTTGCCATTATTGCTGTTACTACCGGCAGCGGGGCCATTTTTTTGTATTATTTCGGATTGAAGAAAGTTCGGGCTATCATTGCTACCATCTGCGAATTATTCTTCCCCCTTTCAGCGATTATTTTCGATTACGTTTTCAATGATCAGCAACTCAGCATGGTGCAATGGATCAGTGCTGCGGTCATGATCTTTGCTATCGTTAACCTGAATATCTCCAATCGAAAAAGACAACTAACCCGGATAATTCCTAAACCTAAAGGTGAAACGCTGAATTATCCTGACGACTAAGAAAAGCTACCAACTTGATGCACTTCGCTTTCAAATTACAAGCTTATCTATGCCGGGGTTAGCCTGCATTATTTGAGTACATTAAGCTATTTCATGAATAATGCAGGCTAAAAAGCAGGACTGCATAATTTTTCTTCGTATTTTTATCTTAAAAAGGATCATCATGCGGTACACATTAAGCATCCTCTTCCTGCTGATCAGCATCCTGGCTTTTACACAGGACATTCCATACAAGCAGGTGCCCGACTGGGAATCGACCCCGGCCGGACGCATTTCCACAGGGTTGGGCCTTGCAGATATCAATGGCGACGGCTGGAAGGACATGATCGTGGCTGATGGGAATGACATTCAGCGACAGCACCTTGCTGTGCACTACAACAATGGTGACGGAAGTTTCAACCTTATTCCCGACTGGGAATCAGACGATATTGATTATCACGGGCATCTTGCAGTGGGCGATCTGAACAATGACGGCTGGCCGGATGTTGCGGTATCCGTTTACATTGGCCCCTCTGGCTTTTCTGATCCCGGTAAGCTCAAGATCTATTTTAATCAGCAGGGAGAGCTGGAAAGCACAGCATCATTTGAATCCATGCCTTTTTATACTTTCAGCTGTGCGATGGGAGATGCCGACGGAGATGGAGACCTTGACATCGGTGTGGCCTGTGGAGAACCCTACAGCAGTATTCTTGACAAGGGCCGTATTTATTATAATGATAATGGCAGCTTCAGTGATGACAATGTTTGGGAATCCGGTATCACCATGGGATCCCTGGATGTTGAATTCGGAGATATCGATCTCAACGGTTATCTCGACATAATCTTCAGCTGCGAGGATACACCCAACTACATCTATTTTGCGGATGAAAGCGGACAAATAGAAAGCAGTCCTTCCTGGGCATCCACCGATGCAGATAATTTCATTAATTCCGTGGATGTGGGATATGATTTGCCGGATGAACCAAAAACCTTTCTGGTAATGACCGGCAACGACCAGCTTGGCGGGGATGGCAGAGTAAAGAAATACGTATTCGATACTGAGCCCTACGAAACAACGCCTGCATGGGAATCCAATCCCTATGGATATGGTTCAGGCATCATATTGTACAGTGTGCTCTGGGAGCCCCGGCCCGACCTGATTTACGGGGGCTGGTGGCAACCCATGAAGATCGCGCTCCAAGAAGAAAACGGCTACCAACTGAATACTACCTATACTTCTTCCACCAACTCAGTAGTGGAGGCCATCCTTGTTTCTGACCTGGGAAAAGAATCACTCATTGATAGTAATTATCTGATCACAGAAAGTATTCCCGGAAATATAATTATTCTGCCTCATCAAGTGGTTGAAAATGTTCAATCCGTTTCAGTAGAGGATGTCGTATTATCCAATGAAATGTGGAAACATATTCCGGGCAAAGCCTGGGTGGCCGTAACAGAAGAGATCAATTTGAACCCTCCCATTCTTGTTAAATACCAATATAGCCCGCATGGTGATATCGTGGTCACTAACTGGGACAGCAGCAAAGGAAATTATATTTTCTACAATACGAACGAGCCGGTGGGCATCAGGGAACAAAGAGCTACGGGCGCTTTAAGCCTGTATCCCAATCCGGCAAACAAAGTGCTGCATGTTGAATTGGGGAACAAAATTAACAAGGGAGTACTCCGCGTTTTTGAACGGGAAGGACGCCTTGTTTTACAGGACAAAGTTTTTAACACGCATAAAATTTCCCTGGATGTAGATTCGTTTTCAAATGGAGTATATTTTGTACTTTACAGCGATGAACATAACTCCTGTTACGGGAAATTTACAGTTATTCATTAAATTCCAGCAAAATGGAAAAGAAAGAAGAATTGGTAAGGGTTTTTACAGGTTCGCAAGTACAGGCTGAATTTGTAAAAGTAATGCTTGAAGACAATGATATCGGTGCCCTGATCCGCAATACCATGCGGGAAAGCCTGACAGCCGGCTGGGTTTCCGGTTCACAGGAAGATGCCTGCCGGGTGTATGTGGCCCGCAGCCACCAGTCCGAAGCAGATATCCTGGTTGAACAATATCTTGAAACGGAAGGCTTTACGGAGGAATAAAGATGTTGAGCATCAAAGTTGACGAGGAAATTGTTCTCAGGCAAATCGTAAGGGAAGACGCAGACATCATTTTCATGGCCATCGACCAAAGCCGGGAGCACCTCAAGACCTGGCTCCCCTTTGTCGACATAACACAGGGTGTGGAAAATACGCGTGCTTTCATTCATTCACTGGAAAATACTGACTGTCCTAAAAAAGATAAGGAAATTTTTTAGATTTACAGGTTTACAGCCTGCTGAAAAAAGAATGGTTAAAAACTGAACAAATATGATTAGTCTTGCACAGATCAAAGACTTCCTGGAACCGAAAAAGCTGGCTGTTGCCGGCGTTTCCAGAAACAAGAAAAAATTCGGACATGCCGTTTTCAAAGAGCTCAGGGAAAAAGACTTCGAAGTTTTTCCCATCAACCCCAACACCAGTGAAATAGAAGGCGTTAAATGCTATCCCGGTATCCGGGAGCTTCCTGAAGAGGTGGAATGCCTGCATATCGTCACACCAAAAGCCCAAACCCTGGATATTTTGAAAGAGGCACATGAAAAAGGCATTAAAAAAGTCTGGATACAACAGTCTTCGGATACACCGGAAGCCATCAAGTTTGCCGAAGAACATGATATCAGCCTGATCCACAAAAAATGCATTTTGATGTATGCCGAGCCTGTTACCAACATCCATAAGATACATCGTATCCTGAACAAGTTTTTTGGGCTGTATCCCAAATAAGTCATTGATATCCGCTGACTTATCAGGCTGGGTTTTTGTCGAAGAAAACTAATTGATAAGAAAAACTTTCATTATAAGCCCGGATATCTTCCGACCGGGTATCAAATCTCGTTTTATTTTATTCTGATTATTTTTGCCAAAAGACTTCTCTGCATGCTAAAAAGTTTTTACGACTATTATATTCTCAACGGTGAATTAAAATCTTCTGAAAAGTATAAACCGGAGAATATCTGCAAAGGCACATCTATTTATGAGGTATTCAGGCTCATCAGGGGAGTGCCGCTTTTCCTGGATGAACACCTTGACAGGCTGTACCGCTCGGCAGCGCTCCTGGGCCGCAAAACCGACACCAGCAGGAAGAGATCACCCGCCAGGTGAAAAAGCTTTCGGGCGCAAACAGGGTGGAAATGGGAAATATTGAGATCATATTCAATTTTTGTGAACCGGATGATCAAAAGCCAGATCTTGTCATCCTTTTCATCGAACAGAGGTACCCATCAGGCGAGCAATACAGGGATGGGGCCGGAGCAATCTCCTATGATGCGGTGCGTCATGCCCCCCACGTCAAACAGATCAATCTGGAAATGCGACAGAAAACCACAAGCACGATCGCCGAGAACAAACTCTACGAAGTTATTCTGGTTAATCCCGAAAACTATATCACCGAAGGCAGCCGTTCCAATGTATTTTTCGTGAAGGATGAGACCATCATCACACCTCCGGTGGAAATGATACTGCCCGGCATAACACGGGATAAGATATTTAAGATCTGCAGAGATAAGAACATCATTATCCAGGAGGAAAACATACCTTTAAATGAGATCGACCACTTTGATGCTGCTTTTATTTCCGGTACCTCCCCGAAGATCCTTCCCCTGCAATTTATTGACCAGGTAACATTCAATGCCTCAAATCAGCTGATGCGGAAATTGATGCGGGAATACGATAAAATGATCGAAGATCACATACGCAGCAGGGAAAAGCTATTTCATCAATCAGGAGTATGAAATCCCAAAGCAAGCTTTGGAAACCAATTTCGCAGCGGACTTGCCCGGCAGGCGGGACTGCGGAGTATTATACCCTTCGACTTCGTTGGGATTAGTTCCCGTAAAAAACGGGATTAGTTTGAGTCTCACGAATAATATGCTGGTTTCTTTCAGTCAGCCTCTATCCTTCCCATGGTGCCGGAAATGATATCCAGTTTAAATGTTTTGGCAGCTTCGGTTCCGGGTTCAAACTTGCGCGTATAAACAAGTTCAAGGGTGGTTTGCCCTGGAGCAATGGTCTCAAATGTAAAAGTATAAACACCCGGAGAACCGATTTTCTTGTCTTTAACTTCAAATTTTGGTTCACCAATCTGCCTGATCACATGATCGTCATATTGACTGACCTGCCAGATATAGCCGGTTGAGGGATTGCCGGTCAGGTCGACCTGAAATTGCGCATTCAGCGAAAACTCAACGGTCCTGCCACTATCACGCATGGTGAAGGGATTGGAGCAAGATGAAAATATTGCAAGGAAAAGGACCAGGAAAAAGCTCAAAATTCTGTTCATCATTCGCACATTTGATTTTCATCAAATTTAGCTGAAAAACCTTAATTTAGCAAGAATATCAAAGGCAATAATGATGAAAAGTCTGACACTCATTTTATGCATTTTCTGTTTGTTTAGTACACTAACACCGGGAAAGGCACAGAAACTCAGCATCAAAGACGAATACCTGCTCATGAATGCAAAAGCGGATGATCCGCTTTATACTACTTATACGGCCCCGATGGAAAGATCCAGGATGTATGGCGACAAAGGATACAAAATGGATTATTATACCGATGAAAACCCCCTGAATTACGGGAGCGATGTTGGTGGCAGGATATTCAATATTTGGATGATTAACAAGCTGGTGATCGATAAAATGTCGGAATTTCACAGAAGACCTGCCGTTAAAGCATCCTTTTCCGATATGGTAATAACAGATTATGAGCCCTTTGCGGGCATACAGGTGAGGGAGTGCTTCAATGTTTACAGTTCCGAAATTGCCATCGTGGATATGCATATTCAGAACAGATCCTGGCAAACACATGAGATAGAGATCTTTCCGGTGCTTGAGATCAGGGATGATTCCATGCAGATCCTTGATTTTGATGAACACAGCCATTCTTACATTAGCTATCATAATGAAAGTCTGGAAAGACTTATCAGTGACCTTTACAAGGGTTTCGGCTATCCCACGGATCTAAGGGACATTTTTACCGGCAATTTTGAACCTTATTCTTTTGGAGGATTTCAGGGAAACCTGGATGATTTCTATAATTACATAAAAACCGATTTTTACGCTGAAACGCGTTACAATGACTCCCTCAATTTTCAGCAGTCAGGCGCTGTGGATTTTATTTCCCTGCATGTTAAAATTCAGCCTCAAGCCCGGTGAAAGCAAGAACATCCGGTACATACGTGGCATTCAATCCATGAAAGAAAACAAGGACACTTTGATACAAAAAATTGAACAGGCAAAAGAGGTTCGTTTGCAGGAAATTCTCGACAACAATGTTGGCTTGTTCGAAAGTATTCCCCGCCTGGATCTAAGCGAAAAGAATAAGATCATTTACCTGGGTGCTTTCAACCTGGCCAGGGGGTGCATGCTTCCGCCATCCGGAAAGACCACGCATAACTTTTATGTTTTCTCCCGTGAGCCGCTCTGGGGATGGGGCCACGGACACCAGGTCCTGCATGAGTCCCTTTCAATGCTCACTTATGCCTACCTGGATGCAGAATCCGCACAAAATTCCCAACGGGTATATATGGAACAGCAGGGAACGGATGGACTGATCGCATACCGGCATGGCCCGAGAGGTGTACAGGATTACCCGCATTATTCAAGGATCCATGGCGATACCATGTCTACTACCTCTGCTCCTTTTTACAGCTGGATCAACTGGGAGATCTACCAGATAAGCAGTGACCGCGAATTCCTGGAGGATGCCTATGCTTCAGGCGTCCGGTATTTGGACTGGCTGGAAAAAAACCGGGATGCTGACCAGGACGGCACTTTTGAATGGGGCCCTTACGGAATTATAGAAAATGTTCGTGACTGGTACAATGCGGTTTTTCAGGTTTCTGCCGAAAGATATCTGGATGTGGATAAGGAAGATATTTCTGATGAGCTGGAATGTCTTGACCTGAGCCTGATGGTGGTCAATGAATTGCGCTGCCTCACGGATATGGCCCTGGAGCTGGGTAAGAAACATGAAGCGAAAAAATGGCATCATAAAGCGGAAAAAATCTCAGACAAGATCAATGAGCTGATGTGGGATGAAGAAAGTAATTTCTATTATTCGGTAAACCGGAAGGATCACAGTTTTAAATTCCTAAATCGCGACCTGCGCAGGCAGGAGGTTGATCGGATTCCTGCCTCTCTGGGCTGAAGCAGCGCCCTTCGAAAGGGCTGAACTCCTCTTGCAAAAACTGCAGGATAGCAGCAAGTTCTGGCGGAAATACGGCATTCCTACCCTGGCTGCCGACGACCCTTGGTACAGTCCCTATGTAGACTATTGCTGCAAATGGAACGGACCCGTTTGGCTACTCTGGGATTATATGGTTTTTAAAGGTCTGTTGAAATATAATCAATATGAACTGGCCCGTAAACTGGGAGAAAAAATGGTTCAGGCAGCAGAAGTTCAATTATCCAGGAACCACAACTTCTGGGAGTCCTACAGTCCGGATAATGAAGTTTTGAACTGTCCAACCAATTATATCTGGGATGCAATCATCGCCCGGGTATTCATAGATCTGGAAAGTGTAAAAAACAAATGAGGCTGTCAGAAAAAGATGCTTTACTTTTCAAACAACCTCATTTTCAGTTATTTTAGCGTTTGATCAATTTACCGCTATATGCCGAACCGGAAGATTCGTTCAGGATTCTGTAGAAATATACACCCTGATTTTCCTGCGACATATCCAGGTTGCTTTTTTGACCGTCGATCTGCTTTTGAACAATGATGCGCCCGGCAAGATCAATAATTTGAACTGAGCCGGTAAAATCACGCTCAAACTCGATATTCAGCTGGTTGCTAACCGGATTAGGATAAATCTCAGCATTAACATTATCTATGCTGAATTCGCTGGTTCCCTGGGTAACTTCCGCTTTCAAATAGGTAACGCTTTCAACTGCACGCGACTCTTCCAGATTAGTGGTAGCGATCACATAACCCGTACCTGCATCTATCGACCACCAGTTGTATGATTCCACAGCCGTTTCAAAAGTGGAAACGAATGTCCAGCCTGTAAAAGCTGTTTTGATCCAAATGCTGTCGATGATCGTTGCAGTATGATGCACCCTCAAAGCATTGTAGGTGCCCATGGGGATCGTCATTTGTCCCCAGGCGTCCGCCTCACGGTTTTCGGCCGTATTCATCTTGACCATGATAGAATCCACCCCTGGCTGGCTGTAATCAAAACTGAGTACCATACTTGACGTACCCGAGTATGTATTTCCATATTCCAGCGGGAATTCCACCATGGATTGTGCCGGGGTCACATCTGCCCGGATCTCTCCAAGGGTGTCGATCTCAACTGCCAGGCCGATGAGTGCCATCCTGTCATTATTTCTTTCTATATACAGGTAACCACTGTCGCTGATATCAATGGCCAGGTTTGCTGAGGGAAAATCAGCCTGGAAAGGTGTTTGTGCAGGATCCACAAAAGCCATGGTATCCACACTGCTTTCAGCAAGTGCTGAAAAGTCCCAGCTCATATTCGCCCCGGCTTCGCCAGGCTGTATGGCCGGATCGGGATTGTCATCGTTGGACTGGATCACGATACTGCCCTTGCTGACTATATCAGCATTGCTCACAACAATCTGTGAATATGTAAAGTGTCCGATCAGTAAACTAAATAATAATAGTGTAAATTTTCTCATATTGTCTGTGTTTTTAATTTCTGCTTAATAAAAGCACAAAGACTTTGCCATTTATGGTATATTTTAATAAAACCTTCACCAGCATTGCAATAAAGCCCTAAACTTCAGTATTTTGGCCAGGAAAGAAAGCGCATTTTGCAGAATTGCTTCTGCGCTCTTTATATTTTATTAATTTTGACCTGTACCAGAAATCATCATTTATGAAAAATGTAATTACACTCAGCCTTTTATTAGCCTATGTTTTGGGAGTGAATGCCCAGACGGATATCTTCGACAAGGGCTCCTATGCGCGCACAAGAAATCGGAGCGCCCCTACCAGATGAAACCCCTGCGAAGCGAAAACACCCCCAAACATAAATTCGATGTGCAATTGTATACCATCAACATCGATTTATACGATAATTTTTCAAGCCCTTACCCGAAAGATTTCGATGCCACTGTGGCAGTGAACTTCCGGGTGGATACCGCCCTGAACCAGATCAAGCTGGATGCTGTGAATAATTCCCTGGAGATCCATGAGGTGGGGATGGCTGGTACCTCTTTCACCCATACCGATGACACCCTCTACATCAACCTCGACCAGACCTATCCTCCCGGGTCAGAAGTGAGCGTATCCATTGACTACTCCCACAAAGATGTGGCTGACAACGCTTTTTATGTGGGTGGAGGATTTGTATTCACCGATTGTGAACCGGAAGGCGCCCGGAAGTGGTTCCCCTGTTACGACCGGCCCGCCGACAAGGCACGTCTGGATCTGACTGCCAAAGTGCCTGCCGATGTGATGCTGGGCAGCAACGGCCGCCTGGCTGATTCCACCACGATAGCGGATACTACCTGGTTTCACTGGATCAGCCGCGACCCCATTGCAACTTATATCATGGTAATGTCGGCTACGGATCAGTGGGACCTTGACATTGTAAACTGGGAACGCCCGGATGGCAGTGAAATGCCCATCCGTTTTTATCACAAGCCTGATGAAAACCCGGATTATATAGAATCTATCATCCCCGGTATGGCCGATTATTTCAGCGAAAGTTACGGTGTGCATCCTTTTGAAAAAAGATGGCTTTGCAACCCTCAATAACCAGTTTAGCTGGGCCTTTGAAAAGGAACCGGGTACCGTTTTCTTCGACAAGAACAAAGAGATCGTCCTGAAAAACGCTTCCATCTCGGTGGGCATTTCTGAAGAGATAAACAACAGGCTTGCTTACAGGCTGGAGCAAAACATCCCGAATCCGGCAAATGGGCATTGCCTTATCCGGTTTGCATTGCCCCATGCAGCCCAGGTCAGCATAGATCTATATAACCTGAACGGGAAGAAACTGATGAACATTCTTAATGAAAGCCTTGAACAGGGGGAACACCAGGTGGATGTTGAGCTATCCGGCCTTGCTGAAGGAACCTATTATTACAGCCTGCGTACCGGGGACTTTGTTTCGACGAAGAAGCTGGTAGTTGGCAGGTAGCTTGCATTATTCATAAAACCTAAAAGGTGAAGCGCTGAATTATCCTGACGACTAAGAAAAGCTATCCCGATATAAATTATCGGGATTGATGCAAAGCGGATTGTTTTACAAGAAAATTCTTCTTTTGAAAAAACATATCTTTGAATTAAATTTGCAAACTATGCTCAGGTATATATTTCTTCTTACAGCACTTTTACTGGGACTCAGTCTTATCCGTGCCCAGGACAACGAAAAGTCCGTCTGTCTCAGCAAGGAAGAGCTCAGGCTGTATAACCTCATCAGTTCGCTCAGGATCGACAATGGCCTCGACCTAATCCCGCTTTCCAGTTCGCTTACTTTGGTGGCCAAGACCCATGTAAAGGACCTGGAACAGCATCATCCCGACACTTCCGTATGCAATTATCATTCATGGTCGGATAAAGGGGACTGGGCTCCCTGCTGTTACAACATTTATGTAACAAAGCCTGAGTGCATGCTTAACAAGCCCAAAGAACTCAGCGGATACGCTTATCCCGCTTATGAGCTGATCCTCTGGGACAGTGAAGAGGCCGACCCCGACAGCGTAATGCAAGTGTGGGCATCGGTAGAGGAATCGGTCAATATGTTCGTGCAGGATGGAAAATGGAAGAAACGGAAGTGGAGCGCAATTGGTGTTGCGATCTCCGAAAACTATGCTTCCGTGTGGTTCGGGGAAAGGCCCGACAAACTTGACCCGCCCTCGCTTTGCGGCACAGAAAGACAGTTAAGCTCCGAAGAACTGGCCAATACCGAAGCCATCAGCAAATCCGGCGGAGAAGATCTCCTGGCTGAAACCGGAACCTATCATATCATTTTTGGCAGTTATTCGAATCGTGAAGAGGCACGTTCGGTCCTCAAAAGCTATCAGGATCAATTCCCGGATTCCGGCATCATCAAAGGGGAAAGCAACTTCCGCATCAGCCTCGCCTCCTATCCCAGCTTGCAGGAAGCAAAAAATGTGCGTGACGAAATGGGGGGGAAGTATAAAAAAGCGTGGATATTAAAGTTTTGAATTTTGAGTTTTGAGTTTTGAGTTTTGAATTATATGCAAAAGTTCAAGATGACACTGAACAAAGCCCTGGCATTCACATTGGTAATCATTAAACCGTGAACAACGGCTGACTAACCCTGAAAATTAAAAACTCAAAACTGAACAAATACCTATTAGCTATTACCCAATAACCTCTTTGATCTTCTCCCCGATCCCTGCAGGAGAATCCACCACATGGGTTCCGGCTTCTTTGAGCAAGGCTTTCTTAGCTTGTGCCGTATCATCTTTTCCGCTGATGATGGCTCCGGCATGTCCCATGGTCCTTCCCTTGGGAGCTGTAGCCCCGGCAATAAAAGCAACCACCGGCTTTGGTGGCGTAATCTTTCAGCCAGCGGGCGGCATCATTTTCCATGGAGCCGCCGATCTCACCGATCATCACGATGGCATCTGTATCCTCATCTTCCATAAAAAGTTTGAGGGCATCCAGCGTGGTGGTCCCGATGATGGGATCGCCCCCGATGCCGATGGCTGTTGATTGTCCCATGCCCAGCTTGGTGATCTGGTCAACCGCCTCGTAAGTAAGGGTTCCGGAACGGCTAACAATTCCGATACGCCCGCGTGTATGAATGAATCCCGGCATGATGCCGACTTTGGCTTCTCCCGGGGTAATGATTCCCGGGCAGTTGGGACCGATCAGGCGGGAATTGCGGCTGGTAAGATATTCCTTAACAGCGATCATATCCCTGGTAGGAATTCCTTCGGTTATGCAAACAATGACTTCTATTCCTGCCTCTGCAGCCTCCATGATCGCATCCCCTGCGAAAAGCTGCGGAACAAAGATCACAGACACATTGGCGCCGGTCTCTTTTACGGCTTCTGCAACTGTGTTAAACACAGGTTTGTCCAGGTGGGTCTTTCCACCTTTTCCGGGGGTTACACCGCCCACCACATGGGTGCCGTATTCGATCATTTGTCCGGCATGGAATGTACCCTCCGAACCTGTGAAACCCTGTACGATAACTTTGGAATTCTTATTGACTAATATGCTCATGCTAATTTAAGGATTGATATTATTGATTGCAAAAATAATAGGTTTTATTAAACGGATGAAAAAAACCTGGGCTTTAAGGAGGGTTTCATTGTTTCATTGTTTCATTGTTCAATTGTTTCATTGTTTCATTGTTCAATTGTCTGCGAATTTTCGCGAAATGTTTCCTCGAGACCTGTCAGGTTTTGAAAACCTGACAGGTCTGGCTATCGCTGATCCTCAGCCTTTATCGCAATTTTTATCTCCCACTCCCCTGATCCCTTATCTCCTTGTCTTACGGTCTGCCAATTCGCCTTCGTCGCCTATGTCGCCCACATCGCCTATATCGCCTTCCTCGCCCAACTCGTAGAAATCTTGCCAAAAGCCTCCATTTCTTCGTACATTTGCCATGACAGAGAAAAAATGAAGAATCAGGAACAACAACAGGACACCATTTGCGCCCTGGCCACAGCACCCGGTTCAGGGGCTATTGCCGTTATCCGGGTTTCGGGCCCCGATACTTTTGCCATCCTGGAAAAACTATTCAAACCCAAAAACGAAAAGGTGAAAATCTCAAAATCTTCTGGGTATAAAATATATTTCGGGACCATCGGGGATCATAACGAGCTGATCGATGAGGTTTTGCTGAGTGTTTTCAAAAAACCAAATTCATACACCGGCGAAGATGCGGTAGAAATATCCTGCCATGGTTCCGAATACATCCAACAGCGGATCATTGAAAGCCTCGTCGACCAGGGAGCAAAGCTTGCAGATCCCGGTGAATTTACCATGCGGGCCTTTCTGAATGGAAAATTCGACCTGTCACAGGCCGAGGCGGTGGCCGACCTGATCGCTTCCAATTCCAAAAGCAGCCATGACCTGGCCTTGCAGCAAATGCGGGGAGGCTTTTCCGATAAGATCCGCGAACTCAGGCAGCAATTGCTAGATTTTACTTCCCTGATCGAACTGGAGCTGGATTTCAGCGAGGAAGACGTGGAATTCGCTGACCGCAAGCAACTTTTTGAACTGCTTGAAATTTTGAAAAAGGAACTCAAAAAACTGGTCGATTCCTTTCAACTGGGCAATGTGTTGAAACGCGGTATCCCGGTGGCCATCATCGGTAAGCCCAATGTGGGTAAATCCACTTTGCTGAATGCCATTCTGAACGAAGAAAAGGCCATCGTTTCCGAGATCCCGGGCACCACCCGGGATGTGATCGAAGACACCATCATCATCGATGGATATTCTTTCCGTTTCATTGATACTGCCGGCTTGCGCCAATCAGGAGATAAGATTGAGAACCTCGGAATTGAAAGGACCCGCGAAAAGATCG
This sequence comes from Bacteroidota bacterium, assembly GCA_034521425.1. Taxonomy (GTDB): domain Bacteria; phylum Bacteroidota; class Bacteroidia; order Bacteroidales; family JAIOZK01; genus JAIOZK01. The sequence goes on from JAXHMP010000001.1 coordinate 1,099,058, forward strand.
AGCAGGCAAGCATCATCTTATATATTTGCGATATCAGCCAGTACACCCTTGAAAGCCTGAATGAGATCCTGACTGAATTCCGCGAATACATTCATGATGAAAGCAAGCGCTTCATCCTGATCGGCAACAAGATCGACAAGCTGGAAGAAATGCCAAAAAAATTCCGGGAGCTGGTCGACCTGGAAACCATCTTCGTTTCGGCCAAGCGTAAGGAAAACATCAGCATGATCACCGACAGTCTGCTGAAAACCGTAAAAAAGCAAAAAGTATCCGACAGAACCATTGTTTCCAACACCCGGCATTATGAGGCGCTGAAAAAAGCACTTGACTCCATCCGGAATGTTGATAAAGGCTTAAAAGACGGCCTCTCCTCCGATCTGGTTACCATCGATATCCGGCAGGCACTGCATTACCTGGGTTCCATCACAGGTGAGATATCAACGGATGAGATTTTAGGGAATATTTTCGGGAAGTTTTGTATCGGAAAGTAAATTCGTTTCACTTTTTTTTCATGTATTTTCATTTTCAGCGAATAACAAGGGTTTTAGCCCGGATAATTCCGAACCTAAAAGGTGAAACGCTGAATTATCCTGACGACTATGAAAAGCTTCCCGATAAATATCGGGATTGATGCACTTCGTTTTCAAATTGCAAGCTTATCTAAGCCGGGGTTAACCTGCATTATTTGAGCACATTAAGCTATTTTGTAAATAATGCAGGTTAGTTGCAAATAATTTCTGTTGTATTCAAATAAGGATCAATGGTGCCAAGTGGGCTTTACAGATCCACTTGGGCAATGCACACATAGTTTAATCCTTGCTTCCACTTGGTGTTTCAGCTTCCGGGAAGTACTCCCAGCGATGGCTAAGCCGTATGACTTCACCTGTTTCCTGAACCGTGTACTCGTATTCCTCACATTCAACCCATTTGATCACTCCAGGTATTGAAGAACTAATGATGCTTTCGCAATACTCTTTGGAGAAAGTTGATGTGACCCTGGCGGTTTTAGCGGTCGCGTAAAAACTTCCGGTCTCTTTACTCTTGACCATTTCCAGTCCACCAGTTAAGATCAGGGAGTAAAATGTTTCTCCTTCCCTGTTTGTAACTTCTTTAAAATCTGTAATTTTTACCATGACTTTGAATTTTTAGATTTGACATAGATTGATGGGGGTGTTCGTCCCCAGGACTTAGTGGGGGGAGGTATTTGTAGGTGGTAGGAGAATGCACATATGGGGTGGTTAAAAAAATTTTTGGAGAAATTTTAGCCATGAGGCATAATTAATTGGTTATTCTACAGAAATTCAGCTTAATAATGCACGAGGTTGTACATTTGTACAACTGGTAGCCTAAAATTCGGGGTGGGTTGTACATTTGTACAACCTTAAGTATAGTAAAGCACTTTAAAATATTAGATATACTATATAGACCTTTTTTACAAAACACTGAGCATGTGACTGATAAGCCATTTGGCTGCACTTTTGTACAACCTGCTTGGAACTGGGAGCAATCCTTGACAAGGAATCTGACGGGCATAGGTATTAAACTCAGACAAACATTTGCCCCTATCCCATTTAATTCTTATATTTATTCTCAAATCCCAAACCCATAAAAATGAAGAAAGTACTCATCACACTCAGCTTGGCAGTACTGATCTCGCTCGGGGTCTCAGCCCAACAAACCATGCAACTCACCTTCACAGCCATCGACAGCACCTATTACACCCAGCTCGACAGCATCAAGATCATTAACCGGGCAAAGGACTGTGATACGGTCCTGTACTGGAATGACACAGTGCTTGTCCTGGATGTTAACGTTGGACTGCCGGAACAGGAAATCAATGAGCAGTTCAATGTGCAGGCATATCCTAACCCGGTCATGGAAGAAGCGATCTTGAATGTCGTGATCCCTGAAGCAGGTAAGACAGATGTTACCATAACAAATATCCAGGGTAGACAGATTTTTGCCGAAAGCTACGATCTCACTGCCGGTAAGCATGCTTTCAGATTTATTCCTGGAGGTGATGCCATGTATTTTATTTCCTTCTCCTGGCAGGATCAAACCCGACATCTAAAACTGATCAATGCAAGTCCACAGAAGGGACGAGAGAGCATTTTATCCTACGTCGGGGGTAGTGATCAGATCGTCCAGAAGAAGTCCTCAGCACGCTCAGATTTCTTTGAATTTACCCTCGGAGATCAGCTCCTGTATATCGGTTACATCGACACCCTCGAATCAGGGATACCAGATGTTCCTTTGGAAAGTGAGGTCTACACCTTCCAGTTTGCTTACAACATACCCTGTATAGGAACTCCAACGGTTGAATACGAAGGTCAGGTCTATAATACTGTGCAGATTTTCAGCCAGTGCTGGTTGAAGGAGAATTTGAATGTGGGGACGATGATAGATAGCTTGCAGGACATGCAGGACAACGGAATCATTGAGAGGTATTGTTATCGAAACAGCCTTGATAGTTGTGAAAAATATGGTGGTCTTTATCAATGGGGTGAGATGATGCAATATATAACTCAAGAAGGAGTAAGAGGTATATGTCCTGAGGGCTGGCATATACCGAGTGACTATGAGTGGTGTACTTTAACAAAATGTATTGATCCCACGGTGGATTGTGATTTGATAGGATATAGCGGAACCGATGCAGGATTTAAAATGAAAAGCACATCAGGCTGGTATGCATATGGAAATGGATCTGATACATATGGCATCTCAGTCCTTTCTGGTGGCATCCGCGACTACATTGGTAATTTCAGCTTAGTTGAGGAGTACGCTTCCTATTGGTCATCTACTACTATATATAATACCCATGCCTATACTCGGCACCTGCAATATAACAGTGATGAAGTAAATCGCAACCTATATGATCATGGACTTGGTTTTTCAGTCCGCTGCGTGAAGGATTAAATATAACTAACATTATGTTTTATGGAAGAAGTATTAGCATTCATTCGAAAGACGGAAGAATTCATCCAAGAGTTTTATCAGCGTGCTACATTCTATACTGAACGAGATATTGTTTGGACTTTTCAGCAAAAGTTAAATGAGTTAATAACGGATTCTTATGAAGGCATTCAGGTTTTCAATGACTACGGCATACTAAAAGGTAATCGCCGGAGTATTTCAACAGATATTGCAATTGCAAAGGTTGAGTCACAAAAACCTGAAGTTCTTGTAGCAATTGAGTTCAAATATGAACCTGACAATAATCGTAAAGACATACCTTCAAACAAATTCCCTGTAATAAACTGGAGTGGCTATCGGAGAGATATTGACAGAGTCAATCAATTCGTTAATGAAGACAAGGCTAAAATTGGGATAGCTTATTTATTTGACGAAGGAAAGCAATATTCGAAAAAGTATGTTGAACTGAGAGAGAGTATTGAATCCTCTAAACTGGGCAGTTGCGGTAAATTAATTAAATATACTACCAGCAGATCAGATTCCTAAAAGCTCAAAACATGCATTTTGCGTCAATATGAGGTTCCGGGACGCATAAATTCTCACCTGGTTTCAACTTTTAATCTTAGGAAAGGTATGCGATTACTAATGCTGGCGGTGTTTGTATGGGCAATACCATACATATTCATAATTTGTAAATATAAAAGGGTTTGTCGGGAATTTTTGTAGGGATTGTTGGATAAGTTTTCAGGAGAAAGGGGCATATAATAAATATCTGCCCGAATGATCAATTAAGCAATTGGAAATATGCAGGGAGTCTGGCTGGCGCCCATGCACAAATACATGATATCGAAAATACACAACAGGCTGGGTAAGTAGGTAAGAATAGTGGCGTAAAACCTTTTCTGCTAAAAACAAAAATATAATACACTCATAGTCTATCTGTTATGAAATCATTTTAATTTTATCAGTTTTCAAACAAACTACCTACCTTCTTACCTACAATCATAAAACGCAGAAAAAGAGACATTTAAGTCACAGTGCATTCTTTTCATTTAGGGTAAGAAAGCTTTTCTTAAATTGAAGGATCAGAATTAATAAACTATTATAGGTCTAGATGTTTTCAATATTTACAATTATGAAAAAAACAAAATTCTCACGTCAGCAACTTTATGATCTTGTTTGGTCCAATTCACTACGATCTTTGTCCAAAAAATACAACATAAGCGATAACGGCATACGAAAAGCCTGCACAAGGATGAACATTCCTTTGCCTCTGATGGGTCACTGGCAGAAAGTCCAATACGGGAAGAAAGTAAGAAAAAGACCGCTGCCAGATTATGATGGAAAAGAAACAGAGATTGAACTTGAAATCAGAACAGAGGAGAACAGCTCTCCACCCTTGAAGGATTTGACAAAAGAGATTAAAAATGATCCTTCCCTCCCAACAACTGTCCCAGGTAGATTATCAAAACCTGATCCTCTCATTGAAACAGCCCAAACAACATTAGAGGAAAGATCCAAAGAAAGATGGAGCGATCATGGCTTAATCAATACAAAATCAGGTGAAGTCAATATCCAGGTTTCTCCACAAAACTACAGAAGAGCCCTGCGATTTATGGATACTTTCATTAAACTAATCAAGGCCAGGGGACATAGTATTGAGGTTTCCGGTAGGGAGACAATCCTTATCATTAACGATGAACGCATAAAAATCAACTTGAAAGAAAAATGGAATATTGAAAAAGAAACCGATGAACGAGGATGGGTGAGCCATAATAAGAGCCCCAGTGGAATACTGCAACTTAGAATCGATGAATTGCACTCAAAACAATGGAAAGATGGGAAAAAGTTCAAGCTAGAAGAACAACTGGCCCGAATACTCATTGAGTTTGAAAAATATGCTGAGAAAGAGAAAAAACGCAAACACGAAATTAAAGAATAAGGTTGATTGGTTTGATCCGTTTATTGAAAGAGAGGATTATTTGCTAACCGTAGCTGAGCGTAATGAATTAATCAGGCAGCTATTTGAAAAGGAGAATACCAAGAACTCGTATTCACATCATGCCTGGTAAAACTATTAAGCCGACAATTTTGAATTTTGTGATTATTGATTCAACTGTAAAATAATGTACGGCCTTTACCTCCAAAATTTAATCCTGAAAGATATTTTTATATAAAGCTTCAATTCTTGAGTTCTCACTACTCGTTAAATCTTTAAATTCTTTTGTTCTGGCTCTTTTGGATAAAATACCATTGTTGTTTTCCAGTAAGCGAACCAGTAGTGCAACATACTTATCTGGCATATCCAGAAAATGACCGATCTGGTGTTTAAATTCGTCGTATTTGCGTAAATAACTAATTTCTTCCGGGACAATTTCGTCTATTGTGTAATCAACACAATTGTATAGAAATTCAGACATTTCGGTGGCGTCAAAAAAGCTGTATAAGTCAATTGTTTCATTGAGCACTTTAACATTGTTATCATCTGTGGGTTCCCATTCAATAAGGTCCAGTCTTGGCAATGAGTAATTTTCAAGTACATCGCGGTATTCATCTATTCTTTCAAGCATTGCTGCAGAAACAGGAAAAACTAAGTTTTTCCTTGCAAAACCTTTTTTTGCAAGTATATGGTGAATTAGATACCGGTGGATTCGTCCATTTCCATCCACAAAAGGATGAATATTAACAAATCCAAAAGCAATAATTGTGGCCGCAATTACGGGATCGAAGGAGGAATTGATGAGTTTTATATTGGTTTCAATCAATCCATCAATCAATTTTACGATATCTTCCGGTTTTGCGGATATATGATCGGGGATGGGTGTTCCAAACTCACGATCGTGCTCTCCAACGAAGCCCCCCTCCTTTCTCCATCCAAATTTTGCAAATCTTGAACTTTCAAGCACGATTTTTTGAAGGCGCAATAACTCTTCAGGTGACAAATCGAATTTGCCTGCCTGCCCTATGATTTTACCCCAACGCTGTAAGCGTGTTTGGGGAGGATTCTCTCCCTCTATTGCATAAGAAGCTTTCGAGTCTTTTAGTAGTAAAAAAGCGGCTGCTCTGAGAATAATATCCCGATGTGTCCGGCTTAATGTGGTTTCCGCTTTCTCACTCACATTATTTGCAATGTATTCTTCTAATTTTGGCGTTCGCCAGACTAAAGGACAGAAATCATTTACACCGGGAAGATTATTTTTTACTCTGTGCCTGCTTGAGTTTTTTGAAGGCCCAGGGAATTGCAGGTCGCTATCCAAAGCATCCACATAGTTCCCTTTCTTCGCATCCTGAAGGTTTAGTTTTTTGCTTATAAGCCATTCATAAAAGAACCAAATTCTTCTACTATAAGAACTTGTCGGTTCGGACTCAACAATATTTTGAATTTCTTTTGGACCGACATTTCTAAAAACAGCTTTTAAAACAGCAAGATCTACCCCTTCATATTTAAGCGCAAATACCAGGTGACCATAAAGTGTATCGGCAGGTTTGTGTCGGGGCGTATAAAGAACCCACTGTCCCGTAGTGTACTTTTTATGCTTTTGTCCTATTATTGCAAGCCTTCTGGGTATTGGAACCCGCAAGTTTAATACCTCGATCATGGCTGCGTATCCAACCAGATAGGCTTTTTCTGGAAGACTAATTCCATGAAAAACACTTACTTCTTGTGAAAAACTCTTATTTTTCATAATCATTTATGAATTACGCTGGTCCAAATTTATGAAAAATAGTTACATCTTGTGAAAAACAGTTACGAATAATCTTATTTTGTGAAAAACAGTTACGATTTGTTTATTTTCAAAAGGCTATTCTTTGAGTTTAATTTTCATTTGTTTTCTCTTAATCACCTCAAAAGTGTTGCTTATTTGTTGCCAAAGACTCCTATCAAACTGGCATTCAGCTCAGATTTACTTTTTGCATCGAAAGTAAATTCGTTTCACTTTTTTCCATATATTTTCATTTTCAGCGAATAACAAGGGTTTTAGCCCGGATAATTCCGAACCTAAAAGGTGAAACGCTGAATTATCCTGACGGTTTACAGAAGGATCAGCAAGGACTATGAATATAATACTGATACTTCTGAAGCTATGATTCAGTTAGCAATGGTCAGATTAATGCTTAACAGAATTATCAAATAAAATCAAAACAGTTTCTAAGTAGGTATATTTATCAACAGGCAATGTTGATTAAGCGTGTTTGTTTTTTATTACAATTTAGTATATATTTACCCCCAATTAAAAAACTATTATAAACCAAAATTATTAAACATGAAAAAGTCAATTACCTTTTTAATGACCCTGGCGATCGTGCTGTGGGTTAGTGATGTTTTTGCCCAGACCGAGGCTGGCAAGTTATATGTAAGTGGAAGCACTAATATCCTGGCTGCTTTTGGTACTACCAAAGAAAAATTTGAACCCAAAGACGGGGATGACGTTGAAGTCGATGGCCCTAAGTTCACTGCTTTCAGTGTAAGCCCAAGGGTTGGTTATTTCCTGATCGACGGCCTGGCAGCAGGTATTTTCCTGGACTACGGTTACATGAAAATGAAACAGGAGAAGACTGAATATTTCTCTGAAAGAACCACAACCAATAGCAGCATGGTGGTTGGTCCTTTCGCAAAATTTTACTTTGGTGAGGGTGAAATAAAACCCTTTGCTGTCGGCTCTGTTGGTTTTGGCTCGTCCAAAACAAAATATGAAGGCGGAGAAGAAGATTTATTAAAATCCTCCGACAACGAGACCAAATACAAGATGTTTAACTGGTCATTGGGCGCCGGCGTGGCAATTTTTCCAACCGAAAGCGTATCCTTTGAGTTTGGTTTGGCATACGGAAGCGACAAAACTAGCCACGAAGGGGAAGATGGCGACTCCCATGAAATAGAAAGCGCCTTCGGGGTCAGGATCGGAATCGGGATATTCCTCGGCAATTAAAGCATTATACAATAAAAAAGCCGGCAGTCAGCCGGCTTTTTTTTTATTCTTCGATCGTTCTTTTCAAAAATTGTATCCGCTGGAAGGCGGCAAAGTTTTTCTGGTCTTCCAGCATTTTGCCTTTAAATTCCGAAAGGCTATTGTATCCTTTTCTTTCCATCCATTCTTCCATTCTTTCGAGGATAGTTCCAATATAGCTGATCCCGTGCTTATGCAGGGTGGTGCAGATCTGTGTGGCATCTGCTCCGGCCAGAATCTGTTTGATCACGCCTTCGGCACAGTGGATACCGGTCCCGGCAGCTACCTGGCAGTCCAGGCTGCTTTTCAGTATGGAAACCCAGCGCAGAGGCTTGGTATTTTCTTCCGGTGCACTGAAATAATTAGTGGTGATGATGCTTTCGGATTCAATATCGATATCGGGGCGGAAATAACGGTTGAACACCACCAGCCCGTCGGCACCTGCTTCAAGAAGCCTTTTGGCAATCATCACGGGATTGGTGAAATAAGAACCCAGCTTCACCGAAACAGGGAATTTCACATGTTTCTTGACTGCTTTAACGATGCCGACATACCGATCTTCGATATCCCGGCAATGCATTTCTTCAGTAAAGGGAATGATGGAAATGTTCAGTTCCAGTCCGTCGGCACCGGCTTCTTCCAGTTTTTTCGCAAATTCCGGCCACTCGGTATCGGTTACGCAGTTGATGCTGGCAAAGATGGGAATGGAGGTTTCTTTCTTGGCCTGCTTGATCAGTTCAAGGTATTCCTGCACTCCTTTTCCTTTTGCATGGCGAGCCACGTAATCAATGGCTTCCGGGAACCAGTAATACTTATTATCATCGGTTTCCAGTTTCGAGGTATCGGTAAGCAATTGTTCCTCAAAAAGGGATTTCAATACCACGGCACCGGCGCCTTTTTCAGCACATTTTTTAACTTCTTCGATGCTTGCAGTAAGTTTATTGCTACTGACAATGATGGGATTCTTTAATGCAATTCCCATATAGCTTGTTGAAAGGTCCATATTTTTCGTTTTAAGTTATCGGTATGATTTATTAACACTCCTTGATTAAACTATCCGGTTCCCCGACCAGGGCTTCATCCTCCATTATTTCCTTGAAATAGGCCACGGCCAGTTCCAGGTTTCCCTTTGCCTTGCTGCTCAATCCTTCTTCAAATTCCCACTCATACCCTTTGATATGCATGAGATAAACAGGCGGTGCCTTTTTATAGATCCTTCTGCACAGTTCAACAATATAGCCGGGTGATGCAGCATGGGTGGTGAAAGCCACCTTTGTGGATTCATCCACCTTGCTCATGCAAAAATCCTCAATCTCCTCTGTGGAGGCATCCGCAAACACTACCAGGTCCTTGTCGGAGATCTCATCGGCATCTTCTATGTTCAGCTGGTAATTGCTGTCAAAGAAAAAATCCTTCAATCCTTTCTCCTCCACCCACTGCCCGATACGGTTCACAAAAGCATTCCCGAGGCCGTCGTCCTGACGACCCGGATTGCCGTATCCGTATACAAGAACCTTCATATATTAATTCCTCTTTCTGTCGATTAAATTATTTCCCTTGTCATAGAGGGAAATTTCCAGCGGCATCTGTCCAAGGGCATGGGTAGCACAGCTCAAACAGGGATCATAAGCCCTAATGGCCACCTCAACGGCATTCATCATGCCTTCGGTGATCTGTTCCTGTCCGCCCATGAAAGAATCCGCCACACTGCGCACGGCCAGGTTCATCGGATCATTGTTGTTGGTTGTGGATACGATGAGGTTGGCCATGGTAATCTCATCCTTTTCATTGATTTTGTAATGATGGAAGAGGGTTCCCCTGGGCGCTTCGATCAATCCGACACCTTCCTTGCGTTTTTCGCCTTTGGTCACCAGGTCGCCTTCGAGCAGATCCGGATCATTCAGCAATTCCTTCATCATCTCTGCGGAATGCAGCAATTCGATGAGGCGTGCCCAGTGATAATGCATGCTCATATTGTTTGGCTTGCCATTGGTATAGGCTTTGAAAATTTCAAATTCTTTCTGCGCCATTGGTGAAGGGATATAATCGCAGGTATTCAAACGTGCAAGAGGCCCTACCCGGTACCAGCCTTCTTTCTCACCATACTCAAGAAGATAAGGGAACTTCATATAACTCCAGCTCCTCACCTCTTCCCCGATGTATTTCAGGTAATCCTGGTAATCCACATCGTGAAGGATCTTCTTGCCATCTGCGTCAACAGCTCTCAGCACCCCGTGGTAGAAGTCGAGTGCACCGTCTTTGGCAACAAGGCTCAGGTGATTGGAGGGGAAGGCAGCAAAAGTATCAATCAGATCTTTGTTCTTGGCATGATAATCTTTGAACAGGTCGAGAGAAGCATGTGACCATTCGATCATCTTCTCAATGTTGAGGGGATCGGGGCCGTTCAGGAATTGTTCGCGTTCTTCCATGCTCAGGTGTTTGTTGATACCACCGGGAATGGCGCCCGTTCCGTGGATCTTTTTACCGGCTGTCGCCTTGATGATCTCCTGTCCGTACTTACGCATCATCACACCCTGCACTGCCAGGTCTTTGAATTCCTGGATCACGCCGATCACATTCCGGATAGCCGGGTCGGCATCGATCCCGAACAAAAGGTCGGGAGACACCAGGTGGAAAAAGTGCAGCGCATGCGACTGGAACATTTGTCCGTAGTGCATCAGGCGGCGCATTTTTTCTCCCGTGGGCGTAAGTCCTTCGCCGGTACCAGCCCCCACGATCACATCCATGGCCTTGGCTGCGGCCAGATGGTGACTGACAGGGCAGATGCCGCAAAGGCGCTGCACCAGTACCGGGGCTTCCCAATACGGGCGACCCTGTACAAATCTTTCAAATCCCCTGAACTCAACAATATGCAAACGACTCTGCACCACATTGTTGTTGTCGTCGAGGTGAATGGTAACTTTTCCGTGACCTTCAACCCTGGTTACGGGTTCTATAGTTATCTTCTTTGTCATATCTCTTCTTTGTTTTAATCAAATTTTACAACTTCATAAGGCAGCTTCAGTTCGTTGCCTGTAATCAGGGCTGCCAGTGCTTCCCAGATCAGTTCTGCTGTGGGGGGACAACCCGGCAGGTAATAATCTATTTTAACCAATTCATGACAAGGATATACTTTATCCAGGATCATGGGCAGTTCGTCGTCGTTGGGCAGTATCCTGTCTTTATTGCCTGCCACACTTGGTCCGTTCAGGTATGCTTCTTCGATGCATTCCTGCACCGGGATCCCATTGCGCAATGCCGGCAGTCCACCCATGATGGCACATTCCCCGACGGAAATGAGGATCTTGCAGTTTTTCCTGAAATCCTTCAGCACATGGACGTTCTCACTGTTGCAAACACCGCCTTCGATCAGGCCAATGTCGCAGGGTTTGGTAAATTCCTTGATGTCGTTGATGGGTGATTTATTGAATTCCACCAGTTCCACCAGTTCAAGGATCTTTTCGTCAATGTCGAGGATCGACATATGACAACCGAAACAACCGGCCAATGATGTTGTTGCTACTACTGGTTTACTCATTATATAATACCTCCATATTTCATGTTAAATAACTTTTTCTATTTCGCTGCCAATGGCGTTCTTGTCGAACTTACGCGTTCCAATGGGTTGGTCAAATCCTTTTTCCTTACGCAGGATGGATCCCACCGGGCAGGTTTCCATTGCTTTATTTGCCTCTTCCTCCGTCATCAGGGCAGCCAGTTCGTGGTCGATCTGTATCTCCACTTCATGGCTTCTTTTGTGTAAAGCAAATATGTGTTTGCCATCGGCGGTGGTGATGGAACGAACGCAGCGTTTACATTTGATGCAGCGGTTCCTTTCGATCCACAATTTCGGGGATTCGGTATCCGGCTTGCGCATGGGGAATTCGTATGGAAACCTGGGCACCATCATCTGGAAGCGATATCCCAGGGCCTGCAGTTCGCAGTTCCCGCTCTTTTCGCAGGCAGGGCAAAAGTGATTGCCTTCCACGAAGAGCATCTCCACGATGGCCTTGCGCAGGTCCTGCAGCTCGGCGGTATTGTTCTCAATGTCCATGCCCTGCTCAACCGGGGTTGAACAGGCCGTCATGTTCCTGCCGGCGATCTTCACATTGCAGATGCGGCAGGAGCCGGCCGGGATCAAATCCCGCATATGGCACAAAGAAGGAATATAGACTCCGTTATCAGCCGCAGCATCCAGCACGTTCTGGCCACGTTCGGCTAAACATTCTTTTCCGTCTATGGTAAATTTTATCTTTTCGCTCATTTTATTCTGTATTAAAATTCTTTGATTCGGTTTACAAATTTGGTTTTCTGCCCACGTAATCGCATGAATCGACCACAGCGGCTGCCAGGTCGAAGCCTGAATCATAATCCATGTCTTTCTGGATCATGTCTTCATATTTCTCTCTGAAGTTCTCCAGGCTTGTTGCGATGGGATTGGCGGCTGTCTGGCCCAGTCCGCAACGGTTGGCCATCTTGCCGAATTTGGTCCATTTTTCCAGGTCTGCAATATCTGAAGCCGTGCCTTTGCCGGAAATGATCTTGTCCAGCTTTTTGTTAAGCAGTACGGTAAGTGAGCGGCAAACAGCACAGGAGCCACAACTTTCTTCAATAAAGAACTCGGTGAAGTTCTTCACCACATCCCTGATGAGTTTTCTTTCCTTGCCGATGATGATCATGGAACCACCTGTGGGCAGGTCTTCGTAGGCAATGGTCCTTTTGAAATCCTTCGGACCGATGCAGGTTCCGGAGGGTCCTCCCACCTGTATGGCCTGTACATCCTCCGCGCCGACGATCTCAAGAATATCGCGGATGCGGATGCCCCACTCAAATTCGTAAACTCCGGGGTATTTGCAATCGCCGGAGATACTCAGCAATTTTGTACCGGCGCTTTCGCGTGATCCCATCATGGTAAACCACTCGGCGCCCTTTTCCATGATCTTCACCACGCTGCAGAGGGTTTCCACATTGTTGACCACGCTAGGTTTATTCTTGTATCCTTTTTGTACCGGGAAAGGAGGACGGTTACGGGGTTCACCGCGTTTACCTTCAGCACTTTCGATCAGGGCCGACTCCTCGCCGCATACGTATGCTCCGGCACCGAACTGTATCCTGATGTCGAAATCAAAACCATCTTTGCCGGCAATGTTCTTGCCCAGCAGGTTTTTATCACGCATGTCCTGTAGCACTTTCTCAAGATAATCCTGCAGGTACTTATATTCGTAACGCAGGTAAAGGATCCCTTCTTTTGCGCCGATGGCATATCCGGCCACGGCCATGCCTTCAAAGCAACGTCCCGGCATTTCGGTCAGGATCACCCTTTCCTTAAAGGTTCCGGGTTCTCCTTCGTCGGCATTGCAAAGAACGTAACGCTCTGTGCTTTCCGACCTGCGGCAGAAGTCCCATTTGAGGCCTGCCGGGAAACCGGCTCCCCCGCGACCGCGGAGGTATGAGTTCTTCACTTCGTTGATCACATCCTGGGGCTCCAGGTTTACGATCTTGCGGAGGGCAGTACCTTCTTCATATTCGGCAAACAACACAGGTCCTTTCTTGCGGATGTTGTTGTTTACCATGGAATTGATCAAAGCGGAGGAATTCTTTCCATCGCCCTGATCCTTGATCATATCTTCCACCGGCTTTTCGGCCTTCATATCGGCCACCAGCGCCCTGACCTTGTATGCATCCAGTTTGGTAAATACTTTCCCATTGATGATGGCAGCGGGTTCCTGGTCGTTCATGCCAATGCAGGCTGTGCTATACAGGCCGATAAGTCCATCGTCGGAGGTGCTTTCAAATTTGCAGCCGGCGGCTTTTTCAAAAGCCGTGGCAACTTCAGCACGTCCCATCATATTGGCGGTGGCGCTGTTATTCAGGTAAACGGTGTATTTACCTTTGGGCTTATCGGTAAAGAAGTGGTAAAAACTCTTTGTTTGATCAACATCTACCTTCGAGATATTGAGTTTCTTAGCAATAAGCTCAACCGCCGCTTCCGGTACATGACCCATTTCTGACTGGACATCCAGCAGGATGTCCATCAAACGCATAGGATCATTGTTGAATTTGCCAACAATGCTTTTAATTTCATTTTCCATATAAAGCAATTCTTTTATTAAAAAGTTTAGTGTCTGTATTTTAAAAACTTGCCAGTCATTTGTTAATTAATTAACAATGCAAAAGTATGGTTTTTATTTGAACCTTTTATATATACAGGAAATTTAGAAGGGTTTTAAATTAAAGGTATTTGATGTGTTGGATATGTTGCCGGAAACCTAAATTCCAAATAACAAATTGTAAATAACAAATAAGCACCAATACCTAAATTTCAATGACCAAAACTGCTGCCACACGCAGAAAAGTTTAGAATTTCGAATTTTGATCTTTGGAATTTATTTGAGATTTGTTATTTTGTGCTTGTTATTTAACGTTAACCCGGTAAGCCATTTCCTCCAGCGCAGTCACGATATCAAAATCCTGCACAAACACATTTTCCGGGGCGCTGAGGCGGACGGAGGTGAAGTTGAGGATGCCTTCGATGCCTGCACCGGTGAGTATTTCGCCGATGGTAACAGCATAATCGGAAGTGACGGTGAGGATTGCGATGGAGACTTTATTCTTTTTGATGAAGGCGTGCAGCTCGCGGATATCGTAGCAGGGGATGTCGTACATGCTTTTGCCCACCTTCACCGGGTCGATGTCGAAGACGGCTGTGATCTGCTGGAACATCTCCCGCTCGCTGAGGTATTCGGCTATGGCCTGTCCCAGCTTGCCGATGCCCACCAGGATGATGCTACGCCCCTTTTCCGAATCGATCTTCTCCCCGATCAGTTGGATGAGTTCCTTCACGTGATAACCTTTGCGGTGGTTGCCCGAGCCTCCGATCAGCATAAGATCGCGGCGCACCTGCACCGGCTTGATGTTGAGCAGGCGGGCCAAATCGTGCGAAAAAATATAGGGCTCCTCCAGGTAACGGTATTTGTGGAGGATCCTGCGGTACTTACTCAAACGTTGAACGGTCTTGCCGGGCAGTTTCATTTGTTAATTTTTTAACAGCGCAAAAGTAAAAGAAATATATCTTTACAAAAATGTTATGGCGCATAAAAAAAAGCATCATCTAAGGTGAAAAGATATATTTAACTAAACATCAATGCAATGAAAATCAAAATCAGTTCATTTTTACTCATCCTTGTGCTGCTGCCGGTATTCCTGAGCGCACAGCAAATTAAAGACTCCTCCCTGCTTACGCTCGACCGCATTTTTGCTTCGGCTGAGTTTCGCCAGGATCACCAGCAAGCGATCCGGTGGATCGGGAATGGGAAGTTTTATGTTACCATTGAGGCCCCGGAAGAAATTGAGGGTGCCATGGAACTGGTAAAATACAACAGCAAAACCGGGGAAAGAAGCCTGTTTGTTCCGGCCGGAAAACTGATACCCGCCGGAAGTGAATCCCCCCTTCGCATCGAGGATTTCACGCTCTCCCCCGATGGAAGCAAAGTACTGATATTCAGCAACTCATCCAGAGTTTGGCGTTCCAATACCAAAGGTGATTACTGGGTATATGACTTTGATACAGACCAACTGAAACAGATTGGGAAGGACTTTCCCTCCTCTTCATTGATGTTTGCAAAATTTTCAGGCAATAATCAATTTGTTGCTTATGTGCATGATTTCAACCTTTACATGGAAGACTTCAAGAATGGAACCGTGACCCGCCTCACCTTCGATGGCGACGGGGATATCATCAACGGGACTTTCGACTGGGTGTACGAGGAGGAATTCGGATGCCGCGATGGTTTCAGATGGAGCCCCGGGGCAAATTATATCTCCTTCTGGCAACTCGATGCCAGCAAGATCGGCACCTTTTATATGATCAACAATACGGATTCCATTTACTCAAAGCCAATTCCCGTGCAATATCCCAAGGCCGGACAGGATCCTTCTTCCTGCCGTACGGGTATTATCCCGATGAAGGGAAAAAAGATTGAGTGGATTGATATTCCGGGCGATCCCGTTCAAAACTATATTCCGGCCATGCAGTGGGTCAATGACGAACTCCTGCTGATCCAGCAACTCAACAGGAAGCAGAATCACCTGAAAGTATTGGCATTCAGGCCGTCTACAAAAGACTTGAAGCTGGTTTACGAAGAAAAAGAAGAAAGCTGGGTTGATATCAATTATCCTGACATCACAGCCAGCGGCTGGGGCCAGAATGACCTGCTCATGACTGATAAGGGTGAAGCTTTCCTCCGCATGACCGAAAACGACGGTTGGCGGCATGTGTACAGAATTGATATCGAAAGTGGCGATCAAGCATTGATAACCCCCGGTGCATATGATGTAGCCTCAGTTTATGCACTTACCCCCCAAAACCTTTATTTCAGCGCCTCCCCCGACAACAGCACCCAGCGCTACCTTTTCCGCACCAAGCTGAACGGCAAGAGAAAAGTTGAAAGGATCACTTCCGCGGACTTTGAAGGGATCAACAATTATAATATCTCCCCAGATGCCGGATATGCCATTCACACGCACACTTCAGCTCTTGAGCCGCGAAGCGTCCGCCTGGTCAGCCTGCCGGATCACAAAACACTGAAGGTCATGGTTGACAATGCATCCTTCAAAGAAAAGATCAGCAAACTTGAAATGCCTGTGGTAGAGTTCTTTGAGATCAACACGGAAGATGGTGTTGAGATGGACGGACGCATGATCAAACCGCCTTCTTTCGACCCAGCCAGAAAGCACCCCGTACTTTTCCATGTTTACGGCGAACCCTGGAGCACTGTGGCCAATGACAACTGGATAGGCATGTGGAACATTTTCCTGGCCCAGCAGGGATACATCATCATCGATATGGACAACCGCGGAACACCCTGCCTGAAGGGCAGCGAATGGCGCAAAAGTATTTACCGCAAGATCGGACGCATCAACTCACACGACCAGGCCATGGCGGCAAAAGAAGTCCTTAAATGGAATTTTATCGATACCAGCAATGTGGCCGTATGGGGATGGAGCGGTGGCGGATCCATGACCCTCAACCTGATGTTCAGGTACCCCGAAATTTACAAAACGGGAATAGCCGTTGCACCGGTTTCCAGCCTGTTCATTTACGACAACATCTACCAGGAAAGATACATGGGTTTGCCCAGTGAAAATAAGGATGATTATGAAAAAGGATCCCCCATCAATTATGCAGACGGCTTGCAGGGAAATCTCCTCATTGTGCACGGAACCGGTGATGATAACGTTCATTACCAGAGCACGGAGATGCTTGTGGATGAACTGGTCAAACAAAATAAACAGTTCGAAATGATGGCTTACCCCAACCGTTCACACGGGATTTATGAAGGACAAAACACCAGACGGCATCTTTACACCCTGTTGACAAGGTATTTGATGGAGCACAAGGAGTAGTTTTAGAGATGATGTGCGGTTTGAGTGTAAATCATTATAAAACAAGGTCACACTGAACGGAGCCGAAGTGTGATGGCCCAGTCTTCGACTACTGACAGTCCTTATCTTATATTATCAAACAGCACAACGCCTTGATTTTTGGCAAAGATCGCAGCTGATTTTTATTTATTGATGGGTATCCCGCAACAGATCATTGATGGTCTTCACCGGGTTGAAGGTGATAATGGGCGTTTCCACAAAAATAGTGATCCAGTCGGCCATGGCACCATTCCATAAACCGGGCAGTTCCTGTGCTTTCAGGTCGCGGCCGTTTTTGCTCTTGGTTGAAATAAAACCGGTTGAGGGATCAACATATTCTTTGAGATTGAATTTTTCCCCTTTGTAATTCCTGATACTGCATACAAGATCAACAGGATTGAAATGCGTGGCCTGGTTGAGTTTAGCTTTCTGAACAGCATCATCCAGGTTGATCTGGGATTTTTCTACGATCTGCAGGCTCACCTCCCCTTTCCGGTTTTTGGTCCAGAAAGGTCCTCCACCCGGTTCTCCCTCATTTTTCACCATACCGCAAACCCGGATGGGGCGGTTCATGCGTGAGACCAGAAAAGCCCTCTTTTCATCATTTGAGTATGTATTGAAATCTTTAACGATATCTGCATTTAGTTCGTTGGTTGCAAAATCCGCAGCTTCATCAATTACACCTGCACCCACATCATCTTTTATAAGTTCCTTCAGGTAAGTAAAGATCTTTTCCTGCAGGTAGAGCAGGTATCCGCCGATGACTTTTTTATAAAGATAGGTCGGCTCGCGCAACTTATCCGGAACAATGTTATCGATATTCTTGACAAAAACGATCTCATTGCCGAAATCGTTCAGATTCTCAATCAGTGCACCATGGCCACCCGGCCGGAAGAGCAGGCTCCCGTTTTCCTCTCTGAAAGGCTCGTTGTTCAGGTCAACGGCAAGTGTATCGGTGGAGGGTTTCTGTACGGAGTAAGTAACTTCAAAATTGACATTCAGCATATCTTCATATTTGGGTTTCACCCTTTTGATCTCATCCCTGAACTTTTGGAGATGTTCGGGCGACACCGTGAAATGGATCGCAACTTTCCCTTCAGCATTTTTGCAGTATTCAGCCGATTCCACCAGGTGTTCCTCAACAGACATGCGGGCACCATCTTCATAATCATGGAACAGTAAAAGTCCCTTGGGCAGGCTGGCATAGCCCAGGCCTTCTTCCTCAAGCAAATAATCAATGATCACATCATACTTCTTCCCGCGGAGACATTTTTCTATATCTTCCCCGGCTTCTTCCATGACCTCTTTCAACTGATTGAAAAAGGCAAAATCACGGATGTGCTCAAAAAAATAAAAAACACTGTTGAAACCTTTGTCTGTAAATATTTCTTCTGCGGGCTGCCCCGGCTTGTATTGCTGCCTGAACTCATGCAGGTGTTTGAACATGCGGGTGGCGGCACCGGATGCAGGTACAAACTTGCGAATATCTTTGTCCCTGAACCTCTTTTCAAAAAAAAGACGGAAGCGGTCTGCCTCACTTTCTTCAAAAACAATGATCCCGTTCCCGGGCGTGGCAGGGTCCACGAGTTGTACATATGGAAATCCCTCTCTGAAATTTTTCAGCTGGACTTCGATTTTTTCCATCGAAATCCCTTTATTCTCAATTTGTTGACGATCCTTTTTATCAAACATAATCCAATAAGCTTAAATGAATTTACAAAAATATAAAAATGAATAGTTCAGAATATTATGAATTTGTTAAGATTTCTTGTCATTGGTTTCTATAAAATTTACTACTTTTGCACCTGCCTTTTTTGGAAAAGGGAATGTTCTTTGTAAATTTGCCCAGATGGCGGAAATGGTAGACGCGCATGGTTGAGGGCCATGTTCCTGTAATGGGAGTGCAAGTTCGATTCTTGTTCTGGGCACCCCGAAGGAGTTTTGAATTCTGAGTTTTGAATTCTGAGTCCCGTCTAACCTCAGGCGAGACGAGGATGCTCGTACGTAGGACGGCATTTTGAATTCTGAGTTGGAAGCTGTTTTAATTCAAATTTGAAAATTTTCCCGAAAACTTTCGGGAACAAAAGTAAAAAATGCCCAAGTGGCGGAATTGGTAGACGCGCTACATTCAGGGTGTAGTGAGCGAATGCTCGTGAAGGTTCGAGTCCTTTCTTGGGCACACCCTTTTAAAGCCGGTAAATATTTGCCGGCTTTTTTTTATTTTTGTGGTATGTATTCAAAAATACCCATCAATAACAAAGATCATTAAGCTTTCTTACCTTTTCCAATCTTCTGATAATACTTACTTAACCGTTTATTATGATCAGGAAGGCAGAATCAGCAAGGTGAGAAAATATCCTGGCGACATGGGGCAACTTACGGATAATGAATTTGAATAATAAGGGTGAAAGCAGCATTTACAGGCTGCAGAAATTGGGTATCTTTACCGCAGAAAATAATACCGGCTTTTTGCGGTTGTAATACCAGTTTATCATTCACCGCGGAGTGTCTTTGAAGGAGGTCGAGTTAATGCCATACAGGTTTGTAATCATAATTTTTTTTCTGGGATTTGCCATACAGTTTTCGTATTCACAGCAAACTGCGGTCGTTTCCGAAACAAAGAAAAAGGCATACACCTTTATCAACCGGCCCTATCCCGACAGCCTCGAATACAATACATCCATGATCATACAGGAGATTGCCCTGGCCAACAACCAGCGCAAGTCCGATGTTACCTTCAGCCTGAATTACGAACTGTCGTACAAGATCGAAGCAAACAGGCTTTTTATCAGGATCGGGCTGCTTTCGCTGGCCGGCAACACACGTTATATGAATTTTGGTGTTGGCGAGAAACTTTATCCTTCTCATGCGCGCTTGCAGCTCAGCTTGAAAAAGGACAGGTACATCAGTAAAAGATTTGAATTGCCTGCGATCGCTCTGGATCCGCTAGCTGATTGGATCCGGGTACCCATTGAAGAAGAATTGCTGGAAGGTGCAGAACTCGTATTCTCCGGCATTTCTTTCTATTTCGACGAAAGATCAAAAAACAGTATTTTTTCGCACTTCGAATTGATCAATGATTATTACGGATCATCTCTCGCCACCGACTCTCTCATAAACCTGTCATTCAGGTACAAATTGGAAAACGCCCTGTATCTTCCCACAAACCTTGATTTTTTGCTCTTGCTGACGAAAACACGGGAAAAGTTGCGAAACAAAGAATTCCTGGATCATCTGCCACTGGAGCTTTACGATCCGGCCGCATACCTCGCCAAGCTTGATCAACTTGACCGAAGGCTAAACAGGACACGGACACTGAGCCTTCAGATGCTCTCCCGGGAACAATCGCCCAATATTTCAGCTGACCTTGTTTTTAATGAATTGCTCTCACTCACCCGCCGCCTGATTGAGTGGTCGGGCCGTACCGACCATTATTTTCAACAATCCTTTTATGAGCTGGCAATAATAAACTATGTGCCGGAGGATTTCAGCCTGCAGGAACAGCTGACATCCTACAGCAGGGAAGAGATGGGCTGCATATTCATGGAGAAGCAGCTTGCACTGGCGGATACCTACATAAGCAGCATGGATTACACAACAGCTTACGACTTGCTGCAAAGCCTTTTAGCGATGACATCCGCCACGACTCATTGTGCCTGTATTGTTGACATCACCGAAAAACTATCCGGAACCGCCTCAAAGATCTACGATTCTTACCTCAGGGTATCGGAGAAAGCCATCGAAACAAACAATTTTGATTTTGGCATCGAATACCTCAATAAAGCCAAAAACTTCCTCGAACAAAATGCCGGGCAAGTGCATAACGGCGCAAGGCTCAACCATATACAAGAAATGCTTGCCAAAAAATACTACAGTGAACTGAACCGCCACCTCAAGCGGCATGATTATGAAAAAGCCCTCAACAAACTGAATGAGCTGAAAATGTTTTTGCGCCAAAATGACAAGCTGCAACTTGCCGAATTTGATTACGGAGAAAAACTGGAACTCATCCGGGAAGGACTGGCCCAGGACTACCTGAGCAGGGCCAGCCATTTGTTCAACCAAAATGATTTTGAACAGGCCCGGGAATACCTGAGGAAAGCAGAAAATGTAAAAAAAACGGATGCGATCAGCGGGACACTGCATATTGAAGAAAACGAAAAAAACACGACTGACAGCTATACGATACGCGAGAGTCTTATCAGCAAGGGATTGCAGGCATTAAAAGCACAGAAGACCAGGGAAGCGCATGATCTCTTCCTGGAGGCCAGGAAAAAATCCGAACGGCACCACCTGAACCGCCGTATTGACTCCCTGATCATGATCACCTCTGAAAAGCTGATCGAACAGAGCATCATCAATTTCCGGGTTGCCCTGTTCCAGGGTCGCCTGGAAACTGCAGAAGGCTTGCTCGATGAGATCGAAGAATATTACAGGCTCTCAGGCAATGCCGTGAATTCAACAGAAATAGAGAAACTGAGAAACGAATTCAGCAAATCCGGCTGTGAAGCAAGCTGGAAAAAATATGAAACAAATACCCTGAAAGGTTTCAAAGCAATCGACAGCAGCAATTTCACCCTGGCTGTTTCCTTTTTTGAAGTAGCCATCGAAATGATGCCAAATCTTGATGAATGCGGATTTTCTGACAGCATCGCCCTGAAGGCAAAAACAAAATACAGCCCGGCCGCTGCTTACCAGCTAAAATATGATCACGTCAAAAGCAAACTTTTCCAGTCAGGATTTTCCGCTGTGATCGAAGATTATATCCTGCTCGACAGCTTTTACCTTGACAGGGGCCTGGAAGCCTTTAAAATGGAGAGATACAGAATAGGCGATTTCCTGCGTCAACAACAAAATCCAATCCTGTACCTTCAGGCCATTGAATACCTGAACGGCCAGAAGAATTGTACTGCAGCCCTGGCAATCTTCTCAGAACTAACATCAACGGCTTACCCTTGCCGCAAAACCAGGGATATCCAGAAAGAAATGGCAGAAGTCTGCTATCGCAAAGATAAAAGCAAAGGGACTGATTTCCTGCCGGATGAAGACCTGATTCACCATACCAGGAATCGCAATTGCATGCAGTTTTTCAAGAAAAGATACAATTATCTTGTGAACAGGGATGACATCATGTCCATTTTCAAGAAAGACACAAGGCCGGAGTGATCCTGCATTTTTCTACATTTATACCCCGATTATTCGGCAAATTTTTTTAAGTTCGCCTGATCAACTTTTGAAAACAAAACGAGATGTCAGATAAAAAATCCATCGGAAGCGAAAAAGAAAGCAGGTATAAAACTGACATCCGCGTTTTCATCACCGCTTTCCATTGACATCGAAGAGATCCCGGCTGTTGTAATTATTACAAGATTATCGGACGGGATGATCATAAAGGTTAACCGGACCTTTGAAAAAGAAAGCGGTTACAGCAGACAGGAAGTTGTAGGTAAAACCTCCACCGCGCTGAAACTATACAAAGATCCGCTCGACCGCGAGAAGGTTATAGGGTCGGTGAGAGAAGACGGAAAAGTAAGGAATATTCCGATTAAATTTAAGACCAGCAACAAGAATTTCAGGAGCAGCCTGTTCTCTGCCAGCCTCATCACACATGAGGGGACAGAATATCTCTTTGCGATCCTCAGGGATGTGACAGAATTCCTGAGTGTGAAAGAAACCCTGCTGCAGACAGAGGAAAAGTACCAGCACCTGTTCAACAATATTCCCATCGGTCTTTACAAAACCACACCGGAAGGCAATTTTATTGAAGTGAACAAAGCGCTGACCGGCTTGCTTGGCTTCGATGACAAGGAAGCATTGAAAAACCGGAATGTGAAGGATTTTTATCTCCACGCTGAGTCAAGAGAGCAAAACCTGAAATTACTCAATGAAAAAGGTACGCATACGGCGGACCTCTTGCTGAAGAGGAAGAACGGAGAAGAATTCTGGGCACTGGATTATTCCAGGGCCATCAGGAATGAACAGGGAAACATCGTTTCTTACGACGGCGCCCTGCGTGATATTACCGAAAGGGTCAATTCCAGAAAAGCCCAGGCAGCCGAAAAAGAAAAGTTTGAGAAATTCACACGTTACCTGAAAAGTGCAGTTTATACCTTCGGTCAGCAAGGATTCCTGGAATACACCAACCTGGCCATGCAGGAAATAACCGGTTACAGTCACGAAGAACTTCAAAAAATAAGATTCTGGGAACTGGTCCACCCCGAACACAGGGACAAAGTAAAGCAGAACGGAATTAACCGGCTGGAAGGAAAGCAGACCAACGAAAACTATGAGTTTAGGATCATACGCAAGGATGGCACAAGCAGATGGGTAGAGATCTCCAATGTTAAGATTGAACTGGCCGACAGGCCTCTGGTGCTCGGAACAGCTATCGATATCTCAGAAGAGAAATACATGAACCTGATCAGGGATGTTGTGTTCAATATTACCTCGGCGGTGATCTCATCAGCCAACCAGGCCGACATTTACCTCATCGTAAAACACGAACTCGGCAAGCTCATCGACACCACGAACTTCTTCATTGTATTCTATGACCAGGATAACGACCTCCTGTCGCTCCCCTTCATGGTAGATAAAAAAGATGACTTCAAAAGTTTCCCCGCCGGCCGCACACTTACATCCCATGTTATCAGGAATAAACAACCCCGGCTGCTCACACAGCAGGATGTATACGATCTTGTAAAGGACGGGCAGATTGAGATCGTGGGATCCATGTCAAAAGTGTGGATGGGTGCCCCTATGCATGTGGAAGACAAGACCATTGGCCTGATCGGGGTGCAGAACTATGATGATGAAAGGGCCTTTAATTCGGAAGATCTGAAGATCCTTGAATTCGTATCGAACCAGCTTGCAGTGCTTTTCGCGAGGAGAAAGGCTGAACAGCAGTTGATGGAATCGGAGCGAAAGTTCCGGCTGATCGCAGAAAACAATCCCGGCATTATATACCAGTGCCTCTTTGATGAGGATTTCACCATGAGCTATGTGAATGATCAGATCGAAAAACTGACGGGCTACCAAAAGGATGATTTCCTGAACAAAAAGCTCAGCTTTGGCAAGTTGATCCACAAAGAAGACCTTGATCGGGTGAACACATCCATTCAGCAAGGCATACAGGCCAGAAAACCCTATACACTCAGATACCGTTTCCTGTGCAGCAACGGAAATTACAAATGGTTCAACGAAGTGGGTATAGGGGTATTCAAAAAAAATGAGCTCTTATACCTCCAGGGGATCATCAACGATATCACCGAGCATACCCAGGCCCAGATCGCACTGGAAGAAAGCGAAGAAAGAAACCGGGCCCTTTCACAAGCTGCCAGGGAGGCCATTCTTTTCTCTGAAAATGAAAAGATCGTGGAAACCAATCTTGCTGCCTGCGAGATGTTCGGGTATACCTATGAGGAACTGATCGGCATGCAGGGTTTTGACCTGGCAGCCCCCGAATCCAGGGAACTGGCTAAAAAGAATATCCAGGAGGGTTATGAGCTGCCCTACGAAGCGATAGCTATTACAAAAAATGGAAACACTTTTCCGGTTGAGTTTCACGGGCAGGTATACAAATACAAAGGCCGGAAAGTGAGGGTAACTGTTTGCCGCGACATCACCAAAGCAAAAGCCGATGAACTGGTCATCCTGCAGCAGAACAAAGAACTTATCAAAGCGATCAAAAAAGCAGAGGAATCCGACCGGCTGAAATCGGCCTTCCTGGCCAATATGTCGCATGAGATCCGCACCCCCCTCAACGGGATCCTGGGTTTTTCAGAACTATTGCGTTATGCCGAATCCGAGGAGGACCGGGAGGACTATATTGATGTCATCAACAAAAGCGGGAACCAGTTGCTGAACATCATCAACGACATCATCGATATCTCCAAGATCGAAGCCGGACAGCTCGCCATCAACCTCCGGGAAACAAACCTCAGCGAAATGCTATGCAATGTTCATAATATCTTCAGCAAGATCCTGCAGAAGAAGAATTCAGGCGTCGAACTGAAGTTGAGCCAGCCGGAGGATGAAGTGAGGATACTTACCGATGGGAAAAGAGTTCAGCAGGTATTGTCAAACCTCATCGACAATGCGGTCAAATTCACACGCGAGGGCAGTATACAGGTCAGGCTTTCCATCCTCAACAAAGAAAAAGTTCTTTTTGAAGTGGCAGATACGGGCATTGGCATAGCCAAAGCAAAGCAGGAATTGATCTTCGAGAGGTTCAGGCAACTGGATGATACCACGACCCGGGAATTTGGCGGTACCGGACTGGGACTATCCATTTGCAGAAGCATCATCGAAAAACTGGGTGGCAGGATTTGGGTGAAATCAGAAAAGGGAAAGGGTGCAAGTTTCTTTTTCGAACTGCCTTACATAGCACAAGGGCGAGGTACCGTCAAACCTAAAAAGATTGAGGTTGAAGACCTGTCGACCGGGGCAAACTGGAAAAATAAAAAAATCCTGATCGTGGAAGATGATCAGTCGAATTATATGTTTTTGAAAACGGCCTTGCGAAAATCAGGAATCAATATTATACTTGCAAAAAATGGCAGAGAAGCCCTGGATGAATACAAAAACAACAAAGATATCGACCTCATCCTGATGGATATTCAACTTCCACTGATGAACGGCATTGATGCCACACGGGAGATCAGGAAGGGAGATCAGAAGATCCCCATCATTGCACAAACTGCCTATGCCATGTCGGACGACCGGCAAAAATGCCTGGATGCAGGTTGCAATGACTATATTGCAAAACCGATCAATATGAATGCATTGATACAAAAACTGAATAAATTTTTAAATTGAAACAATGATGAGATTACTGTTAATTAGCAATTCGACAAATCCGGGAGAAGAATACCTGGGATGGCCAAAAGAATACATCCGTGACTTCCTCGGAAAAACAGCGGTAAAAAAAGTATTGTTCATCCCCTATGCCGGGGTGAGCTTATCGGAAGAGAGCCTGGAGGCATCCTTCAATACTTACGAAAAAAAGGTGCAGAGTGTTTACAATGAACTGGGTTACGAGATCTACTCCATTCACAGGGAAGAAGATCCCCAGCGGGCTGTTGAAGAAGCGGAAGCCATCGCTGTGGGCGGCGGGAACACCTTCTACCTGGTGTATATGCTGCATAAAAACAATTTGATCAATATCATCCGGGAAAAAGTAAAAGCCGGTGTGCATTATATGGGATGGAGCGCAGGGAGCAATGTGGCCTGCCCCAGCCTGCGCACAACCAACGACATGCCCATTATCGAGCCCGAATCTTTTACTTGCTTTAATTTGGTTCCATTCCAAATTAACCCCCATTACCTGGATGCAAATCCTGAGGGACATGGCGGTGAGACAAGGCAACAGCGGATCGAAGAATTTATGGTGATAAATCGTGATATTTATATTGCCGGATTAAGAGAAAGTTCATTACTTTTGCTGGAAGATGGTTTTATGAAATTGCTCGGCAAGAAACCTTTGCGCCTGTTCAGGTTTGGCACAGAACCAGCCGAATACCAGCCAGGCAGCGATCTGAGTTTTTTGCTGAAAAGAAATACATAAATAATCATTTTGGGTTCATTAAATCAGAGGCTGTCTCCGTTTGAATAAGGCACCAATTTATTATGAGCGAAGTGATAAATATTATTGGGTGAGGTTTCACCGGTTCCGCATGGAACAACAATAGGGGTAAGAGAGGAGTGATTGAGACGGCCTCTCTTTTTTTTGGCCGAATGGCAATTAAGGCTGTCAGGGATTTTCTTAAAAAAACAAGCCGCAGGGAACGCTCTGTTTTGTTTGTTTTGATGATGAAAATTATACGATCTGCCAGGGAATCATCCCAGGATGATGAATATCAGGAACCGACGGAAGATCAACCACCCAACAAAAATCATGTACCATTTGTCCTTTTCGTTCAACCAATGGCAGCATAATTCCTTTGATAATCTGTACTTTTGCAGCCAGTCAAACTGAAGGATGAAAATTTTTACTGTGAGATTATTTTTTTCGATTATACTGATCTTTATCGCAGCTGGTCTTTTTTCGCAGGAAAAGACAAAAACGCTTTTCGCCAAACGTATCAGCAAAGCACCCGAGATAGATGCAAAACTAGATGACTTTTGCTGGGAAAATGCGGATATCGCCAAAGACTTTTACCAGGTGGAACCCCTCAATGGCGCCAAAGCTACTTTCGACACCCATGTAAAGATCGTGTACGACGATGATGCCATTTATATCGGGGCCTTCATGTTGGATGAAGAACCTGAAGAGATCCTTACCGAATTAAGCCCGCGAGATGATATCCCCATGGTAGATCATTTCGGAGTTTATTTCGACCCCTTTAACGACAATCAAAACGCTTACGGTTTTTTTGTTACAGCGGCCGGTGTGCAGGTCGACATGAAAGCCAATACATACGGCAATGAAGATGATAGCTGGGATGCCGTTTGGGAAAGCAAAACCCGGATCAGCGACAAAGGATGGATCGCAGAATTCAAGATCCCGTATTCGGCATTGAGATTTCCAAAAAACAGCAAGGGAACCTGGGGCTTTAACATCAACCGGAACATCAAGCGTCTCCGGGAGAACACATCCTGGAACTTTGTCGATACAGAGATATCCGGTTTCCTAACGCAACAGGGACAATTATTAGGCATTGAAAATATAAAACCTCCTATGCGGCTGAGCTTTTTCCCATATGCTTCAGGGCGGATTGAAAAAGCTGCCGGTGAAAAAAGCTGGGACTATTTTAACAATTACGGGATGGATCTGAAATATGGAATTAATGAAAGTTTCACCCTGGATGTTACACTCATTCCTGACTTCGGGCATGTACAATCCGACGACAGGGTGGTAAATTTCTCCCCCTTTGAAATATATTATAATGAACGAAGACCTTTTTTTACCGAAGGCACGGAGCTATTTGAGAAAAACGGCGTCTTTTATTCCAGGCGGATTGGTGATGAACCCGATGGCTACGAAGAGATCGAAAAAGAATATGATGAAGAGGATATTCTTGAAAACCCCACCGAAACACAACTGATCAACGCCACCAAGTTATCAGGAAAGACTTCAGGGGGCTTGGGCATCGGTATATTCAACGCCATGACCGCCACCACCCATGCGAAGGTCAGGGATTCACTGGGCAATGAAAAACATATCATTACTCAACCATTTACAAATTACAACATGCTGGTTTTCGACCAGGCGCTGAAAAACAATTCTTTTGTTTCATTTTACAATACCAACGTATATAAAGGAACCAATGAGATGATAGCCAATGTGAGTGGTATTGACGGCAGGATCAGGGATAAAAACAATAAATACCAGGCCAGAGGATTCCTTAACATTAGCCAGGATTACCACCCTGACTCGGCCAGCGAACTGGGTTATAAATATTATTTCAGCCTTGCCAGGATCAGTGGCAAGTTCAGATACAATTACTGGCAAAACGTCGAAAGCGAAACCTATGACCCGAACGAACTTGGTTTTTTAAGCAACAACAATGAGTTTGCCCACGGCCTCAATTTTTCATATCATATTTTTGATCCGGTAGGTAAAATTCTTAATGCGGTTTCAAGCTTGAGTTTTTCTTACAGATCGCTGTATCTGCCAAGAAGTTTTACCAGTTTTAATATGGAAATTGACAACCGCACCACTTTCGTAAATTATCTCACGGTAGGCGGAGAATTTGGAATTAATCCGGTGAAAGCCTATGATTATTTCGAACCCAGGGTTGAAGGATGGCGACTCGCTCAACCATCTAATTATTGGTTCGATTTTTTTGTATCTCCGGATTACAGAAAAGCTTTCGTATTTGATGTAAATGGAGGACTATGGCGTTCAAAAAAATATGATCAATTCGACTACTGGTATTCTATCAGACCCAGATACAGGATCAATGATCACCTTTCGCTGAATCACCGTTTTAACTTCAATGACAAAAGAAATGATATTGGATATGTAACCGACAGCCTGAATGCAGGTGAAGAAGCTATAATAATCGGATCCAGAAACATCAGAACCATCACCAACGTCCTTCAGTTGAACTACATTTTTACCGACAAATCTTCATTTTCTTTTCGCATGAGGCATTATTGGCTGCGGGCACAATACAATGAGTATTTTAAACTTCAGAAGGATGGCGGCCTAAGCCCCTCAGAGTATACTGCCAGCAACGACTTTATTTTTAATGCCTTTAACATAGATATGGTCTTTACCTGGAATTTCGCTCCTGGCAGCGAACTACTACTCGTATGGAAAAATGCAGTTTACGCTGATGAGCAAGATACCGCACGTAATTATTTTGACAGTTTTAGATATACCATAGATTCTCCGGCATCCAATAGTTTTACGATCAAGCTGATGTATTACCTGGATTATCAGTACCTCAGGAAGTTGTTTTAGGGGAGGTTGGTAGTTGGTAGTTGGTAGTTGGTAGTTGGTAGTTGGTAGTTGGTAGTTGGTAGTTGGTAGTTGGTAGTTGGTAGTTGGTAGTTGGTTAATTCGTTGGAGTTGACAAATGACTAATGACAAATGACTAATGACTCCAATGACTAATGACTCAAGTAACCATTGACAAATAACTCAAGTTGAGCAATAAACCCAAACTTCCTCCTTCAATCCGGTAAATTCTTGCATTTCTGCCGTATTCCCCGTACATTAGATTTTTATTCATAAAATATGTTTGCATGAAAGATATTAGTTTTTTGAAATCAGATCTTAAAAAAAGCAGGAATGAAACATTTGGCTTTGAATGGGGCACTCCCCTTTTTGATAATCACGGTTTTTTTGAGGAAAAGGATGATCAGATCCTGATCGCGGGAAAACCCTGTTCAGAATGGACCAAAAACCATGGCTTGCCTCTCCATATTATTTATGCACCGATCATGGCCAAAAATATAGAAAATTTCAAAAATATTTTCGAAAAGGAATATCCCAAAGGGAAGATCCGTTTTGCCGGGAAAGTCAACCCTCACCCCTCCATATTTAAAATGATGGCCCGGCTGGGAATTGGTGCGGATGTTGCTTCCATCAACGAAATGAAATCTGCCCTGAAAGGTGGCATCGATCCCTTCAACATCGATGTGAACGGCAATGCGAAAAGCGATGAACTGATCGACCAGGCCGTAGGCCGCAATATGTTCTTCATTGCCGACAGCTACAAAGAACTCCTGATCATCAATGAAAGAGCTAAAGCTTTGAACAAAAAGGCAAGGGCAGCCATTCGTGTTTCCGGATTCAAAATGAGCAATGTAACCGACGCCAATGTATTCACGGCCGGGGTCTGGTCGAAGTTCGGGGAGCACATCGATAATATTCCCGACATCACCCGCAGCCTGGATAAATTCGAGCACATCGATTTTCATGGCTTTCACACACACATCGGTTCCCAGATAAGCGAGCCGGATGCATACCTGGAAGCGATCGGCAGGCTGCTTGAACTCGGTCATATGATGCAGCGGGATGGCAGAAAGGTAAAACTGCTGAACATCGGAGGAGGCTTTCCGGTGGATTATGTCAATAAAAAGGAATGGCAATATTTAAAGGAACGCGTACGCACAGGATATATCAGCAGCATAGAAGGTGATGAAGCCGACACTTTTGTGTGGAACAATGAACTGGGAGGCCTGGGCCGGAATGAACAGGGCAAGGTCGATCCCGGCTGCTGGACAGGAGAAAGATGTATTCCGAATACCCGAAGCATAAAATGCTGGAAAAAGTCCTGCAGGGAAATATTAAAGTTCACCGCAAAAATATGTCGGTAAAAGAAGGCCTGGAATCGCTTGGAAATCCTGAGCTTGTGATCGAACCCGGCAGAAGCATTGCCGAAGATTCGGGGATCACCCTGGCTCAGGTGAGCCACCTGAGAATAGTGGCCGGGCAGCATCATCTCACCACCCTCGAAGCCAATGTCACCAGCTACGCAACAGCTATGTTGCTGCCGCCGGTCAACCCCTGGACGGTTTTCAATGAACCCTTCGAAAAAGATCCCGCACCTTTCGAAACATTTTTGGCAGGGAATCTTTGTTATTCGGGCGATATCATTTCCAAATACAAGGTATTCCTGCAGCGCAAACCGCAAAGAGGCGATATTTTATGCTGTTACAACACGGGTGCCTATGACCCCGGTTTCTTTGCAGCCAACACCAATTCCTTCCCGCGTCCGGCCAGGATCCTGGTGGATGAAAAAGGGCTGGTGGATGTGATCAAGAAAAAGGACACATTCGAAGAAATTTTTTCTCTTTAAACTGATTGAACATGAACAAGAAGTATGCAGATATTATTCTGAAGAATGCCAATATATTTACCGCCACCGGCAAGAATGAGAATTATTCAGCCCTGGCGATCAAGGATGACAGCATCATTCACCTGGGAAATGAAGAAAACACCATGGGCCTGGCCCACGATCAAAGCGTGGTGTACGACCTGGAAGGCAAAACCGTATTGCCCGGCTTTTGCGACGCCCATGCACACGGCGTGATGGGCGGGCGGCTGATCAACCATTGCCTGCTTTCGACCGGAAAAACACTGGATGATTATGTGGCCATCATTAAAAAGTATCATAAAGAACATGCCAACAACTCCCACATCATGGGATTTGGTTGGGCGCATGCGCCCTTTGGTTCGAATGGTCCGGATAAGAAGATCCTCGACAAGATCATCCCGGACAAGCCGGCGGCCTTTCTCAGCATCGATTATCACAGTTGCTGGGTGAACAGCGCTGCCCTGAAGATAGCCGGTATCGACAGCAATACCTCCGATCCCGATGGAGGAAAGTTCGAGCGCTACGAAGGCACCAACGAACCTTCGGGCTGCCTGCGTGAGTCGGCGGCCACCAACATGGTATTGAATCAATTGCCCGAACCTTCGGATGAGGACTGGAAGTCGGCAGTAAAGACCTATCAGCAAAGGGCAGCCAGGCATGGCATTACCGGCTTGTTTGATGCCGGAGTACTGAACCACAGCCAGACAAAGGCTTTTGGTGCCCTAAGCGAACTGGATGATGCCGGTGGAGTGAAGGTACGGATTGCACAGAGCTATGTGCTCGATCCCGAAAAAGGGGTCGAGCAGATAGACGAGGTGGAAAAGGTCTTTAAGCAATACAGCAATGGGAAGAACTATCAGGTTCGGGTGGCCAAGATCTTTATGGACGGCGCCATCGAAGGGCATACAGGTTTTTTGATCGAGCCTTATGCCGACCGGGATGGATTTTTCGGCCAACCGGTCTGGGACCCGCAAGTATTCAATGAAACGGTGGTGGAGCTGGACAAAAGAGGCATACAGGTACATGTGCATACCATCGGCGATGGAGCCGTCAGAGCTTCGCTGAACGGCTTTGAAAAAGCCAAGCTGGAAAACGGCCCGAGATGCCCGCCATACCCAGGCCCATATTGAGCTGGCCGAAGAGAACGACATCAAGCGTTTTGCGGCCATGGGCGTTTTTGCCAGTTTTCAGCCGGCCTGGTTTTATATGGACAACAATTACTTTGAAGAAACCATTCCCCTGCTTTCACGGCCACGTTCCGATAGAAGATATATGCTGAAAAACTTCCTGGATGCAGGCGTTCCCGTAGCTTTCGGCAGCGACTGGCCCTGGGGGAACGTAAGCAGCAGCATGAACCCGCTCGACGGCATTGGAACGGCCATAACCCGCGAGAACCCCGGCGACAACATGCTCAAGTCCTACGAATCCACCCAGCGTGTCGACCTGGTGACAGCCCTGAAAAAATACACCTTGGGCGGCGCTACGCAAAACTTTAACGACAGGATCACAGGAACCCTGGAAGTGGGCAAGAAAGCAGACATCGCCGTTTTAAACAACAATATTTTTAAAATCGAACCGGAGGAGTTATTCAAAGTGAAAGTGTGGATGACGATTTTTAATGGGGGAATCGTGTACCGGAAAGAGTAGGCTCCTGCTTCGAATATACTCGACTGTAAGTCAGGAAGGTTGATCGATTAGGCGACGTAGCGATTTGTTCGACCCTATATCGAATATCGGTACGTCGTGCAATCGTTCAATCGTTATATCAAAATCAACGATTGCTTGCTCGATTGAACGATTAGGCGATTTAACGATGTAGCGATTTGTTCGGACCCTACCTTGCTGGCAGAAGTTGCAAATGCTCGCCAGCGGGGAATGAACCAAAGCCGAACCTAAAATAAAAATAATTTTTGTCAAATATTAAAAAAGGAGTTTTTATGTTTAAAAAAATGATTTTCAGTTTAACCTTAGCAATTTTTGTTTTTTCTGGATTTATATCGGGTTATGCCCAAAAAGATATTGAAGGCAGCGAAGACCATCCGATGATTTCACGGTATGAGGGAGCCTATATTCGTGCTTATGAACATTATGATTATGACCGGCTGACTTTTTACACGGGAGAAGATGATGGTGAACTACAGAAAATTGAACCGGAAGGCGAAGCCACACGAATCTTGTATTTCTTACCTCCTGAAGGTTTGTCAGTATTGCAAGTACAGCGAAACTACCAGATGGCATTAAAGAATGCCGGTTTTGAAATTGTATATGAATGTTTTGGAGGGATGGATGAGATGCCAAGAGACATCTATACAGAATTTGACAGAATTAGTGGAGATTATAATAAAAATGTTTTTGTGGGAAAAGACAACAGTTACTTTTTAGCTAAGCTTCCACAAGAGGACGGAGATGTGTTTGTTTCCGCCCATACCATGCTTAGTGAATGGGCTGATGAGGACAACCAGCCTGTAACTGCTCTTCAGATCCTTAAAGAAAAACCCATGACTACCGGCAAAGTTAAAGTAGAAATAAATGCCGAAGCAATGGCTGAGGACATTGATGAAAAGGGAAGCGTCAGAATTTATGGAATTCACTTCGATACTGACAAAGCTACTATCAAAGAAGATTCTAAATCTACGCTTACAGAAATCACCAATCTTTTGGAGCAGAAGCCGGAACTTAACCTTGGGGTTGTAGGCCACACGGATGCTACCGGAAGTGAGGAGCACAACATGGACTTATCAAAGCGCCGTGCAGAAGCAGTTGTAAAATTTCTGACATCAGAACAAAATATTTCAGCAGGTAGATTAAAACCCCGCGGACTAGGTCCATGGGCCCCGGTTGCCAGTAATGACCATGAAGATGGAAGAGCGCAAAACAGAAGGGTTGAATTAGTTAAGATAGCGGGTGAATAAAACAACGTAACTCCTAAAATCTGCATGTTTTGAATATAAACAGATTGATAGTCATCGGATGACTTGTTTGAAAATTGCATCAAATTAATTCCAATTGTTTACCCTTGTGGCGCGCGGTGGCGCGTGCCCGTTACGCATGCGACATATTTGTCCCGAGATCATCGCCTGTAGGACGGGATTACATCATGTAATTGTTCAATCATTACATCGTGCAATCGATTAATCGTTACATCAAAATCAACGGCCGTGCCGGATACCAGAATGTAAGTTTTTTTTTTGCGTGGGTATTTGTTGTATCCGGTAGTAGTACCTCATTTTCCCAATAATATTTTTGACCTTTCCTTCAGGTCTTCAATATCATTTTTTTCTTTTATAGATTCCCGGCCAACATTTAAAGTCATCTTTGCATGTTTAATTACAGCGCTTTTGTAACTGTCTTTTACAGCGAATTCATGAATCGTTATCAAAGCTTCCATTAATCTGATTATCACCGCTGTACTTCCACTCGAAAACTGGCGGATTTGATTAAAGGCAGCACCCAGAACACCCTCGAAGTCCAGCGTATCGGCAATTACCCTCAGTTCCTTTTTTTCATCCACACGGTATTTTGACGGGAATTTCAACTGCGCAAGATAACACATCGTTGCCGTTAAATTATCAATACAGGCAATTGCGGTATATGGGTCGTTAATGCCGGGAGAAAGCGCCCGTGCAGCAATTTCAACCAATTGATGAATGGAGAATTCAAGATCTTGCTGGGCTGTTTTTGTTTTTCCAAACACAAATTGAAAAAGAATCTTTTTTAAAATTTCTTTTTCTTCTTTTTCGTTTGTGTATAATTTCCCGATCTCACTACCTTCCACCAAATAGTCGCCGGGCCGGTGGTTTAACACAAACAAAGCCTCTGATTTTGTCATCACCTCCAACAATGATTCACCATCAATGTATTGAATATAACCGCTTTTTGGGCATTTCACAGAAACTGTGTTCGAATATTCCGACTTGATGGCATCAAGAGGTATATCCTTTTCAGTTTCCATTTCATCACCCATTTTTTCGGGAAAAATAATTTTGACTTGTTTGGAAAGAGAGGCTGAAACATCTGAAATAACTTTGTCTGCCTGAATACTAACAGCTATCCGGTGGATAAAAACAATCAGAAGAACAATATTTGCAATGGCCGCAACCAGTGCCAGCAGGATGGAAAGCGTCGGTATAAAGGTATACGCGTTATTTTCCTGTACGGCATTTAAAACAATAAGGCAATACAAATATGTTGAAACATAAGAACCCAGCACAATCTGATTAAGCTTTACATACATAAAGTTTTTTATCAGCCGTGGGCCCAATTGTGAAGAAGCCAGGGTTAATGCCACGAGCGTAACCGAAAAGACCGTTCCTGCCACACCAATCATCGCACCGGATATAGTGGATAATATACTGCGGGCAGAATCCACGCTATTTACAAAAAAGAAGCGCCCCAGCCCATCCCGGGAGAAAGAAGTAATCTGGTCAGCATAAACAAATCCAATGGCCAGCAAGACTGAAAGGAGAATTATCAGCACGGGAATGAACCAGAAAGTTGCCTTCAACTCATTCCAGAAAAACAGTAATTTTTTCATGTGTTAAAAGGTTATTGTTATACCCAGGCTTATATTTCTTTTAGCTGCTGGCATATGTTTCATCAAAGCTCGGTATTGGTTTACCTTCAAAAGTAAAAAATTCATCAAAATATATCTAAAATTATTTTTACTTATGGCGCGCGTTGGAAATGCACGCCAGCAGGGGCGTATCGACGCAGCGATTTGTTGGCTCTCTACATCAAATATCGCTAAGTCGTGCAATCGCTTAATCGTTACATCAAAAAAAAATATTGAGTCCGGTCTTACGGAGGAAGATCCGGTCTCTGTCATCATGCTTTGTTGATGCCTGAATTTATCAAATTTCTTTTCTATGCAGACTAAAAATGAACTACCCGAGGCAAGCCTGCGGGGTATCATTATGAAACATTCATTTGATTCGCCCCAAGGGGCGGGGAATATTACCCACGAGATCCCTCGACAAGCTCGGGATCAGTTCGACTTTGCTTTTTCAGTTCGCTATCGCTCCTAAAAAATCAGTCTCACTGATTTAATGATCATGACCTTCATGAGTTTCATTTTGCAGAATTGAAACTTTTCCATCCGCCAGGCTATAGTATGCACCTACTATTTTTACTTTGCCTTCTTTTTCCAGGTCACTGATGATGGAGCTACGGTTTCTGATGTTTTCAATCGTAAGATGTACATTGTTCTTGATCACATGGTCGAAATAGCTTTTATCATTGGCGTTTCTTTCGCCTTCAACACTCTGTATTGCAGGTTCTATTTCGTTCAGCAAAGCCGTAACATTATCACTACCTACATCTACTTTCTGAATAGCCGATTTAACTGCACCACAATTTTCATGTCCAAGCACCATGAGTAGTTTTGAACCGGCAACGCCCAGGCCATATTCCATACTTCCAAGCAACTCCGTGTTTTCGATGTTGCCTGCCACACGAACCACAAAGATATCTCCTACACCCTGGTCGAAAATATATTCAACAGGAACACGTGAATCAATGCAAGCTAAAACTACAGCCTTTGGGTATTGGCTATCTGTTGTGGCTTCGATTTGTGCGGGTAAATCACGACTGATCAATTCACCTGACACATAACGCTCATTGCCTTGTAACAAATCTTCCAAAACTGCGTCAGGGGTCAATTGGTCCTGCATCTGTTTGGTCATAACCTCTGTCACTTTTTCTGAAGCTATGTTTTGTTTTTCGTCAGCCTGACCTGATTTTGGACCGGCTTGATTACAGGCGGTCAGGGATAAAGCGATAATTCCTGCGAATATTATAAAAAGTTTTTTGTTCATCATATTAAGTTTTAATTATATCAAATAAATCATGGCTTAAAGATAGGCATAAAAAAAATAACGACCAATGATCTCTGCAAGAATGAGCACAAAAAACACCAGCCTGATCCCCCCCACTCCGGAAAAATGTTTCTTTTGGTTGAATTGATAAAACTGGGATATGATGATAAAGATGGCTGCAAGGTGTAAAATGCTTTTGGCCAGATTAAGAATATAGCCGGGATCTTCAGCGGTCATGGGCATGACTTTAAAATCGACGTAATGTGTGTAAACCGTATTGCCCAGGTCCAGAAACAGCAATATCACCAGCAAAAGATACAGGACAGATATGCGGCTTGCTAAATATTCGGTCTCCTGAAGGTCCAGTTTAAAAAGCCGGCCCTGGAAAACCATCATGAGCAAGATGGCTCCCAGCAGAAATGCGGCGGTGTAGAATTCAACAGGTGTTGCTGCGGAGTTCCACACCGGGATGGTCGACAAAGTATATATCCTCGACATGCAATAGATCAGGTACAATCCGGCGATGATTCCGAATAGGGACATCATTTTCAGGATTGATTGGTTGCCGGGCTTTTTCCAGAAAACAATACCGTATGTGATCAGCAGAAATACGAAAACGGAAACCAACAGGATTCTCCCGGCTCAGCCAGGAGGATTGCAGATTATCCAATGCATAAAGGGCGTGTATGGGTTTGCCGAGATGGAAAAATGAAAGTATCAGGGCAACGATCATCAAGGGAATCAAAGTCCGCAGCATGTCTTTTTTAAGCTTTACCATATGCGGATTTTCGTGATGCCGGTAGCTGATCAGAATTTCCTGCAATACAAAACCACCAACGCACATCTGCGTTATCAGTGTAAAAAATACAAGCGGCCATTCACTGCCTGTCATGCCACCTCCTCTTTATTAACAATCGTGAATTCAATCTTTTCTGCTTTGCTCAGATGCGCATGTTTTCTGAATGCCAGTGCCGGTTTTGTCAGGCTTTGATCCGGCATGGGGTAAACATGTTCTTCGGCATGGATCATTTTTAATTCCTTCAGTTCACCAAACCCCAGCACCCGCATTGGGCAGGCCGCCACACATGACGGCTCTTTCCCTTTATCGATATAATCCCTGCAAAGATCACATTTGGTCATGATGCCTGCAATTTTATCATACTGCGGCGCATCATACGGACATGCCCAGGAGCAGTATTTACATCCCATGCACTTTTCGGGATCAACAAATACAATACCATCGGGCCGCTTTTGCATGGCCGTTGTGGGGCAAGCATGCACGCAGGCCGGATCTTCGCAATGATTGCAGGAAAGGGAAATATTGTAGGCGATAACGGCCGGAATGTTGATCCCTTTATCCTGTTTCCATTCTCCTCCTGCAATTTCGTATACCCTTCTCCAGCGAATGCCTGCCGGCAGATCATGCTTATCGCGGCAGGCCATCTCGCAGGCTTTGCATCCGGAGCAGGAATTTGAATCAAAATAAAAGGCCAGTTGCTTACTCATGCTTCCATAAATTTTTCAATTTCCACCATGATCGTGTGCTGGGCGTTCCCGAATGCATAAGGGGTCCAGCGGTGAGATGTCAACGTATTGACACAGCCGCCGGTATCAATAGCGTTCTCATCGGGTTGCCACCAGGCTCCCTGCGGCACATCCACCACGCCGGGCATGATCTTCGGACTGATCCTGCAAGGCAAAATGATTGTTCCGCGATCATTAAACACTTTAACTTTATCCCCGCCAGTGATTTGCCGTTCTTTGGCGTCGATGGGATTCATAAAGACACGCTGGGGAAAAAGTTCAGCCAGCCAGTCATTGTTGGCATGGGTCGAATGCACCCGGCCCATGTAATGGTGCCCCATAGCCTGCAGCGGATATTTTCCGGCTTTCTTATCGAAAGGGCTTTCCCATTCCTGTATGTATTTGGGCACCGCCGGAATACCCGCCGGATCCTTTAGTTCATATAGTTTTCTTGAAAAGATCTCGATTTTTCCGGAATCCGTTGGCAAAGGATGTTTTGCGGGATCTTTCCTGAATTGATCAAAAGCAATTTCCGGCTTTTTTACCGCATGGGCGTATACTCCTGTATTTTCTTTCCTGATCTTATCCAGCGAGGGTATCTCAGGAAAGCGGGTGTTTTTGTATTGACCGATGATCCATTCGATCCATTCTTTTTCTGAGCGGCCTTCGGTATAATTTTCGCGCACAGCAAAGCGCTCTGCCAGTTCTGAACAAATGGCATAATCACTTTTGGTTTCATGGGGAGGCTCCAGGATCTGTGGCATCAGGATGACTTCATCACCGTATTTCCAGCCGTCTTCCAGGCCCCAGGTTTCAAACTGCGTACAGGCCGGCAATACCAGGTCGGCAAATTTTGCTGAGGAGGTCAGAAAATTATCCTGCACAGCAATGAATTCCACCTTTTTTTCATCCCTTAAAATCCCCGCCGTGCGGTTTGTATCCGCATGCTGGTTGATCAGAGCATTGGAGGCTACCGCCCAGATAAGCTTAATATCATTATCCTGTTTCTCAACTCCTTTAACCCCATATTCCCTGCCCATATCCCTGCCATGCAGCACAGCTTCCGTCCACAGAAAAACCGGGATCCTGGCTTTCACGGGATTGGATCCCGTGGGAAAAACATTCCAGAAAGGTCCGCCATCTTTGGCCTGCAAACCCAGTCCGCTGGCCCAGGCCCCACGCAATCCCACATTTCCGGTGATGGAAGCCAGCACACAAGCGGCCCGCACGGGCTGCTCGCCATAGGCCCTTCGCTGCATCCCGTAACCCTGGTAAAGCATGGCAGGCTTGGTAGTGGCGTATTCGCGGGCAATACGCCTGATGGTTTCTGCAGGAACAGCCGTGATGGATTCAGCCCAGAGCGGGGTTTTTTTAATCCCGTCTTTTCTGCCAAAAATATAATCCGTATAAGACTCCTCCCCTTCCAGTCCCGCCGGCATCTGGTCCTTGTCAAAACCCAGGCAACATCGACTGATAAAATCCTCATCATGCAGGTTCTCAGAAATGATGACATGGGCCATGGCACTCATCAGGGCAACGTCTGTTCCGGGTCGCACCGGGATCCATTCATCGGCCAGTGCCACGGCGCTCATCGACATGCGTGGATCGATGCAAACAACACGGGCCCCTTTTTCACGTGCCTTTTTGATCAGAAAATCGGAATTGGTCCCATCCCGCATCTCCGCAGGATTCCAGCCCCACATGATGATGTACTTTGAATTCAGCCAGTCCTGGCGCTGATTGCCGCTAATATTGGTCCCAAAAACCGTTGGGGTGGCCTGGCTGATGCAGGCCCAGGAGTATGAGTTATAAAACCCGAGGGACCCACCCAGGAGGTTCATCAGGCGCACAGCGGTCTGCCGCCCGTTGATCTAGTTATAGCTTCCTGTGCCATAAGGAATGTAAATAGCCGAATTCCCGTATTCGGATCTCACCCTTTTAATTTCCGAAGCAAGCAGGTCGAGGGCTTCCTTCCAACTGATACGTTCAAACTTCCCTGCTCCCCTTTCACCAATTCTTTTCATGGGGTGTTTCAGCCTGTCGGGATGATATTGCCGTCGCCGATAGGCTCTGCCGCGCACGCAGGCTCTCAGTTGCGGATCCTCCACTTCATCGGTCCTGCGGTCGTCGGTCTCTATGCGAATGATTTTTTCATCCTTGACAAATAGTTTTAAAACACAACGCCCACCGCAATTATGGGCCGGGCAACCGGAGCGGATGATGAAACCATCAAAGCCTTTTTCGGTGGTGACGATGCCCTGTTCCTTCAGCTTATCAATGCATCCCAGCAAGCTGGAAGAAACCGCCAGTCCGCCACCCAGGGCAGCACCCCACTTCAGGAAACACCTCCGGTCAATTTTGTTTTGATTCGTCATTCATCTGTAAAAATATTAATTATGCACATGGGAAATACCTGAAAATAAGACATGATGGAAATTTATAATGAGTTTATATAGGAGGCTGGAGGCTGGATGTTGAGCGAAGCGAAATTCCGCAAACGTAGTGATGTGGGACTGGATGTTGGATGTTAGATGAAGATCAACCGATAAAATTAGTAAGAATACCATAGCACAGGGTAGCACCCTGTGTAATAATTGTTTTGTTTTTTTATTCGCCCTGAAAGGGCAAAATAAATATATATTTATTATTTCCGGGAGAATATAAGAATGAGTTAATAATTTCCTCTCTGCGGGATCTGTGGGCAGGGGCATCCTTTCCCTTGCTGCTGGCAATGGGCTTGCGATTTTGGTAATTGTTCATTAGTCATTAGTCATTTGAACAGCCTCCCCCCATTACTGACCAATGACAAGCAACCAGCCTCATTTTTTCACCACCTTCACACTCCCCATTCTTTCCTCATTCACCCCAAACTTCACTACATAAACTCCGGGGGCAAGCTCCCGCCCATAGTCATTTCTTCCGTCCCAGATGATCTCTCCCTGGCCTGGATGGCCGGTGATGTCCATTAAGGTGGCCACTTTGTTTCCGTTGATGTCGAATACAAAAATACTTTGTTTGCCTTTTTCTTTGCTTTGGTAGCGAATGCGGGTTTCGTGGTAGAAGGGGTTGGGGCTGGCTATTAGCTGTTGGCTATTGGACTTTGGCTTTTGGTAGTCTACACCCACCCAGGGTCCGAACTCATAGGCGCCCATGTCTATTTGCCCGTCGTAAACGCGGGGGTTGCCGGCCAGGTCGGTATCTGGTAGTTCGATATGCTCTGGCAAATTCAGGGTGCCGGTGTTGATGCAGGGGGAGCCGTAGGATAGCATGTAAGGATAGTAGCCGGTATTGGCCCAGAGGGGTTGGCGTCGATGTTGGTGGAGTCGTAGTGGATGGTATTGCCAGGGGAGTAAATCCGGATGCCTTCATGCCCATCCTGAACAAGAGAGTTATAAATATTAAGGTCAGAATGCCAGTAGCTATATTCATTATCCATGAAAAATTGTGCAGGTAAATTATCATAAATGACAGAATTATACACATTTAATTCGGAATTATCTGCGACCCCAATACATGCTCCTAGATCACCTTCATCATAATTATTTCCAATTGTTGAATTGGTAAGAAATGTTTTAGCACCCCAATTAACCAGTATTCCTGAAAAATTTAAACCTACGTGATATTTTTTAAGGTTTTCAACAATAAGACAATTTGTAATATAAGCAGTAAGAGAATCATGGTACAAGTCAAACCCGAAAATAGCAAGACCACCTCCAAGGCCATAATTCACCGTATCATAGTCTGGTAAGTTATAGCTTATATTACAATTTTGCAAACAGACAGTATCAGCTGAATAAAGTAATTGACTGCTATCTGGATACTGTAAAATCATAATTGCATCTCCACCAATGTTGTTTGTTATCGAAATATTTTTTAACATTAGATTATTACATTTCATAATTTGTATCGCACTGCG
The DNA here is from genome assembly GCA_034521425.1 of Bacteroidota bacterium. GTDB lineage: Bacteria > Bacteroidota > Bacteroidia > Bacteroidales > JAIOZK01 > JAIOZK01. Next base: position 1,141,860 of record JAXHMP010000001.1, read on the forward strand.
ATAAAGCCCTTTGTTTTGAGTCAATAATATGTTTTCAAAACAAGATTCATGGTTTTGATAAAGATATATTGCCCCTGTTCCCCAATTAATATTGCTATTTGCATTACAGATTGTAAGGTTCTTTACCTGATAATTATCCGTAAACTTATTACCCTGCATAATAAAAGTTGTATCCTCACCATCCAGGATAGCAGAATCCCGGCTTTCACCAATAATACTTATATACCCCCTTAGAGCAAAAGGGAACATCTCACCGCCTGAAGGAGCATAGGTGCCATTGGCAAGATAAATGGATTTAGGATCATTAGTATCAGGTAATGTTTTGATCATGGCAAAAGAAATATTTCTAAGGGGATCATCGGGGGTTAATCCGCTATTATCATTGCTTCCCGTGGGATTTACATACAGATCGCTGTTTACCGGTTGAATCTTTCCATTATTTATATTTAGTATAATATTATCTTCATTTCCATGATTGAGAATAAAATGCTTATCAGGGTTTATCACTGTAAAAGTATCTAAATTAAGTGTTAAAACTTCATCACCGGCTTTAGCTATGTCATTTCCATATGCCGCATAATTTAAATAAATATTACATAGGTTTTCCGAATCAAAATACACAGGGCTCCTCCCAATAACAATTCCACCTCCATCTTCGAATACCTGATTGTTACGGATTGTTGTTCCCGATAAATACAATCCTTCTTCTACTTCAACACAATAGATACCTCCACCTTCTCCTACCATTTGATTTCCCTCTATTATACAATTGTTTACCTGCAGCTTATAGGATTTGACGATATAAATACCACCTCCATTTTTGCCTAGATTATTTGTACCGCTTCCATTGGTAAGGGTGAAACCATTTACCTCACAAACATGATTATTATCTCGTATGTATATACAACAACCGCTTTGGTTTCCATTGATAACGGTCTGTGAAATATAGGAAGGATCACCGGTGGTCATGGTGAGGCTGCCAAGAATGATCCCTTTGTATTGGTAATTGACATTTTCGTAATAAGTGCCTGGCCAGACAATTACCGTATCCCCGTTATTTGCATTATCGATGGCGTCCTGTATGGCGGTGTAATCTCCCGTACCATCCTGCTTTACCGTGATAGTCTGGGAATAAGATAAAAGTGGGAAGAAAAAATATAGTATCAAAATCTTTTTCATATGTCTTAATCGTTATGCTTGTCATTTATTATCTCTGTGTTTTCCTCTGGATGAACTCTGTGCAACTCTGTGCAACTCTGTGGTTAAGGTTGTTTTAACCACAGAGTTACACAGAGGAAGGATTAAAGAGTGCACAGGGATAATATTAACTATGTTCTCAGATAAACTCCATTTGCTTTCTAATTTGTTATAATTATTTTGTTTTGAACCCTTTGTCCTTCAGATAGCATTTTTACAACATATATACCTTTTGGCAATGCTTTTCCATTTTTATCAAGGATATCCCATTGAATTTCATGTTGTCCTGCCCGGGTATCCCCTGCATACAGTACTTCCCGAAGATTGCCGAATATGTCGTAAAGCATTATTTGCACATTGGCATCCTTTGAAATATAATACTGTATCCTGCAGTTTTCCTTCACAGGATTGGGAAGGCAAACCAATCCCATGTTTGTTTTGTTCTCCTTTAGGCTTTGCTTTTTATCGTCACGCAATGAAATAAAATAGCTTCCTTTTCTGTCCTTGTTGCTCAGCTTTCGTTTTTCCCATTGCCCCGAATTGTTGTTCAGCACCCAGTAATCGTTCTTTTGCAGGGCAGATGCTTTATTGGAATTATATTCCTGGAATGTCAGGTCTCCGCTAATGCCATCCAAATACCCCAGTACAAGAACCAGACTGTCATCCTCCAAAACCGTTGTAGCGCCTACGCAACTATCTCCAACAAAAGCCCCGATCTCCTCGGGATTGTTCGTAGAATCCAGTTCCACGTACAATGGGTGTAATCGGTTTGTTCTACATAGGAAAAGTTTTCTGTTGCCAATCTTTCAATACCGCCATCACCACCTGTGTTGGATAGCCAGGTAAATGAAAGATCAGCACTGGCAAAGACTTTCACCATGTCGCCATAATTCAATTCCACTACACCCCGGTTTTCGCTGCAAACAAAAGGATACTGGTAATATGGCGGCTGGGCATTATCGGGCAGGGGTTCCCGCTGACAGGTCCAGTATTGCCCTTCTATTCTATACATGTAAAGCAGATCATCTTCAGGTATTGCATCCAGGGGATATTGCGATTCTTCCAGCCAGTAGCCTGCCCAGGTTTGGTATTGATCGGTCAGCTGAATATAAGGTGGATTATTCGGATCAAGCTGGGTGCCACGCATATGCAATAAAACGAGATCGGGTGAGGAGCCATATTCCAGATCCAGAACATATCCCAGATCACTTCGCACATTTGGTAGTCCGCCAGTTGGTGGATCGGGTCTCCATGTATGTTGATAAAAGTCATATACACTATGAACATAGCTACCATCAAAATATTCCAACTTGCTTTCATTGTCATATGTAGGATTGATCATATCCAGCAATGCATCATCAACGGAAACTGTGGTATTACCTGGTCTGTCGAGGCGTGGGAAGGAGAGCCAGGTGATATCATTTTCAATTTCCAGAATATCGGCCGGATCAAAATCCACCACACTTATGTTACTATGGCCACCATTGGGAAGATAGATTTTGTTTTCTTCAGGATCAATGAATGGGGTGGTGAAATTATAATAGAACCCCGAAGCATCCGGGTTATAGTCCAGGTCTGGATAAATACATGTATTATTAAGATCGATTTCTACGGCTTCATAACCTTGATTATTGTATTGCAATGGATCAATTTCAAATAATCTTACAGGTTCATCACCTAACTTAGCTTCGTCAATCTTTTGATACACGTATAATAACCCATTGTATGGATTTAAGAAAAATGTATCCTGCCTGTCCGGCAATACTATATTTTTGACTACTTGTTCCGTCAAAATATATTTCATGTGTTAACACCCTCCTGTCTGATGTGTTTGTAACATGTTCATCATTGATACCAAAAATCCTGTTTGGATATATGCTGTTATAAATAATTTTATACATGGAAATTCCAAATGATGTTAGCTCTTCCGAAGCACAATCATACTGGTAAACCCGGTCAGCATTAATAAATAGCACCCCCTGGTCTTCTGATGGCCCGGAAAGGTTAGTATTAACAAAAAGAACTTCTTTTGGAAAGGTAAATGTTTGAAGGTTTTCTGTTGTATTTGTTGTTTCATCATATTTTATCAGCCATCCGTTGTTGTTCCCTGTATAATTTGGGTCTTTTAAATAATTTGTAGTGGACTGATACGGATCAGGAGTGCCGAATTCGGGGGCTGTGCCGCCTCCACCTTCATATCGCTGTCCCGGACTAATGATCATATAAGTTAATCCGTTAAGTTTGTTATAGCAAAAATCAGCATTATAGAAGTAAAAATTATATGAATAAGATGGCATTTCAATAGGATGTTCTTTAATAAAGCTATAGTCAGAGGCATTAAAAACCCATAATCTGGGATCGATGTCCTGTAAGCTTTTGTTCATATTTGAGGTGATAAATAGCTTTCCGTTTGGATTGATAAACATTTTCCTCATGAAATTGTATTCCAAATCAGAGCTCGGAAAAGTAATATCAGTAAGATATTGGCCGGCAAGATTATATCGTGAAACCTTTCCTGGATTTGAGTTAACAGCAACTAATATTTCATTACCGTAGTTATAATTTGGATTATAAATCATATCTCCTATTGATCCGTCTATTTCATCACTTTCAAAAGTTTCACCGGTTTCCGTGTTATGTATAAAAAAGGAAGATTTGTGTGAGTTTAATTTATTAAAAGCTACAAACTTTGTTGTTCCAGCTATTGGGATTATATGATACACAGAATTACTTGTGTTTATTCTTTCGAGTGGTTCAGTGTCTTCATAAATCTCAATAAAGCCACCAACTGCAGTTAATAACAAAAGATTTATTGTCGGCTGCTCCACCTGGTTCATAAGTTGCCCCATAGTAAAAATAGTTACTTATTCCATCTCTAATAGAAAAATATGAACCATCTAAAGGATTAAACCTGGTGAGTTCATCTTTTTTACTGATCAATACCGAGTTTTCATCATATTTAATGAGTTTTATTGGTCTGTTAAGGTTAGTTCCGGTATTATTTTCAGGATGTCCGTTGGTTGATTTTTTGTAATCCAGAATAAATTCTCCATTAACAACATCATAAACAGCAACATCATTACCCTCTTCTTGCGGTTGTTCGTGATTATCAGGTGAAAAACAAACGACAAGCTTATCCTCTTCTGAAAGATAGACCGCATCAATTACCCTTTTACTTGGGGATTGAACCCGTTCAACACCAGTCTGAGGATTAAAAGGATCGACACAATCAATTACATAGAAGTCTACATTTATTTCAAACACTGGTTCAAGATTTATAAACGGTAATCTATATGGGAAGACCAAAACTTTATGAAAGTCCCCATCATTGATATAAAGCATTTTACTGAGCTTATATGGCTCAGTTGTTATGAGTGTATTGGTTGAAAAAGTATTGTCACTTAATATTTCATAAATATCAATCCTTCCTTTTTTGGAACAAAGAAATAATCATTGTCATCACAAAAGACTAAATTATGAAATGAGTTGTCATAATTACCTGTTGAATTAACCTCAAACTGATCTTCGATAAGTGTAAGACTTGGACTGCCGTTTGTGTAGGCTACATCGTATGCAGCTAAATATGAATCATGAACATGAAACCTGCCTATTGAGTTGTGATTCTCATCTCTTCCCTGAATTACCCAGAACAACCGATTATGGTTTGCATCGAATTTAAGATTCACGGGTCCTATTAAATACTTGAAGTGATTTATTTGTGTTGGGGTTTGTAAAAGTAGTTCAGTGCTATAATTATCCAAATTGAGGCAGAAAATGTTCAAGTCAGGGCTTATGTAGTATACATCATTTTCGGTTTCATTATAGGTCATTACTTGTATATCGCAGATGTGTTTTGTATAGATAAAATACCTGGGATTAAACTTTCCGACATTTGAAATCTCAATAGTTTCCAAAAGAGAATTATCGGCTGCGTCATAAATTAAAATGTTTTTTGGAGAATATGTAACTAACTTACCGCCTGCAACCAGAACCTCACCAATGGGATTGCCACCGGATTCAGAATCGGGAATGTTAATATTAGGTGGTAATTGGGAGAACAATGTATTTGCACTCATTAAAGTGCAAAAGACTAAAACTATCAATTCTGCAAGGTTTTTATTACCAATATTTGCAGAAAACTTTATTTTGCTTTTTCTTTTCATCTTAAAAAATTTAAATGTAACAATTTTGGTTTATTATCCGATAGGCTGGTGTGAAAAAATCCGGCTAAGGAGGGACCAACTTGCAATAATTCATGCAGACACACTTTTGGCGTGTGCCCGGTGAAAGGGCGTTTTTATTTGCTGAAAAAGAAAGACAACTCTCTCTCTCTCTCTTCTACAAGGAAAGCAGAATGTAAGGGATATGAATATGGAAATCAGGGTCATGTTTGCTTATGTTTATTCAAAGATTCCGTCAAGCGCTTTATCAACCCCTAAATAAGTTTATGCCTGAAACAGGGAAAAGGTAAGCCTGTTGTATGAAATTTAGATTGTTTTTAAATTAGGATAATCTTCTGTTTTATGATGAAAGTGTGATTGATCATTGGTCATTCGTCGATTTTACCCATCGCAGCCCTGGCGGAGATGAGAGTTATTTGTCAGTCCGAAAGGCTGTTCAACTTCCAATACTGACTGTAAAAAATTAAATTTCCAATATCCAACGTTCAATACTCAATAATCAATGAGTGTGCGCGCCACGAATTGGATATTGGACATTGTGTATTGATTATTGGATATTTCATCAGTCATCGGTCATCAGTCAATAGTCATTAGTTTGTCCCTGTCGCCCTGTCGCCCTGTCGCCTTCGTCGCCTTTATCACCTTTGTCGCCTTTGTCGCCTTCGTCGCCTTCATCGCCTTTGTCGCCTTCATCGCCTATGTCTTCCGTTCTTCCAACTCCAAAACATTTTTATTCTAACTTTGCATCAATGAAAGAAAAAGCTGAGAAAAAGAAACAATACCGGCCCCTGCAAAAGATGTTCATGGAGGTGCCTCCGAAATATGACCTGCTCAACCGTATCCTCACCTGGCGGCTGGATGAGAGCTGGCGCAAAGAAGCAGTCAGGGAGATCCTCAAGGACAATCCGGAAAAAGTGATGGATCTCTGCACGGGTACCGGTGATCTGTTATTCAGAATTGCGGATAATGCAGGAACAGATCTTGACTTATGCGGCCTGGATTTCAGCCCTCCAATGCTTGAAATTGCCGAACAGAAAATGAAATCAAGGAAGCTGGAAAACATACGCCTTATCCAGGGGGATGCAGCCGACATACCTTTCGAAGAAAATTATTTCGACGCTATTGGTATTGCTTATGGCTTCCGCAATCTGACTTATAAAAACCCCGACCAGCAAAAATTCCTGAAAGAGATCCACAGGGTGATCAAACCCGGTGGTAAATTTGTGATCGTGGAGACCAGCAGGCCCAAAAACAAATTCATGGACAGCCTGCATAGATTTTACATGAATGTTATGGTAAAAAGGATTGGCGGCAGCCTTTCCGGTAACAAGCCTGCATACCGCTATTTGGCCAATTCAGCAACCGACTTCTATACAGCAGATGAAGTTTGCGACCTTTTAAAAGGTGCGGGCTTCAGCAAAATTACCTACAAGCATTTTGTAGGCGGGGTGGCTGCAATGCATGTAGCCGTGAAGTAGTGGCAATGGCCCAAACCCAATTATTAATTATTAATTATTAATTCTTAATTCAAACAAGCCTCCAAACAACGTAGATCACTGTAAACAAGCTCAGAAAAATGATTCCAATGATGGCATAGGTCCTCAGCCAGGGCTTTGGCTTTGCTTCCGAAGGGATGCTTTTATCGGTGATCACCTTATAGTTCATGATTGCCAGCACAGGAGCGGTGATAAAAGACAAAGTGGTTGCCAGGTCGACCATGAAACGCATGCTACCCGAAAGCACACCCAGCAGGATCAGGGTGCCGGCTACCAGGACAAACAGCCAGAAAAAAAACAACCAGGGGTTCTCATGCCTTCTGGGGCGGAAGCGCGGAAAAAGGATTTCCGTGGTTGGTTTCAGCACCCTGGGATAAGCATCCAGCACTGTGATGGTGGTACTGAACATGGTGGTGAGGGCTGCAATGGCAATCACCCAGTAAAGGGCATCCCCCAGGCTTGTGGTGTAAAGGTTGATCAGTTGTCCGGCAAAAACACTTCCCTGTGCCGACAGCTCCTCCCCTGTTCCATACATTACCAGTGCGCCCAGAGTCAGGAAACCCAGAGCCAGCAGTGCAGTCCCGATATATCCGATCCTGAAATCCAGCAGGGCCTCGCCCATGGTGGTGCTCCCGTGTAATTCCTTATTCTTGGCAACCGACCAGAGGGAGTGCCACACAGAAATGTCAATGGGTGCCGGCATCCAGCCGATGAAGGCGATCAGGAAAGCTATATCTGCTGCCCTGCCCCAGTTGAAATGCTGCATAAATTCAGGCCTGACCTCCAGTTCAATATTGAAAGCAAAAAACACTGCCACCACAGTTGAAAGCGCCAGGGTAACAATGATGAATTTGATCAGCTTATCCAGTGCACAATATTTCCCGACCAGCAAAATGGTCATGGTCACCCCAAGGATCATGGCACACAATCCAACAATATTGATGGTGATATTAAATATACTGGCCAGCAAGCCGGCAGTGACGAGGGTAATGGCTGCCTGAATGGCAAACATGGTGCTGACGGTAAGCAAAGCAAAGAGAACCACAGCCCATTTTCCCAATTTTTCGTAACCACTGATCAGGCTGTTGCCTGTGGCAATGGCATAACGCGGCCCGAACTCAAAAAAGGGATATTTGATCAGGTTTGCCAGGAGGAGGATCCATACCAGATCAAAGCCGAAAGCAGCCCCTGCACGGGTGGATTGAACCAGGTGGGAAACACCAACCGCTGCACCGGCATACAATAAACCCGGCCCAAGGCTCTTTAAAAACCTGCGCAGTCTCATCAGCCGATCACAACGAAGTCGTAATCATGCGGATTGATACACATTACGGGGATCCCCGCCGGGTTGAACAAAATCTTTTCATCCCATGGTCCCAGAATAAAGACGGGCATATTTTCGTTTCCGTTGGTCATGATCATGATCAGATCGGCATTGATCTTTTCCGCAAAGGCATTCACCTGGTTGGCAAAATTTCCTTCCTTTTCGGCAATCCGGTATTCGTGCTTTATCTTGTTTTCGGTAAATACCTTTTTGATCTGGGCAGAAATCACATCCAGCTTATGCTTCAAGTCAGCAGAAGTTTCGTTCGACTGGTAAATATGAACCTTGGCATCATATTTCCTGGCAATGTGCACGGCCCAGGAAACTTTCTGCCGGGTGGCATAGGAATCATCGATCGGAAAAACGATATGATCGAAGGAGTCTTTGAACTTATTTTCCTGCACCACGATCACCGGCACCGGTGAATCGGTGATCACCCGCAAAGCATAACTACCCGTAAGCTTTTGCCAGCCTACCTTGCCGTGTGTACCAAGCAGTATCATTTCTGCATCAATTTCCTCGGCAACATCCCCGATGGATTCGAAAATATTCCCTTTGCGGGTAATGGTCTGCACCACAAACTTGTCTTTTTCTTCGATATCATTGGCGATGGCCTGCAATTTCGCATTGATATCCCTGATCGTGATCTTCTCCTTTTTCATCCATGCACGTGTGGCCTTATCCACAACATGCAAGAGGCAAAGGTTGTGATCGAGATGCTTACACATTTCAACACCGTAGCGTATGGCATTGTTACATACTTCGGAAAAGTCAGTCGGGATCAATATTAGCTTTTTCATTTCTCATGTTTTGGTTAAATCATCAAGGTCAAAATTAATAAGTAAACCAACAAGTCTGAAGTTTTGTGAAATTCTTTTAATAAATTGATTTCTTTACACGAAGCCAGCAGACCAGTATGTGGCCGTTAAACATCATGCATTGGAATTCCAAATCCCCCAGGCCTTCTCGGCCTGTTTCACAAAGCACTGCATCCCATTGATGGTGGTGGCTCCGGCTCTCCTGCCTTCTTTCAGGAATCTTGTTTCGAGGGGATTGTAGATCAGGTCGAGCAAAACATGACCGGGAGTCAGGAATTCGTATTTAAGATCGGGAATATCCTGTATTCCAGGATGCATGCCCAGGGGGTGGTATTGATGATCAGCTTGTGTTCATTTAAGACGGACTTGCTAACACTCCAGTAAACAATATGGTTCGATTTGAGGGGCCGGCGGGTTACATGCTGGTAGCTGATACCATATTTCTTCAAAACGAAGGTGACAGCCCTGGCCGTACCACCGGTACCCAGGATCAGGGCCTGCATATTTTTCATTTTCAGGTAAGGTTCCAGGCTTGCCTCAATCCCGAAGACGTCCGTATTGTATCCTTGCAGAGAAAGGGCGTCTTTCTGGCGGATGAATTTAATGGTATTCACAGCGCCGATAAGGCGGGCATCGCGGTCGATCCTGTTGATGTATTTGATCACGGTTTCTTTAAAAGGAATGGTCACATTCAGGCCGGCCAGTTCCGGCTTTTCATTCAGTAGTTGCGGGAACTCATCGATGTCTTCCAGCTTAAAGGCCTCGTAACGATGATCGTGCAGACCATCTCTCTGAAATTTGTCATTAAAATATTTTGGAGAAAGTGAGTGAGTTAGCGGATTACCGATCAGACCATATATTTTCATCGCATAAAAATAGTGAATTTTAAAGCATCAGTCAACTTCCTTTTTCGCCGCGCTTTTCTCGATCAGCCAGATCGAAAGTATCCCCACCAGGATAAATAAAATGGCGAACCAGAATTCTGTTGCCGAAGTATCCGGCAGGATGCGCTCGTACCTGGCAACAATTGCCTCCCCGTTTTTCACCACCCGCTTGCCCATTTCATCCATCAGGTAAACTGCTCTTTGCCAGGGCCAGAGAATACTCACCGACCCAAGTATGAAACCTGTGAGCAGGGAGATAGTCTCATCTTTATACTTTTGGAGCAGCCACGACAGCAAATGAGAGAACATCACCAGTCCCACTGCCGCACCCAGCAACACGGGAAATAATATTTCAAAATTCCTTTCGTTGATGGCATCGATGGCCACCAGTTTATAATTCCCCATGATAAAAAGAATGAAAGAACCTGAAAGCCCCGGAAGGATCATGCTACAGATGGCTGCCACCCCGCAAAGCATCAGGTAAAAGAAATTATCATTCTGGGTAGCGGGGTTGAGCACCGAGATCACAACAGCAATCGCGGTTCCTATGATAAAAGCAATGATCACACTCAGCTTCCAACGCTCTACGGTTTTGCCGACAAAATAAACGGAAGCCAGCACCAGCCCGAAGAAATACGACCAGATATATACCGGGTAATGTGTAAATAAAAAATCAAATAATTTCGCCAGCGAAACGATGGCTATCAGGATACCGACCAGCACAGCAAGCAGAAACCACAGGTCAGTATGCCGGATAAATTCCTTAACCTTCCCTTTGAGCAAGAGCCGGAACGCGGTAAAACCAAAGGATTTGATGGCATTGATCAGTCGTTCGAAGATTCCGGTAATCAGCGCGATGGTGCCACCCGAAACCCCCGGGATCACATTGGCCGCGCCCATGCCCAGGCCTTTCATCATGTGTGCGATGTATTCTTTCATCAATTGAATTATTAATTGTTAATTGTTAATTATTAATTATTAATTATTAATTACTCAAAATACTCCACCCCATCCAGCTTCTTCCAGCTCCCCCTGGTAAAATCCGGGACTTTAACCGGGATGCTGTTGTTTTCGACTGACATCCGGGAGAGTTCGATGATGGAAGACCATTCGGCCGCATCATACACGTCCTGGTCGAGGGGAAGCCCGTTTCGCAGGCAATAGATCAGGCGGTAATCCATGATAAAATCCATGCCGCCATGTCCGCCCACTTCTTTTGCTTTTTTCTCTATTTTTTTAAAGATGGGATGCGCATAAACTTCCAGCAGGGAATCGCGCTGGTAATCCGGCAAGAAATGGTGCGCATTGGGTTCCAGGGCTATGCCGCGGTTCGGGTACTTTTGCGCAAAACCCCTGGTGCCGCTCACCAGATGCAGGCGGCTGTATGGGCGCGGACTGGTGACATCATGCTGCAGCAGGATGCTTTTACCATTTGCCGTTTTTATGAGGGAAGTGTTTATATCCCCTTTGGCATAATCGGTTTTTGCATATTCTGAGTCCTCGCCGAATTTATCTTTTGCATAAGCCGACATTCCAAACTGATCGCTTGATAAGGAAACCAGGTACTCCATTTTGTCTCCCCGGTGCAAGTTCAGGATGTGCGCAATGGGCCCGAATCCATGGGTCGGATAAGTATTGCCATCCTCCTTCTCCAGGTGTTTTAAGCGCCACATTTTCCAGTAGCCCTTCTCATCGAAATTCAGCCAGCGCAGGTCGTGGATATAGGCACCCTCACAATGGACGATTTCGCCAAAAAGCCCTTGCTGAGCCATGTTCAGGGTAGCTGTTTCGAAGAAGTCGTAATTGCAATTTTCCAGCTGCATGCAATGCCGGCGGGTCCTTTCGGCTGTATTCACCAGCTGCCAGCATTCCTCAATGCTCAGGGCTGCCGGCACCTCTGTGGCGACATGTTTGCCATGCTCCATGGCATAAACGGCGATGGGAGTATGCAGGTCCCAGTGCGTGCAAACATACACCAGGTCGATATCCTCCCGTTCGCAGATCTTCTTCCAGTCCTCTTCACCAGTGTAAGCATCGGCTTCAGGCAGTCCCCTGTCGCGCAAAACATCCTGGCATTTGTCGATATTTTCCTGCACAGGATCGCAAAGCACAGCAATTTTTACGTGATCGAGAAACGTATAGCGGTAAACGGCGCCTGCCCCCCGCATGCCCAAACCGATAAAAGCAATGCGCACTGTGTCGATGGGTTCACAGCGCAATTCCAGCACATCCTGCTGACCGGCAGGACGTTCCGGCTCGGGGAAAAGTTCCAGGGGAGCATCCGGGATAATGCCTGTGTTCTGCTGGGCATGGATGCTGTTTACATAAAACAAACTTATGAACAAAAGGGTAAAAAGACTCAAGACAATTCTTTTCATCTTTGGTGATTTTTTTTAAAACCGGCACGACTTTCCAACGAAAGCTTGCAACAATTTGCAATTTTACGGAAATTCCCGAAGTTATGGAATTGCTTTATTTCAGAATATTGGATTTCCTCAATCCCAGGCCCTCAAAAAATTCAGGCGGATAATCCAGACCAGGCATTTTTCCCATCCATACTTCTTTAATATTCAAGGCATATCCCGAATCAAGACGTTCATATTCCACCGAATGGAAGAACATATTATCCCAGCTGCCGAGGAATCTCAAACTGTCGAGGCTGGCAGGATATTCTCCGAAGCGGGTTTTGTGCAATTCAACCAGGGCGATGGCAGATTTGAAATGCTGGTCGCCAAACTGGCGGCCGGCTTGCTCATTCAGCTCATCCGGCACACAGGATAACAAGAAGAGCATGATTGGAATCGCTGAGATCATTTTTCTTGAAAGCATGATTATCGGTCTGTTTAATTGTGTATAATAAAAACCGGGGAGTTCCGGCAAGGTTGCCCGGGATGGAGAAAAAGCGCACATTTACCGAATGAAGGCGATATAGGCGATATAGGCGATGAAGGCGACATAGGCGATGAAGGCGACAAAGGCGATGAAGGAAACTGGAGGGAGAGCCAAATCGGTTTATGTCATCCAGGATGACCATTGACGCCAACCGGTCGCCGGTAAGCTATTTGGCCGTATGTGCGGCTATGATCTCCAAAAGGGTTTTATTTTCTTTCAGGTCTTCCTGGTATTCGAACACCTGGATATATTTATCGGAATCCAGGGCCAGGGCCTTTTCGAGGGTACGGTAGGCGGTTTTCATTTTCTTTTGATTGATCTGGTATACCACCAGGCGGTATACAAGCTCAGCATTATCGTTCTGGTAGTCGAGGCCTTCTTCCAGCACCTGAATGGCCGCGTTGGTCCGCCCCAGTTCGTGGTAAGCATTGGAGAAATCCAGCCAGATATCCACATTATAGGGATCCAGTTCTGTCACCTTGCGGAAGGAGCGCAGGGCTTCTTCGTGCATTTCGAGTTTGAACTGTATTTCGGCATGCATATACCAGAATTCTGCATTGGTAGGATCCAGCTTGATAGCCTTGTGCATGCATTTCAGCGCAGTGATGCTGTTGTTTTGCTCTTCGTAAGCCACACCCAGTCCCATCCAGGCATCTGCCAGACTTTCGTCGAGTTCTGTTGCCTTTTTATAATAGAGGATGGCATTCTTATAATCTTCCAGTTTCTCGTAACATTCGCCAATGTAATAATAAGTCATGGCATCCGGATCCTCATACTCAAAAGTTTCCCGGTACACCCCGATGGCCTTGCCATACTCCTTAAGGTTGGCCAGGGTATTGGCTTTGTTGAAATAAGCCGAGGCAAAACCGGTATCAATGGCAATGGCAAAATCATAAGCCTCGATGGCCTTTTCGTATAGTTCCAGGTTGTTGTAGGCCACCCCCAGGTTGAACCAGGCCGCCCTGGAATATGGCTGGCGGTCGATGAATTTTTTAAAGAACTTTACGCTCTCCTTCGAAGAAAGCCCGAACTCAAAGCAAAAGGAGATCTCATAAATGATGGATTCATTGGCCGGATTGATATCCAGAGCTTTCCGCAGGTATTCAATGGCCCGCTCATATTCCCCGTTATTCTCATACTCAAAGGCAATGCTGGTATAAATATCTTCCAGGTCATCCGAATACAGGGTGGCTTTGGTGAACTCCCGGATGGCTTTCTCAGGTTGCTTCATCTGGCTGTATACCGAACCTTTGGCCAGGTAAAGATCGGAATTTGTGGGTTCCACTACTTCGATCTGTTCCAGGATCCGCAGGGCCATCTTATAATTTTGCCGGAAGGTGAAATACTGTGATTTCTTCAGGAGGATCTCGTTGCTGGCGGGATGCTGCCGCTGGCCGGCCTCAATGGCAGCATGAGCAAGGTTCAGCTGGCTGTGATCAAAATAATAATCAATGATGCCTTCGAATTCATCCACATCAAAGAACTCAAAGCGATTCTCCTTCACCATGCTTTCATACCTGCGTATGATCGGTTTGATCTCCTTGTTATAAAAATCATCAAAAAATTCTGCCATACAGCCTGCCTGTGTCTTTTGTGTTCTGCTACAAAAATACAAAAAGGAATGCGAGTGCGGGGATATTGGAAAATATTTTTCAGGGAATTATTAACAGGGGGACGGGAGAAGGGTCTAAGACCCACGCATCGAAAACTACGGAAAACGCAAAGGTCGCATCGGGTGGGTCTTTGACCCTTTTCCATTTCGAACGAATTATTATTTATCTTCGTGTTTTTCATACTAATTTTAAAACACTGCCCATAAACGGATCATGAACAGGACCGGAAAAGAATTTTGTAATATTTCAATGTGTGCAACCATGCCCGAAGTAAAATTTTATACCCCGGAGGTTTCCCTTCAATGGATTGTAAAACAATTCGAAACCATAAAACATAAGGACCAAAACAAATTGCTTACCGACAAATTCATTCCCAGACCCGATGCTGCTCTCGTGTTTCATTTCAAAGACATCCCTCAAGTGGTTGCACCCGTTCATGCCTCGCTACATCCATTCTTTATTGCTCCTGTGGTGTCGATTCCAAACCAACTACAAATAGAAGGCGAATTAGATGGTTTTATTATTATTTGTAAAGCCTCCGTTCTATCCAATATTTTTAAGCTGAAAATGTGCCCCGAATCAAATTCAACCATAAAGCTGCCTGCAAAAACATTTGGACCGCTTTGGAAAAACCTGTGCGAACTCACCTCCGACATGGAGCGGATTAATTGCTTTTCCAGATTCATCCAAAGTTACACCCCGCATGGATATAAAACCGATCCGGTGGATATTATATACAATCAGATCGTAGATAATATTTCGGAATTCACCCTTCAGGACATAAATGAAAATTATTTTCAATCATTGAGTAGTTTACAAAGAAATTTTCAACATCGGGTTGGCGTAAGCATGAAAAGGCTTATGCGGATATCGAGAGTGAGTCACCTTTTCAGGAACATGCTTAAGGATCAGCGTTTCAATGCCCAAAAAATGATGTTTGAAGGCAATTATTACGACCAGTCACATTTTATTAAAGATTTTAAAGAGCTCACAGGTGATACCCCTAAACAATTCTTCCAATACAATACCGAATTATGCAGAATTCTTTCAGGCATGTTCAAAGAGGATTTTATCAGCAGCTAGCTTGAAGCTGAAACGCTTTTTTTTACAATTTTAAGAAGGCCGGCCTTCATAATTTTACGCGCTTTACCAATTAAAAACATTTTTATGAAAACATCTATCAGTATAATCATTTGCTTTGTTGCACTGATTTTTTCATCCTGTAACAACAACAATTCACAAACCATCGAAAACGAAGAAGCAGCGTCTTTTGCAGAGGAAATTGCCGAAATTCCCCAAAGCTCCACCCAGAGTAAACAGTTATTCGGTGTGGAATCGGCCTACATAAAATTTTTAACACAGGCTGCCGGGCAGGAAATGACCAGGGAATGGCGGTTCGACCAATACGGTAAAAGGCAATATGAAGAAAACTATCTGATAATTTCAGGGCAGAAAATGGGCGATAAATCAGTTGTTATCGATGGCTTTCAGTATTCCTGGGGATACGATTCAAATGAGGGGCGTAAAAGTAAATTCCGTCAAACGGTGACCGATTACGATAAGGTTTCGGAAAAAGACATCGAACGATATGGCATAGCTAAACATGGATATGAAGAGGTTCTTGGAAAAAAATGCCTTAAAGTCAGCATTGAGAAACCGGCTAAGTCAACCATTTGGGTATGGGAGGGCATAGCCCTGAAAACCGAGGCCGTATTTTCCGGCAATCAGGTGCTGATGGAGGCCGTCGAAATAAACCTGGAGGCTATCGACAATGCTTATTTTGAACTTCCGGGCGACGTCAGCTTTCCTGAGCTGAATTAGGTAAAACCATCGCCTGATGAGATTCGCATTCCTGATACTGTACTTATCGGTTTTTAGTATCCAAAGCCTGATGGCCCAAAACAAACCCGGTGAAGTTATCATAATCAGCCATGGTGTGGAAATGATGCCTTACGAAAAAGGGGCCTGCACGATAAATTCTTATTATGATGAAGGATTCACAAACACACTTCAACAACATACTGTAGATTTATATGAGGAAAAAATCAATCCCTGATTTCTTTTTCCCAATGATGCCCCTAAACGGCAGGATCTGTTGAAGTCTTTTTCGCACCATTTTACAGGGAAAATGGCAAGGCCACTTTCAATTTTAAAAATACGTCTTTTCTTCATTTTTCCCTTAATAATTCGCATAACATAGCCGGAACACCAATAATGGCAGACATATACCCCTGCCCTCAAAAAATGGACAGTTTTCATGGCTATGAGGTCTATGCCACAGACAGAAAAGAAGTAACCATCATCAATTTCTCCGGAAAACCACTGTATATCCCGGTTTCACATGAAGACTTTAAAAATGTTGTTATCGCCTACTGGCAACACAAAGTTGATGAAGCAATGAATTTGGAGGAAACACATAATGCGGCTGTATTTGACAATAGCATTTCGTTTGAGCAATCACAAATCAACAGCTTAAAGGAAGAGCTTTCCGCTATGAGCATACAGGAAAAGAAAAGACAGGGCATTTATGACGTTAACGCATTTGAAACGTTTAACAATGCTTCCGGATTGATGCCGGAAGAATATAAAGACGAAGGGGAGGCTTTGGTCAGGATCAACCCGGATCTGGTAGACGAGCATCCTGAAAAAATACAACTACTAAGCATGCATTGGTATCTGCTTAATCAAGATACTGACGAGCCTAGGCTCTATCAGGAGAGCGAGGACGCGGGATTGATTACAAATAATAAGCTGGCATTGATCTATTCCGACAGCGAATTTTGGAAAAATGTATTTCAAATATTACGAAGTCACGAATAAAATATTAATTACGGTACTGCCCCAAACGGAATAAGCGGAAACACCTAAACTGCGGAGGCAGGGTCTAAGACCCGCCCGGCAAATGATTGAGCGATGCAACGATATTCGAGGGATTGGCCCTGTATATCGCTACATTCTTCCGTCTTCCGTCTTCCGTCTTCCGTCTCCATCCTTCCCCTCCCATCCTGCGGACGAGCATCCTCAACTAAAAGCCGGGACCAAATCCCCCAAAATCCCTATTTTTGCAAAAAACGCAATTATGGCATTGATCAAATCCATTTCCGGCATACGGGGCACCATCGGTGGGAAAGCCGGCGAGGGCCTCACCCCCATTGATGTGGTGAAATTTACTACGGCTTATTCTTCCTTCATCCGCAAACGCTCGGGCAAAGAAAAGCCCACCGTAGTTGTGGGACGTGATGCCCGCATTTCGGGGGAGATGGTGCAGTCCCTGGTGGAAGGCAGCCTGATGGGTTGCGGTCTGAACGTTATTGATATCGGGCTTTCAACCACACCAACGGTAGAAGTCGCAGTGACTGAACTGCAAGCCGACGGGGGCATTATCCTCACAGCCAGCCACAACCCCAGAGAGTGGAATGCCCTGAAGCTGCTTAACGAAAAAGGAGAATTCCTTTCGGCTGCCGAGGGAGAAGAGATCCTGCGCCTGGCCGAAGACAGTAAAACACATTATGCAGGTGTCGACGGACTGGGAAGCTATGAGCAGAAAGAAGAACTCATCAGTATCCACATCGACAAAATATTACAATTGCCCCTGGTGGATGCAGAGGCCATTCGCAAAGCCGGTTTCCGGGTGGCCATCGACTGTGTGAACTCCAGCGGTTCCATCGCCCTGCCCGAATTGCTCGAAAAGCTGGGCGTGGAAAAGGTGGATGAGATCTTTTGCGAACCCAATGGTGAGTTTCCCCACAATCCAGAACCCCTGCCCGAGCACCTGAGCGAACTCGCTCAAACAGTGGTAAACAACAAAGCCGACCTGGGCTTCGTGGTGGATCCCGACGTTGACCGCCTGGCCATCATCCAGGAGGACGGCAGCATGTTTGGCGAAGAATATACCCTGGTGGCCGTGGCCGATTACG
The DNA here is from genome assembly GCA_034521425.1 of Bacteroidota bacterium. GTDB lineage: Bacteria > Bacteroidota > Bacteroidia > Bacteroidales > JAIOZK01 > JAIOZK01. Next base: position 1,160,182 of record JAXHMP010000001.1, read on the forward strand.
TACTGCAAAACACCCCGGGCAATACGGTTTCCAATATGAGTTCCACCATGGCCCTGAAAGATGTTACGGAAAAATATAGGTGCAGCTACAAAGCTTCTGCCGTGGGCGAAGTAAATGTGGTGGAAATGATGAAAGAAACAAATGCAGTGATCGGCGGAGAAGGAAATGGCGGGGTGATCTACCCCGAACTACATTATGGCCGCGACGCTCTGGTGGGCATCGCCCTTTTCCTGAGCCACCTGGCCAGGAGCGGAAAAAATGCTCCGAACTCAGGGCATCCTATCCCGATTATGTGATCTCCAAGAACAAAATACAACTCAACCCGGATACCGATGTGGATGATATCCTGGAAAAAATGAAAGCAAAATACCGTAACGAAGACATCAGCACCATCGACGGACTGAAGATCATCTTCGGCCAGGAATGGGTTCATCTGCGCAAGTCGAACACCGAAGCCATCATCCGCATATACAGCGAAAGCCGTTCGGAAAAAGCGGCAAAAAATTTATCAAACAGATTGATCGCTGAGATTGAAAGCCTTATGTAATACCTGTTCATATTTCCGGATAATATCAACGGGATTTTGTTCTATATTCGTACAAATCCATTCCGATGGCCTTGCAGCGAAAAAGACATAAAAAGCGAAAGAAAACGCGCTATACCAAGCTGACTTTCAAGCTGAGTATGAAGCAGAAAAAGTCTCTGGCTAATTATTGCCATGCGCGCAAAACCACCCCCACCCGGCTCATTAAAAAAATGATCCGGCCCTACCTGGAGAATTACGCCCGGGAAGTGCCCGATGAATTGTATGTGACCGAGAACCAGCTGGATCTTTTTGAGGAAAGTGAGTGAGGCGGGTTGGTAATGTTGGCGACGGAGGCGATAAAGGCGACGATGGCGATGTTGGCGAGGCAGGCGACAAGACGACGAAGGTGACGATGGCGACACAGGCGATAAAGGCGACGGAGGCGACATTGGCGACGAAGGCGATGTTGGCGAGACAGGCGACAAGACAACGAAGGCGACGAAGAGACAAGGCGACTTGAGCATGACCGTTGTTTGAGCCCTGGGTCATTTCGACCGCAGGGAGAAATCTAATTTTTCATCATCTTTTCTTCTTTTGCCCCCCAAACCAAAAGCCACAATGTAATAGCGATCTCTCCAATGGCTGCCAGAAGCAGTGTGGCCTGGTATCCGAATGTATTGTAAACAGGAAACAGTATAGAAGTAAAACTGGCGTGCATATAAAGTTTTAACCTGTGACGATTGAATACTTGATTTTGTCGCCTGGGTCTAAGACCAACCGACGCAAATTCAAGCTGGCGGTACTTAGACCCTCTCCCTGTCTCCTTGTCTCCTTGTCTCCCTGTCTCCTTGTCTCCCTGTCTCCTTGTCTCCCTGTCGCCTTGTCGCCTCTTCGCCTTATCGCCTATGTCGCCTTTATCGCCTCTATCGCCCCAGTCGCCCCAATCGCTTACCTCGCCTCCCGCAAAACCTCCTGCTCCATGAGCCCATACTCCACCTCCTCAATCTCATAAACATGCGCCAGATAGAGATAAAAGAAAGCCACTGAGATCACCAGGATGATGATGCCGATGATGGAGGAGCGGACTTTGAACCCGCTTTTTCCCAGGGAAATTTCGGTTTCGGAACTGTCGTTGGTTTTGAGGCTGTGCCGGAAATGCAGATATGGCAGCAGCAGACCGGTCAGGACAATAAGCAGTACCACCCCTAAAATGACGATTGAAGAATAATACTGCCAGTTGAACACCCTGCGCCTGTGGTCGAGGGTGAAGGATTCATAGAAATACTTTGCAGTGCAATAAATTGCGCCATGGCGTCTTTGCGTGAAAAAAATTTGAAAAAAGTTGAGAAAAAGCGGGACTTTTTGGCAGTGAAAGGTATTAAGTTTAAAAGACAGGCAGAATTACAAACTGCTTGCTTTTAAAATCAATTTATTAATTAAAACACAAAATCATGAAAAAGTTAATTGTATTGTGCAGTTTCCTGTTACTGATGGGAACCAGTCTGTTCATCAGCAAGGAAGTAGCAGCAGAACCAAACGACTGGTATGAAATCAAGTATTACATGGAGTTTACCTCCTCAGGCACTTATCTTGTTACAGAGTGTACTGAAATTCCGGGGAATGCATGTAATTCACCCGGATCGATCCACCGGACGGATATTTCAATCATATGGGGTTTAATAAACTAATAAGTTCCAACTTATACCCATTAGGATATATATTATTCTGGATTGTAAGATTTGGTTAATCTATGTTAAGCACATGAAACAGGGGCTCACCCTGTGTAAGTCCCTGTTTCTAATTCAATAGTTATGAAAAAAGCCTGCTACATATTTATAATCATTGCCGCTGTCTTCTTTTCCTGCAATTCTGAAAAGCAAGGCTCAATCGCATTCAATATTGTTAAAATAGACTCCTTAAGTATTTATTTCCCTGATACAATTCCCATGAAAGATGTACCCCGTTCCTGGAATTATCATGATTCGGTCTTTTCCTACCTGATGGATAATCAAAACAGCATTATTTTTTACGAGTACAATATTTATACAGGGAAATGGCATGTTCTAGCAATGCAAAAAGAAGGGAATAATGGATTACTGAACAGTGGGCAATACGAAACATTAAAAACCGGCAAGCTTATCTATTTTCCAAAATACACGAATAAAATATTCCTCATTGATCCTGAGACAGGAGAAATCCTCAAAACCTTTACCATATCCGGGGATTTGGGAGTTTATCACTCAAAAAATTTCAATATTCGTTTGCAGGGCAACGAACTGATCATGCCTGTCTTCAGCAAAAGAAGAGTTGACAGGGAGTATTTTCAAAACAACAAGCTATTCGCTGTTTTTCAAATGGGTTCGCAAGATCTGCAAAGCATCGTTAATTACCCGGAGGATTACCTTGAGTTGCATGCCCCTGCATCAGCCAATATCGGATCGGAATTCTTTTTCAGGGGTGATAGTATAATTTATTGCTTCCCGAGAGACAAGCATGTATATGTTTTTGATTTGAGCAGCTATAAAACAACAAAACTGAAGCTGGAAAACCCTCATTTACAATTCAGTGGAGCAATCCTTAACGAGAATCCATATACCGTGGCAGTAAAAAGGGAACTTGAAGGCAAATACAGCCTTTTGCTGAATGATACAGTTTCAGGACTTATCTACCGGATCTCGGTATATTATCCCAGATATAAAAACAAACTTCCAAGGGATCAGGAAGAACTATCCAGGATGTTCCAGTCGAGAAAAATCAACATAATGACCCTGAACAACAGTTTTGAAGTCATTGCAAACAGTGACCTGGAGGGCATTACGGATGCCTTATTCTTTATCAACGAAAATGGACTCTATATGAGAAGTATGTTCGAAACGGAAAATGAATACCGCTTTATCCGGCTTGGTATGAGAAAGAAAAAAGAAAGCGAACGATGAACATATCATAAAACCAATTCCGAATGAAAATACTTGCAGGAAATCAAATCAGGTATTGTCAAGGTTTACTGCTCACAGTAGCATTCTTCCTGACGTTGACTTCGTGCAATGAAAAGAAAAATGCTGCCAGCGATGTGCACGATTTAGAAAAAACAACAGAAGAACGCATTCCTGTTGAATTCATGGTGCTTGAAAACTCGGGCTTTAAAGAGGAGATCATGACAAATGGCATCATCAAAGCTTCAAAAAAGGCAGGTTTGTATTTCGGTACCCGCGGAATAATTGATGAAATCAATTTTCGCAATGGCGATTATGTTATTGCCGGAGACATCATAGCCAGATTGAATGATGAGGCTGAACAAATTGCACTCAAAAAGGCAGAAGCGGATATTCAGGCCGCAAGACTGGAGCTAAAGAACCTCATGCTGGGTTATTCAAAGGAAGACCCGGGATCAGTACCTGCAGAATTGCTCAACAACCTTGAGATCCAGAGTGGTGTTAAACAAGCTACTCATGCTTTGGAAATTGCCCGGCTAAAACTTAAACAAACCCTGATCATTGCTCCTTTTAATGGCATCCTGGGCGATATCTCCTATCAGGTCTACAATATGATCCCGGCAAATGAAAAATTCTGCCAGCTCATGAATATGCAGTCCTGTTTTGTTGAATTTTTCCTTCTCGAAAGCGAACTCGGGATGATACAAAAGGGAATGCCCGTAAGAATAAAAGCCCTGGCACTTGAAGAGTTTTCGGAAGGAAGCATTGTTGAAGTCGATCCCATCATCGACAAAAACGGATTGTTCGGTGTCAAGGCAATTTTCGCCGGGAAAGGACTGGGTGTAATGGATGGCATGCATGCAGAAGTATTTCTTGAAAAAATAAACCCGGATGAACTGGCAATTCCCAAAGAAGCCCTTATCCGGCGCTCAGGTAAAGAAATGGTATTTACATACCATGACGGCAAAGCCGTTTGGAATTATGTAAAGATTGGAAAGGAAAATGCCCTGATGTACCAGGTAATTGAAGGCTTACAAGCAGGCGACACGGTAATACTTGACGGAAACCTAAAACTGTCGCATGGTAGTCCGGTCAGGCTGAAGGAATAAAAAAGGCAATGTGCTCATGACAAGATTCCTGATATACCGTCCCATAGCAGTTTTCATGTCCTCCATGGCACTGCTCGTTATTGGATTGATCTCTTCCACACATTTGCCGGTTTCGCTTTTGCCTGATATCGATATCCCGGTAATACTGGTAAACATCAAACACCCCAACATGCCTGCCAGGGAGATGGAGAATAACATTACCAAACCCATTCGGGAACAACTCACCCAGCTCAATGATCTAAAAAGCATCGAATCCGAAACAAGGGATGAAAAGGCCTTTATTAAGCTGAAATTCCTGCATGGAAGCGATATCGACTATGCTTACCTGGAAGCCAGCGAAAGGATTGACGACATCATCGGGCACATGCCAGCGGATTTTGAACGGCCCGACATCCTGAAAGTCAATGCCTCGGATCTGCCTGTTTTATACCTGAACCTTATCCGGGACAGCCTGAAAAACCCAAACACAAACCGGCTGGAGTTAAGTGAATTTGCCGAAACGGTCATCAAAAGAAGACTGGAACAACTTCCAGAAGTTGCAATGGCAGATATCAGCGGCATAGACAAAGCTGAACTGGTGATTAGTCCCGATCCGGATAAAATGAATATTCTTGGTATTGAGATCAGAGAGATTGAAAACATCATCAGGGAAAATAACTTTATACCGGAAAGGCTTTTGATCCGTAACGGCCTTTATCAATACAAAATAAGTTTTTCAAATACACTGAGTTCAATACCCGATATTGCAGCATTGTCATTCAAAACAAAAAAAGGCAGGATCATCAGGCTGGATGAAATCGCTGATATCTTCATCCGGAGTAAAAGAAAAAAAGGCCTGTATCAGCATGACGGCAAAGATGCGATCTGCCTGTCGATCATAAAAGCCCCCGAAGCAAGAATTGCCGATTTGAGAAAAAGCATACGCCAGTTGCAAAAAGATTTTGATAAGCAATACCCGGGGGTGAGCCTGGTGATCAGCAGGGACCAGACCGTTTTGCTCGACCAGTCGATCAATGGATTAAAGCAAAGCCTCATCCTGGCCATTGGGTTCTCATTCCTCGTGGCATTCCTCTTTATGGGCGATCTGCGCTCGCCATTGATCATCGGCATGACCATCCCGTTTTCCCTGCTGGTGAGCATGATACTGTTTTACCTGCTCGGTATCTCCATCAATATACTTTCACTTACGGGTCTGATCCTTGGGGTAGGTATGATGGTGGATAACTCCATCATTGTTGTTGACAACATCCAGCAAATCGGAAAACATACCACAGACCAACGCCTGGCAGCTGCCAGCGGAACAAATGAGGTAATCCGGCCCCTGCTCAGTTCCGTATTAACAAGCAGCGCTGTTTTCCTGCCTCTCATCTTCATGAGCGACCTTGCCGGGGCGCTATTCTATGATCAGGCGCTGGCAGTATGTATCAGCCTGGCTGTTTCGTTTTTTACGTCCATCATGGTGCTGCCGGTAGTATATGCGGCTCTTACAAAAAACAGCAGCCGGGAGATCAAAAACAACCGGCTTTCAGCCCGGATCGAAAAACTCTATGAAACAGGCCTGAGCTGGGTTTTTGAGCACAAGGCAGTTGCCTTTTCTATTTTTTGCATGATGATCGTGGCCGGGATAATCATGTTTTCCATGATCAGGCTTGAGGGCTTTCCCCGCTTCAGGCAATCCTGCTTTATCCTTAAAATTGACTGGAACGAAAACATTTCCCTGGAAGAAAACAAGACGCGGGTCAGGCAGTTGCTGGACTCCTGCCACGAAATCGAAACGAGTGATTCCTTTATCGGAGAACAGGACTTCCTGCTGAACAAAGACCAGCAGAACAATCTCTCCGAAGCTTTCATTTATATCGGATCCGGTTCACAGGCAGGTATGCACAACACAAAAACAAAGATTGACTTCCTGATGACAAAGCGCTACCCCCTGTGCAATTATTCATTTGAAACACCTTCCAACACCTTCCAGCAACTTTTCGAGGATAACAAAGCCCCGCTAATAGCAGAAATTGTACTTACAGACCCGGATGAACGATTCTTACCCCAGGACCTTGACAGCCTGAAAAAAAGTATGGGCCGCGTTCACCCTGGGGTAAACCAGCAAAAGTCACTGGTAAACCAAACAGTTGTAATAGAAGTTGACCACAAAGCCCTGCTCTTGTATGATGTCGCTTATAAAGAATTAATCAGGAAACTTAAATCAGCGCTGAACAGCAACAACACGGGCAATCTTTATACGAACAAAAAGAATATCCCGCTGATCATTGGAGAAAGTGAAAAAAGCCTTTACAACATTCTCAGGCAATCCAGGGTTTCCAACCAGGAAGGCAGGAAAATCCCCCTGTCAGCGCTCATTGATGTATCAGTCAAAAATGATTTCAGGGTTTTGCATGCAAACAAAAAAGGGCAATATTATCCGGTAATTTTCAATAACATCCCCAAAAACATACAAAAACTCAAATCAGAACTCCAACACTTCCGGAGGAACAGAAATATCAATATCACCCTGAGCGGGAGCTACTTCGAGAATATTAAAATGATCGGACAACTGGGGTGGATTCTCCTTGTATCCCTCATCCTGCTTTATCTCATCCTGGCAGCACAATTCGAATCATTTTTACAACCCCTGATCATTATCATAGAAATATTATTCGACATCAGCGGAGCGCTATTATTCCTGCTGCTGTTTGGTGCAAGTCTTAATATAATGTCAGGAATTGGCATGATCGTCATGAGCGGTATCATCATCAACGATTCCATCTTAAAAATAGATGCGATCAACAGAGCCTGCAGGCAGGCAAAAGATCTTATGACTGCAATCACGACAGGCGGCAAAAGGCGGGTGAAACCGATAATCATGACCAGTCTGACCACAATTTTTGCGCTTTTACCAATCCTGATGTTTTCCGGTTTGGGCTCGGAACTGCAAATCCCGCTGGCCCTGTCAATTATTGGCGGCATGCTGACAGGAACCTTTGTCAGCCTGTTTTTCATTCCCCTTGCCTACTGGTTCATTAAAAAGGTTTAGCATGCAGATCAATACAAGCATACAGGGATATAGAAAAGATGCATGGCCCCTGCTGATACTGTTCTTCTCTCTTTCGATCACCGGATTGTTAAGCATACATGATCTCAACCTAAGCTTACTTCCATCAAGCTCAAAAAAACAGATCATCATACATTTTAACTGGAAAGATGCCCCGGCACTTGCAGTTGAAACCAACATAAGCTCCGTCCTTGAATCCGGCATCAGCAGCATCAGGGGAATCAAAGAGATCAGATCATATTCGGGCGACGGGTTTGGGAAGATCGATGTAATACCAGACCAGTACAGCGATATACAGCAGATCCGGTTTGAAATACTTAGCAGGATCAGGCAGGTGTATCAGGGCTTTCCCCGGGGAGTGACATTTCCGCGCTTAAGTTTTGTGGAGGCGGGTAACGCGGAAGATAGCCCTATGATGACCTACATACTTTCAGCCAGCGAAACACCGGATAAGATACAGAAAATCGCCAATGATGTCATTAAACGGAATTTATCCTCCCTGGATGGAATCAAAATGATCAGGATACCGGGAGGCAGCACGCCGGTAAAATCTATTGAATATGACCTGCAAAAGTGTGAAATATACAATATGCCAGGTGAAGACATCTCGGAAGCACTTCAGCAGTTTTTTGCGCGGGAAGAACTGGGAGTTGTTCCGTATATTTCTAAAAACGAAGCGGCCGGAAACAGCATCATCCGCCTTAAGGATCCTGGTGATCAGAAGATTAACTGGCAGGGGATCCCCTGGGCAAAACAGCAAGCCGCATGGTGTACCTTGGAGATATCGCTCAGATTTATAATACTGTACAAGAACGGGAATCATTTTACAGGGTCAATGGTCTTGATGCCATACATATTCTCATTTATCCCGAACCTGGTTCAAACCAACTGAAATGTTCCGGACAGGTGCGGGAGGAAATCACCAAAATTGCAAAACTACTGCCTTCCAATTATCAATTGTTCCTCAGTGATGACAAAACGCGATTTGTTGAAGAAGAACTAAGCAGGATCTTTTGGAGGACCTTTTTCACCTTATTGATCTTACTGATTTTCCTGGTGTTGATCAATAACAAAGGCCCATACCTGTTTACAATATTCCTGAGCCTGATCATCAACATTTGTATCAGCTTCCTTCTTTACAGGCTGTTTAATATTGAAATCCACCTGTATTCCCTGGCAGGGATTACGATATCCCTGGGAATGATGATTGATAACAGCATTATCATGACCGATCATATCTTTTTCCGGAAAAACATCAGGGTGTTTCCGGCAATACTGGCATCAACCCTCACAAGCATTGCCTCCCTATTGCTTATTGAGCTTTTGCCTGAAAGCATAAAACTGAAGTTGCAGGACTTCATGATGGTCATCGTGATCAACCTCCTCGTTTCGCTTTTTGTAGCTTTGTTTTTCGTCCCTCCGCTGGCTTCCCAATTCGGATATTTCAGCTCCGGCCGGAAAAGGAGGAGATTCTCCAGACTAAGAAGGGTTTATCGCTTTAAAATTTTTTATCAAAAACGAATTGCCTGGGCGGTGAGAAGAAAAAAGCTGGTGTTTTTGCTGATTCTCCTTTCATTCGGAATCCCCACCTTCCTTTTGCCCGGGCGTATTTCTGATAAAAACCCTTTATCGAAGGTATACAACCACAGCATTGGCAGTGATTGGTATGCCAGAAATCTCATGCCATATGCAGACCTTTTGCTGGGAGGATCATTCCGCCTGTTTTACGAGCATGTGCTGAAGAAAAGCACAAATTCCAGGTTGGAAAAAACCGAATTACAGCTCAGCACACGTTTCCCGGTAACTTACAGCATGGATCAGATGAATGATATCATCCGGGACCTGGAAAAACATCTGGAGAATTACAGGGGGATCGATAAGTATATCAGCCAGGTAAATCCAGGCGGGGAGGCAAGGGTCAGCATCAGTTTTAAAAGAAAGTTTGAAAACTCCTCCTATCCCTATCTGTTAAAGAACAAACTTATTTCCCGTTTTATCAGCGGCCCTGCTATGAATTGGAAAGTTTACGGGCTTGGAAGAGGATTCAACCAGCAAAGCGGTTCAGACGAATCATCAAGGCTTGGTTTAAGGCTTCGCGGTTATAAGCTGGAAAAGCTGGATCAGATAGCGGATCATGTCAGAGAAAAGCTTGCGCTGCACCCCAGAATTAAGCATGTATGGTATGATGACGAACAGGGCTCCGGAACCGACCGGAAAGAGGAAACAAGCTATGAAATACTGCCGCAGCGAGACCTGCTCCTGATGCATGATTTATCTGCATCTCTTTTATATCAGCAGCTTAACAGAAGAGATCTGCAGGCAGAACACACATTCCGGCTTATTGAAGAAGGGGATTTAAAAAGCATCATCCTGCACGCAAAGAGTAATTCTCCTCCGGATATGTGGAATATAATGCATAAAGCCTCTGATTTGCTGAACGGAACCACTGCAAAACATTATCTTTCAATCAGGGAAAGGCAGCCTTACCCGGCAGTAAGAAAAATAAACCAACATTACATCAAGGACCTTCAGTTTGACTACCTCGGCGGTATCAAATACGGTTATGAATTCCGCGAAAAAACGATCCGGGAGGTCCGGGAAGAATTGCCGGTAGGCTACAGTATAGAAGCCCTGGATTTCTCATTTCTGAAGAAAGATCCCATGCAGTTTTACCTGATATTGATCATCATCCTCTTAATTTTTACCATTTGCAGCATACTGTTTGAATCATTTATTCAACCTTTGGCCATTATTCTCAGTATCCCAGTATCCTTTATGGGAGTATTTATCAGTTTCTACCTTTTCAAGCTGAATTTCGACCAGGGAGGCTATGCAGCCCTTGTGCTTCTGGGAGGCCTTTCCGTCAATGCCTCTATATACATCATCAACGACTTCAATAATTTTTGCAAAACACCGGCCTTTTCCGGGCGCAACCGGCTTTCGCTTTATCTCAAGGCTTTCCAGTCGAAGATCGTCCCGGTACTGCTCACCCTGGCCTCCACCATCCTGGGACTGCTTCCTTTCCTGTCGATGGGCAAAGGGGAAGCCTTCTGGTTCGCCTTCGCCGCCGCCACCAGCAGCGGCCTGCTCTTCACCCTGCTGGCGGTGGTGTTTGTGCTGCCGCTAATCTTGTTGAAAAGCAAGGATCTTTCTGGTTGAGTTTTTTTCTTTTTATAATCTTCAAGATACAAAATAAATGCTCGTTTTATTGGACTCATATGTATTTGACACTGTTTAAAATGATTTGTTTTAATTGTTGGCATGTTTCCTGACAACATACACCAAATTCAAAGCATATACAATCAACCACACAAATCAAATGAACAAGATGAAAACCATTGAAAGAAAATTGGTTCAAACTCGGCATGGCGCTTTTCGACGCAGGAAATTATAGTCAGGCATTGTATGCCTTTCTCAATGCCACCGAATTCAGCGATGGGGTCCATCAGTTTTCCGCATATACATGGCTTAGTCATCTATACGACCTGAGAGGAGAAAGAAAAAAGGCTCTTCAAGCCTATGAGAAAGCCCTCGAAATAAACCAGGACTATACAATGACCCACTCCCAGTATAATATGCAAATCAACGAAGGCTGGCTGGAACAACGAATGGAAGCACCTTTTACATTTAAAGAGAAGTTATAGGTACCTTTTAAGGATGTGGTTGCGTAGGCCAATTTGAACTGCCGAACATTAAGCTGATTGATGTTGATTTTGACTATCAGACACGTGTTACAAAGGAGTGCCAGCGGAGGAGTCTCCCAAAAATTACTGCCCGGCATTCAGCATCCCCGGCACCCTGGGATCCGCATCCTCAAAGCCTTTGCAGATGGCTTTATTGATGTATCGCCTGGTCTTTTTCAGGTCCGGATCCTTTTTCTTCAGCAGACACAAGCCATAATAGTAATCAAACTCAGCGTATTTCTTATAGTCATCTTTAATCATTTCAAATGCCCGAAGGGCTGTTTCATATTCCTCTTTGAAGCAGTTTATCCTTCCCTGCAGGAACAGGCTCAATAAGATCTTTTTTTCATTTTTAGCAGCTTCTGGGTGAATGAAACTCATTCAAATTTAGCAAAAGTACTTAGCACAGGGCGGATATCAAATAATTTAGTTAGATTTTAAATAAGCCCGGCAAATTTCTTCACCGGGCTTTTAAAATTGCGTCTTTGCGGCTTTACGATAAAACCCTATTTCGTCTTATCGGGATAAGGCGGCTTCGGAGGCAATGGCTTGTAGTCTTCAAGTTCTTCCAGAGCCACTTCAATAGCCTTGTTCAACTGCTCATCCTCGCCCATGTATTCTTTGTAGGGATCATTGTCGATCTCGATGTCAGGGTCGACGCCATAGCCTTCGATTACCCATTTTTCACCTTCCAGGTCGTAGGGAGCGAATTCGGGTTTGCGCAGGTCGCCGCCATCGATAAAGGGAAGCGAGCCGCGGATCCCGACAACACCGCCCCATGATCTCACACCGATAACCGGCCCGATACCCAGTTGTTTGAACTGGAATGGGAAGAGGTCGCCGTCAGAGGCTGAATAGCGGTCGATCAGCAACACCTTTGGCCCCACATGGATCTGCGCCGGGCGGGTGGTTATACTTTGGATGTTCCTGGCCGTCCCCAGCATCACCAGCTCGCGGTTGAGGCGCTCAATGATCATGGGTGAAACATTTCCTCCTCCATTGCCACGGTCATCGATGATCAGGGCTTTCTTGCTGAGCTGCGGATAGAAATACTTCACAAATTCATTCAGTCCGCCGGGGCCCATATCCGGAATATGTATATAGCCCACCTGGCCGTTGCTTGCTTCATTCACCTTCCGGATGTTGTTGCGCACCCAGTTGAAATAATAAAGCTGAGATTCATCATCAGTGGGTATCACCAGCACTTCGCGGCTTCCCTCCTCTTTGGGTTTGCCGTTTATCTGGAGTTCCACCTGCTTGCCGGCCGTATTCACCAGGCTCTGGTAAATATTCTCCATTTCTTTGGTGGATTTGCCGTTCACCGCGATGATATATTCCCCCTCACTCACATCAACGCCTACCTCAGTTAAGGGAGAGCGGCCTTTTTTGGTCCAGTTCTCCCCTGCAAGGATCTCATCGATCTTATAATATCCGGATTGATCCCTGGAAAGCTTTGCCCCCAGCAAACCCGTTTTGATCCTTTCGGGATCGGCTTTATCGCCTCCGCTAACATAGGCATGGCCCACATTCAGTTCTCCGATCATCTCACCGATCACATAATTAAGGTCGTCTCTGTTCCTGACATATTTAAGCAGGGGTTTGTATTTATCATGAATAGCCTGCCAGTCCTGTCCATGCATATTGGGCGCATAGAAAAAATCACCCATCTGCCGCCAGGCTTCATCAAATATCTGTTGCCATTCGGCCTGCATATCCACCCAAACCGTCATATTCGACAAATCCAGGTAATCTTCGATCTTCAGGGGTGAAGAAGGCAGATCGACAATTGCATACTTGCCATGACTGGATAACAGTATTTTCTTCTGATTGGCCGAGAGCACATAATTCCCAAAATCGCCCAAATTGGTTTCTTCCTTCTTATCCATATCATAGAGGTAGAATCCCACCTTCCCATTCTTCGAGGAATATTTTACATAATAGACTTTATCGCCGATGGCCTGGATTCCTCCGTAGTTGGCTGCATCCGTTGGAATGTGAATGATCCGGTCCATGATGCCATCGAAATCAATATTGATATTCTCCTCCTTTTCTTCACCCTCTTTCTTTTCAGCATTTTCATTTTCATCATCTTCTTCAGCCACTTCAACTTTATCATTCTCAGGACCCAGGGGGGAAGGTGTGGCTTTTTCCAGGGTCAGGAAATAAACACCCTCCATGTCCTGGTAGGCATGGTTCCATTCGGTATTGCTGTATACGGGGTTAAAATCCCGTGAGGAGGCAAAGAAGAGGTATTTCCCATCCGAACTGAAGGAGGGCGAACTGGCATCGTACCATTCATCGGTAACAGCGTGCCTTTCCTTATCTTCCAGTCCATAGATAAACACTTTGGATGTGGCCCTGTTCCGGGGCATGGCAAAAGTGATCCATTTGCTGTCGGGCGACCATGCATAGTTCCTGATCTCCCAGTCTTCTGCCTGAACAACTTCAGTGATCTTTTTGCTTTCGATATCGATATAACGAAGTCTCAGTTCCTTATCACTCCACAAAAGTTTCTGGCTGTCGGGCGACCAAACCGGGTTGTACTCATAAGTGGTGCTACCGTTTGTAAGCTGTACGGGCGGCTCGCTACCATCCTGCTTGATGATGTAGAGTTCATCCTCCCCGCTCATATCCGAAATAAAAGAAAGGTACTTACCATCGGGTGACCATTCCAGGTTGCGGTCGTGAACTCCCGGGCTCTGCGTCAGGTTGAGTGTAATGCCACTTTCGGCCGGAACCGTGAAAATATCGCCTCTGGCCGTAAAGGCAGCTCTTTTCCCTTTCGGTGAAAGCGCATAAGAGGTGATGAACTTGCTTGCATCCTTCATCTGGTCGCGTGCCTGGATGAAATCGTTGGCAATTTGCACAACAATTTTGTTGATCTCACCGCTGTTGATGTCATAATAATAAAGGAAGCCTCCATTTTCATACACAATGGCATCATCTCCCAGGGAAGGGAATTTGATGTCATACTCCGTATAATTGGTCACTTTCCTGGTTTCCCCACTGTTGAGGTCATATTCAAAAAGGTTCATTGTCCGGTCGCGGTCGGAAAGGAAAAAGATCTTATCACCATGCCACATGGGGATTATATCCTGTGATTTTGCATTGGTGATATTCTCTGACTCCTTTGTATTGAAATCAAAGATCCAGATATCATCAGCCATCCCCCCCGGTAATATTTCCAGGTCCTGAATTCCCTGAACACACGATTGTAGGCCATTTTGCTTTGATCGGGTGAAAAGCTGCACCAGCCTCCCACTGCGAAAGGCAGTTGTTCGGCCAGTCCGCCTTCCCTGCCAATACTAAACAATTGTCCTTTAAAAGCATTAAAACTATTCATGCGTGAGCGAAAGATGATCTCATCATCATCCTTCCAGGTCATCACAATATTGTTTGGCCCCATGCGGTCGGAAATATCATCCCTGCCAAGTGTGGCCGTATAAGTCAATCTTTCGGGTACACCGCCGGGAGCAGGGATCAGGTATACTTCCGTATTTCCGTCGTACTGGCCCGTAAAGGCAATGTGTTTTCCATCCGGAGAAAAGCGTGCAAAAGATTCATAGCCTTCGTCATTGGTCAGCTTCCTGGCCAGGCCGCCATCCCTGTCAATCGTATAGAGATCGCCGGCATAGCTAAATACCACCTGGTCCCCGTGGATCGCCGGAAACCTCATCAATCTCGCTTCTTCCTGTCCGGTGCTGCTCATAATACCGGCAGTCACAAAACTCAATAGTAAAATCCATTTTCTCATATTATCATTATTTTTGGTTATTTGATCAGCTGAAAAGCATGAAACATGCCATTTTTATAAAATAGCTGATTACAAGACTGTTTTAACAATTTATACTTCATTTCAAGTCCGCTTTCGTACGCCTTTGTTCACTAACGGACAAAAGTAATGGACATACTGTCCGCAAGCATTCAGGACCCGGGATTTTCAATTTCTTCACACTTCCACAGCGCCGGCCGGATCATTTACGTATACCAGGCGGCATTTCACATTTTTGTATCCCATTTCAGCCAGCAGGGAAGCGTATTGCCTGATCTGTTTTTCGTGAGATCTCTCCCTGCCACCGGTCTTGTAGTCAATCAGCACGGTTTCATTTTCAAAAAACACCACCCGGTCGGGGCGATAAGCCTCACCTCCCGGCAGGAGGATCTCCTTTTCGGCATAATGGCGGACCCCGGGTGCGAAACAAGGTGCCAGCAAGGGATCATTGATCAACGCTACAATTGACTTTCTCAGGCTGTCAGCTTCCTGCTCATCAATCATGCCATGCAACACAAAAGAATTGATCGTATCATCCAGATCATTCACAGAATTGATCTCAGCAAATACCTGGTGTACCAGTTTGCCGTATTCTGCGGCTGAATTCATATTTTCAGTGTCCCAGTAATCAGGCGCCCGGGTTGACAAAAGCAGGCGTTCCCGCCAGTCGGCGGAAATGAGCTCATGGATTTGTTCCGTCTTTTCACCACTTTTCCTTTCGCTACTCTTTTCAGCCTTCAGGCCAAACTCATACTCCTCCTTTGAATCATCTTTCAATGCCTTTGAGATCAGAAAATGATCAATAATAGTCTGGATCGAAACAGAAGAAGAATTTTTCGGAGGCTTTTCCGAAATAATATACAGGCGGTCTGTTGGCCGGGTCATAACCACATACAAAAGATTGACCAGGTCGAGCAGGGATCGTTTCATTTCTTCTTCGTAGATTTGGCTATAATCCGTATTCAATAGCCCGGACGACATTTTGAGGTAAGCGGTATCCAGTTTATTCATCATGGGCGTTTGTAGCTCCACCCACAGTTCGCCCATAGAGGCTTTTAGCAGATTGTTGGCAAAGGGATAGATCACAGCCGGAAACTCAAGTCCTTTCGCTTTGTGAATGGTGAGTATCCTTACAGCATTCATGTTTTCCGGAAGAACGATCGACAGATCATTCTTCTTTTCTTCCCACCAGTCGAGGAAGGCGTCATAAGCAGGATTTTTCTTCCTGGTAAAATCAAAGACCGCATCCAGGAAAAACTGAATAAAAGGACTGGCATGATGGTTAAAGCTGAAGATCCGGATGATCTCCTCACAAAGGTCATATATGGAGAGGCTCTTCAGGTAAGCCGCACTGAAGCGAAAACCCATTTCTTCCATGGCTTCTTTCAGTTTCATTCCCGGGCTGCCGGCGGTATCGAAAAGGTCTTTCGGACCGGCCTTGCTATTAAGCGCAAACAAGATCTTGCTATTTATAGCGCTCTTTTCCCTGAGCTGCAGGAATGCCAGCAAATGCGCCGTATTGATCTTGTCGGCAGGATCCTGCAAATAACGGATAAACCCAACCACAAAGTTCAGCTGGGCTGAATTCCCCAGTAAAAGAGACTCGGATGATACCACGGGAATGTCCTTTTCCAGGAGAAATTCAGCCACCCTATTGGCTTCTTTGTTGCTTCTGCAGATCACTGCAGTGTCCTGCAAGCTAAAATTACCTGCTTTCAGGTCATCCAGGATCCACATGATGCGCTCCAGGTTGAAATCATGAAAACCGAGGGGATCATCCTTATCAAAGAGGCAAATGTTCACATATCCTCTTTTATCTTCTTTTCCTGCGATCTGGCGGTGATCACGGTATATCTTCTTCCAGGGCTCCTCGATGAGTTCGGAAGCCGCATCAAAAAATTCATTGTTAAATTCAACAATATCCTTTGCCGAACGGTAATTCCATTCCAGGACATCCTCCTGGAAATGCTGCCGGAGTATAGTCTCCCTGCTTTTTAGAATAGGATTTTCATCCGAGCCTGTTATGGCAGGGAGGTTCGCAAATTGCTCCACATTGCCGTTGCGCCAGCGGTAAATGGCCTGCTTGCCATCGCCCACCAGCAGGTTGAAGTTATTGTTTGCCAGGGAGTTCTCAAGCAAAGGCAACATATTCTGCCATTGCAGCACCGAGGTATCCTGGAATTCATCGATCAGGAAATACCTGAACTTTTCTCCAAGCCGTTCATATACAAAGGGCACAGGCTCGTTCAGGACAACCTCCGCAATCCTTTTATTAAATTCTGAAATATGAAGTATGTTGTCGCTTCTCCTGATCTCATCCATCCAGGCGGAGATCTCGTTGAGCACGGCCATGGGATAGATGCGGTTATACAATATTTTGCTGAACTCGTACAGCTTCCTTCCCGACTGTATCTTTTGCTGCAGATCCCTGTAAATCCATGTTAGTTCCCCTTTAATGTTGTTGATGGAGGCAGCCTCTGTTTCACCGCATTTCCCAGAGATCCACTTATCCTCCTCGATCGTCTTAAGCACATAGGAATTCGGGTCGAGTGCAGAAAAATTTGCAGAAGCGATCCGGGCAAAATACGGGTAAATGCCCTTCGTTGACTGATAAAAATCCACAGCATTCAAACCGGCATTTTTAATTATCTCCAGTGCTTCTTTAGCAGACTTCACCACTTCATTCTCAAAAACAATGATGGTCTTTTTTAATTGATCATTGATCCGGATAAAATCATCCCTTGTAAGGTTTTTCAGTCGGTCGACATGAAGCTGGCTTCCCTCTTTCAGCAAGGATTTCGCAAAGGATCTGAGGTCTTTGTCGATGTGCCAGTTCTTTTCCTGCTCCACTTTGGCCAGCGTAAAATCCACCAGGATGGCGGTCAGCTTTTCATCTGTTCCGATGGTACTGATCAGCAGGTCAACGGCCCGGGACACGAGTTCATCCTCATCCAGTTCAACTTCGAAATTCATGGGGAGGAACAGGTCATGGGCAAAAGTTCTTACGATCCTGTGAACAAAGCTGTCGATGGTGCCGATGGCGAACTCACTGTAATTATGCAAAATACTCCCCAGTACCTTACGGGCGCGATCAGCCACTTCGGCTTCAGACAAAGCGGAGGCAGCGGTGAGGTCAGGCAGGAGGATATTCAGGGGAAATTTACCTTTATGCTTGTCATGCTCTGCAAGCATATCCAGGTAATCAATGACCCGCTGTTTCATTTCGTTGGCGGCCTTGTTCGTGAAAGTCACACCCAGGATATGCCTGAAGCTGGACGGATCGGCAATGACCAGTTTCAGGTATTCCCTCACCAGAGTGAAGGTCTTTCCGGATCCGGCCGATGATTTGTATACCGTCAGGCTCATGCTTAGGAATGATCAGTTTACGAATTTAAGGATTATTGGGTTCCGGTTCGGTTTTAGGTTCTTTCTTTTTTCCAAAAAGCTCACCGAAACTATTGAACTCTTTTCGATAAAACACCCCAACTCCCTGGGTGTAAGGAGCAATATCATCGAAAGTGGAGAAATCATAAATGGAATTGTAGTTGGAGCGGTTAAAGGCCCTAACCCTGATCCTGCCGTCTTCGGTAAGCTTCACTTCAACATTCACATCTCCCACTATATTACTGGCATTGTTTCGATCATCACCGATCACCCCGAAATTCCCATCAATGATCACCCGGTTGTTGAACAATTGTGTGGAAAGTGCCACCTCAAGTTCCTCCTCCGATATCTCGTCCCCCGGCCGGTAGTTAACCCCGATATCAAAATCCTTACTGATCTGGCCCAGCCAGTTGCTCAACTGGTTGGAGAGCAGGCTGAAAGAGGACTGTTCAAATGTCTGTGTCTGGAAGCTGAAACTACCCAGCACCAGCAGGGAGATCATTTGCTGGTTCATCTGTGCCTCATTGGTCGTATCCAGCATTGAAAACACCAGTTGCCGGGTTTGATCATCAACGCCGGGAAGCTGGATGCTGAAATGAATATCCGGGTCAAACAACTGATTACGCAATTCGATGATACAATTCACATTGACCCGCTTACTGAAGTTGGCGGTACTATCCACCCGCAATCCCAGGCCGTCGAGGGAGGTCTTGACCCGGTAGATCGCTCTCACATTGATCTCTGCATCGTAGGGGCTGCCCGTCCAGGATATCTTTCCGCCCTCCAGCAGGTCGAAACGTCTTTTTACCAGGTTTCTTAAGGTAAAAAGGAAAGAACCGCTTTTGATCACATAATCCCCGTTGATGGCGAAATCCCCCTGGGGGTCAACTCTCAGGATGATATTGCCTGTTCCGTTGGCTTTCAAATTGCCCATATCGGCCGGCAGGAAAAGTTGTATCTGGGCATCCGGGGTAACAGACATATCCAGGTTCAGGTCGAGGCCCGAGAGATTTACCTTGTATTTCTGTTCCTTGCGGGCCGTATCGGCAGTATTCACGAATATGATATAATCCCGCTCATAGATCTCTGTTTCATCCGAAATGGGGATCTTTACACTGGTCCCCTTTTCTGTTTGTGCCGTGATGCTCAGGCTGATATTATCCAACGGGCCTATAATATCAACACTTCCGCTGGCAAAAGCGCTGCCATAGAACGTACTGTTTTGATAAGAACTGGTGTTCATCACCAGGAGGTCTTCGGGGTAAATACTGAAATCCAGACTTATATCTTCAAATTTATTATGGGTAAGCTGCCCTTCGACATTTGCTTTGTTTCCGAGCGAATCGTACAAAACCATATCTTTCAGGACAAAAGCATTTTTTTTGATATCCACCTTACTTGTAAAATCAAAGGGAACATTCAGGTAATTGATTCGCATCCCGGTACGCATCAGGTTTAGCGAGCCGGTCAGCACGGGTTCTTCGATACTCCCGGAGAGTTCGACATCCCCGGAAGCATATCCTTTCACATCGCTGACAAAATCAGATACAACAGGATTGATGGTTTTGAGATTAAAATTGTCAAGGCTCAGTTTAAGATTAAAGTTGTTATCTGCATCATCGGGGGCATATCTGCCATCCAGGTCGAACACTTTGGAAGTTCCGGCCTCTCCTTCATGTATAATCTTCACTGAAGCCAGCACTGCATTCTCAGCGTTCTCCCACCTGGAATTGATATACAGGTCTCCAAGTAAAATCTTGTTGGCGGCAAACTGCCGGATCTCGATATCGCTAATAAAATTGGGCGCTCCGTACAAATTCACTAGTTTGAGCCCGCCATCAATCCTACCATCCAGGTCGAATTGCGAACCCGACATCAGGATATCAAAATTACTGAAACGCCAGTTCTTAAAAATCAGGCCCAGTGTATCGGCCGAATTGGAAGAAACCGTACCATCAACCAGGAACTCCTGCTGCGCGCTTTTAATGGCGAATTCTTTCACAAAAATCGAGGAGGTATCCACAACCACCAGGTTATCGCGGTCGATCCGCCAGACCGAGTCATTTACACTGACATCGGCACGGGTAATCTTTGCCTCAATCCTGGGCAGCCCGGCAAAGGAAACATAACCTCTGACATCTCCCTTATTTGAATCATCTTTCTCCTTGTCGTCCCATGCCAGGCGGAATAAAACACTGTCCTGCCTGATCCTGGAGGAAAAAACCGTGCTGTCGATGCCGAGGCTCAGGCTGTCGCTCTCACCTGCCTCTTTAAATGTGAGGCGGCTGACGCCTGTTTCCACTT
The DNA here is from genome assembly GCA_034521425.1 of Bacteroidota bacterium. Classification (GTDB taxonomy): domain Bacteria; phylum Bacteroidota; class Bacteroidia; order Bacteroidales; family JAIOZK01; genus JAIOZK01. Next base: position 1,180,942 of record JAXHMP010000001.1, read on the forward strand.
CAATCTGGTCGGTTTTGGAAGCGGCATTCACAAACCAGCGATCGAAGCGAAAACCGCTGTAGTAAAACGTATCAGCCTTTGCCTCAATGTTCAGCATTTCCTCACCCGAATCATACTTTCCGTTGATATATGCATCGCCATTGATATTGAGTGATGGCAGGAAAAGATCTGTTAATTCATCCGTTTCCTTCAAAGTGATCTCAAACTGCAATTGCTGACCGGGCAGCATACTTTTATGTTTTGTCGAATCCTTTACAATGAAAGCCAGATAGTTATCCATCATGGACTGGAAAGAGGGATATAAATCGGAGAAACTGAAAGTACCATTCACCTGTGCATCTGCATAATCAGAATTCAGCATGATATTTTTCCGGTCCAGTGAATCATGGGTTACTTCGAGTAATAAATGCTTCAGTTCATATTTGTCGTTTCCTTCCAGGTAAACAGAGCTGTCGATCTGTAAAGAACCGGTCATCTCATCCGGTTCAAAGCCTGAAAAATTGGCCCTGACCACTGTTGACAGTATCATCAGGGAGTCTCTTTCGGCCAGTTGTAATTTAAAAAAGTCGGCGCTGTCGATATCAGCATAAAAATCAAAAACGGGAATTTCATGGCTGAAATCCACCTTGCCATCAAAATCTATATACAATTTCTCGTCATCCACATTCAGGTGGCCGTTGAACTTCTTATTCGCAAGTTCTCCCTTGATCCGGATGCGGCTGAACTTTTTCCCTTTGAATACCAGAGAGTCAAGTGCTCCGTTCAGGTTCACATGTACATTTGCACCGCTAAGCCCTGATCCCCTGATGGCAGTATTCAGATTCATGGTCCCGAAGTAGTCCTCAATCCCCAGGAACCTGCCTATATTAAAGTTATGTGCTTTGAGTTCCCCATTGTAAAAGACCGAATCGGAATCTTGATCCTGGGTAAGCGCAAGATCGGTTTTCAATGTTCCGATATTGGTGGTGATCACCGAATTGGCCACAAAATCATTGTAAAAACCCGTAAAATCACCTTTGATGTGAATACGGCTGATCACATCAAGCTGGGAAGGCAGTTGGATGGGTTCATCCCGGGGATATTGAAGCGGTAAATATCAGAAAGCGATGTACTAAACTCAGTGATATTAAAATTGACGAAGGTTTCGTAGATATTGGGCAGGCCGTTTATAACCAGGTTGCCCTGCAAACTGGTATTCCTGCCAAAATCAAATTTGAAATTTTTTGCCCTGAGGGCACTAACCGGCCCGATAAAGGTTCCGGATATTTCGAATTCATTTTCCAGTTCAAAAAGTGAGGGGGCAAAATAACCGACATCATAAAGATTGAGTGTACTGTTGCCAATAACTGTTTCTATCCTGACCTCATTCACAAAGTCCTCAAATGCCTTGAATTCAGCAAATACAAATTCAAGGTTCATGGATAATTCGGAGCGGTCGGTAATGACCTTCAGATGATCCACTTTCAGTCCCTGCGGGCTCAGGTGAACATTGCCTTTAAGCTTTTTCAGGTAAAAGCCGCTCCTTTCCCTGGCACTCAGATTCTGTATTCTGGCCGATATGGTATCCCCGTCTATCACAAGGTCATCCATATTCAGGCTGATCCGGCTCAAACCCAGGTTGCTGTAATCAATGCCGGTATCGTTCTTCGGTTTGTTTAAATCGGCCAGGCGGAAATAGGAATCGTAGATCTTGAGCTTGTTAAGGACGATCTTCAAGGGCTTGCCGGTATCGGGTTTGGGTGTGTCTGAAGAAAATGCATCAATGATAAAGGAAAAATTCATGCTGGTATCGCCTTTATACTTGATCAGCTGGATATCCGCCTGGTCGAGGAAAAGCTGGTCGAGGCGCAGCAAAGATTTTTCCTTGCTGTATTCCCCGTAGCGGGCCTTCAATTGCTTTGCACGCAAAATATCATTCCCTTTTTGGTCTTTGATCAGCACATCGCTCAGGTTTACGCGGAGCTGGTAATCCACATACAGACCGCCGATGCTGATCTCGCTATCCAGTTTTTCCGACAAATACACCGAAGCAAATCGGACAATAAAATTTTGCACGGAAGGCTCTCGCAGAATGGCAAGAATGGATACCGGCAGCGCGACCATACCCACCAGCACATACAATAATATTTTGGCAATCCTTTTTTTGATAATTTTGTTCTGCTTTTTGTGTTTAACTTATTATGAGCAAATATATTTTAGGAATAGAATCTTCTTGCGACGACACTTCTGCTGCGATCAGTTGTGATACAACCATACTATCCAACATCACAGCCAACCAAAAAGTACACCAGATTTATGGCGGTGTTGTTCCTGAACTGGCTTCGCGCGCACATCAGCAAAATATCATTCCTGTAATTCACAATTCCCTGAATGAAGCAAATATAAGCAAAAAACAGCTTCATGCCATTGCTTTTACACGGGGGCCGGGACTTTTAGGTTCGCTCCTGGTGGGGGTCTCTTTTGCAAAGTCTTTTGCCCTTGCACTGGACATTCCCCTGGTAGAAGTCGACCATATGCAGGCGCATATACTGGCTCATTTTATTAGTGAGCCGGGAAAGCAAAACCCATCCTTCCCTTTCTTGTGCCTGACTGTTTCCGGGGGTCATACACAGATCGTGCTGGTTAAAGACTATTTTGATATGGAGATCATCGGGCAAACCCTGGATGATGCAGCGGGTGAAACATTCGACAAAGCAGCCAAGATCATGGGCCTGCCCTACCCCGGCGGACCTGTGATCGATAAACTGGCCAGGGAAGGCAATGCGGAAGCTTTTGATTTTCCGGAGCCCAGGATCAAAAACCTGGATTACAGCTTCAGCGGTTTAAAAACCTCCATACTGTATTTTCTGAGGGATCAACTGAAAATGGATCCTCAGTTCATCGATAAAAACAAGGCAGACCTGAGTGCTTCCATCCAACGGGTGATCATCTCCACCCTGATGAAGAAGCTGATAAAGGCCTCGAAAAAAACAGGGATCAGGCAGATCGCCATTGCCGGGGGCGTATCGGCAAACAGCGGATTGCGGAATGCCCTGGAATCCGCCAGGGAAACTCAGGGCTGGGAGGTGTTCATTCCCAAATTCGAATACACCACCGACAATGCAGCCATGATCGCGGTAACAGGGTATTTTAAATATCTCAGGAAGGATTTCAGCAGACAGGAAATTGCTCCCTACACAAGACAAATCGTATAAATCCGAAACCGGCACTGCGAATTTCTTATACGGGTATTGAATCAAACTTTGAAATAAAAAATTTCAGATCGCGAAGGATACTTTTTGCTGGCATGGTAGCGGCAGGGTATTTGGAATACTTCTGATAAAACAGTAAGTATGAAAAAAACAAGCATAATTAGCATCGTAGCACTTTTACTATTTTTCAGCCAGTGCGGTGGAACGAAATTGATCACGTAAAAGAGGTAAAACTGAGTATTCTTTCCCCGGAAGGGCAAAACTTTGACTTTTTGAAAACGATTAAGATCTACATCAGGGCAGAAGGACTGGAAGAAAAACTGGTAGCCTGGAAAGAAAATATCAGTGATGGTACTGGCAGCGAACTGGATCTGCATACCAGTAGCGATGATTTGAAAGCCTTTATCAAAAAAGAATCTTTTAAACTCAGGTTTTATATAAAGACCGACAAGGCGATCACCCAGGATGTGAAGATCGAAACATACTCCAGGTTTTTTGTTGATGCAAAGATACTGGGAGTGTAAAGGGAAATTAGAAGATCCGGAAAAGCAAGCAGCCAGGCACATTCAAAGATGCAATTCGATTTCCTTCCCTGCACTCACATGTAAATGATCCTGTGCCGGATTCGGTCCGAAGTTAACAAAATACTTATCCTTCGCTTCGGTTTCCGCCTCACCGAGCAAATTGGATGTTGAGATCTATTCTATTTCAAAACTCATAATTCAAAACTCTCCCGAAAGCTTTCGGGATCAAAACTCATAATTCTTATGTGTTCTTATGTGCCTTAGGTGGTTTATTACTTTTTTGCTTTCCCTTTTACATTAATACCTTTAACCCACAAAATGTCCCCTAAAACTTATCTAATATTGTTTATCACTACTATCCGGTTAAACCATGAGATTCCTCACATATATCGGAATACAATCCATGCAAGGTTTAAGGGGAGTTGATGGTAAAACAAATTGCACACGGCATCTAAAAAAAATCTGCCCTCCTACTCCATCACCTCAAAGCCATCCTCGGGATCCTTGTAGAACTGCCGGCTTGCAGGGTCGTATTGCAAATATTCGGGTTTGTAATTTTCATCGATGATCTGCTCATCAATGAATTTATTCATGAGATAATTGAGCGTATAGTGTGCATATTCAGCTCCGAGCACTTCAGCAAATTCATAAATATCTTTAATATAAAGGGAATCGATGCTGTACTCGAATTTCACCTTTCCTGAAAGTACGTTCTGCCGGAACTGGCCATACAGGTCATCCATAATATAATGCGTGGCAAACAGCACTTTTTGCCTTTCCGGTTTGTTCACCGGGTTGATCTCGAACCAGGCGTTGCAATTCAAAGCATCCAGGTCGATGCTGACAGCATAGGTTTCATACCCCACCATCTCCTCAAACTCGTAAGGATAGGTGTATTCCTCAACTTCGATCTGGGCCATATTGATCACCCAGGAATTTGTATCCTTCTCCATAAAGAGGTCGATATAGTCCTGGGTATAAATATCAAACCCGAATGCTTTCAAATCATCTATGTACTGATTGACCAGTTTCACCAGGAAAATCGAATCATCCAGGGATTGCAGGAACTGGCTCCGGTAAAAAAGCACTGAATCGAGTTGATCTTCCGTGTATTGTTCCGGATTTTCAATTTCTTCTTCTTTCAGGCTCTTCTTGAAAACATATTCGGGAGAAAATATCAAAACAGCACCTTTATTATTGCTCTGGACAAATTCCCGTGCGAGCTTGCGCTCAATACTGCAGGAGCTAAGGAGCCCCAATAAAAGCAGGGCGATGATTATTTGCGTCTTTTGCTTCACTTGTTGAAAATAACTGATTAAATATAACCGTTCAAAAAGCAAATTATTTTTTGCCTTTCAGCAGTTCTTTCCCAAAATTCAGGCCATATTCTTCCGCCGCAGCCAGGTCTTTCCCGGAAGGTGTAAACTTAACAAAAACCCCTTCTTCAAAATATTTCATTTTCAGGTTCTTCAAACCCTCACGGATAAGATTCTCATTTTCACCGCTCCAGCCATAGGATCCAAAGCCCCCGGCCAATTTACCCTTATCCCGGATGGGTGTCATCACAGCGAATAATTTATAAATGGGCAGCAGGATATTCTGGTTGATCACCGGTGAACCAACCACCAAACCGGTACTTTTGGTCAGCATGGATTCGAGCTCTCCGATGCAGACATGTTCGATATCCTGCACCATCACTTCTATCTCACCGGCTTTGCGGATCCCTTTTGCAATACTCTCTGCAAGCATCCCTGTTTTGTTGTATGCTGATACGTATGGAATATAGACATGTTGTTGATCGGGTTGTTTGATGAATTCGGCAGCCCACTTTTCCGACAGTTCCACATATTTTTTCCAGTTTGACCGCAGTATAGGTCCGTGGCCCGTACAAATAGCACTGATTTCCAGTCCACGGATCTTATCGATTGCTTTCAGCATAAATTTGCTGTAGGGGCGAAGGATCACATCAAAATAATACTTAAAGGCATCGTCAAATTCGATCTCATCCACTTCGTCGTCGAAGATCTTTTCGCTGCAATAGTGGGCACCAAAGGAATCGCAGGTAAATAGCAGCTTATCTTCTTCGAGATAGGTATAAATGGTATCCGGCCAGTGGAGATTGGGTGCACTGATGAAGCGGAGCATCTTATTCCCCAGGTCAATGGTATCCCCTTCCTTTACGATCAGATGCGGAAAATCATTCCCGATCAGGTCTTTCAGATAGCGGATGGCATTGCCGCTTCCAACGATGGTCGCTTTGGGCGCAATGTTCAGCAAATTCCTTACATTCCCGGAATGATCGGGTTCGGTATGATTCAGGATGATGTATTCGATCTCTTCCGGGTCTGCTACTTGCCTGATCTTCTCCTGGTAAACATCCCAGAATTTCTCCTTGGAGGTTTCAACAATGGCTTTCTTGCCGGCATTGATAAAATAGGAATTATAGCTTGTACCGTATTTGGTTTCCATAACGATATCGAAAGTCACGATATCTTCATCCAGTACACCGATCCATTGTACGTCTTTGGTTACTTCAATTATCTTGTTATCCAGCATGATAAATAATTTTAAAGGTCGAGCGACATTTGCCAGCTATCATTTTCATCCCCGTTGCGGGATTCTTTTTTTTCATTCCCGTCGTCCTTTTCCTCCTCTTTTCCATCCACGGCCTCTTCCCTGCTGTTTTGATCCCCGTTTTCTTCTTCTATTGGTTCATCCTCCTCACCCGGCATCATTTCTTCCGCTTCTTCCTCACAGGGCAGGGGGTCAATGAGACTGATTTTTTTCACCTCTTTGTTTGAGGCCCGTTTACCCCTGGCAAACAAGCCTTTAACGGCAATGAACTCATGCAATTCGAGGGTCTCATCTTCGATATGTTTTTTGCCTTTTTGCACGAATTCAAGTTTGATCCTCGGATAAACATCCAGTGAGATGGCCAGCATCTCCGATTCTTTTGATCCCCGATGAATCCGTAGTCCTTGTTGACTGGCGTATCTTCTTCCAGCTGAAAACGCTTCACGTAGTATTTCTGCTGTTCTCCTTCAAAATACACCACAGAGATCACCTTTCCCGGATCGAACTTCTGGATCATGATCATGCCTTCATCGAAATGGGTGGACACATCATAATTGGTCAGTTTCAGGTAACCCGACTTCATCACTGTAAGGATCTTATCCTGCCCCCGGAAAGCGCCCAGGTATTGGCCTCGCTCATCCGTATTCAAGCGTTTCACTGTTTCATCATACCAAATATCGATGGCACCGAGGGTGGAGACTCCTTCTTCTTTCTTCACGATATCCCGGATGGAGTGCCTGGTCAGGATATTTCCTTTTGCCCCTCTGCTTTTGATGTCCAGCTCACTGAAATTATATTCAAAGGAAAGCTTGCGAAGTTTGGGCTTGGGCCGGTGATAGATCTTAAGGACTTCGGCCTCACCGTTTGGGTTGGCCGTAAAGTAAAGAACTTTGGTCCCCTTGCTGCCGCGGCCCAGGTCGTACTCCTTATCCCTGGTTACACCCAGCACCGGAAAGCGTTTCACATAAGCATTTCCGCGGAAACCATCACGGTAGATCATATTGTATATCGTCCGGTCATCGTTCCGTTTGAACACATCGATGTGGATCACATTTTTTCCTACGAATGTTTTGGGTGCCACCTTGGTCACGATGCAGGTGCCGTCTTCCCGGAATACGATCAGGTCATCGATATCCGAGCAATCACATACATACTCATCCTTCTTCAGTGAAGTACCGGCAAAACCGTCTTCGCGATTCACATAGAGTTTCTGCGTGGCGGCCGCCACCATGGTGGCTTCGATGGTATCGAAGCTCCGTATTTCTGTCCTTCTTTCCCTTCCCTGTCCGTATTTCTTTTTAATCTGCCTGAAATAATTGATCGTAAAATCGACCAGGTTATCCAGGTGATTCTTAACCTCCAGGATTTCCCCTTCTATGGCCTCGATCTGTTGCTCTGTTTTATCCGAGCTGTACTTGGAGATCCTTTTGATCCTGATCTCGGTCAGTTTAATGATATCCTCCCGGGTGATCTCCCGTTTGAACTTATCCTTGAAGGGATCCAGGCCCTTATCGATGGTTTCGATCACCTCCTCCCAGGTCGTGCTCTTTTCAATGCGCCGGTAAATTCTCTCCTCAATAAATATCTGTTCGAGTGAGAGGAAATGCCATTCCTCTTCAAGTTCGCTATTACGAATTTCAAGTTCCTTTTTCAGCAGGCTGAGCGTATTATCCGTAGAAATCTTCAATATTTCACTTACCCCGATAAACTGGGGTTTACCATCGTAAATCACACAGCAATTGGGCGAAATACTGACTTCACAATTGGTAAAGGCATAAAGTGCATCAATGGTCTGGTCGGGCGAAACCCCCTGGTTCAGGTGTATATTGATCTCTACATTTTCGGCGGTATTATCATCGATCTTCTTTACCTTGATCTTGCCCTTTTCATTGGCAGCAATGATGCTTTCGATCAGGCTTGAAGTTGTGGTACCATAAGGGATTTCTGTAATTGAAAGTGTTTTATTATCCACTTTGTTGATCCTGGCCCTGAGACGGATCCTGGCTCCACGCAAACCATCACTGTATTTTGAAAAATCGCCCATTCCTCCGGTAAGAAAATCAGGCAGCAGCTCAAACTCTTTACCCTGAAGGTAGAGGATGGAGGCATCAATAAGTTCAAGGAAGTTATGGGGCAATATTTTGGAAGCCAGACCAACGGCAATGCCTTCCACTCCCTGGGCCAGCAGGAGGGGAAATTTTACGGGCAGGGTGACAGGCTCCCTGTTCCTGCCATCATAGGAAGTTTTCCAGTTGGTAGTTTTGGCGTTGAAAACCACTTCAAGGGCAAATTTGGAGAGCCGGGCCTCAATGTATCTGGGGGCGGCAGCGCTGTCGCCTGTAAGAACGTTTCCCCAGTTACCCTGGGCGTCGATCAGGATCTCCTTCTGGCCAAGCTGCACCAGGGCATCCCCGATGGATGCATCCCCATGCGGGTGATACTTCATGGTATGGCCGATGATGTTGGCTACTTTATTGTACCGGCCGTCATCAAGGTCTTTCATGGCATGCAATATCCTGCGCTGAACAGGTTTCAGTCCGTCGATCACATCGGGGACTGCCCGCTCAAGGATCACATAGGATGCATAATCCAGGAACCAGTTTTCGTACATACCCGACAATTTCAGGGTTTGATACATTTCACCCTGAGATGCGGAATCTTCGTTTTGCTGTTCGTGAATTTCTTCCTCTTTTTCTTCTTCCGTATTCTTGTTTTCCTCTTCAGCCATTTGTGCCTAAAGCCTTATTTCCAAAGTCTGATAATTGCGATTTCAGCTGCCAGAAATGCGAGTGCTAAAATAATAAATAACTTCCAAAACCGGGTGCCTTTGTTGATATCTGATACGGCTTTTGTTAATGAAACCTGGTCATTTTTGAGTACACTGAAATTTTTCAGATTCAAATCGCTGATCAGGGCTTCCAGTTGTTCAACTTGATAGGCTGTCAGATTCGACTCCATGCGGTCATAATTGAATGACAGGCCTCCTCTTATTTCTTCCCTAAAAACAATAGAATAATTGCCCGCATCTTTAACTTGCTGGCGGGTATTGATAAAAGTCCTGAAGTTTCTGCGTTTCATTTCCGGTATGAACTCAAACTCACTGTTTTTCTGCAGAATTTTTACTACCTCATCTCCTCCATTGAGGGGCAGGTCTATTTCGATGTCGTTCATTTTGCCAATTGTAAAGGAGAGCGGGGTTTCTTTTCCGGATGATAATGCAATCTTATACATTACCGGTACAAAAAGGGCATGACGTACAAAGTTTCCATGGGATTCCTCAAAGGCAATGTTGCTGACATATACCTCACCCTTTTCAAATGCAGCCCTGGAAAGGAACACATCCCCGTTGCGCAGGCTCATGAGTGAGATCTGGTTTACCCTTGTCAGGGCAGTTTGCCTGTAGTGAGCACTGGCAACCGGCAGGTCGGCATTTTCCGGTACTTCCAGGAACACATCTTCGAAAAAAGGATCCTGCAGGTTCAGGAAATCCACCTCCAGCCTGCTGCTGTCTTTTCCTGTAAGTTTATTCAGATAGAAAGAAGCAAGCAGTACATTATAGGAATCCATCAACATACCGCTTGCAGCAGGCACGATCAGCAGTGAGCCACCCTTGCTTACAAAATCAATCACCACGTCTCTCAGGCCGCTGGGGATCTCTTCCAATTGCATCAGGATCAGCAAATCACTGGCATTCAGCTGTGAATAATCCAGCCGGCCAACTGCTTCACTCCTGAGCACAAAGCTGCTGTCGTTCTCAAAAAGAGCATCCAGGTATGGATTGGGCTCTTTATGGTATACTTCCATCACCTGCAGTTCCCTTTGAGGTTGCAGGCTGATGTAATACCGGTCATCAAAGGAGATGGGGTAATCGTTCAAAGCCACATAACCCTGAAGCATCCCGGCCTCATGAAGGGTAAACTGTAGTTTTGCAACAGCATTTCCACCTGCAGGAACATCAACAGAGGATACCGCGCGCTGCCTCTCATTCAGGTTGAGGTTCAAGGGCAGCTTCTCAATTTTGCTTTCCGAATCATTGTTCACCCTGACGAGCAGTTCCACCTCCTGGCCAGGAAGAATCACAGGAGTTTCCAGCCAGCATGAGTCAATATAAAGGTTGGCCTGCGAAAGGGGCTGCAATGGAACAAGGAAAGTCCTGGTATTTGTATCCGGTTCAATACTGGCCAGATCTGCAGAAACTTCCTGAAAATCCGATATGAGGTACAGGATCTTATTGTAGGTCCTGCTGTCGGAAAGATCTGCCCTGGCTCTTTCTGTAACAGCCGACAGCATTCTGAACTGCGGTGTTAAAGAGACTTCATCTGTTAAATCCGAGAAATCTTCTGAAGAAACAAACTTATGATGCCTGCCCAGAAAATCATTTGTGATAAGCTCGAACTTATCTGATGGCCGGTAAGATGCGACGATCTCCCCTGCTTTTTCCCTGGCCTCCTCAATCAATACCCCTTCTTCCGATTCTGAGGCCATAGAGAATGAATTATCCGTGTAAATTACAACACTGGAGGATTCCTCGGACTTGATCAGTGAATTGGGTGCAGGGATGTAAGGTTGTGCAAAAGCCAGTACGATAGCAATGATGGCCAGTATCCTCAAAAAGAGCAGGATCAGGTGTTTCAGTCTTGATTTGCGCCGGGTTTTGAGCTGCAATTCCTTCAGGAGTTTTACATTGGAAAAATACTCCTTCTTATACCGCCTGAAATTGAACAGGTGAATGATGATCGGAATGGCAATGGCCGAAAGTGCATAAAGAAAGCCTGGATTTACAAATTGCATATGATGCCCTGATAAAATTTTACTAAATAAACCTTGCGAAGATAAGAATATTGTGTGTTTTAAGCTGATAGAACGCAGATATCCATGGAAAACATCTTGCCGGCAGCCACGAATTCACAAATGATAATAATGAACTACCCCGAGGCAAGCCTGCGGGGTATCATTATGAAACATTCATTTGATTCGCCCCAAGGGGCGGGGAATATTACCCACGAGATCCCTCGACAAGCTCGGGATCAGTTCGACTTTGCTTTCTCAGTTCGCTATCGCTCCTAAAAAATCAGTCTCACTGATTTAAAATAATTTCACGAATACTTTGGGTATTGATATTTGGTTCACGTTTTACGCAGATTGGCTGATTGATTCATTGTTCGATTGTTCCATTGTCCCGACTTTTAGTCGAGAATCCACGTCCAAAGGACGGAATTCGATTCATAATCCTGAATTTTGTTTACTTTTTTGTAACCCTATTTCAGGACGTGACAACGAGACATTGTCCTCTTGTCTCCTTGTCTCCTTTGTCCCCTTGTCTATATGCTTCCTTTGTCGCCTTTGTCGCCTTTGTCGCCTTTGTCGCCTTTGTCGCCTTTGTCGCCTTTGTCGCCTTTATCGCCTTTGTCGCCTTTAGTCGCCTCTGTCGCCCAGGTTGCCAAAAAACAAAAACCCCTACCTCGAGGATAGGAAGCAGGGGTTAGGCGCAATTCATTTCCTCTTAGTTCTCTCTCAACACATATTCATCATACTCCAGTTCAAAACGCAGTTTATGTTTTGATTCCTCCAGGGCCAGTCCGTTGAAAAGCTCTTTCATCTCTCCTGTTGGGGCCTTGGCAGCCAGCTTGGAATATAATTTGAATGCCGATTTTTCTTTTTTCATCGCGATCATAAGCGCTTCCTGGTAGGACATGTTGGGATGGGGTTCCACATCCACCAGGTAGTCGGCGATCTTGAGATCTTTGATCTCAGTTTCCCTCACTTCGAAGGTACCGCTTTCCTTAATGTTCATCAATTTCCTTTTGTGTCCCATTTCTTCTCCGGCAAACTGGGTGAACACTTCTTTCATTTCCTCATTGGATGCATTGTTGGCCAGTTCAGTATAAAAATCCACGGCCTCCTGCTCGGAATTGATCGCAAAATCCAGAATGTCATCAATGTTTTTAAATTCTTCCATTGTATTGTTTATTTGTTGGTTCATTGTAGAAGTTGTTACAAAGATAATTTATCCTGGAAAATATTCAGATATCGGATTTATTTAATCCACCTAAAAAAAGCTGCCCCGCTATCAGATAAGAACATCAAAGCTTTACAAAATGATGGTTACGAATACATTCCAGGTGCAAGACTTAACCCGAATAATTCCTAAACTTTAATGCTTAATCGCTGAATTATTCTGAAACGGATGAGATCAAAACAAAGGTGCTCGATCTTGAAGATCGAAGAAGACAAACCGAAGGAATTAAAAAGCAAGCACGGGCAGTTAATTATTAGTTTTCCCACAACACGGGCACACAACGACAGGAAAAACAGGTCTTCCCGGAATACTTGATGATGGGATTGAGTGATACAGCATATGTATCCTCAGTATTCCCTATCTATCGCCGATCACAGTTTTATGGTGCAGGCTTGTGCCCTTTTCCTCCATATATACTTACAACATTTTCCTGGTGTTGTCCGATATCCTATTTGGGCATATTTGTCCCGGTTTGCATATCTGTATTTTGCGAAAGCACAGAGGGTGTAATCATTGAATACCAGGTCGTTATCGCGTAATTGATATTGTCCTGGCCTCTATCCGGAGTGATAACCGAATAATTTATTTCTTCGTTGATTTGTATCACATTCTCCTGCTGTTGTTTCAGCATCGCACTATCTTCCATTTGATTCACAGCTATGCTGGGTGCAATCACGAGTGCCACTATCGACATCAGCTTGAGCAAGATATTAAGGGAAGGCCCTGATGTGTCTTTGAAGGGGTCTCCAACTGTATCACCTGTTACGGTGGCTTTATGCAACTCACTGCCTTTTTGGTGCATTTCGCCCTCAATGATTATACCCTCTTCAACCATTTTTTTGGCATTGTCCCATGCTCCCCCGGCATTAGATTGAAAAATAGCCAGCAGAACACCTGTGCTTGTTACCCCGGCGAGCAAACCACCCAGCATTTCGGCACCGCCCAGGTAACCGATGACTGCCGGTGTGATAATAGCCAGAAGTCCCGGGACAACCATTTCCTTGAGCGATCTTTTGGTAGAGATTTCGACACAGCGCTCATAATCAGCTGCACCTTCAGCGGCTTCGAAAATTTTTATGTCTTCCGGAGAAGCTTTGCTCATATCGCCATTGTATTTACGCATAACCTCCAGGGCATTTTTCAGTGCGGGTATGGTGGTGAACTGCCGCCGCACCTCCTGTATCATGGCCTTAGCGGCACGACCTACAGCTCCCAGGGACATGGATGAGAAAAGAAATGCTATCATAGCGCCAAAAATGAGCCCAGCCATAATTTTTGGTTTCGAAATGTCGATCGTGGCAATGCCGGCTTGCGTCATAAAAGCCGAGAACAATGCCAGGGCCGTTAATGCAGCAGAACCAATGGCAAAGCCTTTTCCGATGGCGGCTGTGGTGTTTCCCACGGCATCGAGCTTGTCGGTACGTTGCCGCACCTCTTTAGGCAGTTCCGACATCTCGGCTATGCCGCCTGCGTTATCAGCAATCGGGCCGTAAGCATCTATTGCCAGCTGGATGCCGGTATTGGACAGCATTGCAACGGCTGCCATAGCAATGCCATAAAGTCCGGCAAAATAGTAAGAGCTGATGATTGCTATTGCCAGTCCAATGATGGGAATGGCTGTGGATTTCATGCCTACCTCAAGGCCTGCAATAATGTTGGTGGCCGCACCTGTGCGTGATTGCTCCACAATAGACCTGACCGGTAATTTTCCGGTTGCTGTGAAATATTCAGTAACCTTTCCGATGAGGATCCCAACAGCCAGCCCAATGATGGTTGAATAAAAAACTCCTAGTGAAGAAAATGTTTTATCCATACCGCCGGTAACAGTGATGGTCCAAGATTCAGGAAGAAAAGCCCGGATAATGAAAAATGATCCAACGATCATGCTAATCCCCGACAAGATTTCGCCTTTATTCAAAGCTTTTTGTGGATTACCGCCTTCTTTAACACGTACGAAAAAGGTGCCAAAAATGGAGGTAAGGATTCCGAATGCAGCCAATGCAAGCGGAAGCATAACAGGTCCCAGCACAAAACCTGACTGTATCTCAGGAGCCATTACAAAAACAGCACCCAACACCATGGCCGCAATGATCGATCCTACGAAGGATTCAAACAGGTCGGCCCCCATTCCGGCTACATCGCCCACATTGTCGCCCACATTGTCTGCTATGGTGGCTGGATTCAGAGGGTGATCTTCGGGTATGCCAGCTTCGACTTTTCCAACCAGATCGGCCCCCACATCGGCAGCTTTGGTATAAATACCACCGCCAACCCTGGCAAATAGAGCAATGGATGAGGCCCCCAAAGAAAAGGAAGAAATTACATTAATGATTGTTCCAAGGCCCCAATCAACCCCAAGAAAGTAATTGTAAAGCAAAAACAACAATGACAAGCCCAGCAGACCCATCGTAACCACACCAATCCCCATCACCGAGCCTCCGTTAAAAGCCACCTTAAGGGCTTTGTTTAGTGTTGAACGCGCTGCATGCGTTGTGCGGACATTGGCTTTTGTAGCTATTCGCATACCTATAAATCCTGAAAGTCCTGAGAGAACAGCGCCGGTGATAAACGAAAGAACCACGTATCCGTTTGATCCTTCTTCACCGGAGCTTTTAAAGAACAGTAAAACCGAAACAGCAATCACAAATACCGACAGAATGCGGTATTCAGCTTTTAGGAAAGCCATGGACCCGTCGGCAATGTGCTTGGCAATCTGTCTCATTTTTTCTGTTCCTGTTTCTTGTTTCGATACCCATGAGGTTTTCCAGATCATGAACAGGATTCCCACTAATCCGGCAACAGGTAAAATAAATACAATTTTTTCCATAAACATTCTCTAATTAATTAAATAATAGATAGTTAAAACGATTGTATTGTCAAATTAACAAAAATATGAATTTTTAAAAAATCCCTTATGTATTTGAATCAGGCATTGAATTTTATCGGTAAAGATGACAATTGAGTTCTTAGTTTTTGGACTTTTACAAACTGATAAAAACCGAACAAAAATCCCAGAAAGATTATCAGAAAGCCCCAATACAGAATGTTCTGACTTTTGATCCCCGACGGAATAACCAGGTCAGCTTCACTGGCAAAAGTTAATGCCGGTAATCCAAGAACCGCCAATAAGCTAAGGATTTTTCTCATAATAAATCTGATTTTGATTAATAGGTTTTGGTTGGCTAAAGTAAGAAAATTTCGGAATTGGCAGCAAGAGCTTTTTTTAATATTTATCAAGAACAAGTTTTTTGGTATCTTTAAAATAATTTCTACTTTTATTCATTAGTAGAGGGGAAGGTTAATATTATGGATAAAATTAAGCTTGAAATTATCGGGATGTCATACAGCCAGTCGCAAAGCGGAGCCTACGCACTCATTATGGGAGAAAAACAGGGAAAGAGACGGCTGCCCATCATTATCGGAGGATTTGAAGCCCAGTCTATTGCTATAGAGCTGGAAAAAATGAAACCTTCCCGTCCGCTCACCCATGACCTTTTTAAGAATTTTGCCGATCATTATAAGGTTGGCATTAAAGAAGTCGTGATCAACAAATTCCAGGAAGGTGTTTTCTTTGCAAAACTGGTTTGTGAGCAAAATGGGACTGTCAGTGAGATCGACAGCCGGACATCGGATGCGGTTGCCCTGGCCATACGGTTTAACTGTCCTATTTATACCTATGAAAAGATCATGAGCGAAGCCGGTGTAGTGATGGACGACAAAGAAAAGAAAACTGCCAAAACATCCTCAAAATCAAAAAAGAGGGACGGAACTATTCTGCCATGTCGATCAATGAATTATATGACCTGCTGAAAAAAGCTGTCGACAAGGAAGAATATGAAAAAGCCTCGGTGATCCGCGACGAGATCAACAAAAGAAAATCCAGCGGTTAAAATTCCCGGCCGTCTGCTATTCAATCAGATTGATTTTTTTACTTTTGGCTTTCAAAAAACTCTCGGGCAGGATGAAAAGCAAGATCTTTATCATAATTATTTTTTTGTTTCTGGCAGCTGCCGGATTTGCGCAAAATACCGCAAAACAGCTCAACCTCATCACGCAAAAGTGGACCCCCCTGCTGGTGAAGAACAACAATGATCCTGACCTCACTTCTTTTTCCAAGCAGGATCACCTGAGCTTTTTCACCGAAAACAATCGTTTTGAGGAACGTATTTCCGCTTTGGATATCTCCGCCAGTGGCACCTGGAAGATTGAGGGAGAAAAGCTCATTCTGACCTACGAGCTCGAACCCATCGCCATGGAAATCGATTCCGTTGTTTACAACATATCGGATGATGAGCCGGCAATGATCTATTACCGCGAAGGCCAAGAAGTTACCCGCTTCAGCAAAAATGAATTACAGGCCGAAAAAAAACAGCAATCATACAAGATTGTAGAACTTCAGGAAAACAAACTGATTCTGAAAAAAGGAGAAAGATTATTTGAGTTTACCAGCGACAGCCAGCAGAAACATTACACAAAACTGAGTACGGGTTTCAGCCTGCATTCCCTCTGGCGGGGTATGCTGGGCCTACTTACTGTGATCTTCCTGGCCTTCCTGCTGAGCAGCAACCGCAGGGCCATCTCCTGGAAAGTGGTAGGCATCGGTCTCCTGGTGCAGATCCTCATTGCGATCGCTGTTTTAAAAGTACCCTTTATCCAGAACTTCATCGAATTTATCGGACAGATATTCATTAAGGTGCTCGACTTCACAAAGGTGGGCAGTGAATTTCTATTTGGCGGACTGTTGAACACAGAGACCTATGGTTTTATTTTTGCTTTTCAGATCCTGCCCACCATTATATTCTTTTCCGCCCTCACCAGTGTATTGTTTTATTACGGGATCATTCAGAAGGTTGTTTACGCATTGGCCTGGCTGATGACCAAAGCCCTGAAAATTTCAGGTGCTGAGAGTTTATCCGCTTCCGGGAACATCTTTCTGGGCCAGACCGAATCCCCCTTGCTGATCAAGGAATACCTGCCAAAGATGAACCGTTCGGAGATGATGCTTGTAATGGTGGGCGGGATGGCTACCATCGCGGGGGGGGTGCTGGC
Source organism: Bacteroidota bacterium (assembly GCA_034521425.1). Lineage (GTDB taxonomy): Bacteria > Bacteroidota > Bacteroidia > Bacteroidales > JAIOZK01 > JAIOZK01. The sequence goes on from JAXHMP010000001.1 coordinate 1,198,299, forward strand.
AATATATATTGGTCTGCTTGGCGGGGATGACCCTGCAGAAAGGATACTGTTTGCCAAGCACCTGATCACAGCATCAGTGATGGCAGCCCCTGGTGCGGTAATTGCAGCCAAGATCCTTGTACCCCAGACCGAACCGATTAAAAGTGAGATCAAAATCACTAAAGAGAAGATCGGTAACAATATCCTGGAGGCAGTTGCCAACGGAACCGCCCAGGGTATCAGGCTGGCTGTAAATGTGGGCGCCATGCTGCTGGTTTTTCTGGCTTTTATCGCCATGCTTAATTTCATTCTTTTCAAGATTGGCGCCTGGACAGACCTGAATCCTTTGATCGCCAGCATGACCAATGGACAGTTCAATAAGTTCAGCCTTGAGTTTATTCTGGGATATGCCTTTACACCGGTGATCTGGGCAATCGGGGTGCCCGCTGCGGATATGACCCTGGTGGCACAACTTTTCGGGAAAAGATCATTCTCAACGAAATGATCGCTTATATCAGCCTGAAAGAAATGATCGATACCGTAAGCTTTTCCTATGATAAATCAGCGATCATTGCCACTTATATTTTATGTGGATTTGCCAATTTCAGCTCTATCGGCATTCAACTGGGAGGCATTGGGGCGCTGGCGCCCAACAAAAAGACCATGCTTTCACAGCTGGGCTTCCGTGCACTGGTCGGAGGCGCCCTGGCGTCTTTGCTTTCGGCAACGATCGTTGGGATGATACTGGGGTAAAATGGCGAGTGGGCGACAGAGGCGAGGCTGGGGGTTCAATTGTTATTTATTGCAATGAACAATAATGAAGCAATGAATCAAATCCGCAATAATCCGCTTTTTTTGCGTGAATGTGCGTTCTATCAGTATTCGTGGCGGCTATATAAATCCTGTTCATCTTTTGTTCATAAAAAACATCGGTCATTTTCGATATTTCTTTTATAAATTTTAATCTTTGATCTTTAATCAGTCAGAAGGAAATGAGACAATATTTAGACCTCTTAGATCATATATTAAACAAAGGCATTGTAAAAAAAGACCGCACGGGAACCGGCACCATCAGCGTTTTCGGGCATCAGATGCGCTTTAACCTGGAGGAAGGTTTCCCGGTTCTTACCACCAAAAAACTGCACCTGAGATCGATCATTTATGAGTTGCTATGGTTTTTGAATGGGGACACCAATGTTAAATTTCTTAACGATCACAAAGTAAGGATATGGGACGAATGGGCCGATGAGAATGGAGACCTGGGGCATATCTATGGTTACCAGTGGCGGTCGTGGCCAGCACCTGACGGCAGTCATATTGACCAGATATCCAATGTGGTGAAATCCATACAGGAAAACCCCGATTCGAGGCGGCATATCGTGAGTGCATGGAATGTTGGTGATCTTGACAGGATGGCCCTCCCGCCCTGCCATGTACTTTTTCACTTTTATGTTGGAAATGGCAGGCTTTCTTGTCACCTTTACCAGCGGAGTGCGGATACCTTCCTCGGGGTGCCTTTTAACATCGCATCTTACTCCCTGCTCACCTTGATGATGGCCCAGGTAACAGGACTGAAACCCGGTGAATTCATCCACACCTTCGGGGATGTGCATATCTATCTGAACCACATTGAACAATGCAAACTTCAGCTGACAAGGGAACCCTATCCCCTGCCAATAATGAAGATCAACCCGGAGGTGAAAAGCATTTTTGGTTTTAAATACGAGGATTTTGAACTGGTGGATTACCAGGCACATCCGCATATTAGGGGGGAGATATCGGTTTAGTTTTTAGTTTTGAGTTTTGAGTTTTGAGTTTTGAGTTATGAAAAAAATCTCCATCATTGTCGCTATAGCAGCCAACAACGCCATTGGAAAGGACAACCAGCTTTTGTGGCATATTTCCAATGATCTGAAACGCTTTAAAAGGATCACACAGGGACATCCTGTGATCATGGGAAAAAAGACCTTTGAATCTTTGCCGAAAGCACCTCTCCCGAACCGCATCAACATTGTCATCACTGATGTGCCGGGGGAAACCTTTGAAGGCTGCACCACCGTATATTCCATTGAAGAAGCCCTGGAACACTGCAATAAGCAGGAGGAAAGCTTTATCATCGGTGGCGGCTCGATATACAAACAGTTCATGCCCCATGCAAATAAACTTTACATTACCCGTGTGAACCGGAATTTTGAAGCTGACACCTTTTTTCCGGAAGTGGACAAAAATGAATGGAAGCTCATTGAGCAGGAAGATGTAAAGGATGACCAACAGAACGATTTCACCTATTCCTTTCTAACTTATGTGAAATAAATCATCTGAATCGGAGTTTATTTTTTAAAGAAAACTCATGATGAAGAAGGCATATTTACTGGCATTTTTACTGATCAGCACATTCTTTTTCGCCTGCAAGGATGAGAACATTTCCACCGATCTGAATCCCAACCTCAATGCCGCCAGGAACAACACCCTGGCAGAGGATATCATACAGGATGTATTCCGCATTCTGCACCAGGCAGGCTACGACACAGCCCTGCACCAGCAGGGAGAAAAAGAAATATTTGCTGCCACTGTTTTTTATGACACCCTGCAGGACTCAACCTTTATCCGGGTATTTTACCCGAACTGGAATGTTGTTTGTCCTGACAGCCTGAAACGCAAGGGCCAGATCACCCTGAACATGGACGGTTCATTTGATGAAAGCGGAAGCAGCGGCAAGATCAGGTTTATCAGTTTTGCTGTTCAGAACATCCTGCTGGAAGGCAGTCTTTCATTTGAAAACCCCGGCAAGCTAAACGACAGCACACCAGCTTTCAAACTGGCAACTTCAGGCATCAAATTCTTCCTGAGTGATTCCCTGAACACCTTCACCTGGGAAAGCCGGCAGGACATTTCCTGGGTAAGCGGATCAGCGACATCCCAGGATTTCGGTGATGACATTTTCCATTTCACAGCCAACAGCAAAGGATACTCCGAAGATGATCAGTATTTCACCTCCACCAGCATCAGCCCGCTGGTAAAAAGCAGTACCTGCAGGTGGATACACGGCGGAAGCTGCCAGTTCAGCACCTCAGGCCTTGAAGTGAAGCAGGGAGAGATCGTCTTTAGGGATGCTGATTCCTGCCAATCTCATTTTGATATGTATTTCGATGGCACCCACTATTACGACAGCTTTGAAAAAATCTACGGAATGTATTGATAGCCGGACCAAATGGATCAGGTTTTCCTTTTTTGCTTTTTAGCCGCCGGAAAAAGAACATTATTCAGGATCAGCCGGTATCCTGGTGAGTTGGGATAGAGATCAAGTTCCGTTGGAGGATCTCCGATAAAATGCTGATAATCCTCCGGGTCATGTCCGCCATAGAATGTCCAGGTACCTTCGCCAAAATCTCCATGAATATAACGTGCCTCGTTTGCTGTTTTGGTTTCTCCCATCACGAGCACATTGGGCTTTAAGGTATTTTTATTGAAGGCCGTGGTCTGCCCCATAAAACCTTTGATTACCTGGGTATGATTCTGGCACAGCATGGTTGGCACGGGATCCCATTTGGCCGAGAAATCGAAAAGGGTGAAGAAATCATTGCCTTCACGCAGGCTTTTTGGCCTTGTCTGCGTGACATCAATGGATGATATTTCGTATTCAAAAGGATTCATGCTGATCTCAAAATCTTCAAATGCAAAACAGGCATTGAAATCAAGTTTTTGCTGTGCACCGGTTTCGGGCGGATCGCCATCGAACATCACATCACAGATATCCACATCATGGGCCGAAAGGGCAACATCATAGCTATCGGGTGCTGAACACATGGCAAACAAATATCCTCCGCCGGCTGTAAACTCCCGGATCTTGCCGGACACCGCAAGTTTCAGTTCGGAAACTTTGGTAAACCCGAAATCCCTTGCGATCTTTTCATTCACCCGCACATCTTCCTGATACCAGGGAAAATCGCGGTAGCGTGCCCAGAACTTCCCGTACTGCCCGGTAAAATCCTCGTGATGAAGATGGAGCCAGTCGTAAAGGGGCAAAGCTCCGTTGAGGACTTCCGGATCATAAACCACATCGTAGGGGATTTCTGCATACGAAAGGGCCAACGTAACCGCATCATCCCAGGGTTGTTTGTTTTTGGGAGAGTAAACCGCGATCCTCGGGACTTTATGCAATTTGACCTCATCCATATTCACCTCGGGTTGAGCGATCTGGTTGAGAATCGCGGAAGCCTGTACATCAGCAATGATCTCATAGCTCACTCCCCGGATCACACATTCATTCTCAAAGTTCTTGCTGTACGGGAACATCCAGCTGCCACCCCGGTAATTCAGCAACCAGCTGATCTCCACATCGCGCTCAAGCACCCAGTAAGCAATACCATACGCTTTCAGGTGATTCTTCTGTTTGTCATCCATGGGAATCAGCAAATAAGCCGCCTGCATTTTAAACACAAAAAAAAGCAGCAAAAAAATTATGAGGTATCTTTTCGAAAGCTTCATTGATTTCATGTATTGTCAACGTCCTCCGGGGGGTCTAATTGTTCGTATACAGAATTTTTACTTCTGAATTCAGGAAGGATTTCCTTCATATTCTTCACGATCTCAAAGTTTTCCTGCGCATCGAAAAGGGAAATGAGCAGGTTTACTTTTTCTTCAATGAAGGATTTTTCATATTGCTGTACTTTCGCGATCATGATCTGCGGGTGATGCGTAGGCAATGTATTTTCCTTATCGTTCAGCAATTCTTCGTAGAGCTTTTCTCCGGGTCGGAGTCCAATATATTTGATCTGTATGTCTTTGCCCAATTCCAGCCCGGAGAGCTTGATCATTTTCCGGGCAAGATCCACAATCCTGACGGACTGTCCCATATCAAAGATAAATATTTCTCCGCCTTTGCCCATAGCACCTGCTTCCAGCACCAGCTGGCAGGCCTCGGGGATGGTCATGAAATAGCGGGTGATCTCAGGATGTGTGATAGTGATCGGGCCGCCTTTTTCGATCTGCTGCCTGAAAAGCGGAATAACCGATCCATTGGATCCGAGCACATTCCCAAAGCGGGTGGTGATGAAGCTTGTACTTTCATTGCTGAGTGATTGCACATAGATCTCGGCAATCCTTTTCGAAGCCCCCATCACATTGGTGGGTTTCACGGCTTTGTCCGTCGAAATCATGATAAATTTCTTCACCCCGAATTCGACAGCCAGATCGGCCAGTATCCGGGTTCCCCTGATGTTGGTATAAATGGCTTCAGACGGATTATTCTCCATCATGGGGACATGTTTGTATGCAGCTGCATGATAAATGATCTGGGGCTTAAAGGTGGCGAACACATTGTGCATCCTTTTTTCATTGCAAATATCTGCAACAATCACCTCGTAATCCAGGTCTGGGAATTTATCCAGGCATTCCAGTTCCAAATGGTACAAGGGCGTTTCCGATTGGTCGAGCAGCAAAAGTTTTCCGGGTCTGAAGCGTGCCAGCTGTCGGAACAATTCACTGCCAATAGAACCGGAGGCCCCGGTGATCAGCACAGTTTTTTCCCCGATCTCACGGAACATCTTTTTTCTTCCAGCCTGATCACTTCCCTGCCCAGCAGGTCTTCGATATTAATGGTCTTGATCTGGTTAAAACTCAGCTCACCATTGATCCATTGCACAATGGGCGGCACATTCAGCACCTTCACGTCATGCCGGATACAGGTTTCGATGATCTCCTGTTTTTTTTCAGCCTTCAGTTGCTGAACGGAAATGATCACCTGTTCCACATCGTTATGTTGCAAGAAATTATTGAGTTTAGCAGATGGCGCAATCTCCGTACCTTCCAGTTTTTTCCCTGCTTTGTTGGGGTCATCATCCAGGAACGCCATCACTTTGAGCCTGGAGCCGGCATCTCTCTCGATAACGCGCTTTGTAAGAATACCGGCCTCCCCTGCCCCGAAAATGATCACCTTGCGGCGACTTCCGCTGGGTCCCGACAGTTCAAGATAGGTAACCTTTGCAATAAGCCTTACTGATGCTGCCCCGAGAAAACTCATCAGGAATTCAATGATGATGATGGAGAAGGGGATGAAAAAGATCCCCCCATAAAAGAAATAGGTAAACAAATCAATCGAGACAAATATCACACTGCCGATGAGCATAACAATGAGGAGCCGCACAATGTCCTGAGTACTCGTATAGCGCAGGATCCCGAAATGGGTCTTGCCAACCAGGAAACTCAGCAGGCGAACCCCTGCAATTATCAGCAGGATCCAGGGCAAAGGCCTCAGCTCATAGTTTGGGATATCAAAATTAAAACGGATGAGATAGGCCAGGATCACCGAAAAAAATACGATCAGTATGTCGATCAGTACGATCAGCCAGCGGGGCATATTTTTTCTGTCAATCAGCATCTGCTTCCTGTTTTTTCAGTGGTTCAAAGATAAAACATAAATCTGAACATTGTTATCAAGTAAAAATGCCAGAAGCATCTATAGGTTTTTAAAGGGGGGAGCAGACAGAGAATCATATTGCCTAATGTAGCCTTTTGTCAATTTATTAAAAAATGGGCTGTAATACGCCAGGAGATCCCTGCTCACATTTTTCATTTCCGTCGCGCCAGAGGCGAGATCGGGATGACACGCTGCTTTGCATGAAGGAAAGAGAGTGCAACTCAAGAATTATTGACAGGGTTTTAACATTAATCCATTCGTATTTCTTAATTTTGTGAATTCAGCTAAAATCAATAAAATCAGTTATAATGAAAGATACAGCATTAACAAAATTTCATGAACAAATGGGGGGCAAAATTGTGGCCTTTGCCGGTTACAATATGCCCGTTCAGTTCGAAGGGGTGAATATCGAGCACGAAACTGTAAGAAAAGGTGTCGGGGTATTCGATGTTTCACACATGGGCGAATTCTGGATCAAAGGACCCAAAGCATTTGAACTGGTTCAGCGCTTAACCAGCAATGATGTTGCAAAGCTTTTCGATGGGAAGATACAGTATTCATGTTTTCCGAATGAAAAGGGAGGCATTGTCGATGACCTGCTGGTTTACCGTTTTGACGCAGAAACTTATTTGCTCGTGGTGAATGCGGCCAATATCGAAAAGGACTGGGAATGGGTATCCGGGCAAAACATCAATGATGCAGATATCCGCAATGCCTCCGGGGAGATCTCCCAGCTGGCAATACAGGGTCCGCTGGCCCTGAAAGCGATGCAAAAGCTGAGCGGGGAGAATATCACAGACATGGAATATTACACTTTTAAGCAACTCGAATTTGCGGGTGTTAAGGACGTGATCCTGTCAACGACCGGTTATACCGGTTCCGGCGGATGTGAAATATACATGCCCAATGAGGATGCCGCTAAGATCTACAAAGCCGTGCTGGAAGCCGGTGAAGAGTTCGGAATCAAGCCCATTGGACTGGCAGCCAGGGATACCCTCAGGCTGGAAAGCGGTTTTTGCCTTTACGGGAATGATATCGACGAAAGCACTTCCCCCATTGAGGCAGGACTGGGTTGGATCACGAAATTTACTGATGGAAACGATTTCATCAATCGCGAGTACATCCAGAAGCAAAAAGAAGAAGGAGTCAGTCGCAGGTTGAGAGGTTTTGAAATGATCGATAAGGGCATTCCGAGGCAGCATTATGAGATCTGCGATGAGGCCGGTAACAATATTGGAGAAGTTACCTCAGGCACCATGTCGCCCATGCTGAAAGTCGGGATAGGCATGGGCTATATTGAAACAGCCTATGCGAAATTTGAAACAGAAGTCTTTATCAGGGTAAGAAAAAAACTCCTGAAGGCCAAAGTCGTAAAGATCCCTTTCTATAAAGGATAAAAACAAAGCACACATCTTCATCAAATCAAATAATTATTTACTATGAAAAAGATCATACTGATGACAATCATAACAGCAACGGTCCTTGCAGCTTGCAATGCACCGGAAGGGAAAAGGAAAAAGCCACCAAAGACGATTTCAAATACCAGATCGACCAGTTTGCCGATCTGCGAATCATGCGCTACCAGATCCCCGGCTGGGAAGACCTGAGCCTGGATCAGAAAAAGCTCATCTACTATTTGAGCGAAGCAGCCAAAGCAGGGCGCGATATCGTATTCGACCAGAACTACAAATACAACCTGGCAGTGCGAAAAACCCTGGAAGAGATTTATAAGCATTATAAGGGTGACAGGAATACAGAAGATTTCAAAAACTTTACGGTGTATCTGAAAAGGGTCTGGTTCTCCAACGGGATCCATCATCATTATGCCACTGACAAATTCACACCGCAGATCTCAAAAGATTATTTTGCGAATCTGCTAAAGTCCTCAGAAGAGGCTGATTTTCCTTTACAGGATGGGCAAAGCCTGGAAGAATTCACAAACTGGATCACACCCATCATCTTTGATCCGGATGTGGCAGCCAAGAAGATCGAAACCGACCCCGATAAGGATATCGTGGCTGAATCGGCAACCAATTTTTATGCAAATGATGTAAATCAGGCTGAGGTGCTGGCGTTTTATGAAAAAATGAAAGATCCGGATGATGAGACTCCCATCTCTTACGGATTGAATTCAAAGATCGTGAAGGAAAACGGGGAGATCAAAGAAGAAGTATACAAATTCGGAAGCCTTTACGGACCCGCCATTGAAAAGATCGTTTACTGGCTGGAAAAAGCCAGGGAAGTTGCCGATAACGAACAACAGAAAAAAGGTTTTGATGCACTGATCGAATACTACAAAACCGGCGATCTGGAAAAATGGGATGAGTACAATGTACTCTGGCTCAACGATGGCAATGCTTTTGTTGATTATGTAAATGGATTTATTGAAGTTTATGGCGACCCGCTGGGTATGAAAGCTACCTGGGAATCAGTTGTGAACTTTAAAAACCTGGAAGCCACGAAACGTACAAAGATTATCAGCGAAAATGCACAGTGGTTTGAGGACAATTCACCCGTTGATCCGAGATTCAAGAAGAAAGAAGTGAAAGGTGTTACGGCTAAAGTGATCACGGTGGCACAGCTTGGCGGCGATTGCTACCCCACCACCCCATCGGCATCAATCTGCCCAATGCCGACTGGATCAGGAAAGAGCACGGTTCAAAATCAGTTACCATGGATAATATCACTTATGCTTATGATCAGGTAGCCATGCAAAGCGGATTTCTGGAGGAATTTGCAGCTTCACAGGAAGAGATCAACCGGCAAAGAAAACATGGCAGCATTGCCGATAATATTCATACCGACATGCACGAATGCATCGGTCATGCTTCAGGACAATTATTGCCCGGCACCAGCTCAGAGGCTTTACAAAGCTATTCTTCAGCTTTGGAAGAATCAAGAGCAGATTTGTTTGCCTTGTACTATATGATGGATCCGAAGATGGTCGAACTGGGATTATTACCCACGCTGGAAGCTGCCAAAGCAGAGTATGATGGTTATATCAGGAATGGCCTGATGACCCAGCTCACCCGCATCGAAACAGGCAAGGATATCGAGCAGGCCCACATGCGCAATCGCCAACTGATCAGCAAATGGTGTTATGAAAAAGGCAAGGACGAGAATGTGATCGAGATGTTTAAAAAAGATGGAAAGACCTATGTAAGGATCAACGATTATGAAAAACTGCGCGAACTGATGGGCGAATTGCTGGCTGAGGTTCAGCGCATTAAATCGGAAGGGGATTATGAAGCCGGCAAAGCACTGGTGGAAAATTACGGAGTGAAAGTGGATCCTGAATTACATGCAGAAGTTAAAGAACGTTATGCCAAATTGAACCTGGCGCCTTACGGCGGCTTCATCAATCCCGACATCCTTCCCGTGAAAGAAAACGGAGAAATCGTGGATGTGAAGGTGGAATACCCGGATAATTACCTTGAACAGATGATGGAGTACTCAACGGATTATTCGTTTTTGCCGGTGTATAATTAGTTTGGTGTTTGGTGTTCGGTGTTCGGTGTTTGGTGTTCGGTGTTCGGTGTTTGGTGTTTGGTGTTTTAGGGGTAGGTTTTTCTATTAAAGGCTTGGGAAACCGCAAGGAGATTCTTCCTCAACATTTTTGCTATCGTCTCGCCTCAGGCGTGATCAGAATGACAAGCGTTTTTTTATCTAAAACAGGGACCTCGGGGCGCGCTTCGCACCCCCAAAACCCTCTCTCCTATTACTTTACACGACTGTCATGCCGAGCGAAGTCGAGGCATCCTGGCGTGTTGCAGCCCTTTGGTTAATTGTATTAGGGTACTTTTCCTGCGTATTGCGAGTGACCGGGTGACTGGAGTCACCCGGTCACTGCCATGTCTTCTTACCTCACCAACACCACCGTTCCCGTCAGCGTATGGTTTTCCCCGCTTTGGCCCGGCTCCCGGTAATCAATGCGGTAAACATAGGTGCCGGCCATGGCGGGTTTGCCGTTGAGCTGGCCATTCCAGCCTTTATACAGCTTATTGCTTTCGAATATCATTTGTCCCCAGCGCGTGTATTTGAGCAAACATTAATCCTGAGCATGGTCGTTTCTTGTCCAGACCTGACAGGTTTTCGAAAACCTGTCAGGTCTTATGCTAAAAATGGCAATACTTTTTATAAGCATTGTCCTTCAATTTCAAACTATATCTCTTCCGTTTCGACCAGTTTCGCAAGCAGATCCCCGTAAGGGACACTCAAATATTTATTGCCTTCGTATTCGATCTCAGTTCCTGAGAATGCTTTATAAAAAACAGTATCCCCTACTGTGATCTCCGGGTTTTCAATATTCCCGATAGAAAGTACTTTTGCATACTTGGGTTTTTCTTTTGCCGAATCCGGAATGATAATGCCTCCGGAAGTTTTGTGTTCGCCTTTTTCTTCGTTGATATCCAGCAGAACATTCTGATTCAGTGGTTGTAATTCTTTCATTTCTAAAAATTTTATCTATTATTAATTTCAATTCACTATTCACTATTCACTACTCACTATTCACTACCAACTACCAACTACCAACTACCACTCCAACTACCAACTACCAACTACCAACTACCAACTACCCGCTAATCCCCAGCAAACCATTAATCCTCGTCTTATCAAATCCCACGATAATCTGCCCGTCAATCTCGGTCTGGGGCACGCCCTGCTGTCCGCTTCTTCTTACCAGCTCCTCTGCTGCATGCTGATCGGCTGACACATCAATATCTGTAAACATAATATGATGCTTTCGCAAATGGCTTTTCAATGTATTGCACCAGCTGCAGGTAGGGGTTGAATAAACTGTAACAGACTTCTGGGTTTTTCCTTCTGATGCTGCTGCAGAAAAGAGGCTGCTCTCAAAAAGTGATTTATAGAAACCCGGGGTGCTGCAGCCCTTGTTTGATTTAACAAACTCCTTGCCTTCAAAAATCAGGAGTGACGGAGCGGTTTTAATATCGTATTGTGTGTGCACGTCCCTCACCCGGCTCACATCCACCAGCATGATGTTCAGATTGTCATAATCCTTGCTGACTTCCTGTATGCTTTTCAGGGCGCACTCACTCAATTCTGAATCCTTTTTATAGATCAGGACATAGCTTTTCTTCCTTTCTTGCAAATTCTCCAGCAATTCCTGATGGTTCTGTATATTTTTCATAATTAATTTGATTGAAAAATTCTCCCAGCCATTATCAAGTTGTATGCCATGGCAGTAGCGCAATCAGCCGGAAGGCGTACACCCCTGTTTTTCTGAATTTTACATCAAAACAAACATTGAATACATATAGATACTTATTTATGTCATTTTTACAAATATGACAGAATTGCAGTTTTGAGTTTTGAATGATGAAAGTTGTGTTTTGAGTTGATTGGTCCCGACTTTCAATCGTAGATACTCCTCCGCAGGACGGGATTGGTTGGTCAACTACACCCATTATTTCCGGGTTCAGGATTTAGTTTAAGTTTTGGGAAATTGCCAGCAATAAGCCCGCTTAAGCGGGCTTTCAGAAAGAAAAAAAGAATGAATTTACCACCCGAATAAATTCGGATGTTAACCTAATAAGTGAGGCAAATTTATGCATGAGCCAGATCAGAGCATCCTGCAGCCTGCCCATTGCAGTGGCTCTTCGCAGATCTTCTGGCGTTTTGCGTTTTCAGTCCTCGGTCTTCGATCTTCGATCTTCCGTCTTCAAACTCAAACTTCCAACATTTTCTCCTTCCAACTTCCCCAATATAAAAAACTTTACTACCTTTGCACCTCATTTTTCAAGAACACAATTACTTAATTTAAAATCAGAATTATGAACCAGTACGAAACCGTTTTCATTTTAACTCCCGTTTTGTCTGAAGAACAGATGAAGGAAGCGGTGAAAAAGTACAGGGAATTTCTGAAGGACAAAGGTGCCGAAATGGTTCACGAAGAGAACTGGGGCATGCGTAAATTCGCTTATCCGATCCAAAAGAAATCCACTGGCTTCTATCACCTGCTCGAATACAAAGCTGAGGGTAAAATCATCGACACTTTGGAAATCGAAATCAGGCGTGATGAGCGTATTATGCGCTTTCTGACCGTTAAGCTCGACAAACATGCGATAGCTTACAACGAAAAGAAACGTCGTAAAGCAAAGGAAGCCAAAGAAGAACCCAGGGAAGAAGAAGCTAGTAAAGAACCCCAAAAATTATAAATCATGGCACAAGGAGATTCAGATATTAAGTATTTGACCCCCATCGCGGTCGATACCAAAAGGAAAAAATACTGCCGTTTCAAGAAAGCAGGCATCAAATACATCGATTACAAAGACGCAGACTTTCTTTTGAAATTCGTGAACGAGCAGGGAAAGATTTTACCCCGCCGCATCACCGGTACTTCCACCAAATACCAGCGCAAAGTTTCCCAGGCCATCAAAAGGGCCCGTCATTTAGCTTTAATGCCATACGTAGCTGACCTGTTAAAATAAGGAGGATAGATCATGGAAATTATATTAAAAGAAGACATAAGCAACCTGGGATACAAAAACGACCTTGTGAGCGTTAAGCCAGGATATGCCAGGAACTTCCTTATTCCCAAAGGGAAAGCGATTATCGCCACCCCGACTGCCAAAAAGGCAAGGGAAGAAATGCTGAAGCAAAGGGCGTTCAAGGAAGAAAAGATCAGAAAAGAAGCGGAAACCATTGCCAAGGCACTTGATGGAAAAGAGATTCGCATTGGTGCGAAAGCTGGTACTTCCGGTAAGATCTTTGGTTCGGTGAATGCTATGCAACTGGCCGATGCTATCAAAGAACAACTAAAAATCGAAATTGACAGGAAAGATATCGAAGTAGACGGCGAATCCATCAAAGAACTCGGAAACTACTCAGCTAAAATAAAACTCCACAAAGAAGTAGCAGCGGAAGTGAAGTTTGAGGTTTTTGCCGAGTAAAGCATATTGCACAGAGATTTTATTTTGAAGACCCGGCTGCCGGCCGGGTCTTTTATTTTAATTTGCAGTTTTACTGATTCAATTGTTCAAAAATATGCCTCGCCACCAGTGCATGTCCATTCCTGATAAAATGCACATCTCCCTGTAAATAATACCTCTTGATCACATTCTCTTGCGGCAAGCTGTTATAGAAAACCGGAAAAAGATTGATAAAACGAATATTTTTCTGCTCACAAAATAATTCCCAATACTGAACCTGTATACTGTTAAAATCTCCCTCTTTAACATCACAAAGCCCGATGTACCTTCAGGCCGCCACAATTTACCAGATGACAGATATCCTGTACCATTTTCAAAACATCTGACTGAATTGAACCAATATTATCAGAAGCTACATTCAATCATTCCGGCTTCCACAATATTTGCTAATTTTATCTTCTCAACTTTCTGTGTATGCTCTCAAAAAATCAAATAAAATACATTCGCTCCCTGCACCAAAAGAAATTCAGAAATGAGTTGGGCCTTTTTATTGCCGAAGGGCCAAAACTCACTGAAGAACTGCTTCAAAGCAATATTAATGTAAAAGAAGTTTATGTCCTGGCAGAAGCCTTACCGAAGTTTCACAAAAACTATCCTTCCAATAATCCGGAGTTTTTTGAGATCAGCGGCAAAGACCTGGAACGCATTAGCGCGTTGAAAACGCCCAATGAAGTGGTAGCCGTTGTGGAGATTCCCGAAAACAAATCAGACTACGAAACAATCTTCAATCAGCCAGTTTTGATACTCGATAATATACAAGACCCGGGCAACCTGGGCACCATCATCCGCTCCGCCGACTGGTTCGGATTTAAAAATATTGTTTGTTCAAAAGATACCGTAGAAGTTTATAATCCCAAAGTTGTGCAGGCAACGATGGGTTCCATCAGCCGGGTAAATGTTTTCTATTTTGATCTTAAAGGGTTTCTCGAAAAAGCCCCTGCCTCCTACCCTGTTTATGGTACTTTGTTAGAAGGGAAAAATATTTACACAAGCGAATTCAATAAATCCGGGGCCATCATCATTGGAAACGAATCCAAAGGCATTGGCCGGGATATTCAAGAATTCGTTACGGAAAAGATCACAATCCTCCCATATAAAGGTGAGCGTAAGGAGAATGCGGAATCCCTTAACGCCTCAGTAGCAGCTTCTCTGGTAATGGCGGAATTTCGGCGGCAGAACCCTTAATTAGTGTTTGTCCGTTAACCTACCCCTCTTCCCACACCCCTCTAACTCCCCTGAAGGGGAGACCCAGCCAATCCTTTGTTTGTGTGTGAGCTTTCCCATCAGGTGATCAAATGCTTTGCGGAGGATGGGGATGCAATTGAGGCTATATTGACAGGCTCTAATGAACTACCCCGAGGCAAGCCTGCGGGGTATCATTATGAAACATTCATTTGATTCGCCCCAAGGGGCGGGGAATATTACCCACGAGATCCCTCGACAAGCTCGGGATCAGTTCGACTTTGCTTTTTCAGTTCGCTATCGCTCCTAAAAAATCAGTCTCACTGATTTAAATCAAAATATTTACAACAATTACGTATATAAATTGTTATTTTTGTAGACGAATTAAGGAGAAAGAAATGATCTGGAAATTATTGTTGATAACAGCCGTACTGATAGGAATTGCCGTTGCAGGCATTGCCATTAAAATGTTTTTGAAAAAAGACGGGGAATTTAAAAAGCAGTGCGGAAGTACCGATCCCACAACAGGTCAAAAGATAGGCTGTAGCTGCGGAGGCGGAGAAGGAAGTTGTGAAAATAATAACTTACAAACCAATACATAAGCCTCCTGGTGGTTTACTAATATTTGTTAATTTCTTGTACGGTTCTCTCCATCATTTTGTCGTTTGTAATCGACATATATACGTATTTTTGTCGGTTACACACGAGATTCATACAAATTTTTTATCAATGATAAATGTTTGAAAATGCTTCCTTCATGCATTTTGAATTAAACCTGGTATCTCGAAGACAGATTTCATTACGAAAGATTAGCTAATGGGGATTCGACCGTTACTTATCAGGAGTTTTATGATGGTAATTGGTACAACATGAACAGGTCCCTTTACGAATGGGATTCATCAATTAATTGGTCGGGTAAAACTTACCAGGAGTGGCATTATTATCAACAAAGCTGGAAAAATAAATACAGGGCTGATACAATTTATAACCCGGATTGGAGAGTCTACAAGAAGAATCATAAATACTGGTTAACTTCAGAGCAAGTTTGGAAAACACTATATTACTACGAAAACGATTATACCTATTATCCAAACAATAAACTTAAAAGAAAAGTTGAACAAAACGAACTGGCCAATCCTTACGATGATAAGAGATTTGAGTATTATTATGGTGATTATACCGTACAGATCGATGAACCACAAGCAAGCGCTAAACTGCATATTTACCCAAACCCTGCCAGGGAGTTTATAACCATAAACGGTTTTGAGGAAATCAGGAACCCCATGGTTAAGATTTACGATATTCAGGGGAATTTGGTTTTCAAAAAGGAATTATCCGCGAACAATAACAAAGTTAAATTACCTGACATAAGCAATGGGATCTATTTATTAAAAATTACTGGTAGCGGAAATAAGGTTGCAAAAGCTTCAAGGCTGGTTAAGCTATAGTATAGAGCATATTATCTATAAAGCATTCAATCATACTTTGAGATCATGATATCTTTTCTGTTAAAAAATTAACAGATTTTATTACTTTTGCTAGGCTAAATTAATTCCTAACGTAACTATTATGTCTAAAACACAAACGATCAAACTAAGATCCATCAAACACCTGCTCATTCTGTTAACTGCCTTGATGCTGGTCATTACAGGATGTTCAACAAAAGAAACAAATCCGCTTTTAACAGACTTCGACACCCCTTTTGGCGCACCCCCTTTTGCTGAGATTGAGAACGAACATTATTTGCCTGCATTTGAAAAAGCCATACAGGAGCATAATGAAGAAATTGAAGCGATTATCAACAACAAGGAAAAACCTGACTTTGAGAATACCATCGTGGCCTATGACAATTCCGGAACAAGACTGGGTGCGATCCGCAGGATATTTGGCGGTTTGAACAGCGCCAATACAAATCCCGAAATACAGGAAATTGACAAAAAGGTAACCCCCATGCTGTCGGCACACAGCAATGAAATCCTTTTTAATGAAGCATTGTTTGGAAAGATAAAATCGGTGTATGACCGCCGCCGGGAAATGGATCTGGACCGCGAACAAATGCGGGTGGTTGAAAAGATCTATGATGATTTTGCGCGCAACGGGGCTGCCCTTCCAAAAGAACAACGGGAGAAGCTGAAAGAGATCAATGAGCAGATATCCATGGTCTCGCTTCAGTTGAGGCAAAACCATCTTGCCGAGAACAACAATTTCAAGCTTGTCATTGATGACGAAGCCGATCTGGCAGGACTGCCCGAAAGTGTTATTTCAGCAGCTGCAGAAGCAGCCAAAGCCTCCGGGGAAGAAGGTAAATGGGTTTTCACCCTGGCGAAGCCCAGCTGGATCCCTTTCCTGCAGTTTTCAGAGCGTCGTGAGCTTCGTGAAAAACTGCATAAGGCTTACGCGAATCGCGGCGATAACAACAACGAAAACGATAACAAAGAACTTTTTAAAGAACTGCTGATGCTGCGCCAACAGATGGCTGAGATGCTGGGATATGATAATTACGCAGAATATTTTACCAGCATTCAGATGGCTCAGAATCCGGAAAATGTCTATGAATTCCTTTACCAGGCCTGGGAACCCTCGCTTGAGCGCGCCAAACAGGAACGTGATGAAATGCAGGCCATCATCAACAATCAGGACCAAGACTTTGACCTGGAACACTGGGATTGGTGGCATTACGCTGAAATTTTAAGAAAAGAGAAATACGACCTCGATGAAGACGAACTGAAGCCCTATTTTACACTGGATAATGTGCGCAATGGCATTTTTAACTTATCAAACAAACTTTATGGTATTAGTTTTGAAAAACAGGAAGATGTGCCTGTTTACCATCCCGAAGTTGAAGCCTGGGAACTGATCGATAAAGACGGAAGCTCATTGGGTCTGCTTTATATTGATCCGCATCCGCGCCCGGGTAAACGCAGCGGCGCCTGGTGCGGAACCTATCGCAGCGGTTATTATGAAAATGGCGAAAAGGTTAATCCTATTGTAACCATTGTAATGAATTTTACCCGCCCAACGGGCGATAAACCGGCCATGCTGAGCTGGGATGAAACCGGCACGTATTTTCATGAGTTCGGACATGCCCTGCATAATTTCTTCGCCGACGGAAAATATCAACGAACCAGTCGCAGCGTACCGCGCGATTTTGTCGAACTGCCTTCGCAGATCATGGAAAACTGGGCCGGTGAACCGGAGCTCCTGAAAACGTATGCAATCCATTATGAAACAGGCCAGCCCATTCCCGATGAATTGATAGAAAAACTCGACAACAGCAAATATTTCAACCAGGGATTCATAAAAACCGAACATCTGGCATTCAGCCATCCTCGATATGGACTGGCACACAAGCGAGGTCAACACGGATACGGATGTAAATGCATTTGAAGAGGCCGCCCTCGACAGCATCGGCTTGATCAAAGAAATTTTACCCCGTTACAGAACCACCAACTTCGGACACATTTTCAGTTCGGGCTATGCTGCCGGGTATTATGTTTACAGTTGGGCAGGTGTGCTGGATGCTGATGCCTACAATGCATTTAAAGAATCAGGAGACATTTTCAATCGCGAGCTGGCGGAGAAATTCAGAAAATACATCCTGGCCGGGAACTCCCTTTACGAAGGCATGGATGCCTATGTTCAATTCAGGGGCAGTGAACCTTCAATCGATCCTTATCTGGAACGCAGCGGGTTGAAGTAGCATTATTTCTGTTCTGTGCGTGAGGTCATCGCCCAGAATGAACAATTTTGATTAATGACATTCTTTTTTTACTCTGACCGGTAAAGACTTAAAGGCCGGAGTTGGAAACTCAACACCATGATGATCTATTGGAAAAAGAATATTTGCTTCGGGAAAATACACCGCTATGCTTCCCTTTTTTATTTTGTGCGGAATGGCAAAATAACGCTTTAGCATTTTTTCTTTGCCATTTGTTTTTCCTGAAATATCGATCAGTTGTTCAGCTTTTATTCCCAATGCTTTCATATCCTCCTTATTCATAAATGCCACCCTTCTTTCATCTTTAATGCCCCGGTATCGATCCGATAAACCAAATATTCCGGTATTGAACTGATCATGACTTCTTACCGACATCAACATAAGCTCATCCGGTTTGCATTTAGCTGTATTAAGTTGCCGGATGCTGAATTTTGCCTTTCCGGTATCTGTTTTAAAGACCCTTTCCTTTAAAGGATTATACAAGTAGAATCCTTGTTTCTTGCATGACTTTTCATCATATCCTGAATAATCCGGTACCATTTCTGTAAAGAGTTTCCTGATCTTTGAATAATCGGATGCCAGCTCCTCCCAGTCAATACTGTTGTTTTTTTGAAGAACAGCCCTGGCAATTTCGGCTATGATCCTGATCTCACTGTGCAGATGCGGAGAACAAGGCTTGATATGAGGAAAGGAAAACTCCGCTTTTGCCATTGAGCTTTCTATCAATACCTCCTGTTCTTTGCCATTCTGGATATCTTTTTCAGCTCTGCTCAAACAAGGAAGAATGAGGGCTGTTTTGCCTGTGAGCAGGTGATTGCGATTTAGTTTGGTAGAAACCATCACGGTCAGATCGCACTTACCCATAGCCTGGCTTGTATATTCGGTATCGGGTGATGCCGCAGCCAGGTTGCCGCCAAGTGAGATCATTACTTTCACCTTTTCCTTTTGCATTGCTTTGATACAAGATACCGCATCAAGCCCTTTCTTGCGCGTTACCTTAAATTGAAACCTTTCTTCCAGTTTATTTATGAAAGCATCCGGCATATTTTCTCCAACACCCAGGGTGCGGTTTCCCTGCACGTTGCTATGTCCTCTTACAGGACAAACCCCGGCGCCAGGCTTTCCAATATTTCCTTTTAGCAACAACAGGTTTGCAATCTCCTGTATGGTAGCCACTGAGTTTACATGCTGGGTTATGCCCAGGCACCAGGTGACAATACTGTTTTTTGAACTCATGTATATCCCGGCGGCTTCAGCGATTTCCTGATAACTTAATCCGCTTGATTCGAGTATTGTATCCCATTCAAGGGTTTTGACCGAGTTGCTGAATTCCTCAAACCCGCTGGTATACGTTTCTATAAAGGCATGGTCGATTATACCGGGATCTTTTTCTGCATTTTCCAGGATGATTTTCATCATCCCTTTTATTAAAGCCATGTCTCCGTTTGATCTGGGTTGGAGATAAAGGCTGGCCAATTTAGTTGTTTTGCCCATAAATCCGCTAAGCTCCTGCGGGTTGGAAAATCCAAGCAGGGACGGCTCAACCACCGGATTTACAGCAACAATTTTACACGAATTCCGGGCAGCGGCCTGCAGGGATTTAAGCATACGCGGGTGATTGGAACCCGGATTCTGCCCAAATACAAATATAGAATCGGCTTTCGGAAAATCATCCAGGCCAACACTTCCCTTTCCAAAACCCAGACTTTTTTTAAGTCCCACGCCCGAAGGGTCATGACACAAATTTGCGCTGTTGGGCAGGTTGTTGGTGCCAAACATCCGTGCAAGCAATTGTATCAGGAATGAGGCTTCATTGCTGGCTCGTCCTGAAACATAAAATACTGCTTCATCGGGATCTTTAAGATTTTTGAGATTGTCGGCAATAACCGCATATGCATCTTCCCAGGAAACCGCTTCATAATAATCACTGCCGGGTTTTCTTATCATCGGGTGAGTTAGCCTGCCTTGTTGTTCAAGCCAGTACTCCGATTGCTGGCTTAGTTGTGTAATGCTGTGTCTTTTAAAGAAATCGACAGATATGGTTTTGTTGCCTGCTTCGGAGCTTACATTTTTTGCTCCGCTTTCGCAAAATTCAAAATGGGAACGCTTTTTATCCGGATTGGGCCATGCACAACCCGAACATTCAAAACCATTTTCTGATTGAGCTTTTGCAATAATTGCTTTCCCTTTTTAATTCCCGAATGCTGATATACATAACTTATGGATGAGATAACTGAATCAACACCTCCGGCGTATGCTTTGGGTTCTCCTTGCCGCAGACCCAGTACTTTTTCAGAGATCTTTTCCAGGTCTTTATCCTTAAGCTTTGTGACTTCTTCCAATACTGCCCGTCCCAATGATTCTATGTTGGCAAGAAAATCAATTCGCTCTTTATAATTTGCTAATTCTGATGAATTAAAAATATATGCATCAAATCCGCTGGTTTTGAGCAGGCTGACCATGGCACATATTTCCGGGTCGGGAATGGTATCTTCCATTATTGTTTGCCGGATATTTGTGACAAGCTGCGACAGGTACTCTTTGTCTTTTACAAAGCGTTTTTTTGTATGTCTGTTCATGATATCCCTGCCATTTCCCAATTGCAATCTATCCTTTTTAACAAGTGTGGATATGATCATCTCTTCAAAAGAATTTGCTCTTGCGGCAACTATGGTTAGCGCTTCAGAGAGTGAAAAGCTTTTGTTAAAGATAGAGAGCGAATTTATGGTTTCATTGATCAGGGTTTCCCGGGTCTTTTCCGGGTCAATAATTTCCAGTTTTTCCCAGTCGTCGTTTATCTTATCTTTAAAACTAAGATCGAATAAAAGGGCGCCACTTATTACCAAATTAAAAAGATTATCTGGAATGGGATATAATCTTCCAGTATCAGGATCACAATTTAAAAGGTAGAAATCTTCGGAAATGTTCATCATTTATATTTGTGAATTTAATCACTATTGATTTGATTCAACTAAAATAGAAAATTTGACCGATTTGGACTCATATTTCTTTTTATGGTTCATATCACATTAAGCGCCCAAAAGAAAGAACACGCCTGCTGAAATTTAGTCAGGCAAAAACAATCCACGCTCATAAAAAAGATCCGGGCGCTGGTAGAACCATGCCCGGCGTTTATAAAACGGTTCCACGCCGGCTTGTTCAGTATTGTAACTTACAGTCTGAATAAAGTGCTTTATGAACAAGAAAGCCAGGTTGTTTTTATGGGCAGTGCTCCTTACGGGGTCTCAGGCTATCCCGCAATCCCTGCAAAGATCTTTCGCGAAGACCCAAATGATGCCCCCTCATGAACTGATCCGGCATCATATGAAGATCTCCCATATTCCTGGCCTGTCTGTCTGCTGTATTGCTTTAGACACTGTGATCTGGCATCACAATTATGGTTATGCAAACCTGTATGACAGCATGGCCCATAATTCAGGCATCAAGGATCACGGGCTGGAGAACCATATCGTCCCGGGTGATCCCAGCGAAAGCCTGGCTTCTTTTTTGGAAAATTATCTGGACCCGGATGGCACTTATTATGATGGGGGAAATTATTCAAATTACCAGGGAGGGAGCATTTATAATTACTCCAACTTTGGTACGGGATTAAATGCCTTTCTGGTTGAAACCCTTTCCGGCACCGGTTTTTACCAGTATGTAAAAGATTCTCTTTTTCCCCACTTGAAATGTACCGTAGTTGTTGTTTTCTTTCCGACCTGAACATTAACAACATGGCGACCGGCAACGAATATGATGGAAGCCCGTATACCCACTACGGCAGCGCAGCCTACCCGGGCATGTTCATGCGATCAACGGCCTCGGAGCTTTCCAATTTCGCCATCATGATGATCAATGAGGGATGGTATAAAGGACAAAAACTCCTGCGGGCAGAAAGCATTGAGGAAATGTGCAACATACAGTATCCTGCACTTAGCAATTCAGGACAATCATAAAACCAAATCAAAATGAGAAAAACCATACTCACAACGGCAGCGATCCTCATCATGGGAAGTTTCGTCACAGCCCAGGAAATCAGCCAAAAGATGGCTGAAAGAGTGGCTGTTAATTTTTACTACGAAAAGTATAATCAATACATGGGGAATTTAGAATATGCTAAAGCAGGTATTGATGATACTTATAACAGGGAAAAAGATGGTGCTGTTTCCTGCTACATTTTCAATATGAAACCCAAAGGTTTCATGATCGTGGCTGCTTATCAGGGAACGGGACCCATTCTCGGCTATGGTTTCGAGTTTCCTTTTAAAACTGAGAACCAGCCTCCTAACCTGGCATACTGGATGAATATTTACGATGAGCAGATAAGCATGATGAGAGAACAGGGGATAAAACCCGCTGAGGAAATCTTGAATCTTTGGGATCACTATATGAGAGATGATTTCCGCCATGTTGACATCAAGCCAGGAAGCCGCATGGTGCAACCATTATTAACATCGCTCTGGAACCAGAACTGGCCATACAATTACTACAGTCCTGAAGCTTCCGGAGGTCCGCACGGTCATGCCTGGGCAGGATGTGTTGCTGTTGCCTATGTACAAGTGATGTATTACTGGCAATTCCCACAACACGGAAGCGGGTACAAATGTTATACTCCGGAATCTCACCCTGAATATGGGGAGCAATGTGCGGATTTTGAGAACACATGGTACCGCTGGGAGGAAATGTGTGATGAACCCAAGACCACCAACCTGGCCATTGCCGAACTCATGTATCAGGCCGGTGTGGCCCTGGAAATGAACTTTGGCCCTGACGGATCAGGAGCCATGGGATTCCCCGAACAGATCGAAGCACATTTCCCCATTTCAACCGACCTGGACTCCATTCAAAGAGCACTTTATACAGACACGGAATGGAAGAACCTCATCATCAATCAGCTGGACCAGGGCTTGCCGCTTGGTTATGTCGGATTCAGTCCATCGAGCGGACACATGTGGAATTGCGATGGGTACCAGGACACCTCCTATTTCCATATGAACTGGGGCTGGGGAGGTCAGTCCAATGGCTACTACATGCTGGATAACCTTCAGGGCTTCAATACCTATCAGTTTCTTGGAGTCAACTTTTACCCCGGCGAAGGTTCAGCTTATCCCAATTATGCCAGCGGCCAGGATACTTTAACATATTTTGAAGGGAATATCACAGATGGCAGTGGTCCTGTTCACAAATACCTCAACAATACCACAGCTTCCTGGCTGATTAAGCCTCAAACGGAAACAGACTCGGTGAGCATGATCAATTTCACCGTGAAAAAGCTGAGCCTGGGAGTCAATGACCACCTCATCATTTATGATGGAAAAGATGAACTGGCTGCTGTATTGTATGACCTTACGGTAGGTTCTTCCATCCCGGAAGAATTCAGCACCACGGGCAACCAGGCCTTTATTTCTTTCAGCTCGGATGAAAGTGATCCCGGGGAAGGCTTTTATGTAAACTACCATTGCACACGCCCGGAATGGTGCCATGGACTCACAACAGATAAGCGATTCCACCTGCTGGGTTTCCGACGGCAGCGACAAGTTCTACTACAACAACAATAGCACCTGCCTCTGGCGGATTGAGCCGGAAAGCTGCGACAGCAACCTCTGCCTTCACTTCATAAGCTTTGACACAGAGGAGAATAATGATGTATTGAAGATCTATGACGCGGCAGACAATACATTGCTGGAAAGCTATTCGGGTCATTTTGAGGATCCGCCTCCATCTGTAACCTCGCCCAGCGGCAAATTGTTCCTCACCTTCAGTACAAATGAATCTGTAAGAGGAAAAGGTTTCCTGGCCTATTACGGCAGCATCGCAGGCATTGCAGAAGCTGATGCCATCCGGGACATCAATATCAGCCCGAACCCTGCCAAAACAAAACTGGACATCAGCATGAGCCTTATCCACGCATCCAGTATTGGGATTTCAATTATGAACATGCAGGGCCAGATGATAATGCATATACCGGCCAAAAAATACCAGGCTGGAAAACAAATCGCGAAATTGAATCTTACAGACATTGATCCTGGCATCTATTTGATACGAATTGAAGAAAACAGCAGAACACACACCAAAAAGCTAATTATTCTTTGATCCGGTAAAAGGTCTTAATTAACTGCAAATTGACTAATGATGACCAATGACTAATGACCAATAAAAAAACAAACCAAAACATATAATAAAATGAAAAGCAAAAACATTTTTCTGATTCAGTTTTTACTTATCTGCCACATAACAATATTTTCGCAAACCTCCCACAAACCCGTTTTTAAAACCACCATGTACCCCCCACACGAGCTGATCCGCAACAAAATGTCAGCAGTGAACATCCCGGAATGCAGGTATGCGTTATTGGAATTGATACCGTCTTATGGCATCATAATTATGGTTACGCAAACCTGAATGACAGCACCCCGGTGGCGGATTCCACCTTGTTCAATGCTTTTTCGATCGGAAAGTCCATCACCGGAGCCCAGGTGATGCAATTGCAGGAAAAAGGAATGATCGGACTGGATGAGAACATCTGCCATATTGTTCCCTTTAACCTCGATAACCCTTATCATGATGATGACAGTGTGAGTATCCGCATGCTGATGGCGCATGTTTCCAGTATCAAGGACTATAATCTTGAAAATCATATTGTACTGGGAGATCCACCGAGAGCCTTGCATCCTTTACGGAAAATTACCTGGACCCGGACGGTGATTACTATTCCTGGGGCAATTTTATGTCTTATCCCGGAGGAACGGCTTTTAGCTATACCAATTTTGGAATCGGTTTGAACGGTTATCTTGTGAAGGTTCTTAGCGGAATAGATTTTGGACAGCATGTGCATGATTCCATCTTTATGCCTTTAGACATGGAAAGGAGCTGTTTCTTTCTTTCAGACCTGAACATCTTTAACCTGGCCATCGGGTATGATCCCGACGGCGGTCCGAATCCACATTATGGTATGGCATCCTATCCTGGTGTTACTATGCGGTCAAGGGCGCTGGAACTGTCAAATTTTGCGATCATGATGATCAATGACGGGATCTTCAGAGGAAACAGGATCCTTGAAAAGGAGAGCATCGACAGCATGTGCGTAGTGCAATACCCTGCCCTGAGCAACTGCGGACTGGGATTATACCGGTACCAGCTGCAGAATGCCAATGGATACGGTCTGGGGGCACAGGGGCGGTGGCACCCTGGGTTATGCTGCTCATCTGCTATTCAACCGGAAAGGACGAACTGCCGTGGTGGTCATGACCAATTCCAGCACCTTTGTTTTCGATATCATGGATGAACTCTTCACCTATGCCGAATACCTCCGTGATTCCACCACCGTGCATACCGAAGATATTAGCTTTAGCGTAAACATAACTAGCCTGAATATTCAACCCAATCCGTTCAAGGATCAATGCCGAATCAGCTATGAATTGCCAGAAACCTCTCATATAAAACTGGAGATTTTGGACCTGCATGGTAATAAGGTGGCAGAAGTTCTGTGCAATAAACAGCCTGCGGGCAAACAGGAAATAATTTTCAACACAGGCAAACTCAGACCCGGGATTTACATATGCAGGCTGCAATCCGATAAGAAAAGCATCAGCAAAAAGATTATAAAAATTTGATAATGAATAATGAATATTCGAATATCGAATATCGAATTAACAAATTAACAAAATGACACCAAAACAACATCTTTTCCAACTGCTCACCTGCCTGGCATTTCCTCTCGGCTTATTTGCCCAATGGGATTTCCAGAACCCCCTGCCCACAGTACATGATTTATACGATATCTGCTATATCAATGAACAGGAATCCTTTGCAGTGGGAGCTTCGGGAACCATCTTGGGCAGGAATACCGCAGTGGACCCGGACTGGATACTCCTCCCCTGTCCGGTGCAGGAAGACCTGAACAAGATCGTGGTGGAAACAGATGGCATGGCATATATTGCAGGGAATAACGGAACCGTATTAAGATCTGCTGATTACGGGGAATCCTGGACAATACTGAACTCAGGCATATACACAAACCTCAATGACATCGCCTTCATCCCTCCAGGCAGGATCTGGGCAATCGGTGCAGAAGGGATGGTGATCCATTCAGGAGATTCGGGTGAAACCTGGGCTGTGCAGGAACTTGAATTTGATTACGGTCTGAATTCAATCTTCATGCACAATGCAGAAGAAGGCTGGATCTGTGGCAATAATTTCTCCCTCTACCATACAACAGATGCCCCGGCCAGAACTGGGATCTCGTTGCACATGACAGAACAGGTAGAGATGACGGATGGGAATATAACTTCTATACTAAAATTTATTTTACAGACAGCCTGAACGGCTGGTGCTGTGGGTATACAGATCCGAATGAATTTTTTGCAAAGATCATTAAGACGACTGATGGAGGGAATTCATGGACAGCATGCTATCGATCTGTAGGAATGCTCACTGATATTCATCTTTTTAATAACTCCAGCGGGCTCATGATCAACAATGGTGATCTTTATAGCAGCCAGGATGGAGGCACAAGTTGGGAGATGTTGTATGAAAACCTGGGCAACGGCATCTTCTTCCTGAACGACAGCCTGGGCGGTTCCGTCGGGAATACCGGTAAAACAATGGAAAGCTGGGATGGCGGACAAAGCTGGTCCGGCAATTCCCACAGCATAACCTATAATAATCTTAATTCTTGTTCCTTTATCAATGAATACAAAGGCTGGATATGCGGTACTGAAGGGACAATATTCTTTACGGAGGATGGGGGGCTTACATGGACACAGCAAGAAAGCAATGTTGTTGTTTATTTAAAAGAAATCATCTTTACCGATGAGATGCATGGCTGGGTCCTCGGCAGCAAACACCTGATCAGGACCACAGGATGGCGGGCAAAACTGGGAAGTATTGCTGACCCAGACAAAATACGACAGCGATATGCATTCCGTTGATTCACTCAATGGCTGGATGGTAGGTGATGGCCCTTCCGTGATGCATACGGATGATGGTGGAACAAGCTGGAATGGCCAGACAACCGGTTTCCACACATGGGATGAGATGTATGCTGTCTGCTTTTCCGATGAACTGCATGGATGTGCCGCCGGAAGTCGCGGGATGCTCTGGACAGTTGATGGTGGAGACACATGGACTGAATCCAATACATCCCTGAAGCGTGGGCAAGGAATTTCACATTCTTGACAACCGCCAGGGCTGGCTGGTTTACAGGCCGTCAAACGCCAGTTTAATATATAAGACGGAAGATGGAGGAGAAAACTGGACCCACCTCAGTACATTTTTCGATCATTATTTTACATCCATTTATTTTATTGATCGCCTGCGCGGATTTGTAAGCAATGATTATTACAATGGTGGCATTTTTTATACTGAAGATGGAGGAATTACATGGGAAGAGAGCCCAGCCACCACTGGCTTAAGATTTAATTGTTTAGACTTTGGAGATGAAGAGAACGGATGGGCCGTCGGAAGAAATGGTGTAATCATGCATACCGATAACGGAGGCATTGTCGGCTTTGAGAGTTTAGACTTCAAGGAAGAAAGTGAAATGGAACTGGTCATTTATCCCAATCCGGCAAATGACCTCACCCACTGCAAGCTAAACTTCGAAAAGCCCTGCCAGGTCACCATTGCAATATTCAACCCACAGGGAAAACTGATCAGGCAAATACCACTGAAGGCATGCGGGGGGATGAAGTCATTCCAATTAATACAGCAGACCTGAAAAGCGGCATCTACTTTTTACGACTGCAAACAAACAACAAAAGTATAACCCGCAAGATCCTTAAACTTTGAACGAAAAATAAATAATTAATAATTAACAATGTTGAGCCCAAAGGGCGAAATGCCAAAAGCGAAGCGCATCGGGAACCAATGACCAATGACTAACGACCAATAAACAAACAAACCAAAACCAAAGAATATGAAACCCAAAAGTTTCCTTTACAGCCTCCTCCTCACCGTGATCCTTTCCTGGGCAGCCTGTGGCCTGCCTGATTTTGTAGAAGTGGGAAATCCTTTTCCCTTCGGGTACTATGACACCATTGAGGATTCCAATGCAAATCCAGGGTATAGTAGAAAACTGGACCCACCAGGGTAATGGTGTATGGGATCAAGGGAATACAATAAATACTACTCAGCCTGAGCTGGAAAAGATCCGCCAGATCTACCTGGAATACCAGGTGGCAAACCCTGACGCAGGATACAGATTACTGTTATCTATGAATATATGGAATACCTGGGAAATTTTCGACAGCATCCCGTTTTATGCCGAGGACACCATTAATACTTTCCAGAGCCAGGAAGGTTTTTTAATACACTCCAATGAACTCAGCCGGAAAATGGACAGCATTTGGCCTACAAACAGCGATCAAAAGTGGTGGGTATTTGTCTCTGACTCCATGCACTTCACATACGGATATATGTGGGTTACACCCAGGATCCCCCTGAAGAACAACTGGGGATTTCCCTGGGTGATCTACCAGCTGGGATATATGGAGGATGATCATAATTATTTAGATGCAGGGGGTACATATGAGATCTAATTATTTACAACCACCCGGATACGATTTATGTTAAAAACACAAAGGATGATGGGATCTTTTCACTCCGGCAATCGCTGAGAGATATCAAAGCAGGAGGAACCATCCTCTTTAACCTGGCAGTGGGCGACACCATCCGGCTCGACAGCAGCCTTAACATCAAAAGGAAAGTCAGCATCGCCGGCCCGGAAGATTATGAGTTGGTGGTGAGCAGCGATTCCACCATCTTTTCCATTTTCTCAACACAATGCAACATCACCAACCTCAGCCTTGTCGATGCTTCAATGGCGATTCAATGCAGGGAAAGGATGGCTTAACATTGAGAACTGCAAGTTCACAAATAACCAGAGTTCTGTTCATTTATTTGATTGTGACAGCGCTACAATCAGGAAATCAAGCATTACAGCCAATGATTATGGCATTGAAGCCTTTAACACCCGCTTTACGATCGATTCCTGCCTCTTGAGCATGAATGAGTACTGGGGTCTCAGGACCCTGGACTGCAAAACAACATTAAAAGGTTCCACGATCTCATATAATGAAGGGAAAGGCCTCGTCAGCTGCGGGGAAAACGATACATATGTTTTTGGAACGGCCAGCGACCGAAGCAATATTTACCTGAACGGAGGCGAGGAAGACGGAATGCCCGGTCGTGATATTATACTGAAAATCGCATGAGCATTTATCTGGATACTTTCAGTGTGCTTGAGCCTACGATTTTCTGGGTCAACGACCCCGACAGCCTGAGTTTTGACATCCTGCACGGAAAATTGGAACAGTACCAGCAGGACATGTATGTATTGAATTGATGGGGATGACAGACAATAACGGGCTTTCCTGGGACAATGCCTTCAGGAATATAGAAATGGCCCTGGCTCATTCCGGCGGGAAACATGGCACAGCGGTCAAAGTCCACCTGGCTGACGGAATTTATGAATTGAATGATGAAATTATCCCACAATGTATTTCATTCAAAGGACAGGGATCGGAGCACACCACGCTGAATACTGACCTGATCCATTTATACAGGCCCATGCAGTGCAGTCTGGAGGATTTTTACACAAATGCCGGCATTTACGCTCATGACGGCTCCATGACCATGGATCAGATCATGGTGCACAATGCTTCTAAAGGGACTGGAACTCGACAATTGTTCAGCTTTTATAAACTATTCCGATTTCCGCTCCTGCGATACAGCCCTGCTGGGAAGACAATCTTCCCTAAAGATCATGAACTCAAACTTTCAAAATAATGGGCTGGGGATATATGCAAAGACTTGTCAAACACTTTTCCTGCAAAGCAATACTTTTCATGGAAATGAGCAAGCTATTTATACAAAAGGGCAATCGAACACAAAAAGCCAGCTTGATATTGTTAATTCCCTGTTCACGCATCATCTGGCTGCAGAAGGCATGATACTGGCCGCAGCAACACCCGTCTCCGGATCATAAATTCCACCCTGGCAGATAATAATACATCAGGACTTGTAAGTAATGCCAGGTGATGAAGATACCCTGCAGATCATCAATTCCATATCGTACTGGAAATCCCGATGCGCAGATCGCCCACCCTATCAATAATTGGGTTTTATATTCTAACATTCAGGGCGGATGGGCAGGTGAAGGCGATGTGGATGCTGCCCCGCTCTTCGACAGCCTGGGCCTGCATCCATATCAACTGATGCAGGGTTCCATATGCATAGGGGCAGGGACCCTTGATACGGCGGGCTTTCACCTCCCTCCCCTTGATCTTGCCGGCAATCCGCGTATCACAGATGGCAGCATTGACATGGGAGCCTATGAATGTTTGTATACCGGGATCAGCAGACCGAAAACTGAAGTCTTTCATTTGAGAAGTTCTTCCGAAATCCCATGCAGGGAAGCCTTTTGTGCCGTTTCAGGCTGAGAGAAGGCAAAAAAGTCAGCCTTGAAATTTTTGACCAACATGCCCATTTGGTCTATCAATTCAGAGAAGCTTGGTTTGCACGCGGGAACAATCAGTTTAGTATTGATCTCCAGGACCTGAGCAGCGGAATTTATTACCTCCGCCTGCTGACCAATGAGGAAGTGATCTCGCGAAAGATCATCAAGCTTTGATCTACGGAAAAACCAATCAATTAATAACAAATGAGGCACACATTTTAATAATCATGCATCGGATCCTCTAAATAAACTTGCTAAGAAACAATGAATTTATCTATCTTCGATAAAAAGATCAAACCAAAGATGCTCAGAACCATCATTGTTGATGATGAAATACATGTCAGGGAAACACTGAAAAACTTTCTGCATAAGTATTGTCCCCTGACAAAGGTTATTGGTGAGGCCGGAAGTTACTGCACAAGCCAACAAACTCCTGCAAAGCGTAACACCTGATTTGCTTTTGCTGGATATTCAGCTGGGCGACGGAAATGGTTTCGAACTACTTAAACAATACGGATCCCCGGATTTTAAAGTAATTTTCATAACGGCACATGATCAATACGCCGCGCAGGCCTTTAAGGTAAGTGCGGTGGATTTCATCCTGAAACCGGTCAACCCCTGGAACTGAAAGAAGCAGTGGAAAAAGCCAGGGAAACTTTAAAAAATGAATTACGGATCAAGCTTGAAGCTTTGGAAAGCAACCTCTCCTCCAATCATAAACATCACAAGAAGCTGGTCATAAAAACCCTGGAGAACATCTACCTGCTCGAAACAAGCCAGCTCACCCATTTTTGAATCGGAGGGTTCATACACCCGCATTTATACAACAGATCAGGAAGTCATTCTTTCTTCACAAGGGATCGGGGAATATGAAGACATGCTTTTCCCGTAGGATTTTGCAGATGCCATCGCTCATATGTGATCAATCTTGCGCACATAAAAGATTTAGAAATCTGAAGGAGGCTCGGTAATTCTTACCGGCGACCATAAGATCCCGGTAGCTTCCAGGAAAAGGCAAATGTTGCTGGAGCTGTTTGAAAGCTTCACTGAATAATACCTCCGTGCATGAGGAAATGTTTTATTTGTTTCTTAATCATGGCAACCAGTCTGTCTGATACAAACGCCACAGGCATTCCAGGACATCGAATGGTATGATGTGGATATCAGTACCACACATTTCTTTGCCGGCAATATCGAAAAAGCCCTGGAAATCATGGACGAGGCCCTCCGGATATACAGAAAGAAAAACAAAGACGGGAGCCAGGTAGGCAGTACCAGAGACACAATCACGATATATTCACGTATAGGTCTGCCATACCGGCTTACAGGAAGATCGGATCAAGCAAGATTGCTCTACCTAAAATACCTTGAGGTCGGGAAAGAAAACAATTTCGAGATCAGCTGATATGATGGTACACCACGGCTTACTTGCCATGTGCTATTATGAAACCGGAAATATCGATAGCTGCATTTATTACTTCCGCCTTTCACAACAATTTCCGGATGCCAACATGAGCATATACGCCCTGAAACATGAGAATTTACGCCGGATAGCAGGCATATATCGTCGACCCTGTGATAAAACAAAGAACTGAGTCCGTCTTTTCATGGATTACAATTAATCCCAACAAAGGATCAGAACTGGATTACAGCATGGCAGACACGGCCATCCATTATCTAAAGACATCCTATAATTGGTTCTCACGAAAGGGCTTTCTGAAACAATCGCAACTGGCTTCAAGGCAACTGGGTGACCTGTACTCCAATCTTGACAGCCTGAAACAGGCCGAGCATTATTACCGCAAATCCGAGGAACTTTTGAATGAAATGATCAGCAAGAAATCCTATTACCGCTATGATTCACTGAAATACGTTGTTTCACTGGGGAAGTGAATTGTATCTCCCTTTCACCAAGAAAATGATCAAAGAGTCCATTTACCGGCAGGCCAGTATGTTGTACGATCATATGTATAAATTCAACCATGAACAAGGGCGGCAAGAAGATGCCATGACCTACCTGATCCTTGCATCCAATGCCAGGGATACTCTTCGCATACTGGAAAAGAACCTGGAAGCCATTGAGATACAGACCAAATATGAAACGGAACAAAAAGGAACAGGAAATTCACGAGCTTTCTCAGGAAAACAAATTCAAGGAGCTCCGCATCAGGCAAAGCATCATTATTTTACTGGCACTTTCCGGCTTGCTGGTACTGATCATCCTGGTTTTCATCCTTCTGTTAGGGCAACGCATACTCCGCACAGAGCAGGAACATTCCCGGCTAATGCAGCGAAATCCTGAGATTGCAGATGAACCCACACTTCATTTTCAACTCACTCTCCAGCATACAGCATCAGGTTGTGCAGGGGGATGTTGAAAATGCCAGCATTTACCTGGCCCAATTTTCGGTTTTGATATTGAAGACAATGGTATTGGCAGGGAGAAAGCAGCGGCCTTCCTCCGCTTGCAAGACAAGCATCACCAGTCTATGGCAACAAGCATAACAAAGGAAAGGATCAAGTTGTTGAACCGGAAAAACAAAAAGAAATACAAAGTTCTCATTTCGGATATTAAGGACAAAGGAGGACAAACACAGGGAACACTCGTCCGTCTGTGGTTGCCTTTAACGGACTGAGTAATCTGTTTGCAAAACAAAACAATTGACAAGTCAGGAGGCAGGCAGACTGACAGGATCAAAAGGGCGCTTTCTACATAAGCTTGGGAATTCTTCTCGAATGGAACATCAAAAACAACCCTGAGTCCCGCATAGCTTTCCTTCCTGATCTTTCAAATCAAGGATTTTAAATGAGATGTTCCCTTTCATCATTCTATTGTAAACCTTAATGCGTTCCCTGGTGATCTGCGTTGCCATGGACCGGTGATGAGAAGCCTCATGCCCTTTTATCTCGCGGGCCTTGATCACGCCCTATGCCATCGTCTTCGATGATCACTTCAAAGGATCTTTTTTGCTTCCCGACTTTAACCACCACCTTTCCTGTGCCCGGTTTTTGCCGGATGCCATGTTCAATGGCATTTTCCACAAAGGGTTGTAAAAGCATGGAAGGAAGCTGCAGGCTTTCAGTTTCCATCCCCGGCTCAATTTCAATATGATAATCCAGTTTTATCCGGAAAACGCATCTTTTGCAAGGCCAGGTAATTTTCCAACACTTCAATTTCTTTTTCCAGGCTCACAAAGTCCTCAATCGAACTGTCAAGAATACTTCCGGACCAGTTGCGAAAAACGGGCCAGATAAATACCGGCATTATCGGGATCCTCCTGAACGATAAAATTCTGTATGCCTGAGAGGGCATTATAAAGAAAGTGAGGATTCAACTGCGAACGGAAAAACCTGTGTTGAAGAATGATTTTTTCCTGGGCAAGCTTCAGCCTGTTCTGTCGAAGATAAAGTAATACAAATACCAGGCTGATCATCAAAAGGGAACTGATGCCCAGAAAGATTATTCTGGTCCGGCTTACCTGGTTATGAGCCAGCTCTGTTTCCTTTTCCAGCAAATGGATGCGCTGTTCTTTTCTTTCTGTTTCATAGCGGGTATTCAATTCCATGACTTCCCGGTTTTTATCCAGCACGGATATCCGGTTTTGCACAACAATATAATGTTCCAGATGATTGTTTGCTTCCTGATAATCCGATATTAATTTGTAAATTTTATATGCCTTCTGGTGTGCCTTCAGGAGAACACGAAGTCCCTCGCTCTCCTGAAAATCGGATACATTCTGGGCGGGATAATACCAATAGTTGCGATTGTATTCGCGATCCTTGTACAGGGCTTTGTTCTCAACGACCCATTTGCCAAAGAATATGGCATTTTTATAATGAGCGATCGCCTCCCGGAAGTTCTTTTTCAACTCCGCAATCTTAGCAAGCTGCAAATGCGAAATGGCGGAAAAATACATCAATCCATGATCTTCACAAAGCTGTAATGACATTTGATAATATTTCCGGGCAGAGTCGGGTTCTCCAAGGCCCAGCCATGATTCTCCGATGTCATTCAATACGGCATCCAGCACGTACAGTTGGTGTTTCTCCCGCAATTTATCAGCATACAATGAAAAGTATAAAGCACTGTCATAATAACCGGTTTCCAGATAGCAGGTGGCCAGATGAGAGGCATTCAGTGCAATGCTGGCGGGCGGGATGTTTGCACTGTCGGAAAGGTGATTAAAAGCCCTTTGAAAGAATGGAATTGCCTCTTTATATTGATCTGCCTGCAGGTACACCCAGCCCACCTTGATTTCCAGATCAAAAGCAGAAGCACTGGAAAATCCTTCCTTGACAATATGATCATAAAAGAATCGTGTTGTGGATACTGCGAGATCATAATTCCCTGAATAGATATAAATGATTACAACAAGTTCGATCCTTTGCAACAGAACTGAAGGATCACTTGATTTCCTGGCATGCTCCAGAGCAATCAATGCATAACGGATAGCCCTGGGATATTGCCCCAAATAATGATAGGCTTTTCCCAAAAAGAAGGCGGATTCAGCAATACTCCCGGGATCGCCAATTTTTTTGCCAGATCATAAGCCTCCCGTGCGGCAGCCAGGCTTTTACCATGATCGCGGGAATGATGATATCGGGACAATTCATTGAGCAGTTGTATCTTTTCCACACCGGCACTTAGCTCAAGTTTACGCTCTATACTGTCGATATCAACATCCTGTGCATAATAATAAACCTGCGCGGACAATTCGCAATGAGAGAAATCAGTAAAAACATGAGCAGGACAGGACTCAGTGCAGACTGCCTCATCCCCCATGTTTTACTATCATTACAATGCGTCATAATCAGGCAATGTTATAAAACGGGTGGGATGGATCCCTCAGCAAAAACAATTCCTGTGCAAAATACAAAATCTAAAGATACACAAACAAAACTTTGGGTATGAAAATTACTAAATTAAAAAGAATTAGTCAATTACTGCTTTTTTTTATGTAATTACAAATCATTAACATTAACGGTACAGCAACTTCCTCATCCCCGAGGTCATATAGGTTTGGTTTTTACCATTTTCATCCGAATAGATCAGGTAAACTTCCAGGTTTGCTTCATGTTCATTCAGGAAATTTTTCGTCTTTTCCAGTCCCATTACCATGAATGCTGTTGCATAAGCGTCTGCGGTCATGCAGTCCCCGGCCAAAACTGTTGCGCTTAAAAGGGAATGTTGCACAGGATAACCGGTTTTGGGATTGAGGGTGTGGGAGTATTTGATACCGTCTTCCACATAGAATTTACGGTAACTGCCTGAGGTAGCCAGGGCTTGATCACGCAAAAACAAAACTGCCTGAAGCTCACGTTGGGCATTCTTATCATCGGCCGGTTTTTCGATACCGACTTTCCACTGCTCTCCCCCCGTCTTTTTTCCTTCAGCGTAAACCTCTCCACCGATATCCACCAGGAAACGATCAATTCCATTGGATCTAAGAAAATCAGCGACAAGATCCACAGAATAGCCCTGGGCAATGGCATTAAAATCGAATTGTATCCTGGGATCGGATTTTATTACTTTGCCATCTACGGAATTTCACTTTTTCATAGCCCACAAAATCAAGGATACTGTCAACAATATGCTGATCCATCTTCATTTTATTTTGGAAGCCAAAGCCCCAGGCATTGATCAGCGGGCCCACGGTAAAGTCAAATGCTCCACCTGTCTCTTCAGCCACTTCCACCGATTTTTCAAAAATCCTGGTAAAGGTTTCGTTCAGCTTTCACCGTACTGTCCTCCCTGTTCACCCTCGACAACATTGAATTTTCCACCCACATGGATGCCACCTGATCAAATTCGCGCAAAAGGGAGTCGATCTCAGGCTGGAAGTTTCTGCCTTCTTTATCAAAGTAAGTAATGGCGTAGTAGGTTCCCTGGGCTTCACCGGTGAAGGCAATTTTCTCATGCCTGCTGCAAGAAACCAGCACACAAAGGATCAAAGTAACAAATAAGATTCTACGCATGATATTCATTGAATTGCCTGTTACGCGAAATTACAAAAAAGTGTGCTATTTCATCAGGCTGAGTACCATGACCGTCTGGGAAGTCAGAGCAGAAGGCCCACTAAATATCAGTGCATCCCGACATCGATCGATGTGACCTGGATAGTTACAGGACACTTTTAGGTCGGCCTCTTCATTTTCTCAGATACTCCTAACCACCAAAGTCATCCCATGCGATCATTTCTTCCGGTACGCCAAAATCGTCAAGCATTTTGATCACCGCCTGGTTCATCATGGGCGGACCGCAGAAATAATATTCAATTTCTTCGGGCTCCGGATGATCTTTCAGATAATTATCAATGATCACCTGGTGGATAAATCCTGTATATCCATCCCAGTTATCTTCCGGTAAGGGTTCCGAAAGGGCGATATTAAATGTGAAGTTCGGAAATTCCTTTTCAATCTTTCTGAATTCATCCACATAAAAAAGTTCACGCATGGAACGGCCACCATACCAGTAAGTAACTTTGCGGTCGGTAGTTTTCAAAGTCTGGAACAGGTGGAAAATATGAGAGCGCAGGGGTGCCATACCGGCGCCACCGCCGATATACATCATTTCCCTTTTTGTATCCTTGATGAAAAATTCGCCATAAGGTCCCGAAACAACAACCTTGTCACCAGGTTTTCTGGAGAAAATATAAGAAGAACAGATGCCCGGGTTCACATTCATAAATTGGTTTTTCTTCTTATCCCAGGGGGGTGTGGCGATACGTATATTCAGCTTTACGATATTTCCTTCGGCAGGATGGTTGGCCATGGAATAAGCCCTGAAGATGGGTTCGGGATTCTTCATCTTAAGATCCCACATATTGAAATTATCCCAGTCTTCGCGAAACTCTTCCTGCACTTCAATATCCTTATAATCAACCTCACATTTGGGAACATCGATCTGAACATATCCTCCCGGCTGGAAATCCAGGTTTTCTCCTTCGGGAAGTCTGACAACAAACTCCTTGATAAAGGTAGCCACGTTCTTGTTGGCAATCACCTCGCATTCCCACTTCTTGATTCCGAAAATTTCCTTGGGAACACCGATCTTCATGTCCTGGCGAACTTTCACCTGGCAGCCCAGGCGCCAGTCGTTCTGTTGCTCTTTTCTGGTAAAATAGCCCTTTTCTGTAGGCAGTATTGAACCAGCGCCATCAAATACCTGGCATTTACACATGGCACAGGTACCCATTCCTCCGCATGCAGAAGGAAGGTAAATATCCTCATTCGACAGGGTATTCAACAAGGTAGAACCCGGATCTACTTCCAGTTCCTTTTCTTCGTTAATGGTAATTTTCACCTTACCCTGTGGCGTAAGTTTTTTTCTGGCGAATAACAAACCAGCCACCAACATCAGGATGATCAGCAGAAAGACCACTATGCTGGCAAGAATTACTCCTCCGGTGCTTATCATTAAAGTCATATTCTTTAATATCTTTTCCGTTAATAATTTACAATTTAATACCCAGGAAACTCATAAATGCGATTCCCATCAATCCGGTAATGATAAATGTGATGCCCAGTCCCCTGAGCGGAGCAGGAACATTGGAATACCGTATCTTTTCCCTGATGGCCGCAATGCCTACAATGGCCAGGAACCAGCCCACACCGGAGCCCAGTCCGAATGAAACAGCCTGAGCGATGTTGGGATATTCCCTTTCCTGCATGAACAGGGAGCCACCCAGGATCGCACAATTCACGGCGATCAGGGGGAGAAAAATACCCAGCGAATTATAGAGTGTGGGTGAGAATTTCTCAACGATCATTTCAACCAGCTGCACCATGGATGCGATCACGGCAATAAACATGATGAATGTAAGAAAGCTGAGATCAACTTCGGCAAACTCGGGACTGAGCCATGCAAGTGCACCCGGTTCCAGCAGATACTGGTTGATCAGGTAATCGATCGGAACGGTGATACCAAGCACAAAAATAACGGCAGCACCCAGTCCGACAGAAGTCTGAACTGTTTTTGACACCGCAAGGTAAGAACACATACCCAGAAAGTATGCGAACACCATGTTGTCAATAAAGATCGATTTGACGAAAATGTTAAAAATTTCTTGCATTTTGCTATGATTTAATTTCTTACTCTAATCTTTATCCGGTTTCTTTAACTCAAAACTCTCCCGAAAGCTTTCGGGATCAAAACTCAATTAATTCTCCTCAATCAACTCCCTCGTCCGGGCCCTTTGTATCCAGATGATCACTCCCACAATGATCAAAGCCATCGGGGGCAGGATAAAGAAACCGTTGTTCTTATAACCCAGTTCATAGAAACCTTCCGGAAGCACCTGAACTCCCCAGAGGGTACCTGAACCAAAAAGCTCACGCACAAAACCTACCGCCAGCAGGATCCAGCCGTATCCCATGGCATTACCAACGCCGTCCAGGAAGGAAGGCCATGGTTTATTAGCCAATGCAAAAGCTTCCAATCTGCCCATGATAATACAGTTGGTAATGATCAGTCCCACGAAAACCGAAAGCTGTTTACTTACATCATAAACAAAGGCTTTCAGAAACTGGTCTACCAGGATCACCAGTCCGGCAATCACAGTTAGCTGCACAATGATCCTGATCCTTGGGGGTATTCCCTTTCGCATCAGAGAGATAGCCACATTTGCCATAGCCATCACAAAGACTACCGAAAGGGTCATTACAAAGGCTGGCTCCAGCTTTGCTGTAACGGCAAGGGCAGAACAAATCCCGAGTACCTGAACGGTGATCGGATTATCCCGGTTCAGGGGGTTTGTTAGTAATTTTTTGTTTTTGATAGAAAACAAGGGTTCCCGTTCTTTCATTTCTACGCTCATTTATCTAATGTGTTTTTTTACAAATGGAACATACAATTTCAAAACATCATTCAGCATTTCGGAAACACCATTACTGGTAATGGTACCTCCCGAGATTGCATCCACGCCGTGGATCCTCATATCCTGTGGCAGCATATTGATACCGCCCTTCACCACCTGGATGGAAACAAACTCATGTGCTTTGTTAAAAATGGTTTTACCATAAAACTGATCCTCAAAAGACTGGGTATTAATTTCAGCACCCAAACCCGGGGTCTCACTTTTATGATCGAAA
This sequence comes from Bacteroidota bacterium, assembly GCA_034521425.1. GTDB lineage: Bacteria > Bacteroidota > Bacteroidia > Bacteroidales > JAIOZK01 > JAIOZK01. Next base: position 1,238,096 of record JAXHMP010000001.1, read on the forward strand.
CTTACACCAAGCACTTCGTCGAAACCGGAGCCCAGTGCAATATTTCCCCAAATGGGGCCCCAGAGGCCCTTTCCATACAAGGGAACAATGTACACAGTATCTCCACCCTGCCGGGCAATGTATAAAGGCATATGATAATTTTTGCCTTGCGATTGCTTGTACAGTTCTTCTTTCATATTGAGTTCAAAAGGTCTCACGTCGCCCTTCAGCAATTTTCCATCCTTGTATTCGCTCACGATGGCCCCGTTTTTATCAATGGCCAGTTCAGCCACGATATTTTCCTGATACAATTGAATGGCATTTTCAGGCGTGGATGCAACATTGGCAGAAGCAAGGATCCCCTGCATCTTATCCACTTTGATGTTTTTATCCTGAAAGGGTTTCAGCAACATTGCGGCACCTGAAAGCACAGCTGCCACCAGGATCACCATGATTGTTGCGTAACGGAATATATATGCATTTGTATACATGTTAGTCTGCTTTATGCTGTTTCTAATGTATTTTCAAGTCTTTTTAAACGCTTCTTAATATTGGAACGGAGCACATAGTGATCGATCAGGGGTGCAAAAACGTTCAGCAACAGAATGGCCAGCATCATGCCCTCGGGATAGGCCGGGTTAAATACCCTGATCAGAATTGCGATCAGGCCAATCAGAAATCCGTAGATATACTTGCCCCGATTGGTCTGGGTAGCAGTAACGGGATCTGTTGCCATGTAGACGGCGCCAAAGGCGAAGCCCCCCATTACGAGATGCTGGTAGAATGGGATTTGCATGTATTCATTCAGTGCCCAGAGGTTGAACAGCAATCCCATGACAACACCACCGGCAACCACCGAAAGCAATATCCTCCAGCTACCCACGCCTGTTGCGATTAGAACAATTGCACCAAGGATTATGGCAAGTGTGGATGTTTCTCCAATGGAGCCGGGGATGAACCCATAAAACATGTCCATGGTATCCGGGATCTTGTCGATGTGCCCGACCAGAGCATCTCCCAATGGCGTTGCACCTGAATAGGCATCGGCTTTTTCAGCGATCCAGACCTGGTCGCCCGACATATCCTGTGGGTATGCAAAGAAAAGGAAAGCCCGTGCAGTCAGTGCAGGATTCAGTATATTCATTCCGGTACCGCCAAAAACTTCCTTCCCAATGATCACGGCAAATGCTGTTGCAACTGCCACCATCCAAAGCGGCACATCCGGCGGCATCACCAGCGGGATCAGCATTCCGGAAACCAGAAAGCCCTCGTTCACATCGTGACCGCGCGACTGGGCAAAGGTAAACTCAATGGCCAGACCGGTCACATAAGATACCACAATGATCGGGAATACTTTCAGAAATCCATACCAGAAGGTTGGCCACAAAGCCATTTGCTCACCGATAGAAAGAAAATGCTGGTAACCCACATTCCAGATTCCGAAAAGAAGTGGCGGGATCATTGCCATCACCACAATACTCATCAACCGCTTCATGTCCATGGCATCCCTGACGTGGCTGCCACTGGCAGTAACTTTATCAGGCACAAAAAGAAAAGTTTCAAATGCATCAAATGTTGAATGCAGTTTCTCAAACTTTCCTCCCTTTTCAAACTGCGGTTTAATTTTGTCAATATACTTCCTTAATGCTTTCATTCAAATACAAATATATTTTGAAAATTAAGTCATTTCTTTTCTCATCAAATCAAGACCCTGCCGGACGATCTTCTGCATTTCCGTTTTGGAAATATCAATGAATTCGCACAAGGCAAAATCTTCTTCGTCCACCTCATAAATACCCAGTTGTTCCATCAGGTCAATGTCTTCAACCATGATGGCTTTCAGCAACTGCATGGGATAAATATCGTAGGGGAAAACCTTTTCGTATTCTCCGGTCATAACGAAAGCCCTGTGACCGCCATGAAGGTTGGTGTCGAGCCTCCATTTCTTACCCGGCCGGAGCCAGGACAAATAAGTATGCGAGACGCTGTATTTGTTGAGCCCGGGTACAGCCCATCCAAAGAATTCATAATAATCTCCTTCGGGGATCACGGTGATCTGATCATGATAATAACCAAGATAGCCTGTTTTCAGGATCTTCTCTCCGGTAAGCACATTGCCGCTAATATAGCGCTTGTTGGTATCCTTCACCCGGCCATCAACCAGCTTGTCAATCGCAGCCCCGTTTCTCAGCTTGAGATAGCCTGGTTTTTCAACTTCTGACCCGCACAATGCGATGATCTTTTGAACATCATATTTCCCGCTAAGGAAAAGCTTACCTATGCTGATCACTTCCTGCGGCCGCAGATACCAGATGATATCCCCTTTGTTGATGGGAGCGATCGTGTTGGCCTGCACACCGACATTCCCGGCAGGATGCGGTCCTTCAAAATGATTGATCTCAACATTTTTGGAATTACTGAAGACCTCCGACTGCCCGCTTCCGGGTCTTGTATTCAGGTAGATCTTGTTGCTTGTAAGTTTCATTAACGCCTCCAGTCCGGCCTGGAAAGCATCTCCCTGTCCGTGCACGATAAAATCATAATCCGGTGCCAGGGGGGATGAATCAAAAGCTGATATGTAAATAGCTTTGGGATCGTCTTTGGGATCGGCGATGACCGAATAAGGCCGCTGCCTGATCACAGGCCATATCCCGCTTTTCAGCATCTTGTCGACAATCTCTTCGCGGCTCAGGCCGGCCGGACCGGCTTTTCCGAAATCAAGGTACTCAACAGCTTCATCAGCCTGGATCTTTATTTCCAGAAGCACTCTTTTAGGACCCCGCTTGATCTCCGTAATCGTACCACTCACCGGTGAAGTGAACTGGATGTTATCCCGGTATTTGTTAAAGAACACAGGTGATCCGGCTTTGACCTTATCGCCTTCCTTAACCAGTAATTTCGGGAAAACACCAATGAAATCCGTGGGCTTCAGGGCATAAGATTCTGCGTGATATTCGGAAAGTACTTTTTCCGCTTCCCCTGCAAGATTTATGTCAAGCCCCTTTTTAATCTTGTATAAGTTCGGCATAATTGCTTAATCAAGGATTATAAAAACTGCAATTTTACAAAAAAATATTTAAACCCGCTCTATATGAACTTGTGTTAAAACATTAACAATAAGCTGCCGACAAAGATATAAAATATCCAAAAATCTAAATAAATAAATATTGATATATTTCACCATTTTTGCAAATCCATATCATGAAATAGCCTTACCTTTATCAGCAAAATGAAGCTGGAAAATGAAAACAGGATTTATCAACATTTTGGGATTTCTGGTATTTTTTTTATCCACAGCACTTTGTGGACAGAATTCCAAAAACATTGAGGCTGACACCGTATTTACCCCCAACTCCAATAAAGTAAACAAAAGCAATATCAAAACAGTCATATTGCGGAACAGCATCGGTGAAGGATCTTATCCCATAATCAGTCTTTCGGGGAAGGAAAAACTTTTGCTGAGTTTTGATGATCTGCATGCCGACCTTAAGGATTATCAGTATACACTTACGCCCTGCGATTATAACTGGGTGGATGCGGAACTGAAACCCTATGAATACCTGGAAGGTTTTCAAACCGACCTGATCGAAGAAAATGAGAGTTCGCTCGGAACAGAGTATCCCTATACCCATTATTATATAAACTTTCCTACCGAATACCTTCATATCACAAAAAGCGGCAATTACCTCCTGCATGTATTTGAGAAAGAATGGAACCGGCAAAACACCATTATTAACTACCGTTTCATGATCCTTGATCCACAGGTGCGTGTTAGCGGCAAAATAAAACGGGCAATGACAGGATCAGATGAACAGGGTTACAACCAGATGCTGGAGATCGGTGTAAAGCTCGGGGACAACTACTTTGTGAACCCTGCCCAGAATATCAGGATCAATATTCTGCAGAACGGTCGCTGGGACAATGCAAGGATCGGCATCAGCCCAAGCACTATCATCGGGAACACTGCAGAGTTTTACAATAACGATCAACTGGTCTTTAAAAGCGGGAACGAGTACCGGCATTTTGATTTCAAGGATTTTAAATACCATACGGAGGATATCCGCAACATCGAATCCACGCCCATGGGTTACGTAGTGGATTTGAGTCAGGACAAAAGGAGGACCTATGATCAGTATTATTCGAAGCAGGATCACAACGGGCGTTACATGATCCGCACGCAAAGGGGAAGAGAGCCTGATTATGAAGCCGATTATGCGGAAGTGAATTTCTACCTGCCCTACGATTTTCCGATTGGTTTCGGAGATCTTTACATCAGCGGACAATTAAGCAATGGTATACTCTCCCGGAAGGCAAAAATGACATACAATTATGCCGAAAAGCGATACGAAAACACCCTCCTCCTGAAGCAGGGTTATTATGAATATCTTTATGCCTATCTCGAAAAAGGGGAAACCAAAGGAGATGTTAGTTTCATCGAAGGCAACCACCTGGATACTGAAAATGAATACCTCGTACTGGTGTATTACCGGGAACCCGGAAGCAATTATGACCAGCTGGTCGGAAAGGGCATCATCCGGAAATAGATCTGATCAGGCCAGGCCCTGCTTATGCATTTGCTCAATCATGTCCACGGCTGACTGTTCAACGGGCGTATATTTCAGGCCAAGCTTTTCCTTGCTTTTGTCCGTTTTCAGCCTGACCGGATACCCTACATTCCTTTTGATGAACTTGGCGGATAAACCGAACATCCAGCCCACCAGGTAAAGCAAAAACTTTGGCGTCTCGCTTTTGGGGAGTTTGTATTTCCCATCAAAATTCTTCCTGATGAGATTGGCCAAATCCAACAGTTTCATGGTCTGTTCTGCCAGTATGTGCCTTCCGTCGGCATCCGCTTTCTCCAAAGCAATGAGGTGTGCTTTTGCAACATCCCTGACATCCACGAAGCCAAACCAAAGTTCGGGCACACCCAAGGCATACTTACCGCTGGTCATATCCTTCAGTATATTCAGGCTTTCCGAATTTGACAAGGCAGTGAGTGAGGGGCCTATCACAAAGGAAGGATTGATCACCACCAGTTTCCATTGATCCTGCTCTTTAAACATTTTCCACGCCTCCCTTTCAGCCAGCACCTTTGAATAAGAATAAGGCTGGTGTTTGACCGAACTGGAGTGATTCCAGTCGTCTTCGGTAAATTCATCCAGTTGTTGTTCCTGCATATCAATGGCATCGCCGTGCACAGCGGCAACACTGGAGGTAAGAATGACTTTTTTTACTGTTCCGGATCTGATAGCAGCACCCAGCACATTGCGGGTGCCTTCCAGGGCAGGGTCGATCAATTCCTTTTTGGGATTTTTGAAGCGTAAAGTATAAGGGGATGCAATGTGCATGATTGCCTCGCATCCTCTGGCAGCTTCATCGTAGGATCCTTCTTTTAGCAAGTCCGCTTCCCGGATATCCAAAGCACCTTCACTGTTTTCAGCAATTTTCAGCAAATGCTCAAATTTGGATTGATTACTTTTGTTTCTTACCGTAAGCCGGACTTGATATCCCTTTTCTAACAGGTATTTAGTCACCCATGAGCCGATGTATCCGGTTCCACCTGTGACCATGATCGTTTTTGCCATTTGATTTCTCCTTTATTGAATATGTAGTGCTTGATTTACTGAGTTAACATCCCTGAAGCAAGATTTTTTACATTCACCTCATGACCTGAAGATTCTGTACAAAAATCAAGCCGCTTACTTACTGCAATTCATCGACATTACACACTACCTTCCGGATCACAAATTCGGCGTATGAATACGCGCCTTCCTCACGATGATACAAGGCGCTTGCATGTTTGGGCAACATGAGTCCATTGATTTCTTCATAATCGTGTACCGGTGTCGACCAGGGCAATTGCACGAAATCCTTTCCGCGCAATTCAGAGCGGTCTTTGCTGATAAAGTCCACAATCTGCCCTTTCTCATTGAAAGTGATCCTGGCCGAAATGCTTTGTCCGCCATTGGTATATGTGGCTTTTACATTCAAAGAATCCATCTCTTCCCATTCGATCCGCTGGTCGATCAGGTGCCGGGTGCCATCATGCACATGTCGTTGAGCATGGTAACGGTCTCACTTTGTCCATCACCGGTCCCCTTGCATCCACAACTTTAAAAGACCCAGCAGTTTGATCACCATAATGGCTTTTTCATCTTTGTATAAGTGTATACCCCTGACCGGTAATCCTGCTTTTTGGGCTTTGATATAAAAGATGCGGGTGGGTTGATCGAAGAAGCTGTATTGTTCGGCCTGGATTTTCATCCAATCCTCATCAGGGCCGCCACGCATTTTGCCTTCCATGACGATGTGCACATTCATGACTTTTTCTTTTCCCACGACACCGGTATAATACAGGTATTTCTGCACGATCTTTGGCAGATGTTGGAGGTCCTTTTCCGTTAAGACCTCTGTTTCCTTTCCGGCTAAGCGTTCCATGCCGGCTTTCACTTCTGTTTTGAATTGTTTTTTCATAGATTGTGTAAAGTTTAAAGCTAAGATACCTGTGATTCCTATCCCAAGGATGAATATTATTATTGAACCGGGAATTCCCAAATCATGCTTCATCAAAAATTTCCTTTTTGGCATCTTCGGTGAGCAAATCGAGTTTATTGGTCTGAAAGGTAAAATACCGCTGCACGATATAGCTGTATGCCACTACAAATACTGTGGTGATGATTTTTGATATGGTAGGCCAGATATTTAATAGCTCAACAAAAAGTTTCAACAGTAAGTAGTTAAGCAAAATGGCTCCGGTTACCGTTAGCATGTATCGGAAGAGTTGTTTGCGGCCTCGCAAGAGCGAACTGGTAAAAGTCACATACTTTGCCAAGAGAAAACCTGTTGTGAATGTTATGGGAAAGACAAAAAGGAAGGCAGCGATGTACGGACTGATGGCGACGAAACCAAGATCAACTACTTTTTTATCAAGGATATAATTGTAAAAAACAAAATAGAGAAAAATATCCAGTGCTGTGTTCAAACCTCCGGTAGCAGCGTAGGTAAATGTTTCATGCGGGATTACCTTTTTGAAAGGCTTGTAAAACCAGTCGATAACGCGAATGAAATATTTACTGAAACGGAGATAGGCCGGGAATACAATACTGGCCGGGGGCTTTTGCTCAGACTCAAAATTAAACCCATCTCTGTCTGTTTTTGTTGTATCCTTCAAAGTCATGCACTCTTGTTGGGGGGCAAATTTAATCGAAAAAGTCCATATTGATCTTATCCGGGCTGATTCATTTCAAATCATTCGCAAATACATTACTGAACTTTAGCAGATACAGCACAGGTAAAATTACTCCCAACTGCAGTAAACATCATACCGGTTTTTACAATGAAAAATCCTGTAATCCTTAATGAACTACCCCGAGGCCAGCCTGCGGGGTATCATTATGAAACATTCATTTGATTCGCCCCAAGGGGCGGGGAATATTACCCACGAGATCCCTCGACAAGCTCGGGATCAGTTCGACTTTGCTTTTTCAGTTCGCTATCGCTCCTAAAAAATCAGTCTCACTGATTTAACAGCATCCTGCATAAATACCCTGTTACAATATTCCAGAATTTGATGAATCTTTGCCTGGATTTCAATAGAGGGATTTTCAATTTCTTCTGGTTCAAAAAACCTGGTAATACTCATAACATATACCTACAGGAAATCATCTGCACTATAATGATACTTTTCTGATGAAGAAAGCAGATGCTGCTTAAACAGACTGTCACTTTTCAGCTCTTTCGTTAGATCTTGAATTTCAGCCGTTGACTACTTGGATGTTTTTGGTCCGGGAGGGATTCTGGACACCACTACGGCAACAGATTGCATCCGGCTATCCGCCAAAGCATCTTTGAAAATAAAAATAAAAGGAATGCCCTCAGTATGGGCCTTGCATAAAATGCTTATACAAGAATCAAAGTCCAGACCTGGTAAATCCAAGAGTTGATAAATCTTTAAGCCCTTCCATAATTGTGTGCCATTGATCTCGAAATGGCCTTTAAATCTGCTTACTGGCCTGGCCTAAGAGAGACGCTATTGTTTTGTTGTCCTTCTGCCCTCAGGATCAAAAATTGCAATATAACAACCGAAATGTATATTTTTATCAAATTGCTGAGTATTTGCATTATATTAAGTGGACAAATTTTAGAAACATCTTTACATTCACTGCGTTTTTACTATTCATACCTCAGCGATTCAATAGGATCCAGTTTTGCAGCTTTGGAAGCAGGGACAATACCTGAAATCAGGGCTACGATTAAGCAAAGGCTCACACCAAGCACCACCCACAACCAGGGCACAATAAAAGAGCCCCCGATAATCAGGGTCACCACATTGCCGATAACGATTCCCAGTACGATTCCCAGCAGGCCACCAATCTGGGCAATAACCACAGACTCTGCCAGAAACTGATTCCTGATGGTCCGTTTGTTGGCCCCCATTGCCTTTCGGATACCAATCTCCTGGGTACGTTCCGTTACGGAGACCAGCATGATGTTCATCAGGCCGATGGCCGCACCCAGCAGGGTAATGGCCCCAATGATGGTAGCCGCCCAGGTTACATACTTCATGGAATCAATGAACATCTCAGCAACAGAATCACTTTTTGCGATCTCAAAAGAAGGCTCATCCTCGATCCGGTCCTCCCGGATAATGCGGAATAAACCTGTTGCCTCTCCCACCGCAGGCTCCAGATCCCGGGGGTTGACTGCCATCACATTGACGGAATAGGTCATATTGGGCCGGGAAAAATACTGTCTCACATTGTTGATGGGAACGATGCATCTCCGGTCCCCACTAAATCCCATGCTGGATCCTTTTTCTTCCAGCACACCAATGATCTTGTAGCGGCCACTACCAATTGAGACTACTTTATCAAGGGGTTCTTCATTGTCCTTAAAAATGCTGTTCACAACTTCACTGCCGAGGATTACCACATGGGATCCATAAAATATCTCATGGTTGGAGAAATTCCTTCCCTTTGCAAGTTCCAGGCCTGCCGTTGTGAGATAGTTCTCATCGGTACCGATCACCCCTACATTGGGATTTGTTTTTTCGGAGCGGTATTTGACCGTAGCCACACCTGTACCCCAGATATTGAGAGAAGTAATGGCCGGGAAATCAAAACGATTTTTGAACTCAATCGCCTGTTTATAGGTAATGGGCCTGTGGTAACGCGCTTTCTCGCTCCTGCCTCCCACATGAACCCGCATGCTCCTGTTACGAATGGTAAAGGTGTTGGAGCCCATCATGGCAAAATTCTCGCGCAGATTGGATTTAATGGCATCAATGGCCGTCAGTATTCCCACAAGCGCCATGATACCGAAACTGATGATGAGTACGGTAAGGATGGTGCGCAAAAGGTGTGAACGAATGGATTCGAGGGATATCCTGATATTTTCCAGTACCAGCAGTTTCATTTCCTTTATTCTTTTGAACCATAAGCGAGGTCACCTGCATCCCCCAGGCCGGGCACCAGGTAAGCCTTAGCAGTCATCTCATGATCAATGGCCCCAAGCCAGATCGTCACTTTATCGCGGGAGAAAGTCTTCCTGATCTTCTCCACCCCTTCTTCGGAAGCCAGCACGCTTACCAAGTGAATATGCTGCGGATCCCCATAGCCGGTCAGTTCGCGCAAGGCCTGCACCATGCTTTCCCCTGTGGCCATCATGGAATCCGTGAGGATTACCGTCTTCCCGCTCAGGTCAGGACAGGATACATATTCAATTTTGATGGTAAACTCTTCTTTGTCATATTTCCGGTAAGCCGAGATAAAACCATTCTGCGCCTTATCGAACATGTTCAGCATGCCCTGGTGGATTGGCAGACCGGCCCGCAGTATGGTGATCAGTACCGGCTCGAAGGCCAGCACCGGCACTTTCGAGATCCCAGGCTGGTTGAAACCTCCGTTTCCTTATATTCAAGTTCTTTGCTGATCTCATAGGCAAAGATCTCCCCGATCCTCTCGAGGTTCCTGCGAAAACGCAGGCTGTCGCGCTGAACCTCAACATCACGCAATTGTGCTAAGTAATGGTCGAATAAGGTGTTTTTATTTCCGAGTACTTTGAGCATACATCCTCCGGCTTATGAACCCAGCAGGTTCTAAACAAAAATACAAAAAGCTTTGGCGCAAGATACGGATAAATTAAGATTTATAGAATTTTATGGGATCAGCCTGTAAAAAAAGACCCTGTCAAAGCATTTTCCGTTTCAGGTAAAAAAGCGGCTTTACCAAGAGCGGCAGGCGGTTGATGGTCAGTTTGGGATAATTGGTTTGTTTGGCACCGAAGCTTTTATAAAAACGCGAAAGATTGGGATCATTTGATCCGTCGAAATCCAGGGTGAGATGTTTATTGGCGTGATCATGAATAAAACCATCGATCAGGAAGGGCATGGCACCCAGGCGCTTTCCTTCTTCCGACAGTCCTGAAAAAATGAAGATCGCCCGGCGATTGCTCTTTATGAATACAGCACCGGCCAGCAAAGTGTTCTCAGCTGAATAAACCCCGTTTGCTTCTGCAAGGTTTTTATAAACACAGGTATACAACAACCGGCGCAACCTTCGGTAATCATTCTCACCCAGGTGGCTGATCTGTTGCCCCCGATTGTCCCTGAAAAGATCCACTACCTTTTCGATCGTTATATTCCTGACGATGCTGAGCTTGCTATTTGCTGCCTTTTTAATATTGCGGCGTGTATTTTTGGAATAGGATTTCTGCAGGCTCTGGTAGGGTTTGATCAGATCCAGTTCATGGTTGACCTGGGATTCGACCTGGTATGCGGCTGCATTAGGTTTGTTATAGGCATTCAGATAGATCTCAATGTGACGGTAACGGCCGGGGATCCTTTCGATGAACTCATTGACAACCTCATGGGTCAGGATGTTTTTTGAATAAATGCCGAGTTGTTGTGTGAAAAAAGGCTGGTAAAGATGAGCGATCCCAAAATCTTTCTTCCAGCTAAGCGGAAACACCCTGTCATAATCATCCTGCACGAGCGCCTCCCAGTTTTCGGCCACGATATCCAGGAACCAGGAATATGCATAAATATTACCGTTAAAGGCCTTGCTGATACACAGGTCCCATTGGTTCTTGTCGATCTCGTCGTATGTAAGATGTTTTATCATTGGTGTATCAGTAGTAACAAAAGTAATACAATATTGGTTGACAGGCTATTTTAAAATTCGGAGGTTTTTTGAGAGGTTGATTGGTTCTGACTTTTAGTCGAGGATCCTCGTCTCGCCCGGGGCGAGACGGGATTGGTTGCTTATTTGATTTCGACGGCTTTATTCAAAATGCTTTTGTAAGCATCGATCCGCTCCTTGTCATCAGCAAGGGCGTAATTGTGCCAGATGGCTGCGAGCGGTATCTCCAGTTCCTTTGCTTCTGTTAACAGGGGTTCTGCCATGCCCGGGATTTCGGCAGGCCTTGCACCCAGATAATCCAGAAAAACCGTGTCCATAAAAGCAAATGGATGGATGCGTAGCAGGGTCTTCTTTTCTTCTTTCAGATCGTAAAAATAAAAGGGAGAGGATATCCCGGCCCGGTATCCTGTTTGTGAAGCATAGCCCATGGAATGGTCATCTTCAATTCCAAGCCTGATCAGTTTTCTGTATGTTCCGGGAAACTCCATTTTCAAAAAATGTTGCCGGCTTTTCTTCACCGGCTTGCCGGTGATCTCCTCAAGCCTTTCCTTTTCTTTTTTCAGTACATCGAAATCCACATCAGAATAATAGGAAGGGTGAATACCCAGTTCGGAGCGTGAGGAAAGCTTCACCAGCAGGTCTTGCAGCCTTTTACTCCGATAGGATACATTCTTGTCGAATCTGCTGTAATCTCCCAGGTTTACAAAATAAAGGGGCTTCAGTCCCAGATCGCGGTGCAACTCCTCCTGCAGGTCAAAATTATCGAAGGGATCCTGTTCGAGCCCTAGCAGGGTTTTCACCCGGCCCCTGATCTCCCGGGCTTGCAGCTTCATGAATAACCTGGCAAAACCTCCGATGGTTCTCAGAAAGCTTTTTCCCAGGTGTGCAAAAGCCATATCAATATCATAGCTTGGCTGAAAAGAATAATTTACCGGCGGGAATTTATAAGCAGGATATCTCTCCCCTATCCGTGTTTTGATCTCTTTAGCAAGGATGTCGACGATGGGCCTGTTGAGCATATTCAGCCTGGAGAGTATACTGTTCTTTGCCTGGAAGCGTCCGTGACGATCTTTCATGGAATCGGCGAGATACTCTTCATACCTGCTAACCAGATAAAAGATCATAGAAAACGGATCAAATGGAAATACTGCGCTTGCAACTTTGCTGGGGAACAGCATGTTAAAACTCTTCCACTGCACGGTATCAAAGGATTGCTGACGGATGCCTTTTTCGCCGAGAAGGCCCGAATCAGGGATAATCAGGACATCATCATCCATGGCTTCCCTGCCATAAACGACCTTGGGTAAATCACATGCAATGAATGCATCCCGGTGGTGATACACTTCATGCCCGCATTTCAAGATCTCATCAAATACAAGTTCAAGCACAAATTGCAGGCGCTCACTTTTTATATCACTATAGATTGCTACCATATTTGATCTTATCGGACGTAGTCCTGAATATCCTCAAACGATAAAGATAATCTTTCAGCAATTCTTTAAAAAATAATTCGGGGCTAAAATATGCGATACTTTTTGATCTATTATTCCGGATATCGTCACGGATCAGGTAAAACGCATCATCCAGCGGAAGCAATTGAAAAAGCAGGCCATTGATCATTTGTTCATTCAGTATACCGGCCTTTCTGAATTTTTCTTCTAACGGAGCAAAATCCAGGGTCCAGCCTCTTTTTTTTGCATAGATACTGTATTCCCTCAAACCGTCCTCACCCTCTTTGTCGGTATAGCGGATCATCAGGCTCCTGTATTTCCGGTACCTTACTTTTTCAGCTTCTTCCACGTAGTGGGTATAACTAAGCGCCCTTTTCACTGAGGAGGAAATAAAAAGCATCCCGGCAGCTTTGTCTTTCAGAAAGGCAAAAGGCGAATCAAAAGCGAAAGAACTGCTGTTGCTGAGGCCTTCGTAGAAAGCAGCATCTTTACCCCAAACCATAAAGGAGTGCAATGGATGGCGTGTTCTCACGAAATCATCGCGTTCGAATGCTGCAAGGGCGAGAGCTCCTGTCCGCGGCTTGGTTTTCCTGATGTCGAAACTTCCCCCGGAGGGGATATCGTGATTGAAAGCCTGTATCAGCAGGGTACCTTTATTACCCAGTTTTTTCAGGAGGCTGTCGATGAGCAGGTTCACCTCGAATTCGCCTTCATTTTTGGATGCAAACAAAGCCAGCCGGGTAACATCCCCGGCGACAAGCAGGGTACTCCCTTCCCGGATATTGAGATGATCAGCAATTTGCTGGTATGGAATATAGTTGGGCTCCATGATCAATCAAGGAATTTCCTGAATTGAACAATTTCGTATTCATAACCACTTTTCTCGAGATATTTACGGCTGTATTCGTTATAATAATTGGCCTGCAGTTCAACCTGCCGTATGCCTTTTGAGCGGAACCATTCCTCGAGACTTTTCATGAGCTCTTTGCCAAGTCCCTTGCCCCGGTGGGCAGGGTCGATATGCTGATGGGTGACAAAACCAACTTTTTCACCGCCCAGAAAGTCGGGCATAAAACGAATGAGGCCGTGCACAAAACCAATCACTTCAGCCTGCTGTTTTGCCACGATCACTGCCCCGAAGCGGTCGAGGGTTTTCTTTACCGAACGCATCCAGATCTTTTCACCATCTTCTACCAGGGGGATTTTCAATCCTTTGTCGCTGATGTGCCGGTACATATCCACGAATAATGCCTCCACCCTTTCGAGTGCCGGATCGTCCGCCTTGCTTATATTTATGATCTCAATTTTATTCATTTTTCAAAAACATGCGCATAACTCCCTGCATTGTTGTAAAAACACCGTCCTCCGCTTCCGCTTCAAAATCCACTTCGTGCCCGAATTTTTCTTCCATCGCAGTGATCATGTCCACAAATGCCATGGAGTCGAGCAGGCCGGACTGTACGAAGTCAAAATCTTTTTGGATCTCCCTCTCGGATATCCCCAGTAATTTCAAGCGATCTGCCAGGTGATTTATTATGAATTCACTGATTTCTTTCTCCTTCATAAATATTGTTGCATTAATTTATTGCGGTCAATTTTTCCGTTGGCATTGTAGATGAAATCCGGTACAAAGATAAATTTTTCCGGCACCATATACCAGGGAAGCATTTCCCGGCAGGTTTGCATCACATGGCTTTCATCAATTCCTGGGCGCGTGTAAAAAAGCAACAAGCTGCCTCCGGCACCCGGATTAAGTGTGTGATACGCAGCCACGCTTTCCAGTGCAAGTTTTTCCCTTAACAGGTGTTCGATTTCATATAGATTTACGCGGTAGCCGCTGATCTTGACCTCGGTGTCGAGCCTTCCCAGGTAACAGAGGTTCCCGTTCCTGCTTTCAACTGCCAGGTCGCCGGTCCGGTACCAGCTTTGCTCCTTGATCCTGACAAAGGCCTTTTCGGTGTTTTCCCGGTCCTGGAAATATCCCCCGATCACCTGCGAACCCGATAATAAAAGTTCACCTTTTTCACCGGTCTGCATTTGTTGCCCTTTTTCATCCACGATCATGTGACGCTGTTCGGGGAAAATCCTGCCGATGCTCAGTATACCATTTATTTCCTGGTTTTTCCCTTCTGCTTTCAGTCTGTATTCACTGATGGCAATGGTGGCTTCGGAAGGCCCGTACAGGTTTATCACCTGTGAACCGGGGGCTGCCTCCTGCCATTTCAAAGCAGTATCAAGCATAAATGCCTCACCGCAGAAGAAACTCAGTCGCAGGCCGGGAAATGCACCCGCTTTGAGCAATCGCATTTTTCCAAGCATTACCGCCAGGGACGGAACCGAAAACCACACACTGATCTTTTGATCCCGGATATACTTCGACCAGGCCAAAGGAGTATCTCCGGAAGGGACCACCAGGCAGGCACCATTCAACCAGCACACGAACAAATCATGCACACTCAGGTCGAAGGTCAGATCAAAAGTCTGCGAAAAACGGTCCTGCGGATCAAAATCATAATTCTTATTGATATGGTCGAGATAGGCCATGAGGTTTTTATGTGAAACCGGCACTCCTTTGGGTTTACCCGTGCTTCCTGAGGTATAGAGCAGGTAGGCGCTTTCTGCATGCTGAACCTCCTGCTCCGGCCTGTTGTTTGCCGGCAGTTTTTCCACCTTGATCATTTCATGGGGTTTCGACAGCAGCATCCCGGCATCTTCCAGCACAAACAGGCGCAGGGCCTGGTCCATTTCCGGCATCAGCCGGAGCATATAAGCCAGGCATTCTTTCCCGACCACGACATCTCTCAGGCCCGAATGCCGGATCATTTCGCGGGTCCGTTCAAGGGGAAAACGCGGGTTGAGGGGAACGTAGGTTCTGCCGGCATACAGGGCTCCCAGTATCCCTGAATAAGCAGCAATGCTTCGGTAAGCCATGATCCCACACAGGGATCCGTCTCCAGAAACCCGGAGGGCAGATGCAATTTCAAGGGATCTCTTTCTGAGTTCCCCGTAAGTATATACCTCATCCTTTAATTCCAGCGCTTCCCGCCCGGCAAATTCTTCCGCCGACTGATCAAAACACCGGATACACGATTCGCTATTACTGATGATTGGCATGAAAAGTTTTCCTGGTTTTTTGTTCTAAGATACAGTAAATCACAAAAATACTTACTGGCCCAGTTTGGAAATGCAAAAGGTTCGTAGCGACCCCAGATGGGAAAAGAACCCGGCATGGCTCCTTTTAAATCAGGCAGGTCAAAGCGGTCTCTGTCCTGAACATAAATCAGCAAGTCGATCATTCGGCATGCGGCGTCGTAATACTCCCGGCTGTTTTTGAGGTTTGCCAATTTAAGCCACACAATGGCAATCTGTGCACTGCCTGTGACCATCATGTATTCACTGCCGTGCCATTGCCGGTTGAAGCGGCTGTTGAGGTACGAGTCCCCGACAAACTTATGCAGCAGGATATCAGCAGGTTTGCAGGCTGCCCTGATATACTTTTCATCTTCAAGCAACATACCACAATCCAATAAACCGTCTATGGTATAAGAGATGGTATGCAGTATGGGTTTATCGTTCCTTTTAACTGTATTATCACAATCCTCAAACCAGCCGTTTTCGAGTTGCTTCAGGTCAACGATCCAGTTCAGATTTCTGATAGCATGTTTTTTGTAGCGGGTTTCATTCGTTATTTTCCAGAGGTGGAGCAAGGGGGCATCCACATAACTATCGTAAACCCTGGGCTGCTCCATAAGTGCATTTTTCTTCCAGTAACCATTTTCATGCTGAACATCACACAGCCAGTTCGCTGCCTTCCGTGCAGAATCCAGGTATTTGCTTTCATCTGTATATGAGTATGCAGCCAGCAAGCCACGAATCACCTGGCCGGTATTAAAGACGATTTCCGGTTTACTTTCATTGATCCTTCCGCCCTGCCAGCCGCCTGATTCCTTTTGAATGGATATCAGCCATTCGGCGGATTGAAGGGCTTTCCCCCTCACAACATCTTCCCCCGAAACTTCAACACTTTCGAGTAAGGTGGGAATAATATAACCTGAAGTTTCGGGATAGGAAGACGACCAGCCGTTGATCAAATGAAAAGAACCGAAACCATCATCCGGCATCATTTGCTGTGCCCTCAGAAGCCAGTTGATGGCACTTTGCAATGCCTCCTTTTTCTGAACCGGACTTTTCACAGGTATTACAAAAAACTTCTTTCTTTTCGACCTTTTGAAATCATTCAGCAAATATTTCAGCTTTTGCATGCTGATCAAAGCCAGTGAAAAATACTTTGTATATAGTTTGAGGCTGTTGAGCATTTTCTGGTTATTATTTACAAAGATAAGGAAATTGCGAACGGAAAGATAATCAAATAAGCTGTGGATTTGTGCCGGTGCTGGATTCAGGATACTCGTTTGAAGCCCACAATCACAGCCTCAAAGCCTCCGGTTATCAGCATCCGGAATCCAGAGTCAAGCATCCGGCAACAAGCATCCGTTTCTATTCTTTTTACTATTTTTGAACTCACAAAACAAGAATTCATTCATGGAAAATTTCATTGTATCCGCAAGAAAATACAGGCCTGCGACCTTTGATACCGTAGTAGGTCAAAAATCCATTACCGGCACTTTAAAAAACGCCATCAAAAACGGGCATCTGGCCCAGGCTTTTTTATTCTGCGGCCCCAGGGGTGTCGGAAAAACCACCTGCGCACGCATCCTCGCCAAAACGATCAATTGCCAGAACCTGAAAGACAATATCGAAGCCTGCAATGAATGTGAATCCTGTGTTTCTTTCAATAATTCGGCTTCCTTTAATATTCACGAACTGGATGCTGCATCCAATAACTCGGTAGACGACATCCGCAACCTGGTCGACCAGGTCCGCATTCCCCCGCAGGTTGGAAAATACAAAATTTATATCATTGATGAGGTGCATATGCTCTCAGCCTCAGCTTTTAATGCTTTCCTGAAAACACTGGAAGAACCCCCCGCCTATGCCAAATTTATCCTGGCCACCACCGAAAAGCATAAGATCATTCCCACCATTTTGTCGAGGTGCCAGATCTTTGATTTCAAGCGGATCGTGCTGGAAGATATCGCCAGTTACCTGGCCTACGTTGCGAAAAATGAAGGGATAACAGCAGAACCCAATGCCCTGCACATCATTGCCCAGAAAGCTGACGGGGCCATGCGGGATGCCCTTTCCATATTCGACCAGATCGTGAGTTTCGCAGGAAACCAGATCACTTACCAGCATGTGATCGAAAACCTGAATGTACTGGATTACGATTACTATTTTAAAATGGTGGATTTCATCCTGCAGAACGACACCACCAATGTTTTGCTAACCATCAACGAGATCATTGAAAACGGTTTCGACGGGCAGCATTTCCTGATGGGCCTGGGTGAACACCTGAGGAACTTACTGGTTTGCATGGACAAGGCAACGGTCCAACTGCTTGAGGTAAGCGATGATTTCAGGGAAAAATATGCTCTGCAAGCCGGAAAATGCGATATTGGCTTTCTGTTAAAGGCCCTGGATATCAACAATAAATGTGACCTGAACTATAAGGCAAGCAACAACAAACGCCTGCACCTTGAGCTTGCATTGATGCAAATGTGCACGCTCAGTCAGGAAGGCGGAAACAGTCCGGGCACAGGAAGCAAGACAGAAATCCAGCAAAAAAAAAAGCCTGAGCCCATAAGCACCCCAAAAGCAACTGATAAGATCAGCAAACCGGAGGTCGCCCAGGCAACAAAAAAACCGGAAAGCACGCACAGCAAGAAAATTACGGGCAATAGCGCCGGGCTTGGGACCATTTCAATCAAAAAGGCTTCGCAGAAAGAAGAAGAAATACAAAAGGCTGAGGAAGGAAAAGAATCCTTCAAACCGGCTGCTGATTTCAGCCAGGAAGATCTTGCCGGGGCATGGAAAATCTATGCCATCCGCATATCGGCAAACAACCCCTCTTTTGCAAATGCACTTACCCGGTACAAGCCTGTTTTGAAGGATGATTTCCGGATCCATTTCAAAACAGACAACAAGATCTTTGCCACCGATCAGGTATTGCTGGGAGAATTGCTTGGTTTCCTGAAAAAAGAACTCAATAACCACAAAATCGAAATCACTCCCGAGATCAGCGCACAAGAAGAAAATAACCGGGCATATACCGACCGGGAGAAATTTGACAAAATGGCCCAAAAGAACCCAAATCTACTCAAACTGAAAAAAGACCTGGACCTGGAAATTGATTTTTAAAGATACCCTTTCTCCCCGTCTCCCTTTCTCCCTTTCTCAATATCCCTCTCCAGTCTCCCAGTCTCCCGGTCTCCCGGTCTCCCAATCGCCCTTTCGCCCTTGTCGCCTTCGTCGCCCAACTCGCCAATCCACTGTCCGCTTCTGCAACAAAATCCGTCCAGGGCGTTCATCTCCGGCCAGAAAACATCGGCTATGATCCCTCAAATATCACCCCAACATACTGTTTTAAAATCACTTACAAACAATTGCATGGTATTTGATTAAAGCATTTACATTATGAATAATCACTAAACCCAAGAGATAATATTATGAACAAAAGGACGTATTTATTAGTTCTGGTAACTATTGTTTCAGGATTAATATTTGGATGTATGAGCTTAAAAGAACAAAAAGAAAACCTGTCGATCAACCCGGCCAATATGGACACCAGCATCAGGCCCGGTGATGATTTCTTCCATTATGCCAATGGCGGATGGATCTCAGAAAACCCAATCGGTGATGAATACAGTCAGTATGGAGCCTTTACCGAATTGCGTGAGCTGACAAAAAAACAATTGAACGAGCTGGTCAATGAGGTGGCGGACATGGAAAGTGTCCAGTTCGGCAGCCCCGAACAAAAGATCCGTGATTTTTACAATTCGGGAATGGATACAAACAGTATTGATGCCCTGGGTGTGAGTCCCATAATCCCTGATTTTGAGCGCATCGATGAATTGAAAACGCAGGATGACCTCCAGCAGGAAATTGCCCGTCTGCATGCAAAGGGGGTTTCACCTGCATTTTCATTTTATGGATCGGTGGACCCCGGCAACAGCATGGTGAATATCGCCACCTTTAACCAGGGCGGACTCGGCCTGACGGATGTGGAATATTATACCAATGACGATCCCAAATCCAAAGAGATCCGCGGGAAGTATGTTGAACACATCGAACGGATGTTCGGCCTTGCCGGATTGCCGGATAAAGAAGCTGCAGAATATGCCAGTGACATCATGGCTTTCGAGACCAGGCTGGCAAAAGCCTCGCTTACGCGCCTCGAAGCCAGGGATCCCATGCGGACTTATAACAAAATGAGCTTTGATGAATTTCAGGCCAGCACTCCGGCCTTTGACTGGACCAGCTATTTTGCTGCCATGAATATCGAAAACCCCGCCGAACTGAATCTCCGCACACCTGATTTTTTCACTGAGATCAACAGCAGCATTGAAGAAGTGCCGGTGGATACCTGGAAAAAGTATCTAAAATGGAACGTGCTGAACAGGAATGCCAGTTACCTGAGTTCAGACATTGAACGGGCGGATTTTGATTTTTATCAGGGATACCTTTCCGGCATCAAGGAAATGAAGCCCCGCTGGAAAAGGATGACCGAAAACCTGAGTGGCTATCTTGGTGAACCGCTTGGAAAGATCTATGTAAAAAAGTACTTCCCCCGGAAGCAAAACAACGCATGGAGGAACTGGTGACCAATCTGAAATACTCCCTGGGCGAACGCATCAAAGAGCTCAAATGGATGAGCGACAGCACCAGGGACAGGGCACTGGAGAAACTACAGGCCATGACCGTAAAGGTGGGTTATCCTGATGATGACAAATGGATCGACTACAGCAATTTTGAAGTAGTTGAAGGCGACTGGCTGGCCAATATATACAATGGCAGGAAGTTTTTTAAACAGCGCTCCCTCGAAAAGATCGGGCAGCCTGTTGACCGCGATGAATGGATCATGCCGCCACAAACCGTGAATGCTGGCTATATCCCGGTATACAACCAGATCGTTTTTCCGGCCGGCATTTTGCAAGCGCCTTTTTTCTTCATGGATGCTGACGACCCAGTAAATTATGGAGCCATTGGCGTGGTGATCGGCCATGAGATGACCCACGGTTTCGATGACAAAGGCCGGCAATTTGACAAAGATGGCAACCTCACCGACTGGTGGGAAAAAGAAGATGCCGAAAGATTTGAACAGCAGACCAGGATCCTGCTTGATCAGTTTAACAACTTTACGGTACTTGATTCCCTCAAAGTGAATGGTGAGCTGACCCTCGGAGAAAACATTTCCGACAATGGCGGCCTCAATGTGGCCTGGGACGCCATGCAAAAGGCCATGCAGGGGAAAGAAAGGGAAAACATACAGGGCTATACTCCCGAACAGAGGTTTTTTCTTGCATATGCCCAGTTGTGGCGGCAAACGATTCGCGATGAAGAAATGGCCAGAAGGCTGAAAGAAGATGTGCATTCACCCGGAATATCCAGGGTAAATGCAGCCCTGCCCAACATTTCACATTTTTACAAGGCATTTGATATCCAGCCGGATGATAAATTATATGTTGCTGAAAAGGAGAGAGCTGATATTTGGTAAGCTTATAATTTGGTTAATAGTTTGGTTACACGCACATTTCTTACCCTTTAAGCAACAATCCCCGGGGGCCTTCGCGAGAAGGTCCCTTTTCTTTTTTGCCCTGCCGGGAAAGGCATTTTCGGGTTTTTGCTATTTTTACCCAAAATTCACAAGGCGATGAAATACATCTCGAAGTTTATCCTATGGCTAATGGGTTGGAAGATCAAAGGGGGCATTACGCATAATGAAAAAAAGGCGGTCATTGTGGCAGCTCCGCACACCAGTAACTGGGACTTTATAATTGGTCGCCTGGCCTATTTTGTATTGGGCGTGAACGTGAAATTCCTGATCAAGAAGGAAAGTTTTTTCTGGCCCATCGGGGGGATCGTCAAGGCCTGGGGCGGAATCCCCGTCGACCGTGGCAAACGCAGCAATCTTGTTGAGCAGATGGTTAGGTATTTTAGTGATTACGAGAGCCTTTACCTGATCGTCACCCCGGAAGGGACGCGGAAAAGGGTAAAACAATGGAAAAGGGGCTTTTATTTCATCAGCCGGCAGGCAGGCGTTCCCATGGTTTTGGGATACCTTGACTACAAAAGAAAGGAAGGCGGTCTGGGCCCCGTTATTTACCCTTCGGGTGATTATGAAAAAGACCTGGAAAAAATTCAGGATTTTTACCGGGATAAAACGGCACGCTACCCGGAGAAGTTTAACTTGACTGCGGAAAAGTAAATCAATGTCTAATGCGGAGTTTTATCCGCTACCATATCGTCTTGAAGGTGCTGGCTGAATATATGGGTCTCTGATATTTTATGATCATACTTTTGGGTTTGATGGTGTTTTTAGAGGCCACGGGGAAGTAAGAGCATTTGGATTATTTTATTAAATTTGGGATACGTAAATATATTGTCCATAATCTTCAATTTGTGGATAAATATATGCAATGGACTATACAAGCAAGAGATGATTTAAAAAATATTGCTGACTATATTTCTCAAGATTCTGCTAAATATGCGAAACTACAAGTAGTCAGAATAAAAACAAGAACTAAAATATTAAACAATAAATACGCATGTTAATCGAGTAGACGGCCGGTGAGCCAATAAGCCCACCGGTGCGCCTCTCACACCATCCCGCCTGAGGCGGGACCAAATACAATAGCGGAGACGGTTCCGCAGCCACCCGGTCCAGTTCGGCGAGTTTGTTTTGTATGCTTGCCATACGGGAATCGGTTCTAATGCTAAATATCAATTTACTGAAATAAATTTAAGCCTTGCTTTTTGTCTTCGTGTTCCTTTGTGCTTTTGAGTCTTAGTGGCTAACTTGCCAATTCCCACAAAGAAACCAAGTCAAAAAGTTTCACCAAAAAACCTCGTAAAAGCTAACCGCCATAAAAAAACAATAGCCATACTTTTCCTGGCGAACTGAAAATAAATATACTTGATTAACATACTACCTGAAGAATTGATTGAGAAAGTTAAAGAAAATATTAAAATAGTTCTGGACCTTGAGTAATGCACGACACCACAACAATAAATATAGGTAATACCGGGGTCGTAACCGTTTTAGCCGTTAGTTTTTCAAATAAAAGTTTATCTGTATGTTGATTAATTTTAACTTTGAAAGCCGGCACTAATCAAATGATTACAGTTATGGGCAAGGTAAAATAAAATACAAATAAAACAATAATAATTATGGAAAAAATTTTCGAACACGATTTTTGGGCAGAGCTTATTAAAAGCGGCCAAAACTGGCTTATTGCCGAATTACCGGGATTATTAATTGCATTGGTGCTATTTTTTTTAGCATTAAAAATTATTGGTTTTTCTATTAAAAAGTTAAACAGAACATTTTTAAAGAATGCTGATAGAAACGAGAAGGCAGATGCAATTGAAGCAGGAAAAAGAATTAATACCCTAACAGCTATTATCCATGGTGCAATAAAAATTGTCCTCTGGCTGATTTTGATTATGATTGTGCTTCAAAAATTCGGTATTAATATTGCACCTGTATTGGCAGGTGCGGGCATTGTTGGGTTGGCTGTTGGTTTTGGAGCACAACAACTTGTTAGGGATTACATTTCCGGATTTTTCATTATTCTTGAGAATCAGATTCGTGCCGGTGACGTTGCGATAATAAATGGAACAGGCGGTTTGGTTGAAAAGATAGAGTTTAGAACTACCATCCTGCGCGATTTCTCAGGAGTTGTTCATATTTTTCAAAATGGTAAAATTGATGTCATATCAAATATGACCAAAGAATGGTCTGCAATGGTATTTGATATTGGTGTTGCCTATAAAGAAAATCCGCAAGTGGTGATGGATTTAATGAAAAAAGTAGGCGACGAAATACAAAATGATTCGAAATTTAAGGACAAAATTATTGAACCAATTGAGATATTTGGTTTAGACAAGTTTGCCGATAGTGCAATTGTCATTAAAGCCCGTTTAAAAACCAAACCTATTGAACAATGGGCAGTAGGTCGGGAATACAGAAAACGCTTAAAGTCTGCTTTCGATCAGAATAATATAGAAATACCATTCCCACATACAACTGTTTATTGGGGAGAGGAAATTAAGCCTTTAATGTTAGACATAAACAGTCAGATACCGGATGCGTTAAAAAAATAACCAGTAAGTTATTGCAATTGGTTGTAAAATGACTTCTGCAAATCAATAAGTCAACCCGTGACTTGCACATTTTAGGCTGCAACGCGTGTTTCATTGGCACGCGTTGCAAACGCGCGCCAGCGGGGCACGCCCGTCAGGCTGAGCGGAGCCGAGGCCCCGTAACTTACTCATTACCAACGCATCTCGGCTACCTACCTGTCGGAAGACAGGCGCTCGATGTGACTGAGAGATAAGGTTCACCAGCAACAAAAAAAAACTCTAATAAGCCATTAAACTACTCACCACTCACCACTCACCACTCACCACTCACTACTCACCACTCACCACTCACAACTCACAACTCACAACTCACAACTCACCACTCACCACTCACCACTCACCACTCACCACTCACTACTCACCACTCACTACTCACCACTCACTACTCACCACTCACTACTCACCACTCACTACTCACAACTCACCACTCACAACTCAAATTCCGTGTTCATCTATGCAAAATAACATCCTTTTGCGACTTTGCGGCTTTGCGTGAAAAACTAAAAGCCACACCTTGCAAACGCGCGCCAGCTGAGGGTAATCCATTAACTAATTTTAAACTAATTTTAAACCATAAAAAAAACCAAGAAAATTATTTTCTATAACTTCTTGGTTTTCAGCGTGGGAGCTACTGGATTACTCGCCATTCGGCTCGTGAGATCGCTCCTCCGTTCGCTCAGTTCGAACCAGTGACCCTTGCATTCATTATCTTATTAAAAACAAAAGCCCGATCTCTCGTACCGGGCTTTTGTTTTGTGGGAGCTACTGGATTCGAACCAGTGACCCTCTGCTTGTAAGGCAGATGCTCTGAACCAACTGAGCTAAGCTCCCGCTTTGGAGGGTGCAAATATAAAACGTTTTTTTGTATTGAGAAAAGGATTTATTAAAATATTTCGGGGATTTTAACGGTTCAGTTCAATGACCTGGAAAATCTGCTGCATGATCCCGGAAAATTTTTCCCATTTATTGTTCCTGATCTCGTATACCAGGCTTTTACCCCCAGACTGTAGCTGGAAAAAAGGAGAGTTTTCTGAATCATAAAAATCAACCATAAACTCCAGGGGGACTTCGGCGGTGTATCGATGTTCCCAGCTTTTCTTATTGCGCTCGATGAACAGGCGCTCGGTTGGAAAAAAAGTGATTTGCTTGTTAAATTGTATCCCGATGGAGTCGGCTTCAAAGGCCTCTTCGGCATAATAGGTATAATTGATGGTAAGGGTATCGCTTCCCTTAAGGTAAGTAAGATCGTAGATAAATGCATCCCGTCCTTTGCTGCTTTCAAAATCTTCAAAGGACTTAACAAAATAGATCTTCCCGTTTTCAAGGTTGCTTGTTCGGTAATACTTGCTAAGTTTTTGTCCGGAGGCACCGGCAGCAAGCACAAGCAAGAAGGAAAGGATCAGGATTCTCATTCTTTAAAAATAAAAAAGGCCCCGGATCCATCGATCGCGGGGCCCTTAGGTTAATAGTCTCTATTCACCGTAAACATAAACTGTAAAAGTGGCATAGAAGCCCAGGAGGTTCTTGGCCTCATAATCCACATGGTGGATCTTGGTAATCCCGGCTGATTTTGCCGCCGCATCAATGCTAGCATCGCCCGTGGCCACAATACCCAGAATGGAGCTTGCTGCTGCCGTACCAACTTTGGAAGCACCTGAGTTGCCAGTTACTGCCAGAGGTGCCTTCACATCCGTGTACAAGGTGGCAAATACAGGTGATTGTACCATGGCGCAACCTGATAAGAGAAACATTGCAATTACCGAAACAAATAATAATTTTTTCATAATCAATAAAATTTTAGGTTACATTAATTGTTTTTTGAACTTGATTTAATTTATAATGACCAAAACTAATAAATAATCTGCATAACGCAATAGGCAATTCACTGATTTTCTCAACTTATTTAAAACAATTCTTGTTAATTTTGCCCTTAATTGAAAAATCAAATAAGGTTTAAGCATTTATTGCCGGGCCTTTTCAAGGTCGGTAATCAAAGAAAGGATTTTTATGAAAAAAACGATTCTAACAATGTTTATGGGGGCCTCTCACTGGGATATTCTATCTGGAACACAAAATATGATGGCCCGGGGGAAGAATACAAATATGAAGGCAGCGGTGGATCCGGGCTTTACCTTTACCTACAGGCCGGTGGCCGGTATTTTTTTACCGACCGCTTTGCTGTAAATCTGCAACTGGGGGCCGGGAGCACCGCAGGTGCAAGAATCGGGATAACTTACCTTATTAATTAGTCAAGCCAGAAATACGACCAGGAGGCAGGCTGCGATTTTATGCGGGCTGCCTCCTGTTTATTTTTATTCAACACAATTCATATCTTTACAGAAAATTGCCATGGATTATTTCACTTACATTGAGATTATCCTGCTGATCGTCCTGCTGATCATGCTGCTCAGGATATCCCTTACACCTTCCGCCTATCCGGCTGCCTGGAAAGAGGCAGTTAAGAACAAGGAAGTGCCTGCATCTTTGATCAGAATGCTCAGGACCTATCCCGACAAACAGCGCTTCTTTGTTCTCTGGTTGCAGATCAGCCGCATCCGGAAGGAAAAGATCGAAGGCGACTTTGCTGAACTGGGAGTTTACAAAGGAGACTCGGCCAGATTGATTAATGCCATGGCACCCGAAAGGAAACTGCACCTTTTTGATACCTTTGATGGTTTTAAGGATGAAGACCTTAAAATGGAAAGCGGGGAAGCAGCCACCTACACCCCTTCAAATTTTGCCGACACTTCCATGGAAACCGTAAAAGAAAGGCTTGGAAATCCAAAACAGCTGGTATTTCACCCCGGATACTTTCCGGCCAGCACACATGAACTGGAAGAAAAAAAATTCGCTTTCGTGAACATCGACCTTGACCTTTACAAACCAACAAAAGCCGGCCTGGAGTATTTCTACCCCAGCTTAAGCCGCGGTGGCATTATCCTTATTCATGATTATAACAGGAAGTGGCCCATGCTCATGAAAGCTGTTGATGAGTTCCTGGATAGCATTCCGGAAAACCCGGTACTCTTACCTGACAGGGATAACAGCCTTGCGATCGTAAAAAATTCTACTATGCGGCCCAAAAGATAGTATGTTCCCTTTGCACCGATTTCGTATTTTTGCAATACGATAGCAGATTCAATATTGAAGACCTTTTTAAAAAATATCACCCTGGTAATCATGCTTGCCCTCCTGGCAGCAGGATGTAATATTTCCAAACACCTGACTGATAAGCAGTACCTTCTTGTACGGAACAAAGTTAAGTTTGAAGATAAGCCAGGGGAACTGGACGTGGAAGAGCTAAAAGTCCTCATCCGGCAAAAACCCAATACAAGCCTCCTGGGTATTGCACGGGTAAAAATGTGGATCTACCTCTGGACCGACCATGAGGATAGGAGCAATTTCTCAAAATGGATCAATGAAAAGCTGGGCGAAAAACCGGTCGTTTACGACAAACAGATGGCTGACGCCTCGCAATCACAGATCCAGCGATACCTGAATAATGTGGGATATTTCAGTTCAAAGGTGGAGTTCAATCGGAAGTTCAAGAATAAGAGAGAGAACAAAGTGCTCGTTGATTACAATATTGACTTAAAAAGACCCTACAGGATCAACAATGTGGAACATGATATCACCGACCAGGACTTACGCTTTTATGTTTTGTATAACAAGGAAAAATCTCTGCTGAAGGAAGGCAAGATCTACAATGCCTATACCCTGGAGGAGGAACGGAACAGGATCAGCAATTTACTGAAGAACAACGGGTATTACGAATTCAATAAGGAATACATCTTTTTTGAGGTCGACAGCACCATTGGCAATCATAAACTGGATATCATCATCAATATATCCAATGTAAAAATTCAGGAAAAATACAGCGATACTGCTGAATATGTCGACCACCAGAAATACTATATAAATGAGATCTTCGTCAACACCGGTTACAATCCGCTTGCCCAGAAATCAATTCCATACGACACCACAAGCGTCAGTATCCAAGGTAAGAATAACGACTCCGTCCCGTACAATTTCATTTACCAGGACAGGATGAAGATACGGCCCCAGGCTGTTACGCAATCCATTTTTATCGAACCCGGGCGTTTTTTTATTTTGAATGATGTACAACGCACCTACCACCGGCTGAATGATATCAGGCTTTTCAAATACGCCCATATACAATTCAGCCAGGTTCCCGACCGGGACAGCATGCCGGGCATGCGCAAATACCTCAATTGCAACATTCAATTATCCATGGCCAAGAGACAATCCTATACTGTTGAAGCTGAAGGAACCAATACGGGTGGAAATCTGGGAGTTGGAGGCAATCTTACCTACCAGAACAAAAACATTTTCAGGGGGGCTGAAATTTTATCGGTCAGGTTGAGCGGATCCATAGAAGTGCAGAAATTAAGCAGCGTAGAGAATGAGACCCAGGATAAAACCTTTCTTTTCTTCAATACCCTGGAGACAGGTGCCGAGGTCAGGCTCTATTTCCCCCGCTTTCTGGTTCCGGTGCGGCAGACGGTCTTTCCCAAATACTTCAAACCCAAAACCACCATCACCACAGGTATCAACTATCAGCGAAGGCCCAAGTACGACCGTTATATTACCAGTCTTTCATTCGGATACGACTGGACCGAATCATCTACCAGCAAGCATATCCTCTTTCCCCTGGATATCAACCTGGTAAAAGTTTTACCCACCCCTGCATTCGACTCCATCCTGAACACCCTGGAAGATCAGCGCCTGAAGAACCAGTTTACCGATCACCTGATCCTGGCCGCCAAATACTCCTTCATTTACAACAATCAGCAAATTAGCAAAGTAAAGAACTTTTTGTATTTCAGGGGAAATCTCGAAACCTCCGGAAATATTATGAAGCTGACAGACCAGCTGTTGAATGCACCCAAAAATGAGAACGGCAATTACACGCTCTTCGGTATCCGCTATGCACAATACTTCCGGACCGATATCGACCTGCGGTATTATTTTGTACTGAGTGAGGAATCCCGGATAGCCACCCGCCTTTTAATGGGGATCGGCATTCCTTACGGAAATTCGGATGCCATTCCATTCGAAAAAGGCTTTTACGGCGGGGGCGCCAATGGAATGCGTGCCTGGAAATTCCGCTCACTCGGGCCCGGCAGCTACATCAATGCTGATACGGATTTTGACCGCATGGGCGACATGAAACTGGAGATCAATGCCGAATACCGCTTTCCCATTTATTCCTTCTTCAAAGGGGCATTTTTTGTTGATGCCGGCAATGTATGGCTGCTCAACCAGGACCCGAGTTTCCCGGGTGGTGAGTTCCAGTTCAGCAATTTTGCCAGGGAGATCGCCATTGGCGGCGGCTTCGGCCTGCGTATGGATTTCGGCTTTTTTGTTTTCAGGATTGACGGGGCTGTACCATTCCGGAATCCGGCACAGCCCACCGGCGAAAGGTGGGTTTTTGACAAAGCCGGATTCAACCGGGTAAACTGGAATTTCGGGATCGGTTACCCCTTCTGATCTTATGATGCTTCGATTATATTTGTAAAGAACACTATGCCAAGAAGAGAAGTCAGCGAAAGGATCATTGCACTGCTGGGGCATTCTCCCACCCCGGGACAGGAGGAAGCAGCCATGCATATTTCCGGCTTCCTGCATGAACACCAGCCAACATTATTATTGCTGAAGGGTTATGCCGGTACGGGCAAGACCACCCTGATCAGCGCCCTGGTCAGGTTCCTGCCCGAAATACGTGCAAAATCGGTCTTGCTTGCACCAACCGGACGGGCAGCCAAAGTCCTGGCCAACTATTCCGGCAGCCGTGCCTACACCATTCACAAAAGGATCTACAAACATTTCAGTACCCCGGAAGGCAGGTCGGCGCTGGCACTGCAAAACAATCCCGGCAGGAATACCATCTTCATCGTCGACGAGGCTTCCATGATCCCCGACAACAATGTGCCGGAGGATTTTGGCTCTTTCTCTCCCCGCAACATACTCGATGATCTGATCGAATATGTTTACCAGGGTGAAAATAACCGCCTGATCCTGATCGGTGACAACGCCCAGCTGCCACCTGTAGGAATCGATATCAGCCCCGCCCTGGACCTGAAGTACCTTAAAAGCACCTATTCACTCAAATTTCACCATTATGAACTTACAGAGGTGGTCAGGCAGAAACAGGAATCGGGAATACTGGGCAATGCCACTTTTATCAGGAACAAACTGCTGTCGGAGGAAATGGAACTGCCGCTTTTCCTGCCTCCGGCCGAAGATGTGAAAGATATCAACGGTACCGAGCTGGAAGAGCATCTGCATACCGCCTTTGCCAGCAAGGAAGGGGAAGGTACGGTGATTATCACCCGATCAAACAAAAGAGCCAATATATTCAACCAGGAAATAAGGAACCGTGTGCTTTTTCGTGAGGAAGAGCTGTCAACCGGCGATTTGATCATGGTGGTCAAAAACAATTACTTCTGGCTTCCGAAAGATTCGAAAGCCGGCTTTATTGCCAATGGCGATCTTGCCGAAGTACTCAGGATCCGGAAAATTGAAGATATGTATGGTTTTCGCTTTGCGGATATCAGCATTCGCCTGATCGATTATCCCGATGAAAACGACCTGGATGTGAAAATCCTGCTGGAAAGTATTTCTGCTGATGGGCCTTCACTTCCCAGGAAAAAGAAAGATGAACTTTTTCAGGAGATCCTGAAGGATTTTGATGATGAACCGCGAAAACAAAAGCGCCTTGAAAAGATCAGGCAAAGCCCCTATTATAATGCCCTGGAAGTGAAATTTGCCTATGCGCTCACCTGCCA
This sequence comes from Bacteroidota bacterium, assembly GCA_034521425.1. GTDB lineage: Bacteria > Bacteroidota > Bacteroidia > Bacteroidales > JAIOZK01 > JAIOZK01. The sequence continues at coordinate 1,268,735 of JAXHMP010000001.1, forward strand.
TAAAACCCAGGGGGGCCAGTGGGACAGTGTTTTCATTGATGCGCCCTATCTCAAAGATGATGTTATTGATGCGGAAACCGTACGATGGTTGTACACAGCCATTACCCGGGCAAAGGAAAAACTTTACCTGGTCAATTTCAGGGAGGAATTTTTCAGTGATCAGGTTTTGTGATGAGGCAGACAGCATAAGCTGCCACTGCATTCCCCACGCCGATCTCTCCGGTCTTTTCGTTGGTCTTGGCTTTTACAGAAACCTGCCCGGGATCTATCCCCAGCACAGAAGCGATCTTTGCCTCCATCTCAGGGATACGGGAAGCCAGTTTGGGCTTTTCCAGGATAATTGTGCTGTCGATGTTGGAGATGGAGCAATCCTTTTCTTTCAGCAATTGATTAACCAATGCAAGCAGTTCCTTGCTATCGGCATTTTCAAAATCGCTTGAATGGTCGGGAAAGTGCCGGCCGATATCCCCAAGTTTTGCGGCACCCAACAGGGAATCACAAATGGCATGAATGAGCGTATCTCCGTCAGAATGGGCAACTGCCCCTTTGTTATGATCGATTTTAATCCCTCCCAGCCATAAATCATGGCCGGTTTCCAGTCTGTGCATATCATATCCGAAGCCTGTGCGGATCATGCTGATCAGTTATTCTGTCCGCTGAAAGCTTCAAAATCGAGATACAGGGAAAACCGCAGTGTATTCTCCAGCGGATTTTGTTGTTCAAGCGGGATAAGGTAAGAAACATCCAGTCCGAAACGGTTGTAGCGCAATCCGGCACCCAGGGTGAAAAATTTGCGGTTACCCTTGGTACGGTCTTCGTAGAAGAAGCCACCTCGGATGGCAAATTGCTGGTCGTACCAGTATTCAACACCCACAGAATACATCAGCTCACGCATTTCTTCACTGAAACCGCCGGGTGCATCATAAAAAGACTGTATCATTCCCTGGATAACAGAAACGTCGGGGTTCATCCCTTTGGCGATCGGGCGCCTACCATCAATTGGCGGCAAGGTATCATAGATGGGCGGAGTTGGCACCAGCAATTTATTGACGTCAACCATCACCGAAAGCTGGTTAAACTCATCCAGGTCGAGGGTGATGGAAGGTCCCAGCCTGAGGTTGGTGGGAAGAAAATCCCTGGTTGCATCATTGTCCGTATAAGAAATCTTGTTACCTATATTTGAAATATTAACTCCCCATGCAAACATAGCATCCACATCAAAAAGGTTTATTTCTTTTTGCCAGTAAACAGAAACATCAGCAGCAACAGATGTACCGGCCTTGGTCGCCTGCGACCCAACGGTTTGTCCGAGAGTAAGATTGGAGTATATGAAACGGCCGGCAACAGCACCCGAAAGATTGGTGGTTAGTTTCCTTGAATAGGTAGCATCAAAAGCAAATTCATTCGGCTGATAGGTACCGATATCCAGTCCGCTGTTATCGGTAAAAACAATATCACCCAGTGAGAAATACCGCAGTGAGGCTGCGATTGTCTGGTTATCATCGAAACGGTAATATCCGCTCAGATAAGCAAGATTGATATCATTAACGAGATTCCTGAGCCATGGACTGTATGAAGCGGAGATCCCCATTTTTCCATCAATAAACGCATACTTGGCAGGATTCCAGTGCATGCTGTTGGCATCAGGTGTGGAAGAAACCCCTGCATCGCCCATTGCACCGCCCCTGGCATCAGGTGCGATGGTCAAAAACGGAACTGCTGTTGTAATCGGATTGAGTTCCAGGTCTTTCCCGCTCAATTCATCATAATTGCCCTGTCCGGACACCTGAAACACAATAAGAAATAATCCCAGGAGTGAAGCTAATTTTCTCATTCTTTTTAAATTATGCATGTATTGGTAAAATTAATGAGTGTTAAACGAACTTAAATTCTTTATATTGTTATTTGATGATGACTAATTTATTTGAATGGATGCGCTTGTTACCATCCCTATCCGTAAGTTTCAGGGTATAAACATAGGTTCCGTTATCCAGAAGTTCACCCCCTCTTCCTGTTCCGTCCCAGTATAACTCTGCCAGCCCGCTGCTTTCCTCGATTGTACCGGAAAACTCGTTCATTAAACGGCCATGTAAAGAAAATATTTTTAATTCATAATCCAGGGATCCATCATAATCTGCCATGCTTATTTTAAACAAGGTGTGGTCGTTGAAAGGATTGGGATAATTCGATATTTCCGATCCGGGAGCAGTGCCCGTACCGATCACGAAATCCAGGCTTTTGGTAGTGGAATTGTTATACACATCCCATACCCGCATACTCAGGCTATGGCTGCCTTCTTCCAGATTGAGGAGCGGGAACATCAGGGTCCCGCTGGTGTGGTCATCGATTGAGGGGGTGAAATAATCATTGATGATGTAGGATCTTTCCGGATCATTGTCGATGATGAGGCTGATGTCGTGCCCGATGCCGTTACCAAAGAAATTGATGCCATGTTTATCGGAGATCTCCGCTATCAATACCGGGTCATATCCAACCTGCTCACCCGACTTAAAGTTACTGTGGTTGATATACATTTCCAGCACGGGACCTTCGTTATCAGTGGCGGCATTTTCGTTTAAACCGCCAATTACAAATTCATGATAGCCGTTAGCATCCGCATAGGTAGCGGTATCAACAGCATAATATTGTATTTTGCCCTTGCCGAAAGAATAATCAATATCTTTAGGAACAACAAATTCGAACGCAAATGCGCCCTCTTTCACACTCACCTTTCCTTTATACAGGCATTTGTCCATTACCTTATACGACATGGGTGAGCTGTTATTGTCATTCCCGAGAGTGGAGTAGTTCGTGAACTTATCAAACACACGGGGTTCAATAAATCCGTTAAAAGTGTGGAGCTGGTTTCCACCGGCATCGGCCAGCAAACCTGTTACCTTCACTTTTGATAGCGCCCTGAGCGTATCCGCACCTTCTGCATCCATCACCTCAATGGAAGTGGCAATTACCCTGTCGGCAGGATAGGCCAGTTTCATGGCCGGATCGCCCAGCAAGACAAAATTTTTGATAAAGTTGTTTGACACCTCTTTCGAAAGCCGGATAATATCCCCCAGGCGGGGCATTTCCCCATGGATGCTGTCGAAAGTATTCTGGTAAAATCGCTTGTTGAGTGTAAAGTTTGTGGAGGAATACGACAGGCGGGTTGTTGTGAAAAGTGCGATACCCCCTCCGTCGGGGTTCAGGAAGACCAGTTCCCCGGCCGATTCAAATTCCTGGTTGTCGAAACGGCTGAACTCGCAGGTGGCTGTAATAAATACGGGCAGCCTGCCCAGGTTGTCCCATGAGTTCACCGTGGGAATATTCAAAACTTTTTCGATTGCCAGGCCCAGTTCACCTCCATGCCCGGTATAATTAAAAACCAATGCTCCTTTGCGTACCGCCTCATCGATGGCCTCATTCACTTCAGGATAGCGGTCACCACCAGGAAGGGAAACCTGCTGATAAGCGTCAAGATAGATCTTACTCACATGGAACTGCCGGTTGCCTGTATCAATGATGGCAGCCAGCTTTTCAGCCTGGTTCACATGGGTATTCCCGTCTTCATCATCTGCAATGAAATATATCTCATTTCTCCAGTTGCCGGTGTTCTCCTTGCCGGAGACCACATAAGCACTGATTTTTTCCACTGCAAGCTGGGCCTGTTCGACAGTATTTACTGGGATCCTGCCAACACCGAGGTCGGGTGAACCGATGGCATCAAAGCCTTCGGTCGGATCCATCAGGGCATAAAAATCATCGGTAACGAAGGAGTACGTTACTTTCAGGGATTCGTTCGACTGGTAAGCCGCAATAAAATTGGGATACAGGCCTACGTCGCGGTCCTTGGGATCGTAAGAACCATCACCGAAGAGCATGAGGTAGCGCGGTTTATCACCTTCGGAAGCCCGGTCATAGAGCATTCTAACATAATCGCGGATTGCGGAAGGATCCTGTTTGCCTGAAGAAAATTCGTTGTATATCTGATCGGTGGTGGCAAGCACATAGCTCAAGCCGTCATAATTCAGGTGTAATTCTCCCAGTTGGGCAGCCTGGTCTTTGAACAAAGGATGGCTGACGATGATCAGGTTTGCCGGCTGATGTGCATGCAGGTTTTGATTGGGCAGTTGCCCCAGGATCTCGGCTTCCCTGAAATCAGTTCCATCCCAGGCAACAAACTTCCGGATGGTATCCGTCGGAAGCACGAACCTCACAGTTCCCTCTTCCGTATATGTTTCATGTGCCACGATATCAAGGGGCTTGGTTACCTCCCAAACCACCAGTTCATCGGGGGCATTGTCAATAACGAATTCCGTAATCTTGTTTGTTCCGATGGAAGCCGGGTCACTGAAGTTCAACTGGCCTCCGCCAAAAGCCAGGCTACACTTCAGGTTCAATTCAACATAATCGATCCAGAGATTGGAAGTATTGTCGTATGGGGTGAATGAAAGTTGAATTTCAACATCATCTGTCACCGGGCTAAAAGAATAAATCTTAGTTTCAGAAAGTGAGTATTGGGAGCTGCCCAGGTGCACGGTCGGCAATTTAATTTCATCAAGCTGATTACCATTAACACCCACCTCCAGGTAGCTCTCATTGGGGGTTCTAACGGTATAAGAGATATTCATGTTCGCTGTATGGTCTTTGATCACCTGTTCAGCACCGAAGTCCAGGTTCAGCTGGTTTTCATCTTTCAGGGACTTTCCCAGCCAGAGCTTCCCGGTTTTCAACAAATTATGAAGGTCTTCTTCATAGAGCTTATGATCTGCGAATGCGTTGGATTCATAATTGGGTGTGAGTCCTGAAGCAGGCAGGGATTCAATGCGTTTCCCAGTCTCCTGCCCGTAAGTCATGTAATAATAAGTATGATCATCATACAGATTTGTTTTATGCTCATAGATCTTTTTGAAGGGATTGTAGATCCATTGGGTGGCGCCCTGTCCATAAAACAGGATATAGTCCCCTGCATTGAAAACACCGTCATTGCCGGTTGCAACAAAGATCGCATTTTCAGCCAGGTCATCCATCCGGTCGACATTGTTTCTTTCCGGAAGCATGCCGTTGCCGTTTCCAAACAGCTGGATCGTTTCAGGATCAACAGCTTGCAGGTCTGAGCCTGCAGCTTTCAGGTCTTCATAGGTAATTTTGTGTATACCATAATCAGCCAGCCTGATCTTGATCCAGTTTCCTTTGTGCAGGACAGATTCGCTGGCCGGGCTGTTTGCGCTTCGGGTGACGGAATAAGCGGGATCCGGGTCAACATTTACATCCAGCCTGAACCGGCTGAGCAATTCCAGTCGACCACTTTCATCATTGATCCTGACCGGCATTACATAAACATATAAAAAAACGCCTTCGGGACTCTTCAGGATCGTATAGGAAGTTTGTGGCTCTGAACCGATCAGTTCATGGGAAAGAACGTAAGCAGGGTCGGCTAGCGATGAAGGGATGTATTGTTTTTCCTTGAGTTTCAATTCAACGGTACAGCCTTCTGATCTTAGCGGGATCTTACGCGTATAAACCGGCAGCAGGCCAAATTCATCCACCAGCCTGTATCCCTCAAAAGTTAAACTGTAAGATTTCTCATCCGGAAAAAGCACCTCGGCTTGCGGCGCATGCCAGTTGAGTTCGGTCTGCTGGGCAAATAGCGATGCCGGAGCAATCATCAGGCAGAATAATATGATCAGGTTCAATTTCCTCATTTTATTAACATCATTTTAAGTAACAGACACAAAAAGCCATTGCCCGGTTGCATCATTAATAGTCTGTAAGAATCAGCTTACCGGTTTTTTTCATAAGCTCTCCTGACTCATTGGCCACAATCAGCCTGTAAATATAAAAACCTTGTTTCAATCTGGCACCATTAACTGTAGTTCCCTCCCACTTTATGGGTGCAGATTGATAACCACCGGTAACCATCTTTTGTTTAATCATGCTTACCAGGTCGCCGTGCAGCGAATAAATATGGATCTCCACGTCAAGCTCCCGACCTGCCTGGTTGTGTTCAAAAACAAAAGAGGTTTCATGGGCAAAGGGGTTGGGATAATTCATCAGTTTTTCTATCCGGAAGTCTGAAGATTTTACCACGATAAAATTTGTTTTTGCAGTGGAGGAATTATTATACACATCCCACACTCTCAGCTCCAGGCTGTGCTCACCTTCCGGCAGATCAAGGAAAGGATAAAGGATGCTTCCATTGCTGTAGTCTCCCAGATCCGCCTCATAGAAATCGTTCAAAATATAGGGCGATTGTGATTTGCCATCAATAACCGCGGTGATATCGTGTCCGATCCCATTTCCTACGGTGTTGATCCCGCTCTGGTCAGCAAAAAAGGCCAGTAGGTGCGGATCTTCATCGGTGATGCCTCCCGCCCTGAAAGTCGTATCATTCATAAACAGGCTGATCTCAGGGCCCAGGGTATCCGGGACGAGAATTTCACTGAAACCCCCTACGATAAAGTTTTCATTATACCCGACCGCATCCTTGCCATTGTCGGTGGCATACATGCTGATGCGCCCGTAGCCAAAGTTGTAAGCAATATCTTTTGGCACGATGAAGGAGAATTCAAAATCACCGTTCTGCGCAGGTGTTTTGCCTTTATACACAATGTTTTTCCGCAGGTAAAAATCCTTGGGTGTACTGCCGTTGTCCTGCCCGAAGGTTGAAAGTCTTGTCGCCTTGTCAAACACCGTAGTTAAGACGGTCCCATTGAAATCATCAAGTTTGTATCCATCACAACTGTATATAGACCCCTGTATATTGACTTCAGCAAGAGCTTTGAGCGTATCCGGCACCTCCTTGATCTCCACACCATTGATCTTTGTGGTGATGACAGAGTCAAGCGGGTAAGCCATCTTCAGGGCCGGATCACCCAGCAAAACGTATTTCCTTTTATTGATCCCTGTTGAGACGGCCGTTTTCGACAGCCTCAGTATATCACCCATGCGAGGATACTCTCCGTCGATCTTTTCAAATGCTTTGCGATAGAACTGCTTGTTCAGGGCAAGGTTGGAACCGGCATAGGTTACCCTTGCTGTTGTGAACATGGCGATTGCCCCTCCCTTCTGGTTCAGAAAAACCAGTTCTCCGGCTGAAGTACGGGTGGGGTCATCAAACCTGGCAAACTCACAGGTTGCTGTAATAAAGATCGGAAGGTTATTAAAATTGGTCCATTTGTTGATGTCCCCAATCGAGAGGATCTGCTCATGGGCAAGTCCCAGCTCGCCCCCGTGGCCGGTGTAATTCACCACCAGGGCCCCCTGCTCCATCCGATTGTTGATCTTTTCGGTTACTTCAGGATAACGTTGCCCGCTGGGCGTGCTTTCCTGTGTGTATGAATCCAGGTAGATTTTGTCTACATTGAGGTTCTTAACGTTCATCTCTACATATTCAGCCAGCTCTTCTGCCTGGTGAACGTGCAGGTTGCCATCCTCATCATCGGCAATGAAGCTGACCCAGGTGCGCCAGGGTTCCATCACCACAGGCTGGTTGGTAGCATAATGCAGTATTTTTTCAACAATTGCATGAGCCTCTGAAACAGAACGCACGGGAATCCGGCCAATGCCCATATCAAGTAGTTCAGTCGGGATGTTCTTTCCTTCATTTTCATCCAGCAATCCGAAATAATCGTCCGTAACATAGGAGCTGATCATGTCAAAAGAAGCTTCCGACTCCCAGCTTGGAACAAAATTGGTATTGTTCTCAATGCGATTCTTATAATCATAGGAAGCATCCCCAAAAAGCATCAGGTATTTGAAATCATCAGCATTGGGTCGCTGGTAAAGCATTCTTGCAAAATTACGTATAGCGGTCACATCCTGTGCACCTGACGAGAACTCATTGTATACCTCATCCGTGGTACAAATCTGCACTTTCATCCCTTCCGTACTTTTGTGATAATCAGCCAGGCGTTTGGCTGCATTGATAAAACCAGGATAGGTGATCACCAGCATTTCCGGCGTTTCTATTCCATGCAGATCCTGGTTGGAAATTTTCTTCACAAACCCCACATTGTAGAAAGATGAACCGTCAAAAGCAATGAATTCACGCAACCCATCGGTGGGGGATTTAAACCTGAGGGTGGAACCTGAATGGTTTCCATCGATCTTGTATGCCGAAAGCGGGTCTGTTACGTCCCACACCTCTATATTACCGGATACACCTGAAATGGTAAATTCAGAAATATTCCCCTCCGCGGCCGATTCCACGCTCCGGAATCCGAACTGTGCATCTTTCTGTTTCAACTGACGCATGAAATTCAATTCGAAATAATCAAGCCAGGAAGTCCCGCTCGAATGGGTTTTGTTATAATTGATCCTGATATCTACCTGATCGGAAGTGGCATTGAAGCTGGACTTCAACATTTTGCTCCGGGCAAAATCATTCAGGGAACCTTCGATCACTTTCTGTACGGTAGCCTGTGCAATTGTGGAACCATAGGCCTGCAGACTGAACGAACTGCTGCTGAATGATCTAGCCACTACATTGGCATTCACATAAACCGGTGAAGCCGTGTAAAGGTAACTCAGGCTGGTGTTGAAGTCAAATTTATCTTCTTCAAGATGTTCGAGCCACCGCCTGCCGGTTCCAAGAATATTCACCTCATCATTTTTGTGGAGGAAGTAATCGTTATATGTGCTGATATTTTTATTGGCCTGCAAGCTGCTGTTGTTCTGCGTTTCTATCCTTTTACCGGGTCCCAGGTCCGCTGTAATAAAATAATAGGTGTAATCGGAATAAACATTATAGTTGTTGTGAAAGACATTTTCTGCCGGATTGAATTTCCATACATTGGGCGCCTGGCCGTAAAATAAGAGATAGTCACCGGCATCGAAACTTCCGTCTTCTTCCCCATGAACCTGCACAGCAAGCTGCGACAGGTCATCGTAAGCAGGCACATCATTGGCCTCTGGGAGCATGCCGGCCATATTGCCATAAACTGCCAGGTTTTTGGGGTTGATGTTATTCACATTCATCCCCATCTCTTTCAGTTCATCATATGTAACCCTAAAAATTCCATTTCTTTGCAGGCGAACCTTGAACCAGTTTCCTGTCGAAAGCACTGAACTTACGGCATATGCCGTTTCATTTTCAGCCAGCCCCTGCCTGCTTGTTTCGGTCAGTACTGCCCGGATGCTGAAGTTTGTGAGCAGGTAAAGGCTGTCATTTTCCTGATTGTAGTAAAGAGGCTCAAAAAAAACACTCAAAAAACTTTCTCCGCGCGACATGCCAGGCAGGGAGGCAGGCTGGATTTCCTCCGGGAGGTTTCGCAATTGTTCTTCATCAAAACCATCAAGGTTCAATGCACGGAACTTCCTGTTAAGGATCTCCAGTGAAAATAATTCCTGATCCGGGGGGATCTCGAAACGATGCTGGAATTCCGGTACCGAAGCACTGCCTTCGTTGAGTACTGCGTTGTTAAAACGGATGGCCGGGAAGAGGCTCTTATTCATTTTCAGTTCATACTCATCGATCTGCCAGTTGATCGACCGGGAACTTTGCAAGGTGTCCTGGCCAAGCAATGTGATGGATATCAGAGCCAGAAAGAAGCTTACTGAAACTTTTCTATAATTCATTAATCTATGGTTAGGTTTCTATAACAAACAATTCCCTTATAATTGGATTTAGAACGAATCTAAATGATCAATATTGCGGTTTTGATAAAAATGCCAGGTAAAAAAGCAGATGATTTAAAAATTGTTTGTATAATTGTACACGTAAAAAATTACGGAAATTTAACTTATGCTTAAGGTACTGATAAAACTAACAATTACTGCGGCACTAATGGTTTCGATGGGAAAAGGTTTTGCACAGGATCCGAACTTTTCGCAATTCTATGCCAACCCGGTATACCTGAACCCCGCTTTAACCGGTTCTACCGAGTGTGGCAGGGTCATACTTAATTACAGGAACCAATGGCCTTCTATCAGCAATGCTTTTGTAACATACAATGCCAGTTACGACCAGGTGGTAAACGGCATCAACAGTGGAGTCGGGATATCATTTGTCGGCGACAACATGGGAGACGGGGCCATCAACCGGAATTATATCAGTGCTTTCTATTCATATAAACTCAAGATCAGCGAATCCGTTTTGCTCAGTGCAGGATTCCAGGGTTCATATGTACAACAGAAACTCAACTGGGACCAGCTGGTCTTCGGCGACCAGATCGATCCCGGAACAGGCAACATCAGTCCGGTATCCTCGGAAACACCCCCGGAAAATCTCGATTTGTCTTTTGTGGATTTTTCCACCGGAATCATGGTAGGATATATGGATAAGGTTTTTGGCGGCGTGGCGGTTCATCACCTCACCGAACCGAGCGATGGATTTTATAACGAATCCGCCAGCAAGCTCCCGATGAAGATTACAGCGCACGGTGGAGCCAATCTTAACCTCACCCAGGGCGGCACCGGAGAAGGCTTCGGAGAAGATTTTATCCTCTCCCCCAACATCCTTTACCAGCAACAGGACAAATTTCACCAGTTGAACGTAGGAGCCTACCTTAAAAAATACCCATTTGTGGGTGGTTTGTGGATAAGACATAATTTTGAAAATGCAGATGCTGCCATTGCATTGATCGGAATTACTTATAACAATTACAGGATCGGATACAGCTATGATTTCAGTCTCTCAAAATTGAGCAACCGGAGCGGAGGAGCGCATGAAATTTCATTCGCCTGGACATTCTGTGTGTATAAAGGAGAAAATAGAAGAAAGATCAGGGCAATAAATGCACCAACATTTTAGTTATTAACAAGAATTTTGCAAAAACAAATACTTAATTACAGTGACAATGAACAGGATTAACAGAATTCTCGCATCACTTCTCGTAATGATAGCAGCTTTTTCCTTGTTTTCCTGCAAGGAAAAAGATTATTCAAGATCAACAGGATGGCCACTGAACGACCCGGAAGCCGGTGGTTTTGAAGTTTCCCAGACCCAGGAACAATTTGCAGGCCCCGGTCTTGTTTTCGTTCAAGGGGGTACCTTTGTAATGGGAGCCACCCAGGAAGATGTTATGTTCGATTGGGACAATTTCCCCCGCAGGGTGACCATTCCTTCCTTTTACATCGATGAAACCGAGGTCAGCAACATGGCCTACCTGGAATACCTTTACTGGCTGAACAGGGTGTTCGGGGAAGACTATCCTGAAGTTTACCGTGAAGCTTTGCCAGATACGCTGGTTTGGCGCAACAGGCTGGCTTACAATGAGCCCCTCGTCGAAATGTACCTTCGCCATCCCGCCTATCACGACTATCCGGTTGTGGGCGTGACCTGGGTACAGGCCAACAATTTCTGCTCCTGGCGAACAGATCGTGTCAACGAAATGCTATTGATAGAAGAAGGGATCCTGGACTGGGATCCTGACCAGAAAAATGAAAATAACTTCAATACGGAAGCATACCTGGCAGGACAATATGAAGGTCTTGTTAAAGAAGGTAAACAAAACCTGGATCCCACCGGCGGCGACATCCGCCAGGTGAAGATTGAAGACGGCATCTTGCTGCCCCGCTACAGGCTCCCAACCGAGGCCGAGTGGGAATATGCCGCATTGGGGCTTATCGGGAACACCCTCTACGAAAGGGTTGTTGAAAGAAGAACTTATCCGTGGAACGGAAGCGTGGTGCGTACCGATGACAGAAAATATTACGGTAGCTTTGTTGCAAACTTTAAACGCGGCCGCGGTGATTATATGGGCGTTGCCGGCAACCTGAATGATGGTGCCGATATCCCTGCCCCGATTGGAAGTTACTGGCCCAACGACTACGGCCTCTACAACATGGCAGGAAACGTCAGCGAATGGACCCTGGATGTTTACCGTCCGCTTTCATTCCTTGATTTCTCCGATTACAGCCCTTACCGTGGTAATGTTTTTAAAAAGAAAGAAGTTGATTTTGAAGGGTTCCTCGTGGAAAAAGACAGCCTCGGAAAAGTCCAGTATGAAGAGATCACCACAGAAGAAAGCCTTACCAGGAGAAACTACCGGAAAGCCGATAACGTTAATTATAAAGATGGTGATCATCAGTCACAGATCACTACCGACTGGCTTTCTGAACCCGATCAGTCAAATACCAGCGATGAGATGTATGAGTATGGCGTTACTTCGCTCATCAGCGATCAGGCCAGGGTATACAAAGGCGGCAGCTGGAAAGACAGGGCATACTACCTGAGCCCCGGTGCCAGGAGATTCCTCGACCAGAATGAAGCCTCTTCATCCATCGGTTTCCGCTGTGCCATGACCAGGGTGGGCAGTCCCGAAGCTCCGCAAGGAAGATAATAATAACCCAATAAAGAATTATTATAACCCCGTTTCTCTTTGAAACGGGGTTTTTTGTAATTTTAAAGCTGCATATGGAAACGCATGAATTATACCAGCTTTACCTGAAGTACCCGCATATTACCACCGACAGCCGTTCGGATGTAAAAGATTCTGTATTCTTCGCTTTGAAGGGAGAGAATTTTAACGGGAATAAGTTTGCGAGTGCCGCCCTTGAGAAAGGTGCAGCTTTTGCTGTTGTTGACCAGAAAGAATATAAAACATCCGATAGCTGCATACTGGTTGATGATGCCTTGCTTGCACTGCAGCAGCTGGCCGTTCATCACAGGAGCAAGCTGCGGATCCCCATCATTGCGATCACGGGTTCCAATGGCAAAACCACCACCAAAGAACTGATCAACAGGGTGCTGGAAAAGAAATTCAAAACAATGTCAACACAGGGGAACTTTAACAACCATATCGGGGTACCCTTAAGCCTGCTCAGGATCCGCAAAGATACCGAGATGGCTGTAATTGAAATGGGTGCCAACCACCAGGGAGAGATCCATGAGCTCTGCCAGATTGCACGACCCCGGTTCGGGCTGATCACCAACATCGGGAAAGCTCACCTGGAAGGTTTCGGCGGACTCGAAGGGGTTGTAAAGGCCAAATCGGAACTCTACAAATACATTCTGCAATCTCATGGGAGTCTTTTTGTGAATAACAACAATCCGATGCTGGATGAACTAAGCCGCAGCATCCCAAGAGTTACCTACGGGGCCATGATGGATGCAGACTGCCACGGCAGGATCAGCAAAGCGGAGAATTACCTGAGGATCATATGGGACTCGGTAAAAGGAAAAATGAACATCAAAACCCAGCTTTACGGAGCTTACAATTTTGAGAATGTGATGGCTGCCATCTGCATTGGAAATTACTTTGGTGTGGACACAGCAGGGATCATTGATGCCATTGAATCCTACCGGCCCGCCAACCGGCGTTCAGAGATACTTCAAACCGGCAGGAACAAGATCATCATGGATGCATACAATGCCAACCCCAGCAGCATGGCTCTGGCCATCGGGGAGTTCCTCCTGCGAAAGGAAAAGAACAAATGTCTCATCCTGGGCGATATGCTCGAACTGGGTGACTATGCCCTGGAAGAACACGAAAATGTGTTACAGATCATTGAAGAAAGCCAAAATCTGGAGGTCTTCCTGGTGGGGCCTGTATTTTCAAAAGCCGGCCAGAACAAGGACTACAAGAGCTTCAAATGCGCCGAAGACCTGGGTGCATTCCTGGGCAAACACCCCCCCCGGGACCTCACCATACTGATCAAAGGTTCGCGTGGCCTTCAACTGGAAAAAGTACTGCCACAATTATGAAAATATGGCGCATGATCGGGATGATGTCAGGCACCTCCCTTGACGGAGTAGACATCGCTTACTGCACATTTACGCAAAAACATGAGAAATGGGAATTCGATATCGGCCCTGCCGAAACCATAACCTATGATAAACACTGGCTGGAAACACTCAAACAGTTAAGCTACAGCCGGTCATCTGAAATAAGCAGGAAGCACTTTGCCTATGGAGAATACCTGGGGAAACTGGCACGGAATTTTATCAACAAACATAAACTTCAGGCAGAAAGTATAGCCTCCCACGGACACACCATTTTTCATCAACCCGATGCAGGATACACATTTCAGCTGGGTGAAGGAACGGCGCTTTCAATCGCATCAGGTCTGCCTGTTGTGACTGATTTCAGGAGTCGGGATGTTTTACTTGGCGGACAGGGTGCCCCGCTTGTTCCCATTGGCGACAGGCTGCTCTTCTCCGAATATGCAGTTTGCATAAATCTGGGAGGATTTTCCAATTGCAGTTATGAACACAATCATCAACGCATTGCTTTTGACATCTGCCCGGCAAACGTGGCACTGAACCATTTCGCGGGAGCGTTTGGCCTGGCTTATGACAGGGATGGCAGAATGGCCGCACAAGGAAGAGTAAATACTGAGCTGCTCAGGGCTTTGAACGGACTGGACTTTTACAGGCAGGCTGCCCCCAAATCCCTTGGAAGGGAGTGGTTTGAAGAAAAATTCCTAAAAGTATTTGAGAAATATGAAATCGCAGCGGCAGACAAACTGAGGACCATCACAGAGCATTGCGCAATACAGATTTGCAATGCCATTGGCCAGGTTGGAGACGGCAAGGTTTTGCTAACGGGAGGGGGCGCCAAAAACCGCTTGCTGGTAAAACGCATCCGCGAGCTCAGTAATAAAGAGATCATTGTTCCGGAAAAAAAGATTATCGACTATAAGGAAGCGTTGGTATTTGCCTTCCTTGGACTGCTCAGGCGGGAAAACAAAATAAACTGCCTGGCCTCCGTTACTGGTGCCAGACAGGATAGTAGCTGTGGCAGCATTTTTTTGCCATAAAAAAAGGGACGGAATACCGCCCCTTTCAAACCATTAAACCAAGGATCTTATTCCTTAATCCTCATCATCTTTATCAATGTCTCTGTATGGGCATCCCGGGTGCGAACCCCTGAAACCGCGGGAGCCGGGTGCCGGACGATCACGGTCCATACCCATACCCATGCCGAAACGTTTGCCGTGCTGGTCGAACATCAGCTTCTGTTCATCATTCAGCAGTTTCCGGATATCCTGCCTGTGGGCAGCATGTTTCTTCATCATTTTGGCCTGCAGCGCAGCGATCTCGTCGATCTTTTTGTTGATGGCGCCAGGATCTGCCTCATCGCCGGTACTGAGGGCTTTCAGCTCAGCCCTTTTAATATCCATTTCATTTTTCAGCGGAAGGTTTTCCTTCATGAAATCCGTTTTGATCTTTTCGATCTTTTCCATTTGCTCTTCGCTCAGGTCCGGCAGGTTCATACACATTCCTTTTTGAGCATCTTTCATTCCGTACCGGTGCATTTTGCCCATGCCTCGCTGGGCCATGATATCATTGCTCATAAATCCCAGCAGGAACACTGTAAGAACAACTGTTGATAGCGATTTTAAAATTTTTGTACTTTTCATAACTGTTTATTTTTTAATGATTATTAATTGATTAATTCTCTTTATGTTTCCGGCCCCACCGGTGCATACGCTTATGACCTGGGCCACACATTTCATCCGGCCCGGGCATTTCATCAAATTCTCTCATTCCCCTGATCATTCGCTGGTAATACTCCCTTTGCTCCGGTCTTATATTTTCTTTCATTTCGAGGAAGTGATCGATGGTTGCTTCCTTGAGATCCTGGTGCAAGGCTCCATATTCCTCAGCCAGTTGATCCAGCATCCCCGTATCGGGTTCTTCCCTGCTTAATTCTTCCAGTATTCCGGCCCTGTTCTCATACATTTTAAGTCGCATACTCTGAACAACATCTCTGAAATCCATGTGCATACGGGCAAACTCATTGCGCTGCTCTTCGTTCAATTGCAGGCAGTCCTGCAAAAATCCCGGGGGGCTTCAGGCAGGTTATTCGGGGCAAGATTGTTTCTGTCAGCCAGGCGATAATATATAAAGGTACCCACGGCCGAAGCGTTGATCACCAGCAGAGCGATCAGCGCCCACATCAGGATTTTATTGTTTTTAAAATAATTCATCACTCTTCGCTTTGATTTAACAAATAGTACTCGATGGGTTCGTCATCCACATTATTAAAGTACACGTATTCGGTATAATATTCCATCTCGGAATCATAAGAAGAACCGGCCAGGGCACCATTGGTAAATTGAGAACCGATCAATACGCCTGAAAGTATACTTAACAAGATCAGCAGCGTAACCGCAACGGGCCTCAATGCATTAATAAGGACATGCGGAACAAAGCCCGCTTTGTTTTGCTTTTGATCCTGAATCCGCTGCTCAAGCCTGCTGAAGAAAAATGGATTGGGCTGAACATCCTGTCCGGCATCCAGCAAATTATAGGTTTTTGAGAACTCTTCAAACACCTGGCGGCAGCTATTACATTTGGTGAGATGATCCTCAAACGCCCGTATTTCAGGAGCCGGGAGATGGCCTTCCAGGTAACTTATCATATTGTATTTAATAAACTTGCAATTCATTTTTTTCCCTTTACATATTTGACACCATATCATTCAAAAACTTGCACATTTTTAATCTTTTCTGTAATATTTGTACAAACGCTCCTGCAGATTTTTCCTGGCCCGGTGGATCAGCGACTCAACCGAGGAAAGAGAAACATCCATCACTTCGGCAACCTGTTTATACGGCATTTCATCCATTTTATTCAATGTGAAGGCTATCCGCTGATTCTTTGGGAGATTTTCTACACTATTGTAGAGTATTCTTTTCCGCTCAATAATTTCTATATCCCCCGGATTATCCCCGGGATTGCTTAACAGGTTTTCATCTTTATGACCGGTCTTTCCGCTCAGCATATCCAGGCTGCCCCAGAATTGTTTTCTTTTACGGTCGCGAATAAAATTCAAGGATTTATTGATGGTGATCCGGTAGATCCAGGTTGAGATCACGGCCTCCTTCCTGAATTTATGAATAGACTGATAGACTTCCAGGAATACCTCCTGCGACAGGTCCTGTGCATCTTCCTCATTGTGCACAAAACTATTGCTGGTCTTCAGCACCAATGGATAATAATGCTCCGTCAGCTGCCTGAACGCTTGATGATCACCTGCCTTGATCTGTTCTATTAATTCTGTTTGATCCATTCAAAAATATTGCCTCAAACTCCACTATTTATACTTTTGACACCCTTAATTTAATAAACTTGCACAAAAAAATGCATTTTTAAGCAAGACAGGAAAATTGATTTCATGGCAGAGGGATTAAATTTGTTTCATTACGGTCCAAAATGACCAGACGCCAGGAAACACAGAAGGACTCTCAGGAAAGGATCAACAGGGTGCCTGCATATATCAGTGAGCCATTGCATGAGGTAGCGTTTGGCTTTGGTTAAGATAGTCCATTTTAACAGCTAATTAAGGCAGGGGCATTGTGTAATAATTCAAACATTTTGCAGTTATCTATACTAACATAAAAATGTTGGTAA
Organism: Bacteroidota bacterium; assembly: GCA_034521425.1. Classification (GTDB taxonomy): domain Bacteria; phylum Bacteroidota; class Bacteroidia; order Bacteroidales; family JAIOZK01; genus JAIOZK01. The sequence goes on from JAXHMP010000001.1 coordinate 1,286,031, forward strand.
AACAAAAGCTTATTGCTATCGACAGTGCGTATTTACGTTAATTTTACATCCAAAAAACAAACAATATGTTGGGAACAGTTTTATTACAGGCAGCCAATGCTGTGCAGGCGGAGCAGGGAGAGATTTCGATATCCATATGGGAGCTCGCCTTAAAAGGAGGTTGGATCATAGCAATACTGGCAGTTTTTTCCATCATTGCCGTATACATTTTTATTGAAAGGTTTCTGGTGATCAGCCATGCATCCAAGGAAGACCGGAATTTCATGAACAACATCCGCGACTTCATTCACAGCGGACAGATCGATGCGGCGCTTTCGCTTTGCAAGAACAACAAAAGCCCGATCGCCAAAATGATCGAAAAGGGTATTTCCAGGATCGGCCGCCCGCTGGGGGATATCAACGCAGCCATTGAGAACGTTGGCAAGCTGCAGGTATCCAGGCTTGAAAAGAATATTGCCGGACTGGCAACCATTGCCGGAGCCTCCCCCATGCTGGGATTCCTGGGTACGGTGATCGGGATGATCAAGGCATTTTATGATATGTCGATGGCCGGCAATAATGTCGACATCGCCCTGCTTTCGGGCGGTATTTACCAGGCCATGGTAACAACAGTGGCGGGACTTATTGTTGGCATCCTGGGATATGTACTGTACAACATCCTGGTGGCAAGGGTTGAAAAGCTGGTTTACAAACTGGAAGCCCGGGCTACCGAGTTCATGGATCTGTTGCACGAACCCGCTAATTAAAAAAATACTATGGCAATACAAGCAAGAAATAAAAGAGACATACAGTTCAACATGGCTTCCATGTCGGACCTGGTATTCCTGTTGTTGATATTTTTCATGCTTACCTCAACCCTGGTGGCTCCCAACGCAATCAAACTATTGCTGCCCCAGAGCAGCAGCCGCACCATGGCCAAGCAAACGGTAACGGTATACATCAACGAGCGGATGGATTATTTTGTAGGGGAAACCCCTGTTAGCCTTAACTCCCTGCAAAACGAGATCGATACCCGCCTGCGAGGGGAATTGCAGGGTTCGATTGTGCTGCGGTCCGATGAATCGGTACCTTTGCAATATGTCGTTAATGTGATCGACGCCGTTAATAAGATCAACAATAAATACAATACAAAACACAAGGTAATTCTGGCAACACGTCCAAACCGGTAAAATGCGAAACGAAAAAGAAAAAATAAGAGCCACTGTGGGCACCATTTTGTTTCACCTGCTGCTTTTGCTGGCATTGATCCTGTTCGGCCTGTCCACTCCCCTGCCCTTGCCGGGTGAGGAAGGAGTGGAAGTAAACCTGGGTTATACCGACCAGGGAATGGGACTCCGCCCGGAAAACCAACAGCCTTCTACCTCCCCGCCACAACCCAAGCCACAGGAAGAAATTGTGGAAGAAGAAGTTGCTGAAGAAAGTGCTCCGGAAGAGACCATGGAAGATCCGGTTATAGAAGATGTACAGGAAGAAGAACTGATCACCCAGGATACCGAAGAAGCACCGGCACTCAACAATCCCGAAGAAAAAAAGGAAACCGAAGAGCTTCCGGATGAGACCAAAAAAGAAGAGGAAAAGAAACCCGAACCCAAAGAAGAAGCGAAAGAAGAATCCAAACAGCCTCAGAATGAAACCGAACAGGAACCAGAGCAGGTAGAAGAAAAAGAACCCGAACCCAAGGTAAATCCCAGGGCGCTTTACAAAGGCCCGACAAAATCGGAAGGCCAGGGTGGAAACGAAGGCCAGACCGGGGAAGCCGGCAACCAGGGCGAACCCAATGGGGATGTGGATTCGCAAAATTATGAAGGAAAAGGCGGCCAGGGTAGTGGTGTTGAATTCGGGCTTGAAGGTCGCGGTGCAAAACATCTTCCAAAACCAGAATATAATTCAGATGACCAGGGAACGGTTATTGTTACAATCTGGGTAGACCGGATGGGAAAAGTAACCAAGGCAGTGGCCGGAGCAAAAGGCACTACCGTAAGCGATCAGGTACTCTGGAGAAGAGCAAAAGAAGCTGCCTTGAGAGCAAGATTCACGGCCAAGCCGGACGCCGCAGAAATTCAAAAAGGATTCATCAAGTACAATTTTATCAAACTGAAATAAATAAGATTTCGCACAGCCTTTTATGGATGAATCAAGACCGCTGGTATCTTTATAATTAAAGCACATCAAAACACCGTAGGTGTTTGACTTCATCATCATTAAGTTGAAAACAAAATCCAAAATCTAATTTAGTAGTTTTGCAAGATGAGTTACGATCAAACCCTGGCATACCTCTACAAGCAGCTCCCGATGTTCCAGCGGCTGGGTGCAGCAGCTTACAAGGCTGACCTGAAAAATACCCATGCCCTCCTGGAAATACTCAGCAATCCGCACGAACATTTCCGCTCGGTGCATATTGCGGGCACCAATGGCAAAGGGTCCGTATCCCACATGCTGGCCTCCGTGCTGCAGGAAGCAGGATACAAAACAGGGCTTTATACTTCCCCTCACCTGAAAGACTTCAGGGAAAGGATCAGGATCAACGGAAAGATGATTCCGAAAGATTTTGTGGTTTCATTCGTGAAGAAACACAAAAATGATTTTGAAAAGATCCAGCCTTCCTTTTTTGAAATGACCGTGGGCATGGCCTTTAAATACTTTGAAGCAGAAAAAGTGGATATTGCTGTGCTGGAAACCGGCATGGGTGGCAGGCTGGATTCTACCAATGTGGTCAGTCCGGAATTGTCAGTGATCACCAACATTTCATACGACCACACAGCTTTCCTGGGAGATACCCTGGAAAAGATCGCTCTTGAAAAAGCGGGCATCATCAAAAGAAATGTACCCGTGGTGATCGGGGAAATGCAGGCAGAAACCGAGAAAGTTTTCCTGGATAGCGCACTCGAAAAAAAATCTCCCATTATATATGCCGATCAGAATTTTGCCATTCAATCCGTGGAAGAAATCAGTCGAAACAGGCAGCATTTTTACCGGCTGGATATTTCCAGGGCAGGCGCGCCCCATTTACAGGGAATTGAACTTCCCTTAATGGGGTTTTACCAGCTTAAGAACCTGCTTACTACTTTGCAGTCGCTGGAATTGTTGTCAGCCAAAAAGTACAGGATCCGGTCCGGGCATATTTACCGCGGTATCAGAAAAAGTAAAAGAAAATACCGGTTTTCTGGGCCGCTGGCTGATCCTTAATAAAAAGCCCCTTTGCATTTGTGATACCGGACACAATGTGGAAGGCATCCGGAACATTTTAATGCAGATAGAAGGGCTGCAATACCATCAACTGCATTTCGTTTTGGGTATGGTCAATGATAAAGATATCAGCAAGATACTGCAAATGTTGCCCAAAAATGCCACCTATTATTTTTGTAAAGCTGATATTCCCAGAGGCCTGGAGGTCGAACAACTGAAGCAAAATGCAAAGGAGTATCAATTGCAGGGACAGGCATACCCCTCCGTTAAAAAAGCCTATGAAGCGGCCAGGTCCAATGCCGGAAAGAGTGATTTGGTTTTTGTGGGAGGAAGCACCTTTACCGTGGCTGAAGTAATCTAAGCTAAATAAGTTCAATCCCTGTTTTCACGATCTCCTCCCAGAAGTCCGGGTAAGACTTTTCCACCTCTTCATGATTCTTTAGTTCAATTTCGCCGAAAAACAGGGCCAGTGGTGCCAGCGACATGATCAGTCTGTGGTCGTTGCGGCAATTGAAAACTCCGGGATTTTGAGGCTCCGAGGTTTTTAACTCAACAAAGGTTTTATGGTCGCTATGATAATCTATCTGCATATTGTCAAGATATTCATGGAGTGCTTCGAGGCGGTCCGATTCCTTGTATTTCAGGTTGGCTAATCCAGTGAATTTTGCTTCCTGTTTATTCAGAGAACATCCCAGAATGAGGGGAAGGGCCAGATCAATGTTTTGGCTCAGATCAATATGGAGTTTTTGTATTTTTGAAGCCTTTCGGCTGATCTTTAAGCCCTCTTCAAGAAATTCACTTTTAACACCCATCCCTTCAAACAAAGCTGGCAGCAATGCATCCCCCTGCAGTTCGGAGCCCTGCAATCCTTTAATGAGAATAGATTCCATACCGGAAACAAGCAGGCTTTCATACCAGAAAGCTGCTGCCGACCAGTCCTTTTCGCAGGGAATCAGCACGTTCCTGTAGGAAGCAGCTTCAATGCGGAAGCCGTTTCTGCGCTTTTCAATGCCCACTCCTGCATGCTCAAGCATTTTAACCGTCATATCCAAATAGGACATGGATGGAAGTCCGGCACTAAATCTCATGCTTATCCCTTCGGTGGTTTCGGGTGCAATCATCAGAATCGCAGAAGCGAACTGGCTGCTGCGGGAAAGATCCACATCCACCTCGCCACCCTTCAGCTTCCCTCCCCGGATCAGCAAGGGGCATTTTTCTTCCTCACCGGCATATGCAATATCTGCCCCCAGGCTTCTCAGGGCTTCGACCAGTTCTTTTACGGGGCGCTCTTTCAAGCGATCACTGCCGGTGATCATCCAGGTTCCGGGCACCAGACAAAGGTAAGCCACAAGAAAACGCATTACCGCTCCGCTGTTGCCGGCATCGATCACCATGGGAATACCGGATTTATTACAATGGCCGATCCAGTATAATGCCCTTTTCAAGCGCACTGCATCATCCGCTTCCGACAATTCCTCATAGCTTACCAGTCCGTCGGATAATGCATGCAGCATCAGCAAGCGCGTTGAAATACTTTTTGAACAGGGAATTTCAACAGATGCATGCTTCTTTATCTTACCTGCCTTCAGCTTCAACATTTCGGGGGAGTTTATTATAGAATTCGATACTTTCCAGGATATGGTCTTCACTGATTTCACAATCGAACGCACAACTTCCGGGCGATCTCAACAAACTGAACATCATTTTACCATTTTTGTTCTTTTTATCATGCTGAATCTTTTTCAGCATACAATCCATATCTTCCGCTGAGATCTCCAGTTTAGCAAAATGCACAAATAGCAAACGGATAATGTCTTCGAGCCGGCTTTCGGGAAGGCCCATCTTCTGCACCGACAAATATGCTTCACAGATCATACCTGCTGCTATCGCCTCACCATGCAGTATACTGTGCCGGCCGGGGCAGGATTCGAAAGCATGCCCGATGCTGTGCCCGAAGTTCAGGATTTTTCGAAAACCGTGCTCCATGGGATCTTTTTCAACGATCAGTTGTTTGATCTCCACCGATCTTCTGAGCAGGCCCAGCCAGTCAGCTTTACCGGCATCCATTGAAAAATCTTTAACAATTTCCCAGTAGTCGGCATCCATGATCAGGGCATGTTTAACCACTTCGGCAAAACCGCTTTTCAATTCCCTCTCCGGCAGGGTTTCCAGGAAGCCGGGATATATCAGTATCCTGACAGCCGGTGCAAAAGTTCCTGCCTGGTTTTTGACATCCCCGATATTGATGGCTGTTTTTCCCCCTATGGCAGCATCCACCTGTGCGGTCAGGCTGGTGGGGATGTGTATAAAAGGGATTCCCCTTTTAAATACAGATGCGGCAAATCCACCCAAATCGGTGATCATACCACCTCCCAGGTTGATCAGCAGGGAATCGCGGTCGAAGCCAAAAGCAAGCAGTTCATGCCAGATCTTTTCGACAGAAGCCAAATCCTTGTTTTTCCCCTTCGGGGATGATGATCAGTTGTTCTGCAATGCCCTCCAGCACAGGAAGGCAAAATTCTTTTGTGTTCCGGTCAAGCAGCCAGGCGCAGTCGGAATAATTTCTGATCGCTTGTTCGAGGATGCTTTTCAGCTCCCCGGCTGTTTCCACAAAATCAATATGTTGATGCATTGCTTGCTGCATACCGCTGTTTTACGGATATAAAGTTAAACAAACAAAAAGAAACATTAAAAGTAAGACTGCCACAAATGAAATAATGTATTCAATGAACTTTCCCGGGGCAAGCCTAAGGGGAATCCATGTGAAATAATCATTTGATTCGCCACCAGGGGCGTGTAACCTCACAATCAGGTAAGTTTTGTCATTAGAGATCCCTCGACAAGCTCGGGATCAGTTCGACTTAAATTTTTCAGTTCGCTCACGCTTCTGAAAAATAGTCTCACTGAATTAAAAGGCCGCCATCAAAAGGTCCAGGTCCTGGAAAGGCAGGTCGTACATGCGGCTGATATGCTTCTTTGTCAGGGTACCATTGAACATATACACCCCCCGGCTGATCCCGTAATCATTTTTCAGCATATTCTTGATGCCTCCCTCCTCCCCGATGTTGATGATGACGGGGGTTAAAAAATTACTCAGCGCATAGGAAGCCGTATGCGGGTATTTGGAAGCAATATTGGGAACGCAGTAATGGGTAACGTCATACTTTTTAAAGACCGGGTTACGATGTGATGTAAGATCGGAAGTTTCAAAGCAGCCGCCCTGGTCGATGCTCACATCAATAATAAGCGATCCGCTTTTCATCTGTCGCACCATGTCTTCAGTAACAATGCAATCGGTAATGCCTTCCTCAGAATACAGGGCACCGATCACCACGTCGGCAGTTTTGAGGGCCATGGCCAGGATCTTTGGTTGCAAAATAGAAGTATAAACGGCGGTACCGGCCTCCTTCTGTATCCGTCTCAATTTATAAATATTGTTATCGAAGACCTTGACATTGCATCCCAGGCAGGCTGCTGTCCGGGCTGCATACAAACCAACCGTTCCGGCCCCGATTACCACAACCTCGCTGGGTGTGATCCCTGGAAACCCACCCAGCATATTCCCTTTTCCGTATTCGCCGCTACATTGGTATTCACCAGCGATCAGTATGGCTGATTTGCCGACGATCTCACTCATGGAAAGCAATACCGGGAATGAGCCGCTTTTATCCTTGATGTATTCAAAAGCCAGGGCCGTGATCTTTTTTTCGATCTGTTTCCTGAAAAAGTTCTTGTTCTGGCTGGTCAGCTGAAGAGAAGAAATGATGCATTGCCTGTCTCTCAAAAGATCCAGTTCATTCTCAGATAGCGGGGACACTTTCAGAACAATTTCTGCCCTGTATACCTCTTCGGCTGTATGAACGATCCTGCCTCCTTCCTCGCTATAATCATGATCACTGAAATGGGCACTGAGTCCTGCCTCACTTTCGATCAGGACTTCATGTCCCTGCTGTACGATTTGACCGACAGCATTGGGCACCAGTGCAATGCGCTTTTCCTGGGCGGAAATTTCCTTTGGAATACCAATGCTGAGTTTTTCCCGCGACTTGCTCACCTCAAGCATTTCCTCTTGCGGCATCAGTTTGTCTGCACGACCAAAATTCATATATTTTTATTTTTCAATAAGAAACTGTCTTTCCCCCTGATTTCCCATTTCCTCAATCTTCAAGTATACGCAATTTTCCGGTAAAAGTTCTTCAATCATTTCCGGCCATTCGATAAAGCAATATTCCCCGCTATAAAAATAATCCTCATAACCAATGTCGTAGGCTTCTTCTATCTTTTTGATCCTGTAAAAATCAAAATGAAAAACACGGCTTCCCGTATCCGTTTTGTATTCGTTGATGATGCTGAATGTCGGACTGCTGACGTTTTCAATAACGCCAAGTTCTTGACAAAGAGCCTTCACAAAAGTCGTTTTTCCTGCTCCCATGGCACCATACAGGGCAAAAACAGACTTTCCGGAATATTCCTCCAGCAATTCCCGCGCAATCTGATTCAATCCTTTGAGGGACTTACAAAACCATTGCTTTTTCATGCTGCATTATTTTGCCTTTAAACGGATAATCGGTACCAGCAGCTCTTCGATGGAGATGCCTCCATGCTGGAAAGTATTCTTGTAATAATTGACATAATAATTGTAATTATTGGGATAAGCAAAAAAATCATTGGTCCTGCAAAAGACATAAGAGGTGCTAACATTGGCCCTTGGCAGGAATAATGATTCTGGTTGTGCCACTTCAAAAACTTCTTTTTTATTGTAATTCAGGCTTCTGCCAAACTTATAGCGCAGGTTGGTACTGGTTTCACGATCGCCCACGATCTTAACGGCATCCTGCACCCGCACCGAACCATGATCGGTGGTTACGATCACATCAATTTTATTTTCGGCCAGGTAAGTAAAAATGTCATACAGGCTGGAATGCTCGAACCAACTAAGCATAAGCGAGCGGTATGCCGCCTCATCCTTTGCAAGCTCGCGGATGATCTCCATCTCGGTGCGGGCATGCGAGAGCATATCCACGAAATTGTATACAATTACATTCAGTTTATTGCTCATGAGATTGGGAAGGGATTCAACCAGCTTCCTGCCAACATTCAGGTTGAGCACTTTATTATAGGAATACTTGATGTTCCTACCGTATCGCTTCAGGTGAAGGCCTAACAATTCACCTTCGAACTGGTTCTTGGTACCTTCGTCCCACTCATTGGTCCAGTATTGCGGATACTTCTTTTCGATCTCGGAAGGCAGCAGACCGGAAAACAGGGAATTTCTTGCATACTGCGTGGTAGATGGAAGAATACTGTAATAAATATCATCCTGCTCCACGCGGAAATTTTCTTCGATCAGGGGTTGTATGATCTTCCACTGGTCGTAACGCAGGTTGTCGATCAGGATCACGAAAAGGGGCCGGTCATTGTTGTCGAGACGGGGAAAAATAACATCCCGCATGAGGGTATGGGACATTACAGGCTTGACATCCGTTTTCCCCTGTATCCAGTCGAGATAGTTCTTTTCGATAAATTTAGCAAATACCTGGTTGGCTTCCTCCTTTTGCATTTTCAGTACTTCTTTGATGCCTTCATCCTTGGAACGCTCCAGTTCAATTTCCCAGCGGGTGAGTTTCTTGTAAATATCAACCCATTCGGTGTGATCGAGGTTGTTGGATATCTCCATACCGATGTTTCTGAATTCCTGTTGGTAGGACTGGGTGGATTTCTCACTCACCAGTTTCTTGTTCTCAAGGTTTTTTTTGAGTGAAAGCAGGATCTGGTTGGGCTTTACCGGTTTGATCAGGTAGTCGGAAATATTCGAGCCGATGGCATCTTCCATGATTGACTCTTCCTCGCTCTTGGTGATCATCACGACCGGCAGGTTGGGGTAAAGATCTTTGATCTTCTCAAGGGTCTCAACACCTGACAATCCGGGCATTTGTTCATCCAGGAAAATAATATCATAGACCTGGGATTTGATCATGTCCAGGGCCTCATCACCATTGTTGCTGGTATCCACATCATAGCCTTTTTGCTCCAGAAAAAGAACATGGGGCTTTAAAATTTCAATTTCATCATCAGCCCACAAAATCTTTACTTTATCCATATTTATTTGTTCAGGTTAAACTTACAAGGAATAAAACGTAGTATTGAAATGTTATATTTCATGTTTTATTGTTCAAACAGCTTGCTGATTATAACAAATTCACAAAGCAAAAAGAATTCTTTTTATCTTGCGGTACAATTGTGATATGACAAAAAAATCTATAAGCAACTGAAGAGATGGAGTTCACAGCAAAACAAATCGCGGCATTGCTCGAAGGAAGCCTTGAAGGAGACGAGCAGGCAAAAGTTAGCAAAGTATCAAAAATAGAAGAAGGAGAGCCCGGATCACTCTCTTTTCTTGCAAACCCCAAATACACGCATTACATCTACGATACAAAAGCCAGCATCGTTATCGTAAACCAGGATTTCGTACCGGAAAAGAAAGTCGGCACTACCCTGATCCGCGTGAAGGATGCCTATACAGCTTTTGCCAGAGTGCTGGAAACTTATAAGCAAAGCATGCAGGACAAGACAGGGATTTCGGAAAAGGCATCCATTGCTGCAACGGCAAAGATCGGCCAGGATGTTTACATTGGTGATTTTGTCAGTATTGGTGATCATGCAGAAATTGGGGACGGTACAAAGATCTACCCGAATTCTTACATTGGGGATTATTCCCGCATCGGCCAGAGAACGCAGCTGATGATGGGCGTAAAAGTTTATGACAGCGCACAGATCGGGAACGACTGCACCCTGCATGCAGGGGTGGTGATCGGTTGTGATGGATTCGGTTTTGCTCCCCAGGCCGATAATAACTACAAAAAGGTTCCGCAGATCGGCAATGTCATCATTGAAGACAATGTGGAGATCGGATCCAATACCACCATCGACCGGGCAACGCTTGGTTCCACCATCATCCGCAAGGGCGTTAAACTGGATAACCTCATTCAGATCGCCCACAACGTGGATATCGGAGAAAACACCGTCATTGCTGCCATGGTAGGGATTGCCGGCTCCACAAAGATTGGCAGGAATTGTATGATCGGAGCCCAGGCGGGCATTGTCGGGCATATCATCATCGCCGATGAAGTCAAGATCGCCGCCCAGGCCGGAGTACCCAACAGCATCAGGAAGGAAGGCGAGATCGTGATTGGTTCCCCTGCATTCGATATTTCGAAATTCAAAAGGTCCTTTATTCATTTCCGGAACCTTCCGGGCATAGTGGATCGGATCAAAGAAGTGGAAAACAAGCTCAAAGACTAGTGTTAAGTTAAGCTTAATTTGACGGATCATTCACCCGGTGACTTTGAGTAATGTCTATTTATTTTTAGTCACCGGGTATATTGCACCTGAAAAAGTACTGTTGACATGACACCAGCACATTCGGCATTATATCTAAGCTGCATATAAGCGATTCACTTTCAATTTTTCTTCAATTTTCCTGCATATATTCAAATAGTTTTATCTTTGCCGGTAAATATGTCCGTTAAGCAAAAAACAATAAAAAAGCCAGTAAGTGTATCAGGAACAGGCTTGCACACAGGCAGGTTTGCAAACCTGACCTTCAAACCGGCTCCGGAAAATCATGGTTTTAAGTTTCAGCGGGTTGACCTCAGGGACCGGCCGTTTATTGAGGCTGACATAGAACATGTGGTGGATACTTCCCGCGGAACGACCATTGAGAAGGATGGTGCCAGGGTGTATACCATTGAGCACGTGCTTGCTGCCCTCACAGGCCTGGGAATTGACAATGTGCTGATCGAGATCGACCAGATGGAAACCCCCATCATGGATGGCAGCAGTCGTTTTTTCCTGGAAGCCCTCTCGGAAGTGGGCATTGTTGAACAAAAAGCAGACAAGGAATATATTGAGATCACAGAAGATATCGTTTACCAGGATTCCAAAAATAATGTAGAACTCAGGCTCAGCCCTTACACACACTACAAGCTGGAAGTTGATATTGATTATGAAACAAAAGTACTTAGCAAGCAAAGTGCCAGCCTTGAGAAGATCGAGGATTTCGGGACGGAAGTGGCCAATTGCCGCACCTTCGTTTTCCTGCATGAACTCGAATTCCTGTTGAACAACAACCTGATCAAAGGGGGCGACCTGAGCAATGCCATTGTATTTGTGAACCGCCTGGTTTCCCAGAAAGAGCTTGACAGGCTGGCAGAATTGTTCAACAAACCCAAAGTAAAAGTACTGAAGGAAGGGATTTTAAACAATCTTGAATTACATTATGCGAATGAACCGGCCAGGCACAAATTGCTCGATGTGGTCGGCGACCTGTCACTGCTGGGAAAACCCATCCGGGGAAAGGTCACGGCAAAAAGACCTGGACATTTTTCGAATGTCGAATTCGCGAAACTAATTAAGAAACATATCAATCAATCAAAAATGAGCACAGCACCTAAGTTCGATCTGAACAAAGAGCCTGTTCTGGATGTAAAAGGCATACAGAAATTATTACCGCACCGCCCGCCATTCCTGTTCATCGACAAAATACTGGAGATGACCGACAACCGGGTGGTCGGGTTGAAGAATGTGACCATGAACGAGACATTTTTTGTGGGTCACTTTCCGAATGACCCTGTCATGCCCGGAGTGATACAGATCGAGGCCATGGCCCAGTGCGGTGGTGTGCTGGTACTGAATCCTTATCCAGATCCCGAGAATTACACAACACTTTTCCTGAAGATCGAGAACGTTAAGTTCAGGAAAATGGTTGTACCGGGAGATACCATCGTATTTGAACTGGAACTCATTTCTCCTGTAAGAAGGGGCATTGCTCATATGAGCGGAAAAGCCTATGTTGGCGAGCATGTTGTTATGGAAGCCCGGATGATGGCTTCTATCAGAAGAATTGAAGGAAAATAATTAAGACTTTTAGCAATGAATCAACCCTTAGCATACGTACATCCACAAGCTAAAATTGCAAGCAATGTTGTGATCGAACCCTTTGTGAACATTGAAAAGAATGTTGTGATTGAAGCGGGCACCTGGATCGGATCCAATGTGACCATCATGGAAGGCGCCAGGATCGGCAAGAACTGCAAGATTTTCCCCGGGGCAGTGATCGCCGCCATTCCTCAGGACCTGAAATTTGATGATGAGGATACGATCGTGAAGATCGGCGACAACACCGTTATCCGGGAGTTCGTGACCATCAACCGGGGTACCAAGATGAGCTACAAAACCCTGGTTGGCGACAACTGCCTGTTGATGGCTTATGTTCACGTTGCCCACGACTGCATCATCGGCAACAATGTGATCCTGGCAAACAATGCCACCCTGGCTGGACATATTACGATCGGCGACTGGGCCATTGTCGGGGGCATGGCAGCCATTCACCAGTTCGTGAAGATCGGGGCGCACTCTTTTATTTCGGGCGGAGCCCTGGCCAGGAAAGATATTCCACCATTCGTAAAAGCCGCCAGGGAGCCTCTTTCCTATGTGGGGGTTAACTCCATCGGCCTGCGCCGCCGCGGGTATTCCAACGAACAGATCAACCAGATCCAGGATATATACAGGATCATTTTCGTAAAAGGATACAATATTTCTCAGGGTATTTCCATCGTGGAAGCTGATGTGCCTGCAACACCCGAAAGGGACGACATACTTTCCTTTATTGCCAAATCCACCCGGGGCCTGATGAAAGGATACGGCAAAGTGCAAAGGTCGGGGGAATAAATCAGTGAGACTTTTCTTTTTTTGCTTAATTTTGCAGCTAAATTTCAGAAAAGCAAAAATTTAATTCTATGGCAACCACTTCAGATTTCAGAAACGGATTGTGCATTGAGTTCAATGGTGATCTCTGGACCATCGTCGAGTTTCAGCATGTAAAGCCCGGCAAGGGGCCCGCTTTCGTCAGGACAAAACTCAAAAACCTCAAAACCGGAAAAGTTCTCCCCAATACTTTTACCTCCGGGGTAAAGATCAATATCCAGCGAATCGAAAGAAGGCCCTACCAGTTCCTTTACAAGGATAGCTCCCAATATCACTTCATGAACTCCAACACTTTCGAGCAAACTTTCATTGAAGAAGAACTGATCAATGCACCGCAATTGATGAAAGAAGGACAGGAAGTGGAGATCCTGGTGCATGACGAAACAGAAACCCCGCTTATCTGCGAACTGCCTCCTTATGTCGACCTGCAAATTACCTATACCGAACCCGGCGAAAAAGGGAATACCGCTACCAATGCCTTCAAGGAGGCTACCGTTGAAACAGGAGCCATTGTCAAAGTTCCCCTGTTCATCGAAAATGGTGAAAAGATCAGAGTGGATACCCGCACTGGTGAATACTCGGAACGCGTAAAAGAATAAACCCAACCCAACTTTATGAAATTTGAAAGCCCTTTAACACTCGGGGAAGTAGCACAGTTGCTGGGTGCAGTATCTGTGGGTGAGGATAATTTTGAAATTAGCGGGATCAATGAGATCCACATGGTGGAAAAAGGGGATCTCACATTTGTGGATCATCCCAAATATTACGAGAAAGCACTCAAGAGCAATGCCACAACCATTCTTATCAATAAAAAGGTGGATTGTCCCGAGGGAAAAGCCCTGCTTGTTTCTGAGGATCCTTTCAGGGATTATGTGAAGATCGTTTCAAAATACAGGCCTTTTGAAAGCAGCAACAAGCTGATCTCTGAATCAGCAGAGATAGGCGAAGGGACTATCATACAAGCCGGAGCTTTCATTGGCAATCATGTGCAGATCGGGAAAAACTGCCTCATCCATTCCAATGTGAGCATCTACGATCATACACAGATCGGCGACAATGTCATCATTCATGCCAATTCGGTGCTGGGGGCGGATGCCTATTATTTCCAGAAAAAAGAGGGTAAATTCCGTAAGATGGAATCCTGCGGCCGGGTGGTCATCAAAGACAATGTGGAGATCGGCGCGCTCTGTTCCATCGATAAAGGCGTTTCGGGCGATACCATCATCGACGAGGATACCAAGATGGACAACCACTGCCAGGTCGGACACGACACTTACATCGGCAAGCATTGCCTGATCGGATCACATGCAGCCATCGCCGGGGTGACCCGCATCGAAGACGATGTGATCCTCTGGGGGCGTGTGGCCGTGAACAAAGACCTGGTGATCGGGAAAGGGGCCATATTACTGGCAACTTCTGCCGTTGGCAAAAGCCTGGAAGGCGGAAAGACTTATTTCGGTGCGCCTGCAGAAGATGTGCGGACAAAATGGAAGCAACTGGCGGCTTTGAAAAAATTGCCGGATTTTATGGATAAAAATAAATAGTTTTTTATCGACGTTTTATCCTGTAATTCAAGCCAATACCATAAGAAGTGGCGAGGTAGGAAATTTTCCATTCTCCGTGAATCACAAATTCCATATCAACAAACAGCCTCGCAAAAACTTTGCCCAGTTGAAATTTGACTCCCGGAGTGAATGATATTGTTATTGGATATTCAAAACTGGGAAAAAGATTGAAAGCCCCCCTGAATGTCGGGCTGAAACCATTTTTAGGATGAATATACGAATAGGAGATTGGGATTTTGAATTGTGATATAAAATCGCCTGAGCGATTGGACCACGGAGCTTTCATTATCCCTAATCCAAGATAACTTTTCTCGCTAAACCTGGGATTCATCAAATAAACGCTTGCCCCAATAAAAGTCCACTGGTTTTCGGTCCCCTTCCCAAAAATTTTTTCCCGGAATGAAGTGAATTGTCCAATTCCCTCAACAAGGATAGTCAAGGGCACCCGCTTCTCGTAAACAATGCAAGCATCATCTTTACAAACCAGATTATGATACTTTTCAGCAAAATTGATCAATTCTTTGTGTTCGGGAGCATTAAGCTGCCCTATCTCATCCTTGAGCTGGGGTGCATCCGAAGTGTAATAGGTAAGAATTCCCAGGTAAGGTTTCTTTTCTATCATCATCAATTCCCCTTCCCTGTTACTTACTTTCTTTTCATATTTCAGTTCCCGGATGGGCAAACTGTCGCGGGCCACAAAGTAATGGTTTATCCGTCCTTTGTCTTGCATGAAGTAAACATCCAGCTCACCATTGACCAAATACTCCAAAAACAACAGGCTGTCTTTGCCATCAAGGTATAACTCCCTGGAGATATAGAATTTTCCATCCATGAAGCTGTATCCAAAAATCTCCCCGGGGTAATACCGGACAACTGTATCAGTATCGGATGGGCGGAAATCGCAATATTGGGAATTCAGATAATAGTTTTTATTATTTATCTCCCCATATAAAGTATCCGACCTACTTACAAGCACATAAGCTTCCATGAAGGTTTTCTGGGAAGTGGCATTAAAAATAAAAAACAGCAGGAAGAGCGTTAGCAAAATAGTTTTTCGATGGAAACACAGCAGGTAATGCATTTAAATTGAATATTTGGTTCGATGCCCAAATATATCAAAAAATGATGTGACTCCATGTCGAATTACTCAATAACCAGCAACTTTTTAACTTCCTGATCCTTGTCTGAAATCAGCCTGAGAAAATACATGCCGGCTGGAACATCCAGTTGAAAGGTTTGATTGAATTCACCGGCTGGAATTTCCCCCTCAAACAGTACATCCAGATTGCGTCCACTGTAATCGATCAATTCTATCCTGACATACTCCAAGCGATTGTTTGTAAAACTAAGATGGGACTGATGCTGAGCAGGATTGGGATATATTTCAAATTGAACGCTACCGTTTTCACCGTTTCTGATACCCGTTCCTGTTTCCGGGATTGTTAGCTTAACATCTGTGTAAAAGTGGTATTCACCCGGAGCCAGCGTCATGAACACTCCACTGTTTGATCCTTGCAAAGAATCTCCGGTAAAATAATCATACCACATGCCGCTGTGCTGGAACTCAACCAGTACATCACCCTCTTCCACATCGAAATTACCGACGGCCAGCACATTCATATCCTCTCCGTTCAGGCGGATCTGTTTGATGGCATCATGCACATCCAGTTCAAAGTCTGTGGTTTTAAATACATCATAAGTTGTTTTGAGATGGATCAGGCTGGAATAAATCTCATAGAGATAATTCCTGCGGTAATCGCTGTAATAATCCCAGCGCACCGGTTTTTCGCCCAGGCGGCCGTTAAAATCGATGGAATAATCATAGCCCAGTTCGCCGAACTGCCAGATCATTTTGGGTCCTGGCACCGGAATAAAAAATGCGGATGCCATGGCCATGCGGTCAATTGCCGTCGTGGTATCTGAAGTATTGTAACTTCCTGATGCATTGCCATATTCGTAATTCTTAAACATCAGTCTTTCCTCATCGTGACTTTCCATGTAACCAACCACATGCGGATCGTTCCATCCGCGTTTCCGGTAATCAATCCAGGAGAAGTCGGAACCTCCGCCATTGTGATACCCCATGGTTGCTTCGTTATAGGTATGATTCAGGTTACCCCACATTAGGATACCATAATTGGCCAGTTCTTTTTCTTCGCTGTTCTCGGCCAGGTGTTCAAAGATCACAAGGGTATTGGGGTTTCTTTCCCAGATCTCATCGCTCATGCGTTTTAAGAGGGCAATGCGGTCGGCATCGTAATTGCTGCCCCAGGGATCATTGTCTCCTTTGATGTTGTTCCCAAATCCTTTGGTAAAATCAAAGCGGAAACCATCCACTTTGTATTCATTGATCCAGAAAGAATTGATACTGTCGATCAATTGCTGGGTATAAAGGCTCTCATGATTGAAATCATTGCCCCATTGGGCATCGGGATTGGTGAAATTGCTGTGAGTATTGTACCAGGGATTGTCTTCGGTGGGGTTTTCCCCATCGAAATACAATTGCACAAAAGGTGACTGATCGTAGGAATGATTCAGCACCATATCGATCAGCACAGCAATGCCGCGGCTGTGGCATTCATCGATGAATTTCTTCAGATCGTTTTTCGGACCGTAATATTTATCGGGTGCAAAATAAAACGAAGGATTGTAACCCCAACTGCTGTTGCCTTCAAATTCGTTAACCGGCATCAGCTCGATGGCTTTGACCCCGAGCCTTTCAAGATATCCCAGGGTATCGATCAAAGACTGGTAGGTATGTTTGCTGGTATAATCCCGGATCAATAGTTCGTAGATCACCAATTGCTCAACAGCGGCAGGCTGAAAACTTTCCACCTGCCATTCGTAGGCCACCTGGGCTGTTTGCAGTACCGAAGCAATGCCCATTGTTTTGCCGGCCGGATAATCGATCAGGCCGGGATAGGTATCTTCACCGATCCATTGATCGTTCCAGGGGTCACTGGTTTTTTCAGTATAAGGGTCTGCGATCCTGAGCTCACCATCCACAAAATACTGGAAGATGTATTCCTGCTGGGGAATCAATCCGTCAACCTCCAGCCAGAAATTTTCCCCATCGGGGGTCATTTTCATGAAATATTCATTGTTCAGTTCCCAGTTATTAAAATCACCGATCACAAAGACAAAATCTTTGCCCGGAGCTGTGAGACAAAAGTTTACCGAATTTTCATTCAGGTAATTGATGCCCGGGCGGATGCCATCGGGAAGTTCTGCAAGCTCCACTTCTCCCCTCACGAAATAATACATGGAATCCGCAACTGAAGCATTATCATCTGTAGCAATGGCTTTTACCCAGACTTTCCCGCTTCCGCTAACTTCAATGCTGTCGATCAGGACTTCATCCATGGTCTGGGCAAAGAGTTCACCATCCACGAAAAGGGAAATATCGTTAGCAAAGCTTGCCGCCACCTCAAAATAGATCTCATCCCCTTCCTGCACCACCAGTTCATCCTGGTATGGCTGTATGATCACTACATTCAATTCCTGCTCATAAACATCCACAAATATATCCAGCCCGCCCTCATCCCGGCCTGTCAACTGGGAATCCTCGCTGCGGAAAACAAAAGCCATTTGCAGGATATCTTCTCCCTGCGGTACTCCGTAATAATCCCGGATGTTTGGACCGATACTCAGTTGATACAGATCATTATCCAGCCGTGTAAGTTTGGTTTCCGGTGTATTCTGTCCCCAGTCGGATTTTACATAGCGCCAGTCGGAAGAAGATGAGCTCTCGTCCGTGATCACCCCGGTATGGGCATACACATCTCCTTCATATCCCGCCAGGCCTCCATTGCCAAGGGTGGCATTGAAAATGACTTCAACACTCTCGTCCTCAACCGGGAATTGGGGTACGGTTGTGATAAGTTGCGCCTGCAGTTGAATGATGGAAAATATGCTAACAAGCAAAATCGAAAATAAAGCCCTGGAATATTTCATGCGTTTCGTTTTTAAAACAACAATATGTATGCATCAAAGTTCATGCAGTAATCACAAAAGTATCAATAATTTAATAATTTTTAACTGAATAGCAGGCATAAAAAAACCCGGCCTGTAAAAGCCGGGTTTTATCAAGTAAAAAGATCTATTCAATGATAAACTTTGCAGTTTGCACATTGTTATTTTCAAATACTGAAATCAGATAAGTTCCTTTGCTGAATCCGGATACATCAATGCTTACATTTTCTCCGGCAATACCCTTTACAGATTTCATCAGCATACCGGTCAGATTATAAATTTCGATCCTGTCGATATTCTGTTCTTCAAAGAAGTTCACATTGATAACAGAAGAAGCAGGATTAGGATAAACGGATATAATAGGACCTGCTGTGACATCACTGATACCTGGATTCAAGGTTGCCCACACGTCTTCAACCTTCATTGTAGTATCAACCGTAAGCTCCCTGTTAGGATCCCCGGCCCATTCACCGTTATCCCAGCTGGCTACACCATTATAAACCAGGAAATACTTATACAGATAATCACCATGATACAATAGCTTATCAAGCGTATAGATCAAGGGATCAGTCCCCGGATGGCGACATTTTCCAGTAATCCACTTCGCCTGGCTTTGTCCAGCCGGCAAAACTACCTGACATGAATACTTCTGTTGTATCAGGGTTAAAACCCTCTGCAGTTGACATATCAACCATGAAGGAAACCATTGAAGGTTTGTCCATCCAGGTATCTTCAAGGCTTGTTTCTCCCGAAATATAAACAGTACGGTTGGGATCACCGGCCCATTCGTCACCATCCCATCCGGAGGCCACAACGTCAGAGAAGTATTTATACTGTACTTCCTGAGGTTCTTCTATGCTTGCCGTAATGGTGTAAATCAGGGTTTCGTCCACCTGAGTCAACATCAGGTCAGGGTTTGTGCCAGGTTCGGTCCATCCAAAAATATTTCCAGAAACATAAACGGAATGAACAGCAGGATCAAATCCTTCTGCGGTAGACATATCAACGTTCATTGTAACATCAAACGGCTCCACCACTACTTTGTCAAGGATAAATCTCCACCAACCGCCTGAAATTTCAATATCAACGGTCATCCTGGCATCCTCTTCCGAAAGTTCAACAATGTAGGTAATCGATTCAGGAGCATCATCCGGAGAGGTAAGTTCGCCACCATTATATACTTTGGCAAGTCCAAGGTATGCACCAACTCCGTTGAGTGTCAATTCTCCGGCAGTTTCGTCCCATTCATAAGTAGCAGTATTGCTTCCATCGTGCGGAGCAACAGGAGCTCCACATTGATCTTCCGCAACGCCCTGCCATACTTCAATCCATGTTTCGTCACCCATCACATTCATAAATGATCCATCTTCGTTAAAAACATATTCATCATCAAAATAACATGCTCTTAAAGTAAGATCATCTTCAGAGTTACTCCACCAGGATATGTCCCCCTGTCCCGGGCCGACACCAATTGCTCCGGCTTCATAAGCTATTTTCCATGTTCCATCCAATACCGTCTGGGCCATCAGGCCTGCGGAGAGGAATGTTGCGATTGCAAAAAGTAAAAATTTTCTCATAACATTTTCTTTTTAATTAATAATCGAATTTATACTGTTTTTTGATTAACATTCAAAAATATTTCATTTTTTACCGAAATCAAAATAAAACATCTATTTTTTATAAATACCGCTGATATCCAGTTTATCAGTAAAAGAACGTGAAAGCATGAGGGAGGTGTCTGCCAGCCTCGTGTTGTATAGCTTTCGAAAGCATGTAGAAATCCGTAGATCAAACACCTGACACCTTAAGATTTCTCCCTTCGGTCGAAATGATAACAAAATATGCTAACAGACAGCCACTCCTACAGTATGAATTAACTATTGCGGAGTCAGCGTATATTTCATTGCCTGTAGATCCACTTCGATCAGGTATTCACCTGCAGTACCCGGCGCCGGAATTTCCGGAGGATCTTCCACCGACTCATTAGGCCTGTATGAAAGCGTTCCGCCAGATGTGGTTCCGTCGTAGGATCCCCATTGCGGAGCCCATTCACCAAGTACTTCGAGGAATTTCATACCGCCTTCAGCATTCAGGCTGACCGTAAGGCTGAACTTCGTCAGGTTTTCCGGATCCTGTTCAAATGGGATGGCCTGCGCAGCGTCCCAGCCAGCAGGTGTTGCATTTCCAACCAGGAACAATTCACCGGAAGTCAGCATGGTTTCGTATGTGAGTCCAACGGTATCTGCCACGATATAGTAATTCCCTCGGTTTCACCAACGGGGATAGCGGCCGGATCCGGTTCTTCCTCTGTTGGCCGGTAAACCAGCGGGCCGGCATCCCAGGTACCGGTAGCATCCGTGCCCCATTGCGGCGCCCAGTTGCCCAGTACCGAAATAAATTTAATATAAGCATCCGATGCGGGCGTAAGATGCTCCACGATGGCATAGGTTCCGTCGCCCAGAGGTGTCATCTGCAAGGCAGCAGCATTATCCCAGCCAATGGTGGTACCGCTACCCAGCAGGTAGATGTACTTATCCTGAACCACATCATCATAAGGCGTGATCGTGTAGGTCATTACATCGGAATAATATTCGTATAATCGGTTTCATTGTTCACAAAAGCCAGCAGGCGGAAAGATACATCCCATGCCTCACCGGCAGTTGCACCCATGGCCACCAGATCATTATTGATCTTACTCACCTTTGCAGGATACTCCGTTTCCTGGGTAGCTGCAAGATCCTTGAGGTTTTTGAAGTTGCTGTCGGTAAAGTCCATCTGGAGTTGATAGGTAACATCTTCCAGATCGTTCAGGCTGTATTGTGCAGCCATCCATTTAAAAGTTGCCATCAGGCTGTCGGCATTGTCTTTTTCAAGCACAAAAGCTGATCCGGCAGCAGGTTCCGTGATGGCCGGCGCCTGGGTATCATTCATGTTCAAGACCGGTTCGGTATCCTTTTTCTCACAGCTGAATAAAAGGCCGATCCCAATCATCAATATGAATAAGCTATTTATTTTTTTCATAACTAAAATTGTTTAATTTCTTAATAATTAGGATTTTGAACCAGGTTCGGATTAGCTCCCAGATCGTCTGCCGGAATGGGGAAGATGTCGTATTTACTTTCCGTGCCGATTCCGGCCTGCACATTGCCCTTCCAGGGCCAGAGATACTGACTGCCTGAGAAGTAGTCATAACGAACCAGGTCGGTCCTCCGGTGGCACTCCCAGTATAATTCGCGGGCTCTTTCATCCAGGATAAAATCCAGGTCGATATTCTGCACTGTGCCTGCTTCAGCCCTTTCGCGGATCATGTTCACGTATGTGAGGGCCATTCCTGCATCCCCGTTGCCGCCCCGGAGGGTAGCTTCGGCATACATCAGGTAAACATCCGCCAGCCTGAACATGGGGAAATCAGTATCCACGAAATCGGTGGCACTGCCCTGTTCACCATTTGATTTGATGTTGGTAAACTTGGTAATGGCATAACCATCGTTGAAAAGAGAAATGTCATCGATCTCCAGTTCCTGTCCTTCGGTAAAGAACATGGCTCTCTTATCGGTATCACCGCTGGGATCCGGGAATTTTCCAACCAAAGCACTGGTAGTCCTCAAACCACCCCATCCGTCGGCGACGCCGTAATCCAGCGGGGTCATATCGCCACCGATCGCTGCATGTATGATGAAATCGGTTCCTCCATAAGTGGTAGTGCGCAAGCCGTCAAAATTCACAGAGAAGATCACCTCGTTCCTGACATCGGCATTCTGGCCGTTATCCGCCATAAAGATCTCTGCATAATTAGTTGCCAGGCTGTAGCCTGCGTCAATGACTTTGTTACAATAGGTGATACATTCATTGTATTTTGCCTGCTTGATATACACCTCGGCATTCAGGTACAACTTGGCCAGCAATGCCCAGGCAGCAGCTTTGGTAGCTCTTCCATAGTACATTTCATTTCCCGGTATGGGATCCAGCAGCTGGTCTTCGACTGCCTTCAGTTCATTTTCGATATATTCGAAAAGATCGGCCCTGCTGATCTGCTCAGGGAAGAAATATCCCACTTCATCTTCTTCCGTCACAAAAGGTACATTGGCAAAGAGGTCCATGGCATGCCAGTAACTGAGTGCTCTTAGAAAACGGGCCTCCGCACGGTAAAACTCTATCTCCGTGCGCAGATCGCCACTTACGCCCCGGTCATTTAATTTGGCATCGGTTGTTTCGCGGATGAACTCATTGCATGCTGCTATCTGGTAAAAAATCCTGTAATACATGGCTGCAATAAAAACATCACTGGAGCCCCAGCTTTGCCAGTGAAAATCCTTGATCGTCTGGTCGTTCCATCCGATCACGGCTTCGTCGGTAGGAAGTTCCTGGTGGTACCAGTAACCCCTGAGATACTGCCCAAAGCCTTCGTCAATACCACTGATATCGCCATTACCGGCGGGCCCGTCCTGTCCTGAGAGCGCCAGCCCGGCATAGAGTTTTGCCAGGATCAGGGTATAGTTCTCAGGATCATCAAATACAGTGGCAGCAGTTGTTACATCCGGATCCAGCGGTATGGTGTCCAGATCCTTGCTGCAGGAGGTGATCAGGAAGATCAATCCTGCAAGTGCTAATGTTATGTTGATTAATTTTTTCATGATCATTCAAAATTTTGATTAAAACTGAAGATTTGCTCCGAAAACAAAAGTCCTGGGCCTTGGGTAGATATTGTTATCAATGCCCAGGTGAATTTCAGGATCAAGTCCTTCGTATTCCGTAATAACAAATGCGTTGTTCACTGTGAATGACAGTCGAAGGTTTGCATTGCCGTTGATGATATTGGTGAAGTTGTATGCCAGGGTGATGTAGTCCATCCTGAAGAAGGAACCATCCTGGATATAGAAATCCGATAGATAACGGGGATTCTCGAACTCGGTATCCTCAACATAGGTGGAAATATTGCTCAAATATGGTCCTTCGGGACGATACAACCTTTCGAACACACCGTTTTCCGATGCCACGTTGTTGTAAACATAGTTCCCGAAATTGGCCCTGCCTGAGAAAGCAAAATCCCAGTTTTTGTATTGCAGGTTGGATGAGACCCCGAAAATATATTTTGCATTGGGATCCTTGTAGTGATAACGGTCGTCATCGGTGATCTGTCCATCGCCGTTCCTGTCAACATACAGGCCTTCGATGGGTTTTCCGTTCTCATCAAACACCTGTTCATATACATAGAAAGAATATGCCGGTTGACCCACACTGTGGATTTGTATGTTGTTACCTACGCCACCTGAGATTCCGCCGACTTTGTAGCCTGCATAATCAGGATTGTCGGTTGCGGTTAGCCTGGTAATCTCATTTTTGTTATATGTTGCATTGAAACCAACTTCCCAGAAAACATCCTCTGTAACAATGGGCCGGGTAAAGATGGAGAATTCCACCCCGGTATTTTCCAGGTTACCGATGTTAGTCAGGAGGATATTGGTGAGGTTGGTACCGGCCGGCCAGGGGATCTCGTTCAAAAGGTCTTTTGTTTCCCGGTAATAGAAATCGATGGATCCGTAATACCTGTCATTAGCGAACCCATAGTCAAGGCCGAGGTTCCAGGTAGTAGTTTCTTCCCATTTGATTTTTGAATCATAACCTTCCGGACGCAGGGTGTAATACCACACATTGCCCAGTTGATAACGTGCATCCTGCTGGCTCTTTGTATAACGTGACAGGTAAGGATAATCCCCCTGTCCGATATTCTGCTGGCCTGTAATACCCCAGCTGGCACGAAGTTTCAGATTGGAAACAAAACCCAGGCTGTTCATGAAATTCTCCTGGTGGATCTTCCAGCCCACTGCCAGTGAAGGAAACCATCCCTGGCGGTTATTTTCTGAGAATCTGGAAGTATTGTCATTCCTCAGGGTGAAAGTGAGGAGATAACGGTTTTTAAAAACATAGTTGAACCTTCCGAAATACGAAAGCAGTATGTATTCGGTCGGGTCATCAATGGTATCGGTATTGGCCAGAACATTGGCAACATTGGAGTTGATGGAATAATTTTTCCGGTAATTACTCTGGTAAGAATACCCCACCATCATGTCCACCTTGCTGTCGATCGACTCATAATCCTTCACATAATTCAGGTAAAAATCAAGCAGTTTATTTTTCTTGGTCTGCTCATACATATTATCCACGCCGCCCATTCTGGCGCTATCACCATCGGGGAAAACATGATATCCGGGCACATATTCAAAAGCTGCAAAAGTCGGAACAAAAATTGTTCCTTCACTGCTTGAATAATCATACCCCAAGTTGAGGTTGGCCCGCAATTCAGGCATAAAATGGAATTTATAATCCAGCTCGGCATTCCCGATAAAGCGGTTCACGGATGATTGATCATCGCGGAGTTCAAGCAGGGCAAGCGGGTTGGTTGTAGCCTGGCCCACCGGCTGGCCGTTTGCCTGTAACCAGGCATAATAGCCGCCATAAGCAGAGGTGTCACCCATCACGGGTTTGGTTGGATCAAACTGTATGGCTCCCCCGATCGCCCCGCGATCAGCAAACTGATTGTTTACAAACATACCCTTTGTATTGATATTCAATTTCAGGTGATCATCGAAAAAACTGGGGTTCAGGTTGGCGGCCAGGGTGGTCCTGTTGAAATTATCCGTTTTGAGGATACCATCCTGGTCGGTGTATCCGAAAGAAAGACGGTAGGGTAAAAATTTCCAGCTTCCCGAAGCGCTCAGGTAATGATCCATTCCCATTGCATTCTGGAAGATCTCATCCTGCCAGTCGGTACTGGCATCGCCGAGCATATTAATATGAGAAGGCTGTTTTTCCTGGATGAGGGTGCGGAATTCATCGGCATCATAAATATCCACCTTGCGGGTGGGCGTGCTTAGCATAAATTTTCCTTCATACTGCAGCCTGAACGGCAGGAGGCCTTTCTTTCCGCCTATCTTTGACTTTTTCGTGGTGATGATGATCACCCCATTGGAAGCCCTTGAACCATATATCGCAGTGGCCGAAGCATCCTTGAGCACCGTCATGGATTCAATATCATTGGGATTGACCACATTGAGTGGATTTCGCATCCCTGAAGTGGCATCCGATTCAATGGGAACCCCATCAATCACGATCAGGGGATCGTTGCTGGCAACCAGCGACGAACCACCCCTGATGCGGATGGTGGTTTCACTGCCCGGGGCGCCTCCACCGGAAGTAACCTGCACACCAGGGATTTTTCCCATGATAAGCTGTTGTGGTGAATTTATTGAGCCTGTGTTAAACTCATCGGCGTTGATGGCATTGACCGAACCTGTGGCATCATCCTTTTTCTGAACACCATAACCGATTACCACAAGCTCTTCCAATGCCTGGGCTGCAGGCTCCAGATCAACCTCAAGGGTCGAACCGGGTTGCACTACAATTTCCCTTGTTTCATAACCCATAAACGAAATGATCAGGGTAGTGTTGGGCTCAACTTCCAGGTTGAACTGGCCGCTGATATCCGTGATCATTCCCGTGGTTGTCCCCTTTATCAGGACCGATGCCCCCGGAAGCGTGCTCCCGTCGCTGGCATCCCTGACAGTACCTTTCACTTTGCCGGTCTGCGCAATGGCAGTTGAGAAGGCAAAGAGCAATCCCGTCAGGACCAAAACTAATCTTAAAGGTAAACGTCTTTCCATAATAAATTTGGATATTGGTTTAACATACATGATTGATAGAATCAAATTTAACTATTTTTTAGTCACATATAAAGAAATGCTCAATTTATTTTATATAAAAAACAAGATATCCAGGCTTTTATCAAATGAGAACGATGATTATTCCAACAGCGCTCTTTTCTATTTATCCGGCATCAACATAAAACCCCAGGGAGAAATCTTTAAATTGCCATTTTCCAAAAAAGTCTAAATCACCTTTGCTAAGGAGGCTCTCAGTCATCGTTCAATGAAGATGTTCTGATCTAAGCTGAATTCAATTTCCTGCGGGCTCAGGTTAAAAACTCCCAGGATCGCATTATCATTTTTTATTCTCATGACCATATAAATATTTTCATTCTGATCCGTAGAGATCCTTTCGTAACTGCCTCCGAACTGACCATTCCAGAGAGCCGGGTTATTCCTCCTTGATTTCATTCAAGCGGGTATAAAAATCAAGCAGTTTCATTTCATCCCAGGAAATGCTATCCTTTTCGAAAAACAGGAGGCGCTTGTCGAGGCCGGCTTCCTGCCCGCTGTAGATCAGGGGCATACCAGGCAATACGTAGGTGAGGGCGGCAAATGTTTCAGCGGCATCGCCCATGCGCTCATAAACCGTTCCGTTCCAGGAATTCTCATCATGATTGGAAGTAAAATACATGCGGTAAGCGCCTTGCGGGAAACGCGCCATGTTCTTATCAAGCACTTCCTGGATTTTGTTTGCATTCTCATTGCCCTTTGCCACTTCATTCATCACATGATGCATTTCCCAGGCATAAGACATATTAAAGGCTTTCTCATGATGTTCTGGCAGCTCGGCTTCGGCCAGCATGAACACAGGCTTAACCGCATAAAGTTCGGCACTGGCTTCATTCCAGAAATCGATGGGTACTTCCCCTGCCACATCACAGCGGTATCCGTCGATATTTTCTTCTTTCACCCAGTAAAGCAGGGCATCCTTCATGGCCCGGCGCATCCCGGCATTGTCATAATCCAGTTTGATCACATCTGTCCAGTCGAAGGGTGAAATAAAATTTCCGCTGGAATCTTTCACATACCAGGCAGGATGCTCTTCCACCCACACATTGTCCCAGGCAGTATGGTTGGCCACCCAGTCGAGGATGACATACATACCCAATTCATGAGCCTTTCCTACCAGCGAACGGAAATCCTCTTTGGTCCCGAACTCCGGGTTTACAGCCAGGTAATCCTTTACGGAATAATAAGAACCCAGGCTTCCTTTGCGGTTCTTTTCCCCGATCGGATGAACGGGCATGAGCCATAGAATGTCGACCCCCATTTCCTTCAGCCTGGGAAGGTGTTCCTCAAATGCTTTGAAAGTTCCTTCGGGGGTATACTGCCGGATATTGACCTCGTATATCACATCATCCCTGCTCCATTCCGGATAATGAAATGTTCCATTGTATTCCGCTGTCTTTTTATTATCCGTGGGCTGGCAGGCTGACACAAGAAACACGCTGATGAATAAGTACAGCAGGCTTCTTGAAAATTTTTTCTTGTTTTTTGATATTAAATATTTCATTTCTATGATTTTTAATACTTTAACTCCAGTTAAAGGTGGACCATCATCTAGTCAGCATTGTTGATGATCTCAAATGAATGGGCCGGCAGGC
Organism: Bacteroidota bacterium; assembly: GCA_034521425.1. Classification (GTDB taxonomy): domain Bacteria; phylum Bacteroidota; class Bacteroidia; order Bacteroidales; family JAIOZK01; genus JAIOZK01. Next base: position 1,313,829 of record JAXHMP010000001.1, read on the forward strand.
TCACCTCCAGGCGGTTCTTTTCCCTTTGCATGCTTCCGGTAAAATTTGTCTTCAGCCTGCTATCTTCAAAACGTTCCGGGATTTCGACATGGATCGTCCTTTTCTCCGGTGAACTGTTGAACACGATGATACTTACCTCTTCAAAGTAGGAGCGCATAAAAGCGTATTCATCCTTTTTTACCAGCAGGGGTTCAAAATCCCCGTAGATCATTTCCAGGTTTTCACTTCTCAGCTCAGTTAGTTTCTGAACAATGCTTTTTACCTGCTGTTCTTCGGCTTTAAGGTTTTCGAACCTGAGCATGCGGCGGTTGTCAGGGTCATTGCCGCCCGGGTCGCCAATCTCATCACCAAAATAGATCACTGGAACGCCAGGAATACTCATCATAAAAGCCGTCAGGGCCGAGATTTTTTTATATCCCACAGGATCACCCACGCCGATATCACGGGTCCAGCCGGCAAGTTTGGCATCTTCCTCAAAGGAAAGTGCTCCGCCTGCCAGGGAAATAAACCTGGGGCGGTCCTGATTGCCTGTAATGTAGCCCATCAGGTTATGATCGCCGTAATAATGCAGGCTCTCCCTGATGGACTCGTTTAGGCGTTCGAAGCCCTGGTCATACTTTGCAAAAACAGCAATGGCATCATCATAAACATTAAAATCAAACTGTGCATCCAGCTTACCGGCGCTCACATAACCACCGATCAATTCGGGATTGCCATAGGTTTCACCGATCTGGTAAAGGAATTTATTCTCCGGGATCATCACCTCATCTTTCAGCTTGCGGGTGAGGGTTCGCCAGAAAAGCAGGGGAACATGTTTTGTGGCATCATGCCTGAAACCATCCAGTTTATATTTTTTGATCCAGTACACAGCCGAATCCGTCAGCATGTCCACCACCTCAGGATTGCTTAAATCGAGGGAGGGCATAAAGGTATCAAACCAGGTGGTAAGCCGTTGTTCATCCCACAACTGGGTATTCAGTCTTCCGTCGGGGAGGTACAGATCAGTGGCCCATTCAGGATGCTCCTGATAAACAGGGTGTAGTTCATGCACATGATTTGCCACGAAGTCGAGCAAAACATTCATCCCTTGCTGGTGAGCTGTCTCCACCATTTCAAGCAAATCTTCTTCAGTTCCAAAGCGGTCGTCAACTTCCGTAAAAGAAATGGGCCAGTAACCATGGTAGCCTGAGAACTTAGTTGGCGGATCGGGCCATTGCCCATAAGGACCTTCGGGATTTTTTACCAGGGGGGATATCCAGATAGTATTCACGCCCAGTTCTTCAAAATATCCTTGCCTGATCTTTTGGGTCACCCCTTTGATGTCGCCGCCATGATAATCAGCCTGGGGTTTCACCCCGGGGATATTCAGTGGGCGGTCGTTCGAAGTATCTGCATTAAAAAAGCGGTCAACAAAAACATTGTACAGAATCATGGCGTGATGATCGAAGCGATTGAGTTCTTCCGCATTGCGGATGAGCTTTCCTGAAGCCAGGGGGATCAGCACATCATTGGAAATGCCCGCATCGTTTATGGCCCAGGCCCGGATGTAGGATCTTTTATAATTTTTGGCCTGTACCGGAATACCGATCTCCAGTTCCTCTCCTTCAATCTCAAATAATTCAGGTGGGAGTTTTATGTTTTGCCAGTAGATGAAATACTTTTCCGCATTCTTTGTTTCCAGTTCAATTTCGTTATCAGAAAAATCTGAAGTAATAAGCAGCGGCAATTCACGCTCACCCTGGCTCCCCAGGTTCAGAATAGAATTATACCCACCGGCATTGTTATCCACCGAATCAGGATTGTGCGGATCCAGCATCCACTCTCCATCAAGTACAAGCTGATACTGGTAGGATCCCGGATTGAGCAAAAGTTTGGTCTGCCAGGTGCCATCCACCAGTTCAAGCGGAGTGGCTTTTGGATTCCAACCATTGATCTCCCCTGCGATCTGAACAATTTCATAGTCCCTGTCGCCCGGATAAAAAGTGAATTCCACCCACTGTTTGGCCGAGCGCTCCAGGGGAATGGAATAAGGGACACCGGAAATCCAAACCTGCAGGTTCATCATCCAGGGTGCATCCCGGGCCGGAATGACTTTCAGAATTTCATGATCCCCCGAGAAAAGAAACTTAGCAGGGCCCTGCAGATCCAGGGAATCGATCCTGCCGACATCTACAAAATAATCCTGCAGGAATAAGGTTGTAGTATCTTTTTGCAAACTCACGGGACCTGCCAATCCGAATATCTCACCGCTTTCTTCGTATGGCAACCGGTATTCCTCCTGGCTGCATCCGAAAAGCAGGGTGACCAGAATCAGGAAAACAATTCGTTTCATGATCATATATTTTTATTTATCTTTCGCAAGCTCAATGATCATAGCGGTTTTGGCCGGCATCTGGATAAGGTCCAGATCTTTAAAACTCCTTCCTGAAATGACATCCTTGCCCAAAGTATAGGCTTTCATGCATTCTTCATACTTCGCAGTTGACAGGCTCTGCTCCTGATCCGAATTGTTGAGGATGACCATCACGCAGTCCGTGTCGTTATGCCTGAAATACACATAAGTTCCGTCTTCGGGGATAAAATGTGTCAGTTTGGCGTTCTCCGGGAGCCCGGCATCCTTTCTCCAGTTAAGTATATTATGCAGGTAATTAAACAGCTCGTTTTCCTGTTCAGTCCTGCCGGAGGCTGTCATGGCATTTCTTTCATCCCCCGGCCATCCGCCCGGGAAATCCTCCCGGATGAAACCGTGGCCATCATGTTCAAAACCCGTCATGCCGATCTCCGTACCATAATAGATCATGGGAATTCCCCGGGTGGTCATCAGAAAAGCCATGGCGATCTTGAAGTCTTCGGGATCTTCTTCAATCTTCGAGAAAAAACGGTCGGTATCGTGATTGTCGGCAAAGATAAGCAGGCTGTTAGGGTCGTAATAAAGGAAATCCTGGCTGAGTGTTTCATACAGACGGGCAATCCCCTGGCTCCAGCCGTTCTCCTCATTGAAGGCTCTTCCCAGGGTATAATACATGGGGAAATCAAAAAGGCTCCTCAAATTGGAATAGTACCGGTTCTTCACATTGGACCCTTCCTGCCACCAGGCGACCATGCCCACGTGTTCCAGCCAGGATTCGCCCACCACATTAAAATCAGGATATTCATAATTGATGCGTTTCATCCACTCTGCCATAAACCCTTTGTCGGCATAAGGATAGGTATCCATGCGGATCCCGTCCAGGTGGGCATATTCAATCCACCAGATGCTGTTCTGTATCAGATAATTCGCCAGGAACTCATTTTTCTGGTTAAGGTCGGGCATGGTGGCCACGAACCAGCCATCGGTGGTTTTCTCACGGTCGTATTTGGAAGCATGGGGATCGATCACCGTACCGGTCCTGAAATTTGTCTGTACGAAATCCGGATAATGATGGATCCAGTCGGCAGAGGGTATATCTTTCATCCACCAGTGTTCCAGGCCGCAATGATTAAAAACCATATCCATGATCACTTTGATGTCATCGGAATGGCATTTCCGAACAAAATTCACATAATCCTCGTTGCTGCCATATCGTGGGTCAACTTTGTAAAAATCTGTAATTGCGTAACCATGATAGGAATATTCGGGCATATTATTTTCCAGGACGGGATTGATCCAAAGAGCAGTAATTCCAAGGTCCTGCAGGTATTTCAAATTATTTTCAACACCTTTCAGATCTCCCCCATGACGGCCATCGGGATTGCTCCGGTCGGATTTTTCTTTCATTCCGGGTATGTCATCATTGGCTGGATCTCCATTGGCAAAGCGGTCGGGCATCAGGAGGTAGACCACATCGGAGGCGTCAAAACCGGCTCTTTCCCGCGATCCCTGTCTTCTCTCTTTGAACTCATATTCATATTCCATGCTTTGGCCGTCCTGTTGAAAGATCAGCTTATATTTGCCGGGTTGGGCATCCGGAGAAACAAAGAGTTCCACAAACCAGTAATTCGGATTATCGGTTTTCTTCACCCCCACCAGGTCGATATGTTCATAATCCAACATTACTTTGGCATTGGCGATATTCTCTCCATACACCATCAGTTGCAAACTGGGTTCACTCATCCCAACCCACCAGAAAGGCGGTTCAATCTTTTCCACTTTGGGTTGGGCCCACAACTGCAATCCAAGTAAACTCACAAATAATACGAGAAATGATCTTTTCAACATGCTTTTCATAGGATTATTGTTTTTTAATATTTTCGAATAAAAGGCCGGAATACCCCGGTATTTCCACAAGGATCCCCCTGGGGGTATATTCCAGTTTCGCATTCCGCTTGAACACAAGTTCAAAATTACGATTTGTTCCGGTGGGAATCAATGCTTTTTGTGGATAATTGCTATTGTTGAGCACAGCAATGATCGTATCTTCCCGGCAGGTCCTTCTGTAGGCCATAACCCGGTCTTCATCATTCAGGTATATAGTTTCGAAATCGCCTTTGGAAAGGGCTATGGAGTTCTTACGTAATTCGATCAATGTTTGGTAATAATGCAGCAGAGAAGTGTCAGCTTCAACACGATTACAGGAATCATTCAGGCTTCCATTCACATCATAACACTCCTCAATGAATATTTTCCCGGGCCAGATCATGGGCTTGCGGCAACCAGGATCTTTCGCCCCCCACATACCCAGCTCATCACCGTAATAGATCATGGGAGCCCCGGGGTAGGTCATTTGAAAAAAGACCATGAGCCTGAAAATCCGGTAATCCTTTTCATCAGGTTTGCAGGTTTGATATGACGGATTCCGGGCAGAGGTTTGATCAAAAAAGTTTTCTTTTGACAGGAAGGATGGCAGATGATCATTTTTGATCCTGGAGAGGGGCCGGTCGGTATCATGGCTTCCCAGCAGGTTTTGCATTCCCAGATTGACCCCTTTTGAAAATGGGTGCCTAAGGGCTCGCAGGGCCGAATCGAAGGCAGAGGTAGTAAAACTGTCGGGATGAATGAAATACTCACTGGTTATAAAGCTGAAGTTATAATTCATTACGGAACCGAATTCATCTCCCTGCAGATAGGGCTTAATATGATCAATATTACCCGTAACCTCTCCGGTAATGAATGCCGAGGGATTGATTGCTTTTACCAGCTCATGCCAGTCATTCCAGAACGCATGACTTACCTGGTCGGCCACATCCAGCCGCCAGCCATCGATTCCTTTGGAAAGATCCCCGTTCCCGTCCGGGTCCATCCAGCGCCGGCTTATGTTGAAAATATATTCACGCGGGCCTTTCACCAGGCCATTGCTGTCTTCCCTGAACTCCGGCATATCCTTTACTCCCCACCAGCCTTCATATTCGAAGCGGCTGGTATCCGTATCCCACGAATACACTGTAAACCAATCTTTATATTTTGAGTCCTGCTGATTTTTCATCAGATCACGGAATGCAAAAAAATTATAGCCGCAATGGTTGAAAACGCCATCCAGGATGATCCGGATGTTTCGCTTATGAGCCTCATCGATCAATCTGAGCATCAATGAATCGGCTGCAGTCCACTGCCAGCTTGAAGGATCGTCCGGGTCTTCTTGAGCTATGATGCTGCGGTCTCCTTCGGGGTCGGGTCCGAAAGTAGGTTCAATATGGTGGTAACTGGCGATATCATATTTATGATGCGAAGGAGAAACAAATACCGGGTTCAGGTATATGGCGCCGATGCCCAGGCTTTTTAAGTAATCGAGTTGATCAATCACTCCCTGCAGGTCACCCCCGTAACGCCTCCTGGTGATATTGTACCAGATATCTTCCCCACTGGCTTTTTCATACTCCTGCATGGCATACCAGTCCGATACCCAGGGATGCACTTCCCAGGGGCCTGTTTGTGAGTGGGGCCAGCATCCCTGCTGGTCGGAAAGCTGCGGGTCATTGGTGGTATCACCGTTCTTTAAACGTTCGGGAAAGATCTGGTACCAGACCACTCCTTTCGCCCAGTCCGGGGGCACCGTAATAATCTGCTCACGGGATGGATTCATGAAATGTTCGCAACCTGCCAGAAAAAGAAGCAGGGCGCCAGCAAACAGCATACATGGAATTCTGCACATCGTATCCGGATTTAAGATCGGCTCATATTAACACTCATCTTTCCCCGGGCCTCCAACGGGTATTCCTCACCAAACACAAAGATACGTATGGATTGTTCAGACAGATTGCTGATCCTGACATGCATGCTGTCCACATCAATCCTGATGAGTCTTCCCCGGAATAATATCTTGAAATCGTAAGCCTCCCATTGTGCCGGGATGAAAGGATTAAAATGCAGTGCATCATTTTTAACCCGCATACCGCCAAAGCCATAAACCACCGACATCCAGGTTCCGGCCATGCTGGTGATATGACAGCCATCTTCGGTATCATTGTTATAATCATCCAGGTCGAGGCGCGCCGTGCGCAGGTAAAATTCATAAGCTTTCTTCTCATAACCCAGCTTTGCCGCCAGTATAGCATGAATGCAGGGAGAAAGCGAGGATTCATGAACGGTCAGAGGTTCGTAATAGTCGTAATTCCGCCTGATCACTTCCTCCTCGAATTCATCCTCAAAAAAGTACAATCCTTGCAGAACATCCGCCTGTTTGATATAACACGAGCGCAGGATTCCGATCCCAGCTCCAGTGCTGGTTGATGGGCAGTTCCTCCGTCGGGTATGGCAGACACAACTTTGACCTCCTTATCCAGGAATGCTTCCTGCTGGAGAAATATGCCCCTTTGTTCATCTTCCGGGAAAAACATTTTCTCCGGAATATCTTTCCAGCGCCTTGTTTCCTCTGCCTCGTCAAAAACTGTTTTTGCAGCCAGCTCACCAAATTTATCCGGATAAATTTCTTTCACAAATTGAATGGCTTCAAGCGTATAGCGCAGGGTCCAGCAGGCGATCCTGCTGGTATACCAGTTGTTGTTTACGTTGTTCTCGTATTCGTTGGGACCGGTAACACCCAGCATCACAAATTGCTGTTTGGCTTCAGAGTAAGTTCACCCGCTGGCTCCAGAATCTTGAAATCCCGATCAGGACTTCCAGGCCATAATCAGCCAAATACTCACTGATCGCCGGTGTAACGGATGTAATCATAGATGGCATAGGCTATAGCACCATTCCGGTGGATTTCCTCAAAAGTGATCTCCCATTCATTGTGGCATTCTTCTCCATTCATGGTTACCATGGGGTACAGGGCAGCACCATTTTTAAAACCCAGTTTTCCGGCATTTTCGATGGCTTTTTGCAAATGCCTGTATCGATACAGCAGCAAATTGCGGGCAACTTCACCGGGTGCAGAGCTGAGGTAAAACGGAAGGCAGTAGGCTTCGGTGTCCCAGTAAGTGCTGCCGCCGTATTTCTCCCCGGTAAATCCTTTCGGCCCGATATTGAGCCGGGCATCCTCACCGGTATAGGTCTGGTTGAGCTGAAAAATATTTGAAACGTATTCCCTGCTGGGCTGCAACATCTCCTTTGATCTGTATATCGCTCCACGCCCATTTTTTCTTCCAGGCTGCTACCTGCTCCTCAAGCATTTTGTCGAAACCCTTTGCAGTGATCTTTTCAAGCTCTTCCCGGGCATGGTCGGCCAGCAGGTCTTTTTGATGATTCAGGGAGGACAGCACGGCGGTATATTTTACCAGGTCTATCTGTTCACCCTGCCGGACATCAAGGCTGGTTTTGCCTGCCACGTATTTTTCTTTCATGCTTCCTTCCGAAACAAAGCCGGACTTCATCCCATTCCGGTATATTTCATACATCATACCGCAGCAGACATGAAAATCCAGTTTCTTTGTTTTGGCCGTGATGTATGCCTCTTTTTCATGGGCTTTCTTCTCCACCACCGCCCAGAATTTCTCATCATAGTTGGCATCTTCATTTTTCACATCCGCATCGATGTATGGCAACAGAGTGATCCTGGCATCGGCGTTCAGCGGGGTAATGGAAAAGCGGATCACACCGCAATCATCATCTACAATACTCAGAAATCTTGTGGTGTTAACTTTGACGTCAATGCCCGAGGGTATTTTGGCGATAAAACTACGCTTAAGATATCCTTCCCGCATATTAAGGACACGCTTAAAGTTCAACACTTTGCATTTTGCCAGGTCCAGGGCTTCATTCTCAATAAACACATCAATACCGATCCAGTTGGGGGCATTCAGGACTTTGGCAAAATACTCGGGGTAACCATTCTTCCACCAGCCCACCCGGGTTTTGTCAGGATAATAGATCCCGGCTACATAATTGCCTTGCAGGCTGTCGCCGCTGTATTGCTCCTCAAAATTTCCCCTTTGTCCCATGCGCCCGTTGCCAAGGCTGAACAGACTTTCGCTTACGCGATTAAATTCGGGGTGAAAATCTTTCTCAATGATGCACCATGCATCTTTTTCTATATAGTCTTTCATTGCTGCTGTTTATCGGTTCAATTAGAAATCAAGCATCTCAATTTTCATCTCATGCAATCCTGCCACAACGATATCTGCCAATCCCAGGATCAGGGGTGAACCCACACCCACACAGAACATCCCTCCATTCCTGGCGGCTTCCACACCGGCCTGCGCATCTTCAAAAACCACACAATGCCCGGGTAACACACCCAGTTCAACAGAGGCTTGCAGAAATACTTCGGGATCGGGTTTTGCTTTTTTGGCTTTGTTGCCATCAATGATGGAATCGAAATAATCCACAATGCCAAGCTGCTCCAAAATGGTCATGGCATTCTTGCTGGCAGATCCAATGGCTGTGCTGATGCCAGCGGCCTTAACTTCATTCAGGAATTTGATCACCCCCGGGAAGATCTCATCCGGTTTCATTTGTGTAATGTATTCCCGGTACCAGGCATTCTTTCTCCCAGCCAGTTCTTGTTTTTCATGATCATCAAAGAACTTATCACCGATTCCCAGCAATATATCCAGCGAAGCCATGCGGCTGATGCCTTTTAATTGCTCATTTTGTTGTTCGGTGAGATCAAAGCCAAGCTCATTGGCCAGGCGTTTCCAGGCAAGGTAATGATATTTGGCGGTATCAACGATCACGCCATCAAGGTCGAAAATGCATGCTTTTATCTGGCTCATGATTTCTTAATTTTAACATAATCAACATCATCCACAAAGAGCACCAGGACAGCGGCCAGGAAAAGCGAGACACCACCCAGTATCAGGGCATAGATGGCCTGTCCCCCAAAAAGATCTTTCACAAAAAATCCCAGAATGCTGGCTGCCACGATCTGGGGGATCACGATAAAAAAGTTGAATATCCCCATATAGACCCCCATTTTATTCGAAGGCAGGGAACCCGTTAGAATGGCATAGGGCATGGCCAGGATACTCGCCCATACGAGGCCGATCCCGACAAAAGAGATCAACAGCATTTGCGGATCTTTGATAAAGAAAATTGAAATGAAACTGATACCACCAACCACCAGGGATATCATGTGTGTGATCTTGCGGTTTGTCCAGCGCGCCAAACCCATCAGCAAAAAAGCAAATACCGCTGCCAGCCCGTTATAAACTGCAAAACACACCCCCACCCAGTCAGCTCCTTTGTTGTATTCCTGCTCCACCCTGATAAGTTCTTTGTGCGCCGCCTCATCCAGTTGCATGCTTTCACCATTTTCCGTATTCAGAAAAAACTTTACCAGCTTCATGGAAGCCACCACTTTGTTGGCCCCCTCATCAAGTTCCAAACGATAATTCCGGAGGTCTTCCCTGATTTCAGGAAGGTTCCTTAGCTTTTGCTCCCCAATGGCAGGATCTATCTGATCAATGCTGATCTGCAGGCTGGAAACTATGCTGTGGTCGAGTTTCATATCATATTTCTCGCTTGTGATTCCGGTTGTTGTGTATATCCACATGGCAAAGAGGGCAAACCAGGAAAAGAATTGCACAAAGGCCAGTTGCTTCATGGTGAGGGGCATGGAATTGAAATCATTCATCACGGCCACCAGGCCGTTTTTGTTATGCCCTGATCTTTGCATTGCCCCGGCAATGAACTGCACAATTCCGAAAACGATCAGGGCAGCAGAGAGTATATAAACTTCCTTCTCCACATCAATAAAATAAAGCATGATGATGGTCAAAATGCCAATCCCGAAGGAGTAACCGCCTACTTTATTGCACTTTCTGCTCCCTTCTTCAGTTGAGGGTTCACTTTGAGCGTCTGCTTTGTATCCCGGCGGGTTCTCCCCTTCACTGGTTGCCCGGTCAAATTCCGCAAGTTCTTCAGGAGAATATTCCTTAGTGCCCAGCACTGTCCAGAGGATGGCTCCGATAAAAACCACCGCTCCAATATAAAATGAAGTTTTCACATAGGAAGGAATTTCTCCTTCGGCAGCAGTATTTTCAAAACCCAGCCAATTTGTAAGAATGTAAGGCAGGGCGGATGCGATCACGGCTCCGATCCCGATAAAAAAACTTTGCATGGCGAAACCGATGGTGCGTTGCCTTGAAGGAAGCATATCGCCCACAAAGGCCCGGAAAGGTTCCATGGAAACATTGATGGAGGCATCCATGATCCAGAGCATGCCGGCTGCCACCCAGAGAAAAGGTGAGTTGGGCATGATCAACAGGGCAATGGAAGCCAGGATGGCACCGATGAGAAAATACGGTCTTCTCCGCCCCAGGCGGTTCCACGTATTGTCGCTCATATGTCCGATAATGGGCTGTACGATCAGGCCGGTAACAGGTGCAGCTATCCACAAAAGGGGGATGTTATCAATATTTGCACCCAGCGTTTCAAATATACGGCTGACGTTGGCGTTCTGCAAAGCAAAGCCAAATTGAATGCCCAGAAATCCGAAACTCATGTTCCAGATCTGCCAGAAGCTCAAACGGGGTTTCTTCTTCATGCTGATATTTTGGTATTGATTTAGCTTATACAATATTAGCCAATTTTTTTGGAAACTGCACTGCCACTACAAAAGCACATAACAATTTATGCATCAAGAGGCAGGAATTTTGTGGAATTCCGCGCCAGAAAAAAACTCAGGAAGCTGCAGGGCTTGTTTCTGATCAATCCTCATTTCGGCTTTTGAGAAGATGCTCCACCTCATCATCATCTTTATCGGAATGGTACAGGTCGAGGGCTACCAGGATGGCAGCAAAACCCCAGAAAGGAACGGATAATTTATCGGTATCCAGGAAGTTGTTGAGAATTCCATGCAGGAAATAAGTAATCAGTCCCAGGAGGGTGATCATGCTCAGGAATCTGACATCCTGGCTTTTTGCCTTCTTATAAACATTAAGGCCTGTGATGGTCATCACCACCACGATCAGGATCATACTCAGCATACCAATAACCCCCATTTCGGAGAGCGGGCCAATGTATTCGGAATGGGCATTGCCCATATCCCCCGCATTGGTGGAAATAATGGTCTTTTCTTTTGAGCGCTGGAAAGGAGCGTAAACGAACTGGTAGGTTCCGGGCCCCCAGCCAAAGAATGGCCTTTCTTCAAATAGCCTGATGGCCGACTGCCAGCGGTTGATCCTTTCCAGGTTGGAGGCATCCGAAGAGATATTGGTGATTGACTGCACATGTTCCACGAAATCCTTGGAAGAATCCTGTTTGTTCTTTTCAAGCCTGTCGACAATCTGGTGCTGGAATGTAAAGAAGATCACGATCAGGGACACACTGATAATAAATATCCAGTAAAACTTGATCCTCAATTTGATGAGTACAAAAATACCAATGGCTCCCACAAGGCTGATCCAGGCTGCGCGGCTTGAAGAGAGGAAAAAGGCTCCGAGCAATACCAGCAGGATCAGGAAAGCAATGAAACGATTCTTACCTGCTGAGAATTTGTTGATGGCCAGCCCGAACATTACCGGGATAAACATTGCCAGAATGGCACCGTAAGCCGTATGATCATTATAAAAAGGATCCATGACCCAGTGTCCGGCCTCCTCGCTGAAACCGTATTTCGCATGATTGTAAGTCGTATAGAAGATCACAGCCACCAAAGGGATCACATAAAGCCAGAAAAAGTATCGGATGTTCCTGTATTTCTTGAACAACAAAATGCCCAGGAAATAAAAAGGGACCACGAACCATAACCTGGAAAGCATAAACTTGAATGAAACCACCGGAAACTCAGAAGTTATGCTGGTGATAAGCATCCAGAACAGCTGGAAAATGATCACCAGGGTGAGGGGATGCCGCATGATCTTGCTGTCGTACTTCATGTCGTACATCAGCTTGAGACCAAACATTACCAACACGCCGAACATCAATGGTTCGGTAGGCAGGGATACCCCCAGCCCGAAATCCATGTTCTGGATGTTGATGGCAATGGGCGTTAAGAAAGTAATAAACAGGATCACCTTGTCAAGGGCAACAACATAAAAGAGAACGATAAAAAATACCAGTGGCAGCACCAGTCCATAGTACAGATCTTTGGTCAGCAAATAGCAATTGAATGCAATGAACAGACCTGCAACAATATAAACCCAGTTTTCTTTTGCCTTTTCCGTTAACATTTATGCTTTGGGCTGGTTTTCGGTATCCTTATGCGTGTTTGGTTCGTTCAGTTTGTAGTTCATGAAGACATGATAATTTTCGATCACCAGAATCACGATCAATGTCAGGAAAAAGGTCGCCACCATAGTAATTACCAGGATGAGCCAGCGAATGGGATATGACTTTTTATCTGCAGGGAAGGGCGGGGTGATCACATTGGCATAGGTCAGTTTATCGGTCACGAACCTTCTGGCCTGTTCGTAATCCAGCTTGATATCCGCATAGGTTCTGGCTTCCTGCCTGAGCAGTTCAACGGTTGAGATGAGGTCGCCTGATTTCATTTTCATATTCTCATTCAGCCTTTCAACTTCCTTTTTATTGATCCTTGAGTTGCCGGATCCTTCAAAAGTTCCCAGAAAACCTTTGGTGATCTCTTCACTCTGTGACTCATATTCGTAGAGGCCGTAATCCATACCAAGTTCCGTCATGATATTGCGCAGGGAGTCTATATAGTCTTTCTTTAAAATAAGCTGATCATTATAGAGCTTAACCACTTCCATCCATTTTTCAGTATGTACCTTCCTGACTTTCTTATTATAGAAATCCATTATCGCGTTTACGATCTGCATGGCGATCACCGGGTCTTTGTCCATAACCTCGATCTCAACCGATTCGTAAGGTGTCTTTTTTATGCTGATATGCTGGCTGTATTCGTAGAGCAATGTTGAATAGAAATACTCATAGCTTGAGTCGATCTCATAATGCCCGGCCAGGTTGAATTTTTTGATAACACTGTCTTTTATTTCCTTCGACTGCAGAAGCTGAAGCATCTGCTCAGTCTCACTTTCTTCGGAGTAGGGTGTAATATTTGAAGGATATACAACAGTATACGATTTATAAAGTGGTGTAATAAACCACGGGCTGGAAAAAATTACAGCAAACACACCGGCCAGAATCGTAATGGTAGCAATGTGGTACCTCCACTTTATTAATAATCTCAGTAAGTTACGGTTGTCAAAATATTTTTCCATTATCTTATTGATTGGTCCTGTTCAAATTATTCTGTTCCTTTGATTTTCTCCTGACGATGATGTAATTCTCGATGATGATGATCACAAAAACGCCCATCAATACAGCCGACAGCATACTCACCACTACGATCAACCACCGGATGGGATATGATTTCTTTTCAGCCTTATAAGCTTGGTCGACGATAAATTTCTGGGGCAGAAACTGTTCGGCATCAACTTTGGCTTCTTTATATTTTGATTTGATCACAGTGAGTTGTTCAACATTGTATTCAATGGAATTGATGAGCGTAACATAGGCTCCCCCATAGTTCGCCAGTTCTTTCAGTTTGTTCTCCAGTCGGCGAACTGCGCTGGTATTACCATTGCCCAGTTCGATGGCAAGCTGGCGGTTAATCATCTCAGCCTGGGATTCATAGTCATGCACTCCCAGTTTCATCAAATGATTCAGTGAGTCCTGCATTTGCCTGATATCCTGCTGAAGTTCCCGGTACTCCCTTTCCACGATCTCAAGCCCCCTGAGAGCTCTGTCACGCTGGATCTCATTTATGGTGGAGTCGAGCAGAATGGCAATATCATTGGCTATATCAGCGGCATATGCCGGGTCCTTATCATACACAGAGATCTTCACAGCCATGTACTCCGTCCGGCGGAAATTGATATTGTTCTCATAAATATTGTAAAGCTTCGTCATTCTGTATTTTGAGTCGGGGCTAATGTCGTAATGCTCAAGTAAATTGTACTTGTTGATGATGCGATCGCGTATCCTGCTTGAGTTCAAAACCTGCAGCAATCTCTCGGTTTGCTCATCCTCGCCAAATTCCAGAATATCTTTTTTGGTCCCGGCATTTTCAGCAATGAGTGCTTTGGAAACTGAGTTGGTGGAAGTTGGGAATAAAACAACTGTCGACCGGTATAGAGGGGTTATGAACATTGGAGATGAAAAAATCAACGACAGAACAATCGCGGCAAGTGCAAGGATCAGCAATACTTTCCTCCATTTATACAATAGAATGGTAAAGTTCATGGATCCGAAATCTTTTGATTCTTTGATATTATTGATCATCTTATTGCTAATAAGTTCTTTCTCAAAAAAGAAGCCAAAATTAGAAAAATTATTGAATCAAGCAAAGCTTTAAATTTAATAATGAAAGTTAACTAATTTGCCTCCCGGCTTTTAATAATACGGAATAGCTCGCTGATATTCAGCAATTTCAAAATAAAAGCAGCGAGAATTGATATCAACAGGCCGGCTGCCATACCCACATACCAATCGCTGCCCAGGCCTTTTGTATAATAAAAGGCCCCCATAACAACGAGCAGAAAGATGGTGAGAGCAGCAATATAACGGTAGTTAATCCGGAACCTGAGAATATATACTGCAAGGAGCATTTGCACAAATGCAGTAATAAACTGCGCCGAAACACTGGCTATTGCAGAACCAGTTGCCAGCAGCCTGGGGATCAGGATCACATTGATGATCAAGCTAATCAGCACGCCGGCAAAAGCAACGAGGTTTAATTGTTTCAGGCTGCCATTGGCAGTGAGCAGGGTCCCGAAGATATAGGTGGTCGAAATCGCAATAAACCCGAACATCAGTATACCGAAAGCACTGGCCGAAGCCATGATCTGTTCATCGTAAAACAGGTCCATGATCTGGAAGCTGTAAAAACCGGAGAGGAATGCCACGATCACGGAAACAGTAAAAAGCATGGAAAAGGCCAGTTTTACCAGTTTCTCGATATTCTCTTTTCGCTTGAGCATGTGAGCAAACAAGGGCAGCAGCAGCACTGCAAAGAGGTATGCGAACTGGTTAAAAACATCCAGGATACGGTATGCATGGGCATAAATCCCTGCCTGTGTTTCGCCCTGGGCTTCCGGAAGCAATCGGGCAAGCAGCACTGCATCCACCCGGTTGTAAATCGCCATTAGAAAGGTAAGCGTGGCAAAAGGCAGGCTTTGTTTCAGGATCATCAGGAAAAATAACCAGTTCCAGCTCAGTTTTCTGAACCGCGCTTTTTTCATTACGATGAGGGCGGCAATGATCGCAGTGGCCAGGTAGGCTGCTGTTTGCGCGTATACAAACCATTCGATCCGGAACAGTTCGCGGGTGGTCTGGTTCCAGATAAGCAAACCACAAAACAAAATCATGAGCAGACGGTCGAGAACCGATAAAAAACTGTCGAGGCGGAAATGCAAAAGGCCCGATACATTTGACCTTAGGTATAAAATGGAGGATAGCAAAAACTGGTTGAAAGCCAGAAATCCGAGAAAGTACAGATGTGTGAAACTGGGGCCCCACCAGATCAGGGCGGCAGAAAAAATGACCAGGGCATAGATCACTGCCAGCAGCAAACGCAATATCACGATGCCCGAAAAATGCTTGTTCAGCAACTGGTTGTTCTGGGCAATGTTGCGGTTATTGAAATTGGTAATCCCGAAATCCAGGATGATGTTGAAGAGAAAGGTGAAATTGAGGATCGCAAAGTAAAAACCATAATCCTCCAGTCCGACGATATTCTGAACCTCCACATCAATGCCCAGCAGCCAGAAAGGCTTAACCAGCAGATTCAGAAACAAAAGCAGGATCAGGTTCGTCAGAAATTTTCTTTGCATAAGGCCTCGATTCCTCTTTGCCAAAGGTAAAATGATTCTTTTTCTTAACGCATGATAAAATTGATAATTTTGTACAAAATATAATTGCGGGATGAAAATTGCAGTCAACACACGTTTGCTGGTAAAGGACAGGCTGGAAGGGATCGGGTGGTTTACCTATGAGAACCTCAAACGCATCACACAGCAGCATCCCGAGCATCAGTTCTATTTCATTTTCGACCGGAAGTTCAGCCGGGATTTCATCTTTGCTGAGAATATAAAGCCACTTGTAAGCGGCCCGCAGGCAAGGCATCCGATATTGTATTACCTCTGGTTTAAATATACGATCCCACGGCTTCTGAAAAAGATCAGGCCGGATGTATTTTTATCTCCCGATGGCTACCTGCCGCTTTCCGTAAAGAACATTCCCATGGTGGATGTTTTTCATGATTTGAATTTCGAGCATTATCCCGAAGACCTCCCCTGGGCCGAGCGCACATACTACCGCTACTTTTTCCCGCGTTATGCCCGCCATGCCACCCGGATTGCCACCGTTTCTGAATTTTCAAAAAAAGACATCATCAGGCAATACAGGATCCCTGCCGGGAAGATCGATGTGGTTTACAATGGAGCCAATGAAAAATTCTCACCGGTCAGCAGGGCCATGGCACAATACACACGCCGGCAATATGCCGACGGCAAGCCTTACTTTTTCTTTATCGGGGCCCTGCACCCACGCAAGAATCTGGTAAATTTGTTTGCTGCTTTCGATGAGTTCAGAAAAAATACGGATAACGATATCAAGATGGTCGTTGCCGGGGAGCGGAAGTGGTGGACTCCCGGCATCCGCGAGGCTTTTGAACGAATGCATTACAAGGATGAAGTATTCTTTCCGGGCAGACTTGGGGCGGATGAACTGCACAGAGTGCTCGCATCGGCTCTTGCACTGACCTATGTTTCCTATTTTGAAGGATTCGGAATTCCTATTGTAGAAGCATTCAGGTGTCATGTTCCGGTGATCACCTCTAATGTCACTTCCATGCCGGAAGTGGCCGGGGAAGCCGCCCTGCTGGTGGATCCGTTTGAAGTAAGCAGCATAGCCGATGCCATGCGGCAGATAGCTTCCAGCGATGAGCTCAGGAAAGACCTGGCAGAAAAGGGCAGCAAAAGGATGCAGGAATTTACCTGGCAGAAGTCATCAGAAAGATTATGGAAGACCATTGAAAAAGCAACAAAAACACAGATATCATGAAAGTTTTGATCTTAGGTTCCGGAGGACGCGAACATGCACTGGCCTGGAAACTGGCCCAAAGCCCTGAATTAAGCAAACTCTATATCGCTCCCGGCAATGCCGGCACATCCCGCCTGGGAGAGAATGTCCCCCTCGGGCCGGGAGACTTTGCAGGGATCAGCTCCTTTTGCCTTGAAAAAAACATTGATATGCTGGTGGTGGGGCCCGAAGCCCCGCTGGTGGATGGTATCCATGATTTTTTCAAAAAGGACCCCGAATTGAAGGATATTGCGGTAATTGGGCCATCAGCAAAAGCAGCCAGACTTGAAGGAAGCAAAGACTTTGCAAAGGCTTTTATGAAAAAGTACAACATACCCACAGCAGCCTACGAAAGCTTTACGAAAGATCGTCTGGAAGACGGCCTGGAATACCTCGAAAAGATCAGTCCCCCCTATGTGCTGAAGGCTGACGGACTGGCTGCCGGGAAAGGAGTGATCATCCTGGAAGAGCTGGAAGCAGCCAGAAATGAACTGAAGGCAATGCTGCAGGATGCCAAATTCGGCGAAGCTTCTGCAAGGGTTTTGATCGAGGAATTCCTCTCCGGGATTGAGGTCTCCGTATTTGTCCTTACCGACGGTGAGACATACAAAATCCTTCCCGAAGCCAAAGATTACAAACGTATTGGCGAGGGAGATACCGGCCTGAACACCGGGGGTATGGGATCCATTTCGCCGGTACCTTTTGCCGGCAAAGACTTTATGCAAAAGGTGGAAGACCGTATCATCCGGCCTACCATCGAGGGCCTGAAGAAAGAAGAACTTGAATATAAGGGCTTTATTTTCTTCGGATTGATCAAAGTTGGAGAAGATCCCTATGTGATCGAATACAATGCACGCATGGGCGACCCGGAAGCCGAATCGGTGATCCCCCGGATAAAATCCGACTTGCTGGAATTGTTCAGGGGAGTGGACAGGAAGGAACTGCATAAATACCAGCTTGAATTCATCGACAAACACTCTGCAGCGGTATTCCTGGTTTCGGGGGGCTATCCCGAAGCGTATGAAAAGGGAAAAAAGATCAGCGGGCTGGAAAAGACCGGTGGGCACATCATATTCCATGCCGGGACAAAAATGGATGAAGCCGGTCATGTGCTGACAAGCGGGGGGCGGGTGATCGCAGCCTGTGCGATGGCGGCCAGCATGAAAGAGGCACTTGAAGAGGCTTACCAACTGGCTGAACTGATCGATTTCGAGAAAAAGTATTACCGAAGAGACCTGGGACAGGATCTGTTGAAATTCAACCAATAATGCTGATACGATTTTTTAGATCAAGCTTTATCAGCCAGCACATATTTCTTTTTGTGTTCATGCTGGTGTTGTGGGGCCCTTCATACTGGGACCCCCCGCAGCTTATGCGTTTCCATGAGACCTCCCCGCTGTGGAACCTGCTGGTGGATGCTTTCGGCAAAATGCCACTCATAAGTCTGGTACTCTCTTCGCTGATCGCTTACCTGAGTGCCCTCCTGCTGAACAACCTGCTGGCCGGGCATGGACTGATCCCCAGAAACTCATTACTCGCCGGTTTTTTGTATATACTGCTAAGCGGTTCATCCTATCACTTTCACCAGCTGAATCCCATCATCGTGGTGAATTTGCTGATCATCCTCGAACTGTATTATCTTTTCCAGCTTTATACTTTGCGTGAGGCATACAAAGTAGCCTTCTCCGTGGGTTTTATGACCTCCCTGGCATTCCTGGTCTACCCCCCCGCTATTTATCTCATCATCCCGATTTATCTGATCTTTATGACCATGGGAAACCTGAGCTGGCGGGAATGGCTCATCCCCTTGATAGCCTTCAGCCTGCCACTGGTATACGTAGGGGTTTATTATTTCTGGATCGGAAAAACAGTTATGTTCCTGAATACTATCCTGAAGGATTTTACAAACTTCCGGATGTTCCATTTCCAATTCGATGTCCTGAACTGGATCAAGATCCTTATTATTTTGCCGGTGTTCCTCATTTCCTTTATGGGGGTGCTCAACAACATTGCATCGAAGAATATCGACCTGCGTAAAAAGACCTATGCCATTATGCATTTTTTCATTTTCTGCAGCCTTGTTTTCCTCTTTGTCGTTTTTCCCTACCGGCAGTTTTCCCTGCTGTTTGCGCCGGTGGCCGCCTTTATTAGCCTGTGGTTGTCAGAAAAGAACAAATTGATGAAATACGAAATTGCCATCCTGTTGGTTATTCTTATTTCCCTTTTGGATAATTATAAAATCCTGGAGTATTTTTAAAACATGTTGAAAAATTATCTCAACAAAGGAATGATGGAAGCCGGCTGTGACGAAGCCGGCCGCGGATGCCTTGCAGGTCCGGTATATGCGGCTGCCGTAATCCTGCCCCCGGATTTCAGGAACAAAGAACTGAATGATTCCAAGCAAATAAGTCCTGCCCGGCGCGAAAAAATGCGCCTGCTTATCGAAAGGGAAGCCCTGGCCTACTCGGTGGCCTCTGTAGAAGTTGAAAAGATCGATGAAATAAACATACTGCAGGCCTCAGTGCTGGCCATGCACAATGCTGTAAACTCACTAAGCCCGACCCCCGAATTTCTGATCATTGATGGCAATTATTTTCATCCCTATGGCAATATCCCGCACAGTTGTATCATCAAAGGCGATGGAAAATATCTTTCCGTTGCAGCGGCATCCATCCTGGCCAAGACCTGCCGGGATGATCACATGTCGAAACTGCACCGGGAATTCCCGCATTACAACTGGCTTAAGAATAAAGGATATGCCACCTTCGAACACAGAAAAGCCATCATGGAAAACGGTATTTGCCTGCATCACCGCAAAAGTTTTAATTTGAATTTCCAGGTTCGTCTGGAGCTATAGAGATCTTGGGGGCTGGATGTTGAGCGAAGGGAAATCCACTTAGCCCGGGTAATTCCTAAACCTAAAAGGTGAAACACTGTATTATCCTGACGTACCTCTTGCTGCCTGAAACTTTCTGTCCAACCAAGCTCCCATCACATTTTAGCAATTAACACCCGATTGTTGATTGATTCCGGTTTTTTATAACCTAAAGCATGCTTATATGCTGTACTTTTGAGATTGTGCAATAAAAAGGACAGCTTTCATGAATTACTTCAAAAAGACTTCCATCTGGATTTTCATACTGATAATTGCCCTGGTAATGGTAGCAGGTTATTTCTTTTACAACAATGTGATCAGGAAAACAGAGCAGGGACTGCAGGCCATTCCCGGGAACAGCATGCTTTTCATTGAGATTCCCGATACCAGGGGTTTTGTTGAAAGGATCCACAGCAGGAACCAGATCTGGAAAAGCCTCTCCCACTTGCCCGTTCTCGATGCCCTTTCAAAAGAAATTGCACATGTTGACAGCATGGCTTCTGCCGATGAGGAAATTGCAAACTTTTTTTCATCCCGTTCGTACCTGTCCTTTCATTATTTGAATGACAGCCTTTACCCGCTCTTTATCCTGGAGCTCGACAAATACAGGAGCAACAATTACCTGGAAAACATGGCCGGAAAAATTTTTGGTGAAACAGCTGCTGCCCGGCTCATGAAAATTAACGGCCAGAACAGCCTTCTCTTTGAAACCCGCGATCATTCAGCGATATACGCAATCAGCAAGAGAGGCCTGCTTATCCTTAGTTCAAACAAAGAATTACTCACAGATGCCCTCTTGCAATTGAATGCAGATGCCGGCATTGCTCAGGAGGAACCTTTCCGGAAAGTGGACAAAACAAAAGGCAAGAACGTTGATGCTCATTTGTATTTCCGCGATAGCCAAAGTGGAGAATTTCTGTCCCTGCTTTCTGATCCCGCTTATCACAATTCAGTCAAAAAACTGAATTATTTTTCGTCCTGGACAGAACTGGATGTCATCCTGAAATCCGAAGAATTGCTCATGAACGGTTACACAG
The DNA here is from genome assembly GCA_034521425.1 of Bacteroidota bacterium. Taxonomy (GTDB): domain Bacteria; phylum Bacteroidota; class Bacteroidia; order Bacteroidales; family JAIOZK01; genus JAIOZK01. The sequence goes on from JAXHMP010000001.1 coordinate 1,335,085, forward strand.
CATCTTCCGACAGCAGCATGAGTTACCTGAACTGCTTTAAGAACCAGTCAGCCCCCGCCCTGAGTATTCCTTCGGTGCTGCCTTTCAATACCAACTTTATGCTTCACCTGGGAATTGAAGATTTCGCTTCATATTATGCCGCTTACGAAGTTTACCTGAAAGCACTCGGGAAGTACCAGCAGTATTATTCGAATTTAGCCGGCATTAACAATAAGTACCAGGTGAACCTGGAAGATAACCTGCTTTCGTGGTTTGGCAAAGAGGTAGCCATTGCCGGCCTGGCCACAGAACAGAGCAATTTTGACCAATACTTTTTTGTGGTGGTGCAAACCGATGACCCGGTCAGGGCAAACCAGCAACTCACCAGCATCATGCACAATGTAAGGGGGAGCGGTATCATTAAAAACTTCAAGGACCACCTGATCAAGAAGATCAACCTGCCGGAACTCCTCCCCGCCATCCTGGGGGATGCTTTTTTAGCATTGAAAAATCCCTATTATACCATCATGGACGATTATGTTGTATTTGCAAATAATGTGGATGCCCTGGAAGAATTCATCAATCTGAACATCGCCGGCAAAACCCTGGATGATAATATCAACTACCATGAATTTTCTGATAACATATCCGAAAGTTCAAACCTTTACCTTTATTTCAACACAAGGAATGCGCTTGAGTTGCTTTCTTCTTTCTGCAATCCCGGTATATCGGAGCTACTGGAAACCAACCGCAAAAAATTCAGCAATTTTCATGCTTTTGCCCTGCAGTTCAGTTACATCAACAATATGTACTACACCAATACCTACCTGCGCTACAATGAGGAATACAGGGAAGAGAACCGGGCCGTATGGATGACAGAACTGGATGCCCCCATTATCAGGAAACCTTTCCTGGTAAGGGATCATACAGATAACACTTACAACATCATTGTATTTGACGAAGACAAGCAGATGTATCTGATCGATAAGCACGGGAACATCCTCTGGAAGATATCTTATGCCGGCAATCTGATGAGTGAAGTATTTCCGGTTGATTATTATAAGAACCGCAAAGTGCAGTACCTGTTCAATACGGACGAATACATTTACCTGATCGACCTGCTTGGCCGAAAGGTGGCCAATTATCCCATCAAGCTGGGAACCAAGGCTGCCAACGGACTGGCGGTATTCGATTATGTGAACAACAAGGATTACCGCATGGTTTTTGCCGGGGAAGACCGGCGCATTTACAATTATACCATCGAAGGCAATTCGGTAAAAGGCTGGAAAACTCCCAGGGTAAAGGAAGCAATAAGCAAAAGCATACAGCATCTGGTAGCCAATAATAAAGATTACATCATTATTCCCATGGTGGATGGATCGGTAGAGATCACTGATCGAAGAGGAGAAACCCGCATCCGTATAAAGGATGAATTCAGGAATGCACTGAATTCCGATTTTTACACGAATGAGACCAACAGCAAAGGGATTATCATTACAACAGACCTCAAAGGTCATCTGACCTATATAAAAACGAACGGGCGCCTCGACCAGACAGCTTTCAAGGATTTTTCAGGGGAACATTATTTCCTTTATGAAGACCTGGACAAAAGCAACGGCAAAGACTTCATTTTCCTGGACCGGGATCACCTCTGGGTTTTCGACCGCTACAAAAACACCATGATCGATTACCGCTTTCCGGAGGTGATCACACAAAAGCCCGAGATCATCCATCTTTCGAATCGTGAGAATTTGCTGGGCATTGTATCGGCTGCAGAAAACAAACTCTACCTCTTCGACGGCCAGGGCAATATTGTCTTCGATGCAGGCCTGACCGGCAGCACCAATTTTGCAGTGGGCAGCCTGAACAACAACCGCGACCTGAACCTGGTGATCGGGAACGGGAACATGCTGTATAATTACCTGATCAAATAATTAATGACAGTAAAAATTCCTTTCATCCGGATTTTATTACCTTGGCTGTTCAATTGGGAAAACATCATACGATATGGAACACATTTATCAAATCCTGAAATCCTTGCTGGAGCCGGGTGCGGTTGTGCTGGCAGTTGTTTTGCTTTTACTGCTGAACGCCTGGGTGTTCGACCGCCTGAAAACCGTATCCAGCGGAAACATCGTTAAAAGAAGCATCGCATTTTTCCTGCTACTACTGGGTTTGCTCGATTTTCATCCTTTCGCTGCCCATCGACAAAAACCTGAAAGGTCAGATCCTCAGTTTCCTGGGGATCATCATCAGTGCAGGCATAGCACTCAGTTCTACCACGGTGCTGGGCAATCTCATTGCCGGGATCATGAACAATTCCATGAAACGCTACCGCAACGGCGACCTGATCACGGTGAGCGAATACCAGGGCAGGGTAACCAAAAGAAGCATGTTTCATACGGAGATCCAGCTGGAAGACAGCAATTTCATTACCATTCCCAATCTCTATATTGCCACAAATCCGGTGAAGCTTACGCGCAAAACCAATTCGGTAATCTCCAGCAGTGTGTCGCTGGGCTACGATGTGGCCCGGGAGAAGATCGAAGCGGCCCTAAAAGAGGCAGCTACACTTAGCGGTTTAAAAGATCCTTATGTGTATATTACCGGGCTGGGAGATTACTCGGCAACTTACAAAATCCATGGATTCCTTGAAGACACGAATAAATTCTTCAGTACCAGTTCCAGGCTGAATGCCCTGGTGATGGACACCTTGCACCAAAACGGCATTGAGATCGTATCCCCTGCCTTTATGAACCAGCGAAGGGTGGAAGACAAGAAGTTTGTACCCAAGCCAGTTCCGGTGAAAAAGAAAGCGGAGGAGGCTGTTTCGCCGGAGGAACTGGTATTTGATGAGGCCATCAAATCGGGAAAAATCGAAAAGAAAAAAGATGTGTTGAAAGAAATGGCGGAAAAGACCGGCGCCATGAAAGAAAAACTCAAAGAAGAAAAAGACAGCCAGGAGAAAGAAAGGATCAAGACTTCCATTGAACAGCTTGAAACCATGAGGGACAGGATACAAAAAAGCATTGAGGAAGAGGAAAACAAGAAAGCAAAGAAATAATTGAGGGATTATTCTTTTCGCTCCAGTTTTTTCTTCCCGGGTGTTATGGTTTCTGTGATACCGCTCAATATGGTCTTCCACATATAATTGATGAAACTTTTCTCTTTATCCCTTTCGAAACTCATTTCTGCAACCAGGGGTTCTTTGTTGCCCACCGGATTGTTGCTGCGCAAAATGGTATTCATCAAAAAAGAAATAAATTTCCTTTCCTTTGATCCCTCCTCTTCCTTTTTCATTACGGTAATGTTCAGATCATGGTACAGGAACTCCAGCTTTCCGGAGGCAACATCATTGTTGGCCCTGGCCTCAAAACTGAGTTTATCAAGGCTTCCTTCGTTAATCCTTACCTCCTGGTTCCGCTCGAGCATAGAATTGAAGTGGTCGAGCTTCATCGGTTCCAACTGTCCGGAAAAGAAAAGTGTATCCGGGGTTTTATTCGCCGGGAAACTGATCTTTATGCGAGCAAGGCTCTCCCCCATCACCGAGCCGGTGGCAAATGCCTGCACTGTTGAAGACCTGTTGAAGTAATCCGGATCATTGGTAAGGTTCATAGCAAGAACATTCAAGTCGCGAAAAAAGACAAAACCGGCCTCGGCGGCTCCCGGCATGTGCTCCGTGTAATGCACCTCATTGTTGTTGAGGGAAATACTGTCAATACAGAGTTTAAAATCCAGGGCAGTGATGGTCTGTTGCGGCAAAGGGGGGCGGTGTCCCGGTGGTCTGGGAATGTTTTTATCGCGGAAGAAATCCGCAAACATGCCATTTGTCTCTATTGAACGACATTGCAGGATATTATCCTCCAGTTTTTCAAAATCAAACCCCCTGATCATCAGCCTGTCGAGCAGGAGTTTTATCCTGTCGGTTTGATACCCCAGTTTTTTGGCAAAAGTATACCTGGGATACTGCGGCAGGAGTTTCAGTCGGTTGATCTCAAAATTTCGATCTTCCTTCTTCAGCATTTGACCAATCTCAATACGGTAAAAGCCCCCCGAGATCACGCTGCTGAGTGTATCTATTTCAAAAGCTTCGATATGCGGATAACGCGAAAGAACAGCCTTTCCGTTTTTACTAACCAGCCTGATCTTTTTAGTTTGCAGGTGAAAGCGGTTTACAGACAGTATCTCCCGCTCGCTATTCATTTCCATCAGAAGCAGTTGCAGGTCGTCAATTTTTAGCTTTTTCAATACTGCAGCCTTAAGCCTGGATTTATCATCCTTTTTTTTGATACTGCTGTCAGGGGAAGAAAGCGAAAGCTTGAGATAAGCTTTCCCAATTTCCAGCTCCCCAATGCTAATGCTTTTAAAAAGCAAATAGCGAATTGCGCTGATCCCCTTTATACTAATGCTGGAAATGTAACAGCTGTCTATGCGGAATCCCTGCATCTTTTCAGCAGGTTTCTCATCCGGAACAATGTAAATATCGCTGGCAGTAACCGATGCACTGAGCAAGTCTGTTTCAATATTGTCCATTTTTACTTTATGCCCGGGGATCAGGCCGCTATCAAGCTTTGCATTGATCTCATCCCGCAGAATCTTCTGAAGCAGGAACCAGGACAGAAAGAAAAGGACAATCAGGCTGCCGGCAATTATGAGCGATATCTTAAGTACTTTATTTTTCATTTTCAAAATTTTTCGTTGATTTATGATTTTTCAAAAAATCCAGGGTGTAATCATAGCCGGTCTCAAATATTTCCTTTCCCTGTTTAAGGTTAAATAAACCGAAAGACTCCAGTTTATCCGGTTCGATAAACATATCAAATTTTTCTTTCTTATTGATAAAATTGGCACTTACCACCAGGTGGAAGGTGCGTTCTGCAATGTCCGACAGATCCTCAAAATCATCCCTGTGACCGATGGGGTTCACGTTCACGCCAATGATGCTCTCGCATTTGTCCAGCAAGGGTTCCACCGGCATATTGTTCATCACACCGCCGTCCACATAATTTACGCCTTTGATCTTTTGCGGTTTGAACAATACGGGAATGGATGAAGAGGCCACTATTTTGTCCACAAGACTGCCTTTGTCAAAATATTCGATCCTTGCATCATTTAGGTTGGTAGCAGCGATTACAAGGGGAATATCCAGGTCTTCAAACTTTTTCACTTTTAAAAGTTCATCCAGCTTTTTGGAAAGTTTATCCATATTGGCCAGGCCTTTTGCAAAACTGATCTGAATAAAGTTCATCAGCTTTTTGTTCAGGAAATAGTCCAGGATCTCATCAGGACTGTGACCGGCAGCGTAAAAAGCTCCCACGATCGATCCGGCACTCACCCCGGAGATATAATCGGGGTAAATATTATTCTCGTTCAAAGCTTTCAGAACACCCAGGTGTGCAAAACATCTGACGGCTCCACCACTCAGTACAATACCAACTTTCTTTTTTTTGGTCATTTTCAAAAGGTTTCTTTCATAGAATTTTTAATAAATTTACAACATTATTCAATAAACAAGGAGTTATATTATGAAGAAAAATCTACTTTATCGCTTTGCGGCGATGATCTTGCTTGTCACCTTGATGTGGCAAATATCCCTTGCCCAGCATGGAAGCAGGGAATGGTCAATTGTTGCCTCCTACCAGGTGCCTGGAAAAGCATCCGGCCTTGCCTGGGATGGCACATATCTCTATTATGGTATTTATGGGGCAGACGGTGACCAGGTATTCCAGGTGGATCCTGCCGACGGTTCCGCATCACTTCTCTGCAGTGGCCCTTTCGACGATGCCTACGGCATGACCTATAATTCCCCCAACCTCTGGACGATTGATCAGCCTGCGGGCAGTTCCAATCCGGCCCTGGCAACTGAATTTGATTTCAGCGGCAATTTCGTTTCAAGCTTTGCCCTGCCGGATCATTATATGTCAGGGATAGCCTATGACGATGGTGATTACTGGGTGTGCACTTATTATCCGGATCCCGGGACCGTTTACAAAGTAGATGATGCCGGCAATGTGATCAGCCAGTTCACACCCCCCGGCCAGCAAAGCTGGGACATCTGCCTGGAAGGCGATGATCTGTGGATCGTGGATTACAATGATAACATGATCTACAAGACCGATCAGAGCGGGAACCTGCTTGAGAGTCATCCCTGTGAGAATATCAAGCCCTCAGGCATTGTATTTGACGGAACCTATCTCTGGTATGTAGATGGCCAGCTGAGTTCTCCGAGCACACTCTACAAGGTCGATCTGGGTGGAGCAGGTACGCCCGTAATTTACATCCCGGTTGCCACTCATGATTATGGTACTGTTACCATCGGCTCATCGGAAACCTGGAACATGCAGGTGCAGAACACCGGTACTGCTGCCCTTACCATTACAGGGGTAGATATCCCTGCCGGGCAGCCTGTCAGCACCACCTTCAATACGCCTTATACCATTGCGCCCGGCGGTTCTACCACCATTCCACTCAAATATGAACCGGATGAATTCGGTGCACTCAACACCGCAGTTATTATCGAATCAAGCGACCCGATCAATCCCGGTGTCAATGTAAATCTTAGCGGAAATGCTGTTTACAGCGGACCATACATTTTCGTTACGCCCGGATCTTATGATTATGGTGATGTGCGCATGAATGCACATACGGGCCGTTACATTGAGATTGAGAACCGGGGTGACGCCACCCTGGATGTGAGCTCGCTCAGCCTGGGAACCGGGTTCTTCTATGTGGATGAAACCGTGGAACTGCCCCTGAACATCAACCCCCTGGGAGATGAAAATATCAGGATATGGTTCAACCCCAACAATTCCGGTGAATTCACAGATGAACTGACAATAGAAAGCAACGATCCTTCGCAGCCTACTTCAAGCATCCCGCTGGAAGGCTATGGTGTAAAAACAAGCTATCCTATCGGGGAGGCGCTCTGGCATTACTTCATTGATGAGTCATGGGATAACAGCCCGAAAGCCATTGCACCCATACAGGATATTACGGGTGATGATGTAGCGGATGTGATTGTGTGTTCGGAAGATAACTATGTGAGATGTTTCAATGGCAATTCATCCGGCACCGCCGACCTGATGTGGGAAACAATGATCTATTCAGGCTCAGTTTACCAGCAGGCCGGATTACAGACCATGCAGGACATCAATAATGATGGCTACCAGGATGTGATCATCGCCTCTGCCTGGGGCGACCGATCGGTCAATGCCCTTTCCGGCAAAACCGGCGAACTGCTCTGGAAATTCGAAACCAACATGTTCGGTGATGGCGGATGGGTGTACCAGGTGGATTGCCGCTATGATTATAATGGCGATGATGTGGTTGATGTACTTGCGGCAGTGGGTGATGATTCAGGCGATAACGGCCCCAGGCGGGTCTTCTGCATCAACAGCCTGACCGGTGAGCAGATCTGGCAATGCTTCCTGGGTGGCCCGGTTTTTAGCGTGATCGGTGTGGAGGACTTTACCGGAGACGGCCAGGAAGATGTGATCGCCGGAGCATCAAACGGAAATGAATCCGAAGGCAGCACATATGGCATTGATGGCAGCGATGGCAGCATTGAGTGGAGCCACGTGGCCAACGGCACATCTGTCTGGGCACTTGCACAACTTGATGATATTACCGGTGATGGCATTAAAGATGTTGCCTCAGGTGATTTTGCCGGCTACTTTTACTTCTTTGATGCCGCAAACGGTAATGTGGTCGAACAGGGATCTGTTGCCAATGAGCTCTTGCTGCGATTCGAAGAAATGGATGATGTAAATGATGACGGCTACAAAGATATTCTCATTGCTCACAGTGGTGATGAAGGAATCATGATCAATGGTTTTGATGCTTCCAATATCTGGTTTGTCTCCCTGCCGGACAAATCCTGGAATGTGGCCCGTACACGCGATATCTCCGGTGACTTTATCAATGATGTTCAGATTGGCACCCTCTACCAGAGCAATTACTGCCTTTTCCTGGACGGTGTGGATGGCAATGAGCTGGAATCCATCAACTACCAGACACCCATCGATGCCATCAATTCGATCCCGGATATTGTTGGTGACGAATCCATGGAAATGGTGACCGGTGGCAGGGACGGCAAGATCTATTGTTATTCGGGCGGATTGAATGCCGCAGTGGGTATACAGAACACAAATGCCGGCTTACAGGAGATCAGCTTTGATGCCAGTCCCAATCCCTTCAGATCAGAAACAAACATCATGATCCGGCTGGATGAAGAAAGCCAGGTGAAGATAGAAGTGTATAGCCTGGATGGCAACATTGTGAACAAGCTCTACTCAGGCAGTTTGCCGGCAGGAAAAAACAGCCTGGTGTGGGAAGGAACAGACCAGCAGGACAACAAGCTCACACCCGGATTCTACCTGATCAAAGCCAGCAGAGAGCATGCTGCCAAAAGCATCAAGGTGGCTATCATGGAATAATGTTTTGAAATACATACAATCTACAATCAAAAGACCTGGCAGGGTATTAAAGCTGCCAGGTCTTTTTTGCAGATCATTTCAATTCCTTCGTGAATATGCTTATATCCATCCTTGTCCGTACCCCATAAAAGGCCAGGGTATGGAAACCAGGATCAAAATGAAAGCAATGAGGTAAAAGATAAAGCTGCGTTTGTGTTTTTTAACGTCTGTATCCGCCTTCTTCACCCGCACCCTGCCAATGTGCACAAGGACAATGGCAATCAGCATGAGCAGGAAATGCTCCACGGCAAAAAAGCGCAATACCGGGTTGGACATGGCCGAGCCAAAGTCCAGGAAAGCTGTTTGCGTGAGGGGTGAAAGAAAAATATACAGCACCAGGCCGGTGATCAGCTGCAGGTCGAGGCTGCTGTTTAGCAGCAATCCCAGCATATTGTCGCTATCCGCGTAGTTCTTTTTACCAATCCAGCCGGCAAGAGATTTAAAAATCACAATCAGTGCAATGATCACGATCACCCAGCGCAATATCGAATGTATTGTTGTTAGAATTTCATACATAGTTATTCTTTTTTTTAGCAAAGATAGCAAAGAAGCGAAAGAAAGATTGACTTTGGTATTGGTCAACCCAAAATTCAAGCCTTTAACTTTTTTTAACACCCCTCAAACATAAGCATTTAATAAATTTGCGTTTCAGAATAAAACAGCAAATAAAAATGAAAGAGACCGACATCAAAGAATTAAACGAAAGGATCCAAAAAGAGAGTGCATTTGTTGACATGCTCAACCTGGAGATGCACAAGGTGATTATCGGACAAAAGCACATGCTCGAAAGCATGCTGATCGGATTGCTGTCGAACGGCCATATACTGCTGGAAGGTGTTCCGGGCCTGGCTAAAACCCTGGCCATTAAGTCACTGGCCCGAACGATCGAGGCCAGGTACAGCAGGATACAATTCACACCCGACCTGCTTCCGGCCGACCTGCTGGGAACCATGGTTTACAGCCAGAAGAAAGAAGAGTTTCAGGTGAAGAAGGGTCCCATTTTCGCCAACTTCATTCTGGCGGATGAGATCAACCGTTCCCCGGCCAAAGTTCAGAGCGCCCTGCTGGAAGCCATGCAGGAGAAACAGGTCACCATCGGGGAGAACACTTTCCCCCTGGAAGCGCCTTTCCTGGTAATGGCCACCCAGAACCCGCTGGAGCAGGAAGGAACTTATCCCCTGCCCGAAGCGCAGGTCGACCGCTTTATGCTTAAGGTCATTATCAATTATCCCAGCAAGGAGGAAGAAAAACAAATTATCCGGGAAAACATCACGGGAACTTTCCCCGAAACCAAAGCCATCATCAAAACTGTGGATATCATGAAGGCCAGGGGTATCGTGAGAGAAGTTTACCTGGATGAAAAAATTGAGAACTATATTACCGACATTGTTTTCGCAACCCGTTTTCCGGGCGAAAACAAACTGAAGATATTTGATGGCATGATCTCTTACGGGGGTTCGCCACGCGCCAGTATCAACCTGGCCCTGGCAGCCAAGGCCTATGCATTTATCAAAAGGCGCGGCTATGTGATCCCCGAAGATATACGGGCTGTGGCCTATGATGTGATGCGGCACAGGATCGGGCTGACCTATGAGGCTGAAGCCGAGAACATCACCGCCGAAGATATCATCAGCGAGATACTGAATACTGTTGAAGTGCCCTAAGCCTCCGGCCCGGCATGATGACCCTTTGATTTTGCTTATTGTGTGATGAGCATTCCGGAAAACATCAAACTTCAAACTGAAAACTTTAAACTGAAAATTGGAAACAAAAGAAATATTTAAAAAGGTAAGGCAGATCGAGATCAAGACAAGAGGATTGTCGAACCAGATATTCTCCGGGCACTACCACAGTGTTTTCAAGGGGCGGGGAATGGCTTTCAGTGAAGTACGCGAATACCAGTATGGAGATGATATCCGCAACATCGACTGGAACGTAACGGCCCGCTTCAACCACCCTTATGTGAAGATCTTTGAAGAGGAACGCGAGCTGACCGTAATGCTGCTGGTGGATGTGAGCGGATCGAATGAATTCGGAACAAAGAAACAGCTAAAGGAAGATCTCATTACAGAGCTTTCTGCAGTACTGGCATTTTCGGCCATTCAGAATAATGATAAAGTGGGGGTGATATTTTCAGCAACAAGATTGAAAAATTCATCCCCCCAACAAGGGGACCAAACATATCCTGAGGATCATCCGTGAACTGATCGATTTCAAACCGGAGGAGAGAGAAACCGACCTTTCAGAAGCACTGCGTTTCCTGACCAATGCCATCAAAAAACGATGCATTACATTCCTGATCTCCGACTTTATCGATACAGGATTTGAAGACGCAGTTCAGATCGCCAACCGCAAGCATGACCTGATCGCCCTGCACATATACGACAAAAGGGAAACCGAACTTCCCAGGATAGGCATGATGAAAGTGCGGAATGCCGAAACCGGTAAAAGCATGTGGATCGACACCTCCCACAACAAGCTCAGGAAAGCATTTAACCATAAAATTAAACATCACGATCATTACCTGAGGGATGTCTTTTTGAAATCAGGTGTCGACCACGCCAGCATTGCAACCGACCAGGATTATGTGAAGCCCCTGGTGAGCATGTTCAAAAAGAGGGAGGCCAGAAGATAAGATGAAAGGGATTGTAAAAATTATATTAATCTTTGTTTTGTTGATTGCTGCAAGTGGCATCCGGGCCCAGCAAAGCAGTCTGAATACCTTACTGGAAAAAGACAGCATTCTGATCGGAGACCAGATAAAACTGGAGCTTTTATTCACCGGGCCCGAAAAAGCCATGCTCAATTGGCCCGAGCTGCAGGATACCCTGTCGGCGCATGTCGAGATCATCCGGCAAAGCGGAATTGACACTAACAGGCTGGATGGAGAGCTGAAGCTAAGCCGCAGTTTCACCATTACCTCCTTCGACTCGGGAAGGCACAAGATCGGACCCTTCCGGGTATCTTACGAATTGCCTGACGACACCATAAGATACATGGGCATTTCGCAGGTTTTGGATCTAAACGTATTAACAGTTCCGGTTGATACCACCAGGGCCATCAAACCCATCAAAGGCCCAAAGAATGCACCACTTTCGTTTTCTGAGATATGGCCCTGGCTGCTGACCGGCTTCGGCAGTCTGCTGATCATCGGAGCAGTCTGGTATTATCTTTATATTCGGAAACAATCCAGGCCCCTGATACCTGTAAGGCAGAAACCCAGGATGCCGGCACACATCCAGGCTCTTAATGAGCTGGAAAAACTGAAACAGAGAAAGCTCTGGCAAGCCGGAAAAGTAAAAGACTATTATACCGAATTAACGGATATACTCAGGATCTACATGGAAGATAGATTTGGCATGAATGCCATGGAAATGACCTCATTCGAGATCATGCGTGAACTCAGAAAAGACCACCTCCAGGCCACGGTACTGGAGAAAGCTGAAGCCACTTTCGCACTTTCCGATATGGTGAAATTTGCCAGGGAAAAGCCCCTGCCCTCAGACAATGATACCAGCTGGGAAAATGCGAAGGCTTTCATTGAAGAAACCTTCCGGAAGCAAAACGATCCGGACAAAGAGGAAGAAAACGAGGAAATAAAAGAGAAGCAAGAAGATGAGTAGCCTGTTGAACAACATAGAATTTGCCAATCCGGAGTTTTTCTGGCTTCTGTTGCTGATACCCGTGCTCATCACCTGGTACTGGTTCAGGCACAACAGCAGGAATGCCGACATCCAGTTATCCACCACTTCGGTATTTGAAGAAACAGGCAAGAGCCTGAGGCAGTATGCCTATCATTCCCTTGTTGTTCTGAGGATGCTTGCCCTGGCGCTCCTGATCATTGCACTGGCTCGTCCGCAGAGCAGTTCCAGCACACAAAACGTTTCGGTGGAAGGGATTGACATCGTAATGGCACTGGACATTTCTTCCAGTATGCTGGCACAGGACCTCAAACCCGACCGGCTGGAAGCTGCCAAAGTGGTAGCGCAGGACTTTATCAACGGCCGGCCCAACGACCGGGTCGGACTGGTGGTTTTCAGCAAGGAGACCTTTACACAGGTCCCGCTTACCACCGACCATTCGGTTTTGAAAAATATTTTCACAGATATCCGGAGCGGGATACTGGAAGACGGGACGGCCATTGGCGACGGGCTGGCCACAGCAGTAAACCGGCTGAAAGAAAGCAAGGCCGTCAGTAAGGTGATCATCCTGCTCACCGACGGGGAGAACAATTCGGGAGCCCTGGATCCGATTTCAGCTGCTGAAATAGCGAAATTATATGGTATCAGGATCTATACCATTGGCGTGGGTTCGAGGGGAACGGCTCCTTATCCTGTGCCCACAGCATTCGGCACCCGTATGCAGCAGATCGAAGTAAAAATCGATGAAGAACTGTTGCAGCAGATCGCTGATATGACAGATGGTAAATATTTCAGGGCTACCAGCAACCAGAAACTGAGAGAGATCTATGATGAGATCGACCAGCTTGAAAAATCCAAGATCGATGTCACCGAGTTCACCCGCAAACACGAGGAGTTTCTGGTATTGGCACTGATCGCCCTGGCCCTGTTCATTAGCGAATTCATTTTAAGAAACAGCATTTTTAAAACATTGCCTTAGATGGATCTATTGAGATTTGAACATACGGAGTTTTTGTACGCACTTTTGCTGATCCCGGTCTTCATCATTTTGTTCATACTGATGATGAACTGGAAAAGACGTGCATTTAAAAGCTTTGGTGAATGGCAGATATTTTCGCGGCTGATCCCATTCTATTCAAAAACAAGAGCTGTTACCAAGTTTGTCATCCTGATGCTGGCCTATACTTTTCTGATCCTGGGCATCGCCAACCCGCAGGTGGGCAGCAAATTGCAGGAAGTGGAACGAAGCGGAATTGATATCATGATCGCACTGGATGTCTCCAACAGCATGCTATCTGAAGATATCCGGCCCAACCGCCTGGAGCGGGCCAGGAAGTCCATTTCCGACCTGATTGACGGATTGTCAGGCGACCGGATCGGAATCGTTATTTTTGCAGGCAGGGCTTATCTGCAGCTACCCATCACCACGGATTATGCTGCGGCAAAGCTTTTTCTGTCGACCATATCACCCGATATCGTTCCTGCACAGGAACAGCCATCGGGCAGGCCATCGATCTTTCCATGAACTCCTTTGATGAGAATGACCACAGCAAGGCCATCATTGTGTATCACCGATGGGGAAAACCATGAGGGCGATGCCGTTGAGCAGGCCCGCCTTGCTGCCGAAAAGGGGATCGATGTGTATGCCATCGGCATGGGATTGCCGGAAGGTGCACCCATTCCCATTGTAAATCAATACGGGAACAAGGTCGGGTATAAGAAAGACCGGCAGGGAAATACGGTCATTACCAAGCTGAACGAAACCATGCTGCAGCAAATCGCATCCGCCGGAAACGGGATCTTTGTTACCGCGAACAACAGCAATGCTGGTCTCGACAGGATCTTTGCAAAGATCGAAGAAATGGATAAAACGGAATTCGAAAGCCGTGTATTTTCTGACTACGAAGACCGTTTCCAGTATTTTATCGGCATGGCAATTTTACTGCTGATACTGGAATTGATCATCCTTGACCGCAAAAGCAAGTGGTCGGAAAAAATAAAATTGTTTGGCTAAATTTTTGTTGAACGGAGTAAGAAGTATGAAAAATATAGTCTTGATCATAAGTTTATCTGCATTCAGCCTGGCAGGACTGGCCCAGTCGGGTAACAGCCTGATCAGGGAAGGCAATAAGAAATATGAAGAAGGGAAATTCCAGGATGCTGAAGTCGATTACCGCAAAGCCCTTGAAAAAGAGGCCCATTCTCTCAAAGGAACCTTCAACCTCGGGGATGCCATTTATCAGCAGGAGAACTTCACCGAATCTGCGAAAGTTTTCAGCGAGATAACCGAAAAATACGCTGATGAGCAGGTGCGGGCCGAAGCATTCCACAACCTGGGCAATTCCCTGTTAAAAGAAAAAGAAATACCGGGAAAGCATCGAAGCATTCAAAAATGCCCTCCGCCTCAATCCGGGTGATTACGATACCAAGTACAATCTTTCCTATGCAAAGGAAAAACTGAAGGAACAACAGCAGCAACAACAAAACAAAGATCAACAAAACAAAGATCAGCAAAATCAGGATCAACAAAATCAGGATCAGCAAAACCAGGATCAACAAAACCAGGATCAGCAAAAGAAACAGCAGCAAAAACAGGAGAAGGAGCAACAACAACAGCAACAGCAAAAACAGCAACAACAGCAACAGCAGAAGCAGCAGGCCGAGCCCCGCAAGATCTCCAAAGAGGATGCACAGCGGATGCTGCAGGCCCTGAAAGATGATGAAAAAGAGACCATGAAGAAGTTGCTTGAATTAAAGGCACAAAAAAGCAAAAGCACCAAATCGGAAAAGGACTGGTAAAAGCATAAACCCTTTGGACTATGAAATACATCATAGCAAACATATTGATCATTTTCAATCTGCTTGCCTCCGGAGTCGGAGCGCAGGATATCGAATTCACTGCTTCGGCAAAAAGCGTGGTACAGGAAGGCGAACGCTTCCGCCTGGTCTTTTCCCTGAATGCAAACGGCAGCAACTTCAACCCGCCCGACTTTGAGAACTTCAGGCTGATCGCAGGCCCCAGCCCATCCACAAGCAGCAGCTTTCAGAACATCAACGGACAAATTTCCCAATCCGTAACCCAGAGTTACACCTATTATATACAAGCAGTCAAGGCAGGCACTTTCGAAATACCCCGGCCAGGATCACTGCCAATGGAAAGGTTTTTGAATCAAACACCCTAAGCATTAAGGTTGTGCAAGGAAACCAGGGACAAGCAAGCACACAGCCAGACAATAAGCGCCCACAAAATAATGAGGTAGTGGAAGGTGAGGACATTTTCCTGCGTGCGATTGTCGACAAGAAAAATCCTTACCAGGGCGAACAGGTGGTTGTTACTTACAAAATCTATACACGTGTGGCAGCCCGTTCCCCGACAGTAAAGAAATACCCTTCATTTCCCGGATTCTGGTCGGTTGACCTGACGGATGCAGGCAGCCAGATGCAACAACGCAGAGAGATCCTGAACGGGGAGCAGTATGTTACTGCAGTGGTCAGCCAGGTGGCATTGTTCCCCCAGAAAAGCGGTGAATTGAGTATTGAGCCCATGCAGTTGGATGTGCAGGTGCAGGTGCAGACGCAGCAAAGGAGAAGCCGGACCGGTGATTCTTTCTTCGATCGTTTTTTCGATGATCCGTTTTTCAACAATATTCAATATGTCGACAAAAACCTGGTCACGACTCCGGTAAAGATCAATGTGAAACCCCTGCCGCTTTCCAACCGGCCCTCCAGCTTCGACGGAGCAATCGGTAATTTCAATTTACGCTACGACCTGGATAAAACCGAAACGAATACCAACGAACCCCTCACATACAAGATCACTATTTCCGGTAATGGAAACCTGGAACTGATCGATGACCCGGATGTCAAATTCCCACCTGATTTTGAAGTTTACGATCCGAAGAAAAGCAGCAATATCAGGAAAAATGAAAATGGCGTTTCGGGTACGATGACATTTGAATACCTGATCATCCCAAGGGTGGAAGGCACATATACCATAGACCCGGTCATGTTCAGCTACTTTGACATCAGCGAGGAAAAATACAAAACCCTCAGCACGCCTGAATACCAGATCAAAGTCAATAAAGGCCAGGAAACTTATTCCAATATTTCGTACAGCGGTGTAAGTCAGGAGGATGTTAAATATATTGGAAGTGACATCCGGCATATACAAACCGGGAATATTCAATTGCAAAAGATCGGCAGTCACTTTTTCAATTCGATGAATTTTTACCTCATGATCATTATTCCGCTTATCCTGGCCGTAATTTTCATTTTTGTGTGGAAAGCGAGGGAGAAAAAACGAAAAGACATCGGGCTGATGAATTACAAACGTGCCACCCGGGTTGCCCGAAAGAACCTGAAGAAAGCCCATCAGTTCATGAAGGGAGGCAAAGAAGAAGCGTTTTACGTGGAAATATCGCAGGCACTTTGGGGGTACCTCAGCAATAAGTTCAATATTCCGCGGGCGAAACTTTCCATGGAAAACGTTCATCAGGCCTTATCCCGCCAGAAAATACAGAAAGAAAACATTGACCGAGTTCATAGAAACCCTGAACCACACGGAATATGCAAGGTTTGCGCCGGGCAGCAAAGAGGAGAACAGGGAAAAGATTTACAAGGAGGCCCTTGAGATCATCAGTAAAATTGAAAGGGAAATGCGATGAAAGCTTTCGAAATGAAAAAACTGTACTTTATTTTGATCCTGGTCCTGGCCAGCATTAGCCTGTCAGCGGCATCCGGCAATGACAGTCTTTTTACTGAAGCCAACCGCCATTTCAATGAGGGGCTATACAACGACGCCATTTCTGCCTACGAAGAGATACTGGAAAATGGTGTTGCTTCCTGGGAGCTTTACTATAACCTGGGCAATGCTTATTTCAAAACCAATAACATGGGCCCGGCCATTTACAATTATGAAAAGGCGCTGAAGCTAAACCCCGAAAGTGAAGATGCAAAATTCAACCTGAAGATCGCGAACAACAAGATTACAGATAAGATCGAGCCGGTCCCCGAATTCTTCATCAAGAAATGGTGGAGAGGAATGTATTCAATGTTCCCGGCACATAGCTGGGGAATCATTAGCATCGTCCTCTTTCTGGGTGTTCTGATCCTGGCCGTCGTCTTTTTTATCAGTCCTCTCCCCGGCACCAAACGAACGGCATTCTGGACTGCACTCCTCCTCCTGATCCTGACAGTATTTTCGTTTGCTGCCGGATACAAGAACTACCACGAGCAGGAATTGCAGGATGAGGCCATTGTTTTCGCTCCAACCGTAACCGTGAAAAGTTCACCCAATAAAAATGCCGTGGATCTTTTTGTACTGCATGAAGGCAGCAAACTAAGAATAACCGATGAGGTGGATCAGTGGTATGAGATCAGGATCGCCAATGGCAGCGTGGGCTGGTTGCCGGAAGAGACTGTGAGGACTTTTTGATTTAAATATATCTGACGGCAGGTATGTTGGTAGTTGTTGGTCAATAGTCATTGGTTCCCGATGCGCTTTGCTTCCGGGATTTCGTCCTTTGGGCTCAACATTAGTCATTGGTCATTGGTCATTGGTCAGTAGTGGGGGCTGACAAATGACTGATGACAAATGACCATTGGCAAATTGGTTATTTAAATTCATTCCAAATTTCATCCAAAAGGGTTCCTTTTCTCTTATTTCAGGAATCAATTTATTTAGGGGGTTGATAAAGTGCTTGCCGGAATCTTTGAATAAACATAAGCAAACATGATTCTGACTTCCATATTCATATCCCTTGCATTCTGCTTTCCTTGTAGAGAGAGAGAGAGAGAGAGAGAGAGAGAGAGTTGTCTTTCTTTTTCAGCAAATAAAAACGCCCTTTCACCGGGCACACGCCAAAAGTGTGTCTGCATGAATTATTGCAAGTTGGTCCCTCCTTAGCCGGATTTTTTCACACCAGCCTATCGGATAATAAACCAAAATTGTTACATTTAAATTTTTTTAAGATGAAAAGAAAAAGCAAAATAAAGTTTTCTGCAAATATTGGTAATAAAAACCTTGCAGAATTGATAGTTTTAGTCTTTTGCACTTTAATGAGTGCAAATACATTGTTCTCCCAATTACCACCTAATATTAACATTCCCGATTCTGAATCCGGTGGCAATCCCATTGGTGAGGTTCTGGTTGCAGGCGGTAAGTTAGTTACATATTCTCCAAAAAACATTTTAATTTATGACGCAGCCGATAATTCTCTTTTGGAAACTATTGAGATTTCAAATGTCGGAAAGTTTAATCCCAGGTATTTTATCTATACAAAACACATCTGCGATATACAAGTAATGACCTATAATGAAACCGAAAATGATGTATACTACATAAGCCCTGACTTGAACATTTTCTGCCTCAATTTGGATAATTATAGCACTGAACTACTTTTACAAACCCCAACACAAATAAATCACTTCAAGTATTTAATAGGACCCGTGAATCTTAAATTCGATGCAAACCATAATCGGTTGTTCTGGGTAATTCAGGGAAGAGATGAGAATCACAACTCAATAGGCAGGTTTCATGTTCATGATTCATATTTAGCTGCATACGATGTAGCCTACACAAACGGCAGTCCAAGTCTTACACTTATCGAAGATCAGTTTGAGGTTAATTCAACAGGTAATTATGACAACTCATTTCATAATTTAGTCTTTTGTGATGACAATGATTATTTCTTTGTTCCAAAAAAAGGAAGGATTGATATTTATGAAATATTAAGTGACAATACTTTTTCAACCAATACACTCATAACAACTGAGCCATATAAGCTCAGTAAAATGCTTTATATCAATGATGGGGACTTTCATAAAGTTTTGGTCTTCCCATATAGATTACCGTTTATAAATCTTGAACCAGTGTTTGAAATAAATGTAGACTTCTATGTAATTGATTGTGTCGATCCTTTTAATCCTCAGACTGGTGTTGAACGGGTTCAATCCCCAAGTAAAAGGGTAATTGATGCGGTCTATCTTTCAGAAGAGGATAAGCTTGTCGTTTGTTTTTCACCTGATAATCACGAACAACCGCAAGAAGAGGGTAATGATGTTGCTGTTTATGATGTTGTTAATGGAGAATTTATTCTGGATTACAAAAAATCAACCAACGGACATCCTGAAAATAATACCGGAACTAACCTTAACAGACCAATAAAACTCATTAAATATGATGAAAACTCGGTATTGATCAGTAAAAAAGATGAACTCACCAGGTTTAATCCTTTAGATGGTTCATATTTTTCTATTAGAGATGGAATAAGTAACTATTTTTACTATGGGGCAACTTATGAACCAGGTGGAGCAGCCAACAATAAATCTTTTGTTATAAATGCAGTTGGTGGTTTTATTGAGATTTATGAAGACACTGAACCACTCGAAAGAATAAACACAAGTAATTCTGTGTATCATATAATCCCAATAGCTGGAACAACAAAGTTTGTAGCTTTTAATAAATTAAACTCACACAAATCTTCCTTTTTTATACATAACACGGAAACCGGTGAAACTTTTGAAAGTGATGAAATAGACGGATCAATAGGAGATATGATTTATAATCCAAATTATAACTACGGTAATGAAATATTAGTTGCTGTTAACTCAAATCCAGGAAAGGTTTCACGATATAATCTTGCCGGCCAATATCTTACTGATATTACTTTTCCGAGCTCTGATTTGGAATACAATTTCATGAGGAAAATGTTTATCAATCCAAACGGAAAGCTATTTATCACCTCAAATATGAACAAAAGCTTACAGGACATCGATCCAGATTATGGGTTTTTAATGCCTCTGACTATAGCTTTATTAAAGAACATCCTATTGAAATGCCATCTTATTCATATAATTTTTACTTCTATAATGCTGATTTTTGCTATAACAAACTTAACGGATTAACTTATATGATCATTAGTCCGGGACAGCGATATGAAGGTGGAGGCGGCACAGCCCCCGAATTCGGCACTCCTGATCCGTATCAGTCCACTACAAATTATTTAAAAGACCCAAATTATACAGGGAACAACAACGGATGGCTGATAAAATATGATGAAACAACAAATACAACAGAAAACCTTCAAACATTTACATTTCCAAAAGAAGTTCTTTTTGTTAATACTAACCTTTCCGGGCCATCAGAAGACCAGGGGGTGCTATTTATTAATGCTGACCGGGTTTACCAGTATGATTGTGCTTCGGAAGAGCTAACATCATTTGGAATTTCCATGTATAAAATTATTTATAACAGCATATATCCAAACAGGATTTTTGGTATCAATGATGAACATGTTACAAACACATCAGACAGGAGGGTGTTAACACATGAAATATATTTTGACGGAACAAGTAGTCAAAAATATAGTATTGCCGGACAGGCAGGATCATTTTTCTTAAATCCATACAATGGGTTATTATACGTGTATCAAAAGATTGACGAAGCTAAGTTAGGTGATGAACCTGTAAGATTATTTGAAATTGATCCATTGCAATACAATAATCAAGGTTATGAAGCCGTAGAAATCGATCTTAATAATACATGTATTTATCCTGACCTGGACTATAACCCCGATGCTTCGGCATTCTATTATAATTTCACTACTCCATTCATTGATCCTGAAGAAAACAAAATCTATCTTCCCAATGGTGGCCATAGTAACATAAGTGTGGTGGATTTTGATCCGGCTGATATCCTGGAAATTGAAAATGATATCACCTGGCTCTCCTTCCCACGGCTTGACAGGTACGGAAACAATACGGTTAGTGTTGATGACGCACTGCTGGATATGATCAATCCAGAATATGATGATGAAAGTGATCTGGAATATTATATTAATGGGGGTTCAATTTTTAGTGAATATGACTTTAGTCAACATTCATGGAGTGGAGATCTATCTAATGTGCGAAGTGATTTGGGGTATATTCTGGATTTGGAATATAGTTACTCTCCCGATCCCGTCTTATTGCATATGCGTGGCACCCAGCTTGATCCGAATAATCCACCTTATATTCAGCTGACCGATCAATACCAAACCTGGGCAGGCTACTGGCTGGAAGAATCACAATATCCCCTGGATGCAATCCCTGAAGATGATCTGCTTTACATGTACCGTATCGAAGGACAGTACTGGACCTGCCAGCGGGAGCCCCTGCCCGACAATGCCCAGCCGCCATATAATCAGTATCCTTTTGTTTGTAGCGAGAACCGGGGTACGGTGCAATTGAATTATGGCGATATGGTGAAAATCTTTGCAAGCGCTGATCTTTCATATACCTGGTTATCGAACACAGGAGGTGACCCCGGTGTTGAAAGGCAGGCAACGGAAAACTTTTCCTATGTCGAGCAAACCGATTACACCCCCTTATACGTGGAACTGGATTCTACGAACAATCCCGGGGAGATCGGGGCATTTGCAGGGGACAGTTGCGTGGGCGCCACAACGGTTATGGAGGATGACAGCCTGGTACTTGTACTGGGATACATGGCAGGCATTAGCGGAGACCTGACATTCCAGGAATATAATTCCAATAAAGCATCTGCCCTGCAAAAGAACGATTACTGGGTGCTGAACAACAATTCGGGGCAATGGGAAAAACGAAAGTTGAGCAACAAGGACAGAAAAGGAAGCTATTTTATTTCATTGCGTGGTGATAAAAAGCAAAGCCTAAAGGAGAACAAAACAAACATGGGATTGGTTTGCATTCCCAATCCTGTGAAGGAAAACTGCAGGATACAGTATTATATTTCAAAGGATGCCAATGTGCAAATAATGCTTTACGACATATTCGGCAATCTTCGGGAAGTACTGTATGCAGGGGATACCCGGGCAGGACAACATGAAATTCAATGGGATATCCTTGATAAAAATGGAAAAGCATTGCCAAAAGGTATATATGTTGTAAAAATGCTATCTGAAGGACAAAGGGTTCAAAACAAAATAATTATAACAAATTAGAAAGCAAATGGAGTTTATCTGAGAACATAGTTAATATTATCCCTGTGCACTCTTTAATCCTTCCTCTGTGTAACTCTGTGGTTAAAACAACCTTAACCACAGAGTTCATCCAGAGGAAAACACAGAGATAATAAATGACAAGCCTAACGATTAAGACATATGAAAAAGATTTTGATACTATATTTTTTCTTCCCACTTTTATCTTATTCCCAAACCATCACGGTAAAGCAGGATGGTACGGGGGATTACACCACCATACAGGACGCCATTGACAATGCAAATAACGCTGACACAGTGCTTGTCTGGCCAGGCACTTATTACGAAAATGTCAATTACCAAAACAAAGGGATCATTCTTGGCAGCCTCACCATGACCACCGGTGATCCTTCCTATATTTCACAGACCGTTATCAATGGAAACCAAAGCGGTTGTTGTATATACATACGAGATAATAATCATGTTTGTGAGGTAAATGGTTTCACCCTTACCAATGGAAGCGGTACAAATAATCTAGGCAAAAATGGAGGTGGTATTTATATCGTCAAATCCTATAAGCTGCAGGTAAACAATTGTATAATAGAGGGAAATCAAATGGTAGGAGAAGGTGGAGGTATCTATTGTGTTGAAGTAGAAGAAGGATTGTATTTATCGGGAACAACAATCCGTAACAATCAGGTATTCGAAGATGGAGGTGGAATTGTTATTGGGAGGAGCCCTGTGTATTTTGATTCGGAAAACCTATGTAATATTTATTTAAATTATGCGGCATATGGAAATGACATAGCTAAAGCCGGTGATGAAGTTTTAACACTTAATTTAGATACTTTTACAGTGATAAACCCTGATAAGCATTTTATTCTCAATCATGGAAATGAAGATAATATTATACTAAATATAAATAATGGAAAGATTCAACCAGTAAACAGCGATCTGTATGTACATCCCACGGGAAGCAATGATAATAGCGGTTTAACCCCCGATGATCCCCTTAGAAATCTTTCTTTCGCCATGATCAAAACCTTGCCTGATACAAATGATCCCAAATCCATTTATCTGGCCAATGGTACCTATGCTCCTTCAAGCGGTGAAATGTTCCCCTTTGCTCTCAGGGGATATGTAAATATCATTGGTGAAAGCCGGAATTCTACTATCCTGGATGGTGAGGATACAACTTTTATTATGCAAGGCAATGAAGTTACAGATAATTATCAGGTAAAAAATCTTACAATCTGCAATGCAAACAGTAATTTAGATGATGGGTTGGGTGCATTTAATCTATTCCAAAATCACAATGCAACCTATGAAAACTTATTGCTAACAGAAAACAAAGGGCTTTATCGCAGTGCGATTAATGCCAGGAAGTGTAATAATTTATTATTTAAGAATCTCAAAATAACAGACAACATTGGAGGAAATGCAATATTGGTAATACAATCTCCTGACAGCAATTTAACGTTGTATTCAGCAGATACTGTCCGATTATTAAACTGTAGCATTACAAATAACCTTCCGTACTACGATACAACAAATAAAGGCTTTGGTGGAGGACTCGTTATTTTGGGGTTTGACGTGTACCACGATTCTCTTACTGCCTATATTACAAACTGCCTGATTGCTGAAAATATTAAAAAATATCATCCAGGTACTGGATTCTCAGGATTACTTGTTGGCTGGGGAGCTAAAACATTTCTTACCAATTCAACAATTGGAAATAATTATGATGAAGATGACCTTGGGGCTTGTATTGGAGTGGTAGATAATTCGGAATTAAACGTGTATAATTCTATCATTTATGATAATTTACCAGCCCAGTTTTATATGGATAATGAATTTAGCTTCTGGCATTCTGACCTTAATATATATAACTCTCTTGTTCAGGATGGACAGGAAGGTATCCGGATTTACTCTTCAGGCAATACCATCCATTACGACTCTACCAACATCGACGCCAACCCCCTCTGGGCCAATACCGGCTACTACCCCTACATGCTATCCTACGGCTCCCCCTGCATCAACACCGGCACCCTGAACCTGCCCGAACATATCGAACTACCCGATACCGACCTGGCCGGCAACCCCCGCGTTTACGACGGACAAATAGACATGGGTGCCTATGAGTTCGGCCCCTGGGTGGGTGTGGATTACCGAAAGCCAAAGGCCAACAGCCAACAGCTAATAGCCAGTCCCAACCCTTTCTACCACGAAACACGCATCCGCTACCACAGCAAAGAAAAAGGCAAACAAAGTATTTTTGTATATGACATCAATGGAAATATCGTGGCCACCTTAATGTACATCACCGGCCAGCCCGGCCGGGGAGAGATCATCTGGGACGGAAGAAACGACTACGGCCGCATGCTTCCCGCCGGGATTTATGTGGTGGAGTTTGTGGTGAATGATGAAAGCAGGGGAAGTGTGAAGGTGGTGAAGAAGTGATACCGGTCATTGGTCAGTAGTTCATTGGTCAGTAGTCATTGGTCAGGTTTGCTTCCTTCTGCTTACTTCCTTCTGCTACTGCCACAGCCTACTGCAAAAACCCTTTTCTGCGCTTCCTATAACCCCAACTTCTTTTCAATTCCCTTCGGTAAAGCATCCTTATGGATCATTATAGCCAGGGTGTTATGTTTCACATATGGTTCAGACATATAGAGAAAACCGCCATGATCATTGGAATCGGAATCCCAGGAATTTTTGGTTTTGTAGTACTTGTCTCCGTTTTGATCTTTATACAATCCTACAATATGCATCAGGTGATCATCGGTTGCGGTCTGGCTGTCGAAGGCCTCCTGCCGCATTTGCTGATCGACTGCTTTCTGGGCCTCGGGTATTTTACAACTGTTTTTCTTCTCTGCTTCCGATTTATCAGCCCAGGTTTTTGCGGGCACAATGGCCACACCGTCCTTGTGCGAGAAGAACTTATCGCTCACATCCCCATCCCACATGATGGTATAACCTTCTTCAAGGGCATGATCCATGACCTTAATCAAATCATCCAGTGGTACATTATAATACAGATCATTTGACCAGTTATCCGGTACCTCCAGAATGAACTGCTCATAAAAGGGGTGATGGTTGTATGAAGTAAGTTCGATATACTGGTCAGGCTCAAGACCCAGTGACTCAGCATAGGATATAGGAGTATAAATCTCCCCGTCAAACTCAAAACTTTCGGGCACTTCTCCCAGGTACACATCCACCACTTCCTGAACAGCTTCATTCCATTTTGGCGTGATCTTTCCGCCTCGCTTCTTCACAACGGCATCCAGCATGCCCTGCAAAACTGCATCCAGCTCACCGTGATTGTGCTTTTCTTCACCATATTCAATTCCCTGGTAGATTTCTTCCGGAACGATCCCGTAATGCCCGATCACATAAATGGCATCATGGCCCTGTCCACCAGGGCCGAAATTGGCCTTGCCGTGATATCGCACATAAAATTCAGCTTTGCGGGGGTAGGTCCGGTTGATGATAAACATCTCAGACAAGTCGTGATGCCCCTTTCCCGCGCGGATCAATTCACTTTCGAGGAAAGAAAGGCTGGCAAAATCCCAGCAGGTACCCGAGCGGTGCTGATCCTTCACGGCAGTGGTTTCAACATCATACACAGCTTCAAAAACATAGGCTGTATCCTGCTCATCTCCACCAGCCATGGAAGAAAAACTTGCAAACAGGATCACAAGTGCAGGCAATATTTTTACTAAATACTTCATCATAAATAGTTTTGAGTTTGCAGTCACAAATTTATGAAAAATCTCCGGATGAACGGAAGGAGCCAAAACGAAACATCCGGCCAAAGCCCTGCCGTTCCCTGATTTTGCAAGGCCGTTAACTTGTTTTGATTTGTGATTCCTTATTATTATCCTATATTTGTGCTAACTAATAAATTAACGTATTTTTGTTGATATTTTTGATTTTTTGTTCAGTTCGTGATGAAAAAAAGTGTAACTTGCGGACTTGTTTTGCGGGAAATTATGGATTATTCTAAAATATTAATAACAAATCTTTATTGATATGAAGAACAAAGTTTTACCTTTTAATTTGCTAGTATTATTTGCTTCTGTTCTTTTGGTTTCGTTCACGATAAAAAGTGACAACGGGGAAGGAAAAAGTGAAAGAAACGCCGCGGCCGATGCCGCCAATTATCTTGCCACCCTAAGAAACAATCAGCATACGGGGAAATTACCGATCGCCGATGTGATTAAGGCACAACAGCAGACAGCAATCTCAAGCGACAGAAACAGCTATGATCTGGAGTGGAAAGCCATTGGGCCGGATAACTTTGCCGGCAGGACAAGGGCTTTTATTTTTGATAACCAGGATCCTGAATACAATACCCTGTATACCGGGGCAGTAACGGGAGGCATCTGGAAATCGACAAATGCCGGTTTGACCTGGCATAAAAATAACGAAACGCAGAATCTCTTTGTTTCATGCATGGTGCAGGCTGAAAACGGGACCATCTATGTGGGCACCGGTGAATATTTCCAGGCCAGCAAATTCTCTCATTTCGGAGAAATGGGTTATACTGGCGGCTTTGCAGGTTCAGGTATTTATAAATCAACGGATGGAGAAAATTTCACTTTGCTGGAATCAACAAAACCCAGTCCGAACAATGCAGAAGACGGATGGGCTTTTATCAACCAGCTGGGCATTGATCACAATTCCGGCCGGCTTTATGCAGCCACCAACATCGGATTGCGTTATTCAGACGACGGAGGCGAAACCTGGTTGAATCCGATGATTGCCATCGACAGCGCAGCTTTTGCCATCAACGCAAACCTGAGCATCGTTTGCGACTCGTTCGAAGTGAATGGCGGAGAAATAGAGTTTTTTAATGCCGATACCACGCAGATGAACATGGATACCATCGCTGAACTCGCCTTCCGGGTTACAACACCCATGCAGGAAGAAATGTGCCAGGATGTGCAGGTTGCCGCGGATGGATCTGTAATCACAAACGTTGGCGGTTATACTTTTGTTTACAACGATTCAGAGTTTGTATTCAAGAATACAGCATCCTATCCCGAAAACATTTATTATATCGTGGAAGATGCCATTAACTATTCTGTAACGGTGACAGCCAACGATGGAAGCGACACCTCCTTTAGCTATGAAGTCCTGAATCCCTACGCACCATATAAAGGTGGCAAGCAAAGCCTGCCGAACCCGGAAGCCAGCGCAGTGGGCATTTACCTGGGATCCATGAAATATGCTATTGCACCTTCCGATCCCAAGGTGATGTATGCAATTGCGATCAAGGACCTCGCAGGCAGCCTGATTAATATATATGTTTCAGAAGATAAAGGAAATACCTGGAGGATCATCCTGCCCGGAGATAACAGTTCAATTGATATTTACGGTCAGTATGGATTATACAATAATGCCATACAGGTAGATCCTGCAGATCCCGGAAAAATCCTTGTCGGCGCCAACCAGGTCTGGGAAGGTAAAAAATTCCAGCCAACAGGTTATTACCAATGGGAACAAAGATCCAGTCAAATGGTCATGCCAACAAACAATACTTTTGTACATGCCGGACATAACGATTATATCTTCCATCCCGCAAACAATAACGAATTTGTTATTGCCACAAACGGTGGACTGTATTACGGACAAATATCCGGAAGCACATACGAATTCGAAGCCATCAAGAAAGGATTGACGACTTCACAGTTTTATACAATCAATCCATCAGGTATTAAAGAATATGTGATTGGCGGCGCCCAGGATAATGGGGTTGTCAGTATTGATGCCAAAGGCAATACCCCGAAAACCGGCAGGCAGGTTTACGAACTTATCGAAGACGTTTCCTTGCTTTACAACGGGAACGGCGGTTACTCACAAATTTCCAAGATCGATCCGGCGGTTGGTATCATCAGCAGAAATGCCATTGGCGCCAGGTTCAAAAGATCTGATGATTATTTTGAAAGTTTTTCAATTTCAACTTTCCTGGGTAACGATACTTCTCTATTGCAAAATACATTCCTCGTGCCTTCCCTGCTATGGGAGAGCTTCGATGATGAAAACAGCAGGGATTCCGTATTTTTCTATGCAGAAAAAGAATACAATGAAGGTGATGTGATACAGGTACGGAGCAATAACAGGGATTACCCCTTCGACAAAACACTCCCCTATGCCATGATGCCCGGAGACTCTATCCTTGTTCAGGACATTGTTCAATCCAAATATTTCATCGGTGTCAGGGATCATATTTTCATGAGCCTTACAGTACTCGACTTTGGAATGAATGTTCAGTGGTTCGACATTGCCAACGACGATTATACCGAGTTTACAGGTGTACCTTCCTGTCTGGCGGTTTCCGATGATGCCAACCAATTATATGTTGGTACACAAAGTGGTCAGTTATTCAGGATCTCTAATATAGCTAATGCTTATAGTGCTGAAACTGCGAATTGTACCAGTGACAAATGCATCATTTCAACCAAGGAAGTCCCGATTACGGATCCAGCAACAGGCGAACCAAATACACAGGCAATCACATCTGTCAGCGTGGATCCCAATGATCCCAACAAAGTTGTGGTTAGCATGGGTAACTACGGTAACCAGAATTATGTTTACCGTACCGACAATGCACTGGATTCAATTCCTGACTTTTCATCCATACAGGGTGATTTGCCAAAAATGCCGGTTTACTCATCACTGATCGAAATGTCAGAGGATAACGACCTGGTCATTATCGGAACCGAGCATGGTGTATATACATCAGAGAACACATCCTCGGGCAATCCGAACTGGACTGCAGAATCAATGAATATGGGAAATGTTCCGGTGATGATGCTGGCACAGCAAACCATCAAGAAACTTCCGGTTTATGTACCCAATATCATTGGCACCGATACCATGTGGATAGAATACGCGGGAACAAACAACTATGGTGTAATTTATGCCGCAACTTATGGCAGGGGATTATACAGATCAGATAAATACCAGAAACCGGTTGGCATTGAAGAAGAAAATGCTTCTCCTCTGGCCGGCGAAGTTTCCATTGGCATTTATCCCAATCCTGTGAAAAGCAATGCCAACATTTCATTTGAACTGGCGCAGACATCTGCAACGCAAATCTCTGTATACAACATCAAAGGAAAGATGCTAGACCAGATCAACCTTGGCAGTCAAGCGAAAGGGAAACATGAGATTTCCTATTATACCGGCAACCTGCCAGAAGGAATGTATTTCGTCCGCATCCAGGCCGACAATGCGCTCTCAACGGCAAAATTCATGGTTGTTAAATAAAATTTGTAATCAAAAAAATAAATACAATGAAAAGGATTTTTACAGCTTTCATTCTATTATTAATCAGTGGTTTCATTTTTGCCCAGTCCAGGATATACACCCCTGAGCTGGTGGCACCTGAGAATGGTGAAATGCATAAAAGCCCGGATGTTATCCTCAATTGGAATGCAGTTGCCGGGGTATCCACTGTTTATTATCAATTAAGACTTGATATAGATCCGGATTTCTCAGATCCCTTAATGACCATTACCGAGTTTTCTTCTTTCAAAACCAGCGAGTTGTATTTTGGGGAAACTTATTACTGGCAGGTAAGGGCATGGGATGATGAGGACACCTCATACTGGTCGGAAAAACGCTCATTCCAGGTCCTGAATACCTTAGAATTAAAAACCCCAAACAATAATAAAACCGATACACCTCCCAACCAGGAGGTTAAGTGGGAACTCATCACGGGTGCTGCTTATTTCGACATACAGGTGGACACCAATTTCTATTTCAAGCAGGTGGATGCCGGTACAAGCGATGATCTGAACGCCGTGTTTACAATTGACGAAAACAATGTTTTTGCTGTTGGAAACGACGGACTGATCCTGCATTTCGACGGCACTGCCTGGAATACAATTGATGCCGGAATCAGTGCAGACCTTTTCGATCTTTTCTTTGTCAATGAAAACATGGGATGGGTTGCAGGTGATGAAGGAAGCATCTATATGTATGATGGCACACAGCTGGACCGATCAGAGTCCGGAAGCTGCCGGTGAAGCATTCTATGCCATTTATATGATGGATGAAAATATGGGATATGCCACCGGAGCGGATGGTTTCCTTTATGCTTATGATGGTAGTGCCTGGAGCCAGAGCGCCACCGATTTCGGTGATGAAATGCAGGACATAAAGTTCCTGAACCCTGATTTTGGTGTTGCTGCCGGTTTTGGCGGAACCATTTTTGTTTTTGCGGAAGGTGCATGGGCAGATGCATCACCGGGTGGTGATGACTTATTCGCAGTTGCCATCAACGCGGAAGACGATGTATGGGTGGCCGGTGAGAAAAGTGCGCTGTTCCACTGGGACGGTACAGAGTGGATGCAAGCTGAAGTGGATGGAAACGACGATCTGTTCACCATCGCAATGTTGAGCCCCAACAGCGGTTATGCCCTTGGTGAAGAAGGTTACTTGCTGATGTATGATGGTAGCAGCTGGATGGAAACTACCAGCGGTGTTGATTTTATTGTAAACGACCTTAATCTCAGCGGCGGTATGGGTTATGCTGTTGGCGAAGCAGGACTTGTGCTTGACTTTTCAAACTCGGCATTCAACAGTCCGTACGCACATATTTTCAGTGTTGCCTCCAACGATTCCACCGAAGCATACAACCTTCATGAACTACCCTTCGGATCCAATATTTTCTGGAGAGTCCGTGCACGCCATGCTGTGGATACTTCTGCATGGTCTTTGCCAAAGAATTTCTATACATTGAATACAGTCGTACTGAGCAGTCCTATCGGGGGCCAGGAAACAAGCCTGATCGTAAAATTAAAATGGAAGGAGATCACAGGATTAACAGGATACCGCATCCAGGTTGACATGGAAGAAAGCTTCCCGGATCCGGAGACCTTTTTCGTGGATTCCACATCAATTTTCCAGAACGGACTTACCTTCGGAACCACAGTTTACTGGAGGGTTAGGGCCGTGCATGAAACAGATATGTCTGACTGGTCTGCACCTGAAAATTTTGTTACCATTGGGGCGGTTTATCTCAACTCACCGGGCAACAATCAAATGGATGTTTCTGTACTGCCCATTCTCGACTGGGACAGCATTGCCGGAGCTACATCATACCAAATGCAACTTGCCGATAATCCGGGTTTCGCTCAGATCATGTATGATGAATTGCTGACCGCAGCCAATCACAAGTACCAGGTTCTTTTCAAATTACAGGAAGAATCAGATTATTATTGGAGAGTGCGGGCAATGACGACAAAAACACTTACACCCGATACCAGCAACTGGAGCGAGGTTTACAAATTCACCACCGAAGGTGGCATCGGGATTGATGAAGATCTCTTCAATTCAAGTATTGAGATTTATCCCAATCCGGCCAGCGAAGAGGTATTTGTTAAGCTGGAAAACAAGCTTGCTGACAAAGTAGAGCTGAACATCATGGACCTGGTTGGCAAATCATATATAAAACATACGCTTGATTTCGGAGCGGGTACGCACGAGCAAAAAGTGGATGTTTCCAATCTTGCACAGGGTATCTACATCATCATGCTGCAAAGTGGTGAAGCCACAAAAACGCAGAAACTTGTCATCGACAAATAACAGAAAGCATAATTATTATTAAAAGGCCGGTTGATCCGGCCTTTTTTTTTGCAGCAACTCATCATTCATATATCGGCTAAATTGAGAAAAGAGAATTCCGGATTTCCGGCTGATGCAATATGCTGAAAGTATTCCGGTAAAAAAGGTGAAATGCCAGGGGCCAAGGAAAACCCGGCAATTTTCAATCAATAAATATTGTATCTCTTTCCAAAATTATAACTCAGGTAAAAGCCAAAGAAAATATTTTTGGGATTGTTGTCGGCCATCAAATGCACCTGATTAACAAAAAAGTCGATCAAGGCACCCATTTCCATGGCATTGATCTTTGATTTTACCGGACCGAACTCAAAAGAAATTCCGCCCTTCAGGTAGATCCCGGGATGGAAACCCATCTCCCCGAATCCTTTGGTAAAAGGAGCGCGACCAACAAGCTCGTAAATATACAAGCCTTCCTCAAACTGCTGTGTTTCGTAAGTATTTGAAGTAGCACTTTTGTTAACATAGAAATACACCGGCTTGGCCAGTCCCAGGCTTACTCCGCCGGAATAATGAATCCTTAGCTCCACCCCGCCCCAGTATGGTTTCCGGTTCAGCACATGTGAATACCCGAGTCCTCCGCGCAGGACAAAAAACTCATTCAGCTTTCCGTAAACAAAACTTTTCGAATTGGGGTAATAAGGATTGATGGAGCGTATCTGCTTGGGTGATTTAACATTCACCAGGCTGGCTTCATAAAAATAATTCTTCCTGGAAGTGAGGTTTTTACCTTTACTGAATTGTATTCCGAATCCACGGTTGTGGAAGATGATACCGCCATCGAGGGTATGCTTGTAAATAACGCTGTCAACACTGTACTCTTCCCGGAAATTATCCTGGGCTTTCAGTTCCTGGCCGAAGAAAGCCAGGCCTGATACAAGGATCAGTATGAATATCGGTAAGCGCATTACATGGCCAGCAGTTTCCCTAGTATTTATTATCGATCTGGTATTTATAATGTTCTCCGTAAGCCGGGCATTTGTCAACTGATTTACAGGAGGATGCCATAACAGCTAAAAGAAAAACAGCGGCCACTACAATTAATACTTTTTTCATAACTTTACTTTGCTTTAAATTCTCCGGTACAAAGAAAATCTATTTGTAGTAATATAACAAAAAAAAATTAAGTTATTGTTTGCCGGACAGACAAAACAGCAGGAATAGATGAACAATGTAAAGCCTGATATAGAACAAAGTTGGGAAGCAACACTTCAACATGAATTCGAAGCGGATTACTTCAAGCAACTTAAGGAATTCCTGCTGGAGGAACGCAAACAACACCTGGTTTACCCTCCCGGCAGCCAAATATTTTCAGCATTCAACCACACACCTTTCGAGGAGGTGAAGGTAGTGATCATCGGGCAGGACCCGTATCATGGTACGGGGCAGGCGCATGGTTTATGCTTTTCGGTTCCTGAGGGAATCAAAGCGCCTCCCTCCTTACAGAACATATTCAAGGAAATTGAGTCGGACCTGGGCATCCGGCCTCCCTCTCACGGGAATCTGGAAAGCTGGGCAAGGCAGGGTGTGCTATTGCTCAATGCCACCCTTACGGTGAGGGCAAGCCAGGCCGGTTCGCACCAGGGCAAGGGCTGGGAAGAATTCACCAACCAGGCCATAAAAAAACTTTCGAAAGACAGATTCGGCATTGTTTTCCTTCTCTGGGGGAAATATGCCCAGGATAAGGAGGAACTGATCGACACGGGAAAGCACTACATCCTGAAGGCGCCTCACCCCTCCCCCTTTTCCGCTAATCGTGGATTTTTCGGATGCGGGCACTTTTCAAAAACCAACGAAATACTCAGCAAGATCGGCAGGAAAGGCATTGACTGGAGCCTGCCTGAACAAGTTTAAGCAGCAGCTTATGAAGAATATTTTTTCAATGGATGACCCGGATTATCAGAAGCACAAGCTTTTCGATCCCATCGTCAGTATTCAAACTTACCTGAACCTGTTTTATGCTTTGATCCAGCTACCGCTTTACCTTTTTCTCGGCCTGCCACTCCTGATCCTCTTCCTGTTGGGCATTGTTTTAATCCCTTTCTACCTGGGGGCCTCCTTGCTTAACCTGGCTTTCATTTATGCCCGCTCGCTGGTAAAGATCAACAATGCCATATTCAGGATCGTATTGCGTTGTGAGATACCCAGGATGAAAAGTCCCTTGCCGCCACCCCGTTCCACTCCCCTGCAGGCATTCAGGTACTTTGCCCGTCAGAAACGCGATTGGAAAAGGCTTTCCTATTTCCTGCTGCAGCCCTTTCTGGGCATTATATCCCTTGCACTTTTGGGCGTGATCGCCATCCTGGCCTTACTCATGGTCTACACCCCGGTTACCGGCATGTTCGGCCATATTCAGATATTCAATCTCTACCAGACCGACTCTTTTGTTGAAGCAATCTTCGCGTTCTTTATCGGTTTTGTGATTCTGGCCGGTCTGCTTCATGTTGTAAATTACTGGATTAAACTGATCGGTAAATTTAGCATCTCATTCACAGGTAGATAAAACCCGAAATCCCCATAAAGTATTGAAAATATATAAATTTCTGTATTTGAAATTTTTATTATCTTGCGCCCTTATTAATCAAAAACAACTTGTATGAGGAGGATCATTACTATTTCTATTTGTTTGTTTTTCATGGCTTCCCTGACTGCTACCGCAGGAGGTTACCAGGTCAGGTTGCAAGGACAAAAACAAACCGGTATCGGACTGATCGGATCACCCTTCAGTTATGATGCCAGCAGCATTTTCTACAATCCGGGTGGTTTATCTTTTCTGAAAGATAAATACAACTTTACCCTGGGAGTAAGTGGAATTATGTCGAATCACATTTTCAGGATGCAGGGCTCGGATTATGAAGAAAGGACAGACAACCCCATAAGCACTCCTTTTGCTGTATACGGATCCGGCAAGATCAGCGACAAGATAAGCCTTGGGCTCGGTGTTTACACACCTTTCGGAAGTTCTGCAAAATGGCCCGATGGATGGGCAGGCAAATACCTGGTTCAGGATATATCTCTCATGGCTATTTTTATCCAGCCAACGATTTCATACCAGATCACAGATAAGATCGGACTCGGTGCAGGTTTTATTTATGCTACCGGAAATGTGAAGCTCAGCCGTTCTATCCCGAAAGTGAACGATGCTACCGTTGAACTGGATGGAAACGCAGGCAGCATCGGCTTTAATGTCGGCATGTATTTCACGCCCAATGAAAAACTCAGTTTTGGAATTGATTACCGATCCAAGGTCATCATGAAAGTTGAAGATGGTGATGCTACTTTCAGTGATGTGCCGGCATTCCTTCAGGGCTCCATTCCTCCCAACAACAAATTCGGATCTGAACTGCCTTTACCTGCCAACCTCGATTTCGGACTGGCATACAAACTGAGTGAGAAACTCACCCTGGCGGCAGAGGTTAACTGGGTGATGTGGAACATATACGATTCACTCAAATTCACCTTCACCAAAAATCCCGAAAGTCTCAACTCATCCAATCCGAGGGTGTATAAGGACAGCTGGATAAGCAGGATAGGCGCCGAATATATGCTGAATGAAAAATTCACTTTCAGGGCCGGGGTATATTATGATCCCAGTCCCACAAACGAAGACTACTTCACACCCGAAACAGTTAGTCTGAACACCCTTGCTTTTACGCTGGGTATGACCTATACACCGGTGAAAGGTCTCGACATTGACCTGTCATATCTTCAGTTACACGGGCTGGAAGCCGACAAGCAATATGAGCCGGGAGGTTTTGCAGGAACTTATAAAACACTTACAATGATCCCGGGGATCGGTGTCAGTTACAGTTTTTAATTAAAAATATTTGAATCATGAAATATAAAGGAATATTATACATCATTACTTTGATCTTTCTGGTTTCCTGCGAGCCTAACCTCAGCGAGGATTACAATTACTCTAAAGGAAATGCAGACTTCACGACCTATGTGGCAATCGGAAACTCATTAACGACAGGTTTTGCCAATGCAGCCCTGTACAAGTCAGGGCAGGAAAACTCCTTCCCGAATATTCTGGCACAACAATTGAAACTGGTTGGCGGGGGAGACTTCAAACAGCCCCTGATCTCCACTGAAGAGGGTGTTGGAATAACGATAGTACAAGGCATACCATATTATCCAAGCAAGCTCAAATTGGGCCTGGAAGAAAACACAGATTGCCAGGGACAGGGCACAGGAGAATACAGCCTGAAGCCGGTTTATGTCGATCCTAATCCCAACCAGGCACAGCAACTTGCATATTTGTTTGGCAACGAGCTGGTAGAAGGACCGTACAACAATGTGGGTGTTCCCGGGGCTCTGATCCAGCATTTGTTGTTCGACAAATATGGCAACCCCACTGCATTTGACCCGAATACCGGTGCACCGCTATTCAATCCATATTTTGTTCGCTTTGCGTCCAGTCCTTCCACCACGGTCATTGCCGATGCCATTGCCAAGAACCCGACTTTCTTCACCCTCTGGATCGGCAACAATGATATACTGGGATCCGCTATGGCAGGGACAGATGCAGCCATCACCCCACCGGAGGTATTTGCTGGTGCCTATGGTGTGATACTGCAAAGCATGTTCGGAGCAAATGCAAACCTGGAAGGCGTTTTGATCAACATCCCTGAGATCCATAGTATTCCGTTCTTTACAACAGTATCGAAAGCCTTGCCCTGGAACGGACTGGTTCTGGATGAAATGCAGGCAGCGGGACTGACACAGCTTTACGCACTTTACGGGCATCCTGAAATTACTTTTCAGGCAGGCCCAAATGCATTCGTGGTAGAGGAAGCCGACGGCACCTACAGCCGCACAAAGGAAGGGGACCTTTTCCTTTTAACACTGCCAACAAAAAAAATTCTTTGTGAAGGACTGGGTTCCGCCAATCCGCAGGATACAACGCTGAATCCAATCCCGGGTAGTTTCGTTTTGAACATTAGTGAACAAGAGGGTATACAGTCAGCAATTGAGGCATACAACAGCAGCATTGAAACGCTGGCAGCCCAGTACGACATTGCTGTAATGGACGCGCACAGCATCATGAACGAGATGAAAAGCGGGATAACGGTTAACGGGCTTACCCTGAGCACCACCTTTGTCGAAGGCGGCTCATTCTCGCTGGACGGAGTCCACCTCAACCCGCTGGGTTTTGCTTTGTTGACCAACTACCTGATTGGTGTAATTAATGATCATTATGATGCTAATATTCCGGAGGTGGTAGTTACCAACTACAACGGGATTGAATTCCCATAACATAAACTCAAAATATATTCACGGGTATGAAACCCTCCGACTTCGTCGGGATTGTTCGACTTGCAAATTTCAGTTCGCTCACTCCTGAAATTTGAGTCTCACGAATCACGGGTATGAAACCCTCCGACTTCGTCGGGATTGTTCCCGGAAAAAACGGGTACTTCTTCGGAATACCCGTTTTTTTATTAAAATTGCAAAATGATGGATTTAGTTTTTGCTACGAACAACAAACACAAATTAAAAGAGATCCGGGAGGTTCTCGGAAATTCAGTCAACATTCTCGGGCTGGAGGACATCGGTTGCACGGAGGCATTACCCGAAGAACAGGATACTTTGGAAGGCAATGCACACCAAAAAGCCGAATACATTTACAAGAAATACAAGGTAAATTGTTTTGCAGATGATACCGGCCTTGAAGTGGATGCCCTTGATGGACGGCCGGGTGTGTATTCGGCACGCTACGCCGGCCCTGAACAGGACGCAAAGAAAAACATCAGCAAATTACTGGACGAGCTGAATGGAGAACAAAAGCGCACTGCCAGGTTCAAAACCGTCATCGCTCTCTTTATGAATGAGAACTATTATGCTTTTGAAGGCTGTATTGAAGGGAAGATCGCACATGAGCAAAGCGGATCGGATGGCTTCGGCTACGACCCGGTATTCAAGCCCATGGGCTATGAAAGGACATTTGCCGAAATGCCTTTGAAGGAAAAGAACAGGATCAGTCACCGTGCGGTAGCCACGAGCAAACTGGCCATCTTTCTCAGCAGGCACGTATAACAAACTGTTTACGTTTTACTTCATTTCTCTTTCCTGCCACCGGTAAAGGGCATCTTCAATGGCCATCCCGAAGAGGTCTTTGCGGGATATTCCCATATCCTCAGCCTCCTGGGGTACAATACTGGCCTCTGACAGTCCGGGGACCGTATTGGCCTCCAGGAAATACATGCCTGTATCATTAAAGATATAGTCAAACCGCACAATACCTCTGCAGTTTAGATTATTATACAGGAAAGATGACAGCATTTTACATTCTTTCTCAATTTCGGGAGATACCCGGGCAGGGGTGATCTCATCAGCCATCCCTTTGGTATATTTCGCCTCATAATCGAAAAACTCATTCTTACTCACGATCTCGGTAAGCGGCATTACAATGAGTTGTTTCTTGTGCCGGATCACCCCGCAGGTGATCTCTGTGCCGCGGATGTACTCCTCAACCAGGATCTCATCATCCTCCCTGAAGGCTGTTTGAATGGCAACATCCAGCTCATCCTCCTGCATCACCCTGCTGATACCCACACTGGAGCCTCCCTTATTGGGTTTGATGAAACATGGAGTTCCCATTTCCCGGATTATTCTTTCCCGTATATTCTCATCTCCTTTCTGAAAATACAGGGTATCGGCCTGCAGGATGCCAAACTGCTCAACAACTGCTTTGGAATATCGTTTATCAAAAGTGAGGGCCGAAACGATCCAGTCGGAAGTGGTATAAGGTATATCCATCATTTCCAGGTATCCCTGCAGTTTTCCATCTTCTCCCGGAGTTCCGTGAATGGCAATAAACACGCAATCAAACATGATCTTTTTTCCGTTAAGATGCAGTGAAAAGTCATTCTTGTCGACCTCGTATTGTTTTTCACCAACCTGGTAATACCAGTTCCTTCCTTCAAAAATAATGAGGTAGGTTTCGTAAAGTTCCTTATCAAGCGAGTTCAGAACAACATTGCCGCTGTTGATGGATACTTCATATTCCCCGGAATCCCCGCCTGCAAGGATGGCAATTTTTTTTCGGCTCATAAGTTTTCGCGTGTGTCAATTTATAACGAATAAGTAGGGTTTTGATTATCTTTGCTTACAGCAAAACAATAAAGCCCCGGAAACACAGTTATTATGAAAATTCACCGTAATTCCGGTATGCTGCTTAATAAGCCAAAGTAAAATTACAAAAAATGCGCTTTTTTCGTTTCCTTACAAAAAAGATATTTTACATCAACCTCGGGATCGCGGTAGTCATCACTTCCATACTGTTTTTATTGGTTTTCTGGTTCCTGTCGATGTATACCCGTCACGGCGACACCATACTGGTTCCTGATCTTACAGGCTCTACCCTGGAAGAGCTCGGGAATGAGAACCTGAAGAAAGAGTTTGAATTCGTCGTCATGGATTCGATATATGATCCGGAGAAGGAAAAAGGCAGCATTATCCAGCAGGATCCCCTGCCCTACGCCAAAGTAAAGAGCGGGCGGAAGATCTACATCACCATTGTGGCC
The DNA here is from genome assembly GCA_034521425.1 of Bacteroidota bacterium. Lineage (GTDB taxonomy): Bacteria > Bacteroidota > Bacteroidia > Bacteroidales > JAIOZK01 > JAIOZK01. Next base: position 1,374,279 of record JAXHMP010000001.1, read on the forward strand.
AAACTTCCTGAAATGGTAGCCATGCCCAATCTCATCGACCTGAGTTTGCGTCAGGCGCTGGTTGAGCTGAGAACAGCAGAGCTGAAAGTCAATTACCTGGATTATGTGTCACATTTTGCAGAGAATGCCATTCTTGCCCAGATGTACCTGGGCGACACCATTCAACCCGGCACCCTTGTAGAAGTGGGTTCAAGGATCGACCTGGTGATCGGGCGCGGACTTTCGAACAACAAGGTCGCGGTACCCTTCCTGATCGGCAAAAAGAAAAGGGAGGCTTACCAACTGATACACAAAGGCACTTTCAACATTGGCAAGGAATATTACATTGATGTGGAGGACACTGCTGCGATCAGGGTTTACAAGCAATACCCCGACTGGGATTCGGATATCCTTTTACCGCACGGTAATTACATCAATATCTGGTACCGGTCGGATCTGAATTTTGATTTTGAAAAATACATCGAAAGCCTGATGCCGGATACCACAGCCCAGGACAGCAGCATACTCGATCCGCTGGAATTAAAAGAATTACGAGAAAACGAATGATATGAAGAAAATATTTTTGTATACTTTCTTGTTGATATCCGTACAGATTTCCCTGGCGCAGGAATATGTGACCGGCCTGGGCGAGAACCCGGTCATCAGGGAATATATAAAAGGTCAGGCAGAAACAACGCTGAAAACAAGCAAGCTGAAGAGCTGGACACCCGTATTGCTTCCTTTCTTTGATGACTTTAAAAAACAAGGGCCTTACCCCGACACCAGCCTGTGGTTAGATAAGGAAGCATTCGTAAACAAGGATTTCGGTAAGTTTTCCGCAAATCTTGGTGTGGCCACCCTGGATGCGATCGATGCAAACGGCACCATTTATTCCAACGCAAGTGTCTTCCCTTTTCTGGCCGACCGGCTTACCTCCCGTCCCATCCGCCTGGATTCTGTTTTCGAGCCTGTGCCAGCCGCCATTACCCGGCAGGATTCAGTCTATTTCAGCTTTTTCTACCAGCCACAGGGCTACGGCGATCATCCTCAGGAGCAGGACAGCCTGGTGTTGCAATTTGGCCACTACGGAACAGATTCGGTTTTTCATTCCATTGATTCCATTCTCATAAACACCAGCGAATACATTGCTCCCGGCGACACCATTTTTCCGGGCGACACACTCTACAGCCCCTGCGATATAACCTTAGGAATGCCGGTCTTCGACACCCTCTTATATGATACGGAGATCATGATTCCCTGCGACTCCATCTATTATCCGGAGATCGCCTGGAATGATGTGTGGAGCGCAACAGGCATGAAACTCGATACCTTTCAGAAATACATGGGCACTTATTCGAAGCAGGTGATCATTCCCATACAAGACAGCCTGAGATATTACCGCCCCGACTTCTTCTTCAGGTTTTTCAATTATGCCAGCCTGGATGAAACACCTTCCCTGAGAAGCAATTCAGACATGTGGAACATCGACTATGTTTACCTGAACATCGGGCGTTCGCTTGCAGATACCTTTTACCGGGATATCGGTTTTGTGCAGCGATCCCCTTCCATGCTGAAAAATTATGAGATGATGCCTTACGACCAGTATCTTACCAACCCGACCAATTCCTTGAAAGATACGTTCAGGCTGTATATCACCAACCTGGATGACAACACTTTTAACACGGTATATGAATACAAGCTGACCAATGCGGATGGCTCGTTCGAAAGGACATACAACGGGGGCGTGTGTAACCTGGCACCGTATACTAACTCATACAGCTACCAGAATTGCGAGGAATGCAGCCAGCATGCCTGCCCGCCCTGGAAATTTCTTTTTCCGCTGGATTATTCAAAAGAATTTGAGGTTTTTAAAATCCAGCATATCATCCTGGGGGATGTTACCTCCCAGGACACCATCCGGGATACCATGACCTATTATCAGCGCTTTTATAACTTTTACGCTTATGATGACGGGGTGCCCGAATCCGGTTATGGCGTATTTGGCCATGGTGCCAAGGTTGGATACCGGTTTACACTGAACCGCCCGGATACCATGCACGGCGTGCAAATGTTCGTGAACAGGACCCAGAACAATGCAAATGACATGTATTTCGACCTGGCTGTTTGGCGCGACAACAATGGGGAACCCGGCGAACTGATCTATTTGCAGGAAAACCTCAAACCGCAGTTACCACAATCCCTCAACCAGATCCGGTATTATGAATTTGATGAGCCCGTGCCGGTTAACAATGTGTTTCATGTAGGATGGATCCAGCACGTGAACACTTACCTGAATGTTGGCTTCGACCGCTTTAACAATGCCCGTGAGAACATACACTACTTTGTTCCGGGTACAGGCTGGTTTGAATCCACTTATGAGGGCTCCCTGATGATCCGGCCTGTGATGAGTGATCAGTTTATTACCGGAGTGGATGAACAGGCAGAGGAACAAATACAGGTCAGCATATATCCCAACCCGGTCAAAGATGGTGTTCTGAATATCAGCATAACAGGAATGAATACTTCTTTCGAATACAATTTGTATAATTCTTTTGGCCAACTGATCAGAAGCGGTCGCGATGACAAAAGGATACAGACTTCAAGCCTTGCCCGTGGCATGTACCTCCTGCAAATTCGGCTCGAAGGCGGAGAAGTTGTGACGAAGAAAATCATGATCGCGAGATAGAACGCGGAATGACGCTGAATACTTGAGGACGGGAGACGGGAGACGGGAGACGGGAGACGGGAGACGGGAGACGGGAGACGGGAGACGGGAGACGGGAGACGGAAGACGGGAGACGGGAGACGGAAGACGGGAGACGGAAGACGGGAGACGGGAGACGGGAGACGGGAGACGGGAGACGGGAGACGGGAGACAGGAGACGGAAGACGGGAGACGGGAGACGGGAGACGGGAGACGGGAGACGGAAGACGGGAGACGGGATATCGGTTATTAAAACACATTGGTACATCCGCAAAGGGTGTAGAACATCTACCTTAAGCTTCTTTTGTAGGCTATCATCATATTCATCAAATTAAAAGCAGATTCATACAATTTATTAAACTCATCGACTGGCAAATATTTCCTGGCTTTTGCTTTATAAAGGCAGGTAATTGTTTCAGCGAGTGAACGGATTGCATATCCGGTAAACTTTCTGTTTTCAGCGTTTGATTGCCCAATAGCTCCTTCTGAAATATTCAAAGCAATTGAATCAGCCGCTCGGCAAATTTGTGATGACAGGTTATAAACTTCATTTGCTGGAAAGTTTTTTGATATTTTATTAATATCTTCCCCAAACCTCATAGCACTTTGCCAGATCAATAACTCTTCAAACTTAAATTTCATACAAGACTTTAATCATTAATACCTTAAAAGCCTAAAAAGTCCACAATAAAACAGTATATTTCATTTCACACATTATCAAAAGTCTGTAAAACCCTCTGGTTTATAAAGTTAAACAGGCACATGCACTTCAAAACATTCTCACATGCCCACTTCGGTCTCCCGTCACCCGTCTTCCGTCTGTTGTTAGCAGACAAACCTGACTGCAGCATAAATAGACTTTTTCAGCCGCATCCGTGTTCCATCAAACATCTTCTTCCTATCTTTACACCAACAAATCAATCAATGAACACGAATCCCAACAAAGACGAGGAGTCTTCAGAGCTTTTTGAGCATTACCGTTTTGAAGTTGATCCCGGGCAAAGCCCATTAAGGCTGGACAAATTCCTGATGCTGCGCATCGAGAATGCGTCCAGGAACAAGATCCAGAATGCGATCAAAGCGGGTAATGTACGGGTGAATGAGCAGGAGATCAAATCCAGTTACAAGGTCAGGCCTGCGGATACAATCTCAATTGTCATGGAACATCCCCGGCGTGAGGTGGAGATCTTTCCACAGGATATTCCCATTGAGGTGGTTTTTGAGGACAAAGATATTATGCTGATCAACAAAGAGCCAGACATGGTCGTGCATCCGGGACATGCCAATTATGAAGGAACCCTGCTGAATGCCATCGCCTTTCACCTGGAGCATCATTCCAAAACACCCAATAAAGAAAAACGGGCTTATCTTGTTCACCGGATTGATAAGGATACCTCCGGACTCATCCTGGCTGCCAAAAGCGAGCTGGCACAATCCAAGCTGGGTTACCAGTTTTTTCATCACACCGTGAAACGAAACTATCATGCGCTGGTATGGGGCGATTTTGAGGAAGATGAAGGCCGGATTGAGGGCCACATTGGCCGTGACCTGAAAGACCGCCGAAGGATGTATGTTTATGAAGACGGCAGTTATGGCAAGGAAGCAGTTACCCATTATAAAGTGATCAGACGATTCGGTTATGTGAGCCTGGTAGAATGTCAGCTGGAAACCGGCAGGACGCACCAGATCAGGGCCCATTTCAAACATATCAAACATCCGCTTTTCAATGATGCCACTTATGGAGGGGATGTTATCCTGAAAGGAACTACTTTCTCGAAATACAAGCAGTTCATCGAAAACTGTTTTCGCATCATGCCAAGGCAGGCCCTGCATGCCAAATCATTAGGATTCGTTCATCCCGGTACGGGAAAGGAAATGAATTTTGAATCGGAATTACCTGCAGATATGCAGGGAGTGCTGGAGAAATGGGATATCTATACACGTTACCGTACGCCTGATAATTAGAAATCTTCCAGTGTCATGTCAAGCAAAATTCGTCCATTTATTCACCCGGCGACTTTGATAAAAATGCTTCTAAACCAGCATCGGGTGAAAATCCTGGTCAGCATATTGACATGACACTGTAGCCACAAATTAATAGGTCGACAACGTATCTTATGTGGTGACTTGATAAACCATCAATGAATTATCTGCACCAGGTATAAGGTCTGCAGCCAGCTGGTAAAGGTCAAGCTCTACTTTGTCCGTTACATTCGAAAATTCATAATTCGTCATAAGCCGGCCGAGTTTATTATAAACAAAAACTTCCAGCCGTTTAACATCACTGGAGCCCAGGAATATTTCTAATGGTTCAGGAACATCCTTTGTAACGCGGATTCTGGACTGATCAGGGGTCTTCACGGTAATCATCTTTTCACGTAGCAACGTATCGGAGTATATCGCCATTGCTGGCGATAAGTTCCACATCAAACTTGTCCAACGCTTGATATAAGTGATCCCACCAGGGTTCTGTTCATCTGAGGCGGCGGGTTCTCCTCCTGCAAAGCGCCACTCCCATCTGATTAGGTTCTCCAATCGAAATATCTATAAAATCTGCATAAGCTTTCCAACAGCAACTGTGTCGCGCAGGGCCTGGAAATCAGCCACCACCACATCCTGGTCATAAGCAACGCCCGGAATAGATTCCACACCCGTATGATCAGGATCCAGCCAGGGAGCCAGCTGGTGGGTTTCATCCGTACCATTGGATTCCCAGGAATACCAGAACTTGCCGTAATAATCAGGTCCCTGCAGGTTGTCGCAGGATGCCGTGCCTCCTGTGAGTGTCCCGACAATCTTTTTCTCCGCATTAAAAATGGGAGCGCCTGAAGAACCTCCCTCTGTAACACCATGATTGCTCTGTGTTTCTGACCAAATGACCCGCCAGTATTTCTCATCCGGATCTTCATTGCCGGAAGCGTAAGGGGTGGAAAGCAGTTGTTCTTTATAGGTTGAGATCTTTTTGATATCCCCCTGCGGGTGATGGATGCTAACACCCGAACCGGAAGGTGCATTGGAACGGCTCCAGCCATTGAAGAAGGGATTGTATTCACTGGGCACCTGCTCAGCCAGCTCAAGTAATTTAAAATCAGACCCCAGGCTGGTTCCATACTCGCTCCTGGCCCTCAGAACGGCCCCTATCATAGTTTTTGACCCGGGCGGTTGAGAAGGATTGGCACAATCCTCCGATTCATAATTGAAATAAAAGATCCACTGATTGTAGTCCATTGAGCTGGCATTTTTCCCGCAATGGTCGGCCGTAAAGAAATATGGCCGGTTGTCGAGGCGGGTGTTGTTGATCAGGCTGCCGGTGCACCAGAACTGTCCACCATTGGCCTTAACAATGATGCGGGCAATTCCATTGATCTGGTTCCTCCAGTTGTTCCCTTCGGAACAGTTCACATTGACTTCGCAGGGACCGGAGTCCCCGAAACCGCTTATTTCCTTATAATACCAGGCTATTTCATTGATATGCAACTGCACCTCATTTGCTTTCCCCACGGGAACCTCGAGTTCTATGAAGAATAAATCACCGGGCAGTGGTTCTGTAGCAAAAGCATTTTCCTGCCGGTTGTTCCTGCTGGTGAAAGCACCGATCAGCTTGCTGCGGTCTTTATTATACAGGAAAAGCCTGGCACCAATGGGAAGGAGAAAGGCATCATAATAAACACCCAGCGCCTTTGCACCCTCACTGCCGATGGCTAACCGAAAAATATTTTTACCATTTTCTCTGTACTGATTTGCTTCCTTAACAAAATCAATTCCGGCAGGGATTGATATACCGATCCTTTCGGGTTTCAGGTATGCTTCCGTTGCTGCAGACTCTTTAATTTCAGGCTTTTGCAGGATGATCTTCCTGACCTCCGTCTGCCAGGACATGTCACGGAATCCTTCGGGAGCGCCGCCCTCACTGATCTGGGCTTTGGCCATCAGGGAGCACAGCACGATAATTCCTGGTATCAGCAGTATTTTTTTCATAAAATAAGGTATGTGATAAAACAAAAGTAAGAAAATATGGACTGGGGAAGAAGGGAATTGGGAAAATGCTTGATGATGTGGAATCCCGGGGGTTGAATTTAGAGGTTTCACCTGTAGGGGTGAAACCTCGAAAATCAATTACTTCAATCATCTTCTTTCGTAAGGATATCAAATAATATTTTTCTGCAGTTTACCCCTTCATGGTTTTATCAGGTGAAACCTCTAGAGGTGAAACCTCGAAAAATCACCCCCCCCAGGCACAAAAAAACCCCCGAAAAAATCCAGGGGTTTTAAACGTTTTCAATCTTTTTCTTACTTAACCACTGAGATCTTATCAATATAGATCTTATCATCCACCTTAATGTTCAGATAATAAACCCCTTCGGGCTGCCCCTGAATGTCGATGCTGAGCGTGGCATTGCTGTTTTTGCTCTTCAGCACATCAACAAGCTTACCACCCAGATCAAAAACCTGTACCTCGGCCTCCCGGTATTCCAGGTTCAGGAATTCCAGAGTAAATTTACCGTTTGTAGGATTGGGGAACAACTTGATATTCTGTACTTCCTTGTTCTCATCAATACCCACCCAGACCACGTTGATATAATCTTCTTTCAGCAAGGTGTTGGAACCGCCGCCATTGGTGGCAGTGAGGCTGACATCATACAAGCCTGAAGCAAAGTATTTGATGCCTTCCGGGTTCTGGTTTGGGGAACTATTGGGTGTCCCGCCTTCAAATGACCATTCCCATTCGAATGGATCCCCCGCCGACATATCAAAAAAGTCGACGGTTTCAAAAGGCGCCAGCATGGTTGTATCCGAAGTAAAGTCGGTCACCGGGAGTTCAACAAAATTCACATAGACATAATTTTCTTTCAGGAGATCACCTGTCCCGTCCGGATTGGATGCAAACAACTGGACGTTGTACCAGCCTGAATCTGCAAATACCACTTTTGGATTTTCAACATAATAATTTACTGAATCGCTGCCATCGATGGTCCATTCCCACTCGTTGGGATAGTTTTCCGACATATCATAAAACTGAACGGAGTCACCCATGTTCACAACCGTTGTATCCGTGGAAAAATCCACAATGGGCGGGCTGTCTTCCCAGGAAACACCATCACAGGTAACCCATTCCAGATCGTTCGGGTCCAGCCAGTCTTTCAGGCGGTATGCAGCTGTTGATCCGTTCTGATCCCAGCTGTATGAAAATTTACCATAAAATGCGGGCGAAGGCGAACTGCATGAATTGGTGGCATAGCCTCCGGTCAGATCTCCCACAACGCGATGATCCTGGTTAAACAGGGGGGAGCCGGATGAGCCAGGCTGCATAATTGAACGACCATTGGGGGTATATGACCAGAACAAACGCCAGTGCGTACCGGGTGTAGAAACCCAGGCAGAAGAATAAACCGGATTGTAGGTTGTGGATATTTTCTTGATATCGCCATCGGGATGATGAATACTTACGGCACTATCTGCAGGCGTATTCCTGCGGTCCCATCCGTTAAAATATGGATCATAGCTGGTGGGAACAGAACTGTTCAGTTCTACGAGATAAAAGTCTGACCCCAGAATATCCTCAGGATCATTTCCGGCCAGATGATCGTACGCCTTCACCGAAGCACCTGTAACCGTCTGGTTAGATGGACCATATGTACCATTACAACTTGAGGCTTCGTAATTAAAATAAAAAATCCACTGGTTTAGGTTACTGGCAGATGCACCATATCCACAATGCGAAGCTGTTAGCACATAGGGAGTCCTGTCCCACTCTGTGTTATTAATCAATGTACCAGAACACCATCCATAACTGTAATAAGGGGTGAGCCAAATTTCATATATTGCCTAACAACACCTTTTTTTCTTTTTGCCAGTCATCACCCTCCTCGCAATTGATATTTATCATACATGGCCAAGAAGACACTTCCTGTTGTTTTCTGAGCCGGGCAAACCAAGATTCTTATAATTATATGAAATATTAGAAATGTGTAACCTTGCGTTTTCAATTAAATAATCAGGCTGGTAATATTCAAGATAAACAACATCTCCACTCACCATCTGAACTGCAAATAAGCCTGACTCATGATTATTAAAACTGGTAAAAGCTCCAAGCACTTCTTCATGAGACTCATTATAAACGTACAATTCTCCACCTTCAGGGAGGTAAAAATCATCAAAATAAACTCCAGTTGCAAGAGACCCATCACTTTTCAAGGCCAATCTCCAAATTTTTCCTCCGCTTGGTAATTCGGTCCAGGTACCTGCGTCGTCAATTCCTAAATCAACTATAACGGAAACCCCCACTCTTAAGGGTACTCCCATATTCATATTTTCTTCATCTTCCATCAAAAGGGCTTCCACATCAGGTGCAGGGAAAGACCTGACTTCAATATCCTGTGAAATTGTTCTTTCGATAAAACTGGGTGGCGTTCCGCCCTGGCTGATCTGGGCATAAGCATTAGCACCCATCAGCAATACAAGCGAAAAAGCCACCATAGTGGTACTGAGTAATTTTTTCATCATTTCTTTGCTTTAATTTTGGGGCAAATATACGGAAAATAGACTTTAAATCATCGTAAATCGATCTTCCAATCCATAAAATCAAAGCAACACAATTCCAATTATTTTTGAATTAGCCGCTGAACTGATTACTGTTGCGCAAACCAGTAATATACCCACACTTATCACAGATATAATTATCGGCATTCTTATTGGCCCAGTCAAGATTGAGAAAAGACAGGGCCCGGGTATTCAGCATACTTTTACGATAGGCAAAATAGGTGCCACTACAAACCGGGCATGCTAGTTTATGCCCTTTCACGCTGACCTGCCGGGGTGAATTATCTTTACTCATATTTGCTTAATTATTTGTTTGTTCTTCATCTCGAAATTCCAGCATATCTCCTGGCTGACAATCCAGCGTATCACAGATCGCCTCCAGGGTAGAAAAGCGGATGGCCTTTGCCTTGCCTTTTTTCAGGATGGACAAATTGGCCATGGTGATGCCAACCCGATTGCTCAATTCCGTCAGGCTCATCTTCCTTCTGGCCAGCATAACGTCAAGATTTACAATGATTGCCATGATTCAAATCGTTAAATTATTATCATTTGTCAAGTATTTTTTATTGTTTTCCAATATTTTATTTATCCTAATCAATAAATATATTCATAAACCAACCAATTTCAAAAATCTAAAACCTGGCCAATTAATAATCCCTTAAAGCATAGCTCAATTCTGCATTAATCCTTACTTTTGATGCTCAACAAAAACCGAAGCATGGAACAGATCAAAAGAACATTGAGGGACAAGCCTTCCGCCCGGTGGGCCATGATGATCATCGTTAGTTTTTTAATGGCAGCCAATTATTATTTCTATGATGCGCTGTCACCCCTGAAAAACATACTTTCGGAAAAACTCAATTTCAGTTCACAGGATTTTGGCATTGTGGCCGGGTTCTATGCATTTCCAAACACTTTTTTGCTGATGGCGATTCTGGGCGGACTCATTCTCGACAAACTTGGGATCAGGCCAACAGGATTACTTTTTGCAGTATTCATGCTGATCGGGGCAGTTTTAACGGCCTATGGTGCCACGGATTACTATCGTGCAGGGGGCATCGGACACGGACTGATGAGTTCCTTTCTTCCTTCCTGGTCGCCGGAATTGAAAATGATGTCGCTCGGAATGCTGTTATTTGGCCTGGGAGCGGAAACTTCCATTGTTGTTGCCAGCAAGGTGATCGTTAAATGGTTTAAGGGCTATGAGATAGCCCTTGCATTTGCCCTCAATCTCGGGATCGCCCGGATTGGTACGGCCCTGGCATTCAATATTTCTGAAAGACTGATCATGCCTGATTTCTGGACCGCCCCCATCTGGTTTGCCGTGATGCTTTTGTTGATCGGATTCCTGGTTTTCCTGATTTATATCATGTATGACATCAAGCTTGACCGCCAGCAAAAACAAAATGTCAGCCTGCTTGACAAAGAAGAGGAATTTCATATTTCTGACCTGGGCAAACTGGTTACAAACAGATCATTTCTTTTTATCACGGCACTTTGCGTAACTTTTTACGCAGGCGTTTTCCCATTTTTGAAATTTGCACCGGATTTCTTCTATCACAAATTCGGCGTATCCACCACCAGGGCCGGAGACATAGCCTCCATGCTGCCTTACGGCACCGTGATCTTTACCCCCATTTTTGGCTGGGTTGTCGATAAATATGGCAAAAGTGCCACCCTGATGATCTATGGCTCCCTCCTGCTCTTTGTCGTTCATATATTATTCGGGCTCACTACTTTTAATGTTTACATCCTGATGGTAATTCTGGGGATAGCCTTTTCGCTGGTACCTGCAGCCATGTGGCCATCGGTGGCCAAGATTGTACCCATGCACCGGATTGGCTCAGCCTATGGGTTCATGTTTTCACTGCAAAACCTGGGGCTTTTCGGGGTGCCTATTCTTGCAGGATGGATGCTGGATGTTACCAATCCGGGCATCACACCCCAAATGATTGAAGCGGGATCAACCCTCTATTATACGCCAACGATCCTGATGTTTGCAGCTTTTGGTGTGATGGGTTTTATCTTTGCCCTCCTGCTCAAATGGGATGACAAAACTTCCGGCTACGGCCTGGAACTGCCATCCAATGAAGTTGAAGAACCAAAATAATGAAAATTTAAACGGACAAAAAATCAGTTCATGGAACAATTAAGAAGGTCTATGAAAGATTCGGCCGCAACCCGCTGGGCAATCCTTTTCCTGATCGCCTTTGTACAGGCTGCCAACTATTATTTTTATGATGCGATTTCCCCGCTGAAACGATTGCTCGAAGAGAACTTCAACATCACCTCTTCTGACTACGGCATGTTTGTGGCGGCTTATTCCATTCCCAACACTTTCCTTTTGATGGCTGTGCTGGGTGGGATCATCCTGGATAAGCTGGGGATCCGCCGGACAGGTTTCCTTTTTGTCGGAATGATGGGACTGGGTGGTTTGCTGACCGCATACGGAGCCAGTGAATACTTCAGCAATGGAGGTTTCGCCTATGGATTTTTCAATTCATTTTTAACGGACTATTCTCCCGAATTGAAGATGATGGTCCTGGGCCGCTTTTTCTTTGGCCTGGGTGCAGAAACCAGCATCGTGGTGGTGAGCAAGGTCATTGTAAAATGGTTAAAGGGCAAGGAGCTGGCGCTGGCCTTCGGCATGAAAATCGGTCTGGCCAGGGCTGGATCGGCGCTGGCACTTTTTTATTCCGCCGAGATCGCCGAAGCAGCCTCGCACTGGACCATCGCTATCTGGTTTGCCGCAATCCTCCTGCTGATCGCCTTCCTGGCTTTCCTGGTTTACACTGCCTTTGATATCAGAATCGACCGGCAGCTCAGTACAGGGACTGAGACCGGTAGTGGTTCCGAGCCCTTCAGTTTCAGCGATCTGGCAAAGCTGCTCACCAATAAATCTTTCATTTATGTCACCCTCCTTTGTGTGACCTTTTATTCGGCCGTTTTTCCTTTCCAGGCTTATTCTCCGGATTTTCTCTTGAATAAATTCGGCATGGGCCTCACCGAAAGCGGGAAGATCGCATCCATCCTTTACTGGGTAACCATGGTAGCCACTCCCCTTTTCGGTTTCGTTGTGGATAAATACGGGCGCAGCGCCACCCTGATGATCTTCGGATCCATCCTGCTCACATTGATCCACCTTACTTTTGCAATCACCTATTTCAACCCCGTGGTCCCACTGATCCTGCTGGGAATAGCGATCGCCCTGGTACCTGCAGCCATGTGGCCGTCGGTGGCCAAGATCGTTGCCGAAAAACGCATCGGCTCTGCATACGGGGCCATGTTCTCGGTGCAGAACCTGGGCCTCTTCCTTTTTCCCATCTTCGCCGGGATGATCCTGGATGCCAGCAACAAAAATGCTGACATCATGCTCGGCCCGGACCAGACATCCATTATTAAGAATACCCGCATCTTCGAGGGGAAGTATCTTGATAATAAAAATGAGAATATCCGGGACAAGGCACTGATGGCCTCTATAAGCCTGTATGCCCTTCCCGAACAAGGTTTTGAAAGTGAGCGTACGACCTTGACAGGGGAGCAATTGTCCAGCCGGGGCGAACTGGTCTGGAAAGAGTTTTTTCAGACCCGCAGCAATGAAGAAGGGATCTTTTCCGATACACTGGGTACCGACAGCACCGAGAGGATCAGCCTGAAATACTTTAATATTGATCCGCAACAGCAGCTAATCACGATTTATGCCACCAGAGATGATGAGCGGATAAAGGTCCTTTCAACGAACAATTTCCGGGCTCCGCTTAAACAGGATTACATTAAACTGATTATTGCCCTCGGGGAAACGGAAAAAGAACTCATAAAAAATTCAGAAATCCTTAACATCCGCTTAACGGACACCCTGAATAATGAACTTATTTTAGCTGAGTCGCAAAAAGCACTCTTTAATGAAGAAGGCAAGTTGAGCCTGAAAATCGGGAATGGAAAGATCGATTATGCGAATATTGAGTATCTTGACTGGGACAATGATATTATTATAAAGGTCAGGACACCGCTCAATTACACATACACCATCCTGATGTTTGCCCTGCTGGGTGTATTTGGCTTAATCTTTGCGATTTTGCTGAAAAGAGAAGACCGGGTGTCGGGCTACGGCCTCGAACTGCCCTCGAATAAGAAAGTTTAAATCAAACTTCATATGAAAAAAAATATACTTTTCCTGCTGGGAACCCTTTTACTCGCAACAGCCTGCAATACAGAACCTCAAAAAGCAGATCCTGTATCAAAATCTGCAAGCAAACCAAAAAACATCATCCTGATGATCGGTGACGGCCTGGGTGTTTCCCAGCTCTATGCTGCCTACTCCATCAAAAAGGATCAACTGAATATTGCCAGGTGCCGCCACGCTGCACTTGTCAACACAAGTTCAATTGACGACCTTATTACGGATTCCGCTGCCAGTGGCACTGCCATGTCGACCGGCACCAAAACCAGAAATGGCCATATCGCTGTGGATACAAACGGCAAATCATTGACCACCATCCTCGAATTTGCCGAGTTGCATAACAAAGCTACGGGCCTGGTTTCAACATCCTCCATCACGCATGCCACACCGGCCTCCTTCATTGCTCACAACCCCAACAGGAATGATTATGAAGGCATAGCAACAGATTTCCTTAAAACGGATATAGAAGTTTTTATCGGTGGCGGACTGGATCATTTTAACAAACGGGAAGATGGCCGTAAATTAACTGAACAACTTGCGGAGAAGGGATACGATGTAAAAAAGGAGCCTGCAGGGATTAAAAATTACAATGGCAGAAAACTGGCAGGACTTGTTTACGGGAAGCATGGCCCCAAAGTTTCCGAAGGAAGAAAAACTTTTCTGGAAGATGCCACTGAGACTTCCCTGAATATATTGAGTAAAGATACAAACGGTTTTTTCCTGATGATCGAAGCCGCGCAGATCGACTGGGGCGGGCATGATATGGACAGCGAATATGTTGTGCAAGAAACCCTTGATTTTGACAATGCCGTTGGCAAAGCACTCGATTTCGCGGAGAAGAATGGCGAAACCCTTGTTATCGTTACATCCGACCATGAAACAGGCGGCATGACCGTTATCGAAGGGGGCCTTGACGGAAAGAACATGGTATACCATTTCTCCACCGATCACCACACGCCGGTATTTGTCCCACTTCTTGCCTCTGGACCGGGATCAGAGAATTTCACAGGCATTATGGAAAATACCGCTATCTTTGATAAAATGATGCAAGCCTTCGGGTTCAACAATCCCAAATGATTGTTAACTTTGCAGGATTGGTGGAATTGGGAGTTGGTCATTGGTCATTTGGTCATTGGTCATTGGTCATTGGTCATTGGTCATTGGTCATTAGTCATTAGTTATCGGTTCACTAGTTATTGGTTACTGGTATTAACTCTTAACTCTTAACTCTTAACTCTTAACTCTTAACTCTTAACTTTTAACTCTTAACTTTTAACTCTTAACTTTTAACTTTTAACTCTTAACTCTTAACTTTTAACTTCCAACTATGATCATACTTACAGGTGCAGCAGGTTTTATCGGGAGTTGTCTTCTTTCAAGGCTGAATGAGGAAGGCAGGAAAGATGTTGTTATCGTGGATGATTTCAACCGGGATGTAAAAAAGAGGAATTACGAGCAGAAATCCTTTGCTAAGAAAATTGATCGGGAGGAGTTTTTCTCCTGGCTGGAAAAGAATCATGCCCGTGTGGATTATATGATCCACATCGGCGCCCGCACGGATACCACGGAATTTAACAAGGCTGTTTTTGACAAACTGAACCTGAATTATTCCAAAAAGATCTGGGAGCTTTGCAGTGAGCATATGATCCCGCTTATCTATGCCAGTTCCGCAGCCACATATGGCTTGGGCGAGCATGGCTATTACGATGATCATGGGATCGTTTCCCAGCTCAAACCCCTGAACCCCTACGGCGAATCAAAAAACGAATTCGACAAATGGGCTTTGCAGCAGGAAAAACAACCCCCGCAATGGTATGGCCTGAAGTTTTTCAATGTATACGGCCCCAATGAATATCATAAAGGCCGTATGGCATCGGTCATAATGCATGCCTTCGGGCAGATTAAAAATACAGGCAGGGTAAAACTTTTCCGTTCCCATAATCCGGAATTTGAAGATGGCAAACAATTGCGCGATTTTATTTATGTAAAGGATGTAAGTGATGTGATCATCTTCCTGATGGGCAGGAAAGGCACTTCGGGATTGTTCAACCTGGGTACCGGCAAGGCCCGTACATTTCTCGACCTGGCAAATGCAACTTTCAGAGCCCTCGGACTGGAACAGGATATTGAATTTATTGATACCCCCGAAGACATACGCGACAAATACCAGTATTTTACAGAAGCTAATATGCAGAAGCTGAGGGCCGCAGGTTACGAAAAAAGATTCACTTCCCTGGAGGATGGTATTGGTGAATATGTCAGGGATTATCTCGAAAAGAATGAAGGGTATTAGTCCTTTTACCGCTGGTTAAAGGTTATCGCGGAAATCTATCAGAAAAGTCCTGATCTCTTTCAATGACCTAACCACTTCTGCAGATTTCAGGGCATCTTCCCGGTTCTCCCTGAGTTTCTTTTTGGCGCCCTCCAAAGTATATCCTCTTTCTTTCACCAGGTTATAGATCAGGTGGAAATTATCAACATCGCTTTTGCTAAACAGGCGGTTGCCTTTTTTATTTTTTTTGGGTTTGATGATATCAAATTCCTGCTCCCAGAACCTGATGAGGGAAGTATTCACATTGAACATTCCGGCCACTTCGCCGATGGTATGATAGATTTTTTGTGTCACTGGCACTATGCTTAATCCATCGTTTGGGTAGGAATTGTAGACAATTCCAGCATTTTTTCAAATTCTTCAGGTGTCAGGTCGTTGAAGAAATAATAAATCGGATTTACGGTTTTGTTGTGCTTATGAATTTCATAATGCAGGTGGGGGGCGGTAGATTTTCC
Source organism: Bacteroidota bacterium (assembly GCA_034521425.1). Lineage (GTDB taxonomy): Bacteria > Bacteroidota > Bacteroidia > Bacteroidales > JAIOZK01 > JAIOZK01. The sequence continues at coordinate 1,390,469 of JAXHMP010000001.1, forward strand.
GGTATTTCCCACAAGTGCAATGAGTTGTCCACGCTTTACCTTCTCACCTTTTTTCACCTTAAACTCACTGATATGTGCATACAGGGTTTCGTAACCATAACCATGATCGATGATGATGGTATTGCCATAACCCCTTCTGGAATTTCTGACCATTTTTACAACACCATCGCCGGTGGCATAAATTTCCGTACCGGTGGGCGCGGAAAAATCCAGGCCTGGATGGAACTTGCTCACCTTGTAAAAGGGGTCGATCCTGTAGCCATAATAGGATGAAAGTCTCCTGAGGTCCTTATTGTTCACAGGCTGGATGGCCGGAATGCCTGCCAGCATTTCAGTTTTATTCTTGGCAAGACGAAATACCTCATCAAAGGATTCGGACTGCACGGCAACCTGGCTGGTAAGCTGGTCAAGTTTTTTTGCCGTCTCGATGATCACGTCGGAATTCTGGTAACCGTCCATTTTCGCATAACGGTCGGCACCTCCAAAACCGGCTTTCCTGACCGATGCCGGAACCGGTTCGGCCTCGAAGATCACACGGTAAATATTGTCATCCTTAACCTCCAGGTCTTCCAGCACACCCGACATTTCAGCCAAACGATCATTGAATATCGCATACTGGAGTTTCATATTCTCCACCTCACGTTTCAGCATTCTTTCTTTGGGGGAATCAAAAAAACTCCAGGCCACCATCACCACAACAAAGGAAAATGCCGCCACGCTGGCCAGGAAAAACAATGCTTTCAGGAAACGCTGCCGCATGCTAACCCGGACTTCTTCATAGCGCAAAGACTTCGGATTATACCTATATTGTTTTTTCGCCATATTGCTCCTTCAGAAATTGTAATTTTGTCACTCAAACAAAAATAACTAATTAAATTAAATTTGCAATCTCATTCGGAAATTGAAATTAACAAAACGACTGTTGAAAAATAAACATCTGTATGAAATCCAAAGAAATACGTAATACATTCCTCGATTTTTTCGAATCAAAAAAGCATAAGATCCTTGCTTCCGCCCCCATGGTGATCAAAGATGACCCCACATTGATGTTCACCAATGCCGGCATGAACCAGTTCAAAGATCTCTTCCTGGGCAATGCCCCCATAAAATTTGAAAGGGCCGCCGACACACAAAAATGCCTGCGTGTTTCCGGCAAACACAACGACCTGGAGGAAGTGGGCCACGACACCTACCATCACACCATGTTTGAAATGCTCGGGAACTGGTCGTTCGGGGACTATTTTAAAAAAGAGGCTATTCGATGGGCGTGGGAACTACTTACGGAGGTGTATGGCATCCAGCCTGAAAAACTCTATGTGACCGTATTCGAAGGGGATAAAGATGACGGAATACCGGCTGACAGCGAGGCATACAATCACTGGAAGGAAATCCTCAGTGAAGACCGCATCCTGTACGGGGATAAGAAGGACAATTTTTGGGAAATGGGCGATACAGGCCCCTGTGGCCCCTGCTCGGAGATCCATGTTGACCTGCGGCCGGAAGAAGAGAAAAAAGCAAAGCCAGGAAAAGAGCTGGTAAACCAGGACCACCCTGAAGTGATCGAGATCTGGAACCTGGTATTTATACAGTATAACCGCAGCAGCAACGGAAAGCTGAATGCCCTTCCGGCAAAACACATTGATACCGGAATGGGATTTGAGAGACTCTGCATGGTCTTGCAGGGGAAAAGATCCAATTATGATACCGATGTCTTCCAGCCCCTGATACAAAAACTTGAAAAACTTTCGCGAAAGCAGTATGGCAATAATCAAGAAACCGATATAGCCATGCGGGTTTGCTCCGACCACATCCGGGCAGTAAGTTTTGCCATTGCCGACGGACAGATACCCTCCAATACGGGTGCGGGCTACGTTATCAGGAGAATACTGCGGAGAGCCGTGCGGTATGGATTTACTTTTCTCGATTTTAAAGAACCCTTCCTCTTTGAACTCCTCCCCATCCTTGTCGAACAGATGAGTTATATCTTTCCCGAACTTGAGCAACAGCGAACACTCATAAGGAAAGTTATCCTGGAAGAAGAAAACTCTTTCCTGAGAACACTGGATCAGGGTTTGAAACTCTTTGACCAATACACGGATACCGAAAGCAGGAAATCAAAACAACTTTCTGAGAAATACCAGGCGGCTTCAAAAATGCAGAAAAAGATCATCGATGGCAAATTTGCTTTCGAACTTTTCGACACCTACGGCTTCCCCGTCGACCTGACCAATCTGATCGCCCGTGAAAAAGGCTGGAAGGTTGATATGCAGGGCTTCCGGGAAGGCCTCGAACAACAAAAACAAAGATCCCGCAAGGCAGCCGAAGTAGACACCGGCGACTGGGTTATCCTAAAGGATCAGGCAGAGGAAACCCGTTTCCTGGGCTACGACCAGATGGAAAGCCCTGCAAAGATCACGCGCTACCGAAAAGTAAGCGCCAGGAAAAAAAGTTTTTATGAGGTGGTACTCGACCAAACGCCTTTTTATGCTGAGGCCGGCGGTCAGGTGGGTGACCAGGGTTACCTGGAAAGCGAAGGAAAAAAGACTGCGGTTTTCGATACCAAAAAGCAGAACAACCTCATCGTACATCTGTGCAACGAACTGCCCGGGAAGCCCGGAGGAGAGATCGTGGCACATGTGGATGCAGAAAAACGGAGGCTCACAGAAAATAATCACTCGGCCACGCATATGTTGCATAAAGCGCTGAAGATGGTCCTGGGAGAGCATGTTGAACAAAAGGGTTCACTGGTTGAACCAGATAGGCTGCGTTTCGACTTTTCCCATTTCTCCAAAATGAGCGATGATGAAATCCGGAAAGTTGAAAAGATCGTCAATGCCAGGATCAGGGAGAACATCCCGCTCAAGGAATACCGCGAAATGTCCATGGATGAGGCAAAACAAATGGGTGCGGTGGCCCTTTTTGGTGAAAAGTACGGGGACTCTGTGAGGGTGATCAGCTTCGACCCGGAATACTCTGTTGAACTTTGCGGAGGCACCCATGTGAATGCCACCGGGCAGATCGGGTTTTTCAAAATCGCCAGTGAATCGGCCATTGCGGCAGGCATCAGGCGAATCGAAGCAATTACCGCGGAGAAAGCAGAAGAATATTTGTACGATAAAATTGATATCCTGGAGCAAACACGGGAAATCCTGAAGAACCCAAAAGATATTTTGCAGGGCTTACAGAAGCTGATCGAAGAAAACAGCATATTGCAGAAAAACCTTGACAAGCTGAAAAAGGAACAACTTAAAAGCATAGGTTCAGATTTGAAAAACAAGATCGAAGTGGTGAATGGAATTAATTTCATTGCTTCACGGGCAGACACAGATATGAATGGCGCCCGCGACCTGGCATTCGCTCTGTCGCGGGAGGTGGAAAACCTGTTCCTGGTGCTGGGGACCGCCGAAGGGAATAAATGCAATCTGAGCATTATGATCTCTGAAAATCTGGTGCAGGAAAAAAATCTCAATGCAGGCCGGATCATCCGTGAGGCTGCAAAGGAAATTAAAGGAGGTGGCGGTGGCCAGCCCCATTTCGCAACTGCAGGAGGAAAAGATCCATCAGGACTTGAAAAAGCATTTGTGAAAGCCAGGGAGATGATCATTGCATGATGTATGGCATTGTAAAGCAATCTGCCAGATTTATTTGAATAAAGTAAAAATTCACTTAACTTTGAAAAAGGAGAATTCAGCAGAAATCCTTATAAATCAAACTGGAATACTGTTGATAATTCTTTTAGTAACTTGTGTTTTAAGTTTTTGCAGAAGGATATATTTGTTATATATTTACCTTGAATGATACTATCTAATAGTAAGTTACACTGGCGTCAGGAAAATTATGATTAAACTCAGAATAAAAATTATACTTTCTTTTTTGCTTTTCTTATTCCCGGGCAGTGAATTTGCTAATGCACAGGTTGAAGACCCGAATGTTTTTTCTGTCATCAGCAACCCGCTTTCAACTCTGAGCAGTGCCCAGGGCTGGTCATTGCAGGATAATGGAAAGTGGGCCTATGAAATGAATACCATCCCCACCTCCAACAGCCGTACCGTGCGCAACCCCAGCCCAAAGGAAAGGCTTGGTCTGGATAACTTTATCCACCTCGAATTGAAAAAGGTATTGATCGAAGACAAACAATACAATGTCCTGATCAAGATCTTTCGCGATGGAGAATACGAATTCCCAATGCTGGAAGACGACTGGCGCAATTACAATTCCGCCAAATTCTGGGTTTTTCCTGCGGAGAACCTCATCAATGTTTTTCCGGAGGAGGTTGAATTTGACAATGCCTATGCAGTAAATATGGATGTTTACTGTTATGGCAAGATCGATGATTACAATCCTTACACCCTGAACGATAAGATCGTGAACAAGATCAACCGTACCATCGATGCCACCAGTGTGAATGCTGCGAATCTTGTGATCGCCGTCTGGCCCCTGCGCGACAATGATGCAGAGGTGATCCGGTTTAAGATCGTTGAGACCTACAATAAAAAGACCATAACCGGCTATTACCTGGAACCCACGAACATCAAAAAGATCTTTTCAAACTCTTATTACCAGACCTATTACTACGAGTTTAAAAGCTTCATCAAAGACGCAGTGATCTACAACATACCTGTAGAATCGGTATCAAGCGAATATATGTCTTTCTACCGGTGGGGAGTATCTAAAATACCAGGCAGGAAATTATGACGGGGCTGTTCAGGATTTTGACAAAGCCATTGAATTGAATCCCGAGTCCAAAGATTTTATGCTTTTCTCCTACAGGGGAAATGCGAAAACCAAGCTGCGGGACTTCAATGGGGCCATTGAAGATTTCGACCGCGCATTGGACATTGAACCCACGGAAGTTGCCGATTATTCAAACTGGGTGAGAAACTATTACAACCGGGGGGTGGCAAAGTTTTATGTGAATGATCTGAACGGTGCCTGCCGCGACTGGCACAATGCATACGAACTGGGATTCGGCGTTGCACTGGAATATTTGAATAAATATTGCCAATAAGAATTTATGGACAGGATTGGAAATGAATAAAAACAAACGAACATATATTTGGTCCGTTCTTTTAATCGCCCTGCTTGCATCAGCGCCTGCCATATCAAACGCACAGGCTTACATGGAGGGCCGTTCGCGTTTCTCCGATAACTGGCGGGTGAATGTAAACCTTGGCAGCACACTCTTTTACGGGGATATCCAGAATTATAAATTTGCACCCTACCGGGAAGACTGGCGGCTTGCCTACGGAATCATGTTCCGGAAACAATTTTCCCGGTTTTCGGTCTCGGGTTCCAGCTCCTGAACGGGAGGATCCACGGAACCAAGTTGTTTTATAACAACGATGCCCCGGCCAATCTCATGTTTGATGCCAAAGTATTCGAATACAACCTCCATGTATACCTTGATTTCACAAATCTTTTTGCAGGCTTCAATCCCAACCGCCTGCTTAGCATTTATGGCCTGGCAGGTGTTGGTTTTTCAAACTGGGAATCAGAGTTGAAAGATTATAATACCGGCAAAGTTCTCCGCCGGAGCGGATTTACCGGCAGCGGCCCGCATGGACGTACAACGGAGCTGGTATTCCCGGTTGGTATGGGCCTCAGGTTTAACCTGAATGATTCCTGGGGTCTGAACCTCGAAAGCACACTGCATGGAGCTAATTCGGATATGGTGGATGCAAGCAAAGGAGGGTTCCGGTATGATGTGTATAATTATTCTATGCTTGGTCTGACATATAATTTTAATAATTCCCGCATTTTCAGAGGCGACCCGGCAAGGCGAGAGGAAAGAATTCAGAGAAGGCAGTCGAGAATGTACGAATCGGAAGTGAATAAATACGATAACCAGGTTGAATACAGAAGAACCAAACCTTCGAAGTCATACGACAGGGAGCTGAAGAAATATGAATACGAACAGAAGTACGACCTCTCTTCAAAGCAATCCGCTGAAATGAAGCTAAGTGATGCGGAAAAATTCAAGAGTGAACATGCGCGCGGGGATCTCCCGGTTGTGGCAGAATATGAGATCGTGGGGATTTTCGACAGGGATGTGAGGCAGGGCAAGCGACCCATAATGGAAGAACCTTTGGAGGTTGAAGTTATGGCAATGCCATCGGCAACCACATATACTACATCAATCCTGGAGTTGGAAGAAGACAAACCCAGGGGGCGTATTTTAACCGATAATAAGATACCGAATATTCTGCGAGCTGAAAATGTTTACTTTGGAAGCGAAGGAAGAATAATCAAAGAGGATCAGACAAACACAAATCAAAACTCAGTTAGTGGCAGCAAAATACCCGACATGACAGGTGTCACTTTCGGTGTTCAGATAATGGCCAAAAGCAATGGCGGGCTGAATATTCATGACCTGGCAGCCAGATACCAGATCGACAGCCGGATTTATGAAGATCATAGCAATGGGCTCTACCGCTATGTTGCCGGCTGGTTCAATTCTTTTCAGACTGCCAATGAATATGCAAGGGTGCTGAGAAACAAAGGCATTTATGATGCTTTTGTAGTGGCCTACAGGGACGGAAAACGCATTTCCCTGTCTTCCGTCATGCAATAATTGTTTGCACCCCTGATCTGAATCTTCATCATAATTTCTTCAGTTTTGAAAAAATTTCTATTTTAAGACAAATGGAATGCACGGATGCATTTGTTCAGCGGAAAAATTTTAAGAATTCCAGTCAAATCGGTCTTACCTGATATAGCGAAAATCTTTCCCGAGATACCTGGCTGAACTGCCCAGTGTTTCTTCAATTCGGAGCAACTGGTTATATTTTGCGATCCTGTCGGAACGGGAGGCCGATCCGGTTTTGATCAGGCCTGAATTCAGCGCCACGGCCAGGTCGGCAATGGTGGTGTCTCCGGTTTCCCCGGAACGGTGGCTGATGACTGCAGTGTAAGCATTGCGGTAAGCCATATTTACGGCATCAATGGTTTCGGTCAGAGTTCCGATCTGGTTTACTTTTACCAGGATAGAGTTTCCGATGCCGTTGTCAATGCCTCTTTTCAGTCGTTGGGTGTTGGTCACAAAAAGATCATCTCCAACCAGTTGAATCTTGTCTCCCATTTCATCGGTCATGATCTTCCAGCCATCCCAGTCATCTTCGGCCATACCGTCTTCGATGGAGATGATGGGATATTTTTTCACCCAGTCTTTCCAGAAATCAACCATTTCTTTTGGATTGAGTTTATCACCGGTTGACCATTTCAGGTGGTAAACATTCTCTTTTTCCAGATAATATTCGGATGCAGCCGGGTCGAGGGCAATAAAAATATCTTCGCCTGCTTTGTAACCGGCTTTTTCGATGGCTTGCAGCACCACCTTGATGGCATCCTCATTTGATTTCAGGTTGGGTGCAAAACCACCTTCGTCACCCACATTGGTAGAAAATCCCTGGTCTTTGAGCACCTTTTTAAGATTATGAAACACTTCGGCCCCCATTCTGAGAGCTTCGGTGAAAGTGCCTGCACCCACCGGCATGATCATGAATTCCTGGAAATCGATGCTGTTATCCGCGTGGGATCCGCCATTCAGAATATTCATCATGGGGATGGGAAGGGTATTGGCATTGACCCCGCCAATATAGCGATACAAATACTGTCCGGTTTCCTGCGCTGCTGCATTGGCAACCGCCAGTGAAACACCCAGCATGGCATTGGCTCCCAGGTTAGCCTTGTTGGGGGTACCATCCAGCTCGATCATGCGCTGGTCAATCCCGTTCTGGTCCATCACGAAATAACCGTGAAGCTCTTCATTTAAGGCATTGTTCACATTCTGGACAGCTTTTAAAACGCCTTTCCCCAGATAGATCTCTTTGTCTTCATCCCTCAGTTCAACGGCTTCATGAACTCCGGTTGAGGCACCGGATGGCACAGCAGCCCTGCCCATCACACCGCTATCGGTATACACTTCTACTTCCACCGTTGGATTCCCTCTTGAATCCAAAATCTGTCTTCCTGAAATATTGATTATCTGACTCATAGTATTTTTTTATATTGTTTTAAAGATACAAAAAAAGGATAAAGCTTCTAAACCTTATCCTTTGATTTTTTTTAAATCCTGAAAAAATTATTTTTTATCTTCTTCCTTCTTGTCGTCTTCTTTCTTCTCTTTCTTCTCTTCCTTATCTTCTTTTTCAGCTTTGGGCTCAGCCTTTGCTTCGGCTTTGGGCTCTTCTTTCTTTTCCTCTTTGGGTTCTTCTTTCTTTTCCTCTTTCGGCTCTGCCTTCTTTTCCTCCTTCACCTCAGCAATGGGCTCTTCTTTCTTCACTTCTTCTCTGCTTTCAGCTTTGGGAGTTTCATCCATTTTGGCCTCTTCCTTTTTCTCCGGTTTTGCTTCGGCTTTGGGTTCTTCTTTTACAGGAGCTTCCGTTTTAGCAGTGGTTTCCGTTTTTGTCTTAGTGCCTCTTCTCCGGCCACCACGTCGTGATTTGCCTTTACTTTCGCCGGTTTCTCCAAGGAGGTTCTCGTTATAATCAACCAGTTCGATCATGGCCATCTCGGCATTATCACCCAGCCTGTTACCGGTTTTCAATATCCTGGTATAACCACCAGGGCGTTCCGCCACTTTCACGGAAATTTCGCGGAACAATTCCGTAACGGCATCTTTATCCTGCAGATGTTTGAATACAATCCTTCTGGAATGTGTATTGTCTACCTTCGATTTTGTGATCAAGGGTTCAACAAATACCCTGAGGGCTTTTGCCTTGGCCAATGTTGTATTGATCCTCTTCTTAAGAATGAGAGATGCAGCCATATTTCCCAACATGGCTTTTCTATGCGAACTTGTTCTGCTCAGGTGATTGATTTTCTTACGGTGTCTCATTGCTCTTATTCCTTATCTAATTTATACTTCGATGTATTCATTCCAAATTCTAATCCTTTCGACTTTACAAGTTCTTCGAGTTCCGTCAGGGATTTCTTACCGAAATTCCTGAACTTGAGCAGGTCGTTCTTGTTGTAGGCCACCAGATCGCCCAGTGTTTCAACATCGGCTGCTTTCAGGCAGTTCAATGCTCTAACCGAGAGATCCAGGTCGACCAGCTTGGTTTTGAGCAATTGCCTGATATGCAATGAATTTTCATCAAATTCTTCTGCAACGGTTTTTTCCTCTGAGTCCAGGGTGATCTTCTCATCTGAGAAGAGCATAAAATGATGGATCAGGATCTTGGCCGCTTCTTTCAGGGCTTCCTTGGGATGGATAGACCCATCGGTTTCAATATCCATTACGAGTTTTTCATAGTCGGTCTTTTGCTCAACCCTGAAATTCTCGATGGAATATTTTACCTTCTTAATGGGCGTATGAATTGAATCCATCGCGATGGTATTGAGCGGCGCAGTGAGGGATTTATTCTCCTCTGCCGGAACATATCCCCTGCCTTTCTCAATCGTAATATCGATCGACAGCTTAACGGATGAGTCCATTTCACAAACCAGCACATCCGGGTTCAGCACCTGGAAAACCGACAGGAATTTATTGATATCGCCGGCCTTGAATTCTGACTGGTCGCCGATCACAATATGGACCTTTTCGCTGTTTTCGCCATCAATCTGACGTTTAAAACGAATTTTTTTCAGGTTCAGGATCATCTCGGTAACATCCTGGATTACACCTTTGATGGTTGAGAATTCGTGCGAAACACCGTCAATTTTGATAGAGGTGATCGCGTAGCCTTCCAGCGAGGAGAGCAAAATTCTTCTCAGTGCATTACCGATTGTTATGCCGAAACCTGGTTCGAGCGGTCTGAATTCGAATGATCCACTAAATTCATCCGCTTCGTTCATGATAACCTTTTCAGGTTTTTGAAATGCTAAAATAGCCATATATCTTATTCTTTGATATGCTCAATAAATAATTAAATAACTGATTATTTAGAATAAAGCTCAACAATCAATTGTTCTTTAATATTTTCCGGTATTTCATCCCTGGAAGGGTAGTTCAGAAATTTGCCGGCCTTCTGCGATTCGTCCCATTCAAGCCATGAATAGCTATGGGCATGTCCTTCGAGTGATTCTGCAATGGCGATCAAAGATTTTGATTTTTCCCTGACGGCCACAATATCGCCTTCCTGCACACCATATGAAGGTACGTTCACAAGCTCACCATTCACGGTGATGTGTTTGTGTGAAACCAGCTGGCGGGCTGCTCTTCTTGAAGGAGCAATCCCCAGGCGGAAAACAACATTATCCAGTCTGGCTTCGATCAACTGAAGCAGAATCTCACCGGTAATACCCTTTTTCTGGGTAGCTTTTTTGAAAACATTGCGGAACTGGCGTTCAAGGATGCCATAGGTATACTTGGCTTTCTGCTTTTCCTGCAACTGAACACCGTATTCCGACTGTTTCCTTCTTCTTTTGTTAGCGCCGTGATGACCCGGAGGATAATTCTTTTTCTCCAGTACTTTATCTGGTCCGAAAATAGGTTCATTAAATTTTCGTGCAATTTTCGATTTAGGACCTCTGTATCTTGCCATTTTATTCTCTAATTTCTATTTGTTCAATGATATTATACTCTTCTTCTTTTTGGTGGCCTGCATCCGTTGTGCGGCAAGGGTGTAATGTCTCTGATCTCGGTAACTTCTACACCGGAGGTATGCAAAGTACGGATCGCTGATTCACGTCCGGCACCGGGACCCTTAACAAAAACCTTCACTTTCCTCAGGCCCATATCATAGGCTGATTTTGCACACTCTTCTGCAGCCATTTGTGCAGCATAAGGTGTATTTTTCTTTGAACCCCTGAAACCCATCTTTCCTGCTGACGCCCATGCGATCACCTGACCGGTTTCGTTGGTTAAAGAAATAATAATGTTGTTGAACGAGGCAGTGATGTATGCCCTTCCGATCGGATCAACCTTAACAACTTTTTTTCTTGCTCTCTGTGTTTTAGCCATAATTATCTAAATTACTAACCAGGTATCTCAATAAAAAATTAAAACAAAAGCATCAACCTGTTGGTGCTTTCTTTTTGTTTGCAACAGTTTTTTCTTGCCTTTACGGGTTCTGGCATTGTTCTTTGTACTCTGCCCGCGCACCGGAAGGCCCGAACGATGACGGATACCCCGGTAGGTGCCTATGTCCATCAATCGTTTGATGTTCATCTGCGTTTCAGAGCGCAGCGAACCCTCCACTTTGAATTTATCGTTGATGATGTTCCTGATCTTGGTCAGGTCATCATCATCCCAGTCCTGTACTCTTTTTTCAAAGGATACGCCGGCTTCTGTTAAAATTTTCTGGGCAGTACTCCTGCCAATTCCGAAAATATACGTGAGACTGATCTCGCCTCTTTTGTTTCTTGGTATATCTACACCTGCAATTCTGGCCATATATCTTAATGTTTATATGATTAACCTTGTCTTTGTTTAAACTTGGGGTTCTTTTTATTGATCACGTACAATCTTCCCTTCCTGCGAACGATTTTGCATTCGGATGATCTCTTTTTTATGGATGCTCTAACTTTCATTATAACAAGTATTTATTATTTATATCTGAATACAATTCTTCCTTTTGTCAGATCATAGGGTGACATTTCAAGTTTCACACGGTCGCCGGGAAGGATCTTTATATAATGCATACGCATCTTCCCGGAGATATGGGCCGTTATGTTGTGCCCGTTTTCCAGTTCGACCCGAAACATGGCGTTACCCAATGATTCGATTACTGTTCCGTCTTGTTCTATAGATTGCTGTTTAGCCATATCTAACTTAAATTTCTATTTGCTTTCAATACTTCCTCAATGTAATCAAAGGTAGAAAGTATTTCCGCTTTTTCTTTTCTCACCACCACATCATGTTCATAATGTGCAGATGGCAGCCTGTCAGCTGTGCGGATGGTCCAGCCATCCCTTTCCTGTATAACATTTTTTGTGCCAAGGTTAACCATGGGTTCGATGGCCAGCACCATGCCTTCCTTCAGCTTTACCCCATTGCCTTTTCGTCCGTAATTCGGAACTTCCGGCTTTTCATGCAGGTTCTTGCCCAGTCCGTGTCCAACCAGATCCCTTACCACATTGTATCCGAATTGTTCCACATAGGATTGCACTGCATAGCCGATGTCTCCGATCCGTTTTCCATGCACGGCCTGTTCCACTGCCAGGTAAAGCGATTCTCTGGTTCTCTCCATCAACATTTTTCTCTTCGTTCACTTCACCAACTGCAAAGGTATAAGCCGAATCTCCGTAAAAACCGTTTTTCAGCACGCCGCAATCGATGGAAACGATATCGCCTTCCTTCAGCTCATATTTGCCCGGAAAACCGTGAACAATCACTTCGTTCACCGAAATACAGAGTGAACCCGGAAAGCCGTTGTATCCCAGAAAACCCGGAATTGCATCATGGCTCCGGATAAATTCCTCGGCCACTTTGTCAAGCTGTATTGTCTGGCAACCCGGTTTCAGTATCCTGGCAACCTCAGCCAATGTTTTACCAACAAGTAAAGAACTATCTCTGATTAATTCTATTTCCTCTTCCGTCTTGATGTGTATCATTACACTATCCCATATTTATTGACGAACGTCCTTTGATACGGCCCGACTTGGTCAAACCATCATAGTGTCGCATCAATAAATGACTCTCGATCTGCTGCAATGTATCAAGGATTACACCCACCAGGATCAAAAGGGATGTACCGCCATAGAACAGCGAAAACTGCTGTGTCACACCGATCATCCTTGCGAAGGTCGGCATAATGGCAATGAGCCCCAGGAAAATGGATCCTGGCAAAGTAATTCTTGACATGATGTTATCGATAAATTCAGCGGTTTTTCTTCCGGGTTTCACACCGGGGATAAAACCTCCGTTCTTTTTCATATCTTCTGCCATCTGGTTTGGGTTCATGGTGATGGCAGTATAAAAATAGGTAAACATGATGATCAGTACAAATGTCGTCAGGTTGTACCAGAATCCGTTGATATTGGTAAAGGCCGACGCGAAGCCTGACAAAGTATCCGATGCGGCAAAGCCGGCAATGGTCAGCGGCAGGAACATGATGGCCTGCGCAAAGATGATGGGCATAACTCCGGCAGCATTCACTTTCAATGGAATATATTGACGCACACCTCCGTACTGTTTATTTCCAACAATCCTTTTGGCATATTGCACGGGTATACGCCGCGTCCCCTGCACCAGCAATATGGTTACCAGTATTACCAACACAAGGATCACAATCTCAACAACGAAGTATACGAGACCACCGCCTTTTTCTTCCATTTTGGAAACGAATTCCCCAACGAGGGAGAATGGCAGTCGGGCAATAATCCCGATCATAATGATCAGGGAGATACCGTTTCCGATCCCTTTGTCGGTGATTCTTTCCCCCAGCCACATGATGAACATGGTACCGGAGATCAGGATCACCACCGAGGAGACCCAGAAGAAGGTTGAAGGCGAGCCTCCCTGCACAAAGGGTGTTACACCTTCCGCGGGCAGCCTGTTCAGGATCATGGTAGTGATATAGGCCGGTGCCTGGAATCCGGTGATCAACACAGTCAGGTAACGTGTGATCTGGTTGATCTTCCTTCTTCCGCTTTCACCTTCGCGTTGCAATTTTTGGAAATCAGGGAATGGCCATACCCAGCAGCTGCACTACAATGGATGCTGAAATATAGGGCATGATACCCAGTGCAAAAATGGAGGCATTGGTAAAAGCACCACCGGAAAAAATATTCAATAACTCTACAAGACCTGTTCCTGTCTGGCTTGAAACCTCTGATAAGATATTGGGATCGACACCTGGCAAAACGACCTTTGTTCCCAGCCGGTAGATCAGAATAATCCCGAGGGTATACAGTATCCTCTGCCTGAGGTCTTCAATCTTATAAATATTCCTTATGGTCTGTATTAGTCTTTTCATTCATTAATCAATTTTTGTTGCTGTACCACCTTGATCTTCTATTGCCTTTTGGGCACTTGCAGAAAACGCATGCGCTTTTACTTCAAGCTTGGCTTCCAATTTACCACGACCGAGGATCTTGATCAGATCCTTTTTATCGGTCAGGCCAAATTTTATCAAAGTTTCGGGATCAATAACATCAATCTTTTTCTCGTCGGCAAGTTTCTGCAGGGTATCGATGTTGATACCCGTGTATTCCACTCTGCCTCTGTTCTTGAATCCCCCTTTGGGAACCCTGCGGTAAAGTGGCATCTGCCCGCCTTCAAAACCAAACTTCCTTTTGTAGCCTGATCTTGATTTGGCACCCTTATGACCACGGGTTGCGGTATCTCCGTCGCCGGAGCCTTCTCCGCGACCAATTCTTTTCCGCTTTTTTACTGATCCGTCTGCCGGTTTCAAATTGCTAAGGTCCATTGTATTGCAGTCTGATTTAAATTATTTAACTTCTTCTACTTCTAACAAATGTTTTACTTTTTCGATCATTCCCTGGATCTGAGGGTTTGCGTCCACTTCGATACTCTGGTGCATCTTTCTCAAACCCAAAGCCTGCAGTGTCCTTTTCTGACGTTCAGTGTGACCGATCTTGCTTTTTACCTGGGTAATTTTCAATTTCTTCATTTTACCAATATTATCCGTTGAATACTGTATCAATTTCCACACCTCTCAGCTGGGCAACCGTATAGGCATCCCGCATTTGGGAGAGTGCATCGATGGTTGCTTTAACGACGCTGTGCGGGTTTGAAGAGCCCTTTGATTTTGCCAGCACGTCGGTAACACCAACACTTTCGAGAACGGCACGCATCGCGCCACCGGCGATAACTCCGGTACCGGGTGCGGCAGGCTTCAGGAATACATTCGCTCCGCTATATTTTCCGGTTTGCTCATGCGGCAGTGTTCCTTTCAATACAGGCACCTTGATCAGGTTCTTTTTGGCATCATCGATTCCTTTGGAGATCGCCGAAGTAACTTCTTTTGCTTTTCCCAAACCATATCCAACAACACCATTTTCGTTTCCAACAACGACGATGGCAGAGAAGCTGAAAGTACGGCCACCCTTGGTAACCTTGGTAACCCGTTGGATGCTTACCAGTCTGTCTTTAAACTCTATTTCGCTGGATTTAACTCTTTTAATATTTGCGTTTGTCATAATCTAATTAAAATTTAAGTCCGCCTTCTCTGGCCGCATCTGCCAATGATTTAACTCTTCCGTGATACAGGTAACCTCCCCGGTCGAAAACAGCAGTTTCAATGCCGGCTTTTCTGGCTTTTTCGGCCAGGGTTTTGCCGACCATCTTCGCCTGCTCTTTTTTATTGGCTTCTTGCGAGGCAATTTCCTTTTCTCTTGATGAGGCAGCAACCAGTGTCTGTCCTTCAAGGTCGTCGATCAGTTGAGCATAGATTTGATTATTGCTCCTGTATACGCTCAGCCTGGGTCTTTCTTTTGTACCCAGAAGATTTTTGCGGATACGCATCCTGATTCTGTATCTTCTGAATTTTTTTCTGTCCTTTATCTTTTTCATCCTTCTTCGGATTTTTTTACGCCCGGATTTTGCCGCACGTCATTAATAATACTCTATTATTCAGCAGCTGCCTTACCAGCTTTTTTGCGCAATATTTCTCCCTTGTACCTGATACCTTTGCCCTTGTAGGGTTCAGGTTTCCTGAGCGAACGGATCTTGGCCGCCACCTGTCCGATCAACTGCTTGTCGATGGATGTCAGGGTCAGCACCGGGCTTTTACCCCTTTCCACCTTGGCTTCGGCTTTCACTTCCGGAGGAAGCTCAAAGAAAATATTGTGTGAATAACCAAGGGCAAGTTCAAGGAGTTGTTCGTTGACCGTTACCTTGTAACCCACACCAACCAGTTCCTGAACAATGGTGTAGCCTTCGGTAACACCTTTCACCATATTGGCCAGAAGGGCACGGTACAAACCATGTTTTGATTTGTGATCCTTGCTTTCTGTGGCGCGCTCCAGGGTGATCTGGTTTTCTTCCAGCTTAATGCTGATGCCCGGATCAATTTTCTGATGCAATTCACCCAGTTTCCCTTTAATGCTTACAACATTCTCCTTGGATATATTCACCTGAACTCCGTCAGGGACCGTAATCGGTAACTTTCCTATTCTTGACATTTGTCTATATTTTCAAATTAACTAACATAACACAAAACCTCACCACCGATATGCTCTTTGCGTGCCTCCTTGTCGGTGACCACGCCCCTGGAAGTCGAAATAATTGCAATTCCGAGTCCGTTGAGCACTCTGGGCAGTTCGTCTGCGTTAACATATTTGCGCAAACCAGGTTTACTAACTCTTTCGATTTTTCTGATCGCCGGCAATTTAGATACCGGATGATACTTAAGCGCGATCTTGATGATGCCCTGCTTGTTATCCTCTTCGAATTTGTAATTCAGGATATAACCTTTATCATACAGGATCTTGGTCATATCTTTTTTCAGGTTTGATGCTGGTACTTCAACCACTCTGTGGTTTGCCATGATCGCGTTCCTGATTCTTGTTAAATAATCTGCAACTGGGTCAGTTATCATTTCCTATCAATATTTATTTTACCAACTTGCCTTTTTTACACCGGGAATCAATCCCATCAATGCCATCTCTCTGAAGTTAATACGGGAGAGGCCGAACTGACGCATATATCCTCTTGGACGGCCGGTCAGTTTGCAACGGTTATGCAAACGAACCGGTGAAGCGTTTTTGGGCAGTTTCTGCAGGGCAGTATAATTTCCCTCTGCTTTCAGTTCTGCTCTTTTCTCTGCATATTTATCAACAAGCTTCTGCCTCTTGATTTCTCTCGCTTTCATTGATTCTTTAGCCATATGCTCTTATTTTTTTTGATTTTTGAATGGCATTCCAAACTGTTTCAGCAAAGCCATGGCTTCCTGGTCGGTTTGGGCAGTGGTTACAAATGTAACATCCATGCCATTGATCTTATTCACTTTGTCGATATTGATCTCCGGAAAGATAATCTGTTCGGGTACTCCCATGGTATAATTACCTTTTCCGTCAAATCCTTTGTCATTCACCCCCCGGAAGTCTCTGATACGGGGAATGGAAACGGCAATCATCCGGTCGAGAAATTCATACATTTTATAACCACGCAGGGTTACGCGAACGCCGATGGGCATACCTTTTCTCAACTTAAAGTTGGAGATATCCTTTTTTGACTTGGTAGCTACGGCCTTTTGCCCGGCGATCATGCTCATTTCCTCGATTCCGTTGTCAATCAGTTTTTTGTCGACGGTAGCTTCACCCAATCCCTGGTTGATGCTGATCTTTACCAGTTTGGGAACCTGCATAACGCTCTTGTAATTGAATTCCTTCCGGAGTGCAGGTATAATTTCCTCTGAATACTTCTTTCTTAATCGCGGTGTATATTCCATTACTTAATCACCTCCCCGGATTTTTTTGAGTAACGTACTCTTTTATTTGTTTTGTCATCCATTTTCCTTCCGATCCTGGTAACATCACCGGAGGCATCGATCACCATCAGGTTGGAAACATGGATCGGCGCCTCTTTTTTAATGATCCCGCCTTTGGGATTTTCGGCATTGGGCTTTTGATGTTTTGATACCATATTGATCCCTTCGACAATTGCATTTTCCTTTACGGGATCAACGAATAGAGCCCTTCCTTGCTGGCCTTTTGATTCGCCTGATATCACCATCACGGTATCGCCTTTTCTTATATGTAATTTCTTACTCATGATCTGTATTTTTCCTTGTTAAAGCACTTCGGGTGCCAACGAAACGATTTTCATATATTGTTTATCACGCAACTCCCTGGCAACGGGTCCGAAAATACGGGTACCCAGCATCTCACCTGTGGTATTCAGGATCACCACTGCATTATCGTCAAAACGGATATAGGTACCATCATTGCGACGAATCTCCTTTTTGGTGCGCACAACAACGGCTTTGGTCACGGTACCTTTCTTGATGTTCCCGGAAGGCAATGCGTTCTTTACCGTTACAATGATCTGGTCACCGATAGAGGCATATCTTTTCTTTGTGCCGCCCAGGACACTGATGCAAAGCACTTCCTTCGCACCACTGTTATCTGCTACTGCTAATCTCGACTCTTGTTGTATCATGATTACTTGGCTCTTTCAATTATTTCAACTAATCTCCAGCACTTATTCCTGCTAAGTGGTCTGGTTTCCATGATGCGGACCTTATCCCCCACATTGCATTCATTTTTTTCGTCATGGGCCATGAACTTGGAGGCTTTTCTAATGAACTTCCCGTAAATGGGATGTTTAACCCTACGGTCGATCTGAACAACAATAGATTTATCCATTCCGTTGCTGGTGACCAGACCTATTCTTTCCTTTCTTAAGTTGCGTTCCATGTTATGTATTACTTAGTTTCTTCTGGTTCATTATTTTCAATATCGCCTTCAATCTCACGCCTTTTGAGTTCAGTCATCATTTGGGCGATGGTTCTTTTATAATCCTTGATCTTATTCGGATTTTCCAAAGGAGACACAGCGTGGTTCAGCTTCAGCTTTGTAAGCTGTTTCCGTTCTTCATCGAGCCTTTCGCTCAATTCAGCTGTCGTCATTTCTCTTATAACTTGCATTTCCATTTTTATACCTTTGTTTATTCTTGATAGTCTCTTCTAACAATGAACTTGGTTTTCACAGGTAACTTTTGAGCAGCGAGGCGCATAGCTTCTTTGGCAACTTCCAGGTTTACACCTTCCGCTTCAAAAAGTATCCGGCCGGGGGTTACCCTGGCAACAAAATACTCAGGTGCACCTTTACCTTTACCCATACGCACCTCGGCGGGTTTTTTGGTGATGGGCTTATCGGGGAAGATCCTTATCCAGATCTTACCTTCACGTTTCATATAACGGCTAACTGCCTGACGTGCAGCTTCTATCTGGCGGCCTGTAATCCAGTGTTCTTCCAGTGTTTTAATCCCGAAGGAACCGAATGCCAGCTGGTTACCACGCTGGGCATTGCCTTTCATTTTGCCTTTCTGCTGCTTTCTGTATTTTGTTTTTTTAGGTTGTAACATGCTCTGAAACCTTTAAAATATTATTAACTACTTCCTTTTCCGTGGTCCGCGGCCACCGCCACCACCCCTGGGTCCTTTTTGTTTCGGACCACCAACGCTTGACGGGACAAGCTCGGGCTTACCATAAATCTCTCCTTTACAAATCCAGACTTTAATACCGATGCGTCCATAAGTCGTGTGTGCTTCCTGGAAGGCGTAATCGATATCGGCACGCAGGGTATGCAGTGGAATTCTGCCTTCCTTATACTGCTCGGTACGTGCCATTTCAGCTCCTCCAACCCTTCCGGAGATCACCACTTTGATTCCTTCTGCTCCGATCCGCATGGTGGAAGCAATCGAGGTTTTGATCGCACGGCGGAATGAAATACGGCCCTCAATCTGTTTGGCAATGGTTTGTGCAACAATGGTTGCATCAAGCTCAGGGCGTTTGATTTCGGAAATATTGATCTGAATTTCTTTCCCGGTGAGCTTTTTGAGCTCTTCTTTCAATTTATCTACTTCCTGGCCACCTTTACCAATAATGATGCCCGGACGGGCAGTGAAAATGGTAACGGTAACAAGTTTGAGCGTCCGTTCAATGATGATCTTTGATATTCCAGCTTTCGACAAACGGGCATTCAAATACTTTCTGATCTTATCATCCTCAACCAGCTTGGCGTCGAATTTGCGTCCGCCATACCAATTGGAATCCCATCCCTTGATGATTCCAAGTCTAAGACCTATTGGATTTGTTTTTTGTCCCATTAATATTTATAATTGATTGATTAATTCTTTAAACTTCAACTTCCTGGTTCCTGCTGTCAAGCACAAGTGTTACATGGTTCGAGCGTTTTCTGATCCTGTGTGCCCTTCCCTGCGGTGCAGGCCTAATTCTTTTCAGCATTCTTGCACTGTCGACAGAGATCTCCCTGATATACAATTCGCTTTCCTCTATTCTGCTGCCCTCGTTCTTGGCTTGCCAGTTGGCAATTGCAGAAAGCAATAGTTTATAGAGTCTTTTTGCAGCATCCTGGGGCGAATGTTTCAGGATATTCAAAGCCATGTTCACATCATGATCCTTGATGAGATTTGCAACCAGCCTCATCTTCCTGGGTGAAGTAGGGCAATTTCTCAAGCTTGCCATGTACTGTGTTTTCCTGGCTTCCTTATTTTCTTCTGCTCTTATTCTTTTTCTTGCTCCCATTGTAATGTTCTTTATTTTTTGCCTTTATCTTTTTGACCGGCATGGCCTCTGAAAATCCGGGTCGGTGCAAATTCACCCAGCTTGTGGCCTACCATATTTTCAGTGATATAAACCGGAATAAATTTATTGCCGTTATGAACAGCGATTGTCTGACCCACAAAGTCTGGTGAAATCATCGATGCCCTCGACCAGGTTTTGATAACACTTTTCTTACCTGATTCAACATTGGTCATCACCTTCTTTTCCAGCTTGTAATGTATATATGGTCCTTTTTTTAACGAACGAGCCATCTGCTAAACTTTTATTGATTTATTATTTTTTTCTTCTTTCAATGATGTAACGGTTCGAATCTTTCTTCTTCGACCTTGTTTTATACCCTTTTGCGGGCAAGCCCTTGCGTGATCTCGGGTGACCACCAGAAGCACGGCCTTCACCACCACCCATGGGGTGATATTACCGGGTTCATGGCAACACCACGGGTACGCGGCCTGCGGCCTTTCCAGCGGCTTCTGCCAGCCTTACCTGAATACTCCAGGCTGTGGTCGATATTGGAAACCATCCCGATGGTGGCCTTGCATTTCTGCAGGATCATCCGGGTTTCGCCTGAAGGCAATTTGATGATCGCAAATTTGCCTTCGCGTGAAAGCAATTGCGCATACGATCCGGCACTGCGGGCCATCTTGGCACCCTGGCCGGGGCGTAACTCAATGTTGTGGATGATGGTACCAAAAGGAATGTCGCTCAAGTAAAGTGTGTTTCCAATCTCCGGTGCGGAACCTTTGCCGGAAACAATCTCCTGTCCTTCTTTCAAACCATGGGGAGCAACGATGTAACGTTTCTCGCCATCCACATAGTAAACCAATGCAATACGGGCTGTGCGGTTCGGATCATACTCGATTGCCTTGACCTTTCCGGGGATCCCTTCCTTGTCACGTTTAAAATCAATGATCCGGTACCTTTGTTTATGACCACCACCCATATAACGCATGGTCATTTTACCTTCGTTGTTTCTTCCGCCCGACTTTTTACCCGGAGCCAAAAGACTCTTTTCAGGTTCTTTTGCGGTAATTTCATCAAACGCGCTGATCATTTTAAAGCGCTGTCCTGGTGTTGTCGGTTTGAATTTCTTTAAAGCCATTTATCTATGTATTGCTTAAATATTGCTATAAAAATCAATTGTCTCACCCTCCGCCAAAGTAACGATTGCCTTTTTAACATTGGGTTTTCTTCCCTGAATCAATCCGGTTTTTGTATATCTCTGCTGAAATTTACCCTTTTGATTGAGGGTGTTCACTGACAGTACCTCAACGCCGTAGAGATCCTCTATAGCCTTTTTGATCTGGAGTTTGTTGGCGTTCTTATTGACAATGAATCCAAACTGGTTGAGCTTTTCACTCCTGTCAGTCATTTTTTCCGTGATAACCGGTTTTATAATAATTTCCATCGCTTAACCTTTATTTTTCCTCGTTTGCAAAAATGGATTCGATTTCTTTTAATGAACTTTCCTGGATCAACAAACTGTTGGCATTGAGAATATCATAGGTATTCAGGTTGTTCACCATGGATACCCTGGAATTCTGAAGATTGCGGCTGGCCAGGTATAGATTTTCATTCCTGTCCTTCACCAGCATCAGTGATTTCTTGTTGCCCAGCTCAAAACTGTTCAGAATGCTCACATAGCTCCTGGTCTTTGGGTCATTCAAATCAAAATCCTCCAGAATAATAATACCCTGGTCCTTGGCTTTATATGCCAGGGCCGATTTGCGGGCAAGCTGTTTCAGTTTCCGGTTCAGCTTAAAGTGATAATTCCTGGGCCTGGGTCCGAAAGTACGTCCCCCGCCTCTGAACAGTGGGTTTTTGATATCCCCGGCCCTGGCGGTACCTGTGCCTTTTTGCCTTTTGATTTTGCGGGTACTTCCGGTCACTGCATTTCTTTCCTTTGTGCTGCTTGTGCCCTGCCGCCTGTTCGCAAGATATTGTTTGGTATCGAGATAGATTGCATGATCGTTGGGCTCTATCCCAAAAATTGAATCATCCAGTTTTACCTTGCGATTTGTTTTTTCGCCTGTGATTGTATGTACTACTAGCTCCATCTCTCTATGATTACATATGAATTATTAGCTCCGGGTACCGATCCTTTAACCAGCAATAAGTTCTTTTCAGAAACGATTTTCATTACCTGGAGGTTGATCATTTTCACCCTGTTTCCGCCGGTTCTTCCAGCCATCCGCATTCCCTTAAAAACTCTTGAGGGATAAGAAGATGCACCGATTGATCCGGGTGCGCGAACGCGGTTATGCTGTCCGTGTGTGGTCTCTCCCACTCCATGGAAACCATGACGTTTAACAACACCCTGGAATCCTTTACCTTTTGAAACACCAACGATGTCGAGAAACTCACCTTCCACAAAGATGTCCACCTCAACGGTGTCTCCGAATTTCTTTTGATGACCGGCTTCGAACCTTGAAAATTCCCTGACAATACGTTTGGGGCTGGTTTTTGCCTTGGTAAAATGTCCTCTCAATGCTTTGGGAGTCTGTTTCTCCTTCTTGTCATCGAAAGCCAGTTGCAAAGCATCATAACCATCTTTATCCTTGGTACGAACCTGGGTTACTACGCATGGACCAGCCTCTATTACGGTGCAGGGTACGTTTTTACCGTCCTGGTCGTAAATGCTGGTCATTCCTATTTTTTTTCCAATTAATCCTGACATTTTTTGCTCTTTTTTGCTTGAACAGCCAATTAATTCAGACCTTTATTTCTACTTCAACTCCACTGGGCAGTTCCAGTTTCATCAGTGCATCAATGGTTTTTGATGTCGTACTGTAAATATCGAGCAACCTTTTGTATGAGCTAAGCTCAAATTGCTCACGTGATTTCTTATTTACAAAGGTCGATCTGTTCACTGTAAAAATCTGGTGATTCGTTGGCAACGGGATCGGGCCATTCACAACTGCACCTGTTGTTTTTACAGTTTTTACGATCTTCTCGGCCGACTTATCAACCAGATTGTGATCGTATGATTTCAGTTTAATTCTTATCCTCTGACTCACGTTATTAAATTATTTAATTCGTTTTTATTCAAATGACGGCACATAACCATGCACCTTTATTAAAATATCTTCTAGCATATCAGCCGGAATCTTTGCATAATGCGAAAATTCGAGGTTTGAACTGGCCCTGCCCGAAGTAAGTGTTCTCAGCGCAGTTACATATCCAAACATTTCCGACAGAGGGACTCTTCCGCGGATCACCTGTCCGTTCATCTTTGAAGACACATTCTCAATATGTCCCCTTCTTTTGTTCATATCGCTGGTAACATCACCCAGGTATTCATCCGGTGTGATGATCTCAAATTTCATGATTGGTTCAAGCAGGGTTGGTTTGGCTTTCTTGCAAGCTTCTTTGTATGCCTGTGCTGCAGCCACCTGAAAAGCAAGTGCATCCGAATCAACAGGATGTGTGGCACCGTCCAGCAACCTGACCTTCAGGCTGTGCATGGCAAAACCTGCCAGCACCCCATTGAACATGGCCTGCTCAAATCCTTTCTCAACCGCCTTTACAAATTCATTGGGGATGGCACCACCTTTGATGCTATCCACAAATTCCAAACCACGAACATCCTCGCCGGCGGGTGAAAGCTCAACAGTTATATCTGCAAAGCGACCTCTTCCGCCACTTTGTTTCTTGTATATCTCGCGGTAACGCACTGCTTCCGCGATCGCCTCTTTATAAGCCACCTGCGGGTTACCCGTGCTCACCTCGATATTGAATTCGCGCCTCAAACGATCCGTGATCACCTCCAGATGCAGTTCGCCCATACCACTTACGATGGTCTGGCCGGTTTCTTCATCTGTTCTAACGGTAAATGTGGGATCTTCTTCGGAGAGCTTTTGCAATGCCATGGTGAGTTTGTCAACATCTTCCTGGGTTTTGGGTTCAACCGCAATGCTAATGACGGGTTCGGGGAAGTTGATGGCATCGAGGAGTATTGGGTGTTGCAGATCGGTCAGGGTGTCTCCTGTGCGGATCTCCTTAAAGCCGACTGCAACGGCAATGTCGCCGGCTTCAACCCTTTTCAGTGGTTTCTGCTTGTTGGCATGCATTTGCAGCAAACGCGCAATTCTTTCCTTTTTGCCCGTATTTACGTTCAGTATCTGTTTACCGGCTTCCAACTGCCCTGAATACACCCTAAAGAAGGCAACCCTTCCCACGAATGGGTCTGTTGCAATTTTAAAGGCCAGTGCGCTGAAAGGTTCTTCCTTATCGGATCGTCTTTTTTCTTCTTTTTCGGTATAGGGATTCAACCCGGTGATGGCAGCCACTTCCATTGGAGAGGGGAGATAAGCCGTAACCGCATCCACCAGCAATTGTACGCCTTTGTTCTTAAAAGATGAGCCGCACAATACCGGTGTGATCCGCAGTTCAAGGGTTGCTTTGCGAAGCGCCGCAACAATATCTTCAGATTTGATGTTATCAGGATCTTCCAGAAAACGGCTCAGCAGTTCTTCACTCTCTTCGGCCGTTCCTTCAATAAGCTTGTTGCGGTATTCCCGCACCGTGCCTGCAATATCTTCCGGGATATCCACCTCAAAGAAATCGGCTCCCAGTGAATCGCCGTCCCATGCCCATGCCTTGTTTTCGATCAGGTCAACAATTCCCTCGAAATCATCTTCAGCACCGATGGGAATTTGTACCGGAATTGCTTTGGCACCGAGTTTATCTTCAATATCATCCACAACCTTGAAGAAGTCAGCACCGGTACGATCCATTTTGTTTACATAGCTGATGCGTGGCACCTTGTACTTATCCGCCTGGCGCCAAACAGTTTCCGACTGGGGCTCAACGCCACCCACTGCACAGAATATTGCAATGGATCCGTCCAGTACCCTGAGGGAACGTTCCACCTCAACGGTAAAATCAACATGACCGGGTGTATCGATGATGTTGATGCGGTAATCTTCATTATTGTATTTCCAGAAAACAGATGTGGCTGCAGAAGTAATGGTAATGCCCCTTTCCTGTTCCTGGATCATCCAGTCCATCACGGCAGTACCCTCGTGCACCTCACCCATTTTATGACTTACACCGGTATAATACAGTATGCGCTCAGTCGTAGTGGTCTTACCCGCGTCGATGTGCGCCATAATGCCAATGTTCCTTATATGTCTCAGATCAATGTTCACTGTTTTATACCGTTCAATACCATTTAGAATCTAAAGTGTGAGAAAGCTTTGTTCGCGTCGGCCATCCTGTGGGTATCTTCTTTCCGCTTGTAGGCTGCGCCTTCTTCTTTGTATCCGGCCATGATCTCTCCTGCCAGCTTGGCACCCATGGTTTTCTCGTGGCGCTTGCGTGCAAATTTGATCATGTTCTTCATGCCGATCGACAATTTCCTTCCGGCCCTGATCTCGGATGGGATCTGGAATGTGGCACCACCGATCCGGCGACTTCTTACCTCTACAGAAGGGGTAACGTTGGCCAGGGCTTTTTTCCATACTTCCAAACCATCCTCTCCGGTTTTCTCTACAACGATATCGATCGCAGTATAAAAAACTTTAAAAGCGAGATCCTTCTTCCCCCTTAACATCAGGTTATTTACAAATTTTGTAACCATTGTGTCGTTAAACCGCGGATCCGGTACAATGATTCTCTTTTTAGGTTTCGATTTCCTCATTTGTAAAAATCTATATTATTAATCTTTTATTTCTTTGGCTGTTTTGTACCGTATTTCGACCGTCTCTGCTTACGTCCTTCAACTCCAGAAGTATCCAGCGCACCCCGGATGATGTGATAACGAACACCGGGCAAATCCTTTACCCTTCCGCCCCTGATCAGTACAATCGAGTGCTCCTGCAGATTGTGGCCTTCACCCGGAATATAGGCATTCACCTCTTTCTGGTTGGTGAGCCTAACCCTGGCAACCTTCCTCATCGCTGAGTTAGGTTTTTTGGGTGTGGTTGTATATACACGAACACAAACGCCACGACGCTGCGGACATGAGTCGAGCGCCGGAGATTTACTCTTCTTGGTTGTTTTTTGTCTTCCTTTTCTTACTAATTGCTGTAACGTTGGCATATCAAGACTTTTAGAACAAACTTTATTTTAATCCTTTAAAGGGGCGCAAAGGTAATCATTTATTTAACACACCGTAGCTCCTAACCTTTATTTTTTATGCTCTAAGTCTGAAATTTTTGGGAACAGATATTCTGAGGGTATGAAAGGCGACACAGCGGTTGTTCGAGGACCGTTGTGGAAACCTATATTTGCCTCAATTTGTCAGGTTCCCTCTATTTTTCAGCTTTTTAACAATCCCTTCGTTAAGGGAGGTGCAAAAGTACAAATTATTTTTAAAAAAACAACAAATGAATTGGAAATTTTTATAATTACTTTTGTCGCGAATTTCAGGTTCTGAGATAAAGTGAGATGAAGGAAGAATATTTCAGTAAAACAAATATTGAGGAAGTCAGCCAGGCAATGCGTGATAAAGCCTTCAGCTACAGCAGAAAAAGGCAAATAGAGCTTGCGCCGGATCGCTGTGCTTTGCTGGTGCTGGATATGCAATACACCTTTCTTTCACAGGATTCAAAAGCTTTTATCCCTTCATCAGCGGCCATCATCGAACGAATCGAAAATTTGAAATCAGTTGCAGAAAAATACAATATACCTATTATATATACACGTCATCTCAATGATGAAAAAGATGCCGGCATGATGAACACCTGGTGGATAAGAATGATCCGCCGTGAGGACCCTTTATCGGAAATCATTTATCAGGGTAACATTGAGGTAATTGAAAAGTCGCAGTACGACATTTTTTATCAGACGGAGCTGGATAAGCGTTTGGAAAAACTTGGCCGCGATCAGTTGATCATGTGCGGGGTCATGACAAATCTTTGTTGTGAAACCAGCATGCGATCATCATTTGTTAGGGGCTATGAGGCAGTGCTGCCTGTCGACACCACAGCAACTTACACACAGGAATTGCACCAGGCCAGCTTATTGAATCTTGCGCTGGGTTTCAGTCCGCCCATGCTTAGCAGTGACCTAATCAATCAATTGAAAAATGGAAGAACTTAATACCAGGGTCGGAATCGTTGGCGCAGGTCCTGCAGGAATTGCATGTGCAGTGCAGCTGAAACGATTCGGGATCGACACAGTGGTCTTTGAAAAAGATTCAGTCGGAGGCATGCTGAAAAATGCCAGGTTGATAGAGAATTACCCCGGCTTCCCGGATGGGATCAGCGGACTGGAAGTATGCCGCCTGCTTGAAAAGCATGCACAAAATTTCGGGATTGAGATCCTTTTGGAAGAGATCCTGAGCGCGGACTACCATGAGAACACCTTCAGCCTCCGCACCGAAAGCAAAATGATGAACTGCAGCAAACTTGTGGTCGCCTCGGGCACAAAACCCAATCCGGTTACCGGTGTTGAGATCTTCCCTGAAGCCAACGAGTTGATCAAGCGGGATGTTTTCCCGCTACTTGACATCCAGAATAAGGAAATCGGCATCGTGGGTGCCGGAGATGCTGCATTTGATTATGGACTGAGCCTGGCCGACAATAATACCATTCATTTGTATAATAAGAGTGAAAAGGTCAGGGCGATCGGCTCACTGGTGAGCAAGGCTGAGGCACATCCGAACATCACCTACCACCCCAATACCAGCATACTGACGGTTGAGAAAATCAGGAATCGCCTGCAATTCCAGACCATTGAGGAAATTTTCCAGCTGGATTATCTGATCTTTGCCATCGGCCGGTTGCCACTCAAGGACTTTCTATCACCCAACATACTGCTCAAACAGAAAAAGCTGCTTGATGAAAACAAATTGTTCCTGATCGGGGATGTTGCCAATGATCAAAACAGGCAGCTGGCCATCGCTGCGGGGAATGGAATTGAATGTGCCATGAAGATCAATGAATTGGAGAATGGAAGTAATTAGCAAAGTAGACGGAAATGACATTGCCCGGGTGTATATCGCCCGGAACAGGGATGGCAAACTGGTGGAATTTGTGGAATCCACCCAGCCCCCGCTCAGCATCAGGCAAAAATGGGTATTGATCATTTCCACCCTGTTCGGTTGCCCGGTGGATTGTAAGTTTTGTGATGCAGGGGGTTCCTATCAGGGAAAACTCAGCAAGGAAGAACTTTTCTTTCAGATCGACTATGCAGTCAGGCAAAGGTTCCCGGAGGGAAGCATTGATACGGATAAATTCAAGGTGCAATTTGCCCGCATGGGAGAACCCGTTTTTAATAAGGAGGTGATCGATGTTTTGAAAGAAATCCCTTCCCGTTATCATTACCGAAGCTTTGTACCATCACTCTCCACCATCGGACCGTCCGGTTCAAGGGACTTCTTTGATGAATTGCTGGCCTTGAAAAAGGAGTTGTACCCCAAAGAATTCCAGCTGCAGTTCTCCATCCATAGCACCGAAAAGAAACAAAGAGATGAATTGCTGCCGGTAAAAAAAATGGATTTTACCGAAATCGCAGCATATGGTGAAAAGTTTTTCGACCGGGAAGGAAAAAAGATCACCTTGAATTTCGCCCTTGGCAAGAATAGCATTGTAAACAGCAGTGTGTTAAGAAATTATTTTAGCCCGGATATTTTCCTGATCAAGCTCACGCCGGTCAACCCAACCCTCAAAGCCAGCTACAACGGGATCGAATCCCTTATCAGCCTAAAAAATCACAAACTCGCCCTGCTTGATGAACTGAACGCTGCAGGTTTTGAACACATCCTGAGCATCGGTGAATGGGAGGAAAACAAGATCGGGAGCAATTGCGGACAGTATGTAAATTCGGTGTTGCAGGAATGCAGAAAAAGTGAGGAAAGTTATACTTACCGGGTGGAGACCATATGAGTTTTGAATTTTGAATTTTGAGTTTTGAGCCCCGTCCTTCGGACGAGGATGCTCGTGCTCGCCTGAAGCGAGCTCGCATTTTGAAACCCAAACTTGGAATCCGAAACCCGAAACCCGGAATCCGGAACACAAAACACGAAACACGAAACAACAAACCCGAAACTTGCAACCCGAACCGAAACTCATACTCCCTGTGCAACATTCTTAATAAATTCCCCTTCTCACCCCACCTCATCTGAATGATATCCCTTACTTTTGCAAAACAAAATTTTACTGTGACTGATTTTTTAAAACATCTCAATAAAGAACAACGCAAGGCTGTGGAACATATCGACGGCCCGGTAATGGTTATCGCAGGGGCCGGATCAGGCAAGACCCGTGTATTGACATACCGTATTGCATACCTGCTGGGCGAGGGCGTTGACGCTTTCAATATCCTGGCACTTACTTTTACCAACAAGGCAGCCAAAGAAATGCGGGGGCGCATTTTTGAATTGATCGGATCCGGAGAAGCCCGCAATGTGTGGATGGGCACTTTTCACTCCATCTTCGCCAGGATACTGAGATCAGAAGCCCACCTGCTTGCATATCCACCCCACTTTTCCATTTATGATGCCGATGATTCAAAAAGGCTGATCAAATCAATCGTCAAGGAACTGAACCTGGACGACAAAACCTATGCACCCAATTATGTGTCCAGCCGGATTTCCGCTGCCAAATCCCGCCTGATCTCTGCCGAAGAATACAACAAAAGCATGGATATACAGGGAACCGACGAATCCTCCGGCAAACCCAAAATGGGAGAGATCTACAAAATTTACCAGAATCGCCTGCGGAAAGCCTCTGCCATGGATTTTGACGACCTGCTTTTCAATACCTATATTTTACTGCGTGATTTTCCCGAGATCCTGCTGAAATACCAGAAGAAATTCAAATACATCCTGGTGGACGAGTACCAGGATACCAACCACGCCCAGTACATGATCGTGAAAAAGCTGGCCGCTGACAACGAGAACATCTGCATCGTGGGCGATGATGCGCAAAGTATTTATGGCTTCCGGGGTGCCAACATACAGAATATCCTGAATTTCCAGAAGGATTACCAGGATGTGGCCATTTACAAACTGGAACAAAACTACCGCTCTACCAAGACCATTGTTGGGGCTGCCAATGGCATCATCATGAACAACCGCGAACAGATCACCAAGGAGATCTGGACCGATAATGATGAAGGCAACAAAATCCAGCTGCAAAAAGCAGCTACCGACGGGGAAGAAGGCAGCATTGTGGCCAATTCCATCTTTGAGAACAAAATGAATGAACAGCTTAAAAACAGCGAGTTTGCCGTTCTCTACCGCACCAATGCCCAGTCCAGGTCGATCGAGGAAGCCCTCCGCCGGCTGAACATCCCTTACCGGATTTTCGGGGGACTTTCTTTCTACAATCGCAAGGAGGTGAAAGATCTGCTGGCCTATTTCCGGCTTGCCGTGAACCACAAAGATGAAGAAGCACTGCTGCGGGTGATCAATTATCCCACCCGGGGTATCGGAAAAACTACAGTCGACAAGCTGCATATCGCAGCCGACAAGCTGGATATCTCTGTATGGGAAGTTTGTGAAAAGATCGAAGAATACGATCCGGGACTGAACACCGGAACGCGCGGAAAGATCGCCTCATTCGTTACCATGGTCAAAAGTTTTGCTGCCCAGATGAAAAAACGGAATGCCTATGACCTGGCCAAACACATTGCCTCTTCTTCGGGCCTCCTGAAGGAGTTATACGATGATAAAAGTCCGGAGGGATTGAATCGCTACGAAAATATAGAAGAACTGCTCAATGCGATCAAGGAATTTACCGAAAAGGAAACAAGCCTGCTTGAATCCGGGCCTGCTGAAGAAAACCCCTCTGTAAGGACCCTGGACGAATTCCTGCAGGAGGTGGCCCTGATCACCGATGCCGACAAGAAAGATGAGGAAAAAACGGATTATGTTTCCCTGATGACAATCCACCAGGCCAAAGGGCTGGAGTTTCCCTATGTGTTTATTGTCGGACTGGAAGAAAACCTCTTTCCGTCTATCCAGTCCCTCTCTTCCCGCCCCGACCTGGAAGAAGAAAGAAGATTATTTTATGTAGCCATGACACGCGCCATGAAAAAACTGACCATTACTTATGCGGAAAATCGCTATAAATGGGGCAACCTCACCATATGTGAGCCCAGCCGTTTTCTGGATGAGATCGATGAGCGCTTTGTTGATTATCCGAAAAAAGCCAGCATGCAGCAATCGGGCATTAGCTTTGATGATATTCGAACTGCACCCCGGAGCAAGGCTCCACTGGCAGAATTAAAGCATAAAAACCTGAAAAAGCTCAGTAACATCGGCAACAACAGCAATATGGGTGGCAAAGGAGATAATTTTGAAGACATACAGACCGGCATGCAGGTGGAACATGCACGCTTTGGTAAAGGTAAAGTAATCAGTATCGATGGTGCCGGAGCAAATAAAAAAGCCACGGTCTTTTTCAATGGCATCGGGCAAAAACAACTCTTGCTAAAATTTGCAAAGCTCAGGATCTTGAAATAATTTGTATATTTGCAGCCCTGATCGGAATATACTACCGGATGATAGGAGCAATTTTTAATATCTGATCTTACAAAAATCAATTATGGAATATAACAGCACAAGAGACAAGTTGATCATTCCTGAGTATGGCAGGAATATCCAGAAACTCATCAAATATACAATTGGCGTGGAAGACCGCCAGAAAAGAACGGTCATGGCCCATTTGATCGTGGACATCATGAGCCAGACAGTGCCGGCAAGCCGCGATTCAGGCGACTACAAAAGAAAACTATGGGATCATATGTACATCATCTCCGATTTCAAGCTGGATGTAGACGGCCCCTACCCGCCACCTCCGGAAGATATTCTCACCGAAAAGCCTAAACGGCTGCCTTATAGTCATGGTGAGATCAGGTTCCCGCATTATGGCAAAAACCTGGAAGATATGATCCGGAAAGCAGTAGAATTTGAAGAAGGAGAAGAAAAGAAGGCCCTGATCATAACCATTGCCAATCACATGAAAAAATCCTACCTGAACTGGAACAGGGATTCCGTGAACGATAATATGATCAAGGATCACCTGGAGCTTCTTTCGAATGGTAAGATCAAACTTGGCGAAAATGTGGAACTGAATTCTACCTCGGATATCCTTTCCAAATCGCGCCAAAAAAGAAATTCGACCCGCGCCAGAAGAAGAACAACAGTAACAGGAAAAAAAGGCAGACTTATTAATAACCTTGCCTTGTTTTTTATTCTCTGATTCTGTTTTTTTTACTATGGTGTTATGTGAATCCCCTAACCCCCTCCCGATAGTTAACATATCGAAATAGCTGAGTGATCTTTTCTTCGTACCTTAGTCTCTCCAAATCTATCATATCATGAGTTCATTCGAGATCACAGGCGGCAAACAGTTGTCAGGGGAGATCACCCCGCAGGGGGCCAAAAACGAGGCTTTGCAGATTTTATGTTCGGTTTTACTGACAGATGAGAAAGTTACGATCCGTAAAGTCCCGGATATCCAGGACGTAAACAAGCTGATCGGGATCCTGCAGGGACTGGGCGTGAAAGTTATTAAAACAGCAGCAGAGGAATACAGTTTCCAGGCTGACGACATCAACCTGGAATACCTGCGCACCGATGAATTCAAACAAAAAGGTGCTTCACTCCGTGGATCCATCATGATTCTGGGGCCCCTGCTGGCTAGGTTCGGAAAGGCTTACCTGCCTCACCCGGGGGGCGACAAGATCGGACGCCGCAGGCTGGACACCCACTTTTTTGGATTGCAAAAACTGGGAGCCAAATTTAATTTTGACCAGACAGAAAAATTCTACAAAGTCGATGCTTCGGAATTGAAAGGAACTTACATGCTGCTGGATGAAGCTTCCGTGACCGGCACCGCCAACATCGTCATGGCTGCGACCCTGGCAAAAGGGCGGACCACCATTTTCAATGCAGCCTGCGAGCCTTATATTCTCCAATTATGTAAGCTGCTAAGCAAAATGGGAGCCAGGATCGATGGCATCGGTTCCAACCTGCTCACCATTGAGGGGGTAGAAAAGTTAAACGGGGCCAGCCATAAAATGATGGCCGATATGATCGAGGTGGGCAGCTTTATCGGACTGGCTGCCATGACACAGTCTGACATTACCATCAAAGATGTAGATTCCACAGCCCTGGGTTTGATTCCTGAAGTATTCAGGCGACTGGGGATCAATATAGAAGAAAGGGAAAACGATATTCATATTCCTGCCCAGGAACATTACGAGGTGGAAACCTTTATGGACGGATCTATAATGACCGTGGCCGATGCCCCCTGGCCGGGTTTCACTCCCGACCTGATCAGCATCGTTCTGGTGGTCGCTACCCAGGCAAAAGGTAGTGTGCTGGTCCATCAGAAAATGTTCGAAAGCCGTTTGTTCTTTGTCGATAAACTCATCGATATGGGAGCCCAGATCATCCTCTGCGATCCCCACCGGGCCACAGTAATAGGACTTGACAGGCAGTTCCCGCTACGTGGATTGGAGATGGTATCACCCGATATCCGCGCCGGTGTGGCCCTGCTGATCGCTGCCTTATCTGCCGAAGGCAAAAGCGTGATCCACAACATCGAACAGATCGACCGGGATATCAGCATATTGATGAGCGCTTGCAAAAACTGGGCGCGGAGATATATAGAAAGTGATGTTGAACGAAGCGAAATCCCGCAAACGAAGTGATGCGGGGCTGGATATTGGATATTGAGAGGCCATCATCAACGAAAGGCTTACGACCAGAGACCCTCGCTATTACCTATCTCCTGGTCACTTCGTCTCTCAGTCTCCCAGTCTCCCAGTCTCAATGTCCCCCTGTCTCAAAAACCTCCCCTGCCAATTTGTCCCCCTCCCGCCCTTTGGCAAACAATTTGTAACCTTGCAGGTCGTTAACATCATCATGAAATTAACTGATTAAATATCAACCAGAAAGATGGCAAAAGAAAACAAAGATAAAAACAGGGAACTGGAAGAGGAAATGAAGGAAGCGGAAAAAAAGTCACCGGATGACTTCGAAGGCAGTGAACAGTCTGCAGCCAACAGG
This sequence comes from Bacteroidota bacterium, assembly GCA_034521425.1. Lineage (GTDB taxonomy): Bacteria > Bacteroidota > Bacteroidia > Bacteroidales > JAIOZK01 > JAIOZK01. Next base: position 1,424,588 of record JAXHMP010000001.1, read on the forward strand.
CAGGAAGAAGACGACAAGTCTCCCGATGACATGCAGGAAGAGAAGGGAAGAGGAAAGAAAAAAAGCAAGAAGAAAGAGAACAAGGAAAAGGAAAGGATCTCTGAACTGGAAGCCAGGACCGGAGAGCTGAATGATAAATATGTCCGCCTTTATTCCGAATTCGACAATTTCCGCAAAAGGACCATGAAGGAAAAGGTGGAACTCAGGAATACAGCTTCACAGGACCTGATCACTGACTTATTGCCAGTAATGGATGATTTTGAACGGGCCATCAAATCCTTTGATGAAATTAACGATGCCAAAGAGATCAAAGAAGGCATACTGCTGATCTACAACAAATTCAAAAATGTTTTGAAAGCCAAAGGACTGGAAGAGATCGACGCAAAAGAACAAGCGTTTGACACTGATTTCCACGAAGCCATTACACAGATCCCAGCCCCCAGCGAGGAACTGAAAGGCAAGGTGGTTGATGAAATTGAAAAAGGATACCTGCTCAACGGAAAAGTGATCCGTTATTCCAAAGTGGTGGTAGGAAGCTAAACAAAGTAACCCAATGACCAAAAGAGACTACTACGAAGTACTTGAAATATCACGCGATGCCTCTGAGGTAGAGATCAAGAAAGCTTACCGGAAAAAGGCCCTGAAATTCCACCCGGACAAAAACCCGGGTGATTCGGAAGCCGAGGGAAAATTTAAGGAAGCAGCCGAAGCTTACGAGGTACTGCGCGACCCCAACAAAAAAGAGCGTTACGACCGCTACGGTCACGATGGCTTGCGCGGCAACGGCGGTTTTGACGGTGGAGCAGGCATGTCGATGGATGACATTTTCAGTCAGTTCGGCGATATTTTCGGAGAAGCCTTTGGCGGGGGCTTCGGCGGTTTCGGAAGATCCTCCGGCCGCAGCCGCAGAAAGGTGAACCGCGGATCCAATATACGTGTAAAAGTGAAACTCACCCTGGCCGAAGTGGCCAAAGGCGTGGAAAAAAAGATCAAGGTCAATAAATACGTCAACTGCGAAAGTTGCAAAGGCAGCGGTGCCAAAGACGGCAGCTCATACAGCACCTGCTCAACCTGCGGTGGCCGCGGACAGGTGACCCAGGTGACCAACACCTTCCTGGGCCAGATGCAGACAACCACCGCCTGTCCCAGTTGTGGAGGTGAAGGCCAGGTGATCACCCATAAATGTCCTGAATGTGCCGGCAATGGCATCGTGAAAGGCCAGGAAGTGATCGAGCTGAAGATCCCGGCAGGTGTAACCGAAGGCATGCAATTATCGGTTAATGGAAAAGGAAATGCAGGAGCCCGCGGAGGCATTCCGGGTGACCTGATTGTGCTCATCGAAGAACTGCCCCACGAAGAACTGGAACGCGACGGTACCAACATCTTTTACAATAAATACATCAGTTTTCCCGAAGCAGTGCTTGGAACCGGCGTGGAAGTCCCGACCATCGATGGCAAAGCCAAGATCAAAATAGAACCCGGCACCCAGTCGGGCAAGATCCTGCGGTTGAAAGGCAAAGGAATTCCCGAGATCAATGGTTTCGGCACCGGCGACCTGCTGGTAACAATCAATGTATGGACACCGAGGGATCTTTCATCCGAAGAAAAGAAAACCATAGAAGAATTCATGGAAGCAGAGAACTTCCAGCCCAAACCCACCTCACGTGATAAAAGTTTCTTCGACCGCATGAAAGAATATTTTACTTCTTAACTTTAGCCCATGGATATACTGACTGCCGAAAATGTAAGCAAGGAGTTTTCCAATCACCGGGCGCTGGATAATTTCAGTGTGAGTATCCCCGATCAAAGCATTTTCGGGCTATTGGGCCCCAATGGTGCCGGCAAAACTACTTTCATCCGCATCCTAAACCAGATATTGAATCCCGATAGCGGGAAGATCTTCCTGAATGGTGAAAGGCTGAAGCCCAAACATATCGCCAGCATCGGCTATTTGCCGGAAGAACGCGGGCTCTACAAAAAGATGAAAGTCGGAGAGCAGGCCCTTTACCTGGCCCAGTTGAAAGGCATCTCCAAAAAGGAGGCTACAAAAAAACTCAGGGTATGGTTCGATAAATTCGACATCCTGCCATGGTGGAACCGCAAGGTGGAAGAGCTCTCCAAAGGCATGGCCCAGAAAGTGCAGTTCATCATTACCGTGCTGCATCAGCCCCGCCTGCTGATCTTCGACGAGCCTTTCAGTGGTTTCGATCCTATCAACGTAAACCTGTTAAAAGATGAGATACTGAGACTCAGGGAAAACGGGGCAACCATCATTTTCAGCACCCACAATATGTCTTCAGTGGAAGAACTTTGCGATAAGATCGTGCTCATCGATAATTCAAGGAAAATCCTGGAAGGCAGGGTGGATGAACTGAAGCAGGCATTCAAGTCGGATGTATATGAAATGATTTTGGAAAGAGGCACCCGGGAATTGCAGGAAATCCTGCCATCGCCTTATCGCATCATTTCTGAGCAAAAGAACAATGGCTCGCTGGAAGTCAGGATCAAACTGCCAACGCAAGCTTCTTCCAATGAACTGCTGAAACTGCTGATGCCGGAATTTGAGATCCGGTCTTTTCACGAGATCCTGCCCAGCATGAACGACATCTTCATTGAACAGGTGAATAAAAACAAAACAAAATCAAAATAAATGGGCAAGATATCCCTAATCATCGGCCGCGAATATTTCACCCGGGTAAAGAAGAAAAGCTTTATCGTGATGTCTGTTTTGGGTCCCCTGCTGATGGCCGCCATGATGATCGTACCCATTTACGTGGCCACCCTCGAAAGCGATGACGAAAAAACCATAGAGATCCTGGACGAAACAGGCTGGTTTTACGGCAAATTCAAGGACAAGGACAACCTGAAATTCATCCATACTTTCACTGACCTGGAATCGGCCAAAAAAGAATTCTTTGAGGATGAAAATTATGCCCTCTTATACATTCCCAAAACGGAATTATCTCTTCCCACCACTGCCACACTCTACTCCAACAAACAGGTCAACCTGCCGGTAAAGGAATACCTGGAGGGCGTGATGGAAAAAGTGGTGGAGAACAAGAAACTGGAGGCCTCCGGCATTGATCCGCAGGTAATCAAATCTGCCGAAGTGAACTTTCGCCTCAGCACCATGACCCTCAAAGAAGATGGCGAAGAAAAGAAATCCTATACCGAGGTGAGCATGGTCCTGGGCATTTTTGCCGGCATCATGATCTATTTCTTCATTTTCCTCTTCGGCGCCCAGGTGATGCGGGGCGTGATCGAAGAAAAGACCAGTCGCATCGTGGAGATCATCGTTTCTTCCGTAAAACCTTTCCAGCTCATGCTGGGCAAGATCATCGGCATCGCCCTGGTGGGACTGACCCAATTCCTTATCTGGGTGGTTTTCACACTCATCCTGGTAACGGGTTTTACTACGGCTTTCGCTGACAAGCTCCCGGCTGAAAAAGCAAGCGAATTCACCTCGGGTAACAGACTGATGCAGATGGAGCAAGTACAACAGAACGCACCTTCCCCCGATGAGATGACACAGGTTTTCGAAGCCATATTTTCGGTGAATTACAATGTGATGATCTTTGCATTCATCCTTTATTTTCTGGGGGGATATCTGCTCTATGCCGCCCTTTTTGCCGCTATTGGCTCGGCCGTCGACAACGAAACGGATACGCAGCAATTCATGCTGCCCATCACCATTCCCATGATCTTCGCCATCATCATGGCGCAATTCGTCATCAACAATCCCGAAAGCAGTCTGGCTTTCTGGCTTTCCATCATCCCCCTCACCTCCCCCATCATCATGATGGTGCGCATTCCCTTCGGAGTGCCTTACTGGGAGCTGGGACTTTCCATCAGCCTGCTCATCCTCGGCTTCCTGGCCGCCACCTGGCTGGCCGGCAAGATCTACCGTACCGGCATCCTCATGTACGGCACCAAGGTGAATTACAGGACGCTGTGGAAGTGGATCAGGCTGAAAGATTGATGCTGGAAGTTAGAAATTGGAAATTTGAATTTGGGGACAAGCCACTTATGAAAATTCAATAAAAATCGCTCAATCACTACATCGGGCAATCGGCAGATCGTCCAATCAAATCCCTTATTAAGTAATTAAACCTGTCAGGTTTTCACAACCTGACAGGTTTACGAGACCTCAACCGATCACCCTCGTCGCCTATGTGCCTATGTCGCCCGAGTCGCCTATGTCGCCATAGTCGCCCTAATCGCCATCCTCGCAAAACCGGGCAACTAATTTCCCATCATCCTGTCTTTCAAACAAGCAAACTAATGTTATATTTGTAACAATAATCGGCCTGTTTTAAATTTACGCTGGAAGCCATGCATTTATCATTACGAAGTTTATTATTCAAGATTTCAAAGTTTCTTGTTTTTTTATTTGTAATTTTATTTTGTAAAATTTCCACTGCCCAGATTCAGATTGATCAGTCTCTCACCCCAGAACAACTTGTCCAGCAGGTATTAATTGGTTCAGGTGTTACAGTAAATAATGTTGTCTTTACCGGTTCTCTGGAAAATGCAATTGGAAGTTTTTCTAATGGAAGCACAACCAATATCGGACTGGACGAAGGGGTAATCCTTTCATCGGGAGATGTTACCCTTGTTCCGAATCCCGCAAATCAAAATGCCAGTATAAGTAATAACTTACCGGGTGATGAAGATCTTGATGCTCTTGAAGGAGTTGTTGGAACCAACGATGCTACCGTTCTGGAATTCGATTTTGTCCCACAGAGTGATACACTGTCTTTCGAATACGTTTTCGGATCGGAGGAATACCCGGAGTTTGTCAATCAATTCAATGATGTATTTGCTTTTTTTATCACCGGGCACAATCCAAATGGGCCCGATTTCGTGAATGAGAATATTGCTCTTGTTCCAGGCACAAATCTTCCGGTGTCAATTAATAATGTCAACAACGGAACCAGCAATACAGGCCCCTGCGTAAACTGTGAATACTATGTTAACAATACAGGTGGTTTGTCTATTGTTTATGATGGATTTACAACTGTCCTTACTGCTACTGCGGTACTCGCACCATGCTCAACATATCATATGAAGCTGGCTATTGCAGACGATGTGGATCATATACTTGATTCAGGTGTGTTTCTGGGGCGAATAGTTTTTCCGCTCAAGGATTGAATATTACACAGGATTTTACACAGTCTTCATCTGATTATGGGAACACAATTGAAGGTTGCAATGACCTGACGATACATTTTGAATTATATGAGGCTCTTCCTTATGATTATGTTATTGGTTTAACTTATGGAGGAACTGCTGTAAATGGCGTGGACTTCCCCTTGTTACCAGATTCCATAGTTATACCAACAGGTTCAATTATGGACTCCATCACCATAGCCCCTTACCAGGATGGCATCATTGAACCCACAGAAACCATCACCATAGGATTGGACTATGAATCAGCATGTGCCACCGAGCAGGATACCATTTATTCATTTATCCTGGATAACAGTATTTCATTCTCTGGACTTGAGGCCCTGTATTGCACAGACTACGATCCGGATACCCTGAGTTTTTATCCTCCGGATGCAAAGATCTCCGGGCTGGGGATCATCGACAGCATCTTTTATCCCAATCTGGCAGACATCGGCCTCAATCAGATCTTCTGCACAAAATATTTTATCGACACCACCGGTATGGTGGATGATACTGTCTGCACCAACCAGCTCATGCTCGAAACCACGGTCGGACAGGCAGCCTTTGCCTTTGCCGGATCAGATACCAGCATGTGCCAGGCTGATCCGCTCGATTTTTCAGGATTGGAACAATTGCCAGATAGCTCGGATTGTGATTCCATTCTCTGGATAGGAGGTGCAGGAAATTTCAGCGATCGTCGGGTATTGCATCCCATATATTTTTCTTCACCGGATGATCTCGGCCCCCTACAATTGGGCCTGGTGGCTTTTGGTGTTCCGCCCTGCGGGAATGATACCTCCTATATGACTTTACAGGTAGATTCCATCCCGGAGGGAACTTTTAATGTTGTTCCTATTGATACTTGTTGCACAAACTCAATCGTACAGTTCTCAGGAAATAGCACCTGCATCATCACCCAGTGGGAATGGGACTTCGGGGATGGCAGTCCCCTGGCCTACGGTCAGGTTGTGACCCACCAGTATGCCAACCCTGGCAACTACAATGTCACCATGACGCTGTACAATCAATACGGATGCACTGGAGATGTGCAAACAGTAAAGATCGTGGAAGATGTAGATGAAAATATTATTGCAGATACCATTGCCTGCCTGGAAGAAACACATGCTTTTAGCGGAACAGGAAATATTACATTTACAGATTATGAATGGGATTTCGGGGATGGCAACACAGATATTGGTAAAAATGTCACGCATACCTATACCAGCCCGGGTGTCTACAATGTCCGACTGGCAGTTTGCTCTGATACCAATTATTTAACCGTCTATGTTAACGATATGCCAACAGCCACCTTCACCAATTCTCCGCAGGATACCACCTGTACCAACAACGAAATTATTTTCAATGGTGTAGAATTGAGTGGAAGTGTGGATTCCTGGCTATGGGATTTTGGGGATGACTTTACGGCGAATGGCCAAATCGTGAGTCATACGTACACAAGCCAGGGCGATTATACGGCTTATCTTTATTATAGCAATACCGATGGATGTTATGATACCATTGCGAAAAATATTAGAATTGAAGAGATCGATATCAATTTCACCCGTAACCCCAACCCCAGTTGTCATGGTTCCATGATCACTTTCCAGGGCATCGATTTCAATGGCAACACAGGCTTTAGCCAGTGGGAGTGGGATTTCGGGGATGGAAGCCCTGCAGCTTACGGGCAGAACGTAGGGCACATTTATGCCAACCCTGGAGATTATGATGTGATGCTGGTGGTATGCACCGATACGATCATCCGCTCGGTTACAGTCAGTCCCCAGGCCTTTGCCGATGCCGGTGGTAACCAGGCCACATGCGAGGATGTGGCCTTTGATTTTTCTGAGTCTGATACACCGCCTTTTGTCAGCGGGGAAGCATCCATTTACTGGTACGGAGGGGCAGGAAGTTTTAACAATCCAAATATTGAACAGCCCGTTTATACGCCGGGAGCTACAGAGCTCGGTCCGGTCACCCTAACCATGGTGGGTTATGGTATTGCACCTTGTGAGAATGATACTTCCACTTTGGAAATGCTTGTCGTTGAAGGCGCATACGCCTATGCCGGTTCGGATGAAAACGGCTGTTTCGGCGAAGCCTTTGATTTCTCTACTGCTGTTGATACAGCTTTTGCCACCAATTGGGATACCCTTTACTGGCAGGGAGGTACCGGCTATTTTATTGATCCCAACGTACCCCAGCCCATTTACGTTCCCGGCCCCGGGAGATCGGTCCGGTACAACTGACCATGGTCGCCTCGGGCTTCATCGTCAACTGCGACTCGGTGGATGAGATGATATTGAACATCCGCCCCGACTATTTAACCGACTTATACCCTGAGATCTGCTACGGCGATAGTTTGTTTGCCCAGGACGCCTGGCGCTACAGCTCGGGCACTTTCTATGATACTTTGCAGAGCGTGTATTTCTGCGACAGCGTGATCCAGACCAATCTGACGGTCTATCCCAAAATCGATAAAGACTTTATTGTCAGCACGGGGGATTCCTCCTGCCTGGAAGAGGTGATACAATTCACCCAGACCGGATCGGCAAATTTGACGAACTGGCTTTGGGACTTTGGCGACGGGACCACTTCCTCGGATCAGAACCCCGAGCACACCTATCTGGATCCGGGTCTTTACACCATCTGGTTTTATTATGATGACGACATGGGATGCAATGACTCGGTCAGCCACAATGTTCGGGTATTTGATCTGCCCGATGTGGATTTCTTTACCTCCCAGACCTCGGCCTGCGCTTACACCCAGATCGACTTTACAGGAAGCTCAACCTCCAACATTGTCTCCTGGCACTGGAACATGGGCGATGGTACGGAGTTCTTTAGCCAGAACACCTCTTACAGCTACGACATCCCGGGCAGCTACCTGGTGACTTTGACTGTGGAAGATATCAACGGTTGCACAGAAACAGCTTTCCACACCATCTACGTGGTCACCCCGCCCGAGGCCGACTTTGGCTATGAGGTAGCTGCCTGCCACGACATACAATTCTCGGATTCCTCCACCGCACCCCGGGTTATAACCTGGTACAGTGGCACTGGGACTTCGACGACGGGGACACCTCCGATCTGCAAAACCCTCTGCACAGCTTCCCCTCGGGTGGCACCTACAATGTCACCCTGACCGTTACGGCAGACTCCAGCGGCTTTTTGTGCTATGACACCATCACCAAACCGGTGGTCGTGCCCAATTTGCCCACGATCTATTACACCTTCACTCCGCAGCCAACCTGCCTGGGTGATTCAACCTACTTCTTCGGAGCCACGGGCAATTACATCACCGACTGGTTCTGGGACTTTGACGATGGGTACTTCTCCTCAGAGCAATATCCTGTACACCTTTATGCCGACACGGGCACCTATAACGTCTTGCTGCAGATCACCGATACCAACCTTTGCCAGAGCACACTGGTCAAGCAAGTAAGGGTGAGTGATGTTCCCGATGTAAGCTTTACCATGAGCCAGAGCCAGGCCTGCGGGGATGAGATGATCTATTTTCAGGGCCAGAGCTCGGCTCCGGTTGCCCAGTGGCACTGGGACTTTGGCGACGGAAGCTTTTCTTCTTTGCAAAACCCCCAACATGCCTACGTGACAAGGGGTAATTTTACGGTAACTTTGACCGTGACCGATACGGCCGGATGCCAGGCCGATAGCTCGGCCCAGATCATGGTGGTACCCGAGCCCACTGCAGACTTTGCCTACACCAACTTTGAGTGCCAGACCATTGCCTTCAGCGATTTATCCTCTCCCCTGCGGGAGGTTACAACCTGGTGGGCTGGCTCTGGGACTTTGAAGACGGCACCACCTCCAATGCCCAGAACCCCCTGCACGCGTTCCCCTCGGGAGGTACATACAATGTTTCTTTGGTGGTAACATCAGACTCCAGCGGTTATATGTGTACCGATACGGCCTGGCAAATGGTACAGGTGCCCAATGCTCCCTCGGTATACTTTACCTGGGACCCTGAGCCCACAACCTTAGGGGATGAAACCAACTTCTACGGCACCTCGGGCAACAGCATCGATTCATGGTACTGGGACCTGGGCAACGGGGCCTTTGCTACAACACAAAACACCGCCCATGAGTATGATGTGCCCGGAACCTATTTGGTTACTTTAACTGTGACCGATATCGAAGGCTGTAGCTCTGATGTGACCCATGAGGTGACCGTCACAGAGCAACCCGAAGTGGAGGTAAATATTTCTCCCAACCCGGGTTGTATCGACAGCGACATTACCTTCTCTGCCACGGGAGAGGATCCCATAGCTACCTATTACTGGGACTTCGGAGACGGAGCCTACGCTTATGGCCAGTCCGTTGTGCATCAGTATGTGGCCGAAGGCCAGTATGAAGTGACTTTAGAAATCGTGGATATTTATGGCGGACACAATGAGTATGAATTTGTGGTGATCATCCATCCCCCGCCCACGGCCTTTTTCGACAACTCTGAGCCCACCTGTCTGGGCGACAGCGTCTATTTTATCGACCTGTCCCATACCGACTTTGGATACATACAGCGCTGGGTATGGAACTATGGCGATGGTTCTGCAAATGACACCATAGAGTGGCCCGATGATCCAAATACCTATCATGGCTTCACCATGGAGGGAACCTATGAGGTTACCCTGGAGATCATGAGTTCGGATAGCTGCACCGACACTTACTCGCGAGAGGTTAGCATAGAGCCCAGCCCCACGGCCAACTTCCAGTTCACAGAGGCCTGTGACGGGGAAGTGGTAGAATTTACCGACGCTTCCTCTCCGGGAGGCCAGGGCAACATCATCTCCTGGCAGTGGAACTTCGGAGATCCTCTGTCGGGATCGTCCAACAACTCCACAGAGCAAAACCCCGATCATTTGTTCTCCGGGGCCGGAAGCTATGATGTGCGCCTGATCGTGACCAACTTCAACGATTGCTCCGACACCATCATCAAACAGGTCTTTGTCAATGAGTTGCCAGCGGTGGATTTTGTATGGGATATCACGTGTCAGGACGAGCCCGTGCAGTTCTCTCCCGACAGCTCGGTGATGAACACCTCTACCATTACCTCCTGGCTCTGGGACTTTGGCGACGGTCAGAGCTCCACCCTTGAGGCTCCCGAGCATTTGTATGCTGTCAGCGGAGTCTACACAGTAACATTAACGGTTCAGGATACCGGGGTATGTGAGAATGCTGTTTCTCATGATGTGACCATTCACCCCCTGCCCATAGCCAACTTCACCTACGATACGCCTATCTGCCAGGACGGAGAGGCTCAGTTTACCGATCTTTCCTCCACTGCCTCGGGTTATATCACCCAGTGGGTGTGGGACTATGGCGATGGCACCTCCGATACGATCAACTTCCCTGAAAATCCCAACCCCGTGCACGTGTATGACACCTCAGGCACCTTTACCGTGCATCTGTGGGTGATCACAACAGATAGTTGTGAGGCGGAGGCAGAGAAGACCATCACCGTGGATGCTGCTCCGATAGCTGACTGGGAATATGAAGGCGGCTGCGCCGATGAGATGGTGCAGTTCACCGATCTTTCCACGCCGGTGGGAGCGCCCATCAGTGAGTGGTACTGGGACTTTGGCGACCCTGTCTCGGGACAGAACAACTACTCCACGGCCCAGAACCCGCAGCACCTGTTCTCATCTGCAGGAACCTTTACCGTGACTCTGATCGTGGTCAACACCAGCGGCTGTAGTGATACTTTGGCCCAGGATGTTTCTGTGACACCCACTGCCCGCTTGTTGGCTTTAACGGTCTATACCGGGGCCTGCCTGGGCAGTGAGACAGAGTTCCATGTGGACTCTGCCCTGATGGACCTGGATGCCATAGAGATCTACATGTGGGACTTTGGCGACGGCTCAGGGCCCATCTACCAGATGAACCCCACACATACCTATTCCCTGGAGGGAGTATATGATGTTACCCTGACGGTGACCGATACGGCGGGCTGCGAGAACCATACAACGCAAGAGGTAGAGATCGTGCCTGCACCAACGGCTGCTTTTGATTACACCAATGCCTGCCAGTGGCTGCCAGATCATCCGACCGAGTTTACTGATTACTCCTTCCCCGGTGGCGATGATCCCATTATTGAGTGGTTTTGGGACTTTGGCGACGGGGCCACCTCCACTTTACAAAATCCCAACGCATGGCTATATGCCGGACCAGGACTTTACCAGGTAAAGCTGGTGGTAACCGACCAGGGCGGGTGCATGGACTCGGTTACTCAGAATGTGCATAACTATTTACCAAAAACCTGTTGCCAATTTCAATTTCCATCGTGGATGCCTGCCAGGACGGACTGGTGTACTTTACCGATTCTTCTTACGGTACTCTTACTTCCATATAAGAGTTGGCACTGGACCTTTGAGCAGGGTTATTACTCCGACCTGAGAAATCCATCCCACGACTTTTTCTTTAACCGATACCTGTTACGCGGTCAGCTCTGCAGGTTACCAGATGCTCACGGATGTACTGACACCATTGTGGATACCGTTTGCATCCCGGCTGCCCTGGAGTTTGACTTTGACTTCTCAAATGCCTGCTATGGTCAGGTCACAGCGTTTTATCCTTACATGATCGCTCCCGAGGGGGACACTTTGGTAGAATACCGCTGGAACTTTGGCGAGCCCGAATCAGGAGCCGGTAACACCTCCATTTTGCCCAACCCCACCCATGAGTACATGGAGCCGGGCTCTTATACGGTAAGCCTGGAGGCCATGGACCAAGAGGGCTGCTGGCAGACCATCTACCGGCAGGTGGATGTGGGCTTCTTGCCCAGAGGTGGACTTTGGGTGGGAGAGCTTTATCTGCGACTCGGCCGTATACTTTGATGATTTGTCCTCGGGCAATGGCAAGCCCATCGACTTCTGGGTATGGGATTATGGCGACGGATCGCCGATGGATACCATCTTTGCCCCCGATGACCCGGATGTAAGCCATGTGTATGCCTTTGGCGGGGAGTATAATGTCACCCTTTTGGTTCAGAACACCGGGGGTTGCGCCGATACCCTCTCTCAAACGGTATTCCGGGAATACTGCATCAATGCAAACTTTGCTGTGATAGATACTTTGCTTTGCCAGGGCTTTGAGCTGAGTTTCTCGGATTCTTCCATCTACGCCGATATCATCACCTCCTGGCAATGGAACTTTGGCGATGGGGCAGATACCGCATATGTTAATCATGCCCCCATCATCACCCACACCTACCCGGATGCAGGCACCTACCAGGTCTCGCTGGTGATCTTCTCCAGCGTGGGCGGGGTGGATATCTCCGATACCCTGACAAAGAATGTAACAGTGCTGCCCACCCCCATCCCGGCCTTCTCCGTGCCGGCGGTGTGTTTGGGTGATCCTTCTGTGTTCACTGACCTTTCAAATCCCAATGGTTCGCAGCTGCAAAGCTGGTACTGGGAGTTTGTGGCCGGTAGCACTGATGCGACCTCAGTAGCAACGCAACCCGGTTTACACTTATCCCGAGGCCGACAGCTTTTTGGTCAAGCTTTTGGTAACAAACAAGAACGGCTGTTATGACTCCATCGTAGATACTGCCGTGGTCAACCCTCTGCCCGATGCATTATTTGGCTGGGATCTGAACTGCGCGGGGCAGCCCACATACTTCACTGATCTGAGTGACCCGGCTGGGGCGCCCATTGTAAGTTGGTGGTGGAACTTTGGGGATACGCTCACGGTCAGGGATACCTCCTCGCAACAGGGCCCGTATTATATCTACGACTCCACGGGTACTTATTACCCGGTGCTGGAGGTAGTTAACCAGAACGGCTGCACCGGTAGCTTTGACACGGCCATCGTGGTGAATCCAACGCCTGTGGCAGGCTTCTCCTTCCGCGAGAACTATGATAATGTACAGGGCCAGCTCAGCTTTATCAACGAGAGCGACAGCTCGGCCTTGCGCTACTATTGGTACTTTGGAGAACCCGGGGCTGAGTCAGAGGAGAAGGACCCCGTCTGGCAGTTCGACCAGGACAACTACTTCACTGAAAGTTATGAGATCTTCCTGGTCTCCTACAACAAGTATGATTGTCCTGATACGGCCTTTTACGATTACAACTTCCTGTTCAAAGGATTGTTCGTGCCCAATGCCTTTGCCCCGACCAACCCGGCGGCCGAAGTACGCGAGTTCAGGCCCAAGGGCATCAACCTGGCCTCCTACCAGGTGGTGGTGTTCGACTCCTGGGGCAATATCATTCTGGGAGAGCGAGGAGCTGACCGCCGACGGGCAGCCCGCAGAAGGATGGGATGGTACCTACAATGGAGAAGAACTGCCCATGGATGTGTATCTGTGGAAGATCAGGGCGAGCTTTTTGGATGGGACCGTCTGGGACGGGAAATCAATCGGGGAAAGAGAGATGCTGGAAGAGCAGGCCATGGGGACGGTGACTTTGATACGGTAGCGAGAGAGGCGAGGGAGGCGATAAAGGCGACAGAGGCGACAGAGGCGATAAAGGCGACAGAGGCGACGGAGGCGATAAAGGCGACAGAGGCGACAAAGGCGAAAAGGGCGACTTGGGAGACGTGAGACGGGATAGGGAGATGGGAGACCGAAAGTAAACCACATCTTTGTTCCGTGATCAAAAACCAGAATACAGAGCAGCTTGACAATCGAATCCCGTCCTGCGGACAAGGATCCCCGGCTGAAAGCCGAAACAAGTAAAAATCCACCTTCTTAGAAGGTGGCTTTGAGTCGCCCCCAAAGGGGGCATTAAAAATCAAATTTATGTTGTTGCTCTTCTACAAGTTTTTCTTCTTTTTCCTGATGCTTGACGTATCTCTTTATTATTTCTTCATCTATTCCTACTGTACTTACAAAGTATCCCCGAGCCCAGAAATGATTACCCCAATAAGGCTTTTGCTTCATCTTGGGATAGGTCTTGAACAACTTTATTGCAAGCTTTCCTTTCAATATCCCCATCAATTCAGATATGGATACCCGGGGTGGTACCGACACCAAAAGGTGAATGTGGTCAATTTGAACACTCAGCTCTTGAACCTCACATTTCTTCCATTCACACAGCATCTTTATGTCTTCCTCCATAAGCGCTTTAACCTGTCCTGTCAATATCCGAAATCGATACTTGGGAACCCAAACAATGTGGTAATCACATTTATATATAACATGAGAGAGTTTCTTATACCTACTCATATTACAAATATAGGCAAACCCAAAAGAACATTACCACCGTCAAAGACGGTGGGTTTTTAAATTGAACTAAACTTCTGAGCCTCTGAACTTCTAAACTTTTCAAAACTTACAGATCTGCCAGCCAGTTCCCGATCCGGTCAAATGCTTCAACAAGCCGTGGGCAAACCTCTTTTACCATGGCCTTGTCGAAGTGCTTGTCTTCATTATTCTTTTCAGCCGCTTCGAGTGCAGCCCTTCCATCAAAATCGACATAGGCCAGGCGGGCGGTCAGTTCTTCCGGCTGACGGCCAAAATCCGCTCCGGGCAACATCGCCACACCGGTTTCCTGCAGGAGGCGGGCACTCAGTTCAACGGATGTATAGATTCCTTTGGCTTTAAGTTTCTCCCGGTAATTCTCAAAATTTGGAAACAAATAAAAAGCTCCCTGGGGATGGGGCACAATCATGCCCATGTCTTCAAGTTTTTTCACAAGGTACTTTGCAATCCCCTTCAGCACTTTTCTGGAATGCATGAGGTATTCATCAATTTCCTCATTTCCATTAAAAGCAGTGATGGCAGCATGTTGTATTGGCGCACTGGTAGCCGTATAGGTTTCGCTGGCCACGATGGCCATGGCATTGAGCAACCATTTGAGGTTGGGAGGGAATGAAAATGTTCCCAGCCGCCAGCCCCCGGCACCGCACCATTTGCTCAGCCCGCTGCTGATGATGGTTCCTTCAGGATAATAATGCGCAACGGAAACATGTTGTCCGTTATGATGTATCAGACCGTATATTTCATCACTTACAAGAATAAGCTGGTATTTTCTAGCAACATGCGCGAGTAGTTTAAGACGTTCGATTGGGTAAGTACAGCCAGTTGGATTGCTGGGATAATTCAGGATGACCACCCGTGGCCGCTCAGGATCGGTACGGCAGATCAGATCAAGCTTTTCGGGACTCAGCCGGTAATCATTCTCGGCTCCTGTCGGCACCCAGTTCACATGCCGCCCCACGATCCTTGCCTGGGGAGAATAAGATACCCAGCTGGGTGTGGGGATCACAATATCACCATAATAAACCAGTTGCAAAATAAAGATCAGTTCCTTTGACCCGGGCCCGATAAGAATATCCTCCGGATCAGAGTCGATCCGCTGAGTCCGCTGATTGAATGAGGCCACAGCTTCTTTTAAGGCCGGTAAACCTCTCACCGGCAGGTAATCCTTTTGATAGGCATTCTGTCTGAGAGCCTCCACAACGGTTTCAGGCACCGGGAAAGGCGACTGTCCTAATCCAAGCTTAAAAACCTTTTTTCCTTCCCGGATCAGTTTATTGCTTTGCTCGTTGATGGCCAGGGTAGCCGAAGGTGCAAGTCCCCTCACATTGAGGTTCAGGTGGACTTGCAAATGATTTTTTTTGATACGTGCCATATTATTTTATTCCACTGATAATATAATTGATGATTGGGTTTCTGTCTTGTGGTTCCCCGAAGGCATTTGGGAGATACTTCGGTGCATTGACCAGCTTGCGTTCCACCAGTTCGTCAATAACCGGCAGATAAGCAATGGATGTCTTGCCAATAAACAGATTATCCAGCTTAACCTTCTCATCATACAGTTTGAGTACCTCTTTGAATCCTCTCAGGTAAAGATAATCCTTGGTAAACCCTCCTCCTCTGTATACACGAGCTGACAATCCAAATGCTTTTTCCGGCTTTACTTCCAGTTGCTCAACAAGATAATGAAAACATTCGCCGAAGCTATGGTCTTTTAGCATGAAATTAATTGCCAGCACCCGCATGGCCAGTTCTTTCAACCTGTCAATATTGATATTCCCTGAAAGATATTCTGCCATGATGGCAAGCCCTTCCTGGCTCAGGTCGTTGATGGGCAGGCCGATATTGAATAGCTGTAGTTTCTGTTCACGGGAATTCATGGTCGTTAACATGTGAATGCCGATCTCATGGTTGATGAGGGCTTTTAAATCCTGTTCGCTAAATTTCGCGCTCTTCCTGATAAGCAGTTGCTTTTTATGGTTGATCACAATAGCTTTGGCAACGATGCGGTCGGAAAGATCAATGCGGCATTCAAAACCATATTTCTCTACTTCTTTTCTGAAATAAGGAATGGCATCCTTAGCACTGATATTTCCATTCGCCGCAATTTCCGGTACCGATGGCAGGTGTATGAGATAACGGGCATTATCCAAATCCTTTTCATCAGGCTTTCCGTAGTATCGGAGAGAATTATACAGGAACTTTTCCCTGCCGATGGAAGAAATGATATCCACCTTATCAGCGTATGAATCTATCACATCCCTGTAAAGTCCGCGTATTACTGAATCTTCGATCTTTTCCACCGGGATCTGGTAGAGTTTCCTCCTGAATTCGAAAGGATCCAGTACCAGTTGTTTATATCTGAAGCGCGGTTCATACCGGAATTCTGAAGCAAAGAACTTTTTTCGTTCCTTTTCTATGTTCAAGGGGTTCACAAAGTTCAGGATCTCAAAATTCCACACCATTTTGTGCAGGATCCTGTCAATCTCATAAATGGACTCGTCCCAGTGGTTGTTAAGTAAGAGGGTGCGGCTTTTTGGCTTCAGGCTGGTGCGCTTACGGGCAAATTTCAGGGCATGATCCGGAATGATTCTCCCGAATGCCTTTTTCAGGGCCTCAATAACTAGCGGATAGAGCTCTCCGGTATTCTCATCACAATAGACTTTTTTGATCTCG
This sequence comes from Bacteroidota bacterium, assembly GCA_034521425.1. GTDB lineage: Bacteria > Bacteroidota > Bacteroidia > Bacteroidales > JAIOZK01 > JAIOZK01. Next base: position 1,441,644 of record JAXHMP010000001.1, read on the forward strand.
GTGGCCAGTACCAGGGTATTATTAAAATAGCTGGTGATATATTTCAGGAAGTAACCGTGACCTTTGAAAATATCATTGATCGCGACTATATTTTCGATGTTCGGGATCTCTATCGTCGACAGCTGCTTTTGCCAGTCACGGACATGAAATCCGAATTTCTTCATATCGATCCTTTCGGCCCCGATATTGAAGACCGGCATGGGCTGTTCGTACCTTTTATAATTATAGGAATGTATATCATACACCACTGCTGCCCCGAAAAGACTTTCAAGTTTAGCGACCAGGGCATGCACAACCCGGTAGAAATTACGATGCTTCCTGAGGCTCAATTTCCGCTGTGCCTCAGTAAGGGGATCCCTCCAAACAGGCTTATTCCAGGCCAGGTCATAAATACAGGCTGCCGGCTCACGGTTGAGGTCATATTCATACCTGGAATCATTCCCGGTGATGGTGATGGGGAAAGCAGCGATAAAATCTGCCGTCAAGGGATCTTCTTCGTACCAGCGCTCCGAATCATCCGGCAGGCACCATTTTTGCAAAGCAGTCCTCAATTGATGCCCGTTATGAATGGCAGCACAAACGAAAGGTTTATAGGAAGTGACTTTTATGGTAAAGGATTGATCGCTTGCAGCGGCCTCGAAAGTGGTCTTGCTTTCAATGAGGCTGATTATTTGCTCAATTGTCAGTACTCGCATCGGTTACTTTACGCTTAAACTCCTTTTTCCGGTTAATGGCAAACTCGCGTGAGTGCACCACATCCTCCACAAAATCCAATACAAGCTTTTCCAGCTTTGTCCTGTTCAAACGGTTGATCCTGGCTATACCGCCCGGGCTCAGCACGTTTACTTCGAGTAGTTTTCCATTGATGATATCCAGCCCGACAAAGTACAAGCCGTCCTTTACCAGTTTTGGTCCGATATTCTGGCAGATCATCTTTTCAGCCTTGCTGAGGCTGTGTTTCACTTCTTTGCCTCCTGCATGGATATTGGATCGGATATCATCTGCAGCAGGCACCCTTTTCATGGCGCCAATGGGTTCGCCGTTTAGCAACAGTACCCGCACATCACCGTTTTCAGCGCCTTCGATGTATTCCTGGATGATCACATAATTGCCTTTACCATCCTTGCTGTCGATATAGAAATCCAGCAGCGAGTTGACATTCTGTGGGGCATTCTTTTCCATGATGATCACACCATGGCCTCCATAGCCATTCAGGGGTTTGAGGATCATCTTCTTCCTGGAGGACTCATTGATCACCCGTTTCAGGTATTCCTTGTTCTTAGACACATGAGTAACCGGGATGAGCTTGTTCTCCGGATCATAGAAAGCAGCCGTATAAAGCTTGTTGTTTGCAATACGCAAGCCTTCCACGCTGTTGATAAAAAAGATATCCTCTTTCACCGAATCCAGGAAATTCAGCATGATATTGTCCAGGGGCGGGTTGGATCGCATGAATACCGCATCAAATCCCGCCAGGGGCAAGAGCTTTTCGGTGAATTGTACATTTTTATAAAAAGCGGTGACACTTGCCGGGAACTTGTCCATTTGCTTGATCACCCTGCAAAATGCACTGGTTATGCTGTTGCGGATCGTTAAGTTATTGGGGTAAGTGATTGCCACCTTGTGATTTCTCCGAGCTGTCTCATAAACCAGGCGGAGGGTGGAATCCGTTTTGGCTTCCACTTCCTCCCACGGATACATAATAAAGGCTATGTTCATTTAATGAATTAATCTAGATATTCGTTCAATACTTTGTTCTTTGTAATTTTTCTCATTTTTGCGATAGATGCTTCTTTGATCTGCCTGACCCTTTCCCTTGTCAGCCCGAACTCTTCTCCGATCTCACTCAGGGTGTAAGGCATCTCTCCGTTCAGTCCATAATACATGCGGATGATATCCGCGTCGCGCGGGTCAAGCAGGGCAAGTGCACGCTCGATCTCCACTTTAAGCGAATTCCGGTGCATGCTCATATCGGGCATTTCCGATGCATCATTGTTCAGCAGATCCATGATGCTGCCGTCATCATTGTCGTTGATGGGTGCATCAGCCGACACAACGTTTACTTTATTGCCCAGGCTTTGCTCAATATCTTTCTCCGAAAGGGATAATTTGGTGGCAATCTCCTCGAATGTGGGCTCCCTTTCCAGTTCCTGCTGAAGGTGGGTAGTAGCATTCTTGATCTTGTTCAGTTCGCTCAGTTTGTTTACCGGAAGACGGATCATGCGGGTACTATTGGAAATGGCCTGCATGATGGATTGCCGGATCCACCATACAGCATAGCTGATGAACTTGAATCCTCTTGTGGCATCAAAGCGGGTGGCCGCTTCGATCAGGCCAATATTCCCTTCGTTGATGAGATCGGAAAGGGTGAGCCCCTGGTTCTGGTATTGTTTGGCAACAGACACCACAAAGCGGAGATTGGCCTTGACCAGCTTCTCCAGTGCTTCCCGGTCACCCTTTTGTATCCTGGTGGCCAGTTCGATCTCTTCCTCAACGGTTACAAGACTGTACTTTTTTACATCCTGCAGGTATTTCTCCAATGAGGGCAGACTCCTGTCGGTTAATTTATTAAGTATGACTAGTTTTCTCATAAATCAAATCCTTGCGTAAATGTATCAAAATTTTCATCAGACTTCAACAAAAAGATCTATTTAAAAAGTTTGACCCAATTTCGTTCTCCTCTGTTTTTGTGAAATTTATTATGATAAAGGTAACTGACAATCAAAGGTAATACCGTTGTTGCCTCGGCATACACCATTTGTTCATACACCGTATCCACTTTTCCCCATGAGGAGGCCTCTTTGAGGGTTGAACTGGAGCAGGCTCCATCGCGAACGTCAGCAACAGTAATTTGTACGGCATATTTATGCATGGGGACATCTTCTCCCAGCACCTCAGCGCACACCACCGTATCCTGTGCAAAATTTTTAGGAACGCCACCCCCGATCATGAACAGGCCAGTGGTTTTGGCCTGCATCTTTATTTTTGTCACTTCCAGGAAATCCTTTACGGAATCAATGCTAAGATGTTTACCAGGATTCTCCCACTGATGCTTTACCAGCCCAAAGCCTGCACTGCTGTCGGAAAAAGCCGGACAAAAGATCGGCACACCTTTTTCGTAGGCTACCTGTACCAGCGAATCTTTTTTAACTGAGTTTTCCGTCAGATATTTTCCCATTTCCGAAATAAATTCCCTGGATGAATACGGACGGGGTTCCAGTTGGTCGGCGATCTTTTGAATGGTAGCATCGCAAGCCTGCAATTCCTCCTCATCGATGTAAGTATCATAAATACGGTCGATATAATTGTTGCGCAGCATTTTATCATCGATGTGGGGGGTTCCTTTATAATGTTTGAAACCGAGGGCTTCAAAGAAATCCATATCCACGATGGAGGCTCCGGTGGCCACAATGGCATCCACCATATTATTCTTCACCATATCCACATATACCTGCATACAGCCACCTGCGCTTGTGCTTCCGGCAAGGGTCAGGGACACAGAACAATCTTCATCCTGCAACATCCTTTTATAAATGTCAGCTGCCATGGCTGTATCCCTTGAGGAGAAAGACATGCCTTTCATTCCTTCGATGATGGAGGTTGCATCGAACGATTTAATATCGATGTGTTTTACGGTTTCACTCAGCAATTCTTTTTTATTCATTTTCCTTTATACTTTTTTCCAGTTGATTTGATAAAGATCTTTTCTTCTGTCCTTTAAATTATTCACACTGCCGTAGTTCCTGAGTTCTTTTAAACTGTTCAGGTCTACATCGGCAATGATGGTCATTTCATTGTTGAGGGTTCCTTCGGCGATGATGGCATTCTGCGGGAATGCAAAATCGGAAGGTGAGAAGATAGCGGACTGGGCAAACTGCAGGTCCATGTTGGAGACCTTTGGCAGGTTGCCGACACTGCCGCCAATGGCCACGAAACATTCATTCTCGATGGCCCTGGCCTGTGAGCAGATGCGTACCCGCTGGTAGCCGGTTTGCATATCGGTTGAAAAAGGCACAAAGAGGATCTCCATTCCTTTTTCCGCCATCAGCCTGGGCAGTTCGGGAAATTCAACATCATAGCAGATCAGTATCCCTATTTTTGCAACATCGGTATTAAAGATGTGCAGCATGTCGCCGCCCTGTATTCCCCAGTCGGCACTCTCAGCCGTGGTAATATGCAGTTTTTCCTGGTAGTCGTAGGTACCGTCGCGGCGGCAAAGATATGAAACATTGAGCAGGCGGCCATCGATCATCTGCGGCATGCTTCCGGCAATGATGTTTATGTTGTAATCCACGGCCAGTTTGATGCAACGGTCCCTGATCTCTTCGGTATAATCTGCAAGCCGTTTAATGGCATCCTGTGTCTCAAGCTCATTGAATTCGGCCAGTACCGGTGCATTGAAGAGTTCGGGCAGGAGGAGGAAATCGGATTGATAATTGCTCACGCTGTCAACAAAGAACTCCACATTTTCCATGAGAGAGTCCATGCCGTTCACGCGTCTCATCTGCCATTGCACCAGGCCGATTCTTACGGTGTTACGTGTGCGGCCGACCTTTTTACTTTTCCTTTTGTAATAAATATTGTTCCACTCGATGAGGGTTGCATAAGAGCGTGAATCGGTATCTTCCGGGAGGTAATCGGTCAGTATTTTTTTTACATGAAAATCATTGCTCAGTTGAAAGCTCAACACCGGGTCGTGGATCTCCTGCTGTTTCACTTTATTGATATAATCTTTCGGGGAAAGCTCTTTCCTGTGTTCCTTATATCCCGGCATTCTGCCACCTGCCACGATACCTCTCAGGTTCATGTTTTCACAGAGATCCTTGCGTGCATCGTACAACCTTCTTCCAAGGCGCATTCCCTGGTGAGAAGGACTGATGGCCACTTCAATGCCGTAAAGGATATCACCGGCGGCGTTGTGTGTATCAAAAGTATCATTGCCGGTAATTTCATTATAGGTATGGTCTTCGTCCACCATTTCCTTGTCGATGATGATGGACAGGGCAAAAGCCACCACCTGGCCTTTATCCTCTATGCAGAACTGGCCTTCAGGGAAAGAATCCACCAGTGCTTTGATATGTTGATATTCCCAGCTTTCAATCATATCACCGTACAGCTCATCCATGATCTCCTGGATGGCATCAGTATCACTAATCCTCAGATTTCTAAGATTGAGGAGATGATTGCCCAGAGTTTCGTTTTGCTTATCCATCATCCTATTTTAAAAAATATTTATAGGCCAGCAACTGGTAAACCAGCTTTGCAGCCAGAAAATCAGAGGCCTTATTATCCGGATCGGGGCACAATTCCACCACATCAAAACCAATGAGATTTCGTTGCCGAATGACCAGTTTCAGAAAATCCAGCACTTCATAATACGACATACCACCCGGTTCGGGGGTACCGGTTGAAGGCAGATAGGCAGGGTCAAATACATCCAGGTCGAGGGTGAGATAAACACGATCCTTCAAGCGATCAAGAGCCTGCTGCATCCAATCGGGATCCTTTCTCATCTTGTGGGCAAAAAATACATTTTCGGGGGTTCTTATCACTTCATCCTCGCTCATGCTCCTGATACCAACCTGCACGATGGACGAACGCTCCCTGGCGCGCGCCATAACACAGGCATGGTTGTTTTTACTGCCTTCATATTCTTCCCGAAGGTCGGTGTGTGCATCGAGCTGCAGTACGCTCAGATCATCAAATTTTTCCTGATGTGCATAAATCGCCCCAATGCTGATAGAATGCTCTCCGCCAAGTGTAACCACAAACTTGTTTTTCGACAACATCTCCTTGCATACTGCCTGCACAGCGTCGACCATGGCCTCGGGACTTTCGTTCGCGGTAACAGGCTCACAGGTGTGTAGCCCGACCCTGTATACCTCAGCACCGGTTTCAATATCAAAAAGTTCCATATTGCCCGAAGCATTCAGCAATGCTTCAGGTCCGCGGTCGGCTCCTTTCACCCAGGTACTGGTACCATCATAGGGTACGGGGATCACCACCACTTTGCTGTTTTCAAGCGCATAAAGCTCCTGTGGAATTCCTCCAAAATTCATAACTGCCTGAATTTAAACATTCTTAAATGTTATTTTTTACCCTGTGAAATCACGGGATAAAAATAATTTGTAAAACAAAGGGAAACAATTACCGAACCAAACCTTTTCTGCGGCACGAAACTCTCGGTGATGAGTTGAGTATCTTTCAGCTCCATGTGTTGGTAGCCTGCATGGTATAACTCTTTGAGGCTCTCACGCAATCGCCATTCCAGTTCGTCGAGCGGAAAGTTTCCGAAATTCTCACATACGAGACCGCCGTATTTTTTATCATGATCATACAGCCAGGCAAAGATGATACCGGCGCTCAGGCGTTCACTCTCGTGACCTGTAGCAACGGACATAATGCTTTCCATTACTTCACCATGTGAGATCTTTTCGGGTTTCGGGATTTCGTTGGCGATGGGGGGCAGGATTGAGGAATACGTCATGATATTTGCCATTTCGATTCCTGCTGCCCTGAGGGCCAGATGGTATGACCCAGCGTGGACGGCGATATCACTCTCGCCTGTTCCTTTTGTAATGAAGTAATCTTTGGGGATCCGATTACCAATTACCAGCCCTTGTTGGTTACGGGCTGCTGCATCATGAATTCCTTCATGAAGTAAGTCGCTGTAGTTTATCATTCTCATTTCCTTTATGTCATATATTTTTGGATTTAAAAAAGCGGGCAAATTTATCAAATATTTTTATTCAATCAACAATATCCAACTTTTTTTAATCCGTCTCAAAAAAAAATAATTCAGTACTTGCAAAATCGAGGGTTTCCAACTTTTATAAAACTCTTGAAGTAAAATTGTTAAATTGTAAATATTATTCTATTTTTGCACCCTCAAAATTTTTAGAAAAAATACAAAAAAATAAGAAATGCAGAGTAGAGGAGCTATTAAATTTTTTGCAATCGTTTTCGCTGCAGTATGTCTTTTTCAACTTTCTTTTACTTTTTTCACCAGTAAAGTTGAAAGCGATGCCGAAGATTATGCACACAACCAGGTAACGGAGAATCTTGCCCAAAACCTGGCCGAAGGAGATGAAATCCTGCAAAGTTACCTGTACGATTCCATTGCCAGAGCAAGAAAAAGCTATTATCTCGATTCCATGTCGGGGGAGGTTGTATACAATATTCTTGTCAGGGAATATACTTACCAGGATTGTAAGGAAAGGGAGATCAATCTGGGGCTGGACCTCAAAGGCGGTATGAACGTAACCCTGGAAGTTCGTGTGGGGGACATCATCAAGGCGCTCTCAGGCAACAGCCAGAACGAAGTATTCAAGGAAGCTCTGCGGAAAACTTACGAAAAGCAGAAAAACAGCCAGGAGGATTTCATCACCCTTTTCGGGCAGTCTTTCAGTGAGGTGGATCCCGATGCCAAACTGGCCTCTGTATTCAATACGGTTGAGTTAAGGGATAGGATTACCTATAATTCAACCAATGAGGAAGTACTGACAGTGATCAGGGACGAAACTGAAAATGCCATCGACCGAGCATTCAACATTCTGAACACCCGTATCAACCGTTTCGGCGTAGCCCAGCCCAACATACAGAAGCTGGCCACTACCGGAAGGATTTTGGTTGAGCTGCCGGGCATCAAGGATCCTGACAGGGTACGTAAACTCCTCCAGGGAACTGCTACACTTGAATTCTGGGAAACCTACGAATTTAGCGAGCTGCAGCCCTATTTTGCGGAAGCCAATGAAAAACTCCGTAAGGTGGTGGAAACAGAAAGGCTGCAAAAGCAAATGAACGAGAGCGTGACCAGTGCCGGGGAAGAACCTGCGCAACAGGAAATGACCCAAGCCGCTAAAGAAACAGAAAGTGGAGATACGGAAGACCTGCCCGGACAGAAAGATGAAAGCGATACTTTGACAGAAGAGGAAGGCACTCTGCTCGATCAGATAGAATCTGATACAACTGCAGCACCCACCGACCAGTCTTTTGCCGAGTATGAAAAAGAAAATCCGCTGTATGCCTACCTGGTACCTTCCTATTACCAGAACCAGCAGGGACAGTGGGTTACGGGAGAGGGAGCTACTGTTGGTTATGCGGCCATCAAAGACACTGCCCGGGTAAACTACCTGCTCCGCAAGGTTAAAAATATTTTTCCCAGGGACCTCAAACTGCGATGGACCGTAAAACCCAGGGCCGACCGTCCTGACTTACTGGAACTGGTAGCCCTGAAAGTAACCTCACGCGACGGAAGCCCGGCGCTCGATGGCGACGTGATCGTTGACGCCCGCCAGGACTATAACCAGAACGGCCAGGTGATCGTGAGCCTCGACATGAACGCCGAAGGCGCACGCACATGGAAAAGGATCACAGGAGAGAGTATCGGCAGGCAGATCGCCATTGTGCTGGATGACTATGTTTACTCACATCCTGTTGTGCAGGGCGAGATCCCCAACGGCAGGACACAGATCAGCGGGGGCAATATGGACATCAACGAAGCACAGGATCTAGCCAACATCCTGAAAGCCGGTAAGCTTCCGGCTCCTGCAAGGATCGTTGAAGAAGCAGTGGTTGGTCCTTCACTGGGTCATGAAGCCATCAACGCAGGCCTCTGGTCATTTGTGTTAGCCTTTGCATTGGTGCTTATTTATATGATCATGTTTTATAACAGAGCCGGATGGGTTGCCGACCTTGCCCTGCTCACCAATATTTTCTTCCTTTTCGGTGTGCTGGCCTCCCTGCAGGCAGTGCTCACACTGCCCGGTATTGCCGGTATCGTGCTAACCCTCGGTATGGCGGTGGATGCCAACGTGATCATCTACGAACGTATCAAAGAAGAGGTGCGGGCAGGAAAGGGGATCAGGCTCGCCATTGCCGATGGTTATAAAAATGCTTACTCGGCCATCATCGATGGTAACGTTACCACGCTGCTGACCGGTATCGTATTGTTCATTTTCGGATCCGGACCGGTGAAAGGTTTTGCTACCACGCTGATCATTGGTATCCTGACTTCATTGTTCTCAGCAATTTTTATCTCCAGGCTGGTATTTACCTACTTCCTGGATAAAAACAAGAAGATCAACTTTGCCAATAATTTAACACAGAATTTCCTTGCCAATGTGAATATCGATTTCCTGAGCATGCGCAAAGGAGCCTATATTTTCTCCACCGTGATCATTCTGCTTGGAATCGGTTCTCTCTTTGTAAGGGGACTGAACTTTGGCGTTGATTTCAGTGGTGGAAGGACTTACATTATAAGGTTTGATGCTGGCGTTTCAACCGGTGAAGTGAGGGACGCCCTCACAGTTGAGTTTGACAATATGCCCCCGGAAGTTAAAACATTTGGTCCGGCAAAACAGGTCAAGATCACTACAAAATATAAGATCGATGATGAGGCCAGGGAAGTCGACTCCATTATTCAAAGAAAATTATTCAACGGCCTGAAAGGCTTTTATGCAGAAAAGGGGATTGAGTACAAGGATTTTACTTCCGATTCGGATGAAGAGAACAAACTTGTGGGTATTTTGAGTTCGCAAAAAGTAGGACCAACCATTGCGGATGATATACGGAACAATGCCATCATGGCGATCACCTTTGCACTGATCGTGATCTTTGCATACATTGCCATGCGATTTAAACGCTGGCAGTTTGGTCTTGCCGGGGTTGTGGCCCTGTTCCACGACTCCCTCATTACCATCGGATTGTTCTCCCTGTTTTACAACGTTTTGCCTTTTAGCATGGAGATCGACCAGGCATTCATTGCGGCCATCCTGACGATCATCGGTTATTCCATCAACGACTCGGTGATTATCTTCGACCGCATCAGGGAGTTCTTCCATTTGCATCCGAAAAAGGATATAAAACAAAACATCAATGATGCCCTGAACAGTACGCTTTCAAGAACCATCAATACCTCAGGTACAACGCTGGTTGTATTGATCATCATCTTTATTTTCGGAGGCGAGATCATCCGGGGATTTACCTTTGCATTGCTGGTGGGTATTCTGGTCGGTACTTACTCATCACTCTTCAATGCCAGCCCGGTGGCTTATGATCTGCTTAAATCAAAGGTGAAAGTCACCAAAGCGGAAAAATTACCAAAGACAGGTAAAAAGAAATAAGCAAAATAATTTGTTGAAAAATATATCGTTAAAGTCCCGTTCATCAGGCGGGACTTTTTTTATTACATTTGCTTTCATCAAATTAGGCATATGACAGGGATACTTTTGTTTTTCGATATCAGCTCGGGAGAGATCCTGATCATCCTGGTGATCGCCTTCCTGGTTTTCGGCCCATCCAAATTTCCGGAACTGGCCAGGAAAGTCGGGAAAGGGATCAATGAGATCAAAAGAGCTTCGGAAAGTATCAAGCGTGAGATTAACCAGGAAGCCGGCAAGATCGAAGATTCCGTTAAAGTGGAGGACAAAAAAAAGCCTTTGAGCCCAAAAGACCAGGACCAGCTTGAAATGCCGAAGAAAAAGAACAAAGCAACAGAGGACAGCAATTCAGATCCTGAAACCAAATAAATCTTGTATTGAGGCGTTGATAAATAATCATAAAGGAATTTAGAATGAACAAACCCAGGTCTTTCATAATTTTAATTTTTATTTTATTGATGATGCCTTCCAGCGGCTACAGTCAGAAAGATCCGGCTGCAGCAGCAGATGATGCCTTTGATACCTACCGCTATTCAGTTGCAATAGAAAGGTATAAAAAGGCCTATAGCCGGGTAAAGGGCAATGAAAGTGAAAAGAACAGGATCATTTACCAGCTTGGCGAATGCTACCGCCTGACCAACAACCTCCGCAGGGCGGAAGTACAGTACAGGCGGCTGATCCGGGACGGATATGAAAACATCAAACCGGAATTGCTGCTGCATTATGCCGATGTATTGAAAGCCGATGAGCAATATGAAGAAGCCCTGGAATATTACACACGCTATACAGAAATGGTGCCCGAAGACCCGCGTGGACCAAACGGGGTGGAATCCTGTCAGCTGGCCATCGAATGGATAGAGAATCCTTCAAAACACCAGGTGGAAGAAGTAAAAAAACTGAATTCCAGAGAATCGGATTTTTCCCCGGCCTATGCCAGTGGCGAATTCAATGCACTGATATTTACTTCCACCCGCGAAGGTGCTACCGGAAAAAATACGGATGAATGGACAGATCAAAATTTCAGCGATCTTTTTATTACCCGCATCGACCGCAAAGGAGAATGGAGCCAGCCTGTGCTGCTTGACAACAGCGACGGGGAAGGCGAAGATGTCATCAACACCCGGTCCAACGAAGGTGCGCCTGTCATGAACTCAGATTTCACAACCCTGTATTTTACCCGCTGCCCCAATGAAGACAAAGAGATCTCGGGCTGCCAGATCTATACCTCAGACCGTACGGGAAGAAGCTTTTCCGCACCTGAACTGCTTTTACTCGGAAACGATACGAATGCCGTGGTCGGCCACCCGGCCATCAGCAATGATGAACTGATCATCTATTTTTCTGCCGAAAGGCCAGGGGGTTTCGGGGGCAATGATATCTGGGTGGCCACACGCAAAAGTGCCCGGGAAGCATTCGAAAGACCCATGAACCTTGGCCCCAGGGTTAACACTCCCGGGGAGGAAATGTTCCCCTTCCTGCGAAATGACAGTGTATTGTATTTTGCTTCCAACGGACATCCCGGTCTGGGAGGACTGGACATTTTCAAGGTCAGCGAGAATGAGGACGGAAAATGGGCAGACCCTGTGAACATGGGAGTTCCCATCAACTCCAGCATGGATGACTTCGGGATCATTTTCCATCCCGAACTGGAACAGGGCTTTTTCTCATCTAACCGGGGATCGCTGCGGGGTGCAGATGATCTTTATTCTTTTGTCATCCCGCCGGTTGAATTCACCCTGACAGGAGTGGTCAAGAATGACCGCAGCCTGCAGTTCATCGAAGCAGCCAATACCGAACTGATCGGTTCCGACGGAACTTCCGTATCCACACGCACGAATAACAAAGGGGTTTATATGTTCGGAGTATCCCAGATTAAGCCCAACACCACCTATGAAGTGGTGGTGAGCAAGGAAAATTATTTCACCCAGAAAGGGACCGTAACCACGGTAGGTCTGAATAAAAGCGAAGAGCTGGAAAGAGATTTCATGCTTCAGCCTATTCCGGAAGAACCCATCGTTCTGCCCGACATCCTTTACGACCTGGCCAAATGGAACTTGAAACCCCAGTACCAGGATTCATTGCAGGGACTGATACAAACCCTCGACAATAACCCAACCATAGTAATTGAACTGGCTTCTCATACTGATATCCGGGCATCCGAAGAATACAATGATGTTCTTTCACAAAAGAGGGCACAGTCAGTTGTGGATTATCTGATCATGCGCGGCATTGATCCCGACAGGCTGGCAGCAAAAGGCTATGGAGAAAGGGTTCCCAGGGAACTGAAAAAAGATGTTACCCGCGATGGCTTCACTTTCGAAAAAGGCACGGTGATCACGGAAGACTTTATCAATTCACTGGACAGTGAAGAAGAAAAAGAAGCGGCGCACCAGTTGAACAGGCGGACAGAGTTTCGCGTTTTGCGAAAGGATTTCGTACCCAAGCCCAAAAAAGACTTAACAGCACATAAAGGTGTGGATGTGGTGGTAAACCCGGAAGAAATCAAGATACCCTATGCTACCGATCCCACGACGGGAGAAGTACAGGCGATCTGCACGGTAAACGGTTACAGCGTGCAATTCACTTACCAGCGGGATGCACGGGCCAGCATGTCACTCGATAAGGCCCTTGAACTGCTGACCAAGGGAGCCATCAGCAAGAACGATTTCAAGGGCGATGCCAATGAAGTCCTGGCCGGCGGAACCATTGCCAACAATGCCATATTTACAGTAGAAGAACTGACCATTGCCGATCAAACCGTTTATGATGTCGAATTCAAGGTAAACCATAAATTACGTCATCCGCTGATGATTGGGAAACTGACCATGAACAAGATCGGTGATTTCAGGATTGACGAAAGCAGCAAGCAGATCATCTTCGAACCTAAATAAAATTAACGGCTTGATACTAAGAAATTTTCTTAACGCTAAAACACCTGCCATCAGGCCTTGAGATTTTATCTTCTCAGGAGTTTTGTTGAATAACTTCCGGCTCTTATCAAATACGAGCCTCTTTTCAGATTCATGTTAGTTTGCTAAAAAAGCAGGCGGCTTTCTGTGCATGCTTCCCTGCTCATATGCATAAGCAATCTCAAGCAGAACCGGTTCGCTCCATGCCCGTCCGAAAAAGGATATCCCAAGAGGAAGACCGTCGACAAATCCCATGGGCACCGTGATGTTGGGGTATCCGGAGATAGCTGCCGGGGATGAACTTCCCAGCATGTAATGGTCTCCATTCACATGATCTGTTTTCCAGGCCGGGGCACCGGTTGGTGCCATAATGGCATCCAGATCGTATTTATCCATTACCAGGTCAATGCCTTCTTCCCTGATCGCTTTCAGCATTTCCTCCAGCGCCTTCTTATATTCTTCAGAATCCAGGCTTTCTTTTTCTTGTGCCATGATCAGGAGTTCCTGGTCGAAATATTTCAGTTCAACGGAATCCTGCCAGTTGAAGCGTATCACTTCTTCCAGGCTCTTAACAGGCGCATCCTCTCCCAGGGATGCAAAATATTTGTTCAGGCCATCCTTGAATTCATAAAGCATCACGGTAAAAGATAAATCATTCACATTCACATCCGTTATCTTATCAATCTCAATTACCCCGGCCCCCTGGCTTTTGATAAAATCAACAGCCTGCATCATCAGTGTATCCACTTTGTAATGGGTACCAAAAGGTTTTTTGTACAGCCCGATCCTTTTACCCGCCAGGCCATCCGTATTAAGAAAGGTAGTGTAATCCGTATAATAATTTCCTGCACTCATCAGGGTTTTGCGGTCGCTTGAATCAATCCCTGTCATGGCGCCAAGACAGATCGCGGCATCTTCAACATTCCTGGCCATGGGGCCCGGGGTATCCTGGGTAAAGGAGATAGGTATGATACCCGACCTGCTGATCAAGCCCACTGTTGGTTTGATGCCGACAATACCGTTGGTAGTTGACGGACACACAACCGAGCCATTGGTTTCGGTGCCGAAGGCGATCATGCAGAGGTTGGCGGAAACTGCAACAGCGGAGCCGGAGCTTGATCCGCAGGGATTCCTGTTGAGCACATAAGGATTGTGTGTCTGCCCTCCTACCCCGCTCCAGCCGCTGGTAGACAACATGCCCCTAAAATTAGCCCACTCACTCAGATTGGCTTTTCCAAGAATCACCGCACCGGCCTCTCGTAATTTTTTCGCAACCCAGCTGTCCTGCAATGGATAAGATCCAAGCAATGCCCTTGACCCGGCTGTGCATTGCATCTTATCATGAGTGTCGAAATTGTCTTTCAGGAAGACCGGAATTCCGTGCAGTGGTCCCCGGATATTCCCATCTTGCAATTCACGGTCGAGTTGCCGGGCGATCTCCATAGCATCGGGGTTGAGTTGTATGATCGAATTCAGGGCCGGGCCATTTTTGTCGATGCGATCGATGCGGTCAAGATAGGATCTCACAACTTCTTCCACACTGATAGCACCTGAGGTATACCTCTTATGCATTTCGAGTACGGTCATTTCACTGAAAATAAAATCATGAGAGTTATTCTCTCTATTTTCCGGGTCGTTTACTGAGTTACATGACACGACCAATAAGATTAACAATGCTGATAAACTCCTCATAAATTTGTCCATTTGATTTCCATCATTCCCACACTATCCACGATTACCCGCGATCCGGAACAGGATAAAAAGTTTGTATCCACCCCCAGATCCCAGCTATCCTCGGGCTGGGCCCCAAAATTATAAAGCATATATAAAAATCACTTTAAAAATACAGAATTTTTACAGCGAAATCAAGTAAAATACGGATTATCGATCTTCCGGCCCAGAGATGTGGGATATCTTCATCCTGAATATCCACTGAAAAATATGTAATTTTACCCCACAAAGAAAGAAGGATGTCACAGGATTTACGTTATAAGCGGCGCGGAGTTTCAGCAAGCAAAGAAGATGTTCACAAGGCCATCAGCAAGATCGATAAAGGTATTTTTCCCAATGCTTTCTGCAAGGTTATTCCCGACATACTGGGAGGGGACGATGAATATTGCAACATCATGCATGCCGATGGTGCGGGCACCAAATCTTCCCTGGCCTATTTATACTGGAAGGAAACCGGCGACATCTCCGTCTGGAAGGGGATCGCCCAGGATGCCATTGTAATGAACACCGATGACCTGCTTTGTGTGGGTGCTCATCAAAACATTCTTCTGTCTTCCACCATTGGCAGGAACAAAAACCTGATCCCGGGAGAGGTGATCGCAGCCATCATCAATGGAACAGAAGAGTTCCTGGAGCAAATGCGTCAGCATGGTATCAGTATTTACTCAACAGGGGGCGAAACAGCCGATGTGGGTGATCTGGTCAGGACGATAATCGTAGACTCTACGGTTGCGGCCAGGATGAAACGATCCGATGTAATCGAAAACAACATACAGGACAGGGATGTGATCGTGGGCCTGGCATCTTTTGGCAAAGCGCATTACGAAAGCGAATACAATGGCGGCATGGGAAGCAACGGGCTTACTTCGGCGCGCCATGATGTGCTGAACAAGCGCCTGGCTTCAAAATACCCGGAAAGTTTTGACCCATCAATGCCAGAAGATCTGATTTATTCGGGGAAATTGAATTTGCAAGACACCACGGAAGTCGAAGGCATGGATGTTGGCAAAATGGTCCTATCCCCCACCCGCACTTATGCTCCGGTCATTAAAAGGATCCTTGAAAATTACCATGGACAAATCCACGGCATGATCCATTGCAGCGGGGGCGCCCAGACCAAGGTCCTTAATTTCGTTAAGGATTTACAAATCACGAAAGACAATCTTTTTCCTGTTCCCCCTCTTTTCAAAATGATCCGTGAGCAAAGCGGAACGCCCTGGGAAGAAATGTACAAAGTCTTCAATATGGGTCACCGCATGGAGTTGTATGTGCCGGAAGAAATTGCCGGAGAGTTGGTCGGCATATCGGAATCCTTTGGTGTGCAGGCCAGGATAGTTGGACGTTGTGAAAAAGCAGAAAAGAAAAGCCTGAAGATTATTTCCGGTTTTGGGGAATTCAATTATTAAGGGTGGGCTTAACGGCTTTAATTATATCTTACAAATATTCACGCGGCGATGCCGCTGGGGCTATGCTTAATGTCACAGTTTGTTACAATGTCTCCCAAAACACCCCAGGTGCATAGCACCGCTTAGCTTTGTAGAAAAAATTTGATAATTGACAAAGGAACAAAGGTGCATAGCACCGGTCAACTTTGTAGAAATGGCTTATGGATAATAATACAGAGGTGCGGAGCACCGGGGATATGTTAAAGAACAAAAATCACGGATCCGGCTTAGGGGCATGGATTCAGGGCAATTTGCAGGGATGAAAAATAATGTTACCGGTGCTACGCACCTGGGACCAAGCATTGCCCCATCATTTCCTACAAATATTCACGCGGCGATGCCGCTGGGGCTATGCTTAATGTCACAGTTTGTTACAATCTCTCCCAAAATATCCCAGGTGCATAGCACCGCTTAGCTTTGTAGAAAAAATTTGATAATTGACAAAGGAACAAAGGTGCGGAGCACCGGTCAACTTTGTAGAAATGGCTTATGGATAATAAAACATAGGTGCGGAGCACCGGGGATATGTTAAAGAACAAAAATCACGGATCCGGCTTAGGGGCATGGCTTCAGGGCAATTTGCAGGGATGAAAAATAATGTTACCGCCACTGCGCACCCGGTATCAATCAAATACCAACCCCTTCATAAATTTCCGCATATAGATCAACTTATCATCTCCCAAATCATAAAAATCTTTCAGCCTGGCAACAATTAAAAATTCATTTTTCTCATAAAACTGATGTGTTGCATGATACATTTCCCTGGAAGATGTTTCGGCATATACCTGCCTGGCGCCGGAATGGCTCATTATCCCGATACTCTTGTCAAGTATTATACTTCCCAGACCCTTCCCTCTGAAATGATCATGAACAGCGACCCAGTATAGGTCCCAGGTATCTTTTGCTCCCGGTACAGGACCAAAACAGGCATATCCCGCGAGCTCATTTCCAATATCCGCAAGCAGGAAAAAATAGCCACTATTCTCTCCCTTCATGATTCTTTCCCTGGCAAGCTGAACAGCAATCTCAATTTCTTCCTGATAAAAAAATCCTGCAGAACGGACGAGTTCACCGATGGCCTCCGGGTCAGTTTCCCGTAAAATAGCCCTAAAAACAAATTGATCAGTCAATATCATATATAATCCTTTCAATCACTTCCTTGATATCCATGTCAGCCTGCCGGGCAGCGGCCATAAAACCACTATCGGGAGAGATGCATGGATTTGTATTCACTTCAAGCACCCAGGGTTTATTGTCATGATCTATCCTGAAATCTACCCTGGCATAACCCGACAAGCCGAAAGTCTCCCAGCATTGCATACTGATCTCGCGGATCTTTGAAAGAATGGCGCGATCGGTCTCAATTTCCCGGAATACCCTGCATGTATTTTTGTATTCAAAAGATTGCTCATCCCATTTGGCACGGTAACCCACAATCTTAAGCCTGGTGGCTGGATAATTTCTGAATTCAATCTCCGCCAGGGGCAGAACAACCGGGCCGTCCTGTCCGCTGATAATGCTAACATTAAACTCCCGGCCATCGATATATTGCTCTGCAAAACAATCTCGTTCACCCTTCTTCAGGCTTTTAAAATAACCCCGTAATTGCCTCCCATCCCATATTTTCATCAGATGTTCATCCATCCCGAAGGATGCATGTTCCCAGATGGACTTAATGAGGAAACCACTGCCCGACAACAACTCCGGGATCGCATGATCACCAGGTATACAATACAAGGGTGTTGGAATACCTGCCGAGATCATGACCCGCTTAGCCACCAGCTTATTGGATGTGAGATAAATGGCATCAGAATTGCAGCCTGTATAAGGCACACGAAAATGCTCAAAAAGCAGTGGTGCCACGCTGATCAGACGTCCATCATTTCTGATGGTTTCTACCAGGTTATATACAAATAACGGATTGATTTCCTGCAGTTCTTCCCCGAGTTGTTCAAGATTTATGGGAAATGCTTTTTTCACCACATTATAGCCAAGGGCCCGCAGTCCACGTGCTACAAAGCTGGCTTCTTTCAGCACATCCAGTTCATCAGCAGATGCACCTGATTCAAGCGGACTGTGATATATTAAAACGCCCTTAGCACTTTTCATAATTGGGTGCTTTTAACTGATATCTATTCAATGCAGAAAATACCATATTCCTTATCAGACTCTTATAATCCATACCAAACATGCGAGCCAAAATGGGAAGGTCGGAATGTTCAGGATGTAATCCGGCCAGCGGATTAACTTCTATAAAGTTAGGGGTACCACCGGCATCCATACGAAGGTCCACCCTGCCACCATCCCGGCAGCCAAGCGCCTTCCAGGATGCAAGTGCTACCTCTTCGCATTTCCTGATCACTTCCGCCTCCGGTTTGGTGTAGTAAACATGATGCTGGTATTCAAGTTTGTTCTCAAATGAATAGGTGTTTGCGGCATGAGTGCGTTTAAAATTCACCTCCATGACACCAATGCATCTGCTATCATCATTTGATCCGATGAGCCCTGCTGTAAATTCCCGCCCTGGCAAATAAACTTCCACAAGCACCTCCTGCCTGAATGTTTCGAGGAGATATTCGAGCTGAAGTTTTAGCTGTGATTCATTCTCAACGAATGATCCCGGGGAGATTCCCTTACCCGTTCCTTCGGCCACCGGTTTTACAAACAAAGGATAGGGCAGCTTGATTTTACTGCCCTCGCTCACGGAGCGGATTACCTGGAAGTCAGCGGTCGGGATGGCATGATCTCTGACCACATGTTTACACATGCCTTTGTGCAGGCTGAGTGAAAGGCACAGCACATCAGAAAAAACATAAGGGATATTAAACAATTCAAGGATTGCAGGGACTTGCGCTTCCCTGCCGGCTCCATGTAATCCTTCACAAATATTGAATACGAGTTCCCATCGCTTAGCCTTTCCAAGCATTTCGAGCAGGGAATAAGCATTGCCAAGTCTTTCGGTGGAAAAGCCCATATCCTGCAAAACACGCTCGATCGCATCAATGGTTTCAATGCTGTCAAACTCGGCAGCTTCTTCCGGAGAAAGACCCATTTTCAGGTAATCCTCCTTTAAATCATAGGTCAGGCCAATTCTCATTTATAATGATTTACAATGTAACTTATGTTTCGGTAAAATGACGCCCGTCAGTAGCACCCGGCTTCATGCAATATCGGGATAGCTGTATACATCCCCCCTGAAATTCCTGAGCAGTAGTTCACCGGTCGACCACTTTTCAACATAATCAGGCAGCAAGGGGATCTTTCCGCCCCCACCCGGAGCATCAACCACAAACTGCGGAACTGCATAGCCGCTTATATGACCGCGCAAACCACGAATGATCTCGAGGCCTTTAGAAACAGCTGTTCTGAAATGTGCTGAACCGGGCACAGGATCACACTGGTAAAGGTAATAGGGCCGCACACGAAATCTTAGCAGGCCTTTCATCAAGCGTCTCATAATTTCCACATCATCATTGACCCCACGAAGCAGAACGGTCTGGCTACCCAGTGGTATACCTGCATCAGCCAGCCTGTTACAAGCCTCCTGAACTTCCGGTGTTAATTCATCAGGATGAGTAAAATGTAGGCTCATATAGAGGGGGTGATACTTTTTCAATATCGAAATAAGACTTTTGTTTATCCTTTGTGGCAAGACTACAGGGATTTTTGTACCAATCCTGATCATTTCAACATGGGGTATTTCCCTCAGCTTCTTCAGCAGGTATTGAATATGGGAATCGGGCATGCTCAGGGGATCACCACCTGAGATCAAAACGTCCCGGATATTTTCATCATTCCTGATATAATTAAGTCCCGCCTCCCAGGCCCTGGTCCCGACATGGCATTTGTTTTTTGCAACCATATGCGAACGGGTGCAATACCGGCAATATGCAGTGCAAAACCCTGTTACCAGAAACAAAACGCGATCGGGATAGCGGTGCACAATGTGGGATACCGGACTTGAGTCTTCTTCAGACAAAGGGTCGGAAGCCTCTCCTTCAGCAAGGATGAACTCGTCAAAAACGGGTACCATGGTCCTCCTTAATGCATGTGAGGCATCGACAGGACTCATCAAAGAAGCATAATAAGGCGTAATACGCATGGGAAGGGGATCAACAGCATTTGAATGCGCCATGCTACCCATCTCATCCTCACTTAAAAACAATATTCTTTTAAGCTGCTCCATGGAAGTAAAACTGTTCCTAAGCTGCCATTGCCAGTTGTTCCAGTCTTTTTCCGAAATGCGGGGAAATGTCTCTGCAAAAACTCAGATGAATTTTTGCTTAATGGGAAGTCTGTTTTTCCGGGGGTGACCCTTTTTCCATTTATTTGTCCCGGATGCCGCCCTGTTGATGTTAACAGTATTTGCCCCGGGACACTCGGAGGCTCGTCTTCCTCTCCCCTTTCAAGGGGGAAGGAGGAAAACTCTTCATCGCTTTGCATTTTCTCTGTATATTAAAGGTATTTATGAAACCTGTCTTTATAATACTACATCTTGTCTATCAGCAATTTACATAATCAGGCAAAGATGTTTAATTAAAATGCAATAATATATCCAAACGCAATCAAAAGTCAACAGAAATGGCAAATATTTTTCGTTTTGATTGAAAATAATTTTAGCCCGGATAATTCCTAAACCTAAAAGGTGAAACGCTGAATTATCCTGATATAACAACTAATGATTATACCAGGGCGACACATTACCAACAACATCAAAATTTTTAATACTTTTACCATCCCGAAAATAAGACAAGCAGAAATACGACTGAAAAGCCACACAAAAAAGATAACATGAAGAAAACCGGAATCATCATCGCATTTATCATCGCCTCAATTTTCATTGTTCCTGGTCTGATCGCACAGGAAAACGGCAAAAAAATATGAACTTACTTGGAAATATCATCTGGCTGGTGTTCGGCGGCTTCCTGGTTGCCCTGGAATACCTGGTCAGCAGCATTCTGTTGATGATCACTATCATTGGCATTCCTTTCGGGATGCAAACATTGAAAATGGCCAGTCTTGCTTTCTGGCCTTTCGGCAGAAATGCTTTTGTTACGGAACGTAGCAGCGGCTGCCTGCATACCTTCTTCAACATCATCTGGATACTGATCGGCGGATTCTGGATCGCGATTACGCATTTGTTTTTCGCGCTGCTTCTCGGCATCACCATCATCGGCATTCCCTTTGCAAGGCAACACCTGAAGCTTGCCAATATCGCCATGACACCCTTTGGCAGGGATATCAGGTCGGTTTAGAGCACACAAGCCAGATCGCCAGGCATTTAAGAGTAAGGAAGCCGGACTTATTAGTTTACAAAACGATCAGCTTGCTAACCTTGCTGGTTTTATTGCCGAGCAGGCGAAGAAAGTAAACCCCTTTGTTTAAATGGCTTATCTGCAATTTTCTTTTAAAACTGTTTTGCGGGATATCATCATAAGCCAGGATCACATCACCCCATTGGGAAAACAGGCACATGGAAGTTCCGCTCAAGGGGAAATCCAATTGAACAATAATAGTCTCATTTTCCCTGGCGGGATTGGGATAGACCCTGAACTTTTCGGATATCTCATTTACTGCGACAAATGGACATAGATCAATGCCAAGCAGAAGCGTATCCGACACTGCTGTTGAGCAGGGGGCAAACGAACGGGCATTTAGGCTCAGGAATGCGCCACCATTCTGGCGGTCCCCTTCACCCGGGTAATATCTTGTAACAGGCAGGTTTTCTTCATCAAACCAGCCATCTCCCGAGCTTACCCACCAGCAGACCGAATCATTCAAAACCTGGCCATGCAGCTCCAAATAAGGATCTTCAATGCAGATGGTGGTATCCTGGCCTGCAAAAACACCGGCATGAGACTGCAAGTATAAAAAACCCGGCAGGCTGGTATCGGAATTGAATCCATTGGAAAGGATCACCGAATAACTTCCGCTGTCATGCAGGCCAAGGTTTTCCAGTATGAGTAATGAATCCTCTGCCCCCTGAAGAACATTCCCATCTTTAAGCCATTGAAAATCAAAAATGGGATGATAAATAGCGGGTACGCCAAACTGAACCTGGTCGCCTTCGCATTTTACCGGGTTAAGCGGGGCAATCCCGAAATTTTGCGGCAGGCCTGGAAACTCGTAACATCCTACGTCATATTGTTCACCCTGTGGCCTCGGTACATTTTCAATGTCGAAATCAATACTGTTGACTGTATCCACAGGAATACCTGCATCGATAAGCGGAGAACCAGGTTTATTCCTGTAATTCCCGGTATCGGCAAAAACAAAATAGGAATTTTTTGCCTGTTCAAATGCGGTTGAGTCGAGATGATTGTTGTGCGAGAGGGTATCAGCTATTCCGGCTGGGGCGATCACATCGATAAAAGCCCTTGGAATGTTCCAGTCTTTTACGCCCGGATCCAGCACAAAATTATTATAAATCCTGTTTCCCTCACTTTCCAGCGACCAGATCCTGATCCCGATGTCGCGGGGGCTGATGATGTGGTTATTAATAAAATTGAAGGACTTACCGGGAATGGTGGTTCTGTCATCGCAAAATATTCCATAGGGATGATGATTGTCGGGTGGGCCGGGGACCAAGCTGGAATTTCTTCCCGGGCGCAGGATGAGGTTATTGTACACATACACATCCCCCAGGCCGAAAACAAAAAAGCCGGATCCTTTCCCGTCTGCAATAATATTGTTGTAATAATCCCCACTGCTGCCTCCGCCAACTACGATTCCGGTCATTCCATAATACAGTCCGTAGGCATCATCGGCCAGGCCGTAATAGCTGATCTTGTTAGCGTACACCTGGCAGTCTTCTACGGCACAATCTATTTGCAGCGCGTCATAAGCGGTGCTGTCGATGATGTTGTCATAAACCCGCAATCCCACAATGTCGTGAGGGAACAAAGTATCGGGTACCCCATTGCAGGTGGTGGGCCATCCATTGTAATAGGAATGTCCGATATAGAAACCTTCCCCCCGGTATGGTGAACATAATTATCATGAAAGATCGTGTTAAACTGGGTAAAATATCCCCTGTTGGCGCTCAGGTCGCACCGGGGATTTGTTTTGCTCATGATCCCGGCAAATCCGGTATTACAAACCTCAACATGATCCACTTCAAAATTGCTGCTCAGGTTATCCAGGCTCAGGCCGCTGCTTCCGGGCCCGGTACCTCCTATCTTAATGCCGTACTCGTAAGCCTCATCACCGGTTCCAGTCAGGTGAAAGTATTTGCAATTATTCAAAACAAAACCATAAAAAGTATCATTTTTAATGAGCACCTGTCCCCCGTAATTGAGGAGGGTGATATAATTGAGGGAATCGCCCTGAAAATTCTTCAGTTGGAGGAAAGGCCGGTGGCCACATTCCAGGCAAATGGTGTCACCGGCTTGTATATTCAGGCCATTGGCATCCACATACACCTGGCTGCTGTCGATGAAATAATCGCAATTGATCTGCTGGGTAAAGGCAGCAGTGCTATAAAGTAACAGAACAAAGAGGATTCGTTTTTTCATCCATCGGTGATTTACACAAAGGTATGGTCAAATGTGCAGATGTGAAGCGGTTATGGTTCAATTCTTTTCAAATTAAGTGTTTTCACAGGCAGAGAATGGTCCTTACTGCATCGGGCAATTTTCGTAACTTTGTAGGCTAAACTGGCATAAGATGTTAGAAAAATTACAGGAAATAAAGAACAGGCACCTGGAGATCCAGAAGGAGATGAGTGATCCGGCGGTAATGTCGGACATGAAGAAATATGTCAAGCTGAACAAAGATTACAAAGACCTGCAGCCGATCGTGCAGGCCTATGATGATTATAAAAATATCCTCGGGAATATTAAAAATGCCAAAAATATTCTGAAAACCGAAAAAGACGATGAATTCAGGGATATGGCCAAGGAGGAACTAACGAAACTCAATGAGAAAAAGGAAAAGCTGGAGGAAGATATCCGCCTCATGCTCATTCCCAAAGATCCTACCGATGACAAAAATGCCGTAGTGGAGATCAGGGCTGGAACCGGGGGTGACGAGGCCAGTATTTTTGCAGGAGATCTGTACCGGATGCTGACCAAGTTTATTGAAGTGAGAGGCTGGAAGATAGAACCCGTTTCATCCACCGAGGGCACCATGGGTGGCTTCAAGGAAATTGTTTTTAATGTGATCGGTGATGGAGCTTATGGTGTTTTAAAATATGAATCGGGCGTACACCGTGTTCAGCGGGTACCTAAAACGGAGACCCAGGGCCGGGTGCATACTTCGGCTGCAACGGTAGCCATTCTTCCCGAAGCGGACGAATTTGATGTGGAGATCAAGAATGAGGATATCAGGAAGGACACCTATTGTTCCTCCGGACCCGGCGGGCAATCGGTGAATACCACCTATTCAGCGATCAGGCTCACCCATGTTCCTACCGGGATGGTGGTCACCTGCCAGGACCAGAAATCCCAGATCAAGAATTACGAAAAAGCCATGACGGTGCTCAGGACGCGACTTTACGAACAGGAATACAAGAAGTACCTGGATGAGATCTCCTCCAAGCGGAAGACCATGGTATCTTCGGGCGACCGTTCGGCCAAGATCCGCACTTACAACTGGGCGCAGGGCCGGGTTACCGACCACCGGATCAACCTTACCCTATACAACCTGCAAAGCATCATCAACGGCGACATTCAGGAACTGATCGATCAGTTGCAGCTGGCCGAGAATGCAGAAAAACTCAAAGAAGAAATCAAAACCGATAATTAAGCACCGCTATTGATATGAACAGAAAGGAACTGATCCAAAACATCCGGAAAAAGAAATCATTTCTTTGCATCGGTCTGGATTCCGATATCAACAAAATCCCACCCCACCTGATGGAAACAGGCGATCCGGTCTTTGAATTCAACAAACAGATCATTGATGCCACGCATGAACTGGCCATCGCATACAAGCCGAACCTGGCTTTTTATGAGAGCGGGGGTATCCCGGGCTGGAAGAGTTTTGAGAAAACCATCAATTATCTGAGAAACTTTGATGATATTTTCATTATTGCAGATGCCAAACGTGGCGATATCGGCAATACTTCAAAACAATATGCCAGTGCATTTTTTGAACATCTCAAAGCAGACGCACTAACCATAGCGCCATACATGGGCAAAGATTCCGTAAGCCCATTCCTGGGATTTGAAGGGAAATGGGTGATTTTGCTGGCCTTAACCAGCAATGAAGGGGCCTTTGATTTTCAATTCATGGAAAATGCAAAGACAGGCAAAAAGCTTTTTGAGGAAGTCATCGAAACTTCGCAGGGATGGGCCGGTCCTGATGAAATGATGTATGTGGTGGGTGCAACGAAGGCAGAGATGCTGGCCGGTATCCGCAAGATCGCCCCCGATCATTTCCTGCTTGTTCCGGGCGTGGGAGCCCAGGGCGGCAGCTTGCAGGAAGTTGCAAAATACGGCATGAACAAAGATTGCGGACTGATCGTGAACTCTTCGCGCGGGATCATCTTTGCCTCCTCCGGTAACAACTTTGCCGAAAAAGCAAGGGAGAAGGCTCTTGAGCTGCAAAAGAAAATGGCTGTGTTGCTGAGGTAGTGGCATCCCGATCGGGATCGGGACCGGGAGCAGTGGCAGGAGCAGTAGCAGCCCGAAAGCTATCAGGCCGGCTATTTGAAAGTTGTACAATCTATTCATTCAAGCAAACCGGCCCGAAATGATCAAGTTAAATCAAATTGCGACTGAGGGGGCGGAGCAGTGGCCGGGTTTAAAATCTGTAAACAACAAGCAGGCTTGCATTTTAATTATTTTTTTAATTTTATGGTGAGAATCAAACCGAAGCGCAGCTTTGACACCCAAAAAACAAATAAAGCTTCACAAGGGGACTCACAAAGGAAAGAAAGTTATTGAGGGACTATAAAGCGGCAAATGGGGTACACGCGCACAAACATAAGAGGTAAGCCAAAAGTGATGGGCGAGATCGGGATAGTGTTTACCGTGTACGACCTGGTGAGGTGTGTCCGGATCCTTGGGATGGATAATTTCGTAGAAGTCTTAAATTAATTAAATGATTAAATATATGAAAGCATTATCAAGTTTTATTCTATTAGTTTTCCTTGTAAGCTCTGGTTGCAAACAAGTTGATTACGATCTAATTGAATCATTTCAAGACAACAACGTTCCTGAATTAGAATTAAATATTTCTGATACTACCAAAGTATTGCTTGTTTTTTGCCATGCTGATGATGAAATTGCAGTAGCCGGATTAGTGGCATTTCTTAA
Source organism: Bacteroidota bacterium (assembly GCA_034521425.1). Lineage (GTDB taxonomy): Bacteria > Bacteroidota > Bacteroidia > Bacteroidales > JAIOZK01 > JAIOZK01. Next base: position 1,468,148 of record JAXHMP010000001.1, read on the forward strand.
AGAAAAGGGGGCAGAAATTCATTTGTTGACACTGGGTCATCACCCTTTACAAAAGGATATCAAGACAAGAATGAAGGAACTTAACTGTTCGGTTAAAGAATTAGGGATTAAAGAATTTGAAGTAAGCGGCTTGTTCACAAGTACATGGGAAGAAACGTTACAGAATAAAGTTATTTGGTATGATATGAAAGACAGTATAAAAAACATTATTCATAGGAAGATTGATAATTTTATGCCTGATATTTTAATTACATGGGATAATGAAATTGGTGGTTACGGACACCCTGAGCATAGAATATCTGCTCAACTGACTGAGGATCTATTTATCGAGAATCAATATAATCCAAATTTTAGTGTGAAAACAATATTACAGTTTACTTTACCTGATAAATTGGAAAAATTCCTGGTATCTGAAAATGACGGATATAAATTAGCGAAAGAATTGACCGGAACCGATGGTCTTCCTGATCCAGATTACTCGCTAGATATAACCAATTATTGGGAAACAAAAAATAATGTAGCCCAGTGTTATCAGTCGGTAATGTATACAATGAAACATTTCTTTTTAACCTATGACAAGAAAAATAAAGAGAGCCATATTAAGGCATTTAGCAAAGAATATTATACAGTAACAACAAAATAAAAACTGTGCCTAATAATTAGGGATCAATCACACGTATGATCCGGGGGACTCTACTCCCGAAAAAACGGGACAAGTGTGATTATCCCTGTGTTGAACCAACCTAAAGGTAGCGGGCTATTTGATGTGCATTTTCAATCTTTTGTTTTTTTTGAATTTGATTTTTTGTTGAGGCTTTTGTAATAACGCAAAACCTTAATTTGTGCTTTTTGGGTACGCTTTTGTTCATTTATTTTGGTTTTTCCCTTGTTTTTAGTGGTTTATTTTGGTCCTTGACATAACTTGTCCATCACGTCCTGGCGTGGATTGTTCTCCTGCCCGATAGTTTGCCGCTCTTTTATGCGACAATACTGCATTGTGCAGGAGGTTCTTTATTTTTTGTCCAGTGCCCATAAGCAATCAATATACCTTGCTTGCATGTCTGGCATAGGTTTATGTCCTTGCCATAGACCATAAGGATGACCTCCCTGCAAAGTAATTTACCATGCTTTTCAGGCGTTTTGGCTTTTAATGTCTTGCGAATGGTTTGCAGGCTGATATGTGCGACAATGCATAACAATATCGTCGGCATATCGTACCATTTTCACTAATGGGTAATGGATGTTCAGCCACTTGTCAAAACAGTAGTGCATAAATAAATTGGCCAGTAATGGACTGATGACCCCGCCCTGTGGTGTCCCTTTACCCGATGTTGGCAATATTGTGCCATCAGGAAGTTGAACAGGGGCTTCAATTCAAGCCATCTGCGGATGTTAAAGTAATACCCATTTCTCCGAGACACGCTTTTGCAGGGCTTTTAATAATAGCCCATGATTTACATTCCCGAAGAAGTCCAGCCGGAACCAACAGAATGAAAATAAAATTTTTGCTGCATAAAAACAAAGAAGAAAAAGGAAAAGCCATCCCACAAATGCAAGAGTGTTCTAGCCCGTCCCACAACCATCCCTTCGCTTTTCCTGCATTTTTTTTCGAAATATTGAAAAGATAACATAGATTCATTGCCAAACCATGTTATTAGTTGTAAATTAGTAGATTATTAAAATTTAAAAAATAATTTATGAATAATCAGGAATTCAGTGCAGATAAAATACAACAATTCATAAAAAAGCATTACAAGGCAGTAGTTATTGTAATTGTGCTTTTAGTTGTTGGATTTGGTTCTTTCTTCCAGGTAGGTACGGAAGAAGAGGGTGTGGTAACGCGTTTCGGAAAACATGTTCGGACGGTTGCGCCCGGGTTAAAAATGAAAGTACCCTTTATGGAAAAGGTTTATAAAGTACCTGTGGAAAGGCAAAAAAAGCAGGAGTTTGGTTTTCGTACGCAGCAGGCCGGAGTCAGGACCCAATACAGTCGCACAGGTTCTGTTACAGAAGATGAAGCGATCATGCTGACGGGTGATTTGAACCTTGCCAATGTGCAGTGGGTGGTACAATACCGCGTAAGCGATCCTTACAATTACCTGTTCAAGGTACGCAACCCCGACAATACCCTGCGCGATCTTTCCGAAGCCATTACAAGGCAGATTGTCGGCGACCGGACTGTTAATGAAGTATTAACCGTTGGAAGGGCCGAAATTGCCAGCGAAGTAAAAGTCCTGTTACAAGAGATGTCCAGGGAATATTCACTGGGAATTGAAATAGCCCAGGTAGTGCTTCAGGATATCAATCCCCCAGAGTCGGTAAAACAGGCTTTTAATGCCGTAAACGAAGCCCAGCAGGAAAGGGAAACCCTGATAAACGAGGCCAAATCGGAATACAACAAGGTAATTCCCAGGGCCAGGGGGCAGGCGCAGGAAACCATCCAAAAAGCCGAGGGATACGCCACCCAGCGCGTGAACAATGCACAGGGAGAAGTGGCAAGATTTAACGCCCTGTACGACGAGTACATCAGAGCGCCCGAAGTAACCAAAAGAAGAATCTATCTTGAAACACTACAGGAGGTTCTGCCCAAACTCGGAGACAAAATCATTACTTCAGAAAATGGCAACAACATGATTCCTTTGCTTAAAAAGGACCTGAATTAAACAACACAACATCAATTTATTAAAAGAACGACAATGAATAAAAAAAATAAAATACTACTTATTGCAGCAATTATTATTGCCGGCATTATTGTTTTATCTCAAAGTATTTACGTTATAAATGAAACGCAACAGGTTGTGATAACTCAGTTCGGCAGACCAATCGGTGATGCCTTGACCGAGCCCGGATTGAAAATCAAAACTCCTTTTGTTCAGAAAGCGAATTTTTTCGAAAAACGTTATATGGAGTGGGACGGCGATCCCAACCAAATTCCGACAAAAGAGAAAAAATTCATTTTTGTTGATAGCTACGCCCGCTGGCATATTACCGACCCGCTGCAGTTTTATAAACGCCTTACCAACGAGCGGGGTGCGCAAAGCAGGCTCGACGATATAATTGATGGTGAAACGCGCGACCAGGTAGCCAGTCACAGTTTGGAAGAAGTTGTAAGGAACACCAACCGGGAGGCCGATACAACCGCTAAAATAAGTGTAATAATCGAAGATTCGCTTGCCCGGATTGAGGTGGGCAGAAAAAGAATCCAGAATATTATTCAGGAAAAAGCGAATGAAGAGACAAAAGACCTTGGCATCGAAATACTTGATTTCCGGTTTAAACGGATCAATTACGTCGAGGATGTCAGGGAACGGGTTTACGACCGCATGAAGAGCGAGCGAATTCGTATTGCCGACAAATTCAGATCCGAAGGTGAAGGCGAAGCTTCAAGGATTAACGGAGAGAAAGAACGCGAATTGAACCAGATACAATCGGAAGCATATAAAGAAGCTGAAACAATTAAAGGAAAAGCTGACGCTGAAGCTGCCCGCATCTATGCCGGCGCCTACAACAGATCAAGCAGATCAATAGAACTGTACAGCTTTATAAAAAGTATGGAAACGTTTCATAATACATTCGATTCCACCACCACGGTTATCCTTTCAACCGACAGCGATCTTTACAAATACCTGAAAAGCATGGAATAAAATAAGCCATCAAACAATAATTGCTCACAAAGCCGGATGGCTACCTGAAACAAATAAAAAACTTGATTCTATCCTATATACTGCATTAACAAGGTCACGAAAATAACCCGGGGGTAAAACAATCCCCTCTAACTGCTTTTGGTATGCGCCTTTGTAGCGAAGCAATGCAAAGACCATGACAAAAGCTTTTCTTTTTCATTGTCTTTATTGTCTTTTGATTTTTGGAATTTCTCGTCAAAATGTGTTGGAAAACTTAAAAAATATATTTTATTTGCATATTATAAATAAAATTTTATGTAAGCAAGCAGTCATGGTTAATAAATTAATTTATAAATTTAAAATCTATTTAATTATGAAAAAGCTAATATTTATTACATTAATAATGTTAATATTTCCATTATTGACATTTTCGCAGTGGGATATAGAAATTATAAATGATTCTACAGGAAATAGCGGTTGTGATATTACTACAGATAACAATGGTTATCCGCATATTAGTTACAGGGATGAATCTCATAACCTGTATTACGCACACTGGGACGGTTCACAATGGGAAACAACATTAATAGAGACACCTAATAGTGTTTATAATGGAACATCTATTGCCCTTAACGAAACAGGGAATCCGCACATTTCCTTTATTGAGGGATTTTGGTATGGAAATCAACTTTGGCATGCGTGGTGGGATGGTGTTAATTGGCAGCAAGAATGTGTCGATTCTTTACCCTATGATGGAGATGCAGGACGGTATAGTTCTATAGCCTTTGATAATGATGGATATCCTCACATTAGTTATACCTTGCAAAATACTGAAATTGAGGTATCTTATATTAAATATGCTTATAAGGATGGTTCCGGATGGAATTTACAGTGCATTGATAGTATTACATCAACATTTACTAATCAATTTAAATACACCTCTTTGGCTTTAGATAGCAATAATTATCCCCACATAAGTTACTATGATTATGACGAAAGAGATCTGAAATACGCCCCGTGGGATGGTTCAGAATGGCAAATTGAAAAGATTGACAGTATTGGTAATGTGGGTAAATACGCTTCAATCGCACTGGATAATCTTGACTATCCAAACATAGCCTACCAGGATTACACCAATGATGGCATCAAGTATGCAAAATGGGATGGAGCCACCTGGCAGATTGAGACAGTAGAATCGGATATTGGATATGGAAATTATACATCACTTGCTCTTGATGCAAATAACCGCCCACACATCAGTTCTGCTAAATATAATGAAGTGAGATTCGCATACTGGAATGGTACAGACTGGCAAATTGAGGTTGTAGAAGATATCTATTGTGGCTGGACAGCGCTTGATATTGATGATGACGGTTATTGTCATATTGTTTATTATAATGATGAGTCTCAATCACTATCTGTCAGATATGCCAAAAGAAATCCTATTAGTATGGGAATTGCCAATTATCTTATGAATGAGAATAATATTAATATTTACCCAAATCCTTCTAAAGAAAATTTAATTATTGATATTATTTCGGATAATTCCCTGGAATTCTCTGCAGAAATTATTGATATGCAAGGCAGAAAAATAAAAAAGCGTGATATTATAAAAGAAAAAACAGAAATGAATATATCTGGCTTACCGGATGGTATTTATATTATCAAAATAGATAAAAATGAAAAATTTATTAAGTCTGAAAAATTAATTAAAAATTAACCATTAAAACAAGGAGGTCAAAATGAGACACAAACGATTAAAATTAAGTGCCGTACTCTTGTTAGTCCTCTGATTTACAGGAGTACAAGCACAGGAAAGCCTTAACGCTGCAGGTGGTGATGCTTCCGGCAGCGGAGGCTCGGTAAGTTATTCCGTTGGTCAAGTTGCATACCAAACTCATACCGGAATAAACGGCTCGGTGGCGGAAGGCGTGCAGCAACCTTATGGAATTTCGGTAGTAACTGCTATTGAAGAAGCCAATAACATTAATCATACAGTTACGGCTTACCCGAATCCCACTACCGATTATCTTACCCCGGAGATAAATGAACTTGCCAATTCAAGTTTATCATACCAGTTGTATGACATGAACGGAAAACTTTATTTGGCCCTGGCGTGTGGCAAAGGCTTTTATTTATGGTAAGTCTGCGGTTTGATCCTGCATTTCATAGCTTGTGCTATCAACAACAGGACAAACCTAACCTGCCGGAACTGTTAGTAATAAATAAGCGGTCAATTTAAGGCACTACCTCCGGTCTTGAAATATATATTGCAATGGAAGGACTAAATCAAACTCTCGCTAAAGGCCATGTCAGCCCCCGGGGAAACTTCCGGTTGATGATATTATTGACACGGCCTTTAACTATACGTTAGCAACAACCGAAAAAAACTTGCAATACCAATAATAGGTATCTTTGTAATAAACATTAACGAATATGGCTAAAAATACATCAATATTACTAGGAGACTATTTTGATAATTTCATCAATCAACAAGTAAAGTCTGGTCAGTATTCGTCCGCCAGTGAAGTTGTGAGAGCAGCACTTAGACTTTTTGAATATGAACAATCAAAAAAATCTGAACTAATTAAAGAATTAAAGAAAGGTGAAAAATCAGGTTTTGTAAAAGGTTTTGACCGTGATACTTTTCTTAAAAATGTTCATAGAAAACAGGTTAAGTGAATAACAAAACGGCAGTTGCTCACGCACGGTGGCACCCTTTACTTCCTTACAGCCCATTGGAATGGAATAAACCGGAGCATACAGATGATCTCAACGGGGCAGCAAGATAGCAAGAGCTGCCGCTTAGAATATGTGGGAACTCAATCAGGAGAACCTGTTTTTAAAAACGCTTTGCAAGTCAATGATTTTATCGTCCGGCAGTCAGGAATACTGGATACCCCGGAGGAAAGCTCCACTTACACCTTCCAATTCGCCACCAACATTCCCTGCTAGTCTTTTCAGATAATGGCAGATTTTGCTGTGAGCGCTGATGACACAGAATTACAGAATAAAACGCTATTTCACTTATTTCACACTGCTCAACTTAGGAAAAATGTACATATTATCTGAAGGTGAGTTTGGTTAAGGAAATGAAAAGAATGATTTCACGGATAAAATGACAGCGTGTCTTTTTATTTTTTTATCTTCATAAGACGTAATTGCATAAACATTATTATTATGAAAATTCTTTTAATCTCCCCCGCTATTGATAGCAATAAAAGGACGAATAAGGAGCTTATGATGCCTCAACTCGCTCTTTATATCCTTAAAGGCCTAACTCCATCTAAACATGAAGTTACTACCATTGAGGAAGAAACCGATGATATTGATCTTGAACAGGAATGCGATCTGATTGGAATCAGTTGTATGACAGCAAATGCTCCCAGAGCGTATGAACTTTGCTCCGAATTTAAAAAAAGAGGCAAAACAGTAGTGCTTGGTGGTGTGCATCCTACTATTTTGCCTGATGAGGCGCTTCAGCATGCAGATTGTGTGGTAAAAGGAGAGGCCGAAGGCGTTTGGCCGGTAGTGCTTGAAGATTTTGAAAACAACAAGCTCAGGCGAACTTATACAGATCCTGATCCGGATTTAAGCAAGTATGTCCCGAAAGACTTTAGCTCCATTAGACAAAAGAGGTTGTTTAACCTGATTCCCATCACAACAACCCGCGGCTGTCCTTATAATTGTGACTTTTGTTGTGTAAGCGATCTTTTTGGCAAAAAAATCCGGCATATCCCTGTAGAAAATGTAGTGCGGGATATCAAAGAATCGGGGGCCAAAAATTTTATATTTCTGGATGATAACATTATAGGCGATTCAAAATACGCTAAAGAGCTGTTCAGAGCCATTAAGCCATTAAACATCAAATGGGTGGGACAGGCTTCGGTTTCCTTGCTGGTAAAAGACAGGGAGCTTATGCAATTGGCCGCCGACAGTGGATGCAAAGCGCTGTTTCTTGGTATAGAGAGTATCGGAGAGGAGCAATCAAAGTCGTTTAAAAAATCCATCAAAGAAATAAAAGAATTGGAAGATTCATTGAAAAAGATCAAAAAGATGGGCATTCTGATTCATGCTTCTATGGTGTTTGGACTGGATAGCGACAAAAAGGAAATTTTTGATGAAACGGTGAAATTTCTTATTAAAAACAAAGTCAGTACGGTGTCATTTAATGTTTTGACTCCCTATCCGGGCACCAAAGTATATGAAGATTTAAAAAAGGAAAATCGCCTTGCTACAACTGACTGGAGATATTATGATCATAACACGGTAGTGTTTGAACCCAAAAATATGAGTCGCTATGAATTGCAGATAGGAAAAACAGGTGCACGGAAAAAGTTTTACAGCATCTCTTCGGTGCTTAAACGCTTACCGGGCAACCTATACAGCCCCCTTATCTATCTTGCAATGAATTACGGGCACATTAAACAAACTAAAGTGGAAGCAAAGCGGGTAGCCGGGCTGAAGCTCAAACTATTTGATGAAAAGCATTCCTCTGTAGAGAATATCAAAGAACTTGTCAAAACAAAATTATTGTGCTAACTTTGTAATTACAATCAAAGTTGAAAATTATGGAAATTTCAGTTATTAAAATAGGAAATTCTAAAGGATTCAGGCTTAGTAAAACACTTTTCGAAAAGTACAACATTAAAGACAAAGTTGAGCTTATTCTCGAAAAGGGCTATATAATCCTTAAACCCATTTCAAAACCAAGGAAAGCTTGGGAAAAGTCTTTTAAGGAAATGAGTGAAACCGGCGACGATCAATTGTTAATCAATGATGTTTTTGAAGACGAAAACCTTGAAGAATGGAATTAAACCAATATGAAATTATTTTGGTAAACCTGGATCCAACCATTGAAAGCGAAATTAAAAAAAACAGGCCATGTGCTATTGTTTCACCAAATGAAATGAACAAATATCTTCGGACCATTGTGGTAGCTCCAATGACCATAAAGTCCAAAAAGTATCCTACAAGAGTTGAGGTTAAGCATGAAAATAAAATTGGCTGGATTGCCATTGACCAAATTAGAACAATTGACAAAAGGAGAATTGTTAAAAGGATGGGAAGGCTATCACAACCAGAAATAAAAGAAGTCAAATCTGTGATGCGGGAGACCTACGTTGATTGAGGGTAAAAAAACGATAGAATAACCTCAATCTCAAACTTCAAACCGTTCACACGCCTTCCACCACATTCGTCCAGCCATGTGTATCTTCCTCCTCGCCTTCCTGGATGGCACGCAACGTAATGTACATTCTGGTCGAGATCGGGCCGGCAACACCTGTTTTGCAGTATTCATAGGTTTTCTTGGTATGACGGTCCACGATGGTACCGATGGGTGAAATGATCGCAGCGGTGCCGCAGGCTCCGACTTCCTCGAAAGTATCGAGTTCTTCTACCGGAACGGCCCTTCTTTCCACCTCCATACCCATATCCTGAGCCAGCTGCTGCAGGCTCATATTGGTGATGGAAGGAAGAATGGAATCCGATTTGGGAGTCACATAAGTATTGTTCTTAATGCCGAAGAAGTTTGCCGGACCGGCCTCATCGATGTATTTCTTTTCTTTGGGATCAAGGAACAAGGCAGTGGCAAAGCCTTCCCCTTTGGAGCGGAGGCCGGCTTTCAGACTGGCAGCATAATTACCGCCTACTTTAAACTGGCCGGTACCCTGGGGTGCAGCCCTGTCGTAATCTTTCACGATCTGTACTTTCACCGGGTTGAATCCTTCTTTGAAATAAGGACCAACAGGACCCACGAAAACCATGAACATATACTCCCCGGCAGGTTTAACACCAACCTGGGGACCCGAGCCAAACAACAATGGCCTGATGTAAAGTGATGCCCCTGTGCCATAAGGCGGAATATATTTAGCATTCAGTTTAACTGCTTTTGTGATGGCATTGAAGAAAACATCCCTGCTCACTTCTGCCATCACGATTGAATCGGCTGATCGCGCCATCCTTTTATAATTCTCTTCCCACCTGAAAAGCCGAACCTTACCGTCTTTTCCACGAAACGCCTTCATGCCTTCAAAGGCTTCCTGCCCATAGTGCAGAGCAGTCGCTGCCATGTGAATGCTGATATACTCTGAGGAAGACACTTCAAGTTCTCCCCATTTGCCGTTCCTGTAATAACAACGAACATTGTAATCGGTCTTGAAATAACCAAATGGCAATTTCCCCCAGTCAATATTTTCCATCTTTTTAATATTTAATTTTTCTAAATATTTCGTGCCGGGCTAAGGTAGAATTTTTTTTTGAAATTCCACTTTGAAATCGTTCTAAATTGCCCGATATCATTAAGCTGAAGAAGATAATTTAAAGAGGATGAAGTAATTGGATAAAAGCTGATGCATCCAATGCAAATTACAGTCTAAAGATCATTATTGTCCAGAATCTGAAATCTGTAATCTGTAATCTGCAATCTGCAATCTGCAATCTGAAATCAAAACCCTCATCCAAACAAATAAACAAGCACCGCAACAAACACCAGCGCCGGTATCATATTCAGGATACGCAGTTTTTTAATATCCAGGATATTGATGCCCAGCCCGATCAGCAGGATGCCGCCAACCGCAGTTATCTCGCTCACGATCACTTTTTCAAAGTATTCCCCGATGGAGGCAGCAAAGAGGGTAATGCCTCCCTGGTAGATAAAAAGCGGGATTACGGAAAAGGCCACCCCCACCCCCATCGTCGAAGCAAGGGCTATCGAAGAAATACCATCCATCAGGGATTTGATCAGCAGCAACTGAGGCGCATTACCCAGGCCTTCTTCAATTGCACCAATAATGGTAACAGACCCCATACAATAAAGCAAAAAAGCAGTGATCAGGCCTTCGGAGAATTTGGGGTTGCCGCCCAGATTGAACTTGTTCTTGAGATATTCCGAGAAGCGCTCCATGTGTTTTTCCAGCCCAAGCAGCTCTCCGCTTACTGCACCCAGCACCAGGCTGAGGATCAGCAGAAAAACATGGGTGGTTTCCAAAGCCATATATACCCCTAAGAACAGTGTAAACAGACCGATAGCCTGAAATACAATTATAATGAAGCGCTCAGGCAACCTTTTGTTAAAAAACAGGCCTATAAGAGTGCCCGCTATGATGGCGATTACATTTACAATTGTTCCTAACATGCGGTAAAAATAAAAATTAGATTTCAATACCATAACAGAAATCACACCTGAGCACATAAATCCAGTAAGTTCGGTTGATCAGAACTATCCGAACCCGTTTAATGGATCTACAAGCATTAAGGTCAAGCTGCTGAAAAGCAGCAACCTCACAATGGAAGTCTGCAACATGGCCGGTCAGCTGGTTAAACAGCTTGATCTGGATACCGTGTCGAAAGGCTTGCATGAGGTGACCCTAAATGCCGATGACCTGAAAGCCGGGATATATTTTTATACCCTGGACACAGGCAAGGATAGAATAACCAAAAAAATGATCATACAATAAGAAATACTGGGTTTTCTTAACAGTGAAAAGGGGAGCGGGGGCTCCCCTTTTTTATTTCCGTCATTTTGTCATAATGGCATCAACTGGCACAGGCTTTGATCTAATCCGCAGGAATTTGAATCACGAATTAAAACTGTAAAGAATATGGAACAAGGGAAGATCAATGTTCAGACAGAAAACATTTTTCCAATTATCAAAAAATTCCTCTACTCCGATCATGAGATCTTTCTCAGGGAGCTGATATCGAATGCTGTGGATGCCACACAAAAACTGAAAACCCTGGCGTCTGCCGGAAAATTCAAGGATGAACTGGGCGACCTGACCATCCGGGTTGAGGTGGATAAAAAGAAAAAGATCATCCGGGTGATCGACCGCGGCATCGGGATGACAACAGAGGAGATCAAAAAATACATCAATGAAGTTGCCTTTTCCAGTGCGGAAGAGTTCGTAAAAAAATTCAAAACAAAAACAGAGGCGGAACAAAATGCCATCATCGGTCATTTCGGACTGGGATTTTATTCCAGTTTCATGGTTGCAGAGAAAGTTGAGATCGACACCAAAACATATAAAAAAGGCGGATCCACAAAGGCCGTTCACTGGGAATGCGACGGGAGCCCGAATTATACACTTGAAGAAAGCGACAAAAAAGAGCGGGGTACAAGCATCACCCTGCATATGGATGATGACTCCAAAGAATTCCTCGAAGAACACCGCATACTGGAACTGCTCAATAAATACAGCAAATTCCTTCCGGTGCCCATTGAATTTGGAACTGAAAAAGTAACCGAAGAAATAGAGGGAGAAAAGGATAAAGACGGCAATCCCAAAACCCGGGAAGTTGAAAAACCCAGGATCATTAACAACACCCAGCCTCTGTGGAAAAAACCTCCGGCCGATTGCAGCGACGAAGATTACAAAAGTTTTTACCGGGAGCTCTATCCATACAGCTTTGAAGAACCCCTCTTCCATATCCATTTGAATGTGGACTATCCCTTTAACCTTACGGGAATCCTTTATTTTCCGAAGATCAAAAAGAACATTGAGGTTCAGAAGAACAAAATACAATTGTACAGCAACCAGGTATTCGTGACCGATTCTGTAGAAGGCATCGTACCTGAGTTCCTGACCTTGCTGCATGGTGTGATCGATTCGCCCGATATCCCGCTCAATGTCAGCCGGTCATACCTGCAAAGCGATGCAGCCGTGAAAAAGATCGCCAATTATATCATGAAGAAGGTGGCGGATAAGCTGGAGGAACATTTCAAGAATGACCGCGAAAAATTCGAAAAGAAATGGGATGACATCCGGGTATTTATCGAGTACGGAATGATCACCGAAGAAAAGTTCTATGAAAGGGCGGAAAAATTTACCCTGCTCAAGAACATTGATGGCAAGTATTTCACTTTGGATGAGTATAAGAAACATGTGAAAAACAGCCAGAAGGACAAAGACAAAAAGATCATTTACCTCTATGCCAGCGACCGGGAAGCACAGTACAGTTTTATCGAATCCGCCAAGGAAAGAGGCTATGACGTGTTGCTGATGGACGGGGTACTCGACAACCATTTTATCAACCACCTGGAACAAAAACTGAGCGATGTGCAGTTCAAGCGTGTGGATGCTGATACCGTTGATAAATTGATCGAACAGAAAGAACAGGCACCCTCCAAACTCGACGAAAAACAGAAAGATAGCCTGAAGCCGGTCATAGAGCGCAACATCAACAAGGAAAAATTCACCGTGCAGTTTGAGAACATGAGCGAAACGGATCTTCCGGCCATGATCACACAGCCGGAGTTTATGCGCAGAATGAAGGATATGTCGGCAATGGGTGGTGGCAGCCCTTTCATGGGCGAAATGCCCGATCAGTACAACCTGGTCATTAATGCCAACAATGCGGTTGTGGGTAAGATCCTGGAAGAAAAGGATGAAAAGAAACAGGATGAGCTGGTCAAACAGGTTTACGACCTTGCCCTGCTTTCACAGAATCTTTTAAAAGGGGAAGCACTCACCAGTTTCATCAAACGAAGCGTGAACATCATAAAATAACAATAAGTTAACAGGCAAGCCCCGGAACATATCCGGGCTTTGCTATCTTTACCGCTTTTAAACTTGCATCTTGTATACATGATTTTATATATTAGCTGAATTAAATCTGAATAAAGAATGAAAAAATCCTGGATTATTATCATCATCCTTGTTGTTGTCGGCCTTATTTTCTTTTCATCCATAAGAGGCACATATAACAATTTGGTTGACATGGAAGAATCGATCAGCGAGAAATGGTCGCAGGTGGAAAATGTTTACCAGCGCAGGGCCGACCTGATTCCCAACCTGGTAAATACAGTCAAGGGATATGCCGAGCATGAACAGCAAACATTCACCCAGGTTACCGAAGCCCGTTCCAGGGCAACTTCTGTAAATATTGACCCTTCCAATCTGAATGCAAATTCGCTTCAGCAATTCCAGCAGGCGCAGGAAGGACTGTCCCAGGCACTGTCGCGATTATTGCTCGTAGTGGAAAGATATCCTGAACTGAAGGCCAACCAGAATTTTCTGGAATTGCAGGCACAACTTGAAGGAACTGAAAACCGGATCACCGTGGAAAGACAGAAATTCAACCAGGCTGTTAAGGAATACAATGCCTATGTCAGGAAATTTCCGCAAACAATCTGGGCAAGTATTTTCGGCTTTGAACGAAAGGCCTATTTTGAAGCCCAGGAAGGCGCAGAAAAAGCCCCTGAAGTTAATTTCTGAGGATTTTTATAAATCAAAACCATTTGATTATGCCAAGATCAGCAAGAAGTTTTTTTAGCCGGCAGAAAAAAGCTGAGATCAAACAGGCCATCTTAAATGCAGAACTGGACTCATCCGGTGAGATAAGGGTGCACATTGAAAACCATTGCGAGGAAGATGTGCTGGACAGGGCTGCCGTGATCTTTGAAAAACTCAAAATGCATGATACCGAACTCCGGAACGGGGTACTTTTTTATGTGGCCGTGAAAGACAGAAAGTTTGCCATCATCGGCGATAAAGGAATCAATGCCGCTGTTTCTGAGAACTTTTGGGATGAGATCAAGGAAAAAATGCAACTTTCTTTTAAAGAAGAAAAGTTCGCTGAAGGACTGGTCGAAGCCATCAGGTCAGCCGGGCAGCAACTGAAAAAACATTTCCCCCATCACTCGGATGATATCAATGAATTGTCGAATGAAATATCTTTTGGGAGCTGATATGAAAAAAGCAATTGCCCCTACTTTATTATGGCTCTTCCTGATCATCTTCACAGGACTGAAAGCACAGGATATACCCGAAAAAGCCTCCCCGCCCCGCCTGGTGAATGATTTCACGAACACCCTGAGCCGCGCCGAAATAAGCCGGCTGGAACGAAAGCTTGTGGCTTTCAACGACAGCACATCCAATCAGATCACCATTGTATTCGTGAGCAGTTTGCAGGGCTATGATCCTGCCCAGTTTGCATACAAAATTGGTGAAAGCTGGAAGGTCGGAAAAAAAGAATTTGACAACGGAATTGTGGTCCTGGTAAAACCCAAAACAGCCCGCGAAAAGGGACAAACTTTTATTGCCACGGGCTATGGACTGGAAGGGGCCATTCCGGATGCCATCGGGAAACGCATTGTGGAAAATGAGATGATCCCCGAATTCAAAAACAACAATTACTACCAGGGTGTCGACAAGGCCACGAATGTCCTCATGGCGCTTGCTTCCGGTGAATACTCCGTTGAGCAATACCGCAAAAACACCCAGAAGATTCCCTATGCGGGCATCATTCCGTTCCTGGTGATCATGGTGATCTTTATCCTGATCAATATAACGCGCAGAAAAACCTATTCCATGGGTGGCCGTCGTGAAAGAGGCACCGACAGCCTGTGGACAGCTCTCTTACTGGGCAGTATGCTGGGGAGCAGCGGCAGGCACCATGGAAGCGGCTGGAGCAATTTCTCGGGAGGCAGCGGCAGCTTCGGCGGTGGCGGCGGCTTCGGTGGTTTTGGCGGCGGCAGCTTTGGCGGCGGCGGCGCCGGCGGAAGCTGGTAAACATCCATTGCTTATTCGGGGAAATACCGCAAAGGATTCAGATAAACCATTTATTTATATTTCAATTTTATGAAAATCAGTTTCATAGAAATAAAGAAAATTTATTCCGGTAATTAACTACCGAATTCTTGCCTGTAATTTATAAAAAAAATTATACTTTTATCTGCCATAAAATCAAGGGCTTTTTGTATCTTTTGATCCTTGTTTATTACTAGAGAGTCAGTTATTTAGAATTATTTTAAATAATATTATTTTGAGAAAGATGGTAGGTTTCCCTTTGAAAAAGTGCACTTTTCTGACCGGAAGTGCTGTGAAATTAAGTTTCTTATTCGTCATTTTCATCCTTTTTTCCTACAATCATTCACTGCATGCGCAAAGTGCCAGTGAGGGAAAGCAATTGTTCACAACATGTGCTGCCTGCCACACGATCGGAGGTGGCAAAATGGTGGGGCCTGACCTGAAAGATGTTACGGAAAAAAGAGACAGAGAATGGCTGTATAGCTTTATCAGGAACAGCCAGGAAATGGTAAAGGCCGGTGACCCCATTGCCGTGGAAATCTTCAATGAATACAATAAAGTTCCCATGCCCCCGAATGATTTTACAGATGAACAACTTGAATCTGTATTGCTATTTATCGAGGCAAAAAGTGCAGGTGAAGAAGTGACGGATAAAGCTCCGGCCGGAGAACAAACAACAGAGGCCGGACAGGCAGACAAAGAACTGGCCCTGCAGGAACAAATGGTGATCCATGAACTGGAGCGCGACCGGAATTACAGCCCGGCCTTCTGGATTTCCATTGCCCTCTTTGTGCTTGCAATTTTCGACCTGGTTGTGACCCGTTTTATCAAAGCCAGATTTGTGAACATTTTCGTGATCATCATTACCGGCATCATCGTCGGTGAGATTATCGTCAGGGAGGCCATTTCGCTCGGCCGGCAGGAAGGATACGCCCCCGAGCAACCTATCTGGTTCTCCCACAAAGTGCATGTTCAGCAAAACAAGATCGATTGCCGCTACTGTCATCACACCGTTGACGACAGCAAATATGCCGGAATCCCCTCAGCACAACTTTGCATGAACTGCCACAATGTGGTGAAGGAAGGCAAGATCACCGGAAAAAAAGAAATCGCCAAAATATACGATGCCATCGAAAACAATACCCCCATCGAATGGATCAAAGTGCACAACCTGCCGGATCATGTGTTTTTCAGCCATGCACAGCATGCCAACATCGGCCAGTTAGATTGTGTCGAATGTCACGGCCCCGTGGAGGAAATGGATAAGGTTAAGCAGGTAAGCGACCTGAGCATGGGCTGGTGCCTGAACTGTCATCGCGATAGCAAAGTGACCCAATTCGAAACCAATGAATTTTATAAGCATTATACCGAACTGCACGAAAAACTAAATTCGGGCGAAATATCAACAGTTAGCGTACAGGATATTGGCGGCAACGACTGTCAGAAATGTCATTATTAATTAAGAACATCTGGGTGATACCCTTATAATATAGTATCGGAATGAAAAAATACTGGAAAAGTCTTGAGGAACATCATGAGATAAAAAGCGCGGGTGAGACCGGGAAAAAACCTCAGCCGGAATTTTCAATTGACGGCCTCAAGGAAGAGGAAGTACAAGGCAAAGCAAGCCGGCGCGACTTTTTGAAAATGCTGGGTTTCACCATCGGCTATGCCTCCCTGGCAAGCAGTTGTGAAATGCCAGTGCGAAAGGCCATCCCTTTCCTGAACAAACCTGAAGAAGTTACACCGGGAGAAGCCAATTATTATGCTTCCACTTATTTCGACGGAAAGGATTATTGCAGTGTACTGGTAAAAGTAAGGGAAGGAAGACCCATCAAGATCGAAGGCAATACCCTCTCTCCCATTACCAAAGGCGGCACTTCCGCCAGGGTGCAGGCCTCCGTGCTGAATCTTTACGATACAACCCGCCTGAAGAATCCCCTGCTTAACGGAGAAGCAAGCAACTGGAATAACATTGACTCAGATATCAGGCAGCAACTTGAGCAGATCTCAGCCGCAAATGGAAGCATGGTGCTTCTTACCTCCAGCATCATCAGTCCATCTTCCCAAAAAGTGATCGCTGACTTCCAGGCAAAATATCCCACTTGCGAGTGGATCACTTACGATGCCATTTCCAGCTCAGCCATGCTGAAAGCCAACGCAATGACTTTTGGGAAAACTGTTATACCGGACTATAATTTCGAGCATGCCAATGTGATTGTTGGCTTCAATGCCGATTTTCTGGGCACCTGGCTCTCGCCGGTTGAATATGCAAAAGGCTACACCAAAAAAAGAAACCTGGTGGATTCCAAAGAAATGTCAAAACATTACCAGGTCGAATCCTATATGTCGCTCACCGGAAGCAATGCAGATGACCGTTTCATGATCAGACCATCGGATGAGCAAAAAGTACTGATGGCCCTATACAATGAGCTGGCTGCCGCAACCGGTGTTGAAACATTTAAACTGATCGACTCACCGGTGAATGTGGAACCCATTGCCAGGGACCTCCTGAAAAACAAAGGGAAATCGCTGGTGGTATGTGGCACCAATAACATCAACTCCCAGCTGATCACCAATGCCATCAACCAGCTGCTGGCCAATTACGGGCAAACCATCAACATGAACACACCCCTGCAAACCAGGCAGGGAGATGATGCAAAAATGGCCGGCCTTGTCGAGCGCATGAACCGGGGTGAGATCAAAGGTCTGATCGTATACAACACCAACCCGGCATACACCTATCCGGATGCTGATAAATTTGTGGAAGGCCTGAAAAAAGTTGATCTGAAAGTCAGCATGGCTGATATCAATGACGAAACGGCCAGGCACATGCAGTATGTTTGTCCTGATAGTCATTATCTGGAATCATGGAATGATGCAGAACCCAAAACCGGATACTACAGCCTGGGGCAGCCCGCCATACAAAAGCTCTTTAATACCCGCCAGGCCCAGGAAAGCCTCCTGAAATGGTCGGGAAATGATGAAGAGTATTACGCTTATGTTAAAAACTACTGGGAAGATGAGATTTTCCCAAAACAAAAAGAGTACAGCACTTTCGAAAAGTTCTGGGTTGACAGCCTGCACGATGGAGTCTTTCATATTGAAAATCCAAGCTCAGCACAGCCTAAGTTCCACAAGCCCGAACTGAAGCTTGACAAACCAGCCGGAGATGATGGCATGGAATTACTGCTTTATGAAACGGTTGCGATGGGAGAAGGGAAGAATGCAAACAATCCCTGGTTACAGGAGCTCCCCGATCCTATATCCAAAGTTACCTGGGACAATTACGTAAATGTTTCACCCCGTTATGCCAAAGAGCATGACCTCAAAAATGAAGACCTCCTAAGCATTGACGGAAAGTTCGAACTACCGGTCCTGGTTCAGCCCGGTCATGACGACCACACGGTTTCCATCCCCCTGGGATACGGACGAACCGATGGCGGCAGGGTGGCCAATGGTGTTGGAAAGAACGCATACATCCTTGTTAGCAAGAACAATGGCAGCATGCATTACAGCGGCAATGGCATCAAGCTGGAGGCAACAGGCGAAAAATATCCCCTCGCCCTCACACAGAGCCATCATACCATGGAGGGCCGCCCGATCGTAAGGGAAACCACCTACAAAAACTGGAAAAAAGATCCGGATTCGGGCAATGAACTTCACGACAAAGTTGAGAAACAACATGTTTCGCTCTATAATACGCCCAGTTACCCGAACTTCCACTGGGGGCTGGCCATCAACCTTAATTCATGTATTGGTTGCGGAGCCTGCGAAATTGCCTGCCAGGCGGAGAACAATGTGGCCGTGATCGGAAAAGAAGAAGTCAGGAAACGCAGGATCATGCACTGGATCAGGATCGATCGCTATTATTCCGTAGATTCAGAAAACCCGGAAGTATTCCACCAGCCTGTGATGTGCCAGCAATGCGACAATGCTCCCTGCGAGAATGTCTGCCCGGTGGCTGCCACACCACACAGCAACGAAGGCCTCAACATGATGGCCTACAACCGCTGCATTGGCACCAGGTATTGCATGAACAACTGTCCTTACCGGGTGCGCAGGTTTAACTGGTTTGAATACCTGAACAATGCAAAGTTCCCGTACAACATGGATAACAAGCTAGGGAAAATGGTTCTGAACCCTGACGTGACAGTGCGCTCACGCGGAGTTGTGGAAAAATGCTCCTTCTGCTCACAACGCATCCAGGATAAGAAACTGGAAGCCAAGAAAGATAAGCGGCAGCTTCGCGACGGAGATATCAAGGTAGCTTGCGAACAGGCCTGCCCGGCAGAAGCCATTGTATTCGGAAACCTGAACGACAAGGAAAGCCGGGTTTCCAATGCATTCGCCAACCCCAGGAACTATCACCTGCTGGAAGAATTGCATACCCTGCCTTCGGTGGGTTATATGACCAAGGTGAGGAACAAGGAGTCAATTGGAGAAACAGAAGTAAGTCACGAATCTGGAAAACATTAATTCGATATGTATAAAACCAAAGTCAGAGGTGTAATCATCGAAGGCAATAAGTCGTACGGGCAGATAACCCGCGACATCATTGCGCCCATTGACGGGAAAACACCCAGGTGGTGGTTCATAACAATGGGGATCAGCACCCTTTTGATGCTGGTCGGAATGCTAGCCATTGTCAATACGATCGCAACGGGTATCGGCACCTGGGGGCTGAATAATTCGGTTGCCTGGGGATGGGGGATCATCAACTTTGTGTGGTGGATCGGTATCGGGCATGCAGGTACGGCCTTTTCCATCTTTCTGCTCATCCTGCGACAAAAATGGAGAACATCCATCAACCGGGCCGCAGAAGCCATGACGGTATTTGCGGTGATCTGTGCCGGTTTGTTCCCGCTCCTGCATATGGGAAGGATCTGGCTGGGATTTTTCATCTTCCCCTATCCGAATACACGCGGTCCCCTCTGGGTAAACTTTAACTCCCCCCTGTTCTGGGATGTGGTGGCCATCAGCACCTATTTCATGGCATCAGCCACCTTCTGGTATATCGGTATGCTTCCCGACCTGGCAACCATCCGGGACAAATCAAAGAACAAGATCAAAAAAGCCATTTACGGTTTCTTCGCTTTTGGCTGGGTTGGAAAAGCAACTTCCTGGCTGCGTTTCGAAACCACCATCCTGATCCTCGGCGGACTCGCCGCCCCATTAGTAATTGCGGTCCATTCTATTGTTTCCATGGACTTCGCCTCATCAGTGATGGCCGGATGGCATACAACGGTATTTCCTCCCTATTTTGTAGTGGGCGCGATCTTTTCGGGTTTTGCCATGGTGCTTACCCTGATGATCATTATCAGGAAAGTATACAAATACCAGGATTATGTGACCGACAGGCACCTGGACGCCATTGCCCGCATCCTGGTCTTTATCAGTCTGATCATGGGAACGGCCTATACCACCGAGATCTTCATCGCCTGGTATTCGGCCATGGAAGGAGAGATGTATACTTTCTTCCACAACAGGATCGCCGGAGATCATACCGCGGCCTTCTGGACCATGGTAACCTGCAATGTTTTCTTCCCCCAGCTCTTCTGGTTCAAAAAGATCAGAAGCAATATCTGGGCCGTGTTCGTGATCTCCATTATCATCAACATCGGCATGTGGTTCGAGCGTTATGTGATCATTATCACCTCATTAACCAAGGATTACCTTCCGGCTAACTGGGCTCCTTACATGCCTTCCATTACCGAAGTGGGGATTTTTATTGGAACCCTCGGCATATTCGGTATCGGTGTGCTGCTGTTCCTGCGCTTCGTACCGATGATGGCCATGAGCGAACTGAAAGGGGTGCTGAAAGATACATCACCGGCAAAAAACAAGAAAGAAGCCGTAAATTCAAACGACCCTGAAAACAAAACTTTATAATTAAAGATTGTTACAATGAGCAAAACAAAGAATTATATTGTAGGAATTTTTGACGATCACGACAAACTGCTGGAGGGGATCAAGGCCAGCCAGCAAGAGGGTTATCAGGTTTCTGATGTGATCTCCCCCTACCCCATTCACGAAGTTTTCGAGAGCCTCAAACTCAAAACCAGGATCCCGGTACTGGCCCTGATGTACGGTATTTTTGCCGTGGTGGTAACCTTCGGCTTTCTTTACTGGACCTCGGTTGTGGATTACCCGCTGCGCTTTGGCGGTAAACCGCAGAACACCCTCTCATTCGTGGTTGTAATATTTGTGATGACCATCAACATCACATCCCTGTTCACCATCATTACCTTTTTCCTGCGGGAGAAAAAAGGACCGGGTGCCAAAGCACATGTGATTGATGAGGAACTCGGTGATGATAAATTTGCCATCATTCTTGATGAGGAACTGGAAAAAGTCGCCCAGCAGGAAGAATACCTGAAGAAGATCGGGGCGATCAGAATTATTCATGATAAACAAAGCTAATCCGATTATGAAGCGAATAACAAAATATTTTATGATACCGGTATTGATGACCATGCTGCTCAATGCGTGCAATCACAAAGAAGAACATCCGGGCTGGGTCTACATGCCCGATATGATGTATTCGGAGGCTTATTCGGCCTATTCGGAGAATCCTGTGTTTGAAGACGGCAAAACCAACCAGCCACCTGTTGCAGGCACCATAGCCAGGGGCAATACACCCTATCCATACGACCGCAGCTTTGAGGGGCAACAAAATGCCGGGAAGGAACTGGTCAACCCCTTCGATGCCAGTGAAGAGGTCCTGGCCCGCGGCAAACAGCAATACCAGATCTTTTGTGCTAGCTGCCATGGCGAGCAGGGCAAGGGCGACGGCCATTTATATACGGCCAAACTTTTCACTGCCAGGCCAACCTCGCTGGTGGACGCATTTGTTCAGGATAAACCCGATGGGGAAATCTATCATGTAATCACCATGGGATCACTTTCGGGCCTGATGGGAGCACACGGCGCACAGATATCACCCGATGACCGCTGGAAGATCACCACTTATGTGAAAAACGAATTAGCCCAAAATAATTAAGAAATTCAATAATATTAAAAGCTAGAGAAATGGAGCAGAAATTTACATTATCACCAAAACTGATCAGCCTGGCAGGTGCCTTGATCCTGATTGGCATTGTAACTTTCATCTGGGGGTTCATCGCAGACGCTGAAAGGACCTGGGCCAATTATCTGCTCAACAATTATTTATTCCTGTCACTGGCTGTCGGGGGAACCTTCTGGCTTGCATTGCAAAGGATCACACAGTCCGGTTGGTCTTCTGCATTTATCCGCATCCCCGAAGCCTTTGCCAATTACATCCCTGCAGCAGCAGTCTTTTTCCTGCTGATGTGGGTTGGTTTTTACCACCTCTACGAATGGACCCATACCCATTTGGTGGAACATGATCCGGTATTGCAACACAAAACACCATACCTGAACGTGCCCTTCTTCATGATCCGCCTGCTGATCTTCTTTGTAGTCTGGATCATTATGACGCAGTTACTCAGGAGGGTTTCAAAACAGGAAGATGCAAGCGACGGCATGCTGCCATTTGAAAAAAGCGAATGGTATTCGAAGGTTTACATTTTTGTGCTGGCACTTACCTTTTCACTGGCCTCCTTCGACTGGATCATGAGCATCGAGCCGCACTGGTACAGTACCATTTTCGCCCTGAAGAATTTTGTAGCAGCCTTTTTTCACGGCTCTGCTACTATCGTGCTCATCATTTTGGTCTTGCACAGCTTCGGTTATTATAAATTCATCGATAATTCGCATATGGTCGATCTTTCCAAGTATATCTTCATACTGAGTATCATCTGGGGATATTTCTGGTTCTCAGAGTTCCTGCTGATGTGGTATGCCAACATCCCGGAAGAGACCATATATTTTGTGAAAAGAATTGAAGGTCCCTATACGTTCATGTTCTGGCTCAACATTGCCATCAATACCGGTGTGCCTTTCTTTTTCCTGTTGTGGAACTACCTGGCCAAAAGCAAATTCATGCTCGGACTGGTAGCTGTGATCCTGATGATAGGCCAATACATCGACCTTTACCTGCAGATCATGCCGGGAGCTACTTTCAGCAAAGTACATACCATTGGACTGATCGAGATCGGATCTTATCTTGGCTACCTTGGATTATTCATACTGATCGTTTTCTGGACCCTGAGCAAATCGCCGCTGATCCCCAGACATCATCCTTACCTGGAAGAATCCCTGCATCACCATTTGCATGAAGTCTAATAAACAGACCGGATGAACAGGAATTTCATTGATTTTAGCAACAGACAAACATTGCTGGCTGCCTTCTAAATTAGTTTTTCGGAGATGACAGGTTGACGAAATTTTATACATTTGCTATTTAAAATTGATCTAAATATTATATAAAAATATACATGCACTGGCATGCTTAAGCACACTGGTTATGAAGAAGATCTTGGATTATTTGTTTTCGATGCAACTGGCGGGAGCCCTCTTACTGGTATTGGCCGCTTCCATGGCAACAGCTACATTTCTTGAGAATGATTATGGTACACTGGGTGCACAAGAACTTGTGTACCGGGCGAGCTGGTTTGAAATACTGATGGCCGTTTTTTGCATCAATCTCCTGGGTGCCATCTTTCAGAAAAAAATGATCCGGCGGAAGAAATACGGAGCATTCGTTTTTCACGCCTCCATGGTTGTGATACTGATCGGGGCAGGCATTACCCGATTTATCAGTTACGAAGGCACCATGTTCATCCGCGAGGGAGCCTCAAGCAATGTGATCTATTCGGAAAATCCCTACCTGCAGGTGAAGGTTAAGGACCAGGGGGATATTTACGAATTTACCGACAGCAAAGTCTTCTCCCCTTTTTCCAACAATAATTTCAGCCAATCATATTCATTCGGGAATAAGGAGCTGGATCTGGAAGTTAAGTCTTTTATTCCCAATGCCATCAAAACGGTTAGTGAATCTGCGGCCGGGCAGCCGGTAATATCAATGGTCGTATCGGATGGCATGGCTGGAAGACAAAACCGCTTGTTGGAGCTGGGAGAGCAAATCAGCACGGGTGCATACCGCATGTCCTTTTCAAGCGGTGAAATTGATCCTGCCGAAATAACTTTCTATGTAGAGAATGAAACCTTGATGATACATTCCCCCTATCGGGTTATCACCATGAGCATGGCGGATCAGTCAAAAGATACTTTGCAGGCTGGCTCGGATTTTCAATTCCAGCCCATGAAACTATACAATGTAGGAGAACTCAGCCTGGTTCTGCAAAAATTTTACCCCGGCGCGGATATAAAACTTGCCAGCGCTGGGGCCGATAATAATGACAATGGACAGAATGCGCTGCTCATTGAGCTCAGCCAGGGAGGTGAAAGCAAGGAAGTGATCGTGGCCGGCGGCAAAGGCATGATCGGCGAAGAAACTGTGGCATCTCTGAATGGCGTTCAATACCGTCTTTCCTATGGATCAAAAGCCATACAATTGCCCTTCAGGCTGGAGTTGGTTGATTTTCAACTGGAGCGATATCCTGGCTCCGAAAGCCCTTCCTCCTATGCTTCCGACGTGATCCTGATCGATGAGGATAAGGGCGTACGCGAACCCAGACGAATCTTCATGAACAATGTATTGAATTACGGAGGTTACCGGTTTTTCCAGTCCTCCTATGACCAGGATGAAAAAGGAACCATACTCTCGGTTAACCATGATTTCTGGGGAACCCTGATAACTTATCTCGGATACTTCCTGCTTGCTGCAGGCATGATCTACAGTTTCTTCTCAAAAAATTCACGCTTTAAATTCCTGGCAAAATCCAGCAGCGATCTCAAAAGGGCCAGCAGTTCGGCGGGCCTGCTTATCCTGCTACTGGGGCTGGGATTTTTCGTGTCAAACAAAGCCAGCGGTCAGAACGGCATGGATCCTCAACTCATGGAGAACTATATTAGTGAGGAACATGCCGAAAAATTCGGCACCCTTTTGGTTCAGGGTCATGACGGCCGGATTGAGCCCATGAATACCATGGCCTCTGAATTGCTCAGAAAAGTAGCCCGAAAAGATAAGCTGATGGACCTCACCCCAAACCAGGTGCTGCTGGGTATGATCGTAAACCCGGTAAAATGGCAGAGTATCCCCATGATCAAGATAAAGCATAATGAAGTGGCCGGAATGCTTGGTATTGCCGGAAATTATGCCAGTTTTATGGACTTTATCAATCTTGAAGAAGGAGGTACCTACAAACTCCAGCAAGCCGTGGAAGAAGCATATCGTAAAAAGCCCGCGGAGCGTTCGAAATTTGACAACGAAGTGATGAAAGCTGATGAAAGATTGAATATCAGCTTTATGATTTATAACAATTCCATGCTGAGGATCTTTCCGATCCCAGGACATCCCATGCAAAAATGGGTTACCAGCAATGAAGCTGAACAGGAATTTACCGATGAAGCTTCCGCTTTCGTCGGGAATATTCTCGGTATGTATGCAGACTCGGTTAAGTATGGTATTGTCACAGGCAACTGGGAAGCAGCCAACAACACCCTGGATTATCTGTTCACTTTTCAGAAAAGGTATGGCAAGGAATTATTTCCTTCGGAAACCAAGTTGAACATGGAGATCATTTACAACAAGGCAAATATCTTTAAAAGGCTTTTCCAGTTATACGGCCTGATAGGATTTGTCATGCTGATATTCCTCTTCATCAACATACTGAAGCCCCACCTGAAATTCCGGCTGGTCCTGAGCATTATGGTATGGGTTCTGTTCTTAGGCTTCCTGTTACATACTCTCGGACTGGCAGCCAGGTGGTATATTTCAGGGCATGCCCCCTGGAGCAACGGTTATGAATCCATGATCTACATCGCCTGGGCCACTATGCTGGCAGGACTGATCTTCACCAGGCAATCAAAAATTGCCCTGGCCACTACAGCCATTCTTGCATCCCTCATCCTGATGGTAGCCCACCTCAGCTGGATGGATCCGCAGATCACCAACCTGGTACCGGTTCTCAAATCTTACTGGCTGGTAATCCATGTGGCGATCATTACGGCGAGTTACAGTTTTCTGGGGTTGGGTGCCCTGCTTGCCTTTTTCAATTTGGTGCTGATGATCTCCAAGACCGGCAAAAACTTTGCATCCCTCAACATCAAGATCAAAGAGCTCACCTATATCATCGAAATGGCACTGATCATCGGACTGATCATGCTGAGTGTCGGTACATTTCTGGGTGGTGTTTGGGCCAATGAAAGCTGGGGCCGTTACTGGGGCTGGGATCCAAAAGAGACCTGGGCACTGATCACCATCCTGATCTATTCTTTTATCATTCACATGCGGATGATCCCGGGCATGAAGAGTATTTTTGCATTCAACTTTGCTTCGCTTATCGGCTATGCTTCGGTGATCATGACCTACTTTGGTGTTAATTATTATTTGTCAGGGCTCCACTCCTACGCACAGGGCGACCCCGTGCCGGTCCCGTCCTTTGTGTATTATACGGTAGCCGTGATCTTCATCACAGGATTCCTGGCTTATTTGAAACACAGGAAATTTGTAAAACCAACATATTATTAGACTCAAAGATCTCAGCATTTTTATTCAGCCTGCTTTTTTCCATAAAAACAAGCGGTACAAATTAGTGAGTGAATCGGTCTTTCTGCTGCCTGCATTAATTTTGCTTCATTAGTTCTGGTTCCTATTTAAAAGGAATTTTTATTTTAATTTAATCTAAATTACAATTAAAATCACTACATTTGTCAGCCCAATATCATAAAAAGAATCAGAAATGAAAATCGATAATTACACAGTCGCAAGTATATCATACGAACTTAAGGATAACAACAACGGGCAGTTGATCGAGATGATCAACCCGGACAAGCCACAGGAATTTTTATTTGGTGCCGGCCTTTTAATCGACGGATTTGAGAACAACCTCAAAGGCCTGGAAGGGGGCAGCAAATTTTCCTTCATCATCAAAGCAGCCGAAGCATATGGTGAGCGTGATGAGAACGCTCTTATTCAGGTACCCAGGGATACATTCATGGTAGATGGAAAAGTGGACGAATCCGTCATCGCCATCGGCCAGCAGATCCCCATGCGCGATAATTACGGGAACAAGCATCTGGGTATTGTGGTAGAACACAGGCAGGATGACATCCTGATGGACTTCAACCACCCCCTTGCAGGCAGGGACCTGAAATTTTCAGGAAAAATCCTGGAAATAAGGGAAGCCACGCAGCAGGAAATTGAAGGCAGCAGCGGATGTGCCTGCGGAGGTTCCTGTGGTTGCGGAAGCCATGATCACGATCATGAACATGCTCACGACCACCAGCACAATAGCGAAGATGACTGTCAGGTATGTGGCAACCCGCCTGAACTGCAGGGGCAGGGTGTTGGTAGTTGCAAGTGTTCTTAATCCAAAGTGGAATTTTTGTATATTTATCAATAATCAATTAACCAATTTAACATGAAACTATTAGCAGGAATTATTACAGTAGGTGTTTTGATCTCTGGCATTTTTTCCATAAGCGGATCAAAACATGCATCGAGTGAAAAAAATCCGATCCTTCAGGAAACCCGCTTTCAAAAGGGCAAAAAGATCTACGATGAAAAATGCTTAGTATGTCATCAGTCCAATGGTGAAGGGATCACAGGGGCATTTCCGCCCCTGGCCAATTCAGATTATTTACTGGCAGATAAAAAACGGGCTGTTGAGCAGGTCCTCAACGGATCCAATGAAGAAATGATCGTGAATGGGGTCACTTATAAAACACCCATGCCGCCCCAGGTGGATAATCATGAAGATGCCGTGGCAGTGATCAACTATGTGTTGAACGCATGGGGCAATGAGGGAGGCACCATCAGCCTGGAGGAAGTGAAGGATATCAAAATCAAACGATAATATGAAAAACCTTGCCCTATTTATAGTAGTAAGCCTCCTCATTACTGCCTGCAATCAGTCGGTAAAGGAACAAGAAGCGGAGAAAGTTAAAAATGAACATGTTCAAAAAGCAGCAGGCTCATACGGTGAATTAATCACTACTGAGGATGCAGTGCCCGTGGCGGAATTGCAAGAATACATGAAGGATACCGATTCTGTGCAGATCAAGCTGGTAGGAGAGATCATTGCCAATTGCCAGAGCTCGGGCTGTTGGATGGACCTTCAGATCGACGAGAACACACCCCTGAAAGTCACTTTCAGGGATTATGCCTATTTCATCCCGCTCGATTCAAAAGGCAAGATCGCTTATGTGGAAGGATTTGCAAAAAAGGAACTGATACCGTTGGAAACACTGAGGCATTACGCCATGGACGAAGGCAAATCAAAAGAAGAGATTGCTCAGATCACCGAACCCGAAATGGCTTATGTTTTTGAAGCCTCAGGTGTGTTATTAAAAGATAAAAAATGATTTATCACACACTCCTCATTTGAACTTTCAAATGAGGTTTTTTGTTGATAAAAATCAAAATATTCAAAAAACAGTATATTTACAGTGGATTGTTCAAATAGCTAACAGAAAAAGAAATTAAGACATATTGAATTAATTTACATGCAATTATGAATTTATTTGGAATTTATTTGAATTAATTCTAAATTAGGAGACGTAAACGAAGTGAAGAAAACATCAATCATGTTATTCATAATCAACAAATTAACAAAATCAAGCACCCTGGCATTTATTTTATTACTGGTTTTATTTGGAACACAAAGTACTGCACAGGAAGACCCGCCCAAACAGCAAGAGCTGGGTATATTTGAACATCTTGATGAATACATCCCCGACGATCTCACTTTTGTAGACCAGGATTACGACACGGTAAACCTCAAAGAAGCGATTGACAAGCCCACGGTGCTGGTGCTGGTGTATTATGAATGTCCCGGGATCTGCAGCCCTTTGCTGGAAGGTGTTGCGGAAGTGGTATCCCGCACAGAGCTGGAACTCAATAAGGATTACCAGGTATTTACCGTTAGTTTCAATCCTGCCGAAACACCCCGCCTGGCAAAGGATAAGAAAAAGAATTACGCCAAACTTGTCAAGAACAAAGATGTCAGCCAGGGCTGGTCGTATTTTGTTGGTGACAGTGCCAGCATTGATAAGTTATTGAAAAGTGTAGGGTTTAAGGTAAAGAAGGTCGGGAAAGACTGGATACACCCCACAGCCCTCATTGTGCTGAGCCCGGAAGGTAAAATAACCAGGTATCTGCATGGCCTCAACTTTCTGCCTTTTGATTTAAAAATGGCGGTAGTGGAAGCCCAGAAAGGAAAATCCGGCCCCACCATCAACAAAGTATTGCGATATTGCTTCAGCTATGACCCTGAAGGAAAAAAATATGTTTTCAATATCACCAAAATATCCGGCACCATCATCTTAACGCTGGCGGTTATTTTGCTACTTGTATTGATTTTTAAAAAAGGCAAGAAACAAACGAAAGAATTTTAATCCATGACCAATACATCCGAAAATTATGTAAATTTTTTCCAGGTTAAAAAAGGGCTGTTTTCCTGGATCTTTACGCTGGATCACAAGCGGATCGGGCTCCTGTATTTGTATTCTGTAATGTCATTTTTCCTGGTGGGCGTGCTTTTGGGATTCCTGATGAGAATGGAATTGATCGCTCCGGGTGAGACCCTGATGAAAGCCACCATGTACAACCAGGTTTTCACCCTGCATGGTGTGATCATGATCTTTTTATTCATCATCCCGGTGATCCCGGCCATTTTCGGGAACTTTTTCCTGCCCATCATGATCGGCACAGATGATGTGGCATTCCCCAAACTCAACCTGCTTTCGTGGTGGCTGTATATTGGCGGTGCCGCACTGGCATTGCTTACACTGGTAGTCGGGGAAGGCCCGGCAGATACCGGCTGGACTTTTTATGCCCCATACAGCGTAAAAACCGGGACCAATGTGACCATGGCTGTCCTGGCAGCCTTTATTCTCGGATTCGCCACCATCCTGACGGGTTTGAACTTTATCGTCACGATCCACCGGTTGAGGACTCCCAAAATGACCTGGTTCAAAATGCCCCTCTTTGCCTGGGGATTATATGCTACTTCATGGATACAGTTGCTGGCCACCCCGGTGGTGGGCATCACTTTGCTGATGATAGTGGCAGAAAGAGTTTTTGGTGTGGGTTTGTTTGACCCGGCCATCGGTGGCGATCCCATCCTTTACCAGCACCTGTTCTGGATATATTCTCATCCTGCCGTTTACATCATGATATTGCCGGCCATGGGAATTGTTTCGGAGATCATTCCCACTGCAGCGCACCGAACCATTTTCGGATACAAAGCCATCGCTATTTCTTCATTGGCCATTGCCTTTGTGGGATACTTTGTGTGGGGCCACCATATGTTCACATCCGGAATGAGCGGCCCCGCCAGGATCATCTTCTCTATTTTGACTTTCCTGGTAGCCATCCCTTCGGCCATCAAGGTTTTTAACTGGGTGGCCACCCTTTATAAAGGATCCATCGATCTCAACACACCTCTCCTCTATGTGCTGGCGTTTATTTTCCAGTTTTCCATCGGGGGACTGACAGGTCTTGTGGCCGGAGCCCTGGCTGCCGATGTGCACATTCATGATACTTATTTTGTCGTTGGACATTTTCACTATGTGATGTTCGGCGGAGCGGGCTTTGCTTTCTTTGCAGGCCTGCATTACTGGTTCCCAAAGATCTGGGGTAAGATGTATGATATCAAGATAGCCAATATTGCCTTTGCCATCCTGTTTATCGGCTTCAACCTGCTTTATTTCCCGATGCTCGTGCTGGGTATGATGGGAATGCCCAGGCGTTACTATGATTATTTACCCGAGTTTACTTACCTGAACCAGCTCTCAACTGTAGGTTCCTGGATACTTATTTTGGGAATGATCATCATGCTCGTGAACCTCATCAACGGATATCGTAAAGGGAAGAAAGCAAGCGATAATCCATGGGGTGGCGTTACGCTTGAATGGCAGGTTAAATCACCGCCCCCATTGCATAATTTTGATAAAATGCCCGAAGTCTCTGAAGACGGGCCGTATGATTTTAGCGATTCAAATAATCAATAAGCTTTAAAACATAGCCTAAATGGAACATTTTGTATTACCGAATTCAGGACATGTGAGAGATGCCGGGTCGAACAAGCTGGGCATGTGGCTGTTCCTGTTTACTGAGCTATTATTATTCGGAGGGCTCTTCATTGTTTACCTGGTATACAGGGCAATGAATCCTGATGCATTTTTGCTGGCCTCTTTTGAATTAAGTATTCCGATGGGTACCATCAACACCTTGGTGCTGCTCACCAGCAGTATGACCATTGCCATGTCAATCACGGCCCTGCAAAAAGGGAAAAAGGAACTTGCCCTGTACCTCATGATGGCAACCATTGCCGCTGCACTCATCTTTATGACTATCAAATTTTTTGAATGGAATGCCAAGATCCACCACGGTTTGTTCCCGGGTATGGAGCTTTATAACTCCCTGCCGGCTGGTGAGAGCTTGTTCTTTTTCCTGTATTTCTTCATGACCGGACTGCATGCATTGCACGTGATCATCGGGGCTGCTTTTATTGCCGTGGTGATTGCCAAGGTTGGCAGCGACCAGGTAACCGGCGACAGGATCTCCCTGCTCGAGAACAGCGGCTTGTACTGGCACCTGGTTGACGTGATCTGGATCTATCTCTTCCCATTATTTTACCTAATCCATTAAATCATGAAAGAACACGAAATGCAACATATCAGCAGTTTCAGGGAACATTTCAGCACCTACGTTTCCCTGGTGATCTTAACCATCATGACGGTGGCCGTTTCTGTTTTTGGTGCCGACCTCTTGAGCCTGACCGTATTAACCGCCATGGCCATTGCTACAACCAAAGCAGTGGTGGTGGGATATTATTTCATGCACCTCAAATACGAACCAACGATCTATCGCCTCCTGGTTGGCGTGGTTATGCTACTTTTTGTAGTCTTTATGGTACTCACAATATTCGATTATGTTTTCAGATAAAAATATTTAACAATGAATACCGGAGCATCAAATTTTGTTGAAGGCGTTGATTTATCATTTTATGTCATCCTGGGTATATCTGCATTTTTCCTGGTGGGTATAACCGTTACCATGATCTATTTTGTGATCAGATACAGTCGTAAAAGGAATCCCAAAGCCAGCAACATCAAGGGGAGTAATACGCTTGAGATTATCTGGACTGTGATCCCTACCATCCTGGTGCTGATCATGTTTTATTACGGATGGGTAGGCTACCAGCCCATGCGTGAAAAACCCGAAAATGCCATTACCATTAATGCCCACGGACAGATGTGGAGCTGGTCTTTTGAGTATGAAGACGGACGACGCAGCGAAGAACTGGTTGTGCCATTGAACGAACCCGTGATCCTGGAGCTGATCTCTCATGATGTTTTGCACAGCCTCTATATTCCAGCTTTCAGGATTAAGGAAGATGTGGTGCCGGGAAACGATAACTGGATGTGGTTCAAAGCACAGGAGCTTGGAGAATACGATATCTTATGCGCCGAATACTGTGGTGAGCGTCATTCCTACATGCTCTCAAAGGTGAGGGTGCTTCCCCAGGATGAATATGCGGTGTGGTATGAGGAAAAACTCGGAAAATCTGACGACCCGCCCGGGCTGCAAGTACTCAAACAAAATGCCTGTATAAGCTGCCATTCTCTGGATGGATCGCAGATTGTTGGTCCCACTTTGAAAGGGCTCTGGGGCAAACAGGAAATGGTAACCACTGATGGAGAAGAAAGAGAGATCATCGTCGACCGCGATTATATCGTCCGCTCCATTTACCAGCCCAATGCTGATTTGGTGGAAGGATTCAACTCCGGACAAATGATATCTTATGAGAACATCATATCTGAAGAGCAAATCGACCAGATCGTTGAGTACCTGAGGACTTTGAAATAGTTGGTAGAGATAAAATAATAAATGAAGAAGCAAATTAGACTAATTGCTGAACTGGGCAAGATGAAGATCACCTTTGCTGTGGCGCTTACGACAATTGCAGGTTATGTGCTTGCAAAAGGCGGATTCGACAGCGGCTTGATTATGCCCACACTGGGGATCTTTCTGCTGGCCTGCGGTTCATCGGCCCTGAACCATTATCAGGAAAGAGACACGGACGCTTTGATGGAAAGAACCAGGCAACGCCCGATACCTTCAGGACAAATATCGCCTGCCGGCGCCCTGGTCATTGCCCTGGTATTCATCATTGCCGGTTCATCCCTGATATATTTTGGATCCAATTTCCTGGCCATGCAACTGGGTTTGCTCGCCCTGATCTGGTATAACGGGATATACACCCCCCTGAAGAAAAAAACCGCTTTTGCTGTAGTACCCGGCTCTGTGATCGGTGCCATTCCGCCGGTGGTCGGATGGGTGGCTGCAGGAGGGTCCGTTACAGACCCCGAAATTCTCATTCTTGCCTTTTTCTTCTTTATCTGGCAAGTTCCCCATTTCTGGCTGCTGCTGCTTAAATACGGCAAAGAATATGAGAAAGCCGGATTTCCATCCCTGACAAGTATCTACACAGAAACACAGATCAAAAATATTACCTTTATCTGGACCCTGGCCACGGCCATTGCTTCGCTCATGATCGCCACCTTCGGCATCATGAGTTCCTCCATTACCAGGATACTGCTTCTGGTTGCCGCGGTCTGGCTGGTGATCGGATTTGCCGATCTCATCATTAGCAAGAACAAGGCCTTCAATCCCTTCAAATACTTTATGAAAATTAATTATTTTGTACTTGTAGTACTTGTGCTGTTAACCCTGGATGTTTACCTCTGATATGAATCTTTAGCATCATTTTTGCTTCTGTTGCTTAAACGGACATCAAAATTATTGTTGAGACTCAAACCGTGTTGCATAGATTTGCAACTCGAAATAAAAATAAAAAACAAAAGATATGAATAATGCAATCTACAATTTCTCAGCCCCAGAAAATGAAGCGGTATTATCTTACCTCAGCGGTTCGGATGAACGAAAACAACTTGATGATGAATTGAAGCGACAGATCAACCGGCAAATTGAAATCCCACTGATTATTGACGGGAAAGAAATCAAGACCGGAAAAACCGAAGATGTCATCATGCCCCATAAACATGGTCACGTAATTGCAAAGTGCCACCAGGCCGGGGAAAAGGAAATAAAGATGGCCATGGAGGCAGCCCTGAAAGCACATCATGAATGGTCAAGCCTCACCTGGACGATCCGGGCCTCGATCATGCTGAAAGCTGCCGATCTGATCTCAACAAAATACAGGGCCCTGATCAATGCTTCCACCATGCTTGGGCAGAGCAAGAATATTTACCAATCGGAGATTGATGCCGTTTGCGAGGTCATCGATTTTCTAAAATACAATATTTATTTTGCCGGAAAGATCTATGAATCACAACCCAAATCCGCCTTCAACCAGCTAAACCGTATGGAATACCGGGCACTGGAAGGCTTTATTTTTGCCGTGAGTCCTTTCAATTTCACATCCATTGCCTCCAACCTGAACATGGCCCCATTGATGATGGGAAACACCAGTATTTGGAAACCAGCCCCAACAGCAATCTTATCCAACTATTACCTCATGAAAGTATTTATGGAAGCAGGTGTGCCTGCTGGCGTTATAAACTTTTTACCCGGCGACGGACCCTTTGTGGGCAAGCACATACTCTCTTCTCCCGATCTGGCCGGACTGCATTTCACCGGTTCAAACGGCACCTTTAACAAACTCTGGAAGCAGGTGAATGACAACCTGACAAACTACAAATCATATCCGCGCCTGGTTGGAGAAACCGGCGGAAAGGACTTTATCTTTGTACACCCCTCAGCCGAACCCGAAGAAGTTGCCGCCAACACGATCCGGGGCGCGTTTGAATACCAGGGCCAGAAATGTTCTGCTGCTTCCAGGATGTACATACCAACTTCTTTGTGGCCCAGGCTTAAAGAATTGCTGGTGGATATGACCGAAGATATCAAGATGGGTGAAGTTACCAATGTAAAGAATTTCATGAATGCTGTGATTGATGAAAAAGCCTTCGACAAAATAACAAGTTATATAGAATTTGCAAAAAACTCCTCCGATGCAGAGATCATTGCCGGAGGAGAAAGCGATAAGTCGGAGGGATACTACATCAGGCCTACCCTGATCCAGGCAAAGCAACCGGACTTTAAAACCATGAAGGAAGAAATTTTTGGACCCGTACTGACCATTTACGTTTACCCGGATGAAAAATTGGAGGATACCATCAAACTTTGTGATCAGACCTCTCCATTCGGCCTGACAGGTGCTGTTTTTTCAAAAGACCGCATCGCAGCCGCTAAAATATGTGAACAACTGAGATATGCAGCCGGTAACTTTTACATCAACGACAAACCCACTGGTGCCATTGTTGGCCAGCAGCCATTCGGCGGATCCCGCATGTCGGGAACCAACGACAAGGCCGGCGGGGAATTTAACCTGGTACGCTGGATCAGCCCGAGGACCATTAAGGAAACCTTTGTGCCGGTTAAAGACTACAAATATCCCTACATGAAGGAATAGTGTGCAGCAGGGTTTTTCAAAAAAACGCATTTTTTGTCATTTCGAGTTTCGAGACCAAAATTTTTTTGGCCAACATAACGATATAACAAAATGCAGCTTTCAGTATTATAGCAAAATGCGGTTTAGGAATTATCCGGGCTGAAGGAAGGAGTTGCCCGATTGCATAAATTTTATATTTTTACATTGCTGTATAATTTTAACCCAAACCAATCGGATATGAAAAAATCAGCCCCCCTTGATTATTTAAACTAATTATAAATTATTCCTAATCAGGTATGTGGTTACTTAAATCAGTAATTTTGATCATCTGAATCAAAAGGCAGGAAGCAATGAAGCTCGTTAAAAAGGTACTAAACTTCTATGTTGAAGGCTTCAAAAACATGGACCGCCTGGGTGTTAAACTCTGGGTCATTATTTTGATCAAATTATTCGTCATGTTTGTCATTCTGCGCCTGATCTTCTTCCCCAATTTTCTCAATTCAAAGTTTGAAAGCGAAGAACAGAAAAGCGATTACGTTATCGAACAATTAACAAAACCCAAATAACATGGACAATATTGACATCTCATTAGTCGATTGGTCGCGTGCACAATTTGCCCTTACGGCATTTTATCACTGGCTTTTTGTGCCCCTGACCCTTGGCCTGTCGTTTATTATTGCCTTTATGGAGACTTTATACGTCAGGACAGGAAATCCCGAATGGAAAAGGATCACCAAATTCTGGATGATACTGTTCGGGATCAATTTTGCCATTGGGGTGGCCACCGGGATCATCCTGGAATTCGAATTTGGCACCAACTGGACTAATTACTCCTGGTTCGTAGGAGATATTTTCGGTGCACCCCTGGCGGTGGAAGGGATCATGGCATTTTTCCTCGAATCAACCTTTATCGCGGTGATGTTTTTCGGCTGGAACAAAGTCAGCAAGAAATTCCACCTGATGTCGACCTGGCTGGTAGCCTTCGGCGCCAATCTTTCGGCACTGTGGATACTGGTTGCCAACGCCTGGATGCAAAATCCGGTTGGCATGAGATTCAACCCGGATACCGCCAGGAATGAAATGCAGAATTTCTGGGAAGTTCTTTTCTCCCCTACAGCCATCGGGAAATTCCTGCATACCATAACATCGGGTTATGTGCTGGCAGCCATTTTCGTGATTGGCATCAGTGCCTTTTTCCTTTTGAAAAAAAGGCATGTACTCTTTGCCCAAAGAAGCATTGCTGTGGCGGCCGTTTTCGGATTGCTTTCTGCGGCCTTCCTTACTTTCTCCGGTGATTCATCCGCCCGCGAAGTTGCCAGGGTGCAGCCCATGAAGTTTGCAGCCATGGAGGGCCTGTATGAAGGTCAGACCAACGCCCCGCTTGTGGCGATAGGCATTTTTGAAAAACCGACACCTCCGGGTATGGAAAGGGAATTCGCCTTCAAAATTGAAATACCCAATATGCTTTCCTATATGGCATTCCTTTCGCCCAATGCTTTTGTGCCCGGTATCAGGGACCTGGTAAGGGGAAATCCCGAACAGGGCATAGAATCCTATTTTTCCAAAATGGAAAGAGGGAAAAAAGCCCGGCAGGCACTGGCCGATTACAAAAAGTTCAAAAAAGAAGGTAATGAAGAAGAAAGTGCGAAAGCTCTGAAAGTATTTGAAAAGAACTACGACAGCTTCGGATACAGTTACTATGACGATCCGCAAAAGCTCATTCCCAATGTCCCCCTGAATTTTTACGCCTTTCATGCCATGGTAATCCTGGGGGTACATTTCGGCGTTGTATTTCTGCTTTCCCTCATCTTTTTGTACAACAGGAGCCTGCATAAGAAACGATGGTTCCTGTGGATTTCATTCATCACCATACCTTTCGCCTGGCTGGCAACCATGCTGGGCTGGACTGTGGCAGAGATGGGACGGCAGCCCTGGGTAATCCAGGACCTTATGCCCACCCTTTCTGCAGTTTCCAATATTTCAAGCACCAATGTAAAAATTACATTCTATCTGTTTGCAGTTCTTTTTACAGCCCTGCTTGTGGCGGAATTCTTTATCATGCGTCGTCAAATTCTTAAAGGACCCAAAGAAGAAGGAGGAAATTAAAATGTTTGAAAATTTATCACATCACGCATTGCAGCAATACTGGTGGATCATCATTTCATTGCTGGCCGGTATTCTGGTCTTCCTGATGTTTGTGCAGGGAGGTCAAACACTGATCTTCGCACTTGGCAAAAACAAAGTGCAACGCAATATGCTTGTCAATTCCCTGGGTAGAAAATGGGAATTCACTTTCACCACACTGGTTACTTTCGGAGGTGCCTTTTTTGCGTCGTTTCCTTTGTTTTATTCAACTTCCTTCGGAGGTGCCTACTGGGTCTGGATCATCATACTCTTTGCATTCATCATCCAGGCGGTAGCCTACGAGTTTCGTTCAAAGCCCAATAATATTTTCGGTGCCAGAACCTACGAGGGTTTCCTTTTTGTAAACGGTCTTCTGGGTACGATACTGATCGGCACTGCCGTGGCTACCTTTTTTACCGGGTCCAAATTCCTGGTGAACGAATACAACCAATCCAGCTGGCAAACTCCCTGGGGCGGTTTGGAACTGGCTTTCAACTTTGGCCGTTACGCTACATATATCAACCTGTCGCTGGGAATGGCTGTGTTTTTCCTGGCCCGCTCCCTGGCCCTGTTGTATTTCATGAACAATATCGACGATGATGAGCTCCTGGAAAGAACCCGGAAAAAGCTCCGGTACAATGCCATACCCTTTGTTTTCTTCTTTTTGTTTTTCCTGGTGAATATTTTGGTAAGAAAAGGATTTGCATATGATCCGGAAAGCATGGTCGTTTCGATGGAGCCATATAAATACTTGCACAACATACTCGAAATGCCGATCAATACCATCATATTGCTGGCAGGGGTTGTACTTGTCCTGTTCGGCCTTATCAAATCCCTGCTGACCAAATGGTCGTACGGAATCTGGTATAGCGGACTGGGAACGATCCTGACCGTTTTTGCACTTTTCATCATGGCCGGATTCAACAATACGGCTTTTTACCCCAGTATTTATGACCTGCAAAGCTCTCTAACCATCAGGAATGCCTCCTCCAGTCATTACACCCTGACTGCCATGAGCTATGTTTCCCTGCTGGTACCCTTTGTGATCGCATACATCTGGTGGGCCTGGAAAGCCATCGACATCACAAAGATCAATGCTGAAGAAATGGAAGACAAAGAATCGCACAATTATTAATCAAAAAAATCAGAAAGCTATGTTAGAACAAATATTATGGTTGTTATCCTGGCCTGTTTTTATCATCATCTCTTACAGGCTCGTTGTGCTCGCGATAAAAAAACTGGAGAAGAAAATTGCCTTGGAAGAAAAAGTAACAGAATAAGATTTGATTTTACTTCTATATTGCGCGGTCCGGCATAGGACCGCGTTTTTTCATTTTATAATTCACTGTGGCAACCTCAGCCATTTTACTATTGTCAATACAAGGTAAAAAATACTATGACTTTTTGTATCTTTACAGCCTGTATATCGAAATGAATAATCCAAAAAAATGAAGAAATTATTGTTAATCCTGATGCTGGGGTTGATCAGTTTTTCCGGCATCAATGCACAAAACAACAATGCTTTGCCCGATACTGCCGATTATCCTTACTGGATAGAAATGATGCAGGATCCCGAAGCGAATTATTACGAAACGGTAAAAGCTTTTGAAAGCTACTGGGAAGAAAGAGAGATAACGAAAGGAAGCGGTTGGAAACCCTTTAAAAGATGGGAGTATTCCATGCTCTTTCACATCCGCCCGGACGGAAGCCGCCTGCCACAGGATCATGATATAAAAGCTTATCAGGAATTCAAAGCCAACAATCCCCCCAGCCGGGATTTTACCGGAAACTGGATCAGCCTTGGACCTTTTGACCTGCCACAGGGAGACAGAGGTTATAAAGGCCTTGGCAGGTTGAATGCCCTGGCCTTCCACCCCGCTGATGCCGACATTATTTATGTTGGAGCGCCCCAGGGTGGCTGCTGGAAAACCACCGACGGCGGGGTTACCTGGGAAAGCAATACCGATGATTTGCCTTCTCTCGGTGTTTCATCCATCATTGTTGATTATAACAATCCCGATAATGTTTACATCGGAACCGGCGACCGCGATGCGGGTGATGCCGCGGGTGTTGGCGTTTACAAAAGCGATGATGCCGGCGAAACCTGGTTTGAACACAACAACGGCATGGGAAACAAAATCGTGGGAAGGCTTATTCAGCATCCCACCGATCCGCAAAACATGCTGGCCGCCACAAGCGGTGGTATCTACAAAACCACCGATGCAGGCGACAACTGGGTTCTCAAAGAAGGAGGAAATTTTAAGGACATCGTATTCAAACCCGGTAACCCGAATACAGTTTATGCAGCCAAGGGCGGAACCTTTTATAAATCCTCCAACAATGGTGAAAGCTGGAATGCAGTCAGCAATGGTCTTCCGGGAGGTTATCGCGGTGTAATCGCCGTTACTCCCGACAACCCAAACGTGGTTTATTTCCTGATCACCAACAGTCAGGATTTTAAAGGCCTGTACCGCTCTTCAAACTCAGGTTCATCATTTACCGAAAAATCCACAACACCCAACATCATGAGCTGGGGTTGCAACGGCGGTAGCGGCGGACAGGCCTGGTACGACCTGGATATTGCTGCCGATCCCAACGATGAAGATATTATTTATGCCGGTGGTGTGAACTGCTTCAAATCATCCAATGGTGGTGTTACCTGGCAGATCAACTCGCACTGGTGGGGCGATTGCAATGTTCCTTCGGTACATGCCGACCTGCACGTGCTGGAATGGAATCCTGTTGACGGAAGACTGTACGCCGGAAACGACGGTGGTATCTACTGGACCGACAATGGGGGAAACAACTGGATAGAAATCACGCAAGGACTTGCCATCGGACAGGTTTATAAAATCGGGCAGAGTGCCACGGTCAGGGATATGTGTGTGAACGGATACCAGGATAACGGTTCTTCTACCTACCTCGGCACCCACTGGCAAAATGTGGGTGGTGGCGACGGCATGGAATGTGCCGTGGATCATGAAGATGCAACCTACAGCTATTATAGTCTTTACTATGGTTCTATCAACAGGGTATACAATAACCAAAGCTCCACACAGGTTGCCGGACAGGGTGTGAACGGAATTACCGAATCGGGTGCCTGGATCACCCCTTTCTGCCTGCTGCCAGCAAATTCTGAAGTTATGTTTGCCGGCTATAAAAATATCTGGCGGTGTGATGATATCAAAAGCTATAATGTGGTTTGGAAAAAGATCAGTGATGACCTGGGAGGGAGCAATTCCCAGAACCTCAGGGTGCTCGAATCTTCTCCGGCAGACGAAAATCTGCTGTATGCAGCGCGTTACGACAATAAAATGTTCAGGACTGAGAATGCTCTGGATGCAAACCCGGGCTGGACAGACCTGACCAGCCTGCTGCCCCCGGGAGGGACCAGTCCGACCGATATTGAAGCCCATCCCACAAATCCGGATGTGGTTTATATTACTTACAATTCGAAAGTTTACAAATCGGAAGACAAAGGCAGTACCTGGGAAGACATCACCGAAAACCTTCCTTCCACCAGCCTGAATACAATTGAGTATTACAAGAACAGTCCCGATGGACTCTATGCAGGCAGCAATGTGGGGATCTATTACAGGGATAATTCCATGAGCGAATGGGTTGAATTTGCAGATGGTCTGCCCGTGGCAAGTGAGATCACCGAAGTTGAGATCTATTATCATCCCGACAGCGTGGAAAATGATGTCATCAGGGCTTCAACCTATGGCAGGGGTCTGTGGGAGTCGGAGCCTTATTACTACGCTCCCACAGCCGATTTCTATGCCGGCGAAGATACCATCCCGGTCGGTTGTCCGCTTGATTATTTTGACAATTCCACCGGAATACCCCATTACTACCAGTGGACTTTCGAAGGAGCCTCTCCTGAAACTTCAACCGAAAGAAACCCCCAGGATATTGTTTACAATGATGAAGGGACCTTCAATGTTACCCTGGTGATCAGCAATCCGGCCGGAAACGACTCCATTACGAAGGAAGGGTTCATCACCGTGAGCGCAACAGCAGTTCCCAATGTTAATTTCACAGCCGATGCCACTTCAATTTGTGTTGGCGATACCGTTCATTTTACAGATGAAACACAGAATTGTCCAACGGGCTGGCTCTGGGAGTTCGATCCGGAAGATGTCAGCTTTGTGAATGGCACCCATGCAAACTCACAGCATCCTGAAGTTGAACTTACTTCTGCAGGAAGCTATACAGTTACTTTAACAGCAACCAACAACGCCGGTAACAGCAGTACTACAAAAACGGATTATATCAACAGCGGAGGTATCACCATTCCCTTTACCGAAGATTTTGAGTCAGGAACCCTCAGCGCCAATTCATGGGTTGTTGAAAACGATGACTTTGACAAAACATGGGAAATTGATTCCGTCATGGGAACCGAGCCCGGAAATCAGGGTGCCTGGATCAATTTTTACAATTATTATAACCTGAATGCAAGGGACAGGCTAATTTCTCCCAGCCTCGATTTCAGCGCTTACGATCATGTGGGCTTAACTTTTAAGCATGCTTACGCTCAACGATACAGCCAGAAAGATTCATTGATTGTTTTGATCAGCGATGACTGCGGTATGAGCTGGCAAAGAGTATGGGGAATGGGACCTGACGGCAACGGTATTTTTGCTACTTCAGAACCCACAACCGAATCCTTTGTTCCAGAATCTTCTGCCGACTGGTGCGGCGAAGGCTACGGAGCCAATTGCTTTGAAATTGATCTCTCAGCCTGGGCAGGGATGAATGACATCAAAATTGCTTTCGAATCCTATAACCAATTCGGGAACAATCTTTACCTTGATAACATTGAGATATCTTATACGGTGGGCATGAATGAGGGTAGTTTGAATGCGAAAAATATTACCATCAGACCGAATCCTTCTAAGGGGCTCTTCACTGTTGGCATTCCTGAAACCAAAAATGATATGCACATAGAAATTTTTGATGCAAGAGCTAATTCTATTCTAAAACAAAAACTAAATACTACCAATGGAGAAACCGAAGAAACTTTTAATCTCCGGAGATATCCCAAAGGTATTTATCTTGTTAAGATTTACAATAAGGATAATTCTTACATCAAAAAATTGGTAATTGAATAACAAATTAAGCGATATATGAATTAACCAACACACTAACTATCTAATTTACTGACAAAAACAACACACCTTATGAATAAACTAATTAAAAGATCATTGATAATATCCCTGTTGGCAATGCCAATGTTTTTATCAGCTGCCTATTTGGTGGATTATCCCATGACCGTTACACAACCAGATGGTACAAAGATCCATTGTTTTGCCAGTGGCGATGAATATTACAACTGGCTGCACGATGCCAACGATTATACCATCATACAAAGTCAAACGGATGGCTATTATTACTATGCTGAAATGAAGAACGGGGAACTGCTTCCCTCTAAATATAAAGTTGGAAGTGCCGATCCCGCTTTAACGGGACTTAAGCCCAACATCAACATCTCTCCTGAAAAGAGAAAACTAATCAGGGAGGAATTCTGGGCCAATACACCACAATGGCCTGAATCTTACAGAGGTTCACGGGATGGCGCCGACACCCTGAACAACCTGGTTATTTACATCAGGTTCAGCGATTAGGATGAATTTGAGGATGATACCATTGTGAACTGGAATAAA
This sequence comes from Bacteroidota bacterium, assembly GCA_034521425.1. GTDB lineage: Bacteria > Bacteroidota > Bacteroidia > Bacteroidales > JAIOZK01 > JAIOZK01. The sequence continues at coordinate 1,511,563 of JAXHMP010000001.1, forward strand.
TTTAACAATAGCAATACAGGCTATAATTCCATGTATAATTATTTCAAGGAGGCTTCTTATGAGCAACTTGAGCTGCCCTCAACATTTTATCCTGAACCCCCAACAAATATTATTTTGTCTTACCAGGATTCACATGAAAGAAGTTATTTCATGCCTTACAATGCCACGACCAATCCCAACGGCTACCAGAACGGTGACCAGCGGAGAGACCGGGAACATATTCTTTTAAAGGATGCCGTGAACTGGGTCAATGCCAATTCCCCGGTTCCCGAATCTCTTGATCTTGATTATGATGAGAACGGCACCGTGGATAATGTGGTATTTGTAGTACGGGGTGGCACTACAGCCTGGGCAACGCTTTTGTGGCCCCATCGCTGGGTATTGTATTCTCAGGAGGCATATATCAATGGCAAAAGAGTTTGGGATTACAACTTCCAATTGGAAACCCATATGAACTCCAGCGGTAATGGAGTACTTTGCCATGAGATGGGGCACTCTCTCGGTGCCCCCGACCTTTATCATTACACCGGAAATGGAATAACTCCAACCGGTCCCTGGGATCTGATGGAATCCAATTCCAATCCGCCACAATACATGGGCGCCTATATGAAGAAAAAATACATGGGCTGGATTGATTCCATTCCGGAAATCACAGAACCGGGAACGTATACTTTGTTTCCTTTGCAGAATGCCGAAAACAACAGTTTTAAGATCAGGTCGATCAATACGATTTATGAATTTTTTGTGGTTGAATTCAGAAAGAAAGAAGGAACATTTGAAAGCAGCCTTCCAAACTCCGGAATGCTGGTTTACAGGATAGATACCACGGCCGGGAATGGTAATGCAGGCGGTCCTCCCGATGAAGTATTTCTTTTCCGTCCGGGCGGATCACCCTCTACCAACGGGGTGATCAATAGCGCACAGTTTGGGGATGATTATGGCAGAACCGAGATCAATGACGATACCGATCCGGCCTGCTTCCTGCAAAACGGACAGCCCGGTGGATTGTATATTTCCGAAATCAGTGCTGTGGGGGATTCCATGACTTTCTTTGTGGACTTTCCCGGACCGCCCGAAGCAGAATTTTCTGCCAGCAAAACCATGGACTGCCCGGGAGGCATTGTCAGCTTCACCGACGAAAGCCTGCACATCCCTGATACCTGGGAATGGATCTTTGAACCGGCTACAGTCAGTTTTGTAAATGGCACTACGGCAAACTCCGAGGATCCCGAGGTGCAATTCAATGAGAACGGCATGTACACGGTCACACTGGTCGCATCCAACGAATTTGATGCGGACACCATTACAAAAACCGGATACATTGAGATCGGGAGTTTTCAAACTCCTTTCTGGGAAGATTTTGAGTCGCAAGATTTTGCAACCCAATCCTGGTTCATTGAAAATCCCGACGGGGAGTATACCTGGCAATTTGCCGAAGTAAACGGCAATGCACCCGGCCATACGGCTGCCATGCTGAATTTCCGCGAGTATTTTTCCATCGGCGAAAGAGATCGCCTGATCAGTCCCCCGGTGAGTCTTGAAGGCATGTCAGTGGCCTATCTGAATTTTGAACATGCCTATGCCCAATATGCGGCCCAGGCTACGGATTCTCTTATCGTTTATATCTCGAACGACTGCGGACAAAACTGGACACGCCTGAAAGCCATGGGTGAAGATGGCAGCGGCAGCTTTGCAACACATCCACTTACCACCGATGGTTTTGTGCCGGAAGTTGGCGAAGACTGGTGTTTTGCAGGTTTTGGTGCATCATGCAATAGTATCAACATTTCCGACTGGATCGGAAGCGAGCCGGTAAAAGTGATGTTTGAAACTTACAGCCTGTTCGGCAATCCTTTGTATATCGACAACATACAAATTGCACAAACGGTGGATGTGGCGGAGCATGCAGAAAGCGAATTCACTGTTAACATCTATCCGAACCCCAGCCAGGGTGTTTTTACTTTGGATATCAGGGGTATGGAAAATGCATCCGAAGTAAATATTTTCAATATTCATGGGAAGCTGGTGAAATCATTTATCGCCGGTAAAAACCTGGAAGTGATTGATCTGGGTAATTTGAGCGAAGGAATGTATTTTATCAGGATTGCCGGCGGAGACAGGAATGTTTTGGAAAAGATTATGGTGCAGTAAACCAAGGCATTATGAAACACCAGTAAATCCTCTGGTGTTTCTAATTTTTTATCCATAATCCCTGTTTTACCATTTTTTTATTCTTATAGATTTGATAAACATAAGCTCCTGGTATAAGATCATTAACTTTTACCACAGATGATTTTGAATATAGGTTTTGCTCTAACTCCAAAATTCCACTTAGATTAAACATTTTTAATACCGATTGTAAATACTGAGTTTCAATGTGTATTGCATTTTTACCTGGATTGGGGAATACAACTACTTCATTTGAATAATTTGTTTTTTCGCCTTCAACTCTAACTATAAGTCCCTCTTTATTAACTTTCAAAACATAAACATCACGCTCCATATCTTGAGTTTTCCAATCATATCGTGATGATGCAACAACAAAACCACTATCATGAGTTGAAGCTACACAATGTGGAATATAAAATGCATCACCACCATATATCTCTTGAAAGTTCAAATTCAATTGGCTATCATAGTTGTTAATCACAATCCAGGATGGAGCTTCAACAAAATTATTTGGAATATATTCGCTCAGATATGTTGCGTAAAAAATATTGTTTTCATTCACTAAACTAAGGTTATCATGAACTGCAGGCCATTGCACAGAATCAACAGAACTTAAAAAATGAGACAATAAGATACTATCATTGCTATTCATTTTTAGTATTCCAACACCATATTCGGTTTGATTTTCGACCTGAACCTTTTTGCCGCTTAATATATACGTTGAATCATTAATCCAAACTGCTGTATTTTGTTCATCTATTACCGGATAAAGAACAGTATCTTCTAATATGTTAAAACTATAGTCCAGGTTGCTAAGCGTGGGATTAAATCGCCCCAGAGGGCGCAAAGAAAAGAGTTTATATCTGTTATTTATCGTATCTTCAATGATATCGTACGGCAAATTAAACCACGGGTCAACAAAGCGTTTTTCCTTTAAGACATCCCCATCAGGGCCTAATTCAAACAAGACAACATCAAACATATCGCTCTCCCCGGTATATATAGCAGTAGCAACAACAATATTTTCAAATTCATTAAATAAAATATGAGAGGCCTCACCAAGCACCTCATAATCATATGGTATCATTGATTCTTTAATTATATTCAGAGAAAGGTTGAATTTCACAAACCATAGATAATATCCCTCTTCATTTTGGTATGAACCAATTCCCACAAAACTACTATCACTTACAATTGCTAATTCGGTAAGGTCTGAAAGCCCATTAAAATTATTGAATGATACCGAGTCAATTAAAATGCCACAATTGTTAAGTTTAATAATCTTAATTGTGCTATCGCTATTAACTGACAAATATATATTGTCGTTTGCATCCACAATCATTGAACCTGGAACCTGATCTTCAGCACCATTTAAGAAAAATTCAAATGTTGTTTGGCTATAGCTTATTAAAGAAACAAATAGTAATAACAATAAATGAATTAGTGTTTTCATAAAAAAAACTTATAAGGGAAAAGGGTTTGTAAAACCCTTTTCCAAAAATACCCTACCTACAAAGATGAGGTTTGATTATTCGTAAAAACTATTTCTCCATACTCGTTAATTGAGTAATGAAAATACGTTGTTTCAACAGGCCAAAATATAGCCTCTCCCACCATTTCACACGAAATAAATACTTTATCCGTAAGTTCAGATAATTCATCAATCAAAATATCTTTAAAAACGTCTTCTGTGTTTTCAAGATAGAAATTCATTTCATCAGGAATCAAACAATCATGAAAATTACTCCATGCACTATAATTGTGGAACATTAAATAATCATATAGGTTATCTTGTTCGTATTCATCATCAGGATTGATTAAATTGACATAATCTGATTCTCCTGTATTGAGAAATAATATTGAACCATCTGCTTCAACTCTCAATGATAGAATATTTATGTAATAATATCTTCCTGTCGGTGCAGCATTTCTTAACCGGATAATACTTTCAATTTGAGTGGCTGCACTTTCATCGAGTTGAGTCCCACTATACTGTCCATCACAATAGCCTCCATCGTTCATCCAGGCTTCACCATATTTCCAGTAATCATCATCACCAAAAACCCCTGAGCTTGCAGATATTCCATAATTAAAGCCGGAAATCATTCCAATGCTTGCAATGTTGTTGTTGACTGATTTAATGAAAATATCAGCAACTACCAGATGTTTGTTCTGATGATTGATATCATCGTATTGAGTTGATAAGCTGTCCTTCATCTTATTATATACCGCTGTTACATTGGCAGAACTTATTGAATCATTGCTAATACAGCATTCCACAAAACACGAATCTACAATAAATTCCTCAAACAGTACTTTTGCATCTGCATAAGTATAATTTAGCGTGGATTCAACATACCAGATTGCACTGTCCTTGTGATATTCGGATGAAGTTTTCAAAGTGGAACCGGAATTCATTAAGGTTATAAAGTTTTGAATTCTTTGCTCGGTTAAATTCTCCGATGATTTTGATACATCAGAATTACCAATCATTCCATTTTCTTTTTTACAGCCTGACATTGTTATGATACATAACATCAATGCCAACATTAACGATTTACTTGTTTTACTTTTCATTTTGTTTTGTTTTTTGGTTAATAATTCGATTTTTATGCTTTCACTTTTTAATGACTTCAGGTTTGATCTCATCAATACTTTTAACAGGTCCTTTATAACACAATAACAGAATTTCAAATTTGTTACAGCTCGAAAAGATGAAAATTCCAGGAATTCTTCGAAAAGTTTGAAAAAAAAGAGAGGGGCACTTAGGAAACAAGCATGGCCAGATTGCGTGTGTGTGTGTGTGTGTGTGTGTAAGCAACAGATGATACAATAGGTTTGGTTTTCATTTTTGAAGGTATAGTTTATTGTTTATTCTTATATGGGGCAAAAAGTAACCCAATAGTTTATGAACTTTATAAAATTTAGAATAAATATAAATAAGCTTGATATGTCTTTCAATTTTATCAGCATTTACGCTTGGATTGGAAGCAAACCGGTGAAAGTGATGTTCGAAACCTATAGTCTGTTCGATAATCCTTTATACATCGACAACATACAAATTGCACAAACGGTGGATGTGGCGGAGCATGCAGAAAGTGAATTCACTCTTAACATCTATCCGAACCCCAGCCAGGGTATTCTTACTTTGGATATCAGGGGTATGGTAAATGCATCCGAAGTGAATATTTTCAATATTCATGGAAAAGTGGTGAAATCATTTACTGCCAATGAAAGTTTGGATATGATTGATATGAGCAATTTTAGTAAAGGGTAATTTTATATTTTATCAGGATTGTGAATGGGGATAGGAGTGTTTTGGAGAAGATTGTGGTTCAATAATTGCAAACTAAGTTTCCTGCCCTAAAAGAAAAAACGGCTCAGAATTTTATCGGAGCTGTTTTTGTTTAAAATATTTTTTATTAGAAATCTCAGGTATTGGTAACTAACCCGGATTTACTTCTTAATCCATTTCCCTTCTTCGTGTAAACCATCGTGATTAAAAATACGAAACAAATAAGGTCCAGGTTTGAGTTGTTCAACATGTATGCATCCCTTCGGACCGGATATAATTTCCTCAATAATTATTTTGCCTTTCATATCGAATAATTGAAAACGGGTATTTTTGTATTGCCCGGATATCCATATATTGATTAATTCATTTCCAGGGTTCGGATATAGGATGGCTTCAGTGGTTTGAAAGGTAGATTTTTCATCCGTGCCCACGATCAATCCTTCCTTATTTACCTTCAAGATATGTACATCTCTTTCCATATCCTGTATATTCCAATCGTACCTTGAAGAAGCGATAAGTAAACCACTGTCGTATGTTGCACAAACGGAATAGGGTATGTAATAGGCGTCTCCACCGTAATATCTTTGCCAGCGGAGATTCAACCCTTCATCAAAACTGCTTATTTGAATGAAGGATGGAACTTCGGAGAAATTATACGGAATATATTGACTGAGATAGGATACATAAAAAATATTATTTATATGGCTAAAGTCAAGATTACTATGCATGGCCGGCCAATCAACCTCCTGAGCCGCACCAAAATAAAAGGATGTTAAAATACTGTCTACATTGTTCATTTTCAAAATTCCCAGATCAAATTCTGAATTCTTCCCGTAGTCGACCCATTTGCCGCTGAGCAAATAAGTGGTATCATCTATCCAAAGGGATGTGTTTTGCTCATGAATAGAGGGATAGAGCGATTTATTGGATATTAATTTGAGATTTTTATCCAAAATTGCGACAGCAGAATGTAAGCGTTGAAATGGTCGTAAGGTAAATAGCTTATATGTGTGATTCAAAGTATCCTCCATTATATCGAAAGGGAAATTTGTGTATGGATCAGGGAAAGAACTGGAGTTGATCATTTCGCCACTCTGGTCGATCTCAAAAACGATTGTATTCAGATGAACGGAGTCAAATGCTGTTGCTATGATAAAATTATCATCCGTATTAATGATGGTATGCGTTTCTTCTCCGGCTATGGGATATTGGACCGGAATATATTCATTAAGCAGTATGTTTAAGACAGAATCGAATTGAAGATACCACAAAAAATACTTACCTTCTTCCCGGTAAGAACCAAAAGCAGCAAAAATGCTGTCGTTTATTTTGGTCAGTTCTGTCAGATCAGAGAATCCGTCCGGGTTTATAAAGCTTATTGAATCAATAAGATATCCCTCACTGCTCAGTTTAATAAGTTTTACCTTTTGCATGCCCTTAACAGAACAAATAAAATTGCCTTGGTCTGTTTCAAAAATTGTACCTGGCAGATCATCCTCAAGATCCCTCAGAATATATTCGAATGTGTGTTGAGCAATAATATTATGGGTGAGTATTAAAATCAGTACTACCAGGATATAACCATATTTTATTCCATGGCTTTTTAAAGGAAAAGGATTTTTATAATCCTTTTCCTTATTAATCCTCAGGATCTTTTTAAAAAGAGGATGCTGCGTTTGTTGTAAACTGTATTTCACCATACTCATTTGTTGATAAATGCACATAACGTGTGGTTGATGACTCATAAACAGCGGCTCCAGACAAATTACATGAAATAAAAACTTTCCCATTTAATTCTGTCAACTCATCAACAAGTATTTCCTTAAATACTTCTTCGGTACTATCTAGGTAGAAATTCATTTCATTCGGGATTAAGCAATCATGGAAGTTTGGCCAGGTACTATAGTTATGAAACATAAGGTAATCATACATATTGTCTTGTGAAGTTTCATCATTGGGATTAATGATATCAACATAGTAAGATTGTGATGTGGCGGGGAAATACACGAAGCCTTCTGAATCAACCTCAAGAGTGACCACCTCAGTATAGTAATACCTCCCGGTTGGGACCGCAGTCCGTAAACGGATTATTTCTTCAATTTGAGTGGCTGCACTTTCATCGAGTTGAGTCCCACTATACTGTCCATCACAATAACCTCCTTCGTTCATCCAGGCCTCACCGTATTTCCAGTAATCATCATCACCAAAAACCCCTGAGCTTGCAGATATTCCATAATTAAAACCGGAAATCAGTCCAATGCTTGCAATGTTGTTGTTGACTGATTTAATGAATATATCAGCAACTACCAGATGTTTGTTCTGATGATTGATATCATCGTATTGAGTTGATAAGCTGTCCTTCATCTTATTATATACCGCTGTTACATTGGCGGAACTTATTGAATCATCGCTAATACTGCATTCCACAAAACACGAATCTACAATAAATTCCTCAAACAGTACTTTTGCATCTGCATAAGTATAATTTAGCGTTGATTCGATATACCAGATTGCACTGTCTTTGTGATATTCGGATGAAGTTTTCAAAGTGGAACCGGAATTCATTAAGGTTATAAAGTTTTGAATTCTTTGCTCGGTTAAATTCTCCGATGATTGTAATACATCAGAATTATCAATCATGCCATTTTCCTTTTTACAGCCTGACATTGTTATGATACATAACATTAATGCCAACATTAACGATTTACTTGTTTTACTTTTCATTTTGTTTTGGTTTTTGGTTAATAATTCGATTTTTATGCTTTCACTTTTTAATGACTTCAGGTTTGATCTCATCAATACTTTTAACAGGTCCTTTATAACACAATAACAGAATTTCAAATTTGTTACAGCTCGAAAAGATGAAAATTCCAGGAATTCTTCGAAAAGTTTGAAAAAAAAGAGAGGGGCACTTAGGAAGCAAGCATGGCCAGATTGCGTGTGTGTGTGTGTGTGTAAGCAACAGATGATACAATAGGTTTGGTTTTCATTTTTGAAGGTATAGTTTATTGTTTATTCTTATATGGGGCAAAAAGTAACCCAATAGTTTATGAACTTTATAAAATTTAGAATAAATATAAATAAGCTTGATATGTCTTTCAATCTTATCAGTATTTACGCTTGGATTGGAAGCAAACCGGTAAAAGTGATGTTCGAAACTTACAGCCTCTTCGGCAATCCTCTGTATATCGACAACATACAAATTGCACAAACGGTGGATGTGGCGGAGAATGCAGAAAGTGAATTCACTGTTAACATCTATCCAAACCCCAGCCAGGGTGTTATTACTTTGGATGGCAGGGGTATGGAAAATGCATCCGAAGTGAATGTTTTCAATATTCATGGGAAGCTGGTGAAATCATTTGCGGCAAATGAAAATTTGGAAGTGATTGATTTGGGTAATTTGAGTAAAGGGATGTATTTTATCAGGATTGTGAATGGTGTCCGGAGTATGTTGGAGAAGGTAATGGTGCGGTAAACAAAGTTTGCAAAATTAACCGCAACGGACGCAAAGGAATTGCAATGATCGCAAAGTTTTGAAGATCAAACTCCTTTTCTTTGCGAAACTTTTCGTATTCTCAGCGTTACTTTGCGTAACAATTTTAAGCTATTACGCGGAGTTGCGCAAAGGTGACGCAAAGAACCGCGTGAGTTAAAGTTGATGTAAAGAATTCGCTTGGTTTTTATTTGTCCTTTGTTCCTGAAAAGGAATATACAACACCCAGGTTCAAGGCCACAGAGCAATTGCGGACATTTTGAAAATTGTTCGGCGTTTCATCTGTCCAGAAGTGGGGATCGTAATCATAATCGGTATCCTTTACCGCTTTGGTGATGCCCTGCTGATAGGAAACATCCAATGTTACTCCAAAATTCTTAGAAAAGGGTACCTCCATTCCCGCTCCCAAAATTCCGCTCAAAGCAAAATCATTGAATTCGTTTGAGGGATCATAGCTGTAATCATAAACTTTTACTTCCCCATCAAAAATTGATGTAAGGGCAGTAGTGTTATCAACATTGAGTATAATTTGAAGAGAAAAGCCCGCCGTGATATGAAATATAATTCCATCACCTTTTCCCAAAGCAATAAGCAATGGTACTGATAAGTACTTTGATTTATAACTACCGCAATATGCCAAGCCATCCAACCAGGGATCATTTTTAAAATCAAACGCATGTACCTGATATCCTAGCCCGGTTTGCAAGCTCATATTTTTTGTTAGTTTGTAATTTAATGTGAAATTAATCTGGGAAAATAAAACATTATTGATTTCTGTTTTTTTAAAATTCTTAAAATCATATCTTCCTTTTATCCACGAATAGCCGCCCCCTCCTTTAATTCCAAGTGATAACTCCTGAGCCATTTGAGTTTCAACCAAAAAAACAGTAATGACAATCAGCAATATTCTAGTTCTCATTATATTCAGAAATTATTATCGTTTTTGTTCATTATAAGCAATTCTTCCTTTATTTTAATATTAGAATTTTTTCAGAAAAAACATCTTCCTCAGTGACAATCAGTAAAATATATATTCCATTAATCAAATAATCCACGGGAACCCTGACCGTATTTTCTAATGTATGATATTGATACAAAGACTTTCCATTTATATCAGTTAAAGTTATATATTTTTTCTCACCAACTAAAGATTCGGGGAATTGAACAAATAGATTGTCATTTATTGGGTTCGGTGAAATGCTTATGTCATATTGGATATTGGCATGATTATTAAAATGGGTCAGTTTTGGACTACTCTCCCTACCACATTCTGTTATCTCAATATTCTGTTCACGCCACGGACCAGGGATCCCATGATTCAATGCCCTTACCCTCAAATTATACTGGCCTGTATAATGACTCCATACTTTAGCATAAGTATCAGTCCATGTAATACCTGCCCTGTTTCCTATGATCTCCCATTCATAAGAAGTAGCTTCTTCAATTGGGTTTATCTCGTATTCAACCTCCCAGTCTCTACAATGTGGGCTGCACGCTGAATATATGGAACCAGGTTGAGGCGGAGGATTATATGTTACATTAAGCGCCTCGATATTTACCACCGCAGCCTGGTTACTATTAAAATTCATTCCTCCCGGTGTGAGATCCGTTAAGTAAAAATATCCATTATCATTACCACCCCAACCCCAGTTTATATGGAACAATGCAGAATAAGTACATTGCAGCGTTTGATACTTTGTAAAACCGTCTAGAACAAATGCATGTCCGCCCTGACTACCTGTCCCCCGGTAAATGATAGGTTCTTTTAGTTTTAAGTTGTTACGCAAAATCAATTCCCATTCTGAGTTACTGTGATCAGCTTTTATCCTGAAAACAGCTGCAGGCGAATAATTAAAAAAGTTAACCAGTGCATCCCTTGTGGCGGCAGTTTGAGCTCCTGAACCATAGTACCCATAATCCATATCAACAGAAACACCACAATGATAAATCAATGTTGACACTGCGTCAATTTGATTGCTCGTTGAACGATCCGGTGGGTGTTGATTTCCAGTAAGATAATCCGGCATCTCATCCCAATCGTAAGTTGTCGTTCCAAAGTTTGCAAACTGGTATCCATATGCATCAGGATTTCCAGCACCATCCCAATACCCATGCGAACCGGTGCCCTGTGCCGGATAATTCCATTTTTTCATCACCTGTGCCATTGCCAGTGCAACACATCCATTTGGGACATGGTTACAATATCCTAATGGAGCTTTTGTATCATATGGGCATTTATCATTATAGTAACAGGCTTGGTTCCAAGTTGTAGTTAAAATCGGATTGACCGCATATGTTTTTGGCCAAATTTCACAAGTGCCATATGACCTGTTTTTAAGATTGTGAAGAGATTGCCATTTTTCATAAACTTCCTCAGATTGCTCTGTCAAGTTGCTCCTTGCCCAAATAATCTGATTTTTATAATGTTCGAATAGGTCTGCCAATCCAGGAGGCTGATTTTCTACTGAAAATAGCCCTTCAACTGAGAATCCCAATATGGGTGGTACCAAATCCTCTGCTGATACAATTGTAAAGCCTGATTCAAAATTGAAAACATAGAATAAGGTGTCATTCAGATTTTTTATTGTAAAAGTTTCTTTCAGTTCAGGGTCTGATAAAGCTTCTCCTGTAATATTATTTAATTGAAAGCTGTAATAGTCTTTAGCTATCACTTTTGCTTTGTCAACATCAACCTTTTCTGCAAGCAGGTTTACCGACAATGCAATAATCATTAAAATAATAAATAACTTTTTCATCTTTTTTGGTTTTTGGTTATCAATTTATTTACATCAACATAGAATTAATCTTAAATTAATTTTATCGTACTCTTTCACATAGAGTCAATATTCCTGTTTTGTTACCCCTGATTTGAGAAAAACTTTTGAAATTCCTGAAAAGAATCCAACTGCAATTATTCGCTTTGCTACTGCTAAAGCCGTGTGTGTGTGTGTGTGTTAGAAACGCTATTGGGTTTGGTTTTTTCATTTCGCAGGTACCTCTAATGGTTAATTCCTGGAAATGGAAAAAGGTAACCCAAGAATAAAGAGACTTTTTGAAATTTAGAAACAGAATAAATATAACAGGGTACATGCAACAGCATCAACATCTCAAACTGGATCGGAAGCGAGCCGGTAAAAGTGATGTTTGAAACTTACAGCCTCTTCGGCAATCCTTTGTATATCGACAACATACAAATTGCACAAACGGTGGATGTGGCGGAGCATGCAGAAAGTGAATTCACTCTTAACATCTATCCGAACCCCAGCCAGGGTATTTTTACTTTGGATATCAGGGGTATGGTAAATGCATCCGAAGTGAATATTTTCAATATTCATGGAAAAGTGGTGAAATCATTTAATTCCAATGAAAGTTTGGATATGATTGATATGAGCAATTTTAGTAAAGGGATGTATTTTATCAGGATTGTGAGCGGAGATCGGAATGTTTTGGAGAAGATTGTGGTTCAATAATTGCAAACAAAGTTTCCTGCCCTAAAGAAAAAACAGCTCAGAATTTTATCGGAGCCGTTTTTGTTTAAAATATTTTTTATTAGAAATCTCAGGTATTGGTAATTAACCCGGATTTACTTCTTAATCCATTTCCCTTCTTCGTGTAAACCATCGTGATTAAAAATACGAAACAAATAAGGTCCAGGTTTGAGTTGTTCAACATGTATGCATCCCTTCGGACCGGATATAATTTCCTCAATAATTATTTTGCCTTTCATATCGAATAATTGAAAACGGGTATTTTTGTATTGCCCGGATATCCATATATTGATTAATTCATTTCCAGGGTTCGGATATAGAATGGCTTCAGTGGTTTGAAAGGTAGATTTTTCATCCGTGCCCACGATCAATCCTTCCTTATTTACCTTCAAGATATGTACATCTCTTTCCATATCCTGTATATTCCAATCATACCTTGAAGAAGCGATAAGTAAACCACTGTCGTATGTTGCACAAACTGCATAAGGTATATAATATGCATCACCTCCATATAACCTTTGCCATTGCAGGTTCAAGTCTTCATCGAAATTACTGATTTGTATCCAGGAAGGGGCCTCTGTAAAATCATCGGGTACATATTGGCAAAGATAAGAAGCATAAAAAATACTGTTTTTATTAGTAAAGGCAAGATTATCATGGATTGCCGGCCAATCAACAGTATCTTCTTTTCCCAAATAAGCTGATTGTATGATACTGTCCTGATTATTCAACTTTAGTAAACTTAGGTCAAATTGTGTACTTTTTTTACTTGAGACACGCTTCCCACTTAAAAGGTATACAGAATCATTTAACCATACTGCACTGTTCTGTTCTTCTATATTCGGATAAATCATTTTTCCTGATACTATGTTAAAAGCTGAATCCAGGTTTGTCAGGTTGCAATGTATACGGGATAATGGATGTATTGTAAAAACCTTATAAACCATATTCGTAGTATCTTCAATGATTTCAGATGGAATATTAAATCCAATATCAATAAAATGTTTATGCCGCTTTAAATGTCCGTCCGCTTCAATTTCAAAAAAACATGGATCAATAATTCCATAACCTTCTGTATAAAAACCGGCTGCAAAAACAAAGTTACCATAGCTGTTAAGTATTGCATGTCCTTCGGTTACTTTATAGTTAACAGGTATTTTATAATTGGATAATACATTCAGGTTATAATCCAGGTTTAGGTACCACAAATAATATTCGTTATTGATTTGAAATCCACCAAATCCGGCAAATGAATTATCGTTGTATATGCATAAGTCGGTTATCTCACATTGACTGCCTGGGTTCTCAAAACGTATAGAATCGGCCAAAACTCCGTATTCATTTAATTTAAGAATGGTAGAAGAGTTTTCACCCAATACCGAACAGTAAATAAACTTGCTGTTGTTTTCAAATATCGAAATCGTTACCTGGTCTTCAGAATCCCGTAATACATACTCAAAAGTGGATTGCCCGAATGAAATTGTACTTACAAGGATAAAAATGAAAAAAGCAATATTTTTAATGATCATGATCTGTTGTTTAATTAATTAGGAAGGATACAAATGTATCCTTCCTAAGTTTATTTCATTCATTCCTATTTAATTGCCCTACAATGCTGATGATGGATTTGTTGTAAATACAATTTCCCCATATTCATTTGTTGACCGGTGAAAAATATGTTTATATCCATATAAATTGTAGTTATCACCTATCATATCACAGGAAATAAATACTTTATCTGCTAATTCTTCAATTTCATTTATTAACAAAACCTTAAACACGTCTTCGGTGCTTTCAAGATAGTAATTCATTTCATCAGGACAAAGGCATTCATGAAAATTATTCCAATATTCCCAATTATAAAACATTAAATAGTCATACATATTATCTTCGATATATTCATCATCCGGATTAAGAAGGTCAACATTATATGATCTGACCGGTTCCATATGAGTATACATAACCTCCTTCTGTAATTTCTAATGAAACAATATTTATAAAATAATGCCTGCCGGTTGGCGCTGCATTTCTTAAACGGATAATCCTATCAATCTGGGTAGCTGCATCTTCATCAAGTTGAGTACCTGAATATTGTCCATCGCAATAACCTCCTTCGTTCATCCAGGCTTCACCGTATTTCCAGTAATCATCATCACCAAAAACCCCAGTACTTGCAGATATTCCATAATTAAAACCGGAAATCAGTCCAATGGTTGCAATGTTGTTGTTGACTGATTTTATGAATATATCAGCAACTACCAGATGTTTGTTCTGATGATTGATATCATCGTATTGAGTTGATAAGCTATCCTTCATCTTATTATATACCGCAGTTACATTGGCGGAACTAATTGAATCATCGCTAATACTGCATTCAACATAACACGAATCTACAATAAATTCCTCAAACAGTACTTTTGCATCTGCATAAGTATAATTTAGCGTTGATTCGATATACCAGATTGCACTGTCTTTGTGATATTCGGATGAAGTTTTCAAAGTGGAACCGGAATTCATTAAGGTTATAAAGTTTTGAATTCTTTGCTCGGTTAAATTCTCCGATGATTGTAATACATCAGAATTATCAATCATGCCATTTTCCTTTTTACAGCCTGACATTGTTATGATACATAACATTAATGCCAACATTAACGATTTACTTGTTTTACTTTTCATTTTGTTTTGGTTTTTGGTTAATAATTCGATTTTTAACCCAATTGAAAAGGATTTTTACAAAATTTAGAAACAGTAAAAATAAGAAGGCTTACGTGCAACAGCAACAAACTAATTCCCCAACTGGATCGGAAGCGAACCGGTAAAAGTGATGTTCGAGACTTACAGCCTGTTCGGCAATCCTTTGTACATCAGACAACATACAAATTGCACAAACGGTGGATATAACGGAGAATGCAGAAAGCGAATTCACCGCAAAGGGAATGCAAGGGTCGCCAAGTCTTAAGATCAAATTCCTTCTCTTTGCGGACTTTGCGCATTCTCAGCGTAACTTTGCGTAACAATTTTATGCTATTAGGCGGAGTTGCGCAGAGGAGACGCAAAGAACCGCCGGGTTAAAAAATGATTTACAGTATTCCTCCTGCAACAGAAGGGTCGAACTTAAATTAAGCCTATCCATTATTAATATGTTTGACCAATGACCAATGACCAATGACCAATAACCAATGACCAATAACTAATATACTAATACGCCTATTTACCAACACTTTCATAACATCTCATTCGTGCATTAGTGACTTCACAAATTCCTGAATAGTTGCCCTTGGTGTTTGCTTTGAGTCTTAGTGCCTTTGTGGCAATAACCCAACTTCTTTGTATTTTCGCAATTAAAGGATTCACAATGCAGCTTTTTTACACAACTAACTTCAAAGGCAATCACGCCATCCTTGATGCAAATGATTCCAGGCATGTGGTCAAAGTTCTGCGAATGACCAAAGGCAATGAAATTCATTTTACCGATGGAAGGGGAAATCTTTTTACAGGACAGATTGAAGAGGACGATCACAAGAAATGCATGGTACAGATCACGGATGTGAAAAAAGAATTCGGAAAAAGAGATTATCAATTGCATCTTGCCGTGGCCCCAACCAAAAACATCAACCGCTATGAGTGGTTTCTTGAAAAAGCCACCGAAATCGGTGTGGACGAGATCACTCCCATCATTTGCCGTCATTCCGAAAGAACTGTTGTTAAAACAGATCGTCTGGAGCGGGTTTTGATCGCGGCCATGAAGCAGAGCCTGAAGGCATTTTTGCCGGAGATCCATGAAGCCATTAGCTTTGAAGACTTTATTGCACAAGACTTAAGCGGAGATAAATTCATCGCGTTCATCGATGAGGATGTTACCGCTTCACTCAAAAACCTCATCAAACCCGGAAAGGATGTCCTGATCCTTATCGGACCGGAAGGAGATTTCAGCCGGGAGGAAGTTGATATGGCAAAAGAAAAGGGCTTCATTCCAATAAGTCTGGGTAAAAGCCGTTTAAGAACAGAAACGGCCGGGGTGGTGGCGTGCCACACGGCTTATTTAATTAATAATTAATAATTAATAATTAATAATTGGGACCTAATCCCGCCCTGCGGACGAAGATCCCCGACTCGTCTCAGGCATGGCGAGTATCCTCGGCCGGAGGCCGGAACAATCGAAAGCAGCAATAGAACAATCGAACAATAGAACATCAATGAAAAAAACGACAATATACATCCTCCTGGTATTAATTCTTGGCCTTCCTATACTCGCCCTTGCCCAGTCCACCTATAAAATAGCACTTTTGAAATACAGCGGCGGGGGTGACTGGTATGCAAACCCGACCTCCCTCCCAAACCTGATCAGCTTCTGCAACCGCAATCTGGATACCGACATAGATAAAGAACCTGCCACGGTGGATGTCGCAAGCCCTGAGATTTTCAACTATCCTTTCATTCATATGACCGGGCATGGCAATGTGGTTTTTTCAAATGAGGAAGCGGAAAATCTCAGAGAATACTTACTTTCTGGCGGTTTCCTGCACATCGACGACAATTATGGCATGGACAAATACATCCGCCCCGAAATGAAAAAGGTTTTTCCGGAGCTTGATTTTGTGGAATTGCCTTTCGACCACCCCGTATACCATCAGACATATTCTTTCCCGACCGGGCTCCCAAAGGTTCACGAGCATGATAACAAAGCACCCCAGGGGTTTGGGTTGATATACGAAGGTCGCCTGGTATGTTTTTATTCCTATGAAAGCGACCTGGGAGACGGATGGGAAGATCCCGGGATACACCGCGATTCTGAAGAAACGCGTTTGAAGGCCCTCCGGATGGGTGCAAATCTGATACAATACGTTTTCACACAATAATGTGCAAATCTTTTCATTCCCCTAAATAAGAAATCTGAAGCTGATTCGTATATTTACTTCCTAAAACATTTGAATCTTGTTAGGGAAGTCAATAAAACAATTCTTGTTTGAGCACAAATGGCTCATCATACTGCTGCTGGCTTTCGGTACGGTATTTTCCCTGATATCCATATTCAACCATTTGAATTTCAGAACAGGTTCCGGCATGATGGGCACCTACCTGCATGCAATGCATGATTATTTAAATTTCAGCCTGCCTGAGATGGACAAGTTGGGCGGAGGCAGTTATTTATTGCTGGCCAAAGAATTCGACCTTTACCTCATCCTGCTATCTCCCTTAAGTTACCTGATGGGATCTTATACTCTGCTCATTATCCAGTTGCTGGCAATCCTGTTTGGTGCCGCCGGTGTGTATCGCTACCTCAGGCTGGTTTCTGCCTACCCCTGGACTCCTTTGCTGGGCAGTCTTCATTTCCTGCTTTTTTTTGGCATCTATGCCGCGCTATACAATGAATACAATAGCATGGTCGTGGCCATCATGTTCATCCCATGGTTTTTCCACAGTTTTAAAATGGAAAACTACAATCTTTCGTTTTTGTTCCTGGTATTGATGATCCTGGCCCGGGAAACCATGGGATTGATCCTGGCTTTCATTTTCCTGGGGATGATTTTTGATTATTTCCGCGACAAAAAGGCCACTGCCAGGCTGGTGGTTTTTGCCTTGATCTCATATCTTTACTTTTTGCTTGTATCGGGTTTGATAATGCCTTCGCTGGAGCAGCTGCCCGGACAAGCCCCTTTTGAATACAGCTTTCTTGGTGAGAATATGATGGATGCCTTCCGGTTTATTTTGTATCACCCCATCGCTTCAATAAACTTCCTGATGGTAAACCATACGGGCAATCCTGCCTTTGACGATATCAAAAAGGAGTTTATTATCTTTTTCCTGCTTTCGGGAGGGATATTGCTGATCATGCGGTTTCGCTATCTTGTCATGATGATAGCCATGATTTTTATAATGCTGCTGCACGACAGTCCTGAGAACTGGAGCGTGTTTTCTTTTTTCGCAGCTCTTTTTGCACCCATCCTGAGCATCGGCCTTTTTGACTTTTTCGACCGGGTCGGAAATCCCCGGCACAGGATCTTCCTGATTATTGTTACACTGCTCTTTACCGCGGGTGTCAGTGCCCGGATGATAATAAAAACAAGGTATCCGGGCGAGAGAAAGAAAATCGCTTTCTACACGCAGGAACATTATAACAGGAGCATCCTGCCTGATTCAGTTTGTGATTATATGGAAAAGATCCCGCCTGAGGCAGTTGCCAGCTCACAAAGTGATTTTATCTTCAGATCAAGCTTACACAAAAAATCCAATCAGGATAAAAACCGGTAACGGCAAGGCATCCTGCTTACTTTCCTGCTGATCATGTTCAGTGCGAAGAAAGTAAATTAAGACAGTTTTTTTGGCCCGATCATATTTTCGGGTGCCAGGATCTCATCGAGTTTTTCCTTCGAAAGCATTTTCTTTTCCAGCACCAGCTCGTAAACGCCTTTCCCTGATTTCAAGGCCTCCTTGGCCAGTTCGGTGGAGTTTTCATATCCGATATAGGGATTCAATGCAGTTACCAGACCGATGCTGTTTTCGACCAGTTTTCTGCAATGCTCAGCATTGGCAGTAATGCCTTTGATGCACCGGTAATTGAGGGTATCCATCCCATTCTTGAGCATTTCGATGGATTCGAAAAGGCTTTGGACGATCACCGGTTCCATCACATTGAGTTCAAGCTGTCCGTGCTCGGAGGCAAGTCCCACGGTGAGGTCATTCCCGATAACCTTAAAAGCAATCTGGTTCACCACTTCGGGGATCACGGGATTGACTTTCCCGGGCATGATAGTGGAGCCGGGCTGCATGGGGGGCAAATTAATTTCGTTGAAGCCTGCCCTGGGGCCGCTGGAAAGTAACCTCAGGTCATTACTCATCTTGGATAACTTGGCCGCCAGGCGTTTAACAGCAGAGGAGTACATAATAAATGAGCCGGTATCCTGTGTGGCCTCAACCAGGTTCTTTGCCAGCCTGATATCCAGCCCGGTGATTTCGCGCAAATGATGCAGAACTTTCAGGCTGTATTCAGGATCAGCATTAATTCCTGTACCTATTGCGGTTCCACCCATATTCACCTCAAGCATCAATCCCACATTATGGTTCAAACATTCAATTTCCTCTTCCATTGTTACAGCATAAGCCTCGAAAGATTGTCCCAGGGTCATGGGCACGGCATCCTGGAGTTGGGTTCGACCCATTTTTATGATATGTGCAAACTCGATGGATTTGTCTTTCAGGCTCTTAATAAGACTTTTAAGGACCATCACCAGTTTTTCATTGCTTTTCACCAAAGCAATCTTAATTGCTGTAGGATAGGCATCGTTGGTAGATTGAGATAGGTTTACATGATTGTTGGGATGACAATACTTATATTCCCCCTTATCATGACCCAGAATTTCCAGGGCACGATTGGCAATAACCTCGTTCACATTCATATTGGTGGAAGTGCCGGCCCCTCCCTGTATCATGTCTACTACGAAATGACTCAGGTATTTTCCTGAAAGCAGGTCCTGGCAAGCTCTTACAATTGCGTCGGAAACCGGCTTGGAGAGCAATCCCAATTCATGATTTGCTTTGGCTGCTGCCATCTTTACCATGGCCAGGGCCTCAATCAATACCGGAAAAAAGTTTAGTGTAACACCGCTAATATTAAAATTTTCTACCGCACGCATGGTTTGAATTCCATAGTATGCCTCGGCGGGAACTTCACGGTATCCCAGCAGGTCATGTTCCATGCGGCTTTTGCCTGAAACGTATTGAGAAGCCATGCGGGAAGTCCTGTTATTGATCTGCCGCATTCTCCGGCTAATCACACGAGCTACATTCGACAGGATCTTAACCGCAAGAGTACCATGCTCCATCATAAAACTTACATCCACGATAAGCGATTTTGTGGGTAAGGTAGTCCTGGCGGAAGTACTATGTGGAGAATCATCCATGAGTGAACCCTCTCCCAAAAAATCACCTTCACTGAACAAAGCCAGTCTGTTTTCCTCACCATAAGGGGTTTTCTTAAATAATTCCACCTCCCCGCTTTCAATAATATATATGTTTTGACGAGGCGCACCTTCCGAAAACAAGTACTCACCTTTGTCCAAACTTTTTTCCATAATGTTGGTGGCAACCGTTTCTAAACCATTGTCACTCAATCCCCGAAAGAGCTCGATCTTTCTGATAAATTCCACAATTCCTGCATCTTTCATAAGCTTTTCATTTTAATTGTAAAACATTTACAAAGGTACTGTTAATTTATTAACAGTTGATAATTGAACCGCAAAATAAGAAAAGCAGAATGTTGAAAATGGCTAAAAGGATTTTTGAATAATTACAAACCGGTTCCGGTCGGAGCCATCGCCTCAACTTCTTTATTAAGTTTTTTTCCGGCAACATGGCTTTTTTTAAGGATGAACTTCAAGGCTCTTTTATTTCTGATGGGCTCGGAAATACGGTTCCTGAAGGACATTTTTATGAATAAGCTCATCAATGACCGGTCAATAAACAACCATCTTATTATTGTCCTCAAAACACTGGAAAAATTAAAGAAAGAATCCATCACTTCTTTTCTGGCAGCCAGAATTTCCCGGTGCGTGTAGTTTTTGTAATGGATATTCGGGATATCTTTTCTTGTCCGATCCCAATCCTCAATCAATCTGCCTTCCTTCTCCAGCTTTTCGTTAAGCGGTGTCCCCGGCCATGAGGTCATCAGAAAAACCCTTACATAATCCACTTTCATATTCCTTAAATCCCGGATGAGTTGTTTGTGATAATTTTTATCCTGATTGTCAAGCCCTAAAATGCATGAAGCTATTACGGCCAGTTTATGAGAATGAATCTTTTCCACAATTCTTTTATAATCGATGTTTGCATTGTGATTCTTTCTGATTTCTTTCAGGTCGCGGGGATTGGATGATTCAAAACCGATAAAAACAGCGCGGCAACCTGACTCATACATAAGATCCATCAGTTCGGGATCTTCCGCGATGTTTAAAGATGCCTGGCAGCCCCAGTTAAAATCAAAATTCCTTTTTATCATTCTTTTCAGCAGCTCTTTTCTATCCGCGTGGTCCTGCCGGCTGTAACCGATAAAATTTTCGTCCGTCACAACCAGGAGCGCTTCTCCGCGCATTGTTTCCATATCCTGTAAAACAGTCTCATGGGGAATGGCCCTGTAGCGCCTGTTATTATAAACAGTCAGGTAGCAAAAGGAACAACTGTAAGGACAGCCCCTGGAAGTATTGATCGAAGGATAATGATAATTCGGATGCACCATGTTCCGGTCGGGAACGCCTAACCCATCAAGCTCAACATCCATGCGCCCGAAATAGGTTTTGTTTATGTTGTCATTTTCAAAGTCCTCAAGAAAGTTTTCCCAGGGTTTTTCCCCTTCGCCTATAACCACGGCATCGAAGTGTTCCAGGGCCTCTTCAGGTATTGCGGAAGCATGTGCCCCGCCAACCACGCAGGTGATACCTCTTTCCCGCAAAATATCCGCTACCCGGTAAGCCCGTTTCACACCGGAAGTCAATGGCGACATCGCCACAATATCAGCCTCAATTGCATATGGGTCGATGTCTTCCCCAACATACTCGTCATACAATTCTTTCCGGTAATAATCGGGGGTATGTGATGATAAGTATGCCAGCGACAAAGGACTGTATAAAAATTCAGTGCCTTTGTTTTCTTTTCCAGGGCGGGGTAGTAAAAAATAATTTTGTACCTGTGTCTCATAAAAAGCCAATATCTGAGGATCAATTTATATGGAAAGCCAACAACTATTCCAAAAACCGAAATAAAGATATGGCAGGGGTTGCAACGTAAATTCCGCATTTTCCACTAAAATTACAGTGTATAATAATCTACACATTGGTGTAGACATTTATCCATTATAAACGCTAAGTTATTACCGGAAGATGGGAAGATTTGCGGGTGTTTTGGCTTGTTGAAAGACAAAGTATTCCCCAGGTACAATTTGTGACAAAAGAACATCAAACATCAAATTTATAAGCAGTTTCTCTGTTAAATAATTATTAAAACATCTATATATGTTACAATATTTAGTACTTTTGCGCCCATTTTGGTGTTTACCCAAAAAATATTATTTTATATAACTGAATTTGAATGAACAAAGAAACACATAGCATGTCATTAAGCAAATTAAGGAACATTGGTATTGCCGCACATATCGATGCAGGAAAAACAACCGTTACGGAACGCATCCTCTATTACACAGGAATCAAAAGGAAAGTTGGAGAGGTGCATGATGGTGCAGCCACCATGGACTTCATGAAGCAGGAACAGGAAAGGGGTATCACCATTGCCTCTGCCGCCATTTCCTGCTCCTGGAACGGACATCCTATCAACATCATCGACACCCCGGGACACGTTGATTTCACCATCGAGGTGGAGCGTTCGCTCAGGGTGATCGACGGCATGATCGCCCTCTTCGATGCCGTAAACGGCGTGGAACCACAGAGTGAAACGGTTTGGAACCAGGCCGACAAATACAAAGTGCCCCGCATTGCCTTTATCAATAAAATGGACCGTACCGGTGCCGATTTTGAGGAAGCGGTTGGCATGATGGACAAATACCTGGATGCCAATGCAGTCCCGTTCCAATTGCCCATGGGGGCTGAAGAAGATTTTAAAGGCCTGATTGACGTCATCGACCAAAAAGCATATATTTTCCAGGAATACGAAAGAGTTGAAACCGAGATCCCGGAGGAGTATAGGGAAAGTGCAAAAGCTGCGCGGGATCACCTGATCGAGAAAATAGCAGATTTCAATGATGAGGTCGCAGAAATGTTCCTGGAAGAACAGGAAATACCCGCTGAGTTACTCAGGGAAGTGGCCCGCAAAGCCACCCTGGGATTGCTGATCACACCTGTATTTTGCGGAGCAGCTTACAAGAACAAGGGTGTGCAGCTACTTCTGGATGCCGTTGTGGATTACCTGCCCTCCCCCATTGATGTGGGCGCCATCGTTGGACTGGACACGGAAGATGAGGAAAAGACCCATACGCGTTGTCCCTCGCCGAAAGCTCCCTTTGCAGCCCTCTCCTTCAAACTGATACATGACCCCTATGTTGGCCAGCAGACATTTATACGGATTTATTCCGGCCACCTGAAGAGCGGCATGCAGATCCTCAATTCCACGCAGGACCAGATGGAGCGGATCGGACGCATCATGAAGATCAAAGCCAAGGAAAGGGACGAATTGGAAGAAGCAGGTCCCGGCGATATCGTGGCACTCATCGGCATGAAACATACCAAAACCGGTGATACCCTCTGCGATCCCAACAACAAACTTTTTCTGGAAAGCATTACAGCTCCTCCCACGGTGATTGAAATGAAGATCAATCCCAAATCCAGGAAAGAACAGGCTAAATTAGGAGAAGCCCTGCATAAACTGGCCAATGAAGATCCTTCTTTCAATGTACGTTTCGATCATGAAACAGAAGAGAACATCATTGCCGGAATGGGCGAACTTCACCTGGAGATCATCATCGACCGGCTGAAAGACGAATTCGACGTGGATGTGGAAGTTGGAGAACCGGCTGTGGCTTATCGCGAAAGCATCACAGCGGAAGTGGAAACAGAATACAGGCATGTTAAGCAGTCGGGTGGTAAGGGGCAATTCGCCCAGACCCTCATGCGCCTGGAGCCCAATGAAGGCGAAGGTTATGAATTTATCGACAAGATCAAGGGCGGGAACATCCCAACCGAGTATATCCCCTCGGTGGACAAAGGGATCAAGAAAACCCTGGCCGAAGGCATCCTGGCGGGTTATCCTGTCGTGGATGTGAAAGTGGTGCTGCTGGATGGTAAATTTCATCCGGTGGATTCCTCCGACTTTGCCTTCCAGACCTGTGCTTCCATCGCTTTCAAAAACGGATTCCACAAAGCAAAACCCATCCTGCTGGAACCCATGATGAAGATCGAGATCAACACCCCGGATGAGCATATTGGCGACATTGCGGGCAACCTCAACAAGAGGCGCGGTAAAATAGAATCAATGCGCAGATACAGAAAAGGCTCGCAGAAACTCGTAGGTTTTGTACCTTTGAGCGAAATGTTTGGTTATGCTACGCAGTTAAGAAACATGTCGAGCGGCAGAGCCAATTATTCCATGGACTTTTACAAATACATGCCTTTGCAGCCCTCTGTACAGGAAGAAGTGTTGAAAAAGCTTCGTGAGAAAAAAGAACAGGAGAACAAATAGCAATGGATTTTAAATCATTTAATTTTAGTGAAAACATAGAGGAAGCCATTTCCAGCATGGGCTTTGAAAAAGCAACCCCCATACAGGAAAGTGCAATTCCTGTCATCAAAGATGGCAAGGATCTGATCGCATGCGCACAAACCGGAACCGGTAAAACAGCAGCCTTTATCCTGCCGGTATTGAACAGGATCGCAGACCTGCAGGAAAGAGGAACAAGCACCCTCATACTTGCTCCGACCCGCGAACTGGCCATACAGATCGAACAGCATGTACAAGGATTTGCCTATTTCACCAACGCCAATTCCATCGCCATTTACGGCGGAAGTGGCGACGGTATGGACTGGGTTCAGCAAAAGAAGGCCCTGACACAGGGCGCCGATATTATTGTTGCAACCCCCGGAAAGCTGATCGCTCACCTCAACATGGGTTATGTTAAATTTGATCAGTTGAAATATTTTATTCTGGATGAAGCCGACAGAATGCTGGATATCGGTTTTTATGACGACATCCTCAAGATAGAGTCTTACCTGCCAAAAGACAGGCAAACCCTGATGTTCAGTGCTACCATGCCGCCGGAGATCAG
This sequence comes from Bacteroidota bacterium, assembly GCA_034521425.1. Classification (GTDB taxonomy): domain Bacteria; phylum Bacteroidota; class Bacteroidia; order Bacteroidales; family JAIOZK01; genus JAIOZK01. The sequence continues at coordinate 1,536,774 of JAXHMP010000001.1, forward strand.
GAAGCTGGCTTCGAAGATCCTGAATGATCCGGAACAGATCAATACCGCCATTTCCAAGCCTCCGGAGAATGTCCTCCAGGCCGTTTACATGCTTTACGAAGAACAAAAGATCCCGACCATCACAAAACTCATCAGTAATAAACCTGACTATAAAAGCATCCTGATCTTCTCTTCCACCAAGAAGAAAGTTACTGATATTGTAAGGGCTCTGAAAAAGGAAGGTTTTGTTTGCGAAGGGATCTCCTCCGACCTCGAACAGTCGGAAAGAGGGGAAGTCCTGCTCCGCTTCAAAGCCCGGAAGACCAGGATCCTGGTCGCAACCGATGTATTGAGCCGTGGCATCGACATACAGGATATCAACCTGGTGATCAATTTCGATGTGCCCAATGATGCGGAAGATTATGTACACCGCATCGGCCGGACAGCCCGGGCCGAAAAAGACGGCGTAGCCCTGACTTTTGTGGGCGGGGATGAATGCTTCGATTTTCACAAAATTGAAAAACTGATCGAAAAAGAAGTGATCAAACTGCCGCCACCGGCGGGTTTGGGCGAGGGACCGCAGTGGGATGTAAAACATCGCAGGAAGCCATCCTACATAAGAAGGAAACCCTCCGGCAAGGGATACAATAAAAGGAGATAAAATTTCTTACTGATCTTTTCACATCATAAATTCTGAAAATTCCTGTTATAATTCTGATGGAATTATTTTTCAACAAATACAGCCTGGTATTTTCAATCCTGATACTGCTGAGCAATGCAGTTATATCGCAGGATTACACTGAAGTGAAAAATGATGTTCGCTCCAGGGCAGATGAAGCCCCGTCCTACCTGCCAGATGATCCGGATGAACTGGCAAACTACCTGACAGAAGATATCAGCCAGGAATGGCTGAAGGCATATGCCATTTATTACTGGGTGGCAAATAATCTGCAATATGACCTTCGCCTGGCCCGGAAAGGTGGAACATTTGTCGACCCCAGGGAACTGATCGATTACGCACTCGACAAAAAGGAAGGTGTGTGTCAGCACTATGCGGAGCTTTTTCATTACCTGGCCACACAGGCAGGACTTGAATCCATGGTGATTACCGGTTATACGAGACAGCACGGACAGATCAACGATATAGCCCACGCGTGGAATGCTGTTAAGATCAATGGGAGCTGGTATCTCTTTGATCCGACCTGGGGATCAGGCTATATTGAAAACGGCCGCGTATACAATGAATATAATGAAAAATGGTTCATGAAAACGCCCGGGGAGATGATCCGGAATCACATGCCTTTTGATCCCCTTTTCCAGTTTCTGAACAAACCGCTGACCAATTATGATTTTTACGAAAACCGGGAAAACGGATACAGGCTCAAATACAAAGATATTAACCAGACCCTGGAGGAACACCTCAGCCTGCCGGAAGAAGAGCAGTTACTGGCTGCTGTGGAAAGAATGAAAGAAAGTGGCATTATCAATGAGATGATCCTGCGGGAAGTCAACAGCTACATCGATCGTATCAACGCCAAAAGGCATAACGAACAGGTGGATGTGCACAACCAGGCCGTACAGGCCTTTAACGAAGCTGTGGCCCTTTTCAATGAGTACATCCAGGCCAAGAACAAACAGTTCAGGATAGAAGGCTATTCAGATGAGTACCTGCGGGAAACCTTCAACACTATATACAGCAAAGCCATGACTGCCCGGTCGCTGTTCAGCATGGTAAAACCCGCTGAGAAAGACTTCAACAGGGCGATGAAACAAAACCTGGATAGATTATCGGAACTGACCGGTCGCCTCGAAAAAGAAAAGCTTTTCCTGGAAAAGTATTTTACAACGCGGCCGGGCAAGAGGATGCAGTTGTTTAGATAATGTCTGAAAACTTCAGTACCAAGCTATTGCAGCTTTTATTGTTCCTGTGCCGTGGTATTAATCCATTCATCCACCCATTGCTGCGCTTCCTTGATCGTCATGTCAAATAAGTTTTCAGATTTTTTACAAATTTGTACATTTTTTGCTTAAAATAAGTTAGACTTGTACATTCAATCAAAAGCAATGATCGTAGTTAAAACACTGGCCGGACTGGAAGACCTGCTTGCAGGGGAATTGAAACAACTTGGGGCAAACAATATCCAGATCCTAAAACGGGCTGTCAGTTGTGAGGGAGACAAAAAACTGATTTACCGGATCAATTACGAATGCCGCACAGCCCTCAAAGTCTTGATGTCAAAGTTTGACTTTCCCGCTGCCTCGGAAGATGAATTATACGACAATGTTAAAAAGATCCATTGGGAAGATCTCCTGGATGTGAATACCACCTTTGCTATCGACGGGGTGGTAAGCAATTCAAATCTTAACCATTCCTATTTTGCGGCCCTCAAAACAAAGGATGCCATCGCTGACTATTTCCAGGAAAAACTTGGCAAAAGACCTTCCGTGGATGTGAAAGAACCTGACCTGCAATTAAATGTTCATATCAACCGCAATCATTGCAATATTTCACTCGACAGCTCGGGCGATTCATTGCACAAGAGGGGATACCGGCAATCGGGAGGACCGGCCCCCATCAACGAAGTGCTGGCCGCCGGTCTGATCATGATGAGTGGCTGGAAGGGAAAGACTTCATTCCTGGACCCTTTTTGCGGATCGGGAACTCTCCTGATCGAGGCTGCCAAACAGGCCATGAACATCCCGCCGGGTTATTACCGCAAATCCTTTGCCTTCTTCAAGTGGGCTGATTTTGATGAAGGCCTTTGGAAGCAGGTTAAGGAAGAGGCCGATGCCAGGATCACGGAAACGGAAATTTCCATCATGGGCAGTGATATTTCAGACAGGGCCCTGCTTAATGCAAGGCGAAATATCCAGGCCGCCCAATTGCATAAGGACATTGTGGTTATGCACTCCTCCTTCGAAAAACTCATGCCGCCTTTCGAAAAAGGCACCATCATCACCAACCCACCCTATGGGGAACGCATACAGAAGAAAGACATGATCGATTTTTACAAGATGATGGGTGATGTATTTAAACAAAAATACACCGGCTTTGATGCCTACATCCTGGCTGCCGATTTTTATGCGGTGAAATATCTTGGTCTGCGTTCTTCTTTCAGGATTGATGTTTTCAATGGCAAGATCCCCTGTAAATTCATCAAATTCGAACTTTACGAGGGCAGCAAGAAAGCAAAGAAAGACACCAGACCTTCATAATTTGGTATGGTTTTTATGCAAATAACACAAATGGAAATTTATGCTTAAAATAAAAAAGATCGGATTGCTCACTTCCGGGGGAGATGCCCCTGGCATGAATGCCGCCGTGAGGGCGATCGTTCGTACAGCGATCAACAATGAAGTTGAAGCTTTCGGGGTAATGAACGGTTACCAGGGCCTCATCAAGGGAGATTATAAAAAAATGGATTCCGCCTCGGTTTCCAACATCATACAACGTGGGGGAACCATTCTAAAAACAGCGCGCAGCAAAGATTTTATGAGCTATGAGGGCCGCGAAAGGGCCCATAAGGAATTAAAAAAGCACAAGATCGATGCACTGGTGGTGATCGGCGGCGACGGGACCTTTACCGGGGCCAAAATTTTCGAAGAAGAATTCGGCTTCCCCATGATCGGGCTGCCGGGAACCATCGACAATGATCTTTTTGGCACGGATTTCACCATCGGCTTTGATACAGCCATCAACAATGTGGTGCAGGCGGTGGATAAGATCCGGGATACAGCAGCGGCCCACGACCGCCTTTTTCTCATTGAAGTGATGGGCCGGGATGCCGGGTTCATAGCCCTCAGGAGCGGCATTGCCGCAGGAGCCGAAGATATCCTGGTGCCGGAAACCAAAACCTATATCAACAACCTCATTGATAAACTGAACCACGACTGGCGGCGGAACAAGAGATCCGGGATCATCATCGTTTCCGAAGGGGACGATTTCGGCGGCGCCTATGATGTTGCCGATGAGATCAAAAAAAGATTTGATCATTTTGAGATTCGGGTAACCATCCTCGGACATGTACAAAGGGGCGGCCCGCCCACATGCGGCGACCGGGTGTTGGCTAGCACCCTGGGTTATGAAGCGGTCATAGCACTACTGAAAGGCAAGAGCGGGGTGATGACCGGGCAGATCGACAACAAGATCGTATTTACCCCTTTCGAAAAAGCCATCAAACAGCATCACCGGATGAACAAGCATTTGCTGGAGATCGCCCGGGTGCTGTCGTTGTAATTAATCCTTTAAATCGGCACAAAATTTCTTTCCCGAAAAATCCGTGGATTTGATAAATAATGTTGGCTCCTGAAGCGACTATGAGCTGGTTTTATTTGTATCAGCTTGTCACTTCTTTCGGATTAGGTCCGTATTGATTTTCTCCGGGATTGCTGTCAGTCACCATAAGAACTATAAGCCAGATTGCTCCAATTAATGGGATTAAACCTATTAATATCATCCATCCACTTTTCCCAATATCGTGCAGTCGCCTGACTGAAACAGCTATTCCAGGAATTAAAACAGCAAGAGCATACAAAAAGTAAAAAACACCGTATGGAAGTTCTCCTACTGTCAATCCTATAACATTGTCTATTATACCTGCAACAATAAGGAAAATTATATTGAATAAAACGAACATCCAATATTCTTTTCTTCTCGCTCTTCCGCTGAAGTCAGCGTACTGTTTTAAAACTTTTAAATACCAATCCATAATTTTATCTTATTTTTATTTCAAATATAATAAAAATCTTATAAATAGCCAGTTTTTTATTTTTAGCAGGGATGATAAAACGTTTGACAATTTGAAACGCTTGGTTTTACTCCTTATTGATAAGAATTTGCCAGACGCTGCTGCAAAGAAATCTTCCAATCTTTCATACCTTTGACCCAAATGAAATAATCAATGGAGCGCACAACCCTGTTTGCTGAGATATTGCTTCCTTTGCCCCTGCCAGGCACCTTCACCTACCGGGTTCCATTCGACTTAAATGAGAACATCAGGAAAGGACATCGGGTGGTGGTGCAGTTTGGCAGGAAAAAGATCTATACAGGCATTGTCACCGAAATCCATGAAAAAGTACCAAAGAATTTCCAGGCAAAGTATGTGTTATCCATCCTGGATATCCACCCGCTTGTCAACGAAGTCCAGTTCAAATTCTGGAACTGGGTCAGTGAGTACTATATGTCATTTCCGGGTGAGGTCATGAATGTGGCCCTGCCTTCTTCCCTGAAACTGGCCAGCGAAACCGGGATCCGCCTGCATGAAGATTTCTCCGGCAGCCTGCAAGGCCTGAATGAAAAAGAGATCCTCATCGCCGAAGCACTGACGCACCAGGAAAAGCTTACGATCTCGGAAGTTGCAGAAATTGCAGGACAGCAAAAGGTGATCCCGCTCATCAAGAACCTGATTGAAAAGGGAGTTATCCTGACAGAAGAAGAGATCAGCGATCCCTACCGACCCAAAAAAGAAGTTTTTGTTGCCTTAAACGAAACTTACAAAAACAGTGAGGAAGAACTGAAAGCGGTTTTTGAGGAGCTTGATAAAAGGGCATTCAAGCAGCTTAAACTTTTGATGACTTTTCTACATCTGGCTCAGAAACAAAAGAACGTCAGCCGCCCTGAATTGCTGAAAGTATCGGGTGCCAGTCATGCGCAAATGAATGCGCTGGTCGGCAAGGGCATCCTGAAAACAGAAGAAAAGGTGGTGAGCAGGCTGGAGGAATTTTCCCGAACCAGCACTCCTGATGACATCCAACTTACCGGCCCACAGTCTGAAATTCATGAGGAGATCCTGAAAACATTTGAAGAAGGGAAGCCGGTGCTCTTGCATGGAGTGACTTCCTCGGGTAAAACGGAAATTTACATTAAACTCATCGAAAAGACACTGCAGCAGGACAAGCAGGTATTATACCTCCTTCCTGAGATTGCGCTAACCACACAGATTATCAACCGGCTGCGCAAATATTTCGGAAAGGCTGTGGGTGTTTATCATTCAAGGTACAGCAAGAGTGAGAAGGTGGAGATCTGGCACAAGGTGCTTAATTTCAGCAAAGAAAAGGATGAACAGTACAAGATCATCCTGGGACCGCGTTCTGCCCTCTTCCTGCCTTACCGGGATCTCGGCCTCATTATCGTGGATGAGGAACACGATCATTCCTTCAAACAGTTCGACCCGGCTCCCAGGTACAATGCCCGCGACAGCGCTGTGTATCTTTCCGGATTGCATCAGGCGAAAGTGATCCTGGGCTCGGCAACCCCCTCTATTGAAAGTTATTTCAATGCCAGATCGGAAAAATACAGGCTGCTTGAATTGAAGGAGCGTTTCAGGGGCATCAGCATGCCGGAGATCCTGGTCGCGGATATCCGCAAAGAAACCCGGTACAAGACCATGAAGTCACATTTCAGCTCATTGCTGGTGGAACACATCAAAGCAAGCCTGGAAAAGCAAAAACAGGTCATTCTTTTCCAGAACAGACGGGGCTTTTCTTTGCGCCTGGAATGCGATGTATGCGGACACATTCCGCAATGTAAAAACTGCGATGTTACCCTGATCTATCACAAATACAGCAACCATTTGCGTTGCCACTATTGCGGATGGACCACCAGGGTTCCGGAGCAATGTCCGGCTTGCGGCAATAAATCCGTTTTCATGAAAGGATTTGGCACAGAAAAAGTGGAGGATGAACTGGCCATCCTTTTCCCCCAGGTCATCATCAAGCGAATGGATCTGGATACTACACGCAAAAAGCATTCCTACCAGCAGATCATCACAGATTTTGAGGAACGCAAGATCGACATTCTGGTGGGCACGCAGATGGTGACCAAAGGGCTGGATTTCGATAATGTGGAACTGGTCGGCATCCTGAATGCTGACAATATGCTGTCATATCCTGATTTCCGCTCACTTGAGCGAAGCTTTCAGCTCATGGCACAGGTAAGTGGCAGGGCAGGCCGCAAAGACAAAAGGGGAAAAGTGATCATACAGACTTACAACCCGGCCCATCATATCATCACCGATGTGATCAATCACGATTACATTTCTATGTACAATAGCGAGATCAATGAAAGGGCAAAATATCATTACCCGCCTTTTTACCGCCTGATCGGCATCAGACTGAAGAACCGCGACAATCAACTGCTTAATAAAGGAGCTTCTGTTTTTGCCGGCCTGCTGAAAGAATCCTTTGGCAAGCGGGTGCTTGGCCCCGAATATCCCATTGTATCCCGGATTAAAAACCAGTACATCAAAACCGTGCTGATCAAACTGGAAAGAACTGTTGCCTTGTCAGAAATGAAAAAAGAACTAAAGGAAAAGATTGATGCGTTTGAAAGGATACGAGAGTTTAAGGGAATACGAGTTATTGTGGATGTAGATCCGGTTTGATTGAAATTTGAAACTTGAAACCGGAAATTTGGAAATTAACCTGAGAATATGATACCAACCCAACTATTAATTCTTAATTCTTAATTATTAATTATTAATTATTAATTAACCTAATCTTCTCGCCGCACCACCAAATAAATATCCTCCTCATCTTTTTTCATGAGATAACGTTCGCGGGCAAATTTTTCCAGGGTTTCCATATTGGTCATAAGCTCCCTGAGTGCTGTGCTGTCCTTTGCAATCTCTTCCTGGTAGAATTCCTTCTGTTCGCGTGATTTGTCCAGTTTTGATGATAATGTAAACTGGTAGATCAGGTTATTGGCATCAAAGAAACTCAGCCAGATAAAAAAGGCCAGGCCGGTGTAAAAATATTTGTTTCGGAGGATCTTTGGAATTCGCATAATGATACAAATTTAAGCATTCAAAATGGTATTTCTGAAGTGTAAAGAAATTCTTTTCAGCAGGGTGGTGTTAATAATTGCAGATTTCAGATTACAGATTACAGATTACAGATTGCAGATTGCAGATTTCTTTATCAGTGTACATCCAATCCATGCAAAATAAAGATCAGATGCTGCAGGCTTTTATTAATCTCGGTCATATATTCCCCGCTAGCGCGGATTTGTAATCCGGACCTTTGAGGAGATGTAAGGGAAGCAGTGATCCTTGATCGGTATGTGGTTGCAACTTATAGATTGTTGCAATGAGCCCTTTTTTTAGTGGCCTGTTGTGGCTTTATAATTTGTAATTTTTTACAAAGTAATCTAAATATTGCGGGATCATCGTTCCAAGATAATATGGTAAGTTCATAAGTAAATAGGACACACCCCCGGGCGTTTTAACCTTTTAATCAATGAATCCAACGGTTTCGAGTGGATGGGATCACTCAGCTAGATTTGATTGGGGAACCCGAAACCCGGAACCTCACAACCCCAGTTCCTCGCTGATACCTTCCATAGCGGAGAGGGAAATCAGGATAAACTCATCCAGGGAGATGCCGGCCTTTTCGCATTCCAGAATATTTTCCCGTTTTACCGAAGCGGCAAATGACTTTTCTTTCATGCGCTTTCTCACTGATTTTGGTTTTACCGAGGCGATCTTTTTATCAGGGTAAACCAGGGTAGTGGCAATGACCAGGCCGGTAATGGTTTCCCCGGCTGCCAATGCATGCTGAAATTTGCTCGTCCTCTCCCCCACGCCTTCAGCTTCTTCATTGTGGTGTTTTATGGCGTCGATGATGTCGGCATCTACAGCTTTTTCCTGAAGGATCTCAACTGTTTTAAGTCCATGAACTCTGGGATCTGCCTGGGTGATTTCCACATCCAGGTCGTGCAACAAACCGGCCAGCCCCCATTTTTCCTCATCCTCACCCAGGTGTTTGGCCATTCCTCGCATGACTGCTTCCGAAGCAAGGCAGTGCTTGATCATGTTCGGGTTTTCAATGTAATCATTTAATAAATTCAGCGCTTTTTGTCTTTCCATAAGAATTGATTTCAGATTACAGATTTTTTATCAGTGTACATCCAATCCATGCAACATAAAGATCACATGCTGGAGGCTTTTATTAATCTCGGTCATATATTCGTTTACCGCTTTCACACTCCCGGGGAGGGCATATACCAGGGATTTGCCCATCACCCCTGCCACACTCCTGCTGAGCAGGGCATTGGGTTTTTCCAGGCCGTATTTCATGCGGATCATATCCATGATGCCGGGAATTTCCTTGTGCAGAAATCCCCTGACCACTTCCGGGGTAAAATCCCTGCTGCCTATTCCGGTCCCGCCGGTAGTTATGACCACATCCGTACAGGATTCTTTTTCATTGACAAGGATAGAGCTCAACTGGTCCCGGCTATCCGGGATCACCACATTTTCGATCTCTACTTTCCATTTGATGCTTTCAAAATACTCCTGCACAAGTTCCCTGATCCGTGGACCGCTCCTGTCATCATATTCTCCTTTGCTTGCCCGGTCGCTCAGGGTAATGATCTTCACTTCAAAAATCTTTGGTTTATAAAACAGCTCATCACCTGCTTTGAGGGCTCCGCTTTTGAGCACCCGGGCAAAGATGCCCTCTTTGGGCATCACGCAATTGCCCACCTCCCGGAAGATTGCGCAATTATCACCATGGCATTTTTTCCCGATCTGTGTTACCTCCAGTTCTACATCATCATTGTAAAAACGGTCGAATGGATTCGTTTCATAAAGCAGGATCCCATCCGTTGTTACATTCTCCGCAAATTCACCATGCTGGATCTTCCGGCCGGCCTGCTGTTCAAACTTCTCAATACTTTCCTTTCCAAGCATGCTCACCTGCCGGTGCCAGCTACCAGAATGGGCATCCCCCTCTACACCGTTTCTCGTGAGCCGAATCCCCTGCACCGGCTTTTTGATGGTGCCTTTCTTTTCAGAGATATTAACAGATCTGATTTTAATTTTTTCCATTCTACCAAAGTTGCTAAACCCCAGAGTTACTCTGTGGTTAATATTATTCAATGTCCTCTTTAGTCTTTTCAACGAGTCGTACCCCGTAAATCTCCATGCCATCATCCACGGCCTTGCACATATCGTAAATGGTGAGCAGGGCAATGTTGACTGCTGTAAGCGCTTCCATTTCAATGCCGGTCTTGCCCGTGCACCTGGCCTCGCTCTCCACGATCACGCAGTCATCGGCCAGGGAAGCCATGACATGCATTTTGGTGATCGGCAAAGGATGACACAGGGGGATCAGCTCGCTGGTCTTTTTGCCACCCTGGATGCCAGCGATCTCAGCGATTGCAAGTACATCTCCTTTTTTAACCTCGTTATCACGGATCAACTGAATGGTTTCAGTTTTTAGTTTAATCTGTCCGATGGCCCTGGCGATCCTTAACTGGTCGGGCTTATGCCCCACATCCACCATGCGGGCCTTTCCCTGATCATCCGTATGCGAAAGTTCTTCCATGATCTTAAATTTAATTCAAAATTAAAAACTCAAAACTCACAATTCATCAACCTCCAATATTATAAAACTTACTGCTTTTGCTGTATGTTCCGGAGCGGGGCTTTTCCCCGACCGCCATCCGGATTGCATTCTCAGGGCCTATTTCCCGAACATCGTAAGCCAGGTCGCTGAACAGGCAGGGTTTGATCTTACCGTCTGAAGTCAGGCGCAAACGGTTGCACTTGCTGCAATTGCCTCCCTCCCCGCCTTCCACAACCGAAAACTCCCCCGTCGACAGATTCATCTGGTGGATAAAACGGATTTGCAGATCATTCTTTTTTGCAAACTCCGCCACCTCGCGGGCATCCTTTTCCTGTGAATTTTCCCACACAACACAATTGATCTTGATGGGTTGCAGGCCAACCTTCTTTGCAGCTTCAATGCCTTCAAAAACACTTTTGATGTTCCCGCCGCGGGTCTGGAGCTTAAAAACTTCGGCATCCATGGTATCCAGGCTGATATTCACCCTTTGCAGGCCGGCGGCTTTCAGGTCAGCAGCAAAATCTTTCAATAAAATGCCATTGGTCGTCATGGACAGGTCGCTGATCTCCGGGATGGAAGCAATCATACTCACAAGCTTTACAAAACCTTTCCTCACCAGGGGTTCCCCACCGGTCAGGCGCACTTTGTCAACCCCCAGTTTTGCAGCTTCTTCCACCACTTCAAATATCTCACCGAAACTCAATATCGCCTCATGCGGGAGAAGCTTTATGCCTTCCTCCGGCATGCAATATTTGCATCTCAGATTACAACGGTCCGTAACTGAGATGCGCAAATAATTGATATTTCTTTTAAATCTGTCGTACATCCACCAATTCGCCTTTTTTCATTTCCGTGCAACCAATGGGAATACTGATCAGCCCATCGGCAAAAACCAGGGCATGCAGGTGTGCCGATCCGTGATAATCGATCGGGATTACCTCCGCCTGCTCATTGATCCTGACCGGGATAAAGGATTTCCGGCCGGACCTTTTCCGCTTATAATCAGCGCCCAGCGGCATCCTGATCATCATGGGCTGATAATCAAAATTCTGTATCTTATAGAGCAATGGCTTCACCAGCAATTCAAAAATGTTGAATGAACTGACGGGATTTCCGGGCAATCCGAAAATATACTTTTTTCCGTTTGTTGCAAACACTGTGGGGCGTCCCGGCTGGACTGCCACACTTTTAAAAATAATCTCAATGCCCATTTTTTTCAACACGGCAGGGATGAAATCAAAATCACCCATGGAGACGCCTCCGGTAAGCAGGACCACATCGCTTTTATCCAGGGCTTTCCGGATCATTTCGTGGCTGTGCTCTTCATCATCCAGGGCAATTCCAAAATATTCAGCCCGGCAACCCATGCGTTCAGTCTGGGCCACCAGCTGGCAGGCATTGCTGTTCCGGATCTGTGAAGCAGCGGGGAGTATTTCTGGCTCAACCAGTTCATCCCCGGTTGAGAGAACTCCAACAAGCGGTTTTTTGTAGACCAGGGGTTGTGTGCATCCCACACTGGCCATCACCGCAATATGTTGCGGCTTTATCAGGGTGGCGCCTTGAATGACCAGGTCGTCCTTTTTCACATCCTCTCCCCGGGGAACAAAATTTGCTTTGGTTTTTTCACCGGTGAAGCGGATCCTGTTTTGGGGCCTTTCTTCCGTTTGTTCAACCATGATCACACATTCGGCACCTTCGGGAAGCTCAGAGCCCGTCATGATCTTGGAGCACTGATCCTTTCCGATCACTTTGCGGGGTGATTTTCCGGCAGGGATCACCTCCAATACTTCCAGCTCATTTTTTAAATCCTCATAACGACATGCATACCCATCCATCGCTGATTTATTGAAAGGGGGCATGTCAATATCAGCATGTACATCCTCTGCCAGGATCCTGCCCAGGCTCAAGCGAAAATCAAGCTGTTCAACACCGATTATCGTGGCGGATACCAGGACCGTTTCCAATGCTTTTTCGTACTCAATCATATTCTGAACTTTGTTCTGCAAAGGTACGAAGCTTAAAATAAACCGGGGCCAATTATAATATACAGATTTCCCAATATTTAATTCAGATCAAAATGTAAATTTTTCTAATTTTGCAAGCCTGAACAAAAATGCTAAAATATTGAGATAATGGAGATTCCAAGCAAGTATAATCCTGCGGAGATTGAAGATAAGTGGTATAAGTACTGGATGGACAATCAACTATTCCATTCGGAACCCGATGAGCGGGAACCCTATTGCATTGTAATCCCTCCGCCCAACGTAACGGGTGTGTTGCACATGGGACACATACTGAACAACACCCTGCAGGATGTTCTGGTGCGGCGTGCACGCATGCTTGGAAAGAACGCCCTCTGGCTGCCCGGCACCGACCATGCTTCCATTGCCACCGAAGCCAAGGTTGTAAATAAGCTCAGGGAGCAGGGCATAAAAAAATCCGATTTGAGCAGGCAGGAGTTTCTGGACCATGCCTGGGAATGGAAAGAAAAGCACGGGGGCATCATTTTGGAACAGCTCAAAAAGCTGGGTGCTTCCTGTGACTGGGAGCGCACCCGCTTTACCATGGATGAAGCACTGTATGATTCTGTAATAGATGTATTTATCGACCTCTATAATAAAGGTTTAATTTACCGGGGGTTCGCATGGTGAACTGGGATCCCAAAGCACTCACCGCTCTGTCGGATGAGGAAGTGATCCATAAGGAAGTCCAGTCGAAATTGTATTATATAAATTACCGGATTGAGGGTACAGAAGATGAATATGTCACCATCGCCACCACCCGGCCGGAAACCATCCTGGGCGATACTGCCGTTTGTATCAACCCGGATGATGAACGCCTCAAACACCTGAGAGGAAAAAAGTGCTGGTACCACTGCTTAACAGGGCGGTCCCCATCATTGAAGACGAATATGTGGACATGGAATTCGGTACCGGCTGCCTGAAGATCACCCCGGCGCATGACCCCAATGATTATGAGATCGGGATCAAACATAAGCTGGACACCATTGATATTTTCAGGGAGAACGGAACCCTGAGCGAAGAAGCTGGTTTGTATATCGGAGAAGACCGTTTCGTGGTCAGGGAAAAGATCGTTGATGACCTCCGGGAGAATGGCCATATGCTAAAGATCGAGGACTATGTGAACAAGCTTGGTTTTTCAGAACGTACCGATGAAGTGATCGAGCCCAAGCTTTCCCTGCAGTGGTTCCTCCGCATGCCCGAACTGGCAAAGCCTGCACTTGAAGTGGTTATGAACGGCACCATCAATTTTGTTCCGAGCAAATTCAAGAATACCTACAAGCACTGGATGGAGAATGTGAGGGACTGGTGTATTTCACGGCAGCTCTGGTGGGGACAGCGGATCCCGGTATTTTATCTTCCCAACAGAGAAATGGTGGTGGCCAAATCCCTTGATGAGGCTTTTCAAAAGGCAAAGGAAAAATATCCTGAACTGAAAGGATTGAAAAAGGAAGACCTGAAACAGGATGAAGATGTGCTGGACACCTGGTTCTCATCCTGGCTCTGGCCCATCTCTGTTTTTGATGGCATCCGGAAACCCGGCAACAAGGATATCAATTATTATTATCCGACCAATGACCTGATCACCGCCCCGGAGATCCTGTTCTTCTGGGTGGCCCGGATGATCATGGCGGGCATTGAATACAGGAATGAAATTCCATTTAAAAATGTTTACCTGACAGGGATCGTGCGCGATAAACAGGGCCGGAAAATGTCGAAATCCCTGGGGAATTCACCGGATCCCATTGCCTTGATGAACCAATACGGCGCCGATGGCGTAAGAATTGGCATGCTGCTGACTTCCCCGGCAGGAAACGACCTTCCCTTTGAAGAATCCCTCTGTGAACAAGGCCGTAATTTCAGCAATAAAATATGGAATGCCCTCAGGCTGGTAAAAGGCTGGAAAGTAGACGAAACGGCAGAACAAGCCAAAGTGAATGAGGTTTCCATTGAATGGTTTGAGGCCAGGCTGGATGCGGCATTGAAAACAATTGAAGACCATTATGATAAATACCGCATCAGCGATGCCCTGATGAGTATTTATAAACTGATCTGGGATGAGTTCTGCAGCTGGTATCTTGAAATGATCAAGCCGGCCTACCAGCAGCCCATCGACAGACCCACACTTGACAAAACACTTGAGCTATTCGACAAGCTGATGCGTGTACTGCATCCCTTTATGCCCTTTATCACTGAAGAGATATGGCAAAGGCTGAATGAACGGAAAGAAAATGAAAGCATCATGACCGCTCCCATGCCCCAAAAAGGCAGGATCAATCATCAATTACTTGATCTTTTTGATTATGTGCGGGAAGTGATCATCGCGGTGCGGAATGTGAGGAAACAAAAAAACATTCCGTTTAAAGAGCATATTGAACTGTATATCAAAAAGAACCAGGATAAGGACCCCAATACGGACACCAAATTCGATGGTGTGGTCTCAAAGCTATGTAATCTTTCCGGGGTGCATTATACTTTTGAAAAGAAAGAGAATACAATCACTTTCATGGTAAAATCAACGGAGTTTTACATCCCGTTGAGCGGGAATGTGGATGTGGATGCTGAGATCAACAAGCTTGAGGGAGAATTGAAATACAGCAGGGGATTTCTGAACTCCGTTATGAAGAAACTATCCAATGAGAGATTTGTAAATAACGCGCCAGAGGCAGTTATCGCACAGGAAAAGCAAAAAAAGGAAGATGCGGAGTCGAAAATTGCCGCCCTGGAGGCACAGATTAGTTCTCTGAAGGGCTAAGAAACAGCAAATATCTCAAAAAGAGAATACTGCTTATAATAAACTCTTCAGCAACTCATAAGTTTTCGGATCGCTGGGACGGGACGCTGCACTGTCGACAACGGCTCCATCCTTATCATAAACAATGTAACGCGGGATAAAGCGCACATTGAAAATAGCATCGCTTTCCTTCCTGATCTTTGGCGACAGCCTGTACTGATCACCTTCCATTTCCAGCATCTTGATCATGTTGATCCAGGCAGTAGAGTCCTTGTCAGTGGAGAGATAGACAAAAGCAACCTCATCGGTATCCAGCTTTTCCTTCAACTTATGGGAAAAAGGCATTTCCGCCTTGCAGGGTCCGCACCAGCTGGCCCAAAAATCCAGGTAGATCACCTGTCCTTTGTATTTGTTGATGAGTTCATCAAAACTGGTCTTATCATATTCGGGCATGTTCAGATCAATAAGCATTGTGCCTTCGGGCACATCACTATTATATAAAGCATTGATTTCATCCAATTTCCTGTTCAGGGTATTCAGTAATTCAGCGTCCGTGATATAATCACTTATCATTTCCTGCATATCTTCGTATGACTGTGTTTTAAAGTTTTTGAACTGGCCCAGGAAATAGTTTGTCATCTGCACCTGTCCATATTCCTGGGGATAGTTTTCCTTTATCAAAAGGATGTTCACTGAATCCTTTGATCCTCCTTCAGCATAGCGGTCGGCATGGGTACGGGTAAGATGATAAAAATAACTTCTCAGGTGATTGTACATCGTTCTGGAAGGTCTGCCGGTATCAACCAGATCGATCATGGATTCATACTCCTCATAAAAATCCGGCGGCATTTCCAGTGAGTCCAGCTGGTAATTTACCGCTCTCATTTTTGCATAAAGATGGTTGGTATAATAGTTAGCCTTTTCAAAAAGAACATCGTTGACGAGCCAGTTTTTAAAGGCATCAGAACATTCATTTTCCTGCAGGTATGTTTCATAATCCTTTACCTGTGCGTTGTAAAGGCTGTCGACATATTTCATCACAGCTTCGGTATCTGTATCCCTCAGTTTTTCAAAAGGATTGAAAGCTCCCTCCGGATCTTTGAATTTCAAATAATAGGCAGTCAGGTAATTATTGGCGCAGCTTCCTTCTCCCTGGTAGCTGATGCTTTCATCAAAAGCTTCAGTATCCAGGCTCATTAAAAGCTCATCGCCCGGCTCGAGGAACATGACTGAGGTTTCATTCCCATCATAAAACTGGGCTTCGGAGGCCTCTGCCAGCGGAAAGTTCAGGTCAAAACTACCTGTGCTGTCAATCGCAGCCGAATAACTGGTCATTTCTTGTAATGGATCATAAAACCGGATCCAAACCGAATCTGCCGATGGATGGTCGATCTTCCCGCTTATATTAACTTCTTTATTTGATGATTGATCCTGGTTGCAGGATAAAAGAAATAGAATCAATGACAAGAGGAATAAGTTTGATTTTTTCATTAGAATTGATTTAAATTTTGTCAAAGTTAAGAAATTAATGATCGTTCATCCAGGCAAATTAACTGACCGATAAGTATTATTTGTCCGGATCTTCAAAACCGGGATACTCAAGTTTACTCCGGCCATAGGCATAAGAAGCATAGGACTTCAGCAGCCCCTCCCTGCCAATCTTCTGGCGAAAGACCATGCTACCTTCATATCCCATGGGTGCAATATCCCAGTCGTATTCCTGCCGGATCAGATTAAAATATGGAGCAAGATTGGTATATCCACCTGAAAGGGAAAAAGAAGTGTTTTCCCACCTTTTGGTATGGGATGCACCCATTCCGACACTCATCAGGGAGATACTGCTGACATCCTGCTCAGGCAGTCCTTCACTATTCAGAATCAGCGCTGAGGAAAGTGCCTGCCCGTATTCCGCGGAATAACCTCCCGAACTAAAAACCATCCCGCTGAACAACCAGGGAGAAAATCTGCCACGGGTTGGAATATCGGGCATCCGGGCGTAATACGGTTGCTCGATCATCATGCCATCGAAAAAGGTTCTGGTTTCGTAACTGTCGCCTCCCCGCACGAAGATCTTTCCTTCCTCTCCCACTGTTTGGGTGCCCGGCAGGGTGTTGATCGCCCCGTAAATATCACCCAGTCCGCCTGCGGTGGTAAGGATGTCAAGGGGTTTCATCACCACTCCTTTTTTTTCATCCCCTGCTTCAAATGAACCGGCGGTGATGGTAACCGCACCCAATTGATTGCTGCTTTCTTTCAAAACAACAGTCAATGCTATTTTTTCATTCACAAGATCAATTTCGTCACGATATTCACGAAAACCAATAAAACTGACCACCAGTACCTGTTTACCTTTTAAGCTTGTGGTAAATTGAAATGCTCCGGTCTCGTCAGAGGAAGCACCATCATAAGATCCTTCGATAAAGATATTGGCACCCGGCAGGGCTTCCCCTTTCCGGTCGGTGACCGTTCCCGTGATGAGCTGCGAATATCCCGTTTGTGCGATCAGGATCAGAAGAATGTTCAGGACAAATGCTTTCATTTTTCAAAATTTTATGACACAAAGTTGGAGTGAAAGCGCTCCGCCTGAAAATGATTTCCGATGAATTGTCGAATTAGGTTGCTGAGTTGTAGTTCAAAAATATGCGCGGGAGATCATGATGGATTGTTCTTTCTTGCTAAGACAGTTTTTGGTGCAATCGATGATTACAATGATAAAATGTATCCGGATAAATTTGATATCAGTAATTTATTTATATTTAACTCCTGTTAGTTTGATTCAAGAATGATAATTATCAAAACGAATTAAGATGTATAGGAAATATCCCCTTTTCTTTTACACCCTCATTATCCTTATCGTTGGTTTTCTTGTATGGTATTATTCAGCTGTTGTAGGCTATGTGCTGGTGGCTGCGGTGCTTTCGATCGTTGGCCGGCCCATCGTACATATGTTTGAACGGATCAAATTCCCGCATATGCTTGCAGTGGTGGCCACCCTTTTGATCTTCATCACTGCCATTATTTCATTCTTCGCGATTTTTGTACCGCTCTTCATTGAAGAAGCCCAGATGATCAGCCAGCTCGATTTCAAACACATCGGTCATGCCTTTCAGGAGCCCCTGACTGAATTCGAAGATTTGCTGCGGCAATACAATGTATTGAAAGCGGATGAAACGGTTGGCCATTATATCGGTCAACGTTTAGAGAGCCTGGCCAGCATGGCCACTTTTTCCGGCATCATCAAAGGGGCACTGAGTGCAACAGGGAGTTTTTTTATCGGTCTGTTTTCCACCCTTTTTATAACGCTATTCTTTTTAAAGGATGAAAAAATGTTTGAAAACATCGTCCTGGCCCTGACCAACAAAAAATATCACACACAAACCAAAAATGTACTGGATAAAACCAATTACCTGCTCATGCGGTATTTCAGTGGTCTCATTACGGATGTGATATTGATGATCATTCTGATGAGCACTGCCATGACCCTCTTCGGGGTCCACAATTCACTGTTGATCGGCTTTTTCGCCGGCCTCGTGATCGTGATCCCGTATATTGGCCCCCTCATCGGGGGGACGGTGGCAACCATCATTGGCGTAACCAGCGCGCTGGCATTTAATATCGACACGGAAATACTGCCCCTGGCAATCAAGATCCTGGCCATCTATTTTTCCATCAACATCATGGATGGCCTGGTATTTCAACCCCTGATCTATGGGAAGTTTGTAAAAGCCAGTCCCCTGGAGATTTTCCTGGTAATTCTGATCTCAGGCTCTACAGGCGGCATCATCGGGATGATCATCGCAGTGCCCGCTTATACGGTACTGCGCATCATCGCCAAGGAGTTCCTCAGCCAGTTCCGGCCGGTGGAGCAACTGACAAGGGACTTGTGAAGCCAGCAATTCCTATACTTTCAATTCATACTTAAAGGCGAGTTCAATCCTTTTTTGCAACAATAGTTTATACCGCCTGATGCTTGTACGGTAAATTTTGTATCGCATCACCTCTCCCTGGTCAACAGGTTTCACCTCCTCCAGAAACATTTTCAGGTAATGTTCTGCATTTACCTGATCGTGCCAGTTACCGAGGGTCTTCTCAATTTCATTCAGCCGGTCGTAGCTGACCTGTAAGTTTACAATCCTGTCTGCTTCCACAGAAAATATGTTCAGCAGGTAACGAACCTGTTTCAGGATCTTTCTGATCTCGTGGAGGTTTTTGTTTTTATCAGTATTCAGTTTGTTAAGCTTCCTGATCCGGTCCATGTGCTGCTCAAATACAGTTTCCGCCTTGCGGGCAAGCTCCTGCTCATTGCACCGGGAAAGGATTTCGGTTGTTTTTTCAGTCAGTTCAAGCAGAACGGCCGCTTCGAAACCGGCGATGGACTTGCTGAGTTCAGTGGAAGCAATAGCTTCCTTTTCCTCCAGGTAGGACAGGAAGAGTCCGTATTTGATGTTGAGCCTTTTTTCGTATACATCAAGCAAATCCTGCTGCACATGCAGGTCTCTGAGTACACCTGCGGGCCTGTAAATAAGCTTCAGTTTCTGCAGTTCATTTTTAGCAGTCTTTTTTACATCAACAAACCTTAAGAAAGAATACAGAGCTCTCATACGCTTCACGCTCAAACGAAGCTGGTGGATGCTCTCCGCACCCATTGTCTCCCGGGCCTCTTCCAGACTGTCCTCGAAAACAATTCTTTGCTTGTCAAAATATTCCTGCAGTATCTCTCTCATAACATTTACATAAAGACCATTTCAAAACTACTTCGAAATTAGCACATACACAAGTTCGACAAAATCATGAAGGTGTGTAAAATTGAACACTTTTTTGATCCCTGTTGTACGGTTCTGAACGTAAATATTCATGATCCCGGATATGTTAATTATTATTAATCTTATAATCAAAGACTTTGAAAATGTAGCATAATTCTTGCATTTTTCTAACCTTTGTCCAAAACCAAATAATTATGATCAAGTGGTTTATTATCCATCAATGGAAATCGGGTGTGCGGTCCACCATCCGGCAGAAGAACCTTGTACTGAATATCATCATCGGATTTTTCATTTTCCTGATGATCGCCTACCTGTTGATCCTTGGTTTATTCATCAGCCGGATCATGCAGGAAGTTTATCCTGACCAGGATCATGTTGCGATCTTCAATGGCTTTTTGCTGTATTATTTTATCGTGGATCTTTTCATGAGGTTTATGATGCAGAACCTGCCAAAGATCAACATAGAATCTTATATCCATCTGCCGCTTAAAAAGAAACTCATCGTTCACTACATAGTGAACAGAACCTCCCTGGCCATATTCAATTTCCTGCCATTCCTGATCTTTGTTCCGGTGGCAGTGAAGATTGTCGCTGTTCAGTGGGGTATAGTGGATGCCTGGATCTGGATCGCGGGGGTGTTTTTCCTCATCTTTGCCAATAATTACCTGGGCACCTATCTTAAACGACAGCTTGCTTCAAAACCATTGATTGTGGGAATGACCGGTGCATTCATTTTATTGCTGATCGTGCTGGACATCCTGAACGCATTTTCATTTTCCGAAGTATCGGAGATTGCATTCGCTTATTTATTAACATACCCATTCTTGCTGCTGCTTCCGTTTGCCTGGATGATCATTTCTTACCGGCTGCACTATAATTACCTAAAAAAGAGGCTTTACCCGGAGGAGATCAATATCAGGAAAAACCAAAAGATCGATAACATATCCGATATCCGCTACCTCAAATCCCTTGGAACAACCGGCTCAATCATCGCGCTGGATATGCGACTCTTCTGGCGGAATAAGCGAACCAGAACCATGATCTACATGCTACCGATTTTCCTTCTATACGGATTGTTCTTTTACCCGAACCCGGAGTACGAAAAAATGTCAGGCTTCCTGATCTTTGTCGGGATATTTATGAGCGGCGGTATGATGCTCAATTACCTCAATTATGTTTTTGCATACGAGAGCAACTATTTCGATGCACTGCTCACAAAGAATGTAGATCCAAAAATGTATATCCGCACCAAATGGCTGACCGGGATCATGATCAGTTCCATTTGCTTTATCCTGACCATTCCCTATATTTATTTCGGGGTGAATATCTTCTTCATCAATGCCATGACCTTTTTATACAACATCGGCATACTTTCTATCATCTTATTATATATGTCGACTTACAACAAACAGCGCATGGAGCTGAGCAGAGGAGCCACTTTCAACTACCAGGGCATCGGGGTCAGTAACTGGCTGGCCATGATCCCCGCATTCCTGATGCCCGTCATTATTTACTGGCCTTTCAGCTCGGCAGGATATCCGGATACAGGGCTGATGTTTATCGGGGTACTCGGGCTGACCGGACTTTCATTCAACCGCTACCTTTTGTCATTTGTGTACGACAATTTCAACCAGCGAAAATATAAAATGGCTCAGGGGTTCAGACAAAAATAAATTGCAAATCAATGACTATGATCAAAATAAGCAATCTTACAAAAGAATATGCAGGGGTAAAAGTCCTGGATATTTCCTCACTGGAGATCAGAAAAGGTGAGAGCTTCGGACTCGTTGGCAATAACGGGGCCGGGAAAACAACCATGTTCCGATGCATCCTCGACCTGATACGGCCTGATTCCGGATCGGTTGAATCAAAAGGCAGCAATGTTGCCCGCAATGAAGACTGGAAGATCTATACGGGTTCTTACCTGGATGATGGTTTCCTGATCGATTTCCTGACCCCGGAAGAATATTTCAAATTCGTTGGTGATGTATATGGACTTCAGGAGGGTGACCTGGAACAGTTTTACCAGGATTTTGAAGAGTTTTTTAACCATGAGATCCTGGGCAAGAAAAAGCTGATCCGGGAAATGTCGAGCGGAAACCGTCAAAAGATTGGGATTGCAGCCGCCCTGCTTCCCAAACCTGAGATCCTGGTACTCGATGAGCCCTTCAATAGCCTGGATCCCTCCACCCAGATCAGGTTGAAGAATCTACTGAAAAAACTGAAAAATGAAGAACAAATGACCATGTTAATCTCCAGTCACGACCTCAACCACGTGACAGAGGTTTGCGAGAGGATCGTAATTTTGCATGAGGGTCGCATGGTTCAGGATAAAATGACCGGTAAGCAAACCCTGAAAGAGCTAGAAGATTACTTCGCTGTGAAAAGCTAAAGCCCATGAAAAGAGCCATCATCCTCCTCTTTGTTTCCCTCATTGCAAGCAGCGGCATACTTGCACAAGATCATTTTGTGAAAGGTAAGATCATTGATGCCGCCAGCAGAAAACCACTTGCGTTCGTCAATATGGTGGTAAACAACAGCCGTTATGGTGGAACCACTGATATTGACGGAAAGTTCAAAGTTTTCAGCCATGATCCCATCAAACAATTGAAAATAAGTTATGTTGGTTACGAGGATACGAGCATTTGGGTTGCGGGCCGGGATTCCCTGATTATCCAGTTACGCCAGGTACCTTATGAGTTGCCCGAAGTTGCCATATTGCCCGGTTTGAATCCGGCACACCGCATCATCAGCAATGTGACCAGGAACAAGGACAGGAACGACCCCGAAAAACTGGATTCTTTTTCCTATACGGCTTACGATAAGATGTATTTCACCATCGACCGGGATACCCTATCGGTGCTTGACAGTATCATTGCCGATACCAGCATGCAAAAGATCCGCAAATTCATTGATGAACAGCATTTCTTCCTGATGGAAACGGTAACCCAACGAAAATTCATGACGCCGGAAAGAAACCACGAAAAGGTTATTGCCTCCAGGATTTCGGGCTTCAAAGATCCAATCATCATTTTCATGATCTCACAAATGCAATCCACTTCGTTTTATGACGATATCATTAAGATCATGGGCAAAAACTACATCAATCCCATCAGCAAGGGAAGCCTGAACAAGTATTTCTTTTTATTGCAGGATACTGCTTATACAGCGCAGAATGATACGGTCTTTATCATTTCCTACCGCCCGGGGAAGGGCACCAATTTCGAGGGCATGAGTGGTGTGTTGTCGGTTAATTCCAATGGCTGGGCCATACAGAATGTGATTGCACAACCTGCAGAATCGGATGGCAAGTTCGAGATCAGGATACAGCAGTTGTATGAACAATTTGATGGTGGTCAATGGTTCCCCGTGCAGCTTAATACAGACCTGAAACTGAGGTTTGTACAGTTCAGTACCGCGGAAGCCAATATGCATATGATCGGTGTTGGAAAAAGTTATCTGAAGGACATAGCCTTGAATCCCGCCCTGGTGGCCAGGGAGTTTTCGAACATAGAAGTAGAAGTTGATCCTGATGCTTACCGCATGCAGAATGAATTCTGGAGGGAATATCGTGCGGATTCGCTGACCAAACAGGAAAAACGGACTTATTCCTTCATCGACAGCATTGGGGAAGAATATCATTTTGACAAAATTGCCGGAACCCTGGATGCATTGCTTACCGGCGAGATCCCCTGGGGACATGTAAACCTCGACATGGATAAATTCATCCGCTACAATGATTACCAGGGCCTGTACCTCGGGCTGGGAGCACATACCAACGACAGGTTCTCAAAACATTTGAAGGCCGGTGGATTCTGGGGATATGGCTTCAAGGATAAGACCCCCAAATACGGCGGAAATGCAAGTCTGAACATCTGGAGAAAACATGATTTGAAAATTGGGTTTGATTATTACTGGAATGCAATCGAAAGTGCCGGTGTGAGCTTCTTTGATGATTCAGACAATCAACTGCGACCGGAGAATTTCCGCGACTTAATGATCAAGCGGATGAATATGACCGAAAATGCAAGCGCCTTTCTGCAATTTAAAACCCTGAAATACCTAACTGTCAATCTTTCCCTGGCAAGACAATACAAAGAGGCATTCGGGAATTACCAATTTGTCGATATGGCTGCCTCGCCCGGTGTGCTGAGAAATGAATTTGTTTTTACCGAAGTGGGACTTGGATTGCGCTATGCTTACAAAGAAACTTTTTTACAAACCGCTAAATCAAAGGTATCGTTGGGCACCGATTATCCCATCGTCTGGCTGCAATACAAAAGAGGGTTAAATGTATTTGACGGACAGTTCGCATATGATCGTTTTGACCTGAAAATGGAGGAAAGCTTTTACAGCAAATACCTTGGAAAAACTACCCTGCGCCTGATGGGCGGATACATTGACGGGAAGCTTCCCTATTGCAATCTCTTTAATGGAAACGGAAGTTACCGCAGTTTCACCCTCAATGCACCCTTCAGCTTTGCTACCATACGCATGAATGAATTTCTTTCGAGCAAATACCTTGCTTTTTACTTTTACCATAATTTTGACAATCTGCTGCTGGGCGGAAAAAGATTCAAGCCCGAGCTGGCCATCGCTACCAATGTGGCATTCGGCTCACTCGACCATCGTGATGAGCATTTGAATGCAAATTTCAATACCCTTGAAAAAGGCTATTATGAATCGGGAATACTGGTCAACCACCTGCTCAACCTGCAGTTGTATACGGTGGGGCTAGGGGCATTTTACCGCTATGGGCCTTATTCATTCGACAATGCCTGGGACAATGTGGCTTTGAGGTTATCTCTGAAATTCCGTTTCTGATAATTTCGCAGGTAACATTTTTCTTGCTTTATTAATTTACATTTTGTTTATTACAAATTATCCTAAAAGACCATTTTATCGAAGCACCCAAATGTTACATTTTGATGCTATTCCCGTTGATCTCTACAAAACCTCAATGGAATCTGTTAAAAGCTATCGGGAAAGAAGATCGGATCTAAAGCCCCACTTCCATGAGTTTCATTAACAAGCATCATCTTGGTAGCCCGGCAACTGTATCAAGGTCCTTAAACGCACTGCTGGATAAGGAAATGATGTATCAGGATCTCGGTGAGAACAGTAACAAAACATACTTTGTATATGATCTGCTGCTCAGGCGCTGGAATGAACTACCCCGAGGCAAGCCTGCGGGGTATCATTATGAAACATTCATTTGATTCGCCCCAAGGGGCGGGGAATATTACCCACGAGATCCCTCGACAAGCTCGGGATCAGTTCGACTTTGCTTTTTCAGTTCGCTATCGCTCCTAAAAAATCAGTCTCACTGATTCAATGGAAATACTGAAACATTGATTATATCCATCCCCTGATCCGATACCAGGCAATGGCAATACTTTCCCTGATGATTGATATTTCCAGTTTCAGGTAATTCCACATATTATAGCGCAGGACAACATTCCGGTCGAGGGCTTTGATTTTCTTTCTCCTTTCTTCCCTGTCAAAAAGCAGGTCTTCGTCGAGGGCATCCTCAAAAGAAGGAATGCCGCCCACCTCTTTGAACCCCATTTTCCTGAATGTTCTTACCGAACGGTACATATGCTCGGGCGAAGTGATGATCATGAGTATTGCCGTATCCTGCTGCGCGATCATTCCGGCAATCTCCACTGCCTGGGTGCGCGTATTGGTCCCACGGATCTCAAAGAGGAAACGGGTGGAGTCGATGCCCCGCCGGGAAATTTCCCTGAACATCTTATAAGTATGGCTCACATAGAAATATTCCTCCAGTGTTGGCAACGCAATCACCACGCTGGCATCCGGGAATTGCTCCGCAGCCCTGGCAGCATAATAGCATCTCATCAGTCCCTCGGGACTGGGCATTCCTCCTGCGCCCATCACAACAATGTAATCCGGGTCCTCGCTCAGCTCACTGTTGTGCGTCCCCAGCCAGTAATAGGCCCAGAAGGGCTGCTCGGTAAAACTGAGGATGAGCATCAAAAGAGCAAAACCTCCCAGGCCAATCAAAAAATAACGAACAAGTTTCCTGATCCTTCTGAATATTGCCTGTATAAATTGTTTCCGTTCCTTCATTTCAAACCCAGGGTTCTGCGTAAAAAAGGAATTTACTTTGTTTTCCCTTTTTAGAAATTGGTTCAATACGAAGATACATTATTTGTTTTATCAATCTGCCTTACTATGTTTATTCTTTCTTTTTCTCTTCCCGGATGATGGTGTGGGGTTTGTAATTAATCTTGAGGTTGTTCACAACGCTGACCACACCCTGTGCTTTGTATGCAGCCGCTTCGGCGCCCTCGATCTGTTTAAAGTCGTCCACATTGCCGTTGAGCTCTACATTACCGCCCATCACGATAACTTCAATATCATCCAGTCTGATCCTGTCATCCTGTCTGATCTGGTCAATAACATCTTTTCTGATTTCTTCTGCCTTTATCATGTTTCATTCATTTTAGGTTCATAAATAAGTTATTCAGGGATTCTGCATAGGTAGGGTGGGCAAAAGGGCTGTCCATCAAATCCTGATATGTCAGTTTACCCATCATGGCGACTTGCAGTATGGCCATAATCTCGCCTCCCTCAGGCATCAGCATGCTTGCACCGAGGATACGATCAGTATCAGCATCCGTCAGTACTTTCATGAGTCCCTTTGTGTTGGCGGTCTCAATTCCCCTGCTGACATTTTTCATTTCCATCGCCGCCAGCTTATAGGGGGTATTCTGTTTCCGCGCCATTTTTTCATTCAGTTCCATCATATTCAACGCGTTGAGGTAAGGGACCTGGTCAATCCTTTCAATCTCAGGTATTCGCGGGAGGGTTCCGGTATTCAGAAAGATCTTATCAGAAGCAATGAAAAGGGGTTCAGCATTTTGTATTTCCACCTTCACTTTGTTTTTGTCTTCAAAGCTGGCTTTGCCCTGAATGAAATCAATATTTTCATCCTCCTGAAAAGAATCAGTTATCCCCTGCCGCCACGACCGGACTATCTCATCCCTGCGTTTGATGATCTTTTTGAAATTAACACGTACTTCTGCAACATCAACACCAAGCCTTTTTGCCTGCCGGGCATCAAATGCAGCCCTGGCCGATGCGATCATAATCTTGGTCGGTGTACATCCGTAGTTAATACAACTACCGCCTGCAAAGGCTTTCTCGATCACTGCAACCCTATAGCCCTTTTCTGACAAAAATGTGGCCAGGGGTTTCCCTGCCTGACCAGCTCCGATTATAATGGCATCGTAATTCTTCATATTCCCAGCATTGTGGGCTAAAATATTATGCCAAAGGAAGAAGCCGATGGAAAAACCCCAACAATTAACTGACTAACAATAATTAGCGATTGACATTTTCTTTGAAGAAGTGATTGGGTGGATGATGGGCAGGGCCGGTTCCAAACCACATGTGCAAAAAAATACACAGCCTATTTTCGGCCTTTCCTGAATATCCGGGCCATTCTGCCGAAAAACATTTTCTCATAGTTCCAGAACCACCTGAACTGCCCGAAAATAAATCCCCAGATCAACAACAAAACATTATAAAGGGGAAGGGTGAGAAAGATGAAAACAATGGTCCGCATCCACCAGGTAAGGTCTTTGGGTATATTCAGCCATTTCACCAGCAGTGCTTCGAGATAAAGCACCGAAAATCCCGTGCAGGCGAAAACGATCAAAATAATGATCACCTGCCAGGTATCCCGGATATCCCATTTTTTCTTGAGCCGCTCGATCCAGTTTTTACTCATATGCTGTATTTAACTACAAAAATAACACACTAATTTGAATTTGGTTCAATGAAATCAATTACTGTTTGAGGGGATAGTATCCGTTTCAATTTTTCAATAACATCTCCTGCATAAAACCCAAGAATAGAATAAAGAATGAATGACACGAATTCCTATATTTGTAAAAACAAGTTTAACATGTGGAAAAAATTCAGTCCTTTCTTTGCCCTCCTTGGGTTAATATTTTTGGGTTTCCTGGTCTGGTATTTCTGGAATATTGTTGTTTACATTATCATTGCGGCCGTAATCTCGATTATGGGACATCCGCTGGTGAAACGCTTCGACAGGATCAGGTTTGGTAAAAAAAACCTGCCCCGCGGCATCAGTGCACTATTCACCCTGATCATCATGATCGGTCTGATTGTTGGCTTCCTGTTTTTCTTTGTCCCGCTGATCAGCCGGCAGGCAGAAATGATCTCCTCCATCAATGTAAATGATGTACTGCAGCATTTCAGCGGCCAGATTCAATCACTGGAGGAGTTTTTAAAACGCATCGATTTTATTCATGAGGGGGAAACAATAGAAAGTTCGATCAAGAAGCAGCTTGAACACATCGTCAGCCTGACGGCCTTTTCCAATATTTTTGCCAATGTATTGAGTGCAACGGGTTCCCTGTTAATGGGGATTTTTTCCATTTTGTTCATCACCTTCTTTTTTCTCCGGGATGAGAATATGCTGCGCGGATTCCTCATCCTGCTGTTTCCCGAGAGATATGAAGAACAGATCAAGAAAGTGATCGGGAAGGTAAAACACCTTCTGGCAAGGTATTTCATCGGGCTCATGGGGGAATTACTTTCCATGATGACCCTGCTGACGATCGGCCTGAGCATCATCGGGATCAAGAATGCCCTGGTGATTGGTTTCCTGGGTGGGCTGATGAACATCATTCCATACCTGGGTCCGCTCATCGGAGGCTCCATCGGTGTGTTCTTCGGCGTCACCTCCGCCTTGAGCCTCGGGCAGTATGACCAGATCGGCTGGCTCGCAACAGGGATTGTGGCTGTTTTCCTGATCGCCAACCTGATCGATAATATTGTCTTACAGCCCCTGATCTATTCCACAAGTGTTAAAGCCCGCCCGATAGAGATCTTCCTGGTGATCATCATGGCCGGCAGCATTGCAGGGATCGCAGGAATGATACTTGCAATTCCTTCTTATACGGTACTGAGAATTATCGCTAAAGAATTCCTGAGTCAGTTCAGGCTGGTTAAAAAGCTGACGGAAAAGATCTAGCCCGGATAATTCCTAAAAGGTGAAACAGCGCAAAATCAAACTGTCATAATATCTTTTTCTTTGGCTTCCATTTTTTCATCCACCAAATTGGTGAATTTATTGGTAAGCTCCTGTATCTGGTCTTCAAGCTTTTTCGCCTCGTCTTCGGGCGTTCCTTCCTTCTCAAGATCTTTGGCCATATCATTGGCTGTTCTTCTGGTGTTCCGGATACTGATCTTGGTATCCTCTGCTTCCTGTTTGGCTTTTTTCACCAGTTCCCTCCTACGCTCCTCTGTGATCGGGGGAATGATAATGCGCAGTACCTCCCCTTCGTTCTTGGGATTGAAACCCAGGTTTGCAGCCATGATCGCCTTCTCAATAACCGGCACCATGCTTTTATCCCAGGGTTGCACAATGATCTGCTTGGGATCAGGGGTATTGATATTGGCGGTTTGTTCGATGGGGGTCATCACGCCGTAATAATCAACTTTAACCCCTTCCAGCAATTGCGGACTTGCCTTTCCGGCGCGTATTTTTTGGAATTCCTTTTCCAGGTGTGAAATGGCCTTTTGCATGCCTTCCTCAGCCTCATCAAGTACCATCTTTGTTTCTTCGCTCATCGGTGTTCAATTTAAGATTGATAAACAAAAATACAAAATGATTTTAAAATGCATTGTCCAACCGGCCTCCACATAAAATTCAGCAGGCCGGATAAGCAAGCAAATGAAAAAAAAACAGTAAATTTTGCATTATTCCGCTAAGAACTTACGGGTTTACGAGGGTTCCGATTTTCACTCCCTGGATGATCTTTCGAAGATTTCCCGCCTGGTTCATATCGAAAACCAGGAGCGGCAGCTTGTTTTCTTTACAAAGGGCAAAAGCAGTCAGATCCATGATCTTCAAACCCTTGCTGTAGGCTTCATCAAAACTGAGGTTATCATATTTCGTCGCATCGGGATTTTTTTCAGGATCGTCGGAATAAACGCCATCTACCCGGGTACCTTTCAGCAATACATCCGCATTTATTTCAACAGCCCGGAGTGCAGCCGCGGTGTCGGTTGTAAAAAAAGGATTGCCCGTTCCACCCGAGAAGATCACAACATTGTGCGCTTCCAAATAATCTATGGCTTTCGGTCCGCTGGCGGGTTCGGCTACTTTGTCCACATGCAATCCGCTCAGGAGTTTAACTTTCATACCCAGCTGGCGGAAGGCTCCTTGCAGGGCCATGCCGTTGATAATTGTTGCCATCATGCCCATGTAATCGCCCTGCACGCGGTCCATGCCTTCAACTGATCCCTGCAAGCCCCTGAAAATGTTTCCTCCTCCGATGACAATACCTATCTGTATGCCTTGTTCATGGATGCTTTTTACTTCATTCGCATAATCAGAAAGCCGTTGCGGATCCAGGCCATAATCGCCGGATCCCATCAAGGCTTCACCACTAAGTTTTAAAAGAATTCGCCTGTACTTCATTTTACTATTTTGTGATAATAAAGGGTTTTACGATTTTCATTTGCTCACCCTGGAGCTTGTAAAGATACTGACCATTTTCCAGTTCACTTACATTGAGATCGAAATAATGCTTGCCTTTTTGCAGTTCACCTGCATAAACATTCTTCACTTTCCTGCCCAGCAGATCAAACACATCCAGTTCAATTTCTGCTGCTTCTTCAAGTTCAAGTACGATCCGGGTAGAATATTTTACAGGATTCGGGTAATTCTGATGCATGACCGCCTTTTGCGTTGAGTTCTCCGCCATTGCGGTAGTTTCGTTTGTATACTGGAAGTGGAGGCAATAATCTGTCAGCTCTCCGGTGTCGTTCTGTTCACCATCATGCACTTTCAGTATCCAGTCGCCATACACATCCATACCATCCAGCAAACTCAAAGGAATTTCAGGTTTAAAATGGCCGGTAAAAGGTGGTGAAGCCTGTGTGATAGACATTTCAGCGTCATCATCGAAAATAGTACCTGCATACTGCCCTGCGTTGCCACCGTTTCCGGAGCTGAGGCGGATCAATGCCCCGCCGGGTGCGATCAGGTATATGTCGAGGTCGCTGATATAAGTGTGATCAATAGACACTTCCACGTTCAGGTCCAGCAATTCCCCATGATCCTCAAGTGAAATGGTATCAAAAGTACTGCTCAGATCTTCGATCGGCAGGGGTGTATTCTGCGAACAAAGGGTATTGTTAACAATATCCAGGATGCTGTAGGAAAAAAAACTTGCCGGCGCCTGTGTCCCTGGAGGATCGATCCCCCTGCCACCGGCGGGCAAGGTGGAAACAAAATCTGAGGCCGTATTTTGTGCGGCAAAATAATAGTTAACCACCGATTCCATGGGCTGAGCGGGCATCATATATTTAAAGGTATCCTGATTGACCTGAAAGGGAGCAAGGAACTCAAAGTCGCCTCCGTCAACCTGGTAATACAATCTCGGTTCGTCCTCACCGCCTGCGATCTCGTGGAAGGATTTAACCACCAGCACGGCTTCTCTTTCAGCGGTGAAGTTCCCGGAGACAAGCTGCTCATGCTGCATGTTCATTTTATAATCCCAGGCAAGTGAAAGCAAAGTAGCCAGGGAGGCCCGGGTGTTTTTCAGAAAATATGGAATATTGAGAATATCGAAATGATCAGCCGGTGTATGATAATAGGCATTGAAATCGTCCCAGTCTTCGATCAGCAAGACGGCCGGATAGCCATTCTGCCAGAACGGGGAGTGGTCGCTGGCGGTTGTGCTGATAAAATTGGGATCCAGTTCCGGCACATACATCTGCATTACATCCACCATATCGGAAGAAAGTTCTGCAGAGTGGTTGTTGGTGGCAATAGAAACCTTGTTATCTCCGTCAGAATCCCAGGCGATCATATCCAGGTTGATCACACCCAGGATGGTATCTCCGTTATTTGATGCCTGGTTTGCAAAGAAATAGCTGCCTACCAATCCGATCTCTTCCTCATCCCAGGCAATAAACTTAATGGTATACGGAAAATCATAGGTGGCAAAGATCCGGGCAGCTTCCAGGGTGGCAACCGTACCGGAGGCATTATCATCGGCCCCTGGAGCAGTCCCTCCGCTGGGCATATCATCGTAGTGCCCGCAAATAATGTAAGCTTGTCCCGGGAAGTCGGTACCCGTTTTGGTGGCGATCACATTGATACCGGCATTATCGAATAACTGATATTCCGGTGAGTATCCGTACTCCTCGAATTTCTCGTAGATCCATTCGGCGGCCATTTCGTTGCCTTCCGACAACCAGTATCGCGACTGGATGGTGTATGGATTGCCATTGATGGTGGTGGGAATATAACCCGATAATTCCTGAGTAGATACAGTAATACTTGATTCTGTAACTTCCTGCAGGATATTTTCAATCTGTGGACTGTACCCAATCTGTGCAAAACCAAACAAACCAGCAATAAGCTGTATATTCAGCAGTAAAATTCCTCTTGTAAAAATTTTCATCTGTTAAAATTTATTGTTAAAGGTGTTATAATTCAGGTTTAGTTTTTTAAATTTAATAATCAGTTTCCGGGCATCCTGGAAGTTATTGTTGTTGGCGATAAACTCATAAAAAACATTATTCCTGAGGCCTATTGAAATATTATCCTGCACAAACAGTGTAGAATCATCCGATGGCCGCGAAATCCAGAAGCGGTTATTAAAATTGTTTTCCTTTCCGATCTGCCAGACTTTCCCGGAGCTATCATTCCCAAAGCGGATCCTGACCGAATAATTCATGTTCGTTTTCAGGTTATACTGCAGCAGGAAAGAATCGGGGGGATTGAGGATATCATCATCGATGGTGTAGATCTTGATGCCATCGCCGGTATCGTCGATCTTTTTGCAGGAAAAGAAACCTATGCTCAGCACCATGGCAAGCAGAAGAAAGACAGTGATTTTCTTCATGAATATTTTTTACTGTAAAAGTAAGATTTTTTTAAGAAGATTCCATTAATTCACAAGCTCACAGGCACCCCTTTTCAGGTCGGGTTCAATTTGCTTGAATTTGCTTACAACTTCCCTTCCATCATTGTAGCGCACCCTGACCTTTTCATTCCGGCCGATCTTTTTTTCCACCTTAACCGGGGCTGCCTTTCTGGGCCCTTGTGTGTCGGCATGTGCCTGCGATAGCAGGTCGGTTCTTTCTTCTTTCATCCGGCTCATATCAATCCCCCTAGGCGCCTGTGCTTCCTTCACACTATCTGCATTCTGTATGGGAATATCGGCCCGGATCAGGAAAGAAACGATCTCCTCATTGATCTTCTGGATCAGCTTTTTAAACAATTCAAAAGACTCAAATTTATAGATCAGCAAGGGGTCTTTCTGCTCATACTGGGCATTCTGCACAGATTGTTTCAGGTCATCCATTTCCCGAAGGTGATCTTTCCAGGCATTATCAATGATGCCCAGGCTGATCCCTTTTTCGATGGAAAGGATCACTTCCCTGCTCTTATCCTCATAGGCCTTTTTTAGATTGGCAACTGCATTCATGGTTTTGCTGCCATCGGTAATGGGAATGGCAATATTTTCATAGGCTGTATTTCGCTCGAAAACATCTTTGATCACCGGATAGGTTTTCTCAGCAATGATCCTGGATTTTTGCCTATAATTCTGATAAACCTTTTCATAGGTGGTCTGTGTGATCTCGGCCGGGGTAATACTGAAAAACTCATTGTTATCATAAGGTGATTCAACAGCCAGTTGTTTCAGCAACTCCATC
The DNA here is from genome assembly GCA_034521425.1 of Bacteroidota bacterium. GTDB lineage: Bacteria > Bacteroidota > Bacteroidia > Bacteroidales > JAIOZK01 > JAIOZK01. The sequence goes on from JAXHMP010000001.1 coordinate 1,570,349, forward strand.
TTAAAGCCTTCAAAATCCTTTTGTTCCTGAAAAGTGAGCACGATATTTTCACAAACATCGAACATCATGTTGCTGATATCAACCGCCAGGCGGTCGCCGTAAAGTGCATGGCGGCGTTTCTTGTAGATCACTTCCCGCTGGGAGTTCATAACGTCATCGTATTCCAGCAAACGCTTACGGATTCCGAAGTTATTTTCTTCAACTTTCCTCTGTGCTCTTTCAATGGATTTAGTGATCATGGAATGCTGGATCACTTCTCCCTCTTTCAATCCGATCCGGTCCATAATACTTGAGATCCTCCCGGAGCCGAACATACGCATCAGGTCATCTTCCAGTGATACAAAAAACTGGGAACTACCGGGATCGCCCTGTCGTCCTGCACGTCCCCGTAACTGCCGGTCGACCCTTCTTGAATCATGCCTTTCCGTGCCGATGATGGCCAGCCCGCCGGCCTCTTTCACCCCTTCTCCCAGCTTGATATCGGTACCACGACCGGCCATGTTGGTGGCAATAGTCACCGTGCCGGCAATACCAGCTTCTTTTACAACCAGGGCTTCTTTCTGATGGAGCTTGGCGTTCAGAACATTGTGTTTTAATTTCTTGCGTTGCATGAATTTGCTCAGCAATTCCGAGGTTTCGACCGAGGTGGTACCAACCAGCACTGGCCGGCCGTTTTTCACCAGATCTTCGATCTCATCGACCACGGCATTGAATTTTTCCCGTTTGGTCTTATAAACCAGATCTTCCCGGTCGTCGCGAACGATGGGCTTATTGGTCGGGGTAACCACCACATCCAGTTTATAAATATCCCAGAACTCCCCGGCTTCGGTTTCGGCAGTACCGGTCATACCGGAGAGCTTTTTATACATCCTGAAATAGTTCTGCAGGGTAATGGTGGCATAGGTTTGTGTTGCCGCTTCCACCTTTACGTTCTCCTTCGCCTCGATGGCCTGGTGCAATCCGTCGGAATATCTCCTGCCTTCCAGTATACGGCCCGTCTGCTCATCCACGATCTTGATCTTGTTGTCCATGATCACGTATTCCACGTCTATTTCGAACAGGGCATAAGCCTTCAGCAGCTGGTTAACCGAGTGCACCCGCTCTGATTTGATGGAGAAGTTGGTCAGGATCTCATTTTTCTTCTTCATCTTTTCATCATCCGGAATATCGGCCTTGTCAAGATCAACCAGTTCGGAACCGATATCAGGCAGTAAATAAAAATCAGATTCCTGGTAAGATTCGGTGATCAGGTCAATTCCTTTTTCGGAAATATCGATGGTATTGTTCTTTTCGTCGATCACAAAGAAAAGCTCATCATCGATGATATGCATATTTTTCTGCTGTTCCTGCAGGTAGAAGTTCTCTGTCTTCTGCATCAGGCTTTTCATGCCAGGCTCGCTGAGGAATTTGATCAATGCCTTGTTCTTGGGTAAGCCCCTGAAAGCCCTGAAAAGCAGCTTTCCGCCTTCTTTCTCCTGTTCGGGATCAAGGTTTTCCTGATTCAATATATTTTTTGCATCCGACAGGATTTTGGTAACCAGCTTTCTTTGTACTCCATAGAGTTTTTCGATGGCAGGTTTCAATTCATAAAACTCCTGCTCATCGCCTTTCGGTGTAGGTCCGGATATGATCAGTGGGGTACGGGCATCATCGATCAGTACAGAATCCACCTCATCCACAATGGCAAAATTATGGACCCTTTGTACAAGCTCTTTCGGATTGCCGGTCATATTGTCGCGCAGGTAATCAAAGCCGTACTCATTGTTCGTTCCATAGGTAACATCAGCCAGGTAGGCATTTCTTCTTGCATCGGAATTGGGTTCATGCTTATCGATGCAGTCCACGCTCAGTCCGTGGAACTGGAACAGCACGCCCATCCATTCAGAGTCACGCTTTGCCAGGTAATCATTCACTGTTACCAGGTGAACGCCTTTTCCGGGGAGGGCATTCAGGTAAACCGGCAGGGTAGCAACCAGTGTTTTTCCCTCACCGGTGGCCATCTCTGCGATCTTACCCTGGTGCAACACAATGCCGCCAATGAGCTGCACATCATAATGGATCATATCCCAGGTGATGAGGTTTCCGCCCGCCATCCAGGAATTCCTGTAAATAGCCTTGTCTCCTTTGATGTTGATGTGATCGGCCGATCCGGCAAGCTTGCGGTCAAAATCCGTTGCTGTAACTTCAATGGTTTCATTTTCCTTGAAACGCCTGGCAGTGTCTTTCATTACGGCGAAAACTTCGGGCAATAGCTGTTCGAGGATCTCCTGTGATTTATCATAACTCAGCTTTTCCAGCTTATCAACCTCGTTCCAGAGTTTCTCCCTGGCCTCGATGTCTTCCTCCTGTTCGATCTCCTGCTTGATCTCTGCTATTTTGCCTTCTACAGCAGCCAGGTATTCATTGATCTTTTCTTTAAACTCAAGGGTTTTGGCCCTCAGTTCATCATTGCTGAGCTTTTTAACCTCCTCGTATACTTCCTTGATATTGTTCACCATGGGGGTCATGCTCTTGATATCTCGTTCCGACTTGGTTCCGAATAGTTTTCTTAAAGACTTAAACATTGGCATTCATATTTTCTTTCACGCTCAAACAGCAATTATTATTCCTTCCTTAAAATCATTTAATTTACTGACAATCCGGCATGGATATGTCAAAAACAGATTTTATACGGTTAAGCAAAGTTAGTTGAAATATTGGAAATTGAAAGGTCATGTGCAGGCCGCTCAAAATCGTCTGATAACATGCTCCAGGCTCTCGCCCGGGAGCCAGGCAGGATTTTTGATGATCCGCATCCTGCTTCCGATGATATAGTTGGCCGGCAGGGTCCTCACCTCATAATTCGTCAGCAGCTCGTAATCATCATCAAAATAAAGGAAGATCCAGTCGTAAGCCCGGTTCTTAATAAAATCGGAAACTCCAGCAGAATCCTGGGCAGTGAGGATGCTGACAAAAAGAACAGCGGGTTCGTATTTCTCTTTGATGGCTGCAATTGAGTCCAGCTCCTGCAGGCATAATTTGCAGGATTGATTCCAGAAACTAATGTAAAGGGTGCTGTCGTAATCCCGGGAGGAGAACATTCCCCCTCCGATCACCGGCAAAGTAAAATGCTGGGCCGGACTGCCGGATTTCAGTCTTTTCAGTTTCTTGAGCAGGTTGACGGCAATTTTCCTGTTTTCTTCAAAACGCATCTTTTCAGAAGATGTCTCCAGGATCTCACGGATCCCGCCCTGGTTCATCCCCTGCAGGTGATAAAGTTCTTTCAGTGTTTTCAGTACCACCATTTCAAGTATGCGCGGGTCGTTTTTGAGCAGTGCATCCTGCGACGCCGCTTTGATCAGCTGGTAATAATCGGGTTTGCTGTTGATGTAAAAAACAAATTCATCCCAGTCAACCTCTTTGGAAGCACTCAGGAAATATTTCTCGAAAAACTGGTTGAAAAAATCCATGTAGGCGATGTTGCCGTAAAGTACCGGTTTTTCGATAAAATAATCCAGTGCCACGGCATTGAAGGATTTCAGGCGGGAGAACTTTTCAATGGAAACAAGGGTATAATCCACATAATTCCTGAAGTAAGGATTCCGGATATCCTGAAATTCCTTTGCAACCTCACTCCTGAAATATTCCATTAATTTGCGGTCGCGGAATTTGTAGAGAAATTCAAAATTGTTGACGATGAAATCATTGTACAATTTATTGAAGGCATGGATATCCTGGTTCAGTTTCCCGGTGGATGAGGCAATTTCGAATTGCAACTCAACCGGGTTGGTGAAAGAAAGCTGGGATGCAGAATCATTATAATAAACACGCAGATCAAAATTCGACTTGGGCTCAACATAAAACTCGGCCGACTGGTAGTCGATGCGAAGCCGGGTGAACATTATCTTATCCAGTTCCACTTCCATCCGGAAATTCCCCTGCTTGCTGATCTGGCTTGAGGCTACCTCCACTTCCAGAAAGGAGATCATGTCGCCGTAAGCCACAAGTTTGATCTTTTTATTTCCGGCATTTTCCACACTTCCCTGGATGACGGTTTTTTCGGCAAAGATTGTGAAAGCGCTCATCAAAAATATACAGAGGAGGAGGAATGCTTTTTTCATGTTGTCAGGTTTAGGTAAAAAATAAACGATCAATATATTAATTTATTTACTCAGTTCCACTCCCCCGGGGACAAACTGGCTGATATCGCCTCCATGTTTGAAAACATCACGCACAATGGATGAGTTGATAGCTGTCAGCTCCGGGGTCGTAAGCAGAAATATGGTCTCTATATCCGGAAAGATCTTTTTGTTCACCTGCCCGATGCTTCTTTCGAATTCGAAATCGGCGGAAGTACGTAATCCCCTTAAAAGGTAACGGGCATTCACTTTCCGGCAGTAGTCCACCGTGAGGCCTGAATAAATATCCACAGTAACCCTGGATTCATCCCTGAAAGTATGCTCTATCCATTGTCTTCTTTTCTCAAGGCTGAAAAGGGCTTTCTTTTCGGCATTCTGCCCGATGGCAATAATGATCATATCGAAAAGCGGCAGGCCTCTTGTGATAATGCTTTCATGCCCGCGGGTAATGGGATCGAAGGAACCCGGAAAGACAGCAATTTTCTTCATAAAATGTGTTTTTAACAAATGTACATGAATTTTTTCATGTTGCTTATTTGAATTTGCTCATAAAACAGTTAAGGTTTTATGGAAGATAATTGGCAGACCCCGCTTATGAGCTGAGAAGTGCTGTTATTGAAGGCAGAGACTTTGGTTCATCCACGAAATAAACTAACTTTGCTTTGGATGGAAAAATGGGATATTATTGTGGTAGGAGCCGGAGCGGCAGGACTACTGGCAGCGGGAAGTGCGGCCAAAGCCGGCGCAAAGGTTTTGTTGCTGGAAAAAATGCAGAGTGAAGGCAGGAAACTACTGATCACAGGCAAAGGACGCTGTAACATTACCAATAAAGATGCTCTAAAAGATTTCATCAAACACATCCATCCCGATGGTCGATTTCTGTGGAATGCATTTTCAGCCTTCTTTGCGGAAGAGATCCTTGACCTGCTTCAAAAAAACGGTTTGGAAACCAAGCTTGAACGGGGAGGAAGGTACTTTCCCGCAAGCGATCGCTCTGGGGATGTATTGCAGGCTTTATTAAAATGGATCCATGACCTGGGGGTTGAAGTCGCTTGCCGGCAAAAGGTAGAGAAGATTTTTATAAAAGATGGAAAGATCAATGGCTTACAGGCAAACGGCAAAGACTTGCACACCACTCGTATTATTCTTGCCACGGGTGGCAGGTCTTATCCAGCGACCGGTTCAAATGGAGAAGGTTTAAAACTGGCCCAAACCCTCGGACACAAGGTCGTAAAAACCCGCCCTGCCCTCGTACCGCTTGAAGCCAATAGTAATCTGCCCGCCAGGATGGAAGGACTGCTGTTGAAAAATGTAAAGGCGGTGCTTTGGATTGACGGGAAAAAAGCAGCAGAGGAATTTGGTGAAATGGTCTTTACGGATTACGGACTTTCAGGCCCTATTATTCTTAGCCTGAGCAGAAAAGCGGTTGACGCATTGCAGGAAAAGAAAAAAACAGAAATCATCATTGACCTGAAACCAGCCCTTGATGATAAAAAGCTGGATCGAAGATTGCTGCGCGATCTGGATGAAAACGGAAAGAAAAAAATTGCTAATGTATTCCCAAAGTGGTTGCCATCAGCAATGGTAAAACCTATGATGGATTATTTGAGAATCGACCCTGACAAAGAATGTCACCAGATCACATCTGAAGAGAGAAAAAAGATTCGCTACCATTTCAAGAATCTGGGTTTTACAATCAGTGGTAACAGACCGTTTAAAGAAGCAATTATCACAGCGGGAGGCATTCATACAAAGGAAATTTCCCCAAAAACCATGGAATCAAAAATCATCAGGGGCCTGTATCTGGCAGGTGAAATATTGGATGTAGATGCCGATACGGGCGGTTATAATTTGCAAATTGCATTTTCAACCGGCTGGCTGGCCGGTAAATCAGCAGCAGTATCATAGCCGGCATGTAATTTTTCCGGACTTATTTTTTGAATTTTCAAACAAAAAAATTCATGTATTTTTGTCCCATGAAATACAATGAAGAAAGCGCGCAGAAAGTAGCTGAATTCCTGCTACAGATCAATGCAGTGAAGCTGAATGCCGCTGAGCCTTTTACCTGGGCTTCCGGGCTGAAATCTCCGATATACTGCGATAACAGGATCACACTTTCCTTTCCGAAGATCAGGGATTTTATCAGGGAAGAGTTCACGAAAGTGATCCGGAATGCATTCGAAATCCCGGATGTGCTTGCCGGCGTGGCAACAGGCGGTATTGCTCAGGGTGCTCTGGTGGCACAGGAATTTGACAAGCCCTTTGTTTATATCCGTTCTTCCCAAAAAGCGCATGGACTGGAAAACAAGATCGAAGGCGTGGTGGAAAAAGGCCAGAAGGTCGTGGTGATCGAAGACCTGGTAAGTACCGGCAAAAGCAGCCTGCATGCAGTGAATGCACTCATAAGCGCTGGCTGCGAAGTGATCGGGATGGTAGCCATCTTTTCCTACAACCTCGAAATTGCCCTGGAGAATTTTGAAAAGGCAGGCGTAAAGCTTTACACCCTTTCGGATTACGAATCCCTCATCAGGAAAGCACTTGAAATTAAATACATCAGCGATGCCGATCACGACTCCCTGGTGGAATGGAGAAAAAATCCCAAAAAATGGGCTGAAAATTTTTAAGCATGGCAAAATTTACCAGCGAAAATCTCGCGATCAACAATACAACAAGGAATATCTTTGATTTCCTGAGCGACTTCAATAATTTTGAAAAGCTGATGCCCGAGCAGGTGACCAACTGGAAATCAAGCCACAGCACTTGTTCGTTTACCATACAGGGCATGGCCGATATCAGCATGAAGATCGAAAATACGGTGCAGGATGAGAAAGTGCATATGAAATCAGAGGAAGCGCCTTTTGATTTTGATATGGTCTCTTATCTAGAAAAAACTGAAACAGAACAGACCAATGTTCGCATTGAGCTTGAGGCACAAATCAATCCCATGATGCTGATGATGGTGAAGAGGCCCCTTCAGAACCTTGTCAATATCATGGTGGAGAAGCTGAAAGAGGAGATGGAGAAAAAACAATAGATTCATTTGCCGGCTCTTACCAGATTTCTCCTGGCATGCGTATTGCCTTTTTCGAAACATTTTGCATTTTTACATCTTACCCGCTTGGATACATAATACTTCTGTGTAACTTTGTTCGAAGTAATTTCTTGAGATATGTATACCCTGGTAGCACTGATACTTTCGATCGTGCTGCAATTTGTTGCAGCGGTGATCGCTCTTCGCCTGACAAAAAAAACCAAATACAGGCTTTCCTGGATATTGATCTCCCTTGGATTCCTGTTTATGGCAGTCCGTCGCTTTCTCGAATTCCTCACTTACGTGAGAAGTGACTATGCCGAAAACCTGAACCAGTTTAACTCCTGGCTTACTGTCATAACTTCCATTGTGATCACTGCCGGTGTGATTCTGATCAGTGAGCTTTTTAATTACCTGGGCAGGGTGGAAAGGATCAGGCAGGAAACGCAGAAGAGGATCCTGGATGCCATTATCAAAACAGAAGAAAACGAAAGAAAACGCTTTGCCAAAGATCTGCACGATGGCCTGGGTCCTATACTTTCGAGCGTTAAAATGTCGATCTCACACCTGGCAAAGCTAGAGGAAAATACAAAAAACAAGGAAATCATTATCAATACCGATAGGGCAATCAATGAAGCCATCAAGAGCCTGAAGGAAATCTCCAACAACCTCAGCCCGCATATCCTCAGCAACTTCGGTCTGGCAAGTGCCATCAGGAATTTTACAAATAAACTGGAGGAATCACAAACCTTGAAGCTGGAGTTTAACACCAACCTTGGTGAGAAAAGGCTGGATGAAAACGTGGAAGTTGTGCTATACCGCGTGGTTTGCGAACTGGTTAACAATACTTTAAAACATGCTGATGCCCATTTGATCCGCATCAATCTGCACAAAGATCAAAACAAGTTAAAGCTTGAATATTCCGACGATGGACAAGGATTTGATGCGGAAAAAATACTCACTGGAAAAAGAAGCGGAATGGGATACTCAAATATGATCTCACGCATCCGGAGTATTAAAGGAAGCTATGAGGTGATCAGCCAGGTGGGTAAAGGGGTAAAAGTTATCATTTCAATAAATATTTAAAAGATGAAAAAGATAAGGGTAGTGCTGGCAGATGATCATAATCTATTCAGGAACGGGCTGAAGTTATTGCTAAGTTCCTTTGATAATATCGAAATTGCGGGAGAATATGCCAATGGACAAGAGCTGCTTAAAGATATTCACCATATCCAGGATTGCATCATCCTGATTGACATTGATATGCCATTGGTAAACGGCATTGAAGCTTCCAAAAAGATCACTGCACTATTTCCGGATGCCAGGATCATTGCTCTTTCCATGTACGGGGAAGAGGAATATTATTACAAAATGATCGAGGCGGGAGCCCGTGGATTCCTCTTAAAGGATACCGATATCAGTGAAGTTAAGGAAGCCATTGAGTCGGTTGCAAGCGGAGGAAATTATTTTTCACAGGAATTATTGTATAAGATCGTAAAAAACATCAAACACCTTCAATTCCCTCATAATGAACACAATCTTTCAGAGCGTGAATACGAAGTCCTGTACCATGTATGCAAGGGCCTGAATAATCAGGAAATTGCAGAAAAACTGTGCATCAGCAAAAGAACCGTTGACAAACACAGGGCAAATTTGCTTATCAAAACCGATTCAAAAAATACTGCAAGCCTGGTAATGTTTGCCATCAAAAACCAGATTGTCGAAATTTAATAAGTATAAATACCCACCTGTTTCAGCCTATTCCAATTTGGGATTAAGTTACATATATTTAAGTATTTGAGGGGTTTTTCTGTCCCCTGGTACATCTTAATTTTGCTTCATAAACAAATTGCAGACAAGATGCCAGGAAAGCAATGAGTCATACTCTCTTATTGTTTATTATTTGCTCTGGGAGGCAATGATAAATAGACAGAAATGAAAAAGACATTTATTCCAGTTTTAGTAATTTGTGCAGTGTTGTCACAGTCCTGCGATTCTGCTCAAAAGAAGGAATCAGAAAATGCTGACAGGATTGAGGGAACAATTTCCATTTCGGGGGCCTTTGCTCTTTACCCCTCACCGTAAAATGGGCCGAGGAATTCAATAAAACCTACCCGGACATAAGAATAGACATTTCTGCCGGGGGAGCCGGAAAAGGCATGGTTGATGCATTGTCGGGCATGGTTGACCTGGGCATGTTCTCCAGGGAAGTGAGCGCCGAAGAAGAAGCGCAGGGAGCCTGGAAAACGGCTGTTGCAAAAGATGCTGTGCTGGCCACCTGCAATGCAAAAAATCCAAACCTCCCGATGATCAGAAAGCAGGGATTGAGCAAAAAGGCATTTGCCGATTTATTCTTATTGGAAAAGGTCCATTACTGGAAGGATTACTTTAAAGGAGCCAATGATAGCAGGATAAATGTTTATACCCGCTCAGATGCTTGTGGTGCAGCACAAATGTGGGGGCTTTTTCTGGGGGCCAGCCAGGAGGCTTTACATGGGATCGGTGTTTTTGGGGATCCGGGTATGGCTGATGCAGTAAAAAATGACCGCATGGGCCTGGGATACAACAATGTGGTATACATATACGACATACAATCACGCAAAAAATACCAGGGCCTGGAAGTGATCCCTATTGACCTGAACGGAGATGGCCGGATCAGCCCGGATGAAGATTTCTATGGGAGTCTGGATTCTGTAATGACAGCCATTAAAAATAATGTCTATCCCTCTCCGCCGGCCCGTGCTCTCTATTTTGTATCCAAAGGCCAACCAAAGGATGAATTGGTAAAGCTGTTTCTCGAATGGATACTGACTGCAGGCCAGAACTTTGTATCCGAAGCAGGTTATGTTAAACTCGCTGAAGATAAGATACAGCAAGAACTTAAACGCCTTCAATGACAGCACGCACGATTTACCGGAGCATCCGGCCAGGCAGGATCGTCCGCGACAGATTTCATCGTTACTGGATGGGTTTTGCCCTGGGCATCGTTATTGTCCTGCCTTTCATGATCGGTGCGGGTCTGCTCTGGAAATCGGAAATGCTGCTGTCGGAACATTCTCTGGTTAAACTGATCTTTTCCAAAGACTGGCATCCTATGTCGGGGCAGTTCGGTTTTTATCCTTTTATCGTCAGTTCTCTGTGGGTAACTTTTTTCGCTTTGCTCATGATAGCCCCGGTCTGTCTGTTAACTTCCATTCACCTTACACAATATGCCAGATCATGGGTATTAAAGTTTATGCATCCTGTGATCGACATTCTGGCGGGCATCCCTTCAGTGATTTATGGTGTTTGGGGAATCCTGGTTATCGTACCATTCATATCAGACTTTCTTGGCCCGATGTTCAACAAAGAAGTTTCGGGCTATTCCATCCTGGCCGGGTCCATCGTGCTTTCCGTCATGATCATTCCTTTTGCATTAAATATACTGATTGAGGTATTCAAAACGATACCGGCCGAACTCTCCGAGGCTTCACTTTCTGTTGGGGCAACCAAATGGCAGACTGTTAAGTACGTCCTCATCAAAAAAGCTTTGCCGGGTATTGTTTCCGCTTTCGGACTGGGACTATCAAGGGCTTTCGGAGAGACTATCGCTGTGCTGATGGTGGTGGGTAATGTGATAAAGATCCCTAGCGGAGTCTTCCAGCCAGGCTATCCTTTGCCGGCACTTATTGCAAATAATTACGGGGAAATGCTCTCCATTCCCATGTACGATTCGGCATTGATGCTGGCCGCTCTGATCCTTTTCACGGTGGTGTTGCTTTTCAACTTTGCCTCCAGGTTATTGATCATTAAAATGGAAAAACGATCACGATAATGTTTTTACAAAAACTCAGAAATACGGAAGAAAAAATATTCAGGGTGCTGATGTTCCTGTCTACCGCGGCCATCGCATTTATTCTTTTCCTCATTATCTTCAGCGTTTTATACAAAGGCTTACCTTCCCTATCCTGGGAAATGCTAACGCAAAACCCCAAGGGGGGATTCTATTTCGGAAAAGAGGGTGGTATACTGAATGCCATCATCGGATCTTTATACTTATCACTGGGAGCCACTTTGTTAGCCTTTTTGCTGGGTTTGCCGGTGGCACTTTTCATGAATGTTCACCTGGTGAAACGAAAAAAACTTCTTAACACCATCCGTTTCTTCCTCGACCTGCTGTGGGGTGTTCCCTCCATTGTTTACGGTGCTTTCGGCTTTACCATCATGATCTATTTTGGCCTGCGTGCTTCCCTTTTAGCCGGTATCATAACGGTAACGCTCTTTATTATCCCCATCATGGTGAGGGCAATGGATGAAGTATTTAAGTCGGTTCCTACAGGCTTACTGGAAGCATCACTATCCCTGGGATCCACGTATTCTGAGATTTCCTACCGTGTTTTTTTCAGACAGTGTATTCCCGGAATCATTACAGGCATTTTGCTTTCCTTTGGCCGTGCGATCGGAGATGCAGCCTCCATCCTATTTACTACAGGTTATACCGATCATATTCCCACATCACTTAACCAGCCCACGGCCACCCTGCCCCTGTCCATCTTTTTTCAGCTCAGTTCACCAATCCCCGAAGTACAGAACCGGGCATATGCTTCCGCAGTGGTACTGATCTCAATCATACTGATAATCAGTTTAGTATCAAGATTTTTATCTAGAAAATACAATAAAAACAAAATCGAATTTTAAATGGATCGATCACCTAAAATCAGCATACAGGATCTGAACTTATTCATTGGAAAACATCACATCCTGAAAAACATCACTGCCAGCATTCCCGAAAATCAGATCACGGTAATCCTGGGTCCTTCAGGATGCGGTAAAACGACCTTACTAAAAAGCCTTAACCGGCTCACCGATCTTTATCCCGATGTAAGGATCAGTGGAAAGATCATGCTTGGACAGGAAAACATTCTGAACGGCCACCAGGATATTACAAAGATCAGAAAGCAAATGGGCCTGCTTTCCCAGAGACCTTATCCCCTTCCAATGAGTATCTTCAACAATGTAACTTATGGCCTCAGAATCAGTGGACGTAGAAAAAAAGCATACCTTCAGAAACGGGTTGAACATTACCTGAAAGAGGTCAATTTATGGGAAGAGGTCAAAGACCGTTTAAAAGAACCTGCAGGCAGCCTGAGTATCGGACAACAACAAAGGCTTTGCCTTGCCCGCGGACTGGCGGTTGATCCCGTCATCATCCTTGCCGATGAGCCTACCTCTGCCCTGGATCCCTTATCCAGCCAGGCCATAGAAAAAATGTTCCTCCAGTTGAAAAAAAGATATACCATCGTGCTTGTTACCCACATTTTACGACAGGCCAGGCGCATAGCCGATCATGTGATCTTCATGTATATGGGAGAAGTGATTGAGCAGGGTGAGGCAAAGCAGATTTTTGAGAATCCAAAGGAAGAGAAGACACGAGCTTACATGAATGGGTTGTTTTACTAATTTTACGGATATGAAAAAAGTATTTTAACAGCTATCTTAACAACTTTGGTTGTTTCATTAAGCGCCCAATTTGATTTTTCCGCAGAGCTCCGGCCCAGGGCCGAAATGAGAGCCGGCTATAAAAAACTGAAGGATGCTTCACGGGAACCCGCCTGGATCATCAGCCAGAGAACACGCTTGCGCGCCAGCTACAGCAAATCATTCTACAGCCTGGGCATCTCTATCCAGGATGTGCGCCTTTGGGGCGATGAAAGCCTGGTTTCTTCAACGGGCGTTTTTGGGGATGATGCAAGCCTGGACCTGAACGAAGCATGGATTGAAATGAAATTTCTGAAATATTCTTCGGTAAAAATCGGGAGGCAGTATTTTATGTATGATGATTACCGCCTGCTGTGGGGGAGGAACTGGAATCAGCATTCCTTATCTTATGATGCGCTCCTTTACAGTTTCAAGCATCCTTTCCTGGAAGCTGAGTTTGCAATTTCCTGGAACAATACCCAGGATCTGCTTTTCGAAAATTTTTTCCCGGAAGACAGGATTAAGACCCTTAACTTCATACATCTTTCGAAGAAATGGGGAGAATCTTTCCGGTCAAATATCATGATACTTTTTGCAGGTTATGAGAAATCGGATACCACACAGGTGATTTATGTAAGAAATACCTATGGCACCTATTTGAGCTACAACAAAAACAACCTCAATCTAAGCGGAAGCGCTTATTACCAGGGTGGTAAGAACAGAGAGGGCCTGGATGTGGATGCCTGGTGTCTTTCGGCCAATGCAGGTGTAAAAGCCGGAAAGATGCGCTTCAAAGCAGGATGGGTATTGATCTCAGGAAATAAACCGGGTACGGAAGTGAGCGGGAAAAAAGATCAGCTTTTTGATATCATTTATGGGGCAAGACATCGCTACTATGGCTACATGGATTATTTCAGCAACATACCCAAATCGACCGGGGGAGGCGGGCTGGCAGATTATTTTGCAGCGGTGGAATTCCATCCCCTGGAAAAAATCAGACTTGAAGCTGCTTACCATTATTTCGAACTGGCCAGGGAAGTCATGATTGAGGGTGCTAAAAAAAATAAAAGCCTTGCTTCGGAAATCGACCTGAGCATGAGATGGCTGCTGTCGGAAGAAATCGAACTACAGGGAGGTTACTCACTCATGCTGCCGCAGGAAACCCTTGAAAACATGCAGGGATTCAACAAAGGAGCAAGCGATTATTCCAGTTGGGCCTGGCTCATGCTCACAGCCAAAATAAAATAGCCAAGCCTTATTCCAATGCCCTGAAGCCCTCTCAATAGGTGTATAATTGTTGAAAAGGCTGCTGGCTGATCAATGAACTTTAAATAATAAATTCCACCTCTTTAAAATCAAATTCAAGGAGCGTGCCTTTATGATGTTCGATTCTCAGTTGACCAAATTCTGATATACCGGTGATCATTCCTTTAAAACGCTCTTTTGCTGAAATAAATTCAGACCACTGCCGGTGGCGATACAAAGCCGCCAGGTAATCCCGGTCAAGATATTCTTCCCTTCCCTGTTCCAATTGCTTAAAGCGCTTGTTCAGGCATTCCAGCAAATCATGCAGGCTTTTTTCAAGATCCAGATCCCTTTTCGTATAATGGTTTATGGAAACAGGGTTTGGAGCATCGGAGCGAAAAGCCTTCTGGTTCAAATTGATACCAATGCCTGCCACAGCATACTCAAAGTGCTTTCCGATCAGGGTATTATTGATAAGGATGCCAGCCACTTTGCCATCATCAATATACACATCATTGGGCCATTTTACGGTGACCTTTTTATCCGGAAGCAGGGAACGGATAAAATCATATACCCCCAGGGAGGCAAACTTATTGAGGTAAAACTGGTATTGCGGTTCAAGAAATGCCGGTTTCAGGATAATGGACAAGAGCAGGTTTTTCCCCGCTTCACTTTCCCAGTGGTTTTTACCAAGCCCTTTTCCCGCCTCCTGAAAACCCGCAAGCACAACCGTTCCCGCTGCAAAATTTTCCTTTTCCAGTGAACCTAAAACGTACTTGTTTGTTGATTCCAGTGTCGTGAAACGCAATATATTGTGACCAATTTCGGTAGACATAAGTTCTGTATTAATTCGCTTAACAAAAGAACAAAAATTTATGTTTCATGCAGAATGCAAAACTAAAGCAATAGCCAGCAAATATATTCGAATTAAGGGCTTGAATACCTTATATTTGAAAAAGCTTAAAAATGCTTATTTTTGCAAACAAAGCGGAATCTCTGCGTATGATAAAATCTGAAAATAGTTCAACAGAAAACTTAACCGAAACAATCGTTCAGGCTGTTCAGGACAAAAAGGCAGAAAATGTGGTCAGTCTTGACCTGGGCAAAATACCCAATTCGGTATGCAGCCATTTTGTTGTATGCCATGGTAATTCTAAAACACAGGTTGATGCAATCGCTGATGAAGCCATTCGGATGGTGAAAGAAAAGACAGGAGAAAAACCATGGCACACCGAAGGCTACGAAAATGCGGAATGGATTTTGATAGACTACGTTGACGTGGTCTTACACATCTTTCAGAAGGAGGTCAGGAAGTTCTATAACTTAGAGGATTTGTGGGCTGATGCAGAAACTACAAGATATGAAGAGTAGTGATTCGATTGATTTTACCTATTTAGAAGGAAGACATAATGACAGAAGAACAAAACACCAATAACACCAATAATCCCCAAAATTCTCCCAAGGACAACAAACCAAAGGGAAAATTTAATTTTTACTGGATATACGGATTGTTAGCAATTGTGATCATTGCATTACAGTTCATGGACCTGGGTGAAAATTCCACCAAGACCACCTGGGGAGATATTAAAGAAATGCTTGCCGAGGGAGACGTAAAACGGCTTGTCCTGATCAATAAAGAAAAGGCGGAGATCTACATAAAGCAAGATGCCCTCTCCAAAGGACGTTACCAGGAAGTTAAAAACAAGCAGGGAACCTTCGGGGAGAGTGTTCCCCAGTATTATTACAACATCACCTCACCTGAATCCTTTGATGATAAAGTGATGGAGGCCCAAAAAAATGTTGAAGATCCCGTTTATGTGGAAAATGAAACCAGACGGAACTGGGGAATGGAAATCCTGGGCTGGATCATTCCCATTGGGATCTTGTTGCTTGTCTGGTTTTTCATCATGCGCATGATGAGCCGGGGCGGAGGCGGTCCCGGGGGACAGATATTCAATATCGGCAAATCCAAGGCACAGCTCTTCGACAAGAGCCAGAGCGTAAGCATCAACTTTGATGATGTAGCCGGCCTGATTGAAGCAAAGATCGAGGTAAAGGAACTGGTCGACTTTTTGAAAAATCCGAAAAAATATACCGAGTTGGGTGGCAAGATCCCCAAGGGCGCCTTGCTGATCGGCCCTCCGGGAACGGGTAAAACTTTGCTCGCCAAGGCTGTTGCCGGTGAGGCACAGGTTCCCTTTTTCTCCATTTCCGGTTCCGATTTTGTAGAGATGTTCGTTGGGGTCGGGGCTTCACGCGTCAGAGATCTTTTTAAACAGGCCAAAGAAAAAGCCCCCTGTATCATCTTCATTGATGAGATTGATGCCATTGGCCGCGCCAGGGGGAAAAACCCCATGACGGGCGCCAATGATGAACGCGAAAACACCCTCAATCAATTGCTCACCGAAATGGACGGTTTCTCCAGCAATACGGGCGTGATCATCCTGGCAGCTACCAACCGCGCTGATATTCTCGACCGCGCGCTTCTGAGAGCCGGCCGTTTCGACCGGCAGATCCATGTGGAACTGCCCGACCTGGAAGAAAGAAAAGCAATTTTTAAAGTACACCTGAGACCTCTTACGAAAATTGCCAAAAACATTGATGTAAACTTCCTGTCCAAGCAAACCCCCGGTTTTTCGGGGGCGGATATTGCCAATGTCTGTAATGAAGCGGCTTTGATAGCCGCCAGGAAAGATAAAAAGAGGTCGGCAGGCAGGATTTCATGGATGCCATCGACCGCATCATCGGCGGACTGGAGAAGCGAAACAAGATCATCTCAAAACATGAGAAAAAAACAATTGCTTTTCATGAAGCCGGCCATGCCTCTGTAAGCTGGCTGCTGGAGCATGCTCATCCCCTGGTAAAAGTTACCATTGTCCCGCGTGGCAAAGCCCTGGGTGCAGCATGGTACCTGCCCGAAGAAAGACAGATCACTACCTTCGACCAGATGTTTGATGAAATGACCGCTGCCCTTGGCGGACGCGCATCCGAGCAGGTCAATTTTGGAAAAGTCTCTACCGGGGCACTCAACGACCTGGAAAAGGTGACCAAGCAGGCCTATAATATGGTGGTTTTCTTTGGACTGAACGACAAGATCGGCAATATTTCATATTATGATTCTACCGGTCAGCAAGAGTATTCTTTCACCAAACCTTACAGTGAAAAAACGGCTGAGATCATCGACCAGGAAGTGAAAAAGCTGGTGGAAAAAGGATACAAGCGGGCAAAGGAAATTCTGACCAAACACAAAGAGCAACTGGCGCAACTGGCCAATAAATTGCTTGAAAAAGAAGTGATCTTCAGCAACGACCTGGAAGCGATCTATGGCAAAAGGCCCTGGGATAAAGAGAAAGAAGAAGATCTGTATGAAAATGATGATCCCAAACCGGAAAATAAAAAAGAAATCCCCGAATCAACGGATGGCAAGGAGGAAAACGGGGAGAAGAAACATCCGGTAGAAAAGAAAGACAAAAGCAGTAATACAACCGCCAGGCCCGATCCAGAAAAGACGGAGCCGCCGGCAGATAAAAAACCGGATACCAAATAATCATTCTCATGGAAGAAAGTACCTCCAGGGAAAAAATATTTAAAAACATCAGGGATGCTCTGATCAACAAATCAGACAATCCTTACAAAGTGACCGACTGGAGCAGTTCGGTGTTTGCAGAACTTGAAGACAGCCCCGATGTTAGTTTTGCCAGTGAGTTCACCCGGATCGGAGGCAAATTTATTTATTGCGATCACGAAAAGGATTTTGCAGCTTCCTTTCAGCAACTTCAAAAGGAAATGGGCAGTGGAATAACTTACTGTCTGGAAAGCAATATCAAAGGGATATTCGATCATTACGGCATTAAATATTCCAGCCGGGAAGAAGATTTTGAGAAACAAACTCTGGGCGTAAGCGGATGCGAATTTCTCATCGCCCGCCTGGGAAGCATCATGGTATCCTCCGCAATGGAAAGTGGCCGCAGGATGAATGTGTATCCTGAAATACATGCAGTTGTTGCGTATGCTTCACAGATCCTTCCCGATCTGAAGGATGCCATAAAAGCCATGAAAAAGAAATACGGAAACCGGCTTCCTTCCATGATCACCAACATCAGCGGCCCAAGCCGCACAGCCGATATTGAAAAAACACTTGTTATGGGCGCACATGGCCCGAAGGAATTATTTTTGTTCCTCATCGAAGACAGAAACTTAAATCAATAATATATGGAAGACTGGACAAAGATCTATTCAACTGATCAAAAATATAAGGTAAACCTCCTGAGAGGACTGCTTGCGGAAAATGATATAGAAAGCAGAGATATCAGCAATAAAGACTCTTCTTTCCTGATCGGATCCATTGATATCTATGTACAAGCGAAAGATTTGGAACGTGCAGGGCAGCTAATTGAAAAACACGAGGAACTTTGAGGGAATTCCTGAAAAGGACACTCAGCGGGCTCATCTTTGTACTGGTATTGATCGCTTCAGTTTTCTGGAGCAGATATTCCATGATGGGATTGTTTTTGCTATTCTCCCTGGCCGGCTTACATGAATATTCCCGCCTCATTGCAAAGACCGGAGCAGCCAAAATCTCAACTTTCCCGCTTTTGCTGGCGGGGGAGTTGTTTATTTGCTCACGAGCCTGCAGGCCACCGATTTTCCGCTTTATTCATTGTTGTTCGCAGTCCCGGTAATACTGATACTCTTACTGGCTTTCTCCCTTTTTACGGCTGGGGCAAAATCTTTACTGAACGGCCTGCTTGGCATCAGTGGCATAATTTATATCAGCATACCGTTTGCCTTGCTGACAATGCTGGGGAACCCCGCTTTTACAGAAAAGAATTACAGGCCATGGATCATCCTGGGTTATTTCATCCTGATGTGGGTATACGATGTATTTGCCTACCTGAGCGGCTCGCTGCTGGGCAAACATCCGCTGTACAAATCCATTTCACCAAAAAAATCCCGGGAAGGATTCATTGGTGGAAGTTTGTTTACAATTGCAGCTGCATATCCGGTTTTTTTGCTTTCGGGAGAATTTAATTGGATGCACTGGGGCGTTATTGCCTTAATTATTGTTACTTTTGGCACCCTCGGCGATCTGGCTGAATCTTTGCTGAAAAGACAGGCAGAAGTTAAGGATTCGGGGCACATCATGCCAGGTCATGGTGGCGTTCTCGACAGGTTTGACGGGGTTTTGCTTAGCGCTCCCGCAGTATTGTGTTACATAATTTTATTTGCAGAATGAGGATACATCCGGCAGGAAGTTTGCCAATATTTATAATCAGCCTGATGGTATTTGTGATTTTGTTTTTGCTGAACCGGATCTTTCCCCAGCAAACAAACTTCCATTATTTTTTATATTTCCTGGCCGCTGTTTTCCTGATCCTGGTTGTTCGTTTTTTCCGCAGGCCGGAACGCAGTATCAGGGAGAACGAAAACCTGGTATACAGTGCAGCCGACGGTCATGTTGTTGCCATAGAAGAGGTATATGAAGAAGAGTATTTCAAAGAGAAAAGATTGCAGGTTTCCATTTTTATGTCCCTTTTCAATGCCCATGTCAACTGGTATTCCGTCTCCGGAAAAGTAAAGTACAACCAGCATAAGAAAGGAAATTTCTATGCAGCCTATCTGCCGAAATCATCCGAGGAGAACGAGAGAAACTCCCTGGTTGTGGAAGACCACAAAGGCCGTGAGGTCATGATGCGGCAGATTGCCGGAGCTGCAGCCCGCAGGATCGTCGCAAAGGCAAAAGTTGGAGATGAAGTGAGGCAGGGTGATGAGATGGGCATGATCCGCTTCGGATCAAGGGTGGATCACTTTCTTCCGATGGATGCCAGCATCATGGTAAAAATCAACCAGGAAGTGCGGGCAAGATCACGGTCCTCGCCAGATTCTCAGATTAACCAACTACCTACAAAATCCCCCGGATCTCCTCAAGCCCAAACACCTCGTATGTCGGTATTAGTTCGTGTTCAAGCCCCTGATGATTCACCAGTATCTGATCCATTTCAACGTTCTTGGCTCCCTGAATATCCACATCCAGGTCGTCGCCGATCATGATGGATTCTGTGATCTGTGCGCCGGACTTTTGAAGGGCATATTCAAAAATTCGTTTTTCCGGTTTTTTGGCTCCTGCTTCTTCAGATGTAATGATGTGTTTAAAATATTTCCGCAAGTCAGCAGCACTCAGTTTGGTCTGTTGCACCTCCTCAAATCCATTGGTGATCAGATGCAAATGATATTTGTCCCGGAGATAAGATAAGATCTCCCGGGTATGCGGAAAAGGTTCACCTTCAGGGGGCTTTCATTGATATAGTGCTCACCTATCTCAACGGCCAGGGGCAGATCATCTATATTGAAATCATGCAGGGTGATCTCCCAGCGCTGCACCGACAGGATTTCTTTTTTGATCTCCCCGGCGGTAATAACGCCACAACATATCATTGTTTTTGCGGTATTGCGAAACAAACTCGGCAAAGGAAGCAATGCCCCTTTCCTTAAGATCATACTTGGTGTATATCTCCTCGAAGGTCTGAAAGGCGCTTTTGTCAAAATCCCATAAGGTCCTGTCGAGATCAATAAAGATGTGCCGGTATTTTTTGCCCATATAAGTGTGTATCAACAGGCAAATGTACGAATAGGATCAGAATATTTTAGTAAAAACTTGACAAAAGCCAAAAAATGCATTAGTATTGTAATATCATTTTAATATCATTTTAAATTTACATTTATGAAAGACGAAAAAATTTATTCACCGGGATCAGGATACCTGGCTTTTAGCATTATCCTCTTACTGGTTGCGGTTTCGGTTCTGGGGATCATCTTCATTAAAATGGCCCCTGCAATCTTTTTGTTCATCCTCCTGCTGGCAGTCACTTTATTTTGTGTCGCCGGATTCGTGATCGTCAACCCCAATGAATCAAGTGTTTTGGTTTTGTTTGGAGACTACAAAGGAACGATCAAAAAGAACGGTTTTTTCTGGGTAAATCCCTTTTTCACCAAAAAGAAAATTTCACTAAGGGCACGCAATCTCGACAGCGAAGCCTCGAAGGTGAATGACAAAATGGGTAACCCGGTCATGATCGGGATTGTGTTGGTTTGGAAAGTAGAAAACACTTACAAAGCAGCTTTTGAAGTGGATGAGTTCACACATTTTGTGGATATACAGACTGAGTCGGCAGTGAGGAAGATCGCTGGCCATTATCCTTACGACAACCTGGAAGATGAAGAGGCTGAAGTAACCCTGCGTTCGGGTGTAGAGGAAGTGAATGATGAGCTGGAGAAAGAGATCGCGGAAAGGCTTGAGATCGCCGGCATTCATGTGATCGAAGCAAGGATCAATTACCTGGCCTATGCATCTGAAATAGCCGGTGCCATGTTGCGCCGCCAGCAGGCCACGGCAATTGTTGCCGCCAGGAAGAAGATCGTGGAAGGTGCTGTTGGGATGGTTGAAATGGCGCTTGAGCAGCTATCACACAAAAAGATCATCAACCTCGATGAAGAACAGAAAGCCACAATGGTAAGCAATTTGATGGTAGTTTTGTGTGCGGATAAAGATCCGACCCCTGTTCTCAATACAGGCACTTTGCATCAGTAGGGCGAGTATCATGATTCACCGGGTGACTTCAAGTCACCCGGTGAATGCACCAAGGAGATTATATGGCGAAGAAAAAAACATTTGTTTTAAGGATAGATCCTGAAATATACAAGGCAATTGAAAAATGGGCTGCTGATGAATTCCGCAGCACCAATGGGCAACTGGAATACATCATCACAAAAGCCCTGAAGGAAAGCAGGCGACATCCAAAGAAGAAGTCAGAAGATCCCGGTGAATAGATGCCATTCAATATTGCTATAATTACAACAAAACCTGATCCTTATTTCAGATTTTCCAGAAAGTACGAAATTACACATGGGGTCACTTCGAGAAGCGGAGTCGAGAAGTGCCACCAGGGCTCAAAGGCTCAAAGTTACACGAAGACTTCGTGATTCTTTCTGCCTTAACTTTGTGGCAAGATTATGCACGAATGTAGCTCCTAATCTGTATTCAAAAAAAAGCCATACTCCCTAAAGAATATGGCTTTTTATTTTTGTATTCAATCGTTCTTTATTCAACGATCAGTTTACGGCTTGTAATGCCTTTGCTGGTTTCCACCTGAACCACATAAACGCCTGTGGACAATTCAGATGTATTGATCTGCGTATACTCGGCACCCGGTGTATTGAAATATACAATTTGTCCGGTCGTATTGAAGATCTTCACCTCATTGATAACATTCTCTGAAGCAAGGTTCACCATCCCGTTGCCGGGGTTGGGATACATATTAATTCCGGCACTAACTGCAGGAACATCAATACCTGTTGGTGTTGTCAGGATACAAAGTTCATCCACCATAAAGACGAATGCATCGTAAGAAACACACTGTATGGCTATGTAAACATCCTGGTAGTCATAATCTGACAGATCGAAAGTGAATTCTGTCCAGGCCATTGGGGCTTCAAGATAATCTCCGCCATTGATGAAAGTAAAATCTTCGGGATCCATGCCAGTTGTAGAAACACCTACATTGAACCTCTCCAGACCATAAGCATCGGTATAGGACTTGGCCCAGAAGCTAAGTTCTGACTCAGACCCAAGGCTGGTCATTGGAGAGATCATCCAGTCGTCATTACCCTGTCCGCCTGCTGGTACGGAAGCAAAACAAGCGGCAAATTTATCACCTTCATAGGGTTGGATCTCCTCATCATCTGTCATTGGAGGATCAGTAGCTGAAGGGTTAAAAGCGATAAATGGCATGGGGTCATAAGCATGCGGGAAGGAAATCTCCGTAAAACCGTAAGTTGGCAGTCCATCCACATCAAGCAATGTCCAGGGATCAAAATTGATCACAAAATCCTCGTATTGTTCAAAGTCATTGCATTCGCCTGAGGGCACTACATAGCTAGCAAAACACACATCATCAAAGTATGCCACACAGTCTGCTTCGTCATTCCAGGCCCAGTAGTTTGCACCACCGAGACTCACCAGTGAGCCGTCTCCATCAGCACCCAGATGCCATTCCCAGCCAATGATCATTTCACCATCCACCCAGAATTCTGCCCAGTCGTTGTCGAGATCTACCTTCACTTCATTGAACATCCAGACATCGAAATCAAAGCTGAAAGTATAAGGATCTGAACTGCCTGCATAAACTTCAGCTGTGCCATCGGGATAATAATATATCTCAATACCCCATTCAACACCAGGTTCAACATCTTTCTGAAGATTCCAGTAACCTGCATAGCCATCAGCTATATTGACATAATTTGAATAGACATAAGCACCTTCTGTGAGGGTTTCGCCGGAGAACAACTGAACCAGGTCGGTTGAGCCAGTGACAACAAAGGAATTGTCAGGGCTTTTCGAAACAACGTCTGTTACCATGGCATCTTCACTGGAACCAGGTGTACCACTCCAGGTAGTCCACATCGAAAGCTCTTCTGCTACATATGAACCAACAGCCAGACCGTCAAAGTTTTCACAATCTGAAGGTTCGTCGCCGGGATCAACAACAATATCATCCACCATAAAAATGAATGCATCATAAGAAACACACTGAATGGCTACATAAATATCCATACCGGCATACGCACTGAGGTCAAAGTTAAACTCTGTCCATGCCATCGGGGCTTCTTGGTAATCATCTCCTGAGATTACTACGAAGTCACCGGGATCATTTGTTGTTGTAGAAACAGCAACATTGAATCTTTCCAGCCCGTAGGCATCGGTATAAGATTTTGCCCAAAAATTAATGGAAGCGCCATCGCCAACCGAGATCATGGGTGTCATCAACCAGTCATCGTTGCCCTGGCCGCCTTCCGGAACGGAAGCAAAGCAGGCACCGAATTTATCCCCGCTGTGAGGCTGGATCTCATCGTCGTCTGTCATTGGAGGCTCTGTTGTTGAAGGATTAAAACAGAGAAACGCCATGGGTTCATAGGCATGCGGAAAACTGATTTCTGTAAAACCATAAGTCGGTAGACCATCCACATCAGCGGCCGTCCAGGGGTTAAATGTAAGACTAAAGTCTTCTACATCCTCAAAATCAATTTCGTAATCAGTAGCCCGGGCAACTGTCCTGGCATTTTTTTCAGCTTTTTCAATCTTGATCTGATCGCTCTCCGGAGTACCCTGTGTTTTGGTGTAATTTGACTGTCCCAATACCAGTGAAACTGATAGCATCAGAATAAATAAAATAGTAAATTTTCGCATGTTTTAAATTTTTAATGAATAATATGATTAACTACAACTAACAAATTTAGGATAAATAAATGTTTCATGCCATGATTCAGGAAATTTTTTCTTAAGGCAAAAAAAAAGAGGACTGGTGAGAGTCCTCTTTTTTATAATTCTTTAAAAATAGATTATCTTACGATAAGCTGTTTGTTGGATGTACCTGCAGTAGTTTCAACCTGAATGATATAAATACCATTGGTAAAATCGCCGGTATTGATCTTTGTCATTTCATTCGGATTGTTATTTTCATAAACCACCTGGCCCACATAATTCACAATGCGGATGTTGTTTACCTGGTGATTTGCCTGAACATTGATATAATCCTGTGCAGGGTTGGGGAATACAAGAATCCCGTTATTCTCACCATATTCGTTAACACCCGTCACGATGTCGAGCATAGCTTCAACTTCTGATATCGGAGCATTGGGGTCGTTGCTGTTCACTTCCATGGTAGCATAATACGCACCATTGTCAAGACCCGTTCCGTCGAAAGTAACCGTGAGATCTTCCGATTCACCCGGGGCAAGCGTACCGCTTTCGGGAGCTACCGACAACCAGTTGGGCTGTGCGGTTCCCGTGAGGTAACCTTTGATGGCCCAGTTATAGTTCAGATCGGGGTTGCTTGAAAGATGGGTCCAGGCAACACCTGATTTAATAAAGTCTCCATTGGGATTTGCAGGACCTTCATCGGTTCCGGCCGGGAATGTTCCGGGGGTCGTTTGGTTGATCATATAACCGATCCAGAGGTCTTCGCCGGTAACCACAACACCTTCATCCAGGTCGATGGTGTACCAGTCGCCAACCAGCGGACTGAAGTTCTGAGAGGTCAGCAGATCACCTGCCTGTACGTTCATGCCTTCACCATAAACCCGTGCCTGGAAGTTTGTCAGCATCTTCGTTGATGAATACATCCATGCTGGTCAGTTCCATTCCGGCATACTGAACGATCATTTCGTTGGGGAACCTTGCGGCTACTTCCCAGATACCACCATCTGTGAAGCCAACACCTGAGAAGGGGTTGCCTGAATAGGTAAGCGTAACATCATCCCTTGCAGGAGCGGCCGGACCCGGTTTGGGGTTGGGCGTTTCCTGTACATCCAGGATAATGCTCTTGATCTTTGTTGTAGGCTCTGGAGCAGGTGCTCCAACTTTTTTACCATCAAAGTCATACACTATATCCACATCATAATTCAGATCAGCAAAACCAACATTTTCAACAGTCAGCATCTGCTCTTCGGTCTGGCCTTCTTCAAGAGCGGCACTCATTGAAGTGGGATCCAGTGCGATCAGAGGATCTGAAGGAGCAGAAAGTTCTGTCCATTCGAAATCATCCACATAGAACATCGGGGTTTCACCTAGAGGTGCACCTGCAAAAATGTCGATGCCACCCAGTTGCAATGTACCGGGATCTGCGCTGTTTGCCTGCTGACTGAACTGGAATTCCAGGATCAGTTCACCGTTCAGGTAAACTTCGGCCCAGTCTTCATCCAGGCTGATATCATTTTCAATATAGAGCCACTCGTCGAGGTTATAATTGAAATTATAGTTTTCACCACCTACTGTAAGGTAGCCTTCACCGATCTCACCAAAGTAAACTTCATAAGCCCACTCGATGCCAGGCTGTTCAAAATGCTGGATGTTGTAATACCCGCCGAATCCTGAAGGAATGTAATACCAGAAATTCACCTCATAGGCTCCGGATGTTTTATTACCAAAAGGACCGATGATATCAGAAACACCTTCGATGATCAATGATTGTGAAGGGCTGTATGATTGAGCGTCAGAAATCAGGGCATCCTCATCGGTACCGGTTGTACCGCCCCAGGTTGTCCACCAGTCTGATTGCTCGGCCAGATAATCGCCTACATTGTATGATTCAAAATCATCGAAGAAAAGAACCACGGGCAATTGTTCATAGTTATAATCATCGAAATAGTACATTGCGGTCATGCCTGTTGTAGCTCCCGCATAGTGGTTCATACCACCTAACTGAAGTTCACCGGGGGTTCCATCCGACTGCAGACTGAACTGCCAGCTGTGAATGAAATTGCCTTCGATGTACAATTCAGCATTGTCGTTGCTCAGGTCAACAATGTTCACAACTTCCACCCATGAATCCATGGTGTAATTGAAAGTTGCGGCATTTTCTCCACCTGCGTGGATGTAGCCGGTACCATCGTCGTCAAAATAACATTCCAAGGCCCACTCAATACCGGGTTGCTCAAAGTGCTGGATATTGTAGTATCCACCAAAGCCTGAAGGTACATAGTAGTAGAATGAAATTTCGTACCTGCCGGAAGTTTTGTTACCCAGTGGCAATACCAGGTCAGTGATATCTTCCACCAGTACTGAATTTGAAGCGCTCATGGCCTGTGCATCACTGATGACACCATCTTCGTCAGAACCGGGTGTACCACTCCAGGTGGTCCATTCCGGGGCCTGCTCGGCCAGGTAGCCACCCACAGTGTAGCTGTCAAAGTCATCTTCATAGATAACCTGAGCATTAATACTAAAAAGCAACATAAAAAATGCTGCTGAAAGAAGTAGAACTTTTTTCATAATTTATTCATTTAAGGTTAATAATTAAGTTTACACATTAGCAAATTTAATGAATGTTTGCATAAATTAAAAAATTTCTTTTCAATATTTCAAGATGGAGTGGTATTTTCCCTGCCACGAATTCCTTTTTTCAAGTTCATTTTCAATCCGGGTCAGGACCTGGTCATTCCTGATATTGCCCCATCCGGGGCCTGCCAGGAAGCGGGGCGGCACCTCTCCCGCGAATCTCTCGATAACAATCGACGGGGACATATTTTCAAGGAATTCAATGATAAAATCAATGTATTCGTCCAGGCTAAAGAATTCGAAGGAAGCCGGATCGTCGCGGTATTGTTTTTCCATCGATGTGCCTTTGATGATCTGAAGCTGGTGAAACTTGACATTATTCAATGGGAGATTTGAGATGATCCCGGCTTCTTCCAGCATCATCTCGCGGTTTTCGCCGGGCAGACCAAAGATCAGGTGAGCACCTGTTCTGATCCCGTGTTTGGCGGTTTTTACGATGGCATTAGCCGAATCCTCAAAAGTATGCCCCCTGTTGATCCGTGCAAGGCTTTCATTGTAGCAGGATTCTATTCCGTATTCCAGGATCACATAATACTTTTCTGACAATCGCCGGAAGTATTCCAGTTTTTCATCATCAATACAATCGGGCCGGGTGCCAATTACCAGGCCCGCGATTTCCTCAAATTGCAGGGCCTGCTCATAGATCTTTTTAAGTTCAGCCAGGGGGGCATAGGTATTGGAATAGGCCTGAAAGTAGGCAAGATAACAGGAGGCACGACGGTAGCGGTTCCGGTGAAATTCCATCCCTTCCGCAAGCTGTTGTTCAACGCTCTTGTCAGGATGACAATAAGAAGGATTGAATGCATCGTTGTTGCAATAGGTACATCCTCCCCTGCCCTTGCTGCCATCACGGTTGGGGCAGCTAAAACCCGCATCTACGGTAAGCTTTTGCACCCGCCCGCCAAATACCCTTTTGAAATAATTGGCGTAGGCATTGAACCTTCTGTTATGACCCCATGGAAATTCCACGGCTTAAAAATAAAAAAACCTGCCCACACATGCAGACAGGTTTTCAGATTAATCATTGCGCTTCTATAATGATATGCTTTTAATCTTTCGCAACTCTTTCGAGCCATCTGAGCATAAAGATCATGGTTGCCATTGAAACCAGACAGGCCACCACGAATAAAGTCCACGTCATCCAGATCGGGACATTCTGATACAGAATGGCACCGATGAAAAGCAACTGGTTACCCAGTGCAGTGGCACCCAGCCATCCGCCCTGCATAATACCCTGATATTGCGGGGGAGATACCTTTGACACAAAAGAAATACCCATGGGGCTGATAAACAGCTCTGCCACTGTAAGGATAAAGTAAGTTCCGATCAGCAGAAAGGGCGAAACCCTTGCGGCGGGCATGAGGGGTGAACCGCCCGTATCAGGATTGACACTTTCGTAAGGTGGCAGTCCCAATGATCCCACGGCCATTACAACGAAGGCCATGGCAGCTATGAACATACCGATGGCGATCTTTCTGGGTGTGGAAGGTTCGATGCCGCGGGAACGCAGCCAGCCAAAGAGTCCGACGATTACCGGGGTTAGGAATACCACGAAGAATGGATTCATCGACTGGAATATTTCGGCCGAAAGATCCCAGCTTCCGAGTTTTAAGAGTGTATAATCCCTGGCAAAGAATGTTAAGGTAAGTCCGTTCTGGTGGAATGAGAACCAGAAGAATATCACAACACCGAAAACTGCAAAAAGAGCATACATCCGCTGTTTTACTTCCCTGGCACCCATTTTGATTTCTTCTGCGGTCATCCTGCTCTCGCTTTCTTTCTCCTTGGCAATAATAACTTTCTTGGCATCCGGGAAAAAGCGTTTATTGACCAGGTAAACAGCCAGTGAGATCATCATGGCAATAATGGCCACACCGAAAGCATAGTGGAAACCGGTAACAAAAGTGTCCAGGTACTCATTGGCAAATGCATCCAGGCTTGTAACCGGCATTTCACTTACCTGGCTGGCCAACTTCTCAAAAGAAGCCTGGGCTTCCGGATTGATGGTGCCTTTTAAATAGGCATGACATAGTGCCGGAAGATCTGCACTATAAGCCAGCTCATTGCTGCGCAGCCACCAGTTCCTTACCGCAACTGCCGTAAAAGGTGCAAAGATGGCGCCGATATTGATGAACATATAAAATATGGAGATCCCCGAATCCCTCATTTTACCGTAGGTTTCATTATCATACATCTGGCCCACAAGTGCCTGCAGGTTGCCTTTGAAAAGGCCGTTACCAAATGCAATGATAAAAAGGGCAATCAGGGTGATGATCAGATACAGTGTCTGGTCCGGAACGGGCGTTGTGGTAGGAATGGCCATTGCAAGATATCCCAGCGACATGACGATGATACCGGCCATGATGGTCCCTTTATAATTTCTGGTTTTATCGGCAATTGCGCCTCCGGCAAGTGACAAAATGTAGATCAGGGCGTAAAAGGTTGCATAAATGATACCGGTACTTGTACCATCCAATCCGAATTTTGCCGTGATAAACAGTGATAAAATCGCCATCATGGTATAAAAACCATAACGTTCTCCCATATTAGCCAGGGCAGCAGCTATTAATCCTCTTGGGTGTCCTTTAAACATACGCTCAATTTTTGATTAATATTAATTTCATGTCTTACACTAAAATACAAAGAGCGACAAAAATAAATAAATTAGTAAGTTAGGCAAGGAGAAAGCAACTGGACGGTAATAATTTAGAAAGGCTAAAAATAGGGTAGGTTGGCGACTGGGGCGATAAAGGCGACAGGGGCGAGGAAGGCGACGAAGGCGACAAAGGCGACAGGGGCGAGGAAGGCGACAGGGGCGACAGGGGCGACGAAGGCGACAGGGGCGACAGGGGCGACAGGGGCGACGAAGGCGAGGAAGGCGACTTGGAGACAAGGGGACGAGGCGATGAGGGTGACGAAGGCGACACAGACTACGGAAGTGAAATTGGCGATGTTGAAAGGGGGAGAAAAAGAGACAAGATAATAAGGAGATTTGCGCTTTGATGTTGCCAAACCTGTCAGGTTTTTGAAACCTGACAGGTTTACTAAATGGGGTCTATGACCCTACCAGTCCCAGGCGAAACCGGCATTAAGCGTGGGAGCGGCGCCGTGATGATCGGCCCAGATGGCTCCGTAGATCGCAAAGTTCAGGTAGAGATTGGGGGTGAGTTGCTGGTTCAGTTTGATCCCCGGGGAAACATAGCCTTCGCGGTCCTGGTAAAGACCGGTCTGGACAGAGGTGCCATCCTCGTAATTTCCAAAACTCGCCGGGATAGCTGCATCCAACACGATGATGGCCCAGGGTATCATTATGAAACATTCATTTATGCCAAGGGCGGGGATATACCACGGATCCTCGACAAGCTCGGATCAGTTCGACTTTGCTTTTCAGTTCGCTATCGCTCTAAAAAATCAGTCTCACTGATTTAAAACGCTTCCAGCGTAAACAGGAAATCACTGGAGTAGCCATTGGTCTTGAAGCGGTATCCTGCCTCGGTGAAATAATAGAAGTTGCGATAGCCCCGGCCAACAGAAAAGGAAGGAGCAAAATACCAGGCATCATAACCCGAACGGAGCCCGGTGATGCTGTCGTATTCAGCCGTTTTGGCGCCCATGCTGAGTTTGCCGGCCATTTTAAATTTCCCGTCCAGGATCAGATATTTCACGGCCATGTGGATATTGCCAAAAGCATTCAACTTTCCTGCAGCCAGTGTATCGGCCGGATAGAGATTGCCAGGAACGTCCAGTAATTGATCTCCCGTTTTCAGCAATTTGAAAGGAAGGGCCATTTCCACCTGCCAGTTCTTGCCAGGTCCGTATTCCAGATAGGCCTGCAATGTCAAATCCGTAACTTCCCGATTAAGGCCCGAGTTTGGATCCTGAAAACCGTTCAGCAACTCATCGTATTGAAGAGATGTGAAAGAAAGTTGAAAATAGCCCTTTTTCTTGCCTTTCACCCAGGGTCCTCCGGCGGACAGGGAAAAGCTCAAAACGAAAATGAGTAGTATGCTTAAGGTGTTTTTTTTCATTTTAAACAAATTTATTGGTTCTTCGATTAAGCAGTTCAAATATCAGCAAAGTATAAACCGGCAAATATTCCATGAAGATCACCCATAGATTCTCTTTCCATTCAGGCTGGCTGTATGCATAATACGACAAGATCACGCTAAAGGTCCATAAGAGGGAATAACGGTATTGCGTAAAGATCCCGAATACCAGTATACTCAGGATATACCAGGGCATTACGGTGGTTGCCATGAAATAATAAATGCTCAGCAGAAACATAGATGATCTGATCAGCTTTCCGGGGTTTTTATTATCTGCCAGAAAAGCAAACAGCATGGCCGCCAGGAAAACGATCAGGGCCATGTAAGGACCGGCTTTCTGGATGATATTCCAGCCCACGGCTTCGTAGCCGATGGCCCTCACAATATAATACAGGCTGGCATTGAATTCAAATTTCCGGAAATACAGATCGATGCTGCTCCAGAAGTTAGCCAGCAGCCCCTCACTCAAAAATGGCAGAAAGAGGACGACATTGACCAGGATCACCAGGAATGTGTAAATGCCAAATTTTTTAATCCCCAGTTTTTTGAATAATAATGGCAGAAGCAGAAGCGGGATCAGTTTCACTGAAACAGAAAATGCAAAGAACAGGGCGGATAGTTTCCATCGTTCCAGGAACAGCAAATAAAAGGCAAGCAGGAGCAAAAACAGCATGAAGCCCTCAAAATGAAGGTTGCCGCTGAGTTCGATGATCACCAGTGGATTGAGGGCATACAACAATATGGCTGAAGCGGAAAGACCCAGCATACGCAATATCTTCATGCCAATCCAGATCAGACCAATATCCGTTAGGATGATAAAGAGCCGCATCCAGACAATGTTCATCAATATGCTGTTGTTATCAAAGCAGGAGGCAAGCCAAAACACAAGCTGATTCAGGGGCGGATAACATGTATAATTCCCCGGCTGAAGCGATCCCATGGCGGGATAGAGCACATTCTCCGGATCAATGACCTCCTGCAGCCGGCTGCCTGCAAGCTCTTCCGGCAGAAACATGAAAGGATTGATTCCTTCCAGCATCAGGCGCCCGTCCCAGATAAAACGTGTATAATCATTCGAAAGCACCGGAACAGATAAAAGAAAAACAAGTCTGAACAAAACTGAGACACTCAACAGCAGCTTCTTATGCGTTGCAGCATAAAAATGATAAAGGAAGAGAAAAGCGGCAAAAAGCAATAAATAAACAAAAAGGAGCAGTCTGAAATCCGTCCGGTCAACTAAATAGGCCAGGGAAGCATATGCTGCCGCGGAGATCAGTACTGCAAGATACAAGCCGGTCCGTTTTGCGCTCATGCCTTCAGTTTATAATTGCGTATGGAATGAAAGAAAACAAAGCCAAAGCCCCAGCAAAGCATCAGGTGGAAGGGCAGCAATCCGTATTCCTGCATCATGATGCCGGCGATGATGGCAAAGAGGAAATACAAGCACAGCAAGCCTTCGATAAAACTGATCAGGTTGATGGAATTTACCAGGTATTTGTTTCCGCTCCAGCGGTCACCGGCACTCATGATGTTAAATTTAGGGGTTCTTACAAAGGAACTCTTTTTGCCCAGGTAACCTTCGATCACGGCCACCGAATTGTGAAAGGAGAGCCCCATGGTAGTCGCCAGGAAAAGCACAAATTCTTTGAAGAAACGGCCGAAGTTATGCATTGATCCACTGGGATTTTCCTGGTATGCATTCCAGTAAAAGACCATCAGGATGAAAGTACAAACCAGAAACAGGCTGGAGATATTGAAAACAAGTTCAAACTCAGGATGTGACTTTTTAATGAAGATCAGCGGCACACTGAGCAATGCTGTAGTAAGAACACAAAGGAAGATCGCACTGTTGAGCAAATGAAAAAACCCGTGTACTTTTGTCCGGAAGGGCACCTGCTTTGATGCGATCAGTTTTCCGATCATTTTCCGGAAATTTTCGGCTCCTCCTTTATTCCAGCGGAATTGCTGATTCTTAACCGCACTCATCACCACAGGAAGTTCTGCGGGTGTAACCACCTCTTCGAGGTATTTAAATTTCCAGCCTTTCATCTGGGCCCGGTAACTCAGATCAAGATCTTCTGTGAGGGTATCATGTTCCCACCCCCCGGCATCCAGAATACATTTTTTGCGCCAGATACCAGCCGTACCATTAAAATTGATAAAGTGCCCCCTGGCATTCCGGCCTTTCTGTTCAACAGAAAAATGGGCATCCAGTCCGAAGGCCTGCAGGCGGGTTAAAAGCGAATAATCCTTGTTGATATGCCCCCAGCGGGTTTGCACCATACCCACCTTTTCATTCTCAAAATATGACAGGGTGTTGTGGAGGAAATCCGGTGGTGGGACAAAATCGGCATCAAAAATGGCAATAAATTCACCGCTGGCAATTTTGAGGCCTTCCTCCAGTGCCCCGGCTTTGAATCCCCGGCGGTTGTTCCGGTGGATGAAACAGATCCGGTGTCCCTGGTCCAGCAACTCCTTAACCCGTTTTTCGGCAATTGCAGAAGTTTCATCGTTTGAATCATCCAGCACTTGTATTTCCAGTTTTTCCGGGGGATAATCAATGCGGATCACTGTATCGATGAGCCGCTTCACTACGTAAATTTCATTGTATACAGGCAGTTGAATGGTCACAGTTGGAAGTTCAAAATCCGGTACATATTGCTCCTGCAAGTGTCCGCTATTCTTTTTGCCAGATCTGCGCTTTGCGATGCGGTAATTGATCACCAGCTTAAATTGCACAATGCTGTACAAAAGAATAAAGAGCAGTGCAAAGCCATAAATGGTAATGATTACAATTTCCATTCAGCGGATATATTTAAACAATGTATACAATATTTTAATCCCGGCCAGCACGGATCCCTTGAGTGTCCCCGAAACTTTCGAGAACCCGATCCTTCTTCTGTAGCTCACCGGCACTTCACAGCTTTTGAGTTTATTGCGGGCAGCTTTCACTTGCATTTCGATGGTCCAGCCGTAATTCCTGTCCTTCATATCCAGGTCCATCAGGGATTTAAAACGGATGGCCCTGAAAGGCCCAAGGTCGGTATAATGCACCCCATAAAACAAACGCATCAATCGTGTGGCCAGCCAGTTGCCAAACAGTTGCTGCGGTGTCATTGACCCGGGCTCCCTCCTGCCCAGAGCCCTTGATCCGATCACAAGATCGCATTCATCGCGCAGTATGGGTTCTACCAGCGCCGGCATTTCCTCCGGATAATCGGAAAGATCCCCATCGAGAAAGACCAGGATATCAGGAGGAACATCTTTCGAATTTATGTACTTTATTCCTTTGAGGCAAGCATTGCCATATCCCATCTGCGCTTCCTCCAACACGGTAGCCCCTGCCCTGCGGGCAACCGCCGCTGTATCATCATTCGAATTATTGCTCGACACGATGATTTCACGGACAAGATCCCGCGGAATCTCTTCCACTACCCTCGCAATGGATTTTTCTTCGTTGTGCGCCGGTATGATCACATCAATAATTACCATCAATACTCAATGATCTTTTTAAGTTTACCCTGTTCATCATAAAGCCTCCAGTTTCCGGTCCTAACACCTTTACTGTAAAAGCCATCCGATTGCTTTTTTCCATTTTGATAATGGATGAAGTAGCCATTTTTCTTTCCTTGCTCGAAATCCCCCTCATAAATCAAATGCGCATCCATATCTCTCTGGATCCACCAGCCGGATCGTTCGTCTGCGTGAAAGGTCCCTTCGCTCAGAACCCTCCCCTCTGGATCATAGTGGGTCCAACGCCCTTCTTTGCTGCCATTTTTATAATCGCCCTGCCACTCAATCTGCCCGAAAGAATAATAGGAAGTCCAGGTTTTTTCCAGCCGCCCCTCTTCATAATAAGCATCCGACTTTTTCGAGCCATCAGGATAAAATGTTTGCCAGTATCCCGATTTCCGTCCCTCCGCATAAACCCCCATACTGAGGATGATGAATTCAGGGCTGAACTCCTTGCACCATCCGTGCTCTTTTCCTTCTTTAAAATGATAATGGTATTTTACAGAAGCATTATCATAATACCCAATCCATTCCCCGCTTTTCAGTCCCTGCCTGAACACTCCTTCCTCTTTCTTTACACCAAGGGGATAATCGAAAAGCCAGGGGCCGGTTTTCAGTCCGTTGAGCACCCAGCCTTCTGCCCTCACCTTTCCGTTAGAATATCTTTCAATCACCTCCTCCGGATCCTGGCCAGCAGACAGGATGAAAAAGCTGACCAGGCAACTGATGAGCAATATTGTTTTCATCGATGACAATTGAAACCGGAGCATTATCGGGGATTAATTTTCTATACTGATCATATTTCTATAACTTCATTTATGAGAAAAACTGTGTGAATGAATTGTTAAGATCCATGAAGATCCTCTTTTTTGAATTTCAAAAAGTTATCATTTCCGCGCAGAACTGCCTCATTAAAACGTCCTCTTTCTTTCTTATTCTCCAGTCTGAGCACACCCCGTGGACAAACTGCAGCGCAGATTCCACAGCCCACACAGGAGGCCCGGATAATATTTAGGCCTTTCTGAGCATAAGCCCTCACATCGATTCCCTGTTCGCAGTAGGTTGAGCAATTCCCGCACGACATGCATTGTCCGCCATTGGTAGTGATACGGAAGCGGGATTTAAAACGTTGAACAATTCCGAGATAAGCTGCCAGCGGACAACCAAAACGGCACCAGACCCGGTTACCCATGAAAGGATAGAACCCCACCCCGATCACGCCTGCGAACATCGCTCCGATTGCAAACCCATACACTTCCCGCATCTTGTAAGAACTGATGCCCAGGAAAACACTTTTACCACTGAAAAAGGTATATAGCACCCAGGCTGTCATGGCCACGGCAAAAAGCAGCACCCCATGCACCAGCCAGCGCTCTATCTGCCAGGCGATCAATCTTTTGTCGGAAAGATGCCTGAAAGGATCCCCGGCGGTTTCGGCCAGTCCGCCGCAACCGCAAACCCAGGAGCAATACCATCGCTTACCAACAAAATACGTAAGGAGAGGAACCCCCAGCAGTATGAGCGCGATTCCCCAGCCAAACATGAAAACCCCCAGGGTTCCGGCCTCCAGGTACGAATTGATGCTCCATTCGAAAAAGAAATGATAATCCAGGGGCCAGATATTTTTCAGGTCCACTTCGGGCAGGTTCAGAACATAAAGGAGCTGGGGCAGGGAGAAGGCAATGATCAGCTGGAAGAACATCAGCGAAAGGGTACGGATGATGTGATAGCGGCTGTGCCTGTATTTGATCAGGAATTTGATGCCCATCAATAAAATCGCCAGGGTGTAAATAAAGCCATACAGGAACCACTGGCTGGAAGGTCTGCCCGATATCCACCTGCTGAGCGGATCCAGGATCAGGGTCCATTCGGCAATATGATAAGGATACCAGTACAGTATTACATAGAATAAAATCAGGTATACTCCCAGCAATATGCCGATCCATCCGCGGCTGTTCAATGGATCCTTCATGATATGGTTATTCCGGATGCCCGGCAAGCTGCCTTGCAGCTCAGGCAGAAACACCATCAGCGAACCGGCAAAGACCAGCACAAATGTCAGCACGAAAAATATCCATGGATAATTTTTGACAAGACCAATGCAGGATGATTTTAGCAATTCAAATTTTAAATTGCTGATCATGCTTTTTCCAAAACCCTTTTTTTCTTCCAGGGATTTGTTGTACCCTTCGATGGCAGTTGTAAGATCGCTCTTCAAAGCAAGGACATCTTCATAATGTTTTTCTGCAATCCAGCCGGTGTAGTCGCGGATGGCATTGATCTTTTCAATGCTGAGCTTGTTATGAACCCTGAATAAAGATCCGGCCAACTCAGTTGAATAGCTGATGCTGTCTCCCCTGAGCGATGCCAGGGTCAAGCGATCAATCGTTGATTCCCGTATGCTGTAGGTGGAGGTGATCATCCGGTTGGCTTCTGTAAAGGATCCTTCGAGTGCATCCAGGAAATTGAACCTGGAAGAATAGGTATTATCGATGAGAGCGGCGGAAACCAGGTCAAATGCCACCTTTTGCCCCTCCTCCATGCTGCTTTTGTTGATGGCTTGCCGCGTAAGCCGATAATCATTTATAAACAGGCTCATACTCAGCAAGGCCACTGAAAAGATCACCAGGATCATGCCTGTATTTTTTATACTTCTCATCCCTGTAGTTCTTCTTTGTTAAGTTGTTTAGCAAATTCCTTGCGGATATCCCGGTAGTGCTTTTTATGGAATTCAGGATCGAAATGAGCGATGTGCAGTGAGCTGATCACTTCCTGGATGCGTGTTTTGCTTTTGATCCATTTTTCGCATACCTCATGGCGGAGGCGGATACCAAACACGTTGATCCCCTTAATTTCGTGGCTTTTTCTATCAAAAACGATTTTAAGGCATTTGTTGGCCTGTCCGGCTTCCCAGTACAAAGCTTCTTCATTTTCCCGGAGTTCACTATGCACCCAGCCATAGGTCTGGTATTCAACATCAAAAAACTTGGCCGAATTAAACCAGGGTCCCGGCAGATATTTCAGGGGATTTCCACAAATGGTCTGGGCCAGCGTTTCCGCCTGCATTCTTCCGGTGTACCAGACCTGTTCAATATTTTTGCGTCCCGGCGGGGCATGCCTGAATTGTGCACAATCTCCTGCAGCGTATACATCCGGAATATTGGTGCAGAGATACTCATCCACCAGGATGCCTTTGTCTGTTTCTATTCCTGAACCTTTTAAAAAGTCAATATTGGGATGAACCCCTGTTGCAATCCCGACAAAACCACAGGGAATAATCTCGCCAGTACTTGTTTTAACAGCTTTTACCCTTCCATCTTCATCGGGCAGGATCTCCAGGAGTTCGGTCTGCAATCTGAGGTCAATCTTGTTGGCCCTGATCTCCTTTTCTATCATTCTGGCTTCTTCTTCAGGAAGCACATTGCCCCAGTAACGTTCCTCCCGCACAAGCATGCTCACCGGGATGTTCCTCGAATGCAACATCTCAGCCAGTTCCACTCCGATCAGTCCACCCCCCACAATTACACCTTTGCTAATATTTTTTGTGAACTGCTCTACCCTTTCCAGGTCCTGATAAGAGTAAAAGCCACTTACCCCATGCAGGTCCTGCCCTGGCCAGCCAAACATATTAGGCCGGGAACCGATTGCCAGGATAAGGATGTCATACCGGATTTCCTTTTGATCGCTTAAGCGAAGCATTTTATTTTTCACGTCAAGCTGCTCCACCCTGCCTTTGATCAATTCGATCCGGTTCTTTTTCCAGAACCAATCTTCATAAGGCTTAGTGTGCTCAAATTTCATGTGTCCCATATAAATGTACATCAGGGCGGTCCTGGAGAAAAAATGCGCTGTTTCATCAGATATTACGGAAATCCTGAATCCGGAATGCTTGCGTATATGCCGGGCTGCCGTAATTCCGCCGATGC
Organism: Bacteroidota bacterium; assembly: GCA_034521425.1. Lineage (GTDB taxonomy): Bacteria > Bacteroidota > Bacteroidia > Bacteroidales > JAIOZK01 > JAIOZK01. Next base: position 1,608,577 of record JAXHMP010000001.1, read on the forward strand.
CATTTCCTATGATCAGAACATGTTTCATTTCTTTCGTGATAAGATTAAAATATAAAAATAGTTTTGAACTGGGCCATATTATCTATATCGATTTGTTCCATATTATCGTAGGCAGACAGCTGTCAGGACCTACCCGAGGCAAGCCTGCGGGGTATCATTATGAAACATTCATTTGATTCGCCCCAAGGGGCGGGGAATATTACCCACGAGAGCATTGCTGCCTCTGCAGGCATTATAATTCCCTGATCACTGCTTCAAATAACCTGACCAGTTTTTTCTCTGCTATCCCTGCCGCTTCAATGATTTCTTCGATTTTGATTGGAGCCAGGTTATTGGGATCGCATTCATCGGTCACCACTGAAATTGCAGCCACCGGAAGTTTCATCTGATTGGCCACAATCACTTCAGGGGCGGTAGACATGCCTACTACATCTGCTCCTGCATTTTTGAGATAACGGTATTCGGCACGCGTTTCCAGGTGAGGCCCGGAAACTGCAACATAAACTCCCTGGTGTATCTGTAAATTGAGTTTATGGGCGTTTTCCCGTATCTTTTCATTCAGTTCTTCAGAATACGGCCGGGAAAGGTCCACAAAGCGGGAACCGAATTCCCTGTATTCTTTTCCGCGGAGCGGGCTACCGGGAATCAGGTTAATGTGATCTGTTATCAGCATCAGCTCACCTTTTTTCATATCCAGGTTCATGGCTCCGCCCGCATTGGAAATGAATAGGTATTTGATCCCCAGCATCTTCATAACACGAATCGGAAAAGTGATCTCATCCAGCTCATAACCCTCGTAATAATGGAACCTTCCCTGCATGGCAAGGAGGCTTTTTCCGTTCAGCCTGCCATGGATCAGTTTGCCTGAATGGAATTCAACGGTGGAAACCGGGAAGTGCGGGATCTCTTCATAACCAATGGTTTCAATGATATCGAAGGAGTCGATCATCTGGCCGAGGCCCGTCCCCAGTATGATTCCAATTTCAGGATCTATTATACCCTTGTCATTTAAAAACTTAACGCTTTCTTTTACTTTTTCAACCATAAAGTGATCAATTTGGGATCAAAAATAGGAAAAATAGATTTGGCGTAAAAAAAGGCTGGATGCCGGAGTTTCAAAAATACCGGCATGATTTTTTCGTTATTATGTAGAACAGGTCAAAATATTTATGGATATGTTGTTGAACAAATTATTACTGATACTGGTTTTAACACCGCTCATGTTCGTGGCGAGGGCATGCGATCAGCAGGAGCCCGACTCCCTCATGAAAGGTGATACCAAAAACAAAACAACAATGGAAGAACACAAATTTGAAATACATAAAAGTACTGAAGAGTGGAAAAGCATCCTCAGCGAGCAGGAATATCACATTTTGAGAGAAAAAGGGACAGAGCCGGCATTTACAGGTGAACTATACAACAACGAGAAAGAAGGGGTTTATAAGTGTGCTGCCTGCGGAGAGCCATTGTTCGGTTCGGAGACCAAATTTGAGTCGGGGACCGGATGGCCAAGCTTTTACAAACCCCTGGCCGATTCTGCGATCGTTGAAGATAGCGACGGCCGGTATGGTATGAACCGGACCGAAGTCCTCTGTGCCAGGTGCGGCGGGCATTTGGGCCATGTATTCCCTGATGGCCCAAAGCCAACAGGTTTGCGTTATTGCCTGAATTCGGCAGCATTGGATTTTGAACAATAGAAGAACCGCATGTGTGGGTGGGGAATTGCTCTCATACACAGAGATTTATACTTGGGCAATAATAAATTATATAGCTTAACTTTGTATCCAAATTAGATGGCAGTGAAATATTTTGATAAGGACTTTCTCGAAATTTACTGGAATGAGGACATACATTGTGTTGTCATGGTCTGGAAAAAGTTCATTCGGGGAGAAGACTTCCGGGAAGGTCTTAATACCGGTCTTGAGCTGCTTATCGAAAAGAACGCTTCCAGGTGGCTGGCCGACCTGAGAAACCTGAAGATATTATCCAATGAAGACCAGGAGTGGTCGAACAATGAGTGGTTTCCAAGAGCCACAAAAGCAGGGATCAAAAAAATGGCACTGGTTAAACCCCGGAGCGCACTTGCAAAAATGGGCGTGAAGAACATCATGACCCGGGTTAATAAAATCCAGGTTGAAACTGCCTATTTTGACAATGCCGGGGAAGCTTTGAAATGGCTGGACAGACCTTAACTTTTTTACATATACTGATTGACTTGCAAACTGATTTTGACTGATGAAAGTTGAAGAAGAGAACCGCCTGCTGAAACAAGGTATCCGGTGAAATAAATCGGAGGAATAAATAAAAAGCCTTGAATATTTTTTGCACAATAAAAAAATTGCTTATTTTTGCAGCCGCATTAGGGAAATGTTCATTAAGATATTGGTCCGGTAGTTCAGTTGGTTAGAATACGTGCCTGTCACGCACGGGGTCGCGAGTTCGAGTCTCGTCCGGACCGCCAGCAAAATCCAGAACCCCTGTTATCATTGAGATGGCAGGGGTTTTTTATTTGTGGTTGACGGCCGGGTTGACGGATTTGTTATAGGTTGTTTTATACATCAATGATCATTAATTTTCCAAATTTTCTTCAATCAACGGATCTTAACCGGATAATTCCTAAACTTAAAAGGTGAAACGCTGAATTATCCTGACGACTTAGAAAAGCTACCAACTTCAAACCTTTAACTTCCAACAAATTTCCTATATTTGATAGCTGTACGAAACCATTCTTCAAGCCGGACCGGCCCGAACTGAACAAGCCAAATCAAATTGGGACTGAGGGTGCGGAGCAGTGTCCAGGATGGAAGCTTAGGGATAAGTTTAAGAATTTACATATAATCCTGTTTCTGAATTGATGAACAAAACAATGCACAATTAATCCGGCTGCTTTATAAGCCGGATAAAGGGCTCACAGAGCTAATTAAAAGAAACGACCGGATCAGATCAGGTTTAACAACGTACTTCCGGTGCGTAAGAAGGAAGGCAGTATTTTACTTATACCGATTAAAGTCCGAATGTCTTAAAAAAGGAAATTACAGCCAAAACACTCTCGAAATATACCATTACATGCTGCTGCGTTTTATCAATACCTTTAAATCTTGCAGTATTACACAAATCAACAATTTCAGCGAAAAGCAGATCAACGATTATCATCTGGCCCAGGATACACCCCGGATTTGAAACAAAGAATATAATTGCATGATAAAGCTAAAGTATTTTCAACCAAAAATCGAAGGCCACTGGAATTAATAAACTTTGAAGGATGCATAAACCAGCATGACGCGACAAGAAGGGAAAAATACCTTAAATCCTGTAATGGTAAAATTTACCTGAGAAACAGATTGAAACATTTTTTTAATCCTACGGGGTAAATTCATGCAGAGTATCAAAAGTCCGTTGGATAATTTGGAGATATGAAGAAACAATGTATATTTGAAACGATAAAACAACAAACAATAACCAGGAAAAATCGCCATGCTACTCACAGAAAAACGAACAAAGCACAAAAGCGAAATAACGAGAATAGCGTAGCGGTTATCCGGGAGTTGGCATTCATATCAAAAGACGTCACATTAAACTAACATGCGCCCATATGAAAATAAAAAAATAGTAATAAATAAGTTTAAACGATTTACCATTTGTTAATATCTGATATCCCTGAATCTGGCAAGGTTGATTGTGCTTGTCGCCAAATGGAAGTGGGAGAACATCATTATCGAAGCATTTAATAGTTATTATGAACTAATGAGATGGCAATACGGAACATAGGAGTTCAAGATTATTTAAAAAGAAGTGATACTCCTGATAACTGGAAATTGGTATCAAAACCGTGTTAAAATTGACTTTCACAGACTTAACACCAAACGGACAACAATTAAAGGGAAGTTTTACTCCAGTCAGCGTATAGAAGTCAACCCGATTTTACAGTTCAGAATTTGCACAAGCAAAATAATCGCACTGATAGTATTAAACTTAAAAATTTAATGCCGAATGATTTAACAGTATCTGAAAACTACCAAAGACTTGTTGCTCAGACATTAGCAGGAGTTTACAAAACTTCAAATGACGATGAATGTGTTCAAGAATTACGTGAAGAATTAATTGGAAAAGCGAAAAGCTCAACTTCTGAATTTTTGACGACTAGATATTAAGTTCAATTGGTGACCCTTTCAAATGGAAGTTCTTTTTCGAAAAGGGAACTTCGAAAGATTTTCATTACAATAATTTATCAGCTGGCGAAAAGTCTGTTTTTGATTTAGTACTCGATGATGATTATCGAAATCACTTCCATTCTGATGCAGTTTTCTGTATTGATGAACCAGAAGCTCAGTATGCACACATGAGACTGCAATCTAAAGTTTTAGCTGAACTTTACAATCTGACTCCCGAAAAATTCAAATTATGGATTTCTACTCATTCAATTGGCATGTTAAAGCAAGCCGAAATAAGAGAAGCAAATTCCTGGGACAGTTGTCTCTTAGATTTTGCAAATAGAGATTTTGACTTAACGGAAGAAATAAAGCCTGCACCAATAAATAAAGCTATTTGCAATAGATTCTTTGACTTAGCCTTCGCTGATTTTTCTCAATTAATGGCTCCAAGAGAGTAGTGTTTTGTGAAGGTACATCACAGGGAAGGAGATACAAAGATTTTGATGCACAGATATATGGAGAAAATTTTTGAGCAGAAGTATCATGATACAAAATTCCTTTCTATCGGTTCAAGTTCGGAACTTGAAAACATTGAGAATCAATCAGTAAAAATTGTGTCCAATATTCTTAAATCTTCCTTGATTGTCAAATACATTGACAGAGACGATAAAAGTCCCCAAGAAGTTCAAGAGCTTTTAGACAAAGGCATTAAAACATCTAATCGCAGACATATTGAAAGCTACCTTTTTGACGATGAATTAATAACTAAACTTTGCAATACTATGGGAAAACCTGAGCTTTTACAAAATTGTTTAGACGCAAAAAATCAGGCAATTCAAGACAGTATTGTCTCGTCGAAACCCTGCTGATGACATTAAATCTGCAAGCGGAAATATGTTCACTGAGATAAAAAGTAATTTTAGGTTTAACCCAATGTGGGAACAACAAGTGTGCATTTATTCGCGACACAATGACTCCATTAGTAACTCAAGATACAACGGTTTATCAGGAATTGGAAAATGAAATATATCAATTAAGAAAAAGCACGAAATGCCAACATCGTGTATAGTGCATTTGGCGGATAGTGCTAATTTCGAGGGCGTTACATCTAATAAACATTGTAGCGGTTTGACAGGTTCGTGCTTCGAATCGCCAAACGACACCATACACGTAACCGTTGTGTTTCATGCTATAAAAAGGACACGCAGCTGATTTCATGCGAGAATTATTGTTGATTGGATTTGGATAAGATTTAATTTTTCTTGCCCCAAATTAAAAGTTATTTTTGTGATAATTAAAAGTGAACTATGAGAGATATACATGATTTAGAAAATAAGGCACTTAAGTTTTGGCCCCAGGAGATTGCTGAAAAGGAGAAAACTTCTAGTATTATCCCAAAACTAATAGAAACGCAAGACAAGTTTATCAGTCTATTAAATATTTCTGACGCAAATCCTTTTAAGTGGAAGAAACTTTATTAAACACTAAAACTCTGTCTGCCAACTTGTTTTTAAAACATTTAATTGTTTTGTCAGATATAGGTGGTGAAAAACTTATGAGGTTTAAAAAGGAGCTTCCTAATTCATTTAAGAATGGGATGGATTTTATATGGGACAATAAGAATTACAAATATAGCTTCCAAACATTAACAGACATATCTACTTGGAATAATAAAAATTTATCAGTGGATGGAGAAGGGTTGACAGACACAGTTGATTTAAATCCAAATAATGGAAGATGTATGCATGTGTATTGTTATTCGGTGGTTCAGCAAATAAACGAAGAAATACCATCTGACATAACTACAAAGTGCATAATAGGTACTATGCTTGGTAAAACCGATGAATTAGAAAATTTTGTTAAGCAGAGATACATTTGGGTTAGTAGGATTACAGGCGGAGCAGAAGCAAATACTTTAGGCCAATTAGCCCAAAATTTTGTAAAGGAATTTTGAAGCAAAACTTCCAGATTGGGAAATCAATAAGGAACAATTACCAAATGTCAGTCAAAATGAAAGAACATCTTTAGCAGTTGATATTATTGCAAAATCACCAACTAATAAATATTGTGCTATTGAAGTGAGTTTTCAAGTAACAACTAATTCAACTATTGAAAGAAAAAGCTGGACAAGCCCAAGCACGTTATGAATTATTGCATGAAAATGGACACAAAATAGCTTATGTAATTGATGGAGCTGGCAATTTTGCTAGGCAATCAGCATTAAGGACAATTTCTCAATATAGTGATTGTACAGTTTCTTTTATGGACAGTGAATTAGACGATTCAGTTGATTTTCTTAAAAACCTATAATAAAATGGCTCATCTAAGCGAAAAAAATTACAGACTAAAATTAATTGAAACTGGAGAAGATGCTATACGTAGTTTTTCAGAAAATGATGTTTGGTTTATTAAGCTCCCTTATTATAATTCAATATCAAATATACCAGACATTGAAAATATTACAAAAGAACTAAATAACTTTATCGAGCAATCAAGTAAGAATGCGACTATATCAATTTTGACATCACCAGCTTTTGCAGCAAGCTTTTTATCGGAGTTGACACCTATGGCTCATTTTAAATTATGGATAGGTGTTAAATTGAGATATCCTATTAAGTCAAGCCATAGTTTAGACCAGAATCATGCTTCATTAATAATAATTACCCGATATCCCAAAACCCTACAACATACTAAAACTCGAATTGGATATACTTTTGTCCAAATTGTGAAAAAACGACTAAAGATTATGGAGGTAAAAAACATTTATATCATGATTATGGTACTTTGATGTCTGATGTTTGGCGTGATATTGAAATTGACTATGATAAAAACATTGAGCCTGTAATCAGATAGATTACAAGATTTATTTGCCATAAAACCTTATAAATTTCTAAAAACTATCGACCTTTCAAAAAAATATCCTTCTGTTTATGAAGATAGTAATGTAAAGGAAAACAAAGAGAAAACCAATGCCTTTAGTTATTTAGGTAGTAATCAATCTAATATCATTAATCAAGATTGCTTAGAAGTATTGAAAGATATTCCATCAAACAGTATTGACTTTTGTTTTGCAGACCCACCATATAATGTTAATAAGAAATACGAAAGCTGGAATGATGATAGAGATATTATAGATTATTTTAATTGGTGTGATAAGTGGCTTTCGGAATTAGCCAGAGTCATTAAACCAGGTAAAACAGTTGCTGTTTTAAATATTCCTCAATGGGCAGTACGCCATTTTAGACATCTAAAAAGTATGCTTTCATTTCAAGATTGGATTTTATGGGAAGGATTAAGTCTACCAGTTAGAATGATAATGCCAGCTCATTACTCGATTATTTGTTTTACAAAAGGAAAAGCGGATGCATTACCTGGCTTAAATCGTAGTAATCAATTAAATGAAGAAATTGAAAATTTGACCACTATAAAAGAATTTTACTGTAATAGAGCAAGTTGTATAAAAAAACGAAAGAAGAATTCCATTAATGACAAAGCAACAATCACAAATCTTTGGTGGGATATTCATAGACTTAAACACAATAGCAAACGTGTTGACCATCCCACACAACTTCCGCCATCGTTTATGAATCGTTTAATTTCCTTATTCACCAATGAAGAAGATATTGTATTAGACCCTTTTAATGGTTCTGGGACCACATCTCTATGTGCAGAAAAATTAGGCAGAAAGTATTTTGGAATTGAGTTGTCAGAAAAATATTATGAATTGTCATTAGATAGACATGCGGAATTAAAAAATGGTCTTGACCCGTTTAGAAAAAAAGATGTGACGCCACAATCAAAGAATAGTTATGTAAAAAGATTAAAAAAACAAAAATATCAAGTTGATAAAAAAACACTTCAATTGTACATTAAAGACTTATCAATAAAAATTGGCAAAATACCTACCAGAGAAGATGTTATCAAAAACAACACCTTTCCAATAGAATATTTTGACAACTATTTTATTAATTGGGGAGAAGTTACAGCAGCAGCAAGAACAACAGGCATGGAAAATGTTGAAAGTAAAAGCAACTACAATTCTCATCAACAATTAAGACTGTTTGAAGAGAAAAAAAATAAATATAAAAATTTGAATATTAAGGAAGATGATAAAAGCACGAAAACACAATCGAGTAGACGGCCGGTGAGCAAATAAAGCCCACCGGTGCGCCTCTCACACCACTGTATCCCGAAAGCTTTCGGGAGGTCTCGTATACAGCGGTTCGTTAAGCATCATTGCCATGCTCTTTTCACCATGACAGCTATGTCCCACTTTAAGATAAGGCTAGAATCACTCATTTGGGCAAAGCTTCCTTATCGAATTTCGGACAGCATAATCCCGATTAAACCTGGACAGGCTGTTCGGCCCTTCATTGATTTGTGAGACTTCTGCGGTATCTATTCGCAGCTCGTATTCCACAACTACTATGGCCTCTGCTGACTTCTTGGTGTATAGAAATACCGAGTCTAATCCAAGACCTCCCCTGGTAAGAGCATTTTCCTTCTTCCGATCGCTGCGGCATCTATCCCGATATTATGTTTGTAAGATTTTGCAATGCAAAATCGACAAACCACATAATCGGAACCTCATATACCGTTCCTGTTCGTCAGTACCGGAGTTTGCAGTCTGGCTTCCTTCAGTGCTTACCTCACGGTAAACCACCTTGCTCCCGATAGCTATCGGGTCACGTAACGGTTACCCGGTAATTTTACTCGTGAAATACTAGCTCCGCACTGTACAGGGGTTTGCACCCTCTGGAAAAATTGCCACACCCATCGCTTTGCCGAATGAAAAACATTTGTACTTTTAAAGTTTTTAAACAGCTTGCGGTGGGTGTGCGCTGCATGCTCATGCAGGGCACACACACGCAATATAAAACAGTTGAGGTTCAGTAGTTTGCGAAGGTTTGGTTCTCGCTTTTCTGCATTCGTGTCGGTGGACGAGTACGAAGCCCGAAAACCCAACCGTTTCATATTGTCAACCGTTGGCAGCAAGCTAAAAACAAACATATATCGAATGAATAAGCTTTTCATAAGCTACTCTCACGAAGACGAAAAATCTAATTAAAGAATTTCATCAGCCCACGCGGACTAGCATTAAAAAATAATGGTATTCTGTCTGAATGGCATGACAGAAAGATTTGAAACAGGTTGAAGAGTTTCAAAATGACATTGACAATAACTTAGAAAACGCAGATATAATCTGGTTAAATGATTTCAAGCAGGTTCCTTGCCTCGAAAAGCTTGCTTGGAAGAGAAATGCTGTTGCTCTTAATTGAAGTAAACTGAAGGAATTATAGAGTAATTCCATTAATTCATTAAGGCCATGTGCATGGACTACTCATAAAGAATTAAGCCAATTATTGGCAATACCTACGGATGGAAAAGCCAGTGATCTCCAATTTTCAGATAAAAACGAAGGATGGTTAGACGCAGTAATTGGATTAAGGAAGTTTGTGATTCAGGTCAGATACAATCAAATCCTTGAAATTAGAAGACGACTTCAACAAATTCCTAAATAGTGCCGATATCCTTTCCAAATCTCATAGGAACAAAGAGATCCTAAAATCTTGAAGACATATCCGTTTACCCAAGATTAAAGTGTTATGACGAAGAAGAAGCATCACATAAATACAACTGAGAAAACCTTAGCTCCGAAATATTGGTCTATGAAAAGCTAATAATTGCGGGGAAGAAACCAATCAGGAAAAAGCACTTTTTGTAAGGTGCTATTTCAGATTTACAGGGAATTAAACTTCGTCCCGATCTTTCTAGATGATGAAGAACCAAGTACTTAGGGAACCCTCACAAAAAGCTTGGAGAGCATTTTCAGAAAACAGTATTATTTTGAAAGCTTTGATGAGATTGACATTTTAAAAGTAGCTGGTACCTATTGTCGACAACTTCCACACAGCAAAATATCAGGAAAAAGCCATTGAACAATACGAATCATTTAGGCATCAAGTTATAATAGTCGATGACATTTTTGGTTTGAATATTAAGAACCAAGCGTTAATAGCAGAATACAGCAAGTTCGAAATAAGAGAGTTTACACCCTTAGAACGCAACGAATTAATAAAAAAAATGGATTGAAGTAAAAGAAGAGTCCCGAAATCCAAATCAATCCGAATCACTTACAGCAAAGCATTGATGATAAAACTGAAAAAATTGAAAATTCTCTTGGTATCATTTTCGGAAAAGGAATTATGCCATCATATCCATTTTTTCATTCTATCAATACTAGCAGCCCAAGACACCCAGAAACCTTCTTGATTCGAGAATTACTTCACAAGGTCACTGTTCTCGAGAGCTTTGATATACTTGTATTTGAGAAGAGAAGGAGTTACAAATGAGCAAATCGACATTTACACCAACTTTTTAACTGAATTATCGTATTGGATTTTTGACAAAAAGAATGGAGTTAATCTAGACAGAAATGATTTTGAAGAATTTAAAGAGCTCTACGAATCCCGCTTTAATTTGCCTATTCCACTCAGTGAATTGGTTGCGAAACTTTCCAATGTAAACATATGCAAATTTGACTCTTTTATCAGTATGGTTTTTGCTATGTCCTACATCCTCACTTCTTTTGTCCAAGTGCCTTTCTGAACATGAAGCTGATCAAAAAAAAGCAATAGCTAACATTCTTTCCAATCTTCACAAGGATGAGAATGCATACATTTCAGTATTCATTGCACATCACACAAAATCAGGACTACTTACTTGACGAGCTATTGTTGAATGCAGGAGTGCTGCTTGAAAAGTAATGAGACCTGCGAGTTTAAAAACGGATGAACTATTATTTTTTGATAAGCATGAAGATAAAATCGTTAAGGCAATTTTACCTTCTTATCAACATGATCCAGAAGCCGAAAGAAAAAAGTTGCTGATTGAAAAATCTGAAATTGAAGACCAAAAAAATGATAGTATAGATGACACTCCTTTAGATGATGATGAAATGTCTTCTGAAGTTCTTTTAGAATCTAAGATTGAGCATTAAGACTGTTGAAGTAATGGGGCTAATCATTAAAAACCGTTCGGGTTCCCTTAGCTTAAATCGTCTTGAATACATTTTTGAAGCAAAGGTCTTGAAAAAGTACACCTAAGAATTTTAATGTCATTCATTGAAATAATAAAAGATGAAGGGACAGAACAAACCATTATAAATCTTTTTAAAGGAACGCATTAACCAAATCATTGAAGAAAATGAAGATGGAAAAGACTTGAGTGTTGACAAGCTTGAAAAGCTAGTCAAAGCTATTTATTGGAATGTAAACTTTGGAGTATTACATGGATTTATAACTAAGGCAATTCATTCTTTTAGGTTCTATTAACTTATTGAAGGTAGCTGACAACATAAGCACAAAAGAAATGACTCCAGCAGCCTTTATAGTTAATCATGAAATTAAAATGTGGTATGATAAGAATGTCAAGTTAAATGAAATGGCTGATAAGATTTCTGAAAAGGATTTTTCCAAAACAGCGAAACGTCTTTTAAAAATTAAAGTCGTAGAACATTGTAGAATGCATAAAATCGAATTTAAAAAATTGAAGGAAATTGAAAAAAACTCCATCTTCCTGCCACAAAAATGTTAGCTGAAAGAGCAAAGAATAAATAAAGCCAGCTGCCAATCGAGTAGGCAGCCCCGCCAGTAAGCACTGACGGGGAGAACCTCTCACATTTATCCTCCGAAATGAAATGAAGGAAGGACCGCACTGTATCCCGAAAGCTTTCGGGAGGTCTCGTATTGGATATTTCGGTTTGAACAGTGCCACAGATTTCGGAGTATTAGTGCCAGTGATTCCGGTTCAAACAGTGCCACAAAAACGGTTCTAACCGTGCCACTTTAAAAGATCAGGTAACTTGCTGGCACTCATGAAGCTTTACCTTTATGGTTATCGACATGGCATCCGCTCCTCGCGCAAGCTGCAACGGGAGACCAAAACCAACATACAGGCCGTTTGCGATAAAAAAACAAACTCCTGGTGGGATACGACACAGGATCGGTAAACGACACCCACGCCCTGGCTCCTATGGCACTACAAACCAACGGCAAATGGTACATACACAGCAACAGTCGTAAAGGACACAGCGACCGGCACCGGTTCAGACGCTATATGACCCCCGGGTGTAAGCAATGTCCGGTGATAAGTCAATGTACCAGAAGCGCTAAAAACGGCAGAGCTATTGACCGGAGCGAGTACGCGGATATCATAGAAGCCAACAACCAAAGGGTAAACGAAAATCCGGATTATTACCGTCAAAGACAACAAATAACCGAACACCAGTTTGGAACTATAAAGCGGCAAATGGGGTACACGCACACAAACATAAGAGGTAAGCTGCCAATGAAGCTACACCGAGGCAAGCCTGCGGGGTATCATTGATGAAACATTCATTTGATTCGCCCCAGGGGACGAGGAATATTACCCACGAGATCCCTCGATCAAGCTCGGGATCAGTTCGACTTTAGCTTTTTAAGTTACGCTATCGCTCCTAAAGAATGCAGTCTCACTGATTTAAACTCACAAGCTATTTAGCCTGTTTTTAAGTTAAATGGAGGTTTTTGCACGGACTCACGTTATGTGCCATATGAAAACAGTATATAATTATATGATAATGATAAGATTATTAACAGAACATCTTCTTAAACGTCTGACGAATCAAATGACAATTATCCTCAAGGTTAAAACATAGTAAACAAACTCGTTTCTAAATTAAATATTAATCTTTTAAAATGAAATATTATGAAGAAAACTATTTATTCAGTTCTGATTGCTATTATTTGTGCATTGGTTAATCCCTTTGGCGTTTATTCACAAGAAATGATGTATATCACTAAAACCGATAAGTCGGTTTTAACCATTCCTATTTCGGAGATAGAGAAAATCACGTATAAGAATTCTGTAAGTCCATCTACGGGAAATACTGTTACAGACATTGATGGCAATGTTTACAACACAGTTAAAATTGGCACACAAACCTGGATGCAATCTGATCTGAAAGTTACAAGGTTTAATGATGGAACTCCTATTGCAAATGTCATTGTGAACGAACAATGGTTTAAGACTACTGCAGCTGCATATTGCTGGTACAATAATGAGAAACCGAACTCGAATAATCCTTATGGTGCCATGTATAACGGTTTTGCTGCTAGAATGAGTTCTCTATGTCCAAAAGGATGGCATGTTCCAAGTATGAGTGAATTAGAAGAACTCGTTAAATACTGTGGACGAATGGGTGCTGATTCCCCTAAAAAGCTAAAAGAAGCCGGAAGGTCTCATTGGGTAGAAAACCCTGAGAGCGTAACTAATGAAACTGGCTTTACGGCATTACCTACTGGTTGGAGAAAAAATTGGGGAGATTTTGAGCAAAGAGGCAATAACGGGTTTTGGTGGACAAACACAGGTTCTGGTTTGTATCAAGGGAGCATGAGAATACATGAAAATAATGTACCTACATATTTTGCACCTAAGACAACAATACAATTTGGTGGGTGTGTAAGATGTTTAATGGATTAGTAAGATTTTATTAAAAGTTTTACAATAATAGGACAGATTAATGATTCAATGTTTGGATTGAAGAAACTCAGTTTCATGTATGTTTATGATAAAGAAAATGCAATATCTGAAGATATTTATGACGACAATCGACTGTTTATTAAAAATTCGAGAACGACCTTCAACGATTTACGAATTAATTGAATATGAAGAGTTTAAATAAAAAGATATCGAGGACCATACGACACTTTATGGAATGCAGTATGAATTCCATTTGAAATTAGAATAATTCGGCACATAACAAAGTACATATTTCAGAGCGGGGTTGGTGCGGTTAGCAACTGCGGCTCTCGCATCATCGTTCCGTCCTTGCGGACAGGAACGCGCTCCGTAATCCGCTCCGCAACATGTACCATCCGCAATGCTGACCAACAACTATGACAGAGACAAAACAATATAAAACTGGATTATGGTTTGCAGAAGAACCAGAATACTACAACAGAAAATTTAATGGAAGAGGTTGGAGTATAAAGTTTCTAGAAGGTAAGCATAGTAATAGTGGTACTTATTCCAATGGAGAATTTCATAAAAGTAAAGAAGATAGTTATTTGTGCAAAACATTGGAAAACAGCACAACAAGCATCAAATCTTATTTTTTCCTCTTTAATCCTTCATATGGGAGATACAATGGGTGGGATATTATCTGACCAACAACCGATTGTATATTCTGAACAAGATAAATTGCCTAAGGATTTACCAACACACTTGGCTGAATTTATTAGAAATTATCACATTAATACTCCAGGTCTTTCAACTGCGTGCCTGATTGCCATTAAAGCTTCCCAAAACAAAAGATTACTTTATGCAATCTCAAAATATAAGCTTAGTTGCGAAGTATACTCCACAGCTTCGGTTGACCTCGATCCATTTTATTCGGAAAACTTAAAATTATCCTCATTTGTTGAGGATCATGTTCGCTTTGCAACTAGTATTAATTTAGCATACTCGGCAATAGAAGATTTACAATTACAAATAAAAGCAGGAGCTAATAATCCAAGTAAAATTAATGGTGTCTGGAATTCTAAAGTAAAAGAAGACCTTGGGTCAAGATTATTGAATTCCGGTATTAACATCAATGAACAATTTCTTTGGAGTGTAAGAGGTACACTAAGAAAAATTGATAAAGTTAGACCTCCGATTTCAGTCTCAAAACCTTATCGTTCGAGTAAAACAGTTAGAGATGTAGAAGTAAATATTATAGATGCTTTAAATGATGCAAGTTGGTTGCGTAGTAAAGTTTCTGCACACGGAGCTAGTCATTTAACACCCTCATTATCACCATACGATGTGGCAAATGTTCAGCATTTAACTCGAAGATTAATACTTGAATCGCTTGGATACTGGAAGTTTATGAAAAAAATGAAGTTTACGAAATAAAATAAATGAAAGAAGCACAGCAACTACACATGGTATAGTGCATGCGGGTTTCAGCGGTTTTCGAGGGTTTGTGGCTCGTAAAAAAGGTCGTTGTAAATTGATAGGTTTTCGCTTCGTAATCCCGCACGACACCATACCATCAAACGTTGTGCTCCATTAAAGAAGACAACAACAAATACAATGTCAATGAATAAAAATAAAATCATCCTATATCTTGTCATTATTTTGACGACATTGGTAGGAACTGTGAATGCACAACTATTAGAAAATTCACTATTTAGAATTTATAGAGCAGAATTTATTTTAGGGACTGTAACCCAGTTACGATTTGATAAGGACTCATCATATAGCATGGAAATAATAGAGATTCATTGTAGTTTGTGCGACCATGACAAACTCCGAAACTCAATAAACAAAACTGGTAAATGGGTTCAAAAGAAAGACACCATTATTCTTGATAACAATAAGAAACTAAGAGTTATCCAAGACACTATTCGTCCACTCTTTCTTATTGGTTCTGACACTGACAATATTTTGAATGAAAAACAAGAAATAATAACGCAAAGAATGATTGACAATAATCTAAACGATTTTCATTTGATTTACGACACTTATCCAAATGGAGTTGCAAGAATAATAGTTGATAGATATAGAATGAGAAAAGACGAATATGAAATTGAATTTAAACCAAGTGGAACAATTAGAGATTTAAGATATTACTGGGACAATAAACAAAGAAAGAGAATAAAATAAAAACGGAGCACAATCGAGTAGGCAGCCCCGCCAGCAGGCACTGACGGGGAGAACCTCTCACATTTATCCTCCGAAATGAAATGAAGGAGGACCACTGTATCCCGAAAGCTTTCGGGAGGTCTCGTATTGGATATTTCGGTTTGAACAGTGCCACAGATTTCGGAGTATGAGTGCCAGTGATTCCGGTTCAAACAGTGCCACAAAAACGGTTCTAATGATGCCATGATTACGGTTCTAACCGTGCCACTTTAAAAGATCAGGTAACTTGCTGGCACTGATGAGGCTTTACCTTTATGGTTATCGACATGGCATCCGCTCCTCGCGCAAGCTGCAACGGGAGACCAAAACCAACATACAGGCCGTTTGCGCTAAAAAAACAAACTCCTGGTGGGATACGACACAGGATCGGTAAACGACACCCACGCCCTGGCTCCTATAGCACTACAAACCAACGGCAAATGGTACATACACAGCAACACTCGTAAAGGACACAGCGACCGGCACCGGTTCAGACGCTATATGACCCCCGGGTGTAAGCAATGTCCGGTGATAAGTCAATGTACCAGAAGCGCCAAAAACGGCAGGGCTATTGACCGGAGCGAGTACGCGGACATCATAGAAGCCAACAACCAAAGGGTAAACGAAAATCCGGATTACTACCGCCAAAGACAACAAATAACCGAACACCAGTTTGGAACTATAAAGCGGCAAATGGGGTACACGCACACAAACATAAGAGGTAAGCTGCCAATGAACTACCCCGAGGCAAGCCTGCGGGGTATCATTATGAAACATTCATTTGATTCGCCCCAGGGGGCGGGGAATATTACCCACGAGATCCCTCGACAAGCTCGGGATCAGTTCGACTTTGCTTTTTCAGTTCGCTATCGCTCCTAAAAAATCAGTCTCACTGATTTAAACTCACAAGCTATTTAGCCTGTTTTTAAGTTGAATGGAGGTTTTTGCACGGACTCCCGTTACCACCCATTTAAATGAAAAAAGTGACAAAATAATTTGATATTTCAATTATTGTACATAAATTTGTACATTATTATGTACTAAATATTATTATCATGTTAACAACAACAATTTCTGACTTTCGAAAAGATATAAAAAGATATCTTGACAACGTAACTAAAAACTTTGAGACTTTGATAATTAATCGTGGAAAAGACAATGGTGTCGTTATTATCTCATTAGCAGAATATAATTCATTGAAAGCTACCCAGCATGAATTATCTTCCAAAGTTAATGAGCAGCGCCTTGACTCAGCAATAGAAAAATTGAAAAATGGCTCATCTTTTCACAAAGACCTGATTGAAGAATGAAATACATATTTGTAGATGAATCCTGGGAAGATTATTTGTATTGGCAAAAGACAAATAAGAAAATTCTAAAAAGGATCAATGAATTATTAAAAGATATTTCTCGGAATCCACACACGGGAATCGGAAAACCTGAGCCTCTTAAATACAAATATAAAGGATTTTGGTCTCGTCGAATAGATGGAGAGCATCGATTAATTTATAAGTTTAAAGAAAATAAAATACTTATTGCTAAATGCAGATTTCATTATGATTAAAATAGAAACGGGTGGTAACAACGGCTCATATTGCATGGCTTGCACAGTGGTTATCAAGACATTAAATTGTAAATTTGAAAATCGTGAACATCAACAAACATAAAGGTACAAATGCGGCACGCAACATAGCCGCAGACCGTTACCGCAAATGGTGAAAAAGAATGCAGGATGTATAGAAAATTGAAAAATATTAACAGACCAAACATTCTTTGTAAAGAAAATCCATTTCTCTTTACAGAATAAACTATATTTGTAAAGAAAACCTAAAAATCTTTACACAATGAGCCAGAATGAAAATTGGAAATTAAAAGAACTTCCACTGACAGTTGACGTTGAGACGAAAGCAGTTCTTAAAAGTTTGCCTTCAGCACATGCAGCGTTGGCAGAATTAAAAGGTATTGCATCGACAATTCCTAATCAAATCATTTTGGTCAATACTCTTGGACTGCAAGAAGCAAAAGACAGTTCCGCAATCGAAAATATAATTACAACACATGACGATTTGTATAAATCAGAATTAAACCTTGATTCATTTAAATCACTTGAAGCAAAAGAAGTTCAAAACTACATATCAGCGTTAAAGAAAGGATTTGAACTAATTAAAACAAAAGAATTAATTACAAGTAACATAATCGTCGAGATTCAAAAAGAATTGGAAGGAAACAGCGCTGGATTTCGGAAACTTCCAGGAACTGCTTTAAAAAATCCTTCGACCGGAGAAACAATTTATACTCCTCCACAAGACATCAATGAAATAAATAAATTGATGACAAATCTCGAAAAATTCATCAATGACCCGTCGATGTGCGATTACGACCCAATTATAAAAATGGCAATCATCCATTATCAATTCGAAAGTATCCACCCATTTTACGATGGAAATGGTCGAACAGGAAGAATAATAAATATCCTTTATTTAATAATCGAAAAATTGCAAAACCTTCCAATCTTATATTTAAGTAATTACATTATTCAAAATAAATCGGATTATTACAGGCTTTTACAGGAACTCCGAGACAATGAGAACTGGGAGGAATGGTTGTTGTTCATGATTCATGGAATTGAAAAAACTTCTCGCGAAACCATTGAATTAATTATCCAAATCAAAGAATTAATGATGGAATATAAACATAAACTTCGCGACAATTATAAATTTTATAGTCAAGATTTACTAAACAACTTATTTAAACATCCTTACACAAAAATTGAATTCATCGTCAATGACTTGAATGTTTCAAGAATAACTGCTGCAAATTATTTAAATAAACTGGCTGAAGATGGGATTTTAAAGAAAGAAAGAATTGGAACTGGAAACTATTATGTAAATGAAAAATTATTTAACCTATTGACAAAAAGACAAAACCACTTGCGGTAATCGAGTAGGCAGCCCCGCCAGTAAGCACTGACGGGGAGAACCTCTCACATTTATCCTCCGAAATGAAATGAAGGAGGACCACTGTATCCCGAAAGCTTTCGGGAGGTCTCGTATTGGATATTTCGGTTTGAACAGTGCCACAGATTTCGGAGTATTAGTGCCAGTGATTCCGGTTCAAACAGTGCCACAAAAACGGTTCTAACCGTGCCACTTTAAAAGATCAGGTAACTTGCTGGCACTGATGAAGCTTTACCTTTATGGTTATCGACATGGCATCCGCTCCTCGCGCAAGCTGCAACGGGAGACCAAAACCAACATACAGGCCGTTTGCGATAAAAAAAACAAACTCCTGGTGGGATACGACACAGGATCGGTAAACGACACCCACGCCCTGGCTCCTATGGCACTACAAACCAATGACAAATGGTATATCCACAGCAACACTCGTAAAGGACACAGCGACCGGCACCGGTTCAGACGCTATATGACCCCCGGGTGTAAGCAATGTCCGGTGATAAGTCAATGTACCAGAAGCGCCAAAAACGGCAGGGCTATTGACCGGAGCGAGTACGCGGACATCATAGAAGCCAACAACCAAAGGGTAAACGAAAATCCGGATTACTACCGCCAAAGACAACAAATAACTGATCACCAGTTTGGAACTATAAAGCGGCAAATGGGGTACACGCACACAAACATAAGAGGTAAGCTGCCAATGAACTACCCCGAGGCAAGCCTGCGGGGTATCATTATGAAACATTCATTTGATTCGCCCCAGGGGCGGGGAATATTACCCACGAGATCCCTCGACAAGCTCGGGATCAGTTCGACTTTGCTTTTTCAGTTCGCTATCGCTCCTAAAAAATCAGTCTCACTGATTTAAACTCACAAGCTATTGTATAGCCTGTTTTTAAGTTGAATGGAGGTTTTTGCAAGGACTCCCGTTAGCAGCAAACATAAAAAACCAAGAAAATGAAAAAATCACTATTAATTTTACTTGTCTTTGTGAAATAGTACAATTTGGTCATTTCCGGGGGCATAACGGAACTATATTTGGTTTCAGTAGTGAAATGTGGTATCTGCCAGAGGAAGATGCTATCATTATTATTGATGTAAATCGATTGGATAAAAATGATGAGAGTCAATCAACGAATGTGTTTTTATAATTGTTGCCTCTATTTTGAACATCATATTAGGTGGCTCAAGGATGTGTACAAGAAGCAACCGAACCTTTTTTCCGCATTGGGAATTGGTGCATCCATAAGATGTATATCTTTGTGTAAGAAAATGAAGAGCCGGATGAATTGAGAGGTTCACAGCCTGTCCCGGTTATTCCACAAGGATCCGGTTCTGTGAGAACGCAAGGGTGAAATTCCCTTGCGTGATTCGAATAGCGGTTATTTTAAAAACAATTTTAATAAAAACACACGAATGGAAAATTTAAATGCAATCGGGATCGACAACAACAAGGCTAAGCTTTTAGCTGAAAAACTGAATGAGCTTCTCTCCAACTATTCTATCTTCTACCAGAATACCAGAGGATATCATTGGAATATTAAAGGAGAAAAGTTTTTTGAACTTCACCTTAAGTTTGAAGAATTGTACAATGACTTATTTTTAAAAATTGATGAGGTTGCCGAAAGAATCCTTACATTGGGATACACTCCAAACCACAATTATGGCGACTACCGGAAGACATCGGAAATTAAGGAAAGTTCTCAAATTAGTGATGGTCTTGTTGCAGTAGGAGATATTCTGGCATCGTTTCAAACCATCATTATTCTTGAACGCGAATTACTTACATTATCTGCAGATGCCGAAGATGAAGGGACAAATGCACTGATGAGCGATTACATTCGCGAACAGGAAAAATTGGTTTGGATGTATTCATCATTCCTCAATAAGTAAATCATGGAAAATATAAACTTACTGAGCAGCGTTGCTCAAATAATTGTTGCATTTTCAATTGGAATTGTATGGATATTTCGTTTCGACAATATTGTGAAAGAATTTAAACAATATGGTTTGAGCGATTTAGTCCGAAATATGGTCGGGTCAACCAAAATAGCATTGGCAACATTGCTCGTAGCAGGCATCTGGTATCCATCGCTGGTTCTTGTTCCGGCACTTTTGATGGCCTTCCTGATGCTCAGCGCACAGTATTTTCACTTTAAAGTGAATAACCCCTGGCTTAAGCGTATGCCCTCATTGTTTCTTTTGCTACTATGCCTTTTTATTGCTGCCGTATCGCTAAAATGAACTACCCCGAGGCAAGCCTGCGGCGTATCATTATGAAACATTCATTTGATTCGCCCCAAGGGGCGGGGAATATTACCCACGAGATCCCTCGACAAGCTCGGGATCAGTTCGACTTTGCTTTTTCAGTTCGCTATCGCTCCTAAAAAATCAGTCTCACTGATTTAATAATCGGTGCTTCATCAGGAATTGGCAAAGTACCTTCTTTACGATTGGCAGGTGCCGGTCATCATATGTTTGGAACTTTCAATAAAAATGAAATAAATCCAGAGCATCCCCTGATTAAATCCTTTAAATTGAATGTTGTGGACGAAAATATTTCACTTGATTTTTTACCTGAAACTGTTACCGGAGTTATTTAATGCTATAAGAATAAAATGCTATGGATAAAATGCTTTGGATAAAATGACTACAAAAATTGACCAAAAAATTGCCCGGTGGATGAGACGCTGGAGTACTCCTGCAATTCGAATTTCTTTTGGAATTATTTTTATTTGGTTTGGGATATTGAAACTATTTGACGTTTCGTCAGCCGAAAGTTTGCTTAAAGCTACAGTAGTTTGGTTGCCTTTTGGAACCCCTGAATTTTGGTTAATAGTTATTGGCTGGTGGGAAGTAGTCATTGGAGTAACATTTCTATTTCCGCAAACCACAAAAATAGCTATTGCATTACTTTTCCTTCAAATGTTTGGGACTTTCATGCCCTTGGTTGTATTGCCTGAAGTAACATTCCAAAATGAGAATATTCTCACACCATCTCTGGAGGGCCAATACATTATTAAAAATGTGATGATTATTTCGGCTGCGTTGGTGCTGGGTGGAAAATACTATAAAGTAAAAGAAAAAAATACTTTATGACACAAACTCGTAATATAAAAGAAATCAAATCAATTAGCCTGATCTTCCCCCATCATTTATTTGAGAAAAACCCGTGTATTGGTAAGCAAAGAATAATTTACATTCTTGAAGAATATTTGTATTTCAGACAATATAAATTCCATAAACAAAAGATAGCTTTTCACAGAACCACAATGAAGTTTTACGAAAACTTTTTGCGCGACAGAGGCTATGAGGTGGTTTACATAGATTCTTTGAGCGACTTAAGCGATATCAGAAATCTAATACCCTATTTGTCAAAGCAAGGAATTAAGGAAATCTATTTTTGTGATGTAAGTGATGACTGGCTGGAAAAGCGAATAAAAAAACGATGCGAATCCTTAAACATTAATGTCCACGAATTTGAATCCCCTCTTTTCGTAAATTCATTTGACGAAATAGAAACCTACTTTGCGGATAAAAAGCGGATGTTTCAAACCGATTTTTATAAGCACCAGCGAAAAACCAGAAACATATTATTAGAGAGCAAGCAAAAACCGATTGGTGGAAAATGGACTTTTGATGATGAGAACCGGTTGAAATATCCCAAAGATAAAACACCACCTAAAGTTGATTTTGTAAAACCAAATGCTTTTTATTTAGAAGCCATAGCCTACACTCAAAAATATTTTCCTGAAAATTACGGGATGCTGAATGCTGATTTTATTTACCCAAGCTCATTTGCCGGGAGTAAAACCTGGTTGCAGAATTTTTTCAAAACACGATTTTCGGAATTTGGCGCCTATGAAGATGCCATTGTTTTAAATGAAAACATTTTGCACCACAGTGTTTTAACTCCTATGCTAAATGTGGGATTGATTACACCTCAGTATATTATTGATGAAGCCTTGCAGTATGCAAGCAATCACGAAATTCCAATCAATTCTTTAGAAGGTTTTATCAGGCAAATTATTGGTTGGAGGGAATTTATAAGAGCAGTTTATGAATTGAAAGGCCATGAAGAACGAACAAAAAATTACTGGGGCTTTACACGAAAAATACCGGCTTCATTTTGGAATGGAACTACCGGAATAGGGCCTTTAGACAGCACCATTAAAAAAGTTTTAGAAACAGGCTACTGCCATCACATTGAGCGCTTAATGGTATTGGGCAACTTTATGTTGCTGTGCGAATTCGACCCCGATGAGGTGTATCGCTGGTTCATGGAGCTTTTTATAGATGCTTACGATTGGGTAATGGTGCCTAATGTTTACGGTATGAGCCAGTTTGCCGATGGCGGTTTAATGGCAACCAAGCCTTACATTAGCGGAAGCAATTATTTAATGAAAATGAGCGACTATAAAAAAGGTGAATGGCAGTCTGTTTGGGATGGGTTATTCTGGAGATTTATGCATACGCACAGGGACTTCTTTTTGCAAAATCCGAGATTAGGAATGTTGGTAAAGACTTTTGATAAAATGGATGCAAAAAAAAAGAAGGCGCACTTAAATAGCGCAGATCAATATCTGGTTTCACTTTAGAATTCAGAGCAGTTACAGTAGAATAAATGATTTAAAACTATAATAAACAATGGCATTTTATCAATTAGTAGAAACACAAAAATTATCCGTGTCTGTAAGCGAAATATGGGACTTTATTTCATCGCCGGTTAATTTAAAAGAAATAACACCTGAGCATATGGGTTTTCTGGTCACTAGCAATAACGGCGAAGTTAAGATATACCCTGGCATGATTATCACTTACAAGGTAAGCCCGCTGCCCGGTATAAAACTAAATTGGATGACCGAAATTACGCACGTTAAAGAGTTTGAGTATTTTATTGATGAGCAAAGGATAGGCCCTTACTCGATGTGGCATCATCAACATAAAATTGAACCTATTGAAGGCGGTGTATTAATGACAGATATTGTTACCTATCAACCGCCATTGGGTATTTTAGGGGCAATAGCAAACTCCTTATTCATAAAAAACCAACTTCGCAGCATATTTGACTACAGAAAATTTGCACTCGAAAAAAAATTTGAAAAATTCGACTTATGAAAATACTACTTACCGGCGCAACAGTGTAGTGCGTCATGATTACATTATATATTATATAATAAGCAAGATTAGACAGATATTCTCAGAAGACGGTTTTTGCTGTCTTTGGGGTAAGCTGTGGAAGGATATAGAATAGTAGATTCCCTCAGTTGATATTTTATTACCTTTCACCCCTCAGTCTGCTTTGCAAATAGCTATTCTCATCCTTTGGTTCTGCATTTTCAAGATGCAGATTGACAATGACCTTGCCCAGCCTCTGAATCTCCAGTTCTTTTTTATACTTTTTACTTTATAGACAACTCTTTTTTGTTATGCATATTTAGTGTGAAACACGCTTTATGCTTTCACTTCTTAGGCAAGGGCAATCGCAGCCACAGCGGCATATGATCGCTCACCTTATGCTGGAACTTATCATAGAATGCTTTCTTCTCACTTTTATTCATCTGGTGAACACCTTTCTTGATATTCAGGGCTTCTCTGAATAAATTCACAAAGTTAAATACCCCGTAATCCGCGATGGAAGCTGAAGTGCCTAATTTAGCATTGTCCTTGTAAGAGGGCCAGCCCACTTCGGGATCTTTGAAAAACAAGCCGATCTGATCGAAAGTTTCGTCCAGGCGGGCATTGGTTTTGAAGACACTTTTCTCTCTGTAGTGGACGTCCAGGAAAGGAAAGTTTACATTGATGTCCACCTCAGGATGAATAATTTCCTGTCCGTCCTTATCATAATTTTTTATGATCTCTTCAATCCTGGCCCTGTCTTTCTTTGGATTATCATAATCCAGGTTCAGATCACCCAGCAGGACAAAATTTGGGAAGTAAACATTTTCACCGGTCTTAAACCTTTCCATGATCCAGTTCATGAGTGCAAAAAACTCCTGCCTGCGATCATCAATATAATTTCCAAAATACAAATGGGCATTCACAGCCATGAACTCATATGGCTTGGTTCCCGGATACCCTTTTATCCTGAAGCTTACGCAATAAGGTTGACGAATGAAAGACAGGAATACCGGAAGATTCACATTTTTTGGCTTGTTGCGCTGGCCGGCAAGATATTTTTCATACTTCTCTGCATAGGGTTGCATGGCTGAATGAAACACATGATAATTGGACGCGATGGTTTCGATGATCTTGCTCCGGTCGAAAGTGATATCGGAGATCACTTTGCCTCTTTCTACCAGCGACCAGCGGAATACAAAACCCAGCCGCTCCCCCACGCCCCGATCCCCGGGGAATACTCCAGTCCTGTCAGAAAGCACCAGGCCGAACTCGTCCCCGATCAAATCCATTAATTCAGTTATGCCACTGAGATCATCCAGGATTTCCTGCACAGCGATCAGGTCGAACTGCCGGCAAATGCGGGCCAGAAACTCCCAGGTCTCCTTGCTCCTGTTTCGTGATGAGCCCAGTTTCCTGATGTTGAAAGAACAAAGCAAAGCGGTATCATAGGTTCTTTCCGGAAAACCGTATAAAGCAGGATCTTTGTCCAGCAGGCGGTTGATGGTTTTCCATTCTTCTTTTGAAAATGATTTTGATGCCATTACAAAGATTTAAAATGAATATTACTTTAATTACCAGGTCAGGGAGTGAAGTTTCTGAATCAGGATCCGCTGATCCATTTGATCCAGGCAAATAAAGGTACAATCCTTTGGAAGTTTTTGCAAGAAAATATCTATCAGGTTTGCATATTCCGTGAAATCACTGCCTGGAAAATGATTAATTGACAGCTCAGGTTCATGAAGGCCTTTCTACATCAACCTTGATGATCACCTCCGTTCCCTTATCCGTATTTTCATTGATGCTGATATGACCATTGATGGAGCTGATCCTGGAAATGATATTCTTCAGACCCATTCCGGCTTTCTCGCTTTCCAGAACTTCCCGGGGATTAAAACCAATTCCGTTGTCGCGGTATGTGAGTATCAGTTTATTATTGAGTAGTTCAAGGACGATCAACACATTTTTGGCCGATGCATGCTTGATGGTGTTGTTGATCAGCTCGGTGATGATCCTGTACATGATCAGTTCGATGGTTTCATCAAATTTACCTTCCATTCCGATGGCTTTGAACTTAATATCAAACTGCTGGGTTTTGTTGACCTTGCCCACGAAGGAATCAAGCGATCTGACCAGGCCATAATTTGTAATAATATTGGGGGTGATGTTGTTGGAGATATTTCTTGTATTGCTGACAGCCTCATCGATCAACTCACTGGTATATTTGATGTAATCATCTTTCTCCTTTTCTTCGATATCTTTTGATTCAAGTTCATTGATGTAGAGCTTGATGGTGGACAGCAAAGGACCCAGCCCATCATGCAGATCTTTGGCAAAACGCCTTCTTTCCTTTTCCTCGGTTTCGATGATGGTTTTCAGGATCTTTTTGCGTAACTCCTGTCTCTCGGTAATATCTCTGGCTACGCAGATAATAAAGCTTACGTCATGAATTACCACCTGCCTGGCATTGATCTCAACGGGTATGATGTCGCCATCCCTGCTTTTATATTCTGCTTCAAATATTAATTTACCCTCCAGCGTGATGTTTTTTACCTCTTTGTTGATTTTGTTTAAGTACCTGGAAGTGACGATATCATTAAAATTCTTTGTCAGCATCTCCGTTTTGGAATATCCCAGTACTGTGCAGGTGTTTTCATTCACTTCCACAAAATCCCCGTTCAGGTCAGACACCAGGATAAAATCACTGGTGCTGTTAAAGAGTATCCTGAACCTCTGCTCTGCAGCTTTCCTGAATTGTTCGGTCTTTTTTAAGGAGTGCAGAACATTCGACAGCAGGATCACTCCCAGGGCGATCAGGATGGAAACGGCAATTCCGATAAAATAACTAAGGTTCGTATATATTTCGGTGTAATCTCCCTGCTGCAGCCAGCCAAACAATTCTATGCTGCGCCTTATGCCCATGAACAGAAAGGCAATGGCCAGCAGCACCCAGGCCAGACGGCGCCTGGAAACACGTATCAGCCTGATGGCAATAAAGAATGCGATCAGTTGCAGAAGGATTGACAATATCAGTGCCGAAATCGTGACCATAGGATTCTTTTACAACAACAAAGTTAAGGAATCCATGAATTCTAACTTGTGTTACAGGTCCTTTTTGATGTGAACATCGCGCTGCGGGAAAGGTATGGTGATCTTATTTTCACGGAAAGCCCGGTTGATCTCAAACCTGAGGTCGCTTTTGATGTTCTCCACTTCAAAAGAACGTTCCGTCCAGAAAAATAACTGAAAATCCAGGGATGAATTACCGAAGTCCAGAAACCTGACAAAAGATGCCGGGTTATGTGTAATATCCTTGTTCTTTTCGGCAACCTTGAGCAGTACTGTTTTCACAAGTTCAACATCTGAACCATATGCAACCCCTACATTCACATAAAAACGTGTTTTGTGATCCAGATGGCTCCAGTTGATCACCCGGTCATTGATAAACTTGTGATTGGGAACAATGCTGATGATGTTGTCCCGGGTCTTGATCTTGCTGGTCCTCAGCCCAACCTGTTCCACCCTGCCGATCATATCATCTTCCAGCTCCACCACGTCGCCTACCTTGATATTTCTTTCGAAGAGCATAAAAAACCCTGAAACAAGATCCGTAAAGATATTCTGCAAACCCAGACCCAGGCCTACCAGCAGTGCAGCTGAACCGGCGATCAAAAAAGTAAGCTTTATCCCAATCGTTTCGAGGATCAGTCCGATCACTACGATCCAGATCAAGTATTTAATGATCATATAAATGGAACTGGCCGTCCCCTTTTCAACTCTCTGCTTGTTAATTTGTCTGAAAATTATTTTCTTGATGAGGTATACCAGGACCAGGGCCCCGATGATGATGGCCAGGCTAATCAGGATATGATAGACGGTAAGGTCTATACTTTTTGTATCCAGGATCTTATAATTGATAAATTCTTTTACACTCATACAATCCGATTATTCTGAGTATAAAATTAAGAAAAAAAAACCTTAACCTGCATTATTCCTAACGCAGCGTAGCTGCGTTAGGAATTATCCGGGTTAGAAAGGTGAACATTCCAGGGGCTGATAAACCGTCTGGCCCGAGGAGCTTTTCACTCCTCGTCCGTAATACCGTTTGTTCGGACTGAAGAGTGAAAAATCATCCAGTCCGATCAGCAGGGATATCTCATGCGCTCCGCCTGATCTTGCCAGATAATCATTCAAACCAAGATCATAACTGTACAGGATCTTCAGCCTCGAACTTTCATTGAACTGGGCATTGATCCCAAGCATCAGGATCACAGAAGCCTCGGTATTGGAAAACCCGATCTCCGTGTTCCTGTACCAGATTCCCCCGTAAAGGGTTTTATAATACAGGTTGATCCCCATTCCGAAAGTCTGGAACTGACCCTGCTGAACAAAATATATACCCGGGTTGAACTTCTGGCTACTATAATCATTTCCGCCCTGTGAACGGCCGATCTGGCGCGAATATCCTTCCCGTTCAATGACCATGTCGGCATGTACGACAATTTTCCTTGGCAAAACAGAAGATTGTTCAAAGAAGGACTCATTGGGTTCAAACAGATGATGCACAGCAAGCCCCATGGTTCCGATGATGTTGGTGTTATTTATCGTCGTCTGGACAAAACGTACAAGGGCGCCTGCACTGAAATCCGGATAAGAAACCCTGTCGTTGGCAGAGGGGATAAAAGCACTCTGGTATATCTGCCCATACCTTGGGTCGAGCTCATCGGTAAAGACTAAGCGATCCCAGTCGATGTATTTTTGATAATAGGAAGCCATCACCCCGACCTGCGTCAGAACGTTCTGTGCAAGCCTGATTCGTACTGAGGATAGAAAGCCTGCATTCACCGTTTCCATATTTCCGGATCCGGATTTGTCTTTATTAAAGATCAATCCTACCCCGCCCGAACCGGGAAATTCCCGTATAGAAATATCCGTATTAAAATTGTAGGTCTTGAAATCATTTCGCAGATTAGGCCATTGTTTCCGGTAATCGAACCTTGCATTGAAGCCCTGCGAAATACCTGTATAAGCAGGATTATAATATAAAGGATTGCTGTAGAATTGCGAGTAATTCGGATCCTGGGCGCGTATTTCAGGTATGCTGCCCAGCACAACGATCGCAATGATGAGGCTTAATATCTTGCTTTGTAGTTTCACCGTATTTCAGTTTTAATTTTTTATCTCTCTTTTAAATATTTAATTACCGTATCAAAGTCACCGTCCCCATGGCCTGCTCTTCCAGCATCTCTCTTTCTCCGATTGATTTCCCGTCCCAGACGGTCCCATCCAAAAAGCTCGCCCTGATCTTCCACAGATACACATCCATGGGCAGTTCTTCTCCATTGTAGGTACCATCCCATCCTTCAGCGGGCTGCCCGTCGGCGGTCAGCTCCTCGCTCTCCCAGATGATATTGCCCCAGGAGTCGAACACCACCACCTGGTAGGAGGCCAGGTTGATGCCCTTGGGCCTGAACTCGCGTACTTCGGCCGCCGGGTTGGTCGGGGCAAAGGCATTGGGCACAAACAATCCTTTGAACAGGAAGTTGTAATCGTAAAAGGCCGTATCAGGACAATCATACTTGTTGTAAGAGACCAGGAAGATCTCATAACTTTCAGTGAAGTAGTTGTCCTGGTCGAACTGCCAGACGGGGTCCTTCTCCTCTGACTCAGCCCCGGGTTCTCCAAAGTACCAATAGTAGCGCAAGGCCGAGCTGTCGCTCTCGTTGATAAAGCTGAGCTGGCCCTGTACATTATCATAGTTCTCGCGGAAGGAGAAGCCTGCCACAGGCGTTGGATTCACCACGATGGCCGTGTCAAAGCTACCGGTGCAGCCGTTCTGGTTAACTACCTCCAGCACCGGGTAATAAGTACCCGTGGAGTCGTAGATATAATACGGGCCCTGTTGCGAGGAGGTATCCCTGACCGTGAGCGTATCCCCAAAGTTCCACCACCAGCTTACAATGGGCGCCCCAGCCGGGTCACTCAGATCAGTGAAGTATGTGGGCTGCCCCGCGCAGTTCAGATCCCAGCCAAATAATGCATCGGGCAGGGGGTTGACCACGGCAGTATCTACGATGGAGTCATAACAGCCGTTCTTGTTTGTTACCAAAAGCTTGACCAGGAAGCTGTCGGCCTCCGCATAGGTGTAAACCGGGTTGCGTTGCTCTGAGGTCGCATCAGTACTTCCCGCAACAAACTCCCAGTACCAGCTTTGCAGCTGCGAACCATTGGGATTTGAAAGGTCAGTGAACACAGAAGGATCACCCAAACACACCGCCGGCACGGAGAAGGCCGGGATGGGGTGGGCAGCACTGTTACATTCTTTGTCAGGGTATCGGAGATATCCACCCCGCCCACGCTGGAGAAGATCACCAGCGAGACCTGGTAGGTGCCTGCATCGGGGTAGGTGTGGGTGATGATGGGGGCATGATTAACATATGCGGTATCTGCCCCATCGCCAAAGTTCCATTGCCAGGAGGTGATGATATCGGCGTAGATGGAAGAATCCGAGAAACTCAGCTCAAAGCCCTGGCAAAGCAAAGTATCTATCACAGCAAAGTTTGCATTGATGCAGTATTCCCGGAATACCGTTTGAGAGAGGGTATCGGCGCAACCCCCGGTGTTCTGAACCAAAAGGGTGACATTATACTCCCCGCCAAAGGCATACACATGGCTTACATCCGGGTCATCGGGGGCAAAGATGGTATCCATCGGCGATCCGTCGCCATAATCCCATACCCAGAAGTCGATGGGCTTGCCATTGCCCGAGGACAAATCATCAAAGTATACGGCCGAGTCGCAGATAAAGCTCTCCCACCCAAAGTCCACCTGGGGCAAGAAGCCCACATCCACCTGCCGGTAGATGGTCTGCCAGCAACCCTCTTGGTCCATGGCCTCCAGGCTTACCGTATAAGAACCCGGCTCCATGTACTCATGGGTGGGGTTGGGCAAAATGGAGGTGTTACCGGCTCCTGATTCGGGCTCGCCAAAGTTCCAGCGGTATTCTACCAAAGTGTCCCCTCGGGAGCGATCATGTAAGGGTAGAACTCAGTGATCTGCCCAAAGCATGCATTTGTAAAGTCAAAGTCAAACTCCAGGGCAGCCGGTATGCATACAGTATCTGTGATGGTGTCCGAACACCCGCGGGCATCGGTAACCTCCAAAGTGACCGGGTAACAGGTGTCGCTTGCAAAGAAGTCATGCGAGGGGTTCCTCAGGTCGGAGTAATACCCGGGCTCAAAGGTCCAGTGCCAGCTTTGTATGTTGGTAAGGTGTCCATAGGAGGAGTCGGTAAAATATACCAGTCCATCCTGGCAGGCATCCACGATGAAGTTGTAATTGGCTACCGGCCTTTGGTAAACAGTAATGGTCCTTGTCAGGGAGTCCATGCACCCACCCTGGTCGGTGACCACCAGCTTGACCTGGTAATCTCCTGTTGCACTATAGCCATGCTCGGGATTCTGCAAAGTGGAGGTGGCTCCATCTCCAAAGTCCCACAGCCATTCTACGATGGGATCATCCCCCCGGAGAAGGAGTAATCGGTAAACTGGGTGGAGTCCATCTGGCAGGCATTGGTGTAATCAAAAGCGGCCGTTGGTGCAGGAACGATCTCGACCTCTTGCGTTGTATGGTTCTCGCAGCCCGCCGTATCGGTCACCGTCAGGGTAACATCATAGATGCCCTCCAAGTGAATAGGTATGGGTGGGGTTCATCTGGTAGATGGGCCCTGAGCCGTCGCCAAAGTCCCACATGTAGATCTCTATGGCATCCAGGTCCATCAGGGCAGAGTCCACATGGAACTCTGTCTCACTGCCCAGGCAGGCCCCGGCATAGACCGTTAAAGCCAACGGCGGGCAGGGGTGTCACAGAAACATCCTGGGCCAAAGTATCACTACAGCCACTGGTGTTGACCACGATCAGTGTGACGGTAAAGGTTCCTGCAGATGAGAACAGGTGTTGTGGGTTCTGGGCCGTGGAGTAGTTGTTCTGTCCCGAGACAGGGTCGCCAAAGTCCCAGTACCACTCACTGATGGGCGCTCCCACCGGCGTGGAAAGATCGGTGAACTGCACCATCTCATCGGCGCAGCCGCCTTCATATTCCCAGTCAGCTATCGGAGCAGCATCCACGGTGATGGTCTTCTCTGCCTCCGCCTCACAACTATCTGTTGTGATCACCCACAGGTGCACGGTAAAGGTGCCTGAGGTGTCATACACGTGCACGGGGTTGGGATTTTCAGGGAAGTTGATCGTATCGGAGGTGCCATCGCCATAGTCCCACACCCACTGGGTGATATAACCCGAGGCAGTGGAGGAAAGATCGGTAAACTGAGCCTCTCCGTCCTGGCAGATAGGCGTATCGTAGGTGAAGTTGGCTATGGGCAGGGGGTGAATGGTCACATCATGAGAAACAGCAGTTCTCACATACCCCCGTATCCTGAACCGTTAATGTTACTGTGTAGACTCCGCTGACAGCATACAAATGCTCGGGAGCCTCAAGGGTGGAGCTCTGCCCGTCGCCAAAGTCCCAGAGCCAGGAGGTAATGGTAGAGGTGTTCATCACCGAGCTGTCGGGAGTGAACTGCACGGGCTGGTCCTGACAGGTGATATCCCATACAAAATCCACCGCTGGCAACTCATTGACAAAGACCTGTTTGATGATGGTGTCGGAGCAATCGTTGAAGTTGGTCACGATCAGGCGCACATCATAGCTTCCGGCCCCGGAGAACAAATGATCGGGGTTTTGCTCTGTGGAGTTGTTGGACGATCCCGACAGAGGATCTCCGAAGTTCCACTGCCAGGAGATGATGTTGCCCTGGCCTCCCGGAGAGGAAGCGTCGGTAAATTCTACCACTTCCCCGTCACAGGCCTCTGTGAACTGGAAGTTGGCCGTGGGGCTGGGCTCTATGCTAACCTCTCGCGAGTAAGTGTCGGTGCAGCTATCCGAGCTCATGATCTCCAGGGTAACCTCATAGGTTCCCTCCATGGTGAAGCCATGATAGGTATTTGGATCATCGGGCCACTCTATGGTGTCATTTGCAGAACCATCGCCATAGTTCCATACCCAGCGCTGTATGTATCCAAAGTCGGTATGGGACAGGTCGATAAAATAGACGCTGTCGCCCAGACAGGTGGGCTCAGAGTTGTCGAAAAAGGCCGTGGGCGGGGGATGGATGATCACCACAAATTCATACTCATTGTGTCCGCCATAAATATCCACGATTTCTAAAGTCACTTCATACTGGCCTTCGGCCACATACTGATGCACAACGGACTGGCCATAAGCGTAGGCTCCGTCTCCGAAGTCCCAGTAATAGGTAGCTATGGGATCCTCTCCCGTGGCAGAGAAGGTAATGTCGCTGTCGATACAACCCGGGTTGGGAGAGATGGTAACCTCCACCTCGGGGGTCTCTGTCACGCTCACCTCATGGGTAACATCAGAGCTACAACCTTCGATATCGGTTACTGTTAAAGTTACCATGTAACTGCCTGGAGTGGCATAGGTATGGGTCACATTCTGGGTGGTGGCAAAGTTGCCATCGCCCAGGTCCCAGTACCATGAATCGATGCTGTTGCCCGAGGTGCCGTAGAAGTTGGTTTCATCCCCTAAGGTTGTGGGCTCAGGGTCCCAGGTAAAGTATACCGAGGGAGCATTGGGCACCTGTACCATTTGCCAGGCCGTATCGGTACACATATAACCGCTGGAGTCTGATGTTACCACCAAAGAAACATTGTATGTACCTCCCGAGGGGAACTCGTGCAGGGGGTTCTGGGCATTGGAGGTGGTGCCGTCTTCAAAGTCCCAGAGCCAGCCCACCAGGTTGTAACCTCCCGCAGGGGGGGAAGATAAATCGCTGAAGGCAATGGTCTGGCACTCAAAGTTGGTGTAGGCAAAGTCTGCAGTGGGCTCGGGTACCACCATGATCTGGGCCGAGCTATCGGCCTGGCATCCGGCCGTATCGGTCACGGTCAAAGTTACCGTAAAATTACCCCTTGTCACGTAGGCATGTTGGGGGTTTTGCAAAGAAGAAAAGCTTCCGTCGCCAAAGTCCCAGTGCCACTGGGCAACCGGAGCCGAGCTCTGGCCCTGAAAATAGATCATCTCATCCCCGCAGGCCTGGCTCTGGCTCATGGTAAAGCTTACATCGGGAACATCACTCACCCTTACTTGCTTGACCAGTGTGCTCTGGCAAAGGTTGGTATCGGTGATCTGCAGCAAGACGTTATAGGTGCCCGTGTCGGCATAAAGGTGTACAGGATATTGCTCTGAGGAGAAGTACCCATCGTCAAAGTCCCAGAACCAGTCGGTGATGTAATTGCCCGTGGCTCCGAAGAAGTAGGTTGAATCACCCAGGCAGGTTGGCTGTGGAGTGAAGGTGTAATAGATCGTGGGCAAATTGGGCACGACCACCGGTTTGGTGATGGTGTCATAGCACAAAAAGCCGCTGGAGTCTGCCGTAACGGTCAGGGTGACATTGTAGGTGCCACCCGAGGGGAAGCTGTGCAGAGGGTTTTGCAGATCGGAGGTGTCCCCGTCGTCGAAGTCCCAGTGCCACTGTACCAGGTTATAACCCGGGGGTGCGGTGGAGGAATCCGAGAATTGTATGTCGTGGCAGGCAGCTACCTCATAGCCAAAGTCGGCCTCGGGCGGGGTGACCACGTAGATGGTGTGGAAAGCTGTTTCTGTGCAACCGTTGATATCTTCCACAGTCAAAGTCACCAGGTAGCTGCCCGGGATGTCGTAGCTGTAAGAGGTGTTCTGGCTAAAGAACTCCGTACCATCGCCCATGTTCCAGTGCCAGGAGACAATGTTGGAGGTTGAGCTTCCTGTAAAGTCGATCTGGGTGTAAGCGCAGGCCGAGGTCTGGGAGGTAAAGAAATCCACATCGGGCAGATCAAATACCCGAACATTGTGGCTGACCGAGTCATTGCATCCCATGTCGTCATCATAATAAAACCAGATGGTGTAAAGACCCGGATCCAGATAGGTGTGCTCGGGGTTCTGATCCGAGGAAGTGGTCCCGTCGCCAAAGTCCCAAAGCCAGTTCGTCAAATTTGCCGATCCGGTCTGGGTGAATTGTATCACCTCTTCCAGGCAGGAGGAATCCCCCGTGCTGACAATAAAGTCTTTATCGATTTTGGGATAGACCGTCAGATTGGTCTGGATCACGCTGTCGCAGAAATACACGCTCTGCAAAGTATCGTTGAAAGTGCCCGAGCTGTAGCGCCAGGCGTCCTGGGCAAAGAGGGAATCTCCGTAGCAGATCTCAGGGTATAAGTCGGTCAGATAATCGGGGCGGATGTTCAATATCATCTCATCCACCGAGTCGCAGTTGACGATGAAGCCCGAGGCGACCATGGTCAGTTGTACCGGACCGATCTCCCCGGGGCCGGGAACGTAGATGGGCTGGGGTACGTTGGGATCAATAAAATAGCCGGTACCTCCCTGCCAGTAAAGGGTATCCCAATTGGTGGCAAAAGCTGTATCAACAGCAGTAGAGAAATCAAAGGCTTCGCCGAAACAGCCGTTTTCATCCGAACCGGCATAGGCGTATGCGCCTTCAATGACAAGCATTTCCAAAGTGGAAGTATCATTCTCACAAGGTGCAATACCATAACCCACCATGGTTAGGGTGACCGGACCGAGTTCGGTAGCTCCGGGTGTATAAACCGGCTGTATCGCATTCGGGTTACTAAAACTGCCGGCTCCTCCATACCAAAATATTGAAGAATAATTGCTGGCCGAAGGCGGGCTTGAAGATTCTGAAAAGTCAAAAGCAACATCTTCACAGGTGGCCTGGTCGCCGCCCGAATTCACTGCAACCTGGGCATTCACTGTAATTGTTCTGACCACGGTCTCTGTACACACATTAAGGGTTACATCATAATCATCCGGGTTGGGATAGATATGGGCCACATTCTGGCCAAAGCCTGTTGAACCATCCCCAAAATCCCATTCCCACTGGGAAAAACCGGCATTGCCATTGTAATCGATGCCCTGGAAAGTGACCAGGTAGCCCTGGCAGGAGGGCGAAGGTGAACGGGTAAAGTCCACATCCAGTTGTTCGATGCGGATGGTTTTAAAGGCTGTATCCAGACAGCCGTCTCCATTGCTGTAAATCAAGAGTACGGTATAATCTCCCTGGTTGGCATAGCTGTGGGTTACATTCATTCCGCTGGCCGTGTTGCCATCGCCAAACTGCCATTGCCAGTTAGTGATCCCTCCGCTGATCTCAAATGCGCTGAAAGAGATCACATCTCCGGTACAGGTGGTATCCTGCGGGCTGTTGGTGAAATCTGCCTCGGGCAGGGCGTTTACTCTTAACATCTTTGAAGACAGTATCGGTACAGCTATTGTCGTTGATCACGATCAGGCGCACGGTATAATCACCTGCGGTGTTGTAAGTATAGCTTGTATTCTGCCCGGTGGCTGTTCCCACGCCATCGCCGAAGTCCCACTGCCAGTCGGTGATGTTGGTGGTGGAAGATCCATTGAAAGTGAAGGGAATTTCGGCACAAATGGTATCATTGCCGGGAATGACTGCAATAGCAGGTTCTGGCAAAGGATGTACGGTAACTTGCTGGGTAATGGAATCCACGCAGCCTTCCCCGTTGGTCAGGGTGAGGGTGACATCGTAGGTGTCTGCAGTGGCGTAACTGTATAATGGGTTCTGGGCTGAGGATGATCCCCCGTCACCAAAGTCCCAGTTCCAGGAACTTACTGTGGTTGTATTGTCGTTTTGTCCATTGAACTGTATGGCTTCGTTTTCGCAGATCCCTGTGGCAGGGAGATAAGTATAAGAAGGCTCAGGCAGGGAATCCAGGGTGAGGATCATAAAGGTCGTGTCATCGGCGCAGGGTACATTGCTGATTGCTATCAGGTACAGAGGCACGGGACCTTCCTCTCCCGGGCCGGGTGTATAAACCGGTAAGAGGTTGGTCGGTTCATCAAAGCTGCCTGTTCCACCATACCACATTAAGGATGCGGCATCCGTGGTATCGGGCTGAACAGCGGATGTAGAAAAATCAAAGGGCTGTCCCTCGCAAATGCTCTCGTCGGAGCCGGCATCGGAAATGGCCGGGGGATAAACAGTAAGATCAAAATAATTGGTATCAGAGCAAACGATGAGTTCCACATTATAGACACCGGGTGCAGTATAGGTATGAGAAACATTTGGGCCAATATCCGTATTTCCATCCCCGAAATCCCACTGATAATCAGTGAAAGTAACATTTCCTGTTCCTTCAAAGGAAACCGCTTCATTGATACAGGCGGGGCTGGGAGAGGCATTGATATCCACCTCAATGGCCTGCACTACGATATAAAAGGTATCCTGTCCCAAACACATAAACTCATTGTACATGCTCAGGATCACTTCAAAAGTTCCCTCTTCCCCATAGGCATGTGTAACATTCTGTCCGGTGCCAACCGGGCTTCCGTCGCCAAAACTCCATTCCCAGAATTCCACATTGTTGGGACTGCTTCCACTGAAGCTGACCAACTCATCAATGCAGGCGGTATCAAGTGGAATGGTAGCAATCGTTCCTGTTGGTACGGTATCGATCTGAAGCGTCATATAAGAGGTGTCATTGCCACAGGGAGACAGGCCATAACCAACGAGTCCGAGGGTAACAATGCCCAATTCATCAGGAGCAGGTGTATACAAAGGCCAGATCGTTCGCGGATCATCGAAAGTTCCTGCGCCTCCAAACCATAAGATGGAGTCTACCTCAATTGCCTCCGGTGTGGCATCCAGTCCGCTAAAGTCAAGGATCTCATACTGGCAGATACCGGTATCGCTTCCTGCGAAAGTTGTGGGTTGGGGCACCATGCTAAGCAAAACTGTATCAAAAGATTCACAAACTCCATTGGCCGCTATTACTGAGTATTCGCCTGAAGTACTTGGCGTGATAACCTGTGTGTTTGCTCCGGTATTCCATGAATAAGTTGCTGCCGGACCAGCATCAAAATACGCTGTATTGATGCCATTATCACATACCGTGGTATCCGGACCAAGATCAACATCAGGATAGGAATTTACATTGATCGGAAGCGGTGATTCAACACCGAAGCCGCAATTATCATTATATCCCTGGGCTACAATATTACCAGGTGTAACACTCTCGCCAAAATCAACCGACACGGTGAGGGGATCAATATAAGTTATGGTAGCATCATTTCCAGTAAAGCTCCAGTATATGGTATCCGTATTCGGATCATTGTTTACAGAAAAAATTACATTGTTTTGTCCACCGCAATATTCCTGATTTGGGGCTTGATCGAAAAGCAGAGAATCGGGGGAACGTTCTTCTTCGATATCAACAGGAACTGTGGTTTGAGAAACAGTGTACCACCATGTATTCACAGTATGCAGGTCACCATCAGAGAAAGAATGGCAACCTGGGGGACTCTGGCAACCTGTAAAATTGGTTGTATTATCAGGTGGAGGCAGATTGGAGTCATCCCAAAAAACCAGCGGGGGATCAGGTGCAGGCGGATTATGCAATTCAACAAAGAAACCATTATTGTTTTGCTCAACATCATATAATGGGAGGTTGGTCAGGCCATTGATATAGGAAACAGTAAATTCAATCGGTGTTCCGTTTGGAACAGGCAACGCCATTATCATCCAGCCCATCCCAGGTAATGATGTTAACACCAGCCTCCACAATCTCTGCCAGAGTCCGGTCAGCATATGGATCTTCAAAATCAAGGATAACCTCTGCATTACCGGCTTTATCAACTTCCACATTAAAATCAATATGGCCATCACAGTATGCAAAGCCAGTTGGCGTCCCAATAATTTGTCCAAGACTTGTTGCAGGTGGAAATAATACAGGATCAGGCTCATTCACAAAAATGGGATATTCCGGAACATAAGCCTGTTCTTCGTACAGTGACTTCCTGTCTTCAGTAAAATCTCCTGTATTGGCACAACCAATCTGATTACAGAACATGATCCAGGCACGACCTTCCATTTCATCAAATTGAACAGACGTAATAATACTATCATTAGAGTATACATAAAAAGTAGCCGAATTTGTTAACCAGTCAAATCCAGCTTGACCTTCCAGAAATTGCCAGCCTTTTGAATAAAGTCGTCCATCCCTGATCTCACCAACATTATTATCATAAACCGTGATATCAAAAAGTTCAATTTCAAAAAGGCCGGGATTTCTTTCACCCGAATTATTCAAGCGATCAAACTCAATATAATAAGTATCAGGTCCCGGAGGAACAAATTCAATGGCATCATATCCTCCGGCTCCTGTAATTTGCTGAGGTCCCTGCCTGGCTTCATCAATGGAGTTAATAAATCCAGTTCCGCTTTCAGGCATTTGAATTTCAGAGAAAACAATATCACCGGCACTATTTTTAATCCTGAAGACGATTATATGTTATTAAAACCACCTGGATTGCCGTCAAATCCCATATAAACTAATTCATCTGAATCTGGCTACATACAAAATTCAAACGATCAGTTTCAGCACAATCGTAAATTGCAAACTGAGTTCGGATTCCGTTACCTTATCGCATTGGGTATCGAAATCACTACACAAATACAACTTTGTTTTATTCCCTGGTGCATCCACCCATATTTCATCAGAACCTTCACCAAAAATATTGACAGGAATGATAACAAAGCTAATGAAAGCAACAAGCAGCGTGTAAATTTTTTTCATCTAACAATCTTTTGAAAGCATTTCCAAATATAGCAAAGCCTGGTGAAAAAAATGACCTGCAAGTTTATTCAGAAAGCTGCAATTAATCCCATTGATTTTTTTACAGACAGGGGATTGTGGCAAAGAGTTGCCTAATTGCAATACTGACAAAGACTTGTGAAAGTTGATGGACTGTACTAAAGTCCCTCGCAATTATTGCATTGGGGAGAAATTTATCATCATTCTAAATAAGCAGGGCATAAAACAAAAATCCCGGAGGGATCTCCGGGACTTTCGTACTCCCAAGGGGATTTGAACCCGCGTTACCAGGATGAAAACCTGGCGTCCTGGACCGGGCTAGACGATGGGAGCGTCATTTGCGGCTGCAAAGATAGAAAAATATTTTTATATGGGGCAAGTGTTTTTGAAAAATATTTTCGTTTTGAAATGATTGTTGCAGGTTGCAGGTTGCAGGTTGCAGGTTGCAGGTTGCAGGTTGCAGATTGAAGGTTTGCCGGCTCTTACCAAATGACCAATGACTCAATAACCAATGACTTAATGACCAATGACCCAATGACCAATGACTTAATGACCAATGACTTAATGACTAATGACCCAATGACTGATGACTGATGACCAATGACCAATGACTGATGACCAATGACATTTCTCAAAGCATCGGGTTCTCAACAAATTAAACATCCACCCCAAATACCGAGCGGATCAGATATCCGATACCAAAGCTAATCACAGCAACGCCCAGGCTGATGAGGGCCATTTCGAGGAAACGTTTGCGGAAGGGCAGGTCTTTGGCAATGGCAGTATAATAGTTGAATATGAAAATGATGCAAATGGCAGCTGCCAGGGTGATGATCAGGGCAAAGATATAATTGCCCATCAGCAAGTAGGGTAAAATCAGGATGATAACAGTGATCAGGTAGGCAAAGCCTGTGTATATGGCTGATTTTACCGGCTTGTTGTCCTTGCCTTCGGATTTTTTTGAAAGGTATTCGGAAGAGGCCATTGAGAGAGCAGCAGCAATTCCGGTTACCAGGCCAACCACTGCAATAAGCCTTGTGTTTTGCAGGGCGAAAGTCAAACCGGCCAGGGCCCCCGGTAAGTTCTACCAGGGCATCATTCAGCCCAAGCACAATGGAATCAACATAGTCCAGTTTTTCTTCCTCGATCATTTCGAGCAGTTCATGTTCATGGTTCTCCTCATCAGAAATGATGCGGTCTATATCCGGCAGTTTATCAGCCAGCTTGCTGTATGCCAGCTGGGCGCTGCCCTCTCCCCTTTCCATGAGCTTGAGCCCGAATGTGAGCCCCAGGATGCGGATGATCCAGTAATACTTAAAAACCATCCAGCGGGAGGGATTGACGTTCTGTCCGCTTTTCTGCCTGAAATATTCGTAATGGGATTTTTCCTCTTCAGCGATCTTGTTCAGAATCCTTTGATTCTCAATGTTACTGTGACGTGCTGCGATCTTTTTGTAAATATGGTATTCGGTTATTTCATTTTTCTGTGCTTCCAGCACTTCATTCATTGTTTCCCTGTCGAGCTGACTCATGCTTTAAGATTTTGATGCATTCAGGATCTCATTGCAAATAAATTCCGCAGCATGACCATCGCCAAATACAGGCGGGAAAACCATGCCTTTGGAAGAGCG
This sequence comes from Bacteroidota bacterium, assembly GCA_034521425.1. Taxonomy (GTDB): domain Bacteria; phylum Bacteroidota; class Bacteroidia; order Bacteroidales; family JAIOZK01; genus JAIOZK01. The sequence continues at coordinate 1,649,839 of JAXHMP010000001.1, forward strand.
AAAGGATTTCCAGGCCTCGAATATCTTAGCTTCATCGGCATCGGCAATGATGGCTGTTTTGTTTTCAAGGATCTCAACCCATTCGGTTTCGGGGCGCATGATGATGCAGGGCTTCTGGAAGAAATAGGATTCTTTCTGTACACCCCCGAATCTGTCAGGATCATTTTTGCATTTTTTTCCAGTGCGATCATATCCAGGAAAGAAGCGGGCTCGATGATCTTGAGATGTTCATTTTTGGATATGCGTTCATTCAGGCTGTCAGTCAGGTTCTCAGCCATTTTTTTGGATGTTCTCGGATGCAGGGGAAGCAGAATATCTATGTCGCCCTCCTTTGCTATTCTAAGCAAGCCTTTAAAAATCGCTTTCAGGCGATCCGGGTCATCCGTATTGTTATCACGGTGGATGGTACCCAGCAGGAATTTATCTTTTTTGAGATCATTCTTTGCAAGCACTTCGGATCTCTTTTCTGCAATTTCAGAGAAATACAGGGAATTATCATACATAACATCCCCGCAATGAAAGATCCCGGGATGATCGATGCTGTATGGTGCTTTGTTTCCGGGATTAAATCCTTCGCGCACCAGGTTGTTGTAACCGGTTTTTGTCGGACTGAACAAGAGGGTGGAGGCATGGTCGCAAACGATACGGTTGATCTCTTCAGGCATTTTTTTATTGAAGGATCTCAAACCGGCTTCGATGTGTACCACCGGGATATGCATCTTGGAGGCCGCCACTGCCCCGGCCAGGGTTGAATTGGTATCTCCGTACAATATCAGGAAAGCCGGCTGCGTATCCAGCAGGATCTTTTCAATCCCTTCGATCATCCTGGCTGTCTGTATCCCGTGGGAAGCGGATCCGACATTCAAATTATGATCGGGTTGGGGAATACCCAGTTCATCAATGAATACCTGCGACATATTCCGGTCGTAATGCTGCCCGGTATGAACGATGATCTCCTCAATACGTTCGGCAAATTTCTCCCGGATCGCCCGGCTGAGAGCTGCGGCTTTGATGATCTGGGGACGGGCGCCGATGATGCTAACTATTTTAACAGCCATGCATTCTTCGAATTAATAATTAATAATTAATAATTAATAATTGGGGTTCAGGCTATGTGACCGGTCCCCATCTTAAATATTCACAATTACTTACTCATTGCCATTAATTAGCAATGCAAAGAAAAGAAAAATCAGCATGCCGATGCTTATATATTCCTTTTGGAGGTATTTAAAATGGAGGTGATGATCTTTAGTAATTCCTCACATGAACCTATCAATTTCAAAAGGATATTTTTCTGCAGAATATCTGAATCTCTCAACAAACGCAGAAAAAAATGGGTTTCCCGGGCTTCCTTGTATGAAATTGACATTTTTGAGATAAAGTCTTTTCTTGATTGCGCACCCACTGCTTCTTCAGCATTGGCGCCAATGGATGTACCACATTTTAACAACTGCCTGGATAATTCATATTCTTTCAAATCCTTTTGCATATACAAATAAATCCTCACAATCATCAATGCAAAACCATAAGACTTTTCCAGTAAAACATTTTCTTTTTCCATAGCAAACAACTGATTTTATGTTAATTATTAATTGTTAATTGTTAATTACTCAAATCTTTCCTTCATCAGCAAAAGAATAATACTTCTCCTCTGCGATGATGACATGATCGAGCACGGAGATATCGAGCATGTTGCCGGCTTCGGCCAGTTTACGGGTAAGTTTGATGTCGGAGTCGCTGGGTTTGAGGGTTCCGGAGGGGTGATTGTGGCAAAGGATGATGGAAGAAGCATTGTGGTCGAGGGCCATTTTGAAGATCTTTTTAGGGTCGGCGATGGTACCGGATACGCCACCTTCGCTGATGTTTATCTTCCGGATGATCTTGTTTCCCCGGTTCAGAAGCAAGAGCCAGAATTGCTCATAATGAGCTCCGGCAAGTTCGGCATGAAAGATATCAAAAACCTCTTTGCTGCTACATATCTTGGCCTTATCGAGCGCCTGTGCTGCCCGTCTGCGATTACCCAACTCAAGGGCCGCCAGCATTGTCAGGGCTTTGGCCTCTCCAATCCCATCAGTTTGTATCAGTTCCTGCACATTCAGTTTTGACAACTCGATCAGGTTGTTCTGGCTTTTATCAAGGAGTTCCTTGGCCAGGTCGATGGCCGTTTTCCTCCGGGTGCCCGTGCGGATGAGAATGGCCAGCAATTCTGCATTGCTGAGTGCCGCTTTTCCTTTGTGAAGCAGTTTTTCCCGTGGCCTGTCGTCTTCGGCCCATTGTTTGATCGACTTTGTTGCAGTGTATTGTTCCATAATGATGTTTATGGATTAATACATCTCAGGGGGAAAAAGTCGCAGTTCCCGGCAAAAAAAAAGCCTCTCCGGATCGGAAAGGCTTTCATCAAAACATTTTCAATTCATTATAAAGTATTCGCCTGCCTTGTCAACTTTGATTTCAGGTTGGATGCCTTGTTTTTATGGATCACGTTTTTCTTTGCAAGGCGGTCGATGAAGGAAACAACTTCCGACAGCTTTTCTTCTGCTTCTTTCTTATCGGTAATGCTGCGGAAACTCTTGAGGGCATTCCTCATGGTTCTGGCATAATACCTGTTGTGCAACCTTTTTTTGTTGTTCTGACGAATTCTTTTCAGTGCTGATTTATGATTTGCCATCTTCTTTTTTTGTTAAATACCACTTTGTTTGGGCGTGCAAAGATAAAACATTATTTTGAAATAGAAAATAATTTTGGCCCGCTTTAATTTCTATTGAGTGAAATCCTGATGGTGGTTCCGGTTGGCCCTGCAGCCGGATCAGTATTGGAGCGGATATTGATCTCACCCTGGTGCATTTTTATGATTCCGTAGCTGACGGCAAGTCCGAGCCCGGCACCTTTTCCTTCCTGCCGGTCGCTCTGGTAAAATGGGTCAAAAAGCCTTTCAAATTCAGCCTGGTCGATACCCGGGCCATCATCCTCAATGCTGATCACCAGTTGCCGGTTTCCCGATTCAGCTTTAAGCTTCACATTCCCTTTGGCGCTGAGAGATTCAATGCTGTTCTTCAGGATATTTTTAATGGCCTGGATCATTTTGGAAGTATCCAGGTAAAGACTTGGATCCCGGGGGTCTTTCTCAACAAGCAGTCTTACATTTCCAGGAACAATCATTTCCCTGGCACAAATATCAAGCATTTCGTTGATGTTGGTTTCTTTCAGGGTCATGCGGGTGTCGCTTGAAAAATTGAGAATCCCCGAAAGGGTATTCTTCCCTTTACGGGCCTGGCTGGATATTTCCTGCAGGTTTTGATAAACGCTTGAATCCTTATCGAAATTTTCCTGCAGGCTCTTCGCCTTTTCAAAAATATTACTGAGGGGTTTGTTGATCTCTTTAAAAATGGCGGATGAAAGCTGACCCAGTTCTGCCAGTTTTTCCGAACGTTTGAGGGCTTCCCGGGCCGAGCTGAGTTTTTTATTGGACGATTCAATGGCATTGAGGAAGCGGTGGATTTTTTCTGATGTAACGAAGTAAACGAATGCCGACAATGCAAGCAATATAATCAGTCCCACCAAAACTGAATTCCGGATGATCTTGCTGATCAGGGGTTGGGCTTCCAGGACCGGATCAATGGTTGCCGCAACATAAAAATGAAAATCCTCAAAATAATTAAATGCCGTGAGACGCCTGCCTTCTGTAGTTGGAGAATAATAGCGCAATGTTCCTGTTTTCATTTCCATGATCTCCTGCATAAAATCCAGGTGCGACCAGTCCTCTCCTTCCGAAACGGGATGGATCACAAAAACTGCATCATCATCAAAAACATAGGGAAACCCGCTGATGCCAATGGTGGTGCCCATGACGATCTCTTTCAGTTCATCAAGATCCTTTTCTTTGCCACCAACATAAAGTGCGCCTATCACTTTACCCGCTTTTATGACCGGCTCATAGGCCGTAATATACCAATCGTTCACCACAAATGCCCGGCCGATATAGGTCTCCCCTTTTTCAATTGTCTGCACCACGGGTGATCCGTTCGGAATATAGGTGCCAATGGCCCTTGATCCGTCATTATTGAGCACGTTGGTAGAGATCCGCAAAAGCCCGCTATCAATCTTCTGAAAGATGGTGATGGTGCCCCCGAACAATTCCTGCATCTTATCGACAAATTCGAAATTGCCCTGTAGTTGTGCGCCATCTCTCAGCCACTGATCAACCTCCACTTCGTGTTGTTTACCATTGATTTGATTCGCAGCAGATATGGAAAGCTTTTTGTTTTTTATTTTCAGTTCTTGAATATAGAAATAATCACTGGTCACCCGCAGATCTGTTTTCACCTTTTCCAGTTTCATGGCATATTCCCTTTCAAACATTTTCATCAGATTGTGCACTTCCAGTTTGAGGTTTTCTTCAATGGAATCATAGAGGGTATTGCGTGCAATATTGATGGAAATGATGGTGATAGCCACAATGGAAATAATGATCCCGGCAAATATCGGAATGAACAATTGCAGTTTCGGTGGCAGCTTGAGCTTCACGATGCTAAGGTAGGAAGAAATCTTGAGTTGCAAGTTACAGGTTTTCGGTTACAAGTAGTCCGAGCCTGAATAGCTGTTGGATCAGGGACCCTGCTTGTGAGTTTTGTTGTTTGGATTAAAAGCCACTTAAATCAACCAATGACAAAGACTTTTCTTACTAAACGGCTCATCCGGCATAAGATGACGTAGATTGTCATTAAATTTTTGCATCCAATATATTTTGACATCATTTGCTTCAAAACCTAAACAAATGAATGATCTAAAACAATCGGTTTCGCATTGCTGAAATCAGGAACTAAAGGATACCCAGAAGACTGGCGAAACAGGATGAGCCTGCGACATACAAAGATTGAAAAGGGAAGTCGATCCAGGAAATATACGATCCGCTCCATTGCCGAAGTCTGGAAGTAGTGACGATATTACCCAGAAGATGTAAACTGTGGCTTGGCATCCTGCATCTCACCAACATCATCCCGATCATCATCCTTCCTCTGGTCATTTGGCTGATCAAACGAAAGGAACTTGAAGGATACGAAAACCATTTCAGAGATGTGATGAATTTCCAGATCAGCATCAACATTTATTGCCTGGGAGCATTGCTGCTGGTGTTGGTTGCAGTTGGAATATTCTTACTGCCAATCATCGGTATATTCTGCTTCTTTATTGCCATTATTAATACTGTTCGTGTGCTGACCGATCAGAACTACAGCTATCCATTGACAATAAGGTTTATTAAAAATTTGGGGTGATTGGATATTCTGCTAACCAACTTAGCTAAATGATCAACTTCTTTCACCCCTCGGCGGAGCGGAGCTTTACGCCCTTTCAGGGCTGATACTAACAACCTGCAACATTCAACCCCGAGCGTTGCTCTGGGCTAAGATATATAAGGCTTTCAGCCTTTGGGGGCTCAGGATAAGAATAATTGATCTGCAATTTTATGAAGACAGGTTAACCCGATTTGGATACGCTTGCAATTTGAAAACGAAGTGCATCAATCCCGATATTTATCGGGTTAGCTTTTCTTAGTGGTCAAGATAATTCAGAGTTTCACCATTTAGATTTAGGAATTATCCGGGTTAAATGAGTAGAATGAGATTAGCACCCGGATTTATCCGGGTGTTATGGAAGAACCGGCCAATACAGGCCAGCCGGCTTTAGCCGGCTTTTCTCACCTAACAATGAAGTTTTCCTAATTTATTGAATCCACTTCACCTTTTCAAAGGCAGCCCCCTTCAGATCTCTTTTTATGCGTGTCCAGGCTGATCTCAGACCCTTGCTGAATTCCCCTTCTCCCCCAGCCAATCTGCTGGCCGTTTTCTTTCAGCTTGTTGTCGAATTCTTTCAGGTAGGTCATCACATCGGTATTTATGCCCGGTTTGCCCTCGTACAGAAAATAATCTTCCCGGTATTGCACTGGGGTGAGGTTGGGCATGAATACATTGGCTCCGGCTTCCAGGGCCATCAGACGGCCATTGGGATTGAGGGTTTCCAGGGCTGTGGTGGAAGCTATGTTGATATCGGGCATGAGTAATCTCAGTGTTGCGATCATTTTCAGGCTTAACTGAAAGCGTTCTTTTTTGGAAGGGACAAGGCTTCTGTATTTGATACAAAGGGGTTTCTGGCATGTTCCACATAAGGCCCCATGCCTACCATGTGCACATCCATGATCTTTCATGAATAAAAGATCCTCGGCCAGGTTTTCTATGCTTTGAAAGGGCAACCCGATCATGATACCCGTTCCGGTTTGATAGCCAATTTTTTTGAGGCTTTTCAAGGCAGCTATCCTGCCGGTGAAAGAATGAGCTTTGTCTTTGGGATGGAGTTTATAGTAAAGTTTTTCGTTGCTGGTTTCTATACGAAGCAGGTATCTTTCAGCTCCGCTTTCAAACCATCTTTTGTAAGTTTCTTCACTTTGTTCTCCAAGGCTTAAGGTAATGCCCAGGCTGTTATTGGTTTGCTGGTGTATCTTCTGTAAAAGATTGTCAACAAAACCAACAAACTCCTTGTCGGATCTTTCACCCGATTGCATCACCAGGCTGCCAAAATTATTTTCATACGCAAATTGTACAGCGTCCAGCACCTCGCTTTCTTTCAGGGTGTAGCGGTTCAGATGGGTATTCTTCCGGCAAATGCCGCAATAGTAACAATTTTTGCGGCAGATGTTTGACAATTCGAGCAATCCCCTCAAATAAACCTTGTTTCCGGTATTTTGTTTTTTTACTTCAAAAGCTTTCCGACAAAGCGCATCTATCTCCTTAAAACCCTGAAGTGAAAGAAGCTCTTTGATCTTCTCACGATTCAGGGCATTACTTGGAGAGGTATGTTTGCCAGTTAAGCTCATTTATTTTAACAATTATTTTGATTATGCTTGCGCGCGTTTGTACCGCTTGCCAATTCTGTTGTTACAAAGCACGCGTTAAAAAGGCACGCTAGCTGAGTGATATGTTTGTCCTGGAGACACATTTAGCAGAAGATTAAATTACAAATAACGAGCACCAAATATCAAATAAATTCTAAAATCGAATTTTCAATCATATTTATAAAACGGTGCAATAGCCCTGTCATATATTCCGAGTATGTATGCGATGGCCATACCATAATTTGTTACCGGTATTCCTGCATCAATGGCAGGTTTCAGTCTTCCCAGAATTTGCTTGCGGGTGATCACACAACCACCGCATTGTATTACAATTTTGTAATCTACGATCGGTCGGGGCAAATTGGTCAAACCGGCCACCACGTCAAATTCAATATTCTTTCCTGTAAATTTCTTTATCCATTCCGGTATTTTGTATCTTCCGATATCATCGCAGCTTACCCTGTGGGTGCAACTTTCAAGAATAAGCACACGGTCATGTTCTTCCAGATCACCGATGGACAGATTTCCGTTCAGGTATTTGTCAAAGGCTCCCCGCATTCTGGCAAAGAGAATGCTGAAGCTGGTTAGTGGGATCTCTTCGGGTACAAGCGAACTCACAAATTCAAAAGCCTGGCTGTCGGTTACCGCCAGTGCAGGTTTCAAATTTGAGGTTTTTATAAATTGCTCCAGTTGGGTCTCTTTCACGGTAACGCATATGCAGTCGTTATCCAGCACATCGCGGATGGCCATTACCTGTGGCAGGATCATCCTGCCATCCGGGGCTTCGGAGTCGATGGGGGTGATGAGCAATACTATATCACCGGGGCGGAGCAGGTCGCCCATGAGGGAATTCATCTGATAGGCTGTTTCGGGAATGGTTTTGCGCATCAGCTCGATGATGTCGTCCATATTGCCGGCCTTGGTGGCGCTGAATTCAATAATATTCGCCTGGGCTGCTTTTTGGATTTCTTTCTTGTGGGCAGGTTTTAAACTTTCAAGGTCTGATTTATTGTGAACCAGAAAATAAGGTACATCATAATCTTTGAATTGTGTAACCAGATCCTCTTCAAATTCCCCATAGGTATTGGCGGTGATCATCAAAACAGCCATGTCGATGGTTTTGATGACATCCAAAGATCTCCGGATACGTTTTGTTCCGAGGTCGCCTGTATCGTCAATTCCGGCAGTATCCACCATAATGGCCGGTCCGACCCCAAAGATCTCAATGGATTTCTTCACCGGGTCGGTAGTGGTCCCGGCCTGTTCCGAAACAATGGCAATATCCTGTCCGGTGATCGCATTGATAAACGAACTCTTGCCGTTGTTGCGACGTCCGAAGATGCCTATGTGGGGTTTGTTGTCTTTACCACGAGTCATGTCTTAGTTCTTCTTGTAAATATCCTTATAAAACAAAGCACCAAATCACAAATTCCAAATGACAAATAAGCACCAATTTCCAAAAAAGAATGACCAAAACTCCAGGCAAGTTGCATGATGCCGTTTGGAATTTGAAAATTTGATAATTGAAATTTATTTGTCATTTGGAGTTTGAAATTTGGAATTTAAAAATATAGATCCCTTTCCCCTTGCTTAATCCTTTCTATCCTTCTGTTCAGCTCTTCCATATCCCGGAAACCTTCAATATCTTTTTTGTTGTTTTCGATCACCTTCCATCCCTTCTTAGCCGTTTCTTCCGGGGCATAATCCTCCAAATATTCTGCCAGGGTGAGGATGGCATTGGGGGTACAAAATCTTTTGATAAAGCCCGGAACCGAAAACTCCATAAAATGCTCTCCGGTTCTGCCCAACCTGTAACAGGCTGTACAGAAAGAGGGCAGAAAATTTTTGTCCAGCAGTTCATCGATCACCTCATTCAAAGAACGTTCATCATTGATTCTGAACTGTTCCTTGTTCAGATCCTGTAACTGGGGCAGTTTTTGATCAGCGTAGGCTCCAATCTCGATCTTTGTCCCGGCATCAATCTGGGAACAACCGAATTCAAGCACCTGCTGCCGAATATGAAAAGGTTCGCGTGCCGTTAATATCATTCCTGTATAGGGCACAGCCAGGCGCAAAATTGAGATCAGTCTTACGAATTCCTCATCTTTTACTGTATACTTTTCGTCGATATCATAGGATCCGGCATTTTGTAACCTTGGGAACGAAATGGTATGCGGGCCCACGTTGTAGCATGCTTCGAGGTGATTGGTATGGCGGACCAGGCCAAGGACTTCAAACTTCCAATCGTACAGACCAAACAACGCACCAATTCCAACATCATCTATCCCTGCTTCCATGGCCCGGTCCAAAGATACCAATCTATAATCATAATCTGCCTTTTTTCCCGAAGGATGATACCATGAATATGCTTCAGGATGGTATGTTTCCTGAAACACCTGGTATGTACCTATCCCAGCTTCCTTCACCGTCCTGAATCCTTCGATATCCAAAGGCGCTGCATTGATATTGACACGGCGGATCTCGCCCTTTCCCTTTTTAACTTTGTAAACCGTTTTTACGGTTTCTGCAATGTATTCCGGTGAGTACTTTTTGTGTTCACCGTAAACCAGGATCAAACGTTTTTGCCCGTTTTCTTCGAGGGCTTCCACATTGCGGATCAATTCCTCATGGCTGAGAGTTTTTCGAACAGCATCGCTGTTGGAAGATTTGAAACCACAGTATTTGCAGTTGTTTGAGCAATAATTCCCGACATAAAGCGGAGCAAACAATACGATTCTGTTTCCGTATACCTTTTCCTTCAGCCTTCTTGCCCCGTCTTTGATCTCCTCAATAAGATCCGGGTTGGAGGCATTGGCAAGTACGGCCGTTTCTTCCATGCTCAGGCGGGTCTTTTCCAGTGATTTCATAATGATCTCCCTGACCCTGAGCTTGCTGGGTTTTGTATTTTTCAGCAGATCATGGATCTCCCCCGCATCGATGAAGGGCTTCATCGACTCATCTTGTATTTTGCATTTTTCAGGATAGAATTTCATGATCTTGTTACTTTAAATATTTATTGGGCTTTTCGGCAAACGGACCGTGAAAGTACTTCCCACATCCGGTTTACTTTTTACGCTGATCTCACCGCCATTTTCATCAATGATCTTTTTAATGATAGAAAGACCCAGGCCGCTGCCGGTTATAGTGCGTGTCTTTTGGTTTTTGATCCGCACGAATTCCTGGAAGATGGATGCAGTTTCTTCTTCCGACATACCGATCCCGGTATCCTCCACCATGATGAGGATGTCCCCGTTCTGGGGTTTGATGCCGATAAAAACTTCCCCATTATCTTTGTTATACTTGATTGCATTGGAGATCAGGTTATTGAAGATGATCTCCATTTCTTCCATATCGGCCTTGATAACGGCATCTTTATATATATCCAGGTGAACCTTTACATTTCTCTGGATGGCATAAGGCTCCATCGTATCCACAGCCATTTTGGCCACATCGTTCAGATCGATCTTTTTGATCTGCCGTTTTTTCCTGCCCGATTCGATTTTGGTAAGATCCAGCAGGTCCATGATCAGGTTGCGCATGCCTTTGATCCTGACAAGAGAGCGGTCAACCATTTTATCGTAATCCTCCAGCTTATCACCCGCCTGCCGGTCCTGCATCATCCGGAGATAGCCTTCAATGGCATTCAGCGGCGACTTCAGTTCGTGCGACAAAACCGAAAGGAACTGGAAACGCACCGACTTACCTTCCTGCTGCATTTTACTGGTCATCCTTTTCAGGAAGAGATGCTTGGCAATGTTTTCCATGGAGGCCCTCAACTCATCAGGTGTAAAGGGTTTGGGAGAAAAATTGTAAGCCCCGTTCCTGGTAGCTTTGATAGCCAGTTCGAGAGAAGCATAGGAGGTGATCATCATCACCGCCACATCCATTTGTTTCTTATTGATGTCTTCCAGCACCTCCATTCCGTCAATACCGGGAAGTTTGTTATCGAGCAAGACGATATCCACCTTTTCTTTTTCAAGGATCCCGATCGCTTCTTCTCCTGTTGCTGCCTCCAGCAAATCAAATTCAAAATCCTCATCCATGAAGGGATAGCCCACGGTAAAATTCCGCAATATCCTTTTGATGCCGGAGCGGATGCCCGGTTCATCGTCTACGATCAATGTTTTCAGTGTTGCCATAATCCGAGGATTTTTTCCGTCGAGGCTATCCAAAAAGTACGATATTTCGTCAGGCTGAGCGGAGTCGAAGCCAATAGAACGCTGATTATCAGCGCATCTCGACTACGCTCGATGTGACTCAGAACCTTGTAAGGAACTTTTTGGACACCCACTTTGTTATCAATTTTCAAATTTCTTTATGAACAATAAGCACATTATCTCCATCGCTGTAAATCCGGTTATTTTGTATTAATTTCTGGTTTGGCTTTGTCTTCGGGGCAGTGCCGGGGTCCTGTGAGGACATCCGGTCACTGACCCTTCAGACAAATCCATAATTACTAACCAAATCCAATCATGGGTATAAATACCCTCCGACTTTGTCGGGATTGTTCAACTTACAAATTCCAGTTCGCAAACTCCTGAAATTTGAGTTTCACGAATAAATCAGATTACTCTTTCAACAATCGCCTGATCTCCCTGTGCAACTGATCTTTTCTCAGGCTTTTGTCGAGATAAAGATCTGCCTTGATCCATTGTTTCTCATCGGGTGAACTCAGGTCGAATGTATAGCCTGTTTCTGCAGTCACTGCCGTAGCAATGATAACCGGCACTTCAGGATATTTCTTTTTAATTTTATAACTTACGATAAAACCGCTGTCTTCATTTTCCATCATCAGGTCAACGATGGCCAGGTCGGGCCTGAAGTCCTGCAGTTTATCCTCTGCATCCTTCTGGCTCCCGGCGGTGATCACTTCGTAATCCATCTCCTCAATACTTGTTTTTACCTGGAAGAGATAGTCCATATCGTCATCAACCAAAAAAATCTTTTTCTTTTCCTCTTTCATTTCCATTCCTCCAATTCTTTTAAACAGCCAAATTATCTTCTTGTTTATTTCTGGGTAATTTAATAGTAAAAGTTGTTCCCGTGGGGCCTTTTTCCGGATCCGTATTGGACTGCACATCGATCTTGCCTTTGTGCATTTTCACTATACCATACACCAGCGGAAGCCCCAGTCCCGTGCCTTTACCGATTTGCTTGGTGGTAAAGAAGGGGGTAAATATTTTTTCCATGTTCTCGGGAGATATCCCGCAGCCGGTATCGGCAATGCTGATGCGCACATTCTCCTCATCCGCTTCGATCGCGATGCTGAGTGTTCCATCTTTATTCATCGCCTCTACCGCATTTTTCTCCAGGTTGGTCAGTACCTGCATCATCTGGTCCTGGTCAATGAAAACCACTTTGTCATCGATCTTTGAATCGAAGCTGATCCGGATCCCATTCTCATTGATAATGCTTTCTGTGCTGTGTTTAACAAATTCCTCGATATCGGTTTCCTGGTAATTGACCTGTTTCTGGCGGGCAAAATTCAGCAGCCCACCAACGATCTTCTTGCATCGGTCGGCCTGTTCCACGATCAGTTTCAGGTCTTCCCTGATGGGATCACCATCTTTTGATTCATCCTTCAAAATGTTTGAATACATGGTGATTACACCCAGCGGGTTGTTCAGCTCGTGGGCGATGCCGGCGGACAATTGTCCCATGTGGGCGAGTTTTTCCGATTGCTTGAGCGCCAGCTTGGCATTGGCCAGTTCCTGGCTGGAAAGGTTCAGTTTATCGATGGAGTTGTGCAGGCGTTCGATGGTGAGGGGCAGGCACATTTCGCTTTCGGCAAGTCCCTGGATGATGGCCACGGCATGTTCGCGGCAGGTATCATAGCCACAGGCACCGCAATTGAGAAAATCAGTCGGGGCGTTTTTCCCCATCGATTTAAGGGTTTCCCAAATCTCCTTTTCGGAAGGATCTTCCACCCTGCGGTCAACGGCTTCGAATGATTGTTTCAGGTCAAGATCAGCAAAGCATGCGAGGTCATTTTCCCACCGGGCTTCATCCAAATTTTCGATCTTTTGTTTTGCGAATTCACTTATGAGGGTCCTTCGCGCATATTTTTTACCACCATTGCTCATACCGGGTCCCATCACACAACCATCGCAGCAAAGCAATTCAAGGTGCTTTGAATGAATCTGGCTATTTTCAAACTCATTCACGGCATCCCGGAAGTTTGTCCTTCCGGCTGCTACGATCACATTGCCTTCGGTAATATCTTCATTGATGTCCATGTTTTGAAGCAACCCCCGGCTGATGGGAAAAATCGAACCTTTACCGGCATGAGGAGGGTCAAAATTTGAGGAATCCACCGAGCCGGGGGTTATTTGTTTTGCTTCAAAAATTGCTTTTAATTCCTTGAAGGTAAGCGAAAGGTCCACTTCACTGGATTCCGCTTTCTTGGCGATGCATGGCCCGATAAAGACCACTTTTACATGTTCGCCGTGTTTCTTTTTCAGCACCCTTGTGATGGCAACCATGGGGGAAGCCAGAGGGGTAAGGTTTTCCACAAGCCTGGGGTGGTAATGCCGGATATAGTTCACGATAGCAGGGCAATCGGAAGATATGTACGATTGTCCGTTGTTTTGCAGGAGCTTTTTGTATTCCTGAGCGACCAGATCCGCTCCGAATGCTACTTCATTCACAAAATCAAATCCCAAGCTGCGCAGCATTCCAACCAAAACCCTGTAATCATCCAGATCGCTGAATTCTGCCGGGAAACTAGGTGCGATAATGGCGGCAACTTGATTGCCTGAATTCAGCAATTCCAAAACTGCGTCAATGGTGCTCAGGAATACTTTTGCTCCCTGGCTGCATACTTTCACACAGTTACCACAAGCAATGCAGCGTTCATGGATCACCTCTGCCTGGCCATCGATAATTTTGATGGCCTTCACAGGCACTCCCGAACGCAGGTATAGCAAACCCTGCATTTATCCTTCTCGGTGAATACCAATTGCTTGTATGTTCCTGTGTTTGTCATTGTAGTTTAAAAAGCACATTGTTATAACATCACTTCTCTCTTCTGATAGCTTGTATGCAGCAATTCGTGACTTTGGTGGCTCAAAGGCTCACCCAAAAATTATCATACAACTCAAGGATGTATGGGTTCTTATGAGAAAATTTAACTGAGTCCTTATCATCAATATCATACAGGCTCATCATGCGGGCTTTTACGGCTTCATCATCCTTTCCAATTATCTGTCCGCCCCCGTTGATACAGCCTCCGGGACATGCCATGATCTCAATAAAATGAATATCCTCACGCCCGTTGCGGATCTCTTCCAGGAGATCAGCTGCATTTTTGAGTCCGCTAACAACGGCAACACCCAGCTCCATTCCATTGATATTGAGCTTGGCTTCTTTCCGTCCTTCAAGGCCTCTCACAGCAGGCACCCTGAAATTGGTCAATTCTTCACCTGTAAGCTTGTAATAGGCTGTTCTGATAGCCGCCTCCATCACACCGCCTGATGCACCAAACATCTTACCTGCCGAACTTCTCATACCCAAGGGGGAATCGGCGATCTCGGGTTCAATGTTGTTCAGATCGATTCCGTATTTACGGATCATCTTCACCAGCTCACGGGTAGTTAAAACGGCATCGATATCGTTGATACCATTGTGTGTCATTTCCTCCCGCTGCTGTTCAAATTTCTTTGCAATGCAGGGCATGATGGAAACCGAATAGATATTCCCGGGATCGATTCCCTTTTTATCAGCAAAATAACTTTTGATCAGGGCGCCCATCATTTGCTGGGGTGATTTGCAGCTTGAAACATTTTCCAGCATGTCTGTCTGAAATTCTTCAGCGTATTTAATCCAGGCAGGGCAACAACTGGTGAGCATGGGAATTTTTCCCTTGTTTTGTATCCTGTGGATCAGCTCTGCCGATTCTTCCATAATGGTCAGGTCGGCTGTAAAGGATGTATCGAAAACAAAATTGAAGCCGATTTTCCGGAGGGCAGCATTCAAAGCCCCGATCATATCTTTCCCTGGCTGCAAACCGAACTCTTCGGCAATGGAAACCGAAATGGCGGGGGCATACTGGACAACAACTGTTTTATCCGGATCTTCCAGGGCACCTTCAATTTCGGGTGAGTGGGGCTTTTCGTGCAATGCACCGGTGGGGCACACCATAATACACTGTCCGCAGTTTATACAACTCGAGGTATTCAAACCTTTGTTGTATGCCGTACCCACCACCGTCTTACTTCCACGGTTAATATAGTCGATTGCTGAAACACCTTCAATTTCTTCACAAACCCTCACACATCTTCCGCAAAGAATGCATTTCTCCTGATCGCGCACGATGCTGCTGCTTGATTTATCGATGTTGTAATTATTCTTTCTTCCTGAAATCCTTCTCTCTCTCACATTGAGTGTGTCTGCCAGTCCCTGTAATTCGCAGTTGCGGTTTCTCTCGCAATAAAGGCAGTCATCAGGGTGATTTGAAAGCAATAACTCAACAATCATTTTGCGGGATTCAATCACACGGGAAGAATGTGTTTTGATCTTCATTTCAGGATAAACGGGTTCTGAACACGCGGTAATGAGGTCGTTTCTTCCTTCTACTTCAACAACGCACATGCGACATGAGCCTGTAGGGAACATATTTTTCATGTAGCAAAGAGTTGGTACCTTGATCCCGTTTCTTTCGAGGGCAGTTAAAATAGTTTCTCCCTTGTTCGCCTCTATCTTATTGTTGTTAACTTCTATTGTAAAGTCCATTTCTTTTCCTTTTAAAAATCCCACAATTAGCTTACGAGTATTGCATTGAACTTACATGTTTCAAGGCATGATCCGCAACTGATGCATTTGCTTTCGACGATGAAATGCGGTTTTTTCCTTGCACCGATGATGGCATCAGTAGGACACTTTTTCACGCAGGCGGTACATCCGGTACATTTATCCACATCAATGCTGAAGACTCTGAGGTTCTGGCATTGTCCTGCGGGGCAGGTCCTTTCAAACACATGTTCTTCGTATTCATCGCGGAACCATCTGAGTGTGCTCAAAACGGGGTTGGGTGCACTTTTTCCTAATCCACAGAGGGATGTTTCCTTGATCACCTTGCCCAGTTTTTCGAGCTGGGTAATTCCTTTAAAGCGATGCAAAGTATCGTGTCCGTTGCCATTGGTAGGTTTGGTGGCAATGCTTTCGAGTATCTCCAGCATGCGCCGTGTACCTTCGCGGCAGGGAATACATTTTCCCGCAGCTTTCGCGCTGGATGAAGTCCATGAAGTAGATGGCAATATCCACCATACAGGTCGTTTCATCCATCACCACCATACCGCCGGATCCCATCATGGCCCCCACATTCAGCAACGAATCGTAATCAATCTCTATATCCAGATTCTTTTCCGTAACACAGCCGCCCGAGGGTCCTCCCATTTGAACGGACTTGAATTTCTTGTTTTCGGGTATCCCGCCGCCGATCTTATAAATAATATCCCGAATCGTGGTTCCCATGGGGATCTCGATCAAACCTGTATTGGCAATTCTACCGCTCAGGGCAAAGACTTTGGTACCCTTGCTCTTTTCAGTTCCCATGCTGCTGAACCATTCTGCACCTCTGTTGATGATCCCGGCAACATTTGAAAAGGTCTCCACATTGTTGATGATGGTGGGCTTTCCGAACAATCCGCTGTCGGAGGGATATGGAGGGCGCGGCCTGGGCATTCCCCTGCGGCCTTCGATGCTGTGCAGCAAAGCCGTTTCTTCACCACAAACAAAGGCACCTGCGCCTTTCTTGATCACCAGCTCCAGGTCGAAGCCGCTTCCATAAATATTTTTACCCAGCAGTCCGTATTCTTTGGCCTTTTCGATGGCTTTCACCAAACGTTGGATTGCCAGGGGATACTCTGCCCGGATGTAAACATATGCTTTGGTTGCGTCAATTGCAAAGGCTCCGATGGCCATGCCTTCGATAAGCTTATGCGGATCGCCCTCGATCACGGCGCGGTCCATGAATGCACCGGGGTCGCCCTCATCGGCATTACAAACCAAATACTTTTGACCGGCTTCGTTGGCCAGGGCCATTTTCCACTTTTTTCCTGTTGGGAAACCACCGCCACCACGGCCCCGCAAGCCGCTCTTTTCGATCAGCTCGCAAACTTCATAAGGCTCCATGGTTTTGAGAGTGTTGAGCAAAGCCCTGTATCCCCCTCTGGCAATATATTCTTCGATTGAAACCGGGTCAATGATGCCACAGTTTTCCAATACAAGCCTTTTTTGGGGTGCGAAGAAAAAGTGTTCATTCAGATAAGGGACATTTTTCCATTCCTTTTGTTCAGCCTGTTTGAACTGTGCCAGGATGTTTTCGCCGGGTATATTTTCCTGTAAAATTTCATCCAGAATTTTACTGGCTTTCGCTGCTGTAACATTCTGAAAAGAGATCCTGTTTTTTCCGGGGATCTTAACATCCATTAAAGGTTCAGCAGAGCAAAGGCCAATACAACCCACCTGAATGACTTCCGCATCAAGCTTATGTTCATCAATGTATTGATTTACGGCCTGAAGGGTTTTTCCGGCACCAGCGCCAAGTCCACAGGTTCCGGCACCAATGTAGATCGTTGTTTTATCTACATTGTCTTTTTTCAATCCTGAAAGTGCTTTTTCGATTTCAGCAGAGTGCTTTTGTGTTTCACTTTTTTTCAGGATCTCCTTTATGATCATTTCCTTCTTACTCATGTTCCACTCCTTCCCCGGCTTTTTGTCTGTATTCATCCACAATCTCGCTGATAGACCCTGCGGTCACTTTTGCATAAAATTCCCCGTTGACAGAAATTACCGGTGCCAAACCGCAGGCACCAATACAAGCAACCACTTCAATGCTGAACAATCCGTCTTTGGTGGTTTGGCCGGCCTTTACATTCAAATGTTTTTCCAGTTCTTCCAGCACACTTGACGAACCAAGCACATGACAGGCTGTTCCCCGGCAAACCTGAATATGAAATTTTCCGAGTGGCTCAAACCTGAACTGGTTGTAAAAAGTGGCAACGCCGAATATTTTGCTTGCGGGCAATTTCAGGCGTTGCCCCACTTCCAGGATCGCTCCTTCCGACAAGTATCCTTCCCTTTCCTGTATCTCCTGTAAAATCGGGATCAGGTTTTCCCTTTTTGCATCGGGGTATCTCTCCATTATGTTCTCAACAGCGCTTTGCATCTCTTTCTGTTCTTGCTGGTTCAACAAGTGTTTGTTTGTAATTAGTTTAAAAGTTTTTCAACTTCGGGTAACAATTTGCTGGGATCCACGGGTTTTCTCAGGAAACCATTCACATCCACCCAGATGGATTTGCCATCTTCCGAGCGATAATCAACGCCGGCATTTCCACTCTGTACATTTTTGATCAACAATACCTGCAGATCTTTGTACTGCGGATCCTTACGGTATTCGCGAGCCATTTGCTGCACACTTGGGTTGTTGGTCACGAAGACATCGATGGAGGTCTGGATTAGTACCGGCAGGTCTTTCAGTTGCTCATCCCTGTGCATGGCTTCGGCCAGCTCGAAACCTTCATAATGTGTCGACATCATGACATCGAGGATTGCCAGGTCGGGTTTTTCGGCTTTGGCCAGATTCAATGCTTCCGTTTTGCTGCCGGCTGTAATTACGGTATAGCCTTCTTTTTCCAAAATGGTTTCCATCACGGTGATAATGTCCATGTCGTCGTCTACGATCAGGATTTTTGCTTTGTCGCTTGTCATAATTCTAATTTTTTATTGGTGAATATCTGTATGATTTGAAAGTTCGTTGTATTTGTTTTTTGAAAAATCAACCGGATAAAGTCTCTTGCCGGTTGTAACTGAATAGATAATCTTTACGAGTTCGTTTTTGTTTGTACCTTTTAATACATATCCCCTGGCGCCCACTTCTTTCATTTGTTTTACATACTCATCTTCATTGTACATACTCAAAGTAATGATATTGAGATCGGGTTTGTTTTCGAGGGCAATGCGTGTTGCTTCCAGGCCACTAACTACCGGCATCTTAATATCCATCAAGACCACATCCGCCTCGATTTTCGGGATCATTTCCAAAAACTCCATTCCGTTGGAGGCCTCAGCAACAACCTCGAAGTTCTTTACGTTATTAAGAGCAGTCTTGAGCCCTTCGCGGTATACTTCATGATCATCCACGATCATGATTTTGATTTTTTCTTCCATTGTTGCTTTCGGGTTAAAATTCATGTTACAAATCTATACCTGCAACAAGGATTGTGTAAGAGACTTTTGTACCTTTTTGAGGGTGTAAAAAAGGGAAGTTTTTGGTGGGGGAAAGCAGTACTTTTCGGCAATGGGGGTGTTGGAATGTATTGCTTCTTTGATTTTGATTGCTGATAATGGTAAATGGCACGCGTTACAAACACGCGCCAGCTGGGATTTCTATTCGTAGTTGTAAAACTTTTATAAACAACATAATTGATGAGACTAGCACCCTGATTCATCAGGGTGTAAAAGATGAGACCGCAAATGACGGGCAGCCTGCTTCAGCAGGCTTTTGTGTTTTGGAAGAGCCCGTTAAAACGGGCTATAGACAAAAGGATCGCGACCAATCCACCCCGATAAATCGGGGTGCTATCCTCATGAGAATTTGTGCAAAGGTTGGTTAAGGTCTTGTTCTTGCGAAAAGCATGCATTGCAAATGCGCACCAGCTGGGATACTAACGACTATTTTTTGTCTGAAGAATAAATAACAACAACACTTTTTTAGGTCTGATTGATGATTCATATCTCATATCGAACAAATATAAGAAACATTAAATCAGATAAATTGTTTTCGCCCTTTCAGGGCTGAATATCAACATCCCTTAATTGTAGTCCCGGGCGTTGCCCGGGGCTATGTTGTTAAAGGCTTTTAGCCTTTGGGAACTCAGGAAAAGAATGACTACTATGTAATTTTTTAAGCCTGGGCTACATAAAATTAGAGAAAAGAATGAGATTAGCACCCGGATGAATCCGGGTGCTAACCCAATGTAATGTTGAATAAATCAGCGCATCAATTTCTTGTATTTTACCCTTTCGGGGATGATATAGGAACCGAGGCGTTTGCGGCGGTTTTCTTCGTAGTCGCTGAAACCTCCTTCGAAATAATAAGCTGATGAATTTCATTCAAAGGCCAGAAAGTGGTACAGATCCTGTCGAGGAACCAGCGGTTCTTGCTGATGACCATCATACAGCGGGCGAAACTTCGAAATGGCAGGCGTTGCAAACATGCAGAAGCTGGGATACGGAAGCTCACATACTTTCCGGTATTCCCATCATTACGTTTAATCCGATAATAAGTAAATTTCATAATTTTGTAATAAGCAATTTTTAAAAATGAATGTCATCAAGATAAAATCTTTTGCGGAAATAAAATCTTCTATACCCCAAAAGCCTGGTATGCAATGTAAGTAGCCATGGAGCATTGAGAGAAAAATGAAACTAACAAAAAAACAAAAATATTGGGCCTTTTTTCTGGTATTCCTGTCCCTGTTTGGTATACTGGTTTTTTATCCATTGCCGCCCGAGGCGCCCGTTCAATTTTATGAAAGGGGAAGCTCCCGGCTGAAAACGGAAGATGTTCCGGGGGAAAAGTGGTTGGTATGGCTATATCATAATCCTCTGGGTGAAGCGACATTGTGGGCGGTGGCAAAAAGGAAGATGCTTTCATCATTCTATGGTCATATGATGGACAGGCCTTCTTCGGCAGATAAGATTGATGACTTTGTGAAAGAATATGATATTGATATGAGTGCTGCCCGCAGGCAGGAATTCGACTCCTTCAACGACTTCTTTACCCGGAAATTAAAAGAGGATGCCAGAACCATCGACAGCATTGCAACACTTGCAGTGTCACCCGCGGATGGGAAGCTGCTTGCTTATGAAAATATTGCCAACAGTCATTTTATTGTTAAAGGCTATCACTTTGATGTTGAATCCTTTTTAAATGACACCGTCCTGGCGCAAAATTACCTTGATGGCACGCTGGTGATTGTCAGGCTGGCGCCCCCTGATTACCACCGCTTCCATTTTCCGGTCAGCGGAAGGGTATCATCAACCAATCTCATTGAGGGCTATTATTATTCGGTTAACCCGATTGCCCTGCGTGAAATGGCTGAGATCTTTGTCCTGAACAAAAGGACCTATACCATCATATCCAACCCTCATTTCGGTGAGGTTGTAATGGCTGAAGTAGGCGCCACCATGGTTGGCAGTATCGTACAGACCTATAGCGGGGATAATGTAAAGAAAGGGCAAGAGAAAGGATATTTTAAGTTTGGAGGATCCACTGTGGTATTGTTGTTTAAAAAAGATCAAATTCAAATAGATGGGGATCTTTTAAGGCATACCGAAATGGGCTACGAAACGGCTGTGAAGATGGGAGAGCGAATCGGTATTTCAATGAAAAATTATCATTAATAAACCGAATAACTTCCTTGTATGTTGTGCGATCAATACCACTCCGATGAATCGGGGTGCTAATCTCATGGGAACTATCTGCCTGATTTCCATTTTGTTTTTATCCGCGAGTGTTACCCCCTAACGTGTCAGCTTTTTATATTTCACCCTTTCGGGGATGATATCGGAGCCCAGGCGTTTGCGGCGGTTTTCTTCATAATCGCTGAAGCCGCCCTCGAAATAATAGGCGGTTGAATTTCCTTCAAAGGCCAGGATATGGGTACAGATCCGGTCGAGGAACCAGCGGTCGTGACTGATGACCATCACGCAGCCGGCAAAACTCTCGATCCCTTCTTCCAGGGCGCGCAGGGTGTTCACGTCGATGTCGTTGGTGGGTTCATCAAGCAATAAAAGATTGGCCTCGGTTTTTAAGGTCATGGCCAGGTGCAGGCGGTTGCGTTCCCCGCCTGAGCACCCCTACTTTTTTCTGCTGATCCGGGCCTCCGAAGTTGAAGCGGCTCACATAAGCACGGGCATTGATTCTTTGACCACCGATTTCGAGGTCTTCATGTCCCCCACTGATCACCTCATAAACGGATTTTTCCGGGTCCAGGTTGGCATGCCGCTGGTCCACATAACCGATCATCACGGTCTCCCCGACTTTGATCTCTCCTTTGTCCGGTTTTTCCTCTCCCATGATCATGCGGAAAAGGGTGGTCTTGCCGGCTCCATTCGGACCGATCACACCGACTATTCCGGCCTGGGGAAGGGTGAAGTTGAGGTTCTCGATCAGGAGTTTCTCGCCATAGGCTTTGCTCACGTCAATGGCCTCAATCACATTTCTACCCAGCCGGGGCCCGTTGGGAATGGGGATCTCGATCTTTGCTTCCTTTTCCTTGATGTCCTCTGCCATCATGGCATCATAATTATTCAAACGGGCCTTGCCCTTGCTTTGCCTTCCTTTGGGACCTTTCCTGACCCATTCCAGCTCCCGCTTAAGGGCTTTTTGCCTTTTAGTTTCCTGTTTCTGTTCCTGCTCAAGGCGGTTTAATTTTTGTTCCAGCCAGGAGGTATAATTGCCTTTGAATGGGATGCCCTCTCCCCTGTCCAACTCCAGGATCCATCCGGCCACATTGTCCAGAAAATAACGATCGTGAGTAACGGCAATCACTGTTCCCTTGTAGTGGTTAAGATGCTGTTCCAGCCAGTGCACCGACTCGGCATCCAGATGGTTGGTGGGCTCATCCAGCAAGAGGATATCGGGTTTCTGTAAGAGCAGGCGGCACAATGCCACCCTTCTTCTTTCACCCCCGGAAAGGATCTTCACCGGGGTATTTCCCTCTGGTGTGCGCAGGGCATTCATGGCTAGTTCCAGTTTGGCATCCAGGTCCCAGGCTTCCAGCCGGTCGATCTCCTCCTGCACCTTGCTTTGCTTTTCGATCAGTTTGTTCATCTTATCCGGATCATTCATGATCTCTTCATCCATGAAGGATTCATTGATCTTTTCGTATTCTGCCAGCAGGTCGACGGTATCCTGCACCCCTTCTTTCACAATATCAATAACGGTTTTATCATCATCAAGTTGAGGCTCTTGCGGAAGAAACCCAACCGAATATCCGGGAGAGAAAACCACTTCCCCGTCATACTCCTTTTCCAGTCCGGCAATGATACGCAGGACTGTGGATTTTCCGGCACCGTTCAATCCCAGCAAACCGATCTTGGCACCATAAAAAAAGGAGAGATAAATATCCTTGATGATCTGTTTCCCCTGGGGTGTCTTCTTGCTGACATTCACCATGGAGAAGATTATTTTTTTGTCGTCGGGCATAAAGCATCACTTTAGGTTATGGTGCAAAATTAAAGAAAATGGTTCAGGGGATTGTTCAATTGCTACATTGTTTCATTGTCCCGGCTTTCAGTCGAGGATCCTCGTCCGTAGGACGGGATTCGATTGTTCCTTTGTCCTGTCCCTACGCTGAGGAAATATGACAATAGACGGGAGATTATATGGATAATTAATACTTTATCAGCAAATTGACCAGAAAATCAATGACATCAATATTTATCCAAATTCTTTAAATGCTAAGCAATAAGGCAGAAGCTAAAACCATCCAAAAGAGTCCTACACTCTGCCATTGAGCAGCTTTTCCAGGAAAATTACTTAATCAATACCAAGTGATGAAAAGCCTTTGGAAAACTTGCCAGGGTGTCCCAGCCAGTATTTTCATTGTAATCATGTGTACGGCACAGGTAATTTATATCATCGCCTTCCAAACTAAAAAGTATGCGCTCCCCGCTTTCGTCAAATTGAGAATCGGCTGTCCCATACTCATCTATTACTTTATGGCTTGTGCCATTGAGGATATTGTAATAAAAAATGCCGGTGGTGGCACCCCGGCAGAATCCTTTCGTGTTCCACTGTATAGGGTAAACAGTGGAAGTAGTTCCATCTGTCAACTCGGTTACCAGTCCCGTGGCCAAATTCTGGTTTTTATAAGTGCCGTCCCAGTAATACAAATAGGAATCGTCAGAGGTGACACCCAGAATACTGCTGCCTGCATCATCCGGAGCGCCCATTCTGGTATAGGTTTCGGTTTCAAAGTCGTAGCGGAACAATATTTCATAATCCCAATGTAATGAACCTCCGCTTACGCCATAGGCTTCCAGTCTGCCATAAACGTAGCGCCCGTCATTTGAAACAAAAAAATGATTATCGAATTTGGAAGTCTCTGTGTCGTTGCCCACTTCAGGTTGTGATAACACAAATCCATCGGGATTTATCGCTATCTTGTAATCCATGCTTTCCGGATCATAGCGCAATAAATAGTCTTTATATTCATCGCCATAATACTTATCATTGGTGGCAGATAAGTAAAAAACATAGGCGTTTTCACTTATCGCTTCACTTCCGCGCACAAAATACGGGTAGTCACTATCCTCGGAAGGTTCAATGAGAGGCAACAACTGGCTGTTGCCATTTTCAATTTCATAGAAAAGTCCCTGAGCGACCCAATCATTCGATCCATTGCTTTCGTTGAAGTCGTCGTGCAAACCCATTACAAAATTTCCTTTACCCATATCGGCATAAGTAAAAAGATTATCTGATTTGGCATAATAAGAACACAAGGTGCTGTATTGCAATTCGCCATTGGAAACTTTAAGCAATGCTGTAGCATGCTCATCGCCCATCAAAGCACCTTCATCGGGATTGTAGGCAGCAATAAGTTTTATCGGGGAGGCAGCAGGTTCAGGATTGACATCCTCATCCTTTTTTTTACAAGAATGAAAGATGAAACCTATTAAAAGCAAAACTACCAAAGAAGTACTTGTTGTGATAGAAGCAAAACCCTTGTTATTCATATTTATTTGTTTTAAAGTGTAGGACGAAAGTAATTAAAAAACTCTATTTTTGGATTGTGCAAATTGCATATCGTATGTGCAAATGATAAATTTGAAAACACTGCTTCCTTCAACTAATTACAAATTAACAATATATGATACGTGATTTTATCATTTATACGCCCATGTATGTTACCTTAATTTGGGCGTTGGCATTGTTAATATCCAAACCGAAGGACAACAGGGCCAGGTTTTTTTTGGGTGTATTTATGACGGCGGCTTTTTTATTGTATTTAAGCCATGCTGTATATTTCAATGAAGATGAATCCCTTTATCTCTATTTTGACCCGCTTTACATCTTTAGCTCTCTTCTGGTTTATCCGCTTTATTATATTTATATCAAAATGCTCACCATTGATATCCGGTTTAAAAAGAAAAATCTGCTGCTGTTTCTCCCGGCTGTTTTTTTTGGTGTAGCCACCGCACTTGTTTATTTGGTGATGGGTGCAGAGGAGCGTAGCCAATACATTGCTTTATTTTTAGTCCGTCATCAGCCTGAAATGCTGGAAACTCAGCTACAAAACCTGCAGCTTTATTTATATTACGCAAATCGATTCGTGTTTTCTGCTCAGGTTATCTATTTTCTGGTGAAAGGCAGCAAATTGGTTATCAGATACAATCAACGGGTATGTAATTTTTATTCCAATTTGGAAAGCAAAACACTTGCCTGGGTTCATTTATTGCTCACTTCATTTGTTGTTACAAGTTTGCTGAGTATATTGTTTAACTGGATAGGCAAATATTATTTTCTGGACTCCTCCGTTTTTTTATGGATCCCCTCACTCATCTTTAGTGTACTGCTTTTCATCATTGGCCTGCAAGGCTATATGCAAAATCACAGCGTGAAAGATCTGTTGCTGGACGAAGAAAAAGAAAGCTTTTCTAATAATACAGAAAACAACAAAGAGCAGCTGAAAGAAAAAATATTATTTCTTTTTGAGAAAGAAAAAATCTATCGCAATCGCGAACTTAAGATTGTGGATTTAAGCAGGCAATTGCTTACCAACCGTTCCTACATCTCCAGGATCATTAATAATGACTTTGAATCCACTTTTAGCGACTTTGTGAATAAGTACAGGATAGAGGAAGTAAAGAAGTTACTTAGAAACGAAACCACCCTTAAATATTCTTTGGAATATTTGAGTGAAAAGGCAGGCTTTGGCTCGCTGCATTCATTTATCAGGGTGTTTAAAAAATCAGAAGGCATTACGCCTGGGAAATACAGGGACCAGTTTATCAACAAAGCACAAAACAAAAAGTCGGATGTTCATAGCTCCCTTGTTGAATTTATTCATAAGACCGGATAATAATAGTAAAAAACGCTAAAATGAAAAAGGGGCTTTTTTAAGCAGTTTCTTCCGCAGGAGCCGAAAATTCAAATACCGTCTGCCGGCCATAAAAAATTCCGGTTACCATCATACCTTGATCCTTCTCAAACTTCAAACCTCTAATTTCTAATCCCGTCTCGCCAGAGGCGAGACGAGGATCCACGAAAAACTATGAAATCAAAGATATCTGGTTTTTCGGGACTTCCAACCTCCAGCTAAATCTCCACCAGTTTATTCTTGATGGCATAGGCCAGCAAGCCGATGGTATTCTTGCAGCCACTTTTGGCCAGCAAATTGGATTTGTGCCCGATGATGGTGCGCTCGCTTACAAAGAGCTTATCGGCGATTTCTTTGTTGTTCATACCTTCGGCCATCAGTTGAAGGATTTCCTTTTCGCGTTTGGTGATATGCAGTTCTTCTTCCTTGCTTTTGTCTTCAGGACCTTGCGTGAGGCGACGGGTAAAGAATTGCATCAGCTCCTGTGAGTAGTAATTGCCTCCTTTGTGAACCTCCTGCAAGGCACGGTCGAGGATGTCTTTCTTGATGTTTTTGATGAGAAACCCCCTGACTCCGGCATCGATCATACTCTGGATGTATTCGTCATCATTGAACATGGTGAGGGCAATGATCTTCAGCTCAGGATTTTGTTTGATGGCTTTTTCAGTAGCCTGGATCCCGTTCATTTCGGGCATTTCAATGTCCATGAGAACTATATCCGGTTCGTGTTCCGGTAAAAGTTCCAGAAATTCACGGCCATTGGAAGCTTCTGCAATGATGTTCACATATTTGAGCTTTCCCAGGACCATCTTCAGGCCGTTGCGGAAAATCTCGTGATCGTCGACGATGATGATATCCAGCTTATCTGACATAATCCATATATCTATCTGGCAAAAATATAAAAATGTTTATTCAGGAATGCTACATGATTAATTAATTCAATCAGGATAAAACAGCCAGGCCTGTTCACCGGCATCAATGAGTTTTGCTCCTGCGCTTGCTGTATCTTCATGCCATCCTTTGCTGTGATAATAAGTGTTTGCCCCTGTAATGATTATATGCTCAGGATTGAAGAGGCTGTCCACTTGCCCCAGGCTCATCTCAGGAGAATTATGTAAGATCACATGCCTGACCTTTGGAAAGGCATATTCCACCGGAAAATCTTCCTGCCCCCGCAGGAGAAAAATGATTCATTGTTAAAAAGGATCAGTCCATCTTGCTTGTAAAAACCGGGGGAATGGTAATTGAGTTGCTCTGATAAAAAAACGGCTTCATCCATTCTGTTAGCGATCCAGCCTTCCCTGGCAATAAAATCCACAAGAGAAGGATTGTTGCGTGCCAGGCTATCTGCCAGGAAAAAATGAGTTCTTCCCCGGATGAAATCAATACCCAGACCTTGTCGCATATTATATACAATCACTTTACTTTCCGTGAGGCCGGAGTATTTCTGATGAGTATTCACCAGCAATATCACAAGCATCAGTCCTAAAACAAATTTTAGCAGCCGGAAGTTCCGCTGGAGCATCATTCCAAAAAACAACAAAAGGAGCAAATAGAAGAGATATAATTCATGGTTTGAGAGGGCAAGGCCGGAAAAGCTGGATCCTGGCAGCTTTTCGATAAGGGTTACCGAATGATCCAGGAAAAATACAATGTAATGCAGGCTGAAGGAAAATATACTGACCATGATTTTTGAAAATGACAGGATCATCAGCAAAACACCATTAAAAACCACCATGAATGAGAGGGGGATAACAATCAGGTTGGTAAGCAGGAAATAATTAGGAAAAAGATGAAAATGGTACAGCGAAAGCGGAAAAGTTCCTATGGTAGCCGCCAGCGAAACACAGATGATGGCCCATGCTTTATCGAGAATGGGATTTTTAAAATAAAGGAACTTATAAAATAAGGGTTGTAACCAGACAATAAAAAAAACCGCCAGATAAGATAACTGAAAGCCGATTTCGAACAAACTGAGCGGATTGATCAGCAATAGTAAAAATGCCGAGGCCGCCAATGTATTGTAAATGTATGCATGCCGTTGTATCATTTTTCCCAGGGCTACGAAGGAGAACATGGCGGAAGCCCGCATAACCGAGGGCGAGAAACCGGTAATTGCTGCATAAGCCCAGATGATCAGCAAAATGCAAAATGCACGTATGAGCTGACCGTGCCGTAGCCTGCAAAGAAAAGTTAGTAGCTTGCTGAAGAACAGATAAATGATCCCCACATGCAATCCCGAGACACACAGGATATGCATGGCCCCGGCAGTTGAAAAAGCAGTCCTGGTTGCCCCGTCAAGATCCTCATCATACCCGAGGATAATGGCAGCCGCAAGGGCAAATTCGTCCTTGCCCAGCCGACTGTTCTTAAGCACATTCAGCGCATAATGACGTGTCTTACGAGCCAATTGCATCAAGCCGTCTGTGTAGGATCTTTGAAGAATCTGATAGTTAGCGGATTTCACATAAGCCTGCCAATAAATCCCTTTGCGGGCCAGGTAAGCGGCATAATCAAATTCATGAGGGTTTCCTGCATTTTTCACCCTGACCGGATTGGCTTTGAACGCGATGAGATCACCATCTTGTATAGCAATTGTATCTCCAACTTTCTCAACATAAAGCAATATTCTGCTCCTGCATTCATTGAAAAGGCCGCTGTCAAATGACTGCAACAATTCGGCTTTAAGCTGCCAGCTAAGTTTTTTTTCAAGGGGTGCATCCAGGATGGAGGCGATGTAAGTGCCTTCCTCCTCCTGCAAGCAAGCTGAAGCATTTTGCAGTCCGGAGGTAATTCGTTTGCTTGTTATCTGATAAGCAAGCAGGACGAGAAGGATGTTGATCAATATGCCGGCAAGATGCTTGCGCCTGTATGAATAGAAAGCGGCCGGGAAGAATATGAAGAGGCTGTAAAGCAGCAAAGCCGCAATAATCAGCCAGGGAAGACTTTCACATGAGGTTGCGTAACGCTCAGCCAGGATGACACCGGCAGCAAAAGGCAAAATGATGCGGACAAACGGATATTGGTGCCAGGAATTCACAATCGGGTATTGAGGTTTTATCTATTAATACCCTAACCGCCGATTTTGTCCCGCCAATCTAAAAACTTTTTGTAATGATTCTTGCCGCATTCGCCGATGCCCCCTCTCCTCCAAGTTTATCTTTCAGTGCTTTATATTCCGTAATCAGGCTTTCGCGCCTGTTGTTGTCATAAAGAAGGGATTTGAGTTCATCTTTCAGGTTCCTTACATTGAAGCTTCCCTGGATGAGTTCCGTAACCAGCTGTTTGTCTGCGATCAGATTAACCAGTGAAATATATTTTACATCCACGATGCGCCTGGCAATCAAGTAAGAAATGGGATTGCCTTTATAACATACCACTTCCGGCACTTCCATCAAGGCAGTTTCAAGAGTAGCCGTCCCGCTCGTAACCAGGGCTGCTTCAGCATTGTTCAGCAGGTTATATGTTTGGTTCTCGAGGATCCTGGCGTCTGTTTCACCAATGATTCTGCGGTAGAATGAATGATCGACCGAGGGAGCGGCCGCGATCACAAACTGGTGATCCCTGAAAAGAGGGATCATCTTCAACATAACTTTCAGCATCTGGCTGATCTCTTGCTTGCGGCTTCCCGGCAAAAGTGCAACCAGGGGCCTCCCATCCAGATTATTCTGACGGATAAAGTCCTGGCGGTCGAGGAAGGAATACTCTGCAATTGCATCCAGCAAAGGATGTCCGACAAAATCCACCGGGTAATCGTATTTTTTATAGAAGGCTTCTTCAAAGGGGAGGATCACCATCATCTTGTCCACCACTTTCCGGATGGTCTTTACACGCCCTTTTTTCCAGGCCCACACCTGCGGGGAAATATAATAGAATACTTTGAGTTTATTTTCGTGGGCGAATTTGGCGATCCTGAGATTAAAACCCGGATAATCCACCAGTATCAGGACATCTGGTTGATATTCCCGGATATCTTTTTTACAGAATCTGATATTTTTTGCGATGGTCCGGATGTTAGCGGCCACTTCAACAAAGCCCATGAAAGCAAGGTCGCGGTAATGTTTAACGATCACAGCACCTTGCTCCTGCATGCGGTCACCACCCCAGGCCCTGAAATCAGCGCGGGCATCCGCCTTTTTGATCTCCTTTATCAAATTGGATGCATGCAGGTCGCCTGAGGCTTCGCCGGCGATAATATAGTATTTCATCGGATCATGATTTCATCAATACATTGAAAAATAAACGACGGCATAGATCAGAAAAACAAAGAGTATTCCTCTCCCGGTTTGTTCCTGTTTTGTCGTTACAAAATAATACCTCAAAGGCAGGGCATTCACAAAAATAGCGATCAGCCTGATCACCTCGTCACGCATAAACACATCCAGTTTAAAGAGTGTTACAATCAGGTAATTGAGCAGTAAAAGCAATCCATAGGATATCAGAGGCACCAGCAGTCCGATGATGACACCGACGAAATGAGCATCTTTTTTAAGAAAGTTAGCCATTCAGTTTCCAGTTGTTCAATTCACTTATGGCATGATAGGCTGTCAGGTCGGTATGCACGGGCACCACTGAAACAAAGTTATTTTCCAAAGCATGCTGATCTGTATCATCGCCATTATCCTGGTTCTCAAAATGGCCGGTCAGCCAGTAATAATCCCTGCTGGAGGGATCGGTTCGGGCATCGTATTTCCCGATCCAGCGCGCCCGTGCCTGCCGGCATACTTTTATTCCATTGATCTCTTCTCCGTTCACTGCAGGAATATTCACATTCAGGCAGGTACCGGCTGACAAGCCATGTTCTAGCACATTCTTGGCAATTTCGGTAACAAAGGGATCACAATGACTGAAATCCGCTTTAAAGCTGTAGTCGAGCAATGAAAATCCCACCGAAGGGATCCCGTCGATACAGCCTTCCAGTACCGCAGCCATGGTGCCCGAATAGATCACATTGATGGATGCATTGGAACCATGGTTGATGCCTGATACCAGGAGGTCGGGTTTTTCACCGATCACCACTTCGATGCCCAGTTTGGCGCAATCGACCGGTGTTCCGTCACACACATACTCTTCATATCCCTTTTCCTTTTTCAACTCATGCACACGCAGGGGTGTCCTTACGGTAATTGCATGGCCTGTTCCCGACATAATGCGGTCGCTGGCGACCACGTAAACATCGCCCAACGGCCGCATGATCTCAATCAGTTTTCTGAGTCCCGGAGCATTTACCCCGTCGTCATTTGTAAGCAGAATTTTAGGTTTTCCCATTATTCACTTTCTTCTTTTGATTCTATATCTGTGATCCCGGCAGAAATGATGAACTTCATCACATCGGCCGGTCTGGCATCCAGTTTTTGCACATTTTCAACAGGTACAACAAACAAATTACCGGAAAAATTGTATGAATGCGGCAAATAAACAGCCACCTTTTCACCTTCTATTCCGAGCAGGCTCAGGTCACGGTTGGTCACAAAACCTATCTTCTGCAATTCCGTATCCTTGTTGATCCTGATCAAAACCGGTTCGGTAAATCTTTTCTTCTTTCCCACGAATGCCGAAAAAATATCTTTCAGCGAAGTGTATATGATCTTGATCAATGGGGCCCGGCTAATGAGCCGGTCAAGATAACGAGCAATGGGCCTGAAGATAATGCTCGAGCCCAGAAAGCCAATGAGCGTCAATCCCACAAAAATAACTAATATCCCCAAACCGGGGATGGACATTCCCAAGAGCTTTTCAATGTATTTATCAAGCAGGCTGTCAACATATTCAAAAGAGATATAGATTACATAAGCGGTAATGCTGAGCGGAGCCAGGTACAGGAGGCCCTGCAAGAAATACCGACTGATCTGGCCACCCAAAGATTTAAATTTCATGTTATTAATAGCTTTTAATAGGTATTGGCAAGTTAATCATTTTTTGGGGATTGGTTTTAAACAGGATCCTGATAAAAAAACCAATCAGGTAGTTTAATACTTTTAGGCATATGAATTATCCGGGCTAAAACCCCTTCAATTCCTCATACAAACGCTGCACCGGCAAACCCATCACATTGTAAAAAGAACCCCGGATGCTATCGATACCAATATAACCAATCCATTCCTGAATGCCATATGCTCCCGCCTTGTCGTATGGTTTGTAATTCTCAATATAGTAGAGGATCTCCTCATCACTGAGTTTCTTGAAATGAACCTGCGTACTGCTGAAAAATGATCTTTCGGCATCTGCAGTCTTCAGGCAAACTCCAGAAACAACGGTATGCCAGTGACCTGAGAGGGATCGGAGGATTTCCATCGCATCCCCAAAACTTTCCGGCTTACCCAATATTTTGTCTCTTATGCACACGAGGGTATCGGCTGTAATGAGCAATTCATTCCCGGGATCATGGCCAGCAGCATAGGCCTTTGCTTTCTTTTCCGCCAGGTAAACAGCTGCTTCTGCAGGGCCAAGATCTTTGTCAAAGGATTCCTCCACATCCACCGAAGTGGTCTCAAAATCAATGTCCAGCATCTTGAGCAGGCTTCTCCGGCGGGGTGATTTTGAAGCCAAAATGATCGCATACTTATTCAGGTTATCAAGCATATCAGAGATCAAGATCAATTAATTGCATGGATAAGATCCCGGCTACCATGATGATCTTGCTAAGTCCGCTCAGGAATTTATAGTCTGCGGGCTGTCGTGCAGTCGCCAGCCTGACAACAAGGTATGCCAGCATAAACTGCACCGTAATGACCAGGTACCAGGCAGCAAAACCAAAACCGCGATCAAAAAGGAAATACTGGGCTATTCCCAGGCTGATGATGGTAAGAGTCACAAGCGCCATGATGATGTAACGGCTGGCATTGACCCCTATCCGTACCGGCATGGTAGCGGACCCAACCCTTTTGTCGCCCTCGATATCCTGTACATCCTTGATCATTTCCCTGACCATGGAAGTCAGAAAGGCAAAAGCCGTATATCCCCATACCATGATATTGATCATGCCGAAAGCATCCTGTGCTTCGATAAAACTTGCAGCCTCTGAACGCAGGGCAAAGAATTCGAATAACCACACGATAAATACGGTAAAACCCGACAGGATGCCGACCACCATGTTTCCCCAGAAAGGCATGTTCTTATACCGCGCCGAATAATAATACAGCATGATGATGATGATGGGAAAGATCAGGGCAAGTTGAAAGGCATCATAGCTAAAAGCAAAATAAAATCCGATAACAATGGCAACTACATTGATCGCATAATACAGCAATTTGGCATTTTCGAAACGGATCTTTTTTCCAACGATCACTCTTTCGGGTTTGTTCACGCGGTCGGCATCTACATCAAAATAGTCGTTGATGATATAACCGGCAGCTGCGATCAATAAGGTTGCCAGAACCAGCAGGCCAAAATCCATCAACTCCATGGCCGGCTCCACTGACTGGTATCCCAGCAGGGGCAAAATGATAAAATACCTCAGCATGCCTTGAGTCAGGATAATGATCAGTAAATTGGGGATGCGTATCAGTTTCAGAAAATTCTTCATAATTGCAGTTTTACCATTCATGTGCATCAGTGTCCATCCATTTTCCCTGGACCTTCATCACCTGTTCAATGATCTCCCGCACGCAGCCTTCACCTCCCTTATAATGTGAAATATAGTGAGATACCGCTTTGATCTCCTCGGCCGCATCTGCCGGACAGGTTGCCACGCCCACTTCCTTCATAATGGTATAATCGGGTATATCATCACCCATGTATAAAACATTGTCCATGCCAAGCTTATGTTTCATCACATAATCCTCAAATATTTTTAATTTATTATTGGCCCCCAGGAAAATATCGGTCACCTTCAAAGCGCTCAATCTTTTATGTATGGTTCTGGATTTGCCGCCTGAAATGACAGCGATCCTGTATCCCTTCTTAATTGCCAGTTGAATGGCATAGCCATCCTTAACATTGGCTGTGCGCAGGGGCTCGTCACTTTCCGTCAGGATAACGATGCCGTTGGTCATTACCCCGTCGTAATCGAGAATGAAAGTATTGATGTTTTTTAACAGCTCTTTATAAGTGGTCATGGGATCAGCTTTTATGTCTTTTTATGATACTCTTGCTCATCAGTTCGTATAAATTACGGTATTCGCGAAAATCCTTTAAAACTTCCAGGTGGCGTGTAAGGGTGACATGATCCTCGCGCAATGCCGGACCAGTCTGTGCATTGTCAGGATGTTGATCCCCGGCTTTTTCAGCAACCTCCCCGATAATCGGCAGCATGATATCAAAAGGAATACTCCCCTTCTTCAAAATATCCGATGAAATCGCATACAAATGATTGACAAAATTGGATGCAAAAACTGCCGCTGTATGGATCATCAGCCTTTGCTCACTGCTGATC
This sequence comes from Bacteroidota bacterium, assembly GCA_034521425.1. GTDB lineage: Bacteria > Bacteroidota > Bacteroidia > Bacteroidales > JAIOZK01 > JAIOZK01. The sequence continues at coordinate 1,684,208 of JAXHMP010000001.1, forward strand.
TCCCTTACGTCCCCTGAAATCCTGCTCCCAAGATCCATGAGCAGATTCCGGCTATTGTCATCTGCTGCTTCGATGCATACAGGGGTATTTTTAAAATCAAGGTGCTTGTTTTTCGAAAAGGTGTTCAACGGATAAAAAACGCCTTTTGGCAGGGAAGACAAGGACAGAGCGTCCAGGGCCTGGGATCCTGAAGTATGAACCATGATCCCCCTTTCGGGCTTTAACCTCCGGGCTGCATCCTGTATGGCATGATCCTTAACAGCGATAACATATAGGTCCGCATTTTTCCGGATACTGTTATAAGACGAAACCGGGTCTGCATTTACTTTTGCTGCCAGTTCGGCGGCATGGTCAGCCTCCGGCGAAAAAACCTGTACAATGTTCAGGCCGGCTTGCCCGAATGAAAGGGCCAGCCGGGTGGCAAGGTTTCCCGAACCCACAAAAACAATATCTTGAATTGGATCAGGCATCATTTGGCGAAATTACGAAATTAGGCCCGATTATATATAATTTGATGTTGAATGAACATTTATCTTTGGCGTATGTTATTTTTCGTAAACTTTGTGTAACGGAAAGAAATGGCAAATTATTCAATAAAAGATCTTGAAAACCTGACGGGTATAAAGGCCCACACCATCAGGATGTGGGAAAAGCGTTATGAACTGGTTCAACCCGAGCGCACCGATACCAATATCAGGTATTATAATGATGAAGACCTGAAAAAGCTTCTGAATGTCTCCATCCTGAACCGTTACGGGATCAAGATCTCCAAACTTGCCCATCTTTCAAATGACGAACTGGGCGAAAAGATCCTGCAGATCACCCGCAAACACAATGATTACGATTCGCAGATCGAAAGCCTGATCGTTTCCATGATCGAACTGGATGAAGAGAAATTTGAAAAGATCCTTACTACCTCTATAATCAGGTTCGGTTTTGAAGAGATCATCTTTAACATTCTTTATCCCTTTTTCGAAAAGGTGGGTTTGTTATGGCAAGCCGGGACAATCAACCCCGCACAGGAGCATTTTATCAGCAACCTGATCAAACAAAAGCTCATGGTGGCAATCGACAGCATTCCCATGACCAAACACAATAATTCCAAAATATTCCTGCTATTCCTGCCCGAATGGGAATTACATGAGATCGGACTGCTGGTGTATTATTATTTTATCAAGAAAAGAGGCCACAAGGTTATCTATCTCGGCCAATCCGTTCCGGAAAATAACATATATAAAGTAGCGGAGATTATTAAACCGGATGTATTCATTACTTCTTTCACTTCATCTACCGAAATCAAAAGAATCGTAAACCTCCTGAAGAACCTGAGTCAGACTTTCCCCGATCAGGCTATCTACATTGGCGGACTTCAGCTTAAAGAGATCAATGGCGAAATGCCTGAAAGGATCAAAACCCTTCCGAATGCAAAAGCTTTTAAAGACCAAATTGAAGAATTAAACGGATTTCATTAAACAAATCAATCGCATTATCAGTTTTTTTTGATCAATCCGAAGATCAAAACCTACCCGGAAATCACATCATATCTCTAATTTATAGCATGTTACACAAGCGGGCATCTTTGTTTAACTTTTGTTAACGATTATTTAACAACTCAAATCTTGACAATCGGGGTTCTTTTTGTTTAACTTTGTCGATGATTTGTTAAACATTTAAAATAAAAATCATGACAGCTATAGAATTCAATTATCAATTAACCAGCCTCCAGGATTATCTCAAGTATTTTGCATTAAAGTTAACATCCAACGAGGATGACGCCCAGGACCTTTTGCAGGAAACATATCTGAAGGCTCTGATAAACAGGGAGAAGTTCTCCTATCAAACCAATTTGAAAGCCTGGTTGTATACAATTATGAAGAACATCTTTATCAATAACTACCGCAGGAACAAGCGGGCCAACACCTTCCTTGATTCAACGGATGACCTCTATTTTCTCAACAATACAGTTGAAGAAAGAAATGCAAATCCGGAAACAATGTATGCAACCAGAGAACTGGAATCTGAAATCGGAAATCTAGACAGCGATTACAGGAAAGCATTTGAGATGTTCAATACGGGCTACAAATACAAAGAAATTTCAGAAGAATTAAACCTTTCAATTGGCACGGTTAAAAGCCGGATCTTTTTTATCCGCAAGCGGCTTTCCGAAAATCTGAAAGAATATAGCGTGAATTAATGTTTAATCATATCATTCATTGATTAAACGTTATTTTGATTCTCGTGCTTAATGCTGCCCATCAGCATGGCAGTATTTTCTTAAGCCATAAAAAAATATCCGCTTGGTTTTTCAACCGGATATTTTTTTATGCAAACTCTTTTCGCATCTCCTCCTTGATAAAATCCATGGAAGACGAAATAGTGGTTTTTTTCTGATTCAGGTACTTTTCAAAAAGTGTACCGGTAAAGTCCGCGGCAGTAGCTTTATCCTTCATTTCCGATCCGCTTGCATTGATCATATTGATCATGGCCTCTTTTGCGTTTCGCACCCGTGACCAGGCTTCATTGGAAATATAAAGCTGCTGCGAAAGATTGTGCTCATATTCCTCCCGGATGGCCCGGATCAAGGCGCCCTTCAGTTGCTGCGCATCCATCCCGGCTTTGTTCACCCGCATAACCAGGTTCTCAGGAGAAATGCGCTCCAGCAACAGGATCATCCTTTCGTAAGCCTGCAGACGCACGGGCAGGGTGGACTTCTGTCTGGCACTTTTCATTTCAAAAAACATTTTTCTTTCTTCCCGCCTCACAAATTCCCTCAGCATCAGGTAAACCGCTCCAAGAACCACCAGTGAAGGAATTACATACTTTAAGATTTCTAAAACTTCTGTCATCTTTCTGGTTTTGTTGAAATGAAAACCGAAAAATACGAATTTTATTACACCTTCTTACTTTCACTTCACGATTGTTTGCGAAAAAATTGCACCACAGATTAAAATTCGTAATTTTGCCTCTTTTGTTAAATCAATAACAATCGATTGCATGGATTACGAAGCATTGTCAGAAAGGGTGAAGAACCTGTCAGAATCCGCTACACTGGAAATGAGCAGGAGGAGCAGGGAACTAAAGGCACAGGGATTTGATGTTATTAACCTGAGCATCGGGGAACCGGACTTCAACACACCGCTCTGCATCAAGGAAGCGGCAAAACAGGCTATTGACGACAATTTTACACATTATACACCTGTTTCAGGAGTACCGGAACTGAGAAAAGCAGTGGCTGAAAAGTTCAGGCGTGACAACGGATTTGATTACGGACCAGAGAACATTGTGGTCTCCAATGGCGCAAAACAAAGCATTGCCAATGTGATCCAGTGCCTGGTAAATGAGGGCGATGAAGTTTTGGTACCATCTCCCTACTGGGTATCCTACCCGGAGATCATTAAACTGGCAGGGGGCCGGGTGGTTGAGCTGCCTGCAGGGATAGATACAGATTTCAAAGTAAGGCCAGAGCAAGTTGAGAAAGCCATTACGGATAAAACGAAAGTATTTCTCTTCAGTTCTCCCTGCAACCCAACCGGAACAGTTTACAGCAGGGATGAGCTGCAAGCCCTGGCAGGAGTATTTGCGAAATACCCGAATATCTTTATTATTTCAGATGAAATTTATGAATATATCAATTTCCTCGGGAAGCACGAAAGCATTGCCAGCTTTGAGAATATTCACGAGCGGGTGATCGTGGTCAACGGAGTTTCAAAAGGATATGCCATGACGGGCTGGCGCATTGGCTACATCGCAGCCCCTGTCTTCATTGCCAAAGCCTGCGACACCCTGCAGGGACAATACACCTCAGGGGCCTCCTCCATTGCCCAGATGGCATCCCTGAAAGCCGTGAAAGAAGATCCCTGTAAAAATGAAGAAATGGCAGAAATGATCAGCACCTTCAGAAAAAGGCGCGATCTTGTTCTCAAGCTGTTAAATGATATACCGGGGATGAAGAACAATGTTCCCGACGGTGCATTCTATATTTTCCCCGACATAAGCGAATATTTTGGAAAAACTGCCGGCAATAGAAGGATCAGCAATGCAAAGGATTTTTGCATGTACCTGCTTGAAGAAGTCCACCTTGCAGCGGTTCCGGGAGAGGCATTCGGAAACCCCGATTGCATCCGGATTTCTTATGCAACTTCAAACGATCTGCTGATAGAAGCCATAAAGCGCATCAAATCAGCAGTCGAAAGGCTAAAATAAGACAGCACCGGCAAGCTTGAAGGTTTCGCTGATAATCATTAAATTTGATCCCTGACTAAAAAAGCTCCTATGCCAGCAAAAGAAGCAATTGAAAAATTATTTGAAGACTTCAACCGGAAAAAAGTGCTGATCATCGGGGACGTGATGATCGATGCCTACCTCTGGGGACAGGTTGAGAGAATTTCACCTGAGGCCCCTGTGCCCATCGTTTCTGTTAATAAAAGGGAAAACCGCCTGGGCGGTGCAGCCAATGTTGCCCTGAACATCAAATCACTTGGAGCAGAGCCTATTCTTTGTTCCGTGATCGGAAATGATAACAAGGCTGAAGAGTTTATTCAATTGCTGAAGCAGGACGGGCTGACATCAAGGGGCCTGATCAAAAGTGATGACAGGATCACCACGACCAAATTCAGGGTGATCGGCAATAAAATGCAGATGCTGCGCGTGGATGAAGAAGTGACCGGTGACCTGAGCGACAATGACATCCGGGTGATCTTCGGAAAGATCGAGAATATGCTGGAACACGAAAATATTGCCTGTGTCATTTTCCAGGATTACAACAAAGGGGTACTGACCACCGGGCTGATCCACGAAGTGATCAAAAAAGCCAATAAGCGAAACATTCCGGTGGTGGTCGATCCCAAGAAAAAGAACTTTGAGGCCTACCAGAATGTGAGCCTCTTCAAACCAAACCTGAAGGAACTGAAAGAAGGCCTGAATGTGGATGTGGACCCGGATAACCTGAATGAAATGGCCAATGCGGTCCAGCTATTGCACAAAAACCAACGAATCCATACCGTAATGTGCACCCTCTCCGATCAAGGAGTATTTATCAGTTATCAAAGTTCGGAAAACAAAATTGAGTACGAACATATCCCTGCACACATCCGTTCAATATCAGATGTTTCCGGTGCCGGCGACACCGTTGTCAGCGTTGCAGCCCTGGGTTACGTAATGGGCCTTGCACCCACCTTGCTCGCCGGGATCTCTAACCTGGCTGGTGGCATTGTTTGCGAGGAAGCCGGTGTGGTGCCAATCAACAAAGAAAAGCTGCTCAGGGAAAGCATCAAAATATACGCCACTGATTAAAGATGAAGTTCATGGTCCCCGGCATAGTATTGCTTTTCATTCTCTTAAGCACCCGTGTTTTGTCACAGGGCACCGACAACTGGATTGAATTCCAGACCATTCCGGCCGATGGACAGACAGTGCATGCGATCACCTATGAGGACGGCATGCTGGCGGTGAATTTTAATAATAAACATGTGGCCATTTACCAGCTGGTGATGGAGCAGTGGGAAATTCTGAAAGTTTTCGAAATAAAATGGGTGTGGGACGAATTCGGTACCATGCGCTTTAATGAGGGCTTGCTGTATGTTTCCATCGACGGGCACAAATATTACAGCATCGATATTGAAGAGGAAAAGATCAGGAAGACCAATACCTATAAAGCAGGATTTTACATTATCTCACGCAAGGATTTTGAGTATTTCGGGACGGACTGGATCTTTGAACTGGATGAAAAGGGTGATATCCTGGTATATTATAACAAGCCCCTGTTTTCGAAACAGTACATCGACAGCCTCAGGTCTGTAAAATAAACACGGCTTCTGCATGGCTGAATCGTTTCGTACAATAATAATTGAAATAAAAAATAATACGCAGGGCATTGCGTTTAACTTCCTAACAAAAACTGAAGGCATTGAAGCATAAGATTCTTGTAATACTGGTGATTGTTATTCTGGGTGGACTGGGTTTTTCAAACCGCTCCATGGCACAAATGGACAAGGTGCTCAACCTGCCCACCTACGATTTCTCAAAATACCATTTCGGTTTTATCCTGGCCGGCAACCAGATGTCATTCTCGCTGAAAACCCAAGAAGGTTTCACCGATGTGTGGTATTACGATTCAGATGCTCCCGGGCTCAGCTATGATTCCCTGAGGATCCTCAGCATCACCGGAGAACCAACGCCTGGTTTTACCATCGGTATCGTTGCCAACCTGAGGCTGGGCAAATATTTCGATCTGCGCTTTATTCCTTCTCTTGCTTTTGGTGAAAGAAAACTGAATTACAGTCTCTTTGGCTACCGCGACTCCGTCCCTTCAATCCTGGAGATCCCGAAACCCATCACTTCCACCTACGTGGAGTTTCCCCTGCATGTGAAATACAAATCCGAAAGACTGAACAATATGCGGGCTTATGTGCTTGCCGGGGTGAAATATAACCTCGACCTGGCATCAAATAAAAAGAATAAAGAAGAGGACAATGAAGGAAACCCTGTTTTTCTTAAACTGCAAAAACATGACCTGCTGTTCGAAGTAGGCGTTGGTTTTGATTTCTATACCGCTTTCTTTAAATTCGGTACCGAACTGAAAATGGGTTGGGGCATCAACGACCTGCTGGAAAGGGAAGACAATATTTTTACCAATGGGATTGATCGGCTGAATTCAAAAATCATGACCATTTCGCTTACCTTTGAATAAAAATTCAAGCTATGAGTGAATTATCACCAAACAAACCCCTGAGCGAAGCCCTTGTGAAAAAGGCCAGGCTTAAGCAAAAAGTATACAATAACACGCTGAAAACCTTTCGGCTTTTTAAAACTGCCATAAAAGATAGCGTCCGGGATCATCATAAAAAGTATCCGCGGGAAGAATCAAATATTCCCTTTGAATATAAAGACAAAGGAGACTTTGAGCTGGAGATGAAGTTTGCAGGCGACATCCTGATCTTCCTCATGCATACCAATGTTTTCGAGATACCCCGCGATCACCTGGTCATGAAATCTTCTTATGTTAAAGAAGACAAGGAACGCTCCTACTGCGGGATCATCAATATCTATAATTTTCTCGCGGATTCATTTAAATACAAGCGAGTTAACGATATTGGCTATCTCATTGGCCGGGTATTCATTAACAAGGATATGCATTATTTTATTGAAGGCAAGCGGGAGATTGGCCTGCTTTACAATAATTTCAATACTGCGGAAATGAGCAAAAAAGCCGCCCGCGAAATTGTGGAATCAGCCATTCGCTATACAATTAATTTCGATCTGCTCACGCCTCCTTTTGATACCGTAAAAGAGATCAGTGTTTTTGATATACAATCAACGCTCGATAATATCTCGCTGAAGACGGCCAAGCGGTTAGGTTTTAAGTTTCAGGCGGATGAGGAGTAAGCAGGTTGCTAATTACAATCTGTCTTTTGTTTTGTTTTGGTTTCGAAGTAGTTTTGGGATGTAGAAATGCAAATAATCACGGCCTGTCTGATAAGTCGTAAATTTTATAAATGCTTTAATAATCCTATTGGCTTTATGTTGGCTAAAGTAGACAAGCAAACCATACAAGACTTAAACATCTTTCCTGAAAACAAGAATGAAACGTCAATTTATTCATTTTCTTGAAGAAGCCGGCTTGCAGCTTCAGGCTGATCAACCACCGCTTACAAGGTGCAAAACTGTCACATCATCCCCATCACGGATCACGGCCCTTTCGCGCTGATCCCTTTTAACCAGCTTGCCGTTTACCTTGGTAACCAGCATTTTAAAACTAAAGTTTTTATGCTCTATGAGTTCCTGGACGGTCATCATCTCTTTATCGATTTGTTCTTCGCGCTTATTGAGTGTGATCTTCATTTTCTTTTTTCCTTTAGTAATATTTCCAGTACCTGGTTGGCCTGCATATTTGCCACCACTCCTACCCTGGGGGCAAGGGGAGGAAGATCTTCAGCAATCTCAGATCGTTCATCACCACAAATATATAAATTCCCTTCAAAGCGCGTGCGAAGGGAATTATTATCCCCCCACCCGGCCATACCAACCCCAAGTACCAGAGGCACTCCCGGCATTTTATCCAGTACGGTTTCAAGGATCATTTCTTTCATTTCCGCCAGGTCGAAAGCTTCAACGATCACATCACAATTCTTATAGATCTCCAGGATGTCCTGTGGGCCCAGTTTGCGGTCGTAGGCCTCTACCTCCACCTCATCATTCACGAAGTACAGATTGTCCTGCAGGGTAAACACTTTCTTCTGGCCGATCTGGTCAACATAATAATATTGCCGGTTCAGGTTGCTGATATCGATCACATCGAAATCAGCCAGTACAAGTTTGCCGATGCCGACCCTTGCCAGGGCAACAGCACAATTTGACCCAAGCCCTCCACAACCTGCGATTCCAACAGTCTTTTTTGAAAGAATTTCTTTGATCTGGCTGAAGTTCATATTCATTAATTTAAATAATTGCAGATAATGCAAATGTAGGCTATTTTCCAGCAGTTTCAATTTATATTCTTTCTAAATTTTCTCTGTAATTCAATACTATGCAACATTTTAAGCCACACTACCCGATATGCAGATTTTTGCATATCAATTCTCTGTGTGTTAATTCATTAACAATATATAAATTTGCACTTTGAAGTGTAAACGATTAAATGACAAGCTATATGACTGTTGAAGAAATGAAAAAGAGCCACAAGCTCCTCGCCGATTGGAAATACGACTGGAAGCCATTATACAGGGGCTATACTGACAAGATATTGTATATAAATGTTTCGGACAATCAAATCAGGGAGAAAGAGGTTGAGCCTGTAATGAAAGAAAAGTTTATCGGAGGCCGTGGTTACGACCTGAAGCTTTTATGGGATGCCACCAAGCCGGATACAAAATGGAACGACCCGGAAAATGAGATCAATATTTCTTCCGGTCCCATCGGCGGGATCACCCAATACTCGGGTACAGGAAAAGCTATTTGTGTTTCCATTTCCCCCCAGACCGATATCCCGATCGATTCCAATGTTGGCGGATTCTTCGGTCCTTTCCTCAAATTTGCCGGCTTTGACGCACTGGAACTGCAAGGCAAAGCGCAAAAAGATGTAGTGATTTTCATCGACGGGGTAAACCACAAAATTGAGATCAACGAGGTAGATTACGATGGAGTGGTCGACAGCCACAAACTGGCAGAGAAACTCACCGAAATGTACGCTGATAACGAAAAGGACAAAAGAAATATCGGGGTTGTTTCTTCAGGTGCAGCCGCTGAAAATTCGCACATTGGTATGCTGAATTTCAGCTTTTATGATTCAAAGCGCAAGCTTGTAAGACTGAAGCAAGCCGGACGCGGCGGTATCGGCTCTGTATTTAGGGATAAGAAGCTTCGTGCCCTGGTAGTCAAAATCCCGGGCGTTAAAGGAAACCTGAACAATGTGGCTGACCTGGAAGCCATTATGGAAAGGGGTAAACGCTTTAACAAAGAAATGCGCGAATTGGATGATTCACAGGCAGAAATGAGAACCAAAGGTACCGCCCACCTGGTGAATATCATGAATGATTACGATCTGTTGCCCGTGCACAACTGCAAATACGGCAGCCATCCGGATGCAGATGCCATTCACTCGGAAGTATGGAAATCACGCTTCACCCAGGGTATCCCCGACGGATGCTGGATTGGCTGTAATATGAGCTGTGCAAAGGGTGTTGACGAGTATAAGCTGAGAACAGGCCCCTATGCCGGTGACAAAGTGATCGTTGACGGCCCTGAATACGAAAATGCCGGGGGCTTAGGCTCCAATTGCGGCATCTTTAATCCCGATTATATCATCGAAACAAATTTCTATTGCGATACTTACGGGATCTGTACAATTTCATGGGGAACCATCGTGGCCTTTGTGATGGAGTGTTATGAAAACGGTATCCTGAATGATGAAAGGACCGGCGGACTGAAACTCAATTTCGGCAATGCCGATTCAGCCATGGAATTGTTGCATCAGGTGGCCCGGGGTGAAGGCATGGGTAAAATTGCAGGAATGGGAACCCGCAAGATGAAAGAAATGTTCATCGAAAAAGGATGGGGCGATGCTGATTTTCTGCAAGATATTGCCATGGAAAATAAGGGACTGGAATATTCGGAATATGTTTCCAAGGAATCGCTTGCCCAGCAGGGTGGTTTTGCTATGACCAACAAAGGACCCCAGCATGACGAAGCATGGCTGATCTTTATGGATATGGTGAACAACCAGATCCCCTCATTTGAAGACAAAGCCGAAGCCCTGCATTACTTCCCGATGTTCAGGACCTGGTTCGGTTTGCAGGGACTTTGCAAACTTCCATGGAATGACGTAGAACCTGTAAACAATGCTGAGACAGATGAGCCTGCCAAAGTACCGGAACACGTTGACAATTATGTTACCATCTATACAGCGGTTACCGGGAAGGCATTCGATAAGGAAGAAATGATCAAACAATCAGAAAGGGTGTATAACTTCCAGCGGATCTTTAACATCAGGAGGGGGTACGGCTTACGAAAACATGACGCGCAACCTTATCGTGCGGCCGGACCGGTGACCATCGAAGAATACGAATCAAGGGTTGAACGCTATGATACACATCTGAAAGATAAACTGGGGATAGACCCTGAAGGAAAATCCACGGAAGAAAAAATCAAACTCCTGCGCAAATACCGCGAAGACCAGTATGAACAACTGATCGATGCAGTATATAAACGCAGGGGCTGGACCAGGAATGGAATTCCTACCATAGAACATCTGAAAAATCTGGGAATGGACCTTCCCGAACTGATAGAAATTGTGGAGCCGCTGCAAAGCGACAAATTCTGATTTCTTGAACAAGATGATGAAAAGGGCAACTCCGGAAGGAGCTGCCCTTTATTAATTTTACGTTTCCAAATTTATAAAATATCAATATTTCAATTCGTATTCAGAATTCCCCATTCACAATGAAGATATTCATGCGGACAGAACTGGCATCCACACTGCCAAATACACAAGATGCACAGAGGGGGTATCTCCCCCATAGTCAAAACACATGCAGTACAACATATAGAATATCCAATGACATTACAGTCTCCTCCTCCAGGTGATGATAAGATTTCGAAATAGGATTCTATGTGTGATCTACCTTTATATTATTAATACCTTGAAGAGCCAAAAAGTCCCGGTTTGGAGTAAAAAAATCAAAAAAATTTTTATTTGCAATAAATATTGACTTATATATTTATATTTCATAAATTTGTCTTCAGGGGTTTATAATATCTGAAGCAAATGCCTTCACTCAATCTTTCAAGAAAAACAATTAAGTTGTCTTTTGACACTATTGAGAAATATGTCAAAAAGAGGAAAAAAGGCAATTTTGCGCTTGGCATTCTCAAAGACAGCAAGTTTGTTCCCAAACATATAGGCCGCTCCGACAAGGATTTGCAATTGTGCCTGAAGAAATATATCGGGATGCATTACACCTATTTCAAATACAAATACCAGAGGTCTGAAAAAAAAGCATACAAACAGGAATGCCTGAATTATCATCACTTCCAACGGCAACTGGACAATGAAAGTCATCCTGTAAAACCCGAAGGCATAAAAATCGATTGTCCGATGGGTTGTAACGGGCATGCAGGATAAGTGAAACTTGAAACTTTAAATTGGTTGTTGGGTATTGGAAATTTTAAGAGCAATAGCGACTGATACTAGTTTTGGCAGAGTGAAATAAATAGTTGAAATCTTGTTTGTCTGGCCTATGTAAAATCGACCGGTCTTTTCTGACTCAAGTATATAAACGTAATATGACATAATAAAAAAGGCTGTCTTGCATACAGACAGCCCCCGATACTGTTTTGGGTGCAAGATGGGACTTGAATCCCGTCCGCAGGACGAGGATCCTCGCCCAAAGGGCGGGACCCACGCATACCCCCGGAACTATTTGCTGTTTTTTTGCATCCACTCCTGCAAACCCAGCCTGCTCTTTATATTTTTAAGTCTTCTTTCAAGTTTTACGGATTCCGACCGTGTAGGCAACTTTTTGTAAAACTTCAGTTTCCATGGGATGCCATGTTTGGTGTAGCGGCTATAACCAGAATTATGATGGTGCAGGCGGGTTGAAATATTGTTTGTCTGGCCTATGTAAAATCGACCGGTCTTTTCTGACTCAAGTATATACACGTAATATGACATATTAAAAAAGGCTGTCTTGCATACAGACAGCCCCTGATACTGCTTTGGGTGCAAGATGGGACTTGAATCCCGTCCGCAGGACGAGGATCCTCGCCCAAAGGGCGGGACCCACGCATACCCCGGAACTATTTGCTGTTTTTTTGCATCCACTCCTGCAAACCCAGCCTGCTCTTTATATTTTTAAGTCTTCTTTCAAGTTTTACGGATTCCGACCGTGTCGGCAACTCTTTTGTAAAACTTCAGTTTCCATGGGATGCCATGTTTGGTGTAGCGGCTGTAACCAGAATTATGATGGTGCAGGCGGGTTGAAATATTGTTTGTCTGGCCTATGTAAAATCGACCGGTCTTTTCTGACTCAAGTATATACACGTAATATGACATAATAAAAAAGGCTGTCTTGCATACAGACAGCCCCTGATACTGTTTTGGGTGCAAGATGGGACTTGAATCCCGTCCGCAGGACGAGGATCCTCGCCCAAAGGGCGGGACCCACGCATACCCCCGGAACTATTTGCTGTTTTTTTGCATCCACTCCTGCAAACCCAGCCTGCTCTTTATATTTTTAAGTCTTCTTTCAAGTTTTACGGATTCCGACCGTGTCGGCAACTCTTTGTAAAACTTCAGTTTCCATGGGATGCCATGTTTGGTGTAGCGGCTGTAACCAGAATTATGATGGTGCAGGCGGGTTGAAATATTGTTTGTCTGGCCTATGTAAAATCGACCGGTCTTTTCTGACTCAAGTATATACACGTAATATGACATATTAAAAAAGGCTGTCTTGCATACAGACAGCCCCCGATATTGCTTTGGGTGCAAGATGGGACTTGAATCCCGTTCCGCAGGACGAGGATCCTCGCCCAAAGGGCGGGACCCACGCATACCCCCGGAACTATTTGCTGTTTTTTTGCATCCACTCCTGCAAACCCAGCCTGCTCTTTATATTTTTAAGTCTTCTTTCAAGTTTTACGGATTCCGACCGTGTCGGCAACTTTTTGTAAAACTTCAGTTTCCATGGGATGCCATGTTTGGTGTAGCGGCTGTAACCAGAATTATGATGGTGCAGGCGGGTTGAAATATTGTTTGTCTGGCCTATGTAAAATCGACCGGTCTTTTCTGACTCAAGTATATACACGTAATATGACATATTAAAAAAGGCTGTCTTGCATACAGACAGCCCCCGATATTGCTTTGGGTGCAAGATGGGACTTGAATCCCGTCCGCAGGACGAGGATCCTCGCCCAAAGGGCGGGACCCACGCATACCCCCGGAACTATTTGCTGTTTTTTTGCATCCACTCCTGCAAACCCAGCCTGCTCTTTATATTTTTAAGTCTTCTTTCAAGTTTTACGGATTCCGACCGTGTCGGCAACTCTTTGTAAAACTTCAGTTTATGGGATGCCATGTTTGGTGTAGCGGCTGTAACCAGAATTATGATGGTGCAGGCGGGTTGAAATATTGTTTGTCTGGCCTATGTAAAATCGACCGGTCTTTTCTGACTGGTAGTATACACGTAATATGACATATTAAAAAAGGCTGTCTTGCATACAGACAGCCCCCGATATTGCTTTGGGTGCAAGATGGGACTTGAATCCATTCCGCAGGACCAGGATCCTCGGCCGAAGGGCGGGACCCACGCATACCCCCGGAACTATTTGCTGTTTTTTTGCATCCACTCCTGCAAACCCAGCCTGCTCTTTATATTTTTAAGTCTTCTTTCAAGTTTAACGGATTCCGACCGTGTCGGCAACTTTTTGTAAAACTTCAGTTTCCATGGGATGCCATGTTTGGTGTAGCGGCTGTAACCAGAATTATGATGGTGCAGGCGGGTTGAAATATTGTTTGTCTGGCCTATGTAAAATCGACCGGTCTTTTCTGACTCAAGTATATAAACGTAATATGACATATTAAAAAAGGCTGTCTTGTATACAAACAGCCCCCGATATTGCTTTGGGTGCAAGATGGGACTTGAACCCACGACCCCTGGAACCACAATCCAGTGCTCTAACCAACTGAGCTACATGCACCATTTTAAGGAGTGCAAAATTACAATTTTTTTAATTCTCAAAGAAATTAATTCAATATTTACTTATCTCTGACGGGCTGGTGAATTCTATTATTTTTGCATATCAATGATCAGGGATCTGATAAAATATTTGTTTTCAGGAAAGAAGCAGGAATACAAAGCTTCTGCTTCCCTGTCGAAACTGGCCTGGCACAAATTCAGGAAAAACAAGGTTGCCATGGGAGCCCTGGCTTTTGTCGCCGTTTCTATTGTGGTGGCAGTTGCCGGTTACCTCATCACACCCGATTCCACCCCATACGCCAACAAACAGAACCTGGAACTGATCACCAAGCCGCCGGGCACACAGGTTAATCTGCTGCGCATCAGGAAGAACATCCCGGAGCAAAAACAATTTTTTTGCAGACCATGGTCTCGGGCCGCAAAAGCAATTACATCGAAAAAGCATTCAGTGATTACCGTTTCAAGGGGGATGAGATCATTCTGCAGGAATACGGTGCAAGGCAAGAGAAAGATGCCCGGGAATACCGCTATCAACTGGCCGATGTACTTCTCCCCCTGGATCCCGACAGGCCGCACACTGAAATAGAAGGGAAGATATTTTATACTCTGCTTGACGGCAGCAAAGGCAGCATGAACATTGTAGACATGCAAAGATCCGTGGAAGACGAAAATATCAAAGAGCAAACTTTCCTGCTGGGCACCGACCGCTTCGGCCGTGACCTTCTGAGCCGGCTGTTGATCGGTACCCGCATCAGCCTGTCGGTTGGTTTCATCTCGGTGCTTATCTCCCTGTTGGTGGGAATCAGCCTGGGTTCCATTGCTGGATTTTTCCGGGGGCGCATCGATGATTTCATCATATGGTTCATCAATGTGGTCTGGTCCATCCCCACCCTGCTGCTGGTGATTGCCATCACCTTTGCACTGGGAAAAGGTTTTTGGCAGGTATTCATCGCCGTGGGACTCACCATGTGGGTGGAAGTAGCCAGGGTGGTCCGCGGACAGATCATCAGCATCCGGGA
Organism: Bacteroidota bacterium; assembly: GCA_034521425.1. Classification (GTDB taxonomy): domain Bacteria; phylum Bacteroidota; class Bacteroidia; order Bacteroidales; family JAIOZK01; genus JAIOZK01. Next base: position 1,699,416 of record JAXHMP010000001.1, read on the forward strand.
AAAAGAATTTGTTGAAGCCGGAAGGGCGCTGGGTTACAGCAACTTAAGAATCATACGCAGGCACATACTGCCCAATGTCATGGCGCCCGTAATCGTGATCTCAGCAGCCAATTTTGCCGCTGCCATCCTGATCGAAGCAGGACTGAGTTTTCTGGGCCTGGGAGTTCAACCGCCCATGCCTTCCTGGGGCAGCATGATCAAGGAACACTACGGATACCTGGTGCTGGATGCCGCTTACCTGGCCATATTGCCCGGACTGGCCATTGTGCTGATGGTGCTTGCCTTCATGCTGATCGGAAATGCCCTTCGGGAGGCTCTGGATGTTAAATCTTACTGATACTCCCCATTGGCGCAGTATTCGCTGCGGGAATTCTTGCAATGCCCCTTTCTGAAATTGAATTTGATGGAAAAGTAAAAATCCGCCCCGGTGAAATCATTCAACCCAAAAAAACTTCCGAGTTTTTCCGTGCCGATTGTCAGGAAATAGATCCTGGCCGAAAGCCCCACTCTGGGATATTTGAGGTCGTAAAGGGAAACCGGCAGGGCCAGTTCGATCTCACTGGTTTCGTAGCGCGGCATGATGGCGATCTGCGCCGGGCGGCGCAAATAAGAATTATTGAACATGATGGGATATACAAAATACGCACCCACATAAAGATCCCTGTAATAGTGATAGTCGGCCTGCAGGCTCACTGCGGTCGGCAGCATCATGGAAAATCGGTCAGCGACCAGCGAAGCGGAGGGATCTCCGTAAAAGTTGTTGCTGAATTCATTGACCAGGGTCTGGATATTGGTATAATCAAGGGTATCAACCCTCTCCCAATAGTAACCCACCTCAGTGAACTCATGCTGCTGGGCATTGTCCTTGAAACGGATGGCACCCAGGTCCAATACCGAAAACCCGATGCGGTATACATAATCTTCATAGGGTTGTGCGCAGGGATTTTTGTACCGCTGGTTGGAGTGCCCCTTCACAGTTCTTGTGTATGTGATGCCAAGGTCGGCACCCAGGCCGCTTCCTTTAAAAGTTTGTCCGTATGGAACATCATTGTTGTTGTAATTTACCGGAAGGGAAATGCCCGCATCCAGGTTCATATCCTGGATATCAAGGGTGCTGTCATTCAGGACCACATAGTCTATTTTGTCTACATTGATATACCCGCCGCTGTAACCCATCAGATATTTCAAAGTGATGCCTGCAGTCAAGCGGCTGAAAGCATATTTATAATAGGTATATGAGTAAGTGCCGCCAATCTCTCCCCAGGCCATCGCCCCGAAATCAAAATCATAGTCTTCGTAGTTAATGTTCCATTGTGGCCTGTAATTCATGCCTTCGTATGCGAAATTCGCAATCTCGTATGGGATCCTCCGGCCGGAAGCTACAGACCTGACCGCGGTATGCAGTGCAAAAGCATGATCGTTAAAAACGAGCATGGCAGAAGGCCCTTTCAACCGCACACTTGAAATAACACTTTTCAGCTTTGTATTGTCTACCCGCTTGAACGACTGGTCGTCGGGTCCATAAGTCGGAAATTCGTAGCCCTCCTTCAGATACTGGGCAGGCCTGAAGTCATTGGCGGGAATGTAAGCAAAATTATTCTGGACGAAGACATCACCGGTAAGCAGGTTGAAATCCATATATATTTTTGAGCTGTTCAGGAGGGAAGGATTGATCAGGCTGCTGTTGGACCCTGAGAAATTGCTTTCGGTAACACCCCACATTTCCTGGGCATTTGCATAGCCTGAATAAAAAATCAATATGAAGAATAATAAAAAAACTCTTGTCCTGCCCAAAATCATGTTTCAAATTTTCAATACAACCACTTTTGTTTCCGCTCCTGTTTTGGTCTGGTTTTTTCAGCCGGCTTTTTCCGAGAGTACTTTCCCTGTCTTAAGGTTTCCGAATTTGTCGAACACGAACCTATTGGCCATGTTGAGGGTGATCACCACGGTGAGCATGCCTGCGATAAAGATCATCAGCATAAGCATGATCTGGTACTTGATGGCGATCTGCGGACTGCTGCCGCCCAAAATCTGCCCGGTCATCATGCCTGGCAGGGCAATGATCCCCATAATTGACATACGTGCCAGCTGCGGATTGAAAGAACGTTTCAATGAGTCTTTAAAAAAGGGCAGCAAAGCTTCGCTTTTCTTTGCCCCGCAGGACAAAGCGAAGTTGTACCTGAGCTTTTCCCGTTCAAGACTTTTATAGAACGAATTAAGGGCGATAATATTTCTTTCGATCGTATTCCCCATGATCATCCCGGTAATGGCGATAAAATAGCGTGCCTCAAAAATATTTTCCAGCCTGAGCGACAGACCCAGGAAAAAACCATCCACTATGGCAATTGCAATAAGTGTACCGAGGGTTACCGGGATGGCAAAAGCTCTCAGTTTAAGCTCGCTCCGGTCGGAGATGGTAAAGGTGTTCACCAGGATCATCACCAACACCCAGGCGATATTTACCCAAACGTTGTTCAGCTCGAATAAGTAGGTAAGGTACAAGCCCACGAGAAAGAGCTGCAGAGTCATTCGTCCTGCTGCAAGCAGCGTTTTAAGAACCAGACCGGTTTTATAATACCACAAAATAAGCAGCGGTGCGAGCAATAAAATGAATCCAGTGGAAAGATCAATCCAGCTTATGTCTTTGATATCCATATTAATCAGATTTTAACGACCCTGTCAGCCCGTTTGGTAATGACAGGATCGTGGGTAATGAATAAAATGCCTGTATCTCTTAATTCGAAGAGGTGTTGCACTACTTTGTCCCTGATGTCTGAATCAAGGGATGCGGTTGGTTCGTCCAGTAACATCAGCGGACGTTTCATCATGAGGCAAAGGATGAGGATAAACCTTTGCCTCTCCCCTCCCGAGAGCTGGTTCAGCTTTTTCTTCAATAACTTATCTTCCAGCTCAAATTGATGCATCAGCTCCCTTAAATGCACTTCATCGAATTTATGTTCCGCATTTTGCCGGAAAGAAAATGGCATCTTCAGGAAATCGATCACCGGCTCATCACTCAAATCAAGTCCCTGGGGCATCCAGGCCACTGCTGCACGCAAATCATTTATGTTATGTTCATCTATTTTCTTTCCCTCATAGATTATCTCACCCTCAATCTTTCCGGTAAAGCCTAGCAGGGCTTTGACCAGGCTGGACTTACCGATGCCTGATTTGCCTTTGAGCACCAGTTTCTCGTGCCGGCGGACATCCAGTGTAAAATCATTCAACACCTTCTGTCCTGTAAAACTGATGCAGAGCCCCTTGATACTCAATAATGCTTCCTTTTTCTGCATATAAAGATCTTGATAAAGTTATTTATTGTCATTAAACTTTCGATTCGCTAACTTAGTGAAAAAGTTGTACTTTTGCCCATTAAAATTTACGCGGATGTGGCGGAACTGGTAGACGCGCTAGACTTAGGATCTAGTGCCTTCGGGCGTGGGGGTTCGACTCCCTCCATCCGCACTTTTTTCAGACTATGAATCTGCTTTTACTAATCTTTACGTAAAGCACTATTAACGTAACATTTTGAGGGTTTTTACGTTTTGACTCTTTCATTGATGAAGGAATTATTAAAAATAATAATCACATGCATATTGCTCCAGCCTGTGCTCCATTCCAGGGGACAGGAAAAAACAGCACTGCTCTCCGGAAAAATAGACAGCATCTCTTTGATAACAAACGACAGCGTATTGCTTAAACAGTACCTGGCCATTTGTTTCACAGCGGTCAGGGATTCGCTCGACCTGGCGGATCTTTACAGTCGGCTTGCCCTGGACCTTGCAAAAGAACTGGATAATCATGCCCGGATCTCTGAGGCGTATACCTGCAGGGGAGAATTTTACTATTACAGTTCTCAATACGACAGCGCCATCTATTATTATAATCAAGGGCTGGATCATGCCGCCCGGGCTGGTGACAGTTTGCAAATGTCTAAACTGGATTTTTATATTGGTCATGCTCTTTACGAGATTTCCGAATATAACAAAGCCATTGATTACACTGAAAGATCTTTCCTCCTGGATTCATCCAGAAAAGACTCCCTGGGCATGGCGAGCAATTATAATCTGCTCGGTATGTGCCATGAATCACTGAACCATTACAAGCTCGCCATCAGCAATTACAATAAAGCGCTTGACCTAAACTACAAATTAAGTGACAGCCTGGCTGTTTCCACGGCATATAATAACCTGGGCAATGTGTATACAGTTTCCGGGAACTATGAAAAAGCGCTGGATTATTATCTGAAGGCCCTGCAGATCGAACAGGCAATGGATAATACCATTGGGCTGGCCGTGGTACTGAACAATATCGGAATTGTTTATCACGACTGGAAACAATACGACAGGGCCCTGGATTACTATAAAAGGGGTTATGATTACGAACTCATGCAGGATAATCCGGCCGGAATGGCCTCATCACTCAACAACATGGCCATCATCTATGATGAGTTCCGGGAATACGATACCGCCCTGATCCTTTACAAAAAAGCACTTCAGTTGCAGGAAGAAAACAATGATTTGCTCGGCCAGGCCATCTCCCTGGGAAACATTGGAGAGTTTCTCATCGAACGTAAAAAATACACCGAAGCAAGGGAGTATCTTGAAAGTGCCCTGTCGATATATCACCGGATCAATGACCGTGCAGGTATTGGCAGGACATATAACCAGTTTGGTATCCTGCATTCAAAAAGGAAACAATACGAGCAGGCTATTGCGTATTTCAAAAAAAGCATTCACATCCTTGACTCGCTCGGAATTCATGATGTACAAACCGACAACTATAAAAAGTTGGCCAGTGTTTACCGGGATCTGGGAAATTACCGGAAGGCATTTGAATATCAGCTAAAGTTCCAGGAACTGAATGATTCCATATTCAGCACGCAGGCACAGGAAAAACTTTCCACCCTGCAGTATGATTTCGATTTACAGCAGCGAGAAAACGAGATCAAGCTGCTGAACAATGAAAATAAACTCAATCAGCTGGCCCTGGAAAAACAAGAACTAGCCATTGAGCAACAGAAGAAAAGCATCAGGCTGGTATGGATAGTAGCTATTATCAGCATGTTGGCACTTATTGTGATCATTATCATTACCCTTATGCTGATGCGGCAATACCGGCAAAAAACAGCTGCCAACAAACTGCTGCAGGAACAAAAATACAAGCTGGAAGAGAACCGGATGGAGTTGATCCACGCCAAGGAAAAGGCAGAGGAATCCGATCGTTTGAAAACGGCCTTCCTGGCAAATATGTCGCATGAAATACGCACCCCCATGAACGGAATCCTGGGTTTTGCCGAACTGCTTATGGGTGAGGACCTGAATAAGACCGACCGCGATTACTATATCAACATCATCTCCGAAAACAGCCGGCAGTTGATCCGGATACTGAATGACATCCTCGACATATCCCTTATTGAGACCAACCAGCTAAAAATACAGAACAAGTCAGTGAACCTGAACAAACTGATGGAAGAGGTTTTTGTGCTGAACCGCGAGATCCGGCAAACAGGGAAGAAGGAAAATATCAAATTTACACTGAACCTGCCCGATGCTGCTAAAATGATTAAGGCATACACGGATCCATACAGGCTGGAACAAATCTTAAACAACTTGGTTTCCAATGCATTCAAATACACCGAAAAAGGAAGCATTGAGATGGGAATGAACATACTTGCAGAAGAATATGAATTTTTTGTGAAGGATACGGGCATCGGGATCTCTGAAGATCAACAGGGACTGATCTTTGACCGTTTCCGGCAGCTGGAGGATTCACACACCCGAAAATACGGCGGAACCGGCCTTGGGCTGACTATCTCCAAACAGCTGGCAGGCATGCTGGGCGGCGACCTGAGGGTGGAGTCCGGGCAGGGAAAGGGTTCAACTTTCCGGCTTAGAATCCCGTACAACAAAACCGCGGATAAACCGGATAACAGACCGGACAATTTCTCTTTCTACCACGAAAAGGTCAATTATCCCGACCTCAGCTCAAAAACGCTGCTGATCGCCGAAGATAACGAGGACAACTACCAGTTCATTTCTACAGTGCTCGGCAAAACCGCCTGCAAGATCTATCATGCCACAAATGGCAGGGAATGCATCGAATTGTTCAGGGAAGTGAAGGCCGACCTGGTCATCATGGACCTGCAAATGCCCGTTATGAATGGGATTGATGCGGCAAAGGAAATCAAGAAGATAGATGACAAAATAAACATCATCGCAGTGACTGCCTATACCCACCTCCGCAACAAAGATGAAATGATCCGGGAACTCTTCTCCGACTACCTCATTAAACCGGTGAGTTCCAGGGAGCTGGTTTCGGTTGTGGCCACAGTTCTTAACAAAAATTAAAAACCGCAATGAAGCCGGGGCTAAGCTGCATAATTTGAGCACATTAAGCTATTTAATGAATAATGCAGGCTGGCACTAATTTTGGCCAGAATTGGCCAATTAGCTGAATTTTAATGCGTATATTTGCACCCCAATTAAAAAAAAGCAAAAATCAAATGAGCATTACGAAAGAAGATACGGGTGGTTTTACTTCAACAATCAAGGTGGAGATAGAAGAAAGGGACTACAAGGAAGCCGTTAGCAAAGTTCTGAAAGACTACCAGAAAAAGGCCAACATGCCTGGGTTCAGGCCAGGGAAAGTACCTTTCGGCATGGTTAAGAAAATGTATGGAAAAGCAGTGGTGGCCGATGAAGTGAACAAGATACTTTCGGAAAAGATCGACCAGTACATCCGTGACAATAAGATCGACCTGCTGGGCCACCCCCTGGCCAATACCGAAAAAACACCTGTTGTTGATTTCGAGCATGAAAAAGATTTCGAGTTTTATTTTGATATCGGTCGCGCACCAGAGGTAAAACTCGATGATCTCGACAAGATCAAAGTTGATTATTTTAAGATCAAACCGGATGAAAAATCCGTTAACAAACAGATCGAGGACATCCGCAAAAGATTTGGCGATCATATCCATCCCGAAGAAGTTGAGGAAGACGACATTGTAAAAGGAAATATCGAGCAATGCGACAAAGATGGAAATCCCCTCGAAGACGGGATCAAAAACGAAACATCCATCTATGTTGCCTACATCAAGAATAAAGCCGATAAAAAGAATTTCATCGGAGCCAAAAAAGGAGCCTCTGTAATTTTCAATCCCTTGAAAGCCATGGAAAATGAAACGGAAGTCTCAGCCATGCTGGGGATCAAAAAAGAGGAAGTGAACAAAGCCGACGATCATTTCAAATTCACCATCAATGAGATCACCCGGGTTCAGCCGGCTGAGATCAACGAAGATCTCTTTAAAAAGGTTTTTCCCGCTGATGAGATCAAAACCCAGAAAGACTTTAAAATACGGCTTGAAGAAGAAATGGAAAAATCTTATGTAGCCGAAAGCGACCGCTATTTCATGAGCCTGGCCATGGACAAACTGCTTGAAAAAGCCAAACTGCAACTGCCGGATGATTTCCTGAAAAGATGGCTGATTGATCATAACCAGGGAAAAATCACGATCGAACAGATCGAAGAGCAATATGAGTCCTACGCCAAATCACTTAAATGGCAGCTCGTGCAGAACAAACTCATCACAGATCACGAAATAAAGGTGGAAGAGGAAGAGATCAGAAACTATATCCGCCAGTACCTGCAAACACAGATGCCAGGTCAAACGAATGATGAGGAATACAATCAACGTATGGATTCCATCGTTGATTCCCTGATGCAAAACAAGGAAGAAGTGCAAAAGATAAACGATCAGCTTTATGATCAGAAAGTGAACAAAGTACTCAAGGAAAACCTCAAACTGAATGAAAAGAGCATTTCCTATGAGGACTATATTGAAAAGGTTTCAAAAACAAATAAATAAACAATGAAGAACGAATTTAAAAAATACGCAAGTAAGCATCTTGGTATCAACAGCATGCTGCTGGATCAATACTCCTCCATCACCAATAACTACATCTCCCCCACGATTATCGAGGAGCGCCAGCTGAATGTGGCCCAGATGGATGTTTTTTCGAGGTTGATGATGGACCGCATCATTTTTTTGGGAGTACCCATCATCGATTATGTTGCCAACATCATCCAGGCGCAACTGCTGTTTCTCGAGTCGGTGGATGCCAGAAAAGACATACAGATCTACCTGAACACACCAGGTGGCTCAGTATATGCCGGAATGGGCATTTATGATACCATGCAGTACATCACACCCGATGTATCCACCATTTGCACGGGCATGGCCGCCTCCATGGGTGCCGTATTGCTTTGTGCCGGTGAAAAAGGCAAGCGCACAGCCCTGCCGCACTCCCGCATCCTGATACACCAGCCCATGGGTGGTGCTGAAGGACAGGCCTCCGATATCGAGATCACGGCCAGGGAGATCGTCAAGCTCAAGGATGAGTTGTATGAGATCATTGCCAAGCACAGTGGACAAACTACAAAAAAGATCTACAAGGATGCCGACCGTGACTACTGGTTAACTGCCAATGAAGCCAAGGATTACGGCATGATCGATGAAGTACTTATAAAAACCAAGAAGTAAGGAGCTTTATGGAAAATAACGGAAACACCTGCTCATTTTGCGGAAGGGACAAGGCCGACACCAACATTCTGATCTCCGGCATGGATGCGCACATCTGCGATCATTGTATCGAACAGGCGCATCTTATCATGAAGGAAGAAACAAAATCGCATGACAGAGGGGAATACGAGGACCTTAAACTACTTAAGCCCATGCAGATCAAGGAATATCTTGACCAGTACGTGATCGGGCAGGATGAGGCAAAGAGGGTCCTTGCCGTTGCCGTTTACAATCATTACAAAAGGATCGCACAGCCGGCTTCCAAAGAAGATGATGAAGTTGAGATCGAAAAATCCAATATTGTGATCGTTGGAGAAACCGGCACGGGGAAAACTCTGCTGGCCAGGACCATCGCCAAGATGCTGCGGGTCCCCTTTTGCATTGCTGATGCAACCGTGCTCACCGAAGCCGGTTATGTTGGAGAAGATGTGGAAAGCATACTTTCCAGGCTCCTGCAGTCAGCCGACTACAACGTGGCCGCCGCAGAAAAAGGAATCGTGTTCATTGATGAGATCGACAAGATTTCGCGCAAGAGCGACAATCCTTCGATCACTCGCGACGTTTCGGGTGAAGGCGTACAGCAGGCACTGCTGAAACTGCTCGAAGGATCGGTGGTGAGCGTCCCCCCACAGGGAGGCCGTAAGCATCCGGAGCAGAAAATGATACAGATCAATACCCAGGACATTCTTTTTATGGCAGGCGGGGCTTTTCACGGCATCGAAAAGATCATTTCCAGGAGGATGCAAACCAATGTGATCGGCTATGCCAGTGCCTTGAAGAAAGATGCTGTCGACAAAGAAAATATGTTGCAGTATATTTCGCCCAGCGACCTGAAAGATTACGGGCTGATCCCTGAAATTGTCGGCCGCTTGCCGATCGTTACTTTCCTGCACCAGCTAAATGAGGAAACACTGCTGAGGATACTTACGGAACCCAAAAATGCACTGACCAAACAATTCACCAAACTCTTCGAGATCGACGACATCAAACTGAGTTTCGATCCCAAAGTGCTGAATTTCATCGTCGACAAATCCGTTGAGTTCAAACTGGGAGCCCGCGGACTGCGATCCATCATTGAGGCCATCCTCACGGATGCCATGTTCGAGCTGCCGGCTGAAAAAGGATCCAAAACACTGGTTGTGACCCTGGAATATGCCAGGGAAAAGTTCATAAAATCAAATATCTCCAGGTTGAAAGTGGCCTAAGCATTATTCATAACATAACTTAATGTACTGAAATGCAGGTTAGCCGTCAGGATAATTCAGCGTTTCACCTTTTGGGTTTGTGAATTATCCGGGCTGGGTTTTCCCTCTATGGCATAATTATTGAATTCCTGCCACCGAATGAAAAAATTGCTTTTCATATGTTTATTGTTGCTGCCCGGCCTGCTTACAGAAGCACAGGTACAAAAAGAGCGGCATGTCCTGAGGGGCATCGTATCCAAAGGGGACACCATACCCATGATCTCTCTTGACGAAGTGCATGTGGTCGGCTTCACCTTTGTAAAAACCAAAAGGGATGCCCGCAAAATGAACCGCCTCATCCGCTATGTAAAAAAGGTCTATCCATATGCCCGCCTTGCCGGTATCAAACTGGAGGAGTATTCCGAACAACTGGCTGCCCTGGAAACAGAGCGGGAACGCCGGAAGCTCATGAGGCAGCTTGAAAAGGAGATCGAAGAAGAATTCGGGGACGATCTCAGGAAACTCACTTTTACCCAGGGCAAGATCCTGATCAAGCTGATCGACCGTGAAACCGGAAACTCAAGTTATGAACTGGTACAGGCTCTGAGAGGCAAGTTTTCCGCCTTCTTTTACCAGACATTCGCCCGAATCTTCGGATACAATCTCAAGGTAAAATATGATCCTTACGGTGAGGATATACAAATAGAAGCCATCGTCAGGCTGATTGAAAGCGGAAAGCTGTAATTATTTCCCACGCCCCTGTATCACGATCAGTACGGTATAGATCAGTATTTTGAAATCCATGGCCAGCGACATATTCTCGATGTAAAGAATATCATATTTCAGGCGTTCTATCATTTCATCCACATCCGAGGCATAACCATATTTAACCTGCCCCCAGGATGTAATGCCGGGTTTAACTTTGTGTAAGAGACGGTAATGCGGCGTGCGCTTAACGATCTGTTCAATATAATACTGCCGCTCGGGTCTGGGGCCTACCAGCGACATATCCCCTTTCAATACCGTATAGAATTGCGGGATCTCATCCAGCCTAACCTTACGGATAAACCGGCCAAAGGGCGTGATGCGGCTGTCATACTCTGAAGAAAGTTGTGGGCCGTGTTTCTCCGCATCATTGTACATGCTTCTGAATTTGTGCATTCGGAATGGCCTGCCGTGGATACCTACCCTTTTCCTGGCTGTATATGATTGGGCCTTTCGAAGAAAACTTTACACCGAGGGCCGTAAAAAGGAATATAGGCGATAGTAAAATGATCGCGATAATGGATGCAACTATATCGATCCCCCTTTTGATAAACTGCTGCCAGGCCGGCATGAGGTCGGGAGAGATCTCGATGAGGGGCGCATGGAAAATCGAACTCATCTTAACCGTACCCATCAGGTAATCCTGCATCTGCGGTATGATCTTGATAACCACATTACTTTCTTCGAGCTGGGCAATGATCTGCTCAAAGGTTTTGTGTTCACTCCGCTCAATGGCCACGATCACTTCTTCAACATTTTGCTCATTGATGATCTTTGCCAGCTCACTGGTATGACCAAGGTGTGGCAGATACCTCGATAACTTATATTCATTGTACTCGTAGGCGCTCACAAATCCAATGAATTTGTTTCCTGAGGATTCTTCCTGGCTTTCAATATCGTTATAAATCAGGATGGCATTTCCATTGCTTCCAACAACGATGGTATTGAAACCGATGATCTTCTTATGAATGCGGTATACGGTTATGCTGGTCAAAATGAGGCGCAGTGAATAGGTCAGGACAAAGTGAAAACCAAAAAGCACCAGGAAGCTCTGGTAGTAAGCCTTGTAAGAGATAATGATATCATCCAGGATGAGTGCGAAGAAAATGATGAGCACCCCGCTAAAGGAGATCATCAGGGTCTGGCCGAGTTCCTTTAAGCGCGATTTGCGGTAGATCTTCCGGTAAGTTCCGATACCCACATAGAGGAACAACCAGAAAAAGGGTATCAAGCCGATGCCGTACCAGAAGTTAGGATCTTCGAAGATCTCGTTCAGGTTGGATATGATCTGGGGATCGATGTTGTATTTGCGGTAAATAAAAAACAAGCCCCAAGCCAGTGCAGCCGAGAAATAATCCGCGATCACATATTTGAGTACCTGAAGGTTCTTGTTCATATATCTAGCGGTATAAGAGTTTTATATTATCGATCAAAATGGTGGCCTCATCCGTCCCGTTCGTCAGGGGGGCTCCGATGAAAGCTTTAAAGCTGAATGCATCCGTATTTCTTTGCACTGCCGGGGTGAAGTTAACATATACCTTTTTCCACTTTTCAGTTGTGTTCAGATTTAAAATCGCTTCCTGCTTGATACTGGAATAGGTGTCAACCCACAATCCCGTGGTAAGCACATTGTCTATCCTGAAGTCGATCTCCATCATTACCACCGAATTGGTTGTGGGGATAGGAATTCCTTCAGGTCCTGCCCCTTCATACAGATCCTTATCAGCGGTCAGGCGGATCAGTCCGGAGCGGTTGGTATGCTCTGAATTGGGATCCTGAAATGCAAGCAGAGGATCTGAGGTTTGCATGATCGTTGTATCACTTTTTGTTGCATCCACAATCGAGATCCCCGCCTGGAAATCCTCCACCCAGGCAAAATTCGTTTCATCGGTATAAGTTGTTTTCATGGTATCTCTGAAATCCAGGATGCTGTTGGGCCGTAGTTCATAACCTTCAATCTCAATTGATTTATAAAAGGGATAGGGTGAACGCAGGGTGGCAATGCCATTCACTTTGATCCCTGCCTTAACCGTGATCCTGTGCACGCCCTCATAAAGCACCGGCACCGTACAGGGCAGCTCAAAACCACCGATCAGTATATCGTCCACATAAACCCAGGCATCTGTGATATTATGAGATGCGGAGCCCTGCGTGTTAAAATCTGTATAAAGTGATATGGAATCGATCTTGATGTATGCCGGGACTGTCTGGTCAGATTCGAACTTATCGCAGGAAACGAAAAAAAGAAAACAAAAAGCCGGTATAAGTATTAAAAGGTTCCGCTTCCCAGTAAGTTTGTAAAGTTGTTCCATTTGCCTGCTTTGCTCGATATTTATCAACGGAGCTTGCATTTAGTTATTGCTTTGAGGGTATACAATTATTAACAAAACCTTAACACTATACCAGGCCCCGGGAAACATTGATCTTTTCGATGACCTGATAGGCCACATCCAGGGCATTGTAACCATCGTTGATGGTAACAGGCGGTGTGGTGTTGTTTACGATGGATTCGTAAAAACTCTCCAGTTCACGCTGAATGGCATTGATCTGTTTCACAACGGGCTTATCGATCGAGAGGAGCTTTTTCCCCTTGCCTTCCCCGAGGTCGAGGACCATAGCCATGGGATCATCCGGTTCGCGGTCGATGTCCTGCATTTTGACTACCTCTACGCTCTTTTCCAGGAAATCGACTGCGATATATGCATCCCGCTGAAAGAACCGGGATTTCCGCATATTCTTCAGGGAGATCCTGCTGGCGGTAAGGTTGGCCACACAACCATTGTCAAATTCAATGCGGGCATTGGAAATGTCGGGGGTGTCGCTCACCACTGCCACGCCGCTGGCACTGATCTTTTTGATGTTGGATTTCACAACACTCAATACAATATCAATATCATGGATCATCAGGTCGAGGATAACAGGAACATCAGTCCCTCTCGGATTGAACATGGCCAGGCGGTGCGTTTCGATGAACATGGGATTGCTGATGTGCTCCCGGGCTTGCAGGAAGGCCGGGTTGAACCTTTCCACATGGCCCACCTGCACCTTTACGCTGGCCTCCTCTGCGATTTCGATAAGTTCGCGTGCTTCGACCGGTGTGGTAACAATGGGCTTTTCTATGAATACATGTTTAAACTTTTTCAACGCCCTGGATGCACAGTCGAAATGGCTGACCGTGGGGGTTACAATGTCCACCACATCCACTGCATCAATCAGTTCGTCCAGGCTGTCAAAACGCTTAATTCCATGCTCTTCTTCAACTTTCTTAGCATTTTCCATATCAGGGTCATAAAAACCCAGCAGCTTATAATTATCGATTGCTTTGATGCACTTGATGTGAATTTTCCCCAGGTGTCCGGCACCCAATACTCCAATGTTCAGCATAATTTTCAATTTTTTGCAAAGGTAGGTTTTTAGGCTTTATTTGTATGGATGTTTTTGTAATTTAGCCTGGTTTTTAAAAAGAACGGGAATTCCTGATGACAGACACCTACAAACACCGCGGGTTGCGCGCAAAACTGGCAAAAGAAATTGAAAACAAAGGCATCAAAGACAAACGCATCCTGGAGGCCATCAGCAAGATCCCCAGGCACCTTTTCATGGACTCCGGCTTCCTTGAATTTGCCTACCAGGACAAACCCTTCCCGATCGGCAGCGGACAGACGATCTCACAACCTTACACAGTGGCCTTCCAGACGGAATTGCTGGAAGTGAAAAAAGGGGACAAGGTCCTGGAGATCGGAACCGGTTCCGGATACCAGGCGTGCGTGTTGATGGAGCTCCGGGCAAATGTTTATTCCATCGAAAGGCAGAAAAAGCTTTACCAGAAAGCACAGCATTTTCTGCCTTCCATCGGGTACAACGTAAAGGTTTTTTTTGGCGACGGTTTCAAAGGCCTGCCGGCATTTGCACCTTTCGATAAGATCCTCATTACAGCCGGGGCTTCCGGCATGCCAATGGCGTTATTGGAACAGCTCAGGCCGGGGGGCATGATGGTGGCACCCATCGGGGAGGAAGGAACCCAAACGATGAAGCGTGTCATTAAGCAGAAAAACGGCAGCATTCTTGAAGAAGACCACGGATATTTCAGGTTTGTGCCCATGCTCGGAGACACCGCCGATGAATGATCTTTAACATTAATTTTTGATTTTCCACTTAATTCTTTTAACATCCGTATAGTTTAGCACAATATTTGTTAAACAATAACAAACCTTTTTAAAAAATCAGAAACATGAAAAAACTTAATTATTTATTTTTAATCGCCCTGATCGGAAGCATGTTCGCGCTTACCTCCTGTAACAAGGATGACGATGATGAACCCCAGAACCTTTCGCCAACATTCAACTTTAACGGAGGGAATGGATTTATTTCTTCTGACGCAACCGTTGAAGCCAATCAGGAATTTAAGATCGGTGTTATTGCTCTGGCTAACACAAACTCGAATAAAAAACTTACAAATTTCAACGTAACACAGGTGCAAAATAACGCACCCAATCTCATTTATGATTCTACCTTTAGTTCAGATGTTTTCCAGATGGACTGGATATTTACGGCACCTAATGCTGAAACTCAGCTTAATCTCATCTTCAAACTTACGGATAAAGCCGGTGAAACAGCCGAAAAAACAATTACCATTACTGTAGAAAAAACCGGAACAGTGGTTTATAAATTTTCGGATATTACCATGGGGTCTTATAATGATCAGCAATACGGCAGTTTTTACTCAACAGAAACCGATCAAGTGTATTTTGATAGTGAAGCTATTAATAATCAGGCAAAAATCGATTGGTGCTATTTTAAAGGAGCAACCCATGGTGAAACCTTCGCAGCAACAGATGATGCAACAGCCGTAAGTGTTTTTGCCATCCTGGCGGATGACAACTGGACTGTTCGGAACGAAACTCGATTTGCAATGGCCACTATGACAGCAGCAGAATTTGATGCCATTAGTGATAACGGGATCATTGAATTCGAAGCCTGGACAACAGGTGAATCCAGAATAAATAACTTGCAACAGGATGACATAGTTCTTTTTAAGTTACAAGATGGCAGACTGGGTTACCTAAAAGTTAACGAATCCATTTCCAGAGGAGATAAAATTAACATTGATGTGATTGTTCAGGTTCCTTAAGAAAATATTAATCCTTAACTTTAAAGCCGGATTTATTCCGGCTTTTTTTATGAAAAAAATCTATCTCATCAGTGTATTCCTTCTATTGGTTTCAGCCGGTTTTTCCCAGGCAAAGATTAAAAGGGGCTGTCATAGCATCAGGGTTTTCCGGCAAACAGAAAACGGGGATATTTTTCCCCGTCAATGGCAGCAAATGCCGGTGAATGCTTATTCTTCTATACTCCCTGACAGTCTGGCAGAGAAGAACCTGAACATACTCTCGGATGAACTGGACAAATATCCCTTAACTTTATTCCGCAAACTGAAGCGGGTTTATGTCTTCGACAGCCTGGCATTTTTCAACAAAGCTTTCGGCGGAACTTACTTCAAGAGGAATATTTATTACACCGACCGCGGATTTACCGAAAATGATATTGCCAGGAAGATCCACCACGAATTTTCAAGCATACTTCTGAAGCGCTACTGGCATAAGTTTGATCAAAAAGAATGGAAGAAATTGCTGCCCGCAGCTTTTCAATACAAATCAAAAGGAGTGGATGCCCTGATGACATCTGATGCAAACCTGAATTTTATTGACAGTCTCAATGCTGCGGGTTTTCTGAATCCATATTCCCTGTATCATCTTGAAGAGGATTTTAATTCTTTTGCCCAGCATTTATGGAGCGGCGACCCTGGCTTCTGGCAGAGGATCGATCATTATCCGGCTTTGCGGGCAAAGCTTGAACAGGTGATTGCATTTTACTGCAAACTATCACCGGAATTAAATGAAGCTTTCTTCAGGAAACTGATACAGGAATAATAATGTCTGCCAAACGCAGCGGTCCTGATCCGAATACATCCTTTGCTAAAAATAGGAAGGGCCGCATAAAGATGCAGCCCTTCACCTTAGTCGAATGTAACATTTCGGATAAGGCACCAAAAAATTACAAAAAAAAGCCTGCCTTGAGCAGACTTTCTTTTGCGAAATCTTTTATTTGGAAGGAATTACAATGGTTGACGTAGCTGCACCTCCGGCAGTTACAGTTGTCCCGGTATTATCCCAACCGTAAAAATAGCTCCCGTCGGGCATTACCTTGATACAGGCAACATAATAAGTATCAGGATTCAGGTTGCCAAAAGTGGCCTGAGCCTGCGTTGAGCTTCCTGTAGCTGTACCTTCACTGATCGGGTTATCCCAGGAAGTGTCTTTGTAAATACCAACAGCGGTGTTGTTCACATCAATGCCCCAGCCTGAGGCGGCCTTAACGATCACTGTTAAAGTACCTGTTGTTGGTGTTGGTTCCGGCGTTGGCGCCGGATCGTCTTTTTCTTGCATCCGCTGAACACCATGGCTGTCGAAACCAGGGCGATCATCAGAATCATTAGAATGTTTTTGCTTTTTTTCATAATCTTTGGTATTAGGATTTAACTTAAACCGGATCCGCTCAAACGGAGCCCGAAATCAAAGATATTCAGGGACCGGATGCAATGCCACAACATTTATAAAAGTGCAAATGTCTATTTATTATTTGCTATTCCCGGCTTATTATTCGAAGATCCGGCAATTCTGGCACCGGCATTTTTCAACTAGCGCATACGGTAGGAATCAAACAGTCTCAGGAACCTTTCCTTTCTCCTGGAAGAGACCGGGATCCTGAGCTTATTCTTCATGACCAGGGTACCGCCAAGGCCCTTTTCGTAATGGTCGATGCAGGCCAGGTTGATCAGATGTGACTGGTGCACCCTGAAAAAACCCTGCTCCGAGAGGATCTCGTCAAATTCCTTGAGGGTTCTGGAGACAATGATCATATCCCGGCCCTCAACAAAGATCCTGGTATAATTCTGGTCGGATTCGCAGCGAATGATATCGGCGATATCGATCACATAAATATTGTTGGAAGTATTCAGGACGATTTTGCCGGGAGCCTGCTCCCTGCGATTGTAATTTTCATTGAAAGTATTCAGTTTAACACTCAACTCTTCCTTTTTGGATCTTTCTGCTTTACGGATTGCCTCGATAAGTTCATCGGGGTTTACGGGTTTTAGAAGATAATCCAGGGCACTGAATTTAATCGCTTTAAGGGCATATTGCTCATGGGCAGTAATGAAAATCAGCTTGAAATCAATATCATCCAGGCTTTTCAATAAATCAAAACCTGTTCCGTCGGGCATTTCAACATCCAATAATACCAGGTCGGGTTCAAATTTTGCGATGGCTTCCCTGCCTGAGGCCACATCAAAGGCCTCGCCCACGATTATTACATCCCTGCAGTAATAATCAATGAGGTTCGTCAGTGCCTTGCGTGGTTTGGCTTCATCATCAATAATCAGTGTTCTCAGCATATGTTGGTTCGGTCCGATAAAGTTCACATCAAAAATAAATAAAAATTAGCGAAAGATCAGAAATCCCTGAAAGGTATTGAAAAGGTCACCCGGGTGCCGGTTTTTCCCGTTTCTTCCCGGCTTATATCCACAACTGAAAGTTCAATTTTGTTCTTTTCCCTGCGGTTGAGGTTTTCCAGTCTTTCACGGGTGATCTGTATGGCCAGTGATTTATGGTTACTGCCTTTGGTTTTTATTTCCCGGGAGTGTTCAATGCCGATCCCATTGTCTTCCAGAGTAAAGCGCACATGATCTTCCTTTTTATCAAAACGAATAATGATGCGGCCGCTCTGGTCGGAATTGCTGATGCCATGTTCCAGGGCATTTTCGATGAAGGGCTGGGCAAGCATGGGGGGTATGGCGGTAAACTCCTGTTCAAGATCCGGGTCCACATGTAATTTATATTCAAATTTGTTTTCGAAACGAAGCTGTTGCAGATCCATGTATAAAACCAGGTAGTTGATCTCATTGTCGAGACTGATATACTCTTCCCTTGAATTGGAAAGTATCTGCCGCATCAGGCGTGCAAAACCGGAAAGGTATTTACCGGCTTCAGCCGGTTCTTTCTCGTAAATATAATCTTGAATGGCAGTAAGTGAGTTGAAAATAAAATGAGGATTCATTTGTGAACGCAATAATTTTTGCTTGAGCTCGGCAGTGTGCTTTTTGGCCAGTATTTGCCGGATGCGGAGCCAGTAAAGCAGGAGTAGAATACCGGCGATGACAACTGCTTCAATTATATAGAACCACCACCGTTGCCAAAAGGGTGGCTGAATATTTATATGCAGATATTTTGTACGAAAGCCCGGCAAGCCGGCTTTGGAAACCCTTAACTTCAGCAGGTATTTACCTGGTGGTACATTGGTAAACCTGATCTCCCGGCTGCTCTCATTCAGGATGTTCCAGTCTTTGTCGAATCCTTCCAGTTTATATTCCAGTTTGAGCCTGCCAGGGTTTACAAAGTCAATGGCACCCACATCGAAGGAAAAGAAATCCTGCTCATAATCCAGGTCAATCCTGCTGATCCCCGAAAGATCGAATAAACTGTCGCGGTCGAAGATTTTAAACTTACTGATGTAAAGCGGTGGCAGTTCACTCCGGTCGATGATGCTGTCGGGGTGGAAAACGCTAATCCCTTTATTCCCGCCGAAGATCATTTTTCCATTTCTCAGCCGGCAGGCACCTTTACCGAACCAGTTACTTGAAAGCCCGTCGTATTCATAAAAGTTTTTAAAAACTTTTTTAGCAGGATCAAATCTGGACAAGCCGTCCTCCGTACCGATCCAAAGCATACCCTGCTCATCCTGAAGTATACTTTTCACATTATCGTTGCTCAGTCCGTCAGTAATAAAATAATTATCAAAATCATTGCTTGCAGGAACATATCGGCTCAGTCCTTTACCTCCCAGCCAGATATTACCATCCTTGTCTTCAAACAGGCAGTTTATTTCGATCACAGGCAGTGAACGTTCATCAGCATCATCCGGTAAAAAATTCCAGGTTTCCCTGCTTTCCGGGTCATAAACATTCAGCCCGTTGGATGAGGTTGCCATCCAGAGCTTTCCATGCCTGTCAAACAGCATTTTATTGATCAGGCGGGATTTATAAGGATGATCAAAATAATGAAGCAGTTCTTCGCCGAAATGTTCATTTTCCCTGTCGAAGATGGTGAGGCCCGGACCACCCCAGAAGCCCAGGTAAAAATTCCCAAACTCATCTTCTGCAAAATCATTATACCAGTCCTGCGACAGGGAGTTGGGATTGTAGGTATAATGCACAAAACGATCGGATGATTCCTCATAGCGATCGAAGCCGGTGCCTGCCCAGAGTCCGATCCAGAGGGTTCCGGCATTGTCTTCATAAAGAGCCGAGATCCTGTTTGAACCAATAGACGCATGCTTATCCGGCTCATGCCGGTAACTTTTAAATACCCTGTTCCGAAGATCAAAAATATTTAAGCCTCCACCATCGGTCCCTATCCATATTCGGTCCTTGCTGTCTTCCAGTACACTGGTAACCTTATTGGAAGACAGGGTGCTGTCGATATTGATCACATGGCGAAATATTTCAAAAGGATATTCCGGACGAATCAACAGGTCAAGTCCATCCATGGTGCCAAACCAAATATTACCCTGGTGATCGATCAGCAGCTTACGAACATTGTTGTTGGAAATGGATTTGGGATTATCGGGATTGTAAGCATGCTTTATTAAGGTACCGGAATTGGGGTCAAAGGTCATAATACCATGCCCGGTAGCAAACCAAATATTTCCATCCATATCTTCAGCCATTTGCCAGGTGGATGTAGCGTAAAACTTTGAGAATGCATCCTTTTCCCGGTCGTAAAGGTATATACCGTCCAGGCCGCTCACCCAGAAATTACCATGCGAATCCTCCAGATAACAGGAAACATCATTTTCCCTTTTACGGCTGCCTGAGTCAGAAACCATTGTTCTGATCCGGATGGATGAATCCTTTTCCTTCAGGTACCTGAAAAGGCCTGTGCTACGTCCGCCATACCAGATATCCCCATTTCCATCTTCGCAGATGGTGTAATAATAGTAATAGGGCTGGTCGTCCCGGGAATGCTGATGCCAGCTGGCTACATTCAGTGCCATGTCATACTTTACAAAATATCCTTCGGTAAAACCCAGATACATGATGCTGTCGTTATCAAAATAAATAGCCCGGATATAATTCCCGGGAAAAACGGAGTCCATGCCAGGCACTTTGAATTCTTCAAACTGATCCCTTTCGCGAATATATCTCACAAGACCCAGGTCTGTCCCGATCCAGAGTTTATTATGATTGTCTTCGGCAAAGCACATAATGTTGTTGGAAAGGATGCTGGTGCTGTCATCGGGATCATGATAATAATTCTTAAACGACTTTCCATTGTAGCGATTCAGGCCGTCCGAAGTACCAATCCATAAATAACCGAAGCGGTCCTGGTACAGGGAGGAGATGTTGTTCTTGCTAAGGCCTTCCTCAACAGTAAAATGCCTGAATTCCATCAGGGGATCTTCTATGTTCTCATGAATAGCCGGCTGGGCAGGGATAATCCCATGCAATAAGAAAAAAAGCAAAGCGAGCAATGGTGCCTTAACCAACTTCATCCCATAAAAATATATATCGAAAATAAAAATACGAATTATTCCGGGATCCTGGCAAGAATGTATCTGATCTTCTCTTCCAATGGCTTCAAACCGTTGACCCACTGTATATTAATTCCCCGCTTTTGCATTCTCCTGAACCAGGTCATCTGTCGCTTTGCAAACTGGTGGATGGCCGTATTCAGCCTGGCTAACATTTGTTCGTAGGAGATCTTACCGCTAAGATGTTCTGTGAGATACTTGTATTCCAGCCCGTAATAAGTGAGCTGGCCGGGTTGCAGTCCGGATTCAAGCAATTCTTTCACTTCATCCAGCATGCCGCTGCTAAGCCGGGCTTCCAGGCGCTTTGTGATTCGTTCCCGCAAGAGGCTTCTTTCAAAGTAAATGCCAAATACCCTGGAGGGGACCGCTGGGAAGTGGTTTTTGATCCTGGCAGGATTTTCCTCGTAGTATGCCCGGATCTCAATGGCCCTGATCATGCGGTCACGCTCAGTGATATCGCTGGTGTTGTGCAGATGGCCTTTGCTCCGCAGCAGCTTGATAAGCTCATCTTCGCTTGCATCCTCAAATTTTGCCCGCAGAGCGGGGTTCTCCGGCACTTTAAGCAGGTCGTATCCCAGCAGGACAGATTCCAGGTACAGGCCCGAGCCACCGCATAAAATGCATGTTTTTCCCCTGTAGCTGATATCTTCATAAGCTCCGCGAAAATCCCGCTGAAATTCATAAACATTGTATTCATAGCCCGGTTCAGCTATATCGATAAGGTGATAGGGGATTTGTTTCCCATTTACGAAATACTCATCCAGGTCTTTACCGCTGCCCAGGTTCATACCCCGGTATACCTGCCTGGAGTCAGCGCTGATAATCTCAGCATCAATCCTGGCAGCCAGGTGGCTGGCGATGGTTGTCTTTCCTGTTGCAGTCGGGCCTAATATCGTGATCATAAAAAAAACCGGGCTTTTACCCGGCTAATTTATGAATTGTTTTGCTCATCATTGTATCCTGAAGTAAGGAGTTTTCGTTTCAATCCCCAGCATGTGGTTCATCAGCACCAGGTATTTTTTAATCAGGTTAGGCAGCAGGAAGTTCTGCCGTATGTGTTCCACGGCATTTTTACTCATTGCATCACGTTCTTTTGAATTGAGTAAAAAGTAACGCATATAATTGCTTACCTCATTCACGGCCATGGGCTCAACAAGGAATCCGGTCTGCCGGTCGATCACCTGCTGTACGATGCCTCCCACATTGCTTCCGATCACGGGACAAGCCTGCCACATGGCCTCGGTTACCACCAGGCCGAAACCTTCTTTGGTGGAAATGTGCACAAAATGATTGGCCATTCTCATCAATGCACCGATATTCACATCATTGTTGGGAATATTCAGCAAGGCATAGATATCGGGATCATCCCCAATTTCTTTCTGCATCATTTCATACATGGCCTGGCCTTCCGGATCATCCGAAGCAGAATTTCCCACCATAACCAGCATGGGGTTCAGCTTGCTAATATCGGATTGTTTTTTCAGTTCCTTGAATGCACGGATGATGGTTGGCTGGTTCTTGTGCACGTCGTACCTTGAAACAGCCAGCACCATGGGCCGTTCAATATCGATATCGTATTTCTGCAAGAGGGGTTCCAGCACTTTCAAAGCGGTTTCGCGGGTGTACTGGTTGTTCTTTACGCTGATGGGATCAATGCATGGACTGATGCCATATGCAGGGATCTTAACCCCGGGTTTTACAAAACTTTTCTGGGTAAAGACAGCGCCATCAAAATGATTGATGTAGGGCAGGAGAAAATTCCAGATCATCTGATCTGCTTCAGAGGTATCTATATGGCACCTCCACAATGTTTTGCCGAGGTATTCGCCATGCACAATGGAAGCAATGGGCTGGGGATCGTGCACCAGGGTCATATCTGCAGTTAAGGGCTTGCCTTCAAAATTCTTTTTCAATGTTTCAATGTATGTTTGGAGGATATCCCGTGTTTCATACTCCTGGATCACACCCTGTATGAGGTTGTGGAATTTCTTTGTGAGGACGAAAAAATCCTCCCCACCTTCGATACAATACCAGCTGGATTTGATGCCCAGTCCCCTGACCAGCGGGATCACACTCCGCAACATTTCTGCCACGCCCCCGCCTTCGAAGGTTGAGTTGATGTGTGCCCACTCCTTTCCCTGCAGCGTTTCCGCCAGCCGCCTGATCTCGTTCAGGAGCCCTTCGCTAGAGAAATTTTTGTAAACGTCAAGGTCAATGCCATTCAATGGCGGATAATTCAAGGTGTATTTTTCTTCGTGATCGTGATACATAATCAAATATTCGCTTAAATAGATATAAAAGTGTTAATTAAAAAACTAAACGACACAAAAATAATATTATGATTCAATTTTAATTTTTATTTCAGGGTCAGTTATCAACAAGTGGAATACTGATTTTCTGTTGTTTATCAAATGGGAATTCTCTTTTCCTGAAATGAATGGAGAATCCTTCGGGCAGTTCGTCGCTGCATGCCACTTCACACACATCATGGTTTATCCTAAAGCCAAACGTTTTGTTGCGGTGCATTAAGTTGAAACGCAGTTCATCCCAGTGATCCGGGAGTTTAGGATTGATCTTAAAATAATTCCGGAAAACTTCCACACCTGCGAAATTCTGGTAGATAATATCGATGGTTCCGGCCATAACCCCTGTATGTATGCCTTCTTCGGTGGTGCCGCCCTGGGTATCATAAATATCGCTTTTCAGGGCGTTCATGAACCATTCCCAGCTGTCGATTCCTTCCAGCTCAAAATACTTAAGCAGGGCTGAGTGGACAACATAGCTCAGGGTTGAGCCATGACTGGTCCTGTTGAGATAATAGCGGTAATTCTTTTTCAGCAATTCAATTTCATCATCTACAGGGTATCCCATCCTGCCGAGAGCATCCCTTACCTGCCGTGGTGAGAGCACAAAAAAGCTCATCAACACATCGGCCTGTTTGGCTACTTTGTATTTGTTGGGGCTGTCGCCTTCCGCTTTCAGGATACGGTCCATGCGGTGAACATCATCATATTTATCCCGGTAGTGATCCCAGTCGATCTCATCCAGGTCGAAATATCCTTTGAATTGGGCAATGATCCCTTCATCGTTAATCTCAACAAACAAATCATCGCGGATTTTTTTCCATTGTTCAATTTCCTGATTTTTCAGGTGGATCCTGCCGGCAATTTTCTTTATATCCTCCCTGTTGAAATGATCGAAAAAGTGACAAACTTTGTTCAGTAACCAGCTCACCAGGATATTGGTATAGGCATTATCATCAATTCCACCCTGTTCAGCGCCGGGGTATTTTTCCTGGAACTCATCCGGACCCATGACCCTGCGTATATGATACTTTTTATCCTTTTGGTCGTATTCGGCAATGCTTGCCCAGAATCTTGCGATTTCAAACATCATTTCAGCGCCATGATCGCGCATAAAAGCCGTATCGCCTGTATTCCTGCAATATTCAAGCACATTGTGTGCGATGGCAATGCTAACGTGCCTCTGCAGGCGGCTAAGGTCGGGGTCCCATTCGCCCGAAACAGGGTTATAATGAATTTTCTGGGTTTCTTCCTCGCCTGTGTTTGCAGTTTGCCAGGGGTACATGGCTCCTTCATTGCCGTTCTTCCGGGCATATTCCCTTGCGGCATCCAGGCGGCGGTAGCGGTACATCAGATCGGCTTTGGCTGTCTCCGGGAAATGGAGAATGAAGAAAGGAATGATGAAGAGTTCATCCCAGAAAATATGCCCCCGGTATGCTTCGCCATGCAGACCCCTCGCTGGGATCCCTGCGTCAATAATTTGATTATGCGGCGAATAGGTGGTGAGCAGATGAAAAATATGCAGGCGGGTAGCTTTCTGGGAAAAGCGATCGCCGTCGATCAGGATGTCGGCCCGGTCCCACAGTCTGGTCCAGGCGGCTGCACTCTTTTGATAAAGCGACTCAAAATCTTGAACCTCTTTGAGTGCCTCTAATCCATATTTTTCAGGATCATCGCTGTCCTGGTCCATAGAAGTATTGATCGACACGATCTTTTCGAGAGTGTAGGTTTTATTCTGATGACAATCAAAGGCAAAGCTTTCGCTGATATTCTGGATATGCTTTTTCACCTCCCCTTTGATCTCCTGTTCTTCCCCATCCTTATACAACTTATGACGTGCCTGAATGAACACATCAACATTGGATTGGTTGGTTTTGACATGAAGAAAAAGGTTTCCGTTCCGTTTTTCCTGCTTCACCGCATTCAAATGATTTCCGCTGAGCGAACGGTATCGCGGAACCCCATAATTGATCACGGTTCCATCGAGGGCAGAGCGGATGGTAACGGGCTCAAAATAATTATTGGCTTTGATCTTATACCGTATTGCTGCTAGGTGCGGCTGATCCATGCTGGCGATGCGTTCCACTTCCAAAGTGGTTATGCGTCCTTTTGCATCCTGGAATTTTATTTTGCGCCACATCCTGCCGCTTTTCATGTTTAGTCTCTGCTGATAATACAATATCCTTGTTTTGAGCACATCCAGGAACTTTTCATTTCCAATCTTGAAATCTATCAGCAACCAGTTGGGACAGTTCACCAGGTCGTTGTTATAGATTTTTTTATCGTGGATCACCGTCGGCACTTTGTTATACAGGCCTGCAATATAAGTCCCGGGGTAATGAATGTCCTTGGTAGCCATTTCTCCCACAAAGCATCCCCTTGTCGCAAAATAACCGTTTCCGACACTTGTAAGGCTTTCGCGGAGCTTTTCCTCCATCTGGTCGAAGCCGTAATAATTCAGGTTCCATGCATCTTCATAGATCCCTTGCTCAAACCACTTCTCAAGGTCTTCCCAGCTGATCTCTGAAAGGTCTTCAACGGTAAAATCCCCGCCATAGCGGCGGAGTTCATCTTTATTGTCTTCCCTTGCCAGACCGACAACACAGGCAAAATTACCTTTGCGACCGGCCCTAACACCGGCAATGGCATCCTCTACCATGAGGCATTCCGAGGGCCGCAAACCCATTTCTTCGGCAGCAGTTACAAAAATATCCGGTTCGGGTTTGCCTTTCAGATTCATTTCCTCCGCTTTTATACCGCCTACAATGGTTTCAAAATCATTGATCAAACCGGTCTTTTCAAGGATATAGCGACTGTTCTTACTGGAAGAAGCTACCCCGACTTTGATTCCTTTCTCCCGCAGCATATTGACGAAATCAAAAGAAGTATCATAAAATGAAACGCCCTCTTCACGGACCAGTTCGCGGAAGCGCTTATTTTTCCGGTTCCCTATACCGCAAACCGTCTCTGTATCCGGATCATCCGAAACATGGCCGTATTCAAGCTCAATCCCTCGGCTGTCGAGAAAGGACATTACGCCTTCATAGCGTGGCTTACCATCCACATAGGTAAGATAATCCTCTTTGCTGAACTCAGCATAAGAAGCACCCCTTTCTTCCAGAAACTGATCAAATGTTTCCTTCCATGCTTTAAAATGTGTGATGGCAGTCTTGGTGATCACACCATCAAGATCGAAAATGGCTCCTTTAAATTTTTCTATACTCATATTATTCAAATGCTTTTTGGTTGAGAATGTTTATCAGGATATCGGGCTGGCTTGCAAAGCAGGCATCCGGGCAGATCTGTTTGACCTGCCTGCGCAGGTCTTCATCCTGTGTAACAAAAATGCTTCGGGTGTTAGAAGATTTGTCCATGGCTGCCTCCAGCATGGCAATATCCGAGGCTGTATCCCCGCATACCAGGTTGGGACCTTTATCCAGCTCAAGTTTCAATTTCTCATTAATAAAAAGGATCCCGTCACCCTTGTTAAAATCCCTGGATTCCTTTCCTTTTTCCATGGTCAAAATGATCTCCACATCAAGCCCCGTATCCTCGATCCTGAAATATTCGCCCCGCGGGTCCAGACCATCAATCGTTTCCCTGATCTTTTGCAGAACTTTTTCAGAATATTCTTCCGGAATGCTTTTATTGATGTCCTGCCGGGCCACGGTGCTCTGCCCGAACTTTTTCTGGAAACCCGATCCTATCCGCTTAAAATCATTGTATTCGGGTTTATTCAACAGCTCATCGATTTTTCTGTTGAGGTTATCCAGCATTTTTTGCTGATCCTTCCCGATGGGTAGTGTGATTATTTCTCCATCAGCTGAACGGAACTCCCTGCCTTTGGAACCTGCATAGATAAAGAGGTTTTCGGGATTGACACTTATATCTATGATACCGGGCTTTTGAAGGGGAGCGGATGTAAGAATAATGGGGGTATTGATTGTCATTGCAGCAAACCGGCTCAGAAATATTGCATTGTAGGCTGATTGCACAGATGTGGAATACCTTCCACAATAATTATTGATTGTACCGTCACGGTCGGTGATAAAATTCCTGAAACGGATACCCTTCAATAATTCAAGTCCCTGTTCAGTTTGTTCCCGAAATTCTTTGTGCATACCGGCAAGGTGCTCACGGAACTGATCCTCACCATTTTCGAAATACCAGATATCCTTTTTCAATTCCTCTGTCTCATATTGCACATCCATCCGGGCACTTCGCCCGTCGTTCAATTGCAGAAGCTTCCACCCATTTTGGTTTGGAATTTGCTCAATGTTTTGCAGAGTTCTCAACA
Source organism: Bacteroidota bacterium (assembly GCA_034521425.1). GTDB lineage: Bacteria > Bacteroidota > Bacteroidia > Bacteroidales > JAIOZK01 > JAIOZK01. The sequence continues at coordinate 1,727,196 of JAXHMP010000001.1, forward strand.
AAGCCTGCATATCGGATTGGCCGGGTCTTAGACTCTTGAGACCGGCAACTGTTAGCCGCCTTCTGTATTCCACGCTTTGTTGCACGACTTTGATAAAATCCTGTAAGGTGCTAATCTTCATAAATTATTTTTAGAAGTTCCAAGCAAAAATGCTTCCACTTTGTTAATTTGATGATCAATCACTTTTCAAGATATAAAATTAAAATTTGTATTTTGTGAAAAAGGACATAAAAGAAATGAAAAGACTTATTATCGTATCCAACAGATTGCCCGTTAGTATATCCAAGAAAAAAGAAGAGATCAATGTGATCCCGAGCGTTGGCGGACTGGCTACCGGGATGAAAACCTTCTATAAAACCCACGACAGCCTATGGTTCGGATGGCCCGGCATAAACCAGGGGCAGATAGCGGCCCCGGACCGTAACATCATCGAACAAAAGCTGCTGGAGGAAAAATGCAAACCGGTTTACCTGAGCAAACACGACCTGAACCAGTATTACTACGGGTTCAGCAATAAAACACTCTGGCCGCTTTTTCACTATTTCCCGCAATACACCGAATACCGGGAGGACATGTGGAAATCTTACAAAAAGGTAAACCGCATCTTTGCCGATGAACTCCTGAAGGAGATCAGGGAAGATGATATTGTTTGGATACATGATTATCATTTATTCCTCCTGCCGCAGATGATCCGTGAGAAATTTCCCGATATCTCGATTGGCTTTTTCCTGCACATCCCCTTTCCCTCTTACGAAATGTTCAGGCTGCTTCCGTGGCGTATCGAATTGCTGGAAGGCATTCTGGGAGCCGACCTGGTTGGTTTTCACACTTATGATTACCAGCGTCACTTTTTATCCGCCACGCGCCGGCTGTTGGGACATGATGCTTATCTGAACCAGATCACCGTGCATAACAGGCAGGTAAAAATTGATGCCTTCCCCATGGGCATTGATTATGACCGCTTTTATGATATGGCGGTGCAGGTTTCAAAAAATGCCGACAAACGCCGCTCACGCATCAAAAAAATGGTTCATGGAGAAATGGGAAAGAATTCGGAAAGGAAACTCATCCTTTCCATGGACCGGCTGGACTATTCAAAGGGAATTCCGGCCAGGCTTCAGGCCTTCGAACGCTTCCTGGAGAAGAATGAAAAATACCGGGAAAAAGTGAGCATGTTATTGCTTGCAGTTCCTTCCAGGACCAATGTGGACCAGTATCGTCAACTGAAAAGGACCGTGGATGAAATGGTGGGAAGGATCAACGGGAATTTCGGAACCATCGACTGGACACCGATACGGTATTTCTACCGCTCCCTGCCTTTTGACCAGATCGTGGAGCTTTATGTGCATTCAGATATTGCACTGGTGACGCCACTTCGCGATGGCATGAACCTGATCGCCAAAGAATTTCTGGTATCCAAAATACAGGGTGACGGGGTGCTTATTTTGAGTGAAATGGCCGGCTCAGTCAAGGAGCTTGGAGAAGCCCTGGTCGTTAATCCGAATGATATCAACAACATGGCCGAAACAATCGAGACAGCCCTGAAAATCAGCAAAAAGGAACAGATCGAGAACAACAAGATCATGCGTAAAAGGCTGAGGCGATATGATGTAACCCGCTGGGCCGATGAGTTTATGAAATCTCTTACCGAAACGAAAGAGCAACAAAAAAAGATGCTTTTAAAAAAACTTACGGAAGAGACCATTGAAAAGATTGCCACAGATTATAACAAAGCGAAAAGACGTTTGCTGCTGCTCGATTACGACGGCACCATGATCCCTTTCAGCAGGGAGTACAACAAGTCCAAACCGGATAAAGAACTCATGAATATCCTGCAAGCTCTTTCGGAGGACCCGGAGGCCTGTACCGTGATCATCAGTGGCCGCGACAAAGATACCCTGGAAAAATGGTTCGGGAATACGCAGGTTTGCAAGATTGCTGAGCACGGTGTTTGGATCAAGGACAAATCACGCAAATGGGAAATGATCGAACCGCTAAACAACGCCTGGAAAGGGGAATTACGAAATGTTCTGGAAAGATTCGTCGACCGTACCCCGGGATCGGCCATCGAAGAAAAGAATTATTCACTGGTCTGGCACTACCGCAAAGCAGATCCCGGGATGGGGCTCATCCGCTCCAGAGAACTAAAAGACGAACTGACCACCCTACTGGCAAATCTCAATGTAGAGATCCTGGAAGGTAATAAAGTGATCGAGATCAAAAGCATCGGCGTGAACAAAGGCCGTGCAGTGCGCAGTAAATTGCTGGAGGAGGATTGGGATTTTATTTTGGCCATCGGCGATGACTGGTCGGATGAATTCCTTTACGAAGCATTGCCGCCAAAAGCATATACCATCAATGTTGGCTTCCGGAATACCTTTGCAAAATATTGCATCAACAATGTGAAGGAAACCCGGAATCTGTTGAAAAAACTGGTAAATATTGATTAGGCAGATTCATGCTGGAGCATGGATTCGAGCTGGAACAGCTGATTTCTGAGATCATCCATTACGGAAATACCGGAAGCTGAAAAAGAAAAATCACGCTTCAGTGGAATGTCAAATCCGATTTTCCGGGCAAAATCATCCAGGTTTTCAGATAGGCAGGCTTCATCCGTCAGGTCCATTTCTTTTTGTTCAATTTTCAGGAATTGCAATATGCGCAAGGCATCTACCCTGGTAATACAGGCTTTGATAAAAACTTCCCGGTTGCTGGCATTTTTTCGCAACTCCTGCCAGAAAGTCCTGCTTTTAAAGGTTTTTTTCAGGAAATCAGTCATGGGCACTTCAATATCCCTGCTATACAAATCCCCGAATGCCCTGAAAGTTTCCGCTACTTTGCCGAATAATTCATGATGGTAAATGGGATATGAATCCCACTTACCCTCCGTTCCCTTGATGATGGCGGGGCCGGTTCCGAAGAACACCCTGTCTGAACGTCTGGCGGAAGGGTATACCCTGACATCATTGTGGGTGATCAGCTCACCTGACTTTCGCAATTTCTGCAAAAAATAAAAATCCTCACCGCTCTTGTGCGGGGTGATCCCACCGATCTTTCGGTATGCCCGGACCGGGACTGCAATCGCAGACCCGAGGGCCGTGAATGCATATGGATTATTGATCAGTAACATATTGATCGCATAATTCCGCATGTAGATCTCATAATGCAAAATGGCCCTGTCAGTTGCATCATCTCCCGTTAAATTGTGATAGTATGGATTTGCCAGCCCATTCCGATCAGACTGCCTGCCAAAAAGCCTTTCGGCGGAATCCAGGTATTCAGGCGGGTAATAAGTATCCGCATCCATGCTGATGATCAGATCATCATTTTCTGCAATTCGATCGATGGCATCCATGGCCATTTTGCGCGCCCAGCCCACCCCGAAATGTTTTCCTTTCCAGCCCTTTCCCCCGGAGGAACGGTCAATGCAATGAACAGGAAAGCCATGATCCTCTTGCAGGTAGCGGATACTTTGCTGGTTGTTGAGGCAGATTTTCCTTTTAACCGGATCCTCCCACCCGTCATCGGGTTGATTTACACAAGCGAATAATTCAAAGCCGCTCAGGATCTGTCCTTTCAAGGAGCTAATGAATGCCGGAAGGGATGCTGATTCATTCAGGGCCGGTAATGCAAGGTACAATTTCAATGTTAATGGTTGAATTATTCAGAATGCAAATTTGTTAATTAAATCTTAATTTATTGATTATTGTTTACTTAGAATTTGTGGTTAATTTAAGAAATCCTATATTTGAAGTAATTTAGAACATATCTAAATACTCTTTAGTTATGGAAATGAACGAAGTACTGAACCGGCTCCCGAAACACCTGATGGATCTTGTGATCGATCAGCCATACAATAAATACACACCGCAGGATCATGCCGTCTGGCGTTATGTAATGCGTCGCAACGTGGATTACCTTCGGCATGTTGCCCACGAATCATACCTGGAGGGGCTCAGGAAAACCGGTATTTCCATCGAATGCATACCCCATATGTACGGGATGAACAGGATACTGAAAGAGATCGGGTGGGCAGCTGTGGCGGTTGACGGTTTTATCCCACCGGCAGCTTTCATGGAATTTCAGGCCTGCAATGTTCTGGTGATCGCCGCCGACATCAGGCCCATCGACCAGATAGAGTACACACCGGCTCCGGATATCATCCACGAGGCTGCCGGGCATGCGCCCATCATCGCTGATCATGAATATGCCGCTTATCTGAAATATTTCGGAGAGATAGGAGCAAAGGCTTTCTCATCTGCAAAAGATTATGAACAATACGAAGCCATCCGTCACCTCAGCATACTCAAAGCCGATCCTTACACCACCAAAGAAGATATTGACAGGGCAAGCCAGGAACTGGAGGAGATCAACCAGAACATCGGAATGCCTTCCGAAATGTCACTCATCAGGAACCTCCACTGGTGGACAGTGGAATACGGCTTGATCGGTGAGCCCGACAAGCCTAAGATTTACGGCGCCGGCCTGCTTTCATCCATTGGTGAGAGTTATAACTCGCTGCAGCCGAAGGTCAAAAAGATCCCTTATACACTGGATGCAAAGGATTATTCTTTTGATATTACAACACAACAACCCCAGCTTTTCGTAACACCGGATTTCGGGCACCTGAATACGGTGCTGGATGAATTCGTAAGCCATTTGGCCCTGAGCAACGGGGGACTGGACGGCATCGGGAAGGCCATTGAATCAGGGCATACCGCCACCTGTGTGTGGAGTTCGGGCTTACAGGTTTCGGGAACTTTCACAGAGGTAATCAGCCAGCATGAACAGCCGGCTTACCTGAAAACGAGCGGGCCCACCCAGCTGGCCTACAAGGACAAAGAACTGGAAGGACACGGGAAGGATTACCACAAAGACGGTTTTGGTTCTCCTGTGGGAAAACTGAAAGGGGTGAATACACCTCTCAGATTTTTGTCCGACAGTGAGTTGCGGGACCTGAAGATCATACAGGATGAACCATCTGTGCTGGAGTTTGAGTCGGGTGTGATCGTGGAAGGAGTGCCCACAAGCATTCTCAGAAAAGAAGGAAAGATCATCCTGTTGACTTTTGATGAATGCAAGGTAATGTACCGGAACAAGCTTCTTTTTGAACCTTCCCGGGGGATATTCGACATGGCTGTGGGAGATGAGATCAGCTCAGCCTTCAATGGTCCTGCAGATGCGGATGCTTTCAAACTCCGTTTTCCGGTCCCGAAAGAAAAGACCCATAAGATCAAACACACCGAAGGGGCCAGGAGGCTGCATTCAATGTACAGCCAAGTGAGAGAGATCCGGGAGAAGAAGATAGCGGGCCAGGATCATAAAGTGATCAAACAGCTTGAGCAGGCAGTTGAAAATGGCGAAAAGGAAAAACTCAATACCCTATGGGAAATCCTAAAAAAAGAATATCCGGATGACTGGCTCTTGCCACTTGAGATCATCGAACTGCTGAATAAGGGGCAGAAAAACTCGACCGTTTACCGGGAGATATCACAATTTCTGAGGAATATGATTTCCAGTCACCCTGAACTGGAGAAAGTCATTACCAATGGTTTGATCATGGCTCGCGTGAAAGAGGAAGAGTTTGCCGAAAACGCTTAAGCGGCTGCACTCAGTAAGTTAATAATACTTTCATCGCCTGGTACACCTCCCCTTTTTCAATAAGTTTTTTTGCATAGCTGTGCAGAGCGGTGAGGGTATCCTCAGAATGATCATATACATCTTTCACTTCGGGTTCAAGCCGTGCTGCATCCACTTCCGTGCTGGCGGGCAGGCTTTGCAGGCCACCCAGTTTGGCGAGGTTGTTGCCCGTAAGGACCGAACTGTGCCGCAGCTGTTCCGGCAGAGCGTCAATACCAATGCCCAGCTTCTCTCCCGGTTTGGCGATCTTAAACTTTGAATCGCCGCTTGTACGGCAGTACCAGGGGCCACCCATTCTTCCAACCAGGTCAATCTTATCGGGATCGATCATGCCCTGCTCATCCAGCACGTTTTCATCCACATGCATCAACAGCACTTCACAAATAATAAGATTCGCTGCCCCGCCCTGGTCGCCGGTTTCAATGATCTGCCTGACTTTGCATTCGAATTGCACCGGAGATTCATTTACCCGGAATGGCTTCACCCTTTCAGATTCAATGGGAGTGAAACCCGCTTTTACAAATTCGTTGGTCCCTTTCGGATAATCAGAACTTGCAAGATTGGCCTGTTCCACCATTTCATAAGTAACCACATTGATTACCACCTCGGCGACTTCCTTCAGGTTCTCAAAGGTGTTCTTGGTCGTATTGTCGCGCCCCCTCCTGGAAGGGGAGAATATGATTGTGGAAGGGTTTACTCCGAAAGCATTGAAAAAACTAAAAGGTGACAGGTTGGGCTTTCCTTCCCTGTCAATGGTGCTCGCAAAAGCAATAGGCCTCGGAGCCACCGATCCGAGCAAAAGTTTGTGGAATTGCGGAACCGGAATCTGAAGGGGATTAATTGTCTGCGTTTTTTTTGTCATCGTTAAAATCTGGTTTGATTATAAAATTGTTAAAGCCTGCAGCTTGCAAGATCAACTTGCAACTTTCATTTCGCCGGCAAAATTTTCGTCCTCGATTCCCCGAAACCAATGCGTACACCATCTTTTTCTGCATATCCACGCATGATGATGCTGTCATTATCCCGGATAAATTTCCTTTCTGAGCCATCCGGCATTTTAAGGGGCTTTGTTCCTTTCCATGATAGCTCCAGCATGGAGCCATATGAGTCGGGTGTTGGTCCGCTGATGGTCCCGGAAGCATACATATCCCCTACCCGGATGTTGCATCCGTTAACGCTTTGGTGCGCCAGTTGCTGAGCCATATTCCAGTACATGTGTTTGAAATTGCTCAGGCAAAGCCGGTGCTCCGCCTGGTTTTCTGCCTGAAGATACACCTCCAGCTTGATGTCGAAGTTTTTCTTACCATCAAATTTAAGATATGGTAATACCGGCGGATCCTGTTCCGGACCATCCACCCGGAAGGGTTCAAAAGCATCCAGGGTCACGATCCAGGGTGAGATAACCGAACCGAAGTTTTTTGCCAGAAAAGGTCCCAGCGGGACATATTCCCATTTCTGAATATCCCTGGCCGAAAGATCGTTAAACAAGACAAGACCGATGATGGCATCTTCCGCTTCTTCCACGGAGATACTTTCACCCAGTTTTGTTTCCCTGCAAGTCACAAATGCCATTTCCAGTTCGAAGTCCATCAGTTTTGTCGGACCGAAAACGGGTTTATCCGCATCCGGCGGCAAAGTCTGTCCTTTCGGCCGGTGGATGTCGGTGCCTGAAACCACAATGGAGGAAGCCCTTCCGTGATATCCAACCGGGATATGTTTCCAGTTGGGCAGGAGGGCATTATCCGGATCGCGGAACATCGTACCCACATTGGTGGCATGTTCTTCACTGGAATAAAAGTCGGTATAGTCGCCCACAAACACAGGCATCATCATTTGCACTTCCCCGATCCTGAAAAACACATTGTTACGGGCTTCATGATTGTTTTTCAATTCCTCATTGCTTTCTTCGAGGAGATCCGAAAGCCTGTTCCTTATTTTTCGCATCATGGGTCTTCCCAGGGCAAAAAGATCATTTAGCACCGGCTGATAAAAAACGCCAGGGTCCCCGATATCCAGTTTATCGAAATAACCAAAATCTGCCAGGGCCGACAAATCAATCACATGGTCGCCAATCCGGGTTGCCGGTCTGGGTTCTTCATTCTCATATTTAAAAATCCCGAAAGGGATATTCTGGATCGGGAAGTCGCTAATTGCAGGGACTTCCACCCAGGACTTCAAAGAAGGCTTATTGGCTTCTATTTTCATATTATTAGTTTTTAAAAGTTACAAGCATCAAATAACAAATCTCAAATAAAATCCAATGATCAAATTATCAAAACTCACGCTTTAGATCAAATGTTTGGAATCCCGTCCGAAGGACGAGGATGCTCGTCCCACCAGAGGCGGTACAGCATTTTTAATTTTGGAATTTGGAATTTGTCATTTTACAAAGTTCCTCTATTCTCCTGTTCCAGTTCAATGGCTTCAAAGAGTGCTTTAAAATTTCCCTTTCCGAATGATTTGGCGCCCTTTCGCTGTATAATCTCAAAAAATACCGTGGGACGGTCCTGAACAGGCTTGGTAAAAAGCTGGAGCAGGTAACCCTCATCATCGCGATCGATCAGGATGTGCAGCTTTTTCAAAACTTCCAGGTCTTCATCGATCTCGCCCACCCTTTCGGTCACGGTATCGTAATAGGTATCCGGCACATGGAGGAATTCCACACCTCTTTTGCGCAGTTCATTGATGGTATAAATGATGTTGTCGGTTGCCATGGCAACATGCTGCACCCCGGCACCATTGTAAAAATCGATATACTCTTCGATCTGCGATTTCTTTTTGCCTTTGGCAGGTTCATTGATGGGGAACTTGATGTATCCGTTTCCATTCGACATCACCTTGCTCATGAGGGCAGTATATTCGGTTGAAATATCCTTGTCGTCGAAGGAGATGATCTGTTTAAAGCCCATCACATCGGCGTAAAAATCAACCCATTTATTCATTTCACCCCATCCGACATTGCCAACCATGTGATCCACATATTTCAGTCCGACTTCCTGTGTTTTATATTCGGGCTTCCATTCCCTGAATCCCGGCAGGAAAACGCCCTGATAATTTTTTCTTTCGATAAAAAGATGAATGGTTTCGCCGTATGTATGTATACCGGATACCATAACTTCCCCATGCTCATCCTTCATGACCTGCGGCTCCATATAAGGCCTTGCACCGCGTTTCGTGGTTTCTTCGAAAGAATAGCGCGCATCATCCACCCACAGTGAAACAAATTTTACACCGTCCCCGTGGAGGTCGATATGCCTGCCGATATCGGTGCCCTGTTCAAGCGGCGTGGTAAAAACAAAAGTGATCTTATCCTGACGAAGCACATAAGATGTTTTCTTTTTATCTCCTGTTTCAAGTCCGCTGTATGCCAACGGCTGAAAACCATAGGCAGTCTGGTAATAATACGCTGCCTGTCTGGCATTTCCCACATAAAACTCAACAAAGTCGGTTCCGTTGATGGGCAAGAAGTCTGTTTGTTTACTCATGTTTTTATTTGGTTTTTTAGTTATTTCAAATTAAATTTCTTCTGATATTCTAAAATCATTTCATATTAACAGGGTATAGGTTATAAAGGTATAAGTTTATAGGGGCTTGTGCACCTTTCCTCCTGTTCTTTCATTTCGTTTATCATTTAGCATACATTGATTGTATTTTATAAACCCATTAATTGAAACCTTTGCTTTTTCTATCAAGCCCAGACCATCATCATGAATCTTCTCAACAATAAAGCCCAGGTCAAAAGCACTTATCAAATGATCTTTAAGCTCATAAATGGAGGCTCGAGAAATTCGATAAAATTGAATAGCCTCCTGGTAATGAAACCTCCCATATCCTTCTGCAATATTCGCGGTTCCGCTAATAGCGGCTTTTCTGATTTGAATGTTTAAATTATACTTTTCTATCTCTGGCAATTTGGGTAATACATTTATATAGAAGAATAGTTTCACCTCTCTGGCATTTTGCCATGCAGCCAATGAAGTGAAGTCCTTATCTGACCTGTAAAACTCAGAAGGCTCTTCAATAAATATATCTTCAGATTCTTCCATGAATATTTATGTCAATTCAATATAAACTTTCATCATCCTAACCCTTATACCCTTATACCCTTATACCCTTATACCCTTATACCCAAATAACCATATACCCCTATATCAAATCCACTTCCTTGGTGGATCAGCAAACTCCTCATAACCATCCAATTTCAAATATCACTCATCCAGCCAGGTCCTAAAATACCCTCATCTTCAATCTCAAGTGCCTGTTTTGTGAGGCTCAGGGGCCTGAAGGTGTCGACCATAACGGCCAGTTCTTTTGTTTCCTTTGCACCAATACTCTTTTCAACTGTGCCGGGATGCGGTCCATGTGGGATGCCGGTCGGATGCAGGGATATCATACCCCGGCTTACATTTTTCCGGCTCATAAAATCGCCATCCACATAATATAACACTTCATCCGAATCTACATTGCTGTGGTTATAGGGTGCAGGTATTGCCTGGGGATGATAGTCGTAAAGCCGCGGCACAAATGCACACATCACAAAATTATGCCCTTCAAAGGTCTGGTGTACAGGCGGCGGCTGGTGGACCCTGCCGGTGATGGGTTCAAATTCATGAATAGAAAAGGCATAGGGAAAGTGGTAACCGTCCCAGCCGATCAGGTCGAAAGGATGGGTCTGGTAATGATAGGGCCAGATGCGGTCTTCCCTTTTGATCAGGACTTTGAAATCTCCCTTTTCATCGTGTGTTTCCAGGTTTTCGGGTTTGCGGATATCCCGTTCATAAAAAGGAGCGTGTTCCAGCAACTGGCCGGCTTGGTTTACATAACGTTTGGGAAAACGAATATAACTGAATGATTCAATGATGAACAAACGGTTCTTATCCGTTTTGAAATCAATTTTGTAAATGATCCCCCGGGGAATTACCAGGTGATCACCGTAGCCGAAGTCGATATTCCCGTACATGGTCCTCAAAGTCCCTTCCCCTTCATGAACAAAGATCACTTCGGTTGCCTGGGAATTCTTGAAAAAATAATCATCCATGGATCTGGTGGGAGCTGCAAGCTCAAGATACAGGTCATTGTTCACCAGTACCGGCACCCGGCTTTTGATATAATCCGGATCGGGTTTGATATTGAAGCCCTGGAAACTCCTGTGCTGCAGGTTCTTCTCGATGGCAATCTCCGGAGTAACGGAATAACTTTCTTCTATGTCAAGCACTTTGGTTGGCGGATATACGTGATAGGTCAGGGAGTACAGGTCTGAAAAGCCTTCCGTGGAAACCAGCTGCTCTGCATACAGGCCACCGTCGGGCTTGCGGAACTGTGTATGTCTTTTTGATGGGATCTTACCTAGTTTATGATAATGTGGCATAACTGAATATTGTTGGTTTAATCATTAGTCACCGGAATAATAAAGCAATTTGTGTGCCTCAAATAACAATTACTTTCAGAGCAAAAGCATTTTTTCCATCTGCATTCCAAAAGTTCTACAAATATACAAAGAAATTGTCTATTTAGACCGAATCTAAATCACAAGCCTTCTATCCGGATATACAATTGTTTACTCCTGCTCAACTGAAGGTGTATACTTGCAGTTGCCTGGCAGCCCCGACTGCAAATTAATTTCAGCACTTTGTTGCATGAGATGGTTCAGGGCCTGCAGGTTTTACTATATTTATGCTGTAATTATTAGCGCTTCCCGGCAATGCGAAAACTTAACTGCCTGAAGAACTAAAAATGTCGACCGGCCTGCTGAACCTTTCGGGTAAACCCAAAAAGAAACTCCGGAATTACATCGAAGAAAGAAAAAAAATTCCCGTCAACCACCTGGAATTCGCCACAGATAATATCAAAGAAATGACCAGCATCAAAATTGAAAAGATCCTGAAAGCCATCCTGAGGGGGAGCCATTAACTTAATAATTTTTCAAATCAAGCGATCCTGCAAAAACCCGGGAATGGTATTACAAAAATCTCGGACTGGCAGAGAACGATTACGGCTCCATGTTTGAATTCATGGAAGGCCGGGATCCGGATAAGATAGCCTATCTCCAATGGAGTCCTTTCGCTGAATCAACAACATATTTTGAACCATCTGATAAAGATTTCATTTTAAAGGCTTCGGGTTTTGTGAAAGGGGAGTATATTGGCTTCCAGTTCGGCGGCGTTCAGCCTGCTTTTTCTTTATCTTTAAAACACAATATTCAATCATTTGAACCGATTTATAATCATGAAAAATAAAAAGCTGTTCGAAGCCTTTTCACTTGGTGGCCTGGATTTACAAAACAGGCTGGTCATGGCACCCCTCACCCGGCAAAGATCCTCAAAAGGCAATGTCCCTAACAGGCTGATGGCCGAATATTATAAGCAAAGGTCGTCTGCGGGGCTTATCATCACCGAGGGAGCACAGATATCCTGGCAGGGATACGGCTATTATGATGCACCAGGCATCCACACTGAGCAGCAGCTAAAAGGATGGAAAAATGTCACGAAAGAAGTTCACAGGAAAAACGGGAGAATATTCCTGCAGCTCTGGCATGTTGGTCGTCACAGCCACCCATACTACCAGGAGGACGGGAAGCTGCCTGTTGCTCCCTCAGCCATAAAAGAAAACGGTCACATCCGGGTTCCGGAAGGAAAACTGGATACCATAACACCCCACGCACTGGAAAGAACGGAAATCGCATCCATTGTTGAAGACTACCATCAGGCAACATTAAACGCCAGGGAAGCAGGCTTTGATGGTGTGGAAATCCATGCTGCCAACGGTTACCTCATCGACCAGTTCCTGCACGATGGAAGCAATCAGCGCGAGGATGAATACGGTGGCTCCATAGCCAACCGCCTGCGATTCATGAAAGAAGTCCTTGAAAGTGTATGCGATGCCTGGGAACCGGCAAGAGTTGGAATACGGCTATCACCCAGCGGACAGCACGGGGATATGCATGATAAAAACCCCAGGGAGCTCTTCACGCAGGCTATAAAGGAACTGAACCAGTACAGGCTCGCATATTTGCATCTTGTTGAACCGCTCAACGATGTCAGCAAGCTTGAAAATTATGTAAAGGAGGTCGCAAAATATTACAGGGAATTTTACGAAGGTACGCTGATTTCCTGTGGAGGGTATACCCCCCGCTCAGCCGAACAAGCCCTTCAGGAAGGCATTGCCAACCTGATCGCCTTCGGCCGCCTGTTCATTGCCAATCCCGACCTTCCTGAGCGGATCCGCCGGGATGCCGGATTGAATGACTGGGATACCGAAACTTTTTACGGAGGAGATGCAAAAGGTTATACGGATTATCCTTTTCTGAAAAAAGAGGGAGGAGAAAACCTGAACATCAGGTATTGCTGCAAGACCTGATAATTAATCAGAGTCTGTTAATATAGTTACTTGCCTGGAACAAAATTATTCAATTCCGCTGAAATATTTCATGAATTGCACTCTTTCGTAAGCAGCGGGGTTCTCAGCCTTCCTGATGTTCATCTTTCCGATAAAATCATCCAGTTTCTGAAAGCTGTGCTTTGCCATCCATTCCTTCAGGCGCTCATTCATTTTGCTGATCTCGTCAAAACCGTTCTTGTAAAGGGTTGAACTAACCTGCACGGCTTTGGCACCGGCCAGCAGCTGTTTGATGACACCTTCTCCGTTGTGCACCCCGGTTGATGCAGCAATATCGCAATGCAGACGGTCAGAAAGCATGGCCACCCAGCGCAGGGATGTTGTCAGTTCATCGGGTGTGCTGAACACATTGCTGGGTTTTACTTCAAAACTGTTGATGTCGATATCGGGAGAGAAAAAACGGTTAAACAATACCATACCGGAAATACCGGTCCAGGAGAGCTTCAACGCCATTTTGGCCAATCCTGAAAAATAATAGCTGATTTTTACCGCAACCGGCATATTAACAACTTTGAGGATCTTTTCGACGATTTCGAAATAGATCTTTTCATTTTCGGTCCCGTCGCGTCGGGGATCGGAAGGCAGGATAAAAATATTCAGCTCCAGTCCGTCAGCACCGGCTTCTTCAATTTTCTTTGCAAAACTGATCCACTCCGAGGAGCTGATACAGTTTACACTTGCGATCACGGGAATATCAACGGCTGCCTTGGCATCCCTGATCAGTTTGAGGTAACTGTCAACATCTTTGTCCCGGGTATAGTTCATGATATAATCCTGGGCTTCGGGATAAGCATTGCTCACTTCATCTTCCTTGTAAGTCCGGTCGGCCTGGTGCAGGATCTGCTCTTCAAAAAGGGATTTCAGCACAACAGCACCGGCGCCTTTTTCAGCCAGTTCTTTGATGTTTTCGAGGGAATTTGTCATTCCTGAGCTACCTGCAATGACAGGACTTTGCAGTTTCAAGCCCATGTAAGATGCTGTAATGTCGACCATTATTTTAATTTTTATTGATATTTGCAATCATATTTAATAAAGGCAAATTTAAGGATTTATTTTTGAAGGCATAGCCGCTCCAGGCCGAATTTATAAGCAGTTTAAATTATACTTAATGCATTACATATTAACAGGCTTATGTTTGCAAAATAAACGATCGCAAAGGGACTTCCCCGGGAATGCATATAATTTTGCAATAATTGAACTGTTAAAAGAATTATAAGCTGGTATGAATCAATTTGCCGAATCTTCCAAGAACTTAACCAAGATGATAAAAAAAATTTCTCTTTCAATCCTGATGCTGAGTCTGATCCCGTTGCTGCTGCCGGGACAATCCAAAATGCTGGAAAAAGCAATCGCTGCAGAGAACAAGAATGACCTTATGTCGGCAATTGCTTATTACAAAGAGGCCATTGCCGTTGAGCCGGCTGACTCAGTCAAAAGACAGCTCTCTTACAGGATAGCCCTGAATTACCTCGACATGCAACAATACCAGACTTCCTTTCCCTGGTTTGAAGATGCTGTCGGCAAGCAAGCTTCCGATCCGGGGATCTATCTTCATTATGGTGATGCCCTGGCCCGGGCCGGCAGGCTTAATAAAGCGCTGCATATTTATGAAAAGGCAGCGGAACTTAAGGGATATGGACAGGAGGTAACGACAAGGATCCGCTCCGCTGAGCTGGCCCTGAAGGTGATGGATATGCCTGATGGATTTAATATTCAGCGGGATGAAATACTGAACAGTGAATTCCGGGATTTTGCCCCGGCATGGTTCGAAGGCCAGCTCGTATTTTCCTCCAGCAGGATCAGCAAGAAAAGGGAAAGGATCGATGCTACCACAGGGCAACCCTATGCTGATCTTTATATTGCCAGCTTCAATGAAAGCAATGCTGATTGGGGATTGCCCGTTGAAATGAAAAAGCCATTCCGGATAAGGTATAATAAACCCGCTTTTGCCTACAACCCGGTGACGGAAGAAGCCTATTGCATGCAATACGATAAGTATTCCCGCAAGGGCAATATTCTGAAAGCCCGTTATTATAAGGCCAATAACAAATGGTTGCGTTTTCAGAAACTGGATTTCAATGCAGCCGCTTATTCGGTTGGATACCCAGCGCTTTCAGCCAACGGGCAACTGATGTATTTTGCCTCTGATATGAGCGGGGGATCTGGTGGTTTTGACATCTGGAAGGCTTATAAAAAAATTGACGGAAGCTGGGGTTTGCCCATCAATGCCGGAGAAAACATTAACAGCAGCGGAGACGAGATCTATCCCTTCCTGCTGGCCGACAGCATTTTATTTTTTGCCAGTGATGGCCGTGAAGGACTGGGTGCCCTGGATATCTTTTATTCCATCCAGAAGGAGTTTGAATTTACCGAAGCCGTCAACCTGGGGCATCCTTTTAACAGCGCGGCCAATGATTATGCCATGATCATCAACAAAGACCTGGATGGCGGATTGTTCTGTACCAACCGGGAAAATGAATACAGTGATGATATTTATACTTTCGAGCACTTTCCCTTGATGGAAAATTTGTCGGGTACCGTTTGGGACATGGTTACCAAAACCCCGCTCGAAAAGGCAAATGTTACAATAATAAGGCAGGATGAGGAGATCAATCTGCAAACGGATGAAAAAGGAAAATTTGAATACTTCGGACTGATCCCTGATGCCTCTTACGAGATAAGGGTAAGTAAGGAGAATTATTATCCCGAAAGCAAACAACTGTTGATTGACCAGCTTGTTCAGCGGGACGTCAGCAACAATGTACAGCTTGTCTTCAAACTCAGCAAACTGGAATACCCCCTGGCAATTAAAGGGCGTGTCCTCGACCGGGCCGACAAGTTGCCCATGCGTGGGATCCTTGTTGAGATCCGCGGCCCTGGCGATTACCAGACACTGGCATATACGGATGAGGCCGGGTACTATTCGTTTTCCGATCTGAAACCCGGAAAATCATATAACCTGAAGGTCAGCAAGGAAGGCTACTTCTCCGAATCCAGGGATATCGAACTGCCCGATGCGAAAGAGCCCATGAGCCTTTCCAGCGCAAATGGTTATGACACCGACTTCCTGATGACCAGGATCGAAAAGAAAAAGGAGATCGCCCTCAACGAAATTTATTACGATTTCGACAAAGCCAGCCTGCGGCCTGAATCCCTGAAAGAACTGAATAAACTGGCCTCCATGTTAAAGGAAACCCCCGAAGTGGTGATACAGATCAGCAGCCATACCGATACACAGGGAGCCGAATGGTATAACCAGCAGTTGTCGGAAAAAAGAGCGCAAACTGTTGTGAATGCACTGATCGAAAGAGGTATCAGCAAGGACCGGCTGATCGCAAAAGGCTACGGCGAAAGCAGGCCGCTGATCCCGGGTGCCAGCAATGAGGCGGAACACCAGCAAAACAGACGGACCACCTTCAAGGTACTGGAAGTAAAATCTTCCCGGATGAAAAAGCGGAAGAAGACAAGGAAGCAAAGCACGATGATCTCAGCTACAGGATCCAGCTGATGACCACAAAACAACCCATTCCGGGACACCACCTATTTAATGAGATCCTGGTCAACATCCCCGAAACAGATGTTTTTGTCAGCAAGGAGGAAGGCATGTACAAGTATGAGATCGGCAGCAGGAACAGTCTGGAAAAGGCCGGCAGGCTTAAGAACAGACTGGCTGAGATTGGCTACAAAGATTGCTTTACCAATGCCTACTACAAAGGAGAAAAAATATCGATCCAGCGGGCCAGGGAGATTGAAAACCAGAGAAAATAAACTTATTTTTTTTCGATCAGGCGGTTGTATTTCTTCTCATCCTGCAATATCTCAAGGGCTTTCTGGTATTCATCATCAATATCCACAATGATCTCATAGAATGAACTCACATCCCACAGGTTTCTTGCCATCAGTGCCTTCAGCCGGTATTCGATGAGTTCCCTGGATTCCTCATATTCCTGCTCATTGTATTCCACCTCCCTTTTTGTTCCAAGGGTTGTAAGATCTTCCAGGGTTTTATCATCCAGCTCGAACTTATCCCTGAAATCAGAAAAGTCAGGATATTTCTTCAGAATTCTCTGCCTGTTCTTATCGAGGTAGTTCAGAATAAATTCATTGAACACCCCTTTTCTCACCAGGTCGGTGAAATAATCCGTCACACGGGTTGAATCCCAGGGTGTAAAAATATCGGGCATGATACCACCACCGCCATAAACCGTCCTTCCCCTGGGGGTTACATATTTGAGGGAGTCGGGGAATTTGATGCTGTCGGCATGCACCAGTTCACCATGCTCAAGTCTTTTGATCAGGTCCATGTAATATTCTTCCTTACCTTCGTTGTAAGGGCGCTGGATACATCTGCCAGTTGGGAGTATAATATTTGGCTGTTGTCAGGCGCATGAAGGAAGAATCCGGGAGGCGGAAAGGCTGCTGTACCAGGCCTTTTCCAAATGACCTTCTTCCCAGGATCACACCACGGTCCCAGTCCTGCACAGCACCTGAAACAATTTCGCTGGCGGAAGCCGATCCTTCGTTGATCATCACCACCATTTCACCATCCTGGAAGAGTCCTTCCTCAGTGGCAAAAAACTCCCTTGGATAACTCCGAAGGCCCTTCGTATAAACGATAAGCTTGTCATCATCCAGAAACATATCGGAGATCTCAATGGCCGGGAACATCAGTCCGCCGGGATTGCCCCGCAGATCCAGGATCAGCTTTTCCATGCCCTTCCCTTTCAGATCAATAATGGATTCAGCAATCTCATCACCAGTGGTTTTTGAAAAGCGGTTCAGTTTGATATAGCCGATCCCCGGAGCAGCTATAAAACTGGCATCCACACTGTTGAGGGGTATTTCATCCCGCACGATGGTAAAATCAATAAGTTTTTTCCTTGAAGGCCGGTAAATGGCAACATCCACTTCCGTTCCCTTTTTCCCGCGCAAGCGGTCCATTACATACTGGTTGTTGATATCATCGCCGGTGGCATCCTCGCCCTCAATCTTTACGATCTTATCCCCGGCCATGATGCCCAGTTTGTCGGAAGGGCCTCCAGGTACCGGTGCGATCACCAGGATAGTATCCTTGTATATCTGGAAAGTAACCCCGATACCTTCAAAACTGCCTTCGATGGGTTCATTGGCTTTTTGCAGGTTTTCCCTTGAAATATATGTTGAATGTGGATCCAGTTCTTTCAGCATCTCAATAATAGCATCTTCCACAAGTTCAGGCTCATTAACGCTGTCAACATAATACATGCGGATATACTGCATGGCCGCAAGCATTTTTTTAAAGGTCTCGTTGGGATCATAATCCTTCTGGGCCATGGTGCCGGAGGGTGCAGCAAACAACAGTCCCAGCAACAGGATAAAAATCATTCCTGCTTTTTTTCTGAATATTTTCATATCTTTTAATATAGATTTCATCTTCAAAGTTATGACAATTGCCCGTAAAGGCATTGTTGAAGGCTACATTATATGTTAATTATTGTTAATAGCAGGTAAGCCCGAATAATTCATAAACTTAATAGGTGAAACTCTGAATTTTTCTGACGTACCAAAATGATACATCCTTCTTATAAGAATCGCTTTGCCGGCCGCTAATATGCCAGCAAGTCCTTTGCACTTCCAAAAATCTTTTCAGTATTCGGCAGGATGGCTTTTTCGAGGATGCGGTTAAAGCCTACGGGGGTGAAAGCAGAACCCACCCTTTTCAGCGGGGCATCCAGATATTCAAATGCTTCATCTGCGATGGTGGCAGCCAGTTCACCGCCAAAGCCACCGAATACTTTATCCTCGTGGACCAGCATGGCACGGTTTGTCTTTTTTACGGATTCCAGGATACAATCCTTATCGAGGGGGATGAGCGACCTGAGGTCGATCACTTCGACATCATGGCCTTCTCCGGCCAGCTTCTCAGCAGCTGCAAGGCATTGATGTGTGGTATTTCCAAAGGTGATCATGGTCAGGTCACTGCCTTTCCGCCTGATCCTGGCCTTACCGAAAGGAACTTCAAAATCATCCGGGAAATAGGCTTCCGCAGCCGGGTCGTTATAGAGGGCTTTGGGTTCGAGAAACATTGTTGGTCCTTCCGAACGCATAGAAGTACGCAAAAGCCCTGCCGCATCATCTGCAAAAGAAGGGTATACCACCCTGATACCCGGGAATGTTGTGAACACCGCTTCGGTGGTCTGGGAATGGTACAGGCCTCCCCCGATGTATCCACCGGAAGCAAGCCGGATGGTCACATTGGGAGCGAACTTTCCGTTCGAGCGCCAGTAATCATGGGTCAATTCCACAAGCTGCTCCATGGCCGGCCAGAAATAATCGGCAAACTCAGCACCTTCCACCACCACCCTTATCTTTTGATCATAACGGCTCATGCCATTCGCAGTTCCCACAATATAATCCTCGGCAATGGGCGCATTGAATACACGGCTCCTGCCGAATTCCTGCTGCATGCCTTTGGTGACATTAAAAATACCGCCTTTATCCTTATTGGCGATATCCTGCCCCCAGACAAAGGTATCCGGGTTATGCCTGAATTCGGCCCTGAGTGTTTCATTCAGTGCGGTGATGAATTTCTTTTTCTCTCCCTCCCCTGCCGGAATGCCATCCGGGTATTTTTCCGAAATATAGGGTGCGGGGATCACATGCTGGAAAATAGATTCGGGGGATGGATCCCTGGCTTTGATCACTTTTTTATGGGCTGCACTTACCTCCTTCTTTACCTGGTCTTCGATCTCCAGCAATTCTTCTTCGGTAAATATCTTCGAATACAACAAACGCTGGCGGAAGCGGGCCAGGGGATCCTGTCCGCGAACCTCGTCAAGTTCGTACTGGCTGCGGTAAAGTTCATGACGGTCGGAATTGGAATGGGATCCGATGCGCACGCAGTTGGCGTGCACGATCACCGGGATCCCTTTCTCTTTCACGATCTTCTTGGCCTTTACCATGGCATTCATGGAATTGAAAAAATCTTTTCCATTGCAGTAAATGATCTCCAGGTTTTTGAAACCAAGGAAATTGTCTGCTGCACGGGGGTTGGCTGTCTGGTCCGCCTTGGGGACTGAAATGCCAAAACCATTGTCCTGCAGCACAAAGATCACAGGCAGCTTTTCATTGCTTGCTCCGTTGATAGCTTCATATACATATCCCTCGGAAGTTGCCGATTCGCCCAGTGAGCAAATGGAAACCGCATCATCTTTGTAATATTTGATGGCCCGCGCCACCCCGGCAGCATGCAGGGTATGGTTTCCCGTGGCGGATGAAACATTCTGGATGTTCCATTCCGGTTTTGCAAAATGATTCGACATATGCCTGCCGCCCGATGCCACATCATCGGCCTTGGAAAGGCCATTCAGTATGATCTCCTCGGCTGTCAGTCCGGCTGAAATTGTCGTGAGCATATCCCTGTAGTAGGGAAATAAAAAATCTTTGTTCTTTTCAAACACCTGCCCGATGGCCAGTTGAATACCATCATGACCGGCATAAGGAGCATGATACGACCACCCGAGGGCCTGCTTCAGGTAATTGGGTGCTTTGTCATCCAGCTTACGGCCCAGCGTGGCCAGGTAAAACCATTTGTGCAGGGTCTCCTTTTCAACATTCTTGATGGTTAGTTTCTTGTCTTCCTTTTTTATTTTTAATCTCTTCCTCTGTATCATTTACATTAAATCTTAATTCCTGAATAAGAAAACGCAAAATTAACACTTATTGTTTATTTATATGCAATCTAAATTAAACTAATTAAAAAAGGATTAATAGAAGTCGGGCCTGCGGTCTTTCAGCACATGATTCCTCCCGGTGATCATTTTATTCCTGGCGATTGCAGGATCGATTTGTGCATGAATGACTTCTTCTGTATTTATTCCGGCAAGGGCGAGTTGTTTGCCTTCTGGATCGGAAACAAAGGATCCCCCATTGAAAGTGATCCCATGATCTGTTCCGGTGCGGTTGGCGGTTGCAACATAGAAGCGGTTGATGATCCCCTGCACAGGGGCTACCCTGGCGCCATAGGGGGTAACCAGGTTGCTGGGATGACTTACCAGGTCCGCTCCTTTCAGGGCAAGTGAACGCCACAATTCAGGAAACAAATAATCAAAACAGATCAGCATGGCGGTTTTCAATCCGCCAATATCATAAACCAGCGGTTCCAGATCGCCGGGCACAAAAAAGTCCTTTTCATTCATGAATAAATGGATCTTCCTGTACAAACCAACAATACCAGCGGCATTCAGCAGGATAGCAGAATTAAACAGCCTGTCGCCATCCCGCTCACAAAAACCTGAAACGATATGGCATTGCTTTTCACTGGCTTTTGATTGAAGGAAAGAAAGGAAGGGTCCATGATCCTTGCGGCTTTCTGAAGCATTGAAGGCTTGTTCCGTCGACTGAAAATTATATCCTGAATTAGCGAGTTCGGGTAAAATAATCAAATCCGAGTGTTCAATTCCCGACATAAGCTTTCTGAGCCGGGCAATATTATTATCAATTTCTGCCAGTTGCGGATTGAATTGTACCAGATGAATATTGAACATGATCCTGTATTTTTACGGGCGGATCACATCATAGGATCCGTCATTCTTCAGTTTAATTATCGTGCTGGGTTTTGTTTCCGTGATACGCGTCCGGTGCAAGTTTACAACATAATCCACTTCCTTTTTGATCATTGGGGATATCTGGCTGAAAAGGATGGGGTTTGGTTCTCCGGAAATATTGGCAGATGTCGATACGATGGGTTTTCCGAATTCCCGGATGATCCTACGGCAGAACTCATCCCTGCTCACGCGAATGGCAATTGTCCTGTCGGCAGCAAGCACATTTTTGGCCAGGTTCTTAGCATTGGAAAAGATCACAGTAAGTGGCGTTTCAATGCTGGTGATCAGATCAAAAGCAATATCAGGAACAAATTCAACATAATCGGTGAGTTTCTTAACATCATCCAGCAGTATGATCATGCTTTTGGATTCCTGGCGCCGCTTGATCTTAAAAACTCTTTGCACAAACTTCTGGCTGGTGGCATCACATCCAATACCCCAGATGGTATCCGTAGGATAGAGAATGACTTTGCCCTTCTTCAGGTATTCAACGGTTTTTTTTACTTCTTCTTCCATCAGTTCAGTCTGTCAAGTAAATCCTTTGTATTGATTGTTAAAGCACATTTGAAGTGCGATTCGGGGCATTTATTAAAACCGTGCAATCCGCAGGGTTTGCATTTTAGCTCGAGTGGAGTTTGCACCACACGGGAATTATCCGAAAGCGGGCCGAAGCCGAATCCGGGCACAGTAGAGCAAAATATTGCGGTAACTGCTGCATTCATGGCAGATGCCATGTGTTGCGGCGCCGAATCATTCACATAATTCATAAGGGCATCCTTCATCAGGGCGGCCGTTTGCAAAAAGCTCAGCGAACCAGCCAGGTTCAGCGACTGTGCATGCCCACTTTTGTTGATGATGCGTGCACAAAGATCCCGGTCAGCCGGACCGCCGATAAAAAGTACCTGGATATCCTCATCCAGTTCTTTCACAAATTCAAGCCATTTCTCTTCAGGATATTGTTTTGTAAACCAGAGAGAGGCCGGGGCAATGCATATGTACTTTTTGGTTTTATACTGTGAAACCAGGGCAAAATCCCTTTTCCCGGGATACAGGGCAAGCTTTTCCCCGGAATCATCCGTCAGATGCTCGATCAGTTTCAGGTTACGGTCAACTTCGTGCACACCCTGAATATCCTTCCCGATCCTGTGCCGGATCCGTTTCCCGAAAAATAAGGAAAAGGGATTCTTGCTGAAGCCAACGGTATGCCCCGCTCTTGAAAATGCGGTGAGGAAACCTGAAGAGGCAAAACGCTGCAAATTGATCACATAATCATACTCCCTGCCCTGGACGAGCCTTAAAAGATCAAGCAGGTTCCTGTACTTTCTGCCTGATTTATCCCAGATCAGGATTTCTGAAAGGACGGGGTGATTATGCATCAGGCTCTCATTTCCTTTCTTCACCAGCATGTCGATCCTGGCATCCGGGAAGAACCTGTTTAGTTTCTCCACTATTGGACTTGCAAGGATCACATCCCCGATGGATGCCGTTTGTATGATAAGAAATTTCTTCAAGCCAGCCATATTAAGAATAACAAAGATAGTTTCAATTTCCTTCTAAAGGAATCGCCAAGCAGCAAATAACAATTTTTTATATAACGATCTCATAATCGCGCAGCACCTCGTTCAAACTGGTTTTCCTGTCGGTGGAGGCTTTGCGCTTTCCGATGATCAGGGCGCAAGCAACATGATATTCGCCGGCAGGGAACTTTTTCGGATAACTTCCCGGGATCACCACGGATCTTTCCGGCACCTCTCCTTTCATAACAACTGCTTCCGGCCCGCTCACATCGATGATACGGGTGGATTGGGTGATCACAACATTGGCGCCGAGCACAGCTTCTTTTCGTATCCTCACACCTTCCACAACAATGGAACGTGATCCGATAAAACAGTTGTCTTCGATGATAACAGGAGATGCCTGAACAGGTTCCAGCACACCCCCGATACCGACTCCTCCGCTCAGATGCACATTTTTACCGATCTGTGCGCAGGAGCCCACGGTTGCCCAGGTATCGACCATGGTACCTGAATCAACATAGGCACCGAGGTTCACATAGGAAGGCATCATGACCACTCCTTTTGCCAGGAAAGCACCATATCGTGCCACCGCATGCGGCACCACCCTAACCTCCTGGGATTTATAATCCTTCTTCAAAGGGATCTTATCATGAAACTCAAAAGGCCCAGCTTTGATGGTCTCCATCTGTCGGATCGGGAAATAAAGCAAAACAGCTTTCTTGACCCATTCATGTAAATGCCATTCCGTTAGTCCTCCTGTATCTTCAATAGGTTCAGCCACCCTGATCCTGCCGCTGTCGAGCAACTCTATAGTGTGGTTGATGACATCTACCACTTCCTTTTTTTGCAGCAAAGCACGGTTATCCCATGCCTCTTCGATGATTCGTTTCATTTTCTCCATAATCATAAATTTCTGATTTGCCCCGATAACAAAAGTAATTCATAATTTTGTAAAGTAAAATTCGTTTAGAAAAACATTATTGGGAAAAGATGGCAAGGATCATGGCAATAGATTACGGAAGAAAACGCGTTGGCATTGCCGTTACGGATGAGAACCAGATCATTGCAAGTGCCCTGACTACGGTTCATGCCCGTGAGATCTTTGAGTTTCTCGATGATTACCTGAGGGAAGAAGAAGTGGAATGCATTGTGGTTGGCGAACCCAAGGACTGGCAGGGCAGGGATTCGGAGGCGGTTGAATTTATCAATCCTTTTGTGAAGAAGTTGCACAAAAAATACAGTGGGGTCAGGATCGAAAGGCATGATGAAAGCTATACTTCAAAAATGGCCTTTCAAGCCATGATAGATGCCGGATTGAAGAAGAAGGCCAGGCAGCAGAAGGAAACCATCGATAAGATCAGTGCAACGCTTATCCTGCAGTCATTCATGGAGGCCAACCCAAAAAATTGAAAATAAATGGTATATCCAATAGTAGCATACGGACATCCGATATTGAAAAAAGTTGCGGAAGAGATCGACAAGGACTATCCGGATCTGCATAAACTCATCGAGGACATGTACGAAACTATGTACGAAACGGTGGGGGTCGGGCTGGCAGCTCCGCAGATTAACAAATCCATACGCTTGTTCGTGATCAACACCCAGCCCTTTACTGATGATGATCCTGAGGTAAAGCCCCTTAAGAAAGTATTCATAAACCCCAGGATCATTGAGGAAAAAGGGGAGGATGAAGATTTCAAAGAATCCTGCCTGAGTCTGCCGCGGCTGGCCGAATATGTGACCCGGAAAAATAAGATCAGGCTACAGTACTATGATGAGAATTTCGAATTTCATGATGAAGAATTCGACAATATAACTGCCCGGGTGATCCAGCATGAATATGACCATCTCGAAGGCATCCTTTATGTGGAGCGGGTGAGCAACCTGGCCAAAACCCTTCTGAGGAGCAAACTTCGTGATATTGAGAAGGGCAAGATAGATCCGCCTTACAAAATGATCTTTGCACCCGGTAAAAAGAAAAACCTTTAAAAATATGTATATGAAAACGATTCAGAATCTTGTTGTATTTTTTTTAACAGCATTCGTGCTGGTTTCCTGTGGCCCTTCCAAGTCGGATATGCAACAGGAAATAACACAGAATGAAGAAGCTCTTTTCGCAGGAGAAGCGAAAGGCATTGACAAGGGAAAAGCCGCACTGTTAATCAACAGTTATGTGCAATATGCCGATGCCTTCCCCGAAGATTCCATGTCGCCCGATTATCTTTTCCGGGCGGCCGACATTTCCATGAACATTTTTGAGTCGGGACAGGCCATCGACCTGTACAACAGGATCATCAACAACTACCCGGAGTATGAAAAAGTGCCGCAATGTGTTTTCCTGAAAGCCTTTGTGTACGAAAACAACCTGAACGACCTGAACAGTGCCAAAAAGTATTACAAAGAATTCCTGGCCAAATATCCGGATGATGAATTTGCAGATGATGCGGAGATGTCGCTGCAAAATCTCGGCAAATCACCCGAGGAACTGATCAAAGAATTCGAAGCCAAAATGAAAGAGCAGGAAGAAAAAGGGAGTTAAACCGAATAATTCAGGTTAAAACATGAATCCTTTTCACGATAAAACCTGAAATCTGAATCCTGAATCTGAAATCTGAATATAAAAAAAAAACCGGCGGGTCTTCCACCGGTTTTTTTTATTTGCATACGCGACCGATCGTGTTTCACGGATCACCGTGATCTTGATCTGCCCCGGGTAGGTCATTTCCTCCTGTATTTTTTTGGAAAGGTCGTAAGAGATCTGGTTGGCTTCCTGGTCGCTGACCTTTTCGGCACCAACGATCACCCGCAATTCCCTGCCGGCCTGCACGGCAAATGTCTTCACCACTCCCGGGTAACTCAGGGCCAGTTCTTCGAGCTTACTGAGCCGTTGAATATAAGCCTCCACCACTTCTCTTCTGGCACCCGGCCGGGCTCCGGAAATGGCATCGCAAACCTGTACAATCGGTGCCAGCAGGCTCTCCATTTCCACTTCGTTGTGGTGGGCGCCGATGGCATTCACGATATCGGGTTTTTCCTTGAATTTTTCTGCCATTTTCATTCCCAGCAGGGCATGGGGCAGGTCAGATTCATTGTCGGGCACCTTGCCGATATCGTGCAACAATCCGGCCCGTTTGGCTTTTTTGGGATTCAAACCGAGTTCGGCTGCCATGGTGGCGGACAGCAACGCAACTTCTTTGGAGTGTTGCAGGAGGTTCTGTCCGTAGGACGACCTGTATTTCATCCGCCCGATCATGCGCATCAATTCGTGATGCATATTGTGGATCCCCAGATCAATGCAGATCCTCTTGCCGGTTTCCACGATCTCCTGTTCGATCTGTTTCTGTGTTTTGGCCACCACCTCCTCAATTCTGGCCGGATGTATTCTTCCGTCGGTAACCAGTTTATGGAGGGAAAGCCGTGCGATCTCTCTTCTCACCGGGTCAAAACCTGAAAGGATGATGGCATCGGGAGAATCATCGATGATGATCTCAATACCTGTAAGTGATTCCAGGGTCCTGATATTACGTCCTTCCCGCCCTATGATGCGGCCCTTGATCTCGTCATTCTCAATATTGAAAACAGAAACCGTATTTTCGATGGCATGCTCTGCTGCCGTTCGCTGGATGGTTTCAATTACGATCTTCTTGGCTTCCTTTTCCGCTGTGATCTTAGCCTCTTCAATGATGTCGTTCATCATGACCGAAGCATCGGCACGTGCCTCATCTTTCAGCGATTCAATCAACTGCTCCATGGCCTGCTCGGTGCTCAGGCCGGAAATGGCTTCCAGTTGTTCGATTTGTTTCTGGCGGGCCTTTTCCAGGTCTTCCTGTTTCCTGGCAACAATCTCCAGTTGCCCGCTCAGGTTTTCCCGGATCTTGTCCACCTCGTTCTGTTTACGCTGAAACTCCTCCATTTTCTGCGAAAGACTTGCTTCTTTCTGCTTTAACCTCGATTCTCCGTTTTGGATTTCAGCATTCCTGTCGTTAATTACCTTCTCATGTTCTGATTTAAGTTGAAGAAATTTTTCCTTGGCCTGAAGGATCTTTTCCTTCTTGATAACTTCTGCCTTTTCTTCGGCCTCCTCCAGCACGATCTTGCTTTTCTTTTCAACAGCCTTGCGCAGTATAGTGGCAGTGATAATACCCCCGATCAATGCGCCTGCAACAGCTGCAATGACTCCAATTATTATACAATCCATAGCATTTTATATTAAGTGCTTTCGCTTGAAGGAATAAAAAAACCCACATTAATTCAGGAGTTTTTATAAACCCCAAAAAAGACACGTATAGGGTTGCCAAATTTTTCGAAAGTCCACTGTCTTCCTGAGAAGAATCCCGGTTTTCCCTTTACAGGGCGGGATTGAGGCCTGTTCTAGAAATTTATGAGCTTTTAACCCTAAATTAAAAAATGTTGAGTTTAAAAACTGTTTGAATTAATGCGGGTAACTCTTTATATTCTATATCAAAGAACCTTGTTAACTTAAAGCTTCTGATAATACCCTGTCAATTTCAGTAAGCCTGTCCGACAGCTCTCTCTTCTCCTCCGATTCCAGCAACTCCTGTTTGAGTGCTCTGGAGGCGAACAACAGGGAAACCATCGCCAGCAGGTCCTGCCTGTCTTTGTAGGCATAATTGTCAGAAAAATCTTTCAATCTTTCATTGATCTGCTTGGCTGCCTTCCTTACAACTTCTTCCTCCTGTTTGGTTATGGTTAGCCTGTAAGGCCTGTCTGCTATCTTAACTGAAATTGTCAGTTCTTCCATATGGAATTATCTCAAAACATAATTACGTATTCAAAAGCCCAATACATTTATCAATTTCCCGCACGAGCTCACCAATCTTATTTTTGGCCTGATCTCTGCCAGGTCCATCTTCAAGCGATTTAGCCAGTTTTAATGTTGTTATTTTTTCTTCCAGTATTTTGATTCCTAATTTTTGTTGTTTCAACTCCTGATTCAAGTTGTCATTCCTGTTGGCCAGTGCTGAATTCTCCTCCTGCAAAGCTCCCAGCTTTTTGATAAGCTTTCCAACCTTGTAGTCAATCCCTGATATGAGGGTCTTTTCATCCTTCATCACTCGCTAATTTGAGCAAAAATAGTAAATGACTTACTCAAAAACAAGTATTTACAAAGACCTGCAGCTAATCATTTAACAATCAATCTTTAAGCAAATCAGCTTAAAACTATTCTAAATTGCATTCCACCTGAGACATTTTCACCCTGAAAGGTATTAATACAATAAAAGCCTATGACAGAAGAATTCCTGCATTTCGTATGGAAGTTCAAGATGCTTTCGCTGCCTTTGTTTTTGCAAAGCGGAGAGGAGGTTCATATCCTGAGATCCGGGATCCATAATCATGATGCCGGCCCCGACTTTATCAATGCCATGATCAGGATTGGAAAAACCCGCTGGGCCGGCAATGTTGAAATCCATCTGAATGCCTCCGACTGGTTCAAGCACCGCCACCAGAATGATCAGCGTTACGACAATATCATCTTGCATGTGGTATACCGGAATGACCGGGAGGTAAAAAGGAAAAACAATGAAAGCATTCCCACGCTCGAATTGACCCGGCATATCGATGAGAGTTTGCTGAACCGCTACCTGGATATCATCGGATCCACCCGGCGCATCCCTTGCCAGAATATGTTGAAAAGCGTCGACAGCATCATCATCCGGGACATGCTGGAGAAAGTCCTGGTGGAGAGGCTGGAGCAAAAGTCCATTTTTATCCTGAACAGGCTGGTGCAGAACAAGAACAACTGGGAGCAAAGCTTTTATGAACACCTGGCGGCAAGTTTCGGACTGAAAGTCAATGCAGAAGCATTTGAGATGCTGGCCAGGTCTTTACCGGTGCACTATCTTGCCCGGCACAAGGATGATCTTTTTCAGCTTGAGGCTCTACTGTTCGGACAGGCAGGCTTCCTGAACGGGAGTTTCAAGGATAGCTATCCCCGCCAATTGAAAAAGGAATACCGGCACCTGCGGAATAAATTCAATTTGCAACCCATTCCTGTTCACAACTGGAAATTTTTGCGTCTGAGGCCTTCCAATTTCCCGGGCATCAGGATCGCCCAGTTTGCCGCACTCATGCATTGCTCGCCCGGCATCTTCTCCGAAATACTCGAGACCAAAGAGGTGGATCATTTCGCCGGGATGTTCAAGCTCAGGGCTTCATCTTACTGGGACAGCCATTATCGTTTCGAAAAGAAAAGCAGCGGCCGCCCGCGGCCTAAAGTGCTTGGAGAGAACAGCCGGTTGGTAATCATGATCAATACCATTGTGCCCTTTCTCTTTGTTTACGGCAAACAAAAATCGGATCAGCGATACTGCAGCCGGGCGATCAACCTGCTCGAAAGAACTGCCCCCGAAGAAAACCAGCTAACACGCCTGTGGAAAGAAAGCTGTATGCCGGTGCAATCTGCTTTCGACAGCCAGGCATTGTTGCAACTCTTTAACCAGTATTGCAGGAACAAGAAATGCATAGAATGTAAAATCGGTATCAAACTCCTGAAGGCTTAGCCCGAATACATCATCAATCCTGACCCTGAGACACACCTCCTGCCAAACAGTAAATTATTTGTACTTGGAAATTCCGATCAGATTGTCAGGGCAAGAGAATTCCTTTCGGCTGGCCCGGCCAACCCGAAGGATTCATCATGATACCAGCCCGCGGATACTGTCCAGAGCTGTGGGTGTACCGAAAACATTCAGAATATCCCCCTGCCGCAGGTAAGTATCCCCATGGGGTATATACATATTATCGTTTCTCCTGATCAGCATGAGGGTTCCATCACGGTGGAAGGGCAGGTCTTTGATCTGCTTCCCCTCAATTCCCGCGCTTGTAATTTTGATCTCCTCCACCAAAAAGTTCTCGAAAGATTCCACCAGGGTATGGTAAGTAGTTGGGCGGATGATCAGGTTCTCGATGGTGGTAGCCACCACCCGGGTTGAATCGAATGATTCCACGTCCAGTTTCCTGAGTACCCGCTCAATGCCCGTCTTATTGGCCTTGGTAATGATCTTCTCATGATTCAGATCATTCCGCAGCATCTTGCAAATCTCTATATTCATCTGGTCTACTTCGGTAAGGACCACCACATAATTAAAATGGGAAAGCCTGACGAGCCGGTAGGTTTCAGGATCCTTCCCATCAGCATATACAACTTCAATACCTTTGGATTTGATCTCTTCATACCTTTCTTTCCGGCTTTCGATGATCACCGCTTCCCGGTTGTGCATTTTCAACCGGCGCGCCAGCAAAACACCGGTGCTGCTTCCCCCAACAATAACGGTTTTCTCCCCTGCAAATTTTACCCGGGGATAAACCTGGTTAAAGATTAGCGGGGAAAGGATGCAGGTGACCACTGCCATCAGCACGATGCTGGCATTGATCCCTTCGGAGATCACCCCAAGTTCCAAGCCAATTGCTGAAGCCGCGATGATGAGACTCAGGCGGGAGGAAATCAGGAAACCGCCTGCCAGTGCCTTACGCATGCCAAACAGTCGCGACCAGATCAGGGAGGGGATTACCTTCACCGCAAAAAGGGTTAGCAGAAAAAAGCCCAGGAAAAGGTAGAGGGAATCATCGAGTTGAAGCAGGGCTTCGGGATTGAACCTCACCCCCACCATGATGAAGAAAATGGGGATAAAAAAGCCATACCCCATCCCATCCAGTTTGATCAGCAACAGTGAACGGGCCTTGTGCAGGAACATCGACAGCAAGAGTCCACCAAGAAATGCACCCAGCAACATGACTTCTTTCCCGATGAACTGGGAAAGGGCAACAAATACCAGGGCAATCAAAATGGCCCCTCTCACCTGTATCTGGGAGGCGGCATGAGAAAGCTGATAGGTGATCCGCTGAAAAAGGGATATGCGGTTCAACTGCTTGCCTGCAACATAAAAGAGAATAAAGATGACGGCAAGAAATAAAATGTACAGCAGTTCGAACTGGAATCCTTCCTTGATCACAAATGCGGTTATGGTAAAAAGTAAGATGCTCATGATATCTGCGATGGCCGCCGCCAGGATCAGCATCTGCCCATAGCGCGTATTGATTTCACCCCGGTTCTTCAAGACTGGCAGGATGATCCCCACCGAGGTGGTAACCATGATCAGGGCAAAATACCAGACATTCCTGATATCGACGACTCTGGATAATAAACCGGAACCGATCTCCGACAACAAAAGCGTGACCCCGAACACAAAGATCCCGACCAGAAAAGGATTTCGCAGAAAACCCGCATAGGTGATCCTTTTTCTGGGAAAGGAATTGATGATCTGGTCGACATCGATCTCCAGACCGCTCAGGAACATCAAAAACATAAAGCCGGTGAGGGCCAGAAAATCGACAATTTGCATCGACTCCACGGGAATGCCTTCGAGCAGGTAACTCCCGATGAAATACCCGGCCAGGATCTCCACGATAACCGTGGGCACCTTGGTGGCCTTGATCAGCGACATGGCCATGGGAATGAGCCAGGCCAAGGCAGCCACGATCAGCAAAGGATAATAATCAAAGTCGAAAGAAATTGTCAGCAGCATATAAAGGTCTTGAAGTTCAGTTTTCAGTACGATTTAAGTGTAAACAAATTTGAAAATAAATCTTTGGTTTTCGTGATAAAATTAGCATTTTTGTCGACACTATTTTCATACCAGGGCCTATGACTTCTTTTTTTGACCAGTTTCTATTGCTTGAAATTCAGAATCCAATCCTAAAATCCATTGATGATGCTATTCAATATTATAATGAATACATAGGCGGGTTTTTGATATTGTTGATGCTCATCCCCACGGGGATATATTTTATCATCAAGCTGAAATTCCTGAATGTTACAAAACTAAGGCATTCAATCAGGATCGTGGCGGGCAAATATGACAACAAAGATGACATTGGTGACGTAAACCATTTCAAGGCGCTCACCACGGCACTATCTGCCACAGTGGGTACCGGCAACATTGTTGGTGTTGCCCTGGCAATTGGCTGGGGCGGTCCCGGGGCAGTTTTCTGGATGTGGGTGACCGGTTTCCTCGGCATGATCCTGAAATATAGCGAATGTACCCTTTCCCACAAATACCGCAGATTCAATTCCGATGGGAGTGTTTCGGGTGGCCCCATGTATTATATGGAGTTCGGACTAAAAGACCGGATTGGAAAGATGGCCAGGGTACTTGCCTTGGTATTCGCAGTGGCCACAATACTCTGCTCGCTGGGAACCGGCAATATGGCCCAGTCTAATTCCATGTCAGCCGCGCTTTTCAGCACTTATGAGATCGACAAATGGTTTTCGGGTTTTGTAATCGCGGTGCTGGCCCTGCTTGTAATTGTGGGCGGTATCAAGCGGATCGCTGAAGTCACATCAAGGCTGGTACCCTTAATGGCTGTGCTATACGTACTCAGCGCACTCACCATTATCTTCATTGAATATGACCGCATCCCCAACGCCTTTTCTGCCATATTTACCGATGCTTTTACCGGTAAGGCGGCAGCAGGAGGCTTCTTTGGTTCCGTCTTCCTGATGACCCTTGTGATGGGGGTAAGAAGGGGCCTGTTCTCCAATGAGGCGGGTCAGGGCTCAGCACCCATTGCCCATGCAGCCGCAAAAACCGAACACCCTGCCCGTGAAGGACTTGTTGCTTCACTGGAACCGCTGGTAGATACCCTGATCATTTGCACCCTGACAGCTCTGGTTATTATTCTTACAGGTGCCTGGGAGCTGGACAAGGAAGGCGTTTCCATGACCTCCAGAGCCATGGAGATCGGGCTGAACCGTGTCGGGATCCATGGCATCGGTGATCATATTGTGGCCATCGGACTGATGCTGTTTGCATTCTCAACCATCATCAGCTGGTCATATTACGGAACCCGCGCCGTGAATTACCTGTTCGGGGAGAAATTTATCAAACCTTACGGTTATCTCTACGGACTTTTTGTTTTCCTGGGATCCATATGGGGGCTGGATCTTGTATGGCATTTTGTGGATATGGTGATCACCTTTATGACGATACCCAACCTGATCGCCCTGCTATTATTGGCACCCGTTGTGATGAGTGAAACGAAAAAATATTTTGCGGAAATGGAGAAGATTGAACACAGCAGAAAAAAGCCCTTCTGATGATTAAACCCGGCAAAATAAAATTTACCTGGCTGATCACAATACTTCTATTTACTTTCCAAAGCACAATTGCATATGGGCAAACAGATCCTGATTTTGAAAAACCGGAATTTTTAAAGGAAACCAAAACAGAAGCTGCCGACACCACTTTCAGTCAGCGCATCGAGCATGTTTTTTCCCCTTTTGTAAAAGTACTCGGGGATGTACTCTTCTGGGATCCCTTTTCCGCGATTGGCATTTACGATCCCGTGGTGAGGGACGACACAGGGCAGCCTCTGAAAGACGAAAAAGGAAATACGGTAGAAGCCCCTTTGAAACTAATCGTGGTCTGGCTGATCTTCGGCGGATTATTCTTTACCATTTTCATGCGCTTCATCAACATAAGGGCTTTCAGGCATGCCATCGGGCTGATCCAAGGCAAATACGACACCCCCCTTTCGGGCGGGGAAGTTTCACACTTCCAGGCCCTGACCACTGCACTGAGTGCAACTGTGGGGCTGGGCAACATTGCCGGTGTTGCCCTGGCTGTTTCCATTGGCGGGCCCGGAGCTACCCTGTGGATGATACTCGCCGGCTTCCTGGGCATGTCCTCAAAATTCGTGGAATGTACGCTGGGGGTAAAATACCGGAAAATAGATAAAAAAGGCAGGGTGTCGGGAGGTGCCATGTATTATCTTAAACACGGCCTGAAAAAAAGGAAATTATCCTGGCTCGGCTATTTTCTGGCCGCAACATTTGCAGTGCTGGTGATCGGGGGCTCTTTCGGGGGCGGGAATATGCTGCAGGCCAACCAGGCCTTTGAGCAATTTGCCAGCTTTTTCCCGTCAACAGCGAATCATGGGGCCTGGTACGGGCTGGTACTGGCTGTTTTCGTGGGCCTGGTTATCATTGGCGGCATCAAAAGCATTGCCAGGGTAACTTCCCGCATTGTTCCGCTTATGGCCCTTCTGTATGTGCTTACCGCCCTGGTGATCATTTTTATGAATTATGACAAAACAGGAGAAGCTTTCAGCCTGATCTTTCACGGAGCTTTCTCGGCGGATGCCATGAAAGGTGGATTTATCGGTGTGCTGGTGTGGGGCTTTCAGCGCGGCGCATTCTCGAATGAAGCCGGGGTTGGTTCCGCTTCCATCGCTCATGCCGCCGCCCGCACCAGTGAACCGGTAAGTGAAGGCATTGTAGCTTTGCTGGAACCTTTTGTGGATACCATCGTGGTTTGCACCATGACTGCCCTGGTGATCATATTTACAGGTTTTTATGATGACAGCTCGGGAGTGGAAGGTGTAAGCCTCACTTCTGCTGCCTTCGGCTCTGTTTTTTCCTGGTTTCCTTATCTGCTGCTGATCGCCGTAACATTATTCGCATTCAGCACACTCATCTCCTGGTCGTATTATGGTCAAAAAGGTTTCGACTATCTCTTCGGCGGCTGGAGCGAAAAACTCTTTGGCAACAGGACGGTTACGGATACCATTTACAGGCTGCTGTTCCTAACCTGTATCGTGATCGGCTCTGCTTCCAGCCTGCGATCGGTAATGGACTTTTCGGATATGATGGTATTGTGCATGGCTTTTCCCAATATCATTGGTTTACTGATCATGGCACCGGAGGTAAAAAGAGACCTGAATATCTACTGGAAAAAACTTAAAACAGGTGAAATTAAAAAGCATAAATAATCCCCAATCTTCATTTGAAGATTTTTGTATCATTGTAATCAATATGACCATCCAAAGCAATGTGAAATATGGCAAATTTTGACTTTTCCAAGCGCGACAGCTTCGGTTCTAAAATTGGTGTCATCTCGGCAGCAGCAGGCTCTGCAATCGGATTGGGAAACATCTGGAGGTTTCCCTATGTGGCTGGAGAGAATGGCGGCGGAGCATTCCTGCTGATCTACATCGGATTTATCCTGCTGATCGGTGTACCCGTTATGTTGTCGGAGTTTGCCATCGGCCGCAGGGCACAAAGAAATCCCTACGGGGCTTTCAGATTACTCAAACCCAAGCAACCCTGGTACCTGATCGGACTGATGGGAATCGCCGCGGCTTTCATGATCCTGGCCTTTTACAGCACAGTAGCCGGATGGACACTGGAATATCTTATCAATGCCATATCCAACAATTATGCTGATAAATCCCCGCAGGATTTAAGCGTAATGTTCGACAACTTCGTTTCACTGGGTTTTAAACCTGTCATCTTCCAGCTTGTTTTCATGTTTCTAACTGCCTGGATCGTATTCTCGGGCGTGCGCCACGGAATAGAAAGATATGCTAAAATCCTGATGCCGGTTTTACTGCTCATCATTATCGTACTGGGCATACGTTCTGTTACATTGCAGGGAGCTGGTGCAGGGCTGAATTTCCTGTTTAATCCGGATTTCAGCAAGATTGATACCAGTACCATCCTGGAAGCCCTGGGGCAGGCATTCTTCTCTCTCAGCATTGGCATGGGAACCCTGATCACCTATGGCTCCTACATCAATAAAAAAGAAAACCTTTCCACCACTGCCTTCCAGGTTTCGGCTGCCGACACAGCCATTGCCATCCTGGCGGGTGTTGCCATATTTCCTGCTATGTTTGCCTTTGGTATTGAACCCAATACCAGCGGTGAAGGTCTTGTTTTTAAAATATTGCCGCTTATCTTTAATGAGATGCCCGGAGGTTTTGCCTTCCAGTTGCTTTTTTGCTTCCTGCTGATCGTTGCCGCACTTACCTCCACCATTTCCGTACTGGAAGTTGTGGTGGCTTATTTTTCAGAAGAACTCGGGATCGGCAGAAAACTGGCCACCGTCATCGCTGCAAGCGCCATCGGATTCCTGGGCATCTTCTGTACCCTGTCTTTCGGCCCCCTGCGGGGACTTGACCTGTTTGAGATATTCAATTTTACTTCCGCCAACATATTGCTTCCGCTGGGCGGATTGCTGATCGTGGTCTTTGTAGGCTGGTTCCTTGGCAAACAAAATGTGTATGACGAAATTTCCAATTCGGGAATATTGAAAATGAGGCTTTACAAAGTATTTATGATCATCGTGCGATTCATCGCACCGGTCGCCATCGCCATGGTTTTCCTCCATGGAATGGGGATCATCAACCTGGAATAATCTATGCCTGTTTTACAGGATCTTTTATAAACCAAAACCAAATTAATACTATGAAAAAGCAATTATTCCTGATTATACTTATATCAGGCCTTTGTTTTAGTTCAAGGATTTCAGCGCAGAAAAATTTTGAAAGCGGATTTGTTGTCAGCTCAGACGGTGACACATTGAAGGGTCAAATAGAAGACCGGGGGTTTTCCAAAAACTCCTATTCATGTATTTTTCGCAAAAGCAACAAAACCGAAAGCATGGTTTTCCAGGCAAATGATATTTCTTCATATGGATTTGAAAACGGTGATATTTATGTGAGTAAAGAGATCATGAATGGGGATATTCAGGAGAAAAGATTTCTAACGTTGATCGTTAGAGGAGAAGCAAATCTATATGGTTTAAATGATCATCAGAAAAAATGGCGATATTTTATCAGCAAAGACACCCTTGGTCCAACAGAACTAAAGGTCAAAGAGTATTATGATATGCGCCTGCGGGGTGGGTTGAATAAGATGGTTCTGATTAAACGCAAAGATTATCAGGGAGTGTTAAAATACTTTTTGAATGATTGCAGGAACTTAAAACCTTCCTTTGAATCAGTTTCTTTAAACAGGAATAATCTTACTAATATAATAAACAATTATAATTACTGTATAAATCCTTCAGGTTCTGAAATTATCGCTCAAAAAAAGCGTGGAAATAATAATCTTGGATTCAATGTTGGATTAAGCTATTCAAAACTTAAGTTTTCTAAAAATTACTATAATAAAACTAGCGAATACTATATGTCGCGGGAATGGCCAGGTACTGTTCAGATACATCTGGGTATTTACAAAAACTGGAGCCTTCAATTCATTGGTTCGAATACCAATTTGCAGGTAGAAGCAAATCTTACATCATACAGCAGCACGCCAAAAATCGACGGTAAAAAGGAGAATAATGAACTTGTATTAAAGTCCACTTATTTTCAAACCCCCCTGATTTTACAGCAAGTATTTCCAACTGAAAAGATGAGCTATTTTGTAACCCTGGGTGTTTATCTTTCTCCTTTAGGTTATTTAAACCATACATATAATGGAAAAAAAGTAATGATAAATAAGGCATACCCCGGAATAACCAATAACAAAGTTGCAGTTGTTGAATGGCCAAAATCCGGTTGGATAATGGGAGCCGGAATTAAGGTGCCGGTTAAAAACAGGAAATCTTTTATGGTTGAAATTAGATATGGGCACTCCTCGAGTATGTCATCGGTGTCTTCATTTGATATAAGAATGAGAAAATTCGATTTCCTAATTGCATTTGATCTTTTCTAATTTTTTCTATTTATAGCGGACAAAAAGTGTATTAAAGGTATTAATAGTAAAAACCTTTATGCATTCAGACTTAAAGAAATTCCTCACCTACAACAAATCGGAAAGAAGAGGGATCTTTTTCCTGCTCCTGATGATCATTGTCGTAATTATCATCAATCTCTCCTTGCCCTCGCTGGTAAGAAATGAAGGCGGGAACAAAGTTGAACTGATTGCAATGTACGACAGCATCATGCAATTGCGTATTATTCAGGATTCCCTGGCATATTCGCAAAACATAGATACAGCAATCAGCTATTTCACTTTTGATCCCAATGGCCTGCCCCCCGAAAAATGGGAATTGCTGGGTCTTACGCAAAAGCAGATCCGGGTTATTAAAAATTATGAGAATGCGGGTGGCAAATTCTACCGCAAGGAAGACCTGAAAAAGATTTACAGCATATCGGATGAGCTCTATGAAAAGCTTAAACCTTATATCAAGATCCCGCAAAGGAAAAGCAAGAAAAAAGAAAAAAAGATAAGCTATTCGGATAGCAGTCAGCGAAGTCAGAATTTCTTAGTTAATAAGGAAGTCAGTAGTAAGAACAAAGACAGTTCCTATATCCTGGAGCTGAATAATGCAAGCAGTGATGAACTCGAGACACTCTATGGCATCGGCCCTGTTTTTGCTGATCGCATCATCAAGTACCGGGATCTGCTAGGTGGCTTTCACACAAAAGAACAATTGCTCGAAGTATATGGCTTCGACAGTGCCCGTTACCGGCAAATTGAAAATGCAGTTGTCACAGACAGCATTAAGGTCCGCAGGCTCAGGATCAACCTGGATGAATTCAGGGATATCCTGAGGCATCCATATTTTTCATACGAACTCACCAGGGAAATATTCAATTACCGTTCAAAAGGGAGGATCAAACGCCTGGAATCCATTCGTCAACTCAATTCCATCAATGATTCCATCTTTAAAAAATAATGCCATATTTGTCGCTCGAATAAACAAGCGAGCTATGGGCTTAGGAAAAACACTGAAGAAATTCCCGCGTACTTTCTGGGTAGCCAATACCATGGAATTGTTTGAGCGCTGGGCCTGGTATGGGATGTTCATCCTGCTGGCACTTTACCTGACCGGTTCCAAAGATAGCGGAGCCCTCGGTTTCAGCCAGTCACAAAAAGGGATACTGATGGGAACCGTTGTCGGCATATTGTATTTCCTGCCCATTATCACCGGGGCCATCGCCGACCGTTACGGATACAAGAAAATACTTTTGCTTAGTTACGGCATACTTTCAACAGGCTACCTTGCCATGGGGTTTGTACAATCCTATACTTCATTTTTTCTGGTATTCCTATATGTGGCCCTGGGCGCCGGTCTCTTCAAACCCGTGATCGGAGCTACGATTGCCAAAACCACCAACGAAGAAACCTCCTCTGTCGGCTTCGGGATTTTTTACAGCATCGTAAATATCGGAGCATTCGTAGGACCCGTTGTAGCTTCTCAGTTTCGCGAGATCAGCTGGAAAATGCCTTTCATCATTGCCTCCCTGGCCATACTGGTCAATTTTGTGCTGGTGATCTTCTTTTACAAAGAACCACCAAGAAAACCGGATACAACACCCATCGGGGAATCACTTGTTAAAATCCTGAAAAACCTGGGTGTTGCACTGAGTGATATAAAATTCCTCATTTTCCTGATCATCGTGATTGGATTCTGGACCATGTATAACCAGTTATTCTTTACCCTGCCGGTTTTCATCGAGCAATGGGTGCATACCGGTGTGATGTATGAGAGGATCCATGAGTTCTGGCCATGGCTCGCCAGGGTGATGGGCACCGAAGAAAAGCATATCAATCCCGAAATGATCGTCAACATCGATGCCCTCTACATTGTTATTTTCCAGGTATTGATATCCAGCATGATACAAAAGTATAAACCCATAAATACCATTATCAGCGGGTTTCTGATCAGCTCCATCGGGATTGGTTTGTGGTTTATTACCCAGAATGGTTTTTATCTTTTTATCAGCATTTTTATTTTCGCCATTGGCGAGATGGCCAGTTCACCCAGGATCATGGAGTATATCGGAAGGATCGCTCCAAAAGATAAGACAGCCCTTTACATGGGGGCATATTATGTCCCACTGGCCGGCGGTAATTTTTTTGCGGGACTGATATCGGGCGGTGTTTATGAAAAATTATCCGGGAAACTCTATTTATTAAAAGAAGAAGTAGCTAAGCGGGGATTGAACATCCCGGAAATCAGTGAGGAATTCAGCAAGAACGAATACTTTGCTGCAGCCGCCGAAAAGATGAACATGACTCAGCTGGAAATGACCGATTATCTCTGGTTGAATTACCATCCCGGCAATTTCTGGATCATCGTAAGCAGCATCGGAATTGGTACCACCCTGCTGATGTTTTTATATGACAGGCTGCTGTTGAAGGAAACCAAGTGATTTTGGGTTTTCAATAGACTGTTTTGTATTCGAAATCGATGACTGACAAGCGGCAATCAAAAGGTTCTATCCGGTTTTTTCCAGTAGGCATTCTCATCATCCTCATCTTCTTCTTCCTCCAGCTCATCCCATTCCCAGGAATAGATCTTGCGTTTGGGTCCCTCCTTTCGGAAAAAGATCGCCAGCACAGAACCAGCCACAAAGCCCATCAGATGCGATTCCCAGCTGATATTGCGTTCCGGGAAGAATTCAGGAAACACCCCCCATACCATACTTCCGTAAAGAAAAGCAATTACCATGGTTAGCACCATGAGGCTCGGGTTCCTGCGGATCACACCACTTACAAAAAGGAATGCTGCCAGGCCATACACCAGGCCGCTGGCCCCGATATGGTAGGATGGCCGTGCCATCAGCCAGACCCAGATACCCGTGAGCAACCAGGTCAATATGAATATTTTTGGGGCGATCTGGCGGTAAAAATAGAACAGCATCCAGGTCAGCATAAACATCGACATGGAATTGGCCGCAAGGTGTTCAAAATCCCCGTGAATGAGCGGGGCTGTTATAATCCCGATCAGGCCATAAGATTTCAGGGGGTACAGGCCGTATTCCGCAAACCTCACCTGGAAAACCACCTCCGCCAATTTAATGATCCAGAGAATCACCACCATGATGCTTGCCAGGTAAAGGCTGGAGAAAATCCGCCTCTTATCAGTTTTTATCGAATCCATTGTAGCTTCCTGATCAAAAGTTATTCCACAAAACGATTAACAGATACGATCATTTCCGGTCTTGCAAAAACTTGTACATATTGCTTACATTGTGTGCTTTACGACATCAAAAAACTACCAATGACGCGACTGCAAAATTGACATACCCTTCTTTATGGCCTACTTTTGAACAATTTTATCAAATATTATCGATTTTTGCAATAATCGATAATTTGACAGGTGAATTTGAAAAAGAAGGTTTATGAAATCAAAAAGCATTTTGACATTGAACAAGCAGATGACCAGCTTGTTTATCATCCATACTTCGAAGCTGAATAATTTAATAAGCCCCTTGGTCATATCAGTTTCCTGTTCAGATGATTTGTAGATTAAGTAACCCACATTATAGATGTTCAATGAAAAGGCAAATTAAATTGATTGTGCTGCTGGCTGTTTTTATCCTGCCCATTGCAAAACCAGTCATTGCTGAAAGCGAAGGGGAAATTGCAAAAACATATTCCATCAGTGGTCATGTAGTAGATAAATATACCGGTGAAGATCTGCTGGGCGCCACGATATATATTGAGGAAATAAACGCGGGGACGGTAACCAATGATTATGGTTTTTATTCCATCAGCCTGGAGCCGGGCAATTACACCATTCGCTATTCTTTTATCGGTTATGAGAATGAGGTGAAGGAAATCAACTTGAAAAACGACATTGTACTGGATGTTGAGCTGCGTTCTGCAGAGCATCAACTTGATGAAGTAGTGATCACCGGAGAAGCGCTAAACAACAATGTGACCAAAGCCGAGATGAGCGTTACAAAGATGGATGTAAAGACCATCAAACAGATCCCTGCCCTGATGGGTGAGGTGGACGTGATTAAGGCAATACAGCTTCTTCCGGGGGTACAGACAGCCGCAGAGGGAAGTTCGGGCTTTTCGGTAAGGGGAGGATCCATCGACCAGAACCTGATCCTGCTGGATGAGGCTGTAGTCTATAATCCCTCTCATTTAATGGGGTTTTTCAGTGTATTTAACAATGATGCAATCAAGGATGTAAAACTTTACAAAGGCGATATTCCCGCAGCGCATGGGGGCAGGCTTTCTTCTTTGCTGGATGTGCGAATGAAAGACGGCAACCTGAAACATTTCATCGGCACCGGGGGGATCGGAACCATCTCCAGCCGGTTCACCTTCGAAGGGCCACTGGAAAAAGATAAAGCCTCTTTTATTATTTCAGGCCGGAGGACCTATGCGGATATCTTCCTTGCATTCTCCAATGATGAGAACCTGCGTGACAACAAAATCTATTTTTACGACCTGAATGCCAAAGTCAACTATAAGATCGATGATAATAACCGGATCTTTGCATCCCTCTATTATGGCAAAGATGTTTTCAAGAATGACGACTTCGGCATGGGTTGGGGCAACCAGACAGAGACCATCCGCTGGAACCACCTTTTCGGCAAAAAGCTGTTTTCCAATTTTACCCTGATCAGGAGTGTATTTGATTACTACCTCGGGGTACCCGAAGGCGAAGCCAGTT
Organism: Bacteroidota bacterium; assembly: GCA_034521425.1. Lineage (GTDB taxonomy): Bacteria > Bacteroidota > Bacteroidia > Bacteroidales > JAIOZK01 > JAIOZK01. Next base: position 1,769,556 of record JAXHMP010000001.1, read on the forward strand.
CATTCCGTTGGGATGCCGTAATGCGTGATTACAGCCTGAAAGCCGACTTCAGTTATTTTCCCGACAGCAAGAACAAAATCAAGTTCGGGTTGGTCTCCACCTTTCATAATTTCCAGCCCGGAAGCGCGGTGGGACTGGGCGGAGCATCTTTCTTCAATCAATACACTGTACCCAAGAATTATGCGATCGAGTCCGGCATTTACCTAAGCAACGAGCAAAGCATTGACGAAAAATGGACATTGAAATATGGCCTCCGCTTCTCCCTCTTCAACAATATTGGCAGGGGCGTCATTTACAATTATGATCGTGAATACGTAAAGATCGACTCAACGGTTTATCCTTCCGGCGAAATATTCAATACCTACAGTGGCCTGGAACCAAGGCTCGGAGTTACTTACCTGCTCAACGAAAGATCCAGCATCAAAGCCAGTTATTCCAGGAACTTTCAGTATATTCACCTGGCCACCAATTCAACTGCCGGCACTCCCCTGGATGTCTGGTTTCCCAGCAGTCCGAATGTTAAACCGCAGATCGGCGACCAATTTGCGCTGGGTTATTTCAGGAATTTCAGGGGCAATACCATCGAAACTTCTATGGAAGCCTATTACAAATTCAATCAGCATGCCATCGACTTCAAGGATCATGCGGAACTTTTGCTCAACAAAGAGTTTGAAGGAGAGCTTCGCTTCGGTGAAGCCTGGTCTTATGGCATGGAATTCCTGGTGAAAATGCAACTGAAAAAACTGAATGGCTGGATCAGTTACACCCTGTCAAAATCTGAACGCAGGATCCCCGAGATCAACAATGGCAAGGCTTACCGTTCGCCTTACGACAGGCCTCACGACATTTCCGTGGTTTTGAACTACCAGATCAATGAGCGTTGGCTGATCGGGGCCAACTGGGTTTATATGACCGGCCAGCCCGTAACTTTCCCCACCGGTCGCTTTGAATATGGCAATGTGATCGCACCTGTTTATTCCAGCAGAAATGAATACCGCCTGCCGGATTATCACCGCCTGGACCTTTCGGTTAGCCTGAAAGGAAAGCAAAAACCCGGCAGGAAATGGCAGGGGGAATGGAACTTCTCCCTGTACAATGCTTACGGCCGAAAAAATCCATGGGTGATCAATTTTGAGCAGGAACCGGGTAATCCCGATCAGACCTATGCCGAAAGCACCTATTTGTTTGGCATCGTACCATCCATTACCTATAACTTTCACTTTTAGGAGGAATCAGTATGAAAAAACTAACCTGTATATTTTTGATCGCACTGGCCTTTGCAGCCTGCACAGAACGGATTGATGTGGAACTGGATGAGACCTATACCCGCCTGGTTGTTGACGGGAAGATCACCGATGATACCACCGAACATATCGTGCGGCTCACAAAAACCACCAGCTATTTTTACAATCAGCCGGCTCCAGGGGTGGAAGGGGCCCTGCTTACAATCAGCGATGGTGAGGAAACTTTTATACTCACGGAAGAAGAGCCCGGGATCTATAAAACCGAAAAGATGGCCGGGATCATCGGCAGGACTTACACGCTCAATATCGAGCTTCCGGAGCCCATCGATGGTTATAGCCAGTATGCGGCAAGCGATAAAATGATGCCGGTCGGGAAAATCGACTCCATTCAGATGCATTATATTTCCCAGTGGGAAAACTGGGAGATCAAACTCTTTGCCCAGGAACCCCCCACCACAGATTTCTATATGTTCCGATGGGGAAAGAATGGGGTTATGATAACCGACACCATCAACGAAGTGAATGTTTCGGACGACAAATTCTTTAACGGGAGCTATTCCAACGGCATCGGCGTAGGCTGGTTCGATGATGAACGCACGGATGAAAAGCTGCAAGCGGGAGATACGGTTTTTCTGCTGATGTCGACCCTTACCGAGACTTATGCCAATTTCATCTGGGAGATCCAGGACGAGACAGGATACAACAATCCGCTCTTCGGCGGGCCGCCGGCCAATGTTTCCAGCAACATCAGCAATGGAGGACTTGGCTTTTTCGCCGCTTATCCAAACCGCTCGGCTTCGACCATTGTGGGCTCAAAAGAATAAAACTGGCAGATGAAAAATAATTAGCAAAATTACTTGCTTTTTTCTCATTCTTAATTACTTTTGATTGATCATCAAACAAAATCAATCATGAAGCTTACAACACTGAATGCAGTTTCACCCATCGATGGCCGCTACAGGAAAGCATGTGAATCGCTGGCATATTATTTTTCAGAGGCAGCTTTCATCAATTACAGGATATTTGTTGAAATTGAATATTTCATCGCCCTGTGTGAAATACCGCTTCCACAGCTGCATGACTTTGACAAAAAGAAATTCGAGACCCTCAGGAAGATCTCCAAGAACTTTACCTTTGGTGATGCCGAGGAAGTGAAGAAAATTGAAAAAACAACCAATCACGATGTAAAAGCAGTTGAGTATTACCTGAAAAAACGCTTTGATGATCTGGAACTTAGCAAGTACAAGGAATTCATTCACTTCGGGCTGACCAGCCAGGATATCAACAACACCTCCCTGCCCTATGCATTGAAACTGGCTTTTCATGATGTGATCCTTCCTGCCTACGAGCATACGATACAGCGTCTTACACTTCTTGCCAAAGAATGGAAAAATGTGCCCATGCTGGCCCGCACCCACGGGCAGCCCGCCTCTCCCACCACCCTTGGCAAAGAGCTTTATGTTTTCGTTGACCGGATGAAGAAACAGATCAAACAACTGAAAGCCATTCCATTCACCGCCAAGTTCGGCGGGGCTACGGGCAATTTTAATGCACACAATGCGGCATATCCCGGTATCGACTGGGTAGCATTCGGTGAATACTTCCTGGGTGAACATCTGAAACTTAAACGGCAAAAAGTGACCACACAAATTGAGCACTATGATGATATGGCCGCTTTTTTTGATGGCATGAAACGGATCAACACCATCCTGATTGATCTCTGCCGTGATATGTGGACCTACATCTCCATGGATTATTTCAAGCAAAAGATCAAAGAAGGAGAAGTCGGTTCATCAACAATGCCACATAAAGTCAATCCCATCGACTTTGAAAATGCTGAAGGGAATCTTGGGGTGGCCAATGCAGTTTTCGAGCATCTCTCGGCCAAGCTTCCGCTATCCAGGCTGCAGCGGGACCTGACCGATTCTACGGTGACCAGAAACACCGGTGTGCCCGTCGGACATACCCTGGTCTCCATCAAATCATTGCTCAGGGGGCTGGATAAGTTGTTGATCAACCAACCTAAGATCAAGCAGGACCTGGAAGATAACTGGGCGGTGGTGGCCGAAGCCATCCAGACCATCATGCGCCGCGAGGGCTACCCAAATCCCTATGAAACCTTAAAAAAACTGACCCGCAAGAATGAGAAGATCACAGCCGAATCCCTTGCCCACTTTATCGACCAGCTCGAACTGAGCGAGGAAATTAAAAAAGAATTAAAATCCTTCAGTCCTCAAAATTACACAGGAATAATAAAATTCTAATTTTGCAGCATGAAGGTTAGCGGTTTTAGTTTTATCCGGAATGCTATAACATTTGATTACCCGATCGTTGAAGCCATTACTTCAATACTTCCGCTTTGCGATGAATTTATTGTTGCTGTTGGCAATTCGGAGGATGATACCCGTGAACTGATCTCTTCCATCAATTCCCAAAAAATCAGGATACTCGATACCACCTGGGATGAGCGTATGCGCAAAGGTGGCAGGGTGCTCGCTGCAGAAACCGATAAAGCCTTTTCCGGGATCAGCCGTGATTCCGACTGGGCTTTTTATATACAGGGCGATGAGGTGCTGCATGAAAAATACCATGCTGCCGTGCAGGAAGCCATGCTCAAATGGAAGGATCAACCCGAAGTGGAAGGGCTGCTCTTCAATTATCTTCATTTTTACGGCTCCTATGATTTTGTGGGCGACTCCAGGAGATGGTACCGCAAAGAGATCAGGATCGTCAGGAACGACCCCTCCATACACTCCTACCGGGATGCCCAGGGATTCAGGAAAAATAACAGCCATCTCAGGGTGAAGCCTGTTGATGCCACCATGTATCACTACGGCTGGGTCAAACCCCCGGAGCACCAGCAGGCCAAACAAAAGAGTTTCCAGAAACTATGGCACGACGACGACTGGATTGAAAAAAACCTGCCCCGCGACGATGTCTTTGATTATTCCCGCATCGACTCCCTCAGAAAGTTCGAAGACACACATCCGTCGGTGATGAAGAAACGCATCCGGAACAGGAACTGGGAATTCTCTTTTGATCCCACCCAAAAAAATCTCGGTATCAGGAAAAAAATCCTTCATGTCATTGAGGAAAAAACCGGCTGGCGGATAGGGGAATACAAAAACTACCGGATCATTTAATTTTTATAACACTCCCACAAGCATAAGTTTATCGGCCATTGGTATGATGAAAATTCCTAAATTTGCAAAAATTTTGCATGTATGGATTTGAAAGAGATTTTAGCGATCGCAGGCAAGCCCGGTTTGTTCAAAATGGTTGGCCAGACCAAGAATGGTGTAGTTGTTGATTCCTTGGTTGACGGAAAACGATTTACCGCCTTTGCGCATGAAAGGATCAGCTCACTGGAAGAGATCAGCATTTACACCGAAACAGAGGACCTGCCCCTGAAGGACATCTTCAAAAAGATCTACGACAAACTGGAAGGAAAAGCAGCCATTGACCCCAGGTCAAGCACCCAGGACCTGAAAGATTTTTTCCTGGAGGCTGTGCCCGACTATGATGAAGAAAGGGTTTACCCTTCCGATATCAAGAAAGTGGTCAGGTGGTATAACCTGCTCCATGATAATGATATGCTCCATTTTGAAGAAGAAGAGGATGAAGAAAAGGAAGGACCTGGAGAAATAGAAGAAGAAAATCCCGGGGACGATGAGGCTGAAGAAAAAAAATAAGTTAACGTCCGTTGCTGAGCAGCGGACTTTTTTTTGAAAATTATGTATTTTGTAAGGAATTTTACAGTCCCAATTGCAAATGAAAAAAGTACAGGACTTCAGTGTAAAAAGCTACAAATGGCTGAATGAGAACAATTACATCATTGAATTGCAGTCGCAGGAAGATATACCAGCTATTCTTCCAGGCCAGTTTGCCGAACTCAAAGTACCCGGTGTTTTCCTGCGAAGACCCCTGTCCATCCTGGATTACAATAAAAATGATAACAGCCTGAGTTTTTATGTAAAGGCCATCGGGAAAGGGACCCGCAAGTTGGGTACCCTGGCCAAAGGTGAAACCGTGAATGTGATCTATCCGCTGGGAAATTCTTTTAACGCCGGGCAAACTAAACGGGCACTCATAATCGGGGGTGGTTCAGGCATTGCACCCTTCATTCTTCTGGGCCGGGAGTTGCAGAAAAAGAAGATCGAGACCACCTTCCTCATTGGGGCCAGGACGAAACAGGATGTATTTCTCACCGATGTTTTTTCACTCTTCGGGAAAGTTTATGTAACTACCGAAGATGGCAGCGCAGGGGAAAAAGGACTGGTTACCCGGCATTCTGTATTCAAAAATGAGGATTTCAATTTTGACAAGATCTTTACCTGTGGTCCCGAGCCCATGATGAAAGCGGTTTCCTATATCGCTGCAGAAAAGAACGTTCCCTGCGAAGTTTCCCTGGAGAACATGATGGCCTGCGGCTTTGGTGCATGCCTTTGCTGTGTTACCGAAACAAAAGACGGGAATAAATGTGTTTGCACAGAAGGGCCTGTTTTTGACACAAATTATTTACAATGGTAGATTTAAAGGTAAAAATAAAAGATCTGGAATTTAAGAATCCGGTTACCACCGCTTCGGGAACCTTTGGTTTTGGAGAAGAATTCCTTGATTTTATGAACCTGAATAGAATCGGGGGCATTTTCGTTAAAGGACTTACCCGTTTGAAACGCGAAGGAAACCCTTACCCAAGGATGGCTGAAACCCCTTCCGGTATGCTTAATGCCGTTGGGCTTCAAAACAAAGGAGTGGATTATTTTATCAGTGATATTTATCCCAGGATCAAACATCTTGATACGGAAATTATTCCCAATGTGAATGGAGGCACCCTTGATGATTATATAGAAGTAACCGAAAAACTCAATGCGGTGGAAGGCATCCATGCCATTGAGTTGAATATTTCCTGTCCCAATGTTAAAGAGGGCGGCATGGCCTTCGGGGTAAGCTGCCCATCGGCAGTAGCTGTTACAAAAGAGGTGCGCAAAGCATGGGACAAGCATTTGATGGTAAAACTTTCACCAAACGTAACTGATATTACCGAGATTGCCAAAGGAGTTGAAGGCGCAGGCGCTGATTCTGTTTCGCTGGTCAACACTTTCCTGGGCATGGCCATTGATGCGGAAAGCAGAAAACCCATTTTATCAACCATCACCGGTGGCCTTTCCGGTCCTGCAATCAAACCCATAGCCCTGCGCATGGTGTGGCAGGTTTACAATGCCGTTAACATTCCTGTTGTTGGGATGGGCGGCATCATGAATGCCACCGATGCCATCGAATTCATGCTGGCCGGTTCATCCGTAATTCAGGTAGGAACGGCTAATTTTATTGATCCTGCCATTTCAATTAAAATTGTTGATGGGATCAGGGAATATTGCAAACGACATGGCTTCAGTAGCATGGATCAGATCATCGGCATGATGGATACCGGACAATCTACCCATCTAAGAAGCAATGTTAAAAAAGATATTACTTCTTACCCGGAAACAAAGTAATTTATATTTCTATATCTTTATCCCTTTATCAAAAACAATGGAAATATTTTTCGGAAGCAAAGCAGAAAACAACAAAAGGCGGGAAGACGAATTTTTAAAACTCTCTCCCACTGAACGCCTGATAGCTTTCTTTAAAATGATTGAGGAAACAAAATCATTATCCATTCAAAAAGATCACGAACACCCGAATGATAAAAAAGGAAATTTTGTTCTGTTAAAAGATGACTGATATTCAATTCAATAAAGACGTTGAAGAATTTATTCATGCGGCTAACAATAACGATTTACGCATGTTAATGGTTGGAGGTACAGCGGTAAATTATTACGGTTATAAAAGGCATTCAGCAGATATTGACTTTTGGATTGAACCATCAGAAAAAAACTTTCACAGATTATTAAAAACATTGCAAGAAATCGGATACAAATTAGACTCCCTTCCTGATAAAGTAAAAAAGGCAGAACAAAACATTTCCCTTAAGATAAGCCCCGATTTTGAAATTGAGCTGATTACAAACTTCAATCCCGGGAAGACTTTCGAACAGGCTTTTAGTGAAAGTGTAAATATAGAATTAAGAAAACAACAGTTACTAAAGTGGAATGTAATTTCACTTCATGACTTAATCAGTAGTAAAACTAAATCGGGACGACCCAAAGACCTGCTGGATATACAAGAGTTAAGAAGAATCAATCCGGATAAAATATAAGTCCCACCCGAACAATTACTTAACCTAAACTGTTAAGCAAACCCTGGTTTTGAGCCTACAAAAAAAAGTACGTCAGAATTGTTAAAATCTTACTTCATCCCACCCATCACTGCATTCACCTCATTGGCAATCCGCTGGTTAAAGGAGAAGGCGATGTCCTGGTAATTGATCAGGTCCACGATGGTTCCGATAAAACACAGGCCTGCGGTGAAGAAGTACAGTATACCCATTCCGATCTGCCCAACAAGGAAACGCTGTATACCTGCAACCACAACAAATCCCAGCAGAGTGGTAATTAAAATGATGTTGGGGTCTTTCCTCCTGACCCTGTAAATATTAACGAAGTTCTGAAGTTGTTCATCCGAATAATCCTTGGTGAGATTTTGAACAAAAGCCATTTCCTGGCCTTGTAATTCGGGCATAAATTGTAATATATGAGCCATAATTTTAAGTTTTGGTTACTACTTTAACATAATTTGCCGAACTTCTGAGGACTGCAATAATCCTCAGCGACAGCACGATCACAGCAAAAAACCCAAGCGGATGCAATTGAAAGGAAGTCATAAATTTTCCCTGGAAAAATGCAGAAACAGACCTTCCCAGTCCGCATCCCGGGCAAAAGTCCAGGCCCAGGTTATCCAGCGGGCACAAGGAATAATGATGCAGCCCGGGATCCTGGAAAGCCAGGAAAACCAGGGCAGCGATCCACACAAAGGCTTCAACGCTTCTGAATAAAAAGATCTTTGCTGTGCGTAAATCCATTCAACGAATTTAGGAAATAAATATAAAACCAAATTTGATCAAATCAAAAGTTGCTGAACAATATTTATCAAAGGAGGATCACCTCACGCTCCAGATCGATATCAAAATGCTTCTTTACATCCATTCTGACAGCCTCTGAGAATTCGAAGATCTCCCTGCCTGTAGCCTCTCCGTAGTTAACGATCACCAGGGCCTGATTTTCATGCACACCTGCATCGCCCATCCTTTTCCCTTTCCATCCCAGCTGTTCGATCAGCCAGCCGGCTGCAATTTTGAATTGTTGCCCCTCGAGCTTATAAGCGGGCACTTCAGGATAAGCTGATCTGAGTTTACTGAAGGCCTCCTGCTGGATTACCGGATTTTTGAAAAAACTCCCGGCATTTCCCAGCAGCTCAGGGTCAGGCAGCTTGCTGTTGCGAATTTCCGAAACGATCCCTGAAATCACTTTCAGGTTGATCTCCCCCCTATGGCGTTCCCTGATCACCTTATCAAGTGCGGCATAACCCAGCTGATACGTGTGTGACAAACTGAGGGAATAAGTTACATCCAGGATGAGGTATTTGTTCCGGTGGTCCTTTTTGAAGATACTGTTTCGATAAGCAAAATTACAATCCTTTTTCCTGAACTTCTTTGGTTTCGCCTTTTCGAGGTCGAAAGCAGTGAGTTCATAAAAAACATCCTGCTGCTCAACCCCATAAGCCCCGATATTCTGTATGGGTGCTGCGCCCACATTTCCCGGTATCAGTGAGAGGTTCTCCAAACCACCGAGGTCATGGCTGATACAATATTCCACCAGCGAATGCCAGTTCTCACCCGCTGCCGCTTTTACCAGCATCCGGTCTTTTATTTTTCCGGGTTGCCCGATGCCTTTCCCCGCCATTTGTATGATCACACCCTCGTAATCATCCGTAAAGAGCACATTGCTCCCCCCTCCGAGGATAAAGCAGGGATAATCCTTCAAAAGCCCTGAACGCTTAAGCTTTATAGCATCTTCCAGGTTTTCCAGCTTCACAAAATAACGGGCCTGTGCATCAACTCCAAAAGTATTCAGTGATTTGAGGGAATGGTTTTCGCGTATTTCCATTGTGTGATTTTCTGCTTTCAAAGATACGCTTTGTGCAATAAAATCTTCCAGCTATTGTTCATTTTGAAGGAACTTTCTACTTTTATTAAAAATTGCGGGATTGAAAAGGATTATCGTTTCGGTGATTAACGACCTGGTTACAGATCAGCGGGTAGACAAGACCTGCAGGTTTCTGACCGGACAGGGATGCAGGGTATTGCTTGTCGGCCGGAAGTTGAAAAACAGCCTGCCCCTGGAAGGCCGTCCATACAAAATGCACCGGATGAAACTCATCTGGAGAAAAGGACCGCTGTTTTACGCAGAATTTAATATCCGCCTGTTCTTCTTTCTGTTGGTCAGGAAGTCACATCTACTGCATTCAAACGACCTGGACACCCTGCTTCCGAATTACCTCATCCACAGGCTGAAAGGCATCCCGCTTGTTTACGACAGTCATGAACTCTTTACACAAACACCGGAAGTTATCAACCGGCCTTTCGTGCAAAACAGCTGGAAGCTGATCGAAAAATGTATTGTACCCCGCCTCGACAGGGCATATACCGTGAATGCTTCCATTGCGAGGATCTTCCACTTTATGTATAAAACCGATTTCAGGGTGGTGAGGAACATACCCGAGTGTAAGGATAATATTCCCGAAGGCAGCAGGAATGAACTGGGTTTACCGCCAGACAAGAATATCATCCTGTTGCAGGGATCAGGCATCAATATGCAGCGGGGAGCAGAGGAACTGGTTGAGGCTATGCGGTACCTGGATGAGCATTATCTGCTACTGGTCATCGGGGACGGCGATGTGATCGATGAACTAAAAGAGATCAGTCGCAAAAATGAGCTCGGTGAAAAAGTACGTTTTCTGCCAAAAATGCCTTTCCGGCAGTTGCAGCAATACACACGCCAGGCCGATCTTGGGGTAAGCATCGATAAAGACAGCAACCCAAACTACCGCTACAGCCTGCCCAACAAATTGTTCGATTATATTCATGCAGGCGTTCCTGTTATGGCATCCAGACTTTTTGAGATCGAAAAGATCATCCGGCAATACCGGATCGGGGATTTTATTGAAGATCACCAACCGGAGATCATTGCAGCAAAGATCAGGGAAATGCTCGGGAACCGGGAAAAATTGGACTATTGGAAAGAAAATCTTAAGTTTGCAGCAAAAGAACTTAGCTGGCAAAATGAGCAGAAAGAATTAAAGGAGGTATACAGAGGGTATGTCTGAGAAACATTTACATATAATATCCTTCGACATTCCGTACCCTCCTAATTACGGGGGAGTGATCGATGTTTTTTTCAAAATCAAAACCCTGAAGGAAGCCGGGGTCAAAATCCACCTGCATTGTTTTGAATACCCGGGGCGCGAAAGGGCGGATGAACTGAAGCAGTATTGTGAATCGGTGGATTATTATCCCCGGAAAACCGGGATTACCCCAGCCCTGAGTCTGAAACCTTACATCGTCTCTGGCAGAAAGTCGGATGAACTATTTGACAAGCTGATGCAGGATGATTACCCCATACTTTTCGAAGGCCTGCACTCCTGTTATTATATCGATGACCCAGGGCTGAAAGACCGCTTTAAGATCTACCGCGAATCAAATATTGAACACCGTTATTATTTTAACCTGTTTAAAGTGGAGCACAGGGCTTATAACAAATTCTACTTTTTTATTGAAAGCCTGAAGCTGAGGATATACCAGAACAAATTGAAGCATGCTGACCTCATGCTTGCCGTTTCGCAAAAGGACACGGAATACCTGCAATCGAAATTCCCGCATCACCAGGTTAAACACTTGCCCAGTTTTCATGCCAATACCCGCCTTGACATAAAAAAAGGAAGGGGAGAATATGCACTTTACCATGGAAACATCGAAGTACCCGAAAATGCTTTTGCAGCAAAGTATTTGATCAACAAAGTTTTCAGCCGGCTGGACTTTCCACTGATCATTGCCGGCATGAACCCGCCGGAGGAGATCAGCAGGCTGGCTGATCGGCATGATCATATTAAAATGATCCCCAACCCCAGTGATGAAGAAATGTTCGAGTTGATCAGGAATGCACACATCAATGTGCTGGTGACATTTCAGGCAACCGGCTTAAAACTCAAACTGCTGAACACCCTTTACAACGGGCGATTCTGCGTGGTAAATGACAAAATGCTCAGCGGGACTCCGCTCGGCGGTGTTTGTGATGTGGCCAATAATGAAAATGAGCTAAGGGAAAAGATCGGCCAGCTTGCAAAAGCAGAATTCGGGGAGGAGCTGATCAGTGACAGGAATTTTAAACTGAACGGGCTTTACTGCAATAAAATCAATGCTGAAAAGCTAATTGGTTTGATTTCCTGAGGTGATGATCTTGCCATCCTCACACTTAATGATCCTTGACGGAAAACGGTGTATCAGGTTATAGTTATGGGTGGCCATAAATACAGCCCTTCCGGATTCACTAATCTCAAGCAAAAGTTTCATGATCCCGTTGGATGTTTCCGGATCGAGATTTCCTGTTGGCTCATCAGCCAGGATGATCTCAGGATCGTTCAGCAATGCCCTGGCAATGGCCACACGCTGCTGCTCCCCGCCTGATAGCTGGGTGCCATTTTGTGCCCTTTGCCACCCAGATCTACTTTGTCCAGTACATCCTGTATACGCGCTTCGATTTCCTTTTTGTCTTTCCAGCCGGTGGCCTTCAGTACAAAATGCAGATTGTCGTATACGGTCCGGTCGGTCAGCAACTGAAAATCCTGGAAGACAATTCCAAGTTTTCGTCTCAACAAAGGGATCTCTTTTTGCCTGAGGTTTTTCAGATCATAACCACAAATAGATGCTTTTCCATCTCTGACGGGCAAGTCAGCATATATGGTCTTCATCAGGCTGCTTTTACCGCTGCCGGTTTTCCCGATCAGGTAAACAAATTCTCCTTTATCAATCCCGAAAGTCACATTGTTCAGCACCAGCATGTCTTTTTGCAGTACCGGTACTTCTTTAAAATCTATAAGGGTATCCAATGGCATAACACTTAAATCTGATAATACATTTTAATTGCATTGTTAATTCCTGAAATGATCATTTGCACGGATATCACTGCCAGAATAAGGCCCATGATCCTGGAGATCACATTGATGATGCCATGTCCTAATAATTTAATGATCCGCTCACCCCCGATGAACATGAGGAAGGTAATGAAAGACATTAGCGCGAAGATGATTACCACCGTGGCTGTATGCATAATGGTATCCAGCCCTGAGGATTTTGTTGCACCGACAAAATTCATTGCCGTTGCAATGGTTCCGGGCCCAGCCAGGATGGGGATTGCCAGTGGCGAGATGGCAATGCTGCTGCTGGCATTTTCGACCTGTTCCTGAACAGCCTCCTTATGCTTGTCGGTGCTGGGATACTGGACATGGGAAGGTTTTCCGTGGATCATCTGCAGACCAACGGAAAACAACAAAATGCCACCTGTGATCTGAAAGGCTGGTAAAGTGATCCCAAAGATCTTGAAAATAAACTGACCGCCAACACAAAAGACTGTCACGATCAGGAAGGCATACAAGACAGCTTTGAAAGCCGTTGCATGAATCTTTCCACTGTTTTCAAAATTCTTTGTCAGGGAAACGAAAACCGGCGTATTGGCCACAGGGTTCATAATGGCAAAAAATCCCATAAAAACAGTACCGGCAAATGCAATGATCTCATTCATATATTCAGAAATAAAAAAAATCCGGAACGTTTTGTCCCGGATTCAAATTTACTGAAAATATTCCTTTCTATACCAATCCGCTGAAACCCATAAAGGCCATGGCCAAAATACCTGCGGTAACAAGTGCAATGGGTACTCCGCGCATTCCTTTTGGCACACTCATCAGGTTGAGGTGCTCGCGCAAGCCGGCAAAAAGCAACATGGCCAGCCCAAAACCTATGGCATTGGCAATGGCAAAGACCACGCCTTCCAAAAGGTTAAATTCCATTCCGACCGTGAGCAGGGCAACACCCATGATGGCACAGTTGGTAGTGATAAGGGGGAGAAAAATACCCAGGGCCTGGTAAAGGGGCGGACTTACTTTTTTCAAAATAATTTCCACCATTTGCACCAGGGAAGCGATCACCAGAATAAAACTGATGGTTTGCAGAAAAGTAACGCCGAAAGGCATCAAAATATAGTTGTGGACCAACCAGGTAACGATGGTGGCAATGGTCATCACGAACAATACCGCTCCGCTCATTCCGACAGCGGTGTCAATTTTGCCCGAAACCCCGAGCCAAGGACATATTCCGAGAAATTGTGCAAGAACGATGTTGCTGACAAAAATGGCTCCGATAATAATTACAATATATTCCATGATCTATCTTTTAAGCAGTTTTTTTAATTCTATTCAACAATGCGATCAGGTATCCAAGTACGATAAAAGCGCCTGGTGAAAGGATAAATATAAGAATGCCGTCGCCTTCAATAAATTTATAGCCAAAAACCGAACCGGCACCCAGCATCTCCCTGACTGCGCCAAGCAGGGTCAGCGCAAAAGCGAATCCGAGTCCCATGCCCAGTCCGTCTAACACAGAAGAGAAAAAATTTTGTTTGGAAGCAAAGCCTTCTGCTCTTCCCAGTACCAGGCAGTTTACTACGATGAGGGGAATAAAAATACCCAGTGATTCGAAGAGGTCGGGCAGAAATCCTTCCATCACCATTTCCACGATGGTAACAAAAGAAGCGATGATCACAATGAAAGACGGGATCCTTACCTTATTCGGGATCACATTTTTGATCAGGGTAACCACGATGTTGGAACAAACCAGCACAAAGGTGGTGGCCATTCCCATTCCGAACCCGTTAAATGCCGATGAGGTTACGGCAAGCGTAGGACAAAGACCCAGCAACAAAACAAAAACCGGGTTTTCTTTAATAAAGCCTTTTGAAAAATTTTTCCATTGATTCATTATTCCTTCCCTCCATCTTTTTCATTATAGGATGAATAAGCTCTTCTCAGGGCATCGCAAAACGCTCTGGAAGTAATGGTTGCCGCAGTAATGGCATCCACATCCCCACCATCTTTCTTCACTTCCAACTTGAAGCTGGCAGGGTCCTTTCCCATAAACTGATCTTTAAACTTGGGGTCAGACATTTTGGTTCCCAGTCCGGGAGTTTCTTTCTGCTGAACCACAGCCGTATTCTGTATGAAGCCATCGGGCAGTATGCCCACCATAACCTGGATCTGTGTCGGGTCGTAGCCTTCATTGGAATAAGTTCCGATGGCCGTACCAACCAGTTCTCCATTCAAATATCCTTTATTGATGGTGAGGCTGTCTTTCCCGTTTTGCGGCATTAGCTTGTATATTTCCAGGCTGTCAAATGCAGGAATAACCGCTTTGATCGCTGCTTCGGCCTTTGCTTTCTTTGCCAGCCGGATGGGCTCCTTGGTCAGCTCGTAAACTCCGCCCAGAGCAAGTGAGGCGATACCCGCGATCACGAATAGCGTGATCACCATATTTGTAAACGTTGATTCTTTAGCCATTTTTCACTACCTCCCCAAATCTTTTTGGTTTAAATCCCCTGTTGATCAAAGGGGCAAATGCATTCATAATTAAAATTGCAAATGATACACCTTCAGGGTAGGCTCCCCATACCCTGATGATCACGGTGATGACCCCACATCCGAGCCCGAAGATCAGTTGCCCTTTGCTCGACATGGGTGTGGAAACCATATCGGTTGCCATATAGAAAACGCCCAGCATCAAACCACCGGTAATGAGGTGGAAAAGCGGGTTCACATAGAGTTCGGGATTGATCATCCAGAGAATCCCTGTGAAAACAAATGCAGACAGCAGGTAAGAAACAGGAATCTCCCAGGTAATGATCCTGCGGTAGAACATGTAGATGCCTCCCAGGATCAGTGCTATGGCTGAAACCTCACCCAGCGAGCCCCCCATATCACCCACCATGGTTTGCATATAGGATGGCACCTGGTCCATAAGTTCGGGAACCTTTTTCCCCATCATCAATCCCTCCTTGATAAAACCAAGTGGTGTCGGTCCTGTAACCGCATCAGTTAAACCACCTTCCATGATCGGTTTGGGAATGGGCCAGCTGGTCATTTGCACCGGAAAGGATATCAGCAGAAATACACGTCCGACCAGGGCCGGGTTGAAAGGATTTTTTCCCAGCCCGCCGAAAGACATCTTGGCTATTCCGATGGAAACGAATGCCCCGATCAGGATAATCCCGATGGGCAGGTTGGAAGGCACATTGAATGCCAGCAAAACCCCGGTGACAATTGCAGAGCCATCGTTGATGGTGACAGGCCCTTTGATGATATATTTCTGAATGACCCATTCAAAGAACATGCATGCGAGCACGGATAAGAGTATGACCCTCAAAGCGTCCAGTCCAAAGAAATACACAGATACAAGCATTGCCGGAATCATGGCATAGATAACGCCATACATGATCTTTTTAACCGACAAATCCGCGTGAACATGCGGAGAACCCGAAATCGTTAATAAACCCATATCTTATTTTTTTCCTCTGTTTCTAATTAATTGACCAACTTTCTGTTTTCCCAGCCTGATATAGTCAAGCAAAGGCCTGCCTGAGGGGCATGTATACTGGCATGAACCACATTCGATACAATCCATCACCTTTTCCTTTTCCGCAGCCTCCCATCTTTCATTTTCGGATAACTGGGCCAGCAGAACAGGTTCGAGGCCCATGGGGCAGGCATGTATACATTTTGCACAGCGGATGCAAGTAAGTGTGGGCACCCTTCTGGCTTCTTTTTCTTCAAAAAGCAGGATCCCTGAAGTTCCTTTTACCACAGGAACATCGATGTTGTTGAGGGCCTTGCCCATCATCGGGCCACCGCTGACCACTTTCCCGGTATTTTCGGGCAGATCACCCAGGGTTTTGAGAAGGTCCGAGACCGGGGTACCAATTCGCACCAGGAAGTTTGCTTTTTCTTTGAGGTTTTTGCCTGTTACTGTAACGATCCTTTCAAAGAGGGGTTTGTTTTTCTGGACAGCTTCATATACCGCGAATGCCGTTCCCACATTGTTCACTACGCAACCCACTTCGATGGGCAGCTTGCCGGAGGGCACTTCCCTGCCCGTAAGGGCTTTGATGAGCTGTTTTTCCCCGCCCTGCGGATATTTGACTTTGAGTCCTTCAACTTCGATCCCTTCGTAAGAAGCGGCGAACTGCCTGAGTTTTTCGATGGCATCGGGTTTGTTATTTTCAATCCCAATATACGCCTTGTCCACTCCGAGCCCTTTCATCAGGATCTTTGTTCCGATCAGGATCTCTTCGGTCTTCTCCAGCATCAACCGGTGGTCTGACGTAAGGTAAGGTTCACATTCCACCCCATTGATGATCAGCACATCGGCTTTCTTGCCTTCCGGCACCATCAACTTCACATGGGAGGGAAAAGTAGCGCCACCAAGGCCAACAATACCGGATTCCTTGATCTTGTTAATAATTTCATCTTTCCCCAGTGAAAAATCCTTTTTGATGATATCGGTGCGGTCGATGTTTTCTTCCCACTCATCTCCTTCCACATTTATAATGATGGCCGGCCTTCTGTAGCCGGTTTGATCCGGTACATCATCAATCTTTAAGACCTTTCCGGAAACCGAAGAATGCACACTGGCAGAAATAAAGGCTTCCCCCCTGGCGATCAATTGGCCTACCTTAACCTCATCGCCCTTGTTCACAATGGGCTTGGCGGGAACGCCCAGGTTTTGTGCAAGCGGGATGGAAACCTGCTTTGGAAGCGCCAGCACCTGGATTGCACTTTCTGCTGAGAATTTATTTTCGGGTGGATGAACACCGCCTAATTTAAATGTTTTCAATCTTCCGATCCTCCTTAATTTTATTGAGAGAATTCTAGTTTAACTTATCTTTGTTATCCTTGCCGTCCGCATCCAGTTTGGCTTTGGCAATCTTGCCGGGATCCGCTTTTTCGGATGGTTGTTTTCTTTCTTCTTCCCTGGCCTCCTTATCCTTCATGGGTGGTTTCTTTTCGGATTTCTCTTTGCGGGGCGGGAAATTTAGTTCATGGATGGCATTGGTCGGACATTCGGGAACACATTTCCTGCATAGCTTGCACTTTTCATAATCAATATATGCCAGGTTGTTGTTCATGGTAATGGCATCAAAGGGGCATACCTTGAAGCACTTCTGGCAGCCAATACAGGCCACGCTACAGTTTTTCTTGGCCACACCGCCTTTTTCCTCGTTAATACAACTTACGAAAATGCGACGGCTCTTCTTACCGACATTGCGCAATTCGATAATATCCCTCGGACATGCTTTCACACAGGCACCACAGGCGACGCAATTTTCTTCAATCACCACCGGGAGACCTGTTTTCTCATCCATATACATGGCATCGAAATCGCAGGAATCAACGCAGTCACCAAGCCCGAGACAACCATAAGGGCAACCACTTTCACCACTGGAAAGGTTATGGGCAAAAGCACAGGTGGCCGGCCCGTCGTATTGTACTTTTTTGGGAGCATTCTCAAAGGAGCCGCTGCACCGGATCACCGCCACCTGGGGTTCTTTCTCCTCAACTTCCATATTGAGCGCCTCAGCGATCAGGCCCATGACCTCGTTTCCTCCTACCGGACAATTAAAACCTTCCAGGTTCCCTTCCTTTTTGGCTTTGGTGACCACTGCCTCGGCAAAATTACGGCAGCCTGCAAAACCACAACCACCGCAATTGGCAGCAGGCAAGCGGCCTTCAACCACGTCAATGTCGGGGTCTTCGACTACTTTGAATTTCTGAGCTACGAAATACAAAATAACGGCTGCAGCAATTCCGATCGCACTCAATGAAATAACTGCATAAATAATTACGTCGTTCACTTTGCTCTCCTTTTATGATTAAAAAATTGCATGTCTTATCGTTGAAAATCAACCAGTAAAGGGCTGTTAGGATTTTCACAGCAAAATTAAAAACAAATACGAAAAGGAGTAAGCGACCCGGGTATTAATCATTCCCGGTTATTTAGCTGGTTATCAATTTTTTAGAAGGGTTTAAAATCAGGGGGCCGGATGCTTTGATATATACAATATTGATTTACAGTAATTTATTTCGATTATTTAAAATCTATATAAATTGCCCTCAAATCCGCTATTTAGAAAGCATTTATAGAAACTGCCAGCAAGCGTTCTATTGGTACAGCACTTTTTTCACAATCTGCTTTTTTTCGCTGATTACCTTGAAAAAATACAATCCTTTGGGATAGTCTTCAATACTAAGTTCGCCATGAACTGTATTGACGGCTGTGAAAATGTATTTATTGAAGATGACATCTCCCAGCTTGTTGTAGATTTGTATGTGCAATTGCGTGCCCGCTTCAGACTGAATACTGTATTTGAACAATCCCTTGCTCGGGTTGGGGATGATCCTGGCTGAAAGAGGCAGTTCGGCATCTTTGTCAATACCGGTGCAATTATCCACCGTAACGGTGATCTTATCCATATCTTCCTCATCACAGGGTGATTGAGAAAAAGCTGTCAGGGTGAGTTGAACAAAGCCGTTCTGCACATCCTGGAAACCGGGGGTGTATGTGGAATTCAGTGCGGTATCGTTCTCAAATACACCGTCTCCCGAAGTGGTCCAAAGCACGGCAGAATCATGCACAGCCAGCCCGTTGAGCAATAAGACCTCATTATCACAAATGGTGGTATCATTGCCGGCAAATGCCTCAGGGAACATCTGGAAATACAGGGTCATAGTATCCCTGGCAACTTCTCCCGGGATATAGCTGTTGGCTGTTAAAACAAGCTGCACCTGTCCGCTGTCGAGATCATCAACACCCCGCCAGTAATTGGCTGTAAGGCTGTTTGGATTTCCAAACACCCCGTCACCAAGGGTTTCCCAGTAAACAGAATTATAGTTCTGCCCGCTGCCGGAAGTCAAATAGATATCATTCTGGCAACTTGTATCATCACTGCCTGCATTTGCCGATGCTGTTCCGGCAGGTTCCAGGTCAAAGGATGAAATCCTGGTATCCCATCCACCTGACAGGTATTCCTGCGTAAACCAGAAAATTTCGCCGTTTGCGGGATCCACCGACATCATGGAATAATCACCCCAACGGCTGATGGAGGATTGTGCACCATAACCGGAGACCAGTTCCACCTCTGCAATGTTCATGATACCGGAGTCAGCGTCCGGGGTCTGTGCTGTGTATCTTACGGAAGGTGATATTTCATCACTGGAAACCGAGTAGCCCAGTGCGATCTCACCATTTTCATTCATGGCAATGCTGCCCATCCAGCGATTAAGTTCATCGGGGGCATAGGTCGATTGCTGGTAGATGAACCATCCATTGCCATCATTGTTGTTGCGCAATTCATACCACCTGATCCCGGCCTGTCCGTTGCCTATATCCACCGTATGGTTGGTCATCATTACCTGGTAAGTGCCAAAATCGCGGTATTGCAGGCGGTACATCATCCTGTCGGACAAGGATTCAAGTTTGGTATCGGTATTGGGTTGTTCCACGCATCTTCCTCTGGGGGCAGTACACAATTCGGAATCGAAGGGAGCAGCCGGCAGGGTGTAGGCTTCTGTAAAAGTACTGTTTGCCGGATTGTTCCAGTCCACATCAAATTCATAGATCTTAAGCTGATCCTGGGGATATCCCCATTGATCATCATTGAAATAAATAAAATAATTCGGTTCGGAGGGATCCGGTTCCTCCCCGTCGAAATCCGCCGGCAGGAGGCTGAAAGGATCGCTTCCCGGGGAAGATCGAACAATACCATCCTGGCAGTAGAGTCCCCCACGAGCATCTTGTCACGCTCATAAGCCGAAACGGCGGCCCGTACATAATCATTGCCAAACATATTAAAAGAAGCATAATAGGCATCATGCCAGATCCCGAACTTGGGATAGTCGTTAAAAGCCGGGTATTGAAATGCATACTGGTACCATGAACCCAGCGGGTCGCTGGTTTCTGAAATCGCCACCAGTTCCCAATAGGTGCCATCGCCGGTATTGATGGCAAACTGGCTGGCCATCCAGCGGTCGGCTTCCTCATCGTAAAGCACAATGGGATCTCCATCGTTGGTGCCGGTCCAGGGACCGATAAAGCCACTCCAGAGGGTTGAATTGGCTACCGGCCCGTACAGCAGGTTTCCTTCTTTGTCCCAGATGGCAAAGGAAAGATTGATCATCTGGAAATAATGATCAAGGCTGACATCCCCGTCTGTATCCGGGGGATAAACCCCGTCGACATTATCGATGCCGTCAAAATTCAGGATCGCTGCACGGCTTTGCCTCATTCCTCCCTGGAAATCCTGAAGCACAGGGTCCATACCGATTGGTAAGGCATCCTCCTTCTTTTCTCTTTCCAGTTTGATATTCACCTCGTTCCTGATAATATTGTCTTTCCATGACCGGTCGCGCGGACCGGAAGGGATAACTTCCATATCACGCAGGGGCATGGTTTTCCGGAAATGTTTTGCTTTTTGGACCAGGGGCACATTTTGAGCCACAAGGCCTGAAAGGCTTATCAGGCCAGCCAGTAATAAAAGTGTAAGTTGTTTCATTATTCAATCCCGCTTCTGATAATACTAAAGCTTACAAAGTTACAACAAATTACCTGAGAATTAGTTTTTTGTTGATCCGGGTGTTTTCCTGTTCCAGCCGGAAAATATAGGTTCCCTCCGGAAAATGGCTAACATCCACTTCTCTGTTGCGGATATCCTCTGTGAAATTAAACATCACCCGGAACAAAACCTGGCCATTCAGGTTAAGAATACTCATGATGGTTTTCCCTTGTTCCAGTCCTGAGATGTTGTATGAAAAATGATCGCTGGCAGGGTTGGGTTTAATTTCAAGCTTTACGGTTTGGGCACCCGGCCTGTCTATGCCTGTGCATTCGTCGATGGTGAGGGTAAGTTCATCCGTGTCTCCCTCTTCACAGGGTGCAATGGGATGAGCATTCAGGGTAATTTCAACGCTCCCTTCCTGAATATCATTCGGGCCAGGATAATAAATGCTTGATGTGAGGGTATCATTTTCAAAACTACCGTCCCTGTTGGTTTCCCACAACACACCGGAAGCGTTGATCACGCTTGCCGCAAGTGGCAGGAAATCATCGGTGCAGATCAAAGTATCGTTGCCGGCATCAGCATCGGGTTTTTCGTTGATGTAAAGCATCAGGCTGTCGGCTATTTCCTGTCCCGAGCCATAACCAACTGCCGTAATTTTTAGTTGCACTTCTCCATTGGAAAGATCCGATGGGCCATGTGCATAAGTGGTATTAAGAGATGTAGGATTGTTGAAAATCCCGTCACCTGCAGTCTCCCACAATACACTTTGTTGATAGGTTGCCGACGCAGATGCATTGTAATAGGTGTATTCACAAATCGTGTCCATATCTACGAGTACGATGACCGGATCGAGTGGCGGGCTGAAATCGAATGAACTGATCCAGGTAGCCCAGTTGTTGCTTTTCCGGTATTCGGTAGTAAACCAGAAAGTGGAATCATCAGCAGGATCCACCGACATACAACTGTAATCGCCCCAACGGCTAATGCCCGACTGCGAGCTTTGCCCGGCTTTAAGCTCCAGTTCATCATAGTTCATTTCTCCGAGTGGTGCATCGGATGATCTCCCGGTATACCGGATTGAAGGATAAATATCATCGCTGGAGACCGAAAAACCCAGGGCAATCTCGCCATTGCCGTTCATGGCGATACTGCCCATCCAGCGGTTGTCAGGATCCGGAGAATAAGTCCCCTGCTGGTAAATATACCAGTCACCGGTTTCCTTTCTCAATTCATACCAGCGGATCGCGGCCCTCCCATAATATTGCACTGTGTGGTTGGTGACCATGGTCTCATAGCTTCCAAAATTCCGGTATTGCAGGCGGTACATCAACATCCCGGCCAGGTCGTCCAGCTTGGTGGAAGTATTGGGCTGTTCAATACCATTCACGCCGGTACTGTAATTATCCGGTGTTTCGGACTGTGTTTGGTTGAGGGTGGAATTGGCCGTATTGTTCCAGTCTACGCTCAGTTCATAAAAATCCATTTTATGTGAGTCGTCCATATCGATAAAATAGCAGGGCGCGCCAGCCGGAGGCGGGTTACCGTCAAAGTCGGAAGGAAGCACCCCGTAAACGCTGGGATATTCGCCGAAATAAACCATGCGTGCTGTGGAGTCTCCCACCAGCATCTTATCCCTCTCAAAAACCGCAAAAGCTGCTCCCCGGTAGGTGCCTGAAAACATATGATAAGAAGAATAATATCCATCGGGCCAAACGCTCAGTTTGGGATAATCGTTCATATAATCGAACTCAAAGGCATAGCGGTAATAGGAGCCTGTAGGATCCGGTGTTTCCGAAATGGCAACCAGTTCATAGGATTTTCCATTGCTGAGGTTCACGGCAAATTGTGTTGCCATCCAGCGGTCGGCCAGTTCATCATAAACCACGACCGGGTCTCCATCGTTGGTGCCGGTCCAGGGACCGATAAAGCCGTTCCAGAGCGTACTGTTATCAACCGGGCCATACAAAAGCTCACCTTCTTTGCTATAGATGGCAAAGGAAAGGTTGATCATCTGGAAATAATGATCCGGGCCCACATCGCCGTCGGTATCCGGTGGCCAAACACCGTTCACATTGCCGACCCCGTCAAAATTCCGGATCGGGCCCCTGATCTCCCGGGTACCGAAATAATCCTGTGTTTCGGGAGGATTGATTTCCGGTCCGCTGTTGTTTGCTTTATCCAGCTCTTTCAGGGATTCATTGGCAATAATATTATCTTTCCAGCTGCGGTCACGCTCTCCGGGTAAAACAACCTTCATATCCCGCAAGGGTGGTGTTTTATCGAAAAATGCGGCTTTAACAACTTTTTTGGGTTTCTCATTCCGGAGCTGGCCGAAAGCCATGCTCACCAACAATAAGAGTGTTAAAAGGGGTAGTATTTTCTTCATTTCGCTATTTAATTAATTAATTTTCAAAAGTATTCACAAAAACAACATAGAAATGTTAATCTGATGTTAAGATCGGTTTCAGGCCGCATAATTCATCAGCCCAAAAGGAGAACTCTGAATCATTCTTACCGGATGCTGAACACAAAAGTTTTCTGCAATTTATCGCGCATATAATACATAATAACATAATAAGGCACGAGCAATCCGAGTGATATCAGCGCAGACAATCCTTCTTTGCCGGTAGCATATACCAGAACAAAAAGCGCGACCAGAACGACCAGGAAGGGGAGCACATAACCCAGAAATACGGCCCTGGGCGCCAGGCCTCTTTTCATGATCAGGTCAACTGTTTCGCCTTCCTTAAAATCCCTTCCTGCTTCAGGGCTCACCTCCACGATCTTTTCTTCAACATCAGAAACGGTACAATGTCCCCTGGCATGGCATGAAGCGCAGGCCGACTGTGAAAGTATCCTGACCTCTACTTTATTTTCTTTCACCCGGATGATCTGTCCCGGGTGAGTAATGACATCATCTGAACTCATACGATCTTATGGTGTTGAAACTGAAACAGGAACGACCTTTCCGTTAAAATATTTGCTGCCGTTAACAGAAAAATCGGCAATAAATGCCGCCATCCCGGCTGCAGTAAGGGGAGCCTTGTATCCCGGAAAAGCCTCTGCCAGCATTTCCGTTTGTGCAGCTCCCAGCGCCAGACAGTTCACCTTGATCCCATCCTCTTTGAATTCCTCTGCCAGGCATTCACTCAGGATGGCCAGGGCGCCTTTGCTGGCGCTGTATATTGATAAACCCGGGAACTTGGCGCTGCCCTGGAAACCGCCCATGCTGCCAATATTCACAATATGAGAGCCAGCCGGCATCATGCTTTTCATAGCACGGATCAGGTAAAAGGGGGCCCTGAGGTTGGCATCCAGCATGAGGTTGAAATCATCCTCGCTGAGCTCATTAAAAGGTTTACTAACCAGCGCACCTGCATTGTTTACAAGTACATCCAGGCTTTTAAAGCGGAGCCTGATTTGCTGAACAAGCTCATCAACCGCAAAAGATTTTGCCAGATCGGCTGTAAAGGAATGAATTGCACCCTTCAGGTCAGAGGATTCACGTTCCAGTAGTTGCATCTTTTCTTTTGTCCTGGCAACTGCCAGTACACAATGACCCTGGGCAGCCAGTAATTTTGCCAGTTCATAACCCACTCCCCTGCTGGCTCCTGTAATCAAAATATTCATTATTCTCCTTTGATCTTTTGGAGATAAGCCTTGCGCTGATTCCCATTAACGGCAATCATGGTAAGTTTGCCTTTCTCATCAACACTGATGGATATTTTATATTCCACATTCTTATCTCCCAGTTCGTAATTCATAAAAGAAATACCTTTTATCTGCTCCCCGGCCGAGGGATACTTCTCAGCCATTTCATAAGCTCTTGCATACTCTTTACTCATGGGAATCCCGGCATTTTCCGCGATCAGTCGGGCCTGATTCAGGGCAGTGTTGTAATCGCCCTCGAAAACCAATTTGATGGAATTGAAGCCTTCCGCTTCATTATCCACCGAAGTCTTCTTGGAAAAGTCATTGTCAAGGATCATATTCCCGGGTTCGATCAGGCCAAGCTCTTTGGCCCATGCAGGCAGGTGTGTGGCCGGGTTCAAATTGGAACGCCTGGCGATCTCCCGCCTGTATTCTTCATTCAATTCCTCTGCTAGCCGGTTGCCTTCCTCCGCGTCAATTCTCCCCTGAGGACCTTGTCCTCAATTTGTTTTAATTTTTTATTCAGGAAATCGACCAGCGCCATGGTCTGATCGATCTCTTCCATTGATTCGGAAAAGCCCTCCATCTGCTCTTCAAAGTTCTCTCCGCTGTTTTCTTCATTCCTTTTATCGGGATTGCAGGAAACAAAAAAAGCAAGCAGGAGTATACTGCTTATTATAAACTGGCAAGATTTTTTCATATCAAGGATAAAAATAAAAAAAATGCTTTTGAATTTTACATTTACCAGAGCAAACTTATCAAAAAAAATAAAATGCTAAATTTGTATTGAAGCATTTATAAAACTAGAAAACATGAAGATCAGGATATTGCTGGCCTTGACAGTGTTGATCATATCGGCATGGCAGTTACGGGCCCAAAAAAACGACAAGGACCTGGAAAAGATTTCCACAGCCCTGAAAGAAGCAGATCACGAAAAGCTGCATAACTATTGCAACGATATGGTAGAAATTTCGGTGCCTGGCAACGAAGGCACCTACAGCAAAACACAGGCAAAATTCATATTGCGGGATTTTTTCCGGGAATATCCTGTAAAGGACTTCCGCATAAAACATGAAGGTCTCTCCAACAGTGGGGCAAAATTTGCGATCGGGGAATATTCGCACCAGAAAGGTAAAATGAGAACCTATTTCCTGTTAAAAAACGACGGAAAAAAATATTCCATACACATCATTCAATTTGAAAAACAATAAAGCAAAAGCATTTATGGATCCGGAACGACTGATCAAACTGGCACTGGAGGAAGACCTGGGCGACGGGGATCACACATCACTTGCAACCATTCCCGCCGGTACCAGGGGACGGGCGCGTTTGCTTATCAAGGAAAAGGGAATACTTGCCGGTATGGAAGTTGCCCGGAAAGTTTTCAAAGAGCTTGATAAAGGCATCCAAATGAAGTGCTTTCTGCAGGATGGAAATGCAATCAATCCCGGCGACGTGGCATTTGTGATCGAGGGAAAGGTACACAGTATACTCTCCGGCGAACGCCTCGCCCTGAACTATATGCAGAGGATGTCGGGCATTGCAACTTTCACACACAAAGTAAGCAGTCAACTCAAAGGTTTGAATACCCGCATCCTGGACACCCGAAAAACCACCCCGAACATGCGGTATTTTGAAAAAGAAGCGGTGAGAACCGGCGGGGGATTTAACCACAGAATGGGTTTATATGATATGATCATGATCAAGGACAACCATATTGATTTTGCAGGAGGGATAGAAGCTGCTGTAAAATCCGTACATAAGTACCTTGACAAACAAAATAAAAAGCTTGGCATCGAGATAGAAGTGCGCAGTTTCGACGAATTGCATGAAGTTTTATCTATCGGCAAAGTTGACCGCATCATGCTGGATAACTTTGATCCCGAAGACCTGAGAAAGGCTGTAGAGATCATTGACGGCCGTTATGAAACCGAGGCTTCGGGCGGGATTACGATCGGTGAAGTGAGAAAATATGCTGAAACGGGGGTGGATTACATATCCATTGGCGCCCTTACGCATCAGATAAACAGCCTCGATATGAGCCTGAAAGCCATTAACTGAAAACATGTTCCAAAAGAGTATACAGAAAGTTAAGCTGCTGGCAGATAAGATCCGGCAAAAGGCAACAAAGATTG
This sequence comes from Bacteroidota bacterium, assembly GCA_034521425.1. GTDB lineage: Bacteria > Bacteroidota > Bacteroidia > Bacteroidales > JAIOZK01 > JAIOZK01. Next base: position 1,796,184 of record JAXHMP010000001.1, read on the forward strand.
CCCGGAAGATTATCATTCCGGGCATGTCGGGCATTCCGCTCTATGATGTGATTGAATTTTTTTTTAAAGGGATACAGCAAAGTTCACTGATCTCCAGGGCCAATGCTGTATCATTTTCTTTCTTGCTGGCCATTTTCCCGGGCATCCTCTTTTTCTTCACCCTCATCCCCTACTTCCCGATCGAGAATCTGCAGGAATCCATCATGAATACCCTGAGCCGGGCCATGCCGGAAGATGCCTTCAATACTGTTGAAGAGACCATCCGCGACATCATTAGCAGGAACAATACTGGATTACTCTCACTGGGTTTTGTATTATCCCTTTTCTTCGCCACCAACGGCATGATCGGCCTGATCAAGGCGTTCAACCGTACAGCGCACACCATCGAATCCCGCTCGAATATTAAGGTCCAACTGGTTTCGATCTTACTGGTTATTCTAATCAGCCTGATGGTGATCATTTCCATGACCTTACTGATCTCGACCAATTTTTTACTGAATTACCTGGTCGAACAGGGTCTAATTCATAAAGAATGGACCCAGGGACTGATCCTGGTCGGGAAATGGGTGGTAACCTTCCTGATGGTATTCCTGGCCATTTCCACCATTTATTACCTGGCACCGGCCAAACGAAAAGGTTTTCATTTTTTCACACCGGGTTCCACCTTTGCAACCTTCCTGGCCTTTGTTTTTATCCTGGGTTTTAATATATATATCGAGAATTTCAGCCAGTACAACAAATTGTACGGTTCCCTGGGAACCATTATCATTTTGATGCTCTGGGTTAACTTCAACATGATCACCCTGCTGATCGGCTTTGAACTGAATGCAAGTATTAATGACGCGAAGAGGCGGGGGAGGAGTATTCGGGAAAATCCCTGATGTCTGATTTAATATGTAATAATTCTAAATTTTGTTTTTTAATGACAAGCTTGTAATAATCATTATCTTAGTAGTTTAATTTTAATTACGAACAATTTCATATTGCAAAAATGACCTCATCCATTCATTTGAGAACCATTCTGAGTTTATTTGTTCTTCTAACTATTTATACATATTCATTTGCCCAGAACCAAGCCAATATCTGGTATTTCGGAGAATATGCAGGCATTGATTTCAATGGGGCCAATCCGGTTCCTCTTTTAAACAGTGCCATGGATCAAAATGAAGGTTGTGCAACAATTTCGGATGAAAATGGCAATCTGCTATTCTATACAGATGGATCCACAGTATGGAACAGTAATCACGACATTATGATGAATGGAACGGGTTTGTTGGGGCACCCCTCTGCTACACAATCTGCCGTCATCGTTCCCCATCCGGGTGATCCGGATCTTTATTATGTTTTCACCGTACCTGTCAGTACTAGCAGTGATGGTCTGCGGTATTCAATCGTTGATATGACCCTTGACGGTGGATTGGGAGGGGTTACGAGCACAAAAAATATATTTCTTATTGGGCCAACCGAAGAAAAAGTCACTGCAGTCAAACATGGTAACAACAACGATATTTGGGTCCTGACACATACCTGGGATTCAGATGCTTATTATGCCTACCTAATCGACAACAATGGGCTGGACCCAACACCGGTAGTTTCAAATGTTGGCTTATGGCACAGTGGCATTGTCGGTAAAAAAATTGGATCAATGAAAGCCTCACCGAACGGGCAAAAATTGGCTATTGTGGCTCGTTGTGATACAACCCTGGAACTGTTGGATTTTAACTACCTGGATGGCACATTATCCAATCCTATAAGCTTTCTGCACAATTATATATCCGGATATGGGATCGAGTTTTCTCCAGATGGCAACAGGCTATACATGACAGAATACTCTTCAGGATCTAAGCTTTACCAGTTTGATCTGACAGCCGGCACTCCAGACCAGATCATCAATTCAGAAACAATTGTCGGTACGGTCTCAAATATTCACTTTGGAGCATTACAGGTTGCAACAGATGGTAAGATCTATGCCTCAAAACACGACAACCTATTTGGTGATGATTATCTGGGTGTAATCAATAACCCAAATGAACTTGGAGCTGCCTGTAATTTTGTTGAAGACGGGTTTTATCTTGGTGGAAGGAAGTGTATCTGGGGATTACCCAATTTTATACAAAGCTATTATACGCCTGTTTCATTCACCTATGAGTATACCTGTTTTGGTGATTCCACTGCGTTTCTGTTATCGGATCCAACATCCCCTGATTCAGTATACTGGAATTTCGGTGATCCTGCTTCGGGCAACGATAATTATTCTAGCTTGTTCAATCCCAAGCACCAGTATACTGCAACGGGTAATTTTACTGTGACTTTAATCACTTACCAGGAATATTTTACAGATACCCTGATTCAGGATCTGACCATTTTCGAATACCCGCAACCCGACCTGGGAAACGATACCAGCATATGTGATATTGGAGGAAATACAGCCTACTTTGATGCAGGTCCCGCAGATAGTTATCTCTGGAGCACAGGAGCAACGACCCGGGTGATCACACCAAGCATCACAGACTGGTATTGGGTCATTGCAACGAATGGTAATAATTGTTCAAGCACTGATTCTGTCTACCTCAATATGGTTTTACCCGCCCAGGTATTTGCCGGTTCTGATACCTCCATTTGCCATGGCAGTTTTCTGGATATCTCTGGATTGGTGTTGCCACCCTCTGCCAGTAATTATGATTCGATAAAATGGAGCGGCGGCACAGGAAGTTTCGATGATCCAAATATACTTTGGCCTACCTATTACCCCGCACCCAGTGAATATGGTACGATTGAACTGACATTGACAGCCTATGCTACTTCTCCCTGCAATGATGTGTTTTCGGTGCTTGAATTGACAATTGACTCCTTACCAGACGGTAGTTTTACGATTTTACCTGCTGATACAGTTTGTACCCAGGAAGAATTATCCTTTCAGGGAATGAATAACAACAATACGACAATAAATACCTGGACATGGGATTTTGGTGATGGTAACCAGGCAGAAGGAAAAAATGTCAGTCATGCCTATGGCAATGCAGGTGATTTTGAAATTCAACTTGTTCTAACAAACAACTCAGGTTGCACCGATACGATTATTGACTCAGTGCATATCCTGGATCCCCAAATAGATTTCGTAATATCCAGTAATCCCTCCTGCCTGGGTGATACAATATTATTCTCACGAACTGATAATTCTCTGCCTTATGACTGTTACTGGGAATTTGGAGATGGGACAAATGCCAATGATTGTAGCATTGAGCATGTTTATGCTGATGCGGGAAATTATGAAGTACGATTGAGTGTATGCTCACATGACACAACAAAAACTGTGACTGTTTACCCCCCGGCCATATCCAATGCCGGCTCCAACGAAAGCATTTGCGAAGGCCAGCCCTTTGATCTTTCCACTTCTGCAGTCCAGCCCGATACCACTGATGCAGTCTCCCTGCTCTGGTACGGAGGAACCGGAAGTTTTGACGAGCCTACTGCCCTCTGGCCGGTCTATACGCCAGGCCCGGGAGAGGAAGGCCCGGTACCTTTATATATGATCGCATACAGCAATGTGCCCTGCGCCGATGATACCACCTTTATGATCCTGACCCTGGATTCCCTGCCTGAGCCTTCTTATACCTACCTGCCTGCCACAGGCATCTGTGTAAACGAGGCCATACAATTCAGTGGTCAGAACAACAATACAACCACAGTAAGTTCCTGGAACTGGAACTTTGGTGATGGAGGATCATCCTCAGCCCGGAACCCATTATACAGTTACGCCACTGCAGCCACCTACGATGTCACCCTCACCCTGACCAACGGGGAAGGCTGCGTGGATTCCATTACCCAGCAAGTTACAGTACATCCTTTGCCAGAACCCAGCTATTGCAGTCATACCCGGCAATGATACCATTTGTGCCGAACTGCCTTTTACCTTCAATGGATCTTCAACCACCAACATCACCGACTGGCAATGGGACTTCGGCGATGGCGTGGGAACAGCCACCGGGCAGAATGCGAGCTATACTTACAACACCGCAGGTGATTATACCGTACGCCTGATCGTGGTCAACGACAATAGCTGTACCGATACGGTCTTTACCAAGATGTAAGAGTGAACGCCCTGCCACAGGCAGATTTCACCAACAGCCCGCAGGATACCACCTGTACCGGAGATGTGATCTCTTTCAGCGCTTTTGAAATCAGCGGAGGGGTCACCAACTGGCAATGGCAGTTTGGCGATGGCAACACGGCCAGCGGAATGAATGTAACCCACAGCTATGCCAACCAGGGAGATTATACCGTACTCTTGATTTACAGCAATGGAGACGGCTGTTTGGATACAGCCTTTCAAAACCATCCGCATCGAACAACTGGATGTGGACTTTACCCGTTCACCTTCGCCCTCTTGCCAGGGTTACCTGGTCACTTTCCAGGGCATCGACTACAACGGCAATGCCGATTTTGCCCAGTGGGAATGGGATTTTGGTGATGGCTCCACGGGCTTTGGCCAGAATGTGGCCCATATCTATCCCAACCCGGATGATTATGATGTGACCCTGAATGTTTGCACCGAGACCGTGGTAAGATCCATTACCGTCAATCCGCAGGCCATGGCAAATGCCGGATCCAACGAGGCAATATGCGAAGACCTGCCCTTTGATTTCTCAACTTCAGCCATACATCCCTCTGCCAGTGGGTACAGCGCTTTGTACTGGTATGGCGGGCAGGGTAGTTTTGACAACCCAAATGCCTTGCAACCTGTCTATTTTCCCCACATCAGTGAAAATGATACGACAATCACCTTTACCCTGGTGGCATTGGGCATGCAGCCTTGCGACAATGATACTTCAACAATGGAGCTTACAATTGTTCCGGGAGCCTATGCCTATGCAGGTAGTGATGAAGATGCTTGTTTCGGGGAGCCTTATGACTTTGCATCCTCTTCTCAGATACCCATAGCCCTTAACTATGACACAATATATTGGTCGGGTGGTACCGGTTATTTTGTCGATCCGAATGTAGACATTCCCATTTATGTACCCGGCTCCGGAGAAATTGGTCCGGTACAACTCACCCTGGTTGCTTCAGGGAATGTGGTCAACTGTGATTCCATCGATGAAATGATCCTCAACATCCGCCCGGACTACCTGACGGATCTCTACCCTGAGATCTGTTACGGCGACAGCTTATTCGCCCAGGACGCCTGGCGCTACAGCTCGGGCACTTTCTACGATACTTTGCAGAGCGTGTACTTCTGCGACAGCGTGATCCAGACCAATCTGACGGTCTATCCCAAGATCGACAAAGACTTTCTGATTTCCACGGGCGATTCAGCCTGTCTGGAAGAGACGATACAATTTACCCAGACCGGCTCGGCTACCTTGACTAACTGGCTGTGGGACTTCGGCGACGGGACCACTTCCTCAGAGCAAAACCCCGGGCACACCTATCTGGATCCTGGCCTGTACGCCATCTGGTTTTATTATGATGACGACATGGGATGTAATGACTCTGTCAGCCACAATGTAAGGGTATTTGATCTGCCCGATGTGGACTTCTTCGCCTCCCAGACTTCAGCCTGTGCCTACACACCGATCGACTTTACCGGGACTTCCACATCCAATATTGTATTATGGGAATGGGATTTTGGTGATGGGACCACGGCACTGGGACAAAACCAGACATACAGCTATGGAGTGCCCGGAAGTTACCTGGTCACCCTGACAGCAACAGATATTAACGGATGCTCCTATACAGCCATTCATACTATTTATGTTGTGGAGCCACCAACTGCCGATTTCGGATACCAGGTCGATTCATGCCATACGGTCCAGTTTGCTGATTCCTCTTCAGCCCCCCCGGGCTATTATCTTGTCATGTGGCACTGGGACTTCGACGACGGGGACACCTCCGATCTGCAGAACCCCCTGCACAGCTTCCCCTCGGGTGGCACCTACAATGTCACCCTGACCGTTACGGCAGACTCCAGCGGCTTTTTGTGCTATGACACCATCACCAAACCGGTGGTCGTGCCCAATTTGCCCACGATCTATTACACCTTCACTCCACAGCCAACCTGCCTGGGTGATTCAACCTACTTTTTCGGAGCCACGGGTAATTATATCACCGACTGGTTCTGGGACTTTGACGATGGGTACTTCTCCTCAGAGCAATATCCTGTACACCTTTATGCCGACACGGGCACCTATAACGTCTTGCTTCAGATTACCGATACCAACCTTTGTACAAATACCCTGGTCAAAGAGGTTAGGGTCACCCATGTGCCTGATGTAAGCTTTACCATGAGCCAGACCCAGGCCTGCGGGGATGAAATGATCTACTTCCAGGGACAGAGTTCGGCGCCTGTAGCCCAGTGGCACTGGGACTTTGGCGACGGAAGCTTTTCTTCTTTGCAAAACCCCCAACATGCCTACGTGACAAGGGGTAATTTTACGGTAACTTTGACCGTGACCGATACGGCCGGATGCCAGGCCGATAGCTCGGCCCAGATCATGGTGGTACCCGAGCCAACGGCAGACTTTGCCTGGACCAACTTTGAATGCCAGACCATTGCCTTCAGCGATCTATCCACCCCCCCTGCGGGCGGATACAACCTGGTGGGCTGGCTCTGGGACTTTGAAGACGGCACCACCTCCAATGCCCAGAACCCCCTGCACGCGTTCCCCTCGGGAGGCACCTACAATGTCTCCCTGGTGGTAACATCAGACAGTCCAGTGGTTATATGTGTACCGACACTGCCTGGCAGATGGTACAGGTGCCCAATGCTCCCTCGGTATACTTTACCTGGGATCCTGAGCCTACAACCCTGGGGATGAAACCAACTTCTACGGCACCTCGGGCAACAGCATCGATTCATGGTACTGGGACCTGGGCAACGGGGCCTTTGCTACCACACAAAACACCGACCCATGAGCTATGCATGTGCCCGGAACCTATTTGGTTACTTTAACTGTGACCGATATTGAAGGCTGCACCGACTCGGTGACCCATGAGGTGACCGTCACAGAGCAACCCGAAGTGGAGGTAAATATTTCTCCCAACCCGGGCTGCATAGAAAGCGACATTACTTTCTCTGCCACGGGAGAGGATCCCATAGCTACCTATTACTGGGACTTCGGAGACGGAGCCTACGCTTATGGCCAGTCCGTTGTGCATCAGTATGTGGCCGAAGGCCAGTATGAAGTGACTTTAGAAATCGTGGATATTTATGGCGGACACAATGAGTATGAATTTGTGGTGATCATCCATCCCCCGCCCACGGCCTTTTTCGACAACTCTGAGCCCACCTGCCTGGGCGACAGCGTTTACTTTATCGACCTGTCCCATACCGACTTTGGTTATATCCAGCGTTGGGTATGGAACTACGGGGATGGCTCGGCAAACGACACCATCTACTGGCCCGATGACCCCAATACCTATCACGGCTTCTCAATGGAGGGAACCTACTCAGTTAGCCTTGAGATAATGAGCTCGGATAGCTGCACCGACACTTACTCGCGAGAGGTCAGCATAGAGCCCAGCCCCACGGCCAACTTCCAGTTCACCGACGGCCTGTGATGGAGAGCTGGTAGAGTTTACCGATGCCTCCTCACCCGGGAGGACAGGGCAACATCATCTCCTGGCAGTGGAACTTCGGGGATCCTCTGTCGGGATCATCCAACAACTCCACCGAGCAGAACCCCGATCATTTGTCTCCGTGGCCCGGAAGCTATGATGTGCGTTTGATCGTGACCAACTTCAACGATTGCTCCGACACCATCATCAAGCAGGTTTTTGTCAATGAGCTGCCAGCGGTGGATTTCACATGGGATATCTCCTGTCAGGACCAGCCCGTTGAGTTCTCTCCCGACAGCTCGGTGATGAACACCTCTACCATCACCTCCTGGCTCTGGGACTTTGGCGACGGGCAGAGCTCCACCCTTGAGGCTCCCGAGCATTTGTATGCTGTCAGCGGAGTCTACACAGTAACTTTAACAGTGCAGGATACGGGGGTATGTGAGAACTTTATTTCTCATGATGTGACCATTCACCCCCTGCCCATAGCCAACTTCACCTACGATACGCCTATCTGCCAGGACGGAGAGGCTCAGTTTACCGATCTTTCCTCCACTGCCTCGGGTTATATCACCCAGTGGGTGTGGGACTATGGTGATGGCACCTCCGATACGATCAACTTCCCGGAAAACCCCAACCCCGTGCACGTGTATGACACCTCAGGCACCTTTACCGTGCACCTGTGGGTGATCACAACAGATAGCTGTGAGGCGGAGGCAGAGAAGACCATCACCGTGGATGCTGCTCCGATAGCTGACTGGGAATATGAAGGCAGCTGCGCCGATGAACAGGTGCAGTTCACCGATCTTTCCACGCCGGTGGGAGCGCCCATCAGTGAGTGGTACTGGGACTTTGGTGACCCTGTCTCGGGACAGAACAACTACTCCGCGGCCCAGAACCCGCAGCACCTGTTCTCCGTCTGCAGGCACCTTTACCGTGACTCTGATCGTGGTCAACACCAGCGGTTGTAGTGATACTTTGGCCCAGGATGTTTCTGTGACCCCACTGCCCGCTTGTAGGCTTTACGGTCTTTGGCGGGGCCTGCCTGGGCAGTGAGACAGAGTTCCATGTGGACTCTGCCCTGATGGACCTGGATGCCATAGAGATCTACATGTGGGACTTTGGCGACGGCTCAGGGCCCATGCTACCAGATGAACCCCACACATACCTATTCCAACTGGAGGGAGTATATGATGTTACCCTGACGGTGACCGATACGGCGGGCTGCGAGAACCATACAACGCAAGAGGTCGAGATCGTTCCTGCACCAACGGCCGCTTTTGATTACACCAATGCCTGCCAGATGGACTCCACCCAGTTTACCGATTACTCCTTCTCCGGGGGGGATGATCCCATCGTAGAATGGCTGTGGGACTTTGGAGATGGAGCCAGCTCCACTCTGCAGAATCCCGAGCATGGCTATAGTGCAACAGGAGATTACCAGGTCAAGCTGGTGGTCACCGACCAGGGTGGGTGCATGGACTCCCTGACAAGGACCATTACTGTTTACCAAAGGCCGGTAGCCAATTACAACTTCATCGTGGATGCCTGCCAGGATGGACTGGTATATTTTACCGACTCCTCCTATGGACACCTTACCAACATACAAAGCTGGCACTGGACCTTTGAGCCCGGGTATTACTCCGACCTGAGGAACCCCTCGCATGACTTCTTTGCAAGCGACACCTGTTACCCGGTCACTTTGGAGGTTACCGATGCCCGCGGGTGTTCGGACACCATCACAGATACTGTATGCATACCGGCTGCCCTGGAGTTTGACTTTGACTTTACAAATGCATGCTTTGGTCAGGTCACAGCGTTTTATCCTTACATGATCGCTCCCGAGGGGGACACTTTGGTAGAATACCGCTGGAACTTTGGCGAGCCCGAATCAGGAGCCGGCAACACCTCCATTTTGCCCAACCCCACCCATGAGTACATGGAGCCGGGCTCTTATACGGTAAGCCTGGAGGCCATGGACCAAGAGGGCTGCTGGCAGACCATCTACCGGCAGGTGGATGTGGGCTTCTTGCCCAGGTGGACTTTGGGTGGGAAGAGCTTTATCTGCGACTCGGCCGTATACTTTGATGATTTGTCCTCGGGCAATGGCAAGCCCATCGACTTCTGGGTATGGGATTATGGCGACGGATCGCCGATGGATACCATCTTTGCCCCCGATGACCCGGATGTAAGCCATGTGTATGCCTTTGGCGGGGAGTATAATGTCACCCTTTTGGTTCAGAACACCGGGGGTTGCGCCGATACCCTCTCTCAAACGGTATTCCGGGAATACTGCATCAATGCAAACTTTGCTGTGATAGATACTTTGCTTTGCCAGGGCTTTGAGCTGAGTTTCTCGGATTCTTCCATCTACGCCGATATCATCACCTCCTGGCAATGGAACTTTGGCGATGGGGCAGATACCGCATATGTTAATCATGCCCCCATCATCACCCACACCTACCAGGATGCAGGCACCTACCAGGTCTCGCTGGTGATCTTCTCCAGCGTGGGCGGGGTGGATATCTCCGATACCCTGACAAAGAATGTAACAGTGCTGCCCACCCCCATCCCGGCCTTCTCCGTGCCGGCGGTGTGTTTGGGTGATCCTTCTGTGTTCACTGACCTTTCAAATCCCAATGGCTCGCAGCTGCAAAGCTGGTACTGGGAGTTTGTTGCGGGAAGTACTGATGCGACCTCAGAGCAACGCAACCCGGTTTACACCTATGCGGAGGCCGACAGCTTCCTGGTCAAGCTTTTGGTAACAAACAAGAACGGCTGTTATGACTCCATCGTAGATACTGCCGTGGTCAACCCTCTGCCCGATGCATTATTTGGCTGGGATCTGAACTGCGTGGGGCAGCCCACATACTTCACTGATCTGAGTGACCCGGCTGGGGCGCCCATTGTAAGCTGGTGGTGGAACTTTGGGGATACGCTCACGGTCAGGGATACCTCCTCGCAACAGGGCCCGTATTATATCTACGACTCCACGGGTACTTATTACCCGGTGCTGGAGGTAGTTAACCAGAACGGCTGCACCGGTAGCTTTGACACGGCCATCGTGGTGAATCCAACGCCTGTGGCAGGCTTCTCCTTCCGCGAGAACTATGATAATGTACAGGGCCAGCTCAGCTTTATCAACGAGAGCGACAGCTCGGCCTTGCGCTACTATTGGTACTTTGGAGAACCCGGGGCTGAGTCAGAGGAGAAGGACCCCGTCTGGCAGTTCGACCAGGACAACTACTTCACTGAAAGTTATGAGATCTTCCTGGTCTCTTACAACAAGTATGATTGTCCTGATACGGCCTTTTACGATTACAACTTCCTGTTCAAAGGATTGTTTGTGCCCAATGCCTTTGCCCCGACCAACCCGGCGGCCGAAGTACGCGAGTTCAGGCCCAAGGGCATCAACCTGGCCTCCTACCAGGTGGTGGTGTTCGACTCCTGGGGCAATATCATCTGGGAGAGCGAGGAGCTGACCGCCGACGGGCAGCCCGCTGAAGGATGGGATGGTACCTACAATGGAGAAGAACTGCCCATGGATGTGTATCTGTGGAAGATCAGGGCGAGCTTTTTGGATGGGACCGTCTCGGACGGGAAATCAATCGGAGAAAGAGAGATGCTGGAAGAGCAGGCCATGGGGACGGTGACTTTGATCAGATAATTGCCTGAAGCCAAATCTGCCATCAATTTAAATTGTAGATTTGTGAAAAAATAAGTCATGAGGATATTGATGGTCTTAGATGAAGAGTTTCCTCCTGATTTAAGGGTGGAAAGGGAGGCACTGTCGCTGATACATTCCGGACATCATGTTGATTTGCTGTGCTATACACGTACGAACAAAAAAACAACTGAACAATACAAGGGAATATCCATTTACCGTGTACCCATCTCCAGACTAAAGTACAAGTTTAAAGCATTGTCGCTTTCTTTTCCTTTATATTTCAATTTCTGGAAAAAGAAGCTGGAAAAGCAAGTTCGCAAGGAAAAATATGATGTCATCCACTTTCATGACCTTCCTTTGGCCAAGCCTTGTATTGAAATTGCAAAAAAGTATTCCATTCCCGTCATCGGTGATTATCATGAAAACAGGCCTGAGATCATGAAAATGTATCATCATGTAACAACATTTCCCGGTAAGTTATTAATCTCCACGAGTAAATGGGAATATTTTCAAAAAGAATACAGCCCCAAACTTGATCAATTGATCCTTGTTACCAGGGAGGCCAAGGATTATTATCACTCCAATTTTAATATCCTCAATGATAAAATAAATGTTGTAGCAAATTATCCTGTACTCAGTGACATTCTTGAATCCAAAATTGATGGGGGAATTATACAAAGGTATCAAAAAAAGTTTATGATCCTGTATTTCGGGGATACCGGTACAAGAAGAGGAACATTAACACTTATTGAAGCGGCCTTTCAATTAAGAAATGAGCACGAATATCATTTTGTACTGATCGGGACATCCCGTGAACAAAAACAGTTGACAAAAAAGGTCAAAGAATTAGGTTTATCAAACATCGAGTTACTCGGGTATGTTCCTTTTCAGAAAGCAGTTTCCTACATAGCAGCATCAAAAGCAGGTGTTTGCCCTTTTCTGAGAAATATTCACCATGATACAACCTATGCCAATAAGTTGTTCCAGTACATGGCATTAGGCAAACCTCCCATCGTAAGCGACTGTCCTTCCCAGGTAAATGTAATCAAAGAATCACACGCTGGCTTGATTTTCAAGGCAGGCAATGTAAATGAGCTGGTTGACAGGATCAGCGCACTCAAAAAGGATAAAAAACTCTATGACAGCCTGAGTGATAATGCCAGAACATCCGTCAGAGAAAAGTATCATTACAAAACTGCAGAGAGAAATTTACTTGAAGCATATAAGAAGATTGAAAATGAAAACTAGAGACCTGTTCAAGCTGAAGCTGGATGACATATACTGGAACCTGAAATTCGGAAGGTCAATCAGGAAGTCCAATTTTCAGGACATTAGACTGCGTGGATTGGACGTTCCCCCACCCGTTTTCTTTCTATCAACAGGAAGATGCGGGACAAACTGGTTTTATTATTTTCTTTCAAACTTCAAAGCTTACAAAACTTTTCACGAACCCATCCCCAATCTGGGTGCACAGGGCAGATTGGTCTATAACAATTATCAAAAATCAGGTTTTGCCCCGGATGAAAATGAGAAACAACTAATGAAAGAAATCTTTCTTGCAGGCAGGGAACAGTTTCTCCGATATTCTTACAAAACCAACAAAGCCTTCATTGAAACCAACAACCATGTAACATTTTTTGCTCCCTTACTGATCGAGTTATTCCCAAAAGCAAAATTTATTCATCTGGTCAGGCATCCAGGGGAGTTTGCAAGGTCGGCTATGCGAAGAAATTTCTATGCCGGAACAAGTGATGACATCAAAAGAATCAAACCGCTATCAGGGCCGTACAAAGAAAAATGGGAAACCACGTCGCAGGCCGAAAAATGCGCCTGGTTATGGAAAGAAACAAATGCGTATATCGAAAGAATCAGGAAATTCATTCCTGAAGAGCAATTTTTCTTTTTTAATTTACAACCAGCTTGGAAATGATCGTCTTGTTAAATTATGCAATTATCTGAATTTACCTATTAGCGAGCAGATGATCACAAATTCAACACAAAAAAAGAAAAACAAACAGAAAAAAGGAAAAATGGATGAATACCGGGAATGGTCTGACTCCATGAAAAAAGAGCTTGCCGACATCTATGGTGATTTGGCATTAAAATACGAATATAAAATATAAACCGCGACATTTGGGAATCATACAGAAACAGGCAATCAGGGGATCCGTATACTCTTATTTGGGAGTTGGGCTTGGGTTTGTAATTAACTTACTAATCTACCAGAAATATTTTGAAGCTGATCAGATTGGTTTACTGAGGTTGCTTGTAGCTTATTCGGCCCTTTTTGCTCAGTTTGCCAGCCTGGGTTTTCCACGGGTTACCACGGTTATTTTCCCATATTTCAGGAATTACCAGAAAAAGCATCATGGTTTCTTTTTCCTGGCATTTTTAGTGAGTACCATCGGGCTGATCATTTCAATCCTGCTATTGTTTATTTTACAGCCCGCGATCATCGGAAAAGAAACCGGAAAATCAATGCTATTGGCAGAATACTTCTTCTTTATAGTCCCTCTGATCATTGTTTCATTGTATTACATTGTATTTGATAATTATTATAAAGTCCTGTACAATTCGGTGCAGGGAACTTTTTTGAAAGAGTTTCTCCAAAGAGTACTAATTCTTGGTGTTGCCCTCCTGTTCGTTTTCGGTTTGATAGATTTTAGAGAGTTTGTTTTGCTGTTTTTTATTTCTTTCCTCATCCCAACACTGCTTATTCTATTTATGCTTATTCGTGACCGGCAAATTTTCCTCAAGCCTCAAATGGATTTTATCTCAAAAGACCTCAGGAACAGAATGGTTAACATTGGTTTCTATGGTATACTTACCAGTTTCTCAGGTATTCTTGTTTTGAATATTGACAGCATCATGATCAATGCTATGATTGATTTGAGCAGTACAGGGATTTATGCCATTACCTTTTACTTTGGTACAGTGATACTGGTTTCTTCACGGCCCTTGCTAAAAATATCTTCTGTTGTCATTGCTGATGCATGGAAGAATAATGACCAAGATAAGATTAACACCATATACTATAAAAGCTGCCTGAATCAGACGATTCTGGCCAGTTTGCTTTTCATTGGTATCTGGGCCAATATTCACAATGTTTTTAACGAATACCTCTTGCAATCTACCTATGAACCAGGGAAATATGTAATTTTCTTTATTTCACTTGCAAGTACTATACAAATGGCCGGGGGTACCAGCAATATGATACTCTTTACCTCACCCAAATATAAAATACACACCTATTTTATGATCCTGCTTGTTTTGCTGCTGGTGGGTTCTAATCTGGTTCTGATACCTGCCCTGGGCATTGTTGGTGCAGCATTAGCCTCCGCTGTATCTTTTCTGGTCTTTAATCTCCTAAAGTACTTTTACCTGAAAAAGCAATTTGGTTTCCACCCATATGATCACAAGATCCTCCTTGTAGTTTTTTATGCAGTTTTAACTTATTTTCTCAGTTTGCTAATTCCCCGTTTGGATTTTTTTGCCTGGGACATTTTGTTAAGAAGCACATTTATTTCCATTTTTTACCTTTGCCTGGTTTTAATGAGTAATATTTCTGGTGAATTAAATGAAAAATATCAATTACTGATAAATTATTTTAAAAGAAGGAGATGAATGTGAATAATACAGTAATTATCGGAGCAGGTGCCATTGGAACGGCCCTGGGCAACGCAATATCATATGATACTGATATCAACATCCAACTTCTTACTATTGAGAAAGAAGTTGCTGATCATATCAACCGTTATCATAAAAATCATCTTTATTTTCCATATATCGACCTGAACACGAGACTCACAGCATCTCTTAATCCAGAAGTTCTAAGAGATGCAGATTTCATCTTTCTTGCAATTCCATCTTCTGTAACAATTTCTTATTTAAATGAAATCCGGGAGTTTATACCTGCAAACAGCATATTGATAAATCTGGCAAAAGGATTTGGCAATGGAAGTAAAAGTACTATTGTGGAACTCTTAAAAGAAAACTTCTCTAATGAAACCGGAAGTTTAAAAGGTCCAACATTCGCCAGGGAGTTAATAGAAAATTCCCCTACCGCCTTTACTTTTGCCTGTGAAAATCCAGCATGGTTTAAGCGAATATCCGACTTGTTCGAAAAAACCGTGGTATATTGTGATTTCACAACAGATATTAAAGGGGTTGAGTTGATGAGTATATTAAAGAACATTTACGCCATTGTATTGGGAATTACTGATGCCAGGTTTAATTCCCCCAATCTGCGATTCATGCTTTTAACCAATACGTTTAAAGAACTGCGTAAGATTGTGCTAAAGCATGGAGGCCAGGAGGATAGTCTTTTTAAATATTGTGGTATTGGTGATTTTGGACTAACTTCCCTGAACGATCTCAGTCGGAACAGAACGCTTGGTCTATTTATTGGCAAAGGGTTTTTTACAAAAGATATCAGCGATAAAGTCTTGCTTGAAGGAAAATTGGCTACGCGCACATTTTATGAAAAGTATTCTATTGAGGATCAGAAATCAGAGTTTCCGATTATTTGGAATCTGTATCAGGTTTTTTGTAATGATCTGAGTATTCACAAATTCATCGACAATATATTTGAAAAGAAAACTGACAGCAATCAGCTTAGATGAGTTTTAACAGCCTTAACAATTCTTGATGATGTTTTTCCATCCCACATTTCCGGGATACCTCCATTTTTCCAATTATCCTCAAAAATATTATCCGCCAATTTAACAATCCTGGCGGTATCTGATCCAGCCAATTCATTGGTGCCAATAGAAACCGTAACCGGTCGTTCCGTATTATTTCTCAGCGTGATGCAGGGGATATACTGAACAGTTGTCTCTTCCTGTATCCCTCCACTGTCAGTCAATACGAAAAACGATTCTGCAATTAACTTACTGAAATCAAAATATCCCAAAGGATCAATCAATTTGAGGTTTTTCATACCCCTATTCTGTTGTCCAAGTCCGAAGGATGAAATCATTTTCCTGGTCCGGGGATGCACAGGAAATACGATTTCCGTCTTTTTCTGTATATAATCCAGTGCCTCGATGATATTCCTGAGGTTTGCTTCATTATCAACATTTGAAGGGCGGTGCAACGTCAGGGTCACGAACCTTTTCCCATTAAGTTGAAGTTCTTTCAGAATATCAGATTGGTGAATCTTTTGCTGAGAATTCAAAAGTGTATCAATCATAATATTACCCACCATCTCTATTTTATCTTTGTCATGACCTTCATTCAATAAATTCGCAACAGCATCTTTGGAAGGCGGAAGCAGCAAGTTTGCTACTGAATCAGTGACCAGCCGGTTGATCTCTTCGGGCATGCTGCGGTCAAAACTTCTTATACCAGCTTCAACGTGAATGACCTTTATACCTCTCTTGACTGCTACGAGGCTGCAGGCCATGGTAGAGTTCACATCCCCCACAACAAGAATAGCATCAGGCTTTATTTCTTCACATACATCATCAAACTTTTTCATGATAGATGCAACCTGCTTCGCATGATTCATTGATCCAACTTCCAGATTTATATCAGGTTCGGGGATATTAAGTTCTGAAAAAAAACTTCCTGACATGCTGAAATCATAATGTTGCCCGGTATGCAGAAGCAGAGGATTTATCTCATTATCAGATTGCATAACATGCATTATGGGGGCAATTTTCATAAAATTGGGCCTTGCGCCCACTATATTGATAATTTTCACTTTTATTATTTTTTTCTTATGCTGTTTAACAAATCTGCAATTTCTCCACACAATGCTTTCCTGGAATACTTTTCAATACCCTTTCCATTATAAACCAAATCATTATTTTGGTATGCCTCATAATATTCAACAAGTACTTTCCGCATCTTATTCTTGTCATCAAATGATACAATTTCTCCTGCGTTCGCATTACGAATAATCCTTGCACTATCTCCGTTTTCGGGTCCTGTACAAAGAATAGGTCTCTTTGCCGCAAGATATTCGAATATCTTCCCGGGAATAATGCCCAATACATTGGGTGTATTATTCAGGGCAAGCAGTAACAACTGTGCAGACTTGGTATATTTTAATACCTCATCATGCGGTACATTTTTAACCCACTTCACAAAATCTGTCAAACCTTGTTTCTCAATGCTGTTGAATACTGATATATCTGTACTACCCACAAGCTTTATTTCAAGGTTTTCTGCAAGTGATGGATACTCCGTCAGGAGCTCACCACATACTTCAAAAAACATTACGGGATTTCTGTCTTTGTTCATTGCCCCGATATGAACAATGGAAAATTTCTTATCCAAACTTACATCCAGCTCAAAATCATCCGGATCGTATCCATTCGTAATTACTTTTACCGGCCTTTCATATATTTTTCTGAAATCATCTGCCCAGTTCCAGCTTACTGTAATAACTTCATCCACATATTTCAATACGCTAAGTTCCATTTTCTTATGTGTGCGGTCAGCAAACTTTGAAAGCTTCAACTGATCATAAAAATCAATATTCGTCCATGGATCCCGGAAATCAGCCAGCCAGGGAATCCCCAGTTTTTCTTTGAGTCTCAGGGCGATCATGTGCATGCTGTGGGGCGGGCCGGTACTCACGATGGCATCCACCCACTTTTCTTTCAGGTATTTTGTCAGGTATCTGACGGAGGGTTTGATCCAGAACTTACGGGCATCCGGGATGAAGAAATTTCCCCGGATCCACACCGACAGGTTTTCTGAGAACTTCGGTTTTTCACTTTCTGAAAGGAAACCGGCATTTACCCGCTGGTCTTTTTTCTGACCGATGAATTTCTTATAGGCTGTATAGGGTTCCCAGATCGGTTGCCGGAGTACTTCCAGGCCTTCCGGGATGTCCTTTTCAAGGGAGTGGTCGATAACCGGTGCTTCGGGATTTTCGGGTGTGTATACCACGGGTTCCCATCCAAAATCCCGCAGATATTTCACAAACTTCAGCCAGCGCTGCACCCCCGCTCCCCCGCTGGGTGGCCAGTAATATGTTATGACCAGCACTTTTTTCATACCTGGGGTTTTTCACCTTTCCTGTATTCAATGTAAAGCCCGCCGGCGATCAGCAGGATAAGGATGATGGAACTGATCAGTGAAATGGTCTCACCGGTCCTGTAAACCGCCGGTTCAAAGGCAAACACGATCTGGTGTTCTCCGGCCGGCACAGGCAGCCCGCGCAATACGTAATTCACTCTTACATGCGGCACCTTTTCCCCGTCGATGTATGCATTCCAGCCTGCAGGGTAATAGATCTCGCTAAACACTGCAAAAGCATCTTCCTTTGCCTTGCTCTGGTAGGTGAGTTTATTGGGTTTGTAATTGGTCAGTCGTATACTGCCATAACGGGTGCTGTCGTTCAGTGCCACAGCAGCGATTTCATCAGTAAAACGTTTGTCCACAATTGCTGTGCGCGAAGGCTTGAAGTTTTGCACAGCCCTGATTTCCTCATCTGCATTCTCCACCATCCTGATGGAATTCACAAACCATGCATTCCCCAGCGCATAGCGATTCTGGAGAGGTGGCTGTGCCGGATCAAGGATAAAATATTTTGTGTTCAGCATGTTCAGGACGGAGAGTTTTGGTAAGGCTGCATCTACCGCCAGCATAGGGGTTTCACTCTGAAAGCTTCCAACAGCTTTTGCCTTTCGGGGATGATGGCATTAGTGATCAATTCCTGGTAGCGCCGCAGCTTAGCTCCGTGATAACCACCGATTGATTTATGAAAATACGAAGTGCTGGCATCATTGAAGCTGCTCACCGCCAGGTTGAACACCCTGAAATTGGGATCCGTATCCTTGATAATCTCCTGGTCGGCAATGGATGCCTGGTAAGGCTGGGTCATTTTTGATTTCCTGACAAAATCACTGCTGTCGAGATAACGGTTCGCCACAACAGCAAGGTCAATCAGGAACAAGACGGCGATCAGTCCAACCAGCAGATTCCTGTTCAGTTTATTGAAGCTGTATAACCAGATCAGGGTGGCTGCCACCAGAATGAACAGAAAGCTCCTCATGGCATCTGCCTTAAAAATGCTCATGCGCGCTGATTCCAGTTCATCCATATAGGCATTGATCTGGGCGGCATTGCCCTGTCCTGGAATTGGGCGAATTGATCTGCTTTGGCCCTGCTGAAAAAATCCAGGAATGCACCCGGAAAAAGGTAAAGTAAAAGAGAAATTCCCGCTGTCAGGCCAAATGAAAGATAGAGGGCATTTTTGTTCTCCCGCAGGATCTGCGGCGATTTCAATATCTTATCAACGGCCAGGATGGCCAGGATGGGGATGGTGAGCTCGGCGATGACCAGGGTCATGGAAACGGCCCTGAACTTATTATATCCCGGCACATAATCCAGGAAAAAATCTGTCAGGGGCATAAAATTCTTGCCCCAGCTCAGCAGGATGGAAAGCAAGGTGGCTGTGAACAAAATCCACTTTAACCTGCCTTTCAAAACAAACATCCCAAGCACAAACAGAAACATGATGATGGCCCCAACATATACCGGTCCCGAAGTGAAGGGCTGGTTGCCCCAGTATTGATTTGCCCGCTGAAAAGCCTGCCTGATACCGGGGGTTCACATTTTCCATGGCTTTCTCATTGTTGGCCAGATATATCCGTTGCCCCGCCTTTTGCATTCGGGATCATCAGGCTCAGGGTTTCCTGTATGCCGTAGCTCCAGTCGGTTGCATAATCCTTGTCAAGGCCGCTGGTTTTATTTTCCTGGTCGGTGGTAAGTTCTGATTTACCGCGGATCGTATGTTTACCATATTCATAGGTACCCCAGAGATTGGTCGTATGGGTAAGCGCCGCCAGGATGGCAGCCAGCAGCAGGAAAGCAGTTGCTTTCAGGAAATGTGGCAATTGTTTCTGCTTGAAGGAATCAAGCAACTGGAAAACACCCAGGATAAGCACCACGATGAGCAGGTAATAGGTGATCTGTGGATGCCCGGCCTGTATCTCAAGTGCCAGGAACAATGCGGTCAGGATCGCGCCCCAGATATATTTTCCCCGGTAAGCCAGGATGATCCCGGCCAGCACGGGGGCCATATAGCCGATGGCATGGGCCTTGGAATTGTGCCCCGCTTCCAGGATAATAAAAAAGTAAGAAGAAAAGGCAAAAGCAATGGCTCCTGCAATGCTCAGCCAGGGATTGACCCGCAAAACGAGAAGGAGGATAAAGAAACCCAGAAAATAAAGAAACACATAGCCCGCCGGCCTGGGCAATCCGAGCATCAATACATCATCGATATAAGAAAAGAGATTGGCTTTGTATTTTACAGAAATTTGATACGCCGGCATGCCTCCGAACATGGAATTGGTCCACAGTGCCTCTTCGCCAGTTTTCTCGCGGTAATCCACGATTTCTTTCGACATGCCCTTGTAATCGCATGATATCATCCTGCCGGAGCTTCTTGCCCTGGATCAAGTGGATTGAAATAAATGATTGTGATCAGGATAAAAATAATAAGGGCAGCAATATAAGGTGTTGCTTCTTTAATCGAAAACTTGCTCATCAGAATTGGGTTTATGTTTCAGTGCAAGCAAATTTAACCCAAAAAGGCTTTCAGAAAAAATTAATCTTTGATTTCTTCGTAATCTACGTATTCTCCCAGATCCTCATCTTTTTTCTTTTGATCCTTATCCTTTTTGTAGCGGATGTTCATATCCCCTTCCGTTTTATGGTCCTGCCTGTTTCCGGCATCCCCATAAAAATTCTCACGGGCTTTATTGAATTGCTTTTTGATGAACCAGGGCAACAGGTACCGGATGATGAATACGGAAGCGAAATAAATCAGCCCGAGTATCAATATGATCTTAAAGAATGTCATTTCAAAAATTAACGAAACAATAATTGTGCTATTATTTTCACTGACAAAAAAAAGAAGGTAAATGATTTTACCTTCTCTTGACTATGCGCTCTATATCTTGTCCGGTTTCCTATTCAGAAACTGATAATCTTTTTCTTCCTTTTGCTCTTCTCCTGTTGATCACCTTACGGCCATTGGCAGTCGACATACGTTTTCTGAATCCGTGTTTGTTCTTCCTTCTCCTGTTCGATGGCTGAAATGTTCTTTTCGTCATTTTTTCTAAAATTTTAGAAGTGCAAAATTAGAATTTTTTTCTTTTAAGACAAAATATTTAGGATTTATTTTTTTGGAATGTGCTTAAGCGTATCCACCAGGTAATCCCAGAATTTCTGTACCGTTGAAATATTGACCATTTCATCGGGTGAATGAGGATTGCGGATGGTCGGTCCGAAGGAGATCATATCCCAGTTGGGATACTTGGCTCCCAGGATACCACATTCCAGTCCTGCATGGATCACTTTCACTTCGGGCACCTTGCCGAAGAGTTTATCGTAGATGCCTTTCATTTCATTCAGGATGTCAGAATCCGGGTTGGGCTTCCAGCCGGGATAATCTCCCGAATGCTCTGGATTGCTACCATATTTCTTAAAGACATCGAAAATCTCTTTGGCCAGCCTGTCTTTATCATCATCCACGGCGCTCCTTTGCAGGGTCGCGATCTCGATCTTTCCGTCTCCAGATTTAACAACGGCAAGGTTGGTAGATGTTTCCACAACATCCGGCATATTGTCATCCATTTTGATAACGCCATTCGGGCACTCATCAACCGCCTTGAAAAGATTCATTTGTGTTTTCTCATCGATCAGGTGATAGGGCATTTTTGTGGTGGCCACACTGATCATCAGTCCGGGGTCGGCATCTTTAAAGCTCACCTTGACTTCACGTTCAAAGACTTCCACAAACTCTTTGAAATCGCCCTTTTTGTTTTCGGGCACCACCACGGTGGCAAAGGCCTCGCGTGGAATGGCATTCCGCAGGCTGCCGCCGTCGATGCAGGCCAGTTTCAGGCCGAATTTTTTAGCCGCTTCCATCATCAGGTGATTGATGATCTTATTGGCATTTCCCCTTCCCAGGTGGATATCCAGGCCTGAGTGACCCCTTTCAGGCCGGTAACGCTGATCTTGTATGGCGCCATATTGGCAGGGACTTCCACGTTTTCATATTCAAAGGTGGTATTGGTATTCACGCCTCCGGCACAACCGATATAGAGCTCACCTTCATCTTCCGAGTCCATGTTGATGAGGATCTCCCCATTCAGCACGCCTGGCTTCAGGCCATTGGCACCGGTCATGCCTGTTTCTTCATCCGAAGTAAGCAGCACCTCGATATCGGGATGGACAAGATCAGCGGAAGCAACCACAGCCAGCCCGGCGGCTGCACCGATCCCATTATCGGATCCCAGGGTAGTGCCTTTTGCTTTTACCCAGTCACCATCGATAAAAGTTTTGATGGGATCTTTCTTAAAATCATGCTGCGTGCTGCTATTCTTCTGGGGCACCATATCGAGGTGTCCTTGCAGGATCACTCCTTTACGGTCTTCCATTCCCTTGCTGGCGGGTTTTTTGATGATCACATTGCCCACTTCATCTTTAAAGGTTTCCAGGCCAAGCTTGTTGCCATAATTCACGGCCCATTCCTGAATTTTATCTTCAAATTTAGATGGCCGCGGGATCTGTGTCATTTCTTCAAAAATCCCCCAGAGGGTTTTGGGTTCCAGGTCATTTAATTTATCACTCATTTTTAATGTCTTTTGATGATTAATAATTTTAAACTTCAAATTTACATAATCTGCATGAGAAAAATAAAAAGGAGGCATGCGATTATGCCTCCTTTTAACAAGAATTAAGTATATCGCTTACTGGTTAGCCATCTCCTCGGCTTCCATATCCCTTGGGGATTGAGCGCCTGAGGGTAATTCAAGTCCGTATCCCTGCTTTTTATCAGCTCTTTTCAGCATATATGCAAGGTAAATGGAAATAACTCCACAAAGAACAAGCACAAGGATGGGAATTGTATAATCGTAATATGGCAGCTCTCCCGAGATCTGCAAATCTTTTACGCGCTCGCTGATCTCACCTGCAGTGAATCCCTGGGCTTCGAGGCCCTCTCTGAAATTCCTGATCTTATCAACAACAGAAGTATTTACAACGGTAAGCAGCGCACCGATGCCCCAGAAGAACAAACCAAGGCCCCAGTTCTGCACTGTAAACATAGAGGCATAAGCAGTTCCAAGCCGGTTCTCAGGAACAATCTTTGCAACAGAAGGCCACATGGCAGCAGGAACCAGTGAGAATGCAATACCCAGACTGAGCAGGCCGGCATAGGCGAAAAATACACCATCAAAAAGAGCAAGAGAAACATGTGCAAAGATGAGCAGAAACGCTCCAAGCATCATGAGAGAAGCCGCTTTTCCTCTACTGTCGACGATGGTGCCGAAGATGGGTGTAAAAATAATTGTTCCCAGGGGTATCAATGCGGAGGTTTTGGGACCATTCACTAGCCAGGAACTGATCATTTCATTGTTGCGGTAAACCAGGAAAGCAAATACCAGGATTAAAACAATCCGGATGCCGGCTTTCAATTGTTTGCTTTTCAAATTATTGGGTACAACCGTTATTCCGATGGCAAAAATAAAGACCGTGATATACACCATTGCATTACCCAGTGCTTCACTTCCAAAAGCCACAATATTGGCGCCTTCGGGCAGGGCATAGGAAAACCCGAACTTATTGACCAAAAGGTCGGGTGCATATTGTATAAAAGGAAATACAGCGGAATAAAAAGCAACGCAAAGTAGGGTTATGTATACAAAGGAGTTATTCTTCACCAGTTTAACAAGATCAGAAAATTTAAAATCTTCTTCTTCAACTTCCGCAACGTTATTTTCGGCGTCAGCTTTTTTCAATTGTTTATCAAGCCGAATATCAAAAATGGTATAAACCAGGAACATGATCAGTGAGAGTCCGATAAGGCTGGCAGCAAATGTTACTGCAGGAGAAACCTTCACTCCTGCAATATCCAGTGATATCGCAATCGCCAGGGCCGATCCAAGCCGGCCGAATCCCATGTTGATGCCCATTGCCAGAGCAAGTTCGTGTCCTTTGAACCATTTCACGATCGTCCTCATGGCAACCACGCAAACAACCTCCAGTCCTGAGCCAAACATAACACGTCCAATAATCAAACCCGTAAGCATGGTTGATTTATCTTCGCCGAAATATCCCGCTGCCGTCAGCGCTGATACCAAACCACCAAGAGTAGCCAAACCACCAAATGTGATACCTGCAAGCCGTATTCCCCATTTGTCGATTACGATACCCCCTATGATAATCATACCAAAAACATTGGCAATGGTAGTGAGTCCAAGCATTCGTCCAAATTCCTCACTTGTAAACCCAAAATCAGTTTCGATCAAACCTTTCAGCCCCGAATAGAAGTCCTGAAAATAGTAAGTAGAGAATGTTAACCCACTGATGAGGAGCATCACAAGCCACCGCATTGCGGCTGAATCTTTTAATGTTTTCTTTACTGCTTCCATAATTGAAATTTGATTTTTGAATTGGCGGCTAAAATAAGGAAAATACTTTTTCAAATGAGTTTAAATTAGATTTGTACGAATCCACAGGGGATATCCAAATAAACCCGGTTTACCAGCTTAACTATCTCCTGAACAAATGCAGCAGTTTTTTGGTTTCGAAAAAATCTTCCTCAAAATAATCCGTAAGCTCTATGATTTTATGTTTTAAAGGTACTTCATCCATTTCATCTGCGAAATCCCCGCCTTTAAGATACAGTATGCCGTTGGGAACTTCGTTTACTGCATCTTTGCGGATTTTGTTCTTCACCCAGGCATAAAAGACAGGAAGGCTCTTTACGGCCCGGCTTACAACAAAATCAAATGAACCGGAGATCTTCTCCACCCGCTCATTCCGGGCTTCTACATTTTTCAGTTCCAGGGAGGCTGCAATTTCTTTCACCACACCAATCTTCTTTCCAATCGAATCTACCAGCAGGAAGTCAACATGCGGGAAAAAAATGGCCAGGGGGATGCCGGGAAAACCGCCGCCGGTACCGGCATCCAGTATCTTTGTGCCCCGGGCAAACTGAACATAGCGGGCAATGGCCAGTGAATGCAGTACGTGCCGGATGTATAATTGCCCGATGTCCTTCCGGCTGATCACATTGATCTTCTCGTTCCATCCTGCGTACAGCTGTTGTAAAGCCTCCAGGCGTTTCAACTGAACTTCATCCAGGTCAGGAAAATATTTTTTAATAATCTCCACCGTGTGGTAAAATTACTGAATTATCAGCAGTTGAAAACAATATTAATAACAAAGCGTTGTGAATAAATCCGGGGATGTAAACATCGGATACGCTTTGCTTTTAAATAATTTCGTATCCCGTATGAAGAAAACTGTCTTGTTCGTCATATTGTTCGTAACATCACTCCCGGCTGTCTTTTCACAGCGAATGAGCCGGGAGGAGTATATAGAAATGTACCGGGACATCGCCATTGAGAAGATGCAGGAGTTCCGTATTCCGGCCAGCATAACGCTGGCGCAGGGCATACTGGAGTCGGGCAGTGGCAACAGCCGCCTGGCCAAAAGGGCCAACAACCATTTTGGCATCAAATGCCACAGCACCTGGAAGGGCAAAACTTTCAGAGAGGATGATGACGAGCGCAGGGAATGCTTCAGGAAATACAGGAAAGTGGAGGATTCATTCCGCGATCATTCTTATTTCCTCACAAAAAGGGGACGATACGCCGATCTCTTCAAACTGGAGATCACCGATTACAAAGGCTGGGCTTACGGACTGAAAAAGGCCGGTTATGCCACCAATCCAAAATACCCGCAACTCCTGATCAGGATCATTGAGGATCATAAACTTTACCAATACGACCGGAATGTGCCCCTGGCTGATAATACCCAGGCGGCGAAAGTTGAACCGCAAGCTGCAAAAGTCGTCAGCAACAGCAGGAAGGTTTATTTCCCGGACAATGCCAGTCTTTCTCCTGTTGAAATTGCCGGTGACGGGCGGAAAGTTTATGAGAACAACAGGCGCAAATTCATCCTGGCCAGAAAAGGAGATGATTTCTGGAAGATCGCCGATGAATTCGGGATCTATACCTGGCAGGTTTACAAATATAATGAACTGGATAAAGATGACAGCCTGGTGGAAGGCCAGATGCTTTACCTGGAAAAGAAAAGGAACCGCGCAGAAGAAGAATACCATATTGTGAGGGAAAATGAGAACATGTACAGCATTTCACAGAAATACGGCATCAAGCTCAGAAAGCTTTACAAACGCAATGAAATGGAAGAAGGCACACAGCCCAGGATCGGCCAGCGTTTAGTATTGCGGTAGTCCCAGTTTTTCGCGCCAAAGCGTATCCTTTAAGCTGTTTTTATTCCAGTAATCGGTATGAATATATTCCTTCAGGCGGGCGCTTGTCAGCACTTTGTTTCCACCATGGACAATGCCCTTGCTTTTTTCTTCCCAGCCAAGGATCCGGAAAGGGAATTTCTTCTCAAAGGTGATGCTGAGTATCCTGCCGCTTTTCTTATACTCAATGCGATAAACAGCAAGCCCGGCATCTTCGCTCTTTGTTTTAAGGCTGGCATAAACCGTTTCTGGTAAAAGCTCAAAGTGCTTCATCCTGGATTCAATGGCGGAGGGAATCATGATCACTTTTCCAAGGGGCAATTTATTAGGGTCCAGCCGGATGAGGTTCCAGATATTGTCTTCGGCAAAATAGTCTTGCAGCTGAAACATCTTGTCGCCCTCAGCCTCAAAATAGGAAAAAGATTTAAGCAAAAAGTCATCCCCCCTGTGGTTCATCTGTGTATAAACATGACCACACCATTCCTGGGTACTTGCGGTGATCTTGAGGGCATTATTAAATGCCTTCGTACCGACAGGCGTAAAAACAGAGGCCATCACGGAATACGGGTAAATGCCGGTCAGGAATTTTTTTGTCAGGTTCAGCTTCATGACTTTAACAGCATCCTCCCGGTCGCGGTGCGGATGGTCGAGTTTTACCTGTTTGGATTTAGAAAAGTCTTCGGTCACAAAGATCAGTACTGCGCGCCCCGGATGGATCTCCCCGTACCTGGCCTGTTCCAACTCATAATGAGCGATCTCTGCTTTTCCCGCGTACCAATAATCTTTAAATGATTCAGCAGGGATTTCAAATTCAAGCTGGGCGTTCGTCACCGGTATCAATGCACAAAAAATAATGATCAACAGAAAATATTTTTTACGACTCATTGTAATCCTCCAATTTTTCAATCATGTGTTTGTATTTCTGAAAGTCTTCAAAGGAATCCAGGTCGGCAAGTTGTTGCAATTCTGCAAAATGAATTCCGTTTTTCTCAAGCACCAGCAGGCTTTCGCGGTATACCACGGATTCCCCCCAATGCATGTCGGAAAACAAAGCATCATAAAGCTTTTTCATTCCGATGAGATAATAACCCCCATCTTTCGCAGGCCCCATTACAACTTCGTTTTCATCCAGCTTGCGGAAAGCCTCCCTGATCACCGCAGCGTTTAATTCAACGATATCTCCACCGATCAGCACAACCTTTTCATAACCCCAGGCAAATGCCTGCTTAAATGCATTTTTCATCCGCTCACCCAGCTCCTCACCCTGCTGCTGAAATTTCAGGTAATTTTCAGCAGGCCAGTGATCATGTTCATCCACAAAATCAGAATAGCAGACAGCTTTTTGAACGGCAACATCATCACATATTATTTGTGTATTGAAAAGCAGCTTTCTGTATACCTGCAGGGCCACATGATGGCCTGTTCCGGCTGCAAGCCGCTTTTTCACTTTGCCGGCTTGAGGATTCTTGATAAAAATGATCAGCAACGAATTCCTGGATTTCATGATGCTGCAGCTTTTTTACCAGCCCGACAATTCAAAATAGCTTTGATAATTCAGCCTTGCAGGCGAGCTGATCACAAAAAGCTTACATTTGTCAGTGGCCCTGATTTTCAATTCCACGTCAGCTTCTTCCACAATGGCAAAATCCCGTTTTTTCATCTGCTTCCCTTCCAGGCTGATATTCCCTGTTATAAGATACATGCTGTAAATCTTTTCTTTTTCAGCAGGCAATGCATGATCGCCTTTATCAAAACTGTATTCTTTAATTTCAACACCTTCGGTATCCATTTGCACCGGTCCCATTTCATCCTTGATGATCCGGGTTTTCATGCCTGCCTCATCAAGCAAGCTGAAATCCTTCGAGAAGTAATTATCGTAAGAGGCTTTTTTTGCGAGGGTCTTTTGCAAACCCGGATCAAACCAGATCTGGAACATCTGGGATCCGTCTTTCATCTTTTCAGCATGGGAGATGCCGTTTCCAGCCCTGATCAATTGCACATCTCCTGCTTTGAGGGGCGACCATTTTTCATCAGAAGTATCATAATGTTCCATTTCTCCCTCAAGCACCACGCTCATGATCTCAAATCCGCGGTGTGGGTGCAGGCCGATCAAACTTTCCTTTTCTGCACTGGCATGAGCCCAGTAGAAAAGATTTGAATAGGGCTTTTGTCTGCCTCCATCCTGGGGAAATCCGATGGGCTTATTCTCAATGATCTCACCACCGTTAAACTCCCCGTATGCCTGTTCTTCTTTAGATATTATATTGATGTTCATTTATTTTCCTTTCCGTTTTTCAGGAGTTTATCAACCCGTTCCTGAATTTTTTCCTTTGAATGCGTTCCAATCAGCGAATCCATAAGCCTGCCCTTTTTGAAGAATAATATAGTGGGCAGCAGGTGCACGCCATATTCTTCTGCAATCGTCCTTTCCCTGTCATTATCAATGATGAATGAGTTCAGATATCCGTCATTGTCGCGGGAAATCTGTTTCAGACTGGGTTCGATGATGTGACAGGGCCTGCACCAGTTGGCTTTGAAAGCCAGCATGACGGGCAGATCAGACTCCAGGACTCTCTCTTTGAAGTTGTCTCTCTTGATCTCATTCAATGTGTAATTTGCCCGATTTTCTTTTATTCGCTTGTACATTTTCAAAAACTCATATTCAAATACAATGCCATTTATCTAACCCGGATAATTCCTAACCTAAAATGTGAAACGCTGGCTTAAATAGTTCAATATCAATTTATCCATGATGGGCTTTCAGAGATCACCTGCCGGCAAAACCATCTCAGCCCGGGTCCAGGGCTCCCTGGCAGCTGGAACCTTCTCCGGCAGTGCAGCCAAAACAATGCTGTCCGGTCATGATCTCCCGCCTTGAAAGTTTTTCGAAATCAAAGTCCTTTATATGCCTGGGGATATTTTCCTGCATATCCAGTTCGAGCTGTTGATTAAAATCACAATCGTACATGCTGCCATCCCAGGCAACAGAGACCGTATCCCTGCACATTACGCCCATGGCTGCCGACGGGTTAAACTTTTCGATCAGACGCTGCATGTATTCTTCGTATTTGCCCGTCTTCTTCAGATAAACCAGAAAGCGGTTTATGGGGATATTGGTGATGGTATATAAATTGTTGAATTCAATGCCATGATCCTCCATCAGCCTTTGTTTGTAATCCTTTTGCAGTTGCAGCTGGGAGCCCGGCAATGCGGTGCCACCGGGGTTGTAAACCAGGTGAAGCTCCAGGCCGCTGCCCTCTTTGCCATAGCCCTTTTCATTTAAGGCTTTCAGGGCAGAAATGGAGCGATTGTACACACCATCTCCCCTCTGTGAATCAACATTTTCGAGGGTATAGCAGGGCATGGAAGAAATTATGGTCAGCCTGTGCTCCCTGAAAAAATCAGGATAGGTTTCAAATTCTGCATTTTCGTTTAGTATGGTCAGGTTTGACCGTACAATAACTTCAACATCCCGGCTGATGCTCCGGATCTCCTGCACAAACCATTTAAAATCGGGGTGCAATTCGGGAGCCCGCCGGTAAGGTCGATGCTTTCAAATGAGTGATTCCTGATCACCTCCAGGCAGTGCTGCATATTTTCCCTTGTCATGATCTCCGTCCTGTCGGGCCCGGCATCCACATGGCAGTGCATGCAGGTTTGGTTACACATTTTACCAATGTTGACCTGGAAGATCTTTATTTCAAAGGGTTTTAGCGGGTACATGCCGATCTTCTTCAGCTTATCACGGAAGCGGACCTGGCCTTTATAGGGTGCCTCCAGTATATCCAGTTGAAAATCCGGATTGGAAAATTCGTTCTTCGAAGCTTTTAAAGTAGGATAAATCATACAGTGTGTTTCATGCAAAGTTTTTAAAAATCAGCAGATAAAGCTGTTAAGCTAATGTTAATTAATAAACTGCCTCCCCTTTCCGCAGCCACCTGGCCCAATCAGCATTATAGGCATGTATTTTATCGGTCTCCTTATTGTTCATATCCACCACGGGGCATTCCTGATAATACCATTCAAACATCCCGCCATAAAGGTTAAATACATTTTCAAAACCCTTCTCAATCAATTTCTCCCCAACCTCTTCACTTCGTATGCCCAGGGAACAATAAACTACGATGGTTGCATCTTCAGGGATATCCTTCACTTCCCGGATCCTGAATGATTCATAACCCACCTGCCTGGCACCTTCCAGGTGACTGACCTTAAATTCCTCAAAAGGGCGGGTATCCAGCAGGTATACTTTTTCTTCATTTTCAATTTTTTCCTTCAGTTCCGTGGCATCAATGAAAGGGACCGACTTCCGGTAAAGATTATTCAATTGTTCATAATACTCAGCCTGTCCGAAAGCAGCGGAAAGAAGGGAAAGTGACACAATCAGAATGAGCATTTGTTTCATACTTTATTATTATTTTTTACATTCAATGCAGGAATTTTTCTTTTCTCCTGAAAGGGTAGAGGTTTTGTTGCAAGAATGATTCAGGGAAATCTTCATCCTCTGTAAAACCGAGTTCTGTGTCGCGGCCGTTTTCGGGCACATAGGCTGTTCCGAAGAGATAATCCCACAAACTCAGACTAATTCCGAAATTAACTCCGTACTTGTTTGGCAATGCTTTGGCATGATGCCAGATATGCATCTGGGGATTGTTGAAGACATATTTGAGCGGCCCCAGGGGAATGCTGATATTGGAGTGATTAAAATGTCCGATGCTGAGTGCAAAGATGTGCACGGCAAAGAAATCCTGGAGGCCAAAGCCGATCATCCCCAGCGGAATATACTCCAGGCTGCGGTAGACGATGGTCTCGCCCCAGTGATACCGCAAGTGTGCTGCAAAACCCATTTGTTTTACCGAGTGGTGTACCTTGTGGTATTCCCACAAAAAGGGAGACCGGTGAAGGAGCCTGTGAATATTCCAGTGCAGAAAATCACGCAGCACAAAAAGCACCAGTAACTGGCTCCAGCCCGGCATTTTATCGACATAAACGGCCACCCAGTTGGTGATACCAAAAGTACTTCTCAGAAAATCGTTGAATGCCTCAACAAATACATTGGAGATGGCATTGAAACCAATCAGTGAAAAAAGGAAAAAGTTAAAGAACATATAAAATCCATCCAGCCAGAAATCCTTCCGGATCCTGGGCTGATTTTTGCGCCACGGCCAGATCATTTCCAGAACATAAAACAAAAGGGATATGAAAACCAGGGCCCAGAAATAATTTTGCCAGGTAAGTGTGGTGATCTCATTGAACAGGTAATTAAAATAGCCTGTAAAGGAATCCAGGAAAATGTTCCGGTATTTTTCGATCATGATCAGCGAATATAGCGAATTCCAAGATTATAAGTATTTCCTGCGCCCCCATTCATGGATGTAAAGAAATTGGAATAACTCATTTCCAGGTTCAAACCGGAAGTGAGCTGATATTTTACACCCAGACCTGCTTGTGCATAATCTTCTGTCAGCGTAAAATCGCCGAGCTCATTATTTTGCATACGCTCCTTCATAAAAGCAGGAGCATACTGTGCGTTTAAGTATACCGTGAATTTGGAATCAGGAAAATAATTCAAAAAAAAACTCACCGGGGTTTGCAGGTGAGTCCTCTTCATTTCAAAATCTTTTTCAAACCTGAACAGGAGGTCGATTTCCGTGAAGACCTGGAACTGATCGCTCAGCTGCCTGTCGTAAAAGAACTGGTTCCACCAGGTAAACATATCATGATCGAGCCACGGATCTCCGCTGTCTGAACCATCCAGGTCGGAAGCTACCGGTATCCAGAAAGCTGATTGCACCGAAAAGCCAATGAAATTCTCAAAAGGCCTGAACTTAATTTTCGGTCCCAGGGTGGCAATGGCTGTCCTTGCATTTGGCGGACCGGCAAAAGCAAATATCTTAAAGGGTGAATTACTCTCGTTCGAATCAATCCTCACCGAACGGATGTTCATATCCAATCCAATGTTGATCCTGGAGTTTTCCGAAATTCCATATAAAAAATAGAACAGACCGGTATAATAGGTTTGCCTGCTGTTTAAGTCCACAACCTCACGGTCCCCGTCACGGTAGGCCGTTTGGGAATACAGGTTGTTGAACAACTGCATTTCGATCTGGGTCTTCCTGAGCAATTTGGAAGGTGTATATTCCTGGATATTGGACTGGTCTGGTCCGCTTTCGGGGATCATCAGTGAGTGTTCGGTTTCGGCCTCGTTCAGGCTCCAGTCGTAAGGATAATAAGCGATCTCATAATTTTCCGGTATTTTCCCTTCCCGGTAGTGGTTGATATAATCACGCAGGGATTTGGCATCCCGGTAAAAATCATCCCTGTACCATTTAAAGATCTCAGAGATCTGCACTTTTTTGGCATCTTTATCCAGGCGAATAAACTGATCATCATTCAATGTGATGCGGGAACGCTCTTCCAGTTGTTCGTCAATCCTGTCGCCTTTGTATGCATAGGGCACAATTGGCGGGCAACTGACTGCAGCACAAACCAGCACAAAATGTATGCGGGCATCCTTGAATCCATCGCGGATCAGTTTGTTCTCAATTTCATTCAGGGTATACTGCCTGCCTCCAAGCCAGTGCTTTTTCCGGTCGAAAAAACCGGGAACATCCATGGGGGAAGAAATGGGATATTCAGCAATGACGGATTTGATGACCAATATATTATATGTATTGATCAGGAAAGCAAGACGCCGTTTTTCCGGCAAGATTTCATAATCCATATCCCCGATCATGGCGACAAGTTGTTTCATCCGGGAAGGCGTATCTTTGATGGCAGCGTAATTGACCCTGCCATCATCAACATATTCCTTAAAGAATTTATCCGATTCCTTAAAAAAATCCAGTGGCGGATTCTGAGCATAAGTGCCTGAGGCCAAAACTGAAAATACCATGAAGAAGATAAAACTTTTCATAAGCATGCTTTGAATGCAAACGCCGGACAAAAAGCAATATTTCTTAATAAAATGTTAAACCGGGCTGTACCGGGTGCAATCTGCCGAAATATTGCCGTGGGTCCTCAGAGTTCGCGGTGACTTCCATCGCAAAACGGTTTGTTTTTGCTGTGCTTGCACATACACCAGAAAACCTGTTTCTTTTCCGTTATTCTGGTATGTATAGGTTGAAAACCAGTTCCCTGATGAGAACCGTCACAAAATGGCTGGGTTTTACTTCGTCCGCAGGCACACCAGTAATAATCACCTGGTTCCACATCCATCATCATCGACTTTTTGTCTGCAATTTCCGGTTTATTCATAACTGTCAATATTAAATTGTTTTAAATATTAACTTTAAACGTTTAAATATAATGATTGTTTACAATAATCCTTAATGATATACATTATAAGATACAGCAACGGGGTTGATAATTAACCAAACTCACTACTTGCAATAATTATGGCCGGGATTAAGGACCCCTGCCGCCCCGTTGCTTATTTTCCTCTTGTGGTAGGCCTGCCCGGTTTCGGGTATTTTCATTATTTTTAACCCCATTCTCAAAACAAACATGGCTTTATGAAAACGCTCGGGCTCATTGGTGGAACCTCCTATATGTCCACCCTCGATTATTACAGACTCATCAATGAAGGCATCAACAAAAAGCTGGGCGGGAGAAACTCTGCCAGGATCCTGCTCTATTCCGTCAATTTCGAAGAGGAATATGCCGTAATCAATGAAAGGGGTTGGGATGCCGTACTGGACCGCATGGAATACTATGCCAAAAACCTCCACAAAGCCGGTGCGGAATCTATCATGCTCTGCGCCAACACCCTGCACATGGTGGCAGAAAGATTACAGAAAAGGCTGGAACTTCCGCTCATCGATATTACCGAAGAAACGGCAAAGATTATCCACTCAAAAAAAATCGCGAAAGTCGGATTGCTTGGAACAACATTCAGCATGCAGGAAAGTTTTTATCCGGATATGCTGAAGCGTTATGGTATTGAGTGCCTGGTTCCACCGGATGATGAAAAGCGCGAACTGCATGATTACATCCTGGACGAATTAACTGCCGGGATCTTTAAAAAACAAACCACCGGGCGCATCAAAGAAATGATAAGAAACTTACATGGCCGGGGAGCAGAAGGCATTATCCTGGGATGCACTGAATTACCCCTCATACTCAAACAGCAGGATTTTGAAATCCCCCTCTTCGACACCTTCAGGATCCATGCGGACGCGGCCTTATGATTTTGCGCTCGGAGACCAGGTAAATGATGCACATCATGCTCTTTAACCTTAAACCTTTAACTTTTAACTTTTAACTTTTAACTTTTAACTTTTTTTAACCTTACCTTGTAATGTTTTCGATCATGAATCGTCATGCTAAATAGAAATGAAGGTTGAAGAGTTCAAACGGGATGTACTGCCGGTAAAAGACAAACTTTACCGTTTTGCACTGAAGATGCTGAGACATCCGGCAGAGGCCGAGGATACCGTGCAGGAAGTGTTCTTAAAATTATGGTCGAAAAGGGAAAAGCTGAAGGAATATAAAAGTATAGAGGCATTTGCCATGGTCATGACCAGGAACCTATGCCTCGACAAGCTGAAATCCCCCGGGAATAGAACCAACGAATTGCTTGATTCTGATCTGAAAGTTTCCGGGGAGAGGCCCGATAAAAATTATGAAATGAAAGACAACATCACATACGTACACCGGATCATTGCCTCACTGCCGGAGCAGCAAAAAATGATCATGCAACTCAGGGATGTGGAAGGATACGAATTTGAAGAAATTGCAGAGATCATGCAGATGAAACTGAACGCAATCCGGGTAAACCTTTCCAGGGCCAGAAAAACGGTCAGGGATGAATTGACAAAGAAACACAATTATGAATACACAACGAATTGAAATATTGCTCGATAAGTTCTTCGAAGGCAACACCAGCCTCCGGGAAGAAGAGGAGTTGAGGGCGTTTTTCCTGCAGAAGGAGATCCCCGATAAGTTCCTGCCCCTGAAAGACCTCTTTGTTTATGCCGGGGAAGAATCAGCCGGCACAAAACTGGATAAGTCTTTTGATCATCGCCTGTTCAGGAAAATTGAAGAGAGTAAAAAACCGGCTATCAGCACCTACCGGAGGATCTACATTTACATTGCCTCCGGGGTGGCAGCCACCGTATTGCTGGTGATCGGCCTGTTTAACCTGGTGGATACCAGCATCGATCAGAGTGACCTGGAAACAGCTTATAACCAAACAAGGAACGCATTGATCTTTGTTTCCGAGAAACTGAACCAGGGCATGGAGCCGGCAGCCAAAGTCGGGAAATTGAATGAAGGACTCCAGGAAGCCAAAAAACTTTCAGCCTTTGAAAAAGGAATGGAGAACCTGAATAAGATATCAGAGATTAATAATAAACCAAAAGAAATGTTAATCAATAAAAACAATTAATATTATGAAAAAATCAATTGTAAAATTCATTTTAGGCGTGTTGATCAGCTTTCCAATGCTGACGATGGCACAAACACCCATCGATAAATTGTACGAGAAATATTCCGGTAAAGAGGGATTTACCTCGATCAACATCAGCCCGGCCATGTTTGATATGTTCAAAAACATGGATACTGATGAGGGAGACGGTGAAGAGACTCAAA
Source organism: Bacteroidota bacterium (assembly GCA_034521425.1). GTDB lineage: Bacteria > Bacteroidota > Bacteroidia > Bacteroidales > JAIOZK01 > JAIOZK01. The sequence continues at coordinate 1,832,243 of JAXHMP010000001.1, forward strand.
ACATGAAACAGGCGATCGAACAGGTTAAAGGCATGAAGATCCTTTCCTATGAGCCTGAGAACAAAAACGACCTGAAGAAGTTCAGGGATGAAGTTGAGAAAAGCCTGGACCTTGACGGCTTCGAAGAACTTATGGTTGTCGACAGCGAAGACGGAGGAGTAAAATTCCTGGCGAAAAAAGACAATGGCAAGATCCTGGAATTCCTCATGCTGGCCGGAGAAGATGATGGTTATACCTTAATAAGCTTCGTAGGAAACATGGACATGGAAACCATCGGCAAACTTTCCAAAAACTTTGGCATGCAGCATATGCAGGGGGTTGAAAAATAATTAATAATTAATAATTAATAATTAATAATTGATGGAAAAGGAGATTGTTATGAAAAAATCTGGAATTATACTCAGCCTGTTATTGTTTGTCTTGCTCCAGGCAGGACAGGCGCAAAGTGGAAAGCTTGCAGAGCTTTTTGATGATTACAAAGATGGTAAAGGCTATACCGTGGTAGACCTCAAGGCGGATATCAAGATTGACAGCGATGAGGCCAATGCTTTCCTGGAAGGGATCAAGGGCATCAAAATTATTTCGATGGATGCTGAGGACTACGAAATTTCGCAAATTGAAAAGTTCTACGAAAAGGCAAGAAAAGCCATCGATAAAGACGGCTTCGAAGAAATGATGAATGTGATCGACGGGGATGAAAAAGTCGGTTTTTACATCCTTGACGGCAAATCAGGAGTTTCTAATGGCTGTGCCCTGCTGGTGAGGGAGAAGGATGAAACCACATTGATTTACATCGAAGGTATCATTGATTTTGCCAGGGCCATGGGCATGATGGGCAATATGAATTTTCACGATCATCAAGGCAAAGACTTTGATGATCATGATCATGATGCTGAGGATTGATAAAGGGACTTAATCATGATAGGCTGTCACCGGGTAAGTTAATAACCCGGCCGGGCAGCCTTTTTTATTTCAGCTTTTCCTTGAAATATTCGTAAATTTCAAATTGTGCCCGGTGTTTTTTCTTTTCCCCGGTTTTGCGGTATTTATTCAGGCGGGCGGGCGACAGCCAACGCGATTTACAATTGTCCCTGAGCTGGATGTCGATCATATCCATCAATTCCCTTTGTATGTTCTTATCTTGCACCGGACAAACGATCTCGATGCGGTGATCGAAGTTACGCTGCATCCAGTCGGCAGAAGCTATGTAAAACTTGTGGTCTCCCCCATTATTGAAGATATACACCCGTGAATGTTCCAGGAACTTATCCACAATGCTGAAAGCCTCAATGTTTTCACTCAGCTCCTCAACACCCGGATAAATCACACAGATGCCCCTGTTGATCAGTTTGATGTTTACTCCGGCCTGGCTGGCCTCGTATAATTTCCTGGCCACTTTTTTATCAACCAGGCTGTTCATTTTGATGATGGCCCAGGCTTCCTTCCCCTTCCTGGCTGCTTTGATCTCATTGTCGAGCATGCGGATAAAGAAAGTACGTATATTATAAGGTGCAACGATGAGCTGGCTGAAACGCGGAGGAATAATCTTGGATTCGAGCAGGTCGAAAACTTTGTAAAGATCGGCACAGATCTCCTTGTTGGAAGTTAGCAGGCTGTCGTCGGCATAAACCTTTGCCGTTGATTCGTTAAAGTTCCCTGTGGAGACATTGGCATAAAAGTGGTTCACGCCTTCCTCCCTCCTTCTTATCAGGATCATTTTTGCATGCACTTTATAACCGGGGATGGTTTGCATCACCTTGATCCCTTCTTCCTGCAAACGTCCCGTCCAGTAGATATTGGCCTCTTCATCGAAGCGTGCCTGGATCTCCATAAAAACGGTCACATATTTCCCGTTCCTGGCCGCGGCAATGAGGGCATTCATGGCCTGCGAATCCCTGGCAGCCCGGTAAAAGGTCATTTTAATTGAACGCACTTTGGGATCGATGGAAGCTTCCCGCAGAAAATCGATCAGGTGCTGGAAAGACTGGTAAGGATAATGCAGCATCACATCCCTGTCTTTGAGGATATCAAAAAAGCTCCTGTCATTATCCAGTCCGGGATGCTTCAGCGGTGGTGAAGGCGGGTAAAGCAACTCACGGGCCCCGATCTTCGGAAAACTCATAAAGTCTTTGAAGTTGTGATAGCGTCCGCCTTCCCGCAGGGTATCGTGTTTGGAAATATTGAACTTCTTGCTGATCTTTTTCAAAAGCTTTTCGGGAATATCCTTATCAAACACAAAACGGACCGGTTCTCCGCGTTTGCGCTGCTTAACGCTCTCACTCATCAGTTCCACAAAGCTTTTGGAAACATCATTGTCTATATCCAGTTCAGAATCCCGGGTAAACTTGATGGTATATGCCTCGAAGGAATTATATCCGTATACTGAGAACATATCCGATAAAGAATTGCGGATCACATCGTCCAGGAACATGATATATTCCTTCTCCCCTTCGCGTGGCAGGATCAGGAAACGGGAAACGTTACCGGTGGGCAGCTTGATCAGGGCATAATTCTCCTTTTCCGTTTCGGCGGTATTTTTCATTTCCACAGCCAGGTAAATGGAAGCATCCTGAATAATGGAAAAATTCTTGATGTTGTCGATCATCAACGGAAAGAGGTGGGGTCGCACATTCTCCAGGTAAAACTCCTTTACAAACCTTCCCTGTTCTTCCGTCAACTGGGTTTCATCAATGAGAAAAATATTGTTTCTTGCCAGCTCCTCCTTGAGCAAATAAAAAGTATTGGTAAACTTCTGTTCCTGCTTCCGGATCAGTTTCTGGATATCATTCAGAATGGTTTCATATTTCTCTGTATTCAGATTTTCCTGTTTTTTGGAAAGCTTAAGCATGCGTTTGATCGTTGCCACACGTACCCTGAAAAATTCGTCCCGGTTGTTTGAATAAATACCCAGGAATTTCAGGCGCTCAATGAGTGGATTGGAAGCATCCATTGCCTCCTGCAAAACCCTTTCATTAAAATGCAACCAGCTGATCTCCCGGTTAATGAATCTGTCGGCATCCTTCCCCATAAAATTCTGTAATTTGGATTAATTGATTAAAGTTAAAGTGTTGTGCGGTTTGAGTGTAATTGATTAATAACCAAGGTCGCACTGAGCGCAGTCGAAGTGTAATGACCCTGTCTTCGACTACGCTCAGACTGACAATCACTGTCTTACAAAATCAAACCGCACAACGCGTTAAAGTTAAGACTTTTTAAGCATTTTGGGAGTAACAAGGAATTTTATACGCCGCGGAGCCTCAAAGATCTGCTCCCAGTGATTGGTTTCAAATTCAATGCAAACGATGGCCGAAGTCGGCAGCCAGTCGATCTTCTCTTCCAGGAATATGTTGGCGAAATTGGTAAAGCTTGGATTGTGCCCCACGATCATCACCGAATCGAACTGATCAGAAAGATCATAAAACTGCTCTTGCATTTTTTGTGCATTTGCATGATATACCTGGGGATCCACTTTGATCTCTTCAACAGGATACTGAACAGCCCGGGCAAGGAATTTTGCAGTCTCCAGCGCCCGCACTGCAGAGCTGGATATGATGTAATCAAGGTTGACTTGCTTTTCCAGCAGGTAGTCGATGATCTTTTTGGTTCTCTTTTTGCCTTTCTCAAGCAGGGGCCGGTCGTGGTCCGACAATTCGGGATGGTCCCAGGATGATTTGGCATGACGGACTATATAAAGTGTTTTCATACTTTATTAATTTTCAGAAAGTAAATAAGTTTACGAAGATACATATAAGTATGAAGTATATTTTATTTGTATGTTAAGGGAAGGTTAATTTTTTGTCCCATGAACCATCCAGTGATCCGATCACTCAGAACCATGCCTCTGCCAGTGACCAGGTGACTCGATATCAAAAAAACTACCACAGCTGAAAAACTTGCCCTCCGGATCATTGAAGTCACCCGGTCATTTCTCCGGATATTAGGGAAATTTATCATAACTTAGTATTGCAATAGTTTACAGGCTATCAGTGACCGGGTGACTCAATAGCTAAACAGCAGTATACATCAATAACATAAGCTCCGAATTATAGAAGTCACCCGGTCACTTTAACACATGCCAACCAAAACACGAAAACAAAATGCTTTATATTGATCATCGTGAAAAACGCTCAGGTGTCCCAGCATTGTTAGCAAAACATGGAATTCCAATTGGTTTCAAAAAACTTGATGCAGGGGATTATCAACTCAACAACACCTTGCTGATCGAAAGAAAGTCCAAAACAGATTTTGTACGTTCAATACTGGACAATACCCTTTTCCCGCAATGCAAAAAGTTGAAAAATTCAGGATATCCCTCCCTGATGATCATCGAAGGAAACCCTTACCTGAGTGGTTCTGAAATATCAAAGCAGGCCATTAAAGGCGCACTCTTATCAATTAATGCAAACTGGCAAATACCCATCTTTTACTCATCAGGAAAAGAAGACACAGTTGTGACAATAGAAAGATTAATCCATCAATTCCATAACAATGCTGCAGGCTTCCTGAAACGAAGATCAAAACCCAAAAGATACCGCAATAAACAGATATTTTTTGTAGAAGGCCTGCCGGGTATCAGCCACATCCTGGCCCGCAAGCTTCTGCATGAATTTAAAACCATATCAGAACTCGTTCATGCAAATGCAGAAGATTTAATAAATGTCAGAGGGATCGGAAAAACCAAGGCAAACAATATCTATAATTTTCTTCACAGAAAATTCACTGATAAAACTTAGCAGCGCTAGTGTCATGTCAAACTTTATTTGACGGATCATTCACCCGGTGACTTTGAGTAATGCCCATATATTCTTAGTCACCGGGTGAATTGCACCTGAAAAAGTACTCTTAACTTAGCCCCGCTAAGTTTTATTACCAGGCAAACATGGGAAATTCATGCATCAGCTCGTTCACCCTTTTCCTTACACTTTTCAGCTTATCCTCATTTTCAACATCCAAGATGACTTCATCTATCAGTTCAACGATGAGGGGCATGTGCTCTTCCTTCAATCCCCTGGTGGTGACAGCAGGCGTTCCGATCCTGAGTCCTGAGGTGGCAAAAGGAGAACGGTCGTCAAAAGGCACCATATTTTTGTTAACTGTGATATCGGCCTGTACCAGTGTGTTTTCAACCTTACGACCTGATATTTCAGGCACCTTGCTACGGAGGTCGATCAGCATCAGGTGATTGTCGGTTCCTTCAGAAATGACATGATAACCTTTATCAACGAATGCCTGCGCCATCACATCGGCATTTTTCTTCACCTGCACAACATAATCCCTGAAGCCTTCGCTGAGGGCTTCACCGAAAGCCACGGCCTTAGAAGCGATCACATGCTCCAGTGGCCCGCCCTGTATCCCGGGGAATACGGCAGAATCAAGCACCTGGGTAAAACTTTTGATGACACCCTTGGGAGTCTTCTTTCCCCAGGGATTGTCGAAATCCTGGCCAACCATCATGAGCCCGCCACGCGGACCGCGCAGGGTTTTGTGCGTGGTGGTGGTTACAACATGGCAGTGAGGCAAAGGATTATTTAAAAGGCCTTTCGCAATTAATCCGGCCGGATGGGCAATATCAGCCATCAGGATGGCACCGATCTTGTCCGCGATCTCACGCATGCGTTTGTAATCCCAGTCGCGGCTGTAAGCGGATGCGCCTGCAATGATCAGTTTGGGTTTTTCGGCCAGGGCCTTTTCTTCCATTTTATCATAATTGATCAGGCCGGTTTCCTTATCTACTTCGTAGGAAATAGCATTGTACAAAATTCCCGAAGAGTTCACAAATGAGCCATGCGAAAGGTGGCCGCCATGTGAAAGGTCCATACCCATGAAAGTATCTCCCGGTTTGAGACAAGCCAGAAATACCGCCATATTGGCCTGGGCGCCCGAATGCGGCTGAACATTGGCCCATACCGCCCCGAACAACTCCTTCGCCCGGTCGATAGCCAGTTGCTCCGTTTCATCAACGAACTGACATCCGCCATAATATCTTTTACCGGGATAGCCTTCCGCATATTTGTTTGTCATAACAGAGCCCATGGCTTCCAGTACCTGCTCGCTGACAAAGTTTTCAGAGGCAATCAGTTCAATCCCGTTCATCTGGCGATTTTTTTCCTTTTCAATAATGTCAAATACCAATTTATCGCGTTCCATATCTTGTTGTGTTTTGGATTTCAATCATAAGCACTGCAAAGTTAAGATTTAATTTTTTTGCCGGTAAATTTTTGATACGCTGTTTTGCTGATATTCATTAATTATTAACACTCTTACACCAATAAGTGGATTGATTTATAGTAACATTCGAAATGACCGATTTTCAAATATTATAAAACCTAAAACGTAATTCGTGATTAAAGAGGCTGTCCCAAAAAGCTCATTCTGCAGTCAGGCTGAGCGGAGTCGAAGCCTGGATCCCCTGGCTATAAGCGCATCTCGACTACCTGCCTGTCGGCAGACACGGCGCTCGATGTGACCCAATGTGTAATATTTGACTTTGGGGACAGCTTGGACATTGGTAAGCTATATAATAATTGTGTTTTTGTTAAGTTTATTTAGTTTTGGCAAAACTGTGCAAGGATGATACATTTTGAAAGACACACACTGGCGAATGGTTTGAGAGTTTTGGTGAACGAAGACACCACCACCCCGCTGGCTGCCGTAAATATCATGTACGATGTGGGGGCCCGCGACGAGGATCCCGCAAGAACGGGATTTGCCCACCTTTTTGAACACCTTATGTTCGGAGGTTCTGTTAACATCCCAAAGTTTGACGAGCCTCTGGGAAAGATCGGAGGACATAACAATGCCTTTACCAATAATGATGTAACCACTTACTATTGCACCCTGCCGGTGCAGAACATTGAAACTGCTTTCTGGCTGGAATCGGACCGCATGCTGGACCTGGCCTTTTCGCAAAAAAGCCTGGATGTGCAACGCAATGTGGTGAGCGAGGAATTCAGGCAGGTATACCTCAACCAGCCATATGGAGATACGTGGTTGCTCTTGCGGCCCCTGGCTTACAAAGTGCATCCCTACCAATGGCCGACCATAGGGAAAAGTATTGAGCATGTGCAGGAAGCCAACATGGAAGATGTACGTTCATTCTATAAAAAACACTACAATCCAAACAATGCGGTGCTGGTGGTTTCCGGCAACCTTAAGCCGGGCAGGGTCTTCAAACTGGCAGAAAAGTGGTTCGGATCAATCGAAAACCAGGGAAAGAACCGGCGGAACCTGCCGCAGGAACCTGTACAAACAGCAGCCCGGTTCATGGAAGTGGAAAGGGAAGTCCCGCTGGACGCCATCTACAAAGCCTATCACATGTGCCCGCGCCTGGAGGAGCCCTATTATGCCACCGACCTCATTTCGGATATCCTATCGAATGGAAACTCATCCCGCCTGTTTCAAAAACTGGTGAAGGAGAAAAAGCTTTTTAGCGATATCAGTGCATACATTACCGGCGATATCGATGCGGGTATGTTCGTGATCAACGGGAACCTGATCAATGGAGCATCCATGCAGGAAGCTGAGGAAGCCATCGATGTGGAGATTAGAAAAATAAAATCAGAGAAGGTAAAGACAGATGAACTGCAAAAAGTGAAGAACAAAGTGGAATCGGGGCTGATCTTTGCCGAAGCCAATACCCTGAACAAGGTGATCAACCTGTCACACATGGAGATTATCAGGGATGCCGCCCTGAACAATCAGCTGATCGATCGCTACAATGCTGTCAGCGTAGACGATATTCGCGAAACAGCCCTGAAAGTGCTGGATGAGAACAACTGCAGTACCCTGCACTATTTTGCCAAAAAGGATGCATGATCATGAATAAACTGAACAGAAAAATACAACCACGGGTCAAACCCATGAACAAGCTTTCGGTGCTTGATGCCGAACGCATCACGCTCGACAACGGGATTCCCCTGTATATGATCTCAGGAGGTGATCAGGACGTGTTCAAACTCGACCTGGTCTTTAACTCGGGCACCGCCGACGGGCCCTTCCCCCTGGTCGCAATTTACACCAACAAACTTTTGAAAGAGGGAACCCCCCGGCACACATCGGCTGAAATATCAGGTATGCTGGATTATTACGGAGCCGGCATCAAGACTTATGCAGATAAGGATATGTCGGGCATTATGCTCTTTTCCCTGAACAAATATGCGCAAAACCTCCTCAACCTTTTTGCAAACCTCCTGGAAGAGTCAAGCTTTCCCAAAGAAGAATTCGAAACACTCAACAATAAGCAAAAACAGCTTTTCCTCGTGAATGAAAGGAAGGTCAGCCATGTGGCCAGAGAAAATTTCTTTTCGCTGATATTTGGAAAAAATCATCCCTATGGAAGGATTACTGAACGGAGCCATTTTGATGAAATTGAATACAATTCTATCCCCCGCTATTACCGGGATCATTATCATATTAATAACTGTTTCGCGATCGTTTCAGGCAAGATAAGCCCGGAACTGACAAACACCATTAACAAAAGCCTTGGCCGGGTAAGCAGGAAAGGAAAACAAAAGCCAATTGAAAAAAAACAAGCTGCCGTTCTGCAGCCTGAAAAAGAAATTATCCTGAGGGGAGATGTGTTGCAATCGGCCATACGTATCGGCCGGCCGGTCTTTAACAAATTACATCCTGACTATGTAGGGCTGAAGTTTGTATCGACGCTGCTGGGGGGATATTTTGGCTCCCGCCTGATGTCGAATATTCGGGAAGATAAAGGATACACCTATGGAATAGGATCCAACCTGGTATCTCTTGGGAGTTCAGGCTATTTCTTTATCGCAACAGAAGTAGGTGCCGGTGTTAGAGAGAAGGCGATCGAAGAGATTTACAAAGAAATTGCCAGGCTGCAAGATGAAACAAGCGGTGAGGATGAACTCAGCCTGGTGAAAAATTATATGACAGGCTCCTTTATGCAAGGTATCGACGGTCCTTTTGCCCTGGCCGGGAATTATAAGAGCGTGCTCCTTTTCGGCCTGGATCAGCAGTATTTTTACAAAATGATCCATGAGATCCAGTCCATAACGGCTGCCCGTGTGCAGGAAATTGCGCAGAAATACCTCAAAAAGGAGCAGCTCTTTGAACTAATTGTCGGAAAGTAAACGTTATAAGCCTGAATCAATGCTTATCTGGCTTTAATCATATTATGCTGAAAAAGCAGTTGCTGATCATAACACTGGGATTATATAGCATCCTTCCCCTTTTCGGACAGGGCGAACATTTTCTGCATTGCCTGAAAGTGATCAATAATCAGGAAATTGAGCTTAACTGGGATATCAGCGGCTACGCCGAACAATTCATATCCTACGATATCTACCATGCCACAGTTCCCTCCGCATCTTTCAATATGGTGGGCAGTATCAGCGATCATGGCCAGACCACTTTCACGCACCAGGGGGTTGATCCGGTGCTGAATCAGAATTATTATTTCATCATCGCAAATTTCACGTCTTCTACCTTGATTTCCGACACCCTGAGCAGCATCCGCCTGAGGGTCATTCCCACCGATGACAAGGACATTGCCCGCCTCAACTGGAATGCCATGCACAGCCCCAAGCTCCCGGGTGCATCCGGATACCAATACATTTACCGGAAATATTCCTTTGGAAACTGGGAACTGATGGACTCCACGACAGTCTTTGTGTATTATGATACCATCCGGGTTTGCTTCGACAGCATCAACTACAGGATCATTACCACCGGTGCCTCGGGATGCGAATCGGTATCCAATGTTTCGGGGGCCTGGCTGAACGACCTCACCCAACCCCCGCTTCCCGTCCTCGATTCAGTGAGCCTCGACCTTGAGGGCAATGCACTGCTGGGATGGGAAGCCAGCAAAGATAAAGGTACCGTAAGTTATATCATCTACCGTAAACAGGGAAATCAGACCGATTCCATCGATATTGTATACGGGCGGGAAATTACCTTTTATACTGACAGCACGGCTGAGGGATGTTTCCATGCACAGGCATACAGCATTGCGGCCAAAGACAGCTGCGGAAACAAAAGCCCTTATGGAATAAACCCCCAGCAGGAAAGTGAAAGTATGCGCAACATTCACCTGCAGGAGATTCAGTACCAGGCATGCGAGAACCGCAATATCCTGCAATGGACTGCTTATATCAACATGAAAGGGGGCCTGGATGGCTATGAGATCTATGCAAAGGAAGGCAATGGAAGTTTTACTTTACTGGACTTCCTTGCACCCGGACTCCTTGAGTACGAACATGCCGGCCTGATTAAAAATACTGAGTACGCATATTTTATACGCGCTGTGAACACAGGCAGGACAATATCCTCCACTTCCTGCATTAAAACAGTCCTCACACCCTATCCGGAGCCGGCCGGCTTTATTTATTTGCAAAATGTGAGTGTGACCGATAATGAATATATTGAGTTAAAACTATTTGTCGATACCAGCACGGCAAGCTATGGCTATCAAATTGAAAGATCAGCGGATGGTTTAAGTTTTAACACGATCGACACTGTTTTTCCGGGCAGTGATGACAATTTGGTTTACAGGGATCTGACAGCAGATGTAATGAATACATCCTATCAGTACCGCCTTCACGTGCTCGACAGCTGCGGCAGGGAAAGCATTGTCTCCAACACTTCCAACAACATACTGCTGGAGGTTGAACGGCTGGCCAATGAACGTTTCATGCTTCATTGGAATCCATTTAATGGCTGGCAGGCCCCGGTCATGAAGTATGATATCTACCGCATACTCGATGGCGGGCAGGTGGAATTCGTGGAAAGTACAGGCCCGAATGAAACAGAGCTGGAAGTGCAGGTTTCAAGCCTGGATTATGCATTTTTCATTGAAGCCATTGAAGATGCCGGCGACCCTTACGGCTTCCGGGACAGCTCCCGCTCAAACCATGCCTTACTTAACCGCAAGCCCGAGATCTTTCTTCCGAATGCTTTCAGGCCGGGGGGAAAGCCGGGGAATTCAAACCCGTCTTCAAATTCCTGGAAGAAGGTGAATACCGCATGCTCATCTTCGACCGCTGGGGGCAGCTCATTTTTGAAAGCAGGGATCCATTAAGGGGATGGGATGGAAAATACCAGGGCAACTATGTGCCTTTGGGCGTTTATGTATGTGTCATTTCATACCAGCAAGATGAAGCCACTATTGATCTAAAAAACACTGTGACCGTAATTTACTGAACAAAGCCTTTGCCAGTCACGGGATGACTTAAAATTCAGACTGTCAATAAATGCGAACATTATAGAAGTCACCCCTGACTTGAATTCCCATTGCAGCCTACTGTTCTTTACCGCGTGACGGGCACATCATTGGCCGGTAGATTTCCGAGATCAGTCCCGGTAAATTCGAGATGCCCCCTGAAATTATTGCTTTCAAATTGTGGAAGCAGATCAAGCCGGGATGGACGAAAGCATCTCTACATTTATAAATAACTGTGTACTTTGTGTTACAGATTGGCCGGTGGAATGTACTTCCCGTCGCCGATAAAAGAGGGCTAATTCCCAAAGGAAATAGCAAAAAACAGGTGCTGGGCTTAGCTTCACCTCTCGGCAGGCTAGCAAAGCAAAGGAAATTATCAGGACGGGGCTGTATTTTCCAGTTAATAATAGATTAGAATTAATATAAACAAGCGTTTCATATGTAATAATAATGAATTTATTTACTAAAATTGATTATGTTTGATTCGGGTAATTAAATACAAACCAAAAATCCAAATTTATGAGAACCAAAATCTTTAAACTGTGTTTCACGCTGCTAATTGTGTTTTCAGCCTTTAGCTCGCATAGTGAGGTGATCGTTGGCATTTCAGATCCTTTTCCATTTGGCTCGGTCACGCCAGTTCCTTTATCAAATCTTGGCTTTATCATCGCAGCCTTGATGATCGTATTTTACTCCAGCTGGCGTTTTCTTCGCTTCAGAAGTAAAAAAACGATATGACCACAATATAAACAGGCTGCACTGAGCGCATGTGTGCCGGTAACCAACCTAACCAAATTATTAACAAAAACTTATAAAACATGAAACGAATTATTCTTGCTTTAACGCTTGTTTTGGTTCTAAATTGGACTTATGCCCAAACGGGCTCCATCACCAATATTCAGGTTTCCCAGGGTACGGGCGAAAATGAACGCTTGGTTGAAATTGTGTTTGATCTCACAGGCAATGAAACCATGTATGATATTTCACTTCAGGTGAGTTTTGATAATGGCGTCTCTTACACCCCCATTGACCCGGACGAGGTAACAGGTTCAATCCAGGTTGCTCCGGGTACCGGCATCCAGCTTTTCTGGGATGGCCGGATCAGCCATGCCGGTCAGTCTGCAGAAATGACACGGATCAAGATTGTAGCTACCGGGTTTTTCCTCTGTGGTACAACCATAACTGATGATGACAATAATATTTACAATACAGTTCTGATCGGCAACCAGTGCTGGATGGCAGAAAATATGAAATACGAAACGGAAACTGGCAGCTTGTGTTACGGGGAGAATCCTTCCAATTGTGCTACCTACGGAAGGTTATATGACTGGGCAACCATGATGAACGGATCATCCAGCAGCAACAGTGTTCCCAGCGGTGTACAGGGTATATGTCCTGATGGCTGGCATATTCCAGGTAATGCCGAATGGGATATCCTTGTTACACATTTAGGAGGATCTTCTTTAGCAGGTGGGAAAATGAAGGAAACCGGCACAACGCACTGGTTATCACCAAATACGGGGGCAACCAACGAAAGTGGCTTTACGGCTCTGCCCGGGGGCTATCATCACGCGGGGGGTGATACGTTCTTCTACCTATACAAACACGGCTTCTGGTGGTCGGCCACCGGGAACAGCAGTTCGGAGGCATATCGTTGGGGCTTGAGCTACAACGAGGCTGATGTAAACCAAGACTACGACCTCAAGGTTCAAAGTTTTTCTGTACGTTGCCTCAAGGACTGAGATGCGCACAGAGGTTGGATGAAATATTTCAAGTGAATGAGTAAACGTTGATCCGCCAGCTGACGGAGAACTGTCAATACATGCATTTTCACATTTCATTTATCCTTATGAATGAAGACAATCATCAGTAAAGGGTGAAAACAAACAGCTTACACAGCACATGGGCATAGAAGCGCAATGCTGCAGTTGTGAATTGCTTTCAAATTGTGAATTGACGATCTTTGACACAGCGCTACGTTGATGATCGCGGCATGATACGACTTATAGTTGTGAATTGCTTTCAAATTGTGAATTGACGATCTTTGACACAGCGGGTATACTAATTAAAACAGGATCGCGTTGTGAATTGCTTTCAATTGACGATCTTTGACACAGCCTGGTAGCCGATCTTTAAGCGCAACCACCGGTTGTGAATTGCTTTCAAATTGTGAATTGACGATCTTTGACACAGCGGAATTTAGTTCTGCAACAACGTATTTTGTTGAATTGCTTCAATTGTGAATTGACGATCTTGACACAGCTGAAGGTTGATACTGAATTGCTTTCAAATTGTGAATTGACGATCTTTGACACAGCGTTTGTCTTAGTAAAACGCTTACCGCCCTGCTGTTGTGAATTGCTTTCAAATTGTGAATTGACGATCTTTGACACAGCTATCGATATAAACAGGGTTGGTATGCGAATGTTGTGAATTGCTTTCAAATTGTGAATTGACGATCTTTGACACAGCATGATTGCTAAGTCTGATAATACTTTACGTTCGTGTTGTGAATTGCTTTCAAATTGTGAATTGACGATCTTTGACACAGCTCTCCCAACCGAGAATAAGGCAGCATCCAGTAACGTGTTGTGAATTGCTTTCAAATTGTGAATTGACGATCTTTGACACAGCACTGCCAAGTGCTACAACTCGGCTGTAGTTGGCAGTTGTGAATTGCTTTCAAATTGTGAATTGACGATCTTTGACACAGCTTTTTGAGGCAGAAGAATTTGAAGCCAATTGTTGTGAATTGCTTTCAAATTGTGAATTGACGATCTTTGACACAGCAGAATGGGCTACATGCAATTTGGGCAGGTCCAACGGTTGTGAATTGCTTTCAAATTGTGAATTGACGATCTTTGACACAGCAATAGATCATACAACAAAAGGTGAGAGTATGTTGTGAATTGCTTTCAAATTGTGAATTGACGATCTTTGACACAGCGATAACGGCGCGAATTAAAGCTAACTAGTTGTGAATTGCTTTCAAATTGTGAATTGACGATCTTTGACACAGCTGCATTTTGTCAGTGATACTATTGCTTATTTAGTTGTGAATTGCTTTCAAATTGTGAATTGACGATCTTTGACACAGCATGGCGATGTTGTGTTGCAAGATGGTGATAGTTGTGAATTGCTTTCAAATTGTGAATTGACGATCTTTGACACAGCAAAATTTCTCTGTGATATCCGCATGCATGAGTTGTGAATTGCTTTCAAATTGTGAATTGACGATCTTTGACACAGCTCCCCGTCATTGATCGCTCTTCAGCTCAGTTGTGAATTGCTTTCAAATTGTGAATTGACGATCTTTGACACAGCTGAATTCATATATTCATCCATGACTTAGTTGTGAATTGCTTTCAAATTGTGAATTGACGATCTTTGACACAGCTCGTGGAGGAATTTACAATGGAAATGTTGTTGTGAATTGCTTTCAAATTGTGAATTGACGATCTTTGACACAGCATAGGTGGCTTTAAAACCATATTTTACAGCAACTTATGCTTGTTTTCGAGGATAAAAAATTCGGCTGTGTTAAACCGCTTCGAATTGGTTTCGGAGCGGTTTTTTGTTTTCTGGTGAAATGATTAGCGGATGTTTTGACGTCAAATGATAAAATCTTATCGTATTATGATGTAAAGCCTTATACGGTTTTAAGGTATGTAGTGATAAGGTTTTTAATTTGCAGGGATTTTGGGGATTGGCCGGGTGACTGGGAGTCACCCGGTCAATGGCTACGGGTTGTATTCACCGGGTGACTGGGAGTCACCCGGTGAAAATTCAGGCTATCTAAAACAGCTCAAGCTGTTGGGGCGTATCCGGTTTTTCCTCCGGATCTTTGCCCCTGAAAAACTCCATCATTCCAAATTGTTTGTCTGTCAAGGTAAAGATGATTACCTCCCCTTTGGGTGGCAGAAAGGATTTCACACGTTTAATATGCACATTTGCATTTTCACGGCTGTTGCAATGGCGCACATAAATTGAAAACTGCATCATGGAAAAACCGTCTTTCTGAAGATTCTTTCTGAATCTCGCAGCATCCTTGCGGTTTTTCCTGGTTTCGGTCGGTAAATCAAAAAATACAAATACCCACAAAATTCTGTATTGATTTAAACGGTCAAGACTTAGTTTGCTCATTCAATTCCATTTCCGGATATACAATCTTCTTTATTTCCCCGGCAAAACACCTCATCAGTGATGAGGTAGTTCTTTGGGCGGCGATCATCAGCGGACTTTTATTATGATCAATGCTCACATCCACTACCGGAATTTGTAAAAGTTTTCGCTTAAGTGCGGGGGTCAATTCATCAATTTCACTTTCCTCACGGCATATCTGCAAAACAATTTTATCCACAAATGGCCTGTATGGTTCCATGATGTCATCTGCCAGGCAAAAGGGATTGTATTTATTCCGGTGATGGATCCCGATGGCCGGCAGCATCCCACTTCCCACCAGTGACCTTGCAATGATCGCCCGCAAGACGGCATAACCATAGTTCAACAAATTATTTGGCGGGTCGCCGAATCTTGTCCTGCCTGTATTGATCGTAAGATGTTCAAAAATTTTATCCCAGTAATAAGCAGCTGCCCTGGCTTCGTAATTATCCGGGTCGCCGCTTCTGACACTTTTCATCCAATACCCCATATTTTCAACATCAATATCAAGATTGTGCAGCATAATGGCCTGATTCCTGATCTTTGCTGCAATTGTTTGTTGCCAGAGATTTTTCTTCAAGGGCTGAGAGGCCTCAAGTTGCGAATAAAGCTTTTCCACATAAGCATGATGTGAATACATGGGTAACATTAATCCCTGGGGTTTGCGTGTTTTATCACAACTAATTACTGCTGTATTGTTTTCCATCAATGCGCTGATCAGGCTGTGGGATAAGGTGATCTGCCTGTGATCGATCAATAGGATCCCTATATCTTCGATAGGCACTGATTTTTTCAGGTCGGGATTATCAGGATATTCCAGCACAAGCTGATTGTCCTTTTTTCAGGTAACAGGGGTTACCGAAATACAATGTTCTCTTTATCATCAGTTTTAAATTAGTTCGTTCTTTGAAACTGATTGGGTGACTTTGTGTTAGCAGCATTGACCGGGTGACTTCAAGTCACCCGGCCAATAAGCTACACTCCGTTTCATTCACCGGGTGACTGGAAGTCACCCGGTGAATTACACCAGTTTCCCGGTGATTCAACCCCAGTGGATATTAAATACTCCTCTGCCCTCTTTTTGTTGATCAACTTGCCATCCCTCAAGCCTGCAAAATCCCTGGCAGAGGAAAACTCCCAGTCCGTTGCTTTCATTACCAATCCGGCCTCAACAGGGTTTTGATGAATATAGTTGAAACAAAGTTGAGGATATTGCTTTTCGGGCACAGCAACATTAATCTTTGTTCCTGAACCGGTATGAATAAATGAAGGAGTAATTCCTTCTGTTTTCGTCACACATTCTGCCTTAGTGCCTTCGCGGAACAGGGATCCTGAGAATCCTTGCTGTTTGTTGATGGCTCTGGTGTATGAGCGCAGCATTATGGCAATTGCCTGGTTAATGGATTGTTTCTTGAAGCCTTGGCCATTGACCGGGTGACTCCCAGTCACCCGGTCAATTTCCGTGCTTCCTGCAATAATCTCATGAGTAACTTCATTGCGAAAAACCTCAATATGATTTACAAAAACCATCAAATGAAAATGATTTGGCATCAGGCACCAGGCAAAAATATCAGCAAATGGTAGTATATGAAGTTTTGTTTTCTTAAGAAAAAACAAATAATTCTCCCTTTGAAAAAACACCCTTTGCCGGTTGTTGCCCTGGTTGAAAATATGGTATATATGTCCGGTTTCAAAGTTCATTTTGTGGGGAAACAGTTTAAATTCACAGGGTGACTTCGAGTCACTCGGTGAATTTTGTTACAACTGATTACTGCCGTATTATTCTCCATTAATGCACTTATCAGGCTGTGGGGCAGGCTAATCTGCCGGTGGTCAATCAATATGATCTCTATTTCTTCGATAGGAACCGAGTTTTTGAGATTTGGATTATCGGGATATTCCAGAACAAGCTGATTGTATTGTTTTCTAAGATAACAGAGACTTCCAAAATATAGGGTGCGTTTGATCATTTGAATATTTCAACAATTCTTCCAAGCTTATTTATTTCAATCTTCCAGCAATAGTTTTTTATTATCATATTGTCGATGCGATATTTGATTTTTTGATTGTAGGCTACCAACGCCATGGTCATTTTGAACCAGATAGCTAAGATTCCTTTACTTGTTCACTTTTATTCATATTGAATATTGGAATAGCGAATAGGCTGGAATAAAGTTTGCTATTGTTCCTGAACCGTCTATGAAAATATAAATGTTTTTAACTTGTTTATCACTCATATTATCTACATTTACAGGTATATTTGAATCAATTCTTCAGAAGTTGGCAAGTAAACAAGCTCGTTCGGTGATAAAGCAAAAATAGAAACCTTCGCACTTTTCTTTATTAACAGGTAATAACGGGCATGTGATTTTCTAGTTCATCTATCCGATAATGTAGCTCTCCACTTTTTGGTATGCTATTACTTCATTAAGTGGTATTGTCTTCAAACTCTCTTTTCTGCTTTTCCTCATTCCAATAAATCGCAAAGAACAAATTAGTCCCTTTGGCTGCCTCAACAAATTTCTCTCTTTTGTTGCCAGTTTCACCAACGGCAAACTTATTTCCCTCTTCATAAACTCTCACTTTATAAATTGGCTGGTGTTCTTTACCTCCATTCAGTTCTTTGATGTTATTGTTCATTTCTTCAATGCCTTCAGGACTAAATGCCAGATCAAACCTCTCATTCCAATTTCCATCAGTATAATTCTTAACATGACTTTCAAGTATTTTTCTGATACCCGAATCGGTTACATTCTGCAATTGCTTTTTGGTAAATTTATCAGACAGAGCAATTCTTGTTGCAGTGGCATTCTGAGTGAAGTCATACAATTCAAGCTTATTTACTTTACTGCCATCTTTTTTGTATGTATTTTTTCTGAAATATTTAGAAATTTCCTTTTGACTTTTTCCTTCCGAGATAAGTTTCCGGATAATTGACTTCAGTTTTTTATCAACAAGGTTTTCCCATTCCTTCACTCCATTATTAAAAGAAACTTCTTTTTTCAGACGCACCTTCACGAAGCCACTTACAGTTTCTTTGTGCATAGGTTTACGAATGGCCCAATTCTCCCCTTTTGTTTGCTTTACTTTCTCCTTTCTAAGTTTACCGTTTTTTGTTACCCATTGCCAGGTTTTGTTGTTGGCCTTGTTTATGATTCTGATATTTTGCTTAAAACTGACAATTGTTTTCTCAAGCTGATCTTTTGCCTCTTTAGGGAAATTTCCCCATGGCAGGTGATAATTGCCAGGAACCTTTCTCAATTTTGTTTTCCCGCTTATCGGATCTTTTATTTGTCTTTCCTCAACTTTGCGCAGCTTTGATACAAGACTGTGATTCTGTCTCTCTGTATTAAGAGAAGTAATATAGTTTGTGTGATCTTTCGTTACACATGCCACCACCAAAGCATCCAGCGCATGGTGTCTGTGGTCAATCCTTTTCTTGCTAAAGCCTTTCGCAAGCTCTTCAGGCACGGTACATCTGAAAGCATTTATTTTTTTATCCCAATAGCCAAAATCATTGCTATTTGTTAATTCATTCAATCGCTGAAATCTTGGGCAACAATTTCATTCCATTTGTCATTTAAACCCCAATCGTTTTTCAGTATTGACGTTATTGCCCCCGGTACAGGTACAATATATTTTGATATCGCTTCTTGTTCGTTCTCTTCTCTTACCAAATTACTAAGCAAGGTCTTGACCAACTTGCTAATATATCGGCTATCGTTCATCTGTCTTTCAATAAATCCTTCCGGTATTTCTTCACTTAACAGTTTTTTAAGTTTCCCCCTATTCCTTTTGAAGTATTTATTGCAATGCTTGGTATAATCATCAAGTGTTAAAAGTTTTACGGTCTTTCCTTGTGTACATTCAAAAATCCGACCGCTTTCTTCCTTTAAAAACTGATATGCTGTTCTGTTATCTTTTAATTGATTGATCTCACTTTCACATATAATTTTGTTGCTCAATGAATCATCAAAATAGCGTGATTGAGGTATAACATGTTCAATCTGATAGTCTGTAGTAAATAACTTTGAAAGCGGAATGGGTTTTCCGGTATAAGGTGAAATATAAGCTTGCTCCAGCCAAAGCTTATACTTTTGTATATCCGACCTGCTTGGTGAATTGTTCCTTCTGATTTTTTCAACATCATCCTCACTTAGTTTTCGAAAATCTGCATTTGGATTCTGATAAACTCCTTCCTCGTAAATTTTAAGTATTTCCTGATGACTGGGTGAGTAAGGCCTGACTTCACCTTCCACCTTTGAGTCGTTCATCAACTCAGTAAGCAGTTCGCGAATCCGATGGTTGGTATTTTCGTTCTCGCTTATTTTAGCTGAGATTTGTTTGCGAATATTTGCTGGGTTTTTCATTTCCCTGCCTAACTCGATATGCACTTCATTAAAA
This sequence comes from Bacteroidota bacterium, assembly GCA_034521425.1. GTDB lineage: Bacteria > Bacteroidota > Bacteroidia > Bacteroidales > JAIOZK01 > JAIOZK01. The sequence goes on from JAXHMP010000001.1 coordinate 1,851,993, forward strand.
AATCCGGGCTTACCGCTGCCATAAAATTCCCAAATGTCTTTAACAACTCTCAGTGTTTCTGTCACGACTTGCTCAACGATCGGATTTCTCAGGCTATGCTGTTTGAAATTTGAAATGTAATTAGAGATATCTTCCGGTGTTTTCCACCGCGTTATTTCACTGGTTTCGGAATGTCTGTTATAAACAAGATAACAAGCCTGGTAAGTATTTAATCCTTTAAGTTTGTTACGATCTCCAAAGTTCACAAAACTTTTAAGTAAGGGCTTTGGTATATCATCATCTGCTACTTTTTCAATTCTCTCCTTCACATAATCAATACTTTTCAACCTTTCGTTAATTTCTCCTACTCTTTTCTTCAGTTCTTCAGGTATCTCATTTTCGTTCCAGTATTTTCCTATTCGCATAAGGGGCAATAACTTTTTGATTGCTTTTTCTGAATAGGCAGCATATTCATTATCAAAAGGGGGTACTTTTTTGAATGCTTCAATAAAAGTTTCTTCATCAATCTTGTTTTTCTTTGCGAAAGAGCCTAATGCTTTCTTGAATTCCTTCCTATCCTTAATGGAGTAAACCATATGCCATAAATTGTATTCCCTTTCATAAGTAAGGAATTCATCAGGGTTAACACCAGGGACCTTTGCGAGTCTGGTTAAGAAAAGGGCTTTAGTTTCATTCACAGGATAGCTTTTATCCTCAACGTAATTCCACCTGTATTTATCCCTGTCTATTTTATCTATCACCTTATTTTTTGCAAAGTACCCTAAGAATTGTTTTTGGTCTATTTCCTTCCTCGAATTAAAGAATTCAAACAAACCAAACCAATTTTCTTCCGTTGGCAGAAATTGATTTGTAACATCATGATCTTTAGCAGGCTTTCCATCAACAATTGCATCTTTTTCTTTTATGCTAAGGTTTCTGAGAAACTGCCAAATCCGGAATTCCTGGAAATATGGATTTGACCGTGGAGTGGCTTTAATCGGTTGCTTTTCCAAAATCTTCCTTCCTGTTGGCATTCCGGTTTCTTCATTAACTTCCGGTTTTACATATGTTCTGAATTCATACTGACAATTGGAAATATTTGACTTCTGGCTGCGAAGCGGTCGTTGATAAAAGATGATATCCTCAACAAATAAATCAGTGAATCTTCGACTTCCATCTTTATTCAATAATTCTTGTTTATGACCTTCATTTCGGGGATAAAGTTCTTCAACACATTTTGTATAAAGTATTGCATCCTGCAGTTCCGGATGAAATTCTAATTGCTTTGAAAGTATTTTTATCAACTCGTCTTTATAAAATTTCCTTTCAATCGTTCGTATCAATTTTCCCCTGATTTTTTGTGACGGCTTATCAAGCAGGGTATCATAAATATATTCTCCTATGGTTTTATTAGAATTCTCGATATCCTGCTCTGTTTTCTTTTTTATGGCGATCCAGTCGCTTTCAGAATCAACTTGTTTAAAACTTCGCTTTGGATTACCTTCTTTATCAACTTTTGGCGTTCCATCTTTTTCTAATGTGGTTGTAACAATAAATTCCCTGACCTTCCCTTCCCATTCTTCTGTTTTAACAATTTGCTTGTCATATATCCAGCCATTGTCAAAAATCACATCATACAGGGGTTTCCCTTTTACCTGTTCACCTGTGGCAACAATCTGATTAACCTTAAGTACACAATATTCTTTTATTTTGGCTTCATCCTCTTTTTCTTCTTCGCCCCTTAATTGATAATAACCTCTCTTTTGATTAAAGTTCAATAATATCCAGGAAAGCTCCTCTTTTGATACCTTACGGATCAGGGCTTTTTTCCTTAAATAATAAATCGTCCAATCGTAGGGGACTTTTTCAAGGCCTTTCTCAGCGAACTCTTTGGCCATTTCATCAAAACTATCTTTAAAAATAAATTCATGCGTACCTAACCCATTTATTTTATAATTGATTTTTACCTCTTTTCCATCTTTAAACTGTCCATAATTTATCTCAAAATCAATAGCTTCCGCATAATGATGCGGTAAAAAATTCAATATGTTTAACACCCTGTGCAAACGATCACGGCGAAGCTTACTTCTTTCATTAATTCTTCGCATGCTCCTGTATGCCGTTCTTTCAGCGGTCTGGGATATTGAAACACCTGAATCAAATTTCCCCAGAATTTCCTGACTCATTGGAATTATCCTACTTCCAAGTTTAACTATTTCACCTTCCTTTTTATCGAAATCACTTTTGATTAAAGCCCATCCAATTGAGTTTGTTCCCAGATCAAGTCCTAAAATTTTTTTCATTGGTTTTGGTATTTATTAAAAAAGTATTTATTTTAGCGCTACAATTTGAAGCAATTCACAATAAGGATTATTCCGTTGTGAAAACACTTAAAGCGGTCTCCACTAGTTGGGGGTCGCTTTCTTAATTGACATTCAAATATAAAAATAAATATGACATCATTGACCAGGTGACTGAGAGTCACCCCGTCAATGACACTTCCACAAGGCGATGTGCATCAATGACCGGTGACTTGCAGTTATCCATGCCAAAAGCAGCAGGTTATTCCTGGTTACTGAGTCGCTCAATCTTGTGCACCTCTTCCTTAACATTTTTTAATACCGCAAATAAGCAATTTTTCATACATTTGCAGCAATTTAGAAAAATAATGAATATCATGCAATTAGATAATCAGAAATTCCTTGGTGAAGGTCTTACCTATGATGATGTTTTGCTGGTGCCTGCATACTCCGAAGTTCTTCCCAGGGAAGTCGATATATCCACCCGTTTTTCAAGAAATATCAAGCTGAATTTACCCATTGCCTCAGCGGCCATGGATACCGTCACCGAATCGGGCATGGCCATCGCCATTGCACAGGAAGGGGGCATCGGGGTGCTGCACAAGAACCTGAAGATCGAAGCACAGGCCAACGAGGTGAGAAAAGTAAAGCGGGCTGAGAACGGCATGATCCTGGATCCGGTGACCCTGGAAGAGGGGGCCCTGGTGAAAGACGCCATCCGTCTGATGGATGACTTCAAGATCAGCGGTATTCCCATCGTGAACAGCAAAAACCAGCTGGTCGGCATTCTCACCAACCGCGACCTTCGCTTTGAGCGCAAACCAAACCGGCCTGTTGCGGACATCATGACCAAAGAAAACCTGATCACCACAACCGAATTCACTGATTTCGAAAAGATTGCCGACACCCTCCAGGAGCACCGCATTGAAAAACTACCGGTGGTTGACAAGAACAACAAGCTCGTGGGCCTTATCACTTACAAAGACGTGATGAAGATCAAAGCGAACCCCAATGCCTACAAAGATGACCGTGGCCGCCTGCGGGTAGCTGCAGCCGTCGGCATTGCTTCCGACACCCTGGAACGTTGCAGTGCCCTGGTGGATGCCGATGTAGATGCCATTGTGGTGGATACGGCCCACGCCCACTCCAAAGGAGTGATGGACATGGCCCGGAATATACGCAAGCGGTTTCCCAATGTCGACCTGGTAATCGGCAATGTGGGCACCGCAGAGGCTGCTAAGATGCTGGCCAAAATGGAAGTAGATGCCATCAAGGTGGGCATAGGCCCGGGATCTATCTGTACAACCCGGGTAATTGCCGGTGTGGGAGTTCCGCAACTTTCGGCCGTGTACAATGTTTCACAGGCGCTCAACGGTAGCGGGATCCCCGTAATTGCCGACGGTGGCATCCGTTTTACAGGCGACATTGTAAAAGCACTCGCTGCAGGAGCCAAAACGATCATGGCCGGCTCCCTCTTTGCAGGGGTGGATGAATCACCGGGCGAAACCGTGATCTTCGAAGGCAGGAAATACAAGACATACCGTGGCATGGGATCTATTGAAGCCATGCAAAAGGGGTCCAAAGACCGCTACTTCCAGGATGTGGAAGATGACATCAAAAAACTGGTTCCCGAAGGTATTGTGGGCAGAGTGCCCTTTAAAGGGGCGCTTTCGGAAGTGGTGCACCAAATGGTTGGCGGCCTGCGGGCCGGAATGGGTTATGTCGGCGCAAGAAATATTGAAGAACTCAGAAAAGCCCGGTTCATCAAGATCACAGCAGCCGGCGTGGCCGAATCGCATCCGCATGATGTGACCATTGTGCGGGAATCGCCTAATTACAGCAGAAAGATTTAGATAATTAATAATTAAGTAATTCAATAATTCAAAATTCAAAATTTATAAAATCAATTTATGAGACAGATAATCAGAAAATCATTGATCCTGGGTTTGATTTCGTTTTTTTTCCTAACCATCTCCAATGCCCAGAATTATGCTGATGACAATCGTACCTTGCTGAAAATAGCGGGTGAAAAGATCAGCGTGGCAGAATTTATGAGAATCTACCAGAAGAACAACATAGATACGGACGTGATCGATAAAAAATCCCTGGAAGAGTATCTCGACCTCTTCATCAATTTCAAACTGAAAGTGAAGGAAGCTGAAGAACTGGGGCTGGATACCATGCAGAGTTTCATCGACGAACTGAATGGTTATCGCAAACAGCTCACAAAACCCTATTTTATCGATGAGGAAGTGAACCAGCGACTGCTGGAAGAAGCCTATGACCGCAAGATTGTCGACCTCAGGGCCAGCCATATCCTCATCCGGCTCGACAATAATGCCAGTCCTGAAGACACCCTAAAAGCATATAATAAAATACTTGAGATCAAGCAAAAAGTCGAAGCCGGTGAAAATTTCGGCGATCTGGCCGTAGAGTATTCTGACGATCCCAGTGCCCGCGATATGGAAGAGATCCCGGGCCAGCGGCCTTTCCGCAAAGGAAATCATGGCGACCTCGGCTATTTCACGGTTTTTGATATGGTGTATCCCTTCGAATCAGCTGCTTACAGCACAGCCGAAGGGGAGGTTTCCGATATCGTGCGTACGCAATTCGGATACCATATCATTAAAATTGAGGACCGCAAAGAGGCCATGGGCAATGCCACGGTGGCCCATATTTACATCAAGATGCCTCCAAATGCAAGTACAGAAGATTCAGCACGGGCCCATGCAAATATCAAAAAAGCCTATGCCGAACTTGAAAGCGGTGAAAGCTTTGAAGAGGTTGTGGGCAAATATTCCGACGACCAGGGCTCCAAAGAAAAGGGCGGAGAACTTCCCCCCTTTGGGGCTAACCGCATGGTACCCGAATTCATCGATGCCATCTCGGAGCTTGAAGAGCCCGGGGATTATTCTGAACCCGTGCTTACCCAATATGGCTGGCACATCGTTAAACTCATTGAAAGGAAAAGGCCGGGCAGTTTCGAAGATGAAAAAGACAAACTGAAAGAAAGATTGCAGCGCGATGCCCGGTCGCATAAAAGTGAGGAAGCTGTGATCACCAAAGTGAAAAAAGATTATAAATTCAGGGAATATCCCAAAAACAAAGAAGAGCTCAGGGCTCTGCTGGATTCATCCTACCTCCAGAAAGCATGGAACGCAGATACTGCTGCAGGCATGAACAAAAACCTTTTCAGGATCGGCAAAGAAAAATATACCCAGTATGATTTTGCCAGGTATCTCGGCAAACAACAGAAAAGGAACCGGGAAACCAGGCTGGACCTGATCTTCAATACGGCATACAATGATTTTGTTGAAGAAAAGATCCTGGATTATCTCGACAGCAAGCTCGAGGAGATCTATCCGGATTTCGGCGCCCTGATGAAAGAATACCACGATGGCATCCTTTTGTTCGAACTGACCGATCAGAAAGTATGGTCGAAAGCGGTGAAGGACACAAGCGGGCTGAAAAAATTCCACATGGAACACAGCAATGATTATATGTGGGATGAGCGCGTTATGGCCAGCGTGATCAAGGTGAGTGATCCCGAAAAACTGGCAGAGATCCGCAGGAAAGCGGAAGGTGGCGTGAAAGCCAAAGACATTGCCGACGTTTACAGCCGCGATTCGCTGGAAGTGATGGAATTCGAAACCGCTAAGTTTGCCCGGGGCGAAAATGAATATGTCGACAAAGTGAAATGGGAAGTGGGAGTCAGTAAGAACATGAAAGAAGATGATCTGGATGTTTTCGTGGTCATCAAACAGCTTGTTGCACCGGAACCGAAAAGCCTGAATGAGGCGCGCGGCCTTATTACCGCTGATTACCAGAGCTATCTCGAAAAACAGTGGATCGGGCAACTCAGGGAAAAATATGAAGTTAAAATCAACGAGAAAGTTCTGTCATCCATTCAATAAAAACCGGATGCGTAGCTTACAGATCCTTATCATTCTGCTCCTTTTTGTTTCCTGCAGGAACAATGGCCATGAAAATGAAGAAATCCTGGCAAGGGTTTATGATAAGTATTTGTATTCATCCGAACTCGACAAACTGATCCCGCCGGGTACCCATGCCAAAGACAGCCTGATGCTGGCCAAGAACTTCATCAACAACTGGGTGCGGCAAAACCTGGTTATCCAGCAGGCTGAGCAAAACCTGACCGAAGAACAGAAAGATTTTGAACGGCAGCTCGAAACTTACCGGAATTCCCTCATCATCTATCAGTACGAACGCTTGCTGATCGAGCAAAAGCTTGACACGGTGGTGACCGAAGAGCAGGTGGCTGATTATTACGATAAAAACCCGGAAAACTTCGAATTGCGGGAAAATCTGCTGATCGCTAATTATATCGTACTCGAATCAGATGCCCGGGAAAGCAGGGAACTGGCAAAGCTGATACAATCCGACGAGGCGGAAGATTATGAAAAGATCCGCCAGGTTTGCGACAGCCTGGGGCTTGAGTGCTATCTGAACAATGAAAAGTGGATCAGCTTTACCGAATTGAATATGCATATCCCGGTGAATACCCTGGATGAAGAGAACTTTATCCGGAATAAGAAATTTACCGAGATTAAAGAGGAACCCTATTTATATCTTCTAAGGATCAGGGACTTCAGGATCAAAGGGGATACTGCCCCGCTTAGCTATGCAAGCGATGATATCAGAAGGGTGATCCTGAACAAACGAAAAACCATGCTGATCAAGCAAATGGAAGAAGAAATGTTCAATAGCGCCCTCGAAAAAAATGAAATTGATATATATTGATTTTCCAATAAGTTAAAAAGCGGTTGGTTTGCAATAATATCAGGATTTATCAGTTAAAATCAATAAGCTTTTACCCAAGGTATGACACACATGACAAGGATTTTCAGTTACTTTTCCATTTTTGTATTTTTATCAGGAATCATGCAGGTCTCCATGGCCCAGGAGGAAGTTGTGGATGAGATCGTGGCCATCGTGGGGAAGAACATCATTCTGAAATCCGAAATAGAAGGGCAGTATATGCAATACCGCATGCAGGAAGGGATCAAAGGAAGCGAAAACACTGTGAAGTGCCGCATACTGGAAGACCTCCTCTACCAGAAACTCCTGCTCAACCAGGCCCAGATCGACAGTATTGAAGCCACCGACAGCGAGGTGGAGATGTCGATGGACCAGCGCCTGAGATACTTTATCTCACAATTCGGATCAGAAGAGAAACTCGAAGAATTCTATAAAAAAAGCATCATTGAGATCAAGGAAGAGATGCGTGAACTGGTCAGGGAGCAGATGATGGTAGACAAAGTTCAGCAAAACATCACCCAGGATGTGAGCATAACTCCTTCGGAAGTGCGTAAATTTTACAGAAGCCTGCCCGAAGATTCCATACCTTATGTCAATGCCCAGTTGGAGGTGGCGCAAATCGTAAAACTACCGCCGGTGAGCATTGAGCAGAAACTGATGATCAAGGAAAAACTCAAGAACATCCGCCAGCGAATTTCCGATGGGGAAAGCTTTAAGGCCCTGGCGGTGCTGTATTCCGAAGATCCGGGCTCTGCCAAGAAAGGCGGCGAACTGGGGTTTCACGGGAGAGGGGAGCTCTATCCGGAATTTGAAGCAGTTGCCTTTAAGCTTAAAAAAGGAGAGATCTCGGAAGTGATCGAAACAAAGGCCGGTTTTCACATCGTCGAATTGCTGGAAAGAAGGGGGGATTACTTTAATGTGCGGCATATCCTTCCTGAGAGTTAAGCCTACGGCGCAGGACCTGGAAAAAGCAAAAGTTTTCCTCGACAGCCTGGCCATGCTCATCGAAAATGACTCCATCACTTTTACTGAGGCCGTTAAGCAATACTCTGACGATCCAAACAAAAACAATGGCGGATTGATCATCAACCCGGCTACGGGTGCCACCAAATTCGATGCGGAAGAACTGGACCCACAGGTTTTCTTCGTGATCGACAAAATGGAAGTCGGCGAAATCTCCAGACCGGTGCTTTATGAGAATGAAGAAGGCAAACAGGCATTCCGGCTGCTAAAACTGGAAACCCGTACCAAACCCCATGTAGCCAATATGAAGGATGATTATAACGCTTTGCAGGAATGGGCCCTGCAGGACAAAAACCAAAGGGAAGTGGGACGCTGGATCAAAGAAAAGATCTATGACGCCTACATCAGGATCGATGAAGATTACTGGAATGCGACTTTAGCTATGACTGGTTTAAGTCGGACTTGAATGATTAAAACGACTATTACATGATGAATTATAAATCGGACGTTGAAGCAGTTGATGCTCTTGTAGAAAAATATGAATTATTAAGAAAGGAGATCGCCAAGATCATTGTGGGACAGGATGCCGTGTTGAAAAACACACTGATATCGATTTTCAGCCAGGGCCATGTCCTGCTGATTGGAGTGCCCGGACTTGCCAAAACCCTCATGGTAAATACCATCGCCAGGGTGCTGGGTCTGAGCTATAACCGGGTACAGTTTACACCCGACCTCATGCCTTCCGATATCATCGGAACGGAGATCCTCGACCAGAACCGGAATTTCAAATTCATCAAAGGGCCGGTATTTGCAAATATTATCCTGGCGGATGAGATCAACCGTACCCCACCCAAAACACAATCAGCATTGCTGGAAGCCATGCAGGAAAAAGCAATTACAGTGGCCGGCAAAAGATACATCCTGAACGAACCCTTCTTCGTTCTGGCGACCCAGAACCCCATTGAGCAGGAAGGCACCTATCCCCTGCCCGAGGCGCAGCTCGACCGCTTCATGTTTAATCTCTGGCTGGATTATCCTTCTTTTGAAGAAGAGATCGATGTGGTTAAAAGCACCACAGCCGAAGAAACCGGTGAGCCGAAAGTGGTTCTGGATGCCGAAGAAATTCTATACTTTCAGCATCTGGTCCGCAGAATCCCGGTGCCTGAAAATGTTTTCGATTACGCTGTAAAGCTGGTTGGCAAGACCAGGCCCGGAACGGAAAGAGCACACGAATGGGCAGAAAAATTCCTGACCTGGGGAGCAGGCCCGCGCGCTTCGCAGTACCTCATAATCGGAGCCAAGTGCCATGCAGCCATCAGCGGAAAGTATTCACCCGATATTGAAGACGTGAAAGCCGTGGCAAAACCCATTTTAAGACACAGGATCGTAAGAAACTATAAAGCCGAAGCGGAAGGGATCAGCCTCGACAAGATCATAACCGAACTGTTAAACCATGATTAATTAATAAAAATGAAAAAAAGAAATGTTTATGTCTTATCCGGACTGGGTATCATCGTTCTACTCATTATCTGGCTAAGCACAGGCACATCAGGAACTGAAAAGGAAACCATCCTGGTTCCCGTAAAATTCGGAACATTCGAGATTGATGTTACCACCACTGGCGAACTGGATGCCAAGACATCCGAAGACATCAAAGGGCCATCCTCATTGCGTGACTACCGGATCTGGAATGTCACCATCAAAGACATCATTTCCGACGGAACCAAAGTGGATTCAGGGGATTATGTCGCGCGCCTCGACGACAGCGAACTGGAAAACAAGATCCAGGATGAAGAACTCGAACTTGAGAACCTGGAAACCCAGTTCCTGAAAACCCAACTGGATACGGCCATGACACTGCGTGCCGCCCGCGACGAACTGATCAACCTGAAATACAACCTGGAAGAACGGCAGATCGTGGTGGATCAGTCTATTTACGAGCCACCGGCTACCCAGCGCCAGGCCATGATCGACCTCGACAAGACCAAAAGGGCTTATACACAGGCGGTGGAGAACTACCAGCTGAAACTGCGAAAGGCACAGGCTGATATGCAGGAAGTGACTACCAACATGAAAAAGGTGAAGAACCAGCTGGCCGATATGAAAGAAGCCAAAAAGGAATTCATCGTAACCGCCCCCAAATCGGGCATGCTCAACTACAGGCGCAACTGGAACGGCAAGAAGATCGCCGTTGGTGACCAGATCAGCACCTGGGACCCCGTGGTTGCACGGCTCCCCAACCTGGATGCCATGATCTCCAAAACCTATATCAATGAGATCGACATCAGTAAGGTAAAACCCGGACAACAAGTTGAGATCGGGGTGGATGCCTTCCCCGACAGGCATTATACAGGTTCTGTGAGGGAAGTGGCCACCATGGGCCAGCAAATGCAAAATTCCAATGCCAAGGTTTACGAAGTCATCATCGATGTAAATGAATCGGATACCATCCTCAAACCGGCCATGACCACTAAAAACCGCATCATCACGGCTGTGATCGATTCTGTGAGTTATATCCCCATCGAATGCCTGCAAAGCAACGACAGCATGAGCTATGTTTACACCGAACGCGGACGCAGACAGGTCATAACCGGTGCCAACAACGAAAATGAGATCATCGTGAAAGAAGGCCTGGACGAAGGTGATGAAATTTTCCTGGTGGCACCCGAAGATGCCGAAGAAAGAAAGATCACCCTGCTCGACACGGCCATCATGAACAAATACATACGCATGGAAGAACAGCAGAAACAGAAGCAGGCAGATAAGAAAGAAGAGAAAGGTAAGGCCATCCGTTTTGACAAGAATATGAGCCAGGAAGAGATCCAGAAACTCATCAAAGAAAAAGGTCTGGGTGGAAAAAAAGGTGGCAAAAAGTGAGACTTTTTGCGCTTTAAAAGTATTAATACAAAAGTCAATCACCTTGGAAAGATATTTGCAACTAATCAGCATAGCTCTCGACGCCGTTCTGGCCAATAAATTCAGATCGGTACTCACGGCCCTGGGCATTATCTTTGGAGTAGCTGCCGTGATCGCCATGATGGCCATCGGAAACGGGGCCCGCCAGGAAATCCTGAACCAGATCAAAATGGTGGGTGTGAATAACATCATCATTACGCCAATTTTGCAAAGCGATGGGAACGGGAATTCGGAGAACGGCGAGGAAGGGGGTAAAAGTTTGAGCAAGAAATTTACCCCCGGCCTCACCCTGAAAGATGCCGAAGCAATATGGGAGATCATCCCGACCGTTACACGGGTCAGCCCGCAGGTAACCTATGATACTTACATCATCAAGGATGGGAAGCGAAGTCCTGCCTCCCTCAACGGGGTAAGCGATGAATTCTTCAAGGTATTCAACCTGGAAGTGTCCGAAGGCAAATTTTTCGATGAATACCAGATGAAAAAAGGAAGCCCGGTTTGTGTGATCGGGCACTCCATCGCGGCCAAGTTCTTCCCGCACGAAGATCCCCTGGGCAAGCAGATCAAATGCGGACATATCTGGCTCAAGGTAGTCGGCATACTGGAAGACCGCTTTGTTAGCCAGAACAGTAGCTCCGACCTGGGCATCGCCAATTCGAACCAGAATATTTATGCCCCTTTGCAAACTGTGTTGCTCAGGTTCAAAGACCGGGCCCTGATTACCAACCAGTCACTGCTGAGTGGTGGCAGCGAGGTCGTGATCATGGGTGGTTCCGTTGCCTCCTTTTCATCCTCCTCGGGCTCATCAGGAAGTGATAATAACAATCAGCTGGATAAGATCGTGGTGCAGGTGGAAGATACCGAAGACCTTGCTGTCACAACCGAAGCACTGAAAAAACTGCTTACGCGCCGGCACCAGAACGTGCCGGATTTTGAAATAAAAGTGCCCGAGCTGCTGCTGAAACAGGAACAGCGCACCAAAGATGTTTTCAACATCGTGCTGTTTGCCATTGCCAGTATTTCACTGATCGTGGGCGGGATCGGTATCATGAACATCATGCTGGCCTCGGTGATGGAGCGTATCCGCGAGATCGGGGTAAGAATGGCTACCGGTGCCCGGAAAAAAGACATCGTATTTCAGTTTCTGTCAGAGGCTACCCTGATCAGTATCACCGGAGGGATTATCGGTATCTTACTGGGGTTCGCCCTGTCGAAGATCATCATGCGCGCCACGGATATCCTCACCATCGTTTCACCAATTTCCATCATCATTTCTTTTGGTGTATCGGTGTTTGTTGGGATATTGTTCGGATACATGCCCGCTAAGAAAGCCGCGGATCAGGATCCGGTGGAGTCGTTAAGGCATGATTAGTGATCTTTGGAGGCATCTGTTTCAACGCAAAGACGCAGAGACGCCAAGGATATATGAGAGTTAATAAGAATGAATACAGAGGAACATAATAGGATCTCATCTCAGATTATTTCTGCTGCAATAGAAGTTCATAGAGAACTTGGGCCAGGATTGCCAGAATCTATCTATGAACACTGCCTCGAATCGGAGCTAAAAAAGTATGGGCTAACCTGTGAACGGCAAATCAAACTACTTTCATCTATAAAGAAGAGGTCTTGAACAAAACATTTCAAATAGATATGCTGGTTGAAAAGGAAATTGTTTTGGAGCTAAAAGCTGTTGAGAAGCTTCTTCCAGTGCATGAAGTGCAACTTGTTACTTATTTAAAACTTGCAAAAAAGAAATTAACTATGTATAAAATAAAAAAATTCTCTCTGCGCCTCTGCGCCTCTGCGTTTTTATTCATCCTCTTCTTCACCCAGAAAACAAACGCCCAGGAAAGACTCAACCGCCTGAGCCTTGATGATGTGATCTACATTGCACAGCAGCAATCACCCGATGCCTTGATCGCGAAACACAAATTCAGAAGATCATATTGGGAATGGAGATCTTATAAAGCCACTTATCTTCCCGGCCTCACACTGAGCGGGACCCTGCCCAATTATAACCGCTCCATCGATGCCGTCACACAGCCTGACGGAAGCATAGAATACAGGGAGAGAAAATTTACCGAGATATCCTCAAATCTCTCCCTGAACCAGAAGATCGGCCTGACAGGCGGGGAAATATTCCTTCGCTCGGGTTTGAACAGGAATGAAAACATCTTTCCTGATACGACCACCACTTCCTTTTTATCCACCCCTGTAAATATCGGCTACCGCCAGCCTATATTCCAGTACAATGCATTTCGCTGGGATAAAAAGATCGAACCCATGCGTTACGAAGAATCCAAAAGAATTTATGCCGAAGATTATGAGCAGATCGCCATCACCGCCACCAATCATTTCTTCAACCTGCTGATCGCCCGCATTTCAATGGAAATTTCTGCCAAGAACTATGCAAATTATGATACCCTTTTTCATATTGCACAGGGCCGGTATAATCTGGGAAAGATCGCTGAGAATGATTTACTCCAGCTGGAACTGAACCTGCTTCGGGCGGAAGCATCGGTTGACAATGCCCAGTTAAATTATGAGAATATGCTCTTTGTCCTTAAATCATATTTACGCATCAAAGATGAAATGATGATCGAGCTGATCCCACCTACCCAAACCTTTCATTTTGACGTTAATATTGATAAAGCCATATTTGAGGCCAGAAACAATACTTCCGAGGGGCTTGCATTTGAAAGACGCCTGCTGGAAGCCGAGAGTAACCTTGCCCGGGCGAAAATGACCGGACGCTTTGACGCTGATCTATACGCTGTTTTTGGCCTGACCCAAACGGCCGACAAACTCGCGAATGTTTATGAAAATCCACGCGACCAGCAACAGCTTGTACTGGGACTTACCATTCCTATCCTGGACTGGGGCCAGGCAAGGGGACAGATCAAAATGGCCGAATCCAGCCTGCAGTTAACCCAGACTTCCATCGAACAGGAAAGGATAGATTTTGAACAGAACATTTTCCTCAAGGTGATGCAGTTCAATATGCAGAAAAAACAATTGTATATCTCCGCCAAAGCCGATACCGTTGCACAAAAACGTTTCGATGTTACCCAAAAGCGCTATATGATCGGCAAGGTGAACGATGTGCTGGAACTGAACCAGGCCCAGATCGATAACGACAATGCCAAACAAGGCTTTTATCAGGCCCTGAAAACATACTGGAACAGCTATTACGACCTTCGGAAAATGACCCTTTACGACTTCCGGAAAAATGAGCGGATCAGCTTCGATGAAACCGAGGTTTTGCAGTAGCGTTAAGAATCCGTTAATTAATTTATACTATTTCTAAATAAATGTCTTTTTCGTATCTTTGCACTGAAAAACAAATTCATAAACCAAAAAAGATTTTAAAATGGCAGTATTAACAGGAAAGAGAGCACCGATCTTTGAAGCTGATGCAGTGATCAATGGCGGTGATTTTCAGGAAAAATTTTCTTTACAGCAGTATATCGGGAAGAAATATGTAGTATTCTTCTTTTATCCTGCTGACTTCACATTTGTTTGCCCCACAGAATTACTCGCATTCCAGAAAAAGATCAAAGAATTCGAAAACAGGAACACCGCCATCGTGGGTTGCTCAGTAGATTCGAAATTCTCACACTGGGCATGGCTCAATACCCCCCAGGAAAAAGGCGGTATTCAGGGCGTAACCTATCCCATCGTTTCCGACCTCTCAAAAACCATTGCCGAAAACTATGATGTTCTGGCAGGCGAATACGATTATAATGAAGAAGGCGAAATGGAATTTGACGGCGTAGCTGAGGCATACCGGGGTTTATTCCTGATCGATAAGCAAGGGGTAGTTCGCCACCAGGTGGTGAATGACATGCCGCTGGGCCGCAGTGTGGATGAAACACTCAGGATGGTTGATGCCCTGCAGTTCTTTGAGGAAAACGGTGAGGTTTGTCCTGCCGACTGGCACCAGGGTGATGAAGGATTGAAAGAGGAAGCAGAAAGTATTGCCAGCTACCTTGGCAAAAGAAAAGATCAATAAATCAATGAAATAAAAAAAGCCCCGCTTTCCGGCGGGGCTTTTTTTTATTTCATCAGTTCAGCATAGTATTTATAAAACAAGGGGATGGTATTGATCCCATTGTAAAATTGCTCTAAGGGATAATTTTCGTTCGGGGAGTGAATGGCATCCGATTCCAGGCCGAATCCCATCAAAACCGATTTGATCCCCAGCGCGGTTTCAAAAGTTGAAATGATCGGGATGCTGCCACCGCTTCTCACCGGAACAGGCTGAATTCCATACACATCCTGGTAAGCTTTTTCGGCTGCCTCGTAAGCCGGAATGTCAATCGGGCAAACATAAGGCTGTCCGCCATGCAGTACTTTCACATCCACCTTGACTGTTGGGGGTGCGATCTTTTCAAAATGTTCCTTAAACAGTTGTGCGATCTGCTGGTTGTTCTGATGAGGAACCAGGCGACTGGAGATCTTGGCATGCGCTTTCGAGGGCAAAACCGTTTTGGCACCTTCGCCCGTATATCCACCCCATATACCGCATACATCAAATGAACAGCGGATACCTGTTCTCTCAAGTGTGGTATAGCCTTTCTCACCCCAGAGTTCTTTCACATCGATGGCTTTTTTGTACTCTTCATCGTCAAAAGGAGCTTTGTTGAGCAATTCCCGTTCTTTTTCGGAAACCACTTCCACATCATCGTAAAAGCCCGGTATGGTCACATGGCCGTTTTCATCCACCATTTGTGAGATCAAATCCGACAATACATTGATGGGGTTTGCCACGGCACCCCCAAACAAACCCGAGTGCAGGTCGCGATTGGGTCCGGTCACTTCAACTTCCCAGTAAGCAAGGCCTCTGAGTCCTGTTGTGATGGAAGGCATCTTGGGCCCCAGCATGCTGGTATCCGAAACCAGGATGATGTCTCCGGATAATAGATCTTTATGAGTGGCACAGAATTTCGCCAGGTTGGCAGAACCAATCTCCTCTTCTCCTTCCACCATAAATTTCACATTACAGGGCAGGGTATCTGTTTTCACCATCGCTTCGAATGCCTTTGCATGCATCCATGCCTGGCCTTTGTCATCATCGGCGCCCCGGGCCCAGATCTTACCGTCCTTTACCACCGGCTCGAAGGGATCAGTGTTCCAGAGGTCGATCGGGTCAACCGGCATCACATCATAATGACCGTAAACGATCACGGTCGGCAGGGAAGGATCAATGATCTTCTCCCCGTATACAATGGGATTGCCTGCTGTTTCATAAATCTCAGCTTTGTCAGCCCCTGCTTTCAGGATGGCTTCTTTCCAGTATTCTGCAGCTTTGATCATATCTCCCTTGTGTTCCTTCTCCGAACTGATGGAAGGAATACGGATCAAATCAAATAACTCACTCAGAAATCTGTCTTTGTTCTCTTCAATAAATCTTAACGCTTTCTCCATATGTAATCGATTGATATTTGTTTTGACTTCAAAGGTACGAATTTGACATGATTCTGAAGGCTTTGAAATGTTTATTAATTGTTAAAGCATGCTAAAAATCTGAAGCCCTGTTAAACATATGTTAAATTCGTTATGCATATTTTACTATATTTGAGCCCTCTAAAAAAAGGAGCGAACCAATTTTACTCAAGAAGGCAATATGATGAACAAAAAGACTACCTTGACTTTATTTCTTTCATTATTCTTCCTCATCGGAACATCATTGTTGAACCGGACATTTGCGCAGTTGCAGGTGGATGAGTCACTTACACCTGAACAAATGGTTGACTTACTACTTGGCGGAGGTGTAACAGCAAGTAACATTACTTACAAGGGGGCAGTGGTTGCCGAAGGAAGATTTTGGGGTGAAACTAACCTCGGTATCGACTCTGGCTTAGTTCTTACCTCAGGTAGAGCCACCAATACAATAGGGCCTAATACTAATACAGGGGTTTCTTCATCCAACGGAGAAGCAGGTGACCCCGACCTCACAAGCATGGCAAACGATCCAACTCATGATGCCAGTGTGTTGGAATTTGATTTCATTCCACAATCATCGAACTTACAATTTAGTTATGTTTTTGGTTCAGATGAATACCCTGAGTTCGTAAATGACTTTAATGATGCATTCGGTTTTTTTATCAGTGGGCCAGGAATCAATGGGACGTTTTCTAATAATAGTAAAAATATTGCCCTTATACCAGGAAGCGATCCACCAGTTTATATCACGATCGATAATGTAAATAACGGCGATAACAATAATGGACCCTGCATGAATTGTGAATATTATTATAACAATACAGGAGGACAGACTATTGAGTACGATGGATTTACTAAAGGCGGCAACTTTTGGCCAGTTCTTAGAGCTGTTGCAGATGTAACACCCTGCTCTACTTATCATATTAAACTGGCTGTTGGTGATGCAGTGGATTTTGCCCTTGACTCTGGCGTCTTTCTCGAAGCTAACAGCTTCAGCGCTGTCGGTATAAGCAGCCAGACCAGTTTTTCGTCCCAGTACTTGAACGATTTTGCCGTGGAAGATTGCAATAATGCCCAGATCAAATTCAGCCTGGCCGACCATGCTGAGGAGGATTTTGTGATCCCGCTCACTATTGGAGGTTCTGCCGAAAACGGTGTTGACTATGATACCATTCCCGATTCCGTGGTTATACAACAGGGATACAAAAATGCATATTTAAATATTGTTCCTTTTTATGATACAATTATCGAAGCTTACGAAACCGTAACTATCACCTTCAACACCTCACTTTGCGAACCCAATGATACGACCCTAGTGATAAAAATCTACGACCGCCCCGATTATTATATGGAAGCCCGGGAAGACACCACCATCCATTGTGCGGATCCGGTAGAACTTTTTACGTTGCAGGACGGTGGTATGCCTCCTTATTTCTACAACTGGTATGTTGCGGGCGATACCGTTCCTTTTGATACCACGGCCAATCCCCTGATCAATCCTTATAATCCAACAGAATTTATTGTTCACCAGTGGGATGCCTGCGGCGACACCCTAATCGACACGGTTTTTGTGGATGTGATCGGTCCCACAGCAGGGGTTTCTGCCGATACATCTATCTGCCTCGGTGACATTGCTACCCTCACGGCCACAGGCGGTGATACCTACCTCTGGTCCACCGGAGACACTACACAAACCATTCAGGTGAGTCCGGCAACAGAAACCACCTACATTGTCACTGTATATGATGATTGTAATAATACGGATGCAGATACCGTAACGGTTTTTGTAAACAATCCCCAGGCCAATGCAGGCGAAGATGTAGACATTTGCATCGGTGAATCTGCAACACTGACTGCCGGAGGCGGTTTGTCATACGAATGGAGTACCGGAGAAACGACCCAGTCGATAACAGTGATTCCCGGAACCGATGAATGTTATATCGTTTATGTGACGGATGCCTGTGACAATGTGGCCTCAGATACCGTTTGCGTTTTTGTGAACGATGCCGTGGTGGCCAATGCCGGAGAAGATCAGAATATTTGCTTCGGAGTATCCACAACACTAACGGCCAGCGGAGGCGTGGAGTATTTGTGGAGCACAGGGGATGAAAGCCAGTCGATCGAAGTTTCACCGGAAATGACAACAACTTATTATGTCACAGTGATTGATGGTTGCGAAGATGAAGATTCCGTTACTGTTTTTGTGGATCCGCTGCCGGAGGTAACGGCAAACACAGCAAACGACCTGCTCTGTTACGGAGATACCGTGCAACTGCAGGCAGGAGGGGCAGATGAATATTTCTGGAGTTCAACGCCTGCCGATCCCAGCCTTTCAGGACAGGAAACAAGCCCGAACCCGCTGGTCAGCCCCACCGCTCCCTCAACCACCTATACCCTCCTTGGGAGCAATACCGAAACCGGATGCGAAAATACCACTACGCTGATCGTACAGGTGAAAGAACCCCTGGTTTCGGATTTTAACCTGGAGGCCATCTCGGTCTGTACCGGTGATGAGATCAATGTATATTATACAGGCAACGCCACAGGCGCCGCCAGCTTCGACTGGAGTTTTGATGGCGGGACGGCAAACGGCTCAGGTGCCGGACCTTATTCGGTAAGCTGGACAGATAGTGGTGACAAAACCATCAGCTTAAAGGTATATGAAGATGGTTGTGAAAGTGATTCCTCTTTCAGGGATATAAAGGTGAATCCCACCCCTGAAGTGGATTTTGTGGCTGATACCACCGAAGGTTGCGTACCGGCCAGCTTTAGCTTTTACGACAGCACATTAAGTGCAACACCGGATGCAAACTACCATTGGGAATTCGGCGATGGTTCTACATCCGGGCAACAAAATCCCATTTATACCTATTCAAACGCAGGCGATTATACCGTCAGCCTGCAGGTAATGAACGGTGTATGCAAAGATGTGAAAACTCTGGAAAATTTTATCCGGGTACATGATAATCCGGAAGCCGATTTTAGCCTCAGTCCATCGTTGACTTCTATTAAGAACCCGGAGATCAGCTTATCCGATCTGTCCTCTGCAGATGCAGTGAACTGGATCTGGAACATGGGTGACGGAAGCATCATCGAAGATATACAGAACCCGACATATGCCTATCAGAGCACCGGGACATTCAATGTACTGCTGTTGATAGAAAATATATACGGTTGCACGGATTCCACATCCAAAACAGTAACCATCAAGCCGCATCCCAATCTTTATGCCCCCAATGCATTCAGGCCGGGAAGCACACAGGGCAATGAACGCTTTGTGGTCCGGGCCACTGGAATTGAAAAATTCAACATGGTGATCTACACCCGCTGGGGTGAAAAAATATTTGAAACTGATAATATCAGCGAAGGATGGGACGGGAAATTGAACGGGGAAATTGCTCCAATGGGTACATATATTTACCAGATCACATATACCAATAATCTGGGGCAGAACGAAGAAGTGACCGGAACAGTCAGCCTGGTGAAATAATTGCTTTATTGCAAGTAAATGGCATCGCTGTTTTGCTTATTTTTCCTTTTTGATTAACAATATTTGCAGAGACTGTAACATTTTTCTTATATTCGTAAGCGTTTTAAAAAATTAATAGCCGGAATGGGGTGTGCTTATAAACCAAGGGAATTGTATTTTTGCTTGCTGATATTCATTATATTCAGCTTACAGTCAATATTTTCAGTTAACATACTGGCCAATAACGACTCCACCGGATACACAAACGCTGACAGCTTCACCCAATCAACAGAAAAAGATTCATTAAATATCCCTGCCCTGCCGGTGAACCCCTGGCTCCTTTTGAAACAGATACCATAGCAGTAGAAGGTTGTAACAATGCCCAGCTCATCATCGAACTCAAGGAACATACCACAGAAGACATTTATGTGCCCCTGCTGATTGAGGGTACGGCAAAGAACGGCATCGACTATGAAACCATTCCGGACTCTGTCCTGATCCCGAAAGGCCAGCGTTTCGCTTACGTGGATATCATTCCATGGGAAGACGGAATACCGGAAGGGGTGGAAACCGCTATCATTTTATACAATACCGAAGCTTTTGATCCTGAGGCCACAACCACCAATTTTTACATTTACGACAAGCCTGAATTTACCATAACAACCCCGCAAATCGCCCCAATTCACTGCCGGGATACAGTTATGCTTTATACCATCATATACAATGGAGGGCTGCCCCCCTATTCGTATTACTGGTATATTTCGGAAAGCAATACACCTTTTGATTCCGTAGCTCATCCCAGGGTTCACCCGGAAGAACCCACCCTGTATGTAGTTCATCAGTGGGATGCCTGCGGTGACCTTGAAGTGGATTCGATCTTTGTGGATGTCCTGGGTCCGCAAGCCCAGGTTTCTGCAGACACTTCCATTTGCCTGGGCGATCATGCAATACTGGTGGCCAGTGGTGGAGATTCCTATTACTGGGAACCGGGAGGCCATACCAGCCCCGAAATACATGTGAACCCGGCAATCAACACCACATATACGGTCACTGTTTATGATGCATGTGGCAATTCCGATGTGGATTCTGTAAGCGTATTTGTGGACAATCCACAGGCCTATGCCGGAGAAGATCAATACATCTGCCCGGGCGAGGCTGTCACCCTGATGGGCATGGGTGGAGTGGAATACTTATGGAGTACAGGTGAAGAAAGCCAGTCGATCACGGTAAAACCCGAAAGCGATGAGTGTTACATCGTTTATGTTACAGATGCCTGTAACAATACCGTGTCGGATACGGTTTGTGTTCATGTGGATAACAGCCTGCAGGCGGATGCCGGACCCGACCAGCAAACCTGTGCAGGGGAATCGGTCTTGCTGGAGGGCAACGGAGGCAGCTCCTGTATCTGGAATACCGGAGACACTACTTACACCATTGAAGTTAGCCCCGAAGAAACAACGACCTTTTTCCTGAGTGTTCAGGATGCCTGCCAGGACATTGACAGTGTGACGGTTACAGTGAACCCCATTCCGCTGGTTGAAGCCAGCGTGGATAACAATCATATCAACACGGGTGAATCCGTGCAGCTATACGGAAGCGGTGCCGGCAGCTATTACTGGTCATCCTACCCGGAAGACCCAAGCCTTTCGGGCCAGGAGACTTTGCAAAACCCCATCGTCAGCCCTGAAGCTCCGCTCACAATTTATACCCTGCATGGAACCGATAACCAGTCGGGATGCAGCAATACAGCCAGCCTGAACATTATTATCGTCGACCCCTTGTCTTCAGAATTTACCCTCGACAGGCCCGCAGTGTGTACCGGCGAAGAAGCAGTCATTAATTATTTTGGACCGCCAATCCCGGGAGCTACTTACGACTATAGTTTTGACGGAGGCATTGCCAGCGGATCAGGGCCAGGGCCTTATCAAATAAAATGGACGGAAGCTGGTACAAAAACCCTGAGCCTCAAAGTATATATTGACGGATACGAAAGTGAGGTAACTCAAAAAACCCTGCGCGTAATTCCTTCACCGGAGGTTTCATTCAGCAGCAATATCACGGAGGGATGTGCACCGGTGGAAATTGATTTTATTAACCATTCCCTGGGCATAGTACCCGGAACCGAATTCATCTGGAATTTCGGTGACGGGCAGCAGGCTTATGCAGAAAACCCCGTTTATGCCTATGACGTGGCCGGTGAATACACCATCAGTCTGCAACTGAAGAATGAACACTGTAAGGATATGCTCTCCTTCGAAAATTACATTTCCGTTTATGACAAACCCAGCGCGGATTTCAGTTTGACACCAGAAGAGATCAGCGCCAATGATCCCGAAATTACGATCAGTGATCTTTCCATGGGAGATCCGCATGAATGGATCTGGGATCTGGGTGACGGCACCATCATTTACAACGAGCAAAACCTCAGTCACGTTTACGAAAGTCCCGGCATCTTCAGCATACGGTTGATCATCTACAACAAATACGGCTGCTGGGATTCACTCAGCAAAAGCATACAGGTGTTGGCCGAACCCAAATTTTTTGCACCCAATGCTTTCCGTCCTTCGAGCACCATTGGTAACGACCGCTTCATCATCCGGGCCGCCGGAGTGGAAATCTTCAATCTGATGATCTTTTCGCGATGGGGGAAAAGGTCTTCGAAACGGATAATCTGAGCGAAGGATGGGATGGCAGACTCAATGGAAAAATTGCACCGGCAGGCACCTATGTTTACCAAATCAATTACACAAATGATCGCGGGCAGCAGGAGATTGTTACCGGAACGGTAAGCCTGATTAAATAACACCCCTTATTATCTTTTCTGAATCAGCCGGGATCCGCCATTCCTCGATCTTTTTCATTAAATTTGCACCAACATTAAAAGCTGCTGAAATGTCAATAATTCGTGTTGCGATCAATGGATTCGGAAGGATAGGAAGGATTACGCTGAGAAGGCTGGTGCTGAACAGGAACATAGAAGTTGTAGCCATCAATGACCTCACGGATACCAGGACCCTGGCCCATCTGCTGAAATATGATTCCATACACCGGCAGTTTCCCGGAAGGGTTGAACACAATGGTGATCACATTATTGTGAACGGGAATCCCATCAGGGTATTTTCTATCGAAGATCCGGGCCAGCTGCCCTGGAAAGAGCTGGGCATCGATGTGGTGATCGAATCGACCGGTAAGTTCGTGCGACGGGATGAAGCCATCCGTCATGTGGAGGAATCAGGCGCAAGAAAGGTGATCATTTCTGCTCCCGCACAAGGAGAAACGGATGATGTAAAATATGTGGTGCTGGGTGTTAATGATCATATCATTGACAGAAATGAAGTTATTATTTCCAACTCCTCCTGTACCACCAACAATGTGGCACCCCTCATCATGATCCTGGATGAGCTCTGGGGCGTGGAAAAAGGCTTCATCACCACGGTACATTCCTATACCCGCGACCAGAACCTGCTGGATGCACCCCATAAGGATCTCCGCAGGGCAAGGGCTGCAGCATATTCCATAGTCCCCACTACAACAGGTGCGGCAAAAGCATCCACGAAGATATTCCCCCATCTGAAGAAAAACCTGGGCGGTGCCGGCATAAGGGTGCCGGTGCCGGATGCTTCCCTAACCGACCTGACCTGCACCCTGAAAAAATGCACCAGCGCAGAAGAGATCAACAAGGCTTTCAAAGAAGCCGCGGAAGGTCGCTTGAAAGGTATCCTGGAATATACCGAAGATCCCATCGTGTCCATAGACATCCTGGGCAATACCCACTCGGCAGTCTTCGACGCCGGACTTACCGCCGTGCTGGGCGACAAGAACAAGCTTGTGAAAGTAGTGGCCTGGTACGATAACGAGATGGGCTACTCACAGCGGCTGGTGGAACTGATCGAAAAATTCGCTTAATCATTAAAGCACAAATCCCGCATGAGCTCCATATACTGATTTATTGAGATTCAAGTTCTTTAAGATGGAACTCCTTTCCGTCAAAAACACCATAGGTGAAATTTGTGACCCAGTCGCCCAAAATGATCAATTCGGAATTCTCCCTGACTTTTGCCTTAACAGGAACGTGACGATGACCAAAAACAAAATAATTAATTCCGGGATCCTTTTCTGATTCTGATAAAGCAAACTGAAAAAGCATTTCTTTTTCAAGGGGTATGTCATTTTCGTTTTTGCCTTCTTTGATAATATTTGCGATCCGGCTTTTCCTGGAGAAGTATAAACCCATTCTGGCACCAAGGTCGGGATGCAGCCACCTGAACAAAAACTGATTGAGTTTAAATTCAAAAACCTTTTTCAAAAACTTATACCCCTTATCGCCAGGTCCCAATCCATCGCCATGAGCAAGAAAGAACTTCTTTCCGTTAATTGATTTCAGAATCGAATCACGTTCCAGTATAAGTCCAATTTCCTTTTCAAGGTAATCAAAAGCCCAGATGTCATGATTACCGCGAAATAAATAAACCGGAAGCCCGGAATCGGTTATTTCCGCCAGCTTACCAAACAAGCGCACAAAACCTTTGGGAATGACGGTTCTGTATTCAAACCAGAAATCGAAAAGATCCCCCATGAGATAGATCTCTGCTGCATCTTTCCGGATGTGTTCAAGCCAGTTTACCAGCTTCAATTCGCGATTCTTGCTTTTATCCGCATCGGGTATTCCCAGGTGGAAATCAGAAGCGAAATATATTTTCTTTCCCTTTTCGAGTTGCAGCTTTTCCAAGGTAATTTTTTTACAATGATACGACTATTTTTTATTTTTCCGGAGCAGTTCCTTGAGCTTTGAAAGATCTTTGCCCTTGTATTGAATGCGACCCTGCGGATCGAGTAAAACAAAATAATTCAGGTCCGGAATATTGAAAAGCCTTGCTGTTGGTGTTTTGAGCCCCCCCAGGTCGGCAACGTTCACCCAGTTGAGCTGGTCAAGCCTGATCGCGCCTTTCCACATGCTCTCGTTCTTATCCAGCGAAATGGCATAAACCTCAAAATTTTCATCTTTATGTTCCTGGTAAAACTTGTGCAGGTCGTTGACAGCCTTTCTTGCCAGAACATCCATGGCCGCCCAAAAGAATATGAGGGTGTTTTTACCCCGGAAAGATTGCAGGGGTATCACATTTCCACTGGTATCGGGCAGTGAGAGTTCGGGAGCTTTTTTGCCGATTGCAAGCCGCACTGCGGCTTCCGCATCAGCTTTCTTTTTATTCTCATACGAAGCCATGCGGATGTGATGATCAATACTGTGTTTATTAGCCGGAAGATTCTTCATCAGGGCACTGTCGACCATATAAAAATACTCCGGTTCTTGTTCAATATCAAAGAAGTTTGTCTGACCAAAACGCTGATTTAACAGAAAAAGGGCGGCAAGTGTTCCCGGGTTTTCCTTCACCAGTTTTTTGGCAAATTCTTCCTGATCCTCCACGATGGAATCATACAATGGCTGTGTCTCCTGCCTCTTTTGCATCATTACCGCCTGGTCCCCAATGCTTCTCAGTATTCTGATCAGGGAATCTGCATAAGCCTGGTTTTGCCTGAACCTGGCCTCGTATTTTTTCAGCACTAACGACTGGGGTGAACCGCTCAGGTTGAAGCTTTCAACATCGGCAAAACTGCTGCCCTTTATTTCTATCTTGTCGCCCGGCTTGATGATCATCGGCAGATAATGTACTTCCCCATCACGCAGCAGGAATATGCTGGCTTCTTTCAGCGGAAACTCAAGATTAAACCTGCCGTTCTTTATTTGCAGGGTATCAAGCTTGTGGATCCGCTTGATATCCATTTCTTCAAGAATGAGATAATTGCGGTCGATCAGGTTCAGGTGCCCTTCGATGAGGGCCGTATTTTTTGAAGGTTCATCCTTACATCCCGCCAGGAAAAAGAATATCATTATAGCAAAAAGTGCAGCCTTTTTCATTTCTCTGTCTGTTTTGAATTTCTGACACGAAATTAGAATTTTTAACACTTAATCCGAATTTATTGCATGCTTTATTCGTAATTTCGGTATATGAATAAAAATGCAAGCATATTTGTTGTTGCAGTCCTTTTTATAATATCAGGCATTATGCAGAATTTGAATGCCCAAAAGTTGCTTGTGCTTGAAAAAAAAGGAAAGTTCAAGACATATATGTATCCGGAGGGCAGTGCTATCATGCTCAGTATCGATGACACCCTTATGGTGCAGGGAAGGATCACTTCGCTGAAAGACTCTGTATTGCAACTAAATGGTAATATCATGCTGGAATTATCCAGGATAGATCATGTTTACCGGGAGCGCGAACTCGTACAGTTTATCTCTGCCGGTGCTTTGCTTGCAGGATTGACCTATTTTGTACTTACCGGCTTTAACCGTACTCTCAACAAAGAATATCCCATCCTTCCCGCAGAGGACATATTGCTGTCGGCTGCGGTAATGGGCAGCGGAATATTGCTGTACCAGTTTAAATTTAAAAAGTTCGAGTTGGGGGAAAAATGGCAGTTAAAGATCCTCGACTTTTCATTTGAGGACTGATTTATCAAGCAGGGTTTTGATGATGATGGTCATCCGGGGTTCGACCAGCTTTGCAGCTTCGATCACTTCTTTGTGTGAGATCTCCACGATCTTGCCCTCCACTCCCAGGTCGGTAATTATTGAAACGGCAAAGCATTTCATTTTCATGTGGCGGGCCACGATCACTTCTGGCACCGTTGACATACCCACGGCATCAGCACCAATCCTGTGCAGGTAAGCATATTCTGCCGGTGTTTCAAAAGTAGGGCCGGTTACCCCGGCGTATATGCCTGTATGATGCTTGATCCCCTTTTCAAGAGCTATGTCGCTGGCGAATTTAAGGATCAGCGGGTCATAGGCTTTGCTCATATCCACAAAGCGGGGGCCCATTTCTTCGAGGTTTTTTCCAAGGAGTGGATTGGGCATCAGGTTGATATGGTCTCTGATAAACATGATGTCGCCTATCTCAAATTCGGGATTCAGCCCGCCACTGGCATTGGAAATGATGAGCAGTTTCACGCCAAGCTTTTTCATTACCCGGATAGGAAAGGTAATATCTGCCATGCTGTGACCTTCGTAAAAATGAAGCCGGCCCTGCATGGCCATCACCTCCTTGTTTCCGAGCCGGCCAAAGATCAGTTGTCCTTCATGGCCTTCCACGGTGGATACCGTAAAATTGGGTATGCTTGTGTATTTAATCCTGGATTCTACTTGAATTTCGCTGGTCAGTCCCCCCAGTCCTGTTCCTAAAATGATCCCAGCTTCAGGTTTGATGCCGGTCCTGCTTTTCAGAAACTGGACGCTTTCTTCTATTTTCTTCAACATAATTTATGATTTTCTTCTCAAATTTCTCACTGTCGCCTTTGTGCAGCCTCATTTCGATGGGCAAATAAAAAACAGGGAGATCCAGGAGCACATCGATAAGTTTGGTTTTGATCAAGCGCATGGCATCCTTTTCAGTGGTGATGATGGCCTTGTTTGCACTGAAAATATCCCTGTAAGTCTTGATAACTTTCTCCATGTCCTTTTTATTGTATTTGTGATGATCCGGAAATTCCATCACGATGAGTTCCTCACATTTGGTTTTCAGGTGATCCTGTATGGGATAGGAGTTGGCTATGCCACAGAAAAGCAATATGGTATTGGTTTTTTTCTTTTCAAAATGGTTATGGATACCGGGAATCGCCCGGATGGGTTTGTAAGCAATAAAGGAGAAAAAAAGCTCCTGCTGATCCCCGGGCTTGATCAGGGAGTTTATCCTGCGCCTTGTAATGGGCGAAAGAACACAGGGGGTTTTCGTAATGATAATGATATCCGCCCTTCCGGAACCCCGCCTGAATTCGCGCAAACCCCCGCTTGGCAGAACAAAATCATTCACATACAAATTGTGGAAATCTGTGAGCAGAATGGAAAGACCTGGTTTAACAGAACGGTGCTGGAAGGCATCGTCCAGGATAACCACATCCAGGTCTGGCTCCTTTTCCAGGATTGTATGCAGTCCCCTTCTCCTGTTTTCATCAACAGCTACCTGAATTTCTTCAAATTTCTGACTGTACTGCAGGGGTTCATCCCCGATCTCCAGGTAACTGGAATCCTTGCTCGCCAGCGCAAAACCACGGGTCTGGCGTCCATATCCCCTGCTCAGGGTGGCAATTTTCTTTGTTTCTTTTAATATCCTGATAATCAATTCCACAGTAGGGGTTTTGCCAGTACCTCCCACTGACAGGTTCCCGACACTGATAACAGGGATTTCGAAGCTTTCTGAAGGGAGCACGTCCCAATCAAAAAGTTTGTTCCTTACAAACATGACGAATCCATATAGAAGAGCTACCGGGTAAAGTATTATCCTTATGATATTCACGCTTTAAATTTAACAAGTATTTTGATTCTGGCAAGGATTTTTGCATGAAAAAATAATGAACTTAAAAATAAATCATTGTAAAAATCATTATCTTTAAGAAATGAAGTTAAGAGAAATTACAGGAGAACTTGAAAGGATTGCACCCCTGTCGTTACAAGAAGATTACGACAATGCCGGCCTATTGATCGGCAATGAGCATGACGAGATAAACAAGGCCCTGATCTGCCTGGATGTAACAGATCAGGTGCTGGAAGAAGCTCTTCAACAAAAATGCGGGCTGATTATCTCCCACCATCCGCTGATTTTCGGTGGGATCAAACGGCTCAACGGGAATGACCCGGTTGAAAGGCTGGTAATAAAAGCCATTCAGAACCGGATTGCCATCTACGCCATACACACAAATATTGACAATATCAGCGGGGGCGTGAACATGGAAATTGCCAATAGGCTGGGACTGAAGAACACGGAAGTATTAAAACCCAAAAAAAACCTGCTCCGGAAGCTTGTAACATTTTGCCCGGCCGAAAATGCTGATCAGGTGAGACAGGCCATGTTCGATGCCGGGGCCGGTCATATCGGCAATTACGACTGCTGCAGTTACAATATAGATGGAAAAGGTTCTTTCAGGGCAGGTGAAGGAAGCGATCCGCACGTGGGCGAGATCAATAAGCTGCATTTCGAGAAAGAAACCAGGATAGAAATTATTTATCCCCTCTACCTCGAAGAGAGGATCATCAGGAGCATGATAGCAGCCCATCCTTATGAAGAGGTAGCTTATGACATTTATCCTCTTGAAAATACTTTTAATCTGGTGGGCAGCGGCATTATCGGTGATCTTGAAGAAAAAATGGACAAGATGCAATTCCTGGAATTATTGAAAGAAAAATTTCAGGCGGGCTGTGTGAAATTCACCGGTACAGAAAAGAAAGAGGTCGGAAAGATCGCCCTCTGCGGAGGCGCCGGTAGTTTTCTGATCAGGGCTGCAAAAGCCAGAGGGGCAGATGTTTTCATTAGCGGGGATATAAAATACCACGATTTCTTTCTGTCAGATAAAAGCATGATGATCGTTGACATCGGACACTATGAAAGTGAACAGTATACTAAGGAGTTAATTTTCACTGTACTTAAGCAAAAATTTCCTACCTTTGCACTTCAAATTTCTAATGTGAACACAAATCCAGTTAACTATTTGTAAATAAATATATTATGGCAAAGAAGCAAGATAAGGAGAGCGCAGCAGCAAAAGAAAAGGCCAGCAAGACCAGTGCACCCAAAACGACAAAAAAGGCTGGTAAAGGGGATGAGAATATTGAAGTCTCGATCGAAAAAAAGCTGATTACCTTATACAATCTACAACAAACCGACACCCAGGTTGACAAGATCAGGATCGTGCGTGGCGAATTGCCGCTTGAAGTACAGGACCTTGAGGATGAGATCGCAGGACTGGAAACACGGCTCGAGAACCACAAGAACGAGATCGAAACCCTGAAAAAACAAATTGCTGAAAAAGAAAACACCATTAAGGAAAGCCAGGCACTCATCAAAAAATATGAAGACCAGCAGATGAGTGTTCGCAATAACCGTGAATACGACAGTCTGAGTAAAGAAATTGAATTCCAGACGCTGGAGATCCAGCTCTCTGAAAAAAGGATAGCCGAGTATAAGGAGAAATCTGAAAAGATCCAGGATAGCCTCAAAGCATCGGAAGAAAACCTGAAGGAAAGACAGGGAGACCTGGACATAAAGAAAAATGAACTAAAGGACATCGTTGCTGAAACGGAAAAAGAAGAAAAGGCCCTGATCAAAAACTCCAGGGAGAACCAGAATTACATCGAGGAACGCCTGCTTGCAGCCTACAAAAGGATCAGGAAGAATGCCAGGAACGGACTGGCCGTCGTGAAAATTGAAAGAGACGCCTGCGGAGGTTGCTTCAACAAAATACCCCCGCAGCATCAACTGGATATTCGGATGCATAAAAAGATCATTGTTTGCGAATACTGCGGACGAATACTGGTTGACGATAACATTGCCGAGGCAGTGGAAAAGCTATAAAAAAAAAGAGGAACTTTGTTCCTCTTTTTTTTATATTTACTTCCGATGAAGGCTCTGTATTTCATATTCGCATTATGCCTATCAGGTATTCATCTTCAGGCACAGGTTTTTGATTTCAACAGCAATTGCCGGGAGGCATACCGTGAGATAATCGAACTGCAATTCGATAAGGCTGAGAAGAGTCTGGAGCAGGAAAAGAATACCCAGCCCGGCAACCTCATCCCGCTCTACCTTGAAAATTATATTGATTTCCTGAAAATCATCATCGGAGAGAATGAGGAGGAATTCAGGAAGCTGGAAAAGAACAAAACCGCCAGGCTCGAAAAAATTGAAGAAGGGCCCGGGAACTCACCCTATTTACTCTATTCCGAGGCTAATATCAATCTTCAATGGGCCATTGCCAGGATTAAGTTCGAGGAGTATTTTACTGCTTTTTTTGAGATCAAGCGGGCATATAATAAACTGGAAAAAAACCGGGAATTATTCCCCGGTTTTTATCCCAACATGATCGGCCTGGGCTTGCTGCATACTATGGTTGGAACAGTCCCCGACAACTACCAGTGGATTACGCAGATCATTGGCATGGAAGGCGATGTAAATGGAGGTATTCAGGAACTGATGTCATTCATCGCTGCTGCAGAGAAAGATGAACAATACAGGATCTTCATCCCCGAAGGGCTTTTCTTTTTGTCTTTCCTCCAAATGAACCTTGAAACAGAAGATGGCACCTCCAAAAGCATTGAAGAAAAAATCAGGCAACTGGACATGGAAAGCCCGCTGCTGCTGTTTGTTTTAAGTGATTATTACCTGAAGGAAGCGAAGAATGATGAATTGCTGAAGATCCTGGAGCAGTATAAAATAACCAGCGACACCTATCCTTTCTATTACCTGGTTTATATGCGGGGCCTGGCCAAGTTAAGAAAACTGGATCCCGCTGCCATCCGTGATTTCGAAATCTATCTCCGCAATTTCAAAGGCAGCAGTTATAAAGCTTCTGCAAGGCAAAAGATTGCCTGGTTGCACCTTTTGCAGGGAGATACGCTTGCTTACCAGCAGGAAATAAAACGGACGCTTGATGAAGCCGGATCCATCATTGGCGGGGATGAATACGCAAAGAAAGAAGCCGGTTCCGGGCGCATTCCCGATGCCGGGCTGCTGAAAGCCCGCATTTTGTTCGACGGAGGATATTTTGAGAAATCCCTGGCCGTGCTGGATTCAATCAATCCCGAAATGCGCTCTCCTTCTTTCCTTACCGAATACTATTACAGGTATGGCAGGAATTTCCAGGAAATGAAAAAGTTCAGGCAAGCCATCGATTATTTCAGCAAATGTATTCATGCGGGCGAACAGCTAAAAACTTATTATGCAGCGAATGCCGCACTACAGTCGGGAATCATTTATGAAAAAACCGGACAAACGGAAGCCGCCCGCAAATCATACAATCAATGCCTGGAAATGGATTTTGATGAATACGAAAGAAGCATCAGGCACAAGGCAAAGGCCCGGCTGAACAGCCTTAAATAAAAAATCCCGGTTTCCCGGGATGTTTCTTAATTGAATTTAAAACCCAATGTGAGCAAATAGCGATTGGCAGAATAATCAA
Organism: Bacteroidota bacterium; assembly: GCA_034521425.1. Taxonomy (GTDB): domain Bacteria; phylum Bacteroidota; class Bacteroidia; order Bacteroidales; family JAIOZK01; genus JAIOZK01. Next base: position 1,883,850 of record JAXHMP010000001.1, read on the forward strand.
TCGTAGCTGGAGCAACCTGGATATCCTGGTTTCCATAAAGGTAGTAATCTTCGCTTGAGTTCATATGCGTCCAGGCAAAGTCAAGGAAGAAATCCTGCATACGGTATCCGATCCCTGCTGAATACGAAGTACGCGCCCCATCATTGATGTTATCAGCAAAGGGGCTCTGGTACATGCCATAACCGCCCCTGAAGGCAAAGTTGGCATATCGCCATTCGGTTCCCAGCCTGAAATTGTGCGTGGCCCTGTACTTATTGGAGATGGCTTCATTCTCGTAGTCAAAATCATAATCCAGTCCACGGAGTTTGGCTGTTGAATAATCGATGAACTCATAATCAAAACTGAGCAAACCATATGGCCCAAAGAATACGGCGAGGTTCCCCATGGCTTTAAAAGGAGTTTTCAGATCATATTCGTAGACCACAGAATTATTGTAATAGGGAAAACTGGCATTGTAATCGTAATTGTTATCAAGATCGGGCGTATCAAAAGATGTATTCATATAAACCGAAAATTCATCCGTCATATTGGAATACCAGGTAGGTGTGTGCACAGCACCTCCGATGCGCAGCCAGTTCACGGGTTTGTATATCAAACCGAATTTCATATTAAAACCGGTACCCTTGGTAATCAGCTCATCCCGGACGCCAAAGCTGCGGTATGCAGTGCTGTCGATTCCAGGATTTGTGTTTGTTTCCGTAAAAGACCGGTCCTGGTAATACCGGATATAAGGAAATCCAAGGGAAGCGCCGATAAACAGCTGTTCGTTATAATTGGCCGCGAATGAGAAACTGAGCTCATTCATGGAGCCCCAGGTGTGCATCATCTGCTTTTGATTGTAGGGGTTATCCGCTGCATAACTGATATATTCATTGTCAGCACCTCCGGGTTTGTTTGTGATGGCATAGGTCCACCATGCCGGGCTCAGGTAAGGGAATTCTTCAAATTCATCATTTTCGATAACTTCAAATGGATATCCTTCTGCTGTTGCAATATTGGCAAAATAATCTCCCATGGTATTCCGCGTATTCACACCTTCTATCACGCTGCGGTAATTAAAGTTTTTCAAACGGTTAACGCCCATACCGAACTGTATGAACTTCCATCCGCCTTTACCCAGCCTGTCGGGAATATCCTGTGTTAACACCAGTCCGATATTGGAGAAATTAAAATTCTCCTGCTGGTCGTTCCGCAAACTGCCATGGTAAGTTGCATCTGTACTGGCAAAATAGAGCTGCGGAGTAAAAACAAACTCGGATGTACGATACAAACCCAGGCCTGCGGGGTTGGTGCTGATTGTTGAAAAATCGGCACCCAGGGCACCAAAAGCCCCGCCCATGGCAGCGCTCCTTGCGGTACCAATGACATTTGTTTGTGAGTACCTGAGCGCATCGACTTCATTTTGGGCAAATGATACTGGCCCCAGGACCAGTATCAGTAACACTGTCATTATATTTTTCATGATAAAATGCTCTTTTCTGTTAAACGCTTAATTATCTCCTGCCTCTGCCGGATGATCCTGATGAACTGCTTCCGGATGAGCGGGAACTGCCGCTGGATCTGGAAGGCGAAGAATAGCTGCTGCTGCTCGAGCGGGACGGGCTGGAGTAACTCCTGCTGGAAGACCGGCTGGGAGTGGAATAACTCTTGCTGGACGATCTGCTGGGCGTTGAATAACTCCGGTTCGACCTGCTCGGTTGTGAATATGACCTTGAGCTGCTGCTGTTGCTGGGATTGGTATACCGTCTGTTATCAGAACGGGTCTCTACCTGCCTGTTCACGGGCTTGGGAGCTTTATACTCCTGGCTTGACCTTGCCTGACGGGCATCAGGGGTACGATAAGTCTTGGGCTTACGGTAAACGCGTTCGGGTTGAGACGAAGTACGTTCGGGTTTGGAATACCGGTATTGATCCCTGGAACTGTATCTCTCCTGTGCTCTCTGTTCACGTGTATTGGCCGGCTCACGACCCGTGCTGCGGCGTGTATCCTGTGCGGGATTTGCCGAGCGGGCTGTACGTGTAACATCGGTATCTTTCGAAGGCCTGATGCTTCTTGCCGTTCTTTCACTGCTTTCGCCGGGAGTTATCCTGTCTGAGGACCGGATATCCCTTGCAGCCCTGGCTTCGCTGTCCTTATCTTTAAAGGTCCTGGCTGCCCGGCTGGAAGTATACTTTTCCTCATACATGTCGCCAAAGGTCCTGGAACCTCTTTCATTGCTGGCATAATAACCATTCGTGGGACCACCCCTGGAAGGCCTGTGACCTTTGTAATATCCGGAGTTCCAGTCATAGCTGTTATAATAGTAAGGATAATAGCTTCCTGCATAATAACCATCATAGTAGCCGTTCCAGTATCCATTCCAGTAACCGCCGCCCCAGTATGAACGGTAATAGGGATAATAACCCCAGCTGCTGTATGGCCAGCCATAATACATGCTGCCCCAGCCCCAGTTATATCCAAAGGAAAAACCGTAATAGGGCCTGCGCGGATACCACCAGTCATATCCTAAGTATATGCTTGATCCCCAGTGCCATGGGTCATAGTCGTAATAATACATATTGGTGTAATAAGGATCATAATAAGAGAATCCTACATTAGAATTGTGAAACCGTTTGATCCGGGCCGAATATGAGTAATCGTAATAATCATCCATCGCTACGTCTTCTTCATAATAATAGTCCGATTCATTTTCCTGCTCTGCAGGTTCGTAGTTGGAATAATCACGTTCGTCAACATACGCGGTTTCAGACTCATCAACTTCTTCTGCATACTGATACTCTTCAGTTGTGGTAACAGTACCGGATTTGTAAGTAGTGTTGCTCTGATAGCTTTCTGTCCCGTCTTTTGCTTTCTTTGCATCTACTGCATAATAAACATCATCGTAAGGAGCTGATGCTTCGTAGGTTGTAGAGCATGAAACAAGGAAGAACGCCATTCCGATCAGTAGTGTTGTTAAAGCTTTCATTTTATTTTCCTCCTTTGCTGTAAAATTATATATATTTTTAATTTCCTTCAAGTTTCTTACTTTTGCGTTTGAATTCAACTGAAAAAAGCAAAATCTATACCAAAAAACGATGGCAAAGGATTTCACGAGCAGAAAAGAGAATTATTCTCAATGGTACAATGAATTAGTGATCAGGGCCGATTTAGCAGAAAACAGTGCTGTAAGGGGTTGTATGGTGATCAAGCCATACGGATATGCGATCTGGGAAAAAATGCAGGCCAATCTTGACAAAATGTTTAAGGATACCGGACACCAGAATGCTTATTTTCCTTTATTCATTCCAAAATCATTTTTCAATCGGGAAGCAGCTCATGTTGAAGGCTTTGCAAAAGAATGCGCTGTTGTGACCCATTATCGTCTGAAAAATTCAGAAGATGGCAAAGACATCGTGGTGGACGAAGATGCGAAGCTGGAAGAGGAACTGATCGTCAGGCCCACATCCGAAACCATTATCTGGGACACTTACAAGGATTGGATCCAATCGTACCGCGACCTCCCCCTGCTGATCAACCAGTGGGCCAATGTGGTGCGGTGGGAGATGAGAACCCGTTTGTTCCTGCGTACGGCCGAGTTCTTATGGCAGGAAGGCCATACCGCTCACGCTACCAGAGAAGAGGCCATTGAAGAAACCGAAAAGATCCTGAATATCTATGCGGACTTCGCCGAAAAATGGATGGCAATACCCGTACTGAGAGGACTGAAATCGCCCAATGAAAGATTTGCCGGTGCAGTTGAAACTTATTGTATTGAAGCGCTGATGCAGGATGGCAAAGCTTTGCAGGCCGGAACATCCCATTTTCTGGGCCAGAACTTTGCCAAAGCTTTTGATGTAAAGTTCCTGAGCAAAGAAAACAAACTTGAATATGTCTGGGCAACCTCCTGGGGCGTATCCACGAGGCTCATAGGTGCATTGATCATGGCGCATTCCGACGACAATGGCCTGGTGTTGCCCCCAAAGCTTGCACCCATACAGGTGGTTATCGTTCCCATCTACAGGAAAACCGAACAGCTCGAGGAGATCACAAAAAAGGTCTTGCCGGTTAAGGAAGCACTCGAAAAGAGGGGCATATCCGTTAAGTACGATGACCGGGATACCCACAAGCCCGGATGGAAATTCTCCGAATACGAGTTCAAAGGAGTGCCTGTCCGACTGGCAATTGGTCCCCGCGACCTTGAGAACGGCACCATCGAGGTGGCCCGCCGCGACACGCTGGAGAAAGAGATCCTGAATATGACCGACATTGACCTTAAAGTTGCCAACCTGCTCGACAGTATACAGGCCAAGCTGTATCAGAAAGCCCTTGCTTTCCGCGATGAAAAAACCTTTAAGGTGGATCATTGGGAGGATTTCAAAAAACAGCTTGAAGAAGGTGGTTTCGTGCTTGCCCACTGGGATGGAACAGAAGATACCGAGCAAAAGATCAAAGAAGAAACCAAGGCGACCATCCGTACCATCCCCATTGACGGGAAGCAGGAGGATGGAAAATGCGTTTATTCCGGCAAACCCAGTAAACAAAGGGTGGTGTTCGCCAGGGCTTATTAATTCTAAACTTATTTGAATTTTTTGATCAATCTCGAAGGCGTGGGAAAAGACTCCCAGTACTTCTCCTTTGTCATATCCGACCAATGGATATCAGCGGTCCTGTACTGGTAGGTTTGCACCTGACACAGTATGATAAGAAATACGAGCAGACCAAAAACAATCCGTTTCGGCCAGGTCTTTTTTAAGGAAGCAATGACTTTAAAGAGCAAAAGGGCAAAAAGTGCGTAGAAATCGATGAATACCCTGCCGGAAAAGCTTCCTCCGTAATACCACTGTTCCCAGGAAGACAACACATATACCAGTATGAAGAGGAAACCCAGCAAGGTATAAAAGCCATAGCGGTTTTGGCGGAAAAGGCTGACAAAACCAAAAATACTCACAAAAAGTAAAGGAGTGTATATGAACAGGCCCTTTCGATAGCTGAACAGTATATTGATCATATCCGGATCCAGGAATTCAAAACCTTCTCCCTTGTATGCATATACAAAAGGATCGCCACTTTGCCACCAGTAAATGATCAGTTGGATAGAAAAAACTGCAATAAGCAGCAGGATGCTGGCAAGGGCATGCACCGGCTTTTGAATAAAATTTCTGAATCCATCTTTCAGGTGATTGATGTCGCCGGCAAGAAAGGGTATACAGAAAAGCACAATCCCGTTCACCGGTCTGATCAACAATATAAGGCCCAGAAAAAAAGCCGCAAGGTACAGGTCACCTAATCTCCGGTGGAGAAAATATTTGCGGACATAAAGGATAAAAGCACTAACAGCTACCAGCGAATAAATGTGGGACATGGCAGGTTCAGATACAATATAATGAAACATATTGGTACCGAAAACCATGGCTGTCAGAACAAAAGCTATACTTGATGGCCTGGCCTGATAGCTTTTTAAGATTGCCCGGATGATCAGCAATGCCACAAGGGCATAAAATATCGTGGAAATGTGAACGAAGATCAAATAAAAAGCTGAGTACCCGTTCATAACCCGTCCGCTAACAAGGCTGCAAAAGTGACCGGCTGTATAAAAAGGCAATTGCATCAGGGCTGTACCTGCATAGTACTTATTCACATAATTTCCGTTGTGCAATCTTCTGAATTCATATTCAACACTGTGATGACCGGGCATTTCTTTGCGCAGGCTGTCGATGAAAGCAAAATTGAGATCACCATAAACCATAACAGCAGGGAGATAAGCATAATAACCAGGGCCATCGCTTTTCAGGATGGTATTCCAGTGCCCATCGCCCCATTTATAATTTGAGGAAACCCAGATCAGTACAACAGCAGTGATCAGGATCATGAGCCAGTCGGGGGTTATTCTTTTGAATACTGTCATTTATCGCCGAGTTTGATCAGTTCACCCTCCCCGCTGATATCTTTCTTTATAAAGGATGGTGTACCGTAATAATAAATATTCCCCAGGTATTTGATGGTAACTTCCAGGGCCACTGAGGCACGCACATAACAATCATTGGTGCCCTGGTTGCTTACATAGGTGAACTTTGAATCCAGCTCATCACAGTAAACGGGCCCGTAGCTTCCGCTGAAAACATAAGTTACATGGCTGATTCCTGAAATATGCATATCCACCGTTCCATAATGCAGGTTGATCCTGGATTGCTTAACATCAATATCCATGTCAATACTTCCCGAGCCCTCCCAAACATGAATATCAATTGAATCGTTCATCAGTGTACCGTCGGTTGCAAGATCCCCGGAGCTCCTGTAATCGAGGCTGTCGAGCTTACTCACACCCAGATAAACAGTAATCTCCTTTGCATAGGAACGCAACCAGTTACAATCATTTTCATTTCTGATGTAGAGGTTGGAACCACTTAGCTCGGTGATCACTTTATCAATAATATTCTTTCCCGCTTCCACCCTGAGAGAAGGAACACTATCCTGGATCAGCACCAGATTTACATTGTTCTCAAGCAAAACATAGTGGATGTCTTGAACTTCGCGTACTTCGGAAATGATCTCTCCGGTATTGCTGAAGCAATTGTCCACCGCCATCTTTTTACAGCTGCCGGCAGCCAGCATGAATCCGGTCAACAACATGTATGCGAAAACTTTTCTCATCTCAATAATACATAACATTAATTCTGTACCCTAATCCAAATGCAATATAATCGGCCCTGGCTGCATGAGCTTTCAAAGTTACATTTGCAAACAATTTTTCTGAAAAATGGTATTTAAATGCCAGTTTTTCATAAATATCCCCGTCACTTTTCTCCCTGCCTCCGAGATAAATACCCAGGTTGGCAACGATGGAGACGCGCGACATGATCATTTCGTATGCCAGGTTCACGCCGGGCCTGATGATCTGCAGATCAGCGTCGTATTCTATATTCTTTTTCTCCAGGATGATCTTGTCGGATTCATCATAAGAGAGGTCGAACCCTATGCCTGCACTGCTCTTATAGCTAATGCGTTTAAAAATATTGGTAAAAAGGGTTGCCGCAAAATATCGCTTACCGAATTCCGCATCCATATTTTTATAACCCAGGCCCAGTGAAACATTGATGTTGAAAAATTTCTTGCCATCGAATTCGAAGGGAAAGAGTTCAGGCATCAGTTTCTTTCGCTGGTAAGTATTTTCTCTGCTTAAACGGTATCCGAGGCCTGCATTGATGCTGGGAATATTTATCCCGAAATTGGGCGTTTTCATGGAACCATTTGAAAAATGGGTCAGGCCCAGGCCGCCTGCAAATATAAATCGATCTCCAAGTTTGCGGCTATATTCGAACATCAGGTTCACAACCGCATTGAGATAGGAGCCGATGGAAATATTCTTGTAATTTTCGATCCTGTCGAAAGGTTTACTGATAACACCCAGGCCCACTCCCAGCCGGAACGAGAGTGTATTCTGTTTTTCACGGAGCAGGGGAAAGTTGATGTAGGGGTATACCGCAGTTCCACTTCCAAGGTAGGGGCTGTTGCCCAGATCGGAATACCAGACGGCCAGCCCTATAACAGGATAATTATACATATACTCCCAGCGAGTATGGCCATAAGTTGCTTTTGAAATCGTGAATTCCCAGCAGTTCATATGTGAATTCAAGATATCCATCTCCCGGTGGTGCGGGAGGAGGAAGCCGTAATGAACCTTGGTTTCGGTGATCAGGTTAGAATGTACAAGACCAATACCTCTTTGCGCCCACAGATCTGCTGCTACCAGCATCAAAAGAAGGAACCCGGTTTTCCTGTTAAATATTTGCAAATGGGGCGCTCTCATGCCAGAATATCTTGAATACAAAACTATAAAATCTCCCGATGCAACAGCAATTCAGCATTTCTCTTATTTTGAGATACCACTATTTAAGGCTTTCTTAATTAGAAAATCGTATTTTTGTGCAAGTGACCCCTGATTTTCAAATTAATCAGTTTTGGGTTCGCCGGGACTACATTGTGTAGCTTCCGTTCAGAATATGAATATGTAGAATCAGGCAACCGCGAAAAACAGCAAACATGGCCAGAAAGGAATCCGGAATTCTCATCTTTTTACTCATCCTGGTTTTCGGGATATCAGGTGGAAAGGCATATCCGCAAAATGCTGACAGCTTGCTTAATATTCTGCATCAACAGGCTAAAAAAGAAAAAATCATCATCTTTTTGCAGCTGGCCGAACTTAGCAAGGCTGATCATCCTATGCAAGCCGAAGCATACCTGGATACTGCACTTCTCATGGCAAAACAATACAATTACGACAGTCTGATATCTGCTGCAGCTTACAAAAAAGGAGCTGCTGCCTTAGGGCAAGGGATGATCAGGGAAGCCCGGGAGTACTTGCAAACTTCCTACCTGCACTACCATCGTGAAAATGATGAACGAGGCTATGGCAACTTGCTGGATCTGCTGGGCGAAACTTATGCACGCTTGGGGAGGCTCGACACTGCCTATGCAATCCTGCAAAGCAGTCTTGACCTGAAACTTGGCATGAAAGATACCGCTGCCATTGCAAGGGTTTATATCAAGATCGGCAATGTAAATTACCTGAACGGCAACCTGGAAAGGGCCCACGCATCATACCGGAAAGCCACTGATTATTTCAGGCTGCTTCAGGATAAACACGGCATTGCAACAGCCAGCATGAACCTGGGTAATGTATATGAAGAACTTGGTAAACCGGATTCGGCAAAATATTTTTACTATACGGCATTACAATTAAATGAAAAGCTGGGCGATTATAAGGACATCAGCATACTGCTAAACAATCTTGGAGTTTTTCATTTAAACCAGGGTAACAATGATTCAGCGATCTATTACCTGACAAAATCCAGTGAGGCGGCAGGAAAAATCAATGATCATTACCAGATTGCCGTTTTGAAAAACAACATTGGCCTGATACATGACAAGAACAAGGAGTTCAGAAAAGCTCAGGAGACTTACCTCGAAGCCCTGCGTCTCGCAAAAGCGAATCATTATCTGCAGCTTGAAAGAAGCATCTATCAAAATCTTGCGGCAAATTATGCCAATACCGGGGACTTCAAAAAAGCTTACGAAACTCACAGCAAGTACGCAGCATTGAACGATTCCATCAACGATCTGGAGACAAAAGAACGAATCAGCAGTTTGCAATTTGAATTTGAGAAAAAAGGGAGATCGAAGAGATCAGGGCAAAGAGTGACCTGAAGCAGATGCGGTATAGCTATACCATTGCCGCTCTGCTGGCCTTACTCCTGCTGGTCGTGGTTTTTTTGATCATCATTTTCAGGAACAGCCTCCATCGCAAAAGGGTGAATAAAGAATTGCTGGAAAAAAACCGGGAGGCAATCCGCCAGAAGGAGTTGCAGGAAGCCACTTTGAAAGAGCTGAGTGAAAGCCAGAAAAAGACCCGTGCCATACTGAAGGCGCTGCCCGATGTTATGTTTATCTTCGATCAGGATGGCAATTATCTTGATTATCATGCCAAGAACGATGAAGATATTATTAAATCAGAAGAACATCTGCTTGGAAGCAATATAAGAAAAGAACTTTCTGAAGATTTTGCGAATAAGATCCTGGAAGGAATCAGGAAAGCTGCTGAAGATGACCAGGTTCAGGTATTTATCCACCGCGACTGGGTGAACAAACGGAGGATGGACATGGAACTCCGGATTGCGCCCATTGAAGATGGCACTTTCCTGATGATCGGGCGAAACATTACAGAACGTAAAAAAATGGAGCGTGAGTTGAAGGAAGCCCGCGACGAGATGCAAAAAGCGCTGGAAGCAAAATCCATGTACCTGGCAAGCCTGAGCCATGAGATCAGGACACCCTTAACCAGCATTATTGGCGTAACAAGTATTCTGGAAGATACGGATCTTTCGGAAGAGCAACAGGAATGCACCAATATCATCAATATTTCAGGAAACAACCTATTAAACCTCATCAACAACATCCTTGATTTTTCCAGGATCGAATCAGGGCAACTTAAACTGGAGAAGGTCGGGCTTATGATCCATGAGGTCATCGAGGAGGTGGTATCCCTGCTGGATGTGAAAGCAAAAGACTCCAATAACAAGATCACTTTCGAAATTGACGAGAAGCTCCATAAAAACATCTTCGGGGATCCATACCGCCTAACCCAGATCCTGATCAACCTGGTAAACAATGCCATCAAATTCACCAAAAACGGCAACATTCACATTCAGGTGAACTTTTTGGAAGAAAAGGCAGGATCCCTTAAGCTGCGTTTCGAAGTTTCAGATACGGGTATCGGGGTGTCCGTCGAACAGAGAGATAAGCTTTTCAAGGCTTTTTCGCAGGCGGATGAAAGCATTGCCAGAAAATACGGAGGATCGGGGCTGGGCCTGCTAATTTCAAAGCATTTTGTCGAGCTGATGGGCGGTGAGATCGGCCTGGAAAGTGAGGAAGGAAAAGGTTCAATATTCTGGTTTACGGCAGGTTTCGAAAAGGAAAGCAAACCCCGCGAAGCCGCTTCGAAAGCCCAGGAGAACAAAGAAACAATCCCCCAAAATGAACAAGCCGGGTCGAAAAATGTCCTGCTGGTTGAAGACAACCTGCTGAACCAAAAATTTGCCCAGGCCATCCTGAAAAAAAATAAACACAATGTCGACATTGCTGAAAACGGAAAAATCGGCCTCGAGTTTTTTGAAAAGAATCAATACGATGTTATCCTGATGGATATACAAATGCCCGTAATGGATGGCATCCAGGCTACCAAAAAAATCCGGATGATTGAAACTGAAAAGGACATGGAGCCTATACGCATTGTTGCTGTTACTGCCTATGCCATGGAAGGTGACGAGGAGAAGTTTTACCAGGCGGGAATTGATGACTACCTCCGAAAACCATACAAAGCAAACCAATTGCTTGAGAAACTGGAACCCAGTAGCGAAAAGGATGAAGATTTATGAAAAACAGAAAAGAAGCCACCCGGCAATTTGAAAGATTACTGGATATAATGGACGAGCTCAGGGAGAAATGCCCCTGGGATAAAAAACAAACATTGGAAAGCCTGCGGCACCTTACAATAGAAGAAACCTACGAATTATCGGAGGCCATCATGGAAAAAGACATGGACGGCATCAGAAAGGAACTGGGTGATCTGATGCTGCACCTGGTCTTTTATACCCGCATTGCATCGGAGCAACAAGCCTTTGAAATTGAAGACGTGCTGAAAGGGATCAATGAGAAACTCATCAAACGGCACCCGCATATTTATGGTGAAACCAAAGTTGCCAATGCGAAAGAAGTGAAGAACAACTGGGAGAAAATAAAACTGCAGGAGGGCCAAAAATCTGTGCTGGGCGGTGTCCCGGTCTCCCTCCCGCCCCTGGTGAAAGCCTATCGCATACAGGAGAAAGCCAAAGGTGTGGGCTTCGACTGGGAAATACCCAGCCAGGTGTGGGACAAAGTGATCGAGGAAATGAACGAATTGAAAACGGAAGTGGATGATGGCCGAGATAAAGACAAAATGGAGAACGAACTGGGCGACCTCTTGTTCGCCCTGGTAAACTATGCCCGTTTCATCGATGTTAACCCGGAGGATGCCCTTGAGCGAACAAACAAAAAATTTATCAAAAGGTTTCAGTACCTTGAAAACGAGATTAAAAAACTGGGAAAAAATCTCAAGGACATGAACCTTGCCGAGATGGATGTGTACTGGGAAAAAGCCAAAAAGAAAGAAGCATAGTAATGCGCATCAGCAGGACATACCTTCTGTTGATCTTCTTCCTGGCTGCTGTCAGCCTCCAGGCCCAGTTGCCCTCCTGTCAAAAGCTTGACGGCCCCTACCTTAAGTCTTATTTGCAGATTCCTGGAAACTGGCCAAAAGTCCTCTTTCGTGGGAAGGCGGGGACTGGTTAAAAGCCGGGCTAATCGGTGGTGCCGGCTATCTTATCTATACACAGGATGAAGCCATCCGCGAGCTGTTCAAACGGAATACTACCCGTTTCGGTGACGGGGTCTCAGAATATTTTTTTCATCCCCTGGGATATGGCCTGTATACCATGCCGCTGCTGGGCGGAATATACCTGTATGGAGCGATCGGGGACCACCCGAAAGCCGCAGATTTTGCCTTGCAGGGGATCAAGGTTTTTGTTGTGAGCGGTGTATTTGTGCAGGGCATCAAACAGATCACTCACCGGCACCGGCCCCATCAGGATGTCCCGCCTGATCCCCGGAACTGGGATGGGCCCTTTTCAGATATTCAATACACATCCTTTCCTTCCGCACATACCACAGCCGCTTTTGCAACAGCCTGCTTTCTCTCTGAATATTTTAAGGAAAAGAAGTGGGTTCCCTGGCTGAGCTATACCCTGGCTGCCGGCGTGGGACTTTCCCGGATCAATGATGATGAACACTGGGCCTCGGATGTATTTGCCGGTGCAATTTTGGGCTACTATATGGCCCGTTTCCTGATGAGAAACAAGAATACCAGCCTGGGCCTGCAAGTGCTTCCCGGAGGACATGCCGGGTTCAGCCTTCAATATCATTTATAAACTTCGCTCCTCTTCCTGGCCCGAATAATCAGGTTAGAATCTCTATAAATTAATTCAATATTTTGATCTTTATTTGATAAGCCCTAGTTTTACAGGATTAATCATTCATTATTGCAGAAGGTATTGTGAGCTTATGATCGCCAGCATTGTTGAATTAATAAAGCAGAAGATCGGTGACCCGAAGGTGCCCTGTACTTTCAATCCGGGAGCCAGCAAGGATGAGATACGAAAACTTGAGGAAGAGATGAATGTGGCCTTACCGGATTCATTCCGATATTTTCTTTCACATTTCAACGGGGGATATATCAGCCTGTTCCCGAAAGAAAAAAAGATAGATCCTGAAACCGATGCCTGGAACAGCAACTACATATTGAGCCTCCTGGAAATCCGCCAGGCCTACAACAGGATACAATATAAATTCAGTGAAAACGGCCCCAGATTCATTCCTGTTTTACATACCCGGGATCAGGAATACCTGGCATTCAGGGTTCCCACGGATGAGAAGGAGAAAGAAAGCAAGCTTTACGACATCTGGCACGAAGCTTTCCCTTCGGAATGGGAAAGCCAGATAGTGTATGATAATTTCACTGAAATGATGGCTGATTATGTAGAAAATAATGGGGATATCAATACGATGGGATAATATGCCGGAAGCACCAAAAAAACAAGTCATTCAGCAAACTGTCAGGCAGTATTCACCTGTCAATAAATTCAGCCCCAGGCTTAAAATGGGATTCTTCACGGGACTGCTGGCAGTACTGATCATTTCTGCTCTTGTGGCACTGGCCTTTGCTGCCATCGGCTGGCTCGGGGACCTGCTTTTCAATTTGAGCTGGTGGGATGCAAAAAGTTTCACAATAATCGCCATGATCATCAACCTTTTTGCTTTTCCGGTTTACATATCAGGGGTTTTGTCGGATTTTTCCATCGATCATTATGGTCGCTATAAACTTTATGCCTTCCTGTATGCCTTTTTGGTCATTGCAGTTCCCAGCACCTTTGACATGTTTGGAAAGGAAGGATTTGATTTCAGTATCTGGCCATACATCTGGTCAGCATTATATGGATTGTACAGCCGCTGGCTGGCTAAAAAAATGAATCACTGATCCCTTAAAATAAACAAAATGATCATCGAACCTGTTATTGTTCAATGCCCACAATGCCAGCTAAAATCAGTGCATTATAAGGCCATGTCGGGAACCATACACGAAAGCATCAGTTTTACGGATGGCAAGATGGATGTCATCAGCGGTATGATCAGTTTTGACCCTGTATTGATAAAATGCAGGCAATGCAATAACCTCTATTTTTTTTATGAAGCCATACGGGAAGGAAGGGAAGCAAGGGAAAGCACGGATGCATTCGGGGATCTTGGCTTTAATGAGCGACATCCCGGAATTGAAGACTATCAAATGGCCATTGAGAAATATAAAGGACAGGATGCGGGCAGGGAGATCAAATTGAGAACGCTTTTCTGGTGGAAGATCAACGACCTGATCAGGTTTGAGTCGGGCATCGGCAGGAAGAGAAGTTTGCTGATGGACATCCTAAATTATCTCTACAAGCCCCTCAGAAATTACAAGCCTTTGCACCGCCACTATCCGGAATATAAAAAATGCTTGCCAGATAAAAACGAGAACCTCCGGGCTCTGTTCAAATTGCTAAATCCGGAGAATAATCCGGAGGATATTTATTTTATGGTAGAGATACAAAGGGAACTTGGCAATTACCCGGCAGCCCGTAATTTGCTGGAAAGCATCAAAAATAAAAGCAAGCGGAGCTTCCTGAGAAAACAAGACCAGCTTATCAGAAAAAGAAATCCTTTTGTACAGCAATTCGGATAATTCAGCGTTTCACCTTTTAGGTTGATGAATTGTCCGGGTTAAGCCCGGTGATCGAAAACCCTGAAAGTCCCAGAGTCTTATTTTGCCATGGAGATTTTCGCTGCAAGCACCCGGCCCTCTGATGCGAAGCGAACAATGTAGATCCCGGCCTCAAAATCCTGCAGGTATACAGAAGCCCCATTCTTATTTTCCAACAATTTCCTGCCCTGCATATCAAAGATCATGAGCATGAATTCGGGATATTCCTCCGCATTCACTTCCAGAGTCTTAGCTGCAGCATTATAATGAACTGCATCTTCAAAGCTTTCAAATTCCTCGATGGATGTAGCGGTAACATTAAAGGTCTTTTCGGCTGCAAAAGCCGAACCGGCAAAGGCCTGGTCGATGGTCTGCACACTCCAGTAATATTCTCCTTCGGGCAGTCCTTCGATGGTCCAGCTGAGGTTTTGTCCCGCATTTCCTTTGTCTGCGATCCTTCTGAAACCGCTCAGCTCTTCTGCCATGGGCGACCAAACATTGCAGGAGTTGGAAGAAGTACTCAGACGCAAATTATAACTAAGCCCTTCGATGGGTGTTTCGCTGTCGGAACCGGCATTCCAGCTAAAAGTCACATTATTGCCTGAAACTTCCGTACTGTATTGTGTAGGATTAACAGGCAGTGTATTCGGATGAAAAGTATTATCCCCGGCTTCATTCCGGTAGATCAGCGTTTGCGGGGTTTCGTCGAGGTGCGCACCAGTAGAAAACAGGTCCAGGTCACCGTCGTTGTCATAATCAGCCCATTCCATCCTGCCATCGGTAAGCGGAAAAACATCGGCATTGATATCCGTGAAGTAATCCCCATCGTTCCGGTAGATCCCCGAAACAAACAAACCGCAGCCGGATCCCTTTCCGCAGAAAGCCACATCCTGGTCACCGTCATTGTCAATGTCGCCCCAGGCCACGGAGGATTTTGCCACTCCGGGCATCCAGGCAGTGATCTGCTCGAATATGCCATGTCCGTTATTCCGGAAAAGGAAGAACTGAGCTTCCAGGGCATCATTAAATCCCGTGAGGTAAATATCCAGGTCAGCGTCATTATCGAAATCCACCCAGCCGCTCTTTCCGGCCATCACTCCCGGCAGGCCGGCTCCGAGTTCAACAAAATCACCCGCATCGTTGCGATAAACGATTGAAACGGCACCGGCGCCGCTGTCGCCGGTAAGCAAGAGATCGAGGTCGCCATCATTATCATAATCACCCCAGGCAGCCGAACTGCTGTTAAAATATCCGAAGTCGATCTCCAGATCGGCAAAAACTCCATCATCGTTGCGGTAGATCTTCGCAACCCAGTCGCCGGTGATCACCAGGTCCAGGTCACCGTCATTATCATAATCGCCCCAGTCAGATATACCTTCTTCAAGGCCTTCGAGCCCGGCTTCAATATCCACCATGGCACCTTCATCATTTCTGTAGATCCTGGCAGAAGGTCCGTCAATATCATTGCCTGTAATCAGCAGGTCGAGATCACCGTCCATATCATAATCACCCCAGGAAGTCGCGCCGGTTTTTACCGGGACCAGACCCATGGCCAGGGGAATATACTCCCTCCGTCATTCCTATAGATTATGGTGGTTCTTTCGTCATTGTTCTGGCTGCCGGTAAGCACAATATCCAGATCATTATCATTATCGTAATCAGCCAGGCTGAGGCTGCTTTCATCCAGTCCTTCAAAACCTGGATTGAAACTTGAAAATGTCTGTGCGTTCAGCCCGGATGCAGCGATCAACAGGATTAATGAGAGTAGCAAGTTTTTCATTTTTTCAGTATTATGATAATTTCAGCTAAGATATGAAAATGATTAGATATTTAAATATGAGAGCTAAATTATCTGATAAGAACCTACTGGCTCTTTTGGAAATTTTCAATGCCCCGGTCCAGGAAGTCGACAAAAGCGCTAACATCAAGATCATAGGCTTTAGGCGGCATCAGCATATCCCCCTGATGGTCCATGAGCACATAATAGGGTTGAGCATTGGTACCGAATTTCGAGATCTGGAAATTAGCATATTTCTTGCCAATGGATTTCTTTGTTTTCCCGTCATACGACGAAACCACCCATTCATCTTCCGGCAACCTGGTTTTGTCGTCCACATACAATGCGATCACCACATAATCATTTTTCAAGCGTTTGAGAACTTCCGGATCGGACCAGACATTGGCCTCCATTTCGCGGCAGTTGACACATCCGTGACCGGTAAAATCGATAAAAATGGGTTTGTTCTGCTTTTTGGCGCAGGCAAGGCCCTGTTCGTAATCAAAATAGCCCTCAAGGCCATGGGGCAAATGCAGAAAGTTCGAATATTTGGGATCCTCGCAAATGGTCTTATTCTCCGAGGTCCCTTGTCCGTTGCTGTCTAAAATAAGTTTTGTATTTTTCCGGATGATATCGTTCAGGTCAAAATCATGGGTTGTTTGCGGAGGCAGGTAACCGGCCAGCATTTTCAAGGGAGCCCCGAACATTCCGGGTACCAGGTAGATCACAAAGGTAAAGGTAACAATTGCCAGGAAGAGCCTGGGGACGGGTACAAATTTCATATCACTGTCGTGCGCAAATTTAAGCTTACCAATCAGGTAAAAACCCATCAGGGTAAAGATCACGATCCAGAAACCAAGGTAGATCTCGCGGTCGAGAATTCCCCAATGGTAGACCTGGTCAGCCACACTCAAAAACTTCAGGCCCAGGGCCAGTTCGATAAAGCCCAGGATCACTTTCACCGAATTCAGCCATCCTCCTGATTTAGGCATTTGCTGCAACCAGGAAGGAAAGAAGGCAAAGAGGGTGAAAGGCAATGCAAAGGCGATGGAAAAGGCCAGCATGGCAAAGATGGGTTCGAAAATCTCGCCCTGTGCCGATTTTACCAACACGGTACCGACCAGCGGGCCAGTGCAGGAAAAGGAAACCAGCACCAGGGTTACTGCCATAAAAAAGGCACCGAGTACCCCGCCCCTGTCGGCCTTGGAATCGGCTTTGTTCACCATCCAGCTGGGAAGCGTGATTTCAAACATTCCCAGGAATGAGGCTGCAAAAACGATGAAGATCAGGAAGAACAGGATATTCGGGATCCAGTGAGTCGACAGCCAGTTGAAGATATCGGCCGTAACGGTTTTGCCTCCCAAAAAATAAGTGATCAGAATAATAACGGCAATCGGGATGGTGTAGAGCAGTACGATTGATATTCCGTAGACCGAGGCCTGGAAGCGGCCTGCCCGTTTGTTCTCCCCGCCTTTCATAAAGAAAGAAATGGTCATGGGGATCATGGGAAAAACGCAAGGGGTGAGCAGGGCAACAAAACCCCAGAGAATAGCTTCCAGAATAATACCCCACATGGTCTTTTCCTGCACCATGCTGATGCTTTCTGCATTTCCCGTACCAGCCATATCCGCTTCGGCCGCCATTTCCTGTTCCTTTGCAATCTCTGCCATCTGGGCTGCATCAGCATTGAATACAAATTCAAATTCTTCCTCTGTGGGAGGCAGACATTGTTTGTCGTCGCAGCACATATATTCCAGGAAACCTTTTACCACAACCGGTCCATCGGTCAGCAATTTGATTTTTTGTTTGAAAATGGCCTCATTCGCAAAATATTTAAGCTCCATTTCAAAGTTTGGATCGTATTCCTCAATGACTTCACTTTCTTCGGTAACACTACCGAGTAGTTCATACTTGTCATTCTTATCGAAAGAGAAAACCGTAGCCGGCGGACTCATGGGTATGTCCTGTGAATACAAGTGCCATTTATTTTCAATTCCAGCCTTAAAGATCAGCTCCACTTCATGGTCAGAAAGCATGTTCTTGCTGAATTCCCATTTAATCGGTTCAAGAATCCCGCCCTGTGCAAGTACCTGATTGCTCAAAAAGAAAAGACCGGCAATAAATGCCGCAAAAACAAACAATTTATTCCTCAATGTCTTCATTGTAATTTATTTTCAAATTGCAAAATTACGGATTTTATCCGCTCGTGAAATATGACAACTTCAAGAAGCTAAGGGTTGCTTTCTGGAATTATTGTGCAAACCCGGTATTTAGACTATTTTATAAATTGCAGAACACAAAGCCTGCGTGTGAAATCTGTGATCCTGAAACGGTCGCTGATCCTTTGTCCGACGATCCATGCGATCTCCTCCCCGGATACCAGTAACCAGGTATTTTCCTTTTGGGATAAGGTGAATTTTTGATCGATGAAATAATCGCTGAGTTTTTTCTTTCCCCGCATACCCAGTGGCTGGAAGGCGTCCCCTTCTCTCCATTTTCTTAACAGGAGCGGGAACTGCAAACGGTCGTAATCAAGGCATGCGATCTCGGCCACGATGGGCAGCACATAGTTTTCATCATAGGGTTCGACGGAGATCTGCAATCTGATGGGATGCTCTATTTTCTCATCTTCATGCCGGATCAGGTATTCCCGGTCATCCGGCTGATCCAGTCCGGTAATAATCAGTTCATCCCGGTCTTTGAGCAGCCGGTGTGTTTCGGAATAGAATTTTTTTCCCGGGATATCATCCAGGCTTTCAATGATCTGTTCCACCACAGCCATATTAAAATTAAAGGGGCTGAGGATCTCAAAAAGCAAGGATGAAAGCGGGTTCAGGAATATGAGAGAGTCGATGGAGATGCGTTTACTGCCATCATCCCCGGTGGTCAGCAGTGAGTTTCTTATCCGGTTGATCCTTGCCTGGTAGACTTTCTCTATGTTGCGGATGGTGTTAAAATTATTGTTGAATATCTGGCGGTAATCGGGATTGATCTCTTCCAGGACGGGCAGCAGCCTGAGCCGGATCTTGTTCCGCAGATAGGCAGTTGATTGATTGGAGGCATCTTCGCGGTAAACCAGCATTTTCTTTTACAATATGCCTCTATCTCACTTCTTCCTGCAAATAACAAAGGCCTGACGATCCTGCCTGTTTTAGCCCTGATCCCGTGAAGGCCTGCTATTCCACTGCCGCGTAAAATATTGATAAAGAAGGTTTCGATCTGATCGTCGAGATGATGTGCGCTTGCAATAAAATCATATGACTTCTCATTTCTGAGTTCTTCGAAGTATGCATACCGCAGTTCCCGGGCGGTCATTTGCACCGACAATTTGTGTTTGCGGGCATAAGATTCCGTATCAAATCTTCTGGAATAAAAGGGCACTCCCATCTCCCCGGCCATGTCGGCAACAAGCTTCTCGTCTTTATCCGATTCCTCGCCCCGCAACTGGAAATTACAATGAACCACTCCAAATTTAAAGCCGCTTTGATCAAAAAGGTGGGCCATTACAACGGAATCAAGCCCGCCGCTCACGGCCAGTAATACTTTCTGATCATCTGCGAACAGGTTCTCATTTCGTATATACTCCCTGAATCTATTTAGCATTAGCCAATATAAAGGATGAAAATCACAAGAACAAATTTAACAAAAAGGCGGATTAAATCGTCCAGGTATTTCCACTTTGCAGCAGATCCTGGGTAGATTTGAGCTTAGATGTTTTTTTTGACTCATCGATCAGCTTGGTCATTCGCTGGTCGTAGGGTTCAGATTTGATTGACCGGATCACGCCCATGGCCGCAGGAAATTCAGGCGGGGCCATCCTCGAAAGCATCACATGGATGCCAGGGTCCGTATTATGCTTATCGTGTACCAGGATGTCTTCCATGCCATAGCCTTTTGAACGGATATTCACCACCTTCAACTGTGTACCTTTCAGGATCAGGCCTTTGTCATTGTTCTTCCCGAAAATCATGGGCTTTCCGTGTTTCAGCATCAGTTGGTTATCATCGCGTGTTTCGCGATTGGTAATTGCATCGTGTGTCTTGTTATTGAAAATAACACAATTCTGCAGGATCTCCACCACTGAAGCACCTTTGTATTTTGCAGCCTCGAGCATCACTTCAACCATCATTTTCGGGTTGTTGTCCACCGCCCTTGCAAAGAAATTCCCCTGGGCACCGATCACGAGTTCCCCGGTAAAAAACGGAGGCTCGAAAGTTCCCTGCGGGGAAGATTTTGTCTTGGTACCTTCAGGAGTGGTCGGTGAGAACTGGCCCTTTGTAAGACCATAGATCTTGTTATTGAAGAGCATTATGTTCAGATCGATATTCCTTCTTACGGAGTGAATAAAATGATTTCCCCCGATGGCCATACAATCCCCATCCCCGGTGATCATCCACACACTCAGTTTTGGATTGGAGAGCTTAACCCCTGTTGCAATAGCTGCAGCACGGCCATGAATACCGTGTATGCCATAAGTGTTCATATAATAAGGGAACCGGGAGGAGCAGCCGATACCCGAAACAACCACAAAATCTTCTTTCTTACCCCCAGTCGGGGAAAGACCTTTTCGACCGAAGATAAGATGGCATGGTCACCGCATCCCGGGCACCATTTTACCATCTGGTCACTTACAAAGTCTTCTTTGCTAAGCTGCAATTTATCTGTATTGATAAAATTTTCTGACATGATTATTCACTTAATAATTCAATAAAACGCTTTTTTAGCTCAGAAACCATAAATGGCAAACCCTGGATTTTATTATAAGCCGAATAATTATATTGCGGCAGGTTCATCCTGAGCCAGTTGATAAACTGACCATTATTCAGCTCGCAAACCAGGATCTTTTTATAACGTTTGAAAATTTCTTCGGTATTGCGTGGCAGGGGGTTGATATAGCTAAAATGTGCAAAGCCGATATCCTGCCCTTCTTTCAGCATTGCCTCCACCGCTGTGAGCATGACACCATAGGTGCCGCCCCAGCTCACCACAAGCAATTCACCCGATTCACTGCCCATCACTTCCTGACCGGGAATGTAATCGGCCACCTTCTCCACTTTCTCTGCCCGTAGTTTCGTCATTTCCTGGTGATTAGCAGGATCATGGGAAACATTGCCGCTGTCATTGTCTTTTTCCAGTCCGCCAATGCGATGCCGCAGACCTTCTGTTCCCGGAACGGCCCACATCCTGTTCAGTTTCTTTTCGTCCCTTCGATAAGGTTTGAAATTCTCATCATTGGCTTCGGGCCAGGGGTGGATGGATCTTTTCCATATTGGATACCACGGGGATCTTAAAAATTTCTGATCCGTTGGCCAGGGATCCGTCGGTGAGCAATATTACAGGAGTCATGTGCTCCATGGTGATCTTGCTGGCTGTATAGGCTGCATAAAAGCAATCCGAAGGGCTTTTGGCAGCGAAAACCACCGTGGGGCAATCTCCGTTCCTGCCGAAGAGGGCCTGCAGCAGGTCGGATTGTTCCGACTTCGTAGGCAATCCCGTTGAGGGCCCGCCGCGCTGCACATCCACGATCACGATGGGCAGTTCGGTCATAACCGCCAGGCCGATGGCTTCGCTCTTGAGAGAAAGCCCGGGGCCCGAAGTTGTGGTTATGGCCATGGAGCCGGTATAAGATGCCCCGATGGCGGAACATATGCCGGCGATCTCGTCTTCAGCCTGAAAGGCTTTTACGCCAAGTTCTTTGTGTTTGGTGAGTTCCTGCAGGATTTCTGAGGCAGGAGTGATGGGATAAGATTCCAGAAAGAGTTCCCGGCCGAGAATTTTCCGATGCGGCGATGAAACCCCAGGCCGTAGCCGTATTACCGGTAATGTTCCTGTAAAGTCCTTTATCCAGCTCAGCAGGTTCCACATTGAAAGTAGGATTGATGGCCTCCACGGTTTCTGCAAAATTGAAACCAGCCTGCAATACGCGCTTGTTGGCTTCAACAACAACCGGATTTGATTTGAATTTCTCTTCAAAAGCTTTGAATACCTTGTCGAGTTTGCGGTTGAACAGGTAGAGCACCACGCCGAGTGCAAACATGTTTTTGCTTTTCAGAGCGGTCTTCACTTCCAGATCGAGATCCTGTACCGCCTGTTTGGTCAATTCTGAAATGGGGGCTTTGATAATGTTATAGCCTCCCAGTTCTTCCCCTGTTAAGTGGGTTTTCATCATAGCCGGCTTTGGCAAATGCTTTTTCCACAAAAGCATCCGTATCGAGGATAATGGTGGCATTATCCTTGAGCCACCGAATATTGGCTTTCAGTGAAGCCGGGTTCATGGCAACCAGCACATCAGCCAGGTCACCGGATGTATGGATGTTGGTATGCCCGAAATGTACCTGGAAACCGGATACACCGGCAACCGTTCCCTGTGGCGCCCTGATCTCCGCTGGATAATCCGGGAAAGTGGCAAAATCATTTCCCGCAAAAGCCGTGGAATCAGAAAACAATGAACCTGTCAATTGCATTCCGTCGCCGGAGTCTCCTGCAAAACGGATTACAACATCTTCGCGTTTTTCAACGACCTTGTTTTTCTTCTTACTCATTGTATATTTTATGCTTAAAATATTGAAGCAAAGTTACAGGTATTTTTCTGTACACAACCAAGAAATCTTAACAAAATGTTAACACGGAATCCTTAATTAGATTGATTTCTAATTAGACTTCCCCTAAATCTTCATGTTCAAAATTATCCCAATTATCACCTCCATTCAGGCAATAAACTACTTAAATGTCTGTTTATTTTAAAATGGATGTTATTGCATTAACAGAAAGGAGATCCGAAAGCATGTCAATCTAATTTAGAATATATATAAATTGCTGTTTTTAATCATTTTAACGAGAAACAATTTATATTTGCAGGCAGTAATCAAACAATTATTAACACTTAAATATTTTACATTATGGCTTACAAAATAACAGAAGATTGCACAGCATGTGGTACCTGCATCGACGAATGTCCGGTGGATGCAATTTCGGAAGGTGATATTTATGTTATCGACCCGGATATTTGCACTGACTGTGGATCATGCGCTGATGTTTGTCCGGTAGAAGCCATTGAACCGGAATAAAAACTAATCGAGTTAGAAAAACAATAAAAAGATAGAAACTGTTAAGTCCATCTGCCCGTTGCAGATGGACTTTTTTTGTTTACCCCCCGGATGAATAAAGCTTAATTGTATCCGTTTTAAATAAGAGAATTTGTGTAACTTTGTTTCCTTGACCGTGTAGGAAAATTTATATGGATAATTTCTCATATATTAGCAATTCTGACCCATCAGCCATTGAGAGTCTTTATCAGAAATATCTTGATAAACCGGAGGATGTTGATCCGGGCTGGCAGAAATTCTTCCAGGGATTCGAATTCGCTTCAAAACAATACGACACCCCTGCCCATGAGGGGGAGCAATTCTACCCTGACGAGTTCAAAGTGATCAACCTCATCAATGATTACAGGCGCAGAGGCCATCTCTTCACCAAAACAAATCCTGTAAGAACCAGACGGCAATACAGTCCCAGCCTGGATCTTGAGAATTATGGCCTGAGCAAGCAGCACCTCGACAAAACCTTCAGGGCCGGCAGCGAGATCGGTATTGGGCCTGCAAGCCTGCGGGAAATCATCGACCACCTGCAGCAAACCTATTGCCAGTCGATTGGAGCTGAGTTCTTTTACATCCGCAAACCCGATCAGAACAAGTGGCTGCGCGAAAAAATGGAAAAGAGCAAGAATACTTATTCCTTCAATCAGGAAGAACGTAAGTATATTTTCAGGAACCTGAGCAGGGCGGTTCTTTTCGAAAAATTTATCCATAAGAAATTCCCGGGGCAGAAAAGGTTTTCGCTTGAAGGAGCCGAGTCTCTCATCCGGCCCTGGATGCCATCCTCGAAAAAGGCGGAGAACTCGGCATCAGGGAGTTTATTATCGGGATGGCTCACAGGGGCAGGCTGAATGTGCTGGCCAATATCATGAAAAAGCCTTACCAGAATATCTTTTATGAGTTTAAAGAAATTGAGTACGACGACGAACACATCCTGGGTGATGTGAAATACCACCTGGGTTATACCTGCCAGCGGGAAACCACACAAGGCAAGAAAGTAAAATTATCACTCACCCCGAATCCCAGTCACCTGGAGGCTGCAGACCCGGTAGTGGAGGGAATTGCAAGAGCCAAGATCGATTCCGATTATAATAAGGATTTCAGCAAGCTGGCTCCCATTCTCATCCACGGGGATGCATCCATTGCCGGACAGGGTGTTGTGTATGAAGTACTGCAGATGTCAGGCCTAAGCGGATACCAGGCTGGTGGAACCCTGCACCTGGTGATCAACAACCAGATCGGTTTTACCACCAACTACCTGGATGCCAGGACCAGCACCTATTGTACCGATGTGGCCAAAGTTACCCAGTCGCCCGTTTTTCATGTGAACGGCGATGATGCGGAAGCCGTTGTTTACACCATCCAGCTTGCGCTGGAATACCGGGCGGAATTCAACAAGGATGTATTTATCGACCTGCTCTGCTACCGTAAATACGGTCATAATGAAGGGGATGAACCCAGATTTACCCAGCCGCTGCTTTACAAGCTCATCGCCAATCATGAAAACCCGCAGGAGATCTACCGGAAAAAATTGCTCGAAAATGAGCTGCTCAGCGAGGAAGAGTGCAATGAAACAGAGGAACGCATCAACAATGCCCTCGAAAAAAGCCTGAACAAGGCCAAGGATATCAAGAAAGCTCACATCGAGTCGATCTATGAAGAAGGATGGGAAGAAATTGAAAAAGCGGATGCAGAGGATTTCCAGGAATCACCTGACACAAGTCTCGACAAAAAGAAATTTCTCAGGATAGCCGGAAAACTGACCAAATTGCCGGAGGATAAGAAATTTTTCAGAAAAACGATCAACCTGCAAAAACAGCGGCAGGAGATGCTGAAAGCGCCCGGCAAACTCGACTGGGCCATGGGAGAATTGCTGGCATACGGCAGCCTGCTGGAAGAAAATATCCGGGTGCGGCTGAGTGGCCAGGATTCTGCCAGGGGAACTTTCTCTCACCGTCACTCCGTATTGCGGGTAGAAGATTCTGAAGAAGAATACGTACCTCTGAACAATATCAGTAAAAAACAAGCACTTTTCGAAGTATTTAATTCTCCCCTGAACGAATACGGCGTGCTTGGTTTTGAATACGGTTATTCGCTGGTATCCCCTCATAACCTGACAATCTGGGAAGCCCAGTTCGGGGATTTCAACAATGGCGGGCAGATCATCATCGATCAGTTTATGAGCAGCGCGGAAGAAAAGTGGAACGTGATGAACGACCTGGTCATTTACCTGCCACACGGATATGAAGGCCAGGGGCCTGAACATTCCAGCGCCCGCCTCGAACGCTTCCTCATTCTCTGTGCCGAAAACAATATGCAGGTGGTAAACTGCACCACACCGGCCAGTTTATTCCATGTGCTCAGAAGGCAATTGAAAAGGGAATTCAGGAAACCCCTGGTGATCTTTACCCCAAAAAGCCTGCTCCGGCATCCACGTTGTGTATCGGAAATAAAGGATTTTACGCACAATAAATTCCGGGAAGTACTTGACGATAAAACGGCAGATCCCGAAAAAGTGAACAAGGTCGTTTTTTGCTCGGGCAAGATCTATTACGAATTGCTTGAAAGAAAAGAAGAGAAAAAGGATGATAAGATCGCTCTCGTCAGGTTGGAACAACTCTACCCCCTGCCTTTCAGACAAATGATGGAAGTTGTTAACAAATACAAAAAGGCCAGGACCTGGCTTTGGGTGCAGGAAGAACCCATCAATATGGGAGGCTGGTCATTCATGCACATGAATTTTAAAGAAGTTCCCCTGCGGGTGATCGGCAGGCCGCCCAGCGGCAGTCCTGCCACGGGCTCAGGTAAATTCCACAATATCCGACAACAAAAAATCATTGATAAAACCTTTGAGGAATGCCAGTGCCCCCTGGTAAATGAAGAGTGCCAGATGGTGTGTATCGGGAATAAATGGCAGCAATTCGACAAGGAAATGAAAGAAAAAGGCGAAATTGAAAGTACGGCAATATCGGCTGAAAAACAATTAAAATAAAGATCTCATGAAGATTGAAGTGAAAGTTCCTAGTCCCGGAGAAAGCATTTCGGAGGTGCAGCTAGCCGCCTGGCTGGTTGAGGATGGAGAGCAGGTAGAAAAAGACCAGGAAATCGCAGAACTGGATTCCGACAAGGCCTCACTGACCATCAGTGCAGAGGATTCAGGCAAGATTGAACTGAAAGTGGAAGAGGGAGAAAATGTGGAAGTTGAAGCCGTGATCGCTGTGATTGATACGGATGTGAAGGGTAAGAAGAAAGAGACGGAAGTCGGAAGTCGGAAGACGGAAGACGGAAGACGGAAGACGGAAGATGGAAGTCGGAAGACGGAAGACGGAAGTCGGAAGACGGAAGACGGAAGTCGGAAGACGGAAGATGGAGGACGGAAGTCGGAAGACGGAAGCAAGAAAGAAGAAGAGGATGCTGAGGATAAAAAGTCTTCCGGCAAAGAGCAGGCAGATGATAAAGAAGAAAAGGAAACAGGAAAAAAAGGGGATCAGGGAGAAAAAGCATCTCTGGGTTTTCATGTTTCACCCCTTGCCAGGAAGTTGATGAAAGAAGAAAATATCTCTGAAAAAGATCTTTACGAGTTTTTTAAAACCCTTAGAGTTTCCAGGGCTGATGTTGAATTTTATCAAAAAAATAAAGATAAGTTATCGGATCACAAGACATCCCAAGCGCAATTATCAGGCTGGGGCGGAACCCGGGACACCGAACCCAAAAAGATGTCGACCCTTCGCCTGAAACTTGGCAAAAGGCTGGTGGCGGTTAACAATGAAACAGCCATGCTCACCACCTTTAACGAGGTGAATATGAGCCCCATCATGGAGATCCGCAAAAAATACAAGGAAAGCTTTAAAGAAAAGCATGGTATTGGCCTGGGTTTCATGTCCTTTTTCACCAAAGCCATAACCGAAGCTCTCAATTTATTTCCTCAGGTCAATGCACAGATCGATGGTAACGAGATCATATACCATAAATACGCTGATATCGGCATTGCGGTGAGCGCACCTAAGGGCTTGATGGTACCGGTGATCAGGAATGCCGAGACCAGGAGCCTGGCCGACATTGAAAAAAAGATCAAGGAACTGGCTGAAAAGGCACGCAACGGAAAACTGAGCCTGGACGAGATGCAAGGCGGAACCTTTACCATTACCAATGGCGGGGTATTCGGCTCCATGCTTTCCACGCCCATTCTCAACCCGCCCCAGAGTGCGATCCTGGGCATGCACAATATTGTGGAAAGACCCATTGCGGTGAATGGAAAGGTTGAGATCCATCCCATCATGTATGTGGCGCTCTCCTACGACCACAGGGTTGTCGACGGCAAAGAATCCGTAAGTTTTCTCTACAAAGTGAAAGAGATGCTTGAAAACCCGGTAAAGCTGATGTTCGGAGGCAATGAACCGGAAAAGCATTTACTGGGCCTGTGATCATAATTCAATAATTGGTGACCGGTATTTATCGCTCCGCTGGCGCGCGCTTGCACCTAAAATCCGCAAGTCACGGGTTGACTTATTGGTTTGCTGGAAGCTAAATGATAAGGTCCTTTTTAGTCACCCCGTGACTATCAATGAAAAATCCTATGCATGAAGCTATTGGTTTGAATTTGAAGCAATGTTTATATCTTTAGCAAAGAAATCAATGTGAGTAAATAAATTGGCACGCGTTGCAAACGCGCGCCAACTGGGGATCAACGCATCTTCGTGTTCTTAACCAATAACATGGAGATCAAAGCACTTGAAGTTGCAATATTGTATAAACACCGCTGGAAAATAGAACTCTTTAAATGGATCAAACAACACTTGAAAATCAAATCCTTTTGGGGACATAGTCAAAATGCTGTGAAAACCCAGATCTGGATAGCCATTTCTCTTTACGTGCTAATAGCAATTGTGAAGAAAAGATTCAAAATCTCAAAGAACAGAATTGTAACCAATTGAAAATGTTCTAACTATATCGAAACGCTAGTGATTCAAGGTAAAAGTTTTCCTCAAACAACTTTTACATGGCCAGCCAGGTATAAAAAATATGCTGTTTATTACCTGGCAAACGTCCTCATATAATGAACGATAATCCAGCGGTCTTCATCGCTTGAGATGTTCTTTTCGTAGGCCGGCATTTCATCTCTTCCAAAAGTTGTTTTATAATAAAGTTCTCCATCGGTTTGCGATTGAAAAGCTTCGGAGGAAAAATCACCGGGGAAAGTTTCCAGTGAAGCTGCTTTGGGACCATCGCCCAGGCCCAGATTGCCATGGCATGATTTGCAATGCTTTGCATAGAGCATCTTACCGATCCTCATGTTACGTTTTGAATTTTCTGTTGGGTTTTCCATTGTTTTGTATTTCTCAGGAACTTCCCAGTTTCCATCTGTTTGTGTAAATGAAAGTAAGAATACTGCTGAAATAATAACAGCTACTGATAATACTGTCTCAAAATTTTTCATTTGTTTTTGTTTTTATTAATTATTAATTTTAAAATATTGTTATTGTTCAAAGTATTGTATCTTAAGTCTTTGTAAAAAAATTAAACTAATAAATGAACTACCCCGAGGCAAGCCTGCGGGGTATCATTATGAAACATTCATTTGATTCGCCCCAAGGGGCGGGGAATATTACCCACGAGATCCCTCGACAAGCTCGGGATCAGTTCGACTTTGCTTTTCAGTTCGCTATCGCTCCTAAAAAATCAGTCTCACTGATTTAAAAGCTGCTGACAATAGCACAAAAGCTAAAATAATAGCATTTTCCATGTTAAGCTTTTCTTCATTGAACCTAAAAAATAAATAGTTAGAAATCGATAGGTAATGACTGACTGCATGGCAGCCCAGCCATCTTTGCCTGGATTTCAAACAAGGTTTTATAAAAATCGTTTTCAGTGTTATCAATCCCTTTCTCACAGAACTTAGGTACCCATACTGCATAATGCTGCCTGATAAAGTTGTTTTGCGCATCAAAATAGTACCTGACTTTCTCAGCATCCTTTTCCTGAATTCCCTGCACTTGATTGAATAGCAGAAAGTAGAGGAAACTATTTTCAACGGCGATGTGGTCAGGGAGATCGCGCAGTTCGAAATTGAAGTCGATTGCCATATTTCGGTATTGCTGCAAAACCCACACCGTATGGTCATTCATTACCGTGCCATCTCCCAGGTAAACTGAGCTATATGGCGGAGCGAGCGTTTTAAAAGGGCCTACAAACAAGCGTGAATATTCTACAAGTAATTCGGTTTCATTGTACTTTTCAAGTCCCTTTTTTAACTGAGCTGCTAAATTATTTGAATCATTTAGGAGCAATTTAAGTGGTTCATTTAGCGAAACAATCAGATTTGGATCGCTGAGTATCTCATCCTCCGGTTGAGAAAACAAGGCTGATAGTAAATTGTAAACATCAGTTCTCGCTTGTTCGCGTTGAAAAAAGTTTTTAGTATTCATGCATTAATAAAATTTGAATGCCAGACACTGCTTTAGACACAGTGCTTCGGTATAATAAGTTTGTATGATAATGATCGGGATTTTACATTACGATGATGTTGGCAGTAAATGCCTCATCACGTGTTGTTATTTTCCCTACATAAGTTCCACTCTTCAATCCTGATACATCGAAACTGATCTGCTGTTTACCGGTTTCATGAAACATCTTGTCATGAATTCTCAATACTTCTTTTCCTGAAATATTGAATAGTGAGAAACTAACTATTCCGGGTTCGTCCAGATCAAATTCGGCATGTGCGTTATTCGAGGCCGGGTTAGGGTAAATTTGCATTTTCTTAGTCAATTTGGAAATGCCGGGTTTTTCATTCATCCCAACTGTAGAGTCATTAATGTAGAATACATTTGGTTTGGGCCCCTCCTCACCAGGCAAAAGGGAATCGCCGCGATTATTCTTAAGTCGAACATAACCATCAGCTATTGCCAGACTAATTTCGCTTCCGGGATCATCCAGGTCACCAAAGATTCTTGCCTCTGAGGGACAAGAAACCACACAATAAGGAAGCTCTCCGTTTTGCAAGCGATGATCGCAGAAGATACATTTCTCCGTAACATCCGAAGGCCGAACGGCTTTGTATTCGGGATGTGTGTATTCATTTTTATCGGGGGGTACAACTCCGACTTCCTGTGCTATTTCGGCAGGAGAAGAAGTGCCTCCTGGAATAATTGTCGTTTCATCCTCATAGAAACTATGCGGGCTGGATTCATAAGGATTATATGAAATTACGGAGTATTGCACACCATCATTGTTGACATCCTTGCTGCTATAAGGGCAATTATTCTGGCACAACCGGCACCCAATGCATAAGTCACTATTGTGCATGGTTATTCCATCCTCAGTTTTGTACAATGCCTTCGGACTTACAGGGCACCCCTCAACACAGGGAGCATCTGTGCAATGGTTACATAATACCGGAAGCACCTTATATTTCAGGTTTCCCTCAGCAAAGGTTCCTTCGGTTAAGGTAAGGAAATCAGCCCAATTGTATTTGGTGCCATCATGTTCGAATTCGGTATTGTTTTCTGTTTTGCAGGCTAAGGCGCAGGCTCCGCAGCCTACACATTTTTGTAAATCAATAGCCATTCCATATTTTGACATAATTACTTGTTTTTAAGGTTAAGCTTTTTCAATTTTTACACCACAGAAACCGCCGTTTCGTGCTGTTGAACCCGACAAGCGATCATAATCATCGGGAAGCACTTCGTTGTTGTTTCCGCCTTTCTCAGTGAGGTTTGCATAATCACTTGCAAAACGTCCGTATGCCCAGTGACCGCCTCCAAAGGTTTTACCAATGGTGCCGGGCTGGATACCTTCCCACAAGCGGGCTTTAACGGTCATATTACCGGTAAGCGAAGTAACAATAACCTCATCACCATCGTTAATGCCGAGCACGGAAGCATCTGAAGGATTTATCTTAACACAATCCTCCCAGTTATGATCACCCGGATCGAGGGTGCGGAACATGTAATACCAGGGTAAATTCTGGCTGCGGCCCTCTCGGTTGAACCTGGATTTAAGGTCAACAAAATCAAATGGATAATTTTCCCTGTCACCCCATCTTTTCGGGGCTTCATAATGAGGCACAAAAGCCAGTTCGCCCTGGGCATCGTAATTACAAACCGACAACACATTGTCAATATCGGTGTTGTGTTTTTCTGCATGCCCTTGAAGTGCAGCTTTCAGTGTTTCACTGTAAAACTCAAACTTACCGCTTGCAGTTCCAAAGTTACCTCCCCAATGGGTTTTAAATGCATAAGGGCCGGTGGTAACCACGCCTTTGCTCAGATACTCTTCCCAGCCACCCGCAAGGGAATCATATGAAGGTTTGGTGGCATTACGTGTAACAGCAAGGGTAAACTCTTCCGGTGTTGAAGGACTTATACCTGTTTCCGGATCCGTAAACTCATTGGTGTAATAATCGATCAGGTTTGAGAAGCCTTTTTCCTGCAGTTTCTGAGCGAGCAGGAAGGGAATCTCAGTTTCATCCACTTTAACATCAAACAATTTATTAGCAACCGGTTGTTGCAATGATATTTCTGTGTGAAGATTGCCATGCACTTTAATGTAAGCCAATTTTTCGGTGGTTGAGAAAGCGGCCGGTAAAACGATGTCGGCAAATTGGGTCATCTCAGAAGCATTGGTCGTGATGTGAGCAAAAAACGGTAGTTGTGAAAGTGCATCATACCAACGCTGGGGTTGTGTTCCGGAGAAAGGGAAGTTACACCAGTAACCAATTGCTACTTTGATATCATAAGGATCGGAAGACAGCATTGCATTTGGTACATTATTAGTAACAACGCCTTTGCCTGAGGCTTTTTTCATGGAGGGCATGGCCAGGGTTCCCCGCTGATCTATTTTAGGATTGTCAAGTCCTGAAATGGCAATATCATCAAGATATGATTCATAGTCAGGAATACCGGCTGTTGAAGACGACACGCTGCGCAACGGGCCACCTTGATTATCCACCGAGCCCAACAAACCATTGAGTGCATAAATCGCCATCGCGGTGTAAGTTCCCTTAGGATTCATAACAGGTCCGGGACCATACCAAACAGAGACGTTGGGCGCCTGAGCAGCCATTTCCTCTGCAATTTGTTCGATCACATTTTGGGCTATACCAGTAATACCTGCAGCCCACTCCGGGGTTTTATCTTTCAGTTCTATATTCCACCATTTTACCAGGCCATTGGATTCTGTTTCATCAAAATCGGCCTCATCTACCGGGCTGTTGGCAACAAAAGCAGTGGCTCCGTTTCCATTGAAATCACCCACAAACTCTTTATACCATAAGCCGTTTACAAGTATATGATGTGCAATGGCGCCGGCCAGGGCTCCATCTTGTCCAGGTTTAACGGGAAGCCAATGATCCGACTTAGCTGCTGACGCAGTTAAGGCAGGGTCAATGGTAACAACCTTGGCATTTTCCCTTATTTGAGGCCATTTACTGATGGCATTGGGCACCTGTCTGTTGGAGCGGAAAGGATCGACACCCCATAAAACGAGGTATTTGGTATTTGCAAGGTCATAGTCGCGATAACCCCAAAATGCTTCAGTCCAGTAGGCGCCAGCTTTTTCGGCTTCTGCACAAATAGAACTGTGGGATATTCCGTTTGGTGAACCAAATATTTTTGGCAAAGCTGAATAGATGATATCCCTGTTGTAGGAATACCTGCCACGCAACACCATGAACTTATGGGTTTCGTTGGCACTGCGCAACTCCATCATTTTTTCGGCAATGATGTCTATGGCTTCGTCCCATGTGATAGGAACAAATTGTGGATCGATACCTTTTCCCTTCACCGGATTTGTTCTTTTCATGGGAACTTTAACCCTGTCGGGATCATACATTGTTTTTGGGATCATATGACCTCTCGGACAGCATTGCCCCGGGTTAATTGCTGAATTTTGGTTCCCTCTGACTTTGACCGCCCTGCCATCCTGAACAAAAACTTCTACCGGGCACCATGTAGTGCATCCCTGACAGGTTGTTGGCAGCCAATTTCCTGCTAATAAGCGCGCCTTTTCAGCCGTTAGCTTGCCAAAAGCCTCTATTGCCGGATTAAAAGTAAAGGCCCCGATACTCAGTACGCCGGCAGTTTTAAGAAAATCTCTTCGTTTAACTTTCATGTGAAAAATCTTTTCAGTTAAATTTCCTGGTACAATTATTTAGTAATCAAAGAAAGTTATTTGTACAAGATCATTTTTGGAGGCAAGATGTTATCTGTCAAAACAATTTACCATTTTGTCAATTTGAATTTGAGATATGTCAATTTATTATTGATCTGTAATTCAGTGCCTGCATAACAGGATTAAGAAAAGTTAAGAATTGTTCAGGGAGTATGTCAAATTGCTGGCATTGTTATATTGCTTGAATAATTCAGAGTTTCACCTTTTTGGTTTATGAATAATCCGGGCTAATTTAGATTTGAAAATTTGAAAATGAGCAAATTTGAAAATTAAAACCGCTACGCGAGAAATTCACCAATACCGCTTATCGTGGAAATAAGGCATAAGCTTTTGAAAGTAGATTTCAATAACCAACGTGTTTTTAACTTTAGTGTTTTTGTGGTGTAGAAAACGAACAACATGTTGGTTAGTTTTGCAGCCTAAGCGCCTAATTAAAAGTGAGGAAAAACAAAAGTTCAAACTTGCATTGAAACCAGGGTTATCCAACTCTGGAAATTTCTTTTAATTGTCTCAGGTTTATTATTTTCATTTCCTGTCTGTTAAAGCTAATAATTTTCTCCAAACTGAACTCCTTCAGGGTGCGGGCTGCACTCTCATGCGAAACACCGCTTAGTTCTGCTATTTCGCGCGTTGAAATTGGGATACGAAAAAAGGTATTGTTAAAGATGTTTTCGGAGAGGTAAAGAATGGCATCTGCCACTTTCCCCTTTACCTGCTTATATGCTTGGTTACCAATACGATTTAACAAGTTGAGATAAGCTATGTTTATTTCTTCAATGTAATGCGTCATAAATTCCCGGTTGCTTCTGAGAACATCTATGAAAGCACTTTGATCAATAGCGCAAACTTTTGAATCAGTCATGGCAACAATAGAGTAATGATGTCGCTTATCAATATGCATGCCCGGCCCGGCAATAAATGTACCGGGTTTTATTATCCCAAGGATCAGTCTTTTTTCATTGTGTTCAAGGTTTATTTTTGCCAAGCCCTGTGTGAACGAAAGTACATGTGTGGCGGGGCTATTTTGCTTAAAAATAATTTCCCCCCCATAATATTCAATTTCATAGCGGTGGGCATTTACCTTTTGCAGTTCAGCAGAGGTTAAATACTTAAATAGGGGAGCTTTACAACTGCAATTGATGCAATTTTTCTGTTCTTTTTGAAATGCCATATTTCCTATTATAGTTGTCAAAAATAGTATAATTCTGAAATTCTTTTGGCGATATCAATACTTTCCACAATAATATATCAGATAGAATAACACTACTTAGAGTTTGTCCATAAAGTCGACATTTTTTACGCTAAGTTGAGCCCGCTGGCGCGCGTATCCAATATCAGGTATCAAGTATCCAATATCAAGTTTCAACTGTAAAGCCTCGCATCATTTCGTTTGCGGGATTTCGCTTCGCTCAATATCCAGTATCAATCATCAGTCCAGCTTCCAACCTTCCTCCATCCCCATTAATTCACTAACTTTGATACCTTAAACGAAATTGAAGAATGCGCAAGAAAGTTGATTTTCTGATTATTGGCTCCGGGATCGCCGGTCTCACTTTCGCCCTGAAAGTAGCCAACAAAGGCAAGGTACTGATCGTGGCCAAGGACAAGACGGATGAAACAGCTACAAAATATGCCCAGGGCGGAATAGCTGCTGTGATGTATACACCCGATACCTATGAGAAACACATACAGGATACACTCAAGGCCGGAGACGGCTTGAATGATGAGAAGATCGTCAGGATCACCATTACCGAATCAACCGAGCGGGTGACAGAGCTGATCAACTGGGGTACCCATTTCGACAAGAAAGATTCCGGGAAATATGACCTGGCGCGTGAAGGAGGGCATTCCGAACATCGTGTGTTCCACCACAAAGACAAAACAGGTTTTGAAATTGAGAAAACTTTGGTGTCGAAGATCATGGAACACCCCAACATTGAGATCCTTCAAAACCATTTTGCCATTGACATTCTCACGCAGCACCATTTGGGCAAAGAGGTGAACAAACGCACAAAGGATGTCAGATGCTACGGGGCTTATGTGCTTAATCCCGAAACAAAAAAGATCATGACCATCCTCTCCAGGATCACCCTGATCGCTTCCGGGGGTGCAGGCAATGTATACAGTACCACCACCAATCCGAAAATCGCCACAGGCGACGGTGTGGCCATGGTTTACCGGGCCAAAGGCAGTGTTGAGAACATGGAGTTTTTCCAGTTCCATCCCACTTCACTCTATAATCCGGGCGAACGTCCGTCCTTTCTGATCACCGAAGCTTTGCGTGGCTTCGGAGCCATCCTGAAGACCGCCGATGAAAAGGAATTCATGCATAAATATGATGAGCGGGGATCGCTGGCTCCGCGCGACATCGTGGCAAGGGCCATCGACACAGAAATGAAACTGAGCGGGGAAGAACATGTTTACCTGGATTGCCGTCACCTGAACAAAGATGACCTGATCAGGGAGTTTCCCACCATATATGCCAAATGCCTCACCACCGGCATCGACATTACCAGGGATATGATCCCTGTGGTTCCTTCGGCACATTATATGTGCGGGGGCATCACAGTGGATGAATACGGGAGGAGTTCGATCGAAAACCTCTATGCCAGCGGAGAAGTGGCATCAACCGGCCTGCACGGGGCCAACCGGCTTGCCTCCAACTCATTGCTCGAATCTGCCGTTTTTAGTCACCGGGCCAGCCAGCATGCCCTGCAGCTTGTTGACGGTTTAGATTACTGCAATGATATACCCGACTGGGATGCATCCGGTACGGTACTCAATGAGGAAATGATCCTGATCACCCAGAGCCTGAAGGAAGTGCAATCCATCATGAGCAATTACGTTGGTATTGTAAGGTCGGACCTGCGCATGAAAAGGGCACTCGACCGCCTGGAGATCATTTACAAGGAAACGGAACAATTGTATGAACGCTCGGTGCTCACACAAACCATCTGTGAACTCAGGAACCTGATCAATGTGGGTTATCTGGTCATCAAAATGGCGATGAAAAGAAAGGAAAGCCGGGGCCTGCATTTTTCGATCGATTATCCCAAAGGAAGCGATAAAAATGCTTATACCAGCAACAATTACGAATTTTAAAGAAGGAAATCATGGCATTGATAAAACCGGTAAAAGGAATCCACCCGGTCTTCGGAAAGAATTGCTGGATGGCTGATAATGCCACCATCACCGGGGATGTGGTTATGGGCGATAATTGCAGCATATGGTTTAATGCCGTTATCCGGGGAGATGTGCATCATATCCGCATTGGGAACAACGTAAATGTACAGGATAATGCCGTAGTGCATTGCACCTATAAGAAAGCTCCCACCAGCATCGGGAACAATGTATCCATCGCGCACAGTGCCATTGTGCACGGGTGTACCATCCACGACAATGTACTGATCGGTATGGGGGCCATCATCATGGATCATGCCGTGATCGAAAGCAATTCGGTGATTGCTGCAGGGGCGCTTATATCTAAAGGTACAGTCGTAAAATCAGGAAGTGTTTATGCCGGCGTCCCCGCCAAAAAGATCAAAGAAGTGGACCGCGACCTGGCGGAAGGCGAGATCGAACGTATTGCTAAAAGCTATATCATGTATGCTAGCTGGTATAGGTAGTTTTGAATTTTGAATTATGAATGTTTAGTTTTGAATTGAATTCAAAATAAAGTCAAACTAAATTCAAAATTAATTCAAAACTCAAAATTAAAAACTCTAAACGCTAAAGCGTCCTCTTCACCTCAACCTCTTCATATCCCTCGATGATATCGCCCACTTTGATATCATTGAAGTTCTTGATGTTGAGCCCACATTCGTATCCTGCCGCTACTTCTTTCACATCGTCTTTGAAACGTTTGAGGGAACCCAGTTCGCCGGTATAAACCACAATGCCGTCGCGGATCACCCTTACCCGGGTGTTGCGGGTCACTTTTCCGTCGAGCACCATACAGCCTGCAATGGTACCGACTTTGGTTATCTTGAAAGTTTCCCTGATCTCGATGTTGCACAAGATCTTTTCCTCAATATCGGGTGCGAGCATTCCTTCAATAGCTGCTTTGATCTCTTCAATTGCCTGGTAAATAATAGAGTACAGGCGAATATCGATCTGCTCTGCTTCGGCGATCTTTCTTGCCCCGGGAGAAGGTCTCACCTGGAAGCCGATAATAATAGCATTGGATGCCGAGGCAAGCATCACATCGGTTTCGGTAATGGCACCCACCGATTTATGGATCACATTTACCTGCACCTCTTCGTTACCCAGTTTCATTACTGAATCGGAAAGTGCCTCCACGGATCCGTCCACATCACCTTTCACGATCACATTCAGCTCCTGGAAATCCCCGATAGCGATCCTGCGGCCGATCTCATCCAGGGTGATGTGCTTCTGTGTACGCAATCCCTGCTCACGTTGCAGTTGCTGACGCTTGGCTGAAATTTCCTTCACTTCACGTTCATCGCGCATTACATTAAAAACATCACCGGCCTGCGGTGCACCGTTGAGCCCGAGCAACAACAATGGGCTTGAAGGCCCTGCCTCTTTGATGATTTTGTTGAATTCGTTGTACATGGCCTTTACCTTGCCATAATAAGCTCCGGCAAGGACCATATCGCCAACCTTCATGGTCCCGTTCTGAACCAGTACTTTGGCAACGTAGCCACGGCCTTTGTCAAGGGATGATTCAATCACGGTCCCCCTGGCCTGTTTCTTACTGCTTCCCTTAAGCTCGAGCAGTTCTGCTTCGAGCAATACTTTCTCAAGCAGTTCATTGATGCCGCTACCCTGTTTGGCGGAGATTTCCTGGCTCTGGTATTTGCCACCCCAGTCTTCCACCAGGATATTCATTTCGGAAAGTTCCTGTTTGATCTTATCCGGGTTGGCATTGGTTTTATCTACTTTATTGATGGCAAACACAATGGGAACGCCGGCTGCCTGGGCATGATTGATCGCCTCTTTGGTCTGCGGCATGACGTTGTCGTCGGCCGCGATCACGATGATGGCAACATCGGTTACCTTGGCTCCCCTGGCACGCATGGCGGTAAAAGCCTCATGGCCGGGGGTATCCAGGAATACAATCTTCTTGCCGCTTTCATGTTCAACCTCGTAGGCACCGATATGCTGTGTAATACCTCCGGCTTCGCCTTCGGCAACATTGGCTTTTCTTACATAATCGAGCAGTTTCGTCTTACCATGGTCAACATGCCCCATTACCGTTACGATGGGAGCGCGGTCTTCATCATCGGGGACCTCCTGGTCATGATCCTGTTCCCTGATTGCTTCCTGAACATCCACACTAACGAATTCTACCTCGTATCCGAATTCTTCAGCAACAATGGAAAGGGTTTCCGCATCCAGTCGCTGGTTGATGGAAACGAACAGTCCGAGTTGCATACAGGTTGATATCACCTCATTGGCAGATACACCCATCATTTGGGCCAGTTCACTTACGGTTACGAACTCTGTAACCTTCAGCACCCTTGTTTCTTCCTGTTTCTTTTGCTCTTCCTGATGTTTCTTCTCGCTGAAGTCGGCACGTTTCTGCCTTCTGTATTTGGAAGCCTTCGATTTCTTGGTTGAACTCAGCTTGGAGAGGGTTTCCTTGATCTGTTTCTGGATTTCCTCTTCACTCACCTCCGGTTTCTGTTCTCTGCGCTTCTTCCTTTTTCCCTTTCTTTCCTGGCCCCTGTCCTTTTGATCTGGACCTTTTCCGGACTGTTGCTCAGCTTTCTGAATTCTTTTGCGTTTCTTCTTCTTGGGTTTTACTTTCTCATCCTTGGAGCTGGCAACCGGCTTTTTCTCACTTTTTTCTTCTCCGGAAGGTCGATCTTATCCAGGATTTTAGGACCTGAAAGCTTTTCAAACTGCGTTGGTAAAAAGTTCTTGTCTTCTTTTTCTTTCTTGTTTTTTGCAACTTCCGTTTCTGCAGGTTTTTCTTCCTCCGCTTTCTCTTTGCTATCTTTTTCTTCCTTTATCTCAGCTGCAGGCTCTTCAGCTTTGACCTCAGCTTTGACTTCAGCTTTCTTTTCCTCTGCTTTGCCTTTAGTCTTAATGGATTTTTTGTCTTCGGCTTCCTTTTTCTTTTCCTCTTTCGTTTTCTTACCGGGCCTGGTTTTCATATTCATCGAATCCAGGTCGATCTTGCCCAGGATTTTTACTTCTTCCTTTTCTTCCTCCTTAGCTTCTTCGGGTTCTTTCTTCTCAGCCTCTTGCTCCTTCTTTTCTTCTGTAACTGCCTTTTTTTCTTCTTTCTTTTCGGCTGTTGCCTTATCTTTTTCGGCTTTCTCTTCGGAAGTCTCTTTTGTATCTTTCTTTTTCTCTTCTTTTTCTGTTTCAGCAGCAATTTCTCCGGCAGCCGGTTCTTCTTTTGCTTCAGGAGCTTTTTCTTTCTTCGGTTCTCTGGGTTTGGCTTTTTCCGTGGAAGTCTTATCCAAATCCTTTTCGTAAGTACCTACGTTCTTAATGAACAGTTCTTCAAGATCATCTTCTTCATCTTCCTCAACAGGGGCTGCCTTTTTATCTTCGATAGATATCGTGCGGTGTTCGCGGATGTTGATCCCGACCTTTTTCGATTCTTCCTTAACGGTCTTCTCCGTTTGAAACTCCTGCATGAGGACTTCATAAGCATCTGCCGAAAGTTTGGTATTGGGCTTGCTTTCAATCTTGATGCCTTTTTTGGCCAAAAAGTCCACGATGGTGGAAATGCCCACATTAAACTCTCTTGCAGCTTTACTTAACCTTGTTCCTTTGTTCGTTTCTGACATATATTCGTCGCCTTTGTTTATAAGCTTCCTGATATCCGGAAACAGCACGGTTTCAATATTTTATTCAAATTCAGCCTTCAATATACGGGTAACCTCCTGAATGGTTTCCTCCTCCAGGTCGGTTCTGTTCACCAGTTCTTCCACACTCAGCTCAAGTACGCTCTTGGCTGTATCACAGCCGATGTTCTTCAACTCATCGATGATCCACTGGTCGATCTCATCGGAGAATTCCTGCATATCAACATCTTCAGCGTCTGTGTCCATGTCACGGTAAACATCGATTTCGTAACCGCTCAGTTTGCCTGCCAGTTTGATGTTGTAACCGCCCTTACCGATGGCCAGTGAAACCTGTTCTGGTTTGAGGTAAACATCCGCTTTTTTATTTTCTTCCGAGATGGTAATGGAAGATATCTTTGCCGGACTCAGTGCCCTGGCAATATATAATTGAGGATTGGATGTAAAATTAATCACATCAATATTTTCATTTTTCAGTTCCCGCACAATACCATGGATCCTGGATCCTTTCATACCAACACATGCGCCAACCGGGTCAATCCTGTCGTCGTAAGATTCAACAGCAACTTTGGCCCTTTCGCCCGGAACCCTGACAATATTTTTAATGGTGATGAGCCCGTCGTAAACCTCGGGAACTTCCGACTCAAAGAGGCGCTCCAGAAATACGGGTGACGTCCTGGAAAGGATAATATAAGGGGTATTGTTTTTCATTTCCACCTTCGACACAACGGCCCTGATGGTGTCGCCCTTGCGGTAAAAATCAGTGGGGATCTGCTCTGATTTGGGCAGTATCAGTTCGATATACTCATCATCCAGTACCAGGATCTCCTTTTTCCAAACCTGGTAAACCTCACCGGTTACGATCTCGCCGATCTTGTCTTTGTATTTGCGGTAAACATTGTCTTTTTCATATTCCTGTATCTTGGATACGAGATTCTGGCGAATGGTAAGGATTTCCCGTCTGCCAAAGTCAGCAAGCTTCAACTCCTCAGAGGCTTCTTCACCCACTTCAAAATCGGGTTCTATCTTGATGGCTTCCGAATATTCGATCTGGGTGTTTTCATCCTCAACTTGCCCATCTTCCACGATCTCCCGGTTACGCCAGATCTCAAGATCTCCCTTGTCGATGTTCACAATGATGTCGAAGTTTTCATCGGAACCAAATTTCTTGATCAGCATATGCCTGAAAATATCCTCAATGATGCGCATCAAGGTTTCACGATCGATGTTCTTAAATTCCTTAAACTCCGAAAAAGTTTCTACTAAGTTTATATGTTCCATTTGCTTCAGGCTGTTGTTTATTTAAACGAAATACTACCTTTTGTTTCTTTTATATCCGACAATTTAAATTCCTTCACAGGAGAAAGCTTTTCCTTTTTCTGTTTCTTGCTCAACTCCACTTCCACCCTGATCAAATCATCCCGGTATTCGAGAAGTTTTCCTGTATATTTCTTCCCGTTGCTCATTACCACATCCACCTCGCGACCCAGGTATTTTCGGTATTGCCGGGGGTCGGTAAATGCATGCCCGACTCCGGCAGAGCTAACATTCAATTCAAAGTCTTCCATGTCCCTGTTGTACCGGGACTCGATATGACGGCTCAGATTCACACAGTCATCAATGGATACCTCATCCTCTCCGTCAATGTAAATTGAAATCACATTCCCGGGCTTCGCTTTCAGGCTCACCATAAAAAGTGAAGTGCCGGCCAGTTTCTCTTCAACGATCTTTTCTATTTCATTTACTTCTATCATACAATAGCAGTTCATTCCATAAAAAGAGGGGACTATTGGTCCCCTCAACTTCATACACCTATTTCTATGGGCGCAAATATACAATAAATATTTTTATCCAAAAACTTTAAATAGTAATTATTGGGTAAGGCTGTAGATTTTACAAAAAAGCCCATGCTTCTTTTGTTGAAACATGGGTTAAAAAATTATTCTGTGTTGCCTCCCTCGACAAGCTCGGGATAAACTTCTCGCCCTGGTCAAAAAAAGTACTATCAAAAACCCCCATGCATTTTTTGTTGAAACATGGGTTAAAAAATCATTCTGTGTTGCCCGACTAGGGCTCGAACCTAGACTCTTCTGAACCAAAATCAGACGTGTTGCCAGTTACACCATCGGGCAATCATTTTAAGGCTTGCAAAATTAGTAATATTTTTTTAAATTGAAAGAAGATCAGTATTGAAAATAAATACCCGTATCACACTGAATTCTTGAATCTTGCGCAAACATCCTGTTAAAAAACGTTAAGAATATTTAATTCATTTGAAAAAATATACACAAAATTTATACTTTCGTTTGCGAATACTGCAACAGGATTCCAAAATTTCAAATTGATGGAAAATTTTAAGAAACTGAATAATATCGTGGGATGGCTGGCTTTTGCCATCGCCACGATCGTTTACTTTCTCACAGTTGAACCCACGGCCAGCTGGTGGGATTGCGGTGAATACATCGCGACGGCATACAAACTGCAGGTTGGCCACCCCCCGGGTGCTCCCTTCTTCCAGTTAATTGGCAGGATATTTTCACTCTTTGCTTTTGGTGATGTCAGCAAAGTCGCCCTGATGATCAACATTATGTCGGCACTGTCCAGTAGTTTTACCATACTCTTCCTGTTTTGGACCATCAGCATGCTGGCACAGAAACTGATCGCCAGTGAAGGCAAAATGACACAGGGAAATATGATCACGGTGCTGGGTGCTGCCTTTGTGGGCGCCATGGCCTTTGCATTCAGCGACTCATTCTGGTTCTCGGCAGTGGAAGGCGAGGTTTACGCCATGTCGTCCCTCTTCACAGCCCTGGTATTCTGGGCCATCCTCCGCTGGGAGCGCGTTGCAGATAAAAGAGCGGGATTCCGCTGGCTGCTCCTGATCACCTACCTCATCGGACTGTCGATCGGGGTTCACCTGCTCAACCTGCTTGCCATCCCGGCAATTGCCTATGTGGTTTATTTCAAGAAATACCAGGTTAGCCGGAAAGGCATTTTCACAACCGGGCTTATCAGCATCCTGATCCTGGTGATCATCATGTTTATCGTAATCCCATGGGCCGTGAAGCTTTCCAGCCTCTTCGAACTTTTCTTCGTGAACAGTCTTGGCCTGCCTTTTAACTCAGGTACCGTTGTGTATTTCATCCTGCTGATCGGTGGGATCGTATGGGGACTGCACTGGACAAGACAAAAAGGAAAGGTCATCGCCAATGCGGTGATCCTCGGGCTGGTATTCATTCTCATCGGATACTCATCCTTTTTTATCCTGGTGATCCGCTCCAATGCCAATACACCAATTGATGAGAACAGCCCGGATGATGCCATTTCCCTCCTGTCATACCTCAACCGTGAGCAATATGGCGACTGGCCCCTGCTTTACGGGCAGTATTACAATGCACCCGTGGTGGATTATAAAAATGGCACACCTTATTATGTAAAGGATAAGAAAAAAGGAAAATATATCATCACCGGATACAGGACAGAGGTTGAACACGAACCCAAGATGGAAACCCTCTTCCCGAGGATGTGGAGCAACCAGAAGCAGAGCCATATCAGCATGTATAAACAATACGGGGATGTGGAGGGAACGCCTGTGCGCGTGACCAATCCGGATGGTTCAACTGAGACTTTGAATAAACCGACTTTTGGGGAAAACCTCAGGTTTTTCTTTACCTACCAGGTGGGGCAT
Organism: Bacteroidota bacterium; assembly: GCA_034521425.1. Lineage (GTDB taxonomy): Bacteria > Bacteroidota > Bacteroidia > Bacteroidales > JAIOZK01 > JAIOZK01. Next base: position 1,927,721 of record JAXHMP010000001.1, read on the forward strand.
ATGTATCTGCGCTATTTCATGTGGAATTTTGCAGGACGACAGAATGACATCGAAAGCCAGGGAGAGCTTGAAAACGGCAACTGGATCAGCGGGATCAAATTCCTGGATGAAATGCGACTCGGCAACCTGGATGAATATCCGGAACACTGGGATAACCCGGCCCATAATAAATTCTACCTGCTGCCATTCATCCTGGGCCTGGTCGGATTCTTTTACCAGCTCAACCGGAATAAAAAAGATACCTGGGTGGTGGGATTGCTCTTCCTGATGACAGGACTGGCCATCATCGTTTACCTGAACCAATACCCTTACCAGCCCAGGGAGAGGGACTATGCCTTTGCCGGTTCATTTTATGCTTTCTCCATCTGGATCGGGCTGGGAGTACTCGGACTTGTCAATTCACTGAAAAAATACCTGAAAAATGAAAAGCTCACAGCCATACTGGTCACCCTGATCACCCTCATCCTGGTACCGGGCATCATGGCCCAGCAGGGATGGGATGATCATGACCGCTCAGGAAAATATGCAGCCCGTGACTTTGCTTTCAACTACCTGGATTCCTGCGCTGAAGACGGTTTCCTTTTCACCAATGGCGATAACGACACCTTCCCCCTCTGGTATGCACAGGAAGTGGAAGGCAAAAGGACCGACCTTCGCGTGGTGAACTATATGCTTTCCTCGGGATCCTGGTATGTGCATCAGCTCGGGACCAAAATCTATGAATCCGAAAAAATGCCGCTCACCCTTACACCGGATCAGTACGACAAGGGCATCAATGAACAGATCCCTGTGATTGACCGGATCAAGGAAAGGGTCGAGCTGAAAAAGGCCATCGACTTTGTGGCTGATGAATCCGACCGTTCCAAGATCGCCATACAAAGCGGGGAAAAGATCAATTACCTGCCAACAAAAAAGATCCGCTTAACGGTAGATTCGGCAAAATGTGTTGACAATGGCATTGTTCCCATTGAGCTGGCCGACAAGATCGTTCCCTATATTGAATGGGATATCTCACAAAACTATCTTTTCAAAAACGACCTGATGCTGCTCGATTTCCTGGCCACCAACAACTGGGAAAGGCCTGTTTACTTTGCCAATCCAAGTTCGGTAAGTGGTGTGGCCGACATCGATGAATACTGTCACCTGAATGGTATTGTTTACAAATTCATGCCGGTGAAATCCACCGAGTATGTGCAGGGCGTTGGCGGTGTGTATACCGATGCGACCTGGGATGTGCTGATGAACAAAGCCAGCTGGGGCAGACTCAATGAGCCTGATGTTACGGTAGATCGGGAAAGTGCAAGGAATTCAGGCATTGCCAAGCAGAACTACCTGCGGTTGGCCCGGGCCCTTCTTGCCGAAAACAAAAAGGACTCGGCTGCTGCCGCCATTGATAAATGCCTGGAGTTTTTCCCGAATGAGAAGTTCGCTTATGACCTGTACATGATCCCTTATGCAGAAGTCTATTACCAGGCAGGACAAGCTGAAAAAGGAAACGAGATCGTGCAGATCCTTGTCGATAACTACCGGGAGGAACTGGCTTACTACCGTTCGCTGGATGCCAAACGGGCCAGGCAGTTCGACCAGGATATGCAGCAGGCATATGCCATCCTGCAGCGCCTGGGTCAAATGACAAGGCAATACGGGCAAAAGGAATTCTCAAGCGAACTGGACAGCCTCTTTTACCAGGAGTTGGAGTTCATACAGCAATAAAAAATAAGTCAAATCAGATGTCAAAATTGGCACAAAGGGATCTATTTGATACAATTGAGTGTATCTGATCAAGTTTTAAAAGAAGAAAAATTAATTATATACTAAAAATTGTAATAAAATGAAAAAAATGATTGTTTACCTGTTGCTGGCATTGTTTCCAATCATATTAAAATCACAAGAATACGTACCATTGGCTGTTGATGATGCACATTGGTTTGTCGCCTACAATGATCATGAATTACCGTTACCATGTGAAAATATGTGGGAGTATTTTGTAAATGGGGATACAATGGTCAATGATATTGAATATAAAAAAGTCTATCGGTTTTATCTTGAATCCGATACTTCGGAAATTCCATGCACGCCACCGTTTCATAGAACCGGAGAACCAGAACTCATTGGCCTAATCAGAGATAATATCGAAGGAAAAAAGGTCCATGCTATTTTATTTGAAGCTGTTGCTTTATCATTTTGCCCTCTTAATGAAGAATTTGAATTATACGATTTTTCTTTGACTCAAGGGGATTCGATTAATATTTGTCTATCTTCATTTATTGAAGGTGATACTGTTATGAGTTCGGCAATGGGTACTGCATTTGGCATATATTCAAAACACATACAATCATCTGATTATTACTATACAAGCATGTACGAAGGTATAGGAAGTGATTTTGGATTGTTTGAACCATTTTTTATCCCTGTTAAACACACAAATACCTTTAACACCTGGTTGTATGATTACTGCAGAAACGATACATGTGAACTTTTGGTTAACATAAAAAATTATTACTATCAAGATGATTATTTTAAGCTGTTTCCGAATCCTACAAAGGAACGGTTCGAACTTAGATTTGATGCCAAAAAAATTGTTAATGTGGGCATTATGATCTATGATAATATCGGACGCTTAGTTTATAAAAGAAAACCTGAAAGATACGAAAAAGGTGAAAACTCTATAAAGATTGATCTTATAAAATACAGCCCTGGAATTTATAATTGTGTACTTCAGATTGATCAAAACAAGACTGTAACTAAAAAATTCATTAAATTGTAAAATTCATATCCCGGAAATGGTTACTTTTAAACCATTTCCGGGATTAATAAAAAATAAACCGTTTAAAATGAAAAAGATAACATTAATCATTCTCTTTTCTTCCCTGAGCATAATTATGGTTGCCCAGGGTCTAAACGCCTATTTCAATCGGGGTGCTACACCTGGAGAGCTTTACATCGTATCAGAATTCAATGAATTGGATTTGATGTATTGCGATATCGGTTTGTTTTACACAAGCGATAATGGAAGAATACTCTTGAGTTAGAATATTCACACCCAGCAGTTATGAACAATACGATATTTTACACCACACATTTATCGCTGATGCAAGCCCTGGTGTGGTTTATATGAAAAACAGATTAGAAGGAGATACCCTTTTACATTAGCAACTGATTATGGACGATAATTGGACAGCAATAAATAACCAAGTAATGTACAATAACTTTTATACTGGAGCTGTTGAAGGAGAAATTTACAAATTTGGTCAAGAGATTTCCATTAGTTCAAATTATGGTGAAAGCTTCCAGTTTTTTACAGATGATACCTGACAACATAACTTATGTATGTGATCTAGGTATTGAACCTGGACAGTTATGGGCAAAGCAGATGCTCGGAGGCTTTAACATTGATTTATACAGGATGGATGATTACAGTGGACAATTTGAAAAAATTGCGAGAGTCGACAGTGGTTTGTGTATTGGAATGACTAATACTTTTTATCGAGGGGCAAATCCCGGTGAGTTGTATTACTATCAGGAAGTACAGACGATAGGTACAGGTGTTGGTTATTATTCAAATTCATTTCAGCAGTGACAATGGAGAAAATTTTGAATCTGAGATATCAATCTGAAACATTTTGTTTTGGTTGTTATGATATATATTTAGTTAGCGGAAGAGATGAAGGTAGTTTTTATGTTTGCAGAAGGGCTCCTGATTACAATCTCGGTGCCTGGGTAATGGAGATAGATTACAGTTGTGATACCGCAAAAACCTTTAAAACCTATACCCATGTTTTGGATGAAACCGTCATGCAAATAGAATTTAAACCGCCGGTACTGGAAATTTCTCTTTACCCAAATCCCTTCCATCAAAACACGAAAATCGCTTTTACTTTAAACCAACAAGAAAAAGTTGTTATTGATGTATATTCGCTGAAAGGCCGCCTTGTCAATCGCCTTTTTGAAGGTGAATTGCCTGCAGGTTTGCAGGAAATAGAGTGGAATGGAAAAGATGCTACAGGAAATGAAGTTAAAGACGGGCTGTATTTTGTGAGGGTGGAAGTGGGGAAAACCTCAAAAAGCTTAAAGATTATTAAAAATTAACAGCACGCAACATTGAAAATTTAAGTTTCCAATAAAATGAGGCATTACTTCGATCAACTGATCATGGCCTGATCCTGTTTAGGTTGTTGCCGATGGAGCAGGTGTGATGATGCTGGATGCTGGATTTTGAGCGAAACGAAATCCCGCAAACGAAGTGATGCGGGCTGTAATCTGTAACCTGAAATCCAAACAAATATCCAAACACCAATTACCAATCCCGTCTCGCCTGAGGCGAGGCGAGGATCCTCGGAAAACTATGAAATCAAAGATTTCTGGTTTTTCGGAACTACCAACTACCAACTACCAACCACCAACTACCAACCACCAACTACTTACTACCACCGCCAACCGCCTTTCCCGCCTTCAGACTAAAATAAAGGATCACCAGCCCGATCAGCACAAAAGGAATGCTCAGGATCTGTCCCATATTCAAAGCCATGCCCTGCTCAAATCCTACCTGGGGTTCTTTCAGGAACTCGATCAGGAAACGGGCGGTAAAGACCAGGATGAGGAACATGGAAAACAAAAAGCCGGGCTGGGGTTTGCCTTGTTTTTTGAAGTAGTACCAGTACAAAAAGAAAAAGATGGCCAGGTAAGAAAGGCCTTCGTACAATTGAGTGGGATGGCGAGGGTCAACAGCCAGTACCGGATCATAAGCCTGCACAAAAATAAATCCCCAGGGCAGATCGGTGGGGTAACCGAAAATCTCAGAATTCATCAGGTTGCCGCTTCGGATAAAGAATCCCGCCAGGGCAACCACCACCACGACGCGGTCGAGGACCCAGATATAGGGTTTCTTGTTTTTGCGGGAGAACCACAGCATGGCGATCAAAATACCGATGGCCGCTCCATGGCTGGCCAGACCTCCCTCCCACACTTTCAGAATATCGATGGGATTGCTCAGGTATCTTTCCGGCTCATAAAAAAGGCAATGGCCCAAACGGGCGCCTACAATGGTGGCAATGATCATGAAAGTGGCCAGTTCATCCAACACTTTCTGGGGTACTTTTTCCTTCTTGAAGAACTTCTGCATGATGAGGTAACCCAGCACAAAGGAAAGGGCGAACAGCAAACCGTACCAGCGCACTGACAGCGGCCCGAGGCTGAAAATTTCAGGATCTACATCCCATACGATAGATAACAAAGACATAAAACAAAATTTGTGTCAAAGGTAAAACATTATTTTATCCCTGAACCATCGATGATGTTATTCAGGATGGCATACACGGTAAGGCCGGCAACGGACTTGATGCCCAGCTTGCGGGAGATGTTCTTGCGGTGGCTGATCACCGTATGGGCGCTGATAAAAAGCTTATCGGCAATCTCGCTGTTGGTATTTCCCCTGGCCACCAGGCGGAGGATGTCGATCTCCCGGTTGCTCAGGTCCGAATCGGAGGACTCATGCCTGGGCCTGCGGGCCGAGCGGAAGATAAGCTCAATTTCCTGGAATACTTTTCGCTTGTCGGTGTGCAGTTCAATTACATGATCTGCCAGGCTAATGGCCTCTTCTCCCCTGTTAAGCATTTGAACAACTTTCAGGCCGGGATGATCCGTTTTGATTTGCAGGATCTCTGGCAGGCTGACTTCCTGGAAAGCCGAATTGAAGAAGAGCACATCCACATCCATGGCCTTCAGTTTGCTTTTGATCTCTTCAAAATTGCTGCATTCGCAGATGCTTGCCTGCACCTTCAGTTCTTCCAGCACCTGCATAATGCCCAGCCGGAAAAGGTAAGATCTTTCTGCAAGTATGATGTTGTAATTCCGCATGGACATCAAGATTTGGAGATCTTTTCATACTGTTTTTCCAGGTCTTCCACCATAGGGACCATGATCGTGTCCTCAATGCGGGAATGGTCATTCAGGTCTTTTTCGAGTTCGAACAAAAGGAACAGAACGGTATTACACAAATTCGAATCCCCGGGGGGCGGAAGGTATTTGATGATGATGTTTTTCAGATCGAGCAGCTTTTCCTCCACATCATCGTGCTCCACCGTAAAATGATTGATGGAATATTGGTCCAGCCGCAAGCTGGTTTCTTCGGATTCATCCTTCTCATGAACGGCTTTTTCAAGTGCCAGGATGTACGGATAGACTTTTTCTTCTTCCCGCTCGATATGCTCTGTCAGTTGCTTTTCATAATCCGCAAAGAACTCGTTCAGCAGGGCCTGCCGGCTGGCATCGCCGATGCTGGTATCGACAAGCTTTGAGATCAGTCTTTCCAGCTCGGGGACCTTCACATCCAGGTAGTAATCATGCGTTTTTTTCAGATAATCGATCAGCAGGCCGATGGGATATTTCTTCAGGTTTTCCTCGGGGAAATAATCCGGATCATGAAATGCATTCAATATCTCCAGGAAGAAATCCAGGTTAATGTTGTTTTTGGCACAGAGGCTTTCGATGGTCCTGTCGCCAAAGCCCAGGGAAATCCCGAAGCGGTTGATCACCGGCAGCAAAGTATAATCCAGGTGGATCACATCGGCCATTTTTATTTCCGGGTTGATGACGCTGGTTTTTTTCATGCGCTGAAATTTTGGACAAAGTTATTTAGAATTTTTCAAAATTGGCTTGGAATAACAAATGGGATAGCTTGAAAATAGAAGAATATCTTATTACATGCTTTAGGAAGCAAGAAATTTAATGCTTTATTTATTCATTGATTTCGAATGAATTGTTTATTTTTATACTTTAAGTCATCAACCCATACCAGATGTTCAAATCATTCCATGTTTCTTTGTTTGTAGAGAGAGAGAGAGAGAGAGAGAGAGAGCTTTCTTTATTTGAGCAGGGAAAAGGATAGCAAATAAAAATACCTTTTCACCGGACACACGCCAAAAGCGTGTTTGTCTAAATTATTGCAAGTTGGTCCCAACTTAGCTGGTTTTTTATAACAGAATAATTTTTAACAAAAAAATTTTCATATCTTTAAAAAACCGAAAAAATGAAAAAAAGGCACCAAATAACAAAGTATCAAATTCAGCAATAATTTTGCTGGTCACAATTCTGCTCACTATTCTCAGTTTTAAGGGAAATGTGAAAGGACAAACAGATGTAACTTCTATGAAACTACCTGCAGTTTCACAGGGAGCATCCGTAGTGTATGATGTAATCCATGCAGGAAATTACTTTTTTGCTTTATCTTATGATAAATTACTTGTTTTTGATGAAAATGGAGATTATACAACCAAATTCAGTTTAGGCGGAGATTTCGGAAAATTCAATCCCATATCCGATGGTTCGCAGGACTACAATTATTTGTGCTACAATAATAACGCAGGTGTTGTGTATGCTATGCAGCCTGATCTGAGTGTGTTGGCAGTGAAAGTAGACTTAAGTGAATATTGGAGCATTGATCCCATTATCAACCAGGCAGGTGCAACCCTGAACGATTCCTTGTTCATGATGAATGGCCGTATGGTCATGCGGATGGATAACAATCACAACAGATTATACATGCTTGTTTCTGCCATGGACGTAAATAAAAATCCCCCGGGAGAATTTCATTCCTTTAAACACTGCCTTTTAATATATGACATCGATATTACTGGAACCTGGACCCTTTTTTATGATGAATACCTTGGCACCGAATCAAATTATGAAGATCAAATTAACAATGTTATCTTTAATGAACATCCTGACAAGAACTTTTATTATATTTCCAGACTTGGAAGTCCCTCAGGAATAATCGAAGTATGGGAAGTCCTCACCAGCACGGTTGTTCAAAGAAAGACCCTAAAGTTACACAATCCGGACTATCCCGGTGGCGGCGCAACAGTACGTTACCAATTTGGTAAGATGTTATCCATTTATGAACCACCTATGAACAAAATCCTTGTATTTCCCAGGAAGTACCGCGCCACAAAATCCGAGCAGTTCTTTGCCAGGATCTGTGTAATTGATGGTGATCATGATAGCAATCCTGCTAACATCGAATATGACTCTATAGATTCACCAAGCAAGAAAATCCATGATGCGATATTTCTGACTGAAAATAATGACCTGATCTTATCCTTTCCTCAATCAGAAGAACTTTCACAAGATGAGGATTTAAACGACAAAGACATCGCAGTGTATCACTTCGATGGCACTGATTTTATTCCTGCTGCGAATTTCGGATATGCAACCGAGAACAATACCCTGCAATTGGAAATCTTCGATGACAATGCTTCCCTGAAACTGCATCAAATCAATGATGGAACAGCCTTGATTAGTAAGAAAGACGGTCTGATAGAATTTGAATTCATGGACACTGATTATTCTGCCAGTCCGGTAATTAATGCGGAAAGTAATTTTTATGGCAATGGGGCCAAAGGAACAACATACTCATGCATGATTAATAACGCGGCCTGTCAACTTGATTTTGTTAAGAACTCCAATGGAGAGTTGTACGATGAAAAAACAACCTCTCTTGCCTATCCTGCATACTATACTACTGCCAACGCGGATGGAAGCAAATTGTATTTTTACAATACACTACATGCACACAATACAGGATTGTACATATGGAAGGACGATGGCGGAGGGCTTGTGAACATTAACAATGACAATGAAGAATCAAATAATATTACTTCTGCGATCGGTGATTGTGTTTATAATCCATTTACGGGCCATTTTCTTATTTCTGAGAATACGCAATATGACAATGCTCCGGCCAGGGTGATTGTTATTAACGATAATGAAAACAATGAATTCGTTCAAAACATTGAACTAACCCATAACAATGAAGATGCTGACTTCGCCGGTGAAATGTTCGTTGCGCCAAATGAGAAGCTTTACGTAATGGCTAATATGAGATGCGCTGATCCCAAACCAAAAATTTTTGTATTTGATGCCAATGACTATGATTATCTTTCAACAATTCAATTAAGTTCTCTGGTCTATGATGACAGCACCGCCTTTTTTACAGGCTATTTTTCATACAATCCACACGATCAGGGAGTCTATGCTACTCTTGTTCCCATGTTCTATTCACCCGACCCCTATCATACGGTTAAAAACAGTATGTATATGAACCTGGGTTATGAAGATTACACAGGCAAAGGATATATCATCAGGCTTTCCGATGATTCATATACACAATTGGATTTCCCGGGTAAAATGATAATACCCGACCGGGGAAATTGGGGCAATGAATCCCAATATGATGATTACCTGTTTACGATAGGTAAAAAGTTCTATTTCCTTGATTATACAAACCCAACCCTTACTGTTGAGCACCGCAATGAAATTTTTAATGATATAACATACAGCCCCGTTCATGACCGGCTTTTTGCGTTGCGCGATGAGGAAGATTCCGATCGCGAGGATAGAAAAATACAAATCTATGCTATTAACATGTTGGAAAATGGCAGCCCGGTATTCGAAAAATTGGATCATTTGGTTTACGCCGGACAGGCCGCCGGGATTTTTTATAATCCAATTGATAACTTTGTTTATGTTTATCAAAAATTTGATGATACAAAATTAGGAGATGTCCCGGTTAAATTATTGTACTTTGATCCATCCGAAGAAAACCCACATTTTGACTCGATTCCTTTGGGGTTTACATCATATTACCCGGAACTTGACCATTGCAGGGATTATTATAAATTCTTTTTCTATAACATTATAGAACCCTATTTTAACATCAATAACAACCGGGCCTTTTTCCCCAATGGCGGCTTTAGTACGGTCAGTATGATACAGTTTGAACCACGAGACGTGCTAAACCTCCGCTCCGGTATCACCTGGCTCTCCTTCCCACGCATAGAAGACCGCGACCCCGATGGCTATGTGCCTGCTATTCCCGTACTGGAAAATAATATCTCAACACCGGCTTATACTGACCTGCTTTTAGAGAATCTACCACCACAAGACAATGAAATTGTTGAGTTAACTTGGGATCAGTATAACTCTTGGGATGATGAATTTCTTTCAGAAATCAAAAGCACCCTCGGCTACAAGCTCACTCTGGAACCCGGTAGTGTACGCTATCTGTCCATGTACGGAACAACACCCGTACCAGGTAGCTCCGATGCAGATGTGGAGTTGTATAATGGTTATGAAAACTGGGTAGGTTATTATCTTCCCGAAACCCAAAGTATTTTCGATGCCATTCCGGAGGATGTGTTGGATGATATCATCGAGATAAAACACCAGGACTGGTTTGTTTACAATGAGGACCTGCCCGATCCCCGCCCCCGGATGGTTCCTGCCGGGCAGGATGGAAATGCGGAAGCAATGTTGAACACAACATTCGTTATGGTGAGATGGTCATGATCCGTACTTTTTATAACGATCACACTTTTCAGTGGATTTCTTCCGGGAATACTGCAAGTGGCGGATTGCTTGAAACCGAATATTACCAGTTCGAGGAACAAGCCGATTACACGGCTGTTTACATTGAACCCGACACTACCGAAAATCCATTGGAAATCGGTGCTTTTGTAAATGATACCTGCATAGGGGCAGCAAGGCTGGGCAATCCGATACACTCATTGAACTCAGGGCCTATACCGACAGTTCAAATACCGGCAACATTGTGTTTGAAGAATATTACGGATTAAAATCCACGCCGGGTAGGATCAGGGAATACATGGTTGAAAATCCAAAAACAGGCGAAATGCAAATACGAAGCTTACATAGCAATGAAAAACAGCTCTACTTCAGTGTCTCATTCAGGAAGGATAAAAATAATAAGGATCAGTATATTGGAATGAATGCACCAAAGCTCAATTGTATTCCCAACCCAGTTACAAATACATGCAGAATACAGTATGAACTTGCAGCGAAAGCTTTTGTAAAACTGGAAGTATTCGACATATACGGCAATCATCAGAACACCATTTACTCAGGACTCAGTGAAGAGGGGAAACATGAAATCTCATGGAATATAAATGACAGCAAGGGCAATGCCCTGCCAAACGGTGTTTACCTGATCAGCCTGAAAACAGCAACACACAAAACACAAATAAAAACTGTTATAACAAAATAAACATAGAAGTCCCGTGAGTTGAACCTCACGGGGCTTTACTTATAAAATGAAACACATATTATTATATCTGACAGTTTTGATGCCCGTGTTGATCCATTCACAGGTCATTACCGTAAAACAAGACGGCAGCGGGGATTACAGCAGCATTCAACAGGCCATCGATGCAGCAGCGGATGCAGATACGGTACTGGTTTGGCCCGGCACCTACCAGGAAAACATTGATTATGCCGGAAAAAATATAACAGTTGGAAGCCTGAACCTTACAACGGGCGAGCAGCAATATATTTCCCAGACTATTATTGATGGAAATCAGAATGGAAGTTGTGTAAAAGTCCATAGTGGTGAAAACAATGCTATCTTACATGGCTTTACTTTAATCAATGGAAGTGGAACCAATACTTCAAGTTCACATTTTGCCGGAGGCGGAGTTTATTTATTTGATTCATATTGCTCTGTTATTAATTGCATTCTCAAAGACAATCGTGTGGCCACAGGGGGTGGAGGAATACTCTGCAATACAGCCACAGTGTTTATCTCCGGTAGCACAATAAAGAATAATCATGCGATGGTAGTTGGTGGGGGAATATGTGTCATTTCGGGAGGAACCGTGCTTTTCGATACTGAATACTTAAGCAACTTATATTTAAACTATGCCGAGAGAGGTAATGATTTTCACAAAACCATTGAATGTCAAACCCAGCACATTTACGTAGATACCTTTACAGTATTAAACCCGGATGAACATTTTATTTCATCTATTGATGAATTAGGATATCAAAATGGGGATGTAACTTTCACTGCCAATCACGGCAAAACTTCACCGGTAGATCAGGATGTTTATGTTAGCCCTCAGGGAAGTGATGAAAATGATGGTTTATCGCCCGGAGAACCTCTAAAAACAATTGCCTTCGCATTAAATAAGATATTGCCGGATAGTTCAGGACCATTGAATACAATTCATGTTGGCAATGGCACATATTCACCTTCAATAACCGGGGAAAAGTATCCTTTGAATATGAGGGGTTACATTAGGATCGAAGGTGAAGAACAGGATTCAACTATCCTGGACGCAGAAGATATTTCTTATATTTTCAGAGGAAACAATGTTACGAAGAATTACTCTATTAAAAATTTCACCTTTTCTAATGGAAATGGCAATCTGAGTTTTAGTACAGGTTTTATGAGGATGTATAAAAATAATGATAACGTAACTTTGGATAATATAACATTTCTTAATGGAAAAGGAAATATTGCATCAGCATTAAATGTAAATAACTGCAACAATGCTTTGTTCCAAAATCTTGTTTTCAAAGAAAACAACGGAGGCAAAGCATTTCGGATGGGTAGCGGTATATTAGGAATAGAACCTTTTCCTTTTGAAAAAGATACAAATTACATTTATAATTGTTCCTTTTTATTAAACACCAATACAGATCCTGATCCTTATCAAGGAGTTGGAGGTGGATTGCATATTGATGGATTAATCTCAACACCAGATTCTCTTACCTGTTATATTATAAATTGTGAATTCTCTGAAAACAATAATATTTCTTATCCACCGTATAAAACATCTGTAGCCTTGGGTGTTACTGATGGCTCGGAAGTATACCTGGTAAACAGCACCATTGGGAACAATTCAACCACAAATCCTTATGGAGCGGCAATTGGTTTAACCTATCATTCCAGCTTGGCAATTTACAATTCAATTCTTTATTCTGATGATCCCAGGGAAATATATATAGCATCAGATGAGCAGTGGGAGGACTGCAGCCTGGAGATTTACAATTCTCTTATTGAAGGAGGTGAGTCAGGGATCAAAGTTTACCACCCTGAATGGCACACGCTTTATTACGACTCTACCAACATCGACGCCGATCCTCTCTGGGCCAACACCGGCTATTATCCTTATATGCTGTCCTACGGCTCCCCTTGCATCAATACCGGCACCCTGGATCTGCCCGAACATATCGAACTCCCAGAAACCGACCTTGCGGGAAATCCCCGCGTTTACGATGGGCAAATAGACATGGGCGCCTATGAATACGGTCCCTGGGTGGGCGTGGATTACCGAAAGCCAAAAGCCAAAGGCCAACAGCTAAAAGCCAGTCCCAACCCCTTCCACCACGAAACCCGCATCCGCTACCAAAGCAAAGAAAAAGGCAAACAAAGCATTTTTGTATATGACATCAATGGAAATGACGTAGCCACTTTAATGGACATCACAGGCCAGCCCGGCCAGGGAGAGATCATCTGGGACGGAAGAAACGACTACGGCCGCATGCTTCCCGCCGGGGTTTATGTGGTGGAGTTTGTGGTGAATGATGAAAGCAGGGGGAGTGTGAAGGTGGTGAAGAAGTGATACCGGTCATTGGTCAACTTGCCTGACGCCTGCCTGGCCGGTAGGCAGGGCAGTCAGGTTGTTGGGGCGACAAATGACAAATGACTGATGACCCACCATTAAAAACTCAAAACCAAAAACTTGTTCCTGCCAATATTTTTTACGAATTTTGACTATGCCTCCGATGACAGTAAAATATATCATATCACTTTTGTTGCTTGCCGCGATGGGCTTCTCATCGGCAATGGCCCAAAACCCCCGTGTCTTTCAAAAGCTGGATTCGATTTTTGAGGAGAATGAGAGAGGGTACAGAACTACGGTATTGAAACTTAAACCAGGTATTAACTGGGTTTCTTTCCCAAGGCTTCCTGAACCTGTTTGGCCTGCACATGAAATTCTTGAACAACTAACTGATTACCCAAACGAAATAAAATTAAAGCATTTTAAAATATCAAATGATGGCTTACATGCAAGACCTGTAGAGTTTAGATGGGAGTTTGGAACCTGGACATACTATTTCATGACTCATGTTACGGCCACACAGGGGTACAAGCTCACTATTTTTCCCGAAGAAGAACGCTACATGATCCTCACAGGTAATGTTGCCGATCCCACCACCAGCATCAAGCTCTGGGCCAATTACGACAACTGGATCGGCTATTTCCTGGAAGAGCCCATGCGCGTGGAAGATGCCTTCGAGGGTTACTGGGACCAAATCTATAGCGTCAAACACCAGGACTGGGTAATATACGGCCTGCAGGCACCCCCGCCCAATCCCGATGGTTCCATGGATTTTACACTTCGTTATGGCGATATGGTGATCGTGGATGTGGTCAGTGACATCAGTGATTTTCAATGGCCATCAGGCGACGGGGCTGCTATTAAAACTGCTATCAGAACCTGAGTACTTCACCTATGAGGAAAAACTGGACTATACTTCTTTTACCGTGGAACTCGATCCCGACAGCCTGCCCCTGGAAGTGGGTGTTTACGAAGACTCTACCTGTATAGGGGCTTCTGTTGTGGAAGACAGCATTGCACAGATCAATGGTTATACAAGCGACTCCACGGGTTATAATCCTGAAATTAGTTTTGTCCTGGAATACGGCCTGAAATCCGGTCAAAAAGGACAGGGTTGATACAATACAGAGTATTCAACAAACGAACGGGCCGTATGGAACAAAGACAGATCCGCGGCGGGGAACATGATAATTTCTATTGGGTATCTCTGAAAGGAGACCGGCAAGAAAACACCGAATCTGGTAATTTTGCCAAAGCCGAACTGTCGGTATACCCCAATCCTTCATCAGGCATATTCAATTTCAACATTGAACTCAAGGAAGATGCACCAATGGTGCTTGAGATATTCAATTGCTCAGGTAAAAAAGTTGCCAGTCTTGCAGATGGTATGCAAAATGCAGGTTTTCACAAGCTATATTGGGAATACAATAGGAATACCGGGGGCATTTACTATTACCGTTTTTCCAGCGGAGAATATGTCAAAAACGGGAAACTTGTTATCATCAAATAAACATTAAGAAGCGGAGGGCCTCTAAGCGGCCTTCCGCTTTATTACTGAAAATTTATGAAATTGAAAAAAACAATATTGCTCATCTTTTTTAGCCTATATAGCCTGAGCGGCCTTTTTGCAACAATACTGAGGGTTGATATCAATGGCGGACAACAATATACCTTCATACAAAACGCTGTCAATGCTGCTTCTAATGGTGATACAGTTCTTATATATCCTGGCACCTATTCTGAAAATATTGATTTCGCTAACAAAGGACTGACACTGGCTAGTCAATATTTGACAACAGGTGATAGTTCATATATTGACCAAACCATTATTGACGGGAACGGTATTGGGTGGTGCATTAAAGCTGAACAATCAAATTCATTAATTAATATTGATGGTCTTACAATTGAAAATGGAACTGGTGGCATTTTCTTCAAAGAGTTGAATGAAGAAGCTTTAATTTCGAATTGCATTATAAAGGAACATGTTGGAGAGTTTTGGGGTGGTGGTATTAATATTTGGAGAGTAAATGCCAATGTTTCCATTATAGATTGTATTATTAAAAATAATTTCGCAAGATTAGGTGCAGGAGTATATACCTTATATTCTGAAAATATTGATATGAGAGGTTGTTCATTATTTGATAATATTGCAAATGAGGTTGGTGGAGGTCTATATTTAGCTTATACGCCTATTCAAATTGAAAATACTACAATTTTTAGTAATTCAGCATTTAACAGTGGAGGTGGAATAGCACTAATAGGATATTCGCCCATTGAATTCAGCTCAACCAGTCGATGCAATATATATATGAACCTGGCTTGCATGGGAACTGATTTTCATAAAAGCGATGAAAGCCCGCCAGTTCAAATCATTGTTGACACCTTCACTGTAATGAATCCTCAACGCTACCATACCAGTTCAATCAATGATTGGGGCTACCCAATAGACGACATCACCTATAATATCCAACATGCAAAGTTAGAACAGTACAATACCGATTTATATGTTTCACCTCAAGGGAACGATGATAATTCAGGTCTTTCTCCCGATGAAGCCCTAAAAACACTTACCCGGGCCCAGTTAAAGATCATCTCGGACAGCCTGCATCCCAATACCATTCATCTTGATAGCGGTTTGTATTCACCTTCTTCAAATGGGGAATTTTTTCCCATGGCATTAAAAAGCTATATAACTATTAAGGGATCAGGTAAGGATACAACTATCTTAAGTGCAGATTCTCTCAGCCATATTTTTAATGCGTGGGCAATGACAAAGGACTTTACATTGAAAGATATTACTTTATGCTATGGATTCGATCCGGATGGTATTGGCTTGATCAATGTTTATGAAAGCATGAATTCTAATATTGATAATATTAAAATGAATAATGGCGGCGGCAGCTTCGGATCTGCTATTTTTCAAACAAGAAGCATCACGCTTAATAATGTTGAAGTATCCGATAATTTTGGCGGGTTCCAGGCCCTAGGATTTGGGATTTCTTACTCATTCTACCATCAACAAACTACCGATACAATAAAATTAATCAACTCCCATATACATCACTCCAAACCGGCCGTTATTGACGGAATGTATTTCCCCGGTGGAGGCGTTGATGTTTATGGGAATTTTATCATGATCACAACATGACAGCCTATATAATGAATTGCCTTTTTGACAGCATTCAGATACCGGCAACTTTGGATTGTGGCCTGGGTGCAATAGATAACTCGGATGTTTATATCGTTAATTCTACTTTTGGCAACAATATACAGCAAAACACCGATATCGGGGGGACAGTTTCACTTATGGGCAAGGCCAATGTTTTCGCGTATAACTCCATTTTTTACAACAATTCACCCAGGCAGTTTGCTCAAAAAGATTATGAAAATACACCCACCCATTTGGAAATTTACAACTCCCTGGTGGAAGGAGGAGAAGATGGTATCTACGTTGCCACTCCCGAACATATACTTCATTACGACTCTACCAACATCGACGCCGATCCTCTCTGGGCCAACACCGGCTATTATCCTTATATGCTGTCCTACGGCTCCCCTTGCATCAATACCGGCACCCTGGATCTGCCCGAACATATCGAACTGCCCAGAAACCGACCTTGCGGGCAATCCCCGCGTTTACGATGGGCAAATAGACATGGGCGCCTATGAATACGGTCCCTGGGTGGGCGTGGATTACCGAAAGCCAAAAGCCAAAGGCCAACAGCTAAAAGCCAGTCCCAACCCCTTCCACCACGAAACCCGCATCCGCTACCAAAGCAAAGAAAAAGGCAAACAAAGCATTTTTGTATATGACATCAATGGGAATGTCGTAGCCACTTTAATGGACATCACAGGCCAGCCCAGCCGGGGTGAGATCATCTGGGACGGAAGAAACGACTACGGCCGCATGCTTCCCGCCGGCGTATATGTGGTAGAGTTTCTGGTGAATGATGCTAGCAAAGGAAGTGTGAAGGTGGTGAAGAAGTGAGATCTGTCATTTGTCAATGGTCCCGACTTCAGTCGAGGATCCTCGTCCGCCGGACGGGATCAATTGTCATTGGTCATTGGTGGGGGCTGACTAATGACTGATGACCAATCATTCAATTCTCTAATTTCCTGCTCCTGCCCCATCCTTAAACAAAGACTCAATCAATTCCTGATAAGCCGAAGTTTCATTCATCAAATCAAAACCCTGAACGGATTTACAGGCATTGATCAATTCTGCCAGTTGAAAATCCTTTTGTTCCGCACATACGCAATGCCCCTGCCCAGCGTGATACCGGGCCAGATATTCCTGCTCTGTTTGTCCGGGGGTTGGTATAAAGATGGCTTTCTTCCCCAGGCTTGCCAGGTCCATGATGGTTGAATAACCGGGTCGTGAAAGGATCATCTCAGCATTCAGTAGAATCTGCTTCAGTTCACGACTGTCCATATGGGACCGGTATTCAATCCACTTGTTGATATTTTGATTTTGATCTTCCCCCGGCTTACCGGCAAGGATGAGTGTTTTTATTTTCAAGCTTTGTATTTGCTCAAGCACCTTCTTTTCAAACAGGCTTCTCTGGGGTTCGGGGCCTGAGATCGAAACCAGCAATTCATATTTTCCTGCAATCTCTTCTTGCTGCTGATATACCGAAAACCTGCTTTGCGGCCCGATATAAATGGGAGCAAGATCCTTCATTTCAAAATGCGACAAAGCACCTGATAAATTTCTTTCGCCTGCAACATCCGGCACCCAGCAGGCAGTGAATTTCCGAAGGTAACGGAAATTGATCCTCCTCAACATAGCTTCCTCCATCCTGGATCCGGCCATGATCCTCAACTGATGGCTCATGATCACAGAAGGAATATCAGGATGCCAGAGACCATAACGGTTGTCGCTGATCACCAGATCGATCTGATGCTCCCCGACAATGCTTTTGAGGCGCTTATGTTCCTGTTTGATCCTTTTCAAGATCTTTGGTGCCTGCAGCAACATGCTCCGGTACATGGAAGAATTTTGAGGATAGCGGATGTTATATCCCGGAAAATCGATATATTTGAGATCTGGAAATTCCTGCTGCAAAAAAGCAAGCGGCCGCCCCGATGCCCCGATGATCACATGATGACCCATGTTCCTCAAAGCATCAATGATGGGAACGCAGCGGCTTGCGTGGCCCAGTCCCCAGTCGAGGGGGCAGAGCAATATGTTTTTTGCTTTTTGCATGGCAATTTCCTTTCAGCTGTTAAAAATACCAAATCCACATGAAAACACAGCAACAAGAACTGATTTATCAAATTGCCTCCACCCGCATCCCGGGTGTGGGAGATATCGTTGGCAAGAAGCTGATCGCATATTGCGGTGGGCCCGAAGCCGTTTTCAAAGAAAAGAAGTCCAACCTGGCGAGGATTCAGGGAATTTCTCCAAAGACACTCGCGGGGATCTTTGATCCGGCCTTGCTGAAAAGGGCTGAACAAGAAATCCGCTTTATGGAAAAACACAGGATCCAAAGCCTTTACTTTACCAACGATGACTATCCAGCCCGCCTGAAGCAATGCATCGACAGCCCCCTGATGCTTTATTATAAGGGAAAGGCTGTTTTGAACCGGCAAAAAATCATTAGCATCGTGGGCACCAGGAAGGCCACCAATTACGGGCAGTCTGTGATCGCGGAACTGGCCGGGGGCCTCCGCCAATACAATGTGCTCATCGTAAGCGGCCTGGCATACGGCATCGATACACTGGCCCACAAATCCGCCCTGCAAAATCAAATGGATACCGTTGCCGTGCTGGCCCACGGACTGGACCGCATCTATCCCTTCCTGAACAGAGGGCTTGCAGAAAAGATCATGCACCAGGGCGGTCTGCTGACAGATTTTATGAGCGGGACCAATCCCGACCGGGAGAATTTTCCCAAGAGAAACCGCATCGTGGCCGGTATGTCGGATGCGGTGGTGGTGGTGGAATCGGCAAAGAAGGGTGGCGCCCTGATCACAGCAGACATAGCCAATTCTTACAACCGGGATGTATTCGCTGTGCCCGGAAAAATTAAAGAAACCTATTCCGAAGGCTGTAACTTCCTGATCAAAACCAACCGGGCGGCCCTGATCCAATCGCCCGATGATCTCATTTATTTAATGGGATGGAAAGAGCAGAAAAAAAAGCCGGTGATCCAACGCAAGATCTTTGTGGAATTGGCGGAAAATGAAAGAAAACTTGTCGAACTTCTGAAAGCGCAGGATGAAATGGGCATCGACCAGCTCTGTATTAAAAGCAAAATGAGTGCAACAAAAGTAGCTTCGGCCCTGCTGAATCTTGAATTTGAAGGCCTGGTAAAATGCCTTCCGGGAAAAGTTTACAAACTGATCTGATCATTGTTTGTTGTCGTAACGGGCGCTTGCTTTCAGGTTCACTGCTTTGGCACTCAGCAGGATCACGATCACAATGCTTCCGATGGCAAAAAGGATGAGCAAGCGGTAATCCTTTGTTATGAATGAGAATGCGTACAATCCGTGCAGGAAAGTGGCTGCAAAAAGGCCCGTCATGGAATCAATGAAGCGATTCTCGCGCGATTTGCCAAGCCCCACAAAGAATCCCATAATGATGGCGAACACAATATTGGCAATGCTGAAAAGGAAGAGGTACATGGTATTCACACCGGCTCCGATGATGTTAAAGCCCAGCAGAACAGTGGCTGTTGTTGAAAAACCCACTGCAATCAGCATACTGTATATAATACCATCCAGTGGGCCGGAAAACTTTTCCCTGGGAAGGAAGTAGTAGCGGAGGAAAATGAACTTTCCCAGCTCCGAAGCAAAGCCGATCACAACAAAAGTATAAAAGGCCGTTCGTTTCAGATTCCTGAGGCTGTCAAGCCCAAAAGCCTCTGCCAGAAATTGTGATGCCAGCACCAGCACTGCACTGATCAGGCCTATAATCACTGCCTGTATCATGTAACTATTGGTTTTTACCTGGAAACGGTAATTCATAAAAGCAATCAGTATGATGGCAATGACTGGGCTAATAAATAGCGACAAATAATTGATTCCCGACATAAGTTATGGTCTTGGTTAGAAAATCAAAAATAATATAATTGTTTGTAATTTTGCAACTTATTATCCCAAAGTATTGTTAAAAATAAAATAAATAATTCAATTTTGGAAGGGATTGTAGTCAGGTCGACAGGAAGCTGGTTTAATGTCAGGGCAAATAACGGAAAGGTATACAACTGCCGGATCAGGGGAAATTTCCGCATCCGCGGGATCAAAACCACAAATCCGCTTGCCGTGGGAGACATCGTACTTTTCGACCTGCTGGAGGATGAAGAAGTAGGTTTGATCCGGGAGATCAAAGCCCGCAAGAATTATATTATCCGCAAATCCACCAAATTGTCCAAAATATCACACATCATTGCCGCCAATATCGACCAGGCATTTCTGGTAGCCACCCTGGCTTCACCACGCACCTCTACCGGTTTCCTCGATCGGTTTTTGGTAACGGCAGAAGCCTATCATATCCCGGCCGGGATTATCTTCAACAAAGTTGATATTTACCCGGAAAAACAACAAAAGCAACTTAAAAAACTTTTATCCGTTTATACGAATGCGGGTTATCCTTGCTATCAGGTTTCAGCAGTGCAAGGCAAAAATGTTGAAGCAGTAAAAAAAGCCCTGAAGGATAAAGTCAGCCTGTTTGCGGGTCATTCCGGAGTGGGCAAATCCACCCTGCTGAACAGCATCGAACCCGGCCTGGACCTGAAAACGGGAGAGATATCAGCCATGCACCAGAAAGGCAAGCATATTACTACCTTTGCCGAAATGCACGAGCTGGCCGATGGGGGTTTTGTGGTCGATACGCCAGGCATCAAGGAGTTCGGACTCCGTGATTTTGAAAAAGAAGAAGTGGCCGAACGCTTCCCCGAAATGCGCACCCTGATGCATGACTGCAAATTTCATAATTGCACCCACGTGCACGAACCGGGATGCGCAGTTAAAGAAGCCGTTAAGGAAGGCCGGATCAGTGATACCAGATATAATAATTATCTTGCCATCCTGAATGATGATTATTTTGACAAAAAAGAATGGGAACTCAGATAAGTTGAAGTTATGATCGCAAAACAATTGATATCAGATATAATCAGCCCCTTGTCATTGTCGGATACAGCTGCCATCGCGCTCAGTTGGATGGATGATTCCAGGGTAAGCCACCTGCCCATCGTGGAAAACAAGGAGTTTATCGGGCTCATTTCGGAACAGGAGATTTTTCAACTGAATGACTTCGATACCGAATTCTCAAAGCTCAACCTTGCACCAGAAAGGCCTTACATACTCGAGTATCAGCATATATTTGATGTATTCAAACTCATCTTTGAACATAAGATCACGGTACTGCCGGTACTTGACGACAACAAACATTATGTGGGAAGCATTACCTATCAGTGTCTGATCGAGCAGTTTGCCAGCATCACTTCCATTGATAATCCCGGAGGTGTGATCGTCCTTGAAATGAGCCTCAATGATTATTCCGCCTCGGAGATCGCCCAGATCGTGGAATCGAACGATGCCAAGATCCTCAGCATGTTCGTTACATCGCACAGCGACAGCACCCGCCTGGAAGTTTCCCTCAAAATCAACAAGATAGAGATCGGCCCCATCATCCAGACCTTTAACCGTTACAATTACACGATCAAAGCCAGTTATATGGAAGATGAAGACCTGGATGACCTGAGGGAACGCTTCGACTCATTCATGAAATACCTCAATATCTGATCATGGGGAAAATCTTCAGGATCATACTGCTTTTTATACCATGGATACTCATGCCGGGCATGCACGCCCAAACAATGAATACATCCGACTCCATTCCGGATGCCTCCCTGGATCAAAGCTTTATCATCAACAAGATCACGCTTCACGGCAACAAGGTCACCAAAAACTTCATCATTTACCGTGAGATGGAATTCGGTGCCGGCGACAGCATCCGGGGAAACGAACTCAACACCAAACTCCGGAAAACCCGGGAAAACCTGCTGAACACTTCTCTTTTTAATTTTGTCACAATACGGCTGGATACGGTCGACATCAATCATTACGTAAAGCTCGATGTGAACATTGAACTGGTGGAAAGGTGGTATATCTGGCCCTTCCCCATTTTTGAGTTCGCCGATCGCAACTTCAATGCATGGCTGAAAACCAAAGACTTTTCGAAGGTAAATTACGGGGGTTATCTGGTATGGGACAATTTCAGGGGCCGGAAAGAAAAAGCTCACCCTGCTGGTGCGCATGGGTTATGATGAGCGCTACCATCTTTTTTACGAAAAACCCTACATCAATAAAAAACAAACCCTGGGCATCGGATTCGGATTCCTGTATTCGCAAAGCCATGAGATCGCAGTCAGGACCATCAACGACACCCTCAATTTTCTCAAACTGGAAAACAATTACCCCAGCCGGCAGTTCAAGGAATTCGCACAATTGATCCTGCGGCCCGATATTCACAACACCCATACTTTCCAGCTTGGTTTTGAACACTTCACTTTCCTTGATACCGTTTATAGAGTGAACCCTGATTATTCGGTAAGCAGCCAGCAGAAGGAAAATTACTTCAGCTTTTATTACAAATTCAAAAGCGACTTCCGGGATTTTGTCGCATATCCCCTGCACGGAACCTATTTTGATGTGATCATCAAAAAGCACGGGCTGGGCATTATGCCGCAGAACAAAGTGGATGTGTTTACCCTGGAAAGCACCTTCCGGAAATACTGGGAGCTGGCCAACAGATGGTATTTTGCCTCGGTCCTCACGGCGCAGTTCGCCAACGACAAGCCCATCCCCTATCATTTGAGGACCGGTCTGGGCTATGGGCGGCTGTTCGTGCGGGGCTATGAATATTATGTTGTTGACGGCTCCAGCTACGGGCTTTCCCGCTCCAATCTGAAATTCGCCCTGCTTCCCACCCGGGAGTTCAACATTGGATTGATTCCCATTGAACAGTTCAGCAAAATCCACTTTGCCATGTATCTGAATGCATTCTGTGACATGGGCTTTGTTGAACAACGGAAAGAAACGCCCAATGCACTCCCCAACAGCCTTTTGGTTGGTTACGGGCTGGGGCTTGACCTGGTAACTTATTATGATGTGGTTTTCAGGCTGGAAATATCAACCAACAGGATGAATGAAACCGGTTTTTTTATTCACTTCATGGCGCCCATATAAGTTGCTACGATTAACTTAATTAATGTTAATTTTTCTCAAAACTAAGCCATTAATTTTGTAATCTTGTACTCAATTTTGAAAAATTCTGTGATGAGGATCGCTTTATTCGGAAAGTCAGTTTCAGAAGCCATCCAACCCCATATACAGCAGTTGATTGACAAGCTGGAATCGGTGGATGCGGAGATTTCTATCTACGCATCTTTTTATGAAAAGATCAAAGACCATGTCAGTTTCAAAAAGGATATCAGGCGATTTTCAGAACACAGGGAGTTGATAGGCAAAACGGATTTTATCTGTTCCATCGGTGGAGATGGCACCTTCCTTGATACACTTTACCAGGTTCAGGACTCCGGTATCCCGATCATTGGTGTAAACCTGGGCCGCCTCGGTTTTCTTTCAAGTGTGAGCCGCGACGAAATTGATTTTGCCATCAACTGCTTGCAGGAAGGAAAATTCCGCCTCGACCAGCGGACCCTGCTCGAGCTGGAAAAGCCAGGGCAGATGTTCGGGGATATCAATTATGCACTGAACGAACTAACCGTCAGCCGGAAAGACTCCACCTCCCTCATCCTGATCCACCTTTACATCGATGATAAGTTTCTGAACTCATACTGGGCCGATGGCATCATCATTTCCACGCCTACCGGTTCCACTGCTTATTCGCTGAGTTGCGGCGGACCCATTATTACACCCGGCTCGGAGAATTTCGTAATTACGCCGATTGCAACACACAATTTAACTGTCAGGCCTATCGTTATACGTGACGACAGCAAAATACGAATCAAGCTGGAAGGTAGGGACAAAGCCTATTTTGCGAGCCTCGACTCCCGCTCTGTGTCTATCGATGCCGATCAGGAATTATTGATTAAAAAGTGTGGCTTTAAAATAAATCTTGTTCAACTCGAAAACAAAACCTTCTTTACAACCATCAGGGATAAACTGAACTGGGGTTTGGATATAAGAAATTAAAATTGTACTCAATGAAGAAGATCTTTTTTATAGCAATCGTACTGATCGGTGGTTTCCAATTAACCGGAAAATCACAGGAAGTGGAAGTTGGCCTGTTCGGTGGCGGATCTTATTACCTGGGAGACATCAATCCCGGACTTCACTTCATGCAAAGCCAGATAGCTTACGGTATTTCAGCCCGGTATAATTTCAACCAGCGTCTTTCTGCCCGCCTCAGCGTTTACCGCGGCACCTTGCAGGGCGACGACGCAGTGATTAAATACCGTGAAGAACGCAACCTCAGCTTCGAATCCCCGGTCACCGATATCTCGGCAGTTTTCGAATTCAACTTTTTCAAATATTACACCGGGAGCAAAAGAAATTACGTTACCCCCTATATTTTTGGCGGCGTGTCCACTTTCTTTTTCAACCCAAAAGCCAATGGTGTCGAATTGAGTGAACTGGGCACAGAAGGGCAGAATGCCGGATTTGACGGACGCAGTCCGTATTCCAAAACAGCTTTTGCCATTCCCTTTGGTATCGGTTTAAAATACAGCCTGACGAACAAGATCGGGATTGGTTTTGAATGGATGATGCATAAAACATTTACGGATTATATCGATGATATCAGCACGACCTATTACCTGGTAGGGCAAACGATCGATCCGGGCAACGAAGCGGAGGCATTGTCGGACCCGACCATGAGCTTCGATCCCTATCAGCAGCGCGGGGATCGGCAGACCAAAGACTGGTTTGCATTTTATGGTCTTTCCATCACCTACAAATTTAATTTATCCGGCAGAGCCCGCTGTCTTGATAACCAAAACTTTAATTGATCAGACCGAAGATGGGTTTAGAAGAGAAAATAGACAAAAAGAAATTACCCAGGCATGTGGCCATCATCATGGATGGCAACGGACGGTGGGCTTTGAAGCAGGGCAAGAACAGGACCTTCGGCCACCAGAACGGCGTGGAGGCTGTGCGCCAGACTTCCGAAGCAGCGGCCGAACTGGGAGTTGAATATCTTACACTCTATGCTTTCTCTACAGAGAACTGGAACAGACCCAAAGAGGAGATCGATGCCCTGATGAAACTCCTGGTGAAAACCATCGATCAGGAAACCCCTACGCTGAACAAGAACAAGATCCGGCTCAATGCCATTGGCAATTTAACCAGCCTTCCCGAGGACAGCTATCAACGACTGATGAGAGCGATCGACGACACAGCTGCCAACGACAGGATGACCCTCAACCTGGCCCTTAGTTACAGTGCCAGGTGGGAAATTACCGAAGCTTTAAAAAAAATTGCCGGCGAAGTAAAAGAAGGAAGGCTGGATGCAGACGATATTGACCAGGCACTCATCAACCGGTACCTGAGCACGGCCGGTATGCCCGACCCCGAACTGCTGATCAGGACCAGCGGTGAATACAGGATCAGTAATTACCTGCTGTGGCAGATCGCTTATGCAGAATTGTATTTTACCAGCGTACTCTGGCCGGATTTTAGGAAAGACGACCTGTATAAGGCCATTATCGATTACCAGTGCCGCGAGCGCAGGTTTGGAAAAATAAGTGAGCAATTGAATAAATGTTAATACCGGATGATATTGAATTACAGGAAGAAAAAACTGGGTGCTTTTGCGAAAATTGGTTTTGTTGTCGGGATGTTTTTCCTTCTCCTTTCCACCGCCACCTATTCTCAGGTTCAGCTGGGTGAGGATTTGATCGACATCGATTATTCGAACCCGCGGGATTATGAAGTCGGGGGGATCACCGTAAGCGGGGTAAAATACCTGGATCCCAATGTACTCATCATGCTTTCAGGACTGAGCGTTGGCGATGAGATACAGATCCCGGGGAAGAGATCCCGAATGCTATCCGCAACCTCTGGAAACAAGGTCTTTTCGAAAATATCAATGTGTCAGTGGTTGGCCGGCGTGGCAACAGTGTTTTCCTGAATATCGACCTGCAGGAAAGACCGCGGCTTACCCGCTTTTCCTTCGAGGGGATCCGGAAAAGTGAAGCAGACAATATCCGGGATGAGATCAAACTGACCAGCGGTGACGTAGTTACCAACAACCTCATCGTCAGGACACGGAGCATCATCAAAAAGCACTATAAAGCCAAAGGATACCTCTGATACCGAGGTGGATATCACCCAGATCATTGATACCACCCGGCCCAACAGCGTCCGCCTGAACATCGACATCGACAAAAAAAGCAAGGTCAAGATATATGCCATCAATATTTACGGAAACAAACACCTGAGCGATGAAAAGGCCCGCTCCGCTTTCAAGAATACCAAAGAAAAAGGCGTCTTTAAACCCCTGAATAATATCGACGAACTGTTTATCGATGTGATCAAGGCTTCCCTCCACCTCGATCTCAATGATGTACTCCTGGCTTTCCAGCACTGGTCGGCCGAAAACATCCGGTTGCGGATATTCAAGGCATCCAAGTACATTGCCACCGAATACAAAGAAGATAAGCTGAACCTGATCGACAAATACAATGAACTGGGCTACCGCGATGCACAGATCATCAGGGATTCCATTTACAGGAGCGTTGACGGGAACATCAGCATCGACATATACGTGAATGAGGGCGAGCAGTATTATTTCAGGGATATTACCTGGGTGGGCAACACAAAATACACCGATGAGCAACTGAACCGCTTTCTGAAGATCGAGAAAGGAGATATATACAACCGCACCGTACTGGAAACCAACCTGAATTACAACCCGGCCGGCACCGATGTAAGCTCCCTCTATCTTGACGATGGATATCTCTTTTTTCAGGCCATTCCGGTAGAGGTTCAGGTGGAAAATGATTCCATCGACATACAGATCCGCATCCGGGAAGGGAAACAGGCCAGGATCAGCAAAGTAAGTTTAAGCGGGAACACCCGTACCAACGACCATGTGGTATACCGGGAGATCAGGACCCGCCCCGGAGAACTTTTCAGCCGTTCCGAACTGATCCGTACACAGCGCGAGCTGGCACAGTTAAGATATTTCGACCCTGAATCCATCATGCCCAGTGTGAACCCGGATCCGGCAACCAGCACGGTAGATATTGAGTATTCGGTGGAAGAGACCTCCTCCGACCAGATCGAGCTATCTGGCGGATGGGGATATGGCAGGGTGATCGGAACCCTTGGCCTTTCTTTCAACAACTTCAGCCTGCGGAACTTCTTCAAGAAAGGCGCCTGGAGACCGGTACCCACAGGCGACGGACAAAAACTCAGCATCAGGCTGCAAACTTATGGAAAAGGATATTTCAGCTATTCAGCCTCATTTACGGAACCCTGGCTGGGTGGCAAGAAGCCCAATTCATTCAGTGTATCCTATTTCCATTCGCTTTATTCCAACGGACTTGCACGCGGTGATACCAACCGCTCTGAATTTATCATCAACGGCCTGACCTTCGGACTTGGGAAGAGGCTGCAGTGGCCGGATGACTTTTTCACCCTTTACCAGGGGATCAACCTGCAGCGTTACACCCTGAACAATTACCGGACGATCTTTGCATTCGGATCGGGCGATGGCGACTTTAACAATTTCAGCTACCGCATCACCCTGGCCAGGAATTCCATCAGCCAGCCGATCTATCCCAGGTACGGATCGGAAGTCTCCCTAAACCTGGAGATCACCCCGCCGTATTCGCTGTTCAGCAATAATGATTACAGCAGCATGACGGAAAGCGAAAAATTTAAATGGATAGAATACCACAAATGGAAATTCAAATCCTCCTGGTATGTTGAGCTGGCTCCCAAGCTGGTACTCAGCACACGGACGCAGTTCGGCTTCCTGGGGCTCTTCAACCGCGAGATCGGGGTAACCCCCTTCGAACGCTTTTACCTGGGCGGCGACGGATTGTCGGGCTACAACAATCTCGACGGCCGCGAGATCATCGGTATGAGGGGTTACGGGAACGAAACCATTACCCCGGAGTATTACGCCAACCAGAACATCGGAGGAACCATTTATTCAAAATACACCTTTGAATTGCGTTATCCCCTGTCGCTCAATCCGCAGGCTACAATTTATGCATCTGCATTCCTGGAGGCCGGTAATGCCTGGCTGACGTTTGACGATTTTGATCCTTTTGATGTGAAAAGAGCTGCAGGATTAGGTTTGCGTGTATTTCTGCCCATGTTCGGCTTGCTCGGACTCGACTGGGGTTACGGATTTGATGATATTCCCGGAATCCCCGGAGCAAATGGAGGACAGTTCCACTTTTCCATCAACCAGTCGATCGATTAATTTTATGGCAGGTTTTTTGCTTTTGAAGAAAAAAAACGGAGGAAACAAATATGAAAAAAATTGTATTGATCATAACAGCAATGGTGCTTTCGACTGCTTTTGCAGTGGCTCAGAAATACGCTTATGTGGACACGGATTATATCCTGAGCAACATACCCGAATACAAGGATGCCCAGACCATCCTTGATGATCTTTCGCTGAAGTGGCAGAAAGAGATCGAAGACAAACTGGCAGAAGTGGATGCCCTTTACAATGAGTACCAGTCGGAGGCTGTTCTGCTCCCCGAAGATATCAAGCGGAAAAGAGAAGAAGAGATCATCCGGAAGGAAAAGGAAGTAAAGGAATTGCAGAAAAAGTATTTTGGAAAGGAAGGCGAGTTGTTCAAAAAAAGGAAAGAACTCGTTGAACCGATTCAGGAAAAAGTATACAATGCCATAGAAACCATCTCAACCACTGAGAACTATGCCTTTGTATTCGACAAAGCCGGCAGTGTATCGATTTTGTTTGCCAATCCCAAGTACGACATCAGCGATGATGTGCTGGATGAGGTGGGCACTGTTATGCAAACCGTTCGGCGCGGCGAAAGGAAATAAGGCAGTAAAGGGATAGATTTATTTTTTAATTTTTCCCTCTTCTATTGACTTAGTTCTGATTTATTTAATAAATTTGCCGCTCAGTTAAATAAATGAAAACCATTAATATTTGAAGATGAAAAACTTATTCAGAATTATAACATTGATAGCCCTGATCATCACGGCAGGGAGTGTAAGTGCGCAGACCAGCCCGAAATTCGGTTACATCGACTCGAACAAACTCCTGGAAATGATGCCCGGAAGGGACACAGTGCAACAGAAGCTGCAGGCTTATCAGAAAGAGCTTCAGAATACCATCACAGCAATGTATACTGAGTATGAAGCCAAAGTGCAGGACTTCCAGGCCAACCAGGCAACCATGTCGGAGATCATTAAAAAGACCAAGGAAAAAGAGATCAACGACCTGATTACCCGTATCCAGGATTTTGAGCAGAATGCTGATTATGACTACCAGGCAAAACAGCAGGAACTTTTCAATCCCCTGCTGGAAAAGGCCAGGAATGCGATCAAAGCAGTTGCCGAAGAAAATGGTTACACCTATATCTTTGATTCAAGCATTGGTTTCCTGCTTTATTTTGAGAAAGGCGACAATGTACTGCCGCTCGTGAAGAAAAATCTGGGTCTCTGATCTCAGAGATTACAAAAACATTAAAAACCGGTGCTCCTGTGGGCACCGGTTTTTTTATGCCTGTAAACGCTTAGCCCGGATGATTAAGCTTAGATTTTATCAACAAATATGGTTTGTGTCCGGTCGGGTCCCGTAGAAACAATCCTGATCGGTACTCCGGCCTCACTTTCAATATAGTGCACAAATTGTTTCAGTTCAGAAGGCAGGCGATCGTATGAGGATATTCCGTCGAGCGGGCTGTTCCAGCCTTTCATGGATTTATACACCGGTGTACAATTCTTGCGGGCATACATGGGTACTTTCTCCGTTTGTTCTCCATCCACCAGGTAATGCGTGGCCACTTTCAGGCTTTTGAAAGCGCTGAGTACATCGGCTTTCATCATAATCAGTTCGTCAACGCCATTGATCATGATGGCATATTTGAGTGCGGGCAGGTCGAGCCAGCCACAGCGCCTGGGCCTGCCGGTAGTTGATCCGTATTCTTTTCCCCCGTCGCGCAGCTGCTGTCCGTCCTCATTGTCGAGCTCGGTTGGAAAGGGTCCGCTTCCGACCCTTGTGCAATAAGCTTTGAATATCCCGATCACTTTGCCGATTTTCCCGGGTGCAACACCCAGTCCGCTGCATACGCCTGAGGTGATCGTATTGGAGGAAGTTACAAAGGGATAGGATCCGAAATCAATATCCAGCATGGTGCCCTGGGCCCCTTCAGCCAGGATGGGTTTTTCCTCCCTGAGGGCTTCATTGATGAAATATTCGCTGTCGACCACCCGGATCTTCTTCAGGTTCTCCGCTGCTTCCATCCATGCCTTTTCATAGTCATCAAAAAGCAATCCGTCAATTTCATGATCCGTAAAATCAAATTTATAGAACTTGATGATCTGTAAATGCTTTTCCTTGAGTTGATCGTATTTGGCCCGGAAATCATCAAAAAACAGATCCCCGATCCGCAGGCCGTCACGGCCGGTCTTGTCGCTGTATGTCGGCCCGATGCCTTTCAGGGTGGACCCGATCTTGAGCTCACCCTTGGCCTTTTCGTAGGTTGCATCCAGCAGGCGGTGCGTAGGAAGGATAAGATGGGCTCTTTTGGAGATCAGCAGATTATGGCTTGCATCAATATTCTTCTCTTTCAGCTTACTGATCTCTTTGTTAATGATATAAGGATCAATGATCACGCCATTTCCGATAAGATTGGTTTTCCCGGAATCGAAAATGCCGCTGGGGATGGTATGGAGGATAAATTTATTTTGATCGAATTCGATGGTGTGACCTGCATTGGGGCCTCCCTGGAACCTGGCCACGATGTCATAATCCGGTGTAAGGACATCCACAATCTTACCTTTTCCCTCATCTCCCCACTGAAGGCCTAATAGTACGTCTAACTTCATAATCGGATTTGGTGAAATTATTAATTAGATTCTTTTGCCTCTTCTTCGTCAAGGCAATTGCCGTAAAAGGTCAATGAATGATGTGTGATCTTCACATTGAGCAGCTTTTCAACGGATTCTTTGATCTCCTGTACCCTGGGATCACAAAACTCAAGTACTTTTCCCGTTTCAACACAAATGAAATGATCATGC
Source organism: Bacteroidota bacterium (assembly GCA_034521425.1). GTDB lineage: Bacteria > Bacteroidota > Bacteroidia > Bacteroidales > JAIOZK01 > JAIOZK01. The sequence continues at coordinate 1,959,343 of JAXHMP010000001.1, forward strand.
TGCTGGAACTTGAAAGATCTTTCGAACTGTGCACAGTTATTTCCAAACTGGTGCTTGGTAACAAGATTGCAGTCAAGAAGCAATTCAATGGTGTTGTATAGCGTAGCACGGCTTACCCTGTACTTGTTGTTTTTCATCTTGATGTAGAGCGTTTCGATATCAAAGTGGCCATCGGTGGCATAGATTTCCTTCAGTATGGTGTACCTTTCAGGCGTTTTGCGGTGACCACGCTGCTCAAGATATTCAGTAAAAATTTGTTTGACAGTATCAAAAGTTTCCTTATTCTTGTCTTTCATTTTCAATCTCAGTTTATTGCTCCAAAATTAACGAAAATTATTCTATTAATATTTGGAATAAATAAAAATAATCACCGAAAATAAACAAAAATTTAATACCTGGCAAAAGGCTTTTTTGTCAAAGGCTGGAATCAGACAAGCGGTTGATACGGGTAACTTTTTTGATTTCCTTGACTTTTTTCAGCTTCTCGATCAGTTTGTTCAGGATGCCTGTATCAGGGAGGTAGATCAGCACCACAGCATTCAGGATGCCTTCAGATGTTTCGAGGTGAAAGCTCCTGATGTTGAGCTTAAATTCAAATGAAATGATCTCGGAGAGGCGGCTGATAAAACCAATATGATCGATCCCGTGAATACGCAGGCCGGCAAGGAAGGAGATGGATTCGTCTTTTCTCCATTTGGCCTTGATGATGCGGTTCCCGAAGCGGGACATCAGCTTGATGGCCTCCTGACAATTGGTTCGGTGAACCTTAATGTTTCCCTTTTCATCAATAAAACCCATTACATCATCCCCGGGGATGGGGTTGCAGCAGGATGCAGTTTCATAATTGATCTTGGTTAGATCTCCTCCTATGATCAGGCTTTCTGGTTTCTCCCTGACTTTTTCCTGTATGGTCTCGCTGAGGTTTTTGCTGCTCTTTTTAAAGGGCCTGGTCAGGTATTTCAGCCAGCTCCTTTCACCCTCGGGAAAGGCATTTTTCACGTCCCTCAGCACAATATTTCCCTGGGAGGCCTGGTAATAGAGATCGATCTGGCTGGGGATATTTACTTTTTGCTGCAGCTTCTGTACATTGCCGCCTGAAAATTCCACATTTACCTGCTTAAAGAACTTCTCCAGCACTTTCTTGCCTTCGTCTTTAAACTGCTTCCGGTATTCTTTGATGGCATCCTTGATCCGGGATTTGGCCCTGGCAGTTTTCACAAAATCCAGCCAGACCTCGCGGGGGATCTGCTTTTTAGAAGTTATGATCTCCACCTGGTCGCCGCTGCTGAGTTTATGGTTGAGGGGTACAAGCTTGTGGTTGACTTTTGCACCGATGCTTTCACTCCCAACCTGTGTGTGGATGTTATAAGCAAAATCGAGGGCAGTTGAATCCTGTGGCATGGTTTTCATATCCCCTTTGGGGGTAAACAGAAAGATCTCATCAGCGAAGAGGTTCATTTTGAAATCGCTCAAAAAGTCGAGCGCATTGGAATCATCTCCTTTCAGCACATCCCGGATCTTGTTCAGCCATTCATCCAGGCCGCTCTCACTGCTGGGTGAGCTTTTGTACTGCCAGAGGGCCACATAGCCTTTTTCCGCGATCTCATGCATACGCGCCGAACGGATCTGTACATCCACCCAGCGGCCCTTGCTGCTCATCACGGTAACATGCAGCGCTTCATAGCCATTGACTTTTGGAATAGAGATCCAGTCTTTGAGGGTTTCTATGTTTGGCTTGTAGTGATCGGTCACCACAGAGTATACTTTCCAGCATTCCACCTTTTCGTCTTCGGGCTTGCATTTCACAACATAGCGCACGGCAAACACATCCATCACCTCTTCAAATGGGATCTCGTGCTTCTTCATCTTTTCCCAGATAGAAAACACCGACTTCTCCTCAAATTCCACATTGCAGTCGATGCCCTTCTTCTTCAGATCCTTCATGACCGGGCCGGAAAATTGGTTTACAAATTTTTCCCTTTGTTTCCTGGTGGATTCAATTCTTTTGGAAATGGTATGATAGATATCCGGCTCGGTATATTTGAGCGCCAGGTCCTCCAGTTCCGATTTTATCTTGTACAGACCCAGGCGCAGGGCAAGCGGGGCATAAAGATAAATGGTCTCCGATGCGATCTTGAGTTGTTTTTCCTGGGGCATGGCATCCAGTGTGCGCATATTATGCAAACGGTCAGCGAGCTTGATGAGGATCACCCTGACATCATCACTCAGGGTGAGCAATATTTTTTTAAAATTCTCTGCCTGAATGGAAGTGGTGCTGTGATCGAATATCTCTTCAATCTTTGTCAAGCCGTCGATGATCCTGGCGATCTTGGCTCCGAACTGGGTTTCAATGTCCTGCAGGGTATAATCGGTATCTTCCACCACATCGTGCAGTAGGGCACAAGCGATGGAGGTAGTTCCCAGGCCGACATCCTCGGCAACAATGCGGGCCACATCCAGAGGATGGTATACATAAGGCTCCCCGGATTTTCTCCTCATTCCTTTGTGGGCCTCCACAGCAAGGTTAAAAGCATTCCTTACCAATTCCTTATCTTCGGATGTTTTGCGTGCATTCCATGCTTTCAGCAAGCTGCGATAGCGCCGGATGATCTCTTTATTTTCTATTTCGGGGTCGGGAATAAACATATATGATTCTCCAAGGAATAGCCCTTCGGTATTACAAAATTAATTAAAAACAATAAGCCGTGAAATTAAAACGCAAAAGCTAAGTTATTATTTAGAGATTCATACACCATGGATTTTTATTAATTTTGGTATGCAATCAGGAATTCAATGAAAAAACTTTACACATTTTTCTATTTGTTTCTCTTCGCTATCAGCTCAACGTTTGCAACCCATCAGCGTGCTGCCGAAATTATTTATACCCATATCAGCGGTCTGACTTACAAAGTAAAGATCATTACCTATGCCAATAATAACCCGGCCAATGATTCCCGTGATTTTCTGACCATTGAATGGGGCGACGGCCAGAGCAGCGACATGCCCCGGATCATCAAGGATATCATTGCAAACAATACGGTTTACAATGTTTACGAAGAAGCCCACACCTACCCTGCCATCGGTTCTTATACCCTGAAGATGGAAGACCCCAACAGGAATTTCGGAGTGACCAATATCCCCAATTCGGTGAACGTTCCCATTTTTGTTGAAAGCCAGCTGATCATCAATCCCCTGCTTGGCAGCAATAATTCAGTCCGCTTATTGAATGAACCGCTTGATTATGGTTGTGTTGATAAGGTATTTTACCACAATCCCGGGGCTTATGATCCCGATGGCGACAGCCTTTCATTCAGCCTGCTGAAATGCCGGGGTGCCGGAGGCGAGGTCATTCCCGGCTATCTATTCCCCGATGAGGTCCTGCCTGATCCGGATAACAGCTTCACCATCAATGGAACCACCGGCGACGTGGTATGGGATGTACCCAACCTCCAGGGAGAATTCAACATAGCCATACTCATCGAGGAATGGCGGCAGGGCGTGAAAGTGGGTTCGGTGGTGCGCGATATGCAGATACAGATCATCAGCTGTGATGACAATCCGCCTGTGATCGAGACCATTGATGATACCTGCATCATTGCGGGAGAGACATTGATTTTTGATATAGCCGCTTATACGGATGATTCGGATGTTGTCACGATCACCGCTTCCGGCGGACCTTTCGAACAGGAAGTCAATCCTGCCATCCTGGATCCTAATCCCGGTATCGGGAGTCCTGTTGCCGAAACGGTTTTCAAGTGGGAAAGTATTTGCAGGCATGTGCGCAAATATCCCTACCAGGTTTATGTAAAGGCCATTGACAATGGTGAGCCGGTCAGCCTGGTTTCTTTCAAAACAGTTTTTATCACGGTCACCGCACCCAAAGTCAATCTGCTGAGTGCCGAGCCGCTGGGCAACAGCATTGAGATCAACTGGGAACCCACCGTTTGTAACAATGCCAGATCATATAAGATATACAGGCGCAGCGGGTCCTACGGCTTCATCCCGGGGTATTGCGAAACCGGTGTCCCGGCATATACGGGTTACAAGTTGATCCATGAAACACAAGACCTCACACCCATTTCTTTTGTTGATGACAACAATGGCAACGGACTCACCCATGGCGTCAATTACTGCTATATCGTAACAGCCTGGTTTGCCGACGGGGCAGAAAGTTACGCTTCGGATGAGGTCTGCGCTTCCCTGAAAAGAGACCTGCCGGTAATCACCAATGTGAGCAATGATGTGGACAATGACCTGAACGGCAACCTCTATGTAGCCTGGGCCAAACCCATCGACCTTGACCAGTCGCAGTACCCCGGACCGTATTATTACGAGATCCTTCGGGCAGACGGCATGAGTGGGGAAAACTACGAACTTGTGGCCATCAATGATGCCGGCCTTAACGATACCCTTTACCTGGATACAGAAATAAACATCAATACATCGGGCATTCCTTATCACTACAGGATTGACCTTTACAGTGAAACTATCGGAGAGATCGGCCCTTCCACTGCAGCTTCCTCCATTGAATTGTCTTTGTATGAGACCGACCGGAAAATGGTGCTCAACTGGGATTTTAATGTGCCCTGGCTGAACGAGCAGTATTCAGTTTACAGAAAGGCGCCGGGCTCGGATCAATATGTATTTTTAGGCATCAGCACAAATGAAAGATACGTGGATGAGGGCCTTGAGAATGGCCTGGAATATTGTTACTACGTAAAAAGTACGGGAACCTATGCCACCCCCGGCATCATCGATCCCATCATCAACTATTCACAAAAGGCCTGCGGCGTGCCGTATGACAATGTTCCGCCCTGCCCGCCCGTTTTGAGCGTTGAACCTGATTGCGATGACATCAGCAATTACCTGGAATGGACCAACCCGAGGGCGGACAGCTGCGACATGGATATTGACAGATACATCATTTATTATTCCCGCAAAAAACAGGGAGGTTTTACGGCCATCGATTCAATACTTTATCCCGAAGACACCACATACTGGCATACGGGCCTGCAAAACATTATTGCCTGCTATTATGTGCAGGCAGTTGATTCATTGGGCAATATCAGCCAGCCCAGCAACATTGCCTGTGCCGATACCTTATGCGGGGGTTTCCGCCTGCCAAACGCTTTCACTCCGAATGGCGACGGGTACAATGACTATTTCCAGGCCTATCCCAGTTCACTGGGAGCTGTTGAAAGGATCGACCTGGTCATCTTTAACCGTTATGGCAAGGTTGTTTTCAAGGCAACAGATAAGTTTTTCAAATGGGATGGCAAGAATATGGACAGCAATAGCGACCTGCCCGAAGCGGTTTATTATTATGTTTGCGAGGTTTATGAATACGGCCTTGAAGCCAGACAAAAAAGGACATTGAAAGGTTCCATCACCTTACTGAAGTGAAATAAACTGCATCAAGCGAGATTTTCAATCAACTGCAATGGCCGCAAAGTCTCGATAAACATCGAGAACGCAATGATCCAAAAACAATTTAAGCCAAGAATTTTCTTTGCGATCTTTGCAAATAACTTTGCGCCCCTTGCGGTTAGGAATTATTTATCACAGTTTGTACTTTTAGTCTTCAAACTCCATAAACATGGAGATCAAATCAACCACCCTGTTTGAATATCCCCATTCATTGTCGTACCAGTTGAGGGTTTTCAGGATCTTCCCCCCCAGCACTTTGGTAAACTCCGCATCATAAATGGATGAGTAAGCCATACCTATGATATCGGACGAAACCAGTTTTTCTTCCGAATACAGGAGGATATTTTTAAGGTGATCCTTATGTGCTGCCTCACGGACTACCTGGTTGACCTCATCGGCCGTCACACTCTTTTCGAGTTCAACCACCAGGTCAACAATAGAACCATCCGGCACCGGCACACGGGAAGCCATGCCGTCAAGTTTACCTTTTAAATCAGGAATTACTTCACCGACAGATTTTGCGGCACCGGTAGTTGTGGGAATAATGTTTTCGGCTGCCGCCCTGCCCCTTCTCCAGTCTTTATGTGGCACATCGGCCAGACGCTGGTCGTTGGTATAGGCATGTGTAGTTGTCATTAAACCTTCCACAATACCAAACTCGTCATTCAGGATTTTTGCCATGGGAGCCAGGCAATTGGTTGTACAACTGGCATTGGAAACAATCTTATGTTCAGGTTTTAGGCCTTCATCATTCACTCCCATCACCAGGGTATAATCGATCTCATCTTTTGCCGGTACAGTAAGAACCACTCTTTTGGCCCCGGCTTTCATATGGAGTTCCAGTTTTTCCCGTGATCTGAAAATACCGGTTGATTCAACTACAACATCCACATTAAGTTCTTTCCAGGGCAGTTCCTCCGGATTTCTTATACTTAACATTTTTACACGCTCATTCGGGGTGATGAGATAGTCGCCTTCAATATGTATATCTTCATCAAAGCGTGTCATGATTGTATCATATTTCAGCAGATAAGCCAGCACCTCATCATCAAAGAGGTCGTTGATGGCTACCACATCTATATCTTTGCGGGCATTCAGAATTCTGAATACCGATCTTCCAATTCTTCCGAATCCGTTAATTGCTACTCTCATTGAGCACCTCCTTTCTCATCTAATTTGTGATATTCGAGGATCACGTCAATGATCCTCGAAGCCATTGCAAGTGCGGCATGGTACCAGGTGAGTGTTTTCACCATCCTGGAAGCAGACTTCATGGTCGCGATCCTATCATATACTACCGAATGGGTGTTCCCGATGATATCCGTGGAAACGACCGGTTCGTTGATCACCTGTATGATCTCGGGCAGTATTTCTGCTTTCTTTTCAACCGCTTTGTGAATATCTTCCAATGTAAAATCCTTATTTTTCAAAACCGTGGTCAGGTCGAGCAATGATCCGTTCGGGACGGGCACATTGATCGCAGAACCTTCCACTTTTCCCTTGAATTCAGGCAGGATATGCCCGATCCAGTAGGGGGTCGGTGTTTCAATCGGGATGATATTTTCCGCTGCTGAACGGCTCCTCCTGAAATCACTTCCGGCCTTGTCCCTGAGGGGCTGGTCGGAAGTATAAGAATGAACCGTGGTGAGCATGGAGTAATCCACTCCGAAATTATCTTCCAATATTTTCAACATAACTGCTGTGGCATTGGACGTGGCAGATCCTGCTGACACAAGCTTATCAGCTTGCTGAATGCTATTGTCATTGACACCTTTTATCACGATGCGGTCGATATCATCGAAAGGCAGTGAGGACAGAATCACACGTTTCGCGCCCGAACGGAGATGTTTTTCCATATCCGACTTGTTGCGATACTTCCAGGTCCCGTCCACTACAAAGTCCACATCAAACATATCCCAAGGCACATCGCCCGGTTCAACACCCCGTACCATTCTGGCCTTCCCGTTTTTCGAAATCAGGAAGTTGCCATCCAGTTTAACATCCACTCGCTTTTTTACCTCGGCATTTACCAGGTAATGCAATATATCGGGCCTTCCAATCTCACTGATCGCCACGATCTCAATATCATCCCGGCCCGTGCTCAGCCGGTAGATATGTCGTGGTATCTCTCCAAAGCCCATGAGACCAATTCGAATTTTTCTCATAAACAAATTTTTAAAGGTTATTACTTCAACTTCTCTTCCTCCCGTATTCCGGAATAAATAAAATCCACGGGTCCTTTTCAAACAGAACAAATTGCATGCAAATTTTGTTCCGCAGAACAAAAGATAACGCTAAAATACGCAGAATGTTTTTCTTGAGCGTAAAACTTGCATTATAATACTGTTAACATTGTATACATTTAACATTTAACATGTTTGCATGAATCAAACCGAAAATTGTAGTACTTTTGCACTCTAATGAAACACTTCAGAAACTTCTGCATAATAGCGCATATCGACCATGGTAAAAGTACCCTGGCCGACCGGCTGTTACAAATGACCCATACCCTGGATGACCGCGAATTTCAGGACCAGGTGCTGGACAGCATGGACCTCGAACGCGAACGGGGCATCACAATTAAAAGCCATGCCATACAGATGCAGTACGAACTTCGTGGTGAACATTATTTACTGAACCTGCTGGACACCCCTGGCCACGTGGACTTTTCCTATGAAGTGTCCCGCTCAATCAAGGCTTGTGAAGGCGCCCTGCTGATCGTGGATGCCTCACAGGGCATACAGGCGCAGACCATCTCCAATCTTTACATGGCCATTGAGCATGACCTGGAGATCATCCCCGTGCTTAATAAAATGGACCTGGAAGCGGCCATGCCCGAGGAGATCAAGGATCATATCGTAGACCTGATCGGATGTAAACGGGAGGAGATCATTGAGGCGAGCGGAAAAACAGGTTACGGAGTTGACAAGATACTCGAAGCCATTGTAGAAAGGGTCCCCCATCCGAAAGGAAACCCCGAAGCACCCCTGCAGGCCCTGATCTTTGATTCCATTTTCAACTCGTTCCGGGGGATCATTGCTTATTTCAGGGTATTCAATGGCACCATACACAAAAACGACCTGGTCAAATTCGTGAACACCGGGAAAAAATACGAAGCTGATGAGATCGGTGTACTGAAACTGGGCCTGGTGGAACGTGACCAGCTTGCGGCAGGCGATGTGGGTTATATCATTTCGGGTATTAAATCCTCAAAAGAGGTGAAGGTTGGGGATACCATTACACATGTCGGCAGGCCATGTGAGAAGGCCATTGCCGGATATGAGGAAGTAAAACCCATGGTGTTTGCGGGGATCTACCCCGTGGATGCCGATGATTATGAAGAACTGAGGTCATCCCTGGAAAAACTCCAATTAAATGATGCATCGCTTTCATTCATACCGGAATCTTCGGCAGCGCTTGGTTTTGGTTTCCGTTGTGGTTTCCTGGGGCTGCTCCACATGGAGATCATTCAGGAGCGTCTCGACCGGGAATACGACATGAACGTGATCACTACCGTACCCAATGTTTCCTACCTCGTACATACAAAAAAGGGAGAGGTCTCTGAAGTCCACAATCCCTCGGGATTACCCGAAGAAAAGTACATCGATCACATCGAAGAGCCATACATCATTGCTACCATCATCACCAGGTCAGATTACATCGGGTCCATCATGACCCTTTGCATCGATAAACGGGGAAATCTGAGAAATCAGGTATATATTTCTTCCGGCCGTGTTGAGATTACCTTTGAACTTCCGCTTGCGGAGATCGTGTTTGATTTTTATGATAAGCTGAAAAGCATCTCCAAAGGATATGCCTCTTTCGATTATTACCAGTCCAGTTACAAATCAGCCAACCTGGTCAAGCTGGACATACTGCTGAACGGGGAATCGGTGGATGCCTTATCCACCCTGATCCACCGTGACAATGCCTATGATTTCGGTCGCAGGATATGTGTCAAATTGAAGGAGCTCATTCCCCGCCAGCAATTCGATGTGGCCATACAGGCGGCCATCGGCGCTAAGGTCATTGCCAGGGAAACGGTCAAGGCCCTGCGAAAAGATGTAACCGCTAAATGTTACGGTGGAGACATCACCCGTAAACGCAAGCTTCTCGATAAACAGAAGAAGGGGAAGAAACGCATGCGGCAGGTAGGCAATGTGGAAGTTCCGCAAACGGCTTTTCTGGCGGTGTTGAAGCTGGATTAGGATGGATGGTGATATTGCGGGCTAAAGCCCGAAGAGCTCTTGCACGCCCTTGTAACCCCAGCTTAAACCTGGGGTAATTCAAAAAGCACAAGTTAAATATCAAACAATTTACAATATTCCCGGAAGCAATCATTAGGCTCATAGTTAACCCACGCTTCAGCGTGGGGTTTTTAGACTAAATTAAATCCCCATTCTTTGTAACATTTTTTATACCTTGTCCGTCACAGGAACAAGTGTGGAATAAAAATGACAAGGGCAGAATACAATCAATGTGTGGATGACTACGCTGACGGCGTTTATCGCTTCATCCTGAAAAATATCCGGGATGAGGACAAAGCGGATGACATCGTGCAGGATGCCTTTGTGAAAATGTGGGAAAAAGTAGAAACGATTCGTTTTGATAAGGCAAAATCCTATCTTTTCACTGCAGCATACCACACCATGATTGATGCCATCAGGAAGGATAAAAGACTGGTTGAGCAGGAAGAAAGCCACCACAACATCCTGACATCCGAAAATGATTATTCCGACCTGAGCGAGATCCTGCATGAAGCAATGGATACCTTACCGGAAATACAAAAATCGGTGATCCTGCTGCGGGATTATGAAGGATATTCCTACGAAGAGATCGGGGAGATCACAAAATTGAATGAATCACAGGTTAAAGTATACATTTACAGGGCACGCAAAGCCCTGAAAACATATATAGGCAGTTTGGACAGGGTAATATAATGAGCAAGATCAACAGAAATAATTACGAAATCTATTTTATCGATCATTTCGATGGCAGGTTAAGTGCTGCCGAAGAATCGGAGCTTCAGGCATTCCTGGAGCACAACCCTGATCTGAAAAGGGAGCTTGAAGATTTTGAGATCCTGGAGGTTCCACAAGAAAAAACTACCTATCCCCGAAAGGAAAGCTTAAAGAAAAACATTCAGCCTTCCCTTACCGGAATCACGGATGATAATTTTGAGGATTACTGCATTGCCTATTATGAAGGCGATCTTAACAAACAGGAACAGCAGGCCCTATTGCTTTACCTGGAATACAGGCCGGAACTGAAAAAAGACTTTGGGCTCTATCAGAAAATTGGCCTGACAGCTTCTGCCGGCATCACTTATAAGAATAAGAGCAAACTCAAAAAGTCAAACACAGTGCGCAGGAGGCTGGTATATTATGGTGGCGCCATTGCGGCATCCATCCTGCTCCTGTTTGGCATCTTTTCACTACTGGAAAGAGGCCGTATGAGCGAAGAAGAAAGAATGAAGCATACTTTGTCTTTTGTTTCCACCCAGGATCCCGGCAACATTGAAATCGCTGAAACCGGCCCTGCTTTTGAAAAGCTGGATCAGCGGAACTTCATCGAAAAAGCGGAGATCAGGCCCGCCCATTACAGGGAAGCACTGGCCCTGAACGATCTTCAGCCCATCAGCCAGCAAGGGGAGGTCTTTTCCGACAAGGTGGAGGATACTTACCCGCTCTTCCTGTTTCAGCGCTTCTCCCCCATCAATGTTTTCCAGCTGCACACCGAAGAATATTATGCCGGCCTTGAACAAAAAGACAAAAGCCTGGCCGGGAGAATTCTTGGCAATGCTTTCCAGGAACTCACTTCACTCTTCAACAAAAGGGTGGATGAGATCTATGAAAACGGAGCGGAAGAAATCAATTTATGGAACCTGGCCGAAGCCGGAATCGAAAGCTATAATGCTTTGGCCGACAGGGATGTAAAACTTCTAAAACATTTCAATAATAAAGGTGAGCTGGTTGGCTTTGCCCTGCTGGGTGATAATATTGAATATTACCGGAAACTAAAATAAGCGCTGTAACTTTTTATATCGCCTCTCCGTCCTACGGACAAATGTAAATCAAAAACAATTTTAATCATGAAAAGGAATCAAAAAACTATGCTGGGAATGTTGCTTACAGGATTCATGCTGGTTTCAGTATTGAACCTTCAGGCACAAATAGAAAAAGGCAATAAGAACATCCTCAAAAAGCAATACAACTACGCCGGCTTCAACAAGATCGATGTAGGGGGAGCTTTTGAAGTTTATATCAGCCAGGCTGACGATTTCAGCGTATTCATTGAAACGGATGAGAACCTGCACGACAACATGCGGTTGGAACTTGTCAACGATATGCTGGTCATTAAAACGAAAGGCATCAAGAATTTTTCAAAGTTGAACGTTTACATTGAGATGCCGGTATTAACAAAACTGATGGTACACGGAGCATCGGAAGTAAAAATTGAAAATGAATTCAAAACGGGCATCATTGATATTGACGCAAGCGGAGCCTCGGAATTGAAATTGCACTTGCTTGCTGAAGAGATCCATGCAAACGTTTCTGGCGCCTCCGAAGTGGACCTTTCGGGCAGTGCGGAGAAACTGGTTATCAAAACGAGCGGAGCTTCGGAGTTTGATTCCAGAAAAATGGAGGCTTCAAAGGTTTATGCTGTTGCAAGCGGAGCTTCCAGCGCCCATGTTTATGCTGTAAAAGAACTCGATATGGAAGAATCAGGTGCTTCCAGCATTGATTATTCAGGTGCACCTGAAGTATTGAAAAAACATGACGATGGTGATGTGATCATCAGGCGGGGAGGCGATGTGAAAGTCAGATCGCGCTGGAGTGAAGATGAAGAGCGGTTCAGCTACAACAGCATGAACATCACTGTGGATGAAAAAGATGATACCACCGAGATCCGTGTAGGCAATCACAAAATTGTCGTGGATGAGGATGGCAATGTGGTATACAGCAAACACAAGAAAAAACCTAAATTCAATGGCCACTGGGCCGGTTTCGACCTGGGTGTGAATGGCTATCTGACCCCCGGTAATAACATGAACTTCGCCCCGGAATATGAATACCTCGACCTCAACATGACCAAATCCATCAAAGTGGGTATCAACATCTTTGAGCAAAACCTCAGCCTTTGTAAAAACCAAAAATGGGGCATCGTAACAGGCCTGGGATGGGAGATCAACAACTACCGCTTTGATGATAATGTTACCCTGGTCCCGGATTCATCCAGGATCAAAGGATATTTCAATGATGGGGTCAGCATGAAGAAAAGCAAACTTGTGGTCAATTTTGTTGAAGTTCCCGTTTTACTGGAGTTTCAAACCAATGGCAACAGCAAACGCAATAGTTTCCACATCACTGCCGGAATGGTTTTCGGCCTGCGTTTTGCTTCCCACACCAAACAGTATTATAACGAAACCAATAAAGAATACGAATGGCTCGAAATTGAGCCCAAAACGCGTAACAAAGTCTCTACAAACCCTCCGAAATATTTCCAGTCGCCCGGAACGAAAAAGACAAAGAACAGGGATGATTTCCACCTGAATCCCTTCAAGGCAGATGCAACAGTGCGCATTGGCTGGGGCTGGGTGAATCTGTTCGGTACATACTCCCTGACCACCCTGTTCAGGGAAGACAAGGGTCCCGAACTGTATCCCTATTCGGTTGGCATAACCCTTGTCGGGTGGTAAATTCCACACAAAACCCGCAAGTAAAAGCTTCACAGATCTCTGTGAAGCTTTTTTTATTAAATTTGTCATCCTTTCAAAAGGAAAACAATTTTTGCTAACTAATTAATAACGAAAGATATGTCCGGTCACAGCAAATGGTCAACGATCAAACATAAAAAGGGAGCCAAGGACGCCAGGCGTTCCAAAATGTTCTCCAAGATCATCAAAGAAATAACAGTCGCTGTAAAAGAGAGCGGTTATGACCCGGATGCCAACCCACGACTGCGCCTGGCCATCGCCAATGCCAAAGGGGCCAGTATGCCCAAAGACAATATCGAAAGGGCCATCAACAAAGGGAAAGACAAAGACGCTTCTGCTTTTGAAGAAGTTACTTATGAGGGGTATCTCTCTCACGGCATCGCCGTGTACCTGGAATGCACAACCGATAACCTGCAAAGAACCGTGAGCAGTATACGTTCCATTTTTAATAAATACGACGGAAGTCTCAGTAAGAACGGCTCTTTGAACTTTCTGTTCGACCGCAAAGGAATCTTTATCATTCCTGCTTCAGTGATCAATGACAAAGAAGAATTTGAACTGGAAATGATCGATGCAGGTGCTGAAGATTTTGAAGAAGATGGTGACTTTATAACTGTTGCAACCTCCATGGAGGATTTCGGAAACATGCAAAAGAAGCTGGAAGAAATGGAAATTGAACCCGAAAGCCAGAAACTCGAAAGGATCCCCCGTGAAAGGATCAGCCTTAACAAAGAATCAGCTCAGAAGATCCTGAAGGTGATCGACATCTTTGAAGATGACGATGATGTGCAGAATGTTTACCATAACCTGGAGATCACTGATGAGATGATGGAAGAAATGGAATAAAACTGCTTAAACATAACTACTCAGGGATTGATGATTACAATCCAGGCTATTAAAATTAGCTGGAAATAAAATTAAGAACACTGATCCGTGTTGATCTGCTCAATCCGCGTTCTACCTCTTCACAATCTCGTAAGTATCTCTTGCGATTACCAGCTCCTCATTCGTAGGAACCACCAGGGCTTTCACCTTTGAGCTTTCATCACTCAATATTTCTTCCTTTCCACGGGTACAGTGGTTCTTCTTCTGATCGAAAGTCAGACCGAGATACCCGAAATCCGTCATGATGGCTTCCCTGGTCTCCTGGCCATTCTCGCCAATGCCACCGGTAAATACCAGGATATCCACGCCACCCATTGCTGCGGCATAAGCCCCGATGTATTTGCGGATCCGGTAATGGAACATATCCAGTGCCAGTTTTGCCCGTTCATGCCCTTCGGCAGCAGCATTTTCTATTTCGCGCATATCCGGGGAAACCCCCGAAACGCCCAGCACGCCACTGTGTTTATTGATGAGGGTATTGGCCACTCCTGTGCCAATCTCTTCTTTATCCATGATATACAGGAGCACACCCAGGTCCAGATCACCCGTGCGGGTTCCCATCATCAGTCCTTCCACCGGAGTCAATCCCATGGAGGTATCCAGGGATTTCCCGTTTTTGATGGCTGCGATGGAGGATCCATTGCCCAGGTGGCAGGTAATGATCTTTTGATTGCCGTAATCCACACCCAGAATTTCACAGGCCCTCCTGGAAACATAACGGTGGCTGGTTCCATGAAATCCATACCGTCTCAGCCCGTATTTTTTATAAAGGGCATAAGGGATCGCATACATATAGGAGTACTCAGGCATGCTCTGGTGGAAAGCCGTATCGAAAACCCCGACCTGCGGAACATTGGGCAAAAGGGCTTTCATCGAATAAATTCCTTTCAGGTTGGGCGGATTGTGGAGGGGCGCCAGGTCAATGCATTCCTCCATCTTTTTGATCACCTCACCGGTGATGCGCACACTGGAATTGAATTTCTCACCACCGTGAACCACACGATGACCCACTGCATTGATCTCATCAAGACTCTTTATACTCCCGTGCTCTTCGCTCGTAAGCACCCCGAGCAGGTATTCAATTCCCTGCTGGTGGTCGAGGATCTCCCCTTCCAGTCTGATCTCATCCCCATCACTTCTCTTGTTCCTGAGCGAAGACCCGTTCAGGCCTATCTTTTCAACCAATCCTTTGGCAAGCAGTTCCTCATTTTCGATATTGAATAATTGATATTTGATGGATGAACTACCGCAATTCAGTACTAATATTTTCATCTTATTATCTATTTGCTTTTCGATTGTTCGATTTTCCACATTCATGTCTAATGACCCTTGTTATAGATGAAGCGAGACTTGGTTCTATTCATGGTTCATTAAAACCAATCTTTACCTGTGCCTTATTGACAAACAATTCAAAATTTATAACTCAAAATTCAAAACTATAACTTCCCCAGGCTGTAAATACTGCCCTCCTTCTCAATTCTTTCACCGCCTTCGTAGCGGTAAAAACCTTCACCGGTCCTGCTTCCGACCAGTCCTGCGCGCACCATTCTTTTCAGTATGGGAGAAGGTTTGTATTTAATGTCGCCATATTCCTGGAACAGGCCTTCCATCCATTTGATCAGTTTATCCAGGCCAATTTTATCCGCCAGTGCAAAGGGACCGAGTTGCATTCCGAATCCGGCCTGCATACATTCATCGATCTCTTTTACCGTACTAACCCCTTCCATTAGCAGCTGACAGGCCTCATTGATCAAGGGGATGATAAGTCGGGTGCTGACATTGCCGGGGGTACCATTTACCTGTATGATCTGTTTGTTGATCATTTTAGCAAATTGTTTCACCGTCTTATAAGCCTCTTCGGAGGTTTTCCAGCTCTTATTCACCTCAAAAACGGGCACATCCATCACAGGAGTAAGAAAATGCAAGCCGATAGCCCGCTGGGCATGTTCCAGTACCACGGAGAGGTCGTCGATCACTTTGCTTGAAGCATTGGACGCGATAACCGTATCTTTGCTCACAACACTTTCGATCTTCTCAAAGATCTCCTGCCGCAGCGGAAGGCTGCTGGTGTTCTTTTTCGACATTACGGCCTCAATCACGATGCGGCACTCCCGCAATACTTCATAACCAACATATCCATGTATTCTCGACAGTATGGATTTTTTCTCAGAAGAAGTCATCCCCCAGTGTTCAATTTTATCATCCAGCTGCCGTTCCATGGATTTCATAACCGAAGCAATCCTTTCATCGGAAACATCAATAAACACTACCTCCACAGCATGCGCACTTGCCGTCATGGCGATCTCCTGCCCCATGGTCCCGCATCCGACGATGCCCAGTTTGAAAACACCCGCTTTCTTTGCTGCAGACCCGCTCAGGCTAAAATCCTCTAAACGCTCTTTTTTCATAAGGCTTTCAAAATATTTACATTAAATCTATCTGTATAAAAATACGAATGAATTTCCAGTTTTCAAAGGTACTGATTATAGCGTTCTTTGATATTTGTAATTGTTCTAAATATCCCCGGAAAAACGCCCACATTGAAAAAAAATATATCTTTGGGATTCAAAGAAGTGAACCGGCAAAAAACACAGAAAACATATATTTTTTCTTTGCAGTTGTTAAATTATTAACAATTTAACCAATTGATATACAAAACCAAAATAAATAAAACATATTACTAACCAAAATTTTAATAAAACAGATTGAATATGAAGAATCAAATCACAAGCCTGGTCGAATACTTACAGAAATATAATGAAAGTGTGACCGACCCTGAAGGCTTTTGGGGAAACATTGCCGAAGACTACATTTGGCAAAAGAAATGGGACAAAGTACTGGATTGGAACTTCAAGGACCCGGATGTTAACTGGTTTGTAAATGGTAAGTTGAACATTACCGAAAATATTTTCGAAAGAAACCTGAAAGAAAGAAAAGATCAGGTTGCCATCATTTGGGAACCCAACAATCCCAAAGACGAAACCGTAAAACTCACCTATGGGGAACTGCACGAAAAAGTATCTCAGTTTGCCAACGCCCTCAAAAAACAAGGCATCAAGAAAGGTGATCGTGTAGCGATCTATCTGCCCATGGTACCCGAACTGGCAATCTCCATGCTGGCCTGTGCCCGCATAGGTGCCATTCACTCCATCGTATTTGCGGGCTTCTCAGCCCAATCGCTCTCCGACCGCATCAACGACTCGGAGTGTGCGATGGTCATCACTTCCGATGGTGCATACCGTGGTGCCAAAAACATCGGCCTAAAATCCATCGTGGATGAGGCACTGGTTGATTGCCCTTCAATAAAAACCACTGTAGTTTTAAAAAGGACAGGTATACAGGTCGACATGAAAGAAGGCATGGATGTTTGGTGGGATGACTTTATTGCAGGCATTGACACCAAATGTGAACCCGAAGTAATGGATGCCGAGGATACACTCTTCATTCTTTATACTTCAGGCTCTACCGGAAAACCAAAAGGTGTGCTGCATACAACAGCAGGATACATGATATTTGCCGAGTACACCTTTAAGAACGTATTCCAGTATAAAGATGGTGATATTTACTGGTGCACCGCTGATATCGGCTGGGTAACCGGTCACTCTTACATTGTTTACGGTCCGTTATTGGCAGGAGCTACTTCCATCATGTTCGAAGGAGTACCCACATGGCCGGATGCAGGGCGTTTCTGGGATGTTGTGGATAAATATAAGGTGAACCAGTTCTACACAGCACCGACTGCTATTCGTGCACTGATCGCACAGGGTAACGAATTCGTTACCAGCCGCGACCTCAGTTCACTCAGGGTGCTGGGTACCGTTGGTGAACCGATCAATGAGGAAGCCTGGAGATGGTACCACGATACTGTTGGAAAAGGAAAGTGCCCCATCGTTGATACCTGGTGGCAAACCGAAACCGGTGGCATCATGATCTCTCCAATCGCAGGAGTTACCCCGACCAAACCTTCTTATGCGACCCTTCCCTTACCGGGTATTCAGCCAATCCTGGTTGATAACGAAGGTAACGAGCTGGAAGGAAATGGTGTTGAAGGAAATCTTTGCATCAAATTCCCCTGGCCGGGCATGCTGCGCTCAACTTATGGCGATCATGAAAGATGCCGTTTGACCTATTTCTCAACCTATAAAAACCTGTACTTCACCGGCGATGGAGCAAAACGCGACGAAGAAGGATATTACAGGATCATGGGCCGTGTGGACGATGTGATCAATGTATCCG
Organism: Bacteroidota bacterium; assembly: GCA_034521425.1. Lineage (GTDB taxonomy): Bacteria > Bacteroidota > Bacteroidia > Bacteroidales > JAIOZK01 > JAIOZK01. The sequence continues at coordinate 1,977,608 of JAXHMP010000001.1, forward strand.
GACACCGCCTCGGTACCGCTGAGGTTGAAGATGCCATCAACCAGCATCCGAAAGTCAATGAAAGTGCTGTTGTGGGATTCCCTCATGAGATCAAAGGACAGGGAATATATGCTTATGTAACCTGCGAGGAGCTTTCCGACAATGAAAGCCGGACAATAGAAAAAGAGATCCGCGATACGGTAACAAAAGTTATCGGGCCAATCGCCAAACCAGATTTGATCCAGATCGTAAGCGGATTACCAAAAACTCGTTCAGGGAAGATCATGCGCCGTATTCTCCGTAAGATCGGAGAGGGCGATGCTACAGCCCTGGGCGACACTTCAACACTGCTTGATCCGGGTGTGGTTGAACAAATCATCAACGGAGCTAAAGTGACAGTAAAACGCTAATTAAAAAGCTTCTTACTCAGGAAAGGTATTCCGGCATTGTGCCGGAGTACCTTTATCTTCATTCAATTTGATGTTCATTGAAGTATGTTGCATAAATTAACTGATATGCCGAAGCAATGCATGCAGTTTTTATCCCATAACATCTTCAGACAAACATAATTAACCAAAACCAATAAAAAGATTTAAAGATGGAAAACCAAAAAGTAATGAACCGCGGGCTTGTTGTGCTGGGTGCAATCCTTATTCAGCTGGCCCTCGGAGCGATTTATGCCTGGTCGGTGTTTACACCCAGCCTGGCAGAAGCAGGTTGGACCAGAACGGAAACACAGATCGTATTTGCGGTTGGACTGGCCTCCTTTGCAGTTTTTATGGTATTTGCAGGAAAGAAACTCAAAACATGGGGACCCAGAAACCTGGCCATAATAGGTGGCCTGGTGCTGGGCCTTGGATATTTCCTGGCGGGATTGATTGGCGGAACAAGCTTCTGGGCACTGGTTATCCTGATCGGCCTGATCGGGGGAGCCGGAATTGGATTTGCCTATGTTGTGCCAATTGCCGTCGGTATGCAATGGTTCCCGGATAAAAAGGGAATGATCACCGGGCTGGCAGTGGCCGGCTTCGGATTCGGAGCCCTTCTCTGGGTAAAACTTGCGGGTGCCTGGGGGCATTTGATCGCCAATCTCGGACTGGGTACAACCTTCTGGATCTATGGCCTGGCCTTTGGCGTCATGGTCATCATCGGCGGTATCTGGATGGTATTCCCACCCAGTGGTTATAAACCCAAAGGATATGTACCTCCAGAAGTTAAAGATGATCAGAAAAAAGCAGTCGGAGCCGTGGATTTCACAAGCAATGAAATGTTGCGCACTCCGCAGTTCTACCTCATCTTCCTCACCTTTGTTTTCAGCGCAGGTGCAGGACTGATGTCGATCGGACTGATGAAACTTTATCCAATCGAAGCATTGCAGGCACAGGGCATGGGATTCGCAGAAGCAAGCGCCATCGCAGGCACTGCAATGGCTGTCTTTTTCAGCCTGGCCAACGGGCTTGGCAGGATAATCTGGGGTATGCTGAGTGACAAACTCGGAAGGAAAACATCCATCCTGATCATGACTGCCACACAGGGGGTTATCGTAATCCTGTTCAATTTTATGGCCGGACACGAGATCCTTCTCTATGTCGGAGCCACATTGATAGGATTTAACTTTGGCGGAAACTTTGCACTTTTCCCGACCATTACTGCCGATACCTTCGGAGCCAAAAATGTGGGCCAGAACTATCCCTTCATTTTCCTGGCTTATGGTGTCGGAGGAATTCTTGGACCCATTCTCGGTGGAGCCCTTGGTGATGTTGGTAATTTTGCCCTGGCTTTCACCATCACCGGTGTTGCCGTGCTCGTGGGTACCTTGCTCACTGCCATGGTAAAACCGGCCACCAGGGAAAGAGCTGCTAAAGAAACACCCAAAATGGCTTAGTCCTTACCCATAAGCGTACTTGCAAAGTGCATTTTTGCTGTGGAAAGAAGGTCCTGAGAGACCCACACAGTAAAGGTGCACTTTTTTAATGTTCAAATGTTAAGGCTATGTGCTGGGTTTGTTTTGCACTGCTCTGCCTGATATGGTCAGCCTGCGCATTTACCAGGTATATCGACATTCTGGAAGTTCCATACTCGTCAAGCAACAAGTCATCCGGGGCAGGTCTTATGATATTAAAATCGATCTTCTTACCCTGGTAGCATACATTTGCAATTATTTTCAATTCATCAAATGACAAATGTATGGAGATTTCCCGGCCACTGGAAGCGTAATGATCATCCGAAAGAATTTCTATCAATTCAAAAAGGCTTTGCTTTAGTTTCCGGATGACTTCCCGGCGTGCGCCCCATGCGGCTCCGTTCTTATCGAGAAAAGTCTCTATCTTATCATGGGCCTTCCTGTCAGGGATCAGCTGAATGCTGTCTTTCTTAGCTATTCCAAGCCTGAGCACCAGGTTCAGGATGATCGCCAGTACGGTTGCCGTTGCCAGTGAGGAGCTGAAAACAGGCTGAATGAAAGGATGCAGGTGCTGGAAAAATTCAGGCATGATATCCACGGACAGTCCCAGGATCATGGATATCCCGATCACGAATATTTTGCGTGCATCCAACATCCTGGAGGTAATGATCTGGATACCGGCAGCGATCATGAAACTTACGGCAAAGATCAGCGTGGCTCCCATCACAGGTTTGGGCATGATGGCAAAGAACAGAGCGATGGGGGGAAAAAACGAAAACACAATGAGCAGGGTCCCGAAATACATGGCGACCTTCCTGCTGGTTGTCCCGGTAGCCAAAGAAAGCCCTACATTGGCCGAGGATGTAGATTGTGCCGATCCGCCCACCAGGCCGGCTGAAAGGCAACTCAAGGCATCGGCAAGGATCCCTTTGCGGACATTCATCATATCCGTGCGTTTCCAGTTTTTATCATTGACCTTCTGACAGGTCGTTAAATCCCCCACACTCTTGAGAGTGGAAGAAAGCATGGCAATGATGAAAGGAACGACCAGATACCAGCTGAAAGACCAGCCCGGATGCCTGAGCAGTTCAAAACCTGCAAGCGGGATATCCAATAGATGCGCATGTTCAACATTTTTCATGATACCAATGCCATAAGCCAGGCCGTACCCGAAAAGCATTCCGATCAGTACGCAAAACAGCTTGATCTTACCTTTGCTCCATACATTCAGGCCAATGATCACACACAAGGTGAGCAGCCCTGTCAGAACTTCCTGCCAGCTTATCACTTGATCTGATCCGCCTACGCCCAGGAAATTGGAAACAGATAGCTTAACAACACTGATGCCCACCATGGTGACGATCAGACCTGTTACTTCAGGTGGGAACAAAATCTTTAACCTGTGGATAATTCTCGAAAACAGGGATTCCGCAAAACCGCTCAGGAGCAGCATGCCAAACAAAAGGGAAAGACCGCCGGTTTTCACGGCCAGCAAGGAGGCAGACATAAATGACGGACTGCAGACAGAAGGACACAAATACCCTGAACCCAGATATTTTCCCTTTAACCCCTGGAAGAGGGTGCCGGCTCCTCCGGCAAGCATCGACATACAAACAAGCCCGACAGTCTGGTCAAGGCTTGCATTCATCTCCCGCGCCAGTATTACCGGGAACACAAGGCTGATGGCAAAAATAAAGAAATGTTGAAAGCTCATCAGGGTGGATATGAAAAAGGAAGGCTTGTCATTTAAGCCATATACCAGGTTTGATGGTTTGGAGATCATTGGTTCTGGTTTTAAAAGTTTAGGCAAATTATAAAAATTTTCCAACCAATCCGCATTTCCCACCGAAATTATTTTCATTCTTAATTAATGCAATATCCGGGAAAAATATCCTGATCTTTTGTAATTTTGTTAATTAATTAACAAAAAGCAATCTATAGCGTTTTATAGTAACACCATAGCAATAAAACATAAAAAATGGGCATAAGAAAATTAAGCAGCATATTCAGGCCACAGCGGATCGCCCTGATCGGGGTAAAGAATGATCCCAAAAGCATAGGCGGAATTACTTTGAGTAATCTTGTGGGGGGTGGTTTTAACGGGGTGGTTTACCCGGTTAACCCCAAACATGAGGCAGTGCTCGGGATACAGTGTTATCCCAATGTAAAGAGTTTACCCAAAACCCCCGACCTGGCTGTTATCACAACGGGTGCCAGGCAGGTACCGCAGCTTATCAGGGAGTGTGGCGAGGCCGGCATCAATGGGATTATCATCATGTCGGCAGGTTTTAAAGAAACCGGCCCAGAAGGTAAACAACTGGAAGAACAGGTAAAGCAGGAGAAGGATGAATTTCCGGATATGCGAGTGATCGGACCCAACTGCCTTGGGGTGATCGTGCCCAGTGCCAATATGAACATCAGCTTTGCTGCCAGCATGCCCAAATCAGGACATGTGGCATTTATCAGTCAGTCGGGTGCTTTGTGTACTTCAGTACTTGACTGGGCCCTGGAGGAGAACATTGGCTTCAGTTATTTTGTGTCAATCGGCAACAGCATGGACGTGAACTTTGGCGACCTGTTAGATTATTTCGGGCAGGACCCCAACACCAAATCCATTGTACTCTATGTTGAATCCATTTCAGAGGCTCGTTCTTTCATGACGGCTGCACGTGCCTTTGCCCGCAAGAAACCCATAATCGTTTATAAAGCCGGCAGGTTTCCTGAATCAGCCAAAGCCGCAGCTTCCCATACAGGGGCAATGGCCTCCGGCGATGCCATTTACAATGCTGTGTTCAGGAGAGCCGGTCTTGCCAGGGTTTTTGATATAGGCGACATCTTTGATTTCACCGACCTGGTTGGGAGGAAACGCATCCCGAAAGGCTCCAGGCTTGCGATTGTGACCAATGCCGGGGGACCGGGAGTGATGGCCACTGATGCCCTCATTTCGCTGGACGGACAGCTTTGTCAGTTATCAGATGAAACCATGCAAAGACTGAATGAAATGCTGCCGCCTTACTGGTCGCATGGCAACCCGGTAGATGTTCTCGGAGATGCTACACCGGAAAGGCTAACCGAAGCCACTAAGATTGTGATCGAGGACAAGGGCGTGGATGCTGTGCTTGTGATACTCACACCACAGGCCATGACAGAACCCACCCAAACTGCCATTGAAATTTCCAAATTGTCAGAGAATACCACCAAGCCCATCATGGCGGCCTGGCTTGGAGGGAAGAGCATGCGGGAAGGGATCAATGTTTTCAATAATTCAGGAATTGCCGTTTATGAAACCCCCGAACAGGCCATCCGCGCATTTATGACCCTGGTTGTTTACGCCAAAAACCTGGAAGCCTTATTTGAAACACCTGAGGATATCCCGCTTTCCTTCCATTACGACCGGAAAGAAGTTCGTTCAAGATTCCTCAAAGAGATATTCCCCAAAGAAAAGATACTCTCCGAAGATCACTCCAAGGAATTGCTCAAGGGCTACGGTATCAAATCTACTCAACCTGAACTTGCCGACAGCGAGGACAAAGCTGTTAGTCTTGCTGAAAAGATCGGTTTTCCGGTAGTCATGAAGATCGAATCACCCGATATTACCCATAAATCCGATGTGGGCGGTGTGGCGCTGAACATTGAGAATGCTGATATGATCCGTGCCCAGTACAAAAGTATGATGGCCCATGTTAAAAAAGAAGCACCCAAGGCAAAGGTCAGGGGGGTTACCCTGCAACCCATGATAGACACCAGGGACGCAGTGGAACTCATCATGGGCATCAAGAAAGATCCTGTCTTCGGGACTGTTCTGCTGGTGGGCATGGGAGGCACCCAGGCAGAGATCTTCCAGGATACAGCCCTGGGATTCCCACCCCTAAACGAACGCCTGGCCCACAGAATGCTTAAATCTCTGAAAATTTATCCTTTGCTGAGGGGATACCGGGGCAGTGACCGCAAGAACATTGAGAAGATCATTGAGGTGATGATCCGTATGTCATACATGGCAGCCGATTACCCTGAAATCGAAGAACTCGACATCAATCCCATCATCGTTACAAAAAGTGATTCGATCGCCCTGGATGCCAGGATCGTTATTGATCAGGACCTGTTGGGCAAAGATCTTCCTGAATATTCCCATCTGCTGATACATCCCTATCCGGAAAAACTGGTGAAGGAGAGCAAACTAACTGACGGAACGAAGATCCTGCTGAGGCCCATCAAACCCGAAGATGAACCAAAATGGCTCGACCTGCTGGGAAGTTGTTCCAAGGAATCCATTTACAGCCGTTTCAGGTATAATTTCCATTACGATTCACATGAGATTGCAACCCAGTTCTGCTTCATCGATTATGCTCGTGAGATTGCCATTGTTGCTGAAGTTACGGAAAACGGTAAAGATAGGCTGGCCGGTGTAGGACGGCTGATCGCTGATCCTGATCACGAAACGGTAGAGTATGCCGTGCTGATCACAGACCGCTGGCAACACCGTGACCTGGGGACCATTCTCACCGAATACTGCCTCGAAATAGCCAGATCATGGAACCTGAAAAAAATTGTTGCCCAGACCACAACCGACAACAAACCCATGATCAATGTGTTCAAGAAACTGGGCTTTAAGGTGCATTTTAATACGGATGGATCGGTAGAAGTTGAAAAAAGCCTTGAACAGGAAAATCAAGCTGATCCTGAATAAAGAGGTTCTGAAATAAAGGGAAATCAGTTCATGTATTTTTCGAGACATGAAACGATGTCTTCGAATATCTTATCCACTGACCCTACACCATTGATCCCTTCCAGTTTGTGCTGCTTGAGATAATATGCCAGCAAGGGAGCTGTTTGTTCTTTATAAACCTTCAGCCTGTTCTGGATGGTTTTCTCGTTATCGTCTTTCCGGCCCTCAATTTCAGCCCGCTTCAACAACCGGTCCACAACCTCATTATCCGGCACATCCAGTGAAACCACCACATCGATGGAATCATTGATGCTGTTCATCAGATCATCCAATGCCTCCGCCTGCACAATGGTCCTGGGGAAACCATCAAAAATAAAACCGGCAGCATCTGCATTCTTTTCAATGACTGAATGAAGTATTTTGATCAGCAGATCATCGGGAACGAGCTCGCCTTTCTCCATAAGGGCCTGTGCTTTCTTCCCAAGTTCTGTTTGTTGCTTTACTTCACTGCGGAGGATATCGCCTGTTGAAATATGTTTTACGTTGAATTTTTCAGCAATCCTGCTTGATTGCGTTCCTTTTCCTGATCCGGGAGGACCAAAAATAATGATGTTGAACATGCCGGAAATTTTAAGTTAAACATTAAATTATGTACGCATCACAAATATAAGGATATAAGGCATTGGGGCCTAAATAATCACTACTTTTGCCCTTAAATATATTTGATTTAAATAATCACTTTTTTTATGCAGCAAGACAGCTTACCGATCAATCTGAGGGCTCCCTGGGAGAACATCCGGCCGACGAAAACGGATACTTCAGTGGATGTGAGCAATTTTGTTTCGGGGCAGGACAGCGCAAAACAACTCTCAACGCAGCAAAGCTTTGCTGAAAAGCCCTCCCCACACTTTGAAGGAACGGCCAGACCCCAGGAAAGTCTTAACTGGGTCACCCTTTTACTGTTGGGCGTGCTGCTGTTATATGCCATGGTTCAGTTCCTGAATTACCAGCGGCTTGGCAAGCTTTTCGTTTCCTTTATCAGCAGATCCCAGGCCCGGCAACTGATCAAAGAAGGAAACCTTTTCGGCAAGGGATTTACAGTACCTCTGCAAATCCTTGCCATTAGCAGTATATCGCTGTTTCTTTATTACTTCCTGAACATGCTCAGTCTCAACGAATTTTTCGAAGCGGGCTTCAGGGGCTATGCAATGATTTTTCTGGCAATAACAGTTCTTTGGTTCCTCAAGGTACTGGCCATATATACCAGTGGGTTCCTGCTTAAAACCGAAGAATCATCAAGGGAATACAGCATCAATATGCTCATTTATTTTATCATTTGCGGATTGTTGCTCACCCCGGTTCTGATCCTGGGTATTTACACTAACAAAGACATCATCCTGTATGGCGGGAGCATGCTCTGGTTGATAATATTTTTCTTGTGGATTATCAGGGCTTTAAGCATCGGAATGCACGAGCGGAACTTTTCTATATTGCATTTATTTTTATATCTTTGCACCTTCGAAATTTTACCGGTAATTGTCTTGTCAAAGATAATTTTGGAAGCCAAGTAATCATAAAAAAAAGGAATCACCGTGCACAGGAAAGCCAAAAAGCTAAATCTTAAAAACATACTGGTTTCACAACCCCAGCCTGCCGATCTTGCTAAGTCACCCTATGGTACACTGGCAGAAAAATACAACCTGAACATTGACTTTTACAAGTTTATCAAAGTGGAGGGTGTAACATCGAAAGAGTTCAGGCAGAGCAAGGTTAATATTCTGGATCATACCGCCGTTATTTTTACCAGCCGCAATTCAGTCGATCATTTTTTCAGAATGAGCAAGGATCTTCGGCTTGAAGTACCCGATTCACTGAAATATTTCTGCATATCCGAAGCAACTGCTTTTTATCTTCAGAAATACGTGCAATACCGGAAAAGAAAGATCTTTCACGGAAAACAGAATTTTAGCGAGCTGGTGGATATTATCAAGAAACACAAGGATGAAAAATACCTCCTGCCCTGTTCCGATATTCATAAGGCAAGTCTTTCGAATTTGCTGGACGAGAACAAGATCGTCCACAACAAAGCCATTATGTACCGCACAATAGCCAGCAATCTCTCGAACCTGAAGATCGATAAATATGATATGTTGATCTTTTTCAGCCCGAGCGGAGTCAGGTCTTTGGTAAAGAATTTTCCGGATTACAAGCAAAACGAAACGCTGATTGCTGCTTTTGGCCCGACCACTTCCAAAGCAGTGACCGATGCAGGCCTCAAACTGAATATCAAAGCCCCGACTAAAACAGCACCTTCGATGAGCATGGCCATTGAAGAGTACATTCAGAAAGAATCTAAAAAGAAATAGATATCTTTTGTACATTTGTTAGCTTTAATGCTGATTTTTAATGATATATAGGGGTGAAACTAAGCTTTAACAAAGCCGAGAAATTAAAAAGTAAAAAGCAGATTGAACAGCTTTTCCAGAAAGGAAGCCAGGCCTTTATCTATCCATTTAAGATCATCTGGTTATTTCCCGGACAATCTAGTGAAGTACGGGCAAAGGTGCTGGTGGGTGCTTCCCGGAAAAGCCTAAAGAAAGCAACGGATCGCAACAAGATGAAGAGGAGGATGCGCGAAGCCTACAGAAGGAATAAAACAGCACTTCTTGAGTCGCTTACCCGCACCAACAGTTATTGCAATATCGGGATTATTCACGTAGGGAAAGAAATTTCCGCTTTTAAAGAAACCGAAAAAAGAATAATTGAACTGCTGAACCGTTTAATACAAGACAATGAAAAAAGTTCTGGCTAAGTTTTTTATCTTGATCATCAGGTTTTACCAGGGGGCGATTTCACCCTACTTACCGCCCTCCTGCAGGTATACGCCTACATGCTCGGCTTATGGTGTGGAAGCGATCAAAAAACACGGACCTTTCAAAGGCGGGTGGCTTAGCCTGAAGCGTTTTTCACGCTGTCATCCATGGGGGGGATCAGGGTATGACCCCGTACCATGAAATATTTAAACAATAGAACATGAAAAAACATCTGATAAATTTACTGCTTGCAATTGTACTTATCCTTCCGGCCACCTTAGTGGCTCAGGATGAAAAACTTTGAAATTGCAAAGAATATCGAAATTCTCACAACCCTTTATAAGGAATTGAATACCAATTATGTTGATGAGATACATGCCGGTGAACTCATGACCACCAGCATTGAGGCCATGCTGGAGTCGCTTGACCCTTACACGAATTATATCCCTGAATCGGAGGTGGAAGACTACCGTTTCATGACCACAGGAAAATACGGGGGCATCGGTTCTCTGATCCAGAAAAAAGACAACTATGTGATCATTTCGGAGCCCTATGAAGGTTTCCCTGCACAAAAAGCCGGGCTCAAAGCCGGGGATAAAATCCTGGAAATAAATGGTGAACCAGCTGTTGGGAAAAACACCGAGGAAGTCAGCAACATCCTGAAAGGACAGCCGGGTTCCAAACTCAATCTCCTGATCGAAAGAGAAGGGATAGACAAGGATTTCGAAGTTGAACTGACCCGTGAAAACATCAAAATCGATAATGTAACTTATTATGGGATGTTGGATTACAGAATTGGCTATATCCGTCTGTCCAGCTTTACCCAGAATGCCTGGCGGGAATTCAGGAATGCTTTTCAGGAGCTGAAGAAAAGCAATGAGCTGAATGGCCTCATCATTGATCTTCGGGGCAATGGAGGAGGCTTGTTAACAGAATCGGTTAATATTGCCAACCTTTTTATTGAGAAAGACGAACTGATCGTTAGTACCAGGGGGAAATTACAGGATAAGAATAAGGTTTACAAAACCCAGATGCAGCCCATCGACACGGATGTCCCGATTGCCGTGCTGGTAAATGGCGCCAGTGCATCTGCTTCCGAGATCCTTTCGGGTTCCATGCAGGATCTCGACCGGGGAGTGATCATCGGACAGAGGACCTATGGTAAGGGACTGGTGCAAAATGTGGTGCCCCTGAGCTACAATGCAAAAGCCAAAATTACTGTGGCCAAATATTATATTCCGAGCGGCAGGTGCATTCAGGCGATCGATTATTCACATAAGGATGAGAACGGGAATTCGGAGAAAGTGGCGGATTCGCTGATTAACGAATTCCGTACAAGGAATAACCGCATAGTATATGACGGCAGAGGCGTCAAACCGGATATCGTACTCGAAAAGCAGGAACTCAGTAATATTGCCTTCAGTTTGTTTGTCAACAACCTGATTTTCGATTATGCCACAAAATATACCCTTCAACACGATAGCATCCCAGAAGTGGAAGACTTTGAGATCACCGATGAGATCTATGCTGATTTCAAGAAATTTATTTCGGACAAGGATTATGACTATACCACAGATAGTGAAAAAGCCCTGAACAAGCTGAAAAAATCAGCAAAGGAAGAAAAGTATTTTGACGCGATCAAAGGTGAATACGAAGCCCTGGTTGAAAAGATCAAACATGATAAAAGCGAAGATCTGCAAAAATTCCAGGATGAGATCCGGGAACTCCTGAAAATTGAGATCGCCGGCAGGTATTATTACCAGAAAGGGAAAATTCAGGCATCACTGAAAGATGACCCGGAAATTGAAGCCGCCGTTAAATTGCTCAGGAATGGAGAGCGGTATAAGGAAATACTAAGCAATCCCGAGCTGACGTTAAAAAAATAGATCGCTCAAGAGGCGCACAAATGAACAGCTTTTTACCATAAGAGGTAAATGTACATATATACAAAACAATTTCACAGGGATGCATATTTTGTCGCACTGATCCTGATGGCAGCCAGTTTGCCCTTATCAAGGTTCGGCATGAGCGTTATGCAATTTACCCTGCTGGGCTTGTGGATCTGGGCTGGATTCTCCTTTAAAACAGTTTTTGATAATTTTGGTAGTAAAGGTTTTAGCGGGATCTCCTGGTTTCTGTTGTATATGTGGGAACTTACCCGTACAAACTTTATCCATAAATTCAGGCTGTTTTTCAAAAATAAAGCAGCTGTCGTACTTTCCTCCCTTTTCCTGTTGCATGTGATCGGTTTGGTGCATACCAGCGATTTCAGTTATGCAATGAAGGACCTGAGAATAAAACTGCCCCTGCTTGCTCTGCCGCTCATCATTTCCACCATGCCGGCACTCAACAGGCAAAAATTTCTGCAGGTAATGCTTTTCCATTTGATTGCAGTGCTTATCGGTACATTTTTCAGCATCTATGAATTGATACGGGGGGAATTTACCGACATCAGGGGGATCTCGGTTTTTATATCACCCATACGCTTCAGCCTGAATATTTGCATTGCCATATTTACGGCAGCATATTTAACTTTCGCGGGTCGAAATCTACACATGGCTTACCGGATACTTTTCCTGGCAATAGCCTTATGGCTCTCCTACTTTCTTTTCATCCTTGAGTCGGGCATTGGCCTGATCATCATTATCAGCACCCTCGTCTTCATCCTGATTTATCTGATCATGATGCAAAAAAGACTGGTCCTGAAGGTGATCATGACCACGGCGGTGATCGGTTTGCCTTCGGTGCTGATCTTTTATACTTACAGCACCATTCAGGATTTCAACAAGGTTGAGCCCGTTGACTTCGAACATCTCGACAAATACACACAATCCGGGAACAAATACTTACATGATACGGTTTACATGGGTATAGAGGACGGCCTCTACTGTGGCCTTTACCTGGCTCCGGGCGAACTTGAAAAAGAATGGAACAAAAGAAGCAATCTGGATTATCACGGAAATGACAGAAAGGGGCAGGAACTCAAGGTTACCCTGATCAGGTTTCTGACTTCCAGAGGTTTAAGAAAAGACAAAGAGGGCGTTGAAAAACTGACGGACGACGAGATCAAGGCCATAGAAAGAGGAATCGCAAATGTCAATTACCTGAATAATCCAAGTCTGAGGACCAGAATATCCAAGATCATGATCGGGTACCATAATTACCAGTATGCCGACGATCCTAACGGCAGTTCCGTGCTGCAAAGGATTGAATACTGGAAAGCCTCCCTCAACATTATCGATGATAACATTATTGCCGGTGTGGGAACGGGCGATATGAATAAGGTATTTGAGGAGTATTATGATGAAACAAACTCTCCCCTGTCGAAAAAGAACCGCTGGCGATCACACAATCAGTATTTATCCATTTTTATTGCTTTCGGGATTTTTGGCTTTGCCTGGTTCCTGGTAACCCTGCTGTATCCGCCCATCAAACAAAAAATGCTTTTCGATTATTTCTATTTCGTTTTTTTCATGACCATTGCACTGAGTATGATGACAGAGGACACCATCGAAACCCAGGCGGGCGTCACCCTTTACGCTTTCTATAATTCATTTCTCCTGTTTGGCCGAAAACAAGGTTAGAAAGATTTTCTTTCAGAATATTCGTATTTTAGCCAAACAAGAGAAAAAATGAGAAAGCGGGAAATAAAGATCGACTACCTTGAATACGATTCGCGTGCAGAACTTCCGTTACAGGACCGGGAACTGCTGGAGGCAGCCATTGCTGCAATCAGTAAGGCTTATGCGCCCTATTCAGGTTATCGTGTTGGTGCCTCCGTTTTGCTCGACAATGGCAAAGTATTCTCTGCCAATAACCAGGAAAATATGGCCTTTCCTTCAGGCACCTGTGCTGAACGGGCAGTCCTGTTCTATGTTCATGCCAATTATCCGGATAATACAATCAAAGCCATTGCAATTTCAGCGGTCACTGATAAATTCAATATCCGGGAAGCAGTAAGTCCATGTGGATCATGCCGCCAGGTCATCGCGGAATACGAAACCAAACAGAAGAGTCCTGTCAGGCTCATACTTTCGGCCGAGAAAACAAAAACGATCGTTATCAATGGTATCAATAAACTTCTTCCTTTTCATTTCGAGGGAGAAGAACTGAAGAAACACTGAATAATCATGATGAGGATGGAATTAATTGCAACCAAGATCTGCAAAGCAAGCGACATTGGCATATACAACAATCTGTTCGGCGGCACCATGCTGAGCTGGCTCGACGAGGCCGGGGGAACCATGGCCAGTGCAAAATGCTGTACGCCGAATATTATTACACTCAAGATCGATGAGGTAGTTTTTAAGAAACCCGTTAAGGTAAACGAACACATTCGCTTATATGGAAAGATCGACCGGATCGGAAACACATCAATTGCTCTTTACCTCGAAGCCAGGAGATTCGATTTTGAAGAACATGAAGAAAACATGGTTTGTTCTACAAGGATGACTTTTGTGAGAATCGACCAGGAAGGAAACGCTATTCCCATCGAGAAAATAATCAGAGATAAATACAAAAACTACTAAACTATGAAGAATAGATTCCTGCTTTTTACCATCATAATCTTTTTCATCACAACAGCCTTTAAATCAGATAAACCAGCTTATCAACTTTTTAAGGCAAACGGAAAAAAAACAAAGTATACGCGTTTGCTGAAAGCGGCAAAAGAAGCCGATATCGTATTTTTTGGTGAGCTTCATAACAACCCCATTTGCCATTGGTTGCAGCTGGAGTTAACGTGCGACCTTTTCACGGAGAACGACAGTGCCAACATCATTCTGGGAGCAGAAATGTTTGAAGCCGACGACCAGCTAATCCTGGATGAGTACCTTGGTGGTGTCATCAAGGAAAGCAATTTTGAGAAGGAAGCCAAAATATGGCCGAACTATAAGACGGATTATAAACCCCTGATCAACTTCGCCAAAGAAAATCAGCTGGAATTCATTGCCACGAATATTCCCAGGCGTTATGCCTCCGTGGTACACAATGGCGGCTTTGAAGCCCTGGACGGACTGACAGACGAGGCAAAATCATACATTGCTCCCCTGCCTGTTCAATACGACCCGGAACTGGAAGGATACAAAAGCATGCTGGAAATGATGGGCAGTATGGGTCACGGCAGCGAGAACCTGCCCAAAGCCCAGGCCGCGAAAGACGCGACCATGTCGTACTTTATCCTGAAAAACTGGGAAAATGGAAAGATATTCATCCATTATAACGGAGCCTACCACTCAAAGAATTTTGAAGGTATTGTATGGTATCTGAAACAGGAAAACCCGGATCTGAACATACTAACCATCAACAGTGAGGAACAGGCACAACTGGACAGTTTAAAAAGCGAACTGGAAAACACGGCTGATTTCATCCTGGTAATCCCCGAAGTAATGACGAAAACCTATTAGCGATCCCATTAGCTGAACGTAAAGAGCGCATTTGCCAGGAAATTCCAGATGGTAACAACGGCAATGGCAAAAAGTTTGGCCAGGTAAAAATTGATTTTGAACTTTTTGAGGATCAACCAGAGGATGAGATTATTCAGGCCCAGGCCTATCAGTGAAATGACAAGGAATTCCGTGTATTCAAGGGCGATATCGGGATTGGTGCTGTTGAAGGTCCATATCCTGTTGAGGATATAATTTGAACTGGCCGCCAGGGTAAAACCAATGGAATTGGAAATAAACTTCTGAATTTTCAGCCATTCTTTGCAGATGAATGTAAATCCATAATCCACAAAGAGGCCGGAAAAACCCACCAGGCCGAATTTCAGAAACTTGTAAAAGAATTCTTCCGTCAGTATTTCAGTCATTTTCCATTTATTAAGTGCGAACCTACAATTGCAGGATCAGCACTTTCTTTTTGCCCTCACGCATAACATCCACATTGACCACCTGTCCGGGTTCCAGTTTTTTCAAGCGGTTCATATAATCGTAAATATTGCCAACACTTTTCCCATTGATGGCCACGATGACGTCCCCCTTCTCCATACCGGCCCGGTCGGCGGGTTTGCCGTTGGTTACACCACCTACACCCAGACCCTCATTGGAATCAGAAGTAAAGTCGGGCATGATTCCAAAAGTCACTTTCAGCCTGTTTCTGTATCCGACCTGCCGTTTGGGGCCCGCCTCCTGGAATGTAAGTGCCTCACTCCTGTTGAGCAGGTTTTCCACAAGGGCGCAGGCGAATTCGGATACCTGCTCCTGGCCGGCAAAGTTCAGGCGGTCAGCATCATCGGCCGGGGTATGGTAATCTTCATGAGCGCCCGTACTGATGAAGAAAACGGGTATTTCTTCTGCGTAAAATGCCGCATGATCTGAAGGGCCGTAACCTTCCGGAGAATAAGAAAGTGCCAGATCATAAGTTTCCTTCAATTCATCCAGCAGTCCTTCTGATTCCCGGGCAGTACCGGTACCTGATACGGAAACGGAACGGCTTGCGGTATCGAGTCTGCCGATCATATCGAAGTTGATCATGGCATCAATTTTCTTAAGTTCCACCAGCGGGTGTGCTGTAAAATATTTCGAGCCGATCAGGCCCATTTCTTCCGCACCAAATGCAATCACCACCAGGCTCCTTTTAGAATCATTGTTTGCGGCAATTTTCCCGGCGATCTCTAAAATCCCGGCAACGCCTGAAGCATTGTCATCAGCCCCATTATGTATTCCGGTGGTATCCTGTATCCTGGAGCTGGAACCCGGGCCACCCATACCCAGATGATCATAGTGGGCACCGATCACAACAAAATGATCCTTCAGTACGGGGTCATTGCCTTCCAACACAGCAGCCACATTATGATCCACTACCTTTTTCAAAATGAGGTTGGTTGTGGCATCCAGCATTGCATCTGTTGAAAAGGAAGCAGGCTGCATATTATCATTGATGCTTTTCTCCAGTTCAGCAATGGTCTTTCCTTCTCCTGCCAGCAAGTCATCAGCAACTTTCCGGCTGATGTTGATAACCGGAATGCCTGCATTGCTCTGGGTTTTATCGTAATAGAGCGTGATCAGTTTGTCCTCTTCACTGAAAATGGGACCCGAAACCACCAGGACACCGGCAGCACCATGATCTTTGGCTGTAAGCACCTTATTCCGGATGCCTGAAAAGTTAATAAACGCACTTTCATCATTATCGGGTTGGGGATCACCGCGGAGGATCATCACCCATTTATTCTCAGCCTTCAGGTTCTGGTAATCGTTCCATTGCAACTGTTCATTGTCGATCTCAAATCCATATCCTGCAAAAACAACACCTGCCTCAAGCCTCGCATTCTGGCTGAAAGGATAAGGTATAAAATCCTCTTCAAAAACATAGCCGTTGGTTTCTGTTGAAAGCAGGTTATTATCACCGGCCCTGACATCAATCACCAGGTCGTAGGTCTGGTAGCCGTTCTCACCCAGGAGTTTTAGCCCCGCATTCTTTAGCTGACCCCGGATATAATCAGCCGCTTTTTCGGCATATCCGGTACCGGCCTTTCTTCCCTGCAAGGCATCTGAGGCGAGAAACTCAACATGTTCCTGCAACTCCTGTCCGGTAATTTCAGGATCCGGTTGATTTTGCGCATAAACAACTGTATTACAAATAAATAAAACAAATAAGCTTATAATATATTTTTTCATTTTCAGCAGTTTTAAATAATCTACGAAAGTATCAAAAAAATTTAAACTCTATCTTGTTTAATAGGATGTGCTGCTGAGCTCTTCCGATAGATTCCAAAGTTTTTTCCGGCTTGCAACATCATATGAGTAAACTGAGGATTTCCGGATTTGTTTTCCCACGAAGTACTTCCCGCTTATGCTTTCCACTTCATTTGCATCTGCGAGATAAACTGAGTTCTCAGCGCCCTGCTCAGGGGAAGCTCCGCTGATATCAAATGCAGCCCTCAGCAGCTTGGTATCGACCACTCCCGGATGAAGGCAATTGGATGTAACAGCTGTGTTTTTCAAATGCTCATGAAGCTCATAGCAAAATAACACATTGCATAGCTTGGATTGTGCATATGTGTCGTATGCATTATAATGGGATTTCCTGTAAAGATTATCAAAATCAAGGCGCGGACTGCTTTCATGTGCTGCTGATGCAACAGTAATTACCCTGCCCTGGCTTGAGCGCCTGATCAGCTGTAGCAATTTCAGGCTCAGTGTAAAAGTGGCAAGATGGTTGACCGCAAAGGTCATTTCATAATTATCTGCAGATAATTCATATTGTTGCATATAAACGCCTGCATTGTTTACCAATACATCCAGGTAATCGTATTTACCGTAGATCTCCTCCACCATACTTTCTATCTGCCTGAGTGAAGAGAGATCAGCCACAAGCCCATTGCCAAAGCCATTGCCCGGGCTGTTGTTGATGTCATCCACGGTTTGATTAACTTTCCCGGCATTTCTTCCATGAATAATTACCTCATGGCCCAGCCGTGACAGTTCATAAGCGACCTGTTTGCCGATTCCATCCGTTGCACCTGTAATCAGTATTCTCTTGAGCATATTCATTGCCATCCATCCTTGTTCAAACACAATTAATACGTTTAAATATAAGAAAATTTTTACGCACAAAAAAACCCCTTCCCTGCCGGGAAGAGGTTTTTATTTTATCAGATGTTTCGTTTATTCTACAATCATCTTCTTTGTTACCGTGTTGTCGCCGGCTTTCACAGTGTAGAAATAAACACCTCTTTCAAGGTTTTCTGCACTGATCGTGAAATCGTGTGATCCGGCTGTAACATGCCCTTTATTAAGTTCCATCACTTTCTGACCGATCAGGTTCACAACTTCCAGGCTGAGGTCAGCAGCTTTTTCGAGGCTGACTTCAATCATGGTTGAAGTGCTGAAGGGGTTCGGATAGTTTTGCTCAACATTGGCGATGAGGGATGTTTGTCCTTCATCAATGCCGATCCAGTAGTTGGGGAATTCCAGCGTAAATCCATCGATATACCAGAATGTAACTTCTGCTGCCGGATCATTGGGATCTGCTTCCTCGTATACCAGCGGAATGGTAAATAGAATATCTTCATCTCCGTTGATATATTCTTCGAAAACATAATGTGACTGGCTGCCCCAGTATGCTGTCCACATAGCCTGGGTGAAGGAAGTAACATTATAAACCTCGCTGTACTGGCTTCCTTCTAATGCATGCATATCATAAGATATCAGGTACATATCAGGGCTCACGTTGTCTTCAACACCTTCCTGGTCTGTATCGATCCATGAGAAGAAAAGGAAACGACCCATCATATCTGTAGAAACATAAGGCCTGTTGTACATCGGAATACCACCCATATCACCGTCGAAAGTACGGTTCATATAAAGCAGTGTTGCATCCCATGTTTCGGTTCCCCTGTCATACCACAGGTGGAAAGTACCCATAACATCAGGGTTGGGATACCAGCCATCATCTGAACCGGGTGTAATGATCCCTGTAAAATGTGGATTGCCTTTATAGTCAACAGCCATTCCTGTATGGAACCCCATGTTGTAGGCAACAGTTTCACGGTCCCATCCATCGGGGAAGATCGCATCCAGGATTTCATCAGGGAGGTAATATTTTATCTCCTCAATTCCGTCAGGTCCACCAAACTGGCAGTGGATAGGCTCATCTGACCAGGTTTCACCACCATCAGTTGTTTCATAAAGAATGGGATGATAATTAGTATAAGGCGTCGGATCACTGGCTCCTTCGCTCATCACACAGAGGTAACCGATCTGGCCTGAGGGATCGAAAGCAATCTTGCTGTCGTTTATACCATCTCCTTCTTCCAGAATGTCCATGGTCCAGGTTTCATATTCAATGTCGGTACCTGCTTCATTGATCTCACCTTTGTAGAAAATATACTCACCAAGATAGGTAGCAGTTGGAACATCATAACTTACGTCAGCCATCCAGGCAAGGCCGGTTTGCGTGGTTGTAAAAGCATCCGGGATCAACCTGTAAGGAGGCACTCCATTGTCGACATGCTGTGTTGGCGCAGGAGGATCAACCGTAGTTAATGGGTTGATACCGTATCCATAACCGCCCCATGTATCATTGGTGTTCGACAGCAATGCATTAAAGTAAGTATAATAAGCTGCATTGGGGTCGGTGTTGCCCATGGGATTCAGAATGGCTCCCTGTGGATAACGACCTGCATCATCCGGATACTGGCTACCGGGACCTGTTGGGTCATAAACATGGATATCGTTGGTCCAGGTTCCATCCATACCGCCTTCCCATGATACATCATAAGCTGTACGGCTATTGCCATATGAACCCGGAGGATCAGCAACCATCCTGTGTGCAAATGTCACAGAATTGATATTGTCATCAGCCCACAGATAGGTCCTGGGATCACTGTAAAATCCATAAGCATTTCCTGAGGAACCAATGTTGACGAATGTCAGGGCTCTTCCATTCACATTATAGACCTGACTTGGATTGTGTTTTTTGGCCGATGTGATCGGGCTGGTCTTTTCCACCACATTCTCAATCACCTGTGTTTTGGGAGCTTCTTTGCTCATCGGCTGGATCTTGATGCTCTGGGCATAGGTCATTCCACCCACACATAGAGCAATACCAATTAGTAAAAGTTTTTTCATAATCATACATAATTTTAATTAATACTAGGGTTTTCTTAACAAAACAAATATAGTAAAATATTTTTAAAAGCTTAAAGGAAAATACTTTAGTGATAATTTTATTACTCAGTGATCCGGCTTTAATTCGGCACCATGGCCGGCAAATCCGAAGTTCTTCCTTACCAGAAAAATAAACGGGTAAGCGATGATGCCCATCGATAGTTCAAAAAGAAATAAACCGAAAGGGTTCCAGTGAAAGAATTTCTGAAAAATCAAATTACTTGTAAGCAGGGAGGTAATGAATAAAGAGGCCAGGGATCAGGTAGAGCGTTTATGCATGGACACGCTTTGCAGCCGTTAACTGCCCCTGGCTGATACTTTTGTGGGTTCCTTCATACACGAAGTTCCCTGAGATATAATTGTATGGTATTCTCCAGTCCGAAATACAATGCGTCGCTGATCAGGGCGTGGCCTATCGACACTTCCAGCAAGCCGGGAATATTTCCGGCGAAATAGCGCAGGTTTTCCAGATTCAGGTCATGGCCGGCATTCAGGCCCAGGTCAACTTTTTGCGCAACTTCAGCAGCCTTAATGAAAGGAGCAATGGCCTTTTCTCTGCTCAGGGGTATTGCCCGGCATAGGATTCCGTATACAGTTCCACCCGGTCGGTTCCGGTTTCCTTCGCGTACCTGATCATGTCGGCATCGGTTTCAATAAAGATCGAAGTCCTGATACCGGCAGCATGAAATTCCGATACCACTTCTTTCAAAAATACGGCATTTTTAATCGTGTCCCAACCGGCATTGGAAGTGATGGCATCGGGTGGATCGGGCACCAGGGTAACCTGGGCAGGCCCGACTTCCAAAACTAAATCAATGAAAGGCCGGTTCGGGTAACCTTCTATATTGAATTCAACCCGGATCTCCGGCTTGATGGCATGAACATCTGCATAGCGAATATGCCGCTCATCCGGGCGGGGATGAACCGTGATCCCTTCCGCCCCGAAGCGCTCGCAATCGACAGCGGCCTTCAGAACATCCGGAGTATTGCCTCCGCGGGCATTCCGGATGGTGGCTATTTTATTGATGTTAACACTTAGTTTCGTTCTGTACATGTTTAGCGTTTGTTAATTCGTTTTAGGCCAAATTGTAGGTTAAATAGCAAAACTACGAATTTCTTATTTTTGTCAGGAACGCGAAGGAAGATTAAAAACATCAGTGCATGAGAGTGGTTATACAAAAGGTAAGCAGAGCTTCAGTTGAGATCGAAGGGAAGATCAATCGTGAAATTGAACATGGATTACTGATCCTGCTGGGCATTGAAGACAGCGATACAGGTGAAGACATTGACTGGCTGTGTGGAAAGATCTCCAGATTGCGTATTTTCGATGATGAAAATGGGATTATGAACCTCTCAATCAATGATGTGGGGGGCGAAGCCCTGGTGGTTAGCCAGTTTACCCTGCATGCCAGTACAAAAAAAGGAAACCGGCCTTCCTATATCAAAGCAGCAAAGCCTGATTTTGCCATCCCGATGTATGAGCAATTTGTGGAACGGCTTGGACAAGAAATACAAAAAGAAGTGAAGACCGGCACATTTGGCGCAATGATGAACATAAAGCTGGTGAATGAGGGCCCGGTGACCATCATCATCGACAGCCAGAACAAGGAATAATTTTTGTGACTCTTTTGTATTATGGATAAGAACAGTAAATTCGGGGTCATTTTTGATATGGATGGCACCCTGGTAAACAATGCGGAATATCACAAACAAGCCTGGATCAAATTCCTGGAAAAACACGGGATAGAGATCTCGGTAGAGGAATATCATAAAAAACTATTTGGAAGGACCAGCAAGGAAATCCTTAGTATTGTTTTTGATCGTGATCTAACAGAGGAGGAAAAATCCCGGTATACAGAGGAAAAAGAAAAAACTTACAGGGAAATTAATGCTGATAAGATCAAAGCCCAGCCTGGATTGATGAAATTGCTGGACAGCTTGAAAGCAGAAGGTGTCCGCATGGGTGTTGCAACTTCCGCCACCGAAAGCAATCTAAAATTTACGCTTGAAAAGCTTGGCATTGCAGGTTATTTCATTACCACGACCAATTCATCTGAAATAAAACACAGCAAACCACATCCCGAAATTTTCCTGAAGACCTCAGAGAACATGGGAATGGAAGCGAGCAGATGTCTTGTATTCGAAGATTCACCACCAGGTGTGGAAGCTGCATCCAAAGCGGGGATGAAGATTATTGTTGTAAATCCTTCGGAAGAAGATAAGATCAGGAAGTATACGGATCATGTACACAAGGATTTCACAAACATAGACTATGAAACGCTCCTGCAGATCATGGAAAATGAGAAGTGATCAGGCAAAATTAAAAATGAGCGTTTGTTTGAGATCAGTATGCAGGCTGCGGGCCACAGGACAGGATTTGGCAGTGTTGATGATGAGCTTTCTTTCCTTTTCAGAATAATCATTTGCCGGAAAATTCAATTCAACCACTACCTCGGCGATTCGCCTGGGATTTGACGCCATGACTTTTACGATATTTGCCTTTGCCCCGTCGATACTGAAGCCACTATCATACGCTTTAATTCCAATGGTAGTCAGAATACAGGTAGCCAGGGCAGTGGCAACGGTATCTGTGGGTGAGAATGCTTCTCCTTTGCCCCTGTTATCAGGAGGGGCATCCGTGATCATCTCTTTTCCTGATAAGCGGTGTCTGGCCAGAGTCCTGAGACCACCCAGGTATTCAACTGTTGATGTTGTATCCATTGCTTAATTCATTTATACAAAGTTAAAATTTTGTGCTGACTTCACCACCGGAATAAAATAATGTATGGGATAGTTGACTGACTATACGAACAGCTTATGTCCTTCAGGACGTGATTACTTCATGATTCGTTATTCGATATTCGTTATTTCAATTTAATGGAATACAGCGACTGGTAGTGGTTCAGGCAAAGTGTTTGTAAATATCGAATATCGAACATTGAATATAAAATGTCGAAGTAGCTGTCTAACACTTTTATAAGCTGCTCCTTCCGACCTCCGGCCTCAATCATAAAAGCACCATCATTTGTGGCGGGAAAACAAAAAAAAAGCCCCCCGGATCTCTCCGAAAGGGCCTTCACCAAACCAAATTAACAAGATGAAAATATTTATCTTTTATCGGGATGCGATTTTGAGCAACAAGAGGTCTTCTTGTCTTTGCAATCCGATTTTACTTTGCAGTCACCAGCTTTGGGCGCGCAATCTTTGCTTCCTTCCTTGGTTTCTGCTTTAGCTTTTGCGTCAGCTTTTTTGTCAGCTTTCTTGGCTTCTTTTTTATCTTTGCCATCGGGATCCTTGTCAAAATTCACAATTTCGACATCACTCTGTGAAGCAACAACAGTATGTACATTTGTTACTCCGAGGAGGAAGAATGCTGCGAGGCTGATTCCAAAAATTAATTTCTTCATGTGCGTTTTTTTTATTTGTTATTAAATGCTTGCTAGAGCAAATATACGCCTAAAATTCACCCAATGCTGTTAATCGCTTGTTAAAATCTGTTAAGTAATTGTTAAAGCAATTTCGATCCTTATATAAAATTGTACTTTTGAACTGTGAAAAAGAAGCATATAAATCTGATTATCACTGTTACTACACTTTCATTGCTGGGGATCGTTTTTACACAATTGTACTGGGTGCAAAAAGCAGTTGATTTGAAAGGTGAGCAGTTGAATGAAAGCGTGCGCATGGCCCTGAAAAGTGTTGCCACTCAGCTACTGGATTATCATAACGACAGCACCCTGCAGCAG
The DNA here is from genome assembly GCA_034521425.1 of Bacteroidota bacterium. Classification (GTDB taxonomy): domain Bacteria; phylum Bacteroidota; class Bacteroidia; order Bacteroidales; family JAIOZK01; genus JAIOZK01. The sequence goes on from JAXHMP010000001.1 coordinate 2,001,325, forward strand.
ATAAAGGAATTCGGCCCTGATTGCTTGGTAGAAAAAACCAACATTACCGACCTCATCAATGGTGCTTACCTCGATTCTCTTATGCGTGAAGAAATGGGCTGTATGAAGATCAAACGGGATTTTGAATATGCCGTTATCAATATGCTCAACGATCGTTTTGTGATGGGTAATTATGAGAATTATAAGGAAGAACTGCTTATGAGCCCGCACAGGGTCACCCTGAAACCCTTGTACAAAGCGGGAGAATACTGGCTGGTTACTTACTTCCCTTCTCAAAAAAGCATGATCCTGAGCCAGATGCTCGTCTGGGTCATTTTATCTGCAGTATTTTTAATTGTAGTGATCGTAACCTTTGGGGTTACCATATCATCTTTCATCAGACAGAAAAAATTATCTGAGATGAAGTCTGACTTCGTGAACAACATGACACACGAATTCAAAACCCCCATTTCGACCATCTCCCTGGCCAGCGAAATGCTTCTCAAGCCCAATGTTTACAAGTCTTCCGACAAAACCAGAAAATACGCACATGTGATCTTTGATGAAAATACCAGGTTGCAGAACCAGGTAGAACGCGTACTGCAAATTGCGATCCTGGACAAGGGAGAAGCCAGGATCAGAAAAAAGAAATCGATATTCATAAGATTATTTCAAAAATTGTTGCTAATTTTAATCTCGTGGTTTCAAAACGGGGAGGGAAAGTGGTGTTCAAACCAAATGCAACAAATCATATGATCTTTGCGGATAAGGTACATATTTCAAGTATCATTGCCAACCTTATCGACAACGCAAACAAATACACCCCTGAAAATCCCCGGATCACTGTAAGCACCAAAGATCAAAAAGAAGGTGTAATGATATCGGTTGAAGACAATGGTATCGGCATTACTCCGGAAAACCAAAAACAGATCTTCAGGAAGCTTTACCGGGTGCCTACCGGGAATTTACATGATGTAAAAGGATTTGGTTTGGGTTTATATTATGTAAAAACCATGGTGGAGGCCCATGAAGGTTTTATCAGAATTCACAGTGAGTTCGGCAAAGGAAGCCGATTTGATGTATATTTACCTATTAGCAATCAAACCAGCATAACCCATGAAGAAGAACAATATTAAAATTCTGCTCGTTGAAGATGACCCAAATTTAAGTATGGTACTGCAGGATTACCTTGAAATGATGAATTATGATATCCATCTTTCCACCGATGGTGCAGAAGGCTACCGCGCTTTCAGGACCAGAAATTTCGACCTGTGTATCCTGGATGTGATGATGCCCAAAAAAGACGGTTTTACCCTTGCCGAAGAGATTCGTAAATCCAATAACCAGGTACCCATCATTTTTCTCACGGCCAAATCCCTGAAGGAAGACCGGATAAAAGGATTTCATGCAGGTGCTGATGATTACATTACGAAGCCTTTCAGCACAGAAGAACTTAGCCTAAGGATCAAAGCCATCCTGAAACGCACCCAGATAAATCTCCTGGACACCATCGGCGATGAGGATGAGGTTTATGATATCGGGAAGTATTTGTTCGATTACCGCAACATGACCCTTACGCTCGGGGATGAAACCCGCACCCTCACTCGCAAGGAAGCCGGTTTGCTGAAGCTCTTATGCCTCAACAAGAACAACCTCCTGCAAAGAGAAATTGCGCTGAAAACCATCTGGGGTGAAAATGATTATTTCATCGGGAGAAGCATGGATGTGTTCATTGCGAAGTTGCGTAAATACCTGAAAGAAGATCCCACAATCTCCATTACCAATGTGCACGGAATGGGGTTTAAACTGATAGTAAAAAACTCCTGATCCCTGCCTTTGCTAAAAACTGTAATTCAAACCAAAGCTTGGCATCAGGGGTAACTGGTAAACCTCTTTATTGGTATAACGGTCAACATAAAAGATGTTGGAGCGGTCGTAAATATTGGTAAGGCTGAAATTGGCCTCGATTTTCGACCTGGATCCGATCAGGAAGGTTTTCTTCACTGAAAAGTCCAGCCTGTGATAGGTCGGCAAACGGCCATTGTTCAGTTCACCATAAATGATACCCACGTCCCCGTTCTCCGAAAGATAATCAGAGTTGATGCCATCATCAAAGTACAACAACTCATAGTAACCTGCTGTTTTCGTAAATGGGAATCCGGTTCCGAAATTCCAGCGTACATTGAACTCCCAGTCAAATTTCTCACCCAGGACCAGGGAACCGACCAGGTTCACATTGTGCCTTCTGTCGTAATGCGGATAATATTGTACCAGCTCTCCTTCCACATTCTCGAAATAACGGTTCACAAAGGCAAAGGAATAAACCGCCCAGAAACTGTAACGCCGTTTGTCATAGCTGAATGTAAAATCAATCCCCTCGGCGTCACCCTTCTCGATGATGAAATCCTTTTTGAGGAGTTCCGGTTCTTCGGGATGGGTATTCTCTTCAAATATCTTGTTGCGGTTCAAATTGGTAAGCTGTGAGAAATTCTTGAAATAGCCCTCCAGGTTGATGGTCGCATTGGGGAAAATATCATATTCAAATCCCAGGATGATATGCTCGGATTTCTGCAGCTTGTGGGTAACTGCTTCCCCTTCGAACTCTTTCGGCAGGTTGTCGGGGCCCGAAAGAAAACCATAAAACAGGTTAACCACATCCCTGTCGGAACGGGCGCTGATCAAATTCTGCGAATAAAGTCCTGTGGCCAGTTTCAGCCGGAAGGCATCGCTTACATTATATTTCATGGCAAACCTTGGCTCGGGCGAAATATTCGAAAGGCTGGCATACCATTGCAACCTGAAGCTGGGCTCCAGTATAAGCTTGCCGGCATTGTATTTATACTTCACAAAAGCACCCAGTTCGGTTGTATTCTCGGTTTGTTCAACAATCACATTATTGGTATTGGTGAACTGATAATCCGTTTTGAAACCCAGCAATTCAATACCATACTTAACTTCGTTTTTGCCCAAGAAATAGGTAAAGCCGAGATCCATGTTAAAACCGTTGATCCTGCTGCTACGGGGTTTTGAGGTAGCGTCGGAGAGGGTCATCCTGTAATTGGAATAGGCTACACTGCCTTCGAGCAATACAGGTGACCTGCCGGGCACGATGATGATATTGGCACCGCCGCCGCTGGCCTTCCAGTTAAAGTCCAGGGAATTATAGTTATTCACCTGGTCATCGAAATTAAAGCCAAAAAGGTTCACCTTGCTTCCGTTGCTGGCGTTGATGGATAACTTTCCGTAGAGGTCGGTATAATTGAATGGAAGTCCGGTGCTGTCTACATTTTTGTAAAAGATGTCTGAACTTTGTTCCAGGTATGAGTTCTTGAATGAGAGGATGAAGGAAGAACTGCTCACATCGCCTTCTTCCTGTTTTTTGAGCGGACCTTCAAGCATCACATTGGCTCCGAAGGTACTTGCTCCTACTCTACCGGCAAGATGCTTTTTGTTTCCGTCGCGTGTTCTCAGATCCATGATGGAAGAGATCCTTCCGCCATATTCGGCGCCAAAGCCACCGGTATGCACCTCAACAATTCTGAGAATATCGGTGTCAAAAACAGAAAAAAGTCCGATTGAGTGGAAAGGGTTGTAGATCACCATGCCATCGAGCAGTACCTTGTTCTGGATGGGAGACCCTCCCCTGATATACAGCTGACCGCCCTGATCACCGGTAAAGATCACGCCGGGCAGTACCTGCAGGTATTGGGCCAGGTCGGACTGTCCGCCAATTGACGGGATCTGGCCAATCTCCTTGGGGGTAATCTTTATCACGGAGGTTCTTGTTTCTGTTTTCATTTCCTGCTTCGAAGCAGTAATATCCACCATCTGGAGAGTATAGGATGCCTTTTTTAGAAAGAGGTTCTGGTCGATGATCCGGTCTTCTTCTATCACCACAGGAAGCCGCAGGGTGTCGTAGCCCAGGTTGGTTACACGGATGGTATAATTCCCTTCGGGGATCTGGGTGATCACATAATAACCGTTCACATCGGTTGCACTGCCGTAGGAGGTGTTCTCGAGGATCACATTGGTAAAAATAACCGGCTCACCTGTTTCTTTTTCATAAACGAATCCTCTTAATGAACCTTTTTGTGCGATCAGCATGGTAGTATTAAGGATTAGCAGTATTCCGAAGATCAGATTTTTCATCAAGCTCATTCTCATCTCAAATATTTTGAATATAATTTTGCAAATGTATGGAATTATCAAAAACCCTTTTTTGCTTCTTCCGTTTAATTTTGTGCTGCCGCACAATATAAAAAATCCGGAATTATTTTCCGGATTGATTCTACCAATAGTCAATATAAATCAGTTAACGGTTGTCTGGGGCGAAAACTATTTGTTTTTATGCAGCTTTGCTGCTTTGCTCAGGAGTTCGATTTCTTCATCCCGGAAATTGTCGGGGATATCGATCACAACCTTTGCATACAAGTCTCCTTTTACCCTGTTATCCTTATAGTCGGGCAAACCCTTTCCTTTAAGCCGGAAAGTCTTTCCGCCCCGGGTACCTTTCGGGATCTTGATACTTACATTTCCAGTAAGGGTTTTTACATCGATATTTCCACCAAAAATGGCTTCATAAAAGCTCACATTAACATTGCTGTAAAGGTCGTTTCCTTTGCGGACAAAATCAGTTTCATTTTTCACATTCACTTTCAGGAAGATGTTCCCGGCCGGTCCGCCATGACTTCCCTTTCCGCCCTTGCCTTTTATCCTGAGTACCTGGCCGTCTTTCACTCCGGCTTTGATATTGATCCGTATTTTATTGCCATCGATATTCAGCATACGGGAGGTTCCATTTTGCACTTCATACATGCTCAGGTCCAGCATGGCCTCAAAATCCCTGCCTGCTGCAGGCCTGCCTTGCGTGTAATACTCCTGTTGTCCGCCGGCCTGCCCAAAGCCTCCGAAGAAACGTTCGAAGAAGTCGGAAAAGCCCCCGCCTCCGAACATGTCATCAAAACCAAAATCGCCTGCCTGGCCTGCACCCGGCCGCCGGCCATATGACTGGTAATTAAATCCGCCTCCCTGATTAAAACCGCCCCATGCACTGGCATCGGCACCGGCTTTCTCGTATTGCTTCCAGTTGGCACCCAGCTCGTTATAACGTTTCCGTTTTTCAGGATCTTTCAGTACCTCATAGGCCTCTGCCACCTCTTTAAAACTATCCTCCGCCTTCTTGTCGTTTGGGTTTCTGTCGGGGTGGTATTTGAGGGCCAGCTTCCGGTAAGCTTTCTTGATCTCCTCCTGGGAGGCCTTTTTGCTTACCCCTAAAATTTTATAATAATCTCTATATTCCATACCGGGGATTCATTAAACAAAATACATACCAATGCCCGAAAACGGGAATTTTTGACAGTTTAATACCTTCTGATTGCAAAATCTGCAACGGCGGCATTCAGGTTAATGATGATCTTTTTCTCCGCAGTCTTGTAGTTTGCCGTTTGATAATTGCCCTCATCGGTTTTCTCAAAGCCCTCGAATGACTTGCTCGAAAGGAAGGTTTCCACATCAATGTAACAGCCTGAATTCTCCGGGACCTTAATTTCAATACTGGAGGCAGCCGCTTCGATATTCACCCTGGTTTCATCAGCCTGATCGCCAAGTACCAACTGAACAGCGGAAGCACCGCCGTCTATTTCCAGTGTTCTGATCTTAAATGGCCGCAGGTCCATTTCAATATCAGCGGCCCCGGCACCGATCTCTATGTCCCAGAGTGGATTTTCATTCAGTTTTAGGTTGGTCTTGTTGCGAAAGTCCGAGCCCCTGAAAATATTTTTTTCCAGATCCAGTTCAAGGTACCTGAAATTATCCTGTGTCCTGCTGATGATCTTATACGGACCCAGATTGCCATGCTTGCTGAATTCCATCAATTCTTCCGTTGATCCTGTTAAGGAAAAGTCCCCGATAGCTGCTTCCACTTTGATTTTCGCAAATTCTACATTTTCATCATACGGTTCCGAAAACTCCTGCGAACGCGTTTCATTATTACCATTCTCCTTTCCCTGCTTATATTCTTCGGTCATACTTTCATCATCATCCTGGCGAAACTGCCAGCCCCACTCATCTTCAAGTTCCTTAAAGTGCCAGCCGTGCCAGTGATAATTATGCGGGTTGCCCGAGATGATGAGCACGGTAATCAGAATGACCACAAAGGAAAGAATGATCTTGAATACATTTCTCATTGGAAGCACCGCTATTCCCCATAAAACAAGGAAGAGTGGCCATAACTCCAAAAATATGCTCCAGTCGAAAAAAATGATATTGAGGTTTTTCAGGATAAACAAAACACCCAGAAGGATGAGCACCACACCCCAGAAAAGATTGCTGTATTTCATTTTAGAATCATTTTTGTAAATACTTGAATATTACTTCTCCGGCTGGTCCTGTCCGGGTTTATCCTTTTCTTCGTCTTTTCCGAAAAGATCCCGGTTCTCTTTCCTGCTGGTAACACTTATTCTGATCAGTGCGATACCGGCCACCAGAAGGATAATGGGCCAGAGGTCTTCAAAATCAATGTGCGGTACAAAGCGGTCTACCAGGAAGATCACCCCTACCGCGATTAGGGCCAGTCCGGCGATCAGGCTGCCATCCTGCTTTTTCTGGAAGTTGTTGGAGACGTATGCCTGTCCGGAGGAACCCGGGCCTGTATTTTTTTTGCCCCCTTCTTCTGTATTCTGATCCATATTATGATAGGAATAAGCCGGTTCTATTGGCACAGCGATCCACAGGATCAGATAGATCAACACACCGCCTCCCCCGAATATGGCAAGCAAAACAAACAATATCCGAATGATGGTGGGGTCTGTATTGAGATAATTGGCAATACCACCCGCAATACCGCCGATCACGGAATCGGTGCGGCTTCTGTATAATCCTCTTCTTTCTTCCATAGATGACAAATTTGATTCAAAACAAAGATAAGATAAAAACTACTTTGAAGGCCATCATAACTGGCAAGAATTCTCAATCCAGGAATTTATCCTTAAGGGCCTTGCCCGGCATGATGCCGCAATGCTTTCGCCGTCCGAATATTCTGTACCGGTACCTGGCAACCAGATCATACATGGCATCATTGAATGAGGTGGGTAAAACCCGGAAAACCCTGATCGATTGGTGAATACCACCCAGTTGGCGGGCGATCTCGAACACCGCTTCGCTTTTGATAAACACCCTTTTTTGATCATAAAGGACGACAGAATCAACATCCGGCGAAACTTCACCTGACTCCATCAAAATGCGAAAGGTTTCACCCTGGATTGATGAAAACCTGAAAATGTTTTTTTTGTCCAGTTTAAGAATCCTTCTCAACAGGCCATTGCATAAATTGCAATAGCCATCGATAAAGATGATCGGTTTATCCGGCTTTTCCATCAATCATTAAACTTTTTATAAATTAAATTGTTGCATTAAAATATTGAACTAAGCTTAGAACGCTTTACAAATAACACAATTTTAACAGATGAAAGTATATTGATATGTTAAATCTTTGTACCTTTATGCTCCTTAAAAATTAACAATGAAAATTAAGCACATGGAAGGCAAAAAAATAACCAAAGAGCAAGGAAAATTAAACGTACCCGACAATCCCATCATTCCCTTTATCGAAGGCGACGGCACAGGCCCGGACATCTGGAGAGCCTCCAAACGGGTTTTTGATGCAGCAGTCGAAAAAGCATACAAGGGCAAACGCAGGATCCACTGGATGGAAACCCTGGCCGGTGAAAATGCATTCAACAAAACGGGAGAATGGCTTCCCCGGCAGACCCTGGATACTTTTAATGAATACATGGTCGGGATCAAAGGTCCGCTCACTACTCCTGTCGGTGGCGGTATCAGGTCACTCAATGTTGCTCTGCGCCAGAGCCTGGACCTTTACGTTTGCCTTCGTCCGGTAAAATACATCACAGGCACCCCGTCGCCCGTTAAAAAACCACAAGACGTAGACATGGTGATCTTTCGCGAGAACACCGAAGATATTTATGCAGGCATTGAATGGAAAAAAGGATCGGATGCTGTAAAGAAAATGATCACTTTCCTGGAAAATGAAATGGATGTAAAAAATATCCGTTTTCCGGAAACATCCGGTATCGGGATCAAACCAATCTCCGAAGAAGGCTCCATGCGCCTCGTCAGGGCAGCCATATCCTATGCTTTGAAAGAAGGAAGAAAATCTGTTACGCTGGTGCACAAAGGAAACATCATGAAGTTCACCGAAGGCGCCTTCAAGAGCTGGGGCTATGAAGTGGCCAGGGATGAGTTCAGGAATGAGATCATCACCGAGAGGGAAAGTTGGATCATCGGCAATAAAGACCGGGATACTGCTTTGAGCACCGAAGACAATGCCCGCAAGATTGAGCCGGGTTATTATATGATGACACAATCACAAAAGGCCGACCTCAATGCTGAGGTGGAGAAAGCCCTGAAACTGATGCCGACACATGGCAACGGCCAGTGGAAAGACAAATTGCTCATCCGGGATGCCATTGCCGACATTACCCTGCAACAGGTACTCACGAGAGCAAAAGAATTTGATGTGATCGCTACCATGAACCTCAACGGGGATTATCTTTCAGATGCCCTGGCTGCCCAGATCGGTGGTATCGGAACCGCGCCGGGTGCCAACATCAATTATGAGACCGGGCATGCCATCTTCGAGGCAACTCATGGTACGGCGCCAAAATATGCCGGCCTCGACAAGGTAAACCCCAGTTCCATTATTCTTTCAGGCAGCATGATGTTCAAATATATGGGCTGGCAGGAAGCACATGATCTTATCTGGGAAGGCATTGAAAAAACCATTGCCAGGAAAAAGGTTACCTACGATTATCACAGGTTGATGGAAGATGCAGAATTACTGAAATGTTCTGAATTTGCCACGGCAGTAATTGGAAATATGTAGGTTTTTTTATATCTTTAAGCGAATAATTTTTTAATCATATTATCACTTTAATTTCATGGCAAGCTTAAAAGAAACGCTTTACGAAAAAATTCAGGAACACCGCAAAAGAACCGACAAGCTGAACAGCAAATACAGCAATGTTGTTGTAGATGAGGTAACCATTGGAAAGATCCTCGGCGGAATGCGCGGTTTAAAATGCCTGGTTACGGATATTTCCTATCTTGACCCGGAAGAAGGCATCCGTTACAGGGGTTATACCCTGAAAGAAGTATTTGAAAAACTTCCCAAACCAGAAAATGCAGAAGCACCCTTTGTAGAAGGTTTGTTCTATCTTCTCCTTACCGGGGATATACCCAATGAAAACCAGGTGACAGACCTGGTGGATGAATTTTCCAGGAGGAGAATACTCCCCCGCTATGTATACGAAGTCATTGATGCCTTTCCCTGCTGCAGTCACCCGATGACCATTTTCTCATCAGCCATACTGACCATGCACCGGGAATCATTCTTCAGCAAAAAATACAATGCCGGGATCAACAAGATGGATCTATGGGATCCCATGTACGAGGATTCCATGAACCTGCTCGCAAAGCTGCCTGAAATAGCCACTTACATCTATGCCAAATTATACAGGGATGGTAAAAGGATACAATCCAATCCCAATCTCGATATGGGCGGGAACTTCGCCTTTATGATGGGCAAAGACAAGCCTTATGATGATGTGTCGAGGATGCATTTTATCCTGCACAGCGATCATGAAAGCGGAAACGTAAGTGCACACACCGGGCACCTGGTAGCCAGCTCCCTTTCGGATATCTACCTTTCTATCTCGGCCATGATCAACGGACTTGCGGGTCCATTGCACGGTTTGGCAAACCAGGAGGTGTTGAGATGGCTTCACGATCTGATGGATAAAATGGGTGGGGATATACCTACGGAAGATGAGATGAAGCAATTTGTGTGGGACACCCTGAACAGCGGCCAGATCATCCCGGGTTTCGGACATGCCGTTCTGAGGAAAACGGACCCCAGGTACCTGCTGCAGCGGGAATTCAGTCTGAGCCATCTGAAAGATGACCCCATCTTTAAATATGTTGACCTGCTTTACAAAGTAGTGCCGCCCATTCTCAAAGAACACGGGCACGCCAAGAATCCCTGGCCGAACGTTGATGCACAAACAGGCGTGATCCAGTGGCATTACGGTGTGCGGGAATACGATTTTTATACTGTACTCTTTGGCATAGGCAGAGCCATCGGTATTTCGGCCAATGTAATCTGGGACAGGGCATTGCTTTATCCCCTCGAACGACCGAAGTCAATTACCACGGATATGTTGGAAGACATCGCCGGAATAAAAAGGCTGGGAGCAAAAAGGATAGACAAGTAATCCTTTACCAACAATTATCAATTTTATGATTTCTCAATTTGAATTCTCACTTCCTGCTTTTCCACGAGGGTTTCACCTGATCACAGATAAAGTTTTGTCACATCTCGGCAAATTGCCCGAAGCAGGCGTTTTGCATCTTTTCATCAAACATACTTCTGCTGCCCTTACGATCAATGAAAATGCCGATCCATCCGTAAGGGATGACTTTGAAACCATCATGAACAAGCTGGTTCCAGAAAACGATCCTGATTATACCCATACGATGGAAGGAGCGGATGATATGCCGGCCCATGTAAAAACCAGTCTGATGGATTATTCAATCAGCATACCGATCACTAAGGGAAGCTTGAACACGGGTGCCTGGCAGGGCATCTATCTGTGTGAATTCAGGAACCATGGGGGTAGCAGGAAAATTGTAGCCAGTATTTATTCCTGATCCGGAACTTCAATAAATTGATCAAAGCTGACAATGAAACGGGAACCCTTTCCTTCCTGGCTTTCGCACCAGACTTCCCCCTTCATGGCATCCACATATTTTTTTACGATTGCCAGTCCGAGGCCACTCTGTGCATCAGGATCAATAAGCTTTTCGCTTTGACGCCTGTATGTATTAAAAATTTTCTCCACTTGGGAAGCGGGAATGCCAGGGCCTTCATCCTCAATTTCAAGCCGCAGTTTCTTTCCTTCTCCAAAAAGAGAGATCTTAATGCTTCCCCCCTGGGTGAGTAATTCACAGCATTAGACACCAGGTTATCGATGATCTGGAACAAGTACACCTGGTTCAGTTTGGCCGGCAGGGCCTGCAGTTTAGTTGCACATCCAAACCTTTCTGTTCGATAAAAGGACTGAAATTCTTAACAACCTCCCTGACCACACCCGAAACATAGAGTCGTTCATAATTAAGCTTTATTTTCTTGGATTCAATGGTGTTGATGTCCAGCATCTGGTTGATCATTATATTCATCCGCCTCAGGGATTTACAGATCAGTTCAAGCTGATCATTCCCGGCATTTCCCATTTGTTCCTTTTTCTGGTATAGCATGTCAGCCATGCACAAACTGCTGGTAAGTGGATTCTTTAAGCCATGGATCACCACACTCATGATCTGGTTCTTTTCCTCGTTCAGGCTGACCAGGTCATAATTATGTTGTTCGAGTTGTTCCTTTTGGTCCTTGATATTCCTGTGTTGCTCCTCAATTTCAGTTTTTTGCTTCTGAATTTTTTTATAGCTCCTGGCAAGTTTTTCCTCAAGTTCATTGCGCTCCCGCAAGCGCTTGATCAAAAGCCCTGAGTACACCCTTCAGAAAATTTGCATTCGAGGACATCAGTTCATACAGCTCATCCTGTTCAAGTTTATAAAGTACGGAAGCAGTATCGGTTGTAACCGAGGCTGATCTTTTTTCTTCATCCAGCAGGGCATACTCACCAAATACATCCCCGGCATTCAGGCGGGCATGGATGTGGTTGCCATCGTGCACTTTGACGGTGCCTTCGGCAATGATGAACATGGATTTTCCCTTACTTCCCTTTTTGATAATCCGGGTGCCGGGCTCAACTTGTATTCTGCGCATCACATCCGACAGACTCCGAAGCACCTCTTCCCGCATTTCAGAGAACATTTCTGTATTCTTGAGCAATTTCAGCGTTTCATTCATTTCGCAAATATCTTCTTACAGCAAATATATTAATACTTTAAATGCTTAACAAATTGCACAAGATCAGGAAAAAAGTTTCTGAATTCTTCGAGGTATAGATCATAATCCAGCTTCAGATCTTCGACCGCATGTTCCATTCCTGATTTATAGTTTGTGCGTCTCGACATGCCCCGGAAAACCCTTGCCAGATCCAGCAGGTTTGCATAGCCGGCCAGCCAGTTCTGTGCGATCATAAAGGGCAGGATACGTTTTGAACGCCCGGGAAGCATAAAGTAATTCATGGCCATCATGCGATAAACTTTCAGTACGAATTCGGTGAGATCAACCTGTGAATAATCATCCCAGTTGCGGGCCAAAAAATGATCGTAATAAATATCCACAACAACTTTGGCATATTTCCGGTACTTGGGCTGCAGGCGTTTTGCACTCCGGAGGAACACGGGATGCTTGTCGGTAAAATCATCAATTTGCCGGTGCAGGATGATCCCTCGCCTAACATCTTCCTCATAGGTATAAAAGGCCTTGCCCTTAACGGCATCGGCAAAAAAATTCCCCAGCATTATTTTGTCATTTTCCGGGGACAGGTACAAGTGTGCAAGAAAATTCATCTGGAGTGCAAAAATACAATAATATGGCTTGCCGGGAAGCCCAATTTAGAAGCAATTTAGCCCGGATAATTCCTAAACCTAAAAGGTGAAACGCTGAATTATCCTGACGACTAAGAAAAGCTTCCCGATAACTATCGGGATTGATGCACTTCGTTTTCAAATTGCAAGCTTATCTAATCCGGGGCTAACCTGCATTATTTGAGTACATTAAGCTATTTGATAAATAATGCAGGTTAGTTTAAGAATTTATGCACTCCAATTACTTATTTTCTGTAGTTTTGTATGACAGAGAGCTTATCTAATTATTTCAAATTTTATTGATAATGCAGAAACAATTATTGTTAGGGGACGAAGCAATAGCACAGGCTGCTATTGATGCCGGGATATCAGGGATCTTTGCTTATCCGGGGACTCCTTCCACAGAAATAACCGAATACGTACAAAAATCAAAACAAGCATCCGGGAAAGGGATTCGTTCAGCCTGGTCGGCCAACGAAAAAACAGCCATGGAATCGGCACTTGGCATGTCTTACGCAGGCAAAAGATCAATGGTATGCATGAAACATGTTGGCCTGAATGTGGCGGCTGACGGTTTCATTAACTCTGCCATCACCGGCGCCAATGGAGGCATGATCGTGGTGGCTGCCGATGATCCTTCCATGCATTCTTCACAGAATGAACAGGACTCCCGTTTTTATGGTAAGTTCGCACTGATCCCCACCCTTGAGCCCTCCAACCAGCAGGAGGCTTATGATATGGTGCATTATGGATTTGATCTGTCTGAGAAACTCGGAATTCCGGTCATGCTCAGGATCACGACGCGGCTCGCACATTCACGTTCAGGGGTGATCAGGAAAGAAGAAAAAAGTCAGAATGAACTTAAATTACCGGAAAACCTGCGACAGTTTGTCCTGCTTCCGGTTATTGCCAGGAAACAATACAAAGAGCTGCTGGCCAAACAGTCGGCCTTCGAAAATGAATCTGAAAATGCCGGCTTTAACCGGTATTTTGATGCAAGGGATAAAAAACTCGGGATCATTGCCTGTGGTATTGCCCATAACTACCTCATGGAAAACTATCCTGACAGAAACATCCCCCATCCCGTAGTAAAAGTCGGACAGTATCCTTTGCCAAAGAAAATGATCGATAAATTGTATGAATCATGCGATGAGCTGCTGGTGCTGGAAGATGGTTATCCCATCATTGAGGAATTGATCAAAGGCATGCTGAACAAAGGCAAAACCATCAGGGGAAGGCTCGACGGCAGCCTGCCCAGGGATGGAGAGTTGAATCCCAATATCGTTGGGAAAGCGCTTGGCTTCGAATTTGAAGAAGGCCTTGACATTCCTGATTTCATTGCGCCCAGGCCGCCAAAATTATGTGCCGGTTGTTCCCACAATGATGCTTTCCTGGCTTTGAACGAAGCTTTATCGGCTTATTCCAAGGGGCGTGTATTTTCTGATATCGGGTGTTATACCCTGAGTGCACTGGAACCTCTGGAAGCCATCAATACCTGTGTCGATATGGGGGCATCCATTACCATGGCGTTGGGTGCTGCAGAAGCGGGACTGGTGCCGGCTGTTGCTGCCATCGGCGATTCAACTTTTACACACTCAGGCATTACCGGTCTGCTGGATGCCGTGAACAACCAGGCGCCCCTTACGGTATTGATCCTCGATAATTCCACTGTAGGCATGACCGGCGGTCAGAAGTCCTCCGCCCTTGGTAAAATTGAACAGATCTGCCAGGGCCTTGGGGTTGAGGAAGGTCATATCAAAGTGTTGAAACCACTCAGAAAACATCATGATGAGAATGTGCGGGCGATCAGGGAAGAACTTGAATATAAAGGCGTATCTGTGATCATCCCGCGGCGGGAATGCATACAAACCCTCAACAGGAGGATGCGTGCAAAGCACAAAGTCAAAACAGCCAACATCAGTTAAACCAAATCATGTATCACACAATGAAAAAGGACATCATATTAGCAGGAGTAGGCGGACAGGGAATCTTATCCATTGCGGCAACCATAGGCACAGCCGCGATTGCCGACGGCATGCATCTGAAACAGGCTGAAGTGCATGGCATGAGCCAGCGTGGCGGAGATGTGCAATCACACCTGAGGATCTCAACGGAAGAAATTGCCTCCGATCTGATCCCGCAGGGAAAAGCTGACCTGGTCATTTCGGTGGAACCCATGGAATCACTGCGCTACCTGCCCATGCTCAAAAAAGGCGGCTGGTTGATCACCAATACGGTTCCACACGTGAACATACCCAATTATCCCGAACTCGACAAAGTACTGGAAACCATCAAATCCCTGCCCTATCATGTGGCCCTGGATGCAGATAAAATTGCAAAAGAACTCGGAAGTGTGAAGGTTGCCAATATTGTGGTACTGGGTGCGGCGGCCCTTTACCTTGACATTGATATAGTTAAACTTGAAGATGCCATCAGAAGCATTTTCAAATCCAAGGGAGATGAGATCATCGACCTGAACCTGAAAGCCTTCAGGGCAGGACTTGATTTCGCAAAAAAGGCCAATTAATATCTGCCATATTTTTTAATAATCTTTTCCTTTTCTTTGCAAACTTAATTTGCGATTGCTGCGTTTGCATAAAACAATTTTACATCATGCACAAAACTAGAGCGCTCGAGATACTGTTGCTGATCTCCCTGATCATAATTGTACTGCTATTTTATTCCATTTACAAAAATGATCGCCATCAGGCCCACTTTGGCGAGGGCCCGATTGATGTACCGGAAGTATTGATCCCCCAGGAGTACGGGATCATCCTGGATTCGCTGGAGGTATTTAAGGCAAAGATCGGACGCAATGAATTCCTGGCGGAGATATTAAGCCGTCAGGGAGTGGATTATGCCAGGATCGAAGAGCTGGTAAAGATTTCCAAACCTACCTTTAATGTCCGAAAGATCCGGCGGGGTAATACTTATTCTATGATCACGACCAGAGATTCCCTGAAAAAACCTTTGTATTTTGTTTATGAAATGGATCCGGTCAATTTCCTCTTGTATGATCTTAGGGATACGATCAGGGTGACGAGAGGCAAAAAAAAGGAAACAAGGGTGCTTGAGACTGCTTCCGGAAGGATTGAGAGCAGCCTGTGGAATGCCATGATCGATAACGAGACGGATCCAAACCTGGCAAATGAACTCTCCGAGATCTTTGCATGGACCATCGACTTCTTTGGTATACAGAAAGGTGATTCTTACAAAGTGATCTATGAAGACAGGTATGTGAAGGATGAAAGGATCGGACTGGGAAGAGTACTGGCCGCCTGTTTTAATCACATGGGAGAAGATCATTTTGCCTATTATTTTGTACAGGACAGTACCGGAGATTATTTTGATGATGAGGCTGGAAGTATGCGCAGGACCTTTCTTAAAGCGCCACTGAGATTCAGGAGGATCAGTTCGGGATTTTCTTATAACCGATTACATCCTGTATTAAAGATATACCGGCCACACACCGGGGTAGATTATGCAGCGGATTATGGCACACCGGTTCATGCCGTAGGCGATGGAGTTATTACCATGGCAGCATGGACCCGGCAGGGAGGACGAGCCGTAAAGATCAGGCACAATGGCACCTATACAACTGTTTATATGCATTTGTCGGCTTATGGCAAAGGAATAAAAAAAGGGGCAAAAGTAAAGCAGGGAGACGTGATTGGATATGTGGGAAGTTCGGGCCTGGCCACCGGTCCTCATCTTGACTTCCGGTTTTACAGGAATGGCCAGCCCATCAATCCCTTAAAGGTAGAATCTCCTCCCTCGGAACCGGTTGACAGTCTTTATCTCGAACCTTACTATCGATTACGGGATGAATTGAAAGAACAACTGGATGCAATATCCATCAACGAATAAAAAAAAGGCTGCCAGCAAAACCGGCAGCCCTTTTGCATTATTTGAAAGTTCCGATTATTTCTTATTCCACCAGAGCTTTGTACTCATATTATCATTACCCTGTGCTGCAACTGCGGCATCGTAAGAATCGCCATTCAAGGTTTGCTCCTCACTGGGATATTCCATTCTGTAAGGAATATTTGTAATTGCATTCAGCGGTGTAAAAGTATAATCATACTCAGCAACGGTTTCACCCGGCTGCAATAAGGTTGTCGGATAACCGGTCCTTGTGTACTCAAACCATGCCTGCAGTCCTTGTGGATAGAGGGCAAGGTATTTCTGTGTACCGATCAGTTCAAGTGCATCTGCAGAACCCCAGGCTACCATAGGATCAGCCAGGTAATCATCCACCATGGTTTCGCTGATCATTGCTGGTTCAGGTCTCTCTGTGCTTGGGTTATCCAGGCGATAGAATGTATTCAGATTGGTCAGGCCGAGGAATCCGTTCCACATTTCCATATTGGCCCGGATACCTGTTTCATACCATTGTTGTGCGTCACCACCCAGGCCGAATCTTTCAGCGGCTTCGGCCATGATGAAGCAAACTTCTGAATAATTCATCAGCATACCGGGAGCTGTGGGTGCATAAACACAATCACCGGGCATAGTGAAATCATTGTTTGACAAGGGAGTGGCTTCGCTCTGCGACATTCCATAAGGGAATCCGGTGAATGTACCGGGTTCGTTGACCGGGCTGTTTGCGAAGAAAGGCAAACGCGGGTCATTCCGGTCATTCATCATGTCGATCAAAGGTTTTGCCACTGCAAAGTCAGTCCTTACTTTCTGATTTTCGTTCAGCGGATTGTTATTTGGTGTACCGTTAAGGAAGCTGAAGAATGCATTGTCGGCATTGCTTGTAAAAGCGCCTTCCCAACTGGCTGTAATAACATCCTGGGCAGTTGCCGGCATCGGCATACGACATCCTGATGGCTACCCTAAGCTTGAGCGAATTTGCAAACTTTTTCCAGAGGCTCATATCTCCACCGTAAATAATGTCGCCGGAAACACCCAGAGCATTTACATCCATAGTTAGTGGTTGCATCGTCGAGCATACCCAGGATGCCGGTATAAATATCCTGTTGTGAGGTATAAGCAGGTTGTTTGATGGTTTCGCCTTTTAAAGCCTCATTGTAAGGCACATAGCCCCATGTATCCGTCAGGATCTGGAACATCCATGCTTTGAGGATCTTGGCCACGGCGATCTGGTTCACATTGGCGCCGTACTGGCTCATCACATCCTTGGTAGCATCATCAGTATTGAGCAGGATGATCCTTTCAAGGTCTTCCATGCCGCCACCATTCATAGTACCGTCGGGGGTCGCATCCCGGCCTGCATAGAAAAAGATCCAGTAGTTATTGTTCACACCATCTCTGTATTTATAACGGCTTTCATCCGTATATGAAGTCTGAGTCCAGTACTGAGAATAGAGGTTTCCGAACCTGCCGGCCCACCGTTCGTCCCAGAGGAATCCTACCAGGCCCTTTCTCGGCCGAGGTTAATAAATAAGCGGTTGGTACCTCGGGCGGATCATTGGGAGAAATGTTCATCTCCTCAAAGTCCTTGGTACATCCTGCAAAAAGGAAGAGTGCTAACAATCCTATTGCGAATAGCTTTTTATGTATTTTTTTCATTTCTTTCAATATTTTAAGTTTTTAATAAATTGACTTTACCTTATAAATTAACGTTCAGGTTAAATCCGAAAGACCTTGTTGCAGGCAACTGAGCACCTTCGATACCCTGGATATTATTCGCTGAGATAACATGCTCAGGATCGATGTGTTCGATGTCTGTTGCGAATACAAGCAGATTTCTTCCATACAATGTAAGTGCTATATTTTCGAATGGGGTTTTTGACACCCATTTTTCGGGGAAGCTATATGTGAGCGAAAGTTCTCTTAATTTGATAAAATCAGTTTTAAACATGTCCATGGCACCCACGAAATAATGGTTCAGTCCGTAGGTATTGGCATCGATATTCTGGTCGTTGGCAATAAACTGACCTGGATTGTTCGGGTCTTCCATTACACCTTCCAGTACGATACCGTCTTCACGAATGTTGTTATCAACAGATTCTTCGAGGATACCACTGTATACACCCCACATATAGGTCGTTGAGAACAGATCACCACCTTTCCTGAAATCAAACAGGAAGCTGAGCGAAAGATCTTTGTACCTCAGTGTGTTTCCGATACCGCCAATCCAGTCGGGTTCAATATTGCCCAATGGTACAACGTCTTCTGAAGCCTGGTACATACCGTTGGCATTTACGAATTTCTGTCCGTCTTCATATACAAAGTCACGACCCATGATTGTTCCATAAGGTTGGCCTACGTATGCATTCACAGAAACTGAGAATGGAGCGTTCACCAGCCTAAGCTGATCAATACCTTCTGGCAAGCTCAACAACCTCACTGGTATTTTTGGACCAGTTGATGTAGATATCCCAGGTGAAATCTTTGGTCATAACAGGTGTACCTGTGAGGAAAAGCTCGATACCCTTGTTGTCAATCTGACCGGCATTAATAATTGCACTCGTATATCCGGTTGATCCGGAAATCGGGATCGGGATGATCTGGTCCGTAGACTCTGATTCGTAGTAAGTAGCATCAATTCCCAAACGGTTGTTAAAAAATTTCAGGTTGCCACCAAACTCAATTGAAGTAGTCTGCTCGGGTTTCAGTTCTGCATTATTTAACTGATTAGGTACTGTATACAGGGGATTTGATCCGAAATTCTCTTTCGGTGTATACACACTGTAAAGGTTGTAAGGATCTGTGTCATTACCCACCTTTGCCCATGCAAAGCGTACTTTACCCATTGAAAGCCAGCTTACGTCATTCAGTGCCGGCAATTCTGAAAATACGAAACTACCGGTTACTGAAGGATAGAAATAAGAGTTATTATCTGTTGGAAGTGTCGATGACCAGTCTGCTCTACGTGCGGTCAGGTCAACGTAAATCATGCTTCTCCATCCCAAAGAAACGGCTCCATACAAACTATTAATCCTCTTTTTCCTCGTGTAGTCATCCACAATGATCGGGATAGGTTGTATTGGCCAGATTGTCAAAACCCGGGGATGGGCAATACCTCCTGAGGTTGTACCCACGTTCCTGTTGGTATGTACGGGTACATTTGGTTACCACCCAGAAGTGCTGTCAAAGAAAGATCCTCAGTTACATACTTATTGAATTCCAGCAGGAATTCTGTATTGGTTTCTGATAACTGACGGATTCCTTCTTCATAGTAAGAAATTTCATTGGAGCCAACGGCTCTTCTTTGTTCTCTCCTGTCGGTATAAAAGTCTTTATTCACCTTACCGGTCAGTTTCAACCAGTCGGTAAACTCATAGGTAAATCCAATGTTACCGAATACCCTGTCGCGGGAATCGTTACCATAATTCTGAAACCTTGTCCAATACGGGTTGTCCCAGTATTTCGGGAATGGATTGTTCCAGGCTGTCCTGTTCCATGAGTTCTGGGTACCATCGGGGTTCAACCAGTAATCTTGCATTTTCTCCATATCCAGTTGACGTTGGAACCATTGGTTGAACGAATTCATAACATTGGCACCATCATAACCGGTACCCACAAGACCATCGCCTTTGGTATTAATATAATTGAAGTTTGTGAAGGCGGTTAAGCGATCGCTCAATTTTGAAGTACCACTAAAGTTTATTGAATTTTTGTCTCTCTTGGCATTAGGAGCAACACCATGTTGTTGAACATTCGTATAAGACAATCTGAAAGGAAGCATCTTTGGAACCACCTGTCAGGGCAATATTATTTGTCCAGGTCTGACCAAGCTTATAAAAATCCTTGATATTATCCTCATTGGCTGTCCAGGGAACGTTCTTACCATACCATTCACTGTTATTTTCCTGCCATGAATACCACGGTCTGTGCATCTGGCCATTCAGTTCCGAGCCCCAGCTTTCATCCACAGCGTAGTTGGGCATGAGGTCGTAGGAATCGCCTCCCGCTGAATAATAACCGGATGTCCTGCCCGGAAATCCTTCCGGATGTTCGCTGTACCAGAGGGTATCCCATCCAAATCCACCACCATATTTATTCTGATATTTTGGCAAAATAGAAATCATATCGAAGGATGCGCCTGTGTTAATGGTAACACCGATTCCCTTTTTACCGGCTGCTGCTCTTGCTTCGCCTTTTTTGGTTTCGATGATGATCACACCATTGGCAGCCCTTGAACCATAAAGCGCGGAGGCTGCTGGTCCCTTAAGAACAGAAACTGATTTGATATCATCGGGGTTGATGTCGTTGGCCATGTTACCGTAGTCATAACCACCGCCACCACGAGCCTGGTTGGCTGAGGTAAAATTGGAGTTATCGATGATGGTACCGTCAACGATGAAGATCGGCTGGTTGTCGCCAGTCATTGAGCGGATACCACGGATGGTTATCCTGGAAGAACCACCGATGTTACCGGTAGAGTTGGAGATCTGAACACCGGCTACCTTACCCGAAAGTGCATTTAACACATTTATAGGCCGTGCCTTGTTGATCTCTTCAGCGGAAACATCCTGAACGGCATACCCAAGGGATTTCTCCTCCCGGGTAACACCGAGGGCAGTAACGATCACCTCATCCATCGCCACAGCACTGGGCGCCAGCTGAACGTCAATTACTGATTTGTCCCCTATCGCCACTTCCTGTGTTGCCATACCGACAAAAGAGAAAAGCAGCGCTTCGGCATCTTCAGGTACCTGGATCGAATACTTACCGTTAATATCGGTTGTAGTACCAATCGTAGTAGCCTTAATTATGACCGTTACACCGATCAGGGGTGTACCGTCGTCTGCACTCGTAACCTTACCTGTTATCGTTTTTTGTGCGAATGCGGCTTGTAACCCGCAGAATAGCAGGAGTACAAGAAAAATCGTAAACTTTCTCATAATTAATAAATTTGGTTAATAATTTGGTTATATATTTAATTTTTAACTATATACACCAGTATGATTCTCACTCCTTTTTTATACCGGCATTTATTTTGACATCGCAAATTATAAAAATACCTAAGAATTAACAAAAATTTAATGTCAAATTTATTACCAATTTATATTAAAAACAAGTAAAAAACAGATTATTAATCTGTTTGCCAGGGCATTAATAGCTTATTTATATTGAATCTAAATAAGATCGGCTTTGATGAAAATCCTTTATTTATCGATCATTTCATACGTTTAGCATAAATCCAGAAGAGAAACAATAACAGAATGCTGGAGATCAGATGCCACAAACTCAGGGTAAAGAATAGGTATAAGACAATCATTATAAGCACATTGGAAAGAAAAAACAAAAGGAAGCCGATTTTTCTTAATTGCCATATTTTCAGCACCCCGTAAAATGCCAGTCCGGTAAGCAACAGGCCGGTGAAAAGAAAAACATACAGGGATGTTTCGGGGGCCTTTGCATCCGCATAATTTCTGATCATTTCAGCCAGGTAATTGCGGAAAAAAAATGCGGCAATCAAAAGCAGCATTACAAGTCCATTGTAAACCAGGGAGGCAATACAAAGCAATGACAGGAACAAAGGTCTTTGCGTCATCTGCGATTGCGAATCTGGGTGTTTATCAGCTTCCACAGCCCAAAGTTACGACATATGTTTCAGATTTACGGCATAGAGGAGCACAAAGGTGGCTGTGATAAAAATATTCAGGAAAGGATATTCGATGCGCGGCATATAGATGGTCGGTAACAAAAGCAAGAGTAGCTGTGCGATGGTGTACACATGAAAACCGAATTTTCTTAACTTCCACATTTGAATAGCTCCGAACAGGGAGGCAAACATCACTACAAAACTGACCACGTAGAAGGACCTTGGGAGTGACAGGTAAATGTCCATCCCAGGGAAATTCATTTCACCTGATTCAGCCATTTCTTTGATCATATCGTAAGAAAGACTCATTACCAGGTTTGAAAAAGCACCCAGGCCACTGCCAATGAAAGTTAGAATGCATAGCACTGTAAGCAAATCGGGTCGATGCCCGGGCTTTCCAGCTCCACTTGGGGGGATATTGTTCATTTCAAATATTTCGATTCAATTCGATGACAAAATTAATTTTTTACTGGAATTCCAACGGGATTAACCTGGTGTTATGTCAAGTTAAATTTGACGGATTATTCACCCGGTGCTTTAATCTATGCCCGTTTGTCTTTAGTCACCGGTAAATTGCGCCGGAAAAACTACTGTTCTCCGTTTCGTTTTCCAAAACAGTTTCTTAAAGCTGTTCAGGTAACAATCTGCCTGGCTCTTAATCACTCAAGGCTGCCGATCTCGTTTTCCACCTCATGCAGTATCTCGCATCTTTCCACAAGATCCTTCATGGTATTATGATCATTGTAAAGCGGCCTGTCAATATCCAGGAATTCGACATATTTCCGGATCACTTCTTTTGCCTTGCTCACGCCCTTTCCAAACTTGTATTCCCTGAAGTCGAGAGCCTGTGCTGCTGCCATAAGTTCAATTCCCAGGATACCGTAAGCATTGTCCAGGATCTGGAAATTCTTCAGCGCCGTATTCATGCCCATGGAAACAAAATCCTCCTGGTCGGCGGCAGCCGGAATGGATTGTATCGAAGCCGGTGCTGAAAGAATACGTTGCTCCACGATTTGCATATCGGCAGTATACTGGCTCAGCATCAGGCCGGAAAACATACCGGCTCCCCTGGTAAGGAATGCTGGCAGTCCTACACTCAAAGCAGGATTATTCAGTCTGTTCATCCTTCTTTCCGACATCACGCTTATCATGGTAATGGCGGCTCCGGCCATGTCCATGGGAAGGGCAACAGGAGTACCCTGGAAGTTGGCCCCCGAAATTTGGAGGTTCTCATCCGGGAAAAATACCGGGTTGTCTCCAACCCCGTTCAGTTCGATCTCAACCTGCGACCTGGCATAGGCCAGTGCATCATGCGCAGCACCAATCACCTGGGGAGTTGAACGCATAGAATAAGCATCCTGCACCTTGCATTTAACCCTTTCTTCTTTCAGGTCTCCGCCGGCTACCAGTTTGTTGATGGCCTTGGCACTCCGGATGGCGCCTTTAAAACCACGCACCTCATGCAGTTTGCTGGTATAGGGTTTCATATTGGCCTTGAGGGCTTCCAGCGACATGGCCGCTGCAATCTCAGCCTGCTTGAACCAGTTATTGGCATCGTAAATAAACAGAGCGCTCATGGCAGTTAGTACATTGGACCCATTGATGGTGGCGAGTCCGTCGCGGGCTTTCAGGCCCGGCACCTCAATGCCGGCTTTCTCAAAAGCTTCCTTGCCTTCAAAAAGTTCTCCTTTATAATAGGCTTTTCCTTCTCCCATCATCAGCAATGCAATTTGCGACATGGGCGCCAGATCGCCGGAGGCCCCGACAGACCCTTTCCTGCAAACCCAGGGGGTTACCCCTTTGTTGAGCATTTCGATCAGGGTTTGCGTGATCAGGGGCCTCACACCTGAATTGCCGTGTGCATGTACGTTGATCCTGCCCAGCATGGCCCCTCTTACCCAGTCGATGGGCATAGGTTCGCCGATACCGGCAGCATGATTATATATGAGATATTTTTGAAAATCCTTTACCTGATCATCGTTCAGAACAACTTCGGAAAATTCGCCAATCCCCGTATTCACACCATACATGATCTCCCCTGCCTCAATCTTCTTTTCCAGCATGTTCCTGCACTTTTTCATCCTTTCAAGGGCATCGGGATGAAGCTCTACTTTTTCATTGTTGCGGGCTACCTTAACAACATCTTCTATCGTTAAACCGCTTCCTTTAACTATATAAGTCATAATATCTTGAATTTTAATTATTAATAAAACGAATGTTTAGCACTTAAATTTCGGGAAGATGGCTTAAAAGAGTGCCGTGCGGTTGATTTTAATCTTGAATTCGAGCAGCCAGTGAAACATAATCAATCCATTGTTTCGGCAAAATTAATATTTTATCCCGAACTGTTGTGAAATCATTAACAAAGATTGGCATTGTTTTGGGTTAATTTTTGATGGTCAAATTAATTCAGTTAAATTTGCGTTAAAATAATCAATCAATATCCCTTATTATCATGAAGAGGACTTTAATCATTACCGGAATCGCACTAATCTCTTTTGGTTTATTCATGCAGAGCAGCTGCAACGAAGACGATCCGCCCGATACACCCATTCCAGAACCTCAGTTTGAGCAGGTCACGATCGAAGGGCTAAATGCCCCCCTGAATAAAGTTTTCTTTGCCGATGGAGCCAAAGGTTGGATGGTGGGTGATTCAGGAACGATCCTGAGGACTCTGGACAGTGGCAACACATGGATTCATAAGAAATTCGGGTCGAATAACTTATTTGATTTCTTTTATTACAATGACAAGAACATGTGGATTGTTGGTGAGAAAGGCACCATCCTTTTCTCGGCCGATACCGGCAACACATGGAACAACCAGTCCACTCCCACCTTTAAAGATCTTCATGCAGTTCATTTTGTCGACCACCAGAATGGCTGGATCGTTGGTACAGATGATGATAACAAGGCCATGATCCTTCACACAAGCAATGGAGGGCACCTGGGCGGAGGCTGGCTATGGCAGGTACCGCCCGAAGATGCACTCGGACTGAACGATGTTTTCTTCACAGACGCAAATAACGGCTATGCATGTGGCTTAAGCGGTATCCTTATCCAGACCGATGATGGTGGAGAAGAATGGGATTTCGCCAACAATGTTTCCAATGAAACACTCAACAGCATCAATTTCCCGAACAAAAGCCAAGGATTTGCCGTTGGCAACCGGGGGAAGTTTGTGAATACGGGTGATGCAGGTGAAACCTGGTATACGGCTTACAATATTTCGATCTTTGATCTTTATGAAATACAGTATGTAACGGATGGCGTTGCCTGGTGTTGCGGTCACAACAGTGATGTTTTCCAGACCACCGACGGAGGTGTTTACTGGGAACGTATCGGGGTGACAGCTCCTGCCACTCTCAAAAGCATCCATTTCAGTGATCTGGATCATGGCTGGACAGTCGGGCATGTTAAAAACGGGACGGATCCGATCATATACAAATACATCGGGAAGGACTGATGCAGTCAGAAATAAGATCAGCAGCCGAAGTCCGGGAAACCGTCGCATCGGAAGATTTCCTTATTCTATATTTCTACAATGATGATTGTGCTCCCTGCCTGGCGCTTCGGCCGAAGGTAGAGAAATTCCTTATATCCTATCCCGGAATAGTGTTGCGCTATATCAATTCGAAAAAAATGCCGGAGCTGAATGCAGAATACAATGTGTATGCCAACCCGCTCATCATTCTATACCTGCAGGGCAAGGAAAGTACCAGGTTCAGCAAATATGTTTCCACCGGACAGCTGGAGGAAGCCATCCGCCGGCCCTACGATCTCATCTTTTCTTAAACTGCATTATTCATAAAATAGCTTAATGTACTCAAATAATGCAGATTAACCCCGGCTTAGATAAGCTTGCAATTTGAAAATGAAGTACATCAAATTGGCAGCTTTTCTTAGTCGTCAGGATAATTCAGCGTTTCAGCTTTTAGGTTTATAAATTATCCGGGCTAAACTGCTTGAGCAATTCTTCTTTGGAAATTTTCTCTTGCTTGCCGCTGTGCATATCCCTGAGCGTAAGTTCACCGCTTTTCATTTCATCCGAACCAATCAGCATTACAAAAGGAATGTTATTCTTATCCGCATAATTCATCTGCTTTTTCATTTTGGCGCTGTCGGGAAACAACTCTGCCGAAACACCGGCACTGCGCAGTTCCTTCAGCAGGGAGAGGCAGAACCTGGCTTCTTCCTCACCAAAATTCACGAGCATCAATTGCGTACTCGATTCTGCTTCTTCCGGGAATAATCCTTTTTCCAGCATCACATCATAGATCCTGTCGGCCCCGAAAGAAATCCCCACGCCTGAAACACCGGGCAGACCGAAGATACCGGTGAGGTCATCATAACGGCCCCCGCCACAAATACTGCCTATCTTTACCTCTTTTGCCACCACTTCGATAATGGCCCCTGTGTAATAATCCAGTCCGCGGGCCAGGGTAAGGTCGAGCTTCCATTTGGTTTTCACCTTAAGTTCCTTCAGGTAGCGCATTACACGCATCATTTCATCCAGGCCTTTCATCCCGGTTTCCGAATCCCTGAGCACCTCCATGAGCCTGGGAAATTTCTCTTTCAGGAGTCCTTCCAGCAACAGAATGGGCTGAAGTTTTTCGATCGCAGCCTTGCTGATCCCTTTTTCCTCCAGCTCCCGGTTCACATTTTCCAGGCCGATCTTATCCAGCTTGTCAATGGCCACGGTGATGTCTGTCATTTTATCTTTCGCACCGATGACCTCTGCAATACCTGCCAGTATTTTACGATTATTCAATCTGATTTCACATTCCACACCAAGCTTTCCGAAAACTTCATCGATGATCTGGATCAGTTCCACTTCATTGAGCAGGGATTCGCTTCCGATCACATCCACATCGCACTGGAAGAATTCGCGGTAGCGGCCTTTCTGGGGCTTATCGGCTCTCCAGACCGGCTGCATCTGATAGCGCTTGAACGGAAAGGTGATCGCATGCTGGTTCTGCACTACATAGCGGGCAAAGGGCACAGTGAGATCGTACCGCAGGCCTTTCTCCGATATTTTGGGTGCCAGTTTCCCAGGATCCCTGAAATCATCCTCCCGGGTCTTTTTCAGAAAATCCCCCGAATTCAGGACTTTGAAAAGCAGCCGGTCGCCCTCCTCGCCATATTTTCCCTGCAGAGTGCTGAGATTTTCCATTGCAGGCGTTTCAATGGGCTGATAGCCATATCTTTTGAAAACTTCTTTAATTGTGTCAAAAATAAAATTCCTGCGCATCATCTCGAGCGGGGAAAAATCACGGGTACCTTTTGGTATGGAAGGTTTATTGGCCATTTAATCCTTGGATTTTCGTGTTTCAGTCTGCAAAGTTAGAAGAAATAAACCAGATCATCCCAATTTCAGTTGTTCGATCAGGCGCTGATTGAAGGCCGGGGCCTCTTTCTCACCTTCAGCCGGGGCCCATGGAGCAAAGACTTTGTCATTTTCCGGATCGTATGGCCCGTCTTTTACTTCATAGGCGACAGATCCTGGTTCCAGGGAAATGATCACATGCCAGGTGCAGGCTGCCACCTCTGCCCCATACCGGCCTTCCCCGGGGTCGAGGATGATGTGATCGGTCACCCTTCCGTCATCATCAAATTCCACAACGGCTATCCTGCCGCGCAGCACAAAGAATGCTTCCCGCTTGTGAGGGCTCTCATGCTTGTGCGGTTGAATATAGGTATCGGGTTCGAGGGCATTCAACATGCGCTGCAGGGGATCCTCCGGAAACTTATGAAAGTTATAATTCATCCTGCGCCGGCCGGATTTCCTGGCCTGGAAAGAAATATCACCAACAAATTTTTCATCTATCTTTATCATAGGCAATCGCTAACTCAGCTATTAAATATACAAAAACAATACTTCAAAGCCTTCATGTATTCTTCATCATTTCTTCCATGGGGGCTGTGGCCGATTCCCAGTTGTACTTACGGTGAACAAAATCATAAGCATTTTCAGCGATCTTATCAGCAAATACCTGATCATCAAGGAGCCTGACAATATGATCGGCATAAGAAGCCGGAAGTTCCCCGATCAGGATCTCTTTCCCCGGAACAGCCTCCAGGGCTTTATTGGCCATGGCCGAAGTAATGCTGGGTATTTTCATGGCCATGGCTTCCAGCAATTTGTTTTGCAATCCCGTACCAATCTGCATGGGTGCAATAAAAATACGCGCAGAAGCATAGCTCTCGCGTATATCATCCACCCACCCGCTAACGTGAATATTCCCGGATTCAACAGCCTTAACGCGTTTATCAGGTGTTGCCCCGGCGATCAGTATCCTGATGCCGGGTTTTCTTTTTTGCAACAGAGGCAGCAGTTTATACGCAATGTATTCCACGGCATTCACATTGGGTGGATAGGCCATATTCCCGGTGAAGACCAGATCGTACTTCTTTTCCATCGACATGGGTTTGAAAAAATCCGTATCCACACCATTGATGATCACGGCTATTTTTTCCTTTTCCGGGTGCGGAATGAGGCTGCGGTCGGGTTTGGAAATGATCACTTTGTTGTTGAAATAATCAAAAACCTGGTTTTCATAAGCCAGCAGCCGTCTGTACTCCAGCCTGAGGAAAGCTTTGAGATACCAGGCAGAGCCTGTGATCCTGCGCTGAACACCCTTGGAGAAAACATCCTGGTAATCCAGTGTCTTCGGGATCTTCTCGTAGCGGGCATATTCGGCCGTACGTAACAGCTGGCAGAAAATGTGGTCGGGCCCGGTTTCCCGGATGATCCTTTTGATCTTCCTGTGGGCCTTCCGGCTGTAAAAATATCCAACCTGCAGGGGCTTTCCGGAAATGAAAGCGCGCATCAGGTTCAGTATGCGGCACATTAAAGAAAGGTCAATAAAATTAACCGATTGCACATAGGGTTGCACCGCCTGGAAGGCATCCTGCTTATTTACCTTGCTGTCGTTCAGGCAAACCAGGTGAATGTCGTTGTTTTTCGAAAGAACCTTAACATGATTGAAGGCACGAAGCTTATCGCCTTTTTCGAGTGGATAGGGAATGCGCGGAAGTATGACCAATAATTTCATCCTGGAGTCGCTCTCAGTTTACATCAGTTTTCGAGCTCAAAAATCATAAAATTTTATGATAAAAGCTGCCAAGTTTCTCAATAATTTTTCGATTGTCGTGATACTGCTCAATAACCTTGCGGGCATTCCGGCCCAGCTTCCTGGTAAATGCCAGATCGGAATAACATTTTCCAACGGCTTCTTTAAAATCTTGCGGTGATGAGGCAAAGAGGATATCCCTGCCATCCTCACAATTGATACCTTCGGCCCCGATTCGGGTCGAAATAATGGCTTTGCCCAGGGCCATGCCTTCGATGATCTTGATCCGGATCCCGCTGCCTGAAAGCAATGGAACCAGCATAATCCCTTTGGATTGAATAAATTCCCAGGCATCTTCAACCTCCCCTAACACGACCAGGTTGGGGTAGTTGGTTTTGTATAGCCATTCAGGCATTTCCCGTCCTGCAAGGTAAAACTTCAGATCCGGGAATTCCCGGTGAATTTCATCCCATGCATTGTCCAAAAACCATTTGATCCCTTCAATATTGGGGATCCAGTTCATGGCCCCTATGTGAAAGAGTGAAGGGAATTCAAATTCCTCCCTGGGTTCGGGGAATTTTTGGAGATCAACGCCAAAGGAAATATCTGTGACCGGGGTGTTGGTATGTGTTTCGAAAAAAACTTTGTCGCATGCCGTAATACTGGCAATCCCGTCAAACTTTTTTAGGGATGATAATTCATAATTTTTCAGGGTTCGCGCCAGGTGATTCAGGTAAAACTTTTTAAAGGGATTTTTTGTTTGCCTGGCAATCCTTTCCCAGATCAGATGCTCGATATTGTGCGCCCGAAGGACGATCCTGGCCGTGGAATATTTCCTGATCATTTCCATATAAGGGGTGATGAAAAGGGTTTCAAACTGAACGATGTCATATTCATCCGCCTGCAGGATCTGTTTCAACTTTTCGGCAAAACTCTTCGAAACAAATCTTTGCACATGATAGGATTTTTTGGTGAATAAGTTCAGAAAAGCACCCAGGGGCTTGATGGATAGGTCAATATAAGCCAGTTCTATGCCGCTTCGTTCTTTGTATTCGGCCGGGATCTTTTCTTCGGAAATAAAATATTTGTTGGTGTTGATTCCCAGCACCTTTACCTGATGGCCTGCATGGATGAGGCCCTGAATGATGGCGTTCATGGCGATGGGGCCTCCCTCCTTGGGAGGATAGGGAGATTTATTGCAGATTATCAGTATTTTCATCGTTTACCCAGGATTTTCAGAATTGCTTTGCGCCAGGCATCTGTATCCAGCAGGGGCGAATCGGATGTTGCTTTCATCGTCAGGAAAAAGCCGATCGGCAGCAGCACTGCCGTTGAGATCCACATGCCGCTAGTTACATCCAGCACCAGCTCTCTGGCATATTTCTCCCCGGTGATGGAGGTAATGTGGAACAGGATGAAAAACAATACCGACACAACAACCGGCAGGCCCAGGCCCCCTTTGCGAATGATGGCTCCCAGGGGGGCCCCCACAAAGAAAAGCACCAGGCAGGCCAGGGAAAGGGTGAATTTCCGGTGCCATTCGATCCGGTGCCTGATGATCAGTTTTTTATCCGATTCGAGGATGCTCTTGTTAAATTCGATATTATTACTCACACTCCGGGCATTGTCGAGGGCAAATTTTATAATCCTTTTGTGGGCACTTTCAGAAAAGCTGGCCAGAAAACCGGTATCCATTTTTTGCAGGCTGTCGGCCTGAAAACTTGCAGTGCTGTCGTATTTGGGATAAAAATTATAATTGTTGATAAATTTTGCCTTGAATGCGCTGTCTTTGATCTGAAATTTCCGCTTAAGCGAGTCGATGGTTTCCGAAAGCTGCTGCACATCCAGCATGCGGTAATGATCCCGGAACAGGTCTTCATCCGTCCGGTTCATCTCAAAGGAGCGTAGATCAAAGCGACGAACCTCCTCTTCAAAGCGTGTTCTTTCGAAAGGTCTGCGTATCCGGTAATCCCGCTGATCCACTTTTTCCTGGTAATTATATCCATCATAGAGGGTAAAAATGATGAAGCGTCCGTCGGTTGTGGATTCCATCCTGCCCGATTTGGCCGTGGTTACATCAATATTCCCCAGTTTCCTGGTATGATTGTAAATCATCACATCATGGATACCGATCCCATCTTTGTCCTTTTTACCAATGCGAATGGTAAAGCCTTCCATCCCATTGTAAAAAATACCTTCCTGTATGTTGAAGGCCAGCTTCTTTTGCTTGATGTCATATAAAAGCGATGTAAATTTCAGGTTGGCAGCAGGCAGGATATTGTTTGAAAAATAAAAAGCAAGCATTGAAATAAAAAGCGTCAGGATGACCAGTGGTTTCATAACTTTGCGGAGACTGATACCGGCAGCCTTTATCGCGACCAGCTCATAATTCTCTCCCAGGTTGCCAAAAGTCATCAGGGAAGAAAGCAAAATGGCCAAGGGAAGTGCAAGCGGCACAAAAGTTGAGGAAGCATAGAATAACAATTTCACCACCAAGTACCATTCCAGGCCCTTGCCTACCAGGTCGTCTACATATTTCCACAGAAATTGCATTACCAGGATGAACAGGGATATGAAAAAGGTCATAACCAGGGGGCCCAGGTAAGATTTAAGAACAAATATATACAGTTTTTTCACTTTCCAGTAAGGCGTTTTTGCAAAGATAATCAGTTATAACGATTGAAACCGGGATTTCTGATAAAACGCTCTTTCAAAGTATTTATGATTTACTGCGCCAATATAGAGATTTAATATACATTTGTAGCCCATTCAAAATAAATTAAATTCAGATGAAAATTATCGAGGTAAGGGGAAAAGAAGACGCACGAAAATTTCTGGATGTAGTTGAGAACGTGTACGAAAACGACGAGAATTATATCCGGCCCCTGGACATAGAAGTTGAGAATATCTTTAATCCTGAGGCCAATGTGTTTTTCACGCATGGCGATGCCACCCGCTGGTACCTGGAAGATGAAAACGGGCAGCTGGCCGGAAGGGCCGCGGCCTTTATCAATGAAAAGAAAGCCTATAATTACAAGCAAGCTACCGGGGGCATGGGATTTTTCGAATGTGTCAGGAACAAGGATGCCGCATTTCTTTTGTTCGATCAGTGTAAAAAGTGGCTGGAGAGCAAAGGCATGAAAGCCATGGACGGCCCCATCAATTTTGGTGAAAATGATAACTTCTGGGGATTGCTCACCGAAGGCTTCACACCGCCAAGTTATGGAATGAACTATAATCCGCCCTATTACAAAGAATTTTTCGAGGAATATGGCTTCAAGCCCTATTTCGAGCAGGTGACCAACAGGCTTGACCTTACAGTCCCTTTTCCTGAAAGATTCTGGAAAATCGCCGATTGGGTGCTCAGGAAACCCGGCTACGAATTCAAGCATTTTGAATACAGTAAGGCCGATAAGTTTATCTCAGACCTGAAACAGGTATATGACGAAGCCTGGGTATTTCATGAAAATTTCACCCCGATCAACAAAGACGACCTCTTCAAGCAACTTGAGAAGGCCAAACCCATCCTGGTCGAGGAATTCATCTGGTTCGCCTATTTTGAAGGCAAACCCATCGCCTTTCTGGTGATGCTGCCGGATGCCAACATGATCTTTAAACACTTCAACGGCAAGCTGAACCTGTGGAACAAGATCCGTTTTCTGATCTACAAGAAGCTGAAAAAGATCACCCGCACCAGGATCACGGTCATGGGCGTGACTCCCGATTTCCAGCGAAAAGGAATTGAATCCGCCATTTTTAAGCAGATGGAACCGGTCATGAAGAAAAGGCCCGAATACACCGAAATTGAACTGTCGTGGGTGGGTGATTTCAATCCCAAAATGCGTTCATTGCATGATGCAGTGGGCGGAGATTTCGCAAAGCAACACATAACCTACCGGAAACTGTTTGGAAATGAGGAATCTCAGTCGCGCTATTCTACCATCCCGACAGATACCAGGTACAACGGAAAATAACATATGCAGCAGAACCGGATACTGACCCAAAGCCACCTATAACTTAACCCCGGCTTAGATTCCCGATAAAATCGGGATGAAAACGTAGTGCATCAATCCCGGTATTTATCGGGATAGCTTTTCTTAGTCGTCAGGACAATTCAGTGTTTCACCATTTAGGCTTATGAATTATCGGGGTTAAGATGGCTTTCCCATACTGCCTAAATACTTCTCTTTGTATCAGGTAGACCCGGATTCAATATGTGTATCCTTTTTACCTCCAGGCAACCTTCTGTATGCTTTTATGGTCTTGCAAAAGCACACTGAATCAAATGTAAAATAATTGTTAATTATCTTAACAAATATGTTATATTTGCATGCACAGAATAATTAATTAACATTAACCTTTTAAATTTTTTAGTCATGAAGAGAATTTTACTCATTGTTATGGCATTGAGCCTTGGTATGTTTACCTATGCTCAGTCCCAACAGATTAAGCCGATGAGTATGGATGCTCCCAAATCTCAGATCATTGAAAACGTGGTTGAGAAAGCGAGCCCCATCACATCCGCTACAAAACACAATCCCAGCCAGACATACAGTGTCAATGGCAGGGATGTTACTTTCGTAAATATCGGTTCATCCGGTAATGCTTACGGTTTTTACAGTGATCCCAGGACTTATCTCTGGGCCGACAACAACATCAATTCGGTGGTAACTTCTACACACAGGATGGTCAACTGATCCTCCAGACATCTTATGGCAATCCAGTCGCATCAGCTTATGATGTATCCTGGGAAGGTGGTGCTACAGGAACCTGGACGAATGATATTCAGGTTTATGATCCCACAGGCCCCGGAAGCCAATATCCCGACGATGCAGGCCGTTATCCCCAGGGTGCTATTTTGAACCCAATGGGCAATACCGACCCCAGCGCAGCTTTCTATACATATTTTGTCCCTACATTGTCAAACACCAATGACGCATGGGGTGGATATGGTTACGGAATCAACGCCTTTAACAGCAGTTGATCCTGCTGCTCCGACACAACACAACGAAACCAATGTTCCTCCTTACAGATTAATTCCGGATGCTTTCACAACAACTCAGACCGGTATTGCCTGGATGGCAGACGTTAGCTATGATGTGCCTACTTCAACTTACCTCGGTGAATATATTTTCTACAGAGGCGAGATGAATGAAGCAGGTACCGACATTGAATACACAAGCTGGACCATGGATATTCTGGAAGAAGGTGACGGTGTAAACGACAGCAAGATCGGTTTTGACCCTACAGGACAGATCGGTTACCTCTGCGTGATGAGTGATGCAGTCAGTGACCCGACACCTTATACTTCTTACCATCCGATTCTTTATGAAACAACCGATGGTGGAGATACCTGGTCTGATGAGCCCATCAATTGCCAGTTTGGTGGCCCCGACGGAATCGAGAACATTAAGAACTATCTTCCCAATGAAATCCTGGATGCCATTTATCCTGATGGTTGGGACCGTGAAACTGTTCCTTACAACATGGGATTCCATACAGGAATGGCCGTTGATTATATGGGCAACCCGCACTTCACAGGTATTGTAACGCCTGCTTCAGACGATGGCTGGTACCCCAATCCTGATGTTATGGGAACTTTCCACATCTGGTATGACAGGGAAACCGAAACATGGGATGCTGACCTGCTCTATATGAACCGCACTTTTGAAGGAGTCATGGGCGAAATTTCACAGTACAACAGACCTTATATCTCATCAGATATGCAGGGCCGCTTCCTTTTTATCTCCTGGATCGATACCGACCAGGAAGGCGTTGAAGACAATGTTAGCCCCGATATTTACATGGTATCCTATGATATGCAGGCAGAAGAAGGAAGCCAGTATAGCGAAGTAATGAATATTACTTCCTTTACACAGGCTATGTGGACTGCATATTTCGGAAGCCAGTCAAACTATGTATTTGAAGAATACATCAACGGTGATTCTGAAATTCAGTTTACCATTCCTTTCGTTTATGAGGAAGCTGATCCGAATGATCCGGCAGCACCGGTTACATTCTGGTATATCGATGGATACACCATGACTTTCCCCAACTACTGGTTGGGTATGGAAGAAGGACAGACTTCAATGATCGCCAGTGTTGAGCAGAACTATCCCAACCCCTTCAGCACAACAACCAGCATAGAGGTTAAGCTTGAAAAAGCTTCAAACCTCAGCCTGGAAGTTGTAAACCTGATCGGTCAGAAAGTTCTCGAACTTAGCAAAGGACAGGTTATAGCCGGTGCTCATAAATTTGAGCTGAGTGCAGAAAATCTTGAAAGCGGTGTTTATTTCTACACAGTTAAAGCTGGAAATGACATCCTGACAAAGAAAATGATCGTTGAATAATCAACAATAAGATCGCAAAACAGGAACCGCCTCTTTTCAGGGGCGGTTTTTTTATGCCGGTCAGACACGTGTTGCATATGCGCGCCAGCGGGAATAGCTGATTGATACGATCACTTTGGAAGACCGCATGATCAATGAATTCACCGGTGCTGAGCGGTGATCGGATCCCTGGCTGGTTCACCTGTCATTGGTAGCGAAGACGAAGAATCCCAAATAAACCGGTCACTAATGTAAAATAATCTTGATTTATGATGGATTATTTTTTACTTTTGAACAAACCATTAAACATTAACAAAATCTTAAATCAATGAAGAAAACTCTACTTATCATTTTAGCCCTGTGCGTGGGCGGATTAACTTATGCACAGAACAAAACCTTTGAAAAGGTCAGTACCAGATTGCCGGATCACAAAACTGTTGATCTGCTTGGGCATAAAGCCAGCCCCATTACCAGTAACTTCGAAAAATCTCCTTCTCAAACTTATTTTGTAAATGGAAGAGAGCTTACATTTGTTCAGATAGGATCATCGGGTAATGCCTATGGATTTTACGCCAACCCGAGAACTTATATCTGGGCTGACAACAACCTTAATTCAGTTGTTTTTACACACAGGATGGTTGCCGATCCTCCGGGATCCTATGGTAACAGCCGCATCGCCTATGATGTTTCATGGGATGGCGGTGCCGACGGAACCTGGACCAATTCCATCCAGGTGTATGAGCCACTCGGACCCGGTTCACAGTATCCGGATGCAGCCGGTCGTTATCCGCAGGGCGGGATCATCAACCCTCCGGGCAATACCGATCCGAATATGGCCCAATACACTTATTTTATTGCCGCACTGGATGGCTCAAACGGTACCAGCAACTGGGGCGGTTATGGCTTTGGCACCAACGGACTTACCGAAGTGGATCCTGCTGATCCTACACAAACAAACTGGACCTCAGGCGGCGAGATCTGGAGGAACGTACCCGATGCCTTCACGATTACACAGGAAGGTGCTTGCTGGATGATGGACGGAAGTTATCCCGACGGACTTGTTTCCAATTATGAAGGCAATTTTATATTCGACAAAGGGGTTTGGGATGAAGATGCAGGCGATGTGGTTTATGAAGAAGAATTGGTTGAAATCCTCGAAGCAGGTGACCTCGTCAATGACACAAAGGTGGCCTTTGGCCCTGACGGACAGATCGGGTACCTCTGCCTCATGGCGGATTCACCCAGCGATCCGCAACCTTTTACCAGTTATCATCCCGTGATCTGGATGACGGATGACGGAGGAGAAACCTGGACGGATGAAGGCAATCATTGCCAGCTCGGTGGCGCCGATGGCATCACGGCTGTGAAACAATTTATCTCGGATGAAGTGCTGGAAGCAATTTATGGAGCAGGATTCAACAGAGATGAGATTATTTATAACATGGGTTTCCAGGTGGATATGGTCGTAGACCGTTTCGGCAATCCCCATTTTACCGGCATCATTGCCTGTGGAACCGAAGATGGCTGGTATCCCAATTACGAATCCATGGGTACTTTCCACATTTGGTACGATGTCGACAATGAAATGTGGGATGCAGAATTGCTGTATATGAACAAAACCCTCGATGGTGATCTTGGCGGTATTGCCCAGTACAACCGGCCGCAGGCATCCACAAGCATGGACGGATGGAACCTCTTCTTTTCCTGGATAGATACAGATCAGGAAGGCGTGGAAGATAACGTAAGCCCTGATATTTATATGGTACACTATGATGTGGGCAGCGGCTTGCACTCCGATGTTCAGAACATCACTTCCTTTACCCAGGCCATGTGGACCGCCTATATGGGATCACAATCACATTATGTGTTTGAAGAAGACCTGGGCGGTGGAATTTATCAGTATACCATTCCTTTTGTTTATACTGAACTGGATCCCAACGACCCGGCAGCAGAAGTGAAATTCTGGTATATTGATGGTGTGACTGTTGACTTTGTGACCGGCATCAAGGAAGATAATTCACTTATTGCTGCAGTTGAACAAAACTATCCCAACCCTTTCAATACTACAACAAGCATAGATGTAGAGTTGGAAACAGCCTCCAGCCTCAGCCTGGAAGTGATCAACATCACCGGCCAGAAGATCCTGGAGATCGACAAAGGACAGGTGAGTGCAGGAACCCATAAGTTCAGCATCAGCGCAGAAAACCTGAGCAATGGAATTTATTTCTATACGGTGAAGGCCAACGGATTCTCTGTAACGAAGAAAATGATCGTAGAATAAGATCAATTGTAATGACTTTAAACCGCTTCATGCAAATGGAGCGGTTTTTTTTTGCCTTGATTTTGGGGCTTCAATTGATTAACTTTGGGTAATAATAACCTACAAAACCAAACCTATGAAAAAAATCTACTTGCTATCACTGGCTGTTTTCACAGTTTTGTTTTCCTATTCCCAGCAAATCAACCGGCTTATGCCCAAGGTTGCACCCGGACCGGAAAGTTTCATGCATGTTGAAAAAGAAAAACAGATGACTTCGGCGACAATCCGGAAAGCCCCTCAAAGCTATCTGGTCAATGGTCGCGACCTGGCATTTATTGACGTAGGCACATCGGGCAACGCATATGGTTTTTACGGGGAACCACGTTCCTTTCTGTGGACAGATGATCACATCAATTCGGTGGTTTTTACCCACAGGATGATCGATGACCCGCCGGTACCAGGTCAAATAGGCTATGCCGTCTCCTGGGATAATGGCAATACAGGAAGCTGGCATCTGGATAACCTGGTATACGATCCTCCAATGGGTGGGGACCCTGCACGCTATCCCCAGGGAGGGATTATCAATTCTCCTGGCAATACAAACCCTGAAGATGCCATATTTACATATTTTAGCCCTGTTTTAAGCAACATCAACGGCAACTGGGGCGGATATGCTTATGGAATTAACTTCCTCACAGATATCAATCCCACCAATCCTACTCAGCATGTTGAGTCGGGGGTTCCACCCTACAGGTCTGTGCCGAGTGCATTCACAATTACACAAACAGGAATAAGCTGGGTTGTTGATTACAGCTATGATATGGTAAATGCAATCTATACCGGTGAATTGATTTTCTACCGGGGTGAAATGAATGAGCTGAATGATGATATTGAATATGAATGGTGGACCATGGAGGCTTTGGAGGAAGAGGATATCATTAATGATGTTAAAATCGCCTTCTGCCCCTCACTTTTTAATGGATATGATAACTTTGGCTACACCTGTGTAGTAAGCGATGCTGCCAGCGACCCTATCCCATACACGGATTTTCATCCAATCTTGTTTGAAACAACCGATGGAGGTGAAACCTGGTCTGACATTCCCAATCACTGCCAGCTAGGAGGCCCGGATGGCCTAGAAGAGATCAAGAACTATTTACCCGATGAAATCCTGGATGCCCTCTTCCCCGGTGGATGGGACCGGGATACATTGTCATACAATTTAGGTTACAGGACCGGCTTTCAGGTTGATGAAATGGGAAATGCGCACTGCATGGGAATTGTCGCGCCCTCTACTGAGGAAGGCTGGTTTCCCAACCAGGATGTGATGGGAACTTTTCATATCTGGTACGACAGGCAAATGGAGAGCTGGGATGCCCATCTCTTATACATGAACAGAGCTTTTACCGGTGACCTGAGTGGATTGACCATGGACAACAGGCCCTATATTTCGACAGATATGAATGGAGATTATCTATTCTTTTCCTGGATCGATACCGATCAGGAAGGCCTTGAAGAAAATATATCTCCAGATATTTATTCTGTTTCATACTATCCCCATTTTGAGGATCCATACAGTGAAGTATTCAATGTCACTGCTTTTACACAAGCCATGTGGATGGCTTATTTTGCCAGCCAGTCACATTTTGTCTTTACAGAATTCATCAACAACGGTGAAGAAATCCTGTGCACCGTTCCATTTGTATATGAAGAACTTGATCCCAATGATCCCGCTGCAGAAGTAACTTTCTGGTATATTGGTGGCTTTACATACACTTTTCCTGGCATGTGGAGAATTGATGAAAATGAGATAAGCATTCTAATTGAGGTGGCCCAGAACCATCCCAACCCATTCAGCGGTCAAACAAGGATTGATGTTGAGCTCAAGCACAATTCTAACCTGAGCCTCGAAGTATATAATCTCACCGGGCAGAAAATCATTGAGATTGACAAAGGAAGCGTAAATGCAGGGAAACACCAGTTTGAAATAAATGCCAGCAACATGAGCCGGGGAGTATACTTTTACCAAGTGCAGGCAGGCAATTCAATCCAGACAAAAAAAATGATCCTAAAATAAAAACTTATGTCATGAAAAAAATCATGCTGATCGCAATGGTCCTTGCAATAGCAATTACATTGCACGCGCAACAAGATAAAAAAAAGGCATTCCCACTTGATATGCCCGAAAATCCTCCTGCAGTCATCCCACTAAAAAAGAGGCAATAACAGAAACCTGGCAAAAAGAAGCTTCCAGGACTTACAATGTCAATGGCAGAGAACTTACCTTTATCAACATCGGACAGACTCCCAACGCATTTTCGTTCCAGAACCGGCCAAGCACTACCCTCTGGGCGGATGAATACCTGAATAGTGTTGTATACACTTATGCTTCAGATGAGCCGGAAAGCCAGCTTGCCTATTCCCTTTCAACAAACAAGGGTGTTGATGGAAGCTGGGAAGAAAATATCAATGTGTACTATGATACCATTATGCCCGGGGCTTTACCACAAGGAGGAATTATCAATCCCTACTGGAATACTGAACCAGATGATGCAATTTATACTGATTTTTCTCCAGGCCAGGATGGAAGCAATGGTACCTACGGAGGCTACGCCTATGGTATAAACCCACTGACCCAGTCCAATCCGTCTAACCCAACTGTTGATCAACAAACTTCTGGGGAGGATATTACCGGGGATCCCCAAGCCTTTACCATTTCCAGTGAAGGCAAGGTATTTATGGTGGACCCATGTTTCCCGGATGATCAGAACTTCGAGTACAATGGGAATCTTATTCTGGAAAAGGAATCTATAATGAATCGACCGGAGACATTGAATACGAGCAGGGCTTATTCCCTGCCTTGCTGCCTGGCGACGGCATCAATGATTCAAAAATTGCATTCGACCCTTCAGGGCAGTATGGATATATTCTTTTGATGAGTGATGCCAGTATTTCCTCTTAGTGATCATACCCAGTATCATCCTGTTTTGTATCAAAGCACAGACGGAGGCGAATCATGGGCAGTCAACCCTATCCATTGCCAGCTGGGCGGACCTGAAGGCCTGAATGAAGTGAAACAGTTTGTCGAGAACGAATACCTGGAAAGCCTATTCGGGGCGGATTATCAGCGCGACTCAATTCAGTATAGTATGGGATATCATGCCGACATGGTTGTTGATGTGACAGGAAATGTTCATATAACAGGCATCATTGCCCCGGCTGATGACACAGCATGGTACCCCCTGCAGGATCTCATGGGAACCTTTCATGTTTGGTACGATCACGCTACCGATACCTGGGATGCACATTTATTAAACATGAACCACACTTTCATGGGAGAAAACGAAGGTTTGATGATGTATAACAATCCAGGGCTTTCCATCAATACCCAGGGCGATGTTTTGTTCTTTACCTGGAATGATACGGAAATGGATGGTATTGAAGAAAATATTGCCCCTGATATTTATATGTGTGCTTGCAACATATGGTCGTCAAACTACAGTGAAGTTGAGAACATTACATTGTTTACCCAGGCTATGTGGACCGCACATTTTGCAACACCTTCTTATTATGTTTTCGACCGCTGCCCCAACGGCATTTGGATTTTTACAATTCCGCTGGTTTACCTGGAAGCCATCTATGAACCCACCTATCCTGCCAAAATCTGGTATATTGATGGAGTAGAGGTCTGGAATTGGGCTTATTGTAACAATGTTAAAGAAGAAAATGCTTCAAAGCTTCGCGATATCAATATTAAACCCAATCCATTTAGTATTCAGGCCCACATTGAGGTAAGGATGGTTCATGCAGCTAATCTGAGGCTGCAAATTTCAAATATCCTAGGGCAAAAAGTACTGGAAATAGATCGCGGAAAAATTGATGCAGGGCAGCATGAGTTCATTATCTCTTCAGAAACCCTGGGGAAAGGTATATATTTCTGCTCATTTTTATCTGATGGGGAAACTGTGTCAAAGAAAATAATCGTGAAATAGTGCTTAATCATGTTCATTAATTTCAGCTTTTGCTTAGGTTTTTGCCATAAGAGCATCCCCTTTAACTCAAAACTAAAAATTCAAAATTCAAAATTCAAAATTCCATTCCTTATCTTTGCCCTATGCGTTTATACCACAAACATTACGGATCCGGAAAACCGGTCATCATCCTGCACGGTTTGTTCGGGCTTTCTGACAACTGGGTGACTTTTGCAAAAAAACTGGCAGACAAAGGCTTTGAAGTGAGTATACCCGATCAGCGCAACCATGGCCGCTCCCCCCACAGCGACACCTTCAATTACCTGGCTCTGACGGATGACCTGATGGAATTTATCGAAGAACACAACATCGAGGACCCTGTCATTTTGGGCCATTCCATGGGTGGCAAAGTAGCCATGCGCTTTGCCCTGGAAAACCCGGAGATTATTTCCAGGGCGATTATCGTGGATATCAGCATGCGACAATACACTAACCGGCATTTCCACAAAAAGATCATACAGGCCATGCGGGCGGTGGATTTTGAAAAAGCCAACAAAATTTCTGATGTCGATGATCAACTAAAAAAGAATATTGCGCAAAAGCGGATCCGCATGTTCATCATGAAAAACCTGTATTACCGGGATAACCGCAAGACATTGGACTGGCGGATCAATTTCGAGGCCATATGCGACAATATTGATGAGATGTTCGATCAGATCGATGTGAATGCAACATTTGATATGCCCTCGCTCTTTATACGGGGTGGGGATTCGGATTATGTTTCTGAGCAGGACATTGGAAAGATCAAAGAACATTTTACAAAGGCTGAAATCCATACCATTGAGGGTGCCTCCCACTGGGTACATGCCGAAAAGCCAAAGGAGTTTAATAAATTGGTTTCTCGGTTTCTTAATGCTTGATTCCGGTTGCTGAATGTCGAAGCCTGCTACAGGTCGTCTATTCTGTTACAAACAAAAAGGTACGCCTTTTACTGATTTCACCATACCATTAACTGATTAATCTTTGTGAGAATTTTACGAAGCATTACTTTTGAGAAATATGATCATCAATTAAAAACCAGACCTATGAAAAACATATTCTACTTATTATTGTTCCTCGCTGTAAATCAAACCTATTCACAAAATTTTGAAGAATTTTACACCGCTTGAAGATGAAATGCGGTATGTGGAAAACCTCATGATTTCCGAATCGGGGAACATCATACTTTGGGGAACAACAAACCATTCATACGGAAATGTTTTTGTAGCGGCAATTAATATGGAGGGAGAAATAATCTGGAGTTCATATTTCTTTGAAACGCAATTATGGTGGGCCGATTTGTATGAAAAGCCTAGTGGCAACTTTCTTCTACCTATGTCTCATGTTTATGCAAAATTGCCTGAAATAAGTCCTACTGGTGATTCAATCAATTGCACCTTCCGACACGAAAGCGAATCAGATTTTGGCTCTGTAATACAAATGCCATCAGACAATTACCTGCTAACCGAACTTGTAGAAAGCTTCGACCCATGGTCAATTGGAGTAGATAGCACAGCATTCATAATAATTAATGATGAAGGAAGTATCCTGGATTATCATCCTACAGACTTAAGTGTAACATATGAACTGTTCTCTATCGATGAAAATGAGTTTTATGCTATTGCCACAACAGATACAGCTTATGGCAGCAAATTGATAAAATTTGACTGGGACTTTAACATACGGTCCGTTATTAATACAAGCAAGTACGAGGCTTCAATGCCGTGGATAGTAATTATTCAGGGAGACAAATTTCTCCATGCGGGATGGACTTTTCTGGGTGATGAAATGCAAGCCGTAATGAGTATGCACAACGAAGAAACCGGATTTGTCTTCGACACCTTGTATTCATTGAATTATTTTTGGTCGATAACACACGACCCTGTTAATGAACAAATCTTTGCATTAGGAAATAAAAAGGATTCCTGCTATATCATGTGTTTGGACTACGATGGAAAGGTTTTAAACAAATGGTTGATTGATGATTCTTTGTATGGCACAAGTGTTAAATACTATAATGATCAAATATATATTACTGCTGTTTACGATTACATCTCTCAAAATGCACATTCATCCATTTTTAGAATTCATAAAGATTCACTTCTTGCAAAGCCTGAGAACAATCTGACACTTAGCTTAACAGCATTTCCCAATCCCTTTACATACCAAACAAAAATTGAAATTTCTCTTCCATATCCATCAAAACTTACTCTTGAGATTTATGATATACATGGCAAAGTTGTGAATATTCTAACTAAATCAACATTCCAGGAGAAAAAAACAAATATAATATGGAATGGTAGGGATTTTACTGGAATGCCGGCCCCGGCAGGTTTGTATTTTGCAAAAATTACAATCAACGATAAGCTGCACAAAACATTCAAGCTAATCAAAAGAGTTAATTAAGAAATTCTACATCTGGATTAGGTAGATCATTCGCTTATGAACTCAAAACTCTCCCGAAAGCTTTCGGGATCAAAATGTCATCCTTCTGACGGGACTCAACAAACTAACTACCCGGCCATTTCAATCCTACGCTTTTTGTAAACCCTTTTCGAGATCGAAATACTCAACTCATAAAGCCCCCAGAGCGGGATCACCACCAGGATCTGGCTGAACACATCGGGGGGTGTGATGATGGCAGAAATGATCAGCAGAATCACGATCATGTATTTGCGGTTCCTCTTCATGAAATCAGGGGTAAGCAGCCCAACCTTGGTAAAGAAATAAACAAAGATGGGCAACTCAAAAACCACACCTACCCCGAGGGTAACAGATACCACGGTGCTGATGTAAGAAGTAAGGGAAACCTGGTTTGGCACATCCGCACTTACCTGGTATGTTCCGAGGAAATTCACCGTAAGCGGTACGATGAGGAAATAGGCAAACAACACACCCAGGATGAAAAGCGCTGAACTTACAATAACAGCACCGGCAGAATACTTTCTTTCCGTGGGGTATAAGGCCGGACGGATGAAACTCCAGACTTCCCAAATGATATAGGGAAAAGCCACAATGATCCCGGCCACGATACTTACCATCATATGGGTCATGAATTGCC
Organism: Bacteroidota bacterium; assembly: GCA_034521425.1. GTDB lineage: Bacteria > Bacteroidota > Bacteroidia > Bacteroidales > JAIOZK01 > JAIOZK01. The sequence continues at coordinate 2,046,127 of JAXHMP010000001.1, forward strand.
CTGACATTTTTATGTTGATGATGTTAAGTTTAAGATCGTCAATGCACAGGCCTGGCAGATTCAGGTATTCCGAAATATAACACAAGATTCTGTTGGTAACAAAAGTTGAGTCTTTGGGTGCAAGGATGATCTGGTCGAAAATGATATTCCTGTTCAGAAAGGCTACAACAGCCAAAATAACGATGGCAATAATACTTCGCACCAGATGCCAGCGCAATTCTTCCAGGTGCTCCCAGAAAGACATTTCCTTTTCTTCTTCGGGTTTGTCTTTTTTCTTTGTTGTGGTTTCTTCTGCCATAAATGATTATTCGATGCCCAAAATTATAAAAAAACCTCTTCTAATGAATAGGCTCATCAAATCATATTATCAGCAGACGATCAGGAGCAGCCACCCTGGACCATTTTTTTCTTATTTCCTTTTTTAAGGGGGGGGAGCTTGGCCGGTTTCACTTCTTCCTGTTTCACTGCTGCACCACCACCCAGTGCATTGCTGGCTGCTTTCCGGTAATCATACCTGGCAAACTCCTCATCTGCACTGGTGATACCGGGTTTTTCGGGATTAAGCACGGTTTCCACCCAGTAGTTCAAGCCACCCTGCAAAACATAATTATTGCGGTATCCAAGCTGCCGGGTGATCATCCAGGCTTCATTGGCACGGGTGGTTCCATTCGAATAAAAAACATTGAGGTAAATGTCCTGGTTCAGGTAAGGCTTCCATTCCTCAGATAAAAGATCATCCAAAGGAATGTTGATGGCCCCGGGCAGGGAATATTTCTCAAACTCTTCTTTTGCCCGGATATCGATCAGTTGCAGAGAAGGATCATCCTGTATGATCATATCAGCAACCTGATCGGGATGAACAAACTGGGTCCCATTCTTCACCTCATCCAGCAACTGGCCGGCGGTTAGCTTGTAGGGTTTTGTTGTATTCTCCGGGACCGCCGCAATGATCAGCCCCAATGAAATAAATATGATGGTAATAAGAATTCGTGTCTTCATAATTATTAATCATTAATTATTAATTGTTAATTATCAATACTTTGGCGCTTTAAACTTCTTCTCCGCCATTTCACCGATCCAGAACATAACAATAGCTGCAACTATCACCAGTACAACAAGTGTACCAGATGAAATATTGAAAAAGGTATTCATTTTGAGATAACCCATAAATTCAGCCATATAAAGGCCTTCCCAGAGGGGATATCCTTCTGTAAAAATGAAAATTCCAATAAAAATACCCAGCACAAAGATCATGGCATCAATTTTACCAATGGCCGCAGCACAAACACTTGTGCCCGGGCAAAAGCCACCCAGGATGAATCCCGCACCCATGATCACACCACCTATGAGTGTTGACCAAAGGTAGGTTGGATTGATATAGATATAGGTAAGATCAATCCAGCCGAAAAGGCTGAAAAAAAGCAGTCCCAGCATGGCGGTAATAGCGCCTGTAAAGAATACTTTCAATACAACTGTATCGTAGCCATAAAATATTCCAACGAGTTTCCGGCTGGAGGAAAAACCACTGCTTTCCAGGATAAATCCGAATGCGATACCTATTAAAAAAGCCAGAAACAAATTGGTATTCGAAGATATGATGTCATTTACAATTAAGGGTCCCATTACAATTTCCTTTCAATTTAAATCCACAATTTTCTAACAAAATAAGCCATGATAAAGGCGGTCCCGAAGATGGCAGCCATTGACAAAAAGCCACCCAGCGACAGGACAGCCATGCCACTCAGGGCGGAGCCGCTGGTACATCCCCGGCCAAGCTGGGAACCAAAGCCAAACAGTATTCCACCCAGCAAGGCGAATATCAGGCGGGTCTTTGAAGTGATCTTCGGGGAGTGTTCCACTTTCCAGTTAAGCCGCCTGGCAAGCACGCCTGAGAGGAAGCCACCCACCAATACTCCGAGCATCTGGTAAACCAACCATGAGTTCAGTGGGCTCCCGGAGTGGGTCTCACCGTATTCCTTGTAAAAAGTTGCCTGCTCAGCATGCTGGGGGGCAACGGTCTCAACTGCAGCAACAATGGCACTTTTCATCGCACCACTGGCACCCAGTCCCCTGCCCGAGATGTAATTGGCGACAAGCAACGTTAATCCAAGCAGGATCCCGCCAATATAGGGGTTTATGTATGACCTGCTTTTTCGAACTTTCATTTCTTTTTCCATATTTTTTTATCGTATTTTAATATAACCATCTGCTTTCCTGTCCGGCATAAGCAATGATAAATCTTAACATTAAACTTCCAAACATTATAAGTACCGGGGCAATAAAATGAGGCATCCTATACCCACGGATTTCCAGTATTTCAAGAATGGCAGGAAAGACCATCCCAATGGCAACTACGAACAACCAGAATGGTGTTGTGTAAGGTCCTCCCAGGAAGAGGTTGGCAGCATCGATCTGCACCTGTGTAGAAGCCAGGAACCCCATGAACATGTGAATGATCAGGAACAATTCGATGGCGATGATGATCAGGTCGATCCTTGCCATCTGAACCCTTTCAAAATGGTCCTTGCTGAAAAGCACGATGGCTGCAGCCCCAGCCGAAAGGCCGGATGCCAGGAACAAGGGCCCAAGGATGGAGGTATTCCACAGGGGCCGTGCATTGAACGCTGAAAAAAGGATGCCGGTATAAACTCCGAGAATCAGTGAAGAAATCAACAGGATCCAGGAGATAATGATCAGGTTTCTGCGGAAAAAAGCTTCCGCCTCCTTCAACCATGAATATTTCCAGTCCCACTTGGGAAATATCACCTTGATGTTGAGGGCACACCAGATAAATGAAATGGGGGTAACCACCATCAGCGTCCAGGCACCCCACGACATTGGGGATTCGAAACGAATGGTGGTATACAATTGCCAGAAATAAAGTTTGTGCTTCAGGTCCCAGAACAAAGCGATGAGGCCTATCACCAGGATAAAAGGAGTAATAAAAGGGGCTATCTTCACTGAGGCCGGGTATTTATCTTCCTTCCCCTTTATGGTCCATAAAGCTGCAAAGAACAGGATACCTGCAGCAAGCCCTCCCAAAAAAAGATACAAAGGAATTTGCCAGTGCCAGATATTGAGGTAGGGATCAATAAATGGGTTCATTCTTCCGCTGGTAATGATTTCTTCTTTCATGCTGTTTGAATTAAATTAAATAATACACATGAGGTTTCGTACCTGCTTCAGGGATGAGGGTTTTCGACTTGCGCTTCTTGAGCACCTGTGAAACATCACTATTCGGGTTATCAAGGTCGCCAAAGTGCATGCACTTGGTGGGACAAACCGAAACGCAGGCGGGATCCTCTCCTTTTTTCACCCTGTTGTCCAGGCAAAAAGTGCATTTATCTACATATCCATCAGGGTGAGAATACCTGGCATCATAGGGGCAGGAGGCAATGCAGGCCCCGCAGCCTATGCATTTGTGATGGGTTACCAGCACAGTACCACCATCCTCATAATGGCTAGCCCCTGTCGGACAACACCTGACACAGGGTGCATTTTCGCAATGGTTGCAACGCTCGGAACGAATTTCGATCTCCAGCTGGGGATAAGTACCGTCAGTCACCTCCACGATCCAGTCGCGGCAATAGCCGATGGGTACATTATTTTCTGTCTGGCAGGCAACAACACAGTCGCTGCAGCCGACACATTTTTTGGTGTCAATAGCCATTGCATATCTCATGACTCAACCTCCTGTTCTACCGGTTTTTCGGTTAAAAATGTAACAAAATTGCCACGCATTCCCGTACCTCCCATCACCGGGTCAATCATCACCCGGCTGATGAGTTCCGAATCACTTGCGCCCTTGCCATAAGCCCGGGTGAGCTTTTTATTGGCATGCCCAAAACCATGGACCATATATACCGAATCCCAGCGGATGCGTTCCGTGATCCTCACCTTGATCGGGAATTTTGAAACCACTCCGTCCTGGTTTTGCAGGTAAACTTCCTGCCCGTTTTTCAGGTACCAGATTCCGGCCACCTTCGGGTTGACCCAAACCACATTTTCATCCATGAGGTCCACCAGGTTGGGATTGTTGATGGTCCTGCTGAAGGTATGCATGGGGGCGCGCCCGTAGATCAGGCGGTAATAACCCCTGGGCGGTTCGGGATGAGGTGTGTATTTTGGGATGGGATCGAAGCCTTCCGCTTCCAGGTCAGTTGAATACAATTCGATTTTTCCTGAATTGGTATTGAACACAAAATCCTGGTCAGGCCAGAAATAGAGGTCGTCATATTTCCTGGGGAATTTCTTCACGCCTATCCTTTTCATTTCTTCCAGGGAACTTCCATGCTGCTTCAGTTGCCAGTCGAGCAGTTCCTCAATGTTATTCCAGCCAAAGTATTCACCCAAACCCATTTTTTCTGCCAGTTTTTTAGCCATCCACCAGGCGGGCTTGGTATCATATTTGGGTTTGGCTGCCGGCATACGCAGGGCAAAATTGGGTTCGCGGTGCGGACTGGTCCTGATCATATCATATCTCTCCAGATACGTACATTCGGGCAGGATCACATCCGCATAACCTGTAATCTCCATGGGCATGGTGTCAATGGCCACCAACAGATCCAGGCTCTGAATGGCTTCCAGGGTTTGTTTGCGGTCGGGCAGGGTTTTAATGAGATTGGTCCCGTAAACTATCCATCCTTTGAAAGAACAGTCCCTGGCCGTATTGGGAATTGTGGCTTCGCAAATTCCGGTTGAGAGCACCTCGTTGGCCAGCTTAAATTTTCCGGGGAAGGCATCCCGCCAGGTTCTTTTTGGTTCGGGATAAGGAGGATGAGGATAATCCGGCAGGCTGGCTACTTCGGGATAATAAAAACCTCCTCTTCTGCCCCAGGACCCCAGCAATGCATTCAGGATGGCAATGGCGCGGCTGCGCTGTGTATCATCCCCGTACCAGGTTACATGCCTGCCCGGGTGAATAATGACTGCCGGTGATGCATCATGCATGGCTTTTGCCGCATCATAGATAAGATCGGGTGTAAGCCCGGTAATGCCATAGGCCCACTCAGGGGTATATGATTTCACGGTCTCCTTCAGAACATCAAAACCATAGGTGTATTTTTCGACATAGGCCTTGTCGTACCAATCATTCTCGATGATCAGGTTGATCCATGTGAGCAGGAGTGCAAGGTCGGTGGCCGGTTTGATGGGTAACCAGTATTTCGATTTACTGGCTGCGATGGAAAACCTGGGATCCACGGTAATGATGGTAGCCCCTTTGTCGATGGCATCCGACATCTCCTGTACCTGCCCGTTGTGCATATTCTCACCCAGGTGAGAGCCGATCAGTACCAGGCACCTGGTATCCCGAATATCTGTCCTCTCGGGAGATAAAACCAGTTCCCCAAAGGTGGCCAGGAAACCAACTTCCCTGGGACCACGGCATTGCGCAAATGAAGGAGCAGCAATGTTTGTTGATCCGTAAGCTTTCATCAGGGTACTAAAAAAACTACCTCCCGATCCATGCGTAAATAAGGCCACACATTCAGGCCCGTGTTCTTTTGCTATTTTATCCAGCTTCCCGGCGATATAATCAAAAGCCTCATCCCAGCTGGCTTCCCTGAAAGTTTGTTTGCCTCTTTCTTCTGTGCGGATCAGGGGTTTTCTCAGGCGGTCCTGGTCGTTGTACATGCCGACACCCCCGGTTCCCCTCGGACAAAAGCGTCCGTTACAATGCGGATCATCATCATTGCCTGTGATCTTCTGGATTTCGTCTTTTTCATTTTTATACACCCATCCCGCACACTTCCAGAAACATAACTCGCAATAAGTTGGAGTCCTCAGGGCCTGCTTTTCTTTATCTTCCAACAGATCACTCGTAAATGAAAGTCCCTGGGACCACGAAAAAGAATTTGCGGCCAGGGCCAGACCTCCTGCTCCAAGCGATGATATTTTTATGAAATCTCTTCTGTTCCCCATATTTGAAGAATTCTGATGTTTAACAATATGTTGATGGAGAATGGTATCAGACTATTTAATACAAACTGATGTATTTATATATCTCCATATTTGCATGTGCAAAGTTATAGGAAAAAGCAATACTACTGTTAATAAATAAACAGTATGCAATACGCTTCTTAAAAATTGAATTACAATGCCTTACAAAATCAATCCATAAGCAGGCCTGGGTGCCGGAAATTATTTTTGACTGATAATCAATATTTTATATTGCTATTTAGAACAGATATAAATTTCTGGTTTTCAAGCTAAAAATTTCAAATCACCGGGCTGAATGATGATCCATGCTTTTCAACCAGGATTCAGCCTGGGAGTTGATGCGTGCAAACCACATTAAGGGGCTTCTTAAAAAATCCGAAGGTCTTGGCATGGATTTTATCAGGGACGGCAATGCGCTAAAAGCCAGGCTGAGGGCTTTATACAAATTGCCAAATCCCTTTCCGAAAAGGTAGTTCTTGATCCGGGGATTTCGCAGTTCTACACTCAGTGAAGAAAAGGCAATCACTACAAATACAGCCCTGAGGTTCATTTCGAGTCCGACACGAAGACCTTGCAAATCAAATACACCTTCATCCATGCTAAATCCACTCCAGAATATGGAAGCCAGCAGGGTGATCATGAAAAGCTGAAACCAAAAAACCGGTTTCTTCAAGCGTCTCAGAGATTTCCTGTAATAGATAACACAAAAACCAAGGTAAGCAGCATAAAAGATCAAAGCAACCCAGATGTAGGAATAATTGATGAGGAAAAGGCCCAGGGGCAGACCAATAATATGTGTAAACAAAAACAGGAGTCTGAAATGCTGATTGGGGTCAGTTTGAAAGAAATCGCGTTTTTTGTGTTTGATGCTTTCGTCATGGGAAAGCATTTCGGCTTGCCCGGACCTGTTTCCGACTAAAATCCCGAGCCAGGCAGCCACCATCCCGGATATCAGGTAAATTCCAATTACGACCCAGACCAGTAGCCAGGGGTTCAAATCTCCGATTTGTATTTGCCTGGCCAGGAAAAAATAAATATTCTTATAGATGGTAACGATGTCCAGCCCATACAGGATGAGTAGACTGATAATTTTATGAACAAGTGTACTGAGCATGCCCAGGGCTGCGCCGAAAAAATATCCAGCATAATTAGCTCCCAGGATGAACAAGCCTGCTTCCAGCAATAGGGCTTCAAAGAATATCCCGCTCATCGGGCCCAGGATAACGGAACTGGGTGAGACGGACTTCATCAGGGCACAGATGATTCCGGCCCTGATGATGAGGCCTTTTTCGGGCCACATTCTGTGAAAAGAACAAGCAGGGCTATGCCAATAAATGTGAGGGTGGAACCGGCAAATGGGATGCGCAGGTTGTGCAGAAAGCTGCCCAGGATGATCTCGATGGATGCCCATAAGCCTCCAACAATAGCCGCCTTCAGCCATAAACCATGCAAGGGTTTGCCTGAACTTTCCTCTATTTTGCTTTCAATTTCCATGATCTGCCATCCCACTTAATTGTATCATTTCCAAAATCAAATCCTCCATCCCGGAAGCGCAATACTTTATCTGCCTTAGCACACAAATTGTTGTTTTTTGCTGAGGATTCATTACTCTCCACAAAAAGGAACAGGCCTGCCTGTAAAAATTTTCCCAGTCCGCCGGATTCAACGATCAGGGGAATACCAGGATCAATAAAAGATAAGCTTGCAGCAAATGCATCTGCTAAATGTTCATCCAGTACCTGCATATAAAACACTCTTTCTGCTCCTGCCTTAAGGAAACGGGAACTGTCCTTTTTCGAAGCGGGTTCCAGTTCTTCCACAATTTGAAAGCCGGGAGTGCTGCTCAGAATCCTGGCTTCTGGAGGCAAGACATGAAAATGTGGAGAAATCTTAATTGCCACGATCCCCTCATTTTTAAACTGTTGTATGATGGATACAATCAGAGAAGTCTTTCCAACATTCCTTCCTTGTCCTGCAACCAGCAATATGTTTGGAAAATGCATCATTTTTCAGCAGCTCTGTTAAGTTCCTTCCTGGAATTGATGTTGAAAAAATAATTCTCATGATAAAAAGACAAGTTTTTATCCATTGCAAGCGGCAGCATATGGACCACTTTAAAAAGGTCGGGGATTTTGAAATTGCCTTTTTGAATAAAATCATAGAAAATGCCGGTGAGTTTTTTATTGTAAAAAGCACAAAGAGGTTCAAAATGCTCACCCCCATGCCAGGGAACCACACAATCCATATCAGGGGAGTTCCTGATCAGATACTCAAATAATTCGCGGTTTACAAAAGGTGTATCGCAGGATAACACAAGGTTGGATGCTGTTTCAGATCGCACCAGGCCAGAATAGATCCCACCCATGGGGCCGCTTTCAGGGATCAAATCCTGAACAGCCTGATAAGGGTAATGATCATAGGCATGGCTGTTTGTGCTGATAAGAATATTTCCGCAAACCTTCTCCAATACATCTATGGAGTATTCCACCAGCGGTTTTCCTTTCAATTCCATCAGGCCTTTTTCTCTTCCCATCCTGCGGCTTTTGCCGCCGGCCAGAATGATCCCGGTGATGCTTTCCTTTTCGATCATCTAAAATTTTTGCAAAGGTAAGGCTTTGAAGAGAATGATTGCAGCAGATAAATTTATGTGTTTTCACTGTTGTCAGGGAAATTAATAATTACTTAAGCATCTGGCTTGCTCAGATTATTGATAAATGGTAAAAGCACCCAAAGTGGATGCCTTTACCATTTCCTTCATAGGCCGGTGCACAATTATACCTCTTTCAACTTCCACTTACCTCTTCTGAAAAGTATAAATGCCACCAGCGACAGCACGGATTCGGAAATCAAAATGGCGTAATAAACCCCTTTTTCACCCATACCCATACTCATGGCCAGCAGGTATGCCAGGGGAATCTCGAGCATCCAGAAGCAGAAAAAATTGATCCATGTCGGGGTTATGGTATCCCCTGCCCCGTTGAACGACTGCACCATCACCATGCCGTATCCGTAGGCCAGCATGCCGATGCTGATGATCCTGAGCGCCTGTGCGCCTGAATGTATGATTGCATGGTCCTGGGTAAAGAGTCCCACATAAAATGAGGGATTCCAGGCGAAAATAATTCCCACCAGGCACAAAAGTATCATGTTCACCTTGCCGGTCACCCAAACTGAACGTTCGGCACGATCTGGCTTTTTCGCTCCGAGATTTTGCCCCACCAGGGTTGCCGCGGCATTGGCAATACCCCAGGAAGGCAATAGTGAAAAAATCACGATCCTGATGGCAATGGTATAACCTGCCATGGCTACACTGCCAAATTCTGCAATGATGCGGACCAGTCCGATCCAGCTCGAAGTGGCAATGATGTTCTGCCCGATGCCACCCAGCGACAGGCGTATCAGCTGTCGCATCACCGGGAAATCAACTTTCAGCTTCCTGATATCCAGTTGAACCCGCTTGTGGCCATTGAACAAAAGATAGAACTGGTAGATTACTGCCAGTCCACGGCCTGTAGTTGTGGCAATGGCAGCACCTTCGATCCCCATGGCAGGGATGGGTCCCAGGCCAAAGATCAATATTGGATCGAGTACAATATTCAGGATATTGGCCATCCACAAAACTCGCATGGAGATGGCTGCATCACCGGCACTCCTGAAAACAGCATTGATGATGAACAACATCATGATGACGATGTTGCCTCCCAGTATGATGGAGGTATAAGCGGCCATTTCCTCCTGCATCACGGTATTTGCACCCATCAGGCGTAATAGATCGGATGCATAGAACAAACCGGGTATGGCAATCAGAAACGAAAGGGCTGCCCCAAGCAGTATTGCCTGAAATCCCACATTCGATGCCTCACCCGCCTTTTTCTCCCCGATCCTCCGTGATACAAGGGCAGTAGTGCCCATGCTCAGGCCAAAACCCAGGGCATAAATAATGGTCATTAAACTTTCAGTAATGCCGACCGTTGCAATGGCATCAGCGCCCAGTTTGGAAACAAAAAAGATATCCACCACGGCGAAAATGGATTCCATCACCATCTCAAGCACCATGGGTACGGACAATAATAGAATGGCCTTGCCCAGGTTTCCGGATGTAAAATCCTGGTCGGTGCCACTGACCGATTCAATGATCTCGTGTATTAATTTTCTCGCGTTCGTTCTGTTTATTTTATTTAAAGCTAATGTTTTTTCTCTTCTTGCCATGACTGTTTTCGTTTACGGAAATGTTTTAACAACAATTTATCATCCCTTGACTTGAATCCTGCTCCGGAGAGATCCGGGCAAATCACATTGGCAATTGTAAAGACTGTAGATTTCATAATTTCTCATTTTTTAATTAAACATTCATTGATTTTCGATTGTCGATTGCCGATTTTCGATATTCGATTTGCAGCCAACAAGCAATTCTTAATTATTAATTATTAATTATTAATTGTTAATTACACAACATACCCCGGTGCAGGTTTTCCCGCACTGGATATTTAACAGATCTTAAATAAATGGAAAAGCCTTACACGCTGGATGGTGCTAACAATTCGGTGTAAAAATGACATTGAGTTTCATAAGGCTTTGTCTTGAATTTTTACAAAAGTAGAAAATTATTTTTTACATGGAGGGTACTTATATGTTAAATTCTTGTTTGCTGCAGAAAGGAGAATGTTTTAAACCACATAAGGCAGGAACAGGCAACTGTCACCGTAACTCAGGAAACGGAAATCCCTGTCAAGGGCATATTGATAAACCTCTTTCCATTGTTGCCCGATGAAGGCAGAAACCAGCAGCAATAAAGTACTTTTGGGCTGGTGGAAATTGGTGATCATGCCCGAAATGATTCTGTAGCTGTATCCCGGCAGGATCATCAGTTGCGTACTTCCCTGCAGGCTATCCATGCCGTTAGCCTCCATCTGACCAATCAGGTATGCCAAAACTTTACGGGAGTCATGACTTTCCTCCTTCATCTCGTAAGGGTCCCATTGCGCAATGTTGATCTCCTGTTTCACATCAGCCCCCTTCATGATCTTAAGTCCGTGCCAGTATAGGCTTTCCAGTGTCCTGACCGAGGTGGTGCCAACTGCGATCACCTTGCCAGGGCTATATTCCAGAATTTTTTTCAAATTACTCATGCTGAGCATGATCCGTTCATGATGCATGACATGATCCATTACATCGCTATGCACAACGGGCTTGAAGGTACCGGCCCCAACGTGCAGGTTAAGTTTGGCCTCTTCAATTCCTTTGCTCTTATAATCTCTGATGACCCGGTCTGTAAAATGAAGTCCGGCTGTAGGAGCAGCAACAGATCCCTCATGCCTGGCATAGAGGGTTTGATAACGTTTCCGGTCGGATTCCTCCGATTCCCTTTTCAGATAGGGAGGAATGGGTGTGTGGCCGGCACTTTCCAGTATCTCACCAAAGCTGCATTCATTGCTCCAGATGAATTCGATCAGCTGGCACTCAGCGGCATGTTCGAGCCTGCTGGCCTCCATCATAATATCAAATCCGTTGACCCTCAGGCTCATCTTCAGGCTTCCCTCTTTCCACTTTTTGGAATTGCCCACCAAACACTTCCAGGCAACTCTTTCCTTCATCTGGAAAGCCAGCTGGAAATCCGAAACAGGGTCAACAGGCTCCAGGCAGAATATCTCAATCCGCGCCCCCGTTTCTTTCTGAAATATCAATCGCGCCTGAATGACCCTGGTCTCATTAAAAACCAGGAGTGAGCCTTCCGGCAGATAAACGGGTAAATTCCGGAAAACATCCTGGCTGATCTTTCCGCCTTGATAAATCAGGAGTTTGGAAGCATCCCTTTCGGGCAAGGGGTATTTTGCTATGCGGTTTTCGGGCAAGGGGTAATCGAACTGCTCTATGTAGATCCTGGGACTTTTCATCATCCGTTCTTACTGATTGTCTGAAGCAATTTCCGGTTTTTGATACTGAAGCTACTTTTATTCACCTGTATAACCCCGAGGTCGCTTAACTCCTTAATGGCGCGCGTGGCACTCTCCCGGGTAGTACACAGCAGGGTGCCCAGGTCTTTCCGTGTTAATGGCAATTCAAAGTGATCCTGCCTGAATATTTCATTGGCAAAGAATAGAATGGTATCGGCAAGCTTACCATTGATCTGTTTCTGGGACTGGCTCACAAAGCGTCTGAAATAATTCAGTTCATCTTCGCAGAGGTAAACGATCAATTGATTGGCAAAATCTGCATTACGCCTGATCAGCTGCTCAAAAGAACGGCTATCAATCAAGCAAATGGTGCTGACAAGCAATGCTGTGGCACTGTATTGATGTGTCTGCTTTGATAACATGGATTGGATTCCCAGGTAGCTTCCTGCAGGGGCAATTTTCAAAACCTGCTCATAACGGGGGCCCTGCATATGGATCTTGACCAGCCCGGATTTGATGAAAACCACGTGGGTGGACCGTTTGCCTTCTGTAAAAACAGTCTCCCCCTTGCCATAAACCCGCTCCAAACAATGATCTTCGAGAAATACAAGCTCTTCGGGTGTCAAGGCTCTTGCTGCATCAGACTTGATCTGGCAGTGTGTGCATTTTCTGTTCATGATTCAATGATGTTGCTTACAAAGTTACATATTGTGTGACGATAATCACATTGTCAACCCAAACAACTGCATGCAAAGCTTGCCTGATGATTAAAAATCTTAAGCTTTCCCTCTATCCTTTTAAGGGATAAAAGCAGGAGTGGTGTATATTTGTATCAAAATATACATTATGGCCGTCAAAAAACACATCCCAAATTTTCTCACCCTTATTAAACCTGCTTTTCGGATGTTTATCCATACTGGGCATCGTACATGGAAATCTTGTCAGAGGCAGCTCTTTTTATTTTTATTGCTGCTTTTTTTGATTTACTCGATGGTCTTGCGGCACGGGCGCTGCATGCACAATCAGCTGTAGGCAAGGAGCTCGACAGCCTGGCCGACATCGTTTCCTTTGGGGTAGCCCCGGGGATGATCCTCTGGAAAATGCTGGAGGCAAGCCTGCCGGCAGATTATGAAGCATTTTCCATTCTTGCTTTCCTGGTGCCGCTCATCTCGGCACTCCGGCTGGCCAAATTCAATCTCGACAAGCGCCAATCGGAAAACTTCATCGGGCTCCCGGTACCTGCAAATGCCCTGTTAATCGCCTCCTTCCCGATGATCTTTGACCAGGAAAGCCCGGATTTCACCTGGATCAGCGAATTGATCTTCAACCACTGGTTCCTGCTGGCCTATACCGGCATCTTCTCCTTTTTACTGGTATCGGAGATCCCGCTGATCTCACTAAAATTCAAAGGAAGCGCTTTCAGGGAAAACCGAAGCAAATATATTTTACTGATCATTTCAGTTGGTCTGATCGTTTTCCTGAAGTTCCTCGCCATCCCACTGATCATGATCGTCTACTTCATCCTGTCGTGGATCGAAAACATGATTCATAGGAAATCTGCCTGATTTTATTTTGGCAGCTGATAATAGATTTCAGCCTCCGGTCCCAGGGGTATTCCAACAGTTATCCAGACAATAAGCAATACAATCCATACCAGGAAGAATGCAATGGAATAGGGCAGCATGGTAGCAATGATGGTACCGATGCCGGCATTTTTATCATACTTCTGGAAAAACGCAATGATCAGTGCAAAGAAACTCATCATGGGCGAAATGATGTTGGTAACACTGTCGCCAATGCGGTAAACAACCTGTGATAACTCGGGCGAATATCCCATCAGCATGAACATGGGTATAAAGATGGGTGCCAGGATGGCCCATTTGGCCGAGGCACTTCCCATCAGCATATTGATTGAGGCTGCCAGGAGCACGAACAGGATCATCAGCGGGATAATGCCTAAGCCGGAGGCTGAAAGCAATCCTGCTCCTTTGATGGCGAAGATCACCCCGAGGTTTGACCATTTAAAATAGGCAACGAACTGTGCTGCAAAAAACACCAGGACGATATACATGGTCAGCGACTTCATGGTTGCAGCCATGCCGTTCATCACATCAGAATCATTTTTATAGGTTTTTGACCCTAAACCATATGCCAGTCCGGTAAGACCTGCTGTCAGGAATATGATGGCCACCACATCCCTGATCAGGGGTGATTCGAGCAGGTGCCCGGATGGAGGCCTGAAGAATCCGTCTTCGGGTATGATCCCCCAGAGGATGATGCCGGTAATGATCAGGCTGGTAATGCCGGCCCAGTTCAGACCTCTTTTTTCAAGCTTTGACAACCTATCTACCTTCTCTTCACTTCCATCCCCTTTATAAGTCCCCAGCCTGGGCTCAACAAATTTCTCGGTAACCCAGGTACCCACAAAAGCGATGAAAAAGGTGGATACAAACATGAAATAATAATTGGCTGTGGGGTTTACCTTATAACCCGGCTCAATGATCCGGGCAGCCTCTTCTGAGAGTCCGGCCAGCAAGGGATCAATAGTACCCAATAGCAGGTTGGCACTGAAGCCGCCCGAAACTCCGGCAAAAGCCGCTGCCATACCGGCGATGGGATGACGCTTTACGGCCATAAAAACCACGCCGGCCAGCGGGATCAGAAGAACATATCCCACATCACTGGCCAGGTTGGAAAGAATGCCTGAAAAAACCAAAACAAAGGTTAGCATCTTTTTCGGGGCAGAGAGTACCAGCATCCTGATGAGAGCACCGATAAGACCACTGCTTTCGGCAACCCCGATACCCAGCATGGCAACAAGCACAATACCCAGGGGTGCAAAGCTTGTGAAGTTCTCCACCATCTTATCCAGGATCATGTGCAAGCCTTCATCGGATAAAAGATTTACCGGTTTTACCAGCTCATTGGTTGCAGGGTTCAGGGCACTGAAATCCATAAAATGGAATAACCACGAAAAGAACAATGCCAGGAGTGCAAACAGCAGGAATAAAGTTGCCGGATGCGGTAAAGCATTTCCTGCCTTTTCAACAAAATTTAAAAACCTGTCAAAAAATGATTTCTTCGTATTATTTTCCTCCATAACTAATTAATGTATTTTAGCCGCGTGGCTTTAACGCTTAATCTGCATGAAAAATTATTCGGGTTAAAATTGTAAAAAAAAAAATTTAAAATAATTTGCGAAAATACATAAATATATCTACATTTATACTCATTCTAAATAACACAACTATATGAAACGACATTACTTTAAACTAAAACCCTTCAACATCCTGGCAGTAATAACTTTAGCAAGTACGTTATTGTTTACTTCAGCTGTTGTGAAAGCACAGGAACTTGAAGACGATCCAAATTTCGACCGCATTCCACAATGGTATCTCGAACTCGCCAAACAAAATAAAGGACAACGTGTTTTCGAGATCATTACCATTGATGGTTATGATAATTATTATGTAGGACTGGATTTTGCCGAAGGACATATATCGGTAAACACCCAGGAGCCGGAGGAATTTTTTTGCTCCTTTAACATCGACGATGCTCATTATACCATGGATGGCCATGAGTGGTTTGACACAGATGTGAACTGGGGTGGAGCGAACATCCGGGGGGATGTGCTCACTGCATACGACAGCCTGGGCAACCTGTATTACGAAAATATGTATGGAAGTTCCATCCAGGGGTGTAAACTGGTAGTTTCCCAGGATAACGGGCAAACCTGGAGCGATCCGGTTACCGCTATCAACGGGGTGGATAAGAACTGGCTTGCAGCCGATCAAACCGCCGGGCCATACTCCAATTATGTTTACTCTGTAATGACCGGCGGCGGCGGACAGGGTAATTTTACCAGGAGTACTGACCTCGGACAGTCTTTTGTCCAGACGGAAACATTCAATACCCAGTCGCTACCCGGCATGATGGTTTGTGTGGGCCCCAGCGGCGATATACAGGGAGGCTCTGTGTATGTGGTGACCAACTCAGGAAGTGCTTTTTCCTCAACCTATACTTTTTACCGTTCCACTGACGGTGGGAACAGCTTTTCCCAGCAATCAAGTTTAAATGTGGCCGGTTATGTTGGCCAGGAAGTAGGCGGGCGTAATTCGGTTGAGAATATGCGTACCCGGCCATACCCTTTTATCGCAGCCGATAATAGTTATGGTCCGAACAGAGGCCGTCTGTATCTTGTTTTTGCGTCCAACGATCCACCGGGAAATGGGAATAAACCTGATATCTGGTGCATGCATTCAGACGATTTCGGGCAGACATGGTCAAGTGAGGTGCGGGTTAATGACGACCCCAACACAACGGCTAACCATCAGTGGGCACCTGCTATCTGGTGCGACAAGGAAACCGGGAAACTCTACATCCACTGGATGGATACGCGCGATACTCCAACAAGTGACAGTGCCATGATATATGGAACCTATTCTGATGATGGGGGAGTAACTTTCAAAACCAACCAGGCCATTTCCAATGAAAAAATGAAGATCGATTGCGCCAGCTGCGGCGGTGGCGGAACCCCAAGATACCAGGGAGATTATACCAGTATTGTCTCCAATCCCAAAGTTTCTATGTCGGCCTGGTCAGATTTCAGGTGGGGAACCTTTGCCAGCTTCACCGCTTACCTTCCCGATTTTGCCATGATCATGTCAGACGATCAGATCAGCTTTGCAGTTTCGGATACCGTATGGGCAGAGATACCTGATGTAAAACTTTATGATGATTATGCCATTTTTACTTCTGTGATCGAAACACCCTCTTCAGGTTCATTTTCCGTGAATTACCCGAGTGGGAACGGGCTGAATATATTTCCCGGCAGTGTACCCATTGTGATCACCGCTACTGATGTGCCTTTGGGCACCTATGAAATGGTGGTGACCGGAAAAGGACCCAATGGTACTCCCATTCACAAAAGAACTGTTCAACTGAACATTGTTCCACTACAGCCTCCGGTTGCCGATTTTACGGCAGACCCACAGGAAGTGTGCGCAGGGGAAAGCGTGAATTTCGAAGATCTTTCTGCCAATTATCCCAACCAGTGGTTGTGGACCTTTGAAGGCGGAACCCCTGGAACCTCCACAGATGAGAATCCACAGGGAATTGCATATGATGAGCCGGGAACCTATGATGTGACACTGCTCGTAAGCAACCCGGCCGGATCTGACGAGATCATCAAAACCGCTTTCATCATGGTGGAAACACCACCTGCACCGCCAACGGGCGAAGATGTGGTCAGTTGCGAAAATGAGCTGGAGAACACACTGATCGCGGATGGTGAAAATATCATCTGGTATGATGATCCCGAACTGCTTGAACATTGTTGGCGAGGGGGATACCCTGGAGACCGGGCAAACAGAACCGGGTATTTATGTTTATTACGTTACCCAGACCATCGGCTGCGAAAGTGATCCCACGGAGATCACCCTTACCATCAATGCCGCACCGGATGTAAGCCTGGAAGCATTTGAACCGGTTTGTGAAAGCGAAGCTCCATTTGAACTGACAGGCGGTCTGCCTGAAGGTGGAATTTACTTTGGAGATGGAATCGTGAACAATATTTTTGATCCTGCAGAAGCCGGTATCGGTATTCATGTGGTCCGCTACCTTTATATTGATGAAAACTTCTGCAGCGACACTGCATTTTCGGAGATCCTGGTGAATGCTTCACCCGATGTTAGCTTTGCACCGCTCACAGCAGTTTGTTTTAATGATGAAACATTTGAACTGAGCGGTGGTATGCCGGTAGGCGGCACCTATTACGGAGATGGTGTTACTGACAATATGTTCAATCCATCCGGAGCCGGTATAGGCAGCCATCTCATCACTTACTCTTATACAGATGAGCAGGGATGTACCAATACCGCAGAGCAAAGCATTATGGTTTATGCCAATCCGGTTGTGGACCTGGGAATGGATACCATTATCTGCAACTACCAGGAAGTGGTGCTGGATGCCAGCATCCCCAATGCGGCCAGCTACCACTGGACACCCGGCGATTTCGCGACTGCAAGCATTGCTGTCGACAGTGTGATGATCGGTATCGGATCAACAGAGTTCTCTGTAGTGGCAACCGATGAAAACGGGTGCAGCGGAACAGATTCTATAGTTGTAACCATCGAGGATTGCACAGGACTTGAAGAAATCAGTGGGCTGAGGAAACTGGATATTTTTCCCAATCCCAACGATGGAAGCTTTACGCTCAGGATGCAATCACAGGAGGCCTTAAAACTGAACCTGAGACTGATAAACGCCAACGGAAAATCCCTGATAAAGGAAAACAACATCAACATCAATGGTAGATTATCAGCAAAAGTTTGAACTCGGGAGACCAGCAAAAAGGCATATTCATCCTAATCATTGAGAATGAAGAAGGCATGACTGATGCGGAAAGTTCTAGTAAAATAAATAAGTAGGAATAAAAAAACCGGGAGCTGATCGCTTCCGGTTTTTTATAAAGTTTTAATCTGTTCCCCATCACTTTCTGTCAAGTATTTACTTTCTCAATTTTCCAGACATTGTCTGGAAAATTCCAAACTGTAGATAAAACTTCCTGAAATTAAACAGGTTAGACTTAGAAACCCCCTTGCATCAATAGAACCCTACCTCCTCAGCTCAAAATTCTCGCCCAGATAAACCTTTCTTACATGCTCATCCATGGCCAGCTCCTCAGATGTTCCTGATTTCAGGATACTGCCTTCAAAAAGCAAATAAGATCGATCGGTAATACTGAGGGTTTCATGCACATTGTGGTCGGTGATGAGAACGCCGATGTTTCTTTCCTTCAGTTTGGAAACAATGTTTTGAATATCTTCAACAGCGATGGGATCAACTCCGGCAAAAGGTTCATCAAGCAAAATAAAATTGGGATCCACGGCCAGGGCGCGGGCAATTTCAGTTCTTCTCCTTTCGCCCCCTGAAAGCGTTATACCATTGCTTTTACGTACATGATTCAAACCGAACTCATCCAGCAAACTTTCCATTCTTTCTTTTTGCTCTTCTTTGCTGAATTTGGTAAATTGTAACACTGCCCTGAGGTTATCCTCCACACTCAGTTGTCTGAAAACAGAAGCCTCCTGAGCAAGGTAACCCACACCCATCTGGGCTCTTTTGTACATGGGTTCTTCGGTAATGTCCTTGTCATCAAGAAATACTTTACCGGAAAAAGGCTTGATCAATCCAACGATGATATAAAACGAAGTGGTTTTCCCTGCACCGTTCGGACCGAGTAACCCGACGATCTCACCCTGTTCTACTTTCACCGAAACCTTATTGACAACGGTTCGTTGCCGGTACCTTTTAATGATTTCTTCGGTTCTGAGGATCATATGTGTTATCAGATAATGAATTACAAATGTAGAAATTAATAACGCAGTACATTACTTTTCATTATCAAAATGAAAAATGAAATGAAAAGAAGAGGGCAAATTTGTTAATGCCCTGATTATCGAGGTGTGATAATCGCCAGATGGCATCCACCCTGAATATCTTCAGGATATTTTCTATGCCAACACCGGCCTCGAAGTATGGTTTTTCCAGGGTGTACATACCTTCAGGAAATACTGAATATGCTTTGTTTTGATCACTCAGTGTTCCAATAACCCCTTTAAAATGTGCCACCTCCCGCCAGTTTAGCTTACGCATAAGGGGGATGCGGTTCAGAAAGAGCCCATCGAAATGGTGGGTGTAATAAAGACTGAGATATTCATCACTGACAAACTCATAGTAATTCATGAGATTATAGGCGAATTCATCAAACATGAAAGTTTCATTTCCCGGATGCAGTTTAAGCAAGGGATAAGGAAGTTCACCAAAAATTTTACCTGCCTCAATGATATATTTTGACCATCCGAAAGAAAACACATTGAACCAGTGCCTGATGCTGGCCTGGACCTTATGATATTCAAAGCGGGAATTCATGAAATCCGGCATTCCATAACCATAACGTACATCCAGCACGGGATAGACCGTTCCCAGGCTGATTCTTTCAAACTCGCCCATAACATATTTCTCACGGTAGGCAAAGCGGATCCCGAGTTCCAATTCCGCGGTGGTCACAGAATGAAGAATTTCAGGTTTTGCCTGCTCATTGATCTCAAAAACAGTTCCACCGGCAGGATAGATCTGCCGGTGCATAAAATTGAATGTATTGGAAAAGCCCGTGAACCACTCATGCTCATAACCTGCCTTGTACTGCCTTACCATGGAAAGTTTGTCGGCAGGGCTCCGGCGAAACAAAGAACCAAAAATATTGTCCTCGCTGAAAGCATTCTGGCTTTGCCCCAGCTGCTCCATATCATACAGGAAAGATCCCGACAGGACCCGCCGAGGATTTTTTTCCAGCATATACAAACCGCCAATCCCGTATTTCACTTGCTGGTCGAGGGTACCATAAGCCAGGTGGCCATTCAGCAGCAGGCGGGTACTGAAATCGTTGCTTGTCCTGCCCCCTATCCTGAAGCGGGTCCCTTCCAGCGGGTTAAAGCTCAGGGCCTTGTAAAGCGGGCCGAGTTCAACCGGCCCCCAGATCAGGTACCCATTGGTAAACAGGTAAAATGCATCCATCCAGGTATTGAACACAGGAACTCTTTTGATGGAATCCACCATTTCGTAAATATCCATTTCCTTTTCAGTCAAATCTTCATGCCGGGCCTCCTCCCAGAAATCAGCACTCAGTCCGTCACTGTTATCTTCCACATATATATCCAGTGGGCTATTGTAAAAATCGCGCGGTTTTGGCTGGTTAAATACAAACTTGCGATAGCTTGCCGTTTTATGACCGTAAACCCCGACGGTACGTTTGGTGTTTTCTATCACGTTGAAATCAACCACAAAATAATCCCTTGTCAGCATCCAGTATTGATCCCGGATCCTATTATACTCCTGCTCGATCTCGATGGTATTTACAAAGTTGATGTTGGCATCCCGGGCTATCTCCATATCTACTTTGCGGATGGCAAAGGAGGTATCATGCACCCAGAATTCACCACTGAAGGTCAGTTCCTGTTTCCTGCGTGGTTTGAACATTACCTGGTAACACCATTGATCATCAATGAAGGTGCTGTCGATGAGGTAATATCTGTAAAACCCCAGACCAAAATTCGCGATCGGGCTCACGAAGTTCTTCTCGAAGATCATGATATAATTATCGTAGATATTGATATTCTGGTAGAGGTCGCCCATGAACTGTGTTATGCTTTCATTATCCAGTCCTGAGACTTTTGAAGCTTTGATGATCTCTTTTCGCACCCTGGGCTGCTGCTGAAAATAAACCTCGGAAATTGACTCGGAAATAAATGCAGGCAGATAGGCTTTTCCATTTACCGTACTGGTATCCACATAATCGAAAATAAAGCGGAATGGTTTCAGCAAGCGTCGGTTTTTGAGTTTTTCCGTGATATTGTTGATATCCAATTGTATCTTGTTGTATACTTCGTATTGATAGGCCTCAAAATTCTGCTTGTTGTTTTCTTCTTTATTTCCGATGATCTTTCGAAGAAGCACCTCCGCCGGATTCTCCCGGGCAGAATCTCAACCTCTTCCAGCAAGATATCGGCTGGTTTCAGGGCAATACTGAGTTTTTGGAAAACATTCAGCTTAATTTTTGTCTGATAAGGTTCATAGCCAATGTAGGTAACCAAAAGGGTATCATTTCTCAAATTACTGGCCTCGATGGTAAACTCTCCGTCGAAATTGGTGGTAGTCCCCACCGAGCTTCCTTTGATCAGGATATTGGCAAAAGGAACCACTTCGCCTGTTTCGGCATTGCTTACCTTTCCCATGATCTTGGTTTTCTGGGCATACAAAGGATGTACTGCCAATAATAGCAAAACAGCAATCAAAACGAAGGGGCTGAAATTAATCAGGGCCTGTCCATTGAGTCCAAATTTTTTTACCATCCTCCACTCATCCCCTTGTCCCGTATAAGCGAAATCCTCGCGACTTGTATGTTGGCTGGTGCTCCCTCTCAGGGGAGATAGAGGGTTGTGTGCAGGAGAGCAACTATATGGACAGACTCTGATTCCTGTTTTCATAAGATATTTTGGTCTTGACCATCCGGTTTGCATCCTCAGAGGATCCCTTCTTTCAGGATATCGTGCAGGTGTATGATACCGGAATATTTATTCTTCTTCAAAACGGGAATCTGGGTAATATTATTTTTTCGCATGAGCTGTAAAGCATCCACCACCAGTTCCTGAGAGCCGATGGTTTTCGGAGAGGCGGTCATGAATTCCTTTGCCTTCACTTTTTGCAGATCGGGCTGCTTTTCAAGCAATCTCCGCAGGTCTCCATCCGTAATAATCCCGATCAGTTCTCCATTTTCCAGAACTGCAGAAGCACCCAGGCGTTTTGATGAGATTTCCATGATCACCGATTGAAAATCAGCATCAGCATCCACTGCGGGCTTTTCGTTTTTCACATAGAGGTCGGACACTTTGAGGTAAAGTTTTTTGCCCAGGGCACCTCCGGGATGATATTTGGCAAAATCTTCCTGCGTAAACCCCCGGGATTCGATCAGGGCGATTGCCAGGGCATCGCCCATTACCAGCTGAGCAGTCGTGCTCGAGGTGGGCGCCAGGTTGTTAGGGCAGGCTTCCTTGGGCACGCCCACATCCAGGATATGATCGGCTTGCAGGGCAAGATAAGAGCCGCTTTTGCCCACCATCCCGATCAGGGTATTTCCCCTCGCTTTCAGCAGGGGGATCAGCACCTTGATCTCGGGAGTTTCTCCACTTTTAGAGATACACATCACCACATCGTCTTTCTGGATGATCCCCAGGTCACCATGTATGGCATCAGCTGCATGCATAAAAATCGAAGGGGTTCCGGTTGAATTCATCGTGGAAACGATCTTGTTGGCAATATTCGCACTTTTTCCTATCCCGGTAATGATCAGCCTGCCCCTTGACCCTAAGATCTTTTCAACACTCGCCACAAAATCATCATCAATCCTATCAACCATATCCTGTATTGCAAGGACTTCAGTCCGGATCGCATTTTTTGCAGTTTCTATTATTTTCTTTCTGTTTTTCAAAATGATATTAATTCTTTTAGTTGGGATAAAAATATTTATTTCTTATATTTGTTAATAGGAGACAATAATTTTACAGAGTTTTTACTTAGAAACTTTAAAACTAAACAATTGTATTATTTTTTTATCGTTCAACTTTAACTAAAATTGCTCTGGAACAAAGATATTGAAAATTAAGAACGAATTATAATGGCTGATGTTGCGGAATACAAGCTACACGATGTACTGAAAAGGGTTTTTGGCTTCAACAGTTTTAAAGGCAATCAGGAGAAAATCATGCAGAGTGTGCTGGATGGTCATGATACTTTTGTGATCATGCCTACCGGAGGGGGCAAGTCCCTTTGCTACCAGTTGCCCGCAATTATGAGAGACGGCACTGCCATCATCATTTCCCCCTGATCGCCCTCATGAAAAACCAGGTGGACAGTATCAGGAATTTTGGTGCCGAACAGGGCATTGCACATTTCCTGAATTCGTCCCTGTCCAAAATAGAGATCGCACAGGTGAAGGATGACCTGACCAGTGCAAAGACCAAACTACTTTACGTGGCTCCTGAGTCACTTACCAAAGAAGATAATGTTGAATTTCTGAAATCCATCAATATTTCATTTTATGCCATTGATGAAGCCCACTGTATTTCGGAGTGGGGGCATGATTTCAGGCCTGAGTACAGGAGGATCCGGCCCATCATCGACAGCATCGGGCAGGATGTGCCGGTGATTGCCCTCACTGCAACGGCAACAGTAAAAGTTCAATCTGATATACAGAAAAACCTGGGAATACAGAATGCCAATGTTTTCAAATCCTCTTTCGACCGTGCCAACCTCTATTATGAAATAAGGCCCAAGACAAAGACGGTCATCAAGGACATCATCAAGTTCATCAAAACGCAACCCGGTAAATCCGGTATCGTGTATTGCCTGAGCCGGAAAAAAGTGGAAGAAATGGCTGAGACTTTGCAGGTGAACGGCATCAAGGCCCTGCCCTATCATGCAGGACTGGATTCAGCAACCCGCAGAAATAACCAGGACCGTTTCCTGATGGAAGATGTGGATGTGATTGTGGCCACCATCGCCTTTGGCATGGGCATTGATAAACCTGATATACGTTATGTGATCCATCATGATATCCCCAAAAGCATCGAAAGTTATTACCAGGAAACCGGTCGTGGCGGCAGGGACGACGGAGAAGGCAAATGCATTGCTTTTTACAGCTATGATGATATTGTCAAGCTTGAAAAGTTCATGAAAGGAAAACCCGTGGCCGAGCAGGAAATCGCAAAGGAATTGCTGCAGGAAACCGTTGCTTATGCAGAATCTTCGGTTTGCCGGCACAAACTCCTGCTTCACTATTTTGGCGAAGAATACAAAAAAGACAATTGTGGTGCATGCGATAACTGCCTGCATCCCAAAACAAAATTCGAGGGCAAGGATCAGGTAAAACTGGTATTGCAGGCCGTGCTTGCTGTCAAGCAGCTCT
The DNA here is from genome assembly GCA_034521425.1 of Bacteroidota bacterium. GTDB lineage: Bacteria > Bacteroidota > Bacteroidia > Bacteroidales > JAIOZK01 > JAIOZK01. Next base: position 2,070,484 of record JAXHMP010000001.1, read on the forward strand.
TCAAGGCCAAACACATTGCTAATATCCTTGTCGGCAAAAATACCTCCTCCATCAAGTCATATAAGCACAACCAACTTGAATTGTTCGGACAGGGCATGGGAGAAGACGATAAATTCTGGAATGCGGTGATACGGCAAGCGCTTATTCATAATCTGCTGATTAAAGACATTGAAAACTACGGGCTTTTAAAAGTCACCAAAAAGGGACAGGGATTCCTGAAAAAACCTTATTCCTTCATGCTGACCAAAGATCACGATTACGACAACACAGAAGATGATGATATTATGACTTCAGAAGGCGGACAAAGAACCAGTACCGCCGATAAAGCATTGTTTTCCATGTTGCAAGATCTGAGAAAAGACATTTCCAAAAAAGAAAACCTGCCTCCCTTTGTCATTTTCCAGGACCCCTCGCTGGAAGACATGGCAATCCAGTATCCGATCAAAGAGGAAGAACTGCTGCAGATCACCGGCGTGGGTGCCGGAAAAGCAAAAAAATACGGACAACCCTTCCTGGAACTCATCAATCAATATGTTGAGGATAACGACATCATGCGACCCAATGACATATTGGTTAAGTCGGTGGTGAACAAATCAGGACTGAAGGTTTACATCATCCAGAGTATCGACCGCAAGCTTTCGCTGGAGGACATTGCCAGGACAAAAAGTCTCACAATTGATGAATTGCTCACCGAAATTGACAGGATCGTGGCATCCGGCACAAAGCTGGATATCAATTATTACATCAACGAATATGTGGATGAATACCACCAGGAAGAGATCTACGACTACTTTCATGAAGCCGAGTCCGAATCGATCGAGAAAGCGCTTGAGGAACTGGGGGAAGGTGAATATACCGAACAGGAAATACGCCTGATGCGGATTAAATTTATTTCGGAACTTGGCAATTGATGAAAAAGCTCACATTCATATTTATTCTGCTCCTTGCATTGTCTGCATGCAAAAATGAAAATGCTGAAACCAATATCCCACCCGATGTGATCCCCAGGGAGAAAATGCAAAATATCCTGGTTGATATGCAGCTGGTTGAAGGCGCCCTGATCTATGAAAGAAGCCAGGGCGGGGTTAGCGACAGCCTGCGTGATTACTATTTTAACCGTGTTTTTGAAAAGTATGCTATCAGCAGTAAACAATATGATAAAAGCCTGAATTTTTATAAAGACCACCTGAAATTGTTCGATGAGATGTATAATCAGGTGATCAAAGATCTTGAAAGTCTGGAAAATCAATGATCGGTCTTAGCGGGCATATACCGCCGTGCATTCATCTTTTCCACCACTGATATAAAGTTCATATTCCCATTCCATGCGCTTGTCGTTGATAAGCTTGCCCTGTCCATCCACGGTCCATCCATCTCCGATCTTCTGGTTGGGATCCAGCTTGATCACATCATTAATCACCAGTCCTACAGCCGGATCACCTACTTCAAATCCCGGATTGGCGAAATTCTTAATATGCACCTGTGAGCTATTGTCAGGGTCCTCGGATATCTGAACAGAATAAATACCTTTGCTGCAGGTTTCATTTACACCCCATGAGCCAATGAATTTAGCTCTGGGATCGGCCGGTTCAGGATCATCGTCCTTGTCAGTTTCGCAGGCCACGACAACAAAAATTGTCAGCATCAGGATATAAGCAAAAGGTTTTAGCAATTTCTTCATGGTTCAGTCTTTCGCAGTTTTAAAAAACAAGGCCATGTACAATCCGAAAACGGAGGTCATGATCAATTGTAAATAAATGGGAGTTGAAACAAGATCTCCTTCGATCAGTAAGGCAGCGATGAAGAAAAATTTCAGCAGGTAATAGAAAATTTTACTCGCTAAAACACTGAAAACAATGGCTGCAAGTGCATTCCTCATTTTACTGAAAATGGCATAAAACAACCACACATTGAGCAGCAGTTCGGCTGTGATCAAAAGTGATTTCAGGAAATGGGGATGCGCTGAGATCAGGAACGAAAAAACGGGCAAGGTAAGGGCAAGCATATAGGCGTTTTTCCTGTGGGTATGCACCATGGCAAGGATAACCATGATCCTCATAGGCTCCAGTAAATACAAGGGGAAATTCAAGAGATGTGAAATCGTGGGAACAAAATAAATAAATAAAAGCCCGGCAGTATCAAGAATTGCTGATCCGAGAACTTTGCTCCTGTTAATGCTTAAACTTGCTGAATTCATCTTTGGCTTTTTTTAACAAATTTATTAATTAAAATGAAGAAAAAACATTATTAAACAAATATCCTAAATTTTTTCTAATTTTATTCAAATTAAAGAAACTTGCTTATGAAAATAAAAATATTTCAGGTGGATGCATTTGCTTCACAGGTATTTTCCGGAAATCCGGCTGCTGTTTGCCCGCTCGACGAATGGATCCCTGATGAACTGATGCAGAACATCGCTGCGGAAAACAATTTATCGGAAACGGCCTTTTTCGTTCAGCAGGATAAAGCCATGGAAATCCGCTGGTTTACGCCAAAAACAGAGGTTGATTTGTGTGGCCATGCCACCCTGGCTTCGGGCCATGTATTGTTTAACCACCTGGGATTCGCAGAGGATACTATAATCTTTTCTTCCAGAAGCGGTGAACTCAGGGTAAGCCGGCAGGGAGAATTGATCACTCTTGATTTTCCGGCTGCAGAATACCATGCTTATGAGCCCCCCGAAAAACTGGTCAGGGCTCTGGGCAAAAGACCCCTTGAAGCTTGCAGGGCCTCCAAAATCCTAGCACTCTTCGAAAGCGAAGAAGATATTATAAATATTCAGCCTGACTTTGAATTATTGAAGGAAATTGATGCCGAGGGTGTGATCATTACTTCCAGGGGAGAGATTGTGGATTTTGTATCCCGTTTTTTTGCCCCCGCGATGGGCATAAACGAGGATCCTGTGACAGGTTCGGCCCATACCCTGCTGATCCCGTTCTGGGCTAAGAAATACAATAAGAACAGCTTAACGGCGCTGCAATTGTCAGAACGAAAGGGTGAACTGATCTGCAAACATCTGGGTGAAAGGGTTAAGATCAGCGGCAAAGCAGTAACTTATTTGTCAGGTGAAATTCATATTTAAATCAGATATTATGAAAGCAATGAGCAAAATGATCATCATAGCACTGGCAGTAACAGCATTGGCCGGGAGCTGTAATGAAGATATGGTAAAGAACAAAAAAGGCTTCGTCAGAGATCTCACAGGACTGGATGGATGCGGTTTGCTGATCGAACTGGAAGACGGGACCTTTTTACAGCCCTTCGAAATTGTACCCGACTTTCGGCTGGAGGAAGGCCAGCATGTAAAAATTAATTATAGTTTGATGAAAGAAGTTGGCAGTACCTGCATGAAAGGGGAAATCGTAAAAATAACCAAAATCACAAAAATAAATTAACATGGAAAAACCAAACTTACAGGAAGAAGCCTATCATTATTTGAAGAGCATTCAGAAATGGTCCTATTTTATTTCATTAACGGGCATGATATTGCTTGTGCTGAGTGTCGTTCTTATGATGTTTTTCGGATTTGCAATCAGCAAGCTCATGAGCCTTAACCAGGTGAACGATATGGGAGCCATGCCCGGGCAGGCTGCCAGGTTCGGAAGTACTTTCATGGTGATCATTTATATCATCATCATGATCATCTACTTTTTCCCGATCTATTTTCTGTTCCGGTTCTCAGTAAACCTGAAAAAGTCATTGAAAAGCGGAGATGATTATCAACTCAGCAATGCTTTCAACTTTCTGGGCAAGCATTATACATACATCGGAGTTTTGATGATTATTGGTATAATTATTTACGTGATTGCCATTGTCTTTACAGGAATAGGCCTGCTGATGGGATCTGGCATACACTGAAACTGATTCAAATACTTGACATTGGTTTGATACTATTACAGGAGACAAAAGAAAAAGTCTTCTGGTAATGCTGTGCTGTAATGTCCGGGGAAATGAATGCAGGGTCTGTAAAAAATGAAAGTGCCCGTGCAGAACGCAACGGACACTTTACCACCCACCATGAAAACAAAAATTATAGATAAGTAACGAGTAACTTCTCGCTGTCTTTCTTATCTTGTGTCTTTATTACAATAAAATAAGTACCTTGTTTAAACTGATTCAAAGATACATTAATTTTTTGATCATAATCAAGTTTTTTAACAAAAAATTTATTTGCTTTCTTACCTAAAACATCATACGCCACTACGTGAAAGCTTTCTTCAGGCGTTTTGTTAAATTTTATTTTTGCCTGATCAGAAGCCGGATTGGGGTAAATATTAAAAGCATTTTCCTCTGTTATGTGTTCATTTACTCCAAGCATTACTCCTCCGGCGGAGTAATTCTGCTTTTATTTTCCTATGCAGGTTAAAGCCTATTCCTCCATCTCCCGGATCTTTTCCACCAGATCACCGGCCAGTGAACTGGCCCCTATTCTGAAACGTTCCGGATTGAGCCATTCCCTGCCAAGCAGCTGCTCCACCAGGCAGTAATACTGCAGAGCCTGTTCTGCAGTCCTGATACCCCCGGCAGGTTTGATACCGGCACTTTTCCCGGTTTTCCGGCTGAACTCCCGTATCTCCTCAAGCATGATCAACATGGCTTCGAGGCTGGCCGCCGGATGGGTTTTGCCTGTAGAGGTTTTGATATAGTCGGCCCCGGCATCCAGGGCGATCCTTGAGGCTTTCCGGATATTTTCCTCGCTTTCAAGCTCACCGGTTTCCAGGATGACCTTTAAATGTTTGGCTTCACACAATGCTTTAATTTCACTTATTTCCCGGTAAACATAATCATAATCACCGGCAAGGAAACGGCCTCTGGAGATCACCATATCGATCTCATCGGCTCCTTCTTTCAGGGCAAAATCGACTTCTGCTTTGCGCAGTTCCAGTGGGGATTGCCCGTGCGGGAATGCACCGGCAACCGCAGCAGTATGAATTCCCGTACCGCTCAGATCTCTAGCCGCAATACCTGCAAAAACCGGATATACGCATACTGCCGGGATCGGGGGCAGTGTCATGGATCCTAAATAAGATCTGGCCCTGCCTGTCAGCTTTCCAATGCTTTTCTCATTATCGGTCGCTTCAAGACTTGTTAAATCGATCAGTCCGAAACACCGGTAAAGGGCTTCCTTTTCATTGATACTTGCAAGACCATCCTTTAAAAGCTGGTCCAGTCTTTCTTTCAGTTTCATGGACAATTTTTTTACGAATATCCGAAAATATATGCAAAGATATGTGAACGCGACAATATTTGAATTTTTCTATATTTGCAGATACCTCAAAAATGAGCTTCTATGGCTGAAAAGGAAATGCCTTTGGTTTCCGTGATAAGTGTGAACTTTAATCAATTAAAGGTAACCCGTGCTTTTCTCGAGTCGCTCCGGAAAATCACGTATCCGAAAATTGAGATCATACTTGTAGACAATGCGTCAAAAGAAGATCCGGGAGAACAACTCAAAGAGGACTTTCCCGGGCTGGTTTATGTCAGAAGTGAGCAGAACCTGGGTTTTGCCGGAGGCAACAATCTCGGTATCAGAAAATCCAAAGGTAAATATCTGATGATGCTGAACAATGACACAGAAGTGGATGCAGGGTTTCTTGAACCTTTGGTTGAAGCCATGGAAAATGATCCGGCGGTCGGCATGGTGGGTTCAAAGGTCAGGTTTTATGATCATCCCGAAATAATACAATATGCAGGAGCCACACCCATGACACGGTTTACGGCCACGAGCCATTTCATCGGTTTTAACAGCAGGGATACCGGACAGTACGATGAGGTGACTGAAACACCTTTTGCTTCAGGCGCTGCTATGATGACTTCCCGCGAGGTTTGTCGCAAAGTGGGACTAATGGCCGAATTTTTCTTTTTATATTATGAAGAGCTCGACTGGCAGGAAAGAATCCGCAAAGCAGGCTACAGGATCCTGTATATACCACAATCACTGGTGTACCATAAGGAAAGTTTTTCCGTTGGCAAGGAAAGTGCATTGCAGGCTTACTGGCAAAACCGGAACAGGCTATTGTTGATCAGGAGGAATTTTGGCTGGTATGAAACGCTTATTAGTTTTGTATACCTTACCATAGTCACTACGCCATACCGCTCCCTCAAATATGCAATGCAAGGAAAGTGGCGTTCCATTAAGGTTTATTTCATCGCGCTTGGCTGGCACTATTACAATCTTTTCAATAAGAAACGCATTCACCAGAACGACTATTTATAGCTATCCGCTATCGAAGAATTATCCGCTTTCGTACCATAATAGTTAAACTACCGCAAAGTCTCTGGAATTGTGCACTTTCCTTTTCAGATCCGCGAAAATTCACCGGAAAAACTCCGAAACCATAAGCTTGTTGAGGGATGAGAATAAACTATAATCTACTGATTTTATGACATATACATCAGTGGCACAAGAATTGATATACAGGATACACATAATCAATACAATGAAACTAGGATTAAAAATCAACCAGGGAAGCAAGCAGCCAAAGTATCACAAATACTTTAAGTGCGATCGTTGTGGCTACATATCCATCGTGAGAAACACGAACTGCCCGATTTGTGAGAAGGACGGGCACAAGTTAAAATTAAAATAATTGTTCATTGAAAATTAATGGATTATGGAACTGGATAAAATCTATACATTTAATGAGATTGCGAGTTTCGGTTTAACACCCAACCAGATTGAAAATGTAGATTTTAAGGTATATGAAGGAACGAAAAAGGTTTACTTTTTTGAGTCGGTAGGCGGCAACAATTTCCGCCTTTACAGCATCATCAGTAAAAAATCGTTCTTTTTATAAAGGGTTTTCACTCCGCTCCTTCTATAAGTTGAATAAGTAGCTGGGATTCTGGCGAATTTCAGTTTTGGCTTCCTTCCAAAATAAAAACCTTGCAGACGTTTCGTCTTGCAAGGTTTTTTATTTTAAGGCTTAATAAAACGCCTGTCGATCGGTGACAAAAATTCCAAATTTCAAGCAGCAAATAACAATTAAATTTTGAGATTTGTAACTTGCGATTTCTCAAGTAAAAACAGTCTCACTTACTTAAATGCAGGAATTCCCAATGCTTCATTCCCTGTGATCAGTAAATGAATATCATGGGTACCTTCGTAAGTGATCACCGACTCCAGGTTCATCATGTGGCGCATCATGGGGAAGTCGTTGGTGATGCCCATTGCACCCAGCACCTGTCTCATTTCGCGCGCCGTTTCCAGGGCCATGGCCACATTGTTGCGTTTTGCCATGGATATCTGTGCCGCGGTGGCTTTGCCTTCGTTGCGCAGATTTCCCAGGCGCCAGCACAAGAGTTGTGCTTTGGTGATCTCGGTAAGCGCTTCGGCAATCTTCTTTTGCTGCAGTTGGAAAGCTCCGATGGGCTTGCCAAATTGCTTGCGTTCCCTGGCATATCTTACCGCCGCATCATAACAGTCCATGGCAGCGCCGATGGCACCCCATGCGATCCCGTAGCGAGCTGAGTTAAGACAACTCAAAGGTCCTTTAAGCCCCTTGACTTCGGGAAAGAGATTTTCTTTCGGGACTTTCACATTGTCAAAAACCAGTTCACCGGTAACCGAGGCCCTGAGGCTGTATTTTCCGTGTGTTTCCGGTGCGGTGTATCCTTCCGAACCGGCCTCTACCACCATGCCCCGTATAATGCCTTTTTCATCCTTGGCCCAAACTACTGCCACATCGGCGATGGTGGAATTGGTGATCCACATTTTGGCACCGTTCAAAACCACATGATCCCCTTTATCCACAAAGTGAGTAACCATGCTTCCAGGATCTGAACCATGATTGGGTTCTGTCAAACCAAAACAACCGATGATCTCGCCGTTGATAAGTTTGGGGAGGTATTTTTGTTTCTGCTCCTCAGTTCCAAACCGCCAGATGGGATAGATCACCAGGGAGGTTTGTACCGATGCCATGGAACGAACCCCTGAATCACCTCTTTCCAGTTCCTGCATGATCAGTCCGTAAGAAGTATAATCCAAACCAGGACCTCCATATTCTTCCGGAATGAATGGACCAAAGGTTCCCATTTCACCCATTTCTTTGATCAGATGCTTCGGAAACTCAGCTTTCTCAAAATAATCTTCAATTACAGGTTTAACCGAGCGGTTTACCCAATCCCTGACCGCCTCACGGATAATTTTATGTTCATCCGTAAATAACTCATCTACAAGGTAATGATCCGGTGCTTCATATTGAACTGTTGATGCCATAATGTGTGTTTTTTAAATTGCTAATAATGAGTAGCAAAATTAGAAATATTGGGTCATATAATTACAATGTCCATACTATTTATACACGCTCAAAATAGCCTGTTTCCTGCCTGCAAGTGGCACTTCTTTTCTACTTTTGTAATCCGAAAACTTAGCATTATGCAAGCATTAATAGATGGTTCAAGACTGATGACTGAAGCGCTTGTGAAAGCAGGGGCGGATGTTTTTATCGGTTATCCCATAACACCGGCAAATAACCTGTATGCCTATTCGAAAAACAGGTTCAAAACCTTTCTTGCAGCGCCGGATGAGATCACTACCTTACAGTGGATGTGTGGATTTTCGGTGGCTGGCAGGTTGCCGGTAACGGCAACTTCCTTTCCGGGCTTTGCCCTGATGCTGGAGTCCATCAACATGGCCTATATGATGGAACTGCCCATGGTGATCGTACTGGTACAACGACTGGGACCCTCAACCGGAACAGCTACCTGCGGAGCCCAGGGAGATCTTTCGCTGCTGAACGGCATGCTGTCAGGCGGCTATTCCATCCCGGTACTGGCAACTTCTAATGCCAAGGATTGCTGGTCGATGGCAGAGAAAGCGGTAAAAACTGCCGACCGCCTGAGAAGTCCTGTGATATTGCTCACTTCCAAGGAAGAAGCCATGACACAGTTCAGCTTCGACATGAGCCTGCTGGAAGAGATCAGTCCTGTTGAGCGAAAGTTTTATGCGGGAACAGAAAGCTATGTTCCTTATAAAAGGAACGAAATGGCTGTTCCGGAATTCCTGCCGGTGAGCAGCAATAAACACCAGGTCAGGATCACCGCTTCCACCCACAACGAAAAAGGGATTTTGGAAGGGATTTCTGCTGAAGCCCTGGAAAACACTTTGCAGATTAACGAAAAGATCGGGAAAAACCTGGCATCCTACCTGGATTATGAGCTAAATGAAGAGGCTGGTGCAAGAAAGCTGATCGTGTCATGGGGCATTACAGCCAATGCAGCCAGGGAAGCTGCCAGGGAACTCAAAAAGGAAGGAATGAAAGTTTCTACATTTATTCCAAAGACACTGCTTCCGCTTGCTGACAAGTATTATGATATTCTGGAAGGATACGAGGATATTGTTTTCGCAGAGGAAAACCACAACAGCCAGTTAAAGAAATTGCTCTATGGCGCCAGGTCACCCAAAAATGTCCATTCCGTTAACAAGATCGGTCGCATGATCGACCCGACAGAAATCATCGAGGAGGTAAAGAAACATGGATAATCAATTCATCATCAGTGAAACCCTGCCGTTTTGTAAGGGTTGCGGACATACAACGGTAAGCAAGAACACTGAAAAGGCACTGCAAAAACTGCAGCTTGATCCCAGAGATGTCGTTCTTGTAACGGATATCGGCTGTCATGGCATCATTGATAAAGCCTTTGCCACACATACCGTACATGGCTTGCATGGCCGCTCGGTAGCTTTGGGCTCAGGTATTTCGGCCGGATTGAACAATCCAGATAAAAAAGTGATTGTCTTTCTGGGTGACGGTGGGGCAACCATTGGCATGCAACATTTGATCGATGCTTCGCACAATGGCTTCAACATGACCGTTGTGATCCATAACAACATGCTATATGGCATGACGGGAGGACAGCCCAGTGAGTTTACGCCCGAAGGTTTTAAAACCCCTACCCTTCCAGAAGGAGCCCAACATCCGGGATACGATATTTGTGCTTTGGCCACGGAAGCCGGAGCCAGCTACGTTAAACGCATAACAGCCATTGGTGATATCAGCGATGAGCTGGCCGAAGCTTTTTCAAGAAAGGGATTTTCCTTGCTTGAGATCATGGAAATCTGCCCTTCCTACGGTGTAAAAAGCAATCCAGGCTTAAAGCTGAAACAGTTAATGGAAGATGCCGGAATTGAATCAAAGATTTATGCCGACAATGACCCAAGGGCTTATCAAACCGAGAATAAGCCTGAAACTCCCAGCTTGCTTCAGGATCGGCTGAACATTGAAAAGAAGTACGACTCACTGCTTGAAAAACCTGTTCGCATATTTTTGAGTGGATCTGCCGGAGAAGGTGTACAATCAGCAGCGGAACTCTTCATCAAAGCCGGCATGAAATCCGGTTTGCAGGTTACCAAGAAAGGAAGCTACCCCGTAACAGTTGGGGTGGGTTTTTCTGCCTCACACCTGATCCTTTCACCCGATGAGATCCTATATTCAGGAGCTCCCCAGCCAGATGTGATGATCGTAACCTCAGAAGACGGGCTGAAATTTGCCAGCAAGCAGATCACCAGCATGGATGAGGACAAACTCTTGTTCATTGACGATTCAATGGAAACCCCCAAAACAAAAGCCAAGGTGATCAGTATGCCTTTCCGGGAAGAGGCAGGCGCGCGCAATGCCATGATCTTTGCTCTTTTCCTCTATCTGCAAAAGGAAGAATTTATGCCAATGGAGGCTTTGAAGGAGGTTTTTGGGGAGAGTAAGATTTCGGGAAATAAGAAGCTTTGGGAGTTAATAGAAAACAATTTTTAGTTTTCCTTAAAAACATAGCGATACATTCTTAAGAATTTTACATTTGTTTTGTATCTTTACTTCCTCTGTAAAACAAATGCAAATCGTGAAAACAAGAATTCAGCTGCTACCCTACCTTAGCTTTCTCTTACTTATTTTAGGGATCTTTCTATGTGTTTACACTTATTCACAGAACTCCTTTGAGATATTGCATTCAACCCCTCGCAACGAAGGTATTATTCAAATTATTGAAACAGAAAATAATGACTATCTGGCAGCAGGGTATGAAGGTGAATTTTTTCAACCTGAAAATCTGAAAGGATTAATACTTAAAATATCCAATACTGGCGATACTAGTATTTTTAGATATAATCTTGGTGATACCTCTTTGTTTTTTATACAAATTGTTCCAAAAGAGAATAACCATTACATGGTTTTTGGTTCGGCATATATTCCTGAACAAAACTCCCAACAGCTTTTTATAAGTGAATTTGATTCGAATTTAGCAATGATAAGTTATAAGCTTTATAGAATCAATGGTTACGTGGGAATTTATGAGCACCATATTCAAAAGAGTAATTTCGGATATTATCTTGCTTGCATCGTAAATAATATTGAAAACAAGAATCATTTGATGTTAGCTAAGATTCAGTCAAATGGGGATACGTTAAGCACAAGAATATACAGTGATTTGGGCGGTGCATGCACTGTATCAGCATTAGAATATTCCTCTGATAGTTCAGGTCTTTGGGTACTTGGGAGAGGGTATGGCTCTATGTATGGTGAAAGGATTGTTTTTGATTCTAATTTGAATTTCAAATACAAACATTTTCTACCTAACCAGGCTTTGAATTATTATGATGTAAAATGGATAAGCGATACATCCTTGATATTGGCTTCAATATACAATCATGATGGAAGCCCCCAGGATGATGATATGGGAATTTCTGAAGTTGATACTTCGTTCACCCAAAAGGATATCATTTATATAGGCTCTGAAGACACCATTGATTATCCCGCAGCATATAGTTCATTCGATTTTACGAATCCGGACACATTATTCTATGCAGGAACAAACCATATTATACCTGTTTTTTTTCCTAATGCCAAAAATCACTTAATGATTGGTAGCTTAAGCAGGTCATTGGAGCCAATAACAGAACTCTTGATTGGTGGAGATGCGTATTATTATGCAACCAATATTATTTGTACTTCAGATGGAGGCTATTTAATTTCGTCCAAGCGCTACGATTATGAAGTACAGGATAATGAATGGGACGTAATGTTCTTGAAGCTCAGTAAGCAAGATTTAATAACAGCATCACTCGGACAACTGGTAAATGCTACAAATTCTATTGTAATTTATCCAAACCCCGGTAAAGACAGAATATTTATTAAATCTTCCATGAACGAAGGTAAATTTCTGCTTTACAATAGCATTGGTAAGCTATGTATGAATATTAAAATTTGTCGGGGTCAAAATTTGATACAAACACAGAAATTATGTAATGGAATTTATTCCTACGTGATATTAAAAAAATCAAGAGTAATTGATTCAGGCAAGTGGATTAAGGCATCATCAAATTAACAAACATAAAATATTATGAAAACTAGTTTATTTTATTTCCAAACAATAGTTGCATCGCTTCTGTTTGCATTTTATCCAAACATTAGTAATTCCCAAACGCCATGTTTTAACTGTCTAAGTAATGGGAATAGTGCAAATGACTTCGCTTTTGCAACCGGGAAAGACAACTCAGCAAATGGGATTTCTTCTTTTTCGGCTGGTTACTTAAATTCATCATTTGGTGAATACTCTTTTGCGATTGGATATGAAAATAACGCAAGTGGATATGCCTCGATATCAATTGGTAGACTCTCGGAAAGCTATGGGAACTATTCTTTAGCGCTTGGAGCAGAATGCAGGACAAATACTTTGTCTTATGCTTTTGGTCAGAATGCACAGGCAATTGCCCACCAATCAATGGCAATTGGACGTAATGTGAAAAGCAGTGCTAGTAATGCCATAACAATTGGATGTTCATCCTCTGACTGAGATACTTAACAACTCCATTGATAATAGCCTGATAGTAGGTTTTAATAGCACACAACCCATTTTATATGTTGGTAAGCCTATTGGAGAAACATATGGTAAAGTAGGGATAGGAACTGTTGAACCAACTGAAAAATTAAACATCAAAGGCGGCAACATATATCTGGAAGATATAGATGCCGGAGTGATCATGCGTTCTCCGGATGGAAATTGCTGGAAAATCACCGTGGGAAATGATGGGCAGCTTAATACCGAAGCATATAACTGTTATACAGATATTCCTGAATCACCCGGCACTGATGATCTTTCTTTAATTAAGGTTTATCCAAATCCATCAAAAGGTGAATTGGTGGTTGAGCTAAATCAAACAGACTTGCAGAATTTAAACTTACAAATACTGGATGCTTCCGGTAAACTAGTTTCATCAAAGGCGATAAATCGATCGACAAATAGTATTGATATATCTTCTTTGAAAAGCGGACTCTATCTTATACGGGTGTCTGGCAAGGGGAAAGAGGTTTTATTTACCCACAAGTTCCTTAAAGAATAATGGGATGATTTCCAGATTGGCACGCGTTACAAACGCGCGCCAGCTGGGAATAAGAAATTGGCTGAGTTGATTAATAGAGCTTTTTAGTAAAAGCTTTATTTAACTTTACTGATTTTGGAGTTTTCATGCTTTTTTGGTATTTTTAGCCATCCTAATAAACTATGAAACATCGAATTATCCTGATTTTCGTCCTTCAAATGTTAATGTGTCAAACAAGCGCACAGCAGATGAATTACTCAATTGGTGCTTCCTATAATATCTTTTACGATTGATAATAATAATCCATCGGTCTTTGATAGAGAAAATGAATTCCTTTAATGGATTTGGGCTGGAATTAGGAATTGATTCCAAAATCGGAAAATCGATCATGTCCTACGCAGTGGGCTTAGGATTCAACAAATTGTATGCTAAAAATTACTCCATGAATTTTGTAGAAATACCTGCAATCCTAAATTTGAATGTTGGCAAAACAGTGGGGGTTTTCTTTGGTGGAGGTGCTAAACTGAGATACCTGCTTAAAGAACCAAATCATAACTTCGATTATCATCATTATGAAAGATTATTATTATCCTACACGCTTAACCTGGGGCTTTCTTATAAGTTAAAGCAATTAACTTTTAAACTTTATCCGGAATTCGAGTTTTTTCAGTCGAGGTTTTATTACACCATGTTTTCACCAGCACCAGCGTATAAAGGGGAAGATGATTATTATTTAAGCATCTTATCTTTAAAATTCAAGTGTTTGTTTTAAAATTTGTCATTTTTAGCATTTAATCTTGCTTATGACCTGGCGTACGCCTGAGCTACCAGGGCTCAGGTATTCAGCATAGCGTCCTCTTTCAATATGTTTTTGTCAATGAAGAATTGTTTTAATCTTGGACCCACATTCTGCAAAAACATTGACCAAGAAGTGGTAAATGTTGAAAAACTAAAACCTGGTGTTCATATTTGTAAATTAGTTGTCGACAATCATGGGTATGAAACCACAGGGTAGAACACTGAACCCACCTTTCCGATGCAGAGCATCGGGGTATTAAACCATATAATGCCGATCCGCTTCGCTACCGTGGATGTCATTTATCTTCACCAGGATAAAATCGGATGTTTCATGGATGGCATCTTAGAATTTTCTTTTGGGCTTTGCCGGATTGCGTTTTTGCCTGGTTTTATTCTTTGCAGCAAAATATTCCTGTTTTCGTTTTACTTTTTCCTTCTCAACTTCTTTTTTCTCAAGGGGACTCATTGGTTCATCTGTTTGAGGAAAAGGATTGTCATTAATGACTTCTATTGACTGTTTTATCAATTTTTCAATATCTCTTATATATGTATTCTCTTCCGGTTCACAAATAGATATAGAAATACCCTCATCTCCAGCTCTTCCAGCTCTCCCTATTCTATGGACGTAGGATTCGGGCAGGTTTGGAATATCATAATTAATCACATATTTCAGTTTGTCAATGTCGATACCTCTTGCTGCTATATCCGTTGCTACTAATACTCTTAACAATCCATCTTTAAACTGCTGCAGGACTTTTTGTCTTTGATTTTGTGACTTATCTCCATGTATTGCCGCGCTATGGATTTTATTCTTTTTTAAATGTCTAACTATTTTGTCAGCACCATGTTTTGTCCGGGAGAATAACAATACCTGATCAATTTTAGGGTCCTTAAGGATATGCTGCAAGAGATCTTTCTTATCCTTTTTATTTGTATAATACAGGTATTGCTGAAGTGTATCGGCAGCAGAGGAAACCGGGCTTACTTCAACTTTTACCGGATTATGTAATATCTTTTTCGACAGCGCAACAATATTATCAGGCATGGTTGCTGAAAAGAATAATGACTGCCTTTTAACAGGTAATTTTTCAATTATTTTTCTAATATCGTGAATAAAGCCCATGTCAAGCATCCGATCAGCTTCGTCCAGCACAAAATACTCAATATCCTTTAGCTTGATAAAACCCTGACCCATAAGATCCAACAGTCTGCCCGGAGTAGCTACAAGGACATCAACACCTTTTTTAAGCGCAAGGGTTTGAGATCCCTGGGCAACACCTCCGAATACAACCGTGTTTTTAATTCCTGTATATTTTCCATATGTGGAAAAACTCTCGGCAATTTGAATTGCCAGTTCGCGGGTGGGGGTGATAATGAGTGCATTTATCTTTCGGGGACGATTATAGTTTTGGCGGTCATTGTAAAGATGCTGAAGGATTGGTATGGCAAAAGCTGCAGTTTTACCGGTTCCGGTTTGTGCACTGCCTAAAACATCCTTTCTGTTTATTATTAATGGTATTGCCCTTTCCTGTATCAATGTTGGTACGGAATAATTTTCTTCTTTTAGTGCCTTTAAAACAGGCTTAATGATTTTCAGATCATCAAATTGCATTTCATAGTATTTTTAGCTATCCCCGGACATTAAAAGCCGGGGAATCGATTTGTAATTAAGATTCAATAGCATAAAACTTATAATTGAAGGGCTCAGCAAGCCAGAATCTAAAATGTAATGTCTGGTGAAAATGAGAGTGTATTCTATGTGGCCCTATCCTGTGCCTTGTATTGAACTGCAATAATCTCTTTATTGCGGCTGCAAATATATTGATAATATAATGATCCGGGCTAAATAAAAGCAAACCAATGAGGTAAATAGAAGGCCTGGTTACCGGCAGGCTAAAAAAAATGTTCATTGTACCAATTCTTCATTCGGCCATAAGGAGGAAGAAAAGTGTGTTTTCAGGTGTCATTTTTTTCTTTCTCCCCTCAATTGCAAATTCCTAAGTTTCACCGGAGATTTATGAAAGAAGTTGCATATCGTCGCAGTCTTGCATCCACTATTCAATATGGGTTTTCAATTGGTTTGTATTCTCAAAAATAATTGAATTGAGCTCATCTTCGCCCTTTGTTAGCATTATGTTATATTTTTATTCAGTGAAACTCAAATTTCAGTGCACTTCGTTTGTGAAATTTGAGTTTCACTGAACAAAGGACATAGGCAGTAGACATGGTGATGGTGTTGGTGGATAATAAAAAAGCCTCCCGTTTGGGAGGCTTCCTTGTAGCGGGGGTAAGATTCGAACTAACGACCTTTGGGTTATGAGCCCGACGAGCTACCACTGCTCCACCCCGCAATATATTTTAAAATCTTGTTTTTCTCAGAACTTTTCCCGCTCTCAAACGGGAGTGCAAAGATATATTTTGTTTCTTTGTTATGCAAGTTAAATACAACAAATATGGCACATAAATCAGGGTTTGTAAATATTATCGGAAAACCAAATGTGGGAAAGTCAACCCTGATGAATGCCCTCATCGGGGAAAAGCTCTCCATCATCACGCCCAAAGCTCAGACAACCAGACATCGCATTCTGGGCATTCTCAATGATGAGGATCACCAGATCATCTTTTCCGATACGCCCGGGATCATTGAGCCCAATTATAAAATGCAGGAGTCCATGATGAAGTTCGTGGAATCCGCCCTGGAGGATGCCGACCTTATCCTTTTGCTCACAGAAGCCATGGATGAAGCTGAAGGAAAGATCAAAGAAAGAATTGAAGCAGCTAAAAACAAGGAGGCTGTGGTCCTGGTGGTCATCAACAAGATCGATTTGGTGCAACAGGATGAAGTGATGCAAAAGATCGAAGCATGGAAAAAGCTATTTCCCGATTCGGAAGTCATCCCCATTTCTGCCCTGGCCGGTTTTAATTTGGAGCGGGTGCTCCAGGAGATCAAAAGCGGCATCCCGGAAAGTCCGTCTTATTATTCCAAGGACACACTTACCAATAAAAGCATGCGTTTCTTTGTATCGGAAATGATCCGCGAGAAGATCCTGAAACATTACCGCAGGGAAGTACCTTATTCCGTGGAAGTGATGGTGGACGAATATAAAGAAGAAGAAAAAATTATCAAGATTAAATCGTATATTTACGTAGCCAGGGAATCCCAGAAGATCATCCTCATCGGGCAGCAGGGAAAAGCCATCAAAAGGGTTGGAGTTGAAGCCAGGAAAGACATCGAAGATTTCGTTGGCAAGCAGGTATACCTTGAACTCAGCGTAAAAGTTCGCAAAGACTGGCGGGATGATCCCAAAGAATTAAAAAGGTTTGGATACGAAGAATAGAAGATTATGAGCAATATCATTGCAATTGTGGGAAGACCCAATGTGGGGAAATCAACCCTTTTCAACCGGCTTACCGAAAGCAGGCAGGCCATCGTGGATGAAACGGCAGGGGTTACCCGCGACCGGCATTATGGCAAAGGCGATTGGAATGGCTATGAATTCTCCATCATCGATACGGGTGGTTATATTCACGGTTCGGAAGATGTATTTGAGAAAGAGATCAGAAAACAGGCGGAGATCGCCATTGATGAAGCCGATGTTATTTTATTCGTGCTTGACACCATGCACGGACTTACCGGCCTGGATCTGGATGTAGCCAAAGTGCTGCGGCAAAACCAACAAAAAGTATTTATTGTCGCCAACAAAGTTGATAATAATAATCTTCTGGCTGATGCGACCGAATTCTATAGCCTGGGCATGGGGGAAGTCTTTTCAGTTTCTGCGATCAACGGAAGCGGTACCGGGGAATTACTGGACGCTGTCGTGAAAGAATTCAAGGATATGAAAGATGAAGAAGAGACCGATTTACCCAAGTTCGCAGTGGTCGGCAGACCCAATGTGGGCAAATCTTCTTTTATCAATGCAATCATCGGAGAAGAAAGGAATATCGTGACAGCGGTGGCAGGAACAACCCGTGACACCATTAATACACGCTACAACCGCTATGGCTTTGAGTTCATGATCATCGATACGGCCGGTATCCGGCGAAAATCCAGGGTTAAGGAAAATATTGAATTCTATTCAGTCCTCCGGGCCATCCGGGCCATCGAAAAATGCGATGTCTCTATCCTGATGGTGGATGGCTCCCAGGAATTCGAATCCCAGGATATAAACATTTTGCACCTGGCCGAAAAGAACAGGAAAGGGGTGGTCGTTCTGGTCAATAAATGGGATCTGGTGGAAAAGGAAACCAATACCCATAAGGAATACGAAGAAAAGATCAGGAGAAAGATCGCCCCTTTCAATGATGTTCCGATCATCTTTACTTCTGTGCTCAGCAAGCAAAGGATATATAAAGCCATCGAAACCGGCATGCAGGTCTATAAAAACAAAACCAAAAAGATCTCGGGCTCAAAATTGAATGAAATCATGCTGCCTGTTATCAAGGCTACCCCACCGCCCATGGGTTCCAGAAACAAACAGATAAAAATCAAATATGTTGCTCAGCTCCCGGTCAATTTCCCGGCTTTTGCATTTTTCTGCAATCACCCAAACGAGGTCAAAGAACAGTATAAACGCTTCCTGGAGAAAAAACTGAGATCAGCATTTGATTTCAACGGGGTGCCCATTCAATTATATTTCAGGCAAAAGTAATTCCTGATGGAAGGTTACAGAGCAGACAAATGGTTATGGAGTGTACGCATCTTTAAAACCCGCAGCCAGGCAACGGATGCCTGCCGCAAGGGCAAGGTAAAGATCGATGAGCAGGAAGTTAAACCCTCACGGGAGGTCAGGGTCGGGGATATTATCAAAATTGATCAGAAAATATTTGAGAAAACTGTTGAAGTAAAAGAATTGCTCGACAAAAGAGTTTCTGCCAAACTGGTAGAAAATTATATGAACGACCTGACCCCGCAGGAAGAATACGACAAACCCAAACTGATTCGGGAAACCAATTACGAATACCGGGAGCGCGGCGCGGGAAGGCCCACCAAGAAAGAAAGAAGATTGATCGATTATTTAAAAAAGAAAAAATTCTAACCCATGAAATTATTCAGATTACCAGCATTAATCCTGCTTTCAGCCGTTCTGATGAACGCCTGTAAAACGGAAGTCAAAAAAAGGAACAACCCAAAGGAGATCACATCATTGCTTTTTACAATGTTGAAAATCTTTTTGACACCATTGATGATCCGGGCGTCAAGGATGAGGAATTCACCCCGGAAGCTAAAGTTCCCTGGACAAAAGAACGGTATAAAACCAAGCTGAAGAATATCAGCCGGGCCCTGAGCACCTTCGACAATGGAAAGCTGCCCGTGATGATCGGCCTCTGCGAAGTGGAAAACAAAAATGTCATCAAGGATCTTTTGAGCGTGGAACCGCTGAACCAGCCCAAATACAGCTTCATTCACAAAGACAGCCCCGACGAAAGGGGAATTGATGTGGCCCTGTTGTTTGACCCGCATTTTTTTAAACCGGTCTACGCCGAGTTCATCGCCCTCCCCTTCTCTTTTGAACCAACGGAAAAAACAAGGGATATACTTTACGTAAAAGGAACCATTGACACAGATACACTGCACGTATTTGTGAACCACTGGACTTCCCGCTGGGGCGGACAGCAGGAAACCGAAGAGTTCAGGGTGCATACGGCAGGTGTGATGGCCACCGTTTTTGATTCGCTTAAAAAAGCGGTCAAACATCCCAATTTTATCATGATGGGGGATTTTAATGACAACCCCGATAACATTAGCCTTGCAGAGACTCTGAATGCGCAAGTAGTGGATGATGACCCCGAGAATGATGAGCTTTACAATCTTTCTTACCAGATGTTCCTGGATGGAGAAGGCACACTTTACTGGAAATCATGGGATATGTTCGACCAGTTCATCGTTTCTGGAAATTTGCTGCATACGGATGATGGTTTGCAACTAAGCCCGGCTCACCAATTTATTCACAAACCCGACTGGATATTATTTGAAGACAACAATGGCGTAAAACGCCCCAGCAGGACCAAGGGAAGTAATGCTTACTACGGAGGTTTCAGCGATCACCTGCCGGTTTACATCTACCTGGGAAAAAAGAAATAAATTTCAGGCGGAGAACAGGGAACCTATTCCTGATCATAATTGATCTCTTTGAGCAATTCCCCTTCTTCATTCCAGAATTTCCACCGGCCCGTCCTCACTCCCAGGGTATATTCTCCATGGATATACATCTGTCCGTTCTTGTGCCAGGTGATGGATTCACCATCGCGCTCTCCTTCGAAGAAATAGCCCTCACTCCACTTTTTCCCGCTCTCGTAGTAATAGATCCATTTGCCATGTTTCCTGCCATCTTTGTACTCGCCTTCGTAGCGTATGAGATTATCAGGATAATAGGAAACTTCCCGGATCATCATCCTTTTATCGCCTGATTGTTTGTAAAAGCGCACCAGCTTTGGATTTCCATTTTCCCAGCTTTCCTCAACCGCCTGCTCAACCTTACCGCTGCAGGCAATGAGCAAAAGAAAAGAAATAAGAATGAATACGGATTTCTTGATCATGATCGTCATCGTTTAAATAGCAGTCTTTTTCCTTTGATGTTTTCATTAAATTTTCCGTTCTCAAAAACGGGATTTCCGTTTACAAAAGTATGAGAAACCTTTGAATTAAAAATATTCCCTTCAAAGGGAGACCAGCCGCATTTATACAGGATATTATCCTTTTCAACTTTCCAGCTGTCTTCCAGGTCGATCAATACAAAATCCGCCCAATAGTTTTCACGGATAAATCCTCTCTCTTCCAGCTGAAAACAAATGGCCGGAGCATGACACATTTTTTCAACGATCTTCTCCAGGCTGATCTCACCCTGTTTGTAAAATTCCAGCATAACCGGCAGGGAGTGCTGCACCAGGGGCCCTCCGGAGGGCGCCTTGAAATACTTATTTTGTTTTTCTTCCAGGGTATGCGGGGCATGATCTGTAGCGATCACATCCAGCTTATTAGCCAGCAGGCCTTCGAACAGGGCATCCCGGTCGCTTGCAGCTTTGATCGCCGGATTCCATTTTATCCGGGTTCCCAGCCTGTCATAATCCTGTTCACTGAACCAGAGATGATGCACGCAAACTTCGGAGGTGATCCTTTTTTCTGCCAGGGGCTTATCCTGATCAAACAATGCCAGTTCATCCGCTGTGGAAACATGCAATATATGCAGTCGGGTGTTGTATTTCTTTGCCAGGTCCACCGCCAGGCTTGATGATTTCAGGCATGCCTCCCGGCTCCGGATTTCGGGATGGTACTTCAGCGGAACATCCTCGCCATATTTTTCTTTGAAGGCTGCTGCATTTTTCTGTATGGTATCTTCATCTTCACAATGCACGGCAACCAGCAGCTTTGATTTGGCAAAGATCTGCCGCAAGGCCACCGGGTTATCCACCAGCATATTGCCGGTACTGGCTCCCATAAACACCTTGATCCCACATACATTCCGCGGGTCAGTCTTCACGATCTCTTCAATATTGTCGTTGGACGCCCCCATGTAAAAGGAATAATTGGCCAGGGATACCTCTGCGGCACGCTGGTATTTCTTCTCAAGCAACTCCTGGGTAAGGGCCTGGGGCACAGTATTGGGCATTTCCATAAAGCTGGTTACCCCGCCGGCAACTGCAGCCCGGCTTTCAGTGTAAAGGTCACCTTTATGGGTCAGGCCCGGATCGCGAAAGTGGACCTGGTCATCGATCACTCCCGGGATCAGGATCTTCCCGTTTGCATCAAGAATCCTGTATTCCGGTTCATCTCCCTGAAAGGAAGTGTTCGCATAATCGATGATCCGCTCAAAACGTCCGTTCTTTATCAGGACTTCACCTTTCAGCTTTTTCCCTTCATTGATGATCAGGGCATTTTTAATTCTGTAATTTTCTTTCATATTGATACAAAAAAGGTACGGGTTCATTTCCCGTACCTTCTAAATTAGTAAATATTTTTAGATCCTATGCTTTTTTCGGTTTTATTTTATTTGTCAGCGCCCTTAATCTCAAATCAATAACCCCAAAGATGGCTTCCTTAAAGATGGTTTTATTCATTTTTGACTCGCCCCGTGTGCGGTCGGTAAAAATGATGGGTACCTCGGTGACCTTAAATCCCAGTTTCCATGCAGTAAACTTCATTTCGATCTGAAAGGCGTATCCGGTGAATTTGATCCTTTCGAGATCGATGGTTTCAAGAACTTCCCGGGTGTAGCATTTGAATCCGGCGGTGGTATCCTGCACTTTCATCCTGGTGATCAAACGAACATAGGAAGAAGCATAATACGACATGAGTACACGCCCCATGGGCCAGTTCACCACATTCACACCGGTGATGTACCTGGAGCCAATCGCCAGGTCGGCTCCATCATCAGCACATGCCTTGTAGAGACGGATCAGGTCGTCAGGGTTATGACTGAAATCAGCATCCATTTCAAAAACATAGCCGTATTCTCTTTGAAGTGCCCATTTGAATCCATGGATGTAGGCCGTTCCCAGCCCGAGTTTTCCCTTCCGTTCTTCCATGTATAGCTTTCCGGAAAACTCCTTCATCAGTGATTTAACAATATCTGCCGTACCATCGGGTGAATTGTCTTCAACGATCAGGATATGGAATTCCTTTTCCAGGGAGAATACCTTACGGATGATCTGTTCGATGTTCTCTTTTTCGTTGTAAGTTGGTATGATTACAAGGCTGTCTGACACATTGATATTTTTGCTGCGGCTAAATTAATGCATTCAGCCCGGATTCATAAACATTTTAAGAAAAAATAACAATACTTTGCCTGAATTATTGCACCACGATCTTATATCTCAGGCTGTTTTCCAGGGCCGTAACACTCACATAATAGAGTCCTGCCGGAAGTTCTTTCAGGTCGAGTTGTATTGAATTCTCACCCGGGACTGTTACAATTGATTGCTGACTCAATAACTGTCCCCCTGCATTCAACAATTGCAAGCGGGCATCAACCCGGCGCAGAGCAACGAATTCAATATTCAAAGCATTGCTCACAGGATTGGGAAAGATCCTCACCTCCCATTCCTGAAGATCTCATTGATGCCGGTATAAGTAAACTGTATGCTTTGAGGATCCATCACATTCCCGGCCATATCGGCAATATTCTCAACCTGCAGTTCAAAGTCCGCATTGGGCATCTGGGTCACTGTCAGATTCACCTGCGATTTAATAAAGGCATGTTGCAAAGCCGATTCGATCACCACATCATTGTTGATGCTGTAGTTGGCAAGGTCTTCGGCAGTTGATGTTTCCACATCTTCGCTGAATAACACCTTGATATTGGTACTCAGGATGGGATCCACCTCCACAACCACCGGGGGAATATTATCAATCCCACTGGATACATCGCTTTCGAAACGCAATTCGATCTTCCATTCATCAAAGTCGTAATTCATGGGACCGGTGATGGTATAGGATTCTCCTTCCACCGGCTCATATTCAAATACTGAGGTATTGTGGATCCTGAGTTCTCCGCTGCCATCATCCACCGTCCACATATAATAATTGGCCTGGAAGTTGTCATCGGTGCAGGTAGCGTCTTCCACTCTCACAAGCACGCTTTCATGTCCTTCACCCACATCGCCGGTAGCAACGACTACCGGATCAGGGAGGGGATGATTGCCGGAAATAAAATAGTAATCCTGGATGCTCTTCATTTCGGTCTTTCCGTAATACTCATCGATCTCTCCGGTGATGATCACGCTGTCGCCAATGGAAGGATTCCGCCCTGACTCGTAAATGAACAATCCATTCCACTCGCCGCTGCCATCCTGGATAAAGTAATTGGCACCAAAGTTACCGGTCACGATCCCGCTTGTGCTTACCACCTGTCCTTCGTAAGGAGAGGAAGCAAGCTGGCCCTGGATGTCGTAAATGCTGGTGAGACTTCCCGTAAAGGTTTTGGGTACGAAGTAATGATAGCTTATGGAGGTTGCCTCATTGATGCCATCGGATGCTACTATTTTGTAATACACATCCGTATCTTCTGCCTGCCCCGGAATACTTGCCGAGTAGGCATCTCCGTTGTTTTGCATGCTGATCATATTATCCAGGGAAGCATAATCCAGTCCCCAGTAAAGCTTTGCTTCCTGGATACTGCCCGCCCCGGAAGTAATGTTCAGTGAAACCTCCACATTTTCACCGGCAACCGGTATAGCCGGATTGATCTGGAAATCATCCATGCTGATGGCACTGGCACTGGCTTCGCCCCAGATCATTTCGGCAAACATGGGATTGTCGACGAAAGGATTCCTGTTTTGCTGAAAGGAATAGATCACATTGTTGCGGTTCCTTTCAAATTCATCCGGCGGATCCTGCAGATTCCAGGCCAGCAGGTCGGATAATTTGCCATGGGTAGGTGTTGGATAAGTGTTTACTGCATCCACCACTTCCAGGTCGAGTTCCCCGTTCTCCCCTTCATAGCGTGTCGACATATAAAAGATGATCCTGGCGATATCCCCTTTTACCTCATCCCTGGGTTCCCAGGTTTCGTCGGTATAATAACATCCGGTAGCTTCGGGATGCTGTGTGCCGCCTTCGGCAAAATCCAGGTTGCTTTTATCCTGGTTTACGGATGCATCCGCAGGTTTCAGGTTATGCACATCCCCATCCATGGGTGGTACACCGGAAAAATTACCATGCGATTTGGCCCATACATGTTCGCGATTGATCTGGTTGCCGCCATTGCCATAATCATCATTATCCTGTGAGCGGCCCGTATATACCAGGATTAAATTGTTGGGGTTATCCGGATCAGCATCCGACAATTTAAATATTTCCTTGGAAAAAAAATAGGAATACTGGGTATGCCCACTGATAATATCATTGAGTGCTGATTTAAGCTCTTCGCCCTCTTTTCCGCTGCTACCGTTGTAGTATCCTGTTTCCTGTGCCCTTGCCATTAAACTGATCAGCAAGGCGATCATAATAATTGTAAAATTTCTCATATTCAATTTTTATAAAGTTATTTTCATTGAAAGATTAAAGCGTCTGCCGAGGCCGAAGAATACACCGGCAGAGTTAGCATCAAAGGTCCTCTTGTGATAGAGGTATTCATCGTTATTTTCGGCATCCGTAATATATTTTTCATCCAGCAGGTTCAGGATACTCGCCCTGATCCCGATCCCCACATCCTGGATCTTCCAGGAATAGCCGGCATGCAGATCGAAAGTATAGTACTCCGGTATCTTCCATGATTGACGAGGGTTTCCATCCACATCGAAAGAGTTGGGGTTCTCTTCCGGGTCGAAATCCAGGGGGTTAAAATCGGCATAATGTTTACCAAAGTAGGTAAAGACGACCGAGGTATAAAGGCCCTTGATAAACTCCCACCGGATACTTTCCCGGTTCTGGATCTGGGCGGCATCACCCACAAAAAGTCCTTTGGCATTGAAAGGTTTCTTGCCCACCAGCTGGCCGTTATCGTCATAAATGCGGGCCGTATCTGCCGAGGTCCATTTCCAGTCGCCTACAGAGAGCAGGCTCTCAAACATCAGGTTATCCATGATCCGGTAGGCAAATTCAAATTCGATCCCTTTATGCAAAGCATTCATATCATTGATATTGACACGCCTCAGCTCATCATCTTCCACGTAAGTAAGCCCCCTGTCGGATGGTTTGTTTTTCCAAACGGTTAGGTAGGAATTGATATTCAGTGTAATGCGGGGCCTGTAGTAACTGTAACCCAGTTCAATGGCCTGGACTTTTTCATTTTCAATATCTCCGAAAAGGTTATTGCTGTAATCGAAAACATTGTTAAAACGCTGTGCTTTCGACATGTATCCCATGTTCATGAAAACATTCATGAATTCATTGAGGTTATAATTCACACCCCCTTTAACGGTAAATCCGGGGATCCATTTCCATTCAGATTCATTCGTACGCAAACCCGGTGAATTGCGGTCATACATCTGCCCCTGGTATTCCACCCGGGTATCGTAACTGATTTCAAGGGTTGTATCTCCAACGTCCAGAATTTTGGGAATAAAATAATCGATCCTTTTATAGCCGGTATGGGAAGTGGTAAGATTCAGGAAGGCGGTTAGTTTGTTCTTTTGGTATTTCAACTGACCGAAGAGTCCGCCCCAGCGTACCTGACCATCATTGTAATAACCGATCTTATCACCCACATATTTCTTGGTACTGTCCCATTCATTCTGGTTCCCTTCATCAAAATAGAACCTGCCACCAAAAAGGTCCTCCACTTCGCGATAATGTTCTCCTTTGTAGCTTCTCAAGTCAACGCCACCGGAAAGGCTGAAAGTCTCGCTCAGTTTATAATCAAAGGTTGAGAGCAGTCCGAACCAAAAATGATTGTTCACCGAATTTCGCATGATATCCGAAGACAGGCGGTCTTTATTAAAACCATATGGATAGTTGAGGTTTGCGTTATAATCCTTTTGCAGGTTTTGCTGCATTGTTGCCTGGTCGTACTCGGGAGTCGTTGAAAAAGATCTTCCTCCCCCTGTACCTATCGAGAGATAGGCAATGTTTGAGATGTAAAGCCTGTCGTTTACATTCCAGAAGTCCCGCAGGCTGAACATGGGTTTATGATAATAATTATACGCGGTACTCACTTTCTCTCTTTCGGGAATAATGGTATCAGTATCCGTGATCCTGATCCTTTGAAGATATCCCCAGTTGGGGTTGTACCGGAGACCCATATTGGTGGGGATCCCCAGGGAGTCGAGTTCGCCGATAAAGGCCGGGTTCATACCGGCATCAACGGCATAGGCCGAATCGAAAGTAGAAATATGTTTTTTATAACTTCGCTGCCCATGCTCCTGCGGCGCCCCCATAGCTGTGAAGCTCAGGATATGATTTCCCAGTTCCTTGTCAACTCTTAAAAAATAGAAATATCCTTTGGTCGGGGTCATGTCAACCCATCCATCTCCCTGCTTGTAGGAACCGGCAAAAGTAACGCCAAATCCATTGTCCATCCGTCCGGTGGTGATTCCCAGGGAAGTACGGAGATAACCATCGCTGCCGACTTCCTGTTTTACAACAAGTCCCTTTTTGGCATCAATCCCTTTGGTTGTGATGTTGATGGTGCCACCCACCGAGGGGATGGCCAGTTTGGAAGCGCCGAGTCCGCGTTGCACCTGCGTATTGCGCATCACCACATCCAGCCCGAACCAGTTCGACCAGTAAACCCAACCATTCTCCATGTCATTCACCGGGATGCCATCCAGCATCACGGCCACATTGCGTTGGTTAAAACCGCGAATGTTGATTCTGGAATCGCCATCCCCGCCTCCCTGCTGGGTTGCATAAACGCCGGGTGTGGCATTCAGGATCATGGGAATGTCCTGCGATGCCAGTTGTTCTTCCATTTGTATAGGGGTGACATTGGAAAAGGCCACCGGCGTTTCGCGGGTGCGCGCCAGGTCTCCAACCACTTCCACTTCATTTAGCATGACGGTCTTCAGCTCAAAGCGCAGGAACATGTTCTTATTGAGCTCTACCTGCCGGGTTTCGGGTTCAAAACCAATAAAGGAAACCCTGATCTCATACGTTCCTTTTTCCAGTTTTAGACTGAATTTCCCGTCAATATCGGTAACCGTTCCCATGCCTGCGCCGTAAAGCACATTGGCACCGATAAGCGGCTCTCCCAGGGTTTTGTCGGTTACCACGCCAGTGAGGGTATACTCCTGTGAAAAAGCCTGAACCATAAAAAATACAAAGAACATCAGCAATGCCGAACCGATCCTTCTGCTGCCGGATTGAATTGATAGAACATTCATTAGTAATTGTTTAGCTAAGCCGGGGTATCCCGGGAGGTCCTTTTATTCAATAATAATTTTTCTTGTCTGGCTGCTTTTATTCCCGAAGTGTATCATGACAAAATAAATACCTTTTTCAGCCTGTTCCAGTTTCACCTCCATGCTGTACGCCATATTGGAAAGCTGCTGGCGATAAACCACAGAACCCATCAGGTTGACAATCTCTACCGACCGGATCTGCTCCGGGGAAGAAATGCTAAACTGACCGTCCTGAACGGGATTGGGATACATTTCCACCTGAATGTCTGCCTGCGGTTCCTGTATGCTGAAAGTCTGGCAATCGCAGGTATGGAAGCCCAGCGAGTCGAAGGTGTTCTCCGGTATGGAATCATATGCCTCATGTACCTTAAAAACAGCCGGGTTATCTGTAACGCCCTTTCTAACAGAAGCTTTTCTGATCAGGGTATGATCTTCCGTCCATGACAACCAGAAAAGCGGCCCTACGATATAATTCTGGATGGTATATTCTTCCTGCACACCGCCATTGTTCCAGGTGATGGTGGTATCGGTAATATTTGTCCAGCCATTGTCATCTTCCAGCATGGGCGGTCCGATCATGGCAAAAATGTCCACGATCTCTCCGGTAATCTTTTCCAGGGTTACCGCATCATTCCCATTGAAGTACATCATTTTGTTCACTTCATAAACAGGGCATAAAAAGGCATCGGCCTTTTCCATCAGAGCACTGTCGATGGGTTGTTCAAAACCCGTTCCGTTGGGATCCCTTTTGTCGAGGGCAAAAACATAAGTTCCTTTGGCCTCAATAATTCCGCTCAACTGTACATCATTTGGAACAAAGCCCCCGTTGCGGTAGCGTACCAGTTTATAAGCCGCCAGATCGATATCCACATCCGTGGGATTATAAAGTTCGATGGCTTTATTGTTGCCGGAACCTTCAACATATTCCGAAATAAAAAGATCGGAGCAATCCTGGGCATTGACCAGAATGGCCAGGGCAAATGTGATCGTAAAAAGTAAAAGTTTTTTCATAAGAGCCGAATTTGAATTTAATAATTGTCAGATCAATAAAGTTAGCAAAAAATAATTTTACAGTGAAAACATTATCTGATTTTTATAATGAAGATCCCTTCAGATATTCAAGGACAAAATTAGGAATTATTTCACTGTATTTTCATTAAAAAAGCCAGAGTTTAAATCGAATTAAACCCTGGCCTGATAATATTATAAACCAATGCATCCGGCATTTTCTGCCTCTGAAGGCATAAAGGCAAATATCCTGTTTACCAGGAATAATCACACTCATCCCAGATCTGCTGCTCTTGCTCAGTTGTAAGCTTTGCAGCTTCTGCCGGCGTATATTTTTCGGCAGTTTTTTTAAAAATACAATCGCAGTAGTCCTCTGCGGTGGCTTTATCTTCACCATTGCCTGTGAGCAGGTCCTTGCAGTTACTTTTCCATTCTTTTTCCTGTTCGGCACTCCAGGTATCCGCTTTTGAATTTGTGTTGCATGATGCCATGATGGCCATAATTCCGAGTACGAAAATTGAAAACAATACTTTTTTCATTGTTGATGTATCTTTTGTTTGAAATCACTTCAAAGATAAGTAAATATTTTCCGGAAATGGAAGAAGCATGGTTTTTTTAAAATTACAAATTCCAAAAAATTTCAAATAAATAAGAAATTCAAAATACCAATGACCAAAAATCCCTATAAAAAGCATAGGTTTTGGGTTTTGAGAATTGGGTCATTTGAAATTATTTGATATTTGGAATTTGTGATTTGCTGCTTTGAAAAAGCATTGGCCTGATTGCCTCAATCGCCTCGTTGATGGATTTCACATCTTCAATGCTGAGCAGCAGTTTATCTTTCTTTTCCCGCATCCGGCATTTTTGCGGGTTGTTCTTGACATATTCCAGGACTGCTGAAAATTCGGCCGACTGGAAGTATTCTGATTCTTCATCCGAGATAAAATATCCCGTCAGGCGTTTATATTTCAGGACAAGTTTTTCAAAACCGATCTTCCGGGCCTGCCAGCGCAGGCGGATGGTGTTGATCAATTCCCAGGTTTGCGGCGGCACCGGTCCGAAACGATCGATCAGCATATCGTGGAATTTCATCAGGTTTTCTTCGTTTTCGATGCTATCGAGTTCCTTGTACAAACTCAGTCGTTCCGAAATGCTGCTGATATAATCATCCGGGATCAGAATCTCCAGGTCGGTCTCTATCTGGCAATCCCTGACGAAAAACTCTTTCTTTTCATGTTTAAATACATCCTTGAATTCAACATCTTTCAACTCGGCAATGGCCTCATCCAGGATCT
This sequence comes from Bacteroidota bacterium, assembly GCA_034521425.1. Classification (GTDB taxonomy): domain Bacteria; phylum Bacteroidota; class Bacteroidia; order Bacteroidales; family JAIOZK01; genus JAIOZK01. The sequence continues at coordinate 2,100,676 of JAXHMP010000001.1, forward strand.
TCTGGTACATCTCGAAACCGATCTCGGAAATAAATCCGCTTTGCTCCGCACCCAGGATATTGCCTGCTCCCCTGATATCCAGATCCCGCATGGCGATATTGAAGCCACTTCCCAGCTCCGCGAATTCTTCTATGGCTCTTAGTCGTTTCCTGGCTTCGGAAGTGAGTGTTGAAAGAGGTGGCGCCAGCAGGTAGCAGAAAGCTTTTTTGTTGGATCGCCCCACCCGGCCCCTGAGCTGGTGCAGGTCGCTCAGGCCAAAATTCTGTGCATCATTGATGTAAATGGTATTCACATTCGAAATATCCAGCCCGGACTCAATGATGGTGGTCGAAAGTAAGACATCATATTTCCCCTCGATGAATTCCAGCATGACTTTTTCCAGTTTGTATCCTTCCATCTGCCCATGCGCCACAGCAATGCTGATATCCGGGATGAATTTCTCGATCATGTGCTTTACATCCGCGATGTTCTGTACCCGGTTATGTACGAAGAAGACCTGTCCCCCGCGCTGAACCTCGTACATGATCCCATCCCGGATCACCTCCTCGCTGAATGCCCTGAGTTCCGTCTGCACCGGGTAGCGGTTGGGCGGAGGTGTATTGATGATGGAAAGATCGCGGGCCCCCATCATGGAAAACTGAAGGGTTCTCGGGATCGGGGTTGCCGTGAGTGTCAGGGTATCCACATTCACCTTGATGGATTTAAGTTTTTCTTTTGCTGCCACGCCGAACTTCTGTTCTTCATCGATCACCAGCAAACCCAGATCCTTGAATTTTACATCTTTGCTGATCAGGCGGTGGGTCCCGATCAGGATATCGATCCTGCCCTCTTCCAGCTTTTTCAGTGTTTCTTTTTGCCTGGCAGTACTTTTAAAACGGTTGATATAATCCACTGTAACCGGAAAGCTCTCCAGTCGGTCACTGAAGGTCTTGAAATGCTGCAAAGCCAGGATGGTGGTTGGCACCAGCACCGCCGCCTGTTTATTTTCCGTCACAGCCTTGAAAGCAGCCCGGATGGCTACCTCGGTCTTGCCAAAACCCACATCCCCGCATACCAGGCGGTCCATGGGAAATTCCTCCTCCATATCCTTTTTTACATCATGGGTAGCCTTCAACTGGTCGGGGGTATCCTCATATATGAAAGAGGCCTCGAGCTCATGCTGCAGGTAAGTGTCGGGAGGAAACTGGAAACCCCTGGAAGCCCGTCTTTTCGCATAAAGAGCGATCAACTCACGCGCAATGTCCTTGACCCTTTTCTTGGTTTTGCTTTTGAGCTTATTCCAGGCATTGGACCCGAGTTTGTTCAATTGCGGTACTTTGCCTTCCTTGCCCACGTATTTTGCGATCCTGTGCAGGGAATGTATGCTGATATACAACAGGTCGTTGTTTTTGTAGGTCAGCCGAATGGCTTCCTGCTCCCTGCCATTTACATCGATCTTTTCCAGGCCATCGAAACGTCCCACGCCATGGTCGATGTGGGTGACGAAATCCCCCGGCTGCAGGTCATACAGTTCTTTTAAAGTAATGGCTTCTTTTGACCTGAAGCTGTCTTTGAGCTGAAACTTATGATATCTTTCAAAGATCTGGTGATCGGTATAACAGGCCAGTTTCAGCTTGCGGTCGATAAAACCTTCATGGACAGCAATGGGAATGGGAGAGAAATTGATCTTATCTTCTACCACGCCTTCCTCGATATCTTCCAGAATGTTATAAATGCGTTCGATCTGTTTTGGATTCTCAGAGAAAAAAACATTCCGGAAGCGCAGGCTTGTCTTATCTTTCAGATCATTGATTAAGAGTTCAAAATTCTTATTAAAAGATGGCTGGGGGATCACATCGAAATCAATGATCGCCGCTTCTTTGAAATGAAGGTGTTTTCCAAATTCAATGATCTGGTGGTCCTGGATGGCCCGGTAAAAATTGCGCTGATCAACAAAAAGTTCATCCGGACTCAGGTGGCTGATCTCCCCCTCCAGCGCTTCATAGGCCTGTCTGGCTTTTTCAAATTCAGCCTGCAACTGGTCCAGGGCAAAATCCACATCTTCAATCCAGATCATGGTGTTGGATGGCAGGTATTCTACAAAGGATTGCCGCTTCTCTTCGATCCGCCGGTCTTGTATATTGGGGATGATGGTGATCTTGTCGACCTTATAATTGGATAACTGGCTAACCGTATCGAAAGTCCGGATGGATTCCACTTCATCCCCGAAAAATTCAATGCGGAAAGGATAATCGTTTGAAAAAGGGAAAATATCCACAATACCACCTCGTATGGAAAACTGCCCGGGTTCCACAACGAAATCCACCCTTTCAAAGTCATACTCCATCAACAGGTCTGTGGTAAAATCCAGGCTGACTTTTTCACCCACTTTAAGCTTGAGGGTGTTTTTTGCAAGATAATTCCGTGTAACCACTTTTTCGCTCATGGCTTCGGGATAAGTGACCACCACGGTTTTTCTTTTGGTGGAAGCAATGCGGTTTAAAACTTCCGTCCTCAACAGAACATTGGTACTGTCAATCTTCTCTATCTCATAAGGACGTTTATAACTGGTGGGATAAAAGAGGATCTTCTTTTTATTGAAATCAGCATTCTTTTCGCCAAAGATGCTTTCCAGGTCGTTGTAGAAATAGGCAGCAATCTCTTTCTCCGGAAGCACGAAAAGGTGAAAGCCGGCGTGCTGGTCAAAAACGGCGGCAGCAAATAAGCTTTTGGAAGAGCCAATCAGTCCCCGTAACCCAAGACGCTTTGCGGCACCTGATTCAATTTTATCAAGCACCTCCCGGGTTTCATCACGATTGTTGAAGAGCTCTTGTAAATCCTTTAAATCCAAACTGCATTTTCCTTTCTGCGGGGGCAAAGATACGATGAATTGGTGAATTGGTGAATTGGTGAATGGTGAATGGTGAATGGTGAATGGCGAATTAGTTTACTGGTCTGGCTGGGGTTTGCCCTTTTTGCCTTATTAAACCCTCAGGTTTTGAAAGCCTGACAGGTTTGCTGCGAGACCCCCCTTCAAAGCATCAAACAGTTTTAAAGATTTAAAGATCACCAAGCGCGTAACACTTTGATTATTATAGCCATGAATTACCAGGGAATTCATCAACCACGGAGTGGTTGGATTATCGGGCTAAATTAATTTTACCAGGAATAACCCAGATAATGTTGTATAAGGTCATTTCGACCGAAGGGAGAAATCTAATCGGATTGTTTATAGCCTGTCCATTTAGTCCAAATTTCAAGATCGTCCTCCCATCACCCCTTAGTCACCTTAAAGGATAAATGACAGAGATTACATCTCCTTCGACAACCTCTTTTTCTTATTTTTGCACAAAATCAAATTTAATCAGATATGAATAACAAAGGATCAATTGCCATTTTATGCGGGGGAGGACCCGCTCCGGGGATCAACACTGTAATCGGAACGGTTGCCAAAGTTTTTCTCAAAGACGGGTACCGGGTGATCGGGATTCACGGGGGATTCAGCAGCCTGTTCAAAGGAAAGCCTGATACCGAGGACCTGGATTTCGAAATGGCAGACCAGATATATAAACAGGGTGGATCAGCATTGCGGATGAGCCGTTACAAACCTAAAGACGAGGAGTTTAACACCAATTTCTTTGTAAAGAATGATATCAAATTGCTGGTGACCATAGGCGGTGATGACACAGCCTCAACAGCCACCCGTATATCTAAGTTCCTGGCAAAGAACGAAATCAAAATGCAAAATCTGCATGTTCCCAAAACCATCGACAATGACCTGCCTCTGCCCGAAGGCCAGCCTACTTTCGGATACCAGTCGGCCAAAGATGCCGGGGTGCAGATTGCCCAGACGGTTTATGAAGATGCACGCACCAGCGGCAACTGGTTCATCGTTTCGGCCATGGGACGCGAAGCCGGCCACCTGGCATTCGGCATCGGGGCAGCCTGTCATTTTCCCATGATCATCATCCCCGAGATGTTTAACAAAACCGAGATCGTTTTCAGCAAGATCATCGATCTGATCATTTCTTCCATCCTGAAAAGAAAACTACTTGGTATTGCTTATGGTGTGGCCTGTGTAAGCGAAGGTGTTTTCCATTTCCTGAGCGACGCCGAGATCAAAGCCACCGACATCAGCTTTACTTATGATGAGCACGGGCACCCGGAACTGGGCAACGTAAGCAAGGCCCACATCTTTAATATTCTTTTACAAAGAAGATTACAGGAACTGAAAATCAAGGTAAAAAGCCGTCCGGTGGAACTTGGCTACGAGATGCGTTGCGTCAGACCCATTGCTTTCGATCTGATGTATTGTGCACTTCTGGGATATGGTGTTAAAAAACTCTTTGACCAGGGCGTAACCGGTGCCATGGTCACTTCCGACCCCAAAGGGGATGTTGAACCCCTCTATCTTGAGGAGCTTACGAATGAAAAGGGTAAAATTGATCCCAGACTGGTTAAGATGGATTCACAAAAGGCAAAAATGGTTTTCGAAGACGGATTGCAATACATCACCCAGGAAGACTATGATAATGTGAAGGAATATTTTGATGTGGATCCGGAAGATTTTGATTTCAGGAAAATATTGAACTGGTAAGTTGTGTGTTTTGAAAACCTGTCAGGTTTGCAAATACCCTAATATCTTTTCCACCAGCACCTCTGCTAGTTTAACCTTTGATTCATGCGTCCAGCCAGCAATGTGGGATGTAAGCACGACTCTGTCTGAATGAACAAGGTATTGATAGGCTTCCGGCAGGTTTTTCTGATCGAGATGCTCAAAGGAGCGTTCTTCATACTCCAGTACATCCAGTGCAGCGCCTCTTACTTTACCTGTATTCAAAGCTTCCACCAGGTCTGCAGTATTCACATTCATCCCGCGGGCGGTATTGACCAAAAAAATATCCTTTGCAAAATTCAAAAGATATGAGCTGTTGATAAGATAAGTGGTTTCCTCAGTCAGCGGAACATGCAGGCTGAGGATATCTGTTTCACCGAAGATCTCTTCCATATTGGTCTCCCTGACAAACTGATCCGAATAATCCTTTTTGTATTTATCATAGGCGATCACCCGGGCCCCGAGCCCGCTCAGCTTTTCTGCAAATGCGCTGCCCATGTTTCCGTAGCCGATGATGCCAACGGTTTTGCCTTTGATCTCTGTTCCGCGGTTTGCTTCCCGGATCCATTCGCCTCTCCTCACTTCCCCGTCTGACACATGAACTTTCCTTAAGAGTGCCAGCAATAAACCGAGGGCATGCTCCCCCACGGCATCCCGGCTTCCTTCAGGGAATTAAAACACTTTATACCATTAGATTCGGCGAACTCTACGTCAATGCTTTCCATCCCGGCTCCCACCCTGCCGATAAACATCAGGTTGCTCGCCTTTTGCAGAATATCCCGATCCAGTTTTATTTTTGAGCGAATGATAATTCCTGTATAATCATGGATAATAGCAGAATAATCCCTGCACGAATGATCCGGATAGTAATCGCAAATAAATCCTTCTGCCTCGAATCTTTCGCGTATCAGCGGATGCACGCTGTCGATGAATAAGATCTTTTTCTCCAATCCCTCAGTCTTTTATATAAGATTCGTCCTCCCAGATCAACTGCCTGATGGTATGGTTCAGTTTCTTTGCAGCGTCAAGCACCAGATCATCGTCTGCCGGGAAGATCATGCGCGGGTTGTTCAGCAGGGTATGCACCTCCATGGAACAGGCCTTGGTGTTTCCGCTTGCCGTAGCGTATTTATTGCTGAAAACAGATTCCGCCTCCACCGGTACCTTGATGAGTACCTTTTGGCCGGCATTGTCGATAAAGTCAAGATATGCCCTGATGCGCGCCGATTTGTACTGCTGCACAAGCGTAACATCACTGGATACATTCTCATACTCAGGAATTTTAATCTCCTTGCCGGTACTGTCGCGTTTTTCGATCCATCCTACCTGTATCTTTCTGGTTTCGGTAAAAGGATCGGTACTTTGCTTATCAGGGGTTATCTTCACAGAGGTCAGGGTGAGGCGGATCTTGTAATCATAATCTACCCCCTTCTGCGGATAATTATGAAATTGCACAAATATTTCGTCCAGGCTGCTCAGGTCAATATTCTGTAATTTTGAAAACATATACGAAGGCAAAACCGAGGCAGACTGATTTCTGACCTCATACTCAATGTTGTCAGTACCTTTAACCAGGGCTTTTCGCAACAATTCATCCACCTCCTTGTAGTTTTTATACAGGCTGCTCACTTTTTTCAATTCCTGGTATGCCTGGCGGGCATCCTGTTTATTTTCTCCTTCCAGCAATTTTTTTGCATGTGCGTAAAGGTAAACCGCAGCTTTCTGTCGTGCATCATCAATGTATGAACTATATTCTTTCTTTTCAAAACCGATGGCAGACAATACCCCTGCCGGCAATGTCATCACGGCATTTTGCCGTTTGTCGAGTGCAATATAATTCCTGAAAATGGCATACCAGATATCGGGTTGCCCTGTTTCCCGTAATTGTTTGATCCTGATCTCATTTTCAGTATTTGCCTGCAGCCAGGCATCCTGCAAAATGCGGATTGATTTTTCGTTAGCGGGCTTCTTTTTCAATTTGGGGATAAGCATGCTGATGGCCTGGTCGTACTTCCCTTTTTCAACGAGTTTTTTAGGTGAGCTGCAGGAAAGTATAAACAAAAACACCAGGCTCAATATTGCAAGGGATCTTTTTTGCATCATCTTATTTTTAATCATTCAAAAATAACAATATAAAGCCAAATAAGGCAACAATCGTTCCAAATCACCTTTATTAATTCAGCCGAAAGTATTAATTTCGGACTTTTTTTCGGTAAACGGAGAAATTAATGTAATTTTATAGTTCAGAGGCATTTAAGTAGCACCTTACAGACTGGGACAGTAACATGTGGACATTTTTGGTTAGACTTATCATTCGCTACAGGTTTTTCAACCTCATAGCCATCTTTTTGCTCACTGCCTTCATGGCATATAAAGCTTACGACGTAAAGCTTTCTTATGAGTTTGTGAAGATGCTTCCGGCCAGCGACACCACCAGCATTATTTATGAAAAGTTCAAGCAGAAGTTTGGAGAAGACGGCAGTGTAATGTTTATCGGCGTGCAAGATGAAAAGCTTTTTGAACTGGAACAATTCAATGACTGGTATGATCTAACCTACGAATTAAAAAACATTGATGGTGTTGAAGAAGTAATTTCCACTGCCAAGATCTACAACATCCTGAAAAACGACAGCACCCACAAATTTGACTTCAAACCGCTGATAACAGGAAAGCCTGAAAACCAGGAGGCTCTTGACAGCCTTAAGAGCAGCATCTATGGTCTTCCCTTTTACGAGGGCCTCTTATTTAATTCGGAGAATGATGTTTCGCTGATGGCCATCACCCTGGACAAAAAAATGCTGAACACCAAGAACCGGGTCGAGCTGGTTTACGAGATCCGGAATACCGTGGAGGCTTTCAGCAAAAAACACAACATCGAAGTACACCTCTCCGGCCTGCCCTATATCCGCACCATTATTTCAAAAAAGGTGGAAGAGGAACTCCGGTTTTTTGTCTGGGCAGCCCTGGTAATTGCCTCGGTGATTTTGCTGATCTTTTTCAGATCGATCAAGGCGGTTTTCTTTACCATGATCATTGTAATGATCAGCGTGATCTGGGTGCTGGGAACCATTGTATTGTTCAATTTCAAGATCACCATGCTTACGGGAATACTTCCGCCCCTGCTCATTGTGATCGTGGTGGAGAATTGTATTTTCCTGCTGACCAAATATCACAATGAATACAGAAGCCACGGGAACAAGATCAAGGCCCTCTCGCGTGTTGTGCAAAGGATAGGAAATGCGAACTTTCTTACCAATACCACCACAGCCACCGGTTTTGCAGCTTTTATCGTTACGGGCAACAAGATCCTGGTGGAATTCGGGATCATTGCAGCCATCAACATCATGGTTGCTTATCTGCTAACCTTATTCCTGATCCCCATCTTTTTCAGTTACCTCAACCCACCCAAGAAAAGGCATGTTAAGCACCTGGAAAAAAGTTTTGCCAAACGCATCGTCGACAGGGTTGTTTACATCGTTCTGAATTACCGCAATACGGTTTACGTTATTACCTTGCTGATCGTGGCAGCGGGGATTTATGGAACAACCAAATTACGGGCAACCGGAAACATTGTCGACGATATCCCCCACAAAGATCCGCTTTACCAGGACCTGATGTTCATCGAAAAACATTTTAAGGGCGTGATGCCCCTTGAGATTTCCATTGATACCCGGAAAGAAAAGGGCGTACTCAAACTTTCAACCATACAAAAGATTCAGCAATTGCAGGATTCCCTCGCCAGGTATCCCGAATTGTCGAAGCCCCTTTCCATTGCCGAAGTAATAAAATCGGCCAAGCAGGCCTTTTACGGGGGTGATTCCGCTTTTTACGAAATCCCCAGCCGGAATGAATTGAATTTCATGCTGGATTATTTGCCGGAAAATGAGGAAGGGAAAAAGACCATCATCAACTCCTTTGTGGATACCAGCCTCCGGGTTACGCGCATCAGCGTGCAAATGGCCAACATTGGCACCCACGACATTGCCCGGATACGTGCTGAGCTGATCCCGATCATCGATTCCATTTTCCCGCCCGACCGCTATGATGTGGATATCACCGGCACCAGCGTTGTTTTCCTGAAAGGCACGCGCTACCTGGTAAAAAACCTGCTGACAAGCCTGATCCTTGCTGTCGTGGTAATTTCTATTTTGATGGCATTGCTGTTTTCCTCACCCAGAATGATCGCCATATCACTGGTACCCAACCTCATCCCGCAGATAATGACAGCCGGGATGATGGGTTATTTGGCGATCTCGATCAAACCCTCCACCATCCTGATCTTCAGCATTGCCCTGGGGATATCGGTTGACAATGCCATTCATTTTCTTTCGCGCTATCGTCTTGCATTGAAACTCTATAATTGGAATATCAAAGAATCTGTGCTCGCGGCCCTCAGAGAAACAGGCTACAGCATGGTATATTCTTCCGTAGTGCTGTTTTTTGGTTTTATCATATTTACCCTTTCATCTTTTGGAGGAACGGAATCACTCGGGTATCTGATCTCATTCACCCTGGTGATCGCCTTGTTATCAAATCTGTTCGTTCTCCCATCCCTGCTGTTATCCCTGAACAAATGGATCACAACCAGACGCTTCAGGGAACCCCTGATCGTGCTCTTCGATGAAGAATATGATATTGATGTGGATGGTCTGGAGGTGGAAGATATTGATACACGCGGATCGGCGTAATGTGAGCGCTTTTTTATATTTTCGTAGCAAAAAAATCAAACACATGAAAGGAATTATTCTGGCCGGTGGTGCCGGCACCCGTCTTCACCCTTTAACGCTTGCAGTGAGCAAACAACTGATGCCGATTTATGATAAGCCCATGATCTATTATCCTTTGTCGGTTCTGATGATGGCCGGCATCCATGAGATCCTGGTTATTTCCACACCGGAAGACCTGCCCAAGTTTGAACATTTACTGGGCGACGGCAGCCGCATCGGATGTAAATTCTCTTATAAAGAACAGATTATTCCAAATGGCCTTGCACAGGCTTTTGTGCTGGGGGAAGAATTTATTGGCGACGACAAGGTGGCCCTGATCCTGGGTGATAATATTTTCTATGGCAGGGGCCTGCAGCAATTGCTGGTCGAGAATAATGATCCCAAGGGAGGAATGGTTTTTGCCTATCATGTACACGATCCCGAGAGATATGGTGTGGTTGAATTTGATGAAAACAACAATGCCATCAGCATTGAAGAAAAGCCGCAAAAGCCAAAATCTAATTATGCTGTGCCGGGTTTGTATTTTTACGACAATTCCGTGGTGGAAGTAGCCAAAAACATCAAACCAAGTGCCCGCGGAGAATATGAAATAACCGATGTAAACAAACATTACCTGAGTGAAGGAAAGCTGAGCGTGGGCATCCTGAGCCGGGGCACCGCATGGCTGGATACCGGCACATTTGAATCTTTGCTGCAGGCTTCACAATTCGTGGAAGTCGTGCAGAACCGTCAGGGCCTCATGATCGGTTGTATCGAGGAAGTGGCCTACCGCAGGGGCTGGATATCAAAGGAGCAACTGATCGAGATTGCCCACCCACTGGTTAAAAGCGGGTATGGTGATTATTTATTGCGCACAGCAGAACACAAATAAAATGCAAACTTACGGATCACTGCTGGAAAAAATCAACCTGGCGCTTGATCAGGAGAAGTTTCGAAAGAAACCCCTCAATCTTTATGAGCCCATCGATTATACGCTCTCCCTGGGCGGAAAGAGGCTGAGGCCGGTTTTGGTGCTGATGGCCGCCGGCCTCTTCGGTACCGACCCTGAAAAAGTGATCTATCCCGCCCTGGGCATTGAGATCTTTCACAATTTCACCCTGGTGCATGATGACATCATGGACAATGCCCCCATCCGCCGCGGAAAACCAAGTGTGTACAAAAAATGGAGCCCGAATATTGCCATCCTTTCGGGTGATACCATGTTCGCAATTGCCTATGAATACCTTGCTAAAGCAGACAAGGACCTGCTCCCTGAAGTTATTGAGGTATTCACCCAGACAGCCAGGGAAGTTTGCGAAGGCCAGCAGCATGACATGGATTTTGAAGCCCGGGAGGATGTGAGCCTGGAAGAATACCTGGAGATGATCCGCCTGAAGACAGCAGTTTTGCTGGCGGCAAGTTTGAAGACCGGGGCCATCCTCAGCCGCGCCGGACAGGGAAACATTGATAAACTATATGCCTGTGGCATCAACATGGGCATGGCCTTCCAGTTAATGGACGACCTTTTGGATACTTTCTCCGATCCTGATAAATTCGGCAAAAAAACCGGCGGGGACATCATCGAAGGAAAAAAGACTTATCTCTATCTGAAAGCACTTGAGCTTGCAGACGAGGACCTGAAAACGGACCTCAGGTATAAATACAGCCAGCAAGGCGATCCCGTGACAAAGGTCAGGGAAATTAAAAAGATCTTTAATAGACTCAGGATTGAAAGCCTTACCAGGAAAAAGGTACAGGAATATTCAGATAAAGCTGTAGAACTGATCACATGGCTGGATGCACCCGACGATAAAAAGAAGGCCCTTATCTCTGTGATTGAAGAGATGACCCGCCGGGATTACTGATCTTCATCAAGGGCCAGGCGCTCCTCCTGGAGCTTTTCCCAGTTTTCCATCCCGCTTTCAAGCTTTTTTTTCAGGCTGTTGTATTCCTGGTAGATATCACCAGAGGCCATGCTCCCTTTGTTCTCCTCCGGATTGCTCATTATTTCATCCAGACGGCTAATCTTATTTTCGTATTGCTCGATTTGTTCCTCCGCCTGCCGGATGTCCTTATCCAGTTTCCTGGTCTGCTTTTCCTTTTCTTTCCTGGCTTCCCAGTGGCGTTTGCTTTCGGATTTGGTTTTTCCTGATTTGGTTTTACCCGTTTTTTGTTCCCCGTTCAATTCCGAAAGCATTCGAATCCTCCTTTGCTGAAGGAATTCATAAATGTCTCCCCTGTATTCCTTTACTTTCCTGTTCCTGAATTCAAATACTTTCTCTGTGAGACCTTCCAGAAAATCCCTGTCGTGCGAAACAATGATGAGAGTGCCCCTGTACTGAAGCAATGCATTTTTCAGCACATCTTTGGATTGCATATCCAGGTGATTGGTAGGCTCATCAAGTACGATGAGGTTCACCGGTGTTAACAGCAATTTAGCAAGCGACAATCTGGCCTTCTCTCCTCCCGAAAGAATTTTCACCTTTTTATCAATGTCTTCTTCGCCGAAAAGGAAACTGCCCAGTATATTGCGAATTTTCGGCCGGATATCCCCGAGGGCTATTTCATCGATGGTTTCAAATACCGTTTTATCCAGGTCGAGCATTTCGGCCTGGTTCTGTGCATAATAACCAATGCTCACATTGTGGCCCATTTTAAGCTTCCCCTGGTAATCCAGGTGGCTTGTGATGATCTTGGAAAAGGTGGATTTCCCTTCGCCATTTCGCCCGACAAAAGCAAGTTTTTCTCCCCGCAGGGCCACGAAATCAATCTTATCCAGCACCAGCTTGTCCCCGTATTTTTTGATAAGATTTTCAGCTTCAATCACGATCTTTCCGGAAGCCGGGGCAGAAGGGAATTGAAAATGAATGGCGCTTTCATCCTTATCGTCGATCTCCACTTTTTCCATTTTCTCCAGCATTTTGATACGTGATTGTACCTGCCGGGCTTTAGTATTCTTATAGCGGAATCGCTCAACAAAACGTTCAATCTGTTTAATTTCCCGTTGCTGGTTGTTGTAGGCAGCCGTCTGCAGTTCGATGCGTTCCTCCCGTTTGCTGATATACTCTGAGAAAGAAGCTTTATAATCATAAACTTGCTGGTTGATAACTTCAATGGTACGACCGGTAATATTATCGAGCAGCGCCCGGTCGTGTGAAACCAGTACAACAGCCCCCGGATAGGATCTAAGGAATTCTTCCAGCCACTGAATGGATTCTATATCAAGATGGTTGGTAGGCTCATCAAGCAGAAGCAGGTTGGGTTTTTTCAGGAGAATCTTTGCCAGTTCCACACGCATCTGCCATCCATAACTGAATTGCTGCATGGGATTATGGATTTCGCTTCTCAGAAACCCGAGTCCGAGCAGGACCTTTTCCGTTTCAGCTTCGATATTATTGCCATCCAGGATGTTGAACTTTTCCGTCAGTTCATGCAATTTTTCCAGTTTTTTCTGGTAGGCATCAGAGGCATAATTTACTGCGGAGGCAATCTCCTCGTTCAGCTGCCCGATCTTTTCCTTCACTGTCAAAACTTCTGAAAACGCAGAAAGCCCTTCCTCGAAAACGCTCTTATGGCTGTTCACCTCCAGTTCCTGTGGAAGATATCCCACGGTATTGCCGGCAGGTTTTGTAAATTCACCACTTTCAGCTTTGATGATACCGGCGATGATCTTCAGCAAAGTGCTTTTACCGGCACCATTCTTCCCGATCAGCCCGATGCGGTCGCGGGGATTAATAATGAAAGAAACATTGCGGAGGATATATTCCCCGGTAAAGTGGATAAATATTTTATTAACTGAAAACATAAGCAGAGTGCAAAGATAATGCTTACAAACAAAAAAAGGGGAACCGATCGGTTCCCCTTTTTGATAATATCTGAAAACAGTTTATTTAGTCACTGTTACTCTTTCAGTTGTCAATCCATCTTCGGTTTCAACCTTGATGAAGTATACGCCTGATTCGTAAGCAGAAACATCTAATTTAACTGTTGTTTCTTCAACTACAGTAGCATCATATACTACCTGTCCAAGGTAATTAAGAACGGTGATACGTTCGATAGCAATTGGTGATTCGATCGTAACATCATCCCTGGTCGGGTTCGGATAGATCTCAAGAACACCTGAGGTTTCTTCACCCAATCCCAGGTAGAAGTCTTCACAAACAACACCTACTGTATCAGACTCACACTGGTCATAAACTGCGCTCACGTAGTAGCAATACTGGTTAGCTTCGTAAACAGTGTCGCTGTATGTTACATCGGGCCAGTTGGTTTCGATCAGTTCGTCGTTCCTCCAGATGTTATAACCTGTAAGCTCGCGTGAAGCAGGAGCCGGAGCAACTGCTGAAGTTCCCGAGAGGCTTACGTTGGCGATCTGGTTGTTGTTAGAAGCTTGAGGAGCAGTAAGAACTGAGTTAACAACTACGTTGTCACCCACTTCGTACTCAACAAGTGCTTCATGACTACCTACGAAGAAGTAACCGAACTCACCCATTTCTGTGAGGTCTCCAATTGCACCAAAGTACAGTGAGCCATCATAGAAACTGTCGTCCATACCTACATAAGGTCCACCAGCCATCACGTTGAAAGTAGCCACCATGAATGTACCACTGTTGAGGGTAACATCATCAATGTCAACATTCACCCAGTCATCAGCCGGGCCGTCTTCAACATAATAAGGTCCGCCAAGAACGGTAGAACCGTCACCGGCGAGGATCCAGATTTCGTTTTCCTGCATGTACTGTTCGAATGAGCTGTTGAAATACCTTACTTCGGTAATAGTAACAGGATATTCCTCAGGAGTAAACATCTGAGCAAGACCTGCACCACCTTCTGTAGAGGCAATAGCATTTTCGAATGTACCATCGTTATAGGAGATCCATTCCTGTACAGTTGCACCAGGAGATACCCAGTTCAGTTCTACAACACCCATATCCTGAGTTTCGAAAACTTTTTCACCAGTCAGATCAAATGGCTCAGCGCAAAGCTGATATACATGTACGTTATCAACGTACCAGCCATCGATATTCAGTGAGTTTTCACCATTGGCAAAGAATCCAACGCGGAAGTCATAGCCTTTGGCAGGAGTTGAGATATTGATGTGGTGTGATTCCCAATCTTTGTCGCCTTCAGCTGCGAAAGATGTGATATCGGTCCATTCGCCGTCTGCCCATACACGTATGGTCATCAATTCGGTAGTAACCGTATCAAACCTGTCATCAATTTTAAGGTCAAAGTCAAGATAAATATCACCATCAACAACATCGTTTCCTAACAATGGATAAGTAATCATACCACAGTCGTAGTTTTCCTGGATCGGATCCCACTGGAATGTAGCGGAGTTACCGTCGTTGCCGATAACTGTGCTGATATCCCAGTTGTCACACTGTACTTCCCAGTCTTTGTTCTCGAAAGTACCGGCTTCCCAGTCTTCCATGAACGGTAAGGGGAATCCGAAGGATACACAAATGTTGGCAGGGCCTTCGACCATGGATTCACCTTCTTCACCAAACTGTCCGTAGGGTGAGAGATCGTAAACGGCGGTTACTTCGTAATCATAACATGCAGGTTGCATATCATACTGCCACCAGCTGATCTGTTCTTCTCCGAAGTATTCAACATATTCCTGGAATGCTCCATCGCGGTATACATTGAAACCAATTACGTTATCGGGTACATCACAGGTAGTCGGTACTCCACCACCGTCTCCGAACTCAAGTCCGAAAATGGTTTCGTTTTGGATAATACCACCGAGTGTTCTCTTCTGTGGTACAATACCGTCCTGGATGAACAGACCACCGGCAAGTCCTGTTCCGGTAGTACTGAAGCCAATGGCATCATAAGTAACACCGGTTTCAGTTCCTGTTGCGATCTCAAGTTCTACAATAACAGCACCACTACCACTCTGGCTAAAGCCATACAGGTATGGTCCGCCCGGGAGCTGCTCATCATAAGCAAAACCGTAGTAACTGATGTAAGATCCAGGCATGAAACTGTTCAGTGTAACACCATCCCTGTCGAACAAGGTAATGGCATCTGACCAGTTGTTCGCCCAGAAGCCGTCGAATCCTTCGTCATAAGCAATGGCCCTTACGGAAACAGGGGCACTGATTGTTTCTACAAGTACTTCATCGTCGAAGTCCATTCCCCAAACAGTTGATCCGGCATTACTTCCGTAGAAAAATTCACCGTCATAAGCAAGGTCACGGATATCTGCCGGGCCACCGGATACTACGAAGGATCCCATAAAGGTTCCGTCGAGACCGTAGCGGAAGAATGTACCGTTACCTGCATTCCATTTGGTTGTATAGATATAGTTTCCATCTGATTCAACACCGGCTTCACCAGAAGCGTCACCACAGGGGAATTCGAACTGGGTATCCCAAAGGTCACGTGAACCGGGATAGTTATTCTGAATTTCCCTTACAACGGGTGAATACTCTGTGTTCGGGTTAGGCATCTCCATGCGCGGTCCTGTTGACAGAACGTCGAACCAGGGTGCACAAGGCGGTTCCCAAATCAAATGTACAGCGTTATCGTAAGATACACCAGCCAGGTTTTCCGGAGGATAGAGCCATTCTGATGTAAATGTGTAGTAATCTTTCTCTGAGAGTCCTGAAGTATAGAGAGCGCCAACACTTGCTGTGTATTCAACGCCATATACCAGGTTCAGGTAAGTATACGTTTCTTCCTGTACTTCGGCTACGAAGGCATCATCCAGGAATACGTGGTATCCCATTGGAGGCCAGTCGCCGTCACTACCTACAGAAACATCTACATTATCAATTGCCCATCCTGAGGCAAATCCACCAGCATCATCGGAATGGAAAGCTATCCAGATCCAGGGGATATTCCAGTCATTGGAATAGGCTGACAGGTCAATCTCCTGGTGTGTCCAGGCGCCTGCTGTCGGAGTCATGTTCTCAAGCACTTCCCAGGTAGCTCCACCATCGGTACTGATTTCTACTGTGGCCAGCTGACCATAGGCTCCGTCGAAGAACTGGTCAAACTTCAGTGAATATCCACCGGTTTCTCTCAAATCAAGAGCTGGTGTGATCAGGTAATCAACACTTCCGTCCTGTCCGCTTCCACACAAGTCATCATTGGATACAGCATAATAGCTATCCCATGCAGGTACCGGCCAGCTTGGACCACTTCCGTCATCGGTGCGGTACCAGCCGCAACTGTTGGTAGTGGCTGTCCAGCCTTCGGGCGGGAACATCTCGCCTTCAAATCCTTCCTTAAGGGCGGTTATGCGAGGCGCGTTCCAGGTTGCAATCGATGTTAATGGATCAACATACAAGTTGTATGGAGCATATTTCTTCTCGCCCAGTACAACATCATAGGTCTCATCATCAATGATAAACAAGTCTTGCATCAGAACCTCATCATAACCGGGTTTGTAAACCCAAAGGTCATAGGTACCCTTCCATACAGGATCAAATGTTACTGTTGCGGTCTCATCTGTAAAATGTGTATAGGTCTCATAAGGATAAGTCAATCCCGTCAGAACGATTTCTACACTGTCAGCAATACTGCCGTCAGTTGTTGTTACATTCACTGTTACAGCAATCTGTTTCAGGTGTCCAACAATGTTACTCACTGCATAATCTGACCATACGTTTCCACCCTGGTTGTAACGGGCAGCAACACCATAAGCATACCATCCTTCGGGTAAACCGCTAAAGGCCTGGTCGTTATAAGATAATCCTGTGGTACTGGCCTGTATTAAACTAGTATCTCCGTTAAGTGGTGATCCATCTGGATTAAAATCACTGAAACGGGCTACCTTATAACCGGTTGCATCACGGCCTGATTCAATATTGAATTCAGGGGCCGGTTTCATCTCTCCCGATTTTACCGTACCGGGTAATCCGGTCGGTTTACCAGTTGCAATATATTTATCATAATATACAGGTTTGGGAGGATAAACAGTTTCTGTACTCAGAACCACATCGTCACCAGATTGCGGACCGGCAACAATTGCACGGATCATGAAATCCTGGTAAGCTGAGAGTGACCATATGTTGGCTCCGCCACCAATAAATGTATAAGAACGGTAAACAGTTGGAATGGTCTGGTCAATTCCGATCGGTGCAGCGTTCGGAGGTGTTGAACCCTGGAACATTGCCAGATAGAAATCACCGTCGGTAATGGTAGCGTTCAGGTCAGCAAAATCAATCCAGCCGTAGTTATCAACTTCAACTTCGATTGAATCGAGAACTGTGCCGGGCATACCGTCTGTGCCGTCATCATCGATCAAAGCCATTCCGAAAGTAGAACCGAGGAAATCGGAACCTACAGGGAAAGAACCATCACCAACAAAAACAGATCCACCCATAATAGTAGCAGGATAACCTGCAGGGGTGAATTTTACAGCATGTGCATTTCCTGCAACACTATAAACAAGGTAATCATCGGCTGAACCGTCATCATAAAGCACCTCATAGGCACCCCAGGGTACGCTCCACTCAACAAGACATTCTGTGTCATTTTCATTGACCGTGGCTGTTACCCATCCGGGTTTATACAATTCTTCCCACATCATAGCGTCCAATGGAGTTACCACTCCCTCGGCTGCATTGGTATCGGGATCCATAAAACTCTGGTATCCTACCTTATCAAATTCAACCATGTAGTCACCCGGGTCAACGACCAGTGTATAATCACCTGTCGGGTTGGTTGAAGTTGAGAAGTTAATGTCCGGATCCGGTAAATAAGTTGCACGTACAATGGCTCCTTCTATCGGACCGCTGGTATTGGCATCCGTTACAGTTCCTGCAAACTGGGCAGGGGTGTAAACATGCATGATGTTGGGTATTGCCAGCTCATCATTGGGTGCCAGTGCATTGGTGATCAGATCAAGGTCTTCTGTATAAGTACCGGGACCATAGTTCTCCGCACTGTAAGTCATGATGATTTCCTGCTCTGAACCTGAGGAAATAAATCCATGGGCCGGCTCCACATCTATAATGAAATGAGCAGGAAGGTCAAACATCAGTGCCAGACCATCATGTGCATAAGATGTATTATAAGCAACCTGAAGTCCAACATTCTGATCAGGTGATTGCAGCCCAATCGTCATACCAGCCATATCAAAACCAGGTTCGAAATAATCGTACTGAATTTTGATCTGTCCGGTTGGGTAAAGAATCATCTCTGCATCAACCCATTCACCACCGTCAGGATATTCAAAATAATGCTCAAATTGAATTACAAGCATGTTACCGAGGTTCTCATAGAAGATCTGTGTCGGAGGAGCTGGGTCAAGGTCATCCCAGAACCAGGCAATGAAATTGGTTTCACTGTCACCCGTTGGGATAGAGCTGTTTGTTAAGCTAATTTCGTCATCGGTAAAACCAATAACTCCATTAGAATTAATCCAGAATTGTGAATTATCCTCACCATAAAATGGGAAGTTAAATCCAATATTGAAAGGTCCAATGATATCGTCATCACCCAGGCCAGTAACTTCTGTTCCTGTTGTGCTGATATCAATCCAGTTAAAGTCAGGACCACCTGTTTCATCGCTGTCAATCCAGACATATCCGAAGTCATCAGGTCCGCCGGCTCCCAGTACAATAGGATAACCGCCACCTTCTCTTGGATCAATCTGATCTTTTCCAATAACATAGTCTGCTTCGTCGAAAGGACTGCCCGGTGTATTCTGTTCAATAGCCGGATCGTTCAATAGATTGAGTGCTTCGTATGCAGGGAAGGAATATTCTAATATTCCATCACCACAATTTTCAAGATACAAGCTAACCTCTTCTGTAAAGCCTTCCCATACCCATTCCTCGGGAGTAGCTGGGGTATAGCATACATCAGGAATCAGCCAGTCGACACATTCAGGGCCGGCCGGTGATGACATACCTTCATCATAAACTGCTTTTACCTCGTAGCAATATGTTCCATAATCCGGTAACACATCTACGAATGATGTGGATGTAGTTTGTGCAAGGTATACTCCTTCTCTTTCAATACGGAAATATTCAAAGGTCAAATCACCATTAAACTCCCATTCGAGTTCTACGGTTCCGTTAACCATATCTACGAGCTCAGCTGAAAGATTTTCCGGCGCTGTCAAAGGATCACCGATAATCGTCATGGATACCGGTATGGTTATCGTTCCGACATCGGGTGTGGATGTGAATACGATCTCGGCTGTTACATAGTCTCCTTCTTCAAAGCCTGCGGCATCAAAGTGTACCGGCAGGTTAAAGCTTCCGCCGCTTGGGTTAACATTTCCTTCATATTGTCCGAGTGACAACCAGCCTCCGGAAGGTCCGCCACCACCGGGTACGCCAAACATTGCTGTTTGACCCGTTGAAAGTGCCTGTATAAGACTTGTTCCTCCGGTAGTCCTGTCCAATGTCCTGAGTTCCGGTCCGGATGCAAGGTTATAAGCTGTAAGGTAAATGATATCATCCACCGGGTCCCAGTTACCACCCTGGCCATAATTGGCATCAAATCCAAGGGAGCCAAGAAGGGTAACATCTCCTGTTGCCTTATCTATAAGGTAGGATTCATCATTTACAATACCCCAGCCATACATCTGGCCTGTTCCATCAATGGCAATATCTATCAGCCCGGGAATTGCAGTAATATTAGAGCCAATCTGGGTAATCGCACCAGTTGTTTCATCCAAAATACCAATGAATGACTGGCTAATATCAGTTCCGCTAACATAGATCGTACCGGTACTCTTATCTGTTGCAATACCGGACACATCCATACCTGCGGGAGCTCCGCTAAATCCGCCAACCAATGTGGCAGAACCTGTGGCAACATCTATTGTGTATAAATTTGCGCCCCAGTCACCGGCACCATACATCATGCTTTCCGAACCACTTGGAAAGTCGCCGGAGGCAAGATCTGCAGCAGTACTACCTATAAGAGTAGGGGTATAGGTCGTCATATCCATCGAATAAAAATTATCATCCGCTGGTGCAGAAAGATAAGCGTCGTGATCTGATAAGAACCCCATAATGATAGGATCTCCAGGCTTGCTATTCATTTCCGGAGCCTTTCCAATGGAGTGCTGAGTGGTTCCATCAACGGGTCCATTCTCAATATTTGGGAATACATGATCGCCCGTATTGTCTCCGGTATAATTGATAACTGCTTCCCAGAACAAAGGACCATCCCCCTGGTTAAGAATTCCCAGGTAAGTTGTCAGGAATTCATTGGGGTTCAGCTCTTCATTCAGCTGCAATGGATAGATGATCATTGTAGGTTGTGTCAGGACGATGTCCTGGTATGCGGTTGTACTTCCGATAGAGATCGGATAAGTAACCACATTGTAACCATCTTTCCAGCCCATGAGGTCCTGGGGACCATAAGCTACATCGGTGAGAAGATAATATCCGTCAACACCTGAAACAGTCGCATTGTCTTCAGTAACCCAAACATTGGCACCATTCACAATAAGACCGTCTCCGTTGAAGGTATAACCTTCCACATCACCCAATTGCAGGAAATAGAGGTCGAAGTTATCCATCATCCAGTAGTCACCATCGCGGTAATCGAGATAGTCATATTTGCAGGAAGACTGCAGTGTCAGCGTGAATGAGGAAAGTCCCTGGTATGCTGAAAGATCATACACGAGGTGATCGAAATCATCTTCACTGTTTGTAGCCTCAGCCATGAAATAGGGATTGCCTTCCATATCATCAATGGCAACACCGTCAACCAGCACCCTGAACCATGAATAATTGGCTCCAAAGCTGTAATTGCCTTTGAGATCAAATTCCATCAACAACTGACCGGCTGTACCATCAGGTTCAACAAGCATGTTAATAGAAGCAATGTGATCTGTATTGGTATTGAAAGCCTGGTCGTAAGTAGTGGAAGTAGAACCACCTGACCAGTTAAGTGTAGCTCCCCCATCAAACAAAGAACCATAGGAAGAATTATAAGCGGCATCACTGCTCACAAAAATATGAGATGATGGCGCATCTTCTGCCTGCATGGTACTTGGGAAGTCTCCGGCTTCAAAGTCTTCCATATAAGGGAAGGCAGCGATCGGATCCAGTGGCGGAGGAGGAATAACCTCAGTGATATTCAGACTAAAGGTAGGAATACAAGCCGGTGAAGGCCATGTATCGGCCATCAGGTAATATGTTCCCGGATCCAGCACTTCAGTGAGAACTTTAGGAGTTGTACCTGAACTACCGGTCTGATAAGCTATACAAGTACCCACATCCGGACAATCATCCAGCAGGGCAAAGCCTGTGTAGGTTGTTCCCTGGGGATCGAAGGTAAATTCTAGCTCGATTTGTGAAGTAACCACGATCTGGTAAATGATGTCTTCACCGCCATCGTAAAGTCCTAAACAAGTAGCGTCATAATTGTTTCCGCGTCCGCATGTATAGTTTACATCCGAATACGGTAAGTCGTTGGGAAGCGTAACAATGATAGGATCAGAACAATCGTCACCTATTGCACGACTTCCTTGAGAGGGTGGCACGACCACAGTAGGGCCATGCTCCTGTTCCAGCATCTGTTCAGCGGCAATCCTCTCCTGTTCATTGGAGAGCTCATACTGCTGAGCAAATACAGCTGCCCCTGATACCAAAAATACCAGAAGCATCAAACTTACTTTTGTAAATTTACTCATAAGGTGTGTAATTTAAATTAGTAATAAAGGTTAATTATCAGTTTTTCTAATCAACTTGCAAATATAAGAACTTTCTGCAATCTGCAAAGCCAACTATTTTTTACCTTTTTATTCTTAATGAAAATTTAATTTTTAAACTTTCATCTTGCCCGTCAGACAAAAATTTTTTTCAGATGGTTGCATGGGACTTTAAAAATGTGCTTTTAAATTACAATCGACGAGAAAAATGATCAAAAGATCGCTTTCGGGGGTGGATCCCATCCCAAATAATTAACATTGCTACATCAAAATAATCCAGGATTGAACGATTGACCGATTGACCGACGTAACGCTTTGCCGGCAGGCAGGCAGGATGTATCAATTTGGTGAGACCTTCTATCGAATATCGTTAAATCCTGCAATCGATACAAAAGCAATTAAAAATTAATAAATAAAAAAAGGGGAACCGTCCGGTTCCCCTTTTACATATTGTTATGGAGCTAAGGTTATCTTGTAACCGTCACTCTTTCTGTAGTCAATCCATCAGCGGTTTCCACCTTGATGAAGTATATACCGGATTCGTAAGTTGATACGTCTAACTTAACTGTAGTTTCTTCAACTTCAGTTGCGTCGTATACAACCTGACCAAGGTAATTCATCACGGTAATGCGCTCGATGGCGATCGGTGATTCAATGGTTACATTGTCGCGTGTCGGGTTCGGGTAGATCTCGAGGATGCCCGAAGTTACATCGCCAATGCCCAGGTAGAAGGACTCACATTTAACACCCAGTGTATCAGATTCACACTGATCATAGACAGCGCTTACATAGTAACAGTACTCACCGTCTAAATATAAGGTATCATTGTAAGTTATATCGGGCCAGTTGGGTTCGATCAGTTCGTCGTTCCTCCAGATGTTATAACCTGTAAGCTCGCGTGAAGCTGGTCTTGGTGCAGCACCTGAAGTTCCTGACAGACTAATATCAGATATCTGGTTGCTGGTTGAAGATTTGGGTGCAGTAAGTACGGAATTAACGACTACATTGTCCCCAATTTCAACTTCAACATAAACCTCGTGACTACCTACAAAGAAGTATCCGAACTCACCCATTTCAGTGAAGTCTCCGACTGCACCGAAGTACAGTGAGCCGTCATAGAAGCTGTCGTCCATGCCTACGTAAGGTCCGCCGGCCATCACATTGAAAGTAGCCACCATAAAGGTTCCGCTTTCGATGGTGATGTCGTCAACATCAACAGTTACCCAGTCGTCTGCAGGACCATCCTCAACATAATAAGGTCCGCCAAGAACTGTCTCACCGTCACCGGCAAGGATCCAGATCTCGCATTCCTGCATGTACTGATCAAATGAGCTGTTGAAGTACCTGACTTCGGTAATGGTCATCGGGTATTCTTCAGGTGTAAACATCTGGGCCAGTCCGGCGCCACCTTCGGTAGATGCAATTGCATTTTCGAAAGTACCGTCGTTGTAGCTGATCCAGTAGCCAACTTGAGCACCGGGTGCGGTCCAGTTCAGTTCAACAACACCCATATCCTGAGTTTCGTAGACTTTTTCTGAAGTCAGATTCGAGGGTTCTTCACAAAGCTGATAGATATGTACATTGTCAACGAACCAGCCATCGATGTTCAGTGAGCTGAGTCCATTGGCAAAGAAACCAACTCTGAAGCCCTGGCCCTTTGCAGGATTGGAAATATCAAGAGAGTAGCTTGTCCAGTCCATGTCATCCATGGCAACAAACTCTTTCTTGTCTGTCCATTCCCCGTCGGCCCAAACACGTACGGTCAGTTTTTCGGTATCTACGGTATCAAACCTGTCGTCGATCTTCAGATCGAAGTCAAGCATGATCTTTCCATCAATGACATCCTGTCCGAGGATAGGATAAGTAACGATTCCACAATCGTAGTTCTCCTGAACCGGATCCCACTGGAATTCAGCCGCATTACCGGGGTTACCCAGTACGGTGTTGATATCCCAGTTGTCGCACTGTACTTCCCAGTCTTTGTTCTCGAATGTACCGGCTTCCCAATCTTCCATAAATGGTAATGGGAATCCGTATTCGGGACAAATAATAACCGGACCTTCAACCATGGACTCACCTTCCTGGCCAAAATAGCCGTATGGTGACAGGTCATATACTGCGGTTACTGTATATTCGTAACAAGCCGGCCAGAGGTTATAATCCCACCAACTGATAGATTCTTCGCCAAAGTATTCTACATACTCAACAAATGCATCATCGCGGTATACATTGAAACCAATTACGTTATCAGGTACATCACAGGTAGTAGGCACTCCACCACCTTCTCCGAATTCAAGTCCGAAGATGGTTTCGTTCTGGATGATACCCAGCATCGTCCTGTTTTCAGGATCAATACCATTAGCGATGGCAAGACCACCGGCACTAGGTGATCCAGATGTACTAAAACCAATGGCATCATAAGTTACACCGGTTTCAGTTCCTGTTGCGATCTCGAGTTCTACAATAACAGCACCACTACCACTCTGGCTAAAGCCATACAGGTAAGGTCCGCCCGGGAGCTGCTCATCATAAGCAAAACCGTAGTAACTGATGTAAGATCCAGGCATGAAACTGTTCAGTGTAACACCATCCCTGTCGAACAAGGTAATGGCATCTGACCAGTTGTTCGCCCAGAAGCCGTCGAATCCTTCGTCATAAGCAATAGCACGTGTGGCTACAGGTGCACTGATGGTTTCTACCACCACTTCATCATCGAAGTCCATGCCCCATACTGTGAAACCAGCATTACTGCCATAGAAGTATTCGCCGTCGTATGCAAGGTCACGGATATCCTGTGCTCCACCACTAACTACGAAGGAGCCCAGGAAGGTTCCATCTAACTGATAGCGGAAGAAGGTTCCGTTGCCTGCATTCCATTTGGTTGTATAAATGTAGTTTCCATCAGATTCAACACCGGCCTCACCACTTGCATCACCGCAGGGGAATTCAAATTGTGTATCCCAGAGGTCACGTTGGCCGGGATTGTTGTTTACAACATCCCTGTAAATGGGTGAGTACTCTGTATTCGGGTTGGGCATCTCTGTGCGTGGTCCGCTTGAAAGTACGTCGAACCAGGGTGCACAAGGAGGTTCCCAGATCAGGTTAACCGCATTGTCGTAGGTTGCAGCCGCCAGGTTTTCCGGAGGATACAGCCATTCTGATGTAAATGTGTAGTAATCTTTCTCTGAGAGTCCTGAAGTATAGAGAGCGCCAACACTTGCTGTGTATTCAACGCCATATACCAGGTTCAGGTAAGTATACGTTTCTTCCTGTACTTCGGCTACAAAGGCATCATCCAGGAATACGTGGTATCCCATTGGAGGCCAATCGCCGTCGCTACCTACAGAAACATCTACATTATCAATTGCCCAACCGGAAGCCCATCCTCCATCATCATCGGAATGGAAAGCTATCCAGACCCAGGGAATATCCCAGTCATTGGAATAGGCTGACAGGTCAATCTCCTGCTGTGTCCAGGCGCCGGCTGTCGGTGATCATCGGTAATTCCGGCACTTCCCAGGTGGCTCCACCGTCGGTACTGATCTCCACTGTGGCCAGCTGACCATAGGCTCCGTCGAAGAACTGGTCGAACTTCAGTGAATAACCACCGGTTTCTCTCAGGTCTAAGAGCTGGCGTGATCAAATAATCAACAGCATCCGTCCGGTCCGAACTTCCACAGGCAGTCATCATTGGCTACGGCATAATAGCTGTCCCATGCAGGAATCGGCCAGCTTGGACCACTGCTGCCGTCATCGGTGCGGTACCAGCCGCAGCTGTTCGGTAGTGGCAGTCCAGCCTTCGGGCGGGAACATATCGCCTTCAAAGCCTTCTTTCAGGGCTGTAATGCGCGGTGCATTCCAGGTTGCGATCGATGTTAATGGATCAACATAGAGGTTGTATGGAGCATACTTCTTCTCGCCCAGTACAACATCAAATGTTTTACTGGCAATGATCAACTGATTCGAGAACAATACTTCTTCATATCCAGGTTTGTATACCCAGAGATTGTATGAACCTTTCCACACCGGATCAAAGGTTACTGTAGCAGTTTCATCTGTAAAATGTGTATAGGTCTCATAAGGATAAGTCAATCCCGTCAGAACGATTTCTACACTGTCAGCAATACTGCCGTCAGTTGTTGTTACATTTACTGTTACAGCAATCTGTTTCAGGTGTCCAACAATGTTACTCACTGCATAATCTGACCATACGTTTCCACCCTGGTTGTAACGGGCAGCAACACCATAAGCATACCATCCTTCGGGTAAACCGCTAAAGGCCTGGTCATTATAGGATAATCCTGTGGTACTGGCCTGTATTAAACTAGTATCTCCGTTAAGTGGTGATCCATCTGGATTAAAATCACTGAAACGGGCTACCTTATAACCGGTTGCATCACGGCCTGATTCAATATTGAATTCAGGGGCCGGTTTCATCTCTCCCGATTTTACCGTACCGGGTAATCCGGTCGGTTTACCAGTTGCAATATATTTATCATAATATACAGGTTTGGGAGGATAAACAGTTTCTGTACTCAGAACCACATCGTCACCAGATTGCGGACCGGCAACAATTGCACGGATCATGAAATCCTGGTAAGCTGAGAGTGACCATATGTTGGCTCCGCCACCAATAAATGTATAAGAACGGTAAACAGTTGGAATGGTCTGGTCAATTCCGATCGGTGCAGCGTTCGGAGGTGTTGAACCCTGGAACATTGCCAGATAGAAATCACCGTCGGTAATGGTAGCGTTCAGATCAGCAAAATCAATCCAGCCATAGTTATCAACTTCAACTTCAATAGAATCAAGCACAGTTCCGGGCAGGCCATTTGCTCCATCATCATCTATCACTGCCATTCCGAAAGTAGAACCGATGAAATTCGATCCTGCCGGGAAGCTGCCGTCACCTACAAATACACTTCCTCCACGTACTGTGGCCGGATAACCTGCAGGGGTGAATTTTACAGCATGTGCATTTCCTGCAACACTATAAACAAGATAATCATCGGCTGAACCGTCATCATAAAGCACCTCATAGGCACCCCAGGGTACGCTCCACTCAACAAGACATTCTGTGTCATTTTCATTGACCGTGGCTGTTACCCATCCGGGTTTATACAATTCTTCCCACATCATAACGTCCAATGGAGTTACCACTCCCTCGGCTGCATTGGTATCGGGATCCATAAAAGACTGGTATCCTACCTTATCAAATTCAACCATGTAGTCACCCGGGTCAACGACCAGTGTATAATCACCTGTCGGGTTGGTTGAAGTTGAGAAGTTAATGTCCGGATCCGGTAAATAAGTTGCACGTACAATGGCTCCTTCTATCGGACCGCTGGTATTGGCATCCGTTACAGTTCCTGCAAACTGGGCAGGGGTGTAAACATGCATGATGTTGGGTATTGCCAGCTCATCATTGGGTGCCAGTGCATTGGTGATCAGATCAAGGTCTTCTGTATAAGTACCGGGACCATAGTTCTCCGCACTGTAAGTCATGATGATTTCCTGCTGCGAACCTGAGGAAATAAATCCATGGGCCGGCTCCACATCTATAATGAAATGAGCAGGAAGGTCAAATAAGAGAGCCAGGTCATCATGTGCATATTCGGTATTATAAGCAACCTGGAGTCCCATATTAGGATCAGAGGACTGGAGACCGATGGTCATGCCATCCATATCAAAACCAGGTTCAAAATAATCATATTGGATCTTGATCTGTCCGGTTGGGTAAAGGATTATTTCTGCATCAACCCATTCGCCGCCATCAGGATATTCAAAATAATGCTCAAACTGAATTACGAGCATATTCCCCATGTTTTGATAATACACTTCAGAGGGGGAAACCGGATCCATATCATCCCAGAACCAGGCAATAAAGTCATTGTCAGATGAACTACCTGTTGGGATGGAAGAATTGCCAAAGGTTACATACTCATCTTTAAAGATGACAGTACCATTTGAATTAATCCAGAACTGGGTTTTATCTTCTCCATAAAAGGGGAAGTTAAAGCCCATGTTGAATGGACCAACAACATTATCATCTGATAATCCTGTAACCAGGGTACCGGTTGCAGAGATATCTACCCAGTCAAAACTGGGACCACCGGCCTCGTCACTGTCAATCCAGACATATCCGAAGTCATCCGGTCCGCCGGCACCAAGTACGATGGGATAACCACCGCCATCTCTCGGATCAATCTGATCTTTTCCAATTACATAATCAGTTTCATCGAAAGGACTACCCGGTTTATTCTTTTCAATTGTTGGGTCGTTTAACAGATGGAGTGCTTCGTATTCCGGGAAGGAATATTCTAATATTCCATCACCACAATTTTCAAGATACAAGCTAACCTCTTCTGTAAAGCCTTCCCATACCCATTCCTCGGGAGTAGCTGGGGTATAGCATACATCAGGAATCAGCCAGTCGACACATTCAGGGCCGGCCGGTGACGAATTTCCTTCTGTAAAATGGGCTTTCACCTCGTAACAGTATGTTCCATATTCTGGCAATACATCTATATAATTAGTAGAAGTTGTTTGTGCCAAAAATACTCCTTCTCTCTCGATACGGAAATATTCAAAAGTTACATCTCCATTAAACTCCCAATCGAGTTCTACGGTTCCGTTAACCATATCTACAAGCTCTGCTGTAAGATTTTCCGGCGCTGTCAAAGGATCACCGATAATCGTCATGGATACCGGTATGGTTATCGTTCCGACATCGGGTGTGGATGTGAATACGATCTCGGCTGTTACATAGTCTCCTTCTTCAAAGCCTGCGGCATCAAAGTGTACCGGCAGGTTAAAGCTTCCGCCGCTTGGGTTAACATTTCCTTCATATTGTCCGAGTGACAACCAGCCTCCGGAAGGTCCGCCACCACCGGGTACGCCAAACATTGCTGTTTGACCCGTTGAAAGTGCCTGTATCAAGCTTGTCCCACCAGTGGTCCTGTCCAATGTCCTGAGTTCCGGTCCGGATGCAAGGTTATAAGCTGTAAGGTAAATGATATCATCCACCGGGTCCCAGTTACCACCCTGGCCATAATTGGCATCAAATCCAAGGGAGCCAAGAAGGGTAACATCTCCTGTTGCCTTATCTATAAGGTAGGATTCATCATTTACAATACCCCAGCCATACATCTGGCCTGTTCCATCAATGGCAATATCTATCAGCCCGGGAATTGCAGTAATATTAGAGCCAATCTGGGTAATCGCACCAGTTGTTTCATCCAAAATACCAATGAATGACTGGCTAACATCAGTTCCGCTAACATAGATCGTACCGGTACTCTTATCTGTTGCAATACCGGACACATCCATACCTGCGGGAGCTCCGCTAAATCCGCCAACCAATGTGGCAGAACCTGTGGCAACATCTATTGTGTATAAATTTGCGCCCCAGTCACCGGCACCATACATCATGCTTTCCGAACCACTTGGAAAGTCGCCGGAGGCAAGATCTGCAGCAGTACTACCTATAAGAGTAGGGGTATAGGTCGTCATATCCATCGAATAAAAATTATCATCCGCTGGTGCAGAAAGATAAGCGTCGTGATCTGATAAGAACCCCATAATGATAGGATCTCCAGGTGTGATCTCCATTTCCGGAGCTTCTCCAATGGAGTGCTGAGTGGTTCCATCAACCCAGCCATTCTCAATATTTGGGAATACATGATCGCCCGTATTGTCTCCGGTATAATTGATAACTGCTTCCCAGAACAAAGGACCATCCCCCTGGTTAAGAATTCCCAGGTAAGTTGTCAGGAATTCATTGGGGTTCAGCTCTTCATTCAGCTGCAATGGATAGATAATCATTGTAGGTTGTGTCAGGACGATATCCTGGTAGGCTGTCTGCTGTGTATAGATATCCACCATGTAGGAAACTACGTTGTAGCCTTCTTTCCAGGCAA
The DNA here is from genome assembly GCA_034521425.1 of Bacteroidota bacterium. Classification (GTDB taxonomy): domain Bacteria; phylum Bacteroidota; class Bacteroidia; order Bacteroidales; family JAIOZK01; genus JAIOZK01. The sequence goes on from JAXHMP010000001.1 coordinate 2,130,529, forward strand.
GCAATTCATAGGTTCCCACCGGAACATCGGGGATAAAGTAATATCCGTCAGGTCCTGAGGTTGTCTGACCGACTTCTTCGATAGCAACTGTAGCACCCGATACGATGAGTCCGTCGCCATTGAAAGTATAACCTTCAACAGCACCCGGAGGCATTTCGTACCAGATGTGCAGGTTGTCGAGGTAAACAATATCACCTTGCTGATAATAGTTTTCGTAATATTTCAGGGAGGATTGCAGTGTTACCGTAAAATCGGCATCATTCTGCCAGGGTGAGAGGTCGAAATAATAGGCCATCCATGGGTCACTATGACTGGAAGGTTGCCAGTAATAATCTCCCTGGTCATCCTCTAATTCAGTACCATTTAACAAAGTCCTGTACCAGGCATAATTGCTATTGAAAGAATAGCCCATAACCATGTCATATTCCATGGCCAGCATTCCGGCACCACCAGTTGGAACAACCGTAATATCAACTGTTCCGAAGTGAGATGATTTGGAAGCATCGAAGGCTGCGCTATAGGAATATGGAGTGACGCCGTATCCTGTAGAGGTACCACCTTCAAATAGAAGGCCATAGGCACCTGATTCGGCAGCATTGGCTGAAACGGAAACATCAGAGCCTGAGCCGGTAGTAACAATCAATTCGGGAGGAATTGTACCGTCGTTAAAGTTTGCCCAGAAGGGGAAAACATCAACTACCAGAGGTTCCGTTCCGGGGCCTGCAACAAAATAAAACGCTCCGTAGGATCCGTATGAAGTGCCAGACCAGTCCATAATAGGCCAGCCGGTATCGTCGTTGGAAACTTCTCCGGAGATACCACCGTCACCCCAGCTATCGAAGCAATCAACATCGAAACTATTACCTTCTTCCAGTGCCAGTAAATGTTGCTTATTCTCATAAGTACTACTGAATGTTTGGTCTGAACCCCAGATGTATCCACCACCTGAATAGTCCCAAACATTGTAAGAAGCTTCAGAATAAAAATAGTCAACTGTCACTGACAGCAGAATGTTGGTTAGCGCTCTGCTACCATCCGGATTATAAATCCCTTTGGGGGCAGTTGCTCTTTCTTGTGGCATTGGTTGGGTTTGGGCATCAGCTTCAATGGCAACCCTTTGCGGATTGTCCATCAAGGCTCTTTCTTTTTCAGAAATGCCCTGTCCAAACGCAATAGACGATGACAATAATAATGTCATCATCCAAAGACACATTTTTGTAAATTTAATCATAAGATGTCTGTTTTTGGTTAATAAAATAATTGTTTATCTAATTTCCATTCGTTATCAAAATGGTAAAATTTCGCACACTCCATTTTATAACTAATTCAAAATCAAATACATAAAAAATATAATTTGATTCTGGTTTTATTCTCTTCTACATGACACAATTCTGAATAAAATAGTTGCACCAATCATCAAAAAAATGCACACTCCATAAAATGCACCTAAAATTAATCAAAACCACGCCAAAAATAGTCATTTATATGTATCAGTGCAAGAAAAATGTTTCATTTTTTTGAAGAAAATTCGGAGGAAAATTGTTTGCAAATTCCAAATGACATGCACCAATTGGCAAATTATTACAAGATTCTACTAAATGCTGTGTGTTAAATTTGATGAGATTCAGTAATCGCCTGAAAAGACAAGCTAATTAGAAAAATAGCAGGCAGCATCAAAAGTCCGTATAATGCCACGAAGGCACAAAGACACGAGGGGTGCACTAAGCAGCACTTTTCCACATGCTCGGACCAGGAAGCATGAAACAATTGAATCACGTCCCAAGGATGAGGTTCCTTTACTAAAAGTCGGGACAAGGTAAGCATGAATTCCTAATGTGCCCCTTCTGTGCCTTATGTGGTTCAATACTCCTCTCCCGACTCCCCTGAAGGGGAGAGGCCAGGGGTGCGGGTTTAACAATTTCTCCTTTGTGATTCCTTTGTGTTTTGGTGCCTTCGTGGCAATTCTTAGAATTGTAGCATACGGATAAAATAAGTTTCAACTGGCTCGCCAAAAATGAAATGCCTTACACCTTAATATAAAAGCATACATTTGCGCATCCTTAGGCATGATGAAAGAAAACATTAAAACGAAGTTGATCTCCTGGGGCATACTCATCGCCCTGGCCCTCACCTGGGGAAGCTCCTTTATTTTGATCAAAAAGGGACTGGGGGTCTTTTCCAGCCAGGAAGTGGGTGCCCTGCGCATCATCATTTCCTTCCTTGTGCTTCTGCCCTTTGCCCTTGCCAGGATTAAAAAGGTAAGGGCACATGAATGGAAATACCTCTTCATCATCGGGGCAGTGGGCAGTGCGGCCCCTGCGTTTTTATTTGCGATTGCACAAACCGGCATCGACAGCAACCTGGCCGGCATCCTTAACTCCCTGACTTCACTCTTTACCCTGCTCATCGGTTTGATCTTCTTCAGCCTCAAAACCCGGTGGTTCAATGTGCTGGGGGTATTTCTCGGGCTTACCGGGGCGGTCGGGCTGATCAGTGTGAGCGGCGGTCACAGTTTTTCGGGCAATATCGGCTATTCTCTCTATGTGATCATTGCCACCATCTGCTATGCCATCAATGTAAATGTATTGAAAAAATATCTGAAGCGTCTGGATGCTTTTACCATTACCAGCATATCTTTTATGTTGCTGGGCCTGCCGCTGATCATTTACCTGCTGGCAGGAACTGATTTTTATTCCCAGATAAAAACCGATGAGAAGGCCTTTGAAGGCTTGCTGTATATCGGCATCCTTGCAGTATTCGGCACAGGAATGGCACTCATTGCCTTCAATTATCTCATCAAAATATCCAGTGTGATCTTCTCTGCCTCGGTCACCTATCTTATCCCGGTTGTTGCGGTATTCTGGGGAATCATCGACGGGGAGATTTTTGAACCCGCCTTTTTTATCTGGATCCTTCTGATCCTGATGGGCGTTTTCCTGGTCAACCTGAATTACCAGAACCGCTTTATGAACAATTTATCTTCTTATTTTCGTCGACAAAAAAATAAGTGATTGCTTGATACTTAAATATTTTTTCATATCTTTGCACCTCCAAAAAAATACGGATTTTAATCAGTAAATTAATACGATGTACGCAATAGTTGATATAGCAGGCCAGCAATACAAGGTCGAAAAGGGCCAGGAGATCTTTGTTCATCAGTTGAGCGAAAAAGAAGGCGAAAAGGTGGATTTCTACGAAGTGCTTTTGATTGATAATGATGGCAAGGTTTTGGTTGGACAGCCGACCATTGAAGGCGCCATGATCTCTGCCAAGGTTCTTGAGAACCTGAAGGGTGACAAGGTGATGGTATTCAAGAAAAAGAGAAGAAAAGGTTATCAGAAGCTGAACGGACATCGTCAGTTGTTTACAAAGATCCAGATCGAAGAGATCACTGAAAAGGGAGCCAAAAAACCCGAAAAAACCGAAGCAAAAAAGGAAGAGAAAAAAGAGACCAAAAAGGCTGCTCCCAAAAAACCGGCTGCCAAAAAAACAACTGCAAAAAAGGCCACCCCCAAAAAAGCAGAAACCAAGAAAACTGAGAAGAAAGAAGTAAAAGAAACAAAAACCACCTCCACAGCGAAGAAGGAAGAAAAGAAAAAGGAAGCGCCCACAAAAAAAGAGGCAAAAGCAGAAAAGGCTGAACCCAGGGCAGAAACCAAAAAAGAAAACAAAGCAGAGAAAGAGGAAGATAAATCTGCTGAAGAAAAATCAAGTAAGTAATCTGTAAAATCATATAAGCATGGCTCATAAAAAAGGTGCAGGTAGTTCACAAAACGGTCGCGAATCAGAAAGCAAACGACTGGGTGTAAAAATATACGGCGGGCAATTTGCAAAAGCAGGAAACATCCTGATCCGCCAGCGAGGAACCAAACACAACCCCGGCCTGAATGTGGGAATGGGTAAAGATCATACGCTTTTTGCCCTCTCCGATGGCGTGGTTGAATTCAGGAGAAAAAAAGGAAATAAATCCTTTGTTTCGGTTGTTCCTGACCAAGGCGAAGAAAAAGCCAACTAAGGATTCTCTTGTTCAAAGCATTCACATCCCGGTTTTCTGAACCGGGATTTTTTTTGTCCGTAAAAAGACCAAAGCTTTCCGATCAATTATCATAAATTTGTAAAAAAATCACAGATGCTGCAATTAAATTATATTCAGGAGAACAGGGAAGAAGTACTCAGGAAACTTGCCGTTAAGAACTTCCACAATACGGAGCTGATCCATGAAATCATCAGCCTGGATCAGAAACGCAAGGAAACGCAGAAAAACCTGGATGACAACCTGGCCGAAGCCAACAACCTGGCCAGGGAGATCGGTAATCTGTTCAAAGAAGGAAAGGCAAAGGAAGCCAATGAGATCAAGGAAAAAACAGCCGGTCTGAAAAGGGAGAATAAAGAACTGGCCAACACCCTGGAGGTGATCACGAGAGAATTGAAGGAGTTGTTGCTGGAAGTTCCCAACATTCCGCATGAATCGGTAAAACCGGGCAAGGGCGAGGAGGACAACGAATGCTTATTTGAGGAAGGCAGCATCCCGGAAACCCAGGAACCGGCTTCGCCCCACTGGGAGCTGGCAGAAAAATACAACATCATCGATTTCAACCTGGGCAGCAAGGTAAGCGGTGCAGGATTTCCCTTTTACCGGGGCAAAGGCGCCAAATTGCAACGCGCCCTGATCAGTTTTTTCCTGGATGAGGCCATCGCAGCAGGATATGAAGAATTTCAGCCTCCCCTTTTCGTGAATGAAGAATCGGCTTACGGAACCGGACAGCTTCCCGATAAGGAAGGCCAGATGTATCATATCACCGAAGACAGGCTTTATCCCATTCCAACGGCGGAAGTCCCGATCACCAATATTTACCGGGATGTGATCCTGAAAGAAGAGCAATTGCCGGTAAAGAATGTAGCCTATTCCTCCTGTTTCAGGAGAGAGGCGGGCTCCTATGGCAAGGATGTAAGGGGACTGAACCGCCTGCACCAGTTCGACAAGGTGGAGATCGTTCAGATCCAACACCCCGACCGCTCCTACCAGACACTGGAAGAAATGAAAGACCATGCTGCCGGGCTGCTGAAAAAACTGGCTCTCCCCTATCGCATCCTCAGGCTTTGTGGCGGCGACCTGAGTTTCACCTCAGCGCTTACTTATGATTTTGAAGTTTACAGTGCGGCCCAGAAAAGATGGCTGGAAGTGAGTTCGGTATCCAATTTCGAAAGTTACCAGGCCAACCGCATGAAGCTGCGTTTCAAAGGCCAGGGTAAAGCCCGCCTGGCCCATACCCTCAATGGCAGCGCCCTGGCCCTTCCCAGGATCGTGGCCGCCCTGCTTGAGAACAACCAGACGGAAAAAGGGATCAGGATACCCGAGCTGCTCGTGCCTTATACTGGTTTTGAGATGATTGATTAGACACGTTGGGTTTTGGTGTTCTGTGTTTGGTGTTTGGGGTTTGGTGTTCTGTGTTTGGTGGTTTGGTGTTCTGTGTTTGGTGTTTGGGGTTTGGTGTTTTGTGTTGCTGAAGGATATCATAAGAACAAGTTAAAAATATTTAAATTTTCCTGGCGTTGAATATAACAATGAAGATACGATTACTGATCATCAGCCTGTTTATCCTTTCAGCTTTGCTGCTTGAGGGGCAAAACAATTCCAATATTTTGCGACAGCGGGATAATGCGCCCCAGCGCGACCAGGATGAGATCCTGGCCATGCAGTATTACCGCGACCAGAATTTTGAAAAGGCCGTGGTCCTCTTCGAAGAATTGTACGAAAAGAAATCGGGCGTACGCTATTATTCCTATTATTTAAAATGTTTGATCGAGACCAGGGATTTCAAAACGGCTGAAAGGATCGCCAAAAGAAATGCCAGGAGAAATCCCGATTATTATAAATATTATATAGACCTGGGCTATATTTACTCGCTGCAGGACGAGCTTGAAAAGGCCAATGAGGAATACCGGAAAGTGATCTCTAACCTTCCGGACAATGAAAACCTGATCCGCTCCATAGCCAGTTCCTTTGCGGTGAGGGGACAGACCCAGCTGGCCATCGAAACTCTTGAGAAAGGAAAGGAACTGGTGAGTAAGAAATATGCCTTCAACATGGATCTTGCCAATAATTATTACCGCCTGGGCAATTTTGAAAAAATGGTGGAGGAATACCTGGAGTACCTGCGATACGACGAAAGCGCCCTCAGTCGCATACAGAGCAGGATGCAGTTCATGCTCGATGGGCTGGCAGCCGAAAGCATCAGGGAATCCCTGAAAAGAGGATTGTTAAAAAGGAACCAGGAATACCCTGATCTGCGCCAGTATGCAGAAATGCTCTACTGGTTATCCCTTCAGGAAAAAGATTTTGAATTTGCCCTGATCCAGGCAAAAGCCATCGACAGACGCTTTGGGGAAAACGGCTTGCGTTTGCTGGACCTTGCACAGATCAGTCTTGAGAATGAAGCTTATGCCACAGCCATCGAAGCCTTTGAATACATCATCAAAAGGGGACCCGATAATCCCTATTACCTAAAAGCCAGGACAGGCTTGCTGAGAACAAAATTTGAAAAGATCACTTCCGGACGGGAGCATTCTGAAAAGCAATTTCAGCAGCTCGAAAAGGATTATGAAAAAAGCCTGGATGAAATAGGCAGAAACGCTTATACGGTCATGTTGGTACGTGACTATGCCCACCTGCTGGCTTTTTACCTGGGCAAACTGGAGTCGGCGGCTGAAGTACTGGATGGGGCCATCCGCATTCCGGGAGCCTCCACCGCGGATGTAGCAGAATGCAAGCTTGAGCTGGGAGATGTGTATCTTTTCCAGGATCAGGTATGGGAAGCCACCCTGCTGTATTCACAGGTTGATAAGGAATTCAAAAATGATCCCCTGGGACATGAAGCCAAATTGCGCAACGCGAAGCTTTTCTATTACATCGGTGAATTTGAATGGGCCAGGACCCAGCTCGACATACTGAAAGCCGCCACTTCCAAACTGATAGCCAATGACGCGCTGGAGCTCTCGCTTATCATCCAGGATAATACGAACTACGACAGTACCACCGCAGAGCTGGGAGTTTATGCAGCTGCCGATCTGCTTTTTTACCAGAACAAAGATGAGCGGGCACTGCGACTTTTGGATTCGCTTCAATTGATCACAGGCATGCACCCCATCAAAGATGAACTCCTGTTTAAAAAGGCCCAGATCTATGAAAGCCGCGCCGAATATAACACTGCTGACAGTCTGTATGCGAGCGTCCTGCAGGTGAATCCTTATGAGAACATTAAGGCAGACAATGCGCTTTTTGCACGGGCAAGACTGCAGGAAGAGCATTTCATGGATAAAGCCAAAGCCATTGAAATTTACCGGCAACTTCTGCTGGATTACCCGGGAAGTATCTTTACGGCAGAAGCCAGGAAAAGGCTGCGGATGCTTAGGGGAGATGAGATTTGATAGGGGTTGCAGGTTACACGTTGCAGGTTGCAGGTTGCAGGTTGCAGGTTGCAGGTTGCAGGTTGCAGGTTACACGTTGCAGGTTGCAGGTTGCAGGTTGCAGGTTGCAGATTGGGGGTATAGCGAAGTTGCCCGGTGGATTAAAATTGTCGATTGTCGATTTTTCTGGAACTACTAACTTTCACTTCTTTAATACGAATGTTGTAAATTAGCCTGTCATACATAAGTTTTACAGATGAGTATACGAACCAAGAAATCACTCGGGCAGCATTTTCTCAAAGATGAGAACATAGCCCGGAAGATCGTTGATTCAATCAGCCCGGAAACCATCAATCTGCTGGAAATCGGTCCTGGCACCGGGGTGCTTACCAAATATCTCCTGGAAAAAGATCTGATCAATTTAAAATGCATCGAAACCGACAGGCTGGCTTTTGAGCATTTGCTGAATAAATATCCCGCCCATCATGAAAAATTCATTTTGGCTGATTTTCTAAAGATAGAGCTGGCAGATTTGTTTGACGGCACTTTTAGCATCATCGGGAATTTCCCTTACAACATCTCCAGCCAGATCTTTTTTAAAGCTGTGGAAAACAAAGACCGCATCGATGAAGTGGTGTGCATGATCCAAAAAGAGGTGGCCGAAAGAATGGCTGCGGTGAGAAGGACGAAACAATACGGAATTTTAAGCGTGATCATGCAGGCTTATTTCGATATTACGTATTTGTTCACCGTGAGCGAGAAGGTTTTTGATCCACCCCCCAGGGTGAAATCGGCTGTCATAAAATTGAAAAGGAACACTACAGAAAGCCTGGCCTGCGATGAAAAGCTCTTTGCCCGTGTAGTGAAAGCGGGTTTCAATTACAGGCGCAAAACCCTGCGCAATTCACTCAAAGCTCTCCATCCCGATATCAGGAAACTGCCGGGCGAAATCCTGGATAAAAGAGCAGAAGAACTGAGCGTTGAAGATTTTGTTGAACTGACCCGGAAGATCAAGGATCTTTGAGGCGGCAGCAGGCAGTATAGTAATGGTATAGGTTCATTAAAAAGACCAACCTGAGGCCATCGAACGAATTGATGATGATATGACCCAATGACCAGGGTTGAGCCCAAATGGCGAAATCCCGAAAGCAAAGCGCATCGGGAACCAATGACAAATGACGAATGACAAATGACGAATGACAAATGACCAATGACCAATGACCAATGACCAATGACCAATAACCACCTCTCACCAGAGGCACTCAACGCAGACCAGGTCCCTTCGCTATTTTCTAATATTCCGAAATAATACTACCTGTAATCCGCAGCAGTTCGGTGTGGCTGTCGATCAGGTTGTAGATGGCTTCGAGGCGGCCGATGGCAGCATTCAGGTAGATCAGTTGCACATCACGATAGTTAAAAGAATTGATGGCGCCACTTTTGAACTTTTCATTTGAGATCTCCAGGTTGAGGCTTGCACTTTCGAGATTAAGCTCGGACACTTCATAGAGCTGTTTGCGGATGGTGTATAGATCATAAAAATTGATGAGGCGGTTAGACAAGCTATGTTCGAGTTCATCAATGCCCAGTTCCCCGATCCTCTTTTCCAGTTCGGCATTGTGGATGGCGCGTTTCACATTGCCTCCGTTGGAAAGGTTAAAACTCAGGCTGAGGTTGGCGTACAGGTCGTAGCTGTTAGTATAGGCAGCCTTAACATCTTCGAACTTCATGCGCGTATTGTAATGGTCGGCACCGGCATTCAGCAACAGGCTCGGATAAAGGGAGCTTTTCTGGTAAGAGATCTCCTTTTGTAAGATTTCCAGGTTGATGTACTGGTTTTTCAGGTTTTTATTATCCGACATCATTTTATCCTGCAGTTCGCTCAGCTGGTAGCGGGGTCCTTCAAAGCGGAAACTGTCGCTCAACTGGTACCGGATCATTGCATCATCTGCCAGGAGAAGGTGCAGGTTGAGCAGGGCATTTTTCAGGTTCAGCTCCTGGAGCAGGAATAGGGTGGAATCATTCAGAAAAGCATTTTTCGCCTGCAGCACGTCATAGGTTACCGAGCTCCCGATCTCTTTTTTAAGCTCCATATAATGATAGCGGTCGGAGGAAAGGCTTTTCACTTCCTCAAGCACCTGCAATTTTTCCTTTTCCAGTAAAACCTTGTAGTAGGCCAGGATGATGCTTTGAATGGTATTTTCCACGATCACCCCGGCATTTCCTTCGGTAAATTGTTCAAGCAGCTCAAGTTTATCTTTGCTGATACTCACGGCAAAACCGTCAAAGAGCGTCCAGTTAAGGTTAACGAAAGGGCTGATTGAATTGGTCATGAACTTGCTCCGCTGCCCGGCCTGCGTTGAGGATGGCTGATTATCATAACGGTTGTTCTGCCTCAGCCCGGCCGAAAGTATGGGGTAACGTCCTGCAAGGCCCCATGCATTGTTGCTTTGTGCGATCTCAACATCCAGTTCCGAGATCTGCATCTGGTAATTCTTCTCAAGGCCGATCCTGATGGCTTCCTGTAAACTCAATTGTTTTTGTGCCTTAGCAGGATATACCAAAATGATGAGCATTACAAACATCGCCAGTAAATCAATGAGTTTATGCTTCATAAAATGTCCTGTTCTCATCAGTCGATTTTTTTATTATGCTGAACAATTGCCGGTTCTACTTCTTCGGCCGTTGGCTTTTGCAAAATGCGCTGATCATCATTCCAGGAAGACCTGACCAGTCGCCAGAAATAGAGGCTCCACACCCTGATATCATTGAGGGTCACGATCAGAACGGGGAAGAACAACAGGATAAACCCGGTTCCTATCATCACTCCGTATGCCAGAGAAACTGCCATTGGGATCAGAAATTGGGCCTGGAAGCTGGTTTCCAGGATGATCGGGTAAAGCCCGAGCGTGGTGGTAATGGTTGTTAGTACAATGGCACGGAACCTTGCCAATCCTGCTTCATAGGCAGCCTGTTTCACTTTTTTTCCTTCCAGCAGCAAAGAATTATATTTCGCCAGGAAGACCACGGCATCATTGATAATCACCCCGGAGAGCGCCACCATGCCCCATGCACTCAGCATGGATACGGGTATTCCTTCAATGGTATGGCCCCACACAGCGCCCAGCCAGCCCAGGGGGATCATTAATAAAATAATGAAGCCCTGTGAGAAGGATTTAAAATGGATAATGATCACCATGACCATTATAAAAAAGGCGACCAAAAAGTATTTTTGCAATTCATCACCTGCCTCATTGCTGGTTTTTTGCTGCCCCTGGAAAGCAAAATCGATACCCGGGTATTTGGCCTGGATCTTTGGGATCACATCCGATCTCATTTTTTCCAGCAAAGGGGGAACCGGTTCATAAGGATCCACCAGGTCGGCATCGATGCGGATCTCACGGTAACCGTTATAACGGCTGATTTTTACAGGCCCTCTTTTGATCTCATAGTTGGCAATTGCCGATAGCGCGTAATCGCCTTCACGGGTTTTTATCTTCATATCTTCCAGCTGCCCCAGGGAAATCCTGTCCTTTTTTGGGTAGCGCACCCATACCCTGACCTCATCTTTGCCTGCTTGCAATCGCTGGGCTTGTCCGCCGAAAAACCCCTGCCTTACCTGCCTGGCGATCTCATCCCTGTCGAGGCCGAGGAAATAAGCGCGGGGCTTGGGTTCCAGCCTCACCTCCCTTTTCCCCAAAGCATTGCTGTTGGTAATATCCTTAAGGGCTTCGAAATCCTGCAGTTCCGCGATCATCATGTCTTTGGCAAGATTCAGTTCATCCAGGTTTTTGCCCAGCAGGCTGATAGAAACCGGCACTCCCCAGCGGTTGGTCCCGCCCACAGTGAACTTTTCTGCCTCAGGCATGGGGCCGATCTTTTGCTGGATCCGGTTGGCTATTTCAAAACTTGAAATAGGACTTCCTTCCATGTCACGCAGCTGAACGAAAATATTCCCGGCATGCGCCCCGGATTCCTGTCCGTTGAAAGAGTTCCCCATATTGACGTAGGTATACTCAATAAAAGACGTATCATTGAACTCCTCCATCAATTCATCATTCACGGCCCATACTGCATCCTCATATCTTAAAAGATAGGCCATGGTTTGTTTCTCCCCTTCACCGGGTTTGAATGCGACATTGATATTAAAAAAGTCGAAGGGTATGGTGGGGAAGAAGGTCGCTTTGATGAACCCTCCCCTGAACATTCCTGCAGTGATCAGGATGATGGCGATGGGTGTGAATACGAAAATCCATTTCCAGCGGATCAAGAAACGCAATATTTTGGCATAGATGCGGTCGCGCATCAGACCCAGGAAATCATCCAGGACTTTGCGGACATGTCTTCCCCAGCCCTGCTTTGATTTGGGTTTCAGGATGTATTTGCTTCCAACATGAGCGGGCAATACAAAGAAGGCTTCAAAAAGAGAAAAGAAGAGGGAGAAAATCACCACGAAAGCCATTTCGAACATCATTTCCATCCTGCCCTGCAGGAAAAGAAGCGGGGAAAAAGCAATGATGGTTGTAGTAACAGAGGTTGCCACAGCAGGCAGAACTTCCATCGTACCATCGATGGCAGCCCTTTTCGGGCTCTTTCCTTTCTCAAAATGGGTATAGATATTTTCGGCGATCACGATGCCGTCATCTACGAGGATCCCGATTACCAGGATCATACCGAAGAGGGATATCATATTGATGGTGATCCCATAGGCTGCCGCCAGGATGAACATGCCCAGGAAAGAGGCGGGTATCCCGAAGGCCACCCAGAAAGACAGCCGCAGGCTGAGAAACATTCCCAGGGCGATCAAAACCAGCAACAGGCCGATCCCGCCATTCCGGTAAAGCAGCTGAAGTCTGGCACCCAGCATTTCCCGGAAGTTATAGGTGATCTCAAGCTTCACACCATTGTGGTTCTCATTGAATTCCTCCACATAATTTTTCACATATTTCGTGATCTCATCCAGGTCTTCTTCCGAAAGCTTGCTGATCCTGAAGGTGATGTTGCGGTCACCATTCAGGTAGGATGCCTGGGGGACATCGGCAAATTTCAGCTTTACTTCAGCCACATCCCTGATTAACAGACTGCTGCCATCTGGCGTGGCCCGGATCACGATAGCTCCGATGTCATCTGGATCCACAGAACGGTTTCTGGAACGGATCAGAATCTCCTCTTCCTCCGATCGGATCATTCCCGCCGAAACATCACGGTTATCGAGTGCGATGGCCCTGGCAATTTCATCAAATGTAAGCTGGTAGCGCAGCAAATTCTCCTCAGTGATCTCCACAGAGATCTCCAGTTCGGGATAGCCATCCACGCTTACCTGCGACATCACACCTGAATTGAGAAAATCGTACTCTATCTCATCGGCAAGTCTTTTCAATGAAAGCAGGTCGATATCCCCATAAAGCCCCACAAACATTGCATTGGTGGTAGCCCTGACTTTAAATACGATGGGTTTTTCGGCGTCCACCGGGAAACTGCTGATCCCATCCACTGCATTCTTCACCTCTGTGAGGGATTCATCAATATCGTATTCACCGGTGGTGGTGATCCTTACAGAAGAAAAGTTCTCAGAAGAGGTGCTGTTGATCTCCTTGATCCCGACAATTCCCCTTATGGCTTCCTCCACCCTGGTGGTGATGCCTTCCTCCATTTCCTTGGGAGATGCTCCCGGATAAAAAACATTTACGACGATCTCTGTGGTACTGCGCTCAGGAAAAAAGGATTTTTTCAGGTTCAGGAAACTGAATCCTCCGCCTAGCAGGAGCACTGCTATGATCAGGTTGGCGTAAAACGGATATTTAACAAAAAGTGTAACTAACTTTTTCATGTGTTAATTCTCTCCCTGGATCTTAGTAATTCAATTCTTCATTTATGCTGATCACTTTTGATTTTTCCGGCACATTGACCAGTGGCTCAATCACCAGTTCGGCACCATGCTCCAGTCCGCTGAAAATTAATGTGTTCTGGTTTATCTTATGGATATTGACCTTTTTTTTCATCAGCAGGCTGTCCTTCACAATAAAAACTTCGTTTGAGTTAAAAACAGCTCTTCTGGGGATTTCCATTGCATCCGGTATTTTCTTGCCTATAAAAACGGCTTTCAGGTATTGTCCTTCGTACAGGGGTAAGTCTGCAGAAGGCTCCACACTAATAAACACGCTGACAGACTGGGTAGCGGGATCCACAAAGTCAGACTCACGGATAAGGGTTCCGTTCCAGCTGCCTGAGCCATCTTCTGAAAAGACTTCAACCTTATCGCCGGGTTCGATCCATTTCACATCCTCCACTTCAACCGGGACCTCCAGTTCCAGTTTGTCGGTTCGAATAATGCGGGCCACCCGGCTGCCGGGATTTGCCACAGAACCTACCTCCATCATTACATCACTGAAAGAACCCCTGAAGGGTGCGTAAACAAAATATTTATCGAATCGAACCTCGGAGCTTTTGATTGAATAATAATCATTCAGGATATTGCGGCTTGCCAGAAAGGTTTTTTCTTGCTCGTTGGCAATTTCGGGCAGGGGTGGCAAGGACTTATCAATCTCAATATCCCTAAAGAACTTTTGCCATTTGGGATAACTATCAGGATAATCAATTTTGAAATCAGGCAGCGCATTGGCAATGAGGTTGAGAAAACGGCTTTTACTTGCTTTCAGGGTATACCGGATCTCTTCATTATATATCCGGAAAAGCAGGTCTCCCTTTTCAAAGTTTTGTCCTTTCTTCAGGCTGACCTGTCCCGGCAGGACTTTGCCCTGCACTTCCGCGATCAGGTCGACATAATGCTGTGAGCCAAGGCGGCCGGTAGCCATAACGGTAGAATTGATATCTTGATAATCGACACGGGTCACTCTGACAGCCCTGGCTTTTTCTTTATGTTTTTGTTGGGGAGGAGGTTCTTTTAAAGATGCCAGGAAGAGCATGATTGCGATGGCTGCAACAATCATGGCCAGTACTGCAATAATGATGATAGCTTTTTTTGCCATTTCATAATTTTTTAAGGGATGCAAATTTAGTTAATTTATGCTCGCAAGATTTATTTTGTTAAAGTGGCTTAACGAATCCTTAACAAGAAAGCTGGCGGGTTGTTTTGGGTATTTGGGTATTGCTTTACTTTTTGAGGTTTCACCTCTAGAGGTGGAACTTGGAAATATAAAAAATGATTCTGCTGATAGCTTATATCGCTGATTATCTGCCCCTTAATTCGTGGCTGATTTAGAGGTTTCACCTGTAGAGGCGAAACCTCTAAATCAATTACATCACAGTTATTCCAATTCAAGAAATTTTGTCCGTAACTCAACAAGATCAACTTTCCTGGCATGAAAATCCAGGTAATTGCGATCATTCGTAAACCATGTGCGAACCTCCTGTTTCTTCAGCTTACTGGGCTTTCCAAGGATTATCCTATTGTAGGTGCTCCAGGGATACATCCTGAAATCATCAATGATCCCATGCATCTGAGGGTTTGCATGAATGTAGAATACAAGATTCCTCAGATAATCGACATCCCCAATAAAAAGCCTTTTAAATGGCTTTCTCATGAGACTTCCCTTTCTGCCGGTTTTAAGGTTGATGATCGTGGCATAAGAGGTAAAGAACTTTTGGAAAGCTTTGCTGTATATGCTCATCTGCTTTGATTCCTGCTGCAGACGGCTGCCTTCACTAATTTCATTTTTTTCTTTCATCCTCACCAGCATGTGAAAATGGTTGGGCAGCAAACAATAAGCGTAAACATCCACACAGCAGGGAAGAAATTCGCCCATCTTGTGAATGAACAAGCGGTAATGCCCGGGCTCAAAAAAGATATTTTCACGATTGTTGCCCTTGTTGAAGACGTGGTAAAACTTACCTTCTAGCAGTGGTTTTCTGTATTTTGACATAATCCAAAATTTTTGAGGTTTCACCTCTAGAGGTGGAACCCCTGAGTTCTCATATACCTTAATACCTTTTATGGTCATTCCGTCCCGCCCAAACCCCCTTTTTATTTTACCCATGCAATTTTTGTGTATTTTAGTTCTTATAATTCAATCTCATTATCCAATGATAAAAACCCTCAGCAAATACCGCAAAAAAGCACTTCAACCCCCAGGTACACTCGAATACACAGGGGAAATGGAGAATAAAAAAACACAAATTGACCTGCTTCAGTACAACCCAGGTTCATTTGAAATCCAGGAGAATATCCCTCCGGGTGAAATGAAATCCCGCTTGAAAGAAGAGCAGGTGAACTGGTACCGACTGACCGGACTCAGTGAAATTGAGAAAATTGAAATAGTCGGGGAACAGTTCAATCTGCATGTACTGGTACTTGAAGATATTCTAAATACCGATCACCTGCCTAAAATTGAAGAACTGGAAGACATCTTTTTCATTACTCTCAAGATCCTGGATTATTCAAGAAAGGAGAGCGAACTGAAATTTGAACATTTCAGCTTTATTCTCGGAAAAGATTACCTGATCTCATTCCAGGAAAAAGAAAATAATTTGTTCAACAGCATCATCGACAGGATAAAAACATCTAAGGGCAAAGCCAGAATTCGCAAGGCCGATTATCTCTTCAGCCTTTTGCTCGACAAGATTATCGACAGTTATTACCTGGTGCTGCATGAACTGGAGGATGAAATAGAGAACATTGAAACTGACTTGCTCGAAAATCCAGCCAGCCAGTTTGCGGAAGATATTCTGTATTTGCGCAAATCACTGATTTATTTTAAGCGGTTCACCGACCCTCTGCGGGAGGAGATTCGTAAGGCAACAAAAGGCGACAACCGCCTGATCAGCAAAGTTACTATTCAGTACCTTACGGATATCAACGACCATGTGCAGCACCTGGTTCAATCTTCTTCAAATATGCGGGAAACACTTGCAGGGCTAATGGAATTACAAATGGCCAATGCAGCCAACAAAATGAACAATGTAATGATGACCCTGACCATCATTGCCACCATCTTTATTCCGCTGACCTTCCTGGCCGGGATCTATGGAATGAATTTCCAGTACATGCCCGAATTAAACTATAAATGGGCTTACCCGGTATTGCTTTTTATCATGTTCCTGGCCGGGGTGGGTATGTACATTTATATGAAGAAGCGCAAATGGTTTTAATAGAAATATAACCAGACTTCAAACCCTTTGTCGTAAAGGCGTTTCAGTTCATATTTGGCATCCTGTTTCTTCTTAAATGAATTGTAGGTAACATAGTAAAGACCGTTGATTTTGCCCAGTTTTTCCGGGTAAAATCCTTCGCTTCTGAGCTTGCTGAGCAGTTTATCCGCATTTTTCTCTTCCCCGAACACCCCGGCGATCAAATGATATTTTTTGGCAGGCCCGCTGAGCGGTGTCCTGACCTCCGCTGGCTTTTCTGCCTTTTGCTCAGGTAACTTCTGCTTCTCTTCTTTTATCTCTTCAGGTTTTGCTTCTCCTGATTTCTCTGTTTGCTTTTGCGGTTTTTGGTCCTTTGGCTCAGTTATCGCAGCTTTTGACTGCTCTTTTTTAACAGGCTCGTCAAGTTGCTCCTGATCTGTCATTTTCTGTTCCTGTTTGAAATATCCCGGGATATTGTTCCAGTCGAGTATCAGCCATGCAATGATGGCAACCAGCAATACAATAATGATTATCCATGCTGCCAGGTAACGGGGTTTGCCTTCTTCCTCTTCTTCCGGCTGGTGGCTTTTGCGTGGATCGGGTTGCCTGATCTTTTCTTTTTCGTTTTTCTTTTCAGCTGCAATGGCCGCTGCTTTCTTTTCTGATGGCTTTTCCTCCTTTTTGCTCTCTTCTTTCTTTTCTGTTTTGCCGGGTTCTTTTTTTGCCTTCTCCGGCTTTTCCTTCTTCTCATCCTCAATGGCAACATCATTGGCAACTTCCCCGCTATCGAAGCGCAGGCGTCCCTTATCATCCTGGTATAAGAGCCCCACATCCAGGATGTGGAATTTTGAACCTTTGTCCAGGGTGTCCTTAAGCTTTTCCACAAATTGATCCACTTTCTCAGAAGCTTCTTCTATACTTATCTTTTCCTGGTCCGAAACAAATTGAATCAATTGTCCGTCGTTGAACTTGATGAATTCATTAAAAATGACACTTTTAACTTCCCCTTTGCTTTTCAGAAAGGCTCCAAAGTTCGGGATGATCACCCGGTCTGTGGTTTTGAGCAATTCGCTGATGTGTTTCTCGATCATAAGTATAAATTTGGCTGATAGTTCCGCAAGTTAGTTTTTTTCGTGGAATCATCCTACATACTTAATAAAAAAATTATGGCGAACGACTGTAGATCAGGCTGCAATGCTTAGCAAATTCTACTTTTCGTGTTGATATCAATCCAAAAATATAGTCGGTTCGAACAGGCTTCCAATCAAAATTAGCACAATTCCCAGGGGTACCAAGAAATGTATTGATTTTCCAGTTCATACATTCTGTTTGCCAGTCTTGTGCGGTAAAAGTACCGCTTTCCCAACCCTCAAAAAAGGGCAGGAATAAAATATCGCTGGTATTTTCAGGGGTGGTAAAGTGTCCGGTTTTTGCCTGCTGGGATTCAGCAATGCTGGAAATTTATTTTTTCTCCCAGTCCGGGATGCGACCCGGTGTCCAGGGTGCATTCATTTCATCCAGGGCCTTTTCCAGTTCAAGAATATTTTCTTTGTAAACTTTTTTGATATCTTCCAGCACCGGTGGGAATTCTTCGCTCAGTATCTCGTACTGTTGTTTTTCCGTTGCGGTTATCCCGGCGGTGGATCCCCAATGGCCCCAGACCATGTCGTTAAGCCGCTGGTTGAGGGTTTGCTCTGCCGGAGGGATTTCTTCCCGGCTGGCCTTGGGTTTCTGTCCATTGAACTCCCACATGATATCATCAATGGCTTCTTGGGTTTTCTCAGCTTTGGCCATGAGTTCCATGGAAGCACCCGGTGTATTCTGTATGGCCTGTTTGATGTATTGCAGGCGTTCGTTCATATCTTCGGTAAATTCCTGTGCTCCCCGCATGGCTTTGTATAGTTCAGTGGCTTTGTCCTGGAAGGCCAGCATTTGAGACCTGTCGGCTGCGGGCAGTGTAGTATTTTCCAACACTTTTGCCTCAAAGACCACCGGTCCTGCAAGGGTATCCACATCACCCCTTACATATTGCAACATACTAACATGGTATTTACCGGGCATTGCCAGAAGGCTTCCGCCCGCATCTTTCGTGGGATTGTATTTGTTGTCGCTGACACTCACCGGACCTGTCCCTGAATATCTCAAATCCCAGTTGATCCTGTTGATGCCTTTCTTGCTGCCGGTGGTGATCCTTCTTACTTCATTTCCGTCAACATCGCTAATAACAAAAATAAAATGCGGTTTGATCTCGCTTTCTTCCGCACGAAGTTCTTTGGTCGAAGGCATAGGAATAGGCTCCTTTTCCTTGATCAGCTCTTTTTCTTTTTCCTGCCTGATCTGCTTGAGGGTTTTGGGCTTTTCCTCTACATAATAAGTAAAGGTAGCTCCGAAATCAGGATTGTCGGCCGTGTAGAAATCGGCTCCCTGTCCGTATTTGCCCCTTTGTTGGATGAACATCATGGCATCCTCCACCGGGAAGATATAAGCCTCTTTTTCAAGAAATTCAGGGCTAATTTCCCTCAAAGGAGAATAATTATCCATGATGTAAAATCCGCGTCCGAAGGTGGCCAGCACCAGATCGCTTTCCCTTTCTTGCAGAGCAATATCCCGCACAGCGATGGTTGGGATCCCTGACTTCAACTGGGTCCAGATCTTGCCTCCGTCGATGCTGAAGAAAATACCGAATTCGGTTCCCACGAACAGCAGTTCTTTGTTCTCAAAATCCTGTGCAATGGCATGAACGGTCCCATTCTCGGGAAGGTTCCCTGCGATAGATTCCCAGCTCTTCCCTTTGTTCGTGCTTTTCAGGATATAAGGCTTGAAGTCGTCTCTTTTGCGGTTATCAAAGGAGGCATAAACCACATTTTCGTCAAAACGGCCGGGCAGGATATCACTCACATAAGTGTATTCCGGAACATCCGGGAATTTCATTTCCTTGTGCCAGTTTTCACCGGCATCTTCTGTAATGGCGATCACTCCGTCATCGGTGCCTACATACAAGAGATCCTCCTTTACAGGAGATTCTGCAATAGATACGGAAGTTCCCCAGAGGGATGTGGAAACATCTTTGGCCACAGCATCAATACTCCAGTACTGTCCCATAACCGGCCAGGTATTGCGGTCGGTTTGTGTGGTGATATCCTCACTGATCACTTCCCAGGAATGGCCCCGGTCATCACTTCTGAAAACCTTGTTGGCAGCTATGTACAGGCGGGTATTGGAATGCGGGCTGATGATAAATGGTGTGTTCCAGTTCCATTTGTATGTCTTCTCCCCTTTCCTGGGCCCGGGCTTTATCTTGAGGGCCTCACCGCTCTGCTTGTCATAGCGGTAAACATTGCCATACTGGTATTCTGAATAAACGATGTCGGGGTTTTCCGGGTCGATGGCCTGCCAGAAACCATCCCCGCCCAGGGTGGTGATCCATTCGCCGGAAGCAACGCCCTGGCGGCTGAGATTTTGCGAGGGTCCGCCCATGCTGTTGTTATCCTGCGTTCCTCCATAAACCCAGTAGAAAGGTTCGGAATTGTCAACATTAACGCGGTAAAACTGGGTAACAGGCAGGTTGCTTTTGTGGAAGTAATGCTTTCCTGCGTCAAAGGTTTCGTATACACCTCCGTCGCCACCGATCACGAAATGATCCGTATTAACCGGGTTGATCCAAAGCGCATGATCATCCACATGCCGGTCGCTCAGGCCAAGGTTCTCCCAGCTCTTGCCTCCATCGGTAGTAACTTTGGAAACCGTTTCCATTGAATAAACCTTGTCCACATCTTTGGGATCACAATAGATTTCGTTATAATACTGCCCACTGGCATGATGACCACTCATTTTCTTCCAGGATTCACCACGGTCGGTGGAACGGAAAAATCCGCCCGATTTTCCGGCAGCTTCAATGATGGCATAAACGTAATCGGGATTGACAGGGGAAATGGCAATTCCGATCCCGCCTACATCTCCTCCGGGAAGGCCGCTCTTCAGTTCCCGCCAGTTCTCTCCGCCATCTGTTGATTTCCGGATTCCTGATTCGGGGCCACCGCCGATCTTTGTGAATACATGCCTTCTTCTTTGTTCAGAAGTAGCATACATGATATCGGGGTTACGCGGATCCATGATCACATTGTTCACCCCGGTATTTTCACTGATCTCCAGCACTTTGTTCCAGGTCTTTCCACCATCTGTGGTTTTATACAGCCCACGGTCACCGCCTGGTCCCCAAACAGACCCCTCTGCTGCCACATAAACCACATCCGAATCGCGGGGATCGATGGCGATCATGCCGATCTGGCGGGAATCTTTCAGTCCCACGTTTTTGAAGGACTTTCCTCCATCGATAGATTTATAGACCCCATCACCATAACCCAGGGCCCGCTGATGATTGTTTTCACCGGTGCCGATCCAGACCACATGCTGGTTATTGGGATCGATCTCAACACATCCGATGGAATAGGACCCGTAATTGTCAAATACCGGGCTGAAAGTAGTACCGTTGTTGCTGGTCTTCCATACATTCCCGCTGGCCACCGCAACATAGTATTCGCTGGTGTTACAGGGGTTCACTGCAAAGTCTGCAATACGCCCTGAAGCAAAGGCAGGGCCAATGCTCCTGAATTTGAGCCCGCTTAGCGCACTGCTCTTGATGGTATCATTGTTTTCCTTGTCATTTTTCTTTTTGCCGGCATAAGCATTTTCTGTCATTACAGAAAAAGCCAACAAAAAGGCTGTAGTAAAATAGCATATTTTCCTCATGATAAAAATTTTGGTTTCAATTAAATAAAGCGCTTCAAATGTAATAAATCCCTGTTAATGGATCATATGAATTGACTGATATGAGATCCGGGTTAACGGATGGAGGCTGGAAATTGGAGGTTGGAAAAACCAGAAATCTTGATTTCTTTGTTTTAGGATCCCGCCTGCCTCAGGCGAGACGGGATTGGAGGATGGAGCTTGGAGGCTAGAAGCTGGTTTAAGGTGAGTTTACTGGGTATTTGTTGTTATATTCATTTTCCTGACAACACCTTCCTGATTCCGGCAAGCAGGATCCAGAGACCAGGATATCCGTATTTTCTCCACATTACTTACCCCGCACTTCACCTGCATTATTCATAAATTAGCTTAATGTACTCAAATAATGCAGGTTAACCCCGGCTTAGAATCCCGATAATTATCGGGATGAAAACGAAGTGCATCAAATTGGTAGCTTTTCTTAGTCGTCAGGATAATTCAGGGTTTCACCTTTTAGGTTTATGAATTATCCGGGTTCAGTGTGGAGATTTGAAAAAACAATTTTTTTACAGGGGCTTTAGCTCCGGAAAATAACAGTTGGATTCAGTCTGGATTTTAATTAACTTTATAAAAAATCAAAATTAAGGAGGAAAAATCATGAGTGTATACAAAGTAATCGAACTGATCGGCACCAGCGAAGTATCCTGGGAAGATGCCGCCAAAACTGCCATTGAAAGGGCAGCCAAAACACTGGAAGGACTAAGGATCGCAGAAGTAGTTGAACAAGACTGCAAAATTGAAGAAGGAAACGTCACACAATACAGGACCAAGGTGAGGCTGTCGTTCAGGTTTAAAGAATGAGACTGATCAGCTTGCGTGCTTTCCGCAATTTTTTCAGACCTGTCAGGTTTTGAAAACCTGACAGGTCTAATGATACTGCACAATTCCGAATCAGTTTTTGTTAGGGGCTAAAGCCCCTGTTGGCAAGGGATCAGACTGCAATCTCCCGCACTCAAGTGCAGGTTAAGTTATGTGCAGAACATGAAAAAATTACGGAAAGTAATAAGAAGCATAAAAGCATTAAGCAATCATATCATCAATCGCCCTGATCTGATCATCTGTAAGCTCCTTTTTGTCACCCAACAACTCAGTGATGAGCGTGGTTTTTGCAGCGGCTTCGAGCACTTCCAGGCGGTCAAAGGCTTCCAGAAGGTTCTTTCCCATTGTCAGGATGCCATGATTTTCAAGCAGTATCACATTTGATCGGAGGCTGGCATGTGCCACGATGGCGGCAAGCTCTTTTGTACCCATCAGGGCGTATCCGGCTTTTACCGGCTCCCCGAGCACATATCTTGCCTCGCCCATGAGCCGGCAGTTGATGTTTTTGTTGCAAACGGCAAAGGAGGAAGCAATAACCGGGTGTGCATGAACGATGGCTTTCACGTCGGGGCGTTTTTTATAAACAGCCAGGTGCATCCCGCTTTCCATGCTCAGTTTCAGGGAAGGGGTTTTGTTGTTGCCCGACATGTCAAGGATCCCGATCTGTGCGGCCACCATCCGGCCCTTGTCGAGTTGCGAAGGGGTGATCAGCAGGGTTCCCATATTCATCTTCATGCTCACATTGCCACCGGATGTTGTGGTTAGCTTTTGCTGATAAAGGCGACGCATGAAATAAGCGACTTCTTCTCTTTCTGTCAGATAATCATTCATCTTTCCTGGCAATTTCACGTATAAGGTCTTCATCCGGTGTGATCACACCTTTTTCTGTAATAAACCCCGTAATATATTTTGCAGGGGTGACATCAAAAGCAATATTGAGGGCTTCCGAACCGGGCGAGCTGACCTGGATGGTATTCATATTGCCATTCCGGTCAATTCCGGTCTGGCAGATGACCTCATCCTGGTTTCTTTCTTCTATCCTGATGCGGTTTCCTGTTTTCGTTTTCAGGTCAAAGGTGGATGTTGGGGCAGCCACATAAAAGGGTATACCGAAGGCATGCGCTGCCAGTGCTTTTTCCAGGGTCCCGATCTTATTGGCTGTATCGCCGTTGGCTACGATGCGGTCGGCTCCCACGATCATCATGTCGATCTTCTTTTTAGCCATCAGGTAGGCAGTGGCATTGTCGGGGATGATCACATGGGGGATCTTCGCATTGTTTAGTTCCCAGGCTGTTAACCTGGCGCCCTGTAAACGGGGTCTGGTTTCATCCACGTACACGAACAATTGCTTTTTCTCCTTATGGGCACGGTAAATGGGGCTGAGTGCCGTGCCGTAATCCACAAAGGCCAGCCATCCTGCATTGCAGTGAGTTGCGATATTGCACTTCTTTTTGATCAGTTCATTGCCATAAAGCCCGATGCTTTTTGAATCATCCGCATCTTCATCGGCTATCCTGCCTGCTTCAGCCAACGCATCCTCCACAGATCTCTTACCCGCCTTGAAAACCCTCTGCACAGCATAAAAAAGGTTTTGTGCTGTAGGCCTGGTGGCTTCGATGTCAAAACGGGCCTGGGCGAGGAATTCTTCCCTTCCCTCTTCCGGGGCTTCCATATAAGCCTGAGCCATGGCATAACCAGCTGCAGCCCCCAGTGCCCCTGCACCCCGAACGATCATGGTGGTAATGGCAAAACAAGTGTCGAAATATTTCTTCGCCTCAAAGATCTCGAACTTAAACGGGAGCAGGTTCTGCTCGATCATAAAAACCGAAGAACCTTCCATCCATACCGTCCGGTAATTTTTACCATTCACTTTCATTTCTTCAACCCTTAAATACTTATCCAATAACCCTTATACCCATATAACCTTCAAACCATAACCAACCCAACTTCCCCTCAATACCTCAATCCATACCGGATGGAAAGCGCTCCCACATTCAGCCACACACCCGGATAACCGATCAGGTTAATCGCCGGTTTCCAGTCGACCGAAAAATTGACCGGAAAGTCTTTCACGGTGTATTCTATTCCCAGGATGAAGTCCGCCCCGATTATGGTATAGCCATTGGGATGTGCTTCCCGATCCCACCATGTGGCACTTTCGTCATAATTCGACCAGATCCCGAGGTGTCCACCTCCGCCAACGTACCACGACAGTCCCGGAACATTGAAAGCAATGCGCTCATACTCGTAAAGCCCCGTGATATTGATCCCTTTCCAGCGGAAGACCACGATGCCCTCGAGGGCGGTATTGCGACTGGTAAAATGCTTCACAGTCAGGCCGAATCCCGAACCCATCCTGGCGCCTATTCCTGTCCGGTAATAATCCTGTGCAATGGTCCTGCCGGCCAGGATCATGATAAAACAACTTAAGATCAATCCCTTTTTCATTCCGGGTATAAATATATTAAATTGAATTCAATTCATTGATCGCCAGCCAGGCCATCAGCCCCATGCCTGTTTGCAGGGATCTTTCGTCAACATCAAATGTAGATGTGTGCAGGTTGGAAGTAATCCCCAGTGCTTCATTGGCAGTTCCCAGCCGGTAAAAACAAGCTGGTACGGCTTGCGCGAAATAGGCAAAATCCTCGCCGGTCATTCTCAGCTTCAGCTCCACAACATTCTCCTGGCCCAGGTATTCCCGGGCTGCAAGAAAGGCATTCTCGGTTACGATATCATCATTCACCAGATAGGGATAACCCTTATCAATATGCACCTCGCATTCGCCACCCATACCTTCTGCCACCGACCGGGAAATGCGTGTAATATTTTCATGTGCCTTGCTGCGCCATTCTTCGTTAAAGGTCCTGAAAGTACCCCGTACTATAACTTCATCAGGAATAACATTGTAGGTTCCTTCTGCCAGGATCTCGCCAAAAGACAGCACCGTGGGGATGGTATAATCCGCATTGCGACTAACGACTTGTTGCAGGGCAAGGATGATGTGTGAAGTGATCAGTATGGGGTCGACCAGGCGGTCGGGCATGGCCGCATGGCCGCCTCTTCCTTTGATGGTCAGGTTGATCTCATCGCTTGAAGCCATGTATTTACCGGTTTTAAACCCTACCTTACCTGCTTGCAGTTCGGGAAAAACATGCTGCCCGATGATAGAATTTACTTTGGGATCCTCGAGCACTCCTTCTTCGATCATGAATTTGGCGCCACCGGGGATCCTTTCTTCTGCAGGCTGAAAGATAAGGCGTATGCTGCCCTCGAAATAATCCCGGATTTCATGCAGTATTTTTGCCGCACCCAGCAGAGATGCAGTGTGTACATCGTGCCCGCAGGCATGCATCACCCCGGGATTCCTGGATTTGTACTCCACATCGTTCTTTTCATGGATCGGAAGCGCGTCAATATCGGCCCGCAGAGCAACCATTTTCTTATCGGGATTCTTTCCGTGGATGATTCCCACGATGCCGGTTTGGAAAACACCTGTCTTGTGTTCAATGCCATACTCCTCCAGCCGGGCTGAAATATATTTTGCAGTTTCAAATTCCTGATTGGAAAGTTCCGGATGCCGGTGGATATAACGCCGGATGTCTACAATTTCCTTGTGATACTTTTCAGCCAATTTTTTGATCTGATCTTTTATTTTTTCCATGCACACAGGTTTTGAAACACAAAACTTTCCCGAAAGTTCCCGGGAAATATTTCAAAATTAATTAAATGACTGGAGGTCGCAAAGCTTTTTGTAGACCCCGTTCTTTGCATACAGTTTATCATGACTACCCCGTTCAACGATCTCTCCACGCTGCAGCACGATGATCTCATCCGCATGTTTGATGGTGGAAAGCCGGTGGGCAATCACAATGGATGTGCGGTTTTTCATCAGGTTGATCAGGGCTTCCTGCACCAGCCTTTCGGATTCAGTATCCAGAGCAGAGGTCGCCTCATCCAGGATCATCACGGGCGGGTTTTTCAGCACGGCACGGGCAATACTGATCCTTTGCCGCTGCCCCCCCGAAAGTTTAACACCCCGGTCGCCGATATTGGTATCATAAGCATTTTTCATTCTTTCAATGAATTCATGGGCATTGGCAACCTTTGCTGCGGCCACCACATCCTCCATACTCACATTTTTCATTCCCATGGTGATGTTGCCGCAAATGGTATCATTGAAAAGAATGGTTTCCTGGGTCACAATACCCATCAGTCCCCGCAGGTCATCAATCTTTATATCCTTAACCGGGATGCCATCAATCCTGATCTCCCCCTCCAGGCAGTCGTAAAAACGCGGCAGAAGATCCACCATGGTCGACTTGCCACCGCCCGAAGGTCCCACAAGGGCGATGGTTCTGCCTTTCTCAACCTTAAGCTGTATATCTTTTAAAACGGGTTCATTTTCGTAAGCAAATCCAACATGATCATATTCGATCGACTTTTCAAAATCATGTTTGCGCACCGGATCCGGTTTCTCCAGGATCACCTCGGGCGCCTCAAAAACACTTTGGATCCTTTCTACCGAGGCTCCGCCTTTCTGAATATTATAAATGGCAGTGGTGATGGATTTTGCCGGCGGGATGATCTGGGAGAATATCCCCAGGTAAGCAATAAATACCGCAGCATCCAGGGGATTGGCCGGACTCAGCACCAGTCTCCCGCCATACCAGAGCACGACCACCAGTACTACGGCAGCCAGAAATTCACTCAGGGGAGAAGCCAGGTCTTTTTTGCGGTAAAGCCGGATCATCAGGCTGGTATAATCCTGGTTGTTCTTTTGAAAATTCTTTTCGGTGTGGTCGATGGCATTGAAGGCCTTGATGATACGCAATCCCCCGATCGTCTCCTCAATGATTGACAGGATCACCCCAAGCTGCCGCTGGCTTTTTACAGAAGTCCTTTTAAGGCTCTTGCCGATGCGACCGATGAGAAATCCGCTTACGGGTAGCAGTACGAAGACGAAAAGCGTGAGGCTCGGACTGATGATGAAGAGCGTGATCAGGTAAGAAATGATGGCCAGCGGATCGCGAAAGATCATCTCCAGAGAGGCCATGATGGAATAATCCACTTCCTGTGCGTCGGAAGACATGCGGGCTATGATGTCGCCTTTCCGTTGTTCCGAATAATAGGATAATGGCAGGATCAGTACTTTTTTGTAAAGGTCGTTGCGAAGGTCGCGCACTACCCCGTTGCGGATCGGGGCCAGGAAGAACATTCCCAGGTAGCGAAAGACATTGCGCAGAAAATAGATGATTATGATGGCAATGGCTATGTAAAGCAGCACCTGCAACTCACCGTATTTCCCGATCAAGTGGCTGATCTCGTAATAAAAATTCGCCTTGAGGGATTCAAAATTCCAGATATCCAGCGGAGGCACTTTCTCAGGAGCACCCGTTTTCTGGAAAAGCATTTGCAGTATGGGAATGAAAAGCACGAAAGAAGCCAGGGAAAAGATCACCGATAGAATATTGAACATTACGTTCAAGAGGGCCAGTCCCCAGTAATTCCTTACATACTTCAGTATCCGGAATAAGTTTTTCACAATTGCAAATGTAATACATAATAGGAAAGATATTGGTATTTTTAACAAAGCTTAATACAACCTGCATCCCGCAGCTACTATTTCCCTGAAGGGAAACAATCAGACAAGCGTTTATGCTATCAACATGGTACAGGCAAAAACTTTCCAAGCCGGCCTGAATGTGTCTTTGTAAAGTATCGGTTAGCATTATCCAGTCCTGCTGACGAGGATCCTCAATTGGAGTCGGAACCAAGACACAAATTAACAATACACTTATACACCAATATACCATTATCCCCCTTATCCACTCATCCAAATATATCTTACCTTTGCAATATGGATTCAAAAAGACAAAGCAGGGTAGCCAAGCAGATACAGAAAGACCTGGGGGAGATCTTCCAGCAGGAAACACGCGGATTGTTTGGTGGCGCCATGATCACGGTGACCAAGGTGAAGGTCACGCCCGACCTTGGCCTGGCCAAAGTGTACCTCAGCCTTTTTGCCACGAAGGACAAGGAAGATCTGATTGAAATCATCCGGAAGCATTACGGTGAGATCCGCTATCAGCTGGGTAAAAGGCTGAAGAACCAACTGAGGAAAGTCCCCGAATTGCAGTTCTACCAGGACGATTCGCTGGACTATATAGAAAACATAGATAACTTACTTCAGGAATAGATCACAGCATGAAATATGATCCCATAAAACAGAGCCTGGGCAATGTATTCAACAAAACCCCTTTTCTCAGGAAAATTTTTTATCGCATGCTTGACCTGCTGCTGTTGCGCACCTGGCACGTTAAAAAGGAATTGAAAAAATTCACCAGGGAACATGACGAGCAGTTGCAGGTACTGGATGCCGGGTCGGGATTCGGGCAATACGATTATTATATGTCGCGCAAATTCAGTGAATGGAACATCAAAGCCGTTGATGTAAAAGAGGAACAGATCGCCGATTGTAAGCGTTTTTTTGAAAAGATCAAACGAAAAAATATTCATTTTGAATATGCCGACCTGGTGGCCTTTTCAGAAAAAGAAAAGTTTGACCTGGTCCTTTCGGTGGATGTGATGGAACACATTGAAGAAGATGTAAAGGTTTTTGAGAATTTCCACCAGGCACTGAAGAAAGGTGGCATGGTGCTGATCTCCACACCTTCCGACCAGGGAGGCTCCGATGTACATGAGCATGATGAGGAATATAACAATGACGGGACACGCAGTTTCATCGACGAACATGTTCGTGATGGTTACAATATCAACGAGATTCAGGAAAAAATGAAAAAGGCCGGTTTCAGCAAAACTGAAGCGCGATACCAATACGGAAAACCCGGGAAGATCTCCTGGAGGATCTCCATGAAGTATCCCATCCTGATGCTGAATACTTCGAAAGTTTTCTTTATCATTTTGCCATTTTATTACCTGCTCGTGTTTCCGCTTTCGCTGATCCTGAATAAAATAGATGTAAACTCAAATCATAAAACAGGCACCGGACTGATTGTTAAGGCCTGGAAATAATTATTGTTTTGAACTTCCCGCTATACATAGCAAAAAGATACCTGATTTCGAAGAAATCCCATAATATCATCAATATTATTTCAGGGATCTCTGTGGCCGGTATTACCATCGGGACCATGGCCCTGATCATCATACTATCCGTTTTTAACGGCTTTGAAAACCTGGTCATCAGCCTGTTCAATACCTTCAACCCCGACCTGAAGATCGAGATCAGGGAAGGCAAAACATTTACCCTGGATCAATTGCCGAGCGAGAAAATCAAAATGCTGCCCGGACTTGTAAACTTCACCGAAGTTGTGGAAGACAATGCGCTGGTTCAATATAATGACAAACAACACATTGTCACCATCAAAGGCCTGGGGAAAAGTTTCAATAGTACTTCCCTGGATTCGATGATGGTAAGTGGGAACTTCGTGCTTCAGAACAACGGACATGATTATGCCGTTCTGGGCGCCGGTGTGGCCTATTTCCTGGGGGTCAGCATCAGCGATTTCGGCAAGCCCCTGGATGTTTATGTTCCCAGCCGGACACGTGCACCATCGCTGAGTTTTGAAAATGCTTTTAACCAGAAAAAGATCATGCCTGCGGGTGTCTTTTCCATTCAACAGGATTTTGACACTAAATATGTGCTTGTACCCATCGGCTTTGCCCGGGAACTTATGGAATACCGGCAAGAAGTCAGTTTTGTGGAAGTCAGCATCGCTGAAGGAGCTGACATCCAAAGCATACAGCAGCAAGTTCAAAAACTGGCAGGGGATGATTTTCGCGTGCTGAACCGTTTTCAGCAACAGGAACTCCTCTACAAAATTATGCGTTCTGAAAAATGGGTAAGCTTTCTCATCCTCACATTCATACTGATCATCGCCACCTTCAACCTGATCGGATCCCTTTCCATGCTTATCCTTGATAAGAAAAAAGACATTGCAGTGCTGCACAGCATGGGCGCCAGCAACCGGCTCATCCGCAAGATATTCCTGCTGGAAGGCATGATGATCTCCCTGCTGGGAGGCTTCCTGGGTCTTTTTCTGGGCGGGATTATTAGCTGGTTGCAGATGGAATTCGGCCTGATCCGGCTGGGCTCCCCGGGCGGCAGTTTTGTGGTGGATTATTACCCGGTGGATATGCAGTTCATGGATTTCCTGTATATCTTTATCACCGTGAGCCTGATCGGTTTTGTGTCAGCCTGGCTTCCCGTGAAACAGATCTCCAGGAAATACTTTAAGCAAAAACTCGCCTGAGCCTGCAAAATAGACCCGTTTAGACAACCCTTGTCCTGCTCAGGATGTCTTTTATCACATATCAATAAAAGCCGGAATAGTATATAATTTTCTATATATTTGTGGCTTAGCTTAATGGGAATTTTTTATGAATAACTTTTACAGATCACTGTGTGCCGCCTTGCTGTTTTTCGGCCTGCTCACCTTTTCTCACCATAGTTTGGCGGAAAAGATCATTACCAAAGAAAATGCAGAAAACCGGATGGAAATTATTTCTTCCGATTATTCAGGACTTGAAGTTTTAAACACGGTTTCACGCATCAACCTGAATGAAGTTGAAAATGCAGAAGGGGACGTATTTACAAAGCTCTTCATCAGAGGCTATACAAAGAACCTCTTTACAGGCCATCCCCTTTTACCGGTCAAAAGGGAGATGATCGAGATGCCTGCTTCGGCAAACGCCGAAATAATATACCATTCCCTTTCCTACCGGGATTACAAACTGGATGATCACGGGTTCAGTCAACCCCTTTTCCCGCTTCAGCCCGAACACATTAAAAGTGAAGATTTTCATGAATTCGTGATCAGTCAGGAAGCATACCGGCGAAATGCATTCAACGAAGAACCGCTGGTAAGCATTGATGAACTCGGGTATATGCGCGGAACCCGGATCGGCCGCATCAACATCGCCCCGGTTCAATACAATCCCGCCACCAACACCATACGTGTTTATGATGAGATCCGCTTCAGTGTGAATTTCACAGAAGCAGACATACCCGCAACCCTCGAGCTCAAACAAAAATATTATTCCCCTTTTTTCAGCGCCATTAATAACCAATTGCCAAATTACCAGGATGCCGGTTCGCGCGAGAACTTCATGCGTTATCCCGTAAAATATGTGATCGTATCCGATCCCATGTTCGAAAATATGCTGCAGCCTTTCGTCGAATGGAAAACCAAAAAAGGCTTTACCGTGGTCGAAGCCTACACGGATGATCCGGAAGTAGGCAACACTACCACTTCCATCAAAGCTTACCTTGAAGACCTCTATAACTCGGGAACCACCGAAGATCCTGCACCTTCCTTTGTATTGCTTGTAGGCGATGTGGACCAGATCCCCGCTTTTTTCGGGAATACCGGAAGCCATGTGACCGACCTTTTTTATTGTGAATACACCGGCGACTATTTCCCGGAAGTATATTATGGCCGGTTCTCGGCCGAAGACAGTGCAGACCTGCAACCCCAGATCGACAAAACCCTGCAGTATGAAAAATATGAAATGCCGGATCCTTCCTATCTGAATGAGGTTGTGCTGGTGGCCGGGATGGACGGCAGTTATGCCCAGGACTGGGGCAACGGCCAGATCAATTACGGAACCGAGAATTATTTCAATGCCGACCACGGCCTGACCTCACAAACCTACCTCTATCCTGAGTCAGGCAGTCATTCGGCTGATATCATCCAGGACATCAGTGAGGGGGTATCCTATGGTAATTATTCGGCTCACTGCGGACCCGGCGGATGGGGGGATCCTTCATTCAACGTTTCGGATGTACCCACACTCGAAAACCAGGACAAGTACGGATTGCTGGTTGGCAACTGCTGCCAGTCGAACTCCTTCGGCATGGATGAGTGCTTCGGCGAAGCCCTGCTGCGTGCCGGGAACAAGGGAGCCCTGGGTTATATCGGCGGATCAAACAACACCATGTGGGATCCGGATTATTACTGGGGTGTGGGAGTTGGACAGATTTCCGAAGACCCCCCTTCCTACGAAGAAACCACACTGGGCGCTTATGACAGGATGTTCCACGATTACGGAGAAGATTTCGGAGAATGGTATGTAACACAGGATGAGATGATCTTTGCCGGAAACCTGGCCGTTACGGAAGGAACTCCGGGCTCTGCAGAATATTACTGGGAAATTTATCACCTCATGGGGGATCCTTCCGTGATGATCTATTTTTCGGAACCTCCATTGATGACCGCCACCTACCAGGAGGTCATCTTCATCGGACTGACCACTTTTGACATCACCACAGAACCTTACGCTTATGTCGGTCTTTCGATGAACGGAGTATTGCACGGTGCAGGCCTTGCGGACAGCCTGGGCAATATCACCCTGGAAATCGAGGCATTTACCGAAGCTGGGGAAGCAGACCTGGTGATTACCGGACAGAACCGGGCACCCCTCATCACAACAGTAACAGTTGTCCCCCCGACGGGCCCTACATCATTTTTAACGCCTATGAGATCAATGATGAAAACGGCAACAACAACCAGCAGGCTGATTTTAATGAAAGTATTGCACTGGATACATGGCTGGAGAATGTGGGCACTGATGACGCTGAGAATGTTACAGCAAGCATCAGCACAAATGATACCATGGTTAGTATTATTAAAGGGCTGGGAGAATGGGGCCTGATTGCAGCAGGGGACTCCAGCCTGCTTGAAGATGCCTATACACTGGAGATTCATGAAAATATTTCCGACCAGCATGTCGTGCAATTTAATATGCTGATTGAGAATGCTACTAAAGAACAATGGAGCAGCAGTTTTAGCATGGTGCTGAATGCACCCCGGCTGGTGGTGGCGGATTTTGCCATTGACGATACAACCGGAGGTGACGGTAACGGGCGCCTCGACCCAGGCGAGGATGCAGATCTTATTTTCCTTACCAGAAATGCAGGCCATGCCATGATTGAGGATGTGGCAGCAAGCCTGGCATGTGAGCATGAAGGGATTATCCTCCACAATACAGCAGTCGACATTGACACCCTGGAAAGCGGAGAAGAATATGCTGCTGTTTTCAGCGTCAGCGTGTCGGAGGAGATCGAAACCGGAACAAGCCTTGCTTTCAATTACCTGGCATCCTCAGGATATTACCAGGCTGATATGGATGCATTCACACCTGTGGGATTGATCCTGGAAGATTGGGAAAGTGCAGGCTTCGAAAGCTTTGACTGGAGCTTCGGAGGCAACAAGATGTGGGAGATCTGTGCTGAAGAACCCTACGAAGGCAGTTATTGCTCACAATCGGGGAGCATTTTTGACAACCAAACGACTTCTATGTTTGTGGATTACAATGTTGCCATGGATGACAGCATTACATTTTATAAGAAAGTGAGTTGTGAAGATGATCCGAACAACGATGACTACGATTACATGGCCTTTTATATTGACGGGGAAGAAATGGGCCGCTGGGACGGCATGGTCGGATGGAGTTACGAGAGCTTCCCGGTTTCAATGGGCCTGCATACTTTTAAGTGGGAATATGTGAAAGATTACTCAGTGAGCGCCGGAGATGACTGCGCATGGGTCGACTACATCGTATTCCCGGCCCAGACCTCAACTGTTGGCCGGGAAGAGATCAACAGCGAAAATATTGCATTCAACATTTATCCCGTACCGGCAAAAGCGCAGTTGAATGTTGCTTTAAAACTTGAAAAACCTGAAACCCTCAGTCTAAATCTGTATAATGGCCTGGGACAACTTCAGCAACGGCTGCTGGATGAAGTGCAGGTGAGCGAGGCAGAATTCAAGATGCAGTTCGATGCAAGCTCACTCCCAAAGGGAGTTTACCACCTTGAACTTACTGCGGGAGAACGCAAATTCATCAGGAAAATTATAATCGTACAATAAATATTGAATCATGAAAAAATCCTTATTCACTCTTGTTTTACTCTTTGCTTTTGTATTTCACTACGGGCAGCAATGGGTTGCCATTCATTCCGATAAACCGGTAAGAGCTGAAAAAGAAATGTTATCCTCAGATGTGATGTATTCACAAGTCAGGTTTTCTGTGGAAGGCTTTTTCACCTCTCCTGTTGAAACACCCAGGGGAACCCAACAGATTATTTCCCTTGATAAAGCAAGTCCGATACTGTTAAAAGGAGCACCCGGCCTGCCAAAATTAACGGCTTCGGTGATCATTTCCGATGAGGCCGGCATGGAAGCCAGGGTGATATCCTCCTCCTTCACCGAATATGAGAACATCGAAATAGCCCCCTCAAAAGGAAATTTTACCCGCGATATCGATCCGGCGGATGTACCTTATACTTATGGCAGGCAATATCAGGAGGACCGCTTTTTCCCGGAAAAACTTACTGAACTGCGCACACCTTACATCATTCGTGATCACAGGGGGCAAACCATTGTTTGTTATGCCTTCCAGTATAATCCGGTGAGGAAAGTGCTGCGGGTATATGATGAGATCCTTGTTGAAATATACGAAGCCAGTGAAAAGGGGATTAACCCCCTGTACCATGTTCAGGAAAGCAAGGCAGTGGATGAAGAATTTCGCCAAATATATGAGCAACATTTTTTGAATTCCGAAACCGGGCGCTATGATCCTGTTGAAGAACAAGGGAATCTGCTCATCATCAGCCATGGGGATTTTATGGCGGCCATGGATCCCTATATCGACTGGAAGATCAAGACAGGAAGACATACTGAAATCGTGGATGTGGCCAGCATTGGCAATAATTCCAACGATATCAAGACTTACATTGCGAATTACTACAATGACAACGGCCTGGCCTATGTTCTGTTGGTTGGGGATGCGACCCAGGTTACCTCCTCTTACTCCAACGGAGACTCAGATGTGGATTATAGCTACGTAGTCGGAAACGATCATTATCCCGACCTGTTCGTTGGTCGTTTTTCTGCAGAGAATGTGGCCCAGGTTGAAACCCAGGTGCAGAGAACACTGGATTATGAACAGGCCCCTTACCAGGATACTGACTGGTTCCCGGTGAATATCGGTGTTTCTTCCGATCAGGGTCCGGGGGATGACAACGAATATGATTATGAGCACATTCGGAACATTCAAACGGACCTCATTGGATTTACCTATACAACCAGCAGGGAACTTTTTGACGGCAATCAGGGTGGGCTGGACGAGCCAGGAAATCCCACACCGCAAATGGTAGCAGATGAAGTGAATGACGGCTCCTCCCTGATCAATTATACAGGCCACGGAAGCACTTATTCATGGGGTTCTTCGGGCTTTTCAAACAATGATGTAGACAATCTTACCAACAATGGCATGCTTCCCTTCATCTGGTCGGTTGCCTGTGTAAACGGGAATTTTGTCGGCAACACCTGCTTTGCAGAAGCATGGCTGCGTGCCGAAAACAATGGTGAACCCAGCGGCGCTGTGGCCACCATGATGTCAACCATCAACCAGAGCTGGAACCCACCCATGGAAGGACAGGATGAAATGAATGATATCCTGGTTGAAAGCTATACGAATAATATCAAAAGAACATTCGGGGGCATCTCATTCAACGGTTGTATGCAAATGAATGACGAATATGGATCGGGTGGCGATGAAATGACAGATACCTGGACATGCTTCGGTGATCCTTCCCTGATGGTGAGGACAGCCATGCCCGCCGAAATGACTGCAACTTATAATTCCAGTGTTTTCATTGGTTCTACCCAGCTTTCGGTCAGCTGTGATGCCGAAGGCGCCCTGGCTGCCCTCACAAGCGATGGCGTGATCCTGGGGACAGCATATGTGGAAAATGGCATCGCAAACATCCAGTTTGAAGCACTCACCGAAGTAGGTATGCTTGACCTGGTCATCACCGCTTTCAATTACCTGCCCCATGCCGGACAGGTGGAAGTGATTCCCGCCAACGGGCCTTATGTGGTTTATGAAAGTCATGAGATCAATGATGAAAATGCGAACGGCCAGCTGGATTATGGTGAAAGCTCTTTCCTGAGCATCAGCCTTGAAAATATAGGTACCGAAGACGCAACAAACGTATCGGCCACCCTGTGGACAGAAGATGAGTATATTACAGTGCTTGACGGTGTTGAAGTTTACGGCGACATCCCGGCAGGAAATAGCCAGACCGTTACGGATGGTTTTGAGATCATGCTGGCTGAAGATATTCCCGACGGGCACAGCATTCTGTTCATCCTCGATATCGGAGGAGATGGTGACGAGGTTTGGACCAGCAATTTCGCAGAGAGCGGACACGCTCCTTTACTGGTTTATCTTAATTACAACATAGATGATTCCAACGGGAATGACAATGGCAAAATGGATCCCGGTGAAACCGTGGACCTGACGATCTCCGTGAGCAATGACGGAACATCTGAAGCCTTTAACATACTGGGCGACCTCAGCTCTGTGAGCCAGTTTGTCGATATTGCCCAAAGCCAGATGGATTATGGTGATATTGCCGGTGGTGCCACTGCTGAGCAAATATATAGTGTAACAGCCGATGCGGCATGTTCCTCAGGCCATATCGCAGATTTCGAAATCCTTTTCAATGGCGACATGGGCATCTCAGCAACGGGCATTTTTAATTCAGTCATCGGGCAGATCCCTGTATTGCTGGTTGATTATGATGGTAACAGCAGTTCTTCCGCTATGATGGAATCCTCTTTCCAGAACCTGGGTGTGGCATGGGATATGGAAGCCAGTCTGAGTGATGTGGATCCCGGCCTGTACCAGTCGGTTTTTGTCTGCCTGGGAGTTTACCCTAACAATCATCAGCTTTCAGCGGAAGACGGCCAGCAACTGGCTACATATCTGGAAAACGGGGGAAGGCTCTATATGGAAGGGGCCGACACATGGTACTACGATGATCAAACTGCAGTACATGAAATGTTCAATATCGAAGGCATGGAAGATGGTGAGTCTGATCTTGGAGAAGTCATGGGACAGGCATCCTCCATCGTGGAAGGAATGGATTATGTTTATGATGGGGAGAACAACTGGATCGACAGGATCCAGCCCATTGAGCCGGCTATTGCCATGTTTAAAAATCTGGATCCAGAATATACCTGTGCCGTTTCCTTTGATGAAGGCAACCATAAAACCATCGGGAGTTCCTTTGAATTTGGCGGTCTGGATGACGGAAATTACAATAAAGATGAACTGATGTATGAAATATTGCAATTCTTTGGCATTGAAACCATTTGGGTGGGACAGGAGGAAAATCTTCCCGGCAATCCGGATTTCACAGTCTATCCCAATCCCTTTAACAATCAATTGAACATATTGCTTGAAGGCAAAGAGATTACGGAAGTCTCAGTATATGATCTGCTCGGGCGTAAAGTTATGAAGTGGGCTGTTAGTAAAAAAGGACACTTGCAACTGGAAACCGGAAAACTAAAAGCCGGGATATATTATATCCGCCTGAGATCCGGAAATGAGATCATGACGCAAAAGCTTATCAGGCAATAACAGATATAATTGATAGTTTTGCATGTAAAATAATTGCTTGTAAAATGAAACAGATCAAAAGGTTTATTCCCGTATTAATATTTTCATTCGCGCTATTGACCCTGGTCTCCTGCGAAAACAAAGCCAGGCTTGTAATCGACAAGAATAATGCCTCCGCTTTCCTGAAGAATTATTTCAGCATATGGAATGAAGGAAAGATCGACAGCTTGCTCACTTATACCCATGGGACTGACAGTCTCTCATCTGATCAGTTGCAAAGGCTTGTGAAAGGCCTGAACCTCGGCCGCGAAAAACTAATCAAAGAACATGGCGGTATCAAGGAGATCATGAACATTAAGATCGATTCCACCCGGGGACCGGATGCTTTTGTTTCTTACGATGTTAAGTATTTCAATGGACTTCAAACAAAGGTAAACCGGGTACTGGTAAGTGAAAAGGGTAAGATTAAACTTTCGCTGCGGGCGGTTAATTAAATAAAAAGCGGGATAGCCATTTTCCGGCTATCCCGGGAAGATATATATGTTACCTGGCCTCTGCCAGTTCATTCTGATAACTATCTCGTACCACAACGACCAGGTACTTATTGTTTTCCCAAAACCTGCTCGGGATCTTCGATAATGATCCTCTCTATTAAGTCTCCGTTGGATTCGATGGTATAAGTGTCCGGATGCTGATTTGTGATTACGTCTGCCTTTCTGGCCCATACGGGGATTTCGGTCACAAGCCTGGAGTCGATCCTGTTAAGTACCGAAGGATCTAAATCTTCGGTCAGTGTTTTAACAGCGGCAATACCCAGTATGCCTCCTTCCTTTTCTACAAGCGCCTTTTCTTCAAGCTCCTTGTAGGTGTCCACTGCATAATAGACCGTATGCAACTCATTTTCCTTTTGCGAGAGTTGCTGATGCTGGTTCCTGATGAGTGCAACATTCTGGGCAATCTCTGCATCAAGGTTTTCAACTGTCAGTTCAAGAGTCTCCTTTTCAAACTGTGTTGCTTCCAGGTCATTTTGCAGGGCCAGATTCTTCTCATTCAGATCTTCCATAATGGTCTTGTATTCATCCACACGAACCTGTAAATTTTTCTCCCTGCGAATGTACTCATCGAGTTTTTCATCTTTCACATTCATTTCTTTGTTCAAACTTGCGATCAGTGTCCTGTTTTCCTGCATGATCTGTTCGATCAGTTCGATTTGCTTGTTGATCCTCTCTTCAGGATTGATCTTGCCTTCTTTTGCCCTTGTATCAATGGTATTCCTGATCAAATCCTCATGTTCACGGATTTCTGCCAGGTTGCGCTCAATTTTCTGGTAAATATCCAGGATGGTTTGCTGACTCTCCTTCTTCACTTCCTTCACTTCCGACATAAAGGCCTGCCTTTCTTCCCTCTGGATATAGGCAAATATGACTGCACCCACTGTAAACAGGGTCAGAATTGCTATCACTAAATTCTTTGTTAATGATTTTTCATCTTTTTTCATGACTTGTTCCTCCATATTAGTTTTACTTTCAGATCTTATCAGGTCTAATCATTGACCTGGCTGAAAAGGGTATTACCGAATTCGTGCCAGGAGGCCATTAATGATATATTATATTGATTTAGTGGCGTTTATGGTGCTGACTTAAATTACATTTCTTTTCATAATGAAAAGGGGGCTTTCATTTTGAAAATTTTGCGAGGATGAGAGGGTGTGTGTTGAGAGGTTTCACCTTTAGGGGTTTCACCTGGCGTTTGTCTCACTTTCAGGTTCCACCCCTAGAGGTGAAACCCGGTTAAAGTATTACTTTAAGTCCAATCCCAAACAAAAAAAGAGACAGCCAGCTGCCTCCTTCACATGGGGGTAAAGTGTCATCAGATGATTATTCCTGCCAGGCTTCCGCCAGCTCACTCTCATAAGTGTCGCGTACGATCACAACCAGGTGTTTGCTCTTTTCCCAGAACTTCTCCGGGTCATCGATGCGAATCCGCTCAATGATACCATTGTATGTTTCAAAGGTATAGGAAGCCGGATCCTGGCTGGTGACAATTTCAGCCTTCCTGGCCCAGATGGGGATCTCACGAACCGTCCTGGTATCTATCTCGAAAAGAAGTGCCTGATCGAACTCATTAGTCATTGTGGTTACGGCTGCAATCCCCAGGAAGCCACCGGCCCTGTGCACTATTTCCTTTTCCCTGAGTTGCCGGTAAGTGCCGACTGCATAATAAGCCGTATTCATTTCCTTTTCCCTGCGGTAGATCTGTTCGTTTTTCTCCTGGATCAGGACCACCTTTTGCTCGATCTCCGTATCCAGCTTTTCCAGTTCGATCTCAAGGGCAAGTTTTTCAAACTCGCTCATTTCCAGGTCCTGCTCCAGAATGCCGTTTTGCCGGGTCAGGGAATTCACTACATCCTTGTATTCATTGATGCGTACCCAGAGGTTTTTCTGCATCCTGACATACTCCTTCACTTTGTCATCTTTGATGTTCAGGTCGGTATTCAGACTGGTGATCAGGTCGCGGTTTTGCTGCATGATGCGTTCAATAAAAGATATCTGCTTGTTGATCCTTTCTTCGGGATCAAAACTGCCCTCACGCTTCCTTGTATCAATGGTATTCTTGATAAGCCCTTCATGCTCCCTGATTTCAGCAAGGTTTTTATCAATACGCTGGTAAATTTCAAAGATTTTCTGATCCGATTCTCCCTGCAGATCCGTTATCCTGTCGGCATATTCCA
This sequence comes from Bacteroidota bacterium, assembly GCA_034521425.1. Classification (GTDB taxonomy): domain Bacteria; phylum Bacteroidota; class Bacteroidia; order Bacteroidales; family JAIOZK01; genus JAIOZK01. Next base: position 2,170,787 of record JAXHMP010000001.1, read on the forward strand.
TTTTTTCCATATGCTGATAATAGGCCAGGGTAAAAGTTGCGGCACTGAATAAGATCAAAACTCCAATGAGAATGTTTTTGGCTGTTGATCGGGTTGTCTTTTCCATGATTCTTTCCTCCGGTTTAATTGTTTATGAATTGATTCCGATTATATACATACCGAATGCCATGCCATGATCATTTGGAATCTTAAACTATTGTTTTACATTTCTTTATAAAAATGATTACCGAAGTTGTCTTTCAATATGAAAAAGGGATTTTCAAAATGAAAAGTTTCACGGAAAGAATACGCATGTAAGCAATGATTAAGGAGCAAGAACCTCGCGGCTTCTTCGTCTACATGTCACTTAATCTCCCTTACCTTCTTCCAGCAACCTATAAACAGTCGTCTGCCCGATCCCCAGTTTATCTGCTACCACTTTGGTTTTATGGTCATACTTCTTCATGTAGTATTTCACGATGCGGATATCATATTCCCTGAGGGTCATTTCTTCCGGTAGCAGTTCATGCATCATATCAAAGGAGCTGAAGCTGATATCATCTTCTTCGAGCGTATCGCCCTGCGACATCACAATGGCCAGCTCCACGACCGATTTGAGTTCCCGCACATTGCCCGGCCAGTCGTACGCCAGGAGTTTTTTTCGGGCTCCCTCTGAAAGGCTTTTCAGCGGTTCCTCGTTCTCTTTGGCAAAATTCTCCGTAAAGTACCGGGCCAGGATCAGCACATCCTTTTCGCGGTCGCGCAGGGGCGGTAGTTCAATTGGCATCCCCTGCAGGCGATAGAAAAGATCTTTCCTGAATTTTTCCTCCCGCACTTCTTCCATCAAATTGCGGTTGGTAGCCACAATGATGCGGCAATCCACTTTCACCCGTTCATTGCCACCGATACGTGTAATTTCCTTTTCCTGCAGCGCCCTGAGCAGCTTGGGCTGGAAGTTCAAATCGGTCTCCCCGATCTCATCCAGGAAGAGCGTCCCTCCGCTGGCCTCTTCAAACTTGCCGGTCCTGCGGGCAACGGCACCGGTAAAAGCCCCTTTTTCATGACCGAATAGTTCGCTCTCGAAAAGTTCGGAAGGAATGGCCGACATATTCACCGGCACAAAAGGCTTGTTTTTTCTGGATGAATTAAAATGAATGGCCTTGGCCACCACTTCTTTGCCAGTGCCCGTTTCGCCGGAAATACTGAGACTGATGTTTGAATTCACCGCCTTCTCCATCATACCCATCACCCGCTTCATGGCCACGCTGTTCCCAATGATCATGGAGTTGAAATCATATTTTTTCTGCACTTCCTGTTCCAGCACATCGATCCTGTCCTGCATCCCGGCTTTCCTGCGGATGATCTGCATGGTGTTCAGCAGTCTTTCCTTGATGTCGTTGCTTTTAACGATGTAGTCGAAGGCTCCGTGCTTCAGCAGGTCTACGGCAGTTTCAATATCATCCTGTTCAGAAATGATCACCACTTCGATGCGCTCATCAAAGTCTTTTATTTTTCTGAGCAGCTCAGTGCCTGTAGTATCCGGAAGCCGGTAATCCAGGGTGATCACATCGGGCCGCTCATGCAACTTCTCCAGCAGATCCTTTCCGATAAAAAAACTTTCCACATGATAATCAGGGTTTAGTGAAAGGGTATGTACCAGCAATCTGTTGTACCATTCATTGTCTTCCACGGCAAATATGCTAAAAGGCTTCTGTTTCATGTTTATCCTTTCAGGGCATTTTTTATGATTTTAAATTCATTGAGGGATTCATTCAGCAGTTCCTCCAATCTGTCTGTCCGGGTTCCGGGATTTTCCAGAAGTTCAATTTCCTTGAGCAAGCTGATCAGTTTATGTGCTTTGATATGGCGCGCCGGAGAAACGATCTTGTGGGTCTGCTCCTGCAATTCATTAAATTCTTTTTTGTCAAGATGCATTCTGATGAGCTCAAAACCGGATTCCGTATTACGGATAAAAAGTTCGATCATTTCCCTGTAAAAGCCTTCATCCTGGTTGCTCAGACGCTTTAATTCCTTCAGGTCGAAATGGGCGGCCTCATCATTATTCTCCTCCGGGATGCTTTCCCTTTGCTGATCCTGCTTTTCAATATTCCCGCTGAGTTTTGCGATCATCCTGAGCAGTTCATCTTCCTTTACCGGTTTGGGCAGAAAATTATCCAAGCCTGCCTGCTGGTATTTTTCCTGGTCATTTTGCGTCACAGAAGCCGTGAGTGCAACAAGGGGTACTGAAGCCTTTCCCTTATCCCAGAATTGCCTTATCTTTCGGGCAAGATCCATTCCGCTCATACCAGGCAGACGGATGTCGGTAAGCACAATATCAAAATCCAACTTCTCGAAGAACATCAGCCCGTCCTCTGCATTGATCGCTTCCACAATGTTCACTTCAAAGTCTTTCAGCATGGCTTTCAACAATTGCCGGTTGTATTCCTCATCATCGATCACCAGGATATTCAGTCCCGCCGGAAGATGTAATTCGGTCAGGTCAGGCACTTCTGCCGTTGATTTCTTCCGGTTTGGCCTCGCTGAGCGGAATCACAAGCCGGATTTCTGTTCCCTTTCCTTCCTGGCTTTTGAGATCAAGGCTCCCGCCAAAAAGATCCGTGATTTTTTTTACAATGGCCAGTCCCAGGCCGGTACCCTGGGCAGACTGTGAGGCATTGCTGCTGCTTTGCTCAAATTCATCAAAAATTTTCCGCAAGTCTTTTCGGGCAATTCCGGAGCCTGTATCTTTCACAACAAAAGCGATATCATATTTTCCTGCCTTTTGATTTTCCAGGCTAACAATCAGATCAATATTCCCGCTCCGGGTGAACTTGACCGAATTGCTGATCAGGTTTAGCAAAACCTGCCTGAGACGAACAGGATCTGATTTAACATACTTTGGAACATCTTTTTCCATCCTGTAGGCTGAGTATATTGCTCTTATCACTTTGCCAGCGGTTCAAAGAAAGCGATAAGATCCTCCGAGTAATATCTTCCAGAACAAAGCTTTTTTCGTGCAGGGACATTTTACCGGCCTCCAGCCTTGAAAAATCAAGGATATCATTCAGAATATGCACCAGGTGACCTGAGGCATTTTTGATCATCCGGAGCTGTTCCCGTTGCTGCTGTGTCATTTTCCCTTTCAGCAATTGCCCGGTAAAACCCGATATCACATTCATGGGGGTCCGGATCTCGTGACTCATATTGGCCAGGAAGCTTTCGCGGGTCCGGGCGAGTGTAAGCGCTTCTTCATGAGCCAGCTGCAAGGCCTCCTTATACCTGTTGTTGCGCCTGATAAAACGAATGATAGTATAGATGGCAATGATCAGCAACAGAGAAGCCAGGAAAACAAAAGCACCGATCACCCAGCTGATCTGCCGGGTCCGCTTTCCGGCCAGGGCCGTTTTTTCTTCCATGATGCTGATAACAGCACGGTCGAAGACTGAAAGCAGGGCGGAAACCTTATCCATTAGCTGGCGGTCACGCCCGATAAGCTCCAGCTCTTTCTGGCGGATTTCCTGCTCCCGGAGGATCTCTTCGCGCCTTATCTCATTCACTCCCTGGCTGAAAGCTTCAATCTCAGCCTGCCTCAGGGCTTCTTCTTCAGCCTTTTTCTTTTTGCCCTTGAAAAGCCGCTTGAAAAACCCATCATTTTCTTCTTGCCAAAACTGCAGGCTGTCTTTATGTATGGTGCTTACCAGGTTATTGAGGGCCTGCTGCACACGGTATTCATCCTGGATTTCCAGCAGGCTGTCGAGCAGCAAGAAACGCTCCTCTATCAGCAGTTCCAGTGAATCGAGATAATGTGTGAGCGTGTCATTTTGCTGAATACCTGACCGGAGCAAATCGAGGTGTTTTTCAGTATTTTGCACTGAGAGATAGAAGCTTTTTAAATATTCATCATGCTGTGACAGCGAAAAGGACTTAACAGCATTCTCTCCCTCCTTTAGTTCATTGAAAATATTTTTTGTCAGGAGCAATCTCCTGTCGGGCTGTATGCTGCGGCTGATCGAATTCAGGCTCTGGTTTAACAAAACATATGAAACAATGCCGGTGATGATCACAAGCAGGAAAACCAGTATCATTGAAAAGGAAACGATCTTCTCATCCCTGATACCGGCATTGTCCGAATGATTGTTGAGGTTTTTTGTCCCGCTCATAAATCTTTCTTAACCTACAAAACGATCATAAAATTAACAAATTATCAGATGAACCCCTAATCGGAAAAAATGCAGGCATTTCTTGAATTGAATTTGATTAAAAAAAAGATTTTTACATTTGGCTCATAAAAAAACCGAACATCAAAATAATTCATATGAAAAACCGCTGCAATAACTTCTTATTCATTTTAATCCCACTTTTTCTATTTCATTCTTCTCTTACAAAGGCCCAGGAGGATTCAAGCACTTTTTCCGAAAAGACCTTTAAGGGTTTAAAGCTCCGCAGCATTGGTCCTGCATATAAGTCAGGACGCATTGCCGACATTGCCATCCATCCGGAGGACAACAGCATCTGGTATGTCGCCGTTGGTTCGGGGGGTGTTTGGAAGACGATAAATGCGGGGACCACCTGGAAACCCATCTTTGATGAGCAGCCTTCATATTCCATGGGTTGCGTGAGCATTGATCCGAACAACCCCCATACCGTATGGGTGGGAACCGGTGAAAATGTCGGTGGCCGGCATGTTGGCTATGGCGATGGTATCTACCGCAGTGATGATGGTGGTAAGAGCTGGGAAAATATGGGTTTGAAGAAAAGCCAGCACATCTCAAAGATCATCATTCACCCTGAAAACCCGGAGGTTCTCTGGGTAGCTGCCCAGGGACCATTATGGAACAAGGGCGATGAGCGGGGGCTCTACAAAACAACCGATGGCGGCAAGACCTGGAAGAAAACACTGGGTGATGATGAATGGGTTGGGGTTACCGATATCCTGATCGATCCAAGAAACTCCGACCGCCTGTATGCCGCAACCTGGCAAAGGCACAGGAATGTAGCTGCCTACATGGGCGGCGGGCCCGGTACTGCCATTTACCGCTCTGAAGACGGGGGCGAAAACTGGACAAAACTTAAGAAAGGTCTGCCAGGTTCCAATATGGGCAAGATCGGGCTTGCGATATCACCACAGAATCCCGATATCGTTTATGCCGCCATTGAACTCGACAGGAGAACAGGCGGGGTTTATAAATCCGAAGACCGGGGCGCTTCCTGGAAAAAACAGAGTGATGCAATAGCCGGGGCTACAGGACCACATTATTACCAGGAGCTGTATGCCAGCCCACACGAGTTTGACAAGATCCTCCTGGTGGATGTCAGGATGCAGGTTTCCGAAGACGGTGGAAAGCATTTCGAACGTATGAATGAAAATGACAAGCATTCCGATAACCATGCCATTGCTTTCCGGGCAGATGACCCGGATTATATGCTGGTCGGTACCGATGGCGGTTTGTATGAAACTTTTGACGGAACGGAGACCTGGCGATTTGTGAACAATCTGCCCGTGACCCAGTTTTATAAACTTGCACTCGACGACAGCAAGCCCTTTTTCAACATTATCGGTGGAACCCAGGACAATGGAACCCAGGGCGGTCCTTCCCGCACCGACAAAAGAGATGGCATCAGCAATGAAGACTGGTACCTGGTACTTGGAGGCGACGGACACCAGCCTGCAACAGAACCTGGTAATCCGGCCATTGCCTACGCTGAATCCCAGCAGGGCTATCTGAACAGGATAGACATGACTACCGGTGAAAGGGTGAACATCCGGCCGCAACCCGAAGAAGGGGAAGGTTTTGAAAGATATAACTGGGATGCCCCCATACTGGTGAGCCCGCATTCCCCAAAAAGGATCTATTTTGCATCACAAAGATTGTGGAAATCTGATAACAGGGGCAACAGTTGGGAAGCTATTTCCGGCGACCTGACCCGGAAGCAGGAAAGGCTGGAACTGCCGATCATGGGCAGTACACAGAGCTGGGACAATGTCTGGGACCTGGACGCCATGTCGCAATACAATACCATCACCTCCATCGCCGAATCACCCCTGCAGGAGAGATTGATCTACGTGGGCACAGACGACGGCCTGATACAGATCACAGAAGATGGCGGGGAGAACTGGCGAAAGGTGGAAATCGGCAGCATCAAAGGAATACCTGAAACAGCTTTTGTGAACGATATTAAAGCAGACCTTCATGATGTGAATACACTATATGTTGTAATGGATAATCATAAGTTTGGAGATCTGAACCCCTACCTCGTAAAAAGTGAGGACAGGGGCAAAACCTGGGAAACCATGACAGGGAATCTGCCCGACAGAACATTATTATGGCGGATTGTTCAGGATCACAAAAAACCAGAACTCTTTTTCCTTGCCACCGAATTCGGTATTTATTTTACGATAGATGCGGGTAATCATTGGAGCAAACTGGGCGGCGGCGTTCCCACCATTTCCTTCCGCGATCTGGCCATCCATGAAAGAGAAGATGACCTGGTTGGGGCCTCCTTTGGCAGGGGCTTTTATGTTTTCGATGATTACAGTGTACTGCGCCACATCGATGAGAAAACCCTGGAACAACAAGCTGCAATGTTCCCGGTCCGGGATAGCTGGTGGTACATACAGCGTTATGGCAAAGGCTCACAGGGAGCAAATTACTTCACTGCCGAAAATCCTCCTTATGGAGTAGTCTTCACTTACTTCCTTTCTGAAGGTTTAAAAACAAAAAAAACCAGCAGACAGGCAGATGAGAAAAAGAAAATAAAAGCTGGTGAAGATGTCACTTTCCCAGGCTGGGAAGCTGTTGAAGCAGAAAGAAGGGAGGAAGATCCCGGCATCATTTTGAGCATCAGGGATGAAGAAGGAAATGTGGTGAGAAGGATCAAAGGTGAAAAATCCAGGGGTTTCCACAGGGTAAACTGGGATCTCCATTATGCCAGCAAGGCAGCTATCGATATACACGATGACACGCCGGGCGGCTGGTCCAGGGGTTTGATGGCCCTTCCCGGAACATACACGGTGAGCATGGCAGGCCTGGTGGATGGAGAATATACGGAGCTGACGGAGCCTGTCGAATTCATGGCACAAAAGATGCGGGATGGAGCCCTGCAAGGGGCCGGACAGGATGAGATCATTGCCTTCCTGGAAGAAGTCAGACAATTGCAGGAAGCCATTACCGCGGGCAGCATCATCCTGAAAAACGCAGAAAAGAAGGTGAAAGCCATGAAGATCGCCCTGCTAAGATCCGAAAAAGTTTCCGACAGCCTGCTGGAAGAAATCGATGATGCCAGGCACCGGCTGGAAGATATCAGGATGCAGTTGTATGGCAACCAATCCAAACAGGAAGTCAGTGCGGGTTCCCCGCCAACTGTGTATACCCGTTATGGTTTTGCAGCTTCCGGAACAGGCAACAGCTACGGACCGACAGAAGCCCAGCAGCGTAGCATGGAAATCGGCAAGGTCCAGATGGACCAGTTGAGGCAAAACCTGGATGAGATCACCGGTACCACAATGCCTGAGCTGGAAATGAAACTGATTAAAGCTAATGCCCCCTGGATGGAAGGACAGGAAATACCGGAATACTAAGCCGCATTATTCATAATATAGCTTAATGTACTCAAATCCTATACTTCTGGTTATTAGCTACAGGCATGTGTTTGGGATACTGATCAAATAGAATTTGGAATTTATTTGTGTTTTGTGGTTTGGGATTTGTAATTTCACTATCCCTTTTAGATATGAAAGTATGACAGAAAAAACCAATGTTTCTGATTTCTACGAGAATGTTTCCAGTTATTATAACAAGGATGCGGAGCTGGGTTTTGAGGACAGGGCAGGAGAAAACCCTTTACTGGAAAAGATCCGGAACGATTTCCGGCATACCACCATCAAATACCCTTTTGAAAATGCCCTGGAGATTGGCTGCGGGCCGGGTTTCGATGTGGCCTGGTTTGCCGGAGAATTTCCTGAAAGGGAGATCACCGGGGTGGATATTGCCCCTAAGATGGTCGACCTGGCAAAACAACGCATTCAAAAGCAGAACCTGAACAATGCCCGGGTACTTCTTAGCGATGAAAGGGATCTGACCAAACTTTTTAAAACGGAAAGTTTCGACCTGATCTATGTCTATTTTGGAGCGCTCAATACAGCGGCCAACCTGGGATTTGCCGCCAGCCAGATACAAAACCTGCTCAAGCCAACCGGCCACGCCGTGCTGAGCTTCGTAAACAAATGGTATTTGCGCGAAATGATCGTTCAGAGTATCAAACTGAATGTCAAAACGGCCTTTGCCCGCCTTGGAAAAGAATGGGGTGGCTATTCCATCGACAGGCACCTGCCTTCACGCTGTTACAGCCCGGTGGAGATCAGGAAGGCTTTTGCTGATTTTGAGCTGATGGAGAAAAAAGGCTATAGCATCCTTTTCCCTGCCTGGTATAATTATAAGAAGTACCTCGGCCGGCATGAAAAACTTGAAAAACTGTGGCAAAAGGATCTGCAGTTGCAAAACACCCAGTGGTGGTCGAAAGGGGAATATACTTTGTTCGTATTCCGGAAATAAATTTCCTTTGTTACCGGCATTAAACTTTACTTTCTGATAGAAAAAGTAAGCGAAGCTTCTCTCAAAGTACTAACAGATCAGGTTTTTCTTTAAGCTCAGTTATTATCACTGGCCGATGTTTTCGAGGCTTTCATCCAGTGACCGGAATTTGAACTGATCAAGAATATCCGGGTATTCTGTCCTTAGGATGATATTGGAAGTGAAAGCTTCGAGGGCTTCTTTCTCAATACCTCCATCGAAAACTTCCCGGTAATCCCTGATATCAGCATGGAACTTTCCGGCCAGGATATCCAGAAATTCCTCCTGTTTCATCAGCTGTTCGGAAAAGATATTATGAATACGCGGAAAAGGAGCTTTCCTTGCATAGCCTACCATGAGAGTGGCAGCATCTTTCACATCCAGAAAATGCATCATGTTCTGCCCTTCTCCGAAAGCCGGGATGGCCTGCTTCTTGTCAATATTTTCCAGATAAAACCATTTGAACCAGGATCCATCCCCCAGCAGCCAGGGAAATCGCAATACCTGAATGGGATACTCCTTTCTCCGGCAGGCATTTACCAGGGGCAATTCCCCCTTATAGTACTGACGGGCAAAACTGATGGGATTCAATTCATCCGATTCTTCCCGGGGATATTCGTGATTGCCATACATCAGGCTACCGGAAGCAAACACCAGTTTGGGATGCAATTTGCATCGCTGCAACGACTTTAGCAGCCTTTTGTTCAGGCCTGCCGCAATCCCGGCAGCCATTTTACGGCCGGCCCAGCGCAAGGAAGGGTTCGTGGGCCTGGCACAATGAAAAATGACATCCGGCTTCAGCTTATCCAGGAAGCCGGTATGCAGTGAAGATATTCCACCCGGGATGATCTTGTAGTCACTGGATTCAGGGATCTTTTCCCTGTGTTCCACAACATGAACTTCCGCTTGCTCCCGGATAAGCTCCTCCAATACATGGCGGCCCAGGAAACCGCTTCCACCGATGAGAATACATCTGCTCATACCACTTGTTTTTTCTTTTCTTTCTTTCAAAGGCCTTTTCCTGTTTTTTACTTCAAAGGGAAATTTCCCCAAATATATTAGTAATTTTGAATTAATATAAATTATTGTGGGCTTTATGTTTTTACTTAAAAAACTATTTATACTTGTTTCAGTAAATCTCTTACTGTTTTGCATGATTTCCGGGAAAGTCCTCGCCCAGAATCCCACAGAACCTGATACAAGCATCATTTTATTTGAGCAGGATACCCTGAGATCAAGTCTGGATGAAGTGGTGATCACCGGGGCCCGCATGCCGAAAAAGATCATCGACATCCCCTACCCTGTCACCCGCATCAAAACCATCGATTACCGCCAGGGAAAACTGGTTGGCATTGATGATGCCCTGGGTGCTGTCCCAGGCCTTTTCATGCAGAGCCGTTATGGGAACCATGATGTCAGGATTTCCATCCGTGGTTTCGGTAGCCAGTCGAACTCAGGGATCCGTGGGGTTCGTATTTTACTGGATGGCATTCCAGAATCAGAACCCGATGGACAAACACGCATCGAAGCCGTCGATTTCAATTCCATCAGCAGCATTGAAGTGGTGAAAGGAAATTCCTCCTCCCTTTATACCAATGCACCCGGGGGCGTGGTCAACTTCATCCATGATATGGATTTCGACCGTTCCTTTGTCAGCCAGATGAACCAGTTCGGTTATTTCGGCCTGAGCCGAAACAGTATACAGGCAGGGGTCCGAACGGATAATTACCGCCTGCTTAACACCTACACTTACCAGGGCTACGATGGTTACCGCAAACACAGCAACGAATACTGGCACATCCTGAATACGGTGGTGCAGACCAAACCCACCAATAACACCAGCCTGACGCTTTACGGATATTTTGTAGATGGCATGATCAAACTTCCGGGATCGCTTACCAAAAAAGAATTTGAAGAAAACCCCTTCCAGGCCGATCAAAAGAATATCGACCGGGATACCAAACGCATCAGCACCAAAGGAAGGCTGGGCATACGCTACAATGCCAAATTCGGTGATTTCCTTGACAACGAGATTGAGATCACAACCTATGGTACCATCAAGTATTTTGAAAGAACTTCCTCACAATACCGCATCATTAATCGCAATGGCCTTGGTTTAAGCGGTAAATACATCAGGCGTTCGAAAATTGCCGGAAATAAGAACGAGTTCTCGGTGGGTGGTGACTTGCTGTTCCAGCCGGCCCGCACAGAGTATTATGAAAACCTGGGCGGCATGAAAGGGGATCAGCTGCTACAGCTTACGGATGAGAAGATCAGCAATACCGGCTTTTATATTTCAGAGAATTATGAGATCCTGAAAAGAAAATTCTATGTTTTACTCACCGGGAGGTTTGATGATGTGACCTATAAGCTGTCTGAAGAAACCCTCCCAATGCGTGATGATAAAAGGAAGTTCCAGGCTTTCACCCCCAAACTGGCGCTGAATTATAAAATCACACCCAGACTGGCTGTTTATTCGTCCTTCGGACTGAGCTTTGACAGTCCGGCCAAAAACGAGCTGGAAAGCGAAGATCCCGGATTCCTCTATAATGATGAGCTCGAAGCCCAGGAATCCAAAAATATGGAAGCCGGGATCAAGGGGAACTGGATCAGGCAGGATCATGAATTCCTCAAAAGCATACTATTCGAATTTACGGCTTTCAATATCATCGTTGAAAATGAGATCGTGCCTTATGAAGTCCTGGGCAATGTTTATTTCAGGAATGCGGCCACAACAAACAGAAAAGGCCTTGAGGCCGGGGCAACAATGCAGTTGCTGAAAGGTCTGGATCTCTCGATAGCATACACTTACTCACATTTCAGGTATACTGACTATTCAGCGCTGACTATAGAACTGGACAGCACAGGAACTTTCATTCAGAAAGAAAAAGACTTCTCCGGCAATATGGTCCCCAGTGTGCCCGAAAACAACCTTTATCTGGCAATTCAATATGCATATGCCTTATACCAGGATAAAGTTTCCGCATTCTCGAAATTGAGCTACCGCTCTGTCAGCGGCCTCTGGGTTGACGATGCCAATACCGACCAGACTGATCCCTATCAGATCCTGAATGCAGTGGTAGGATTTGACATGAAACTGGGTAATTTCAATATATTGCTCTCAGGCGGGGTCAATAATATTCTTGATGAAATATACGTGGGTTTTACCAATACCAATTCGGCCGACAAACGGTTTTATGAAGCCGGCGCACCCCGCAACTATTTCTTATCCTTAAAACTCGGATATACATTTTAAAGCTTATGAAAATTAAAAATCTTAGCATACTTCTTTTCGTCTTTACAATGAGCAGTCTTTCTGCACAGGAATCCTCCACCGGGGATCTTGAGGTTTTTGATAACTACCGCATCTACCCAAGTGAAGTGACCCAAACAGAGGTATTCATCGTAAGAAGTCCTGAGGACCCGGACTTGTTGTTCTCCTCATGCAACACCCTGACCTTCATTCCCTTTTTTGTGAGTGAAGGCATTTATGTTTCAAATAATGGAGGCGACAGCTGGCAGGGCAATGATAGCTGTACCGGCAATCCCATTTCCTTTCATGGCGGCGACCCGGGCATTGCCATCGATAAAAACGGAAGGTTCATCCTGACCCGCCTGGGCAGAGCCCCTTTCACGGGTCTGTATTCCCATTATTCTGACGACAACGGACAGAGCTGGTCTTCTCAGTTGGTAGTCTCCACCGATGATCTGGAAAGGGCTTCGGTGAGCACGGATGCTGTGGAGACAAGCGGGTATTATGGCAGGACCTACGCCAGCTGGGTGAAATTCGCCCAGCCCTACCCGGTCATGTTTTCCTATACGGATGATGGCGCTCAAAGCTGGAGCGATCCGGCACCAATTAATAATCCTCCTAAACGGAGTGCCGGGGGTGATGTTGCAGTTGGACCAAATGGAGAAGTTTATGTCTGCTGGGCCGGCGTTACCAGCACCTCTCCCTTTAAAGAAATCTTTGCAGGTGTTGCTGCCTCCGGAGATGGCGGGCAAAACTGGGAGGTGCAGGAGAATGCATTCCCCATGAACGGCATCACGGGGATACTGCCTGAAAAAGAGAATATCCGGGTCAATGGCTTACCGCAAATTGCAGTCGATACGACAATGGGAGTGCGACAAGGATGGATCTATATCGTCACCGGGCAAAAGGACCTGGCTCCGGCCGGCAATGATCCCGACATCATCCTGAACCGTTCAGCGGATGGGGGGATCACCTGGTCGGAAGGCATCCGCGTTAACCAGGATGCACTGAACAACGGGAAGATACAGTACTTCCCTGCTATCCATGTTGACAAATTCGGAGCGGTGAACGTACTCTTTTATGATGACAGGAACACCACAAGCGATTCAACGGGTGTTTTCCTGGCAAGATCAACTGATGGCGGAGATAGCTGGAAAGAATACGAGATCAGCGACCATAACTTCAGACCCAAGTCCATCGGTGGGCTGGGCCAGGGCTACCAGGGCGACAACATCGACCTGACCTCCAATGATGAAAAGATCTTGCCGGTGTGGATGGACAATTCGAGCGGGATCTACCAGATCTGGACCGCTCCGGTGGACTTTTCGGTGATCGGGGGGATCGCAAACCAGGCATCACCAGACTTTGAATTTTCTGTGTTTCCCAATCCGGTCTCTGATGTTGCTTCATTTAAGATTGAACTCCGACGAGCAGCTACCCTGATGCTCAGCATCTTTAAACAAGACGGGACTGAATTTGAAAGTTTCACCTTGAATGCCCATGCCGGAACAAACCATATTTCCTGGGATGCAAGCAAAATACCTTCCGGGATTTACCTCCTTCATTTGCAAACCGGGCGGGTAAGCATTACGAAAAAAGTCATTAAAATGTGATGATCTTGTAAAATTCAGGTTAAATTTTCGAATTTACAGAACGAAAAACAGGATCGTTTCTGCCCGACCGGGTGAAAGATTCATTGGTTGCCGACGACAATAAAATTCAAAAAACATTTGGTAGATTAAATATCATTTCGTTATTTTGCGAAATATAAAAATCAAATCACAGAAATGGTAAAAACGATTGAAATATCTGCAGATATTAAAGAAATGGCCGGAATTACCAAAGCAATGGGACATCCGGTTCGTTTATACATTTTACAGAAATTAAACCGGATGAATGCTTGCTGCTACAGCGGCGATTTGGTTGATGAGCTGCCGGTTGGACGTTCAACCCTCTCACAACATTTAAAAGAACTGAAATATGCAGGACTTATTCAGGGTGAAGTAGAACCTCCTTATATAAAGTATTGCCTAAACCAAGAAAACTGGGAAAAAGCAAAAGAAATGTTTCACAAACTATTTAACGAAAATCAGGAGATATAAGTATGGAAATTAAAATTCTCGGGACAGGTTGTCCAAAATGCAAAACCCTTGAAAAACTTACAAGGGAAACAGTTGAAAAAGAAGGTATTGAAGCCAATATCACAAAAGAGGAAGACATTATGAAAATAATGGAATACGGTGTAATGCATACACCAGCTCTTGTCATCAACGAAAAAGTTGTTTTTTCGGGCCGTGTACCTTCCACTAAAGAACTCAATGAATTATTAACCGATAAACAGTAGACTTATGAGAACAATTAAAATCATCACACTCTTTATCTTTATTGCCGGCATGAATGCTTCCTGTTCGGCTCAAAGTAGTAAGAATGATGAGAGTCCGTCTGCTAAAAAAGCAGATGATGTACAGGTGTATTATTTTCACTATGCGCGTAGATGCGCATCTTGCAGAACTGTTGAGAAGGAATCAAAAAAAGCTGTTGAAGAGCTGTATGGCGATAAAGTAAGTTTTTCAAACGTAAATTTAGACACACCTGAAGGCGAACAAATAGGAGAGGCAATTGGCGTTTCCGGACAAACCTTACTTATTAATAAGGGTAATACTAAAATCGAGATTACCAATGAAGGTTTTATGTATTCCCGGAATAATCCGGAGAAGTTAAAACAAATTATCAAGGAAAAAATAGATCCGCTTTTATAAAAACGAAAGTATAAGTTGACTTTCTGGAAGTTGGTTGACTTATGCTGCTAATTTAAATTTAAATTATGGAAGAATTTCTGCAAAATTTAATGAGCAATAGTTCATTGCCAATCGTTACGGCTTTCGCTTTGGGGTTAATGACAGCTATCAGTCCTTGTCCGCTTGCCACGAATATCACAGCCATTGGATTTATCAGCAAAGATGTGGAAGACAAACGCAGGGTTTTTATAAATGGCATTATTTACACGGCCGGACGGGCTATTACATACACTCTTTTAGCTGTGATTATTTTTATTGGTGCCGGGCAGTTTGACATTTCAGGCTGGTTTCAGCAAAATGGTGAAAAATTCCTAGGACCACTCTTAATTGTCATTGGATTATTGATGCTTGACATTTTGAAAATTAAATTTCCCGGTGTAGGGAATTTAACCAAAAAATTTCAGGAAAAATCCAAACACACTTATTGGGATGTGTTGCTGCTTGGTGTATTGTTTGCCCTGGCATTTTGTCCTTATAGCGGTGTGCTTTATTTTGGCATGTTGATCCCGATGACGGTAAGCAGCGCATCCGGTTTGTATTTGCCGGTGGTTTTTGCCATTGCAACCGGAATCCCCGTAATCATTTTTGCCTGGTTGATAGCTTACACGGTTTCCAGTGTAGGAAAAGTTTACAACAGCCTGAAAACTTTTGAAATCTGGTTCAGACGGGTGATATCCGTTGTGTTCATTGGCTTTGGAGTTTATTACGTGATTTTGATTTATTTTTAATATTTGTTAAGTTGCTTTTCGCTGTTTTGCGAAAATTAAAACTGTTTTTATAATGGAAAAGAAAGAGAATTTAAAATACTGGCATGGATCATTGTTGTTTTTGTATTTGCCTATTTTATGCCTGTTGATAGTGCAAGGTTCAAAGAAGCCATCATGGCCATGTTTGACCTGACCAAGTGGTATGCTCAGGAACATGTAATTTTATGTTTGCTGCCGGCTTTCTTCATTGCAGGCGTTATTGCTGTTTTTGTAAGCCAGGGGGCGGTGATGAAATACTTTGGCGCCAAAGCCAAAAAATGGGTCGCCTACACGGTAGCCTCGGTATCAGGAACCATACTGGCTGTTTGTAGCTGTACGATTTTGCCGTTGTTTTCGAGTATTCATAAAAGGGGGCAGGATTGGGCCCGGCCATTGCATTTTTATATTCCGGCCCGGCCATCAACATACTGGCAATTATCTTAACGGCCCGGATTTTGGGTTTTGAAATGGGCGTGGCACGTATTATAGGAGCTGTGGTCTTTGCCGTGGTCATCGGTTCTGTCATGTCGATCATCTATAGAAAAGAGGAAAAGGCCAAAAAAGAAGAACAATTGAATTTCCCGGAAACACCGGAAAAGCGCCCCATGTGGCAAACTTCTTTTCATTTTTTCACCCTCGTGCTCATTTTGGTTTTTGCCAATTGGGGAAAACCCGGCGAAGGCGTAGACAGTGGCGCCTGGTACTGGATTTGGGCCAATAAATGGTATATCACTTCGGCTTTTGGCCTTCTGTTGATCTATTCACTGATTGCCATTCTCAAACTCAAATGGCAATATGTAGCACTGGCTGTTGTGGCAACAGCTGTCTCGGCATTTATCAGCAGCTCACCGCTTGTGCCCATGGTTGTAGCCATTGCCGGACTTAGCATCATTACATTAACCGATAAACGTGACCCGGATAATAAAGAGTGGACAATCTCAACATGGGATTTCACCAAACAAATTATGCCTTTGCTGGCTATTGGCGTGCTGGTTGCCGGATTCTTGCTGGGATCAACACATGATGACACAGCCATGGCAGGTATCGTTCCAAACGAATGGGTAGCCAGTCTTGTTGGTGGGAATTCAGTATTCTCAAACTTTTTTGCTTCCATCGTGGGGGCATTCATGTATTTTGCCACTTTAACTGAAGTGCCAATTTTGCAAGGCCTGATCGCCGCTGGCATGGGAAAAGGCCCGGCTTTGGCTTTATTGCTTGCCGGACCTTCACTGTCGCTGCCTAACATGCTTGTTATCCGTGGGGTAATCGGTACAAAAAAAACACTGGTTTATGTTTCGTTGGTAGTAATCATGGCAACAATCTCAGGACTGATATACGGAGGTTTATTTTAAATGAAAAAATATGGAAAGATAAAGAGGTTGATATATCAGATATTGTTTCCCGTTATTCCCGGGTGCGAAATAAAAAAGAAATTGAAAAGGAGATCATTGATAAAATACAATTGATATTATAAGTATAATGAATCTATGATGGATGATAGCAAATCCTATAATACTATTTCGCTTGATCTGGCGTCTTTGCTGAATGCTTTTGGGCATCCGGCAAGGTTGCAGATATTGATGCATTTGGCAAAATACAAAGATTGTAATCCGGGAAGTATAGCTGAAAATTTACCATTGGCAAAATCAACCATATCCGAACATCTGCGGAAACTAAAACAAGCAGGGTTGATTATTTGCTCACCATCAGGAGCTTGTCTACAATACCAATTAAATGATGCTTTCCTGGCAACTGTCAAAACAAAAGTTTTTGATTTTTTCAAGACAATTGAAAATGAAGAAAGTGAACAGATAAGCTGCACTTGGCAGGATAAAGCTAAGAATTGTCCTTTTAAAAACAAGTAAAAAAAAACGAGAAATTATGATTACACATGCCATTATCGGAACTGATTTTTCGAAAGCAGTTACTGAAATAATCAACAATTCCGAGATTTTTAAATTTTTGGGAATTAAAAAGCTTACATTGGTTCATGTGCTTAACCTGAGAGATCAGGTGCAAACCACGAACCCTACCCTCGAAGATATTGAAGCAAAACTTCAAAAGCAGGGAAAGATACTTACAAAAAAAGGCTTTGATGTGGACACAGAACTTATTTACGGTGTACCCTATATTGAATTGGAGCGCAGACGAAAAACCATAGGTGCAGGCTTAACCATTGTCGGATCGCATGGCCGCACCAGTTCTTCATCTACTATAGGAGGTACCATTGCAGATATACTGCAGAACATGAAAGCACCGGTAATGGTTATTCCGCTTAAAAAGAAAGAAACAGCAACGGATGAATTTCCCGGTAAAAATCTGTATCAATATGAGCATATCATGCAGCAACTCGAAAAGCAGGAACCGGATTGGGAATTGAAATCCAAAAGGTTAACCGACCATGTTTTGATTCCAACTGATTTTTCCGATTTTTCAGAAGCCGCATTTCAATTGATCAAAAATCAGGACATCAAATTACCGAAAGTTACTTTAATCCACATTCAGGACGAAGTAAAAATCAAAGATCATTTAGAACATAAACTTGATGAGTTTAACCAGATTGATACGGCAAGATTAGAAAGGATTAAGACAGCCCTGAATGACGCCCATCCTGAGGCAGAGGTGAAAATCCAAATACTATATGGCAAACCTACGGAGCAAATACTAAAATACATCAAAGAAAACAATGTAAGCTTAACTGCTATGGGCAGTCAGGGGCGAGGTTTTTTCGCAGAGATATTTATTGGCAGCGTAAGCCACCAGGTGGCACGAAAAGCTGATTCCAATATACTGATTGTGCCAGTACCTAAACGCTAAATGCTATGGAGCAAATTAAATTAAAAGCCAAAAGTGTCAAGGAAATACTCGGATTAAACACTTTTCCTGTTGGTGTCCGGTTCATTTTTAACAAAAGCCAAATGCCCGGAGATGCTGAGAAAGTAAAACACCACCGCTATTGCCAGGCATTGATGAAAGCACGGCATGGCGAAAATATATGGCTTGATGAGGAAGGCATTGCCTGCCCGGCAGCTGCTGCGACTTTTGGTTTTAAACCACTGCCCGGGGGATTAAAAACCGGAAAAGGATTAGTAGGTTTTGGTATTGTAAATGAAGAAGCAACAGGAAAGGCCATGTTTAAAGGGATGGCTACCCTGCCGCAAGGCAAATTAAAAGCACTGCATCTGTTTCCGCTCGAAAGCGCAGAAATCGAACCGGATATTGTGGTTATAGAAGACGAAACCGAGAAACTCATGTGGATTGCCCTGGCCAACCTGAATATAAAAGGCGGACAAAGGATAGAAAGCAGCACTGCCATTTTACAGGCCACTTGTGTTGATGCAACAACAATACCGTACTTAGAACAAAAATTTAATATGAGCATGGGATGTTACGGTTGCCGCGACGCTACGGATATCCAACCCAATGAAACCGTACTGGGTTTTCCGTTCAAAGATTTTAAGGCAATTGCCGAAAATTTGGAATTTTTAAACCAAAAGGCCATTCCAAACTCACGCGGCAAAAATGCCTTAGCCATGCTAAAACGTAAAGAAGCAAAGGATATCAGTAAAACTGACCCTTTTCAAGCATAATAATAATTTAAAAAATCAAAGTAGTATGAACTTTACAGATAATGCATTAAACCAATTTAAGAAACTGATTGCTGAAAGTGAAAATCCAAAAGCAGGCATTCGGTTTTATACCGCACAAGGATGTTGCAGCCCGTCTTTGCAAATGGAAGTGGCGGAAAACCCGGCTCCGGACGATTCGGTTATTCAGATGAGCGGAGGTAATATTTTTGTTACGACCGAAGCCGAAAAAATGCTTTTCGACATTACGATCGATTACACGGAGGATGGTTTCAGAACAAAAAAACCATCAACAGATAATCAAACAGGAGGATGTTGTTAACCCCGTTGAAAACAGATTTAAAAATTTATGAATATGCAACTAATTGTAATACTGCATATTAACCTCACGGGTTTTCGCAAACCTTTTTCTACGGGGTTAAATCATTAGAATCTACCGGAAATGGAAAAGTTTAAACATCTCGATACTAAAACCATTGAATTGGCAGGAATTGCAGCTTCCATTGCAGGCGGATGCCGTCCCTGCCTCGACTATCATTTTAAAAAAGCATTAGAGCTGGGCTGCACCAAAGAGCAAGCCGGTGAAGCAATTGAACTTGGCAAAATGATAAAGCAGCGGCCGATAAATGACATTTACGAACACGCTGAAAAGTTGATGAATAGGAATCAAATATCATTTAAAACGTTATAAAAATGGAAAATAAAAAGACACCCATGGAACTCCTAAAAGAGTTTGCTCCTGAATTTGCAAAACACCAAATGGATGATAAATCATTGTTGTTTGAAAACGAAAAATATCAGGCAATACCAAAAAAATACAAGCTATTGGCAGGAATTGCCGTATCGGCTGCCTTAAATACAGACACTTGCACGCGCATGTGGGTAAAACAGGCTAAAGACGCAGGCGTAACCGTGCCGGAAATTACCGAGGCTATAATGGTAGCCCGTTACCTTAAACAAGCTATGGTAAATGATACGGTAAGCAACACATTGGCTCTTTTGTCGGAAAATAAAATTTAAAACAATTTTTGACTTTTTGTTTAAAAATTATCTGAATATGTTGAAATATTCTGTTGAAGCAGAAGTAACAAACGGAGGTATTGCAAAGGCAAAAGCCAACAACTCCAGATTGAGCTTTGATGCTACTTCAGGCCGTGACGAGGTGCTGCCCAACCCGGCCGAACTGTTGCTAACTTCACTGGCAGCCTGTATGCTCAAGAATGTACAGCGGTATTCGGAAATACTAAAGATACCTTACCGTTCGGCAAAAATCAGGCTGGAAGGCAAACGCAAAGACAATCCGCCGTCTATGGAAGAAATTACTTACCGGTTGGAAGTGGATACAGATGCAGATGAACGAAAAATAAAGATCTGGCACAA
Organism: Bacteroidota bacterium; assembly: GCA_034521425.1. Classification (GTDB taxonomy): domain Bacteria; phylum Bacteroidota; class Bacteroidia; order Bacteroidales; family JAIOZK01; genus JAIOZK01. Next base: position 2,191,100 of record JAXHMP010000001.1, read on the forward strand.
AAACATATTAAAATTCGGAACCGTTACCAACACGCTGATGAGGGGCACTAAAGTAAAAGGGGAGATGGTAAATAATGAAAGTTTTAAAATATGCTAAGAAAATGCTTAAAAAAGGAGTGACATGGGCCTCACGCATTATTTTTGGTGCTGCATTTATTTTTGCCGGCTTTACCAAGGCTATTGATCCCTGGGGCGGGGCCTATAAGCTGGAAGATTATTTTCTTTCTTTTGGATTGGAAGAGCTGATCCCCGTAGCCTTACCTGCTGCCATATTGCTTCATACCCTTGAGTTCGTGGTTGGTTTTGCCATATTACTCGGACTAAAAATGCGTTATAGTGCATGGGCAGGATTAATCTTCATGGCATTTTTCACACCCCTGACACTCTATATTGCCATAACCGATCCGGTATCTCATTGCGGATGTTTTGGCGATGCCTGGGTCATTACCAACTGGGAAACCTTTTATAAGAACATCGTTCTGCTCGCTGCGGCAATAATCATTTTTAAGCGGAAAGATAACATACCCCCATTGTGGTCGCCTAAAAAAGATTGGTGGGGGATTGTTGGTATTGCAATTTTCGTAATCGGGTTATCGGTTTATTGCATACGCAACCTTCCCATCATTGATTTCAGACCATGGAAAGTAGGTAATGACGTTACTGAGCTTATGCAACCTACAGAAGAAGAAGCCAAAACTTACCTGATCTTCGAAAATATAAAAACCGGCCAGCAAAAAGAATACCCTGCTGATGATTACCCGTGGGATGACCCGGAGTGGACTGAAAAGTGGGAGTTCGTAAAACAGAGAAAAGAAATCATTCGACCCCACGAAGAGGCTGAAATTAGCAACTATTTTGTGATGAATGAATCCGGGGAAGATGTCACCGGAAAATTTACAAAAAACCCTGATTATCAATTTTTAGTAATTGCTCCTGATTTGCGCAATACAAATATCGATGCTTTTACAGATAAAATCCATGAACTTGCTTTAAAAGCTCAAAAAGATGATTATGACTTTGCGGCCTTAACGGGTTCATCTTTCGACTATGTGAAAAGGTTTCGTGATCAACATGAACCATCTTACGATTTTTATCAGAGTGATCTCATTGAACTCAAAACAATCATAAGGTCCAATCCGGGACTTGTTCTAATGAAGGATGGAGTGGTTCTTGGTAAATGGCATCACCAAAATATACCAGGTTATAGTGCAATAAAGAAGGATATCATTAGGGAATGAAAGGCTAAGCAAAACAATAACCTATGTATTTCAATAAGGCGAATAAAATCTTAAGCCTATGAAAAATTGTAATATTTCCGTAGGATTCATCGGGGGAGGAAGAATAACACGGATCATACTTCAAGCATTGAAGCAAAAAGGAATTCAATGCAAAGAAATAAAAGTATATGATCCTGATGGTTCACAGGCAGAAAAGCTTAAATCTTTTAACAGCGAGGTCTCTACGGTTCATTCTGCCTCTGATGCTGCAAAGTCTGATATGTTGTTTATGGCTGTACATCCCCCGGAGCTCAAAAATGTTCTGAAAGAGATTAACCAGGAAATTGAAACGAACACAGTGCTGGTTTCCCTGGCTCCTAAAATCAAAATCCAGACCATCACAGAAATGCTTGGCAAAGATTGTCCGGTAATCCGGATGATACCCAATGCGCCTTCAATCATTAACAAAGGGTATAATGTAATTGCCTATTCCAATAGTATACAGTTTGAAGAAAATGAAGTACATCAACAGGTAATCAAACTGCTGGAGGCTTTGGGAGATCTTGTTCATGTGGATAAGGAAGATAAACTGGAGGCCTATGCTGTTATAACCGGCATGGGACCCACTTACCTGTGGTTTCAGTTGCATGAGCTCTATGAGATAGCCAAAGAATTCGGAATGAGCGACGGGGAAGCACGAAATGCCATAAGCAAGATGGTGAAAGGAAGCGTAGAAACGCTCCTGGAATCCGAACTCGACTTTGATGAGGTGATGGACCTTATACCCTTCCAGCCTTTATCTCAGCACCACGGCTCCATTAAGGAACTGTACAGGAACATATTAACCAACATGCACAATAAATTAAAATAAAATAATTATGCTAAATATTAAAATTATAGGAACAGGATGTTCCAATTGCGAAAAACTGGAAAACCTCTGCAATGAGGTGGTCAGGGAAGAAAACCTGGATGCACAAATCGACAAAGTAACCGATATCAATAAATTTGGCGATTACGGGGTGATGATAACCCCCGGGCTGGTCGTCAATGGTAAAGTTTTATCACAAGGAAAAATTCCTGTAAAAAGTACGTTGAAAAATTGGCTTGAAAAAGCCCAGGAGTAATGCCGATGAAATTAGTTAACTATCGGTAAAAAAAACTTACCGTAAGATTTAGAAAAATTCACGGTAAGTTTTATTATTCTGATTTCATTTCGTAATTTTGCGAAATATAAAACAGAAATTTATTTTAATATGGAAAATCAAAAATTAAATGCAATGATCGTCTCCTGCTCAGGAGCTTCAAACACAGGATGCTATGCCGACAGGGTAGCACGAATTCTGGCTGAAAGCGGGCAGGCCGATATGATTTGTCTGCCCAAAATTGCCATCAATGATGAAAAACTCATTGAAAATGTGAAGAATACTTCAAAAAAAGTGGTAGTAATTGATGGCTGCCCCATCAACTGTGCCGAAAAAATAATGAAAGACCACGGTATTGATAATTTTACCCACATCAATACCACAGATTTCGGCATAATAAAAGGCAAAACACCGCTCAGGGATGAGAAGATCAATGAAATTATTGATCACATAAAAGAAATATAACCCGTAAATTCAATGAATGGTAAATAAAACGTTTATTGCACATATTTTTACATGTCCGATATGTAATAACAAACTGGTTGAGAAAAGGCTTGAAGCAACTTGTTCCTTTTGTGGAACTGTTGAGGAAACGGAACACATTTGTCCCAATATGCATTTTCAGTGTGAAGATTGCCGCCTGGCTGATCAAACCGAAATTATTGAAAGTGTTTGCCTGAATTCAAAATCGGAAGATCCTGTCGCTATGGCAAATCTTATCATGAAGCATCCGTCTTTCAACCAGTATGGCATTGAGCATCACGAACTGCTTGCACCCGTTGTATTGGCAGCATTGAGAAACCTTGAAAAAATGGAAATTTCCAACGGCAAAATAAAAGCTGCCATCAAACGCGGAAACAAAATTCCTTATGGTGGTTGCGGAAGCATGGGAACATGTGGTGCATGTGTATCGGCAGGCATTTCAATGGCAATATTAACGGATTCAAATTACTTGAAAAACAACGAACGTAATTTAACGCTAAAGGCAACTGCTGATTCCTTGCTCAAACTCACTGAACTGGGCGGTCCGCGATGCTGCAAATTCAGCACCTATGCAGGTATTTTATCGGTTTGGGATATTGCACAAAATGATTTAAAATTTGATCTTCCCGCTTTGGAGATTAAATGCGCCTTTAAAGATAAGCTTAAAGAATGTCATTCAGATAAATGCCCTTACTATGGCAGCTAAACAAACATGGCGATTACTTAGAGATAAGATTTCCGAACCTTGGATGCATTTTGCAATCGAAGAAGCCATTTTGCGCCTTACCGATGAGGAAAACCAAATGCCGACACTGCGAATCAGGCAAACAGAGCCATCGGTGTGGATTGGCTATTACCAAATTCCGGAGGAGGATGTTGATGTGGATTATTGCCAAAAAAACAACTTAAAAATTGTTCGCCGCTTAAATTCAGGCGGAGCCGTTTACCAGGATTTCGGATCCTTCTGTTATACTGCATTCTTTAATAAAGCTGATTTTTTGTCTTCATTCGGTTTAAATCATACCGATGAATTGTACAACCTATTTGGAAATGTGATTGTTAACCTTTGCAATAAGTATAACATTCAGGCCGGGTTGTCACCTGTCAATGACATTACGGTAAACAACAAAAAGATTTATGGATCGGCCCAAATCGATTGGTATTCGGCTTTTGCACACAGCGGCAGCATCCTGGTAAATGCCGATCTGAATAAAATGCAACATGCCCTGAAACCTTCCAATTTAAAATTTGCCGATAAAGGATTTAAATCAGTACGGGAAAGAGTAGTCAACTTATCGATTATAGCCGATATACCTGCCATTAAGCAAATCAAAAATGAATTTATAAGCAGCTTTGCCGAAAATTTGAACATTTCATTGGTGGAGCAGGAGCTTACAGAAAAAGAAAAGAAACTGGCGGATCAATTATTTAAAGAAAAATACTCGAAACCCGAATGGACATTTACTGTGAGCAAGCCACATACAACGGTTTTATCCACGAAAATAGCAAGCGGGGTTATTACTTTAAAATGTCAGGTGTTTCAAAACAGAATTCAGTCGGCAGGCATAACGGGCGACTTTTTAATGCCCGATCATAAAAAGATGCAAAAAATAGTAAATGAATTGAATGATAAGACTTTGACACAGGCAACAAAAATTATTGAAAAATCGAAACTGCATGATGATATAATAAACGGACTGGTTCATCTTATAAAACAAATCAATGCATAAATATTATGAGTGAACAAAAACCATTGGTGCGTTTAGAAATACTGGTGGCTTCGCCTCCAACAAAAAAATGCAAAGCGGTTATGGAAATGTTTCAGTCTTTTTTATCCGAATTTCCTGATCAGCTTAAACTTGATATATACTATGCCGGCGAACCCATGACAGGAAACCCGAGTGACGGTTTCAAAAAGGAAACCGGTAAAATCCGGAAAATTCCATCTGCTTATGTTAGTGGTAAAAAGGTGGCATCAAAAGAGATACCTGAATTGGAAAAAGTTCGGAACGCGATTTTTGAAGCAATGAAATCAAAATAAAAAACATCAATTATGAAAAAAATATCTTTAAAATCACTGCTGTTTATTCTTGCTGTTCTGTTTGGTATGTCGGAAATGGCTTGTAACCAAACCATTAAAAAAGAGGATAACAGGAACAAAACCCTTGAACAAAAAGTAACAAAAGAAAAGCACAAAGTAACTTTTATTGAGTTGGGTTCTGTCCGCTGTATTCCTTGCCAGAAGATGCAACCCATTATGCAATCTATAGAAGAAACGTATCCCGATCAGGTAAAAGTGGTTTTTTATGATGTGTGGACACCCGAAGGAAAACCATATGCTGATAAGTATGGCATTAAAGCTATACCCACACAGGTGTTTCTTGATGAAAACGGAAAAGAATACTACAGGCACAAGGGATTTTTCCCTGAAGAAGAATTAATAAAAGTGCTAAAACAAAAAGGAGTTAAATAATCACAGAATATGAATACATCGAATAATCCAGGATTTCAGGACTTTCATCTCGCAGGAGTGAAACACATCAGTCCAAATGATGCGCATGATTTGATAATAAATGATGAAGCCGTTTTGATTGATGTAAGAACCGAAGAAGAAATAGTCTATGAAAACGTGCCATTGGATCATGTTTTATACCATCCGATGGAAAAAATTGTTGACCGTTTAGACCATATTGCCAAAGATCAAAACATCATACTGGCATGCCCCGGCGGGATAAGAAGTACAAAAGTTGCCAATCTGCTTAATATAAACGGATACCCCAGGGTAGCTAATTTGGATGGTGGTTTTAACACATGGAAAGCGAAAGGCTTGCCGTGGCAGATAAAGGTGAACTCATGCGATAGCTGTGGCTGTGGATGCAGTTCTTCAAATTCAGGTAATGAGGATTCATGTTGTTAATAAATTGAAAATGAAACAAATCTGGTTGATCATATTTTTATTCTGGGGAAGTTCAACTTTGTTTGCTCAGCAAGAGCCGGCAAAACTTAGCTTAAACCAACTAATCGACAGCGCCCTGCAAAACAATTACCTGCTGCAGGCCAACAAGAAAAACACACTGATAAAACAAGCGGAAATTGAAATACTGAAAACCAATTACCAGCCCAAAATAAGTGCATCGGCAAGTTTTTCATTTTGGAAATTTCTGCTGCCCAACAAAGAAAGGTTACTCGGCAATACCCTTACTGATTTTTATACGGATGTTACTTTTTATCAGACCGTGTACAACTGGGGTGAAAACAAAGCAAGAAAATCAGTGGTTGAAGATGAAATAAAAGTAAACGATGAAATACTCAGGCAAATACGCCATACCATTATCTGGGGAGTTTCAGATGCCTTTTTCGAAGCACTGAAAGCAAAATCGGAAATTGCTGCCATTGAAAATGCTTTGCAACAACTACAATCACAGCTTCAATATGCCGAAAATCTCTATAAAATCAGCAAAGTTTCAGGAGTTGATTTGCTGAAAATCAAGGTGCAAATCTCGGTTGAAGAAAAAAACCTGCAGAAAGCCAAAAACAAATTCCAAAGCCAATTGATCCTCATCAAACGGCTTTGTTACCTGGATGAAGACGAAAGCATAGTCATCGAAGATATTGCAGGAATGCTTTACACCCAAACGCAGAACAGGGCATTTTCTGCCGGTGAACTTTATGGTGCAGTGCAAAGTAATCACCCGGAGTTAGCGGCCATAGCGCAAAATATAAACATTGAGGCAAAACAAAAAGATATTTTAGACCTGCAAAGCCGGCCGAAATCTTTTCGTATGGAATTGCCAGTTGGGAGGATGGTTACATTCCTTTTGGCGACAACTTCAACTATAATATCGGTGTGGGTATACGGTATACTCTGCCTTATTGGGGCGGTAGCAGCTTTAAAACGAAAATAGTTCAAAGTGATTACCGCATCAAGCAAATGGAGGACGAAAAAAATCAGGTTTTGCTCGACATCAAAAAAGAAATCGATCTGGTGCTGAATAGCATCAATGATATTAAAAGCGAAATTACCAACAACAAGAAAATTATTCAACTGGCTACCGAAACCCTTGATAATGCTTCGGTGAAATACCAGGCGGGCCAGGGAAGCATTATAGATATTCTGGATGCACAGGAAATACTAACAGATGCCACCATCGAATACGAAAAATCAACAATTGCTTATTTACAGGAACTCGCCAGGTTGCATTATCTGGCCGGAAACGATAATTCCCCCTTTTAATGTGAAAATGAAACGATTTGATAGCGGATTTGATAATGTGAAGATTAAAATTACAAACCAGTCAACAATAAAAACAATGAAAAAAAACGATATAATAAAAAGAACGAAAGTGGGCAACCGACAAGCCCTTATTTTCAAATTGCAACATTTTCAAATTTTCAAATTATTTTTTCTCCTCATCTTAACGCTAACATTTCAATCCTGTACGCAGGACAATGAACAAGCTAAAAAACCAAAGCCAAAAAAAATACCGTTGGTAGAAGTTAAAACGGCGCAAAAGTCCAGAATGGTTTCCTCAATTGATATTACCGGCACCATTGAAGCAAACGTATTCACGGATATCAGCTCGCCTGCCGGTGGAACGATTATCTCGCTAAGTGCCCGGGAAAATCAATGGGTTGAAAAAAACCAGATCATTGCGGTGATCAACCCAACTGAAAGGGAAGCGCTTATTTCGGAGAATCACTTGCAGGTGCAGCAAATGGAGCGCACCCTGAAAGCAACCGATCAAAATTCGGATGAATACCGGGCACTGCAAGATAAACTCCGCAAAGCAAAAAGCAATCTTGAATACGCAAAGAACATGTATCAGACTGTTTCGGTTATATCGCCAATGAGCGGACTGGTTACACTACGTTATCTTGATGAAGGCAGCCAGGTTGGCGCCGGAGAGAAAATGCTCACCATTAGCGATATGAATTCATTGGTTATAAAAGCCAGTGTTAACGAAAAATATTTCGAAGCCATTGAAAAAGGGAAAACGCTCCGGGTCTTCCTGAACGCCTATCCGAATGATACATTAAGCGGCCGGATCAGCCTGGTTTATCCGCAAATTGATCCGCAGACACGAAGTGTGAATTTCGATATTAAAATTTTAAATTTCAATAAAACACTCTTACCGGGGATGATGGCTTCGGTGAAAATACCCGTATCGGTAAAAGAAAATGCTGTGGTAGTGCCCGAGCATGCCGTGCTTACCTCGCCGGATAACAAAAATTTCATTTACATCGCAGACGATGACAGCATTGCCCATCGGCGTATTGTTCATACAGGCATTGCTTCGGGAAACAAGCTTGAAATTAAAAAAGGATTACAGGAAAATGAAAAGGTAGTGGTTGCGGGACAGGAAATGCTGAAAGATGGTATGAAGGTAAAGATAATGAAATAATTTGAAAATTTGAAAATGAGATAATTTGAAAATTGTCAAATTGCTCAATTGGTTCATTTTCAAATTAAACAATTAAATTTATGAGAAACGACAAAGAAAATATTATAGTAGAAAAAACTTTTAAGTTTGCGCTAAAAATTGTGGTTTTTTGTGAAAGCCTGGAACAAAATAAGAAATATATTGTTGCAAGGCAACTTCTTAAAATCAGGAACTTCAATCGGGGCAAACACTCGTGAAGCTCAGAATTCAGAAAGTAAAACTGATTTTATCCATAAACTTAAAATTGCGGCCAAAGAAGCAGATGAAACAGAATACTGGCTTTTAATCTGCAAAGATTCTCCAACTTATCCTTTCGAAGAACAACTATTAACTGATGTGCAGGAACTAATAAAAATTCTTTCAAAGATTATCAGTTCTTCAAAGCGCTTATAATTTTCAAATTAACTAATTTTCAAATTTTCAAATTGTTAATATGAAACTAACAACACAATCCATAAAACGCCCGGCAGGAACCATCATATTAATGATCGTTTTGATCGTAATGGGCATATCCGGCATTTTCAGGTTACCAACCAATATGTTGCCCGACATCACATATCCTATGGTGAAAGTGTATGTGTACTGGCCCGGGGCAACACCTGAACAAATTGAAAATGAGGTGGCCACAATCATCGAACGAAAAATGGCTACCGTAGATAATCTCGACTACATCGAGTCCATGTCAGAAGAAGGCGTATATACGCTTCTTGTAAATTTTGATTACAGTGTTGACCGCGATGTGGCTTATCAGGATGTGCTGGCCAAACTGGGTTTGGTAAAAAGAGATCTGCCGGAGGGCGCACTCGAACCGGTAGCTTTTAAGGCCGACCCATCCCAGCTTCCGGTGGTTGAGCTCATCGTTTCATCAGAAAATATGAGCCTTACACAGCTCAGAACCTGGGTAGAAAATGAGTTTCAGGAAGAATTTGCATCGGTAAAAGGTTCGGCCGGATCGGCCCTTTCGGGAGGAATGATGCGGGAAATCCGTGTGCACATCGATCCGATTAAAATGATGGGGTACCAAATTACCCTGGATGAAATTGCCAACAGACTTAAAAAAGAAAATATTGACATGGCCGGCGGGCGGGTAGTCACAAACAAAAGAGATTATATTATACGCACCTACGGTGAATTTCAATCGCTTGAAGAGATAGAAAACCTGATTCTCCGTAAACCGGACAATGGTGGGCAGATATTATTAAAAGATGTTGCCCGCGTGGAAGACCATCATGACCTGCAACGCATTCGCACCAAATACAATGGCCATGAAGGCGTTCGCATTTCCATCTTCAAACAGGCCGAAGCCAACGCCGTAACTGTTTCCGACAGGATTGCCGAACGGATAAAAGAGCTGGGGCAACAACTTCCCCCGGCCACAAACATTGAGATGATCTATGATCAGGCCGAATACGTCAGGCTTGCTACAAAAGGTGTGCGCGATGCCATGCTTCTGGCCGCCCTTTTTGTTACATTGATCACAGCCTTTTTTCTTTCCGGCTGGCGGCGGGTGCTTGCACTCATTCTAAGCCTGCCGGTAACACTGTTAGGTACATTTTTCCTGATGGAACTGCTGAACTTTTCCATCAATATTTTTACCCTTGGAGGCCTGGTGGTTGCCATGACGGTGGTGCTTGACAACAGCGTGGTGATGCTTGAAAACATTACCCGGATACAGGAGACTGAACCCGGCACAAAAGGCAAGGTTACCAAAGGCGCCGTTCAAATAAGCGGGGCCATCATAACGGCTACGCTCACCTTCCTTTCCCTTTTCGTTCCCTTCCTGCTGGTTCCCGGTTTAACATCATTATTATTTCGCGAACTGGTCATTACCGTGGCTATCATTATAGCGCTCTCAATGATCGTTTCACTTACGGTAACCCCGATGCTCATGGGGCTTTTCTATCCCGATGACAAACCGATTAAGAAAAATCGTTCATTGATCACACGTATTTCCGACCTGTTTATCAACGGAATTATTTTCATATACAAACCCATTTTGCATTGGTCCTTAAAACTCCGGTGGCTGGTGCTTCTTGTTTTTCTTCTGCTGCTTATCCCGGGCTATCAATATTTGGAAAAAACAGGCTCGGAATTTCTCCCCGAAGCCGATGATGGCATCATCACTGTGAAAGTGATCATGCCCAGCGGAACATCTATGGAGGAAACGGATAAGGTACTTTCGCAAGTTGAAAAAATAATTGAGAAACAGGATTACATTTACGGATACGCCACCCTTGCCGGTGGTAAAGTTTGGGGATTGGTTACCACCGAGAAAAGCTTTGAAGGAGAGCTGAATGTACAACTCGTACCTGCTTCCGAACGACCCATGGACACCGATGAATACGTGGAAAAACTCCGGCCTGCTGTAATGAAAGCAGTAAAGGCACCCGGTGCCACAATTAAAGTTTTCCATACCAAGATGAAGGGCATCCGCAGAACTGGCAATTTTGATATCGAATTGGAAATGATGGCTTCCCGCAGTAAATCCATGCAAGACATATTTCAGGAGGCAGACAAATTACGGAATGAGTTGAAAGCATTTGATTTCCTTGCCGGCCTTGATATCTCACTTCAGCTTACCAAACCCGAATACCAAATCAGGGTTGACAGGAAAAAAGCTTTTGATCTGGGAATAAATTATGAAGATATTGGAGATGCTGTAAGAACCTATGTGGGTGGAGCCGTTCCAACTTATTACAAAGATGGGGCTTACTATTATCCCATCCGTATTGTCAGAGACGAAGGAGAGATCAAATCCTCTGCGGATCTGGAAAATATTTTTATCTATACATCGAACGAGAATAAAATTCCGCTTGATGCTGTGGCTGAAGTGCAAAAATCAACCGGCCCCGTGCAAATCGACCGTAAAAACCAGGACCGTGTTATCAAGGTAACAGCAAATGTGGCCGGAACAAGCGTTGGTGACGCTACCGCCGCCATAAAGCAAAAACTCGAATCGCACAACCTGCCTTCCGGTTACCGCCTTAACTATGGCGGCTCGTCGCAAATGCTGGCCGAAAACATGCAACAAATGATCATTATCCTGTTGTTTGCCCTTTTCCTGGGCTACTCCGTAATGGTGCTTTACTTTGAGAGTTTCCTGAAACCCCTGATCATCATTATCCGTATCCCGCTTTCCCTTGCCGGAATATCTTATGCCATGTACATTTCAGGCACGCCTTTCAGCGTAACCGCAATGATCGGCATCATTATGCTCACGGGTATGGAGATCAACAACGGGGTGCTGCTTATCACCTTTATTGATGAACTTCTTGAACAAGGCAAAGGCATGATGGAAGCCATAAAAGAAGCAGCTATTTTAAGGCTAAGGCCCATTCTTATTACCGATATTAACAGTCTTTTCGGGTTATTGCCTTTGGCTTTACTCCTGGGTGATGGCACCGAAATGTTACGTCCCATGGCTATTGTTGTGATTGGCGGATTGCTGTTTGGACTGTTGCTGGTGTTTATTTTTATTCCGGTGGCTTATTTGATTCTGTATGGAAGAAAAGCCGGCATAAAACAAACTCAAATTATTAATAATTAGATCCAAATAAAATAATAAAGACATGAGACAGTGGATTTTTTTATTAGCAGGTATTTTAATAAGTAATTTTTTATCCGGGCAAATAATCAAAAAAATACCTGCACAAGCAATCACGGAGAAATCCGCCGGAGAAAAGGAGCGAATAAGCCAATTTTCGCCCATTGTCCAGGTTTTCGGTACGGCCGCTTATGATATTGAAAATAATCGCTATGGATATAGTTTCGGTCGTGCCCACCTGGGTTTTCAATATCAGTTTAACAAGGATTGGAGCGCCAAAATGATTATTGACTGCGGAAGGCCCACCACCGTGGACGACCTGATTGTTACCGATACTGCAGGAAATATGTTGAATGTGGACTATACAACAAAAGAAGGAAGTTATTACACCATGTGGCTGAAGTTTGCCAGTCTGAAGTGGCAGGTGAACGACAGGTTATCGCTTGTTGGCGGTGCTTTGCTGCAAAACCACTACATCACACAGGAACGGTTCTGGGGATTTCGATATGTGGCACAAACCTTCCAGGATATGTACTGGCATATTCCGAGCACAGATTTGGGATTTAGGGCGAATTATATACTGAATGATGTTTTTAGCATCGATGCTGCTCTGACGAACGGTGAAGGCCCAAGAATAAAACAAGATGTCTTCGGAAAAGTTAAATATGCAGCAGGCCTGAACATCAACCCTGGCAATAAATTCCAATCCCGCATCTATTATCATAACCGTACAACAGGGGCGGACAGTTTATCAACTGAACAAATGCTCTCAATTTTTGCAGGCTATCAATTCAGCGAACAATTTCGTGTTGGCGGGGAATTTAACTATATGGGCAACCTGAATAATGCAGCCGGGCTGAACAGCTACGGACTTTCAGTGTATTCAGCTTATCAGATAATCGACAATACTCAGCTTTTTATCCGTTACGACCGTTTGTTGTATGAAACACCAAATAATTTATCACCAACCGCAGCCAATGGAAATACAATAATAGGAGGTATCTCCTATTCACCGGTAAAAGGAATAAACCTGTCGTTGAATTACCAGGGGTGGTTACCTGATGCAGAAAATAACAAGGCTGAGAACAATATTTTGTTAAGCATGGAATATAAGTTTTAGCCTATGATGAACTCGATAAAAAATTGATATTTTCAGGCAATTAAATCATCCATACCAAGCTATGAGACAAATAACAAAGAGTAAAGACAAAGCGCAATACATTTCTATCAAAGGGAATGCAGCAAGCCATCAAATTTTTTACTTTTGTTGATCGTACTTTTTTTGATAATTGAAAAAATAATCAAAAATGAAACAAAAATTTTACCTGGCCATTATCCTGATCCTGGCATTTATCATCGTCAAAACATTCTTTTTAAAAGATGAAGAAACTCAACCCCAGAACCTGATAAACCATGACACCTCAGGTGCCATATCCCTTATCGGCGCCTGCCCGCCTTATTATCTGCTTACTGAGGAGGGCGATACGATCAATCCGGTTACAGGAAAAAATGCGGATCAGCCTTATTCTCCCAAACAAACCTGCGGCAGGTGCCACGATTATGAGAAGATCACACAAGGCTTTCATTTTCAGCAGGGCAAGGGAGAAGCGCCAACCCCGGAACAGTCCAGTCGTGTACAATGGGCTTCCAGCCCGGGTAATTACGGAGGCTCCTGGTGCTCCCCGGCCCCGCTGTATGCTTATCTCTCCCCCAAAGAGAACGAAAGCGAAAAGTTGATGGATATGACTTCCTACACCTTTGTGAATAAATGCGGTGTTTGCCACCCGGGCGGCGGACCATTGGAATACGACCGCGACAACCTGCGTTACGACCGGGTGATGGCCGATGCAACCGCCGGTTTTACGGAAGGAGGCACAAACAATCTGGACGGGGATTATTACAAGGCAAAATGGACATCCAGCGGTGTGATCGAAGCCGATTGTTACCTGTGTCATATGCCTGAATACAACAATAAAGTGCGGGTTCAGCAAATTCAGGCTTATAATTACCGCTATGCAGCTACAGCCGGCTCGGGTTTTGCCAAAGTAAACGGCTCGGTTGCAGCCAATCAGCCCGTTACAGTGGAATATAACAAAGCACTTTTCAACCCGGATGGAACCGTTGAACCCCATGTAGTAAAAGAGCCGAGGGATGAAGCCTGCCTGTGGTGCCACGCCAAACCGGGTTATAAAAAGAGAGGCGCCGATTTCAGGGCGAGAAATGATGTTCACCTTCAGGCCGAACTGAGGTGTGTCGATTGCCACCCCGCCGGCAGCATGGCCGTGGATGAACGGATCCGGGGAAAAGAAATACATCAGTTCGGAAAAGGAGACGATCCGGGTGGGTTGGTCCGCAACGACCTGGACAACACCATGCGGGAATGTATGGATTGTCACGAAACCGGATTAATGGGAGCCCCGGTGGCCAAACATGCCTGGCTGCCTCCCCTCCACCTCGATAAGATCGCCTGCCAAACCTGCCATATCCCCGAGCGAATCGTAAAATCGGCGCATTACGTGGCCAGCGACTTATTTAATCCCGGCGCAAAGATCCCGACAAAAGGAAAACATCTCTGGACCTTTTACGGACCCGACATGAACTACTGGAACCATTACGGCGATCTGGAAATGATGGGTTATGACGATAAGCCCACCTTTACCTTCTCGCCTGAACTGGCAAGGTATAAGGGCAAAATCTTTCCGGTGAACAGGATACACAGCTCATGGCCTGCCATCGTCATTGACGGACAGGCGGGATTGATGCAGCCAAAAATGGGAGATATTTATAAAATGTGGTCCCAACACCGTAAGGATACCTCCAAATATCCGCAGCTGTCCCAAATCATCGATCACTCCGGCGACGGTCTTTATGAGGTGAACACCCCTCAGGAAATTGATGCCCTGATCGCTGCTGTCAGCGCTTATCTGGAAGACATCAACTACCCGATGGTAAGCAAAAAGATCGCCTGGGTAATGAATAACCGTGTGTACACTTCAGGAAACGATTTTTATGAAATACCGATGGAAGATTATGAAGCCTCACCTTACGGAAATGTGCATAAATACAACCACGACATCAAACCGGCCAACAGCGCCCTGGGTGTGAATGGCTGTACCGATTGCCACGCCTTTGAGGCCCCTTTCTTTTTTGCGCAAACACTTGAAACGCCCTTTAATGAATCGGGTCAGATACTTACAGGCCCCCAATACAAGACCATGGGTATTTCAGGCTTCAGTGCCTATCTGGGCGCCACTCGCGAAAGTATTTTTAAACCTTTGCTGAATTTCACGATGGTGGCCTTCCTGCTGCTGATACTGGTGATCATTTTCCTCTCCTCGCCAGCGGTAAGACATGTCATCTCATCCAAACAGTATAAATGGATTTCATGGCTCACTTTCTTCGTTCTGCTGGGCGCCGGGCTTTTTATTTACCTGTTTCCCGGATTGGGCAGGTATATGTTCCCCAGCCGTTTTTTTATCGACGCCAACCATTTTCTTATTACCGCTGTGGTGCTGATAACCGGTATTTGGTTTTACCTGGAATACCGTGCAAAAACAAGCCGGCCGAAAATACTCAATTTGTTGGCTGTTTTTATTATCATTGCCGGCATTTCAGGGTTTCTGATGGTCGTAAAACTCGATTGGCTGAACCCGGCAGCAGGCGTGGTGTACACAATTTATGACCTGAGCATGATCGGAATTATTGTAAGTTGTGTTCCCTTCCTGTTCAGAACAAATAAAGTAAATGAAAATCCATCCGCTGTTTAAACTGTAACTGATGACCAATGAGATCAAAATACTTTGTCCGCCACATCAGTGTAAAAAATGCAAACGCATTATTAATAAACTGAAGGAAACCCTGGAAAATGCGGATGCAAACTATAAGCTGGAGGTGGTGAATCAACTGGAGGAGTTGCTTAAATATCCTACATGGATACTGCCTACCATCGTCATCAACGGTCATGTTGTGGCACGGGGATATGCTCCCGATGTCAAAACGATTCAGAAACACCTTCATACTGTTTAGCACATTTTGTCACATTGGAATTTATTACTTTTGCCTCCCCTGTTTTCCGGGGAAAACACTTGAAATAAGCAGGAATCAGAATCCATAAAAGGCAAAAGGATTCAGCATGAAATATCAGCTACACCTTTTTTAGAAACAACGCAGGCTTAATTGGCTTCGGGCTGCTGTTAACTTTTTTCTCAGGCTTTGGGCAGACTTTCCTACTTTCTCTGTATGTGCCTTCTATTGAGGAGCTATTGAATATCAGCAACACCGAATTTGGAATTATTTACGCCGTAGCCACCATTGGGAGCGCGCTGACACTGCCATGGGCAGGTGGCTATTTCGACAAAATAAACACCCAACGCTATAGCCTGATGGTCATTGCAGGGCTTTCTGCTGCATTACTTCTGCTTTCCTTTTCGTGGCACGTGATCGTTGTTGTAATAGCTTTTTACGGCCTGCGCCTGTTTGGGCAGGGCCTGATGTCGCATACTTCGATTTCAAGCATGGCCCTGTATTTCAAAACCGATCGCGGGAAGGCTATTGGAGCTGCCAGTCTTGGTTATCCTGCCGGGGAAGCTGTATTACCCATTCTCATCGCGCTTTTGATAGGCAGTATTGGCTGGCGGGGAGCGCTTCACATATCTGCACTGACCTGTATTGCAGTGGTGGCTCCCCTGGCGCTTCTGTTGCTTAATTTGTCAAAGAAAAGAATAAGGGCCTACCGGATTCAGAACCATGCCAACAAAACACAACAAAAAAAGGTACATTTTATAGAGGTGATCAAACAGAAAAAATTCTGGATCATTTCCCCTGTGGTTTTTATCGTTGGATTTACCAACACAGCCATTTTCTTCTTTCAGCTCAAGCTTGGTGAAGCAAGAGGATGGAGCCCCGAATGGGTGGCCGGGTCAATATCTGCATTTGCCATTGCCGGGGCTATTGGCATGACGGGAATCGGTTCAATGGTGGACCGGTTTACTGCAAAAAAACTGTTTCCCTATTACATGATCCTTTATATGCTAGGCCTGCTTGCACTCATCCTTTTTGATCATCGCCTTGTGTACCCACTTGCATTAGGATTTCTCGGGCTTGGACATGGAACAGGAAACACCATTAAAAACGCCATGCTGGCAGAAATTTACGGCGCTGAAATGATTGGACAAATACGGAGTATATTCATTACCGTGATGGTTGTTAGTACAGCCCTTGGCCCGGTAATTTTTGGAATACTGCTGGATATGAATATCTCTTATACCCTCATTTTTGCCGGAGTACTTATTCTTACCCTTTTATCCACCCTCAATGGGTTGAGGCGGATATAAATTGGGTTGCAAGCTTAGTGTTCAGCTGAAGATATTTCTCAACCAAATTCTAAAGAATTAAGAAATGTTTTTTTTGTTTTTAAAAATGTCGTATGTTTGCGGCATACAACATAAAATAAAACGGAATGATAAGATCCGATGCTTTTAGCACAGAACTCCAGGAACTTGCTCGCTTTGCCAAAGCTATTTCGCACCCTGCACGGCTTGCTATTCTTCAATACCTGGCAGAAACCAAAACCTGTATTTCCGGGGATATTTCAGGCTCATTGCCACTTAGTCGAAGTACGGTTTCGCAGCACTTGAAAGAATTAAAAGAATTGGGCTTGATACATGGGTCAATTGATGGCTTAAAAGTTAATTATTGCCTGTGCAGTTCCAATATCGACAAATATCTTCTTATGCTCGAATCATTCTTTGAACCCATCAAAGCAGTTGATATCAATTGCGATACCGACAACCAGCACACAACAAAATCAAAAGTAAAATATTCAACTATTTAAAAATCAATTAACATGAGAATGATAAAAAAATGGCAGCTTTTAACCCTGCTTTTAGTAAATGCAATCACTTTCAATGCCTGTAGCAGCACACCTGCTGAAAACAACCAGGCTAATACAAAAAATGATGTTCAGCAACCAACTGAAAACCTGCAACAGCAGCCCGTTAATACCGGTAATTCGCCTGTTCAGGCTGAACTCGATAAAGCAAAAAAAGCCGGGAAAGCAGTGTTTGTTGTAGTAACCGGTAATGATGCGGCCAAGACCGATGAAGCCATATCAATTGCAGAAGGTGCGAAAAAAATTTATACTAATGCGGTAATTGTTGAAATGAACCGGGATAATCCCGATAATGCACAATTGGTAAAAGAATGGCGTTTATCCGGCGCACCGCTTCCATTAATTCTGGTTGTATCATCTAACGGAATGCTAAGCGGCGGACAGGTACTCAACAGGGCTACGGCTGAAAATATTGCTTCAATGGTGCCATCGCCAAAACTGGAACAGATTTATGCGGCCATTGCCAACAAAAAAAATGCAATTGTGGCATTCACCAAAAAATCGTTTTCCGACCGCGAAGAGGTGCTCAAAGAATGTAATGAAGCGATTTCGACCTTGGGCAATGAGGCTGTCCTCATTGAAGTGGACATGAATAATAAAAAGGAAACCGCATTTATGAAACAGCTTCGCATAAACCCTGAAACTGCAAAAGCCTCAGTAACGCTGGTCATCAACAAACAGGGGCAGGTGGCCGGAACTTCAACCACCATTCCCGATGCCGAGAAACTGGTTGCCGCTGCGAAAACCCCGGTCAAAAGTGGTTGTGGCCCCGGTTGCGGCCCTGCCGGTTGCGGACAATAATTCATTTCCAAATTTTACCATAAAATATCGAATTTATATGAGGTTAACAGAATTAACGCTCAAAGAACTTTGGCACCGCAAATCGCAACTGATCTCGGGCTTGCTTGCCATTACGCTGGGTATTGGTGTTATTGTAGGTATCCGATCGATTTCGGTGGTTTCGGAAAAAGCCGTAGCCATCAACCTGGATAATCTGGGGGCAAACATTCTGGTGCTCCCGCAGGCAGCAAGTGTTGACAACTATTATGCTGCCGATATTGATGCACCAACTTTCCCGGAGAGTTACGTGGAGAAACTTGTAACATCCACACTTCCGGGAGTGGATAACCTGTCGCCCAAATTAACAAGGCGGGTGCATGCTAACGGACAAAAACTTGTACTCACAGGCATCCTTCCTAAAAGTGAGATTGCTTCCAAACCAATCTGGCAGCAAGGTGGTATTGTTGGTGAACAGGTAGCAGCCAGTTGTGCCCCAAGCGGGCCTAAAAAATATGCCGATGAAAAATTGCAACGAAAAGGTATCGATACCCTGGCAGCCAATGATTGCTTCGTGGGATCGGCCATAGCTCAACGCATGAAACTATCCGAAGGCAGCACCCTTGCTGTTGAAGGCAGGAGTTTCAATATCAAAAAAGTCCTTCCCGAAACCGGTACGGTAGATGATGACCGGGTTTTTGCCAACCTGCAGACGGTTCAGGAATTACTGGGTACAGGCGACCAGATCAGCGCCATTGAAATTATGGGCTGTTGCAGCGAAATTTCCGATGGCTTGCTGGGCAAAATGAGAAATATATTGCCAGATACCCGGATTACAACCATCGGACAAATCGTTTCGACCCAGATTGAAACCAATAAGCTGATGAATAAAATCTCCCTGGTTTTTCTGATCATCATTTTATTTGTAGGCAGTATTTCTATCGGGAACTACATTTGGGCCAATGTAAACGAACGCCGCAAGGAAATAGGCATCCTGCGTATGATTGGCTACCACAAACGCCACATTTATAATATTTTAGTTATGAAAGCCGTGCTGTTGGGCCTTGCCGGTGGTTTGGCCGGTTATATCCTTGGAACCATTGCAGCTGTGTGGCTCGGTCCGGAGTTTGCAGGCATTGCGGTAAGCCCGCTATACATTTTATTACCGGTTTCCTTGCTCATTTCGGTGCTGATTGCAGTTACCGGTTCAGTAATTCCCGCTTATATGGCCGGGAAAATTGAACCATTTTCAAACATGCAGGAGGATTAATCAATTTGAAAATGAACGTATTTTCAAATTTTCAAATTATAATTATGTTGATACAAATTAAAAATCTGACCAAAACATATAACCGCCACGATGGGGCAATAAATGCAGTTGATAATCTTTCGCTTGAAATACCCAAAGGTTCATATATAACCATTACCGGTGCTTCGGGCTCGGGCAAAACTACTTTGCTTCTTATGCTGGGTGGTTTATTACGGCCTACATCGGGTAAAATGTTCTATGATGGAACAGAAGTCAAACTTCATAATGAAAAGGAAATGGCTTCATTCCGCAGCAAGCATGTAGGATTTGTGATGCAGAGTTTTGCCCTGATACCTTATCTCACGGCAGTTGAAAATATTATGGTAGCCCTGAATGTTAAGGGCAGCAATAAAATCCGGAACCGCGCTCAGGCATTAGAACTATTGGAATGGGTTGGTTTGGATGACCGCACAACGCATTATCCAAAAGAGTTATCAGCAGGCCAACAGCAAAGGGTGGCCATAGCACGGGCACTGGCAAACAATCCCGATTTGTTATTGGCCGATGAACCTACCGGAAACCTCGACCCGGGTTTGTCGGAAGAAATACTCAGCATTTTGAATGAAATTAACCAAAAACACAATACAACAATTATTATGGTCACCCACAGCCCCATGGCGGCTGAATTTGGAGACGTAAAAATACAACTTCAAAATGGGAAACTATATACTCCCCAATTTCACGAAGCTTCAATAATTAACAATTAAAAAAACAATATCATGAAGAAATCATTTGCTTTTTTATCTTTCCTGCTTTTTATCAGTATTAGCATTTATGCCCAGCAGGGACAGGTTATTAAAACCGACTCCATTGTATTTGAAAAAACAGTGCACGATTATGGCACTATTACACAAGGCGCCGATGGCAATTGCGAGTTCACGTTTACCAACAAAGGTCAAAAACCTTTGGTGTTAAGTAATGTACGTGCATCTTGTGGCTGCACTGTGCCCACCTGGCCGAAGAAACCAATTGCACCGGGTAAAACAGGTGTTATTAAAGTTAAATACAATACGGCAAGGATGGGCTCTTTTAATAAATCCATCACTGTAAGCTCTAATGCAGCAAATTCAAGGGTAACTCTAAAAATTACAGGCAACGTAATTAAAAAGAAATAATTTAGAAATTACCTTGTATTTCGAAACTCATGCATTTAATGTTTAATAAGCTTCCGAACCTGCTTGTTTCCATGTTGCTTTAAAACAAAGAAATAAATTCCGGCTGGAAGTTCCCCGGTGTCCAGGCTCAATTCATTTCTTCCTTTCTGACCCTGGTAATCCATCATTGCTTTTCTTTTGCCCGATTGCTCATAAATCATGATCTGGCATCTCCCGCTACCATTTAATTCAAATTCCAGGTTTGTGTTGCTTTGAATTGGATTGGGATAGACTTTTAACCGGCCGGCTACATTTTGCTGAATATCATTTTCCTGAACGCCCACCGGAAAAGAAGCATCAAAGCGGATAAAAGCGCCGTTTCTCCCAACACCATATCCGTGCAGGGAATCAGGAAAACATATATCAAAGATTTCGACGGAATCGGGTGCTGGCACAGGGGTCCAGCTCTGCCCGGCATCCAGGCTCACGATCAATTTTCGCTGCGGGCCCAGCGGGCACCAGGCTTCATAATCATTTCTGAAATCAATATCATAAGCATTGCCCTGTATTCCCGGTTCTTCATATGTCCAGCTCTGTGCTCCGTCTGTTGTTTCAATGGTAGCCATGCCATAGGCGAAATCGGGATCGCCGCCCGCGCCCAGGGCGTGCAGTGAATCAAATATATGCATCCCGTGCACCTCGTCCGCCGGAGCATACTGCGGATCAATGGCTGTCCAGTTCTGTCCCCCGTTATTCGTGTGCCAGATCACCCCGGCAATGTCGAAAATCCCTCCTGTAGCATAGCCTACATTTTCATTCAAAAAATTAATTTCAAGAACGGGAAAAAAAGCCAGGGTACTGGTATCAATACTGGCCTGCTGCCAGGTAATCCCACCATCGCTGGTTTTTACCAGGGCGTGCGGACTGCCACCCATCCAGCCATTCAGAGAATCCAGGAAGAGGATGCAGTTCATGAAAAGATCATGGTCGGGATAGGCTTGCTGCGACCAGTTTTCGCCTCCGTCAGTAGTGCTCAGTACAATGGTCCCGTATGGCTGTGCTGTGTAATTGATTGCTGTGGCCCAACCCAGATCCCGGTTCAGGAAAAAAATATCGGAGATCCTGTTTTCCGTGCCACTGTTCTGAATGCTCCAGTTTTCTCCTCCATCCGTGGTATGCAGGATGGTGCCGGAATCCCCGGCGATCCAGCCAAAAAGGCTGTCGGTAAAATACACCGAACGCAGATACTGCTCTGTGGGCAGCTCCACTTTTTGCCACGGCTGACCCTGCATTAAAACAGGCAGCAGTAAAACAAGCATAAATATTTTTTGTGCAAAGATCTTTCTTATCATATATATGATCCCAATTCAAAGGATATGGAACGAAGATACGAATTGAGGGCAACATAAATTCCAAACCCACAATTTTTTCATAAATACTTGTATTCGTGACGCATATTTACTACTTTTGTTTAAACAATATGTATGAACATATGTACAAAGTATTAACCAAAATTTTTTAGCCAATGAAAAAAATCTTTACACTTCCCGAAGGGATCACTAGAAAAACTTCCGCAATGCCCACACTGGCAATATTGCTGGTTTCATTCCTCTTCTTCGTAGGATGCTATGAATGGAGGAATATCTTCCAACCGGAAGAAGTAGCCATTAACAGTTATTTTGATGTCTGGTTGTCGGCACAGGATGATGGCAATCCCGACAACGACTGGACCAATCCCGACCTGCATGATATCGGCCTGTTCGGTGTGATGTTGCCCGCCGGCTGGACGGTACAGGACAGTATTCCTTATTTTATCAAAACCACAGAAACGGGATACGACAACAACGGCATCCTGATTTATGATGAGGCCCATTCACAAACGCTGTCCGATTCCATATCGGCACCTCCAGGATATTACTGGTGGGGAGCCGTCACCGATGGTGAGGCCAGTCTGGTGTATTTCGACAGCCTTTACATTCAACCCAGGATTTTCACTGATGGGCAAACAGGAAATTTCTCCCTGCGTTATGCCATCGGGGATGTTGATTACTGGGACAGGAACCCGGCTGACGATGTGAGTAACCCAGTGCCGATCATGGCATATGACCCGACAGGAAAAGAGGAGATCTTTGCAGATGCAAACATTTCCCTTTATCCAAACCCGGCTAATGAGGTATTTAGCGTTAATTTCGAACAATACCGGAACCAGGTGGTGGAGATGATCATGACCGATATGAGCGGGAAAACCGTGATACAAAAAACCCTTTATCAGGAACACAATGAGGTTCGGATCGAAGACCTGCCGGAAGGAATGTATTTTGTCAACCTCCGCAACGGATCGGACAACATCACGAAAAAGATCATCGTCAGATAACAAGCAGAAAAAAGAACAGAATTTTTCAACTACTTAAATCATCAAAGAAGCACCGTGACAATGATCTATCGCTTGCACGGTGTTTTCTTTTTCAATATTGCCTTATGATTTTCAGAAAACATAACCTACTTATTTTACTGGCCACCATTGGCTTTCATGCAGCAAACCTCAATGCACAGGTTCTGCCCGATGATGAATTCAACAGCCTGTTACGAAAAGCCAACGGAGGCTGGATCGCAGGCGACGCCACTTATTCAATCGCTCTGCCCGATTCCAGGACGCTCTGGCTCTTTGGCGACAGTTTTATCGGAACGGCAAATCCTGACAGCTCAATTGCTCCGGGAGCTCACATGATCAGGAATTGTGCGGTTTTGCAGGATGGGGATTCCATGCAGGCCATCTTCAATGGAAGCTTTGAAGAACCGCATGATTTTGTACTCACCCCTTCCCCGGATTCTTCCTGGTTCTGGCCCGAACACGGCATCGTGGAAAACGATACCCTGAAGATCTTTATGTCGGAGTTTATCGAAGGGGAAGGCTCACCCGGCTGGAATTTTGAATTTCACAACACTTACATGGTATACTTTTCTTATCCGGGGCTGGAACTGCTTGGAATGGACCTGGTGCCCTACTACCTGGAAAACGGGGTTCGCTACGGGAACCAGCTGATGCAGGATGGAGACTATACCTACATTTATGGCAGGAAGGATATGTCGGGCAATGTGCCCTATGTGCATCTTGCCCGATCTCCGGCAGGAAAACTCACCGCTGCCTGGGAGTTCTATGATGGTTTCGGCTGGAACGAAGATGCCACTCAAACTGCCAGAGTCAGCTTTGAGGCAGTATCCCAGCAATATGCTGTTTTCAAATACCAGGAGAAATATGTCATGCTCACCCAGCAGATCTGGCTGGGCGCTGAGATATACACCTTGACTGCCGACCATCCGGAGGGACCCTGGAAAAACAAACAACATGTATATACCACACCACGTCCCTTTCCGGATATGTTCACTTACAATGCTTACGCGCATCCACAGTTCAATGAAGACAACGAACTGCTGGTTTCCTATAATTCGAACGGGGATTTCTGGGAGATCTTCAACAATGTGGAGCTTTACCGGCCCAATTTCATCCGGGTACCTTTTGAAATGATCGACACGGGTTTCATCTATTCTGTGGTTCCGGAATTTAAAAGCCCGCAAGTACCGGTGGAATTGTACCAGAATAAACCCAATCCCGCAGCAGCAAGCACAGAGATTGAATTTCAGTTGCGGGAGGAAATGTTTGTCAGCCTGCAACTGTACAACAGCCAGGGGATCAAAATTGCCTCTTACATCAATCAAACAAAAAAAGCCGGGACACACAGGCTTCGTATAAATTTAAGAAATTTGCCGCCGGGTATTTATTTTTACCGTATCAACAACAGCACGAAAAAAATAATTCACTGCGAGTGATTTAAAACATTCAGGATGCACAAGCGATTAACACTTGATCACAACAGTCCGGTTCCGCTGCATGCCCAGCTGGAATCTGCCCTGCGCGAAATGATCGGTTCAGCCGAATTCAAGCGGAACGAATTCCTGCCCAACGAGGTCAACCTGGCCAGGCAACTTGGAATATCCCGGAATACCGTCCGGCAGGCGATCAACAAATTGGTGTACGATGGTTTATTGATCCGGAAAAAGGGAGTCGGGACACAGGTCGCCGACAAAAGCGTAAATACAAAAATACAGAACTGGCTGAGTTTTTCGCAGGAAATGAAAGCCAAGGGCATCGACATCAAGAATTTCTACCTGGCCATCGATTGGATGGAGGCCGACCGGGATGTGGCGGCGTTTTTCCAGATCAATGAGGGCCGAAAGGTACTGAAAATGGAAAGGATCAGGGGCAAGGAAGATTTTCCTTTTGTTTATTTCGTTTCCTATTTCCATCCCCGGATCGGACTTACCGGAGAGGAAGATTTCACGCGTCCGCTCTACGACATCCTCGAAAAAGACTATTCAGTGATCGTCAAACTTTCTAAAGAGGAGATCAGCGCTGCAGTGGCCGACCAGGACATCGCAAAAAAGCTAAACCTTAACCGGGGTGCCGCTGTGCTTAAAAGGAAGCGCTTTGTGTTTGACCCGGGTGGCAGGCCGGTGGAATATAACCTGGGCATCTACCGGGCTGACAGTTTTATTTATACCATTGAAAGCGAAAGGAAACTTTGATTAATACCATTTATCCTTTCCTATGTATTAAGCTCCTTTAATAAATGAACTCAGGTGTCCGGTAAAGTATCTTGCATTGATTTTGTTTCAGTTTGCTTTTGGTCCCGCACTTACAGGATTTCCGTTTAACTTCAACCTATTACTTAAAAGTATTTGGGCTTCCCTAAAAATCGTATTCGGAGTCATTTCTCCCTCTGGTCGAAATGACCCCGCGCTAAATATTTTAACAAGCAGAATACAGAAATTACTCACTTTCCAGCGATCGGAAAAACTCAAAATGATCTTTTACTGCATTACGCCAGTAATCACTGTTATGCGCACCGGGAGCCTCAATAAACTTCACCCTGACATCATATTTCCGGCAGGAATCGATGAATGCCAGGTTGATGGCATAAAACGGATCTGAAGTTCCGCAACTCACAATGATGGGATGATCCAGGTCTTCAAAATTTTTAATCTTGGCCATCACCGAATACTTTTGAAATACAGAACCTTCTGTGATACTTTCTCTCATCCAATCCCAGCACCCTTTCAAGCGCATAGTGATTCTGCCAGGCCTGGAATTTCAGCAGTCCGCTCAGGCTGCCGGCACTTGTGAATTTTTCAGGATGTTTAGCCATGAGGTACAGGGCGCCATGTCCGCCCATGCTGAGGCCGCTGATAAAAACCTCATCCGCATCCACCCGGTAATGATCAATCACAAAGGGGAACAAATCTTTAAAAAAGAAATCTTCAAACTGGTTTTCACCCTGCACCGGGCTGTTGATGTACCAGGAATCATACAAGCCATCGGGGCATACGATCACGAAGCCATAGCGGTCGGCATATTCCTGGCAGTCGATCATCAGGTCCCAATGTCTGAAATTACCACCCCAGCCGTGCAGGAGGTACAAAAGCGGATATTCCTGCTGACTGGCCTCAGAATAAGTAGCAGGCGTGAAGGTCCAAACCGTATCGGGTCTGTTCAGGTACTTTGAATGAAATACTTGCTGTTGCTGGGCTATCAACTGCCCGGAAACAAAGAAAATAAAAAACAGGCAAATTTGCAGGAACCTATTCATGACTTCCGTTTTCAAAGATCATGTGAATGGGCACCCTGATAAAGACCGGTCTGTATTTATCCGCATCTTCGAACAGATCGCTCAGTTCAAAACTATTCACGCAATAGGAAACCAGCAATTCTTCGTTTTCAATAAAATGAGGATGTGCCACAGGATTGTATGCAAAAAGGTCTTTGTCGGTGGTATCCAGGGGCTTCAGTTTAACCAGTTCCGTTTTATTTTCCCATCCGGTATAAGGAAGATCGGAAGTTACGGAATACAGGCTGCTTGCCAGAAAATCCCCGGACTGGGTCAACATCACATATTTATCCGCCAGTTTGATCACGCTGAACTGCTCTGATCCTTTAAAATCCGTCATGGGCTTTGCCTTGCGGGAATCCTTCACCCATTCTGTTCCGGTATAAAATTCCCATTCAGCGGAGACATTGTTTTTCGGGGCCCTAGCCACATAAGGATATTTTTCTCCGGCACCATAGATATAGGTATAATCCGGGGCTTCGTCGCAAACAGCATGCCCCCAGTGGATCTCCACTTCACCGGGATAATCAAAATGCTCAATCCCTTCCGGTTCCAGCTGCGGGAAGTGAAAAAACCGCCAGGTTGGCGCTCACCCATCTGAACCCCCAGCTGCCTTCTTCGGCCTGGTAAAAGGCGGTCATGAACACTTTGAGTTTGCCATTGTCCACAAATCCGTCTCCCGGCCAGTACCAGAGGGAGTCCTCCGAAAAAACGGTTCCTTTCACAGCATCCGGAGGAATCACCATGGATGACTCCCAGCCGTCGATGACATTGTAAAGGGTCCGCAGGGAATCGCCATCCTGCACGGCAAAAGCATTGCGGATAAATACCGGAGAACGCTTTTCCCGGCTGCCATCCGGGTTCACCTCTCCCAGGAAAGTATCCCCGAAGATCCAGACCACGCGCCCATCGGGCAGGGGCACCGAATAAAAACCATCGGCGCCGGTCATGCCGCAGCAATCCCGGGCAAAGAAATCCGTAAATTCCCGGTCAACATAAACCGAATCAGCTTTTGCCGTTTCCTGCTGCTCCCCGGCCGATCCGCAGCAATAGAGCGAAACAAGCATCAAAAGGAGCAAAAGATTCTTAAAAATATTCCTGATCATGATAATTATCTTTGATTATTGAACATATTTCTCAATCAGCTCTTTCCAGAGCAAGTAAGCTTCTCCATTGATATGCAACCCGTCCAGACTGTATTGCGTGTCCAGGATTCCATCAGCGTTTTCAAAGTGTTTGTACAAGTCGATGTAAGTCAATCCATCCGCATTGGCAATAACCTGCAACTGTCTGTTGATTTCGCGTATATCCTGATTCTTCCTTTCGGTATGAAAGGCATCATCTGTCGGAAGGACGCTCTGGATATATATTTTAGTTTGTGGAGAATCCTTTTGTATCCGCTTGATGATCTTCCGGTAATTATCAAGTATGTATTCCACAGATTTTCCATTGGCCAGGTCATTGGTTCCGATCATAATAAAGATCTTTTCCGGCCGGGAGGAAATCACCTCAACCAGCCTTTCCAGGATGCCATCGGTATCATCACCGCCAATGCCTCTGTTTTTGATATTGGGATTCCCGAAGAGTTCGGCCCAGTCGCAGTTATCGGTAATGCTGTTCCCCAGGAAAATGATTTCCCCCGGGGTATCGGGCATGCTTTCGAAATGGGATTTCTTATGGTAATAATAGGCTTTCATTGCTTTGTTCCATGCGTCCATATCTTCTGCAAATTTATTATAAGCCATGATCTCATCAATTTCTTCTTTGCTTAAAACACTGCTCATGGAGGGGGGTGCATCTTCCGGATCGCTGCCCCAGGATTTATTGGGTTCCGGGCCCATCTGCAGCACCAGCTTGCCGCCATCCATCAGCTGCTCATGATAAAACCAGGGTTTTCCCAGGGGCTTGCCGTCCAGCTCCGCCGATTGTATGTATTTGTTCCCGAAGGAAGCATTTCTTGCTTCGATTACAAATTTATCTGCCTCATAATAGTTGGTATCCAGATGGATGGTAATTTTCTTAAAAATGGGACTGCCAATATCATATACCGGCATGAGGGAAGCCCCGCCATCCATTTCAAACAGGCCCATGGCGCTCATTACATACCAGGCTCCCATCTGTCCCTGATCCTCATCTCCCGGCCAGGCATAAATATCATCCCCATAATATTCATAGAGGATCTCACGGACCCACTTTTGCGTCAGCCAGGGTGCCCCGGCATAATTAAACAGATAGGCCGCCTGCATATTGGGCTGGTTGCCGTGGTTGATGGGCAGAATCCCGACCCCGATCAGGCCATTTTCGTGCAGGTGCTCAGAATTAAATCGGTGCGGCTTTGATTTCTCAAAACCGGCTTCCAGGCGTGTTATATATTCCTCTTTTCCAAGCAGATCAAGCAGGCCCTTCTGGTCGTGGGGTATGAACCAGGTGTACTGCCAGGCATTGCCCTCCACAAATCCGGGTCCCAGGAAAACAGAGTGCCCGTAAGGTGAGAAGTCTTCCTTCCAGCTTCCGTCCGCATTCCGCATCCAAACATATTTCAAATCCTTGTTGAATACATTTTGATAATTGAATGCCCTTTTGGTAAAAGTCTTATAATCGGACTCATTACCCAGCGCCTTGGCAAACTGCCCGGCACACCAGTCGTCATAAGCATATTCGAGCGTATTGGAAACGGGCCCTTCTTCGTTGGGGACATAACCCAGCTTCATATAAGAAGCCAGGTGTCTGTTCCCAACCAATCCACCTCCTTCGTGAAGTTGTCCCTGTGTAGTTTGAATATGTTTAATGGCTTTAAAAGCTTTGTCAACATCAAAATCCCGGATCCCTTTCTGATAAGCACTCACGATCAGGGGGATCTCGTGGGAGGCAACCATGATACTGGAATACTCGATCCCTGTGGGGCCTTTCGGCAGCCAGCCTCCTTTGTCATAGATCTCCAGCAGCGAACGCACCCAGTTTCCTGCAATTTTTGGCTGGGAAAGTGTCCAGAGCTGGTTCAGGTTCCAGAAAGTATTCCAGAAGGCATCCCCGCCATAAACCGGAGAATCCGGATCTTCGAGCTGCTGCACCTTCTCATACATATCTACATATTTCCCGTTCACATCGCTCCAGATCGTCCGGCCGCAATAAGCTCTGTACATATTGGTATAGAATTTCTTATAATCTGTTTCACTGCCTCCTTCCACTTCGATGCTGCTCAATAATTTGTTCCATGTTTCCTGGTTTTCCGCAACTGCCCGGTCAAAATCCCAGTCAAAGGGATCCATTTCTGTTTCCAGGTTGAGGCGGGCCTGTTCAATGCTGACCAGGGAAATGCCGCTTTGCACCAGGATCTGCTCTCCTTCATGGGTCTTAAAATTCACAAAAGCTCCGATGTCATTGTCCCCGAAGATATTCCACACATCATCCGTATCCAGCAATATTTCATCATGCACCCAGCCATTAAAACTTTCAAAAGCCTTATTAAAGCGCATCACAAAATGCAGGGTAAACTGGTTGTAATTGGCTCCCCGCATGCTTTGCTGCACCGAATAGCCTTCAATTTCTTTATCAGAGACTTTCGTGATCCTGGCCTCGAAGATCTCGTATCCGTATTCTGTCGGGATCTGCAGATCAATGAGAACTCTTGCCTCATCTGATTCGGGGAAAGTATATCGCTGAAAGCCTGCCCTTGTGGTGGAAGTCAGCTCTGCCTTGATATCATAATCCTCAAGCAATACGGAATAATAAGAGGCTTCTGCAATCTCATTTTTATGCGAGAAACGGGACCTGTATCCCAGGTCGGGATCTTTTTCTGTTCCCGGAACAATTTGGAGCGTTCCGGTTGCGGGCATGCACAGCAAACCGCCCATGGTCCAGGAATGCAGGTGGCTGAATCCGGCGATGTTGAGGATCTTGTATTCATATCCTGCCTTCCAGCCTTTGCGCTGGTTATCCGGACTGAGTTTCACCATTCCGAAGGGCATGGTCGCCCCGGGGAATAGTATCCAGCGGGAGAAGGTGGTGCCCATCATGGGATCCACGAAGTCTACCGGCCTTTTGGCAGGTTTCTGGGAAAATCCCTGAAAGCTGATCAGCGAAGCCAGTAGCAGGCTGAAGATTTTTATCCTTTTCGACATAAGCACGTATTTATTTTTATTTTATTCATTGATTTTCTTTCAATGCTTCCAGTGCAAATGCATAGGCCCCAAGTGCAACGGCCTTGCTGGCTCCAAGCATTGAAAGCCCGATGCCCGTGCGCTGGTTCGAATCATATTGAACGGTCCTGCCGCTTCCGGGTACTTTAAGTTCTTTCACCTGGCCGCTGGCAAATCTTGCAAAATCCTCCTGCTTTTCCAGGTTATATACTTCGAAGGGGAGGCGCTGGAATTCATTGCCTCTGAAGTCCTTCAACCACCTGTTCAACTCTGTGAACATGGCCCCTGCAAAAAGTTCCCAGGCCGCGGTGATGCCGCCTCCCAGCACGATGATGCCATCCACCAGTGTGCTGATGTTGGCAATGGAACTGCCCAGGGCTTCGCCAAAAACCCGGAAGGAAGTTTTCGCGGCATCTGCCTCGCCTGCTTTCTTCTCAAGAGCGATCTCATAAATATCTTTTGGCATGAGGCTGTCATCAAATTCAAATCCGCCGACCTCGGCATAAACCCGCTGTATGGCCCTGGTGCTGACACTTTCTTCAGCATACCAGGTGGAGTTGAATTTGTTGAGGGTGGCATGAATGCCCGCATCACAGGAGTTATCCCCTTCCAGTAATTGATTTGAGCGGGTGACGATCCCGCAACCGAAACCGGTGCCCAGGGTCAGGCCGATCAGGTTTTGAAATTGTTTGATGCCGCCTGCTTTCCGGATCTTTTCATTCAGCATGGGGAGATAACCCGAGAGGGCTTCCCCATATGCAAACAGACTTCCATCATTGTTGATGAAAACAGGAATACCGAAATGATCTTCCAGCATGGGGCCGAGGGCAACACCCTCCGTGAAGGCTTTGAAATTGGGAAGGTCGCCAATGATCCCGGCCGGATAATCAGCTGGTCCCGGGAAGGCAAAACTGATGGCTACGGGAGGCTCAGGGAGCAAACGGTTCAAGCTTTCAAAACCCTCAACAAGGGAAGCCAGGCATTTTTCCAGGTCGTGGGGCCAGGCAGGCCGGGTCAGGGGCTCCACGATCTCCGCATTGCCCCGTATGGCGGAAAAAACAAAATTGGTCCCGCCGGCATCCAGTGTAAGTATGATCCTTTGATCGTTTTCTGTGTTCATCTTCATTTTATTTTTTGTTTACATACCAGGTGGCAAAGGCCACATACAGGGTACAGAACAGGAGTACGAAGAGGGGCGCTGAAAATCCCACCAGGTCGGTGAGTATACCGGCAATCGGAGGCACTATGGCTCCGCCTGAAACGGCCAGGATGATCAGCCCGGAAAGCTCATTGGCATATTCTGGTTTTTTGGATACGATGATGGCAAACATGAGGGGAAAGAGGTTGGAGAAACCAAAGCCGGTCACGAAGATCATGATGCGGGTCAGCATGAGATCGCTGCTCATGATGAGCCCGGCCAGGCCCAGCAGAGTGATCACCGTGCTAACGGTCATGAAGAGGTTGTTGTTGATCTTGCGAAGAAGTATGGCGCCCAGGAAACGCCCGATCATCAGGGAGACAAAATAAATGCTGATGCCGAAACTTGCGGTTTCTATGCTGAGATCAAAACGGTTCTTCAGAAAAAGAGCGATGCTTGTATTCATGGTCACATCGAAGCCCACCATAAAAAAGATTCCGATCACAGTGATCAGGGTAAAAGGATTTTTCAGCAGGCTGAATATGCTTTTCAGGGTAGCAGGGGGCTTGACGGATTTTGGTTCTTCAATCTTAACCGACGACAACCACAATGCTGCCAGGAAGGATATCGTTGCATAGATCGGGAAGATCAGTTTCCAGTTGCCCGTATAAATGGCCAGGCTGGCCGCGATGATGGGTCCCAGCATGGAAGCGATGGCTTTGATGAACTGTGAAAGACTCAGGTTGGCAGCCTTGCTGTTTTCCGGAGAAATGCTCAGCAACAGGGGATTGGCAGAAACCTGCAGTATGGTATTTCCAATCCCGAGAACGGCAAATCCAATGATGGCTGTGGCCAGGGAGTAATAAATGAAAGGGATCAGCACTCCGATGCCGGTGATGAGCATACCGATATTTACGGTGATTCGGGTACCTTTTCGGTCCTGGAAAACGCCCGTTGGGATGGAAGCCAGCAGGAACCAGATGAAAACACCGAAAGGCAGTAACTGGGCCATGCTGTTCGACAATTCGAAATCCTGTTTCAGGAAACCTGTCGCTACACCAACAACATCCACAAAGCCCATCACATAAAAGGAGAGCATTACCGGGAGAAAATACTTCAGATTCGCTTGATTTTTCATATACTTTTTATTGATCAGTTTATGCGTTGGTTCTCACAAAAGCCTTGATGGTCGCACATTCTTCTGTTTCCGGTTCACCATAAGGCCTGATGGTATATTCACCCACAGCAGCAGGTACAACAAATGTTTCGGCAAAATGCACCACAAAAGGACTGAAGGCCTCCGTGGGGCTTTCCACAATAGCCGCTTTTCCCTGCACCAGGCAAAGCACCTGCACTCCTCCATTGGTATTGTGGTGTACCTTGTCGCTAAACCAATGCCGCCGGGTTTCGATGAACTCCCTTTCGTGCAGGCCTGTTTTTTCCTCTTTCCAGCCCTCACTTTCTGTCACGGTTTCAATGCGGTTGATGAGATTCTTCTCCGTCCATTTTGTATCTCTTTCCCACTGGATT
Organism: Bacteroidota bacterium; assembly: GCA_034521425.1. Lineage (GTDB taxonomy): Bacteria > Bacteroidota > Bacteroidia > Bacteroidales > JAIOZK01 > JAIOZK01. Next base: position 2,224,467 of record JAXHMP010000001.1, read on the forward strand.
ACCTGCTCCCCGTGATTGATGTTGATGGGCCTTGGTTTACCGTCCATACCCAGCCGCCCCCAGTCCCACAATTTGAAGGTAAAGATATAAGGAGTCGCGCTAATTTCAAGCACCATTGAATTTTTTCCTGAACAATGCACTGTACCTCCCGGGATGAGGAAATGATCATGCTTTTTGGCCGGCCACTGGTTCACATATTTTTCATCCGGGAAGCGGACCGATTTCCTTTCTGACTTCTTCAGGTCCCGGATCATCTCTGCAGGGGCAATTCCCTCTTTCAGGCCAAGGTAAACGCAGGCATCTTTCCCTGCGTCCACCAGGTAATAACTTTCATCCTGGGTATAATGCATTCCGAATTTTTCCTGGATGTATTCCGTAAGCGGATGCACCTGTAAACTGAGGTTACCCCCGCCCATGGTATCGAGGAAATCAAAACGGATGGGAAATTCATCGCCGAAGCGGGCCTGCACAGCCTCCCCGAGCAATTTCCGGGATTGATAAAACACCAGGTTGATGGAAGGGGTTTCAAATCTTATTTTTCCAAATTGCAGGTAAAGGCTGTTTTCTTCGGGCACACAATTGAAGCACCAGGCGGAGTTGACCATTTCCGGGTCCAGCCCGCAAACCTCTTTCATCCAGTACCCGCCCCAGGGGCCGGCATCAAAATAGGGCACCAGGCTAAAGGGGCGTTGCACCGTTTGCTCCAGGCCCCGGAGAAGGGCTTCAGCCCGGAGCATTTTCGGATGCCCGGGAGTATTGGTATCCAGCACAAAATCCCACTGCTGCATGTTCTCTTTTTTCAGGCGGTCGCAGATCCGCCAGTCGAAGAAAAAGCCGCGTTTATACAGCGTCTCCAAACCATCCTTTTTGTTGGAGATCCCCAGATTGTTCACCTCATTTTTTCTCATCCTCAGCTGGATCTCCCAGCGGGCCATATCCGCATAGATGAAGATATCTGGCTCAGGGCAGAGCAACGACGCTCCCGGACCATATACCAGCATGCATCCCTGCCGGATTTCACCCAGATCTTTACTGAAGCTGTCCACCTTTGCAGGATCCATCAGTTCATCCATACTTCTGCGGGTCATATACCCGAAGATGCGATGGTCGGTAAGATCGGGGTGACTGATCTCCAGGATCTTATCTTCGGGAAGAAAATAATCCCTGCTCAAAAATACCCGGGCAGGTTCCAGGATATTCTGCAGTTCCCGGAGCAGTTCATCATCATGAACGCCCTGGTAGCATTCCACAAGCACAAGCTGTCTCTCCCCTTTTATTTTCTTCAGGGAGACCTTCAGCTCCTCTCCTATCCTTCCCCATCCCTCGAATGCCTGCCCGTCAAGACCTTGCACTTCAACATGGGGATATTTATTAAAATCTGTATTCAGCTTTTCTGTCATCTTATTATTGATCAATATCCCAGGTTTTGTGAAAGATTCGGATTGTTGTTACGCTCGCGTTGCGGGATGGGAAACACATGGTTGAATTCCTGCGGATTGGCCTGATCGCCTTTGGCGTGTTTCACATATTCCACCAGATTTCCGGTCCTTACCAGGTCGAACCAGCGTTTGCCTTCATTAACAAATTCATGTCTTCTTTCCTCCAGCACGGCTTTCCTGAATTCCTCCTGGCTCATTCCTGACAGATCGGGCAGCACGCCGGCCTGGCCATTCCTGGCCCGTTCGCGCACCTGGTTAATGGCATCATATGCCACTGTTATCGGTCCGCCGTTTTCCTCGTTCAGGGCCTCGGCCAGGATCAGCAGGACTTCCGAATAGCGCATCACCCAGAAGTCGGCACCCGATTCACTGGTTTCATCAGGATCATAAGCATCCTGGTCCCAGTATTTCCAGATATGGGGCTCAAATGTATCAAACCAGTAGTGGTCGAAAAAAGTGACTTCATAGCGGTAGTCTCCCTCTTCAAAACTTGCCAGCAGGTCTTCGGTGGGAAGCATGATCTCCACACCGGCCGGGAATACCCCTGGATAGAGGGCAGGCCGGAAATGACCATCTGGGAATTCTGCGTAACATCATTCCTGTAAAACTGAACTTCGAATACGGATTCCATGCCATTTTTGTTGGCTTCCTTGAAATTGTCGGCATAATCGGTCCAGAGTTGGTAAACACCCAGGTCGATGGTCTGCTGTGCATAATTCGCCGCCAGCGACCATTCTTCCATGTGCAGGTAAACATTGGCCAGCACAGCCAGGGAAGCTCCTTTTGTAGCCCTTCCTTTATTCTCACTGGTATAGAATTCGGGCAGGGATCCCGCAGCATTTTCGAGGTCTGCAATGATGTTCTGGTACACCAGGGCAGCATCCGTTCTGGCGGGATACAGTTCCTCGTCGGTCATTTCCGGCGAAAGGGGTTGCAGCACCAGGGGCACATCCCCGAACATGCGCACCAGATTGAAATAATAAAGAGCCCGCAGGAATCTTGCCTCACCCAGGAGGCGTTTCTTCAATGTTGAATCCATGTTGATAGGGGGAACCCGGTCGAGCACTACATTGGCCCTGCCAATGCCAATATAAGAGGCTTCCCATACACCCGCCAGATATATGTTGGTGGAATTCAGGTCATAGTTATTGAACTGATGCAGGTTGGGATCATTCAGGGTTGCCCTGGCCCGGCAATCGTCGGAGCCAATATCCTGGATCAGCCACAAACTACTCGAATACTGGTCAACATAAGCCAGTACATCATAAACCGCATTTACCGCATTGATAGCATCTTCTTCCGACTGGTAAAAATTGTCGTAATAGATCTTGTGGGGTTCGATCTCCAGTTCCTTTTACATCCTGCCAGCAGGAAAAAAAGTGAAACGATCAGGTATATATTTATTCTTTTCATGATCAAAATTTTAAATATTGAGAATGATTCCGAATGTATATGTTTTTACCGAGGGGTATGAGCCATAGTCATAGCCCATGCGGGTATTATCCTTTCCAAAGTGGCCAACTTCCGGGTCGAAGCCGGTGTAATCAGTAATGGTAATCAAATTGGTCCCGGTAAAGTAGACCTTTGCACTTTGAATTTTCAGGAAATTGAGTGTTTTGTCCGGCAAATTGTATCCCAGTGTCAGGGACTTCAAGCGGATGTAGGAACCGTCTTCCAGGTATCGGTCGCTCATGTGCAGGTAATCCGCATCCCGGTTTGCCCTTGGATAGGTATTGCTGGGATTGTCGGGGGTCCAGCGGTTAAGCATGTCAAGGGATGCATTGCTCAGGCCGTTTCCCGATTCCAGTTCAAAGCGATTGCTGTTCAGGATCTGGTTGCCATGCACACCCTGGATGAAAATGCTCAGGCTGAAATTTTTAAATGAGAAATCATTGTTCAGTCCCCAGGTAAAATCCGGCAGGGCATGCCCGATAATCTTTTTATCTTCATCATTGATGAGCCCGTCATGATTGAGGTCAAGATATTTAAAGTCTCCGGGCCCGGCATTGTAAACAGCAGCTTCGTCTGCTTCATCCAGTTGCCAGATACCGTCGGAAACCAGACCGTAAAAGCTGCCCATTTCTTCTCCCTCTCGTATCACCGACCAGTCGCCGATCTTCAGTTTATAAGTATCATTGTTAACATAGAGGTCGCGTCCGTTCAGGTCGAGGATCTCATTGGAATTTACCGAAAAGTTGAAGGAGGTGTTCCATTTGAAAGCACCCACAAAATTCGTTGTGTTCAGTGCCATTTCAATACCGGAATTCCGGACACTCCCTATATTTTTAATAAAGGAATCATAACCGCTGGTCCATGGCAGGCTGAAATAATAAAGCATATCCACTGTTGTTTTGATGTAATAATCCGCGGTGAGTGATATGCGGCCTTTGAAGAAGCCCATATCCAGTCCCAGGTCAAACTGCCGGGTAGTTTCCCATCCCAGGTCGTTATTGCCCGGCACCCTGGGTGCAAAACCGGACCCGGGAAAACCATTGTTAAAATAATACAGGGTCGATTCAAGGGTGCTGATGTAGCCGAAAGGCGGTATCCTGTCGTTACCGCTCAAACCGTAACTCAAGCGGAGCTTAAGATTTGAGAAGAGGTTCAGATTTTCAATAAAATTTTCTTCAGAAGCTCTCCATGCCAAAGCTGCAGCCGGAAAGAAACCATAGCGCTTGTTCTTTCCGAAACGGGAAGAGCCATCCACCCTGCCTGTAAGGGTCAGCAAATATTTTTCTTTCAGCTTATAATTGATCCTTCCCAGGTATGAAGCGATGGCTGATTCGGTAAAAGAAGCATATACCGTAGGCAGGTTGGTGCCATTTTCTATGCCGTAATATCCGAGGATATCGTTCGGGAAACCGGTGACAATATCGATGAAAGAACGGTTGTTGTCCTTCTGAAAAGTAATGCCGCCAAGGACATTGAGCTTGTGGTCTTCGCCGAATTGCCGGTCCCAGGTAAGGGTGTTTTCAAATAGATAGGTGTTCACGTCAGCCGTAATAAAGCGGGCCTGCCCGTCATTCCATGAACCTGAATACACAAATCTGGGGGTATACATATCCTGGAGATTGTGATAGGAATCCAGGCCGAAACTGCTTTTAAAATTCAGCCCCTGCATTACTTTGTACTCCATGAAAACGTTTCCTATCAGGCGGTTCACTTTATTCACCGCTTCCACTTCCCTTGTAACGGCAACCGGGTTGTCCAGCCAGGCATCCGCATTGGGATCGGTGAGGGTATACTGGCCCTCATCATTATAAACCGGCAGGATGGGACTGAAGATCAGGGCGGTGTTAACCACGCCCGGAAAAAACCCACCCGGCGTATCTGTGGGCACGGTATTGGAATTTGTACGGGAATACATGATGCTTGTTCCAATTTTCAGGCGCTTATTGATCTCCCTGTCGAGATTGGCCCGGAAGGAATATCTGTTGAAATCGGATCCGTGGATGATGCCATCCTGTGAAAAATACCCGGCTGAAAGCAGGTAAGTGGTCTTTTCACTGCCCCCGGAAACGGAGAGCTGGTAATTGGAAATGGGGGCATCCCGGTAGATCTCCGACTGCCAGTCGGTGCCCTTGCCCAGTGAATCGGGGTTGGGATATTTGGGAGTGTAATTGGGATTGGCATTCAGGCCGGCCTCGTCGTATAGCTTTGCAAACTGGGTAGCATTCATCACATCGATGCTTTTGGCTTTCACCTGTGTACCGGTATAGGCCTCGAAGGTGATCTTGTCCTTTCCGGCTTTTCCACGTTTGGTGGTGATGATCACCACGCCATTGGCTCCCCTGGCACCGTATATGGCAGTGGCAGAGGCATCTTTGAGGATATCAATTGATGCAATATCGCTGGGGTTGATGGAACTCAAACCATTTTCTGCCGGGGATCCGATGAATGAGAAATTCTTATCGCCTTCCATGATCACGCCATCGATCACATAGAGGGGTTCGGTGCCGGCCATGATGGAGTTACCTCCCCGGATCCTGATTGAAGTAGCGCCCCCCGGCTGGGCGGAAAGCTGGGTCACTCTTACCCCGGAAATGCGGCCCTGAATTTCCTGATCGAAGGAATTGGCCGGGATTTCTTCCAGCACATCGGAATTAATGGATGAGACGGAACCTGTAAGGTCGCTTTTCTTCACCGTCCCGTAACCAATCACCACCACCTCATCCAGGCCAACCTGTGCACTTTCCATGCGCACATCCAGTTGAAGGGAGGCAGGGATCTTTTTTACGATCGTTTTCATCCCGATAAAGGAAAACATGAGGGAATCGGCGCTTTCGGGCAACTGCAGCCTGTATTTGCCTTCGGTATCAGAGATGGTGCCCTGGCTGGTACCCACCACCCGGATGCTGACGCCGGGCAGGGTGCTCCCATCGCTTTTGTCATATACCCTGCCCTGCAGGGTCCTTTCCTGTGCAGCAAGCTGCTGGGCGATCAGGATGAACAACATGGACATGGCTATCAATAACTTTCTCATAACCTGGTTTTTAATTCATGATCAAAACAGAATAGATTGACTATGTTCATATGTATGGACATACTATTGAACAAAGTTAAGAAAAAATCTTATAAAGGATCTGTTGGCGACAATGTTTTCCTCGGTTATCAGTACAGGCTGGTGTCGAAAGGATTGATGATGTATGGGATCATCCATTCGTCAAAGAGATTGCCCAGGATGACCAACTAATGACTCAATAAATAGCAAAACTGTAATGGCCCAGCCGGTCATCCGCGCACATTTTTTCATGGATCGTATTCAGGGTTTCGAAAACGACACGGTCGGTGATGCGGCTGGTTTCACCCGATTGATTGGAGATCTGCTGCAGGAAAGCCACAGTGAATTGCATCCTGATTTTCCGCCCTGTTTTGCTTTCGAGGCTAAGCTTCCCTATTCGATTCTCCCAGCGAGCCTGTTTGCTAAACAATAGCTTCTCCATCTCAATCTTGTCTGAATCTTTCCGGTTTTGATCACTTCTTAGCTCTTCGACCAGTCCTGAAAGTTCCAATCTTACATCTGAAAACAAACCATGCAGTATCTGATTGCAGAAATCTGTCACTTTCCCGGGATCCGGGTTCAAACTATGATCCAGCAAAATTTCAACATTCAGTGCTTCCTGCTGCGAAAGAGATTGACCCGGCCGATTTCCTCTTTGATATTTCTGCGAGGAGATCTCGACAAAAGCATTCAGGACCTTTTTATAAAGTTCGTGCTTTTGTTCATCCCCAAAAAACGGAACCAGCCTCCGGTCCGGCCCTCTCTCAACCGAAAGCCCCGCCAGCAAATAAGAAACCTCATTGATCTCCATGATGCATTCCTGTTCATACCCGCTTTCGATCATGTCACAGGCATACTGGTCGAAATAACAGAGCAGATCCATGGCCATCTGATCCAGGCCATCGTCCCAGATAGTTTTCATCCCCGTTGAGTAGGAAAGATCTTTGGGCAGGATCAAAATTCTGTCGGCCATGATCAGGGGCCTCCAAAGGGCGAGTTTGTTCAGCCAGCTTTTCAAACCGTGATAACGGTATGCTGTTACATATCCGTCCAGGGAGGATTCCACATAATGTTTCAGGTGGTCATGGATCAGCACACGCTCATGAAACAGCAGGGCATTTGCGATCTGCCGGTCGTCGGGCCAGTGCTTTTCAAGATCACCCCCGAAACATAGGAGTTAAAACTTTCGTTGAGGATATCCGGAAGGGACAAAAAGCAACTCAGCTCATTGGTTTGAACGGTGGGCGTGCTCTCTGACTTAGCGCCTAAAAACTCCCGGAGGTTCACCAGCAGCTTATCAGTGAACTCAAACTGCATGATCCGTTTCTCCTCCAGTTGAATGCCTAAAATATTCTCGATTCCTTCAAGGTATAATTTCATGCTTATTAAAAAGCTAAAAATACGATTAATTGTATTACATTTACAAGCCTCATACCAAATCTGAACAATATGAAAAATCTATTCAGAATTAAAAGCTGGATTTTGCTTAGCGTCCTGTTAATTGGGTTGTCCCAATGCAAAAAGGCAGAAGAAATCATCGTAGTTTATGAAGATGAAATTGAACTGGGGGTTATATTACCACTTGATCAGGAAAAGGGATTGTTAAGACTGCATGCTTTGGAGCTGGCAATCGACCAGATCAATTCAGAAGGAGGTGTGGGTGATGGACTTAAGATCAAACTCAAGACAGCAAGCTCTGCAGGTGAGGACCGCAGGATTGCGGCGGCAGCAGCGGCGAGGCAACTGATCGATGAACATGACAATATGCTCGGGCTGATAAGCTGTTTTTCTTCCTCCTCTCTGGGTATTGTAGAGAACATTAGCAAACCAGATCAATTCCCAACTATCTCAGGTGCAGCCACCTCCAGCCAACTAAGTGGGATTTCAAGTTATTTTCAGAGGTTATGCCCTCCCGATGAGTTTGAAGCCAGCATACTTTCAGATCAGGCAAATCAATATGGCATTACAAAGCTTGCTATTGCGGTTGAAGAAGGAGATGCCTATTCTGAGAATTTGGCAGAAGCTTTCCAGCAAAGCTTTGGAGCCGGAGCAGATACAAAAATTTCTTTTACTTCAGATGACCCTGATTACGGAGACAAAATAAACCAGCTTCTGGCAGGGGACCCGGAAGCTATTTTCATTTCTATGCTCAATCCCGACGAATATCTTAAACTATTTTCAGCGCTTGGACAAATCAACAGGCAAAATTCTCTGGATCAAACAAGGTTCATATTGTGCGACGCCCTTTATTCCGGTGAACTCTTACAGGCAGGCATAGAGATCATGCTGGGAGAGATAAACGGTCACCCTAAAAATTTCGGAGCATTCCCCTCAGCCGACACAAGCACCGATGCCTTTGTATTTTTTAAAACAAAACTCTGGGAAAAATACAACCAGGAGGTTGCCTCCTACAACGCGCAATATTTTGATATCGGATATCTTTATGCCCTGGCAATAGAAAAATCGCTGCAATTAAGTGATATAAACAATCCAGCTGATTTCAGAGTTGTCCTCAACCAGCAAATCCGCATGGTTTCTCATGGCATACAGGGCGATCCGCTTGTCGGCCCGCAACAGGGATGGAAGAATTTGAAAAACAAATGTAAGGCCGGCGGGGTGGATTATTCAGGTGCAAGCGGGAACTGCAATATCGATGAAGAAGGAAATGCTGCAACTGCCTACTCCATTTTTAAAATGGTTAAGAACGGGAATGAATATGATTTTGAAATCATAAAAATCATTCCTTAAGCGCGTTCTATCACTCAAAGAGTAATCATCAGCCAAAATCCGCATTTTCAGCGAAAATCCGCGTTCTATCTAACTCACCTCCCGAGCAATCCCCCCAAGATCAATCTGCTTCATACACTTAAAATGCCCCCGTGGACATTTCCTGTACCCGATCTTGGTACAGGGCCTGCAGAACAATCCTTTCACCTCAAATATTTTCGATTTTTCCTTTTCTCCTTCCGGGAGATAGGGAAACATCCCGAACTCAGGCACCGTATTGCCCCAAACTGAGATGATCTCCTTTCTGAAGGCTGCGGCGATGTGCATCAGCCCGGTATCGTTGGTGATGATGCTCCCGGCCTGCTCCACCAGGGAAGCTGACTGATTGATGTTGTATTTCCCGCAGGCATTGTAAACCTGCGACTTACATTCTTCCAGGATGCGTTCCCCTTTTTCCCGGTCTTCCGGTCCGCCCAGCAGGATAACTGACCTGTGCATCTTATTGATCAGGAAAGCCACCTCATTCTCCGGGAGGGCTTTTGTGTGATGCTTTGCCCCGATCACAAAACCAACATAGCCCTGCCGGAAATCTTCGGGCAGGGTTTTGATATCCACCCGGTCTTTTTCCGGGATGAAATAATCCAGTCCCTTGCCATCGTTCCTGACCCCCAGTTCTTTCACCGCCTCAAAATAGCGGTCCACGATGTGGATCTCCGGCATGCGGTTGATCTTTAGATTAACCAGCAGCCACTTTTGAATATTCAGTTTGCTGAAGCTGGCATGGGGCACCCGGAGATTCTTTTTCAGGTAAATAGAGCGGAAATTCTTGTGAAGGTCCACGATGAAATCAAAATTTTCCTTTTGTAAGTCAGCCAGGGTATTTTTAATGTTTTCCGTATCTACTATGTGGATGCGATCAATATGGGGATTGGCCTGCACCACGGGAACGAACTGCTTCTTTACCAGAAAATGCAATTCCGCATCGGGCCGTTGTTCTTTGATGCAACGCATCACCGGAGATGTCAGGACGATATCGCCAATGGAAGAGAGCCGTATGAGGAGGATCTTTTGCATTGGAACAAAGATAAAAGAAAACTTATAGAACGCTGATGCACGCGGAAAAAGCAGATTTACGCAGATATATTTATCACGATCATCTGGTTATTGTTTGGAGATTCCTCGCTCCTTTCGGGATGACACTCTATTTTGGGAAACTTATGGAGTAAAAGAACATTTATTTATCAATCTGTGTTTATCAGCATTTTCGGCCCCCATCCGCGTTCTATTACTAACTTTGCAAGATGATATTAACCGACACACATACTCATCTATACCTCAATGCTTTTGATGAAGACAGAACTGAAGTCGTTGCAAATGCCATCGAAAAAGGCGTGCAATACATGCTCCTTCCCAATATCGATAGCACTTCCGTGAACGGCATGCTACAGCTCTGCGATCAATTTCCGGAGAACTGCTTCCCCATGATGGGTCTGCATCCGACTTCGGTAAAAGAGAATTATAAAGAAGAGCTGGCACTGGTGGAAAAAGAGCTGGAAACAGGCAGATACCTTGCCGTGGGTGAGATCGGAATGGATCTGTACTGGGACAAAACCTTTCAGCAACAACAGAAAGAAGCTTTCCAGCAACAGATCCGGCTGGCCCTGAAACATCATCTGCCCATTGCCATCCATCAGCGGAATTCCTATGATGAGATCATGGAAGCGCTGGAAGAAATAAACACGGGAGGACTGACAGGTGTATTTCATTGTTTCACCGGAGCGCCCGAACAGGCGGAAAAGATTATCAACATGGGCTTTTACCTGGGCATCGGCGGGGTGCTGACCTTCAGGAACAGCAAGCTGGATGAGGTGATCCGGGGTGTCGATCTCAAATACATCATCCTGGAAACCGATTCCCCTTTCCTGGCCCCGGTACCATATCGCGGGAAGCGGAACGAAAGTGCTTATGTGAAGCTGGTGGCCAAAAAGCTGGCCGAAGTAAAAGAACTGGAAGTGGATGAGGTGGCGGAGCAGACCAGCATCAATGCCAAAAAACTATTTAAATTTTAAATGATGGAATCAAAAACAGCCATACTGATCATATACACCGGTGGTACGGTGGGCATGATGAAGGACCCGGAAACGGGATCCCTCAAACCTTTCGACTTCGAGCGATTGTTTCAGCACATCCCGGTTTTGGAGCGCATGCACTACCAGATCGATTACCACACCTTCGACCCACTGGTGGATTCCTCCAACATGAAACCTTCTTTCTGGGTGAGGCTGGCAGGCATCATCGAAGAAAGATATGAAGATTACGATGGTTTCGTGGTTTTGCACGGTTCCGACACCATGGCCTATACCGCTTCGGCCCTCAGTTTCATATTCGAGAACCTGAACAAGCCCGTCGTCCTCACCGGCGCACAACTACCGTTGGATGTGATCCGCAGCGACGGCCGCGACAACATCATTAACTCGGTGGAGATCGCCGCCGCCCGGGAAAACGACATTGCCCTGGTACCCGAAGTGGCCATTTGCTTCGAGAACTATCTGTACCGGGGCAACCGTACCTCCAAGTTCAATGCAGAAAACTTCGAGGCTTTTTTATCTGGTAATTATCCGGCCCTGGCCGAGGTAGGCGTAAAGATCAAATACAAGCGCAACTACATACAAAAACCCAACTTTAAAAAGCTGAAAGTCCACAGCAAGCTGGAGACCAATGTAGCCATTCTGAAACTCTTCCCCGGCATCACCAAATGCGCGGTGGAAAGCATCCTCAATACCCAGGACCTGAAGGCTGTCATTCTGGAAACCTTCGGCTCGGGCAACGCCCCCACCGATAAGTGGTTCCTGGATGCCCTGAAAAGAGCCATCGAGCGGGGCATGTACATTTATAATGTCACCCAGTGCAAATCCGGAACCGTCGAAATGGGCCTGTACGAAACCAGCGCCGATCTGGAAAAAATGGGTGTCATCGGCGGCTCCGACATCACCACCGAATCGGCCATTGCGAAGATGATGTACCTGTTGGGGAGTGGATACGAAAGAGGCAAGGTGCTTGAACTGATGAGGAGTTCGCTACGAGGAGAACTAACTATGCAATAGTTAAATTCCAAGCATCAAATAACAAATCCCAAAACACTTTCCAGTATCAAAAATTTCTTTACTTTTGCAAACCGCAAAAGATCTGGAGAGGTGGCCGAGTGGTCGAAGGCGCACGCTTGGAAAGCGTGTAAGCGCCAAAAGCGCTTCGAGGGTTCGAATCCCTCTCTCTCCGCAAACTTAAAAAGCAATCCCGACGCAGTCGGGATTTTTTTATGAGGAAACCCAAAAACAAAAGTTATTTTGTTTTTGGGTTGACGAGTAAAAAATAAATCCGTAAGGATTGCTTTTTAAGTTTGCAGGGCCCTCCCGGAATGGGATCACGTAAGTAATCCCCCTTTCCTGACTTCGTCAATGGGACACCTGAGTAAAATTTCTTGAATCCAATTAATATATAAAGCCTATTAGTTATTGCAAATAAATTAGGTTTAATTTGATTTTACTTTTTTCCCCGCTTTGGCGGGATTTTCGTTACACTCCAACTTGAAAAAAAAGTAACAATCCCGATAGCTATCGGGACAAGAAACAAAGATGCTTCCACCCACAAGGCCGGGCCGGACCCCGCCTTTGTTTCTGGCCAGCGCACGACTACCATCTAGCTTCGTAGCAGCCCCCTCCTCGGCCTAGCAAGAATCGCCGTTAAGAAAATGGGACTTTTTTACGTTAAGAAACATACGGGTGCCTAACATTTTCAAAAAGCACCCTGTTTTGACCCGTTATTCATTCTTTCAATGAAACAGCTCTGTAATAGCTCGTATGTTTTAGTAAAAAAGTTTCATTTTTAGGTGATTCTTGCAAGCCTTGAACTTTTGGTTCAAGCCAAAAGTACTTTTAATAAATAAAGAACCTAACAGCCTTAGAATGCAAATTAGTGAACCTATAGAATCATTGATAACCTTAATTAAAAACCACAAAAAATAGCTGTGGGACACCCAAATTGGAATAAAGGGTGTTGAATATCAGTATTATAGGATCACATTTATTGGGTGTGACGAAGTCAGGAGAGAAGAGAAACAATCAGGAGTTCCCTCGGCAAGCTCGGGATCAGTTCGACAATGCGATTTCAGTTCACTTACGCTCCTGAAATTGCTGTCTCACTGATTTAAGTTTGCAGAACCCTCCTGAGTGGGATCATGTTAGTAATCCCAAATCATCAATTTTTTTTAGTCTTTTGGAAATGATTAAAACGGCATAGTTAATTTTCAGAATGCACATCTACATGTGCACATTTTAACTATATTTGCACAAACAGATGTGCAATGATTGAACTTTTAGAATTATCGGAAAAATATACTGGTTCAGTATCTCTTGATTTTCAGCGATACCTGATGAAAGAGATCAACTGGAAAAACAGACTCATCGGTATTAAAGGAGCAAGGGGTACAGGAAAAACCACCATGTTGATTCAATGGCTCCGAATGCAGGATATGCCTGCCTCCAAGGCTGCTTATATTCCACTTGATGATATCTATTTTACCGAACATAATCTTGTAGATACCGGAAGGGATTTTTATAACAAAGGAGGAAAGATACTGGTATTGGACGAAGTACATAAATATCCCGAATGGGCAAGTGCGATCAAGAATTTATATGATCGTTACAATGATCTTCAAATCGTTTTTACAGGATCTTCCATTATTGATATATCTAAACAGGAGGCTGATCTAAGCAGGCGTGCCAGGATGTATGAACTTCCCGGGCTATCCTTCAGAGAATACCTGGAAATGAACAAGGTCCTTAAAGTTGAAGCCATTTCTCTCGATAAGCTGATCAGCGGAAAGAGCAGCAGGAAAAACTTTCCCGCCGACTTCAGACCGTTGGAATATTTTCATGATTACCTCATCCATGGATATTACCCGTTCTATAATGAAGATCCGGAAGGATATGAAGTCCGGTTACGACAGCTTGTGCGCCTGATCGTTGAATCGGATATGGCGGAATTGAAGGGATTCGATATCAGGAATGCCAGAAAAATCTTACAGTTACTGTATATCATAGCACAGCAAGTTCCCTTCAAACCAAATATTATCAAACTGGGTGAAAAAAGTAAAATTCACCGGAATTCAATCAGCAATTATTTATACTTCCTGGAAGAGGCAAGGCTGATTGGCTTGCTGTACCCTGCCGGAATCAGTACTGCTACCCTGCAAAAACCTGAAAAAATATTTATGAATAACACCAATCTCCTGCATGCCATGGCAGAAGAGCGGCTATCGGCAGGGACTCTGCGGGAAACTTTTTTCTTCAATCAGTTGTATCCTGTGCATAAACTCAGGCAGCCCAAAGCAGGTGATTTTGAGGCAGCAGGTAAATATGTTTTTGAGCTGGGTGGCAAAGGTAAAGGTGGAAAACAGATTGAAGGCCTGGCCAATGCCTTTCTGGTGAAAGATGACATCGAATATCCGACAGCCGGGGTATTTCCTTTATGGATTTTTGGGTGTTTTGTATCTGAACCTTTTTAGGTTGATGAATTCATCCGGGTTGAGACCTCCTTACTCCTTAATCTTCTCCAGGATTTTCACCATCGCCCAGGTATCCAACTTGCAATACTCCAGCAGGTTTTGCCTGAGATTCTCTTTAACCGTTCCTTCTTCTAAAGCCATCAGTTCCTCAAAACCCCGGCTGGCAGCTCCCCCTTCGGAGATCTCCAGCTCATCATACTTCAATTCCGGTACCAGGGCAGGCAAAACTTTTTTGATCGAATAGGAACCCCGCATATCGGGTGTGTAGTAATGCTTTTGCTGAAAGGGTTGCATCAGGTCCACGATCCGGTTGATGATCCTCTCAATGGAGTCTTTGTATTTCGGGAAATCCGTGGCCAGTTCGTTTAATATCCGTATTTCGAAAGACTGGTTGTAGACCAGGATATCCCCCTGTTCACCAGCATCCGCTATCAATGATTCAATAAAGCCTGCCCTGGGGTCCTTTTTCCAGTCTGCCAGGAACTCAGCATGCACGACTTCCCCATCTGGCTCTTTCTGCAGATGCATGGAATACTGAAATGGGATTTGCTGGTATGGCCTGGATTGGTCGTACAGGGGAACAGCAGGCTGGAAGGTTTCAAAGTCCATGAAGTAGAGCGGATAGCTGAGCCGGTCACAAAAGCTTTTCCGCTTCGATCTCCCCCTGCCTGACATACTGATTGTTCAGGCAGACCACGGAAATATCCAAAAGTGGTAAATCGGAATGGGTGATCACATAATACTGCAGGGAGGTATCATCGATGTGGTAATTTTTGAGGTTGGTGGATCCTTTGACTTCATAGGCTTTCCAGCCTTCATCATCCTTTACCAGGATGTCCATGTAACAAAGCACCCCGTCATATTTAAAGGCAGCTTCGTAAATGACCTGCTGCCCAGTATTGATTAGTTCCTGTGTCTTTAGTATGGACCGTTCAACTTCAAAAGGTTCCCCGTTCGATGCATCAATTCCGCCTGGAAACAATTCCCAGGCATATTGCCCGATCAGGTGTCCTTTGTCAAAAATTGCCTGCTGGGCATCGCTGATGGGATCCCTTAGCTCAGGATGGTGTTTGTTCAGGTAAAGGGCTTTGCTGCACTGGGTGCCGCGGAGATAGGTTGATTTGGAGAGGATATGTTTTTTCATTTTGTTGGTCTACTCTGACTTTCCTTTCTTTGGCTTTTTCAATTTTTCAATATCTTCTTCCAGCTCTTTCAGACTTTCTTCTTTTTCCAAAGCCTTTTGATGTTCCCGGTATTTTTCATATTCTACTCCTGATTTCTTCATAGCCATTTCATGACTGATCTTTCCGGCATGGCTTAGCAATTCCCTGCCGTTCATTTGAACTGTTCGGAAATTCCGAACAGTTGCCGAAGGGGATAATTCACCTTCTTCAAAAACATTGTTAATATGTTCACTGATGGTTGCCTTTGATTTTCGAAACAGCTTGCAGATTTGGCCCTGACTCAGTCAGACGGTTTCATCTTCCAGGCGAACATCAATTTTGATGTCGCCTGCTTTGTTCTGATATAGGAGTATTTCGCTGTTCATGTTGTGCCGAGTTCATTGGAGGTTTTGGACAGGAATGATGAAATGCGGTCTTCCATCAATGCCAGCACACCAATGTAAATGGCCCGGTAAAGTTTTTCATCCCGTTCACTGGCAGGGAGCTTATTGAAATAGTTGAAGACGATTTCGTTTTCGATTTCGAAGCCTTTTATTTCGAGTCGTCTAAGCTGTTGATTTATTCTAATAAGTGCCATTATTTTAATTCTTTGTTGCTTCGATTAGTTCTTCCCTGAATAATTCACAAAACCAAAATTATCAAAAAAAATGACCGCTTTAAATCAAAAACAATTCTATATTCTGATAAGATTTAAATTTTGACTTGATATATAGAGGGTTATGATAAAATGAATGCATAATTCTTCCGGTCAGTGTTGATGCCGAATGCAGAAACAAACGGAATTGGTTGGCCAAAAAATTATTACAGGACATCCTGTCGGACAATAGATATGTTTTATGTTCTTTTATCCTTAATTCTGCAGAACCCCTTGCACAATAGCCCTGTTCATATAATGCTTTTGACTTGATATTTCTCAGGCTACTGACTATGAAGCGAACATTGGTACCCATGCTGGTAACTTCAACCTTAACAACAACCCTCTGTGAGTAACCCCACGAACCTGCTTTGTACGCGAAAGAATGATACCTCTTAACAGGCTTGCCGTATTGGACATATTCGCGCTCTGCGCTTTTTATTGTAATACTTGCCAGATTATTCAATGCAGAGTTGCCGGTAATGCCAGTAATAAAACCAATATTTTCTTTATCCTGCGCATAGTCCATAAATTCTTTTGAACAAAAATGTCCGTCTCCCCTCAGGATAATCAATGTATTGGGCCAGTATTCATGAAGATAACTTATCAGCTTTTTCATCAGGGAAAACACATTGATGCTTTTAGTACGACGCCCGGGTTTTAGGATGGTGGTAATGAGCTTTCCTGACAATCCTTCGTATATGTGCAGGGGCATATAACAATGGTCTCCATAATATGTATTGAACAAGGCAAGTTCTTGTTGTCCGTAAACAAATGCGCTTGTGTCATCACAATCCAGTATGATCACCTTGGGTGGTTTTGGGTAGGAAGAAATGAAATGATCAACAAAAACTTTTGCCATATTATACAGTTCTTTCTGGCCAGATAAATTTTCAAGACGACACATGGTAGGCTGTGTGGCAAGGGAGTGTTCCTGCCCGGAACATATCTTCAATATGCCGTCATTCTTCAAACTATTGCAATCATTTGCATCTTCATATCCTGCTGCAATTTGCATAACGCGTTGTTTCAACATGGAATCAATAGGATGATGAACATAAGCCTGATGACGTGGATCAATAATACAATTGGTCAATTTGTCGATCAGGCCAATTTGCTTTTCAACCTCATTCAGTAATAATAATCCCCCATCATGGGAAGTTTGTTCTGCAGAGAAACGAACTTCTACTTGTTTTTTTCCAAAATCTGCCAGGTTAAACAATGTCGGTTCGAAGGTCTGCGAATGATTTTTTTGGTTGTTCTGGGAAGAAATTGTATTTTTATTCACGGGGTAAATTTTTATGTTGGTTTATCACCTCAAAGATATTGAATAACAATGAGATAGCAAATTATTTACCCCCTTTTTTTCTAATTTTTGTGAATTATTCAGGTTGAAAAATCAAATTTGCTTTTCATGAGATTAGTGTAGAAAAGTCAGAATAGATTAAGAGAAAAATGCTTAAATAAAAATCAGCCCATCAATTCAATATAAAAAAGAATGATGAGCTGAGGTAAAAAATGTCATGATCACTCAAATATTTCCAATTCGATGAGAAAATTCACGAGAGATTGTAAATATGAAACTTAGCAGAATTGGTTTTATTTCTGATACGACATTTTTTTCATGCCAACTACCTGATTGTCTACCAACAAAGTGCATAGGTAGATGCCATCCTGAATCTGATCAGGATTATAAGTGATGGTGTGCTTCCCGGCTTCCATATTTCCATCGGTAAGTACTTCAATAGCTCGTCCATACATGTCATAAATAATAAGCTGTACATGTTCAGCATTTTCTAAATTAAAACTAATTTCAGTTGAATATTGAAAAGGATTCGGGTAGTTTTGAGAAAGAGAATTTGCTTCATATATTTCAGGTTTTCCTATTCCAACATTGGTAATAATGTCTATACGAAAAGCGCTTGCTGTTTCATTGGAGATACCCAGCCAGTCTTCACCTTCTCTTCTGATGGTGTGTGGGCATGTTAATGATGCATCTTCGTTCATACACCACATAGCCCATGTGGTTTCTTTGCCTATTGCCCATAACCAATATGATTTACCTTCTTCAATATAGGATGTTCCATTGCCAATAAGATGAAAAGGAGTATTCCATTGCGACCATGAGTTGAAATCGTACAATGTCCATTCTTCAATAATATTTGCAGAATCCGGTGGTGATCCATCAGGGTTTTCTACAAGAAACAAAACTACTGTATCGGGCAAGCTGCTGGGGTTACAATATGAAATGGCTACCCAGATATCGCTTAAAAAACCACTCCTGTCCGAATCGAATCCAAGGGCTTGCTCAACACCATATTGCTGTTCTACATCATAACCTGAGATAGTCCATCCCATGGTATGTGTGTATCCCCAACCATCGTGATCGGGACCAAAGTTGTTGTAAATTGTTTCTTGTGCTTTTGTGTCTGAAATTATAGCTAAAAGCAAAAAGCCTAAAAGCAGAAAACTGTGTAAATTTTTGATTTTCATAATTATTCCTTTTTTATAAAATTAATAAATTAAATGTAGTATTGATTTTAACATGTTAATATATGCTATATTTATTCTATACAACTCAAGGGATAAAAGTAAAACCATTTCATATTCTATCCAAAGAAAGCACCTGTAAGAAACCTGTAATTAGTGAAATATTCATCTGTAAATAACCTGTAATATTGTATGCTTATATTATGTAATGATCAGATAATGAAGATGGCCTGGAATTGCGTGCTGGAACAATAATTAATATTTCGACAAAAATGTTATAAGGTCGATATTCGTTTTGGAAATTCCAAGTTTCTTTCTGATTCTTGATCTTGCTGCTTCAAGGGTCGCAATTCGTTGACCGGTGATGCCGGAAATTTCTTTAGTAGATAAATTAAGTTTCAGAAAGGCACATAGCTTAATATCGTTTGATGTGAGATCGGGAAAGTGTATGCTGAGTTTTTTAAAAAAATCGGTGTGTACTTCTTTAAACCGGATTTCGAATTCCTGCCATAAGTCTTTATTATCAGTTTTTTCAATTCCTTCCGGATATGACGAATTGATTGTTGTATTTTATAATCGGAAGAATTTTTCTCTATTTGTTCAAGTTTTCCGAAATTTCGGATAAAAGTTCGTTTTTCTTCATGGAGAATAATACACTTGAGGTAAACTCTTTATTCTTAAAATCGAGTTCGGCTTTCAGTTTTTGCTTTTCCAACAAAATGTTTTTAGCTTTCTGGCGCTGATGGGATATAATTAAAATACCGACTGATGCCACAGATACAAAGAAGATAATGATAATAATGAAGATGTAATTTTTGCGCTGTTGAGAAAGTTCTTTTTTCTGTTGCTTAAGATCAAATTCATATTGCAGTTCAAAATTCGATTTCTTATTGTTGTTATCTTCAAAGTACAAACTGTCTTTTAGCCTTGATTCCACTATAGAATATTTATAAACTTCTTCGGGTTTATCCAGTAAATAATTCAAATCGCGAAGAAGAGAACAGATTTCAGTGTAATATCCGGAAAATCCGAATTTCAAACTGTTATTATAAGCCATAAGGGCATATTCCATGCTTTTTGCGTAATTTTTTAAATCGTAAAAGAGATTAGCATAGTTTATGTAGAACAGGGCTTTACCGGATTCATCATTCAACTGATTGAACATTAATAATGCCTGGTCATAAAAAATTGCAGCTGAGTCGAATTCCTGTAATTTGGAGAATATTATTGCCAGGTTCATGGCATTCATTCCATCCTGGCTATTGATTTGTTTACCCTGGCGTAAGCGCAAAGCTTTTCGGATAGTATTTTTCGCTATTTCGTATTGATCGAGGGAAGAGTGTGCAGAAGCAACATTCCCCAAACACAGTTCAATTTTTGCAGAGTCGTTTGCAGATTCAGCTGTTTTTAATGCTTCAGAAAAATACTCAAGAGCCTTTTCATGCCTGTTCTGATCAGAAAATACGCTCCCAATATTATTTAGTGAAGAGCAAATATATGTTTGGTTATCAATCTCACGGAATATTTTCAGGCTTTTAAAATAGTATTCCAGACTTTTGCTGTAATTGTCAATCCGCAGGTAAATACTTCCAGTGATTAAATATGATCTTGCCAGCTCTTTCTGCATATTATTTCGTTTGGCAATTTCACTAGCTTGAGCAGCATTTTGCATGGCCTCTTTATACTTTGAATTTGTCCAGTAAATCTCGGCTAATAATAGCAATGCTTTTAATTCAATTTTTTCAGATATCTTACTTGTTTCTATATTCTCTGAAAGGTGCAAGACCTCTTCTGCATAACGCAAAGCTTCATTAAAATTCGAATACACATATTTACGGGATAATTTTCCCAGAATTTCAGTTTTTACAAGAGGATCTCTTTCAAGGTCTAATTCTACCTCAAGGCTGTCATTCACAAGCATTTTTTGAGCAGATAATCCACCAATGCCTATCAGAAAAACAGAAACAAATACCAGTAATAAATACTTCATAATTTAAATAATACGACAACACAAAAATAAAATTATTCCCATAGTTATGATTGAAGCACTTATTTACGTTTAATCACTAGTGTTAAGTTAATCTTGAATTGACGGATAAAGATGTTTTAATTTGATCCTTGCATCTTTGTTTGTGAATTGCCAATTAATTTTGGAATCACGGTTGTTTCTGTCTTTCATCCAATCAATTACTTCTTTAGCCTGAATAATTCACAAAACCAAAATTACCAAAAAAATTGACCGCTTAAAATCAAAAACAATCCTATTGTTCTTTTATCCTTAATTCTGCAACGGCAGGCTGGAAGGTTTCAAAGTCCATGAAGTAGAGCGGATAGCTGAGCCGGTCACAAAAGCTTTTCCGCTTCGATTTCCCCCTGCCTGACATACTGATTGTTCAGGCAGACCACGGAAATATCCAAAAGTGCTAATCCGGAATGGGATGATCACATAATACTGCAGGGAGGTATCATCGATGTGGTAATTTTTGAGATTGGTGGATCCTTTGACTTCATAGGCTTTCCAACCTTCATCATCCTTTACCAGGATGTCCATGTAACAAAGCACCCCGTCATATTTAAAGGCAGCCTCGTAAATGACCTGCTGCCCAGTATTGTATTAGTTCCTGGGTCTTTAGGATGGACCGTTCAACTTCAAAGGGTTTCCCGTTCGATGCATCAATCCCGCCTGGAAACAATTCCCAGGCATATTGCCCGATCAGGTGCCCCTTGTCAAAGATTGTCTGCTGGGCAACGCTGATGGGATCTTTTAGCTCAGGATGGTGTTTGTTCAGGTAAAGGGATTTGCTGCACTGGGTGCCTCGGAGGTAGGTTGATTTGGATAGGATGTGTTTTTTCATTTTGTTGGTCTACTCTGACTTATCCTTTCTCCGGCTTTTTCAAATTTTCAATATCCTCTTCCAGCTCTTTCAGACTTTCTTCTTTTTCCAGAGCCCTTTGATGTTCCCGGTATTTTTCATATTCTACTCCTGATTTCTTCATAGCCATTTCATGACTGATCTTTCCGGCATGGCTTAGCAATTCCCTGCCGTTCATTTGCATAATGTTGTCCAGACGTTCGATCCAGTCCTTCATGTACATGGGGGTGCGTTGCTG
Organism: Bacteroidota bacterium; assembly: GCA_034521425.1. Taxonomy (GTDB): domain Bacteria; phylum Bacteroidota; class Bacteroidia; order Bacteroidales; family JAIOZK01; genus JAIOZK01. The sequence goes on from JAXHMP010000001.1 coordinate 2,246,116, forward strand.
TGCCATGGTCTCGGCAAAAGCGAGGTACTGTTCAATCAGTAACCCGAGCAATTTGATTTCCTCTTCGTTCAGGTAATTTTTAGCAATGCCCACATCCGATTTTTTTATGGACCCGGCTCCTTTTTTATCGTATGATTGCATTCCCATTAAAGGCAGAGAAGCATCGGACCTGCGATATACCAACTCGGCAGCCGTTTGTTTGCTAATGGCCCAAAGAAGTTTGTTTTGCACCACTTTAAAAAACTGCATCGTTTTTTCATCCTTAGGATCATAGTCGATGCTTGTGGCGTATATATCCTTGATTTTCTGATAAAAAAACCGTTCCGAAAGACGTATTTCCCGGATACGTTCTTGCAGCTCGGTAAAGTAATTCATGGAACTGCCCGCCTTAAAACGATCGTCATTCAATGCAAAACCCTTTATGATGTATTCTTTTAACCGCTGGGTAGCCCATATACGGAATTGCGTGCCCTGGGGTGATTTAACGCGGTAGCCCACCGAAATTATAACATCCAGATTAAAATGGTCAATATCCCGCTCTACAGCTCTAAGACCTTCTTTCCGAACTTGTCGGAATTTCCGACAGGTTCGATTTTGTTCCAGTTCCCCCTCCTCATATACATTTCCAATATGTTCGGCTATGGTGCTTCGGCCTTTGCCAAATAAAGTCGCCATTTGGTCTTGTGTCAGCCAGACGGTTTCATCTGCCAGGCGAACATCAATTTTGATGTCGCCTGCTTTGTTCTGATATAGGAGTATTTCGCTGTTCATTTTGATTGTAACAAATTATATGTGTGTTATTTGATCACAAACCAAACCCTCCCAGAAACATCTTCCCCTTTTCAGAAATTACATACTTCTGATTCGGATCGTGGGGTTTATTTGGAATCGTTAGATTAATTAATCCATTATCTCGTAACGGTTTCACATAATCATCCCTCAAACTGCTCCTGCTGCTGAACTGCATTTTCTCCATCAACTTTCCCATACTTTTAGGTTCCAGTAGAAACATTAATATCTTCAGTATATTCTTTCCCCTGTTCTTTAGCAGCTTCACCCCTTTTTCCTTTATGCTTAACTCCTTTTCCAGATCTTCTATTTGTATGTCCTTGTTTATCAGGAACCTTACCTTTTCAAGCTTCACTCCATTTTCGTACCAGCTTAACCCCAGTTTGAATATAAGTTCATCCGGATTATCAATCTGTACCGAGTTCATTGGAAGTTTTGGACAGGAATGATGAAATGCGGTCTTCCATCAATGCCAGCACACCAATGTATATGGCCCGGTAAAGTTTTTCATCCCTTTCACTTGCAGGGAGCTTATTGAAAAAGCTAAAGACGATCTCGTTTTCTATTTCGAAGTCTTTTATCTAGCCTGAATAATTCACAAAACCAAAATTACCAAAAAAATTGACCGCTTAAAATCAAAAACAATCCTATTGTTCTTTTATCCTTAATTCTGCAAGGGCAGGCTGGAAGGTTTCAAAGTCCATGAAGTAGAGCGGATAGCTGAGCCGGTCACAAAAGCTTTTCCGCTTCGATTTCCCCCTGTCTGATATACTGATTGTTCAGGCAGACCACGGAAATATCCAAAAGTGGTAAATCGGAATGGGTGATCACATAATACTGCAGGGAGGTATCATCGATGTGGTAATTTTTGAGGTTGGTGGATCCTTTGACTTCATAGGCTTTCCAGCCTTCATCATCCTTTACCAGGATGTCCATGTAGCAAAGCACCCCGTCATATTTAAAGGCAGCCTCGTAAATAACCTTCTGCCCTTTCTGGATCAGTTCCTGTGTTTTCAGGATGGACCGTTCAACTTCAAAGGGTTCCCCATTTGATGCATCAATGCCCCCGGGAAACAATTCCCAGGCATATTGCCCGATCAGGTGGCCCTTGTCAAAGATTGCCTGCTGGGCATCACTGATGAGATCCTTTAGCTCAGGATGGTATTTGTTCAGGTAGAGGGATTTGGTGCACTGGGTGCCGCGGAGATAGGTTGATTTGGAGAGGTTATACATTTTCTAAATAATTGATCAAACTAAAATAAAAAAATAATATACCAAGTGATTTTTAGACTTTTATCAATAATACTCCTTAATATACCCATAAGCCCGGTCAAACAACTCCTGGTTCTTATGCAGTTTATACTTAAACAATGTTTTCCGCAACGATTTCTGAACCTCCCGTTCTCCTGAGGTGGTGCTTTGCCATCCGTCGAAACGAACCACTTTAACTATGGAATCAATGTCATTGACGATCCGTTCTACCACTGCCGGTGTTTGATCGGTTTTCATTTCCAAGAACAACTCGCTTAATGCAGTTTTGGCTGATTTTTGCTCAGCCTGAGTCAGAATTTCCTTTTCAACCTGCAAGGTTTCTTTGGCCAGTTTGCAAAGTTCTTTTACAAACTCGATACTTGTAATCAATCCTCTTTCTGCTTTGTCCCGCAGTTCTTCGAGGCGCTCGCTGAGTTTCTTGAAGGTGGGCAGACCGGGTAGTTTTTTAAAACGCCGGATCAGCTCTTTTTCCAGTTTTTTGGCTTGCTTCGGGTTTGGGTTGTTGAAGAGGTCATCGATCAATTCTGCATCCAGCACCAGTTCATCCATATCATCCTCAATGCCTTTTACATGAATATTTTCATGGATCAACTGCGTAGTTTTTGCTCCGAGCGAATGCCATAACAATTTACCAATGGTATCCACACTGGGTTTTACCGATTGATAAACTTCCGTCAGCCAACGATAATCCTTTTCGAAAGGATTTAAAATGCTATCCGGCGATAGCGATTCCCAGAGTTTTGTCAGGAAAGAATAATCCCTGGCAAAGGCATCCCGCTTTTCATCCGAATTGATGCAATTCTGTGCTGCTTCGAGTCCTTCAAACCCTTCCAAATTCCTGTCAACACCGGGGAAATGAACCAGGCATGCAACAACTGCCTTTGGCAACTCTTCTTTTAATGCATCGAGATTAGTGATCACCTTCTTCACACTTTCATCGTCAAACTGCAAGGCTTCTGCAGCGTCATCGAAGATCCCGAAATAATCCACAATACATCCGAAATTTTTATTGGGATACAACCGGTTGGTCCGGCAGATTGCCTGAAGCAGGGTATGATCTTTCAATGATTTATCGAGGTACATCGTTTGCAGGATCGGTGAATCGAAACCGGTCAACAGTTTTGCGGTAACGATTAAAAAATTCAGTTCTGAATCCTTATCATTGTATTTTTCAATCACCTTTTCCTGCCGGTCCTTGTCCATCCCCCACTTCTGCTTGAAATGAAAGTCATCATTGGCATTGGTTGAAATCACGACTTCGCTGGCTGCTTCCGGCAGCATTTTATCGAGCTCTTCCTTATATTGCACGCAGGCAAACCGGTCAGGTGTCACGATCATCGCTTTCAGTTGATGGGGCTCCACCTTGCTTTGATAATGATGAACGAGGTCGTTTACAATGGTCCTTACCCGTTCCGGTGATTTCAGGAACACCGACATCTTCGCTGCTTTTTTACTCAGGGCATCGGCTTCTTCATCATTCAGCGCCGCTTCGTCTTTTAGTTCTTTGAACAGCTTGTCGATGGTTTCTTTGTCGACATGAATATCCACAAGTCTTGGCTCAAAATGCAGGGGAAGTGTGGCATGATCGCGCAGGGAATCCTGGAAGGTATAGCGTGACATATACCCGCCTTCATCCTGATCCGAACCAAAGGCCCAGAAAGTGTTTTTGTCTGCCTTGTTTACCGGTGTACCGGTCATGCCGAACAGAAAAGCATTGGGCAGGGCATTTCGCATTTTCCTTCCCAGGTCGCCTTCCTGTGTCCGATGCGCTTCATCCACCATCACAATGATGTTCTCACGGGAATTCATTTCCGGGTAGGCATCTTTGAATTTGTGGATCGTTGTGATGATGATCTTGCGGGTGTCTTTTTCGAGCAGGTCGTGCAACTCACGGATGCTGTCGGTGGCCACGAGGTTGGACACATCAGCCGCATTGAATGTCCCGGTGATCTGTGTATCCAGATCAACCCGGTCGACCACGATGATCACAGTCGGACTTTTCAGTTCCTGCATTCTGCGCATCTTCTGGGCAGCAAACACCATCATCAACGATTTCCCGGATCCCTGGAAATGCCAGATCAATCCTTTTTTGATCCGGCCTTCTTTCAGCCGATCCACAATCATATTTGCACCTTCGTATTGCTGGTAACGGCAAATGATCTTGACCCGCCGCTTTTTTTGTCGGAAGAATACAAAACGAAACTCTGTAAAATATCGAGCAAACGTTTGGGATGCAGCAGGTTGCTCATTTCATTTCCAACTTCACCAAGTCCCAGCTTTTTGATCAGTTCATGTTCTTCTGTTTCCAGCCTCCAGGGCGACCACTTCTCCAACGGGCATCTCACTGATCCATAAAACAATTCCTTTCCTTCCGTAGCAAATGAAAATATATTGGGAACAAATAGTTGAGGAACGGCATTTTCGTACACTGTATGAATTTCATGAGCCCCATCAAGCCAGGATACCGAAGGACGGATCGGTGTTTTGGCTTCACCTATCACAACCGGGATGCCATTGATCAGCAGCACAATATCAGGAATTTTGGTTTCGCGGGCATGATACCGGTATTGATTGGTGATGATGTAGCTGTTGTTTTCCGGCTGTTCGAAATCGATGAGCTTCACCGGAACATGCCGGTTGTTTTCGCCGAAAGGCATGGTTTTGTCGCCCTGCATCCAGCGGGTAAACTCTTCATTGGCCCTGACCAGCCCGGTATGGTTCACCTTGATCAGGATGGCCCTGAGCCGGTCGATCACTTCATCGGCACGTTCGGGACTTAGCTCAATTTCCGGGTTCAGACGGATCAATGCTTCCCGCAATTCCTTTTCCACCATCACCTCCTGAACACCCCGCTCCAGTTCATCTGCCGGTTTATATTTCCACATAAAACCATAGGGCCTTTGCTGTTCCTGCAAGTTTTGCTGGTTCAGGTTGACACCCGAAAGTTGCTGAATGATAAAATTTTCTACGCTGTTTAATTCGTTGAAGGCCATTTATTTAAATTATTGACTTCTGCCGATATTCCATATTCCGATATGCGATATTAATAAATTACCTATTCATTTACAATGCTTTGCGAAAGAATATCAGATATTCCATCATGGAATTGCATCAGAAGGTTTCACCCAATTGGCGGAACATCTCAATCGTATTATTAAAAGTTACACCAAGTGCATTGCAACAATCCGGTATTTTGACTTTATTTTTTCTGTTCGGTTCGCTAATTTCTTGTGTTACTAAAACTCTGTTTATGGGATCAGCCAGGCAATACGCAATTACAAAAGCATCTGCTTCATCAGCATCCATGAATTCGTTCAGTGCATTTTGCAAATAATGACCACTCTTTGACATAGCCCACGCAATCACTTGTCCGTATTCTGCCATCGAATCAGCAGAACTCTTGAAAAAATCCTGGGGTAAATTCACTTTGCACCATGCTTCCAACGCATCATTTTTATCGTATAGCTCATTCTTTACCTTGTCAATACTTATGATGGTTCCGGAATCAGCCAAATGTTTTAATTTGATCCAAAATCCTGTGGCAATATCCAGCGGATAGGTAGTTCGATGAGCCTGAATAAAGAAGTTGCTATCTACTACAAATGCCGCCATTTTATAGATGTTTAGCAATGAAATTTTCGAATGTATCACCTTTCAGGCTTGTCAGCTTGCATGCATCGCGATATAACAACTGACCGGATGTAACTGCTTGTTTTATGTGAGCAGCAAATGTAATGCTGATCCGTTTTCGGGCTGTAGCCCAAAAATTCCCCCCATCACCCTGACTTTCTTTTTTCCGAAATTCTCTTTGCTTATAGGCTTCATAAAATTCAAAAAACTGCGCCTTTGTCCATTTACCGGTATCGAGCGCTCGCCTTGCCACTACGATTTCACTCACTTTGAAATGCCGGGCAATACTAACGGTATTGTTGTTTCTTTCCCATATCTGATAAAATGCCTTTCGGGGAACGAGAAATTCCGCGGCTACCTTATCGCAAAGTTTTTCGACAGGATTGTCGGCGGGTTGAAGTCTTCTGAAATCAAATCCGGCACTATGACCTGTCCATATATGAGCCAACTCGTGAACGATGGTAAACATCTGTGCAGACTTGAAATCTGCATTATTGATGAACATGAACGGCGCCATATCATCAACAAGAACAAAGCCCCTGCATTCATCAACAGGAATTTTTCGATAGGCGTTGTTTTCTACAACCCCATTAAAGGAAGTGATGATACCCCTGTCTTCAATGGCCTCTATCAAATGGTCAAGCGCTTCGGTCCAGGTTCTGAAATGGTTTGCCCAGGTTTCCTCCAGTTGAAGCACATCCCGTATATTGTTGACAATGGCCTCAACATCATTGCTGCTATTAAACTGACCTACAAAAGGCAATGGCTTAAATTCATTATCCTTTAAATAATCCCGGAGCCAATCCTGCCTTTGTTGTAATAACAGGATGGTGTCATAAACATTAATGCTCACATTGTCAACGCGCTCACCATTCGTTCTGAAATATGGTATGGGGAGGACTTCTTTTGGCGGTTCTTTTAAAAACAAATATCCAAATGGCAGATATACCTTTTTGGAAAAGTCCTGCAACTGTTTTACCGTAGGTTGCTTTTCTCCTTCGAGCCATTTCTGAACCGGTGGATACTTTAGAGTAAATTCAGACAATTCATACCCTGCCCGGGTGATGGCCCAGGAGAGCATTTCGTTGTTTACATTTACGCGTGTTACCATATTGCAAAGTTAGGATTTCCTCAATTTAAATAACGGTCTTTAGTAGATTTTGCGCCAATTCCTCTTCTGCAATACCCAAGTTATCCATCGTCTTTTCCGGCTCATGCCCATCAAACTGCGAATAAAAGTGTATCTCGCTTTGATATTTCGGCCACCTGCCGGTTTGTTGTTTGATCTGAAAGACCATTTCAGATTCAATGTTTTCAAACATCTGTTTAATGGGATCCAGCTTTTCCTTCTCCTTTGGCAATTCAATTCCCTCGAAAACCCAAACATACAAATCCACTTTATCCAGTACCTTCCATTTATAACCATGGTAGCCATGAGAACCCTCTGAAGGATCAATATCATCCTTATTATATCTCCCCGGTGCTAATCCTGTTCGTAAGCGATTTGAAATAGAATCGGTGGTAAAACCAACATAAACTATTTCATCTTTGTGTTTGACCAGGTAAATCTTGGGAGACTTTGTGGTAACCGGTGCCTCGAATTGTTTAACAAAAGTTCCTTTTAAGAATTTGTCGGCCATGAAAAAATTTCCGGTTTCATCTTTCCGGAGTTGTATTTGGTAGATGATTGGCCTTGGAATATAATATGTCTTAATCTTTTTTTGCATTTAAAATATCTGATTAATCAAACTTTTTTTGGCCAGAAGGTTGAATATAATTTCACTCCGCTGAAATGGTGAGGGAAGTAATGCTCAGCGCTATTATGTTCGTTAAATGCCATTTTAAGTGATTTCTAGTTTATTAGAATTATTAAAATTTTCTTTCCACCGCTCTTTGTCCCAGCCTTGATTATTAATGAGATCAATTATATAGTTAGCCCAATCTGTTCGATACAAGTAATCATCATGCACCTCATCATAGTGACAATATTGCACATTAGTTTGAAATGGATCCTTTTCCTTTGCAGCGGAATAAGGTCGAATGGAAAATATCTCACAGAGACATTTATGATCATAATGGTTAAAGTCACCAATGTCAGTCGACTCTTTTACTTTATCGACCACAAGTCCCGCTCTCAGCTTTCCAGCATTGACAACCTCTTTGTAGACAGTTCTATCTTTGATAATTGATAAAAGTCTGCTGTACTTTTCTCTATCTTCAGGAGGAACTTTCTCCCCAATTCACAAACTCTACGGCCAAGTCATTTCGATTTGTATTACTCACTTTTGGAATCGCCACAAGTTTGATGCTGTATTCTTGCGAATTGAAGGTTTGGTCATCAAGTCCTGATTTGTATTTTGTAATAAAGGTTGTGAGTTCTTTCACCTCTTTTGATAACAACTTCTTTGATGCCTTTGCTTGACTGGTTGTTCTGAGCTTCGAGAATTGTAATGCAAAAGCGAGGCTCTCATTTAATGCAAATTCGTCGCCAAACGTATTTACTATAAAATTTTCAAAATTGTAAAGAAGCGCCTGGCACTCTCCAAATATGATAGTACCTATCTCTTCTTTTCCTATATATCTGTGCTCAATCTTGTTTCTAAGCTTTATGAAGAACTCTAAATTTGCCCTTACTGGTTTATCAAGTTTTCCGAATTTTGTAATGCATGTTTTTAACTCCCAGGCTCTTCTCTCACCATCAATAATATCATAGAATTTAGAACCCTTTTTTTTATAGAAGTATTTATCACCAATGGTTGTATTGAAATTAGCATGAAACACTCTTGTCCATGCAATGATCATATTGGTGATGTAGTTTTCTACTCTAAAGGTGCTCTTGGTTTGTTATAAATTTCGACTGCTATTAACGCACAGTCAATCCCGCTTTCTAATAAATGTTTTGTTTTGCCTTTCCTAAGTATCATCCTTAAAATATCTGGTTAATCAAACTCTTTTGCAAAGCTTTGGAACCTTCAATTTTAGATTCTGTTTCTTTGATTGACTTCTCAACATTATCTATTTTATTTGCTATTTCAACTTGCTCTTGGAAATCAGGTATTCTTACTCTGAACTTATGAATATCATTTCTGTTTAATGTGGGTACACCTGTTCCTGTCATTCGTTTTTCAAAGTGAAGTTTAGAATATAAATGATAGATAAATCTTCGGGAATTCCCCTTGAAATCGGTAACCCATAAAGCTGTATTGTGAGGCCAATAGTTTTCCTCTGTAAAAAATACATTGCCAATAGTACCAGAACGACCAGTCCATACACCTGGCCCATTTACCATGAACTCATGATGATAATTTTTGATACCGTTAGAATAACACACCGGATATTTTCCTGCAATGAGCTGAGAATTTGGCAGATCAAATCCTCTTTGGAGTGGTGCAACATCCTTTATAGTCCTCTCTACCCATCCAATTGCATTTGAACAGTCTAAAAGCCCTAATAAATCCTGAGAATGATGATTCACAAAAAGCATTCAGGGACTCTCGCATTTCTACCTCCCTCTCCACCACCTCATCCATCGCCCACAGCAACTCAGCCAGTTGGGCTTGCTGCTCTTTGGGTGGGAGGAGGAATTCAAGGTTTGCCAGGTCACGGAACTTTACCCTGGGTGATAATCCTCCGGCAGAGTGTTTAACTGCATAATCAAAAAATGTATCGCTGCTCACCAGAAAAGGCAATAATTCAGGAATGATATTTTCTTTGGCCCGGAAAACCATGATATCGCCGGAACAGATTCCATCAAAATCTACAATGGCAGCTTTTCTGAGATAGGCCCGTCTTCTTCCAAACAATACATCACCTTTTCGAAAACGTTTTGTAAAGGTTGTACCCTCCGAAATGTCCGCCCAGGATTTGATATGAATATTTTCCGGTTCAATATGTTCCAATCCGATCACGCGCTTTATTCCGGCAGTTTCAGGATCAGTCAAACTCTCACGGATCTCATCGACAATATCTCCAAACTTCACCGGAATCCATTCGGATTTATTAATATTTAATTCCCTCTCAACCATTATTTGTCTCTTCATTTAACACTGCGAACAACTCTTCCATCGATCTCTTTAATTCTTCCGAACCGGATAGCCATTTTTTGTAGTTGGTCTTGAAATCACCGTTCTCCTTCTTTTATGATTGGCATCCACATAAAGGCTTAAAGCAAGATTGTACTGATTCTTTTTTATTTCTTCCAGATCAACCCACTTTGAAAAGTTCTCAATCTCTTCCGGCTCGATAAATGCCTTGAAGATTTTTGAAATGTGGTCATCTTCCAGAAAAGCAATGCTTTTATCCTGTCGCACCTCATGAACGGCATTGATAAAAAGAATTTTGTTCTTATTATCAGCGGGTTTAGCATTATTGGTAATCAGCAAACAAGCCTCCATCGGGGAATTGTAAAACAGGTTGGGTCCCAGGCCGATCACGCTCTCCACCACATCGCTTTCCACCATTTTCCGGCGCATGGCAGCTTCCGCATCCCGGAAAAGAACACCGTGCGGCCAAAGTGTAATAGATCTTCCATTTTTAGGATCAAGGCTTTTCTGGATATGTTGCTGGAAGGCATAGTCGGCCCGTCCTTCGGGCGGTGTTCCCCAGATATTCCGTCCCCAGGGATCGTCTTCAAACATTTTCCGGTCCCACGATTTGATGCTGTAGGGCGGGTTGGCCAGGATCACATTGAAGGTCTTTAGTTCGTCGTTTTCCAGAAAAGCCGGTTCGCTCAGCGTATTGCCCCGCACGATCTGAAACTCCTCGATGCCATGCAAAAACATGTTCATCCGGGCAATGGCCGAGGTGATCAGGTTGATCTCCTGTCCGTAAAGTTTGAGTGTGCGGTATTCCTTACCCTGTTCTTTCAGGTGCAGGGCACAGTTGAGCAGCAATCCACCCGAGCCGCAGGTGGGATCGTACACCGTTTCGCCGGGCTGCGGGTCCATGATCAGGGTCATCAGCTTTACCACGGTGCGGTTGGTGTAAAACTCGGCAGCCGTGTGTCCGCTGTCGTCGGCAAACTGCTTGATCAGGTATTCATAGCCATTACCCAACTGATCATCGGGCACGTTGTTGATGTTCAGCTTATGTTGCGAGAAATGCTCCATCAGGTTGATAAGGGTGGCATCGCTCAGGCGGTCTTTGTTGGTCCAGGAAGCATCCCCGAAAATCCCAAACAGGGTTTCGGGATTAGCTTTTTCAATGGCCCGCATCGCCGACTGAATGGCCATGCCCACATTCACCGTCACTTCCCTTACATTTTCCCAGTGCGCCCCTTTCGGTATCTGGAAACGATGGTTTTCTTCAAAAGCAGCATATTCCAGGTCGCCGCCGCTCTCCTTCATGGCCAGCTCAAACTCTTCGTCGTACACATCACAGATTCGTTTGAAAAACAGCAACGGAAAGATGTATTGCTTGTAATCGCCCGCATCGATATGCCCGCGTAGATAGGTGGCCGCACCCCAGAGGTATTTTTCTAGTTGTTGTTGGGTCATGTGAGTGTTTTCAATTTTTCATCAATACGCATTTTTAATTCAGGTAAAATGTCTGGATGCCAATGATAGAACACATAAGCAAACCGGTTTGGGAACATCTCTTCAATCTTTCTCCCTGTGAATTTACAAAGTTTTATCCTATTCTTTGGTGCTTTGTTTTCAGGCCTGATTAATTGGATTAATAGAATTTTCTGATCTGGATTATCTTCCAAATAGGGCCATATTTTTAGCACATTTGTATTTGGATGTTTTTGTCCTTTCTCAACTTCAAGCAGAATAGAAACATCGTTTTCGATCGCGAAGAAATCAACATCTCCCCAACCGTCAAGAGAATATTCTTCAGGATTAAAATCAAATCCCAACTTTTCAGCAATCGGTCTATTTTCTAAAGTTGTGCCTTTCATAATTATTGAAATATTTATTAAGATTCTGCCGCTAATTCTTCGCCGGCTTTCACATTAAGGATATTCATAAGCTTTTTTCTAATTGTATCCCTGCGATTGTCATAAAACTTAACAAAGTCTTCGAATTTAAGAGACGCATCGATATTTATATGGTTTTGTGTCAAGAAAGTTCTTCTATCAGACTCATTTGGGTAAACCTCATTTAACCAATCCTCAAAATGTCGGTTTTTTTTCTCGATATTTGTTGTAGCCTGCAATAATTGGAGATTAGCTAATTTGTTGTACCGATCCATAAATTGATGTCTCAAATCATCATCATTAATACCTTGTGCATTTAAGCTCCGTTTATTGAAAAATGATTTTGGATAGATATGATCCTGATGATATTTAAATGAAAAATTTAATGATGAATAAAGTAATGCCAGGGCGCTATATGTTCTTTTTGTACCATATTGCAAATCCAAAATACTATCGATATCGTCCTCAGAGAACGAAATTGTTTTTCTCTTACCACGATAATGGGAAATAATTTCTGGCAGTGGCCATCGACCCTGATTTTGATTGATCAAATTCCTCATAACAGGATAAATAGCATCTGGTGTTCCCACCAAAAGTACCTCTTCGTAAAACCCTGGCGAGCCACTCAATAATTGATTTACGGTCCTGATCTCTGGAAGCTGAATGTAATATCTTATCAACCAGATAATTCTTATAAATAAAGTAGGCAATGGGAATAAGTGCATTAGCGGCTGTTAAGCTATAGCCATTGTAACCATGTTTAGCAACCAGTTCAACAGTAACTCTTAAGGCAGCAGAAACATCATCCCAATTCTTTTCAATGATTTTCATGTTTTCCTTCGTGAAGTTATCCACCTTAAATTTGATATCATTGAAATCAGCCAGAACCAAACATGCTTTCAGGATAAGGTCTTTATTAAAGTCGAATCCATCTCCAATTTTATTTAATTCATCCACAAAATCATGGATAACTTCACGAGCATCCTTTTCTTTCCATTGAGCAGTAGCTATTGATAATAAAAGATCAGAATAACTTAGTTTTGTGCCGCCGCTATTTATACGAATAAAAATTTGCAGTACTTTATCCAGTTCTTCTCCTTCCTCAAGGAAGAAACTAATCGGCTTTTCCTGGTTTATTGCATTAAAAAATTGATTTATTGTATTTAGCGCAAAGGTTGATTGTTCTTTGGTATATTTTGATGTATCAGTTAGATCATGGTGCATTAAGTACTCCATTACTTTACTTAAATCCGTAAAATCAAGCACTTTCCCACATTCAAACCAAAAATCATCCTCCGTAGGGATCGCCTCTTCAGATGTAAGAAACCTGAAATCGTATTCCATTTCAATATCAACTGATTTCCTTAAAAGGTTGAGAAAAAGTTTTTTCTTAGGATAAGCATTGGGATTATTCTTACCATAATATGGCAATTTTTTTGCATGAGTTCCAGTCAGGGCAATATACAGAGAAGTCATTCTTTGTTGTCCATCTAATATCGCAATAACATCCTCCTCCTGACTTAAATCAGCCTTACTATTGTGAGTTGAATTTAGTTCGTGGTAGTGCTTTAAAAATTCATAAAATTGAAAATCTTTAATCCTTGTTTTTTCAACCTTCCAAAACAAAAAAGTACTGATCGGGTAATTCCTCATTAAGGAATCAAAAAGTTTTTCAATCTAATCCGTACTCCAAACAAATTCTCTTTGAATGGAAGGCAAAACATAATGCTTTTTGCGAATGTTGTCGATCGTTTTCTTAATGGTAATTGGTGCTTCGTATGCCATTATATATATTTATTTAAGATTGTTTTAAATTTCGCTTCTGCTTTAAGATGATCCTCCCATGCATTTTTAAGATCACGAAAAGCCTCCTTTACAGAAGGTAAGTCCTCCTCAATGACCTTTTCTACATAAAGTGGAATATTCAGGTTAAAATCGTTTTCTTTAATTTCAGTTAACTGGGCAATATGAACATTGCCTACAACTTCTTCAAAATTTGAATACCATTCGAAAATCTTGTTCACATGTTCTTTTTCCAGGAAATTTTGCGCTCGTCCGGTTCTAATTTGCTCCGATGCATCGATGAATAATACCTTTCCTTTTTTCAGTTGTCTTCTCTTTCGGAAAATAAGCACACAAGCAGCCAGCGGTGTTCCGTAAAAGATATTGCGGTCCAAGTCCTATCACTGCCTCAAGCAGGTCGGCTTTCAACAAATGCTCGCGGATTTTGCCTTCCACACCTTTTCGGAAAAGCACGCCGTGGGGTAGTACTACAGCCATCCTTCCGGTATCCGATCTCATCGATTTGATCATATGTTGCACCCAGGCCATATCAGCATTACCTTTTGGTGGTAATCCGGCAAAATTACGTCCAAAGGGATCATTCACCCATTGGTCGGCGCCCCATTCTTTCAATGAAAAGGGTGGATTGGCGATCACACAATCGAATTGCTGCAATTCATCTCCCTCGAAAAAAGCCGGATTTCGCAATGTGTCATCCCTGACAATGATAAAATCCTCCAATCCATGCAGGAACATGTTCATCCGGGCGATGGAAGAGGAGGTCAGGTTTTTTTCCTGACCGTATAATTTCAAAGTCCGGTAATCGCCACCGTTTTCTTTGATATGATTGATTGATTCAAGCAACATCCCACCGGTTCCACATGCCGGATCGTAAACAGTTTCCCCTTCTTTCACATCCGTGATCAAACCCATCAGATGAACCACAGATCGTGGTGTATAAAATTCACCCGCTTTTTTATTGGTCAAGTCAGCAAATTGTTTGATCAGGTATTCGTATGCCTGTCCGAGTATATCTGGATCAACATTGGAATTGGAGAGGTTGTATTGAGAAAAGTGTTCGATCAGGTTGATCAATAATGAATCGGGAAGTTTGTTTTTATTCGACCATTGTGCATCCCCAAAAATACCATACAGATAATGCTGATTTGCCTTTTCAATTTCCCGGAAAGCCTTTTCAATGGCCAGCCCAACATTTACAGTTGTTTCTCTGACATTTGTCCAATGGCAACCCTCGGGAATGATAAATCGGTGAAACTCCGGGAGGGAAGCATATTCAGTATCCCCATTTGATTCCTCCAGTGCATGGGTATACTCCTCATCATAAACATCTGAAATACGTTTAAAAAACAACAACGGGAAAATATACACCTTGAAGTCCGATGCGTCAACGGGTCCTTTTAGTATCCAAGCGGCTTTGGCAAGGTATTGTTCGAGTTTAGAAAGTGTGAGAATCTTTTTTTCCATTGATTTACTATCTTTTTCAAAAGTAGAAAATTAAGAGCCTGGAGCAATTAATCCTTTCGCTAATTTAGGAACAGCTTTTGCTAAAATATCAAATACTTTTTTGGCAGTCTCCTTAGTATAATTTTTCCACTTTGCCTTCTGTAATTTTTCTTGTGCTTTGGATGTGTTTTTACTAAGTCCAATTTCATACTCACCATGTTGCAAAAGCTTTGTAAGGCTTGATATTTTAAGTTTGACGCGTTCGGAGTTAAAACTATAATCTGTACTTGAGAGCTTTAGCTTTTTTAAATTGTGTTCAATAAATCTTACAAGATATGGATTTTCAATCGTAAGAATGATTTTTTCATTACCTTCAAATTCTAAATATCCTTCCGTTATTAATTCTAAAACTCCAATCCAGCTTTGGAAATCATCATCGTCATCATCCGCCTTGTATCGGATACCGGATTCGAGACGTAAATTTTTAATTCGGCGTTCTGATATTTTCAACAAAGAACTCCATTCATAATTTGAAAGTCTTGCCTTCTGGCTTCTCTGATATTTTTCAAGAATGTAGAAAAGATAGATATCGATCTCTGTTTTACTAACAGATCCAAGGCCTTTGTCCAGAAAGAAGTCAAGCATTTCATTTAATATATCAGATTCCTTTCCTTTTATAACCTTTTCAATTATAGTCCTTTGATTAATGTTCATTGTTATCTTGTTTTATGGTTTTAACTTGAATAGTGATAGATTGAAATTTGAATCATTCTCCCATTCCCCCGGATGCGGCACCAACGCCAGCCAAACATCTCCTTTACAATTCACTGCAATCTTATTAAATAATTCCAGGATATCTTCATTGTGGCTTGTCAATGGTCCAACAAACAATTTATTTTCCGAATTACCGATCAATAGTTTGTTAAAGTCGTAAACTAGTTGCTGGGTGTCTTTTGCCATTTCGGATTCAACCAGCCAGATGGCTTTTTCGATGTAGGCTAGTTTCTTTCCTTTTGGTGATTCGATATAGTTGATTTTGCAGACTGAGATGTCGTAGAGGAGTTCATTCAATCCGAAGTCTTTATTCTGGTCATGATATTTTGAAAAGACCCGGTAATTCTTTTCTCTGGGATATTTTTTTCTGAATTCCTCAGCCAACGATTCAACCCAGTGGATGGATCGTTGCCGGTTTCGTTCCTGGTCGGTTTTGCCTGTTACTGGTTCTTGTTTCGCTTGTTCAAATGCTGCTTGTAAAATTTGTTGAATTTCCATAGTTAATTATTCAATGTAACTGCCTCATTACGATCTCTTTCGGATTAATAGCTTAGGTGTAGAGGTGGATATTTTAAATATATACAAGTAGTAAATATAAGAAGAATATTTTCAAGGGGAAATATTTTGGGGAATTTTGACCTTTTTGTACAATGTTAATTTATCATTAGCAGATTGCTGGCGTATTAATGATTGTTATTTAGCCATATTCGAAAGCTGCCAGTGATCCAATCTATCTAATTGTTTATTCAGATTTGATTCGGAATAACGAAAGCACAAAAGAAATATTAAGAATAGCTACCCAAACTCTCAATGATGGTCTCAGACTCCATTTAACAAAATGGCAGGCAAAATATAGAAACTGGAGTGATTCTAAAAAGGAAGATTTGAAAGAAATGACGCCGCAAGATTTTCAAAGAAAATACCCGGAATATAAAAACCTGATAGAAGATATGTTAAAAGTAAATTCTCAATTGATACAGTACTCTCATGATTTGAAAAAAATTGTAGAAAAATAAAAATGTTCTGTAAGCTACCCCATTCTTCGACCCACTCAAAATTAGAGTTTTTATTTAAAAGCATGTGCTATTTCCACAGGTATTTTGCTGTTAGCGCTTCGTGCTTTTCGTTTCTTTATAATCATCTTCAATAATCGAATAAATATAACTGTCTACCCATTTTCCTCTTATTGGCAGAATCTTTCGAAATATTCCTTCTTCAACCATTCCACTTTTTTCTAACACTCTTTTTGATTTTATATTCTCAATTGCAAATCCAGCTGTAATCCTATGAAGTTTGAAGTTCTCAAATCCAGTTGCTATAATTTTTCTTGAAACCTCTGTTGCATATCCTTTTCCCCAAAAATCAGGTAACAGCTTATAAAAAATCTCTCCAATTTTAAATTTATCATTTGACAAACTTATTCCAGCAAGTCCAATAAATTCATTTGTCTCTATCAGTTTTATACTCCAAGTATATTTTGATTGTGGATTGTTTTCGTTTGCTTCAACATAAGGTTTTATGTTCTCCCTGGTTTCTTCCATGCTGCCCGGAAGTCCAACAGTATTAAATTCATCAACCTCAAATATCGAATGAAGATGATGTATGTCCTTTAAATCATCCCAAGTTATTTCTGTAAGTATTAATCTGTCAGTCGATATTTTCATAATTTGTAGTGTTTTTAAAGGGAGAATGCATTATAACTGCTGAGGCTATGTGCAGCAAGGGTTTGCGGGCCACTTTCCTGTGCACCAACACCGAAATTTGGGCCGAGCCGAAGGCTTGAATTACCACTGAAACCCGCATTGCCTATAGCTTTTGTTGGCATTTCGTGCATTGTTACATTTATCCCTTTTAATATCTCAGGTAAAAGAACGACTCCTTAACACATTGTATATATTTGAATTTGTTTGTTAATTCTGTTTTTAATAGTCTCCGCCATATAAAATATTCATGAAGCGCAGGAAGAGATAATCGGGCCATATGTTCAATGCGCAATTGAAATAAATAATTACCGTACAATTCCTGGCTTTGCTGTGATACATAGAGGAAGTAAAACCAGGCACTGAGCCATTATGTCCATAAAAAGTCCCTTGCCTGAACAGGCATAAGCCATAGCCAATATCAGCGTTTACCATATAAAGATCATTTAGTCTTTTTTCCTGAAGTGAATCTGACAAAAAGCCACCGGAAACAAGTATTTCAACATATTTTTGCAATTCCCGTGGGGTAGAATAGGCCGAACCAGCAGCCCATGCCCATGAAATATCAAAATGCTCAGTCATGTCTGCATTTTCCACATATACATCATCATAATATCCACGACCATGTTTTTCCGGTAACTCAAGTCCTGAAGTCAAAAACCCCGTTTTGTTCAATTGAAGGGGAATGATAATACGATTTTCAATCTCTGCCTGCAATGAATTACCAGTCAGCTTTTCAATAAGCATACCAAGTATAATAGTGTTAGTATTTGAATAGCTCCAGCCCGAAGCCGGGCTAAAATAAAAATCGTTCGAAAATCCGACATCAACAAGCTCTTGTGGTGCCCATACCTTAGTTGGATCATTATCCACATCATTCCACCAGGCTTCATCACCGGTATAACTAAAAATACCGCTGGTCATATTGCAAAGCATAGCAATAGTGATACTATCGGCTTTGGGATATTCAGGATAATATTCCGACAGTTTATCATCCAGCGCAAGTTTTCCTTCACCAACAAGTTGAAGCAGTACTGTTCCGGTCATGGTTTTTGTATTACTGCCAATTCTAAACGTATAATCGCTATCCATCGGAAGATTGTTCGGGATATCGCTTACACCCGCCGTGTAAAGCCAGTCAATGCCCCGCTTATGATCAACTACAAGAGCAACTATACCGGGAACCCTGGTGTTTTGAATAACAGAATCTGTAACAGCTTTCATCTGATCGATGAGTGACTGATTGGGGTCGGTGGCGACCTCTTTTTCGCATGAGGTAAAAGAAAATACCGTAAGCAAGAAAGCGGAAATAAGGGTTAATTTGTTCTTTTTCATCTTGTATATGTACTTAAATCAGGTTCCCCGAATGAGTTATTTTTAATTGTTGAATTTTGCCTTTTGCATGAACGCCTGACGGTTTGTGTATGTTACGTATCCCGAAGGGTAGGCACTATACACTCGCTGAACTCAAGCTAATTGTAGCTCCGTCCTTTCGTTCTTTGTTATGCGTGGGGAATTAATGAACAAAACCTTTCGTATGAAGAACAAAAAAACCAGCATGAAGATACAAGGAATTCTTTGTCTGAACAACAAACACGAGATATAAAATTTTAAGGCAGCATTTAAGGGATGCTAAGCTGACTGATCAAACCGACAGCAACTACATCCGGATCATGACCCAGGTGCTACAATGTTCATATTTACTATTATCTCGGCTAATATTTTTATACTTCCTAAAGGCATACTTAGGCTCAGTTCATTCCTTTGATCCTAGCTTCAAATAATCCAAAGAGAGAATTATTGCTACAGTTTCCCTGTTGTTTCTCCGTAGTTCACTCGTAGTTCACTCGAAGAACATTGGGTGAACTACGAGTTAACTATGTATTAACTATTGTGTTTGAATGCGCCCAGGTATGTTGAATCATTGGAACGCTGCCCTTTTTCCTTTACATTTTACGATCCTGTCGCTGTGTTCCCCACGCTCATCCTTATAAAAAAACGGATTGTACATTTCCATTTCAGGCAGTTAGCTGCCTTCACTTTCTCCCTTTGTTTTCCGGAAAATGCATATCTTTACTCTTTATACCAATTGCATATTATACAGTACAGGAGCGTAATTGTTGAAAGCCTGTTAAAATTAGTTCTGTTTGGTTAAACTTAAAATATTGAAAAATGAAACTTAATAAAATGAAATATAATGCCAGGTTGAAAACCTTGTTTTACCTGTGGATGGCCGGCCTGCTATTTGGAATGACGGCCTGTAAAAAAGATAAGAATGATGATAATCCCGGACAGGATACCGTGCAGTCGGAACTCCAAAACATGGCAGATCAGGTTTTGACGGATTACACAACAATGTATCCCGAATATCCCGGCGGATTGGCAGTGCAGGTCATATACAAAGAGAATTCCTGGTTTGTTACTTCGGGACTGGCTTCCGGAACCACCAACGGGATCCATTTCAGGGCGGCCAGCAATACCAAGACTTTTACGTCAACAGCCATTCTGCTGCTCCATCAGCAGGGCAAACTGAATGTCAATGCCCGGATCATTGATACCATACCGGGGACCGATATTCCCTATGTACCGGATAATTCCGATTTTACCATTCCGTATAAGGATCAGATCACGATCCTGCAATTGTTGCAACACAAGGCAGGTGTTTTTGATGTGTCGAACGAAATCATCCCGGATACCGTTTCAGCCGAGGTGCCATACAAGGGTGCTAACTACCTGGAGTGGGTCATGGAGCAGGATTACACCCATACCTTTACTTTTGACGAACTGGTGGCCGTAAACGCGCTTTGCGGGCTATTCTACTTTGAACCCGCTACCGGTTACCACTATTCCAATACGGGTTATTCCATACTGGGTAAGATCATCGAACGTGTTTCGGGCATGAGCTATTCCGATTTTGTAACAACCCATATCATACATACGATGAATCTCACCCATTCTTCTATGCCCTGGATGGGAACCGACCTGCAGATCCCCGAACCCTTTGCTCCGGGATACATCATCATGCCCGAGGAGATCAATTGCACCGAGTCGAATATCTCCGGCAATGTGGCCGAGGGCAACCTGATCACCACACCGTATGATCTGGCACATTTTCTCCGCTCACTGATCCGCGGCGAAGGGGTGCTGAGCACCGCAACAGTGAACGATCTGATGCTGACACCCCTGATCCCGCCCGACACCGTAACCAAATATACCTGCGGGATTTCCTACACTGACAATCTGGGATACGGACATAATGGAGCCCATGAAGGCTACCTTTCTCTGATGGCAACCGACCCTGAAACCGATTATACGGTGGTGGTATTTACGAATACCTGGAATATTGAGAAAGGACTGATGCCGGGAATTGTTGAACAGATTAAACTTCTGCTGCATGAATCGGCTTTCGGGGCAAAGGAGATTGTGCAGTGAGCAGGTCAATGGAAAAGGTGTTGTTTTTGGCGTTTGCCTTTTTCGACAGCACCTGGCTGCCATCCGTGCGGAGTATTTGCAGTTCAAAGGCTTGCAGGTCAGCAGGCAGATCCAGCTTCATGATCCCGGACTGTTCGTAATAGCTGCCTGGGCATCCATGGTCGCCGATGGATAATATATCTAAATACCCATCCATATTTATGTCTGCAAACTCCAGTTCGGTCTTTCCGCTTTCCCACCGGGGATCATCCATCCCCATAGAGCTTTCGACAAATTCGAAGCCGCCTTCATTCTGCACTGTGTGATGAAAATAAGCTAATACAAACAGCATAAGAAAAATAAGCTTTCTCATTGTCGATTGGTTTTGGTATTATAGATAAAGAGAAAAAATTTCATCACGATAATTCCCCGGATATTGAAATAAAACGTATCTTTGCATCGAATAAAATTTCTTCGGGGCAGGGCGTAATTCCCGACCGGCGGTTAAAGTCCGCGACTCCCGGTAACCCGGGACTGAACAGGTGAAATTCCCGTACCGACAGTAAAAGTCTGGATAGGAGAAGAGGTTTTATGTATGAGTGATTGTATTCAATCTGGTATACATAAATGTATCATGCCCCGGAGATTATTGTTTCCGGGGTTTTTTTATGGCCCCGCATTGCTGAGAAAATGAATATGATCCGGGAGGTTGACATACAATACATGAAGAAAGCCATTGATCTTTCAATGAAAGGATATGGCCATGTCAGCCCCAATCCGGTGGTAGGCGCACTGATCACGACAAACGATGAGCTTATAGCCGAAGGATACCACGAAAAATACGGAGAGGCACATGCCGAGATCAATGCCATCAGGCGTGCTGCAGAATCCCTTGAAGGAGCTACCATGTATGTGACCCTGGAACCCTGCAACCATTATGGCAAAACACCACCCTGCACCGACAGCATCATCAAGAAAGGATTCAAACGGGTTGTGATCGGAATGACGGACCCAAACAAAATGGTTCAGGGCAATGGTGCCGGTAAACTCAGGGAAGCAGGCATAGAAGTGGTTACAGGCGTTCTGGAAGACGAAATTGAAAAACTGAATGAAGTTTTCATCAAATATACCCGAACGGGGATTCCTTTTTGCGTGCTGAAAACAGCCATGAGCCTGGACGGCAAAATCTCGACCCATACCGGCGATTCCAAATGGATCACCAACGAAAGATCCAGAAAATTCGTACATCATTTGCGGCACAGGTATTCAGCTATTATGACCGGGGTCAATACGATCATAAAAGACGACCCCTGCTCAACGACCGATCGGATTCAGACATGCCCAGCCATCCCCTCCGGATAATTGTAGACTCTGCCGGACGAACCCCGATGAAAGCAAGAATCCTGAACAGCCCTGAGGCGCGAACAATCATTGCCGTTACCCAAAAGGCCCCTGAAACTTTCATTGAATCGGTCGGAAAGAAAAGTGCGGAAGTGATGGTATGTCCCGAAGCAGATAATCGGGTTGATTTAAACTATCTTGTCCGTAAGCTGGGTGAAATGGGCATCGACAGCATCCTGATCGAAGCCGGAGGTGAGCTGAATTTCTCTGCCCTCAGGCAGGGGATCGTGGATAAGGTATATGCATTCATCGCAGCGAAAATTATCGGCGGAAAAACCGCTAATACGCCTATGGGCGGTGCGGGTTTTGAAAAAATCAGCGAAGCCGTGGACCTGAATATCACAGGTATTGAAAAATTTAAAAACGATATTTTGATCGAAGCATACATGATGGGGAAATAATATGTTTACAGGGATAATCGAAGAAACAGGAGTGATAAGATCGGTAAGCTGGGGAGCCAAATCTGCAGTGCTGATTGTAAGTGCAGAAAAGGTGCTGGAGGATATCCATGCGGGCGACAGCATAAACACCAATGGTTCCTGCCTGACGGTTACAACTTTTGGCAGGAATCACTTTAGGGTGGATGTGATGGCAGAAACCATGCGCAAAACCAATCTTCAGCTGCTTAAACCGGGATCCGAAGTAAACCTCGAACGGGCCATGAAAGCTGACGGGCGCTTTGGAGGCCATATGGTCAGCGGACACATTGACGGCACGGGAATCATCTCAGAATTCGAAAAAGAGGACAATGCCACCTGGATCAGCGTGCAGGCTCCGGTGGAAATCCTTCGGTACATTGTGTATAAAGGTTCCGTTGCCATCGACGGGGTTAGCCTGACAGTGGCTTATGTGGATGAGAAGTCTTTCAAAGTTTCCATCATCCCCCATACTTCCCGGGCTACCACCCTGCTGAAGAAAAATAAAGGAGATGCGGTCAACATCGAATGCGACATGACCGCCAAATACATCGAAAAATTCTTAAAAAACGAAAAACAACAACAGGACGGCAGAAGCATTGATATGGATTTTCTGTCGGAACACGGATATACAAACTAACTATGAGCGATTTTAACAGCATTGAAGAAGCCATCGAAGACATCCGCCAGGGTAAAATGGTGGTTGTGGTAGATGATGAGCGCCGCGAAAACGAAGGCGATCTGGTTATGGCGGCAGAAAAAGTAAGTGCCGCGGATATCAATTTCATGGCCAAACGCGCAGGCGGATTGATATGCATGCCGGTCATCAAACAAAGGCTGAATGAACTGGGCATCGGCATGATGGTGACAGAGAACACCGATACGCATAAAACAGCCTTCACCGTGTCGGTGGATGCGGCGGAAACCACCACAGGAATATCGGCGCATGAGCGCGCCCTGACCATCCGGAAAATGATTGAACCGGAATCCAAAGCGGAGGACTTCAATAAGCCGGGGCATATTTTTCCCCTGGAATACAAAAAAGGCGGCGTACTGGTGAGGGCCGGCCATACCGAAGCAGCGGTGGACCTGGCCAGGTTGGCAGGATTTTATCCGGCAGGCGTGATCTGCGAGATCATGAATGAGGACGGCAGCATGGCCAGAGTGCCCGAGCTGAAAGATTATGTTAAAAAGCATGATCTGAAGCTGATCACCATTGCCGACCTGATCACTTACCGCAGAAAGCATGAAAAAATGGTAGAAAGGGTTTCTGAGGTTTACCTGCCGACCAGGCACGGCGATTTCAGGGCCATAGGATACAGGGACAAGATCAGCGGGGAGGAACATATAGCCCTGGTGATGGGTGCAATTGATCCGGAGGTTCCCGTCATGATACGGGTTCATTCCGAATGTCTTACCGGTGATGTTTTCGGTTCCAGGCGCTGTGATTGCGGTGAGCAATTGGAAGAAGCCATGCGGCGAATTTCAAAGGAAGGCACCGGGATCGTACTTTATATGCGGCAGGAAGGACGTGGTATCGGCTTGCTGAACAAGCTCAGGGCCTATCACCTTCAGGAACACGGCCTGGATACCGTGGAAGCCAACGAAGCACTGGGTTTTCCCGCCGACCTGAGGGATTACGGGATAGGCGCGGAAATACTTGCCGATATCGGTGTAAGAAAGCTCAGGCTCATGACCAATAACCCGAAAAAGATCTCCGGAATCTCCGGGTTCGGACTCAAGGTGGTGGAACGGATCCCCATGGAAGTGAAGCTGAACTGCGACAACAGCTTCTATCTTTCTACCAAAAAAAATAAAATGGGACATATGCTAAACGTAAATATTAAAAGACAGGAATATGAAAGTAATTGAAGGTAAACTGAATGCCAAAGACCTGAAGTTCGGGATCGTAGTGGGCAGATTTAATGAATTCATCAGCAGCAAGTTACTGAGCGGCGCAATGGATGCTTTAAAGCGCCACGATGCCCTGGAAGATAACATAGAGATGGCCTGGGCACCGGGCGCTTTTGAGATCCCCCTGATTGCACAGAAGATGGCAAAAACGGGGAAATATGATGCCGTTATTTGCCTGGGGGCTGTTATTCGGGGAGCAACCCCGCATTTCGATTATGTAGCTGCAGAAGTCAGCAAAGGTATTGCCAACGCCATGCTCAGCATAGAGCTCCCCATTATTTACGGGGTGCTTACTACCGACAGTATCGAACAGGCCATCGAACGTGCCGGGACCAAAGCCGGCAACAAAGGTTTCGATGCGGCCATGGCAGCCATAGAGATGGGCAATCTGTTCAGGGAGATTTGATACGTTAGTTTATTAAGGAAAACGCTTGCCTAAAAAATCCAGTGTTTCGTCATGCTGAGCCCCTTGTCTGCAGGAGCAGGCAGGGAGTCGAAGTTTAAGGGCCGCTGATTATCAAAGCATCTCGGCTA
Source organism: Bacteroidota bacterium (assembly GCA_034521425.1). Taxonomy (GTDB): domain Bacteria; phylum Bacteroidota; class Bacteroidia; order Bacteroidales; family JAIOZK01; genus JAIOZK01. Next base: position 2,271,120 of record JAXHMP010000001.1, read on the forward strand.
CGCTTGATGTGACCCGCATAGCTGAAAAGATACTTTTTGGAAAGCGCTTCACTGATTTGTTTCCACATTATTCTAATCAAACATCCTCTTTTCTCTCATAATCAAAGCCCGTAAATATCCTAATGCCGGGCATTATTTATAACAGGTAAAAATACGAAGCGGTGATTTTGTTTTAAAAATAATTCCTTATATTTGCGGTTCATTATAAGATATTAAATCATTAATATTCAATACATAAAAATAAACAGTTTAAGAAAAATCAATTAACTATGAAAAAATTAATTGCCTTTTTGACAATAGCAGGAATGCTAATGATCGGTGCTTCAAGCATACTTATGGCTCAAGAAGAAGGAACTGAAGGTCAGGATACCGAAATGATGGCAACTGACACCACAGCTGCTGATACGATGATGACGGAAGAAGCGCCCGTTGAAACTACCCTGGATGCGGTTGAGGAAACAGCTGAATCTCAGAGCTTCCAGCAGATTTTGAAAGAGCAGTTCATTGCCGGTAACTGGAAGTTCATGGGGATTGTATTGCTTACCCTGGTCTTCGGCCTGGCGCTGTCAATCGAAAGGATCATTTACCTCAACCTTTCAACCACCAACAACCAGAAGTTGCTCAACAAAGTTGAATCAGCGCTTGAAACCGGCGGAATTGATGCTGCAAAAGATGTCTGCAAGAATACCAGCGGACCCATTGCAAGTATTTTCTTCCAGGGCCTCGACCGCTATGATGAAGGCATCGAGATCGTTGAAAAATCAATCGTTTCTTACGGAAGCGTTTTGATGGGACGACTGGAAAAAGGCCTCTCATGGATTTCACTGTTTATTGCTATCGCGCCTATGCTCGGATTTATGGGTACGGTAATCGGTATGATCGTGGCTTTTGACGATATCGCCGCTGCCGGTGACATTTCTCCGAACATTGTGGCCAATGGTATGAAAGTGGCCCTGCTGACCACCGTATTCGGTCTGATCGTGGCCATTATCCTCCAGATTTTCTACAACTACCTGATTTCAAAAGTTGACAGCCTGGTTAACGATATGGAAGACAGTACCATATCATTCATTGATATTATTACAAAATATAAAAAATAAGAAACCATGACGAATACCATAAACAGGATATTACAGATAGGGCTTTGGGTTCTGCTGGCAGTATCGGTGGTGCTGTTCATAATATTTTATGTGAATGGCGAAAGCATGTCGGATAGCGTGCTCACCTGGGCACAGATCCTGCTGTTGATCACCATTGGACTGCTCATCATTTTCCCAGTCATTCATTTTATTAAAAACCCCAAAAGCGCGTTAAAATTCTTACTCGTGGTTGTGATATTCGGTGTTCTCTTCCTTGTTTCTTATTTATTCTCACAAGGGAATACCAATGCCGATATCTATCAAGTAGAGAATGTTACCTCTAATCTGTCCCGCCTGATAGGGGCAGGATTGATCATGGTATATATACTGGCAGGACTGGCATTGTTGTCAATCGTCGTTTCTGCTATTGTTAATGCGTTTAAATAATGAAGAAAGGAATGCTCTATGGCTAGAAAAGTTCCTGAAGTAAATGCCGGATCAATGGCCGACATCGCCTTCTTGCTGCTAATCTTCTTCCTGGTTACGACAACCATGGATGTGGACACTGGTATTATCAGGGTATTGCCCCCTCCACTGAATACAGATGAACCGCCTCCCAAGGTGAAGGACAGAAACATTATGAAAGTCCTGGTAAACAGCCGTAACCGTCTGCTTATCAATGGAGAACCCGGCAATATCAACAATCTCAAGGAAAAGGTCAAGGATTTCATGTCGATCCATCCCGATAATCCGGAATACCCGGAAACTAAGATTGAATCGATCGAATTGATCGGGGATGTGCCCACAACCAGAGGGATCATTTCGCTGAAGAACGACCGCGGTACCTCATATGAGATGTATATCAATGTGCAGGACCAGCTGGCGGCCGCTTTTCATGATCTGAGAGATGATCTTGCCATGGATAAATTTGGCAGGAAATATGACGACCTCGCTTTGGATGATCAGAAGAAAGCGATCGAAAAAGCGATCCCGATCCGGATTTCTGAAGCTGAACCAGAAGATGTAGGAGGAGGAAATTAATATGGCTCGTTTTAAACAGAATAAATCAAAAGGCCTTCCGGCAATCAGTACTTCTTCCCTGCCGGATATTATCTTCATGTTGTTGTTTTTCTTCATGGTGACAACCACCATGCGCGAAACAACCCTTTACGTGAAGATCAAAGCACCGGCAGCCTCGGAAGTTGAAAAGCTGGAAAAGAAATCTCTGGTGAGTTATATTTACATCGGACCGCCTGCCCAGGCAAAATATGGACTGGAACCCAGGATACAGCTAAACGATGCATTTGCCAGCGTTAACGACGTACCTGAATATATTGAGCAGGAAAGAAACCAGCGTGATGAAGTGGACAGAAAATTCCTGACTACATCCCTGAAGGTAGACAAAGATGTAAAAATGGGCATTGTAACGGATGTCAAACAGGAACTCCGGAAAGTTGGCGCCTTTAAAATCAACTATTCTACCAAAAAGGAAATAAGACAATAAAACATTTTTCATAGTTAAAAACAAAAGAGGAAATCCGGTTTGGGTTTCCTCTTTTTTCAGGTCCTCTTTGGGTTTAATCCCCCTAAATCCCCCTCCCGATAATTTTCGGGAAAGGACGACTTTTCCTACCAATCCGCAAGAGACCGAGCCAGTATCAAAACGCCAACTAATTTCTCAGAAAGGAATATTTCCATAGCTACAAGCCCAACACCAAACCATTAGCAGCATTCCCCCCTTTCAAAGGGGGGCCAGGGGGGATTCAAAACTTTTCTAAAATATATGAACTACCCCGAGGCAAGCCTGCGGGGTATCATTATGAAACATTCATTTGATTCGCCCCAAGGGGCGGGGAATATTACCCACGAGATCCCTCGACAAGCTCGGGATCAGTTCGACTTTGCTTTTTCAGTTCGCTATCGCTCCTAAAAAATCAGTCTCACTGATTTAAACCAGAATAAGATGAAAAAGCAATCCTTGGCTTTGCAGTTATTTTTATTCTTTCAGCAGGCATAAATACAGCCGAAGCATAGTTCAATCCATTGAAAAAAAAGCTCAATAAGAAAACAGAGCAAAAAGTTGAAGAGAAAATTGATGAATCGCTTGATCCCAAAGAAAAAAAAAGGCCAGGCGTGTGGAATTTATAAAGATCTGTTACAAGCTATCATACCCAGCCTGAATGGATTGCCCGTGGAAAGTGTCTGTAATTATTTGCTTGTGAGTGCCCTGGCTTCTTTCAGAATGTTGTTTTTCTTTCTTTGGCTAATCTCAATGCTGTTCAGTTGATCAGGTTTTTCCAGGATCTCCCTGCAAAGTACAATTCCTTTCCCCATCAATATTTTCTTTTCTTTTTTGGTAAGTGATTTCAATACAGTGATCGGGTGAAATCCGGATCTGTCTATCCAGTCTTTCAAGCTATTGCCCTGCGGGTGATCCCATGACAACATTTTCAGGCCCGAGCATATGCCATATTGCAATGCATCCAATGTAAAGCGGGTATTGGTGATCAGCATTGGTTCAAAATGCAATTCCATGATTTGCCCGTCTGATTGTAATTTATCGTAAATATCATTGAAACGTGATCGTACATATAAACTGGTCTTAACATCACTTTTAGCACTTTCGGCATGATGAAATTTACATTCGGCCATGATGAGCTTGCCTGCTTTTTCAGCCACCACATCCACTTCATGCTGCACACATTTCCCCTGGATGATCTGGCCTGTTTTCACTTGGCAGCCATCTAGCTCAAGCAGTTTTGCCACAAAAAACTCAAATGGATATCCCGATGGGCCAAGTTCAAACAGGGCCTTCTTAAGTTTAAACCGGCCAGCGCTGCGGTATGATAGCTTTTTTAAAGTGCTGTAAGCGATCTGGTAGATCTTTCTGGTGGTGATGCCGTCATAGAGTGCGGTCTTTACCTGCTGCGTAACCCTGCGGATATCTTCTGTGCTGGCACCGGATCTTTGTAAAGCTTCCTGCAACTTTTGCGTTTCAAAAGGAACTAATTCACCCGCATTCTTTCTGACCCTGATTTCATGATCATCCTTCTTCATCGTAATCCATGTAAGTGAGAATACCGAATCCCACGGTTCGTGATGCAAGATAGTGAATTTATATCAATTCAACGTTTTAACTTTTAGCCCCTTAGTTTATTTTTTGTTGGAGGACCTCTACTTTATAATAAGAGTCTTATTATATTACTATATTCATTTATTTGACTTAGTTTAAATTTTTTACTATTATTGTAATTCAATTTGTTATATGTATAATGATGGATAAAAACAGTAAAAATAAAAACTTATGTCCAGTCAGCTATTGCATGCAAATGATCGGGGGTAAATGGAAACCCGTCATCCTGTATCAATTGCACAGAGGCAACAATCGTTTCGGTATGCTGTACAATGCAATAGACGAAATCAACAAACAGATGCTTGCCAAACAGCTTCGTGAACTGGAACAGGACGGCATCCTGGAAAGGAAAGTCTACCCGGAGATCCCTCCCCGCGTAGAGTATTACTTTACGGATATGGGGCATGAATTATATCCCATCATCGACCGGATGCGGATGTGGGGGGAGGAGAATATGTCAGATTGAAGGTATGTCAATGAACTACCCCGAGGCAAGCCTGCGGGTATCATTATGAAACATTCATTTGATTCGCCCCAAGGGGCGGGGAATATTACCCACGAGATCCCTCGACAAGCTCGGGATCAGTTCGACTTTGCTTTTTCAGTTCGCTATCGCTCCTAAAAAATCAGTCTCACTGATTTAAAAACGATCTCATCAAAACGGTTAAAGATACGGTCCGCATGCACCCCGTCCTCATCCAGGTTGCAGTTAAACCACACGATGATGGTCACGGTCTTGGTGTTGCTGCCGATGCGAAAATGCATGTTTTCATCCATAGGTGCTCGGCTTCACCAGGCTATAGTCCGTTTCAAGCATTGGCGGCATGAACCTGGCTTATGTGTATAATATAACAGATTTTACAGGCATTAACGGGTTTACAACGATTACCGGCGACGTCTGGATGACTTCCTGCGATGCTATCGAATCCATTCAAGGAAAATATCACTTTCAGGTTTTACTTTAAAGATCCACAGTATGTTCAACTGGGCATTTTCGATCCGACGGGGAGAAAAGTCCATTCCTCGGGGTACTTCCTGGAAAGGGGCGGGCAACAAATTTCGTGGAAAGCCGGGAATTACCAGCAGGAATATATTCATATCAGATACAGACAGAAGGTCAAATTTAGACCGGGAAAATGGCTTTACAAAAATAATCCTGCAGATTTAAAAAGCAGGTGTCCTGGCTTAAGCATTCGTTACTAAAGGGGATTTTACATATTCCTTCCGGTAAGTTTTTTATGATCGTATGACATTTTGAACTCGTGATCTGTTATAAGGTAAAAACAGAGTCCGTGGTAATGATTTGCTTTCCCCAGACATCATTCATGATTGAAAAATTGTTACCGCCGTCTGTAGAATAAAATAATTCATTACAAAATAAAAGAATGATGAAAATATCCTTCAAAACAATTTGACAAAAGCCCTTCCTCTTTATATATTTACAAATTCCTCAAAAGAGGGGGTTTTTTAAAATCTAGTTAAACCAAAACTTAATTATATGAATATCAGAACATTTTATGCGACCCTGGCCTGGAGTTTATTGTGTATTTTTTACTCTCCTGGCTGGTATACGGGATTTTGCTAATGGATTTTTATGAAATGAATTCAAGCCAGTACGAAGGCCTGATGAAAGAAATGCCCGATATGCTGCTCATGGCCCTTGGTGGGGTCGTTTGGGCATTTTTCATCGTATATGTATTCCAGATAATCGGAAATATCAGAACTGCCGGAAAGGCTTTACTGCAGGGCTTATACTGAGCTTTCTGATCATGCTGAAGCTATGACCTGTATTTTATGGCATCCATGAACCTTTTCAACTGGATGCTGGCGATTGTTGACATCGTGGTCGGTTCAACCGTCGGAGGTAATTGTTCGGGCGGTTACCGCTTTTGTAATCGGTTATAGCGATAAAAAACCGGTAAAATCCTAGTACTGCTTATTAATTTTAACCGCAAAGTGCGAAAGGTCTTTACTAATTGCCCAAAGTGAAGAAAATGGAAATTCCTCTGGGGAGCGGGCACTTTCTTTTCAAGCTTTGCGGTTAATATTTATTCCCCTGATTTACTACCTTTGATCTTTCAATAACTGATAAATACAGTAGTTATGGAAGATACAGCCTATATTGCCAATAAAGAACGATATCATTCGGGTATGAAATACCGTCGCTGCGGGATGAGTGGGATCCGCATTCCGGAGATCTCCCTGGGTCTCTGGCATAATTTCGGGGAGTAGATGATTTTACAAACGGAAAAAAGATATTGCACCATGCCTTCGACCAGGGTATCACACATTTTGATCTTGCCAATAATTACGGTCCCCCTTATGGATCAGCAGAAGAGAATTTTGGAAAGATCATGCAAAGCTCTTTTGCTTCTTACCGTAACGAACTTTTCATTTCCACCAAGGCCGGTTACAATATGTGGGACGGGCCATATGGCGAATGGGGTTCCAGGAAATACCTTCTGAACAGCCTGGAGGACAGTCTGAGGAGGATGAAGCTGGACTACGTGGATATTTTCTATTCACACCGATATGATCCCGACACGCCCATTGCCGAAACCATGCAGGCCCTGGCAGATAGTGTAAAGCAGGGGAAAGCCCTGTATGCCGGCATTTCCAATTATCCAGCCAATGCTGCAAGAGAAGCATACGCTTACCTGGCAGAAGGGATGTGCCCTGCCTGCTTTACCAGGGAAAATACAATCTATTCCACCTTGAACCTGAAACAGAAGGGATTCTGGAAGATGCAAAAACAAACGGAACAGGCTTCATAGCCTATTCCCCCTTGGCCCAGGGTTTGCTTACGGGACGTTATCTGGATGGAAATATTCCGGGAGGATCCAGAATGTCAAAAGACTTTTTCCTTAAAAAGGATACCCTGACCAAGGAATTGCTGACAAAGATCAGGGGTTTGAACTCTATTGCTGTACAAAGAGGACAATCCCTGGCGGCTATGGCACTGGCCTGGGTTTTGCGCAATGATACGGTCAGTTCGGTAATTGTGGGTGCCAGTTCGGTAGAGCAACTGGACCAGAATATCGAAGCCATTCAGAATACCCATTTTACATCTGAAGAATTAAATAAGATCACCGGGCTTATTGAGAAATAACTCATTAAAGAAATTCAGTTTCAGCATAAACCGGCAAATGGTTCGGATATCCACAGCCCATTTCTTCGCCTGTCGTTAATATATAAATATTTCTTCACCCTGAGATTCCTGGAAAAAATATGGTCAATTCTTTTTTCCGGTTCGCAGTCAGGGATGAAGCCATTGAATGCACCCAGCGGAAAGTCATGCTCAGTTTCTGATATTTTCAGAGCGTCATGCAGATGGAATCCAGGCTCTGGAGGATCTGCATTTTGGAGGCATGGGTCCATAACTTTCGAATCCGGATTGAAGCCGGCTTTGAGCAAATAAATAAATTGTTCCCTGCCACCCCGCTCAAAATCCTGGGCTGAAAACCCAGAAAAGTCCGCTGATTGAGTAAGTGTGCTTTTTCGTTCCGGTCCATGTACCAATGTTATTTATAATCAAGAGATTAAAATTAAGAAAAAACATGAAATTCTCGAAACAGGAAAATACTCGTGCATTAGCGATTGTCGATTCACCTTTAGTTCAGCCGGAGCTTCTTCTCAATACTTCCGTTGCTGTATAAAAAAACACGATCTGTCCTTTGGTTTCCGGGTGAATCTTACGGCCCTGGATATCCGTTGTTCGGATCAAACGCTTATCAAGATTTTCTTTTGCGAATCTGATCTTGAAACAAAATTTTAAAGATTTGTTCGAGTTGATTGATTTTAGCTTGTAAATCCGAGAATTAATTTTGTTGATAACGCTTTTTCAATAAATTCATTTGTTCTTCTGAGGATTTCATCATTCAACTCAAGATTGAAATCCTTACAAGTCTTCATAAGGAGCTTTTTCTTACTGTAATTTTCTGTTGACAGATTTTGCAACATCCCGGCAAAAAAAGACCGAAACATCCGTAAATACGACACTTCCGACGGTGGGCATCCTGTGCATCAGCAGATAAAAATTTCCTTTGTCGCTGGCTTTGACGGATGACGCCTTCTTCAGATGAACGGGATATTTCAAAGCGAGCAAGCGGTGCTCGGGATTCAGGACCAGGCGGTCATCCTCTGTGTTTTGTTCAGGGCTGTATTCACATTCGATATCTTCCATCATAAACAATTCAACCTCCAGCCATTCCATCAGGAGAAGCTCGGCGAGAAATTCATAATCCTTCAGCAGCTTGTGTTCCTTTTCTGTCAGGTATTGATAAAACTCATAGGGCATTTGCCAGATTTGAGGGGATTGGCAAGCATAATTCATGAAATAATCATTTACCACCTCTTCCCATGTTTCCTCCTTCAGAAAATTACAAGCGAGCGGATAGGCAGAACGCAAACTCGCGTTCACATTGTTGTAAACCAAACGTCGGTAATGCTTCAACCGGCCTTCCTTTATTCCAGGCAAAGCAGGATTATCACCGTTGCGGCAATAAGAGGCTAATGCCGATTGTATTTTATGTGTTTCCTGATCAGTAAGCATGAACATGTTTTTGGGTCAAAGCCAAGTTTTTTATACGGTTAAGCTGTTTGATTTCCTTTTGCAGTTCTTTCATCTCAGGAATATTAAAATCTCTTTCGAGCAACACGGGAACACTTCTGCCAAGCTTTTTCATAGTGTATTCAAAAAGCTCATAAACAGGATCTATGATTTCCTGTCCGTGGGTATCGATTATCAGATCTTCTTCCACTTTCTCATGCCCGGCCATATGAATATAGCTGACCCTTTCAGGTGGAAGTTGATCGATAAACTCCCTGGCATTGTATTGATGGTTAAAAGCATTCACATAAACGTTATTCACATCAAGCAGCAGCTCGCAACCGGCTTCTTCCAGTACGGCATTAACAAATTCAATCTCCTTCATCTCGGCGGCAACAGGCGTGTAATAACTCACGATTTCGATGGCAATTTTGCGTTCCAGAAAATCCTGCACCTGCCTGATCCTTTTTGCAACATGCACTTACCGCTTCCCCTGTAAAAGGGATTGGCAACAGATCATAAAGATGTGCATTGTCACATTTTGAAAAACTAAGATGTTCCGAATAAATCCTGGCATTGGTTTCTTTCAGAAATTGCTTGATATTGGTCAGAAAGGCCATATCCAGTAGATCGGGGCTGCCAACAGAAAGCGATAGGCCATGGGTATAAAGCGGATATCTGCTTGTAGCTTCTTTAAAAACTTTGTTCCAGTATCCGCCCACTCCCATCCAGTTTTCGGGCGACCTCTATAAAATCGGCTTTTACCGTATTTCCTTGGAGAAATTCTTCAGCAAAATCTTTTCTGAATCCTATTCCTGTCATAATATCGATATTTAAAAACCAGGATCCGGTAATGAATTCAATTACCGGATCCTCAAAGCAGCTGGTTTATGCAACTCCGCATTTTCCTTCACCACATTTGGCTTCAGTACTTTTGCTCTCTTTTCCTGATTTTTCTGACTTAGCTTCCTTTTTAGCTTCAGTTTTAGTTTTTTTACTTTCGCTCTTGGCAGCCTTTCCTTCACCGCATTTTACCTTCCGCCGCACTTGGCTTCCTGAGATTTGCTTTCCGCCTTTTTACCTTCTTTAACTTTTTTGGTTTCTTCCCCACATTTCTGATCCATCAGATAAGTTCTGAAATCCGAACCGTCCTGGTCATTCAAATTGGCTCGGATCTCTGATCCGGTACCCAGATCACTATAAGAGAATAAATTGCTTCCCGAGGCATTCAAAGCGGATGTTGCCATAAAGGCGCCGGCTATAAAACTTCCAGTCAAAACTGTTTTTTTCGCATTTTTCATAACATTGTTTTTTAATTAAGCGTTGATTTCAGATAAACAGTGGTGGGAGTTCAATAATCCTGACAAAAAAATTTAAAAATTATTAAATGCTTGAAAAAATATAAGATTGTTGTCGATTTTATATTATTATTGCAGCCAAACACCAAGGTAAAGCAGCATGAACAGTCAGCACAAACAAATAGCTGAATGGGTTGATTCCTATACAGAAGACATGTATACCTGGGCATCCTATAAATTATCTGATGAAGAGCTGGCCAGGGATATGGTTCAGGAAACTTTTCTGATAGCCTACGAAAAATTGCATAGCTTTAAAGGTAAAAGCTCGCCCAAAACCTGGTTGTACTCCATTTTAAATTACAAAATCATCGATGTGTACCGAAAAAATAGCCGTAAAACCACACCTCATGAAATGGATACCCTGGAAAACTTCTTTGATGAAAAAGGTGAATGGATTAAAGCCGAAAGGCCTGAGGACTGGGAAGAAGAAAAAAATTTACTTGACAACGCAGATTTTCAGAACATCCTGAAAAAATGCCTGGATGCTTTGCCAGAGAAATGGAACGCATGTGTTAAGTTCAAATATCTGATGGACGTAAGCAGCGAAAAAATCTGTCAGGAACTGGAGATTACTCCTGCTAATTTCTGGCAGATCATGCACAGGGCAAAACTGAACCTGAGAGATTGCGTAGATAAAAACTGGTTTAAAATTTAAGGGAGAGATGAGGAAGTTGATGCATTATATGTTTTTATCTTGTTTGAAAGCCACCGGGCTGATCGAAAAGAAGATATATTTTGGCCTGAGCTACAAAGAAACAATGCAGTTAGCGGCCCATAAATCCATGTGCAAGGCATGCACCAATTACGAGAAGCATTCCCAATTGCTCGACAAAGCCCTAAAGAATCCCACAATTGGCAATGAAGAAAAAATAAACGACCTGAAAGAACTCAAACTACAAACGCTGGAGAAAATCAAGGATAAGGAAAACTTTGAATAACAGGTCGCTCCGAAAATATCTTTGACTTTAATATGGCAAGAATCAAAATAATCGAACACAAGGAAGCCAACGGCAGATTACTGGAAATTTATGATGACATCGTAAAAAAGCGCGGCAAGCTTGCAGAGGTGCATAAAATGCAAAGTCTTCGCCCGGAAAACATTGTTAGGCACATGGAACTATACATGGAGATCATGTTTTCGCGTTCGGAACTGAGCCGGGCCAATCGTGAAATGATGGCGGTGATCGTTTCCGTAAGCAATGGATGCAAATACTGCCGCCTGCATCATGGAGAAGCTTTGAATCATTACTGGAAGAACCGGGATAAGATCGATGCTTTATGTGAAGATTATGAGAAAGCGGGGTTAACAGATAAACGAACGCTTTTGTGCCGTTTTTCGGAAGTTCTCACAAAGAACCCTGAAAAACTAAATGATGATTCCCTGATCAATACCTTAAAAGATGCCGGATTCAGTGACCAGGCCATCCTGGATGCCACACTTGTGGTAGCCTATTTCAACTTTGTAAACAGGATGGTACTTTCCCTGGGTGTTGAAAGCAGTGAGGAGGAAGTGGGTGGATATAAATATTAAAAACTATTTCCCAAAGATTTCCGATTCAGGATGGAAAGCCAGCCAGGCAAAGGCAAAGTGATTGCCGTGCGGAATAGGCATCGAAATATTCTTCCAGCGAGATCAGCATGGATAAAACCAGAATCAGCTCAGCACCAGCAAGTTTACCCACAAGTGCCTCGCCGGTGAGTTGTTGCCACCAGCTTTCGGTCTGCCGGTCCCACATCACCAGGTCGCTGTTGCGCAGCATACCCGAAACCCCGAAATCGAGCAGATATGTTTCGCCTTCAAATTCAAGCCGGCGATTATATAGGACAGCCGCATTGCAAAGCGGGCAATAGGTGATGGATACTTTTTTAACTCCCACTTCATCGTTCACGATTTCGTGATACATGAGTACGCTAAGCGGACAGGCTTTGGACGCTCCCTTAATTTCCATGGCCACAACAGGCTCATGTGCAAAATAGGTGTTGCCGGCTTTTTGCCTGTCTGATCTTTCTTTTTAAACATTATTTCGTTATGGTATAAAGCATGAAAAACCCGATGATCGCAAATAGCAGAGCGATCCCAACTTTCATTTTGTCTTCCGGGAGCGAACTCTGTATTTTCGCGCCAAGCTGTCCACCGATGATCACGCCCGGTGCGGTAAAAATAAGCAGACTCATCACCTGGTTGTATGTTTCCGGGCCTTCCTGTAAAAATGCGTAAAAGTGACCTGCAGAGGCCACCAGTAAGGTGATCATTGCCACAAAGATGGAGGTTCCCACGCCGCTCGACATGGCAATGGTGGCGATAATGATGGAAATGGGCAGCAGATACCAGAATTCAAGTGCAAGCTCCATGTAAAAGGTTTTTTTGAAAATATGTTCTTAAATTTATCAACAATAGTTGCTCAAACATTCTGCACAAGGTGCGTCATCACACATGCTCAATGTCACAGAATTCAGCAACAGCCTTGTTATCAGTGACCAAATCGGAAAGTCGCAGTTTGTGTATATCGTCAACACCATTACTTCGTGCGAATACTTTCAGTTCGTTGTTTGTGGCGGTGTAAAAATTCACAAATCCTTTGACTGCTTTTGCGTGCACGACCAACTTTCGGAGTTGCTCATTCTGGGTTGTGATCCCGACCGGACAGGTACCTGTATGGCACACCCTGGCCTGAATACAACCAATGGAGATGAGCGATGCTGTAGCCAGTGCAACCGCATCGGCACCCAGAGCCAGTGCTTTGGCAATATCTGAACTGTCCCTGAAACCACCGGTAACGCAAAGCGTCACTTTGCTGTTTACTTTATCCAGATATTTTCGTGCCCTGCGAATAACAAAAACAGGAGGAATCCCCACATTATCCTTTAAAAATTTAGGAGAAGACCCGGTTGCCCCGCCCCGGCAATCGAAAGTAATAAAATCGGGTTCGGCTTTCAGGGCAAAAGCCAGATCGTCTTCGATATGGCCGGCAGCAAGTTTGATACCCACCGGTTTGCCGTCAGTAATGTTTTTAATATGGCTGACCATTTTCTTCAGGTCTTCCAGGTTATTCACTCCCGCTAGTCTTCCCGGCGAAACAGAATCCTCTCCCGCTTTCAAGCCTCTTGTTTTAGCGATTTCTTCTGTGACTTTGTGGGCTGGCAAATGACCTCCCACTCCGGGTTTTACACCTTGTCCCACCTTTATTTCCACAGCATCTGCCTGGCGAATCGCATCATCATCATGCGAAAAAGCAGCCGTTCCAAGTTCATAAATATATTTCCGGGCAGCTTTTCGTGACTCGGGCAGCAAGCCGCCTTCACCCGAGCACATGGCTGTACCAACCTGCGCAGAACCTGCTGCAAGTGCTACTTTGGCTTCTTTGGATAAGGCTCCGAACGACATATGCGATACATAAAAGGGCATGCTGAGCTCAAGCGGCTGCCGGGCTGTTTTTCCGATAAGCGTTTTGGTGTTCACCTCCACATCCTCATTCAAAGGCATTTTGTGTAATTGCGCACCCTTGAAAACGATGGTATCCAATCCGGGGAATTTTTTTAAAGTGCTCATGGCAGAGTTCTCGCTCTTTCCACTTGCAGCAAGCTTCTGCACCGTGGCTATCCTTTCATCTTTGCTAAAACCGGGAAGTTCAACAGTGCCGTCATCCTCAAATTTGGTGTACCAGTGCTGTCCGTCGCAAAAGGGTTTGTTTTTTGAATTTCCGCAACGGCATAAAGCATAATGTTCGGCTGAGTCGGGCTGATCCTCATCGTTAAGATCAATAAATCCTCTTACATAATATGGACCGTCTTCGTTGATTTTGATTTCAGGTTTGTCATGATATTTATCGTATTTCACCCCATCAACAGAGTAGCTGAGCGCACCGGAAGGACACTTTTTAATGGTCTCAATAATCTTTTTAACCGGCTCGGCATCCGGATCAATCCAGGGCTCAACGCCCATTCTGAATACTTTTGGCAAGCCATCGGTACAAAAGCCCGCGTGAGAACAAATTCCCCGATCATCGTGAATGGTGATTTCCTTGCCTTTATAATCATCTGTCCGGCGTGGTTGACGGCCTTCCTGTTTCCCATCATTAAAATCAATTTCACCATGTGTACCATCGCAAAAAGGTTTCGATTTTGAATTCCCGCAGCGGCAAAGTGCAAAAACTTCTTTCTTTACGGGAACGATATTTCCGGCGTCATTTGTGATGTTTTTCAGGTTTTCAACCACCAAAGGGCCGTTTTTTGAAGTGCTTATTGTAATCTTTTCTGACATAACTGTTCTATTTTTATATTGACAAATAGCTGATTGATATTATTGCCCTTTTAAAATAACTGGCTATTGTTTTAATCTTGTTTCTATTTTTATTTCTGATAACAGGGTTTTATGCACCGGGCATTTGTTGGCAATTTCGAGCAGGCGTTGCCGTTGCTTTTTATCCAGATCGCCCTTGAGTTCGATGACTCTGGAGAAGCGGTCAATTTTACTTGATGTGGAATTTTCGCAGTTGTTACAATCCTGGGCATGTACTTTTCCGTGTTCGATGTGCACATTCACTTCCTCCACATTCCATTTTTTTCGATCGGCATACATGCGGATTGTCATGGCAGTGCAGGTAGCCAGCCCTGCTGACACAAAATCGTAGGGGGTAGGACCAAAATCGTTGCCGCCATAGCTTTCAGGCTCATCGCCTGTTAAATAATGTTTTCCTGCTTTGATCTGTGTGGTAAATTTTTCTTCGCTGCCTAAACTGGCTACCACCTGTAAATGCGTACCCGGTTTTTCATCCTCCCGGAAGTTGATATAACGTTTTGCCCAACTGGCAATTAGGCCACCGATGTAGTTTGAGTCCTCAGCTTTAGAAAGCAGATGATCGGCGCCATCCAGCGAAACAAAACTTTTGGGGTGTTTGGCTGCCTTGAATATTCCGGCGGCATTGTCGATGCCCACGATTTTATCTTGTGGCGAATGGGCGATCAGGACTGCCTTCCTGAGATCTTTCAAAACACCCGGCATATCCACGGCTTTCAGGTCGTCGATAAACTGCTTTTTGATGGTGAAGGGTCTTCCCCCGATGGAAACCTCCGCATGGCCTTTGGTTTTGATCTCATCCAGGCCATGGGTAATTAGCCTGGTCACATGTTTCGGGTCTGCCGGTGCCCCGATTGTTGCCACGGCAGAAACCGAATCGATTTTGGCAGCGGCATAGAGAACCGCAGCTCCACCCAACGAATGTCCGATGAGCAGTGAGGGCGCAGTGTAATTTTCTTCCAGGTAAGCGGCTGCGGCTTGCAGGTCCTGTATGTTGCTTGAAAAATTGGTGTCGGCAAAATCGCCTTCGCTTTCCCCCAGACCGGTAAAATCGAATCGCATCACGCCAAAACCCTCCCCGTTTAAAGCCCTGCTGATATTGCGTACGGCCGAAAGGTTTTTTGTGCAGGTGAAACAATGCGCAAACAGGGCAAAACTTAGGGGTTTGCGATCAGCAGGCAATTCAAGGCGGGCAGTCAGCTTGTGCCCGTCTTTGTTCCCGAATGTTACTTTTTGGTTCTTCATTACAAATCATGTTTCCTATACAGCTAATTTACATAATGATTTTTAAATACCGGACTTCATCCTTTTTGCCAGTAAATAATCAATACTGAATTTCCCGGCGCCATTGGCCAGCAATACAAACAACATCAACATATAATAAAGCGGTATTTCAAAACCATTATCACCGGCATTAAATCCATTGCCCCAGTGAACCGTTACAATGGCCACTACCATGGTAAACATAAGCGGTATGGAGATGATCCGTGTAGCTAACCCTAAAGGAAGCAAGATCACTGCCGCCATTTCGGTTGTGGCTGCCAGGTATGCATTTAATGTTGGCAGGGGAATCCCTATGCTTCCAAACCATTCCGCTATGCCGCTGATATTGCCCCATTTCATGGTGGCAGGCTTGTAAAAACCGTAAGCCAGAACAAGCCTCAGTAACATTAAGGATAGATCATTCAGATTATTCAATTGCTTACTTGCTTTGCGATAAATTTCGATTGCTTTCATATCTGTATGTTTTTTTGAACTATTTGATTTGTTTTAATGCTTTCAGGATATCTTTTACGCTTGATCGCTTTTTGTAGTCAGGATCAAACTGGCGCCATGCAATTGTCCCGTTTTTATCGATCAGGTAAGTTGCAGGTATGGGTAGCCGTTGACTTTCATCAGAATGGGTTTTCTTGAGATTGGCTCCCAGAAGAGCATTATAGGTGAATAGCGTTGTTGCAGATGGTTTAAAAGTTACATCATAAGCATCTGATATCCTGTATCCTTCATCATATAACAAGTTAAAGCTGGCGCCTGATTTATTGGCCATTTTATCAAGATATTCGGGTTTTTCGGGGAAACGGCCACAACCCGGGCTCCCATTTCCTGTATCAGTTTCAGGCTGTCCTGAATACCAGACAGGTGTTTATTACAAACCGGACACCAGAATCCCCGGTAGAAAATCAATACAACTGGTCCCTCTTTCAAAGCATTTTCAAGCTTAAATGTTTTGTTTTCGGCATCGCTGGCTTCAAATAAAGGAGCCGGCGATCCGATTGTCAGTCCCTCAGCCTCTTCTGCTTTCCTGTATTCCTGTGCATTCAAGGCAGTAATGAACAAACTGCCCATTATTAATAAAATCGAATTTTTAAACTTTGTTTTTCTTTTCATCAGATTTTTTGAACAAACAGTAGGATATCCATTAAAATCCTGACAAAACTTCTAACATTTGTTTGAACCCGAATACAAACGCTGAAGTGAAATAAGAGTCATGAAACAAGTGAATAATGTTATCTCTCACAGTAGCGCTGATACTGTTATTTTTAAGACAAATGAGAGGTGTGAATCAATCGTTAAAAAAGTAAGTATATCCAACAGCCAGTCCCAGTGAATGGACACTTATCTCTGCGTTATCACCGGGTATTCCCAGAAAGGAAAATTCCTCTTTCGGTTCAGAAAAATTAACGAGTTGTTCGATGTTTTTTTCGAAACCAAAATAATACATCAGGGTTGCGGTAAATCTGCTTTTTTCTTTTGTAAAGGAAAGTCCGCTGGCAAGGTGGAAAAGATTCCAGTCGCCGCCATAGAGGGAGAATTCTTCAAGCTTGCTGTCATTCCGGTGCATGGTAAAATCCGTTCTGAAACTGCCAATGTAAGTTAATTTTTGACTGATCTTCTGCTCAATGGCAACGGCAACATTAAAGACCGGATCAGCATAATCATACACCGAAAGGAATTCCAGTTCTCCCAGGTCGATCTCATCAAAAATTTCAGTCGGATAAATAAATGGCAGGGCTTCGGCCCTGATCATTTTATAAATTTTCAAACGGCCATAATACTCACCGGAAACTTCAATCCGGGTTTTATTACCAAGATGCTCCACTCCGAAGGCCACAGAAAATGGCGATTTCATATGAATGGGCAGGCTGGGCTGGCGGTCGATGGCAAGAAAATCAAAGAAGTCTTCTTCCGGGGAATCCAGTCTCATATTTTCTATCGTCACTTCCCGCTGAACATCACAATCCCCGTAAAGATTAATGGATGGGGCCGTCAGGGTCAGGCCAAAATTCCAGTGCTCCTTTTGGATCTTCAAACCTGCCTTCAAAATTAGTTTCCAGTTAACAAAAAGAATATCGTCGTAATTGCTGAAACTTGCCACATAATACGAAGAATCAACAACCGGGATGGCTCTTGAATACACACTGAAGCGGTATTGCTGGTAACGGTAACTAACAAAGGGGGTCAGGCCCAGTGAAACATCCTCCGAAAGCCGGTATGCAATGCCCAGTCCGCCCCACTGCTCGCTGAAACTATTGCCGTACTCGAAAGCACCGATGAAATTCTCCCTGCCTTCAACCGATGAAATTACATCATAAAGCATATTTACCCGGGTATTGAATTTGATATCGTTGCTGTGCCGGGTCATCAGGATATATGCCACTGAGAATTTGTTTTGTTTTCCGGTCTCAATCATACCTGAAATCAACTGGGGATAATAATTATAACTCATGGAGCGGAGATTGTGGTCATCCCCCAAGCCGTTCCTGATAAAGGTGCGCTGGGCTTTATAAAGCGTTGCATTAACTGACAGAGATGCCTGATCGATAAAGGCAAGTGCCGCAGGGTTGTAAAATACCGCGCTGTTATTATCGGCACCGGCAACGAAAGCTCCTCCCCTGGCAGAAGCGCGTGCCCCGAATTGTTGCGTCCAGTAATGGCTGTCCTGGCACCATACTTCTGCCGAAAATAAAACCAGAACAAACAAAATGATATGATACGATTTCATCTTACAGATTTTTCAGGAAATTTCGCGAAGTAAATATAGGGAAATACCCGGATTGAAATACGCTCTTACCAGCCTTTGCAATTGTGATCATAGACTAATTGGACGGAATCTAATTACTCACTTATCCGTACAATATTCTTAGTATCCGAATAATCTCCGGCATGCAGGCGATAAAAATAAGTTCCATTCGGGAGCCCACTCCCGTCAAATAATATCTCATGGCTGCCTGAACTCAGCTCTTCATTGACAAGTTCGGCTATTTCATTTCCATAAACATCAAAGACTTTCAAACTTACATATTCTGAGGCTGGAAGAAAGAATTTTATTGAAGTTGAATGTTTGAATGGATTCGGGAAATTCTGATAAAGTTGGCATTCCGTTCTTCCGGAAATTTTAGCTTCAACACTTGTGATGATTGAAGGCACAGCCATCAATATCCACTTCTTTGGATCAATCAATAGCTCATCTTCGTAAGAGGCAGCGGCGGCACCCACTCCATCCGTCATTTCAACTACCATATCGACACCGTTCACCCGGATGGGAACATCCACATCCAGCAATACATTGTTTTCCGTTTCCCAGGTGAATTCAGTTTCGGCATATCCTTTTACTACATGCAATACAGGATAGGCGGCTTCCCGGAAAAACACATCCCAGAAAGGATCCAGCTCAAGCCCTGTAACTTCTTCCGCCTGATTTTTCATGTCTTCCGTGCTTAAGATCCTGCACTGCCTTCCGTTTGTATTGTCGTAATCGCTTGAATCGGGATAAGCCCAGCGTTCAAACAATTCAAAGAACAGTGAATCCCCCAGATGCCATCGAAACGTATGCATCACTGATGCACCCCGGTTGTATGGATTCAAAGAGAAGCCCTCGTTGGTGGTCAAACTGTCGTATGGAGCCAGTGGGTTCTGATGGGTATTGGCAGGCCTTTTTTGATCCATGTATTGATGATACTTATCCATTCCTGACAGGTATTCAACATACAATGCTTCGGTGTATGTGGCCATTCCTTCATGGATCCACACATCAGACCAGTCTTTGGCGGTAATAAGATTTCCCCACCATTCGTGGGCCAGTTCATGATAATGGATGTAATCAAAACCCCAGTAGTTTGTGGTGAAGTCATGCCCGTAGGCAATGATGGTCTGATGTTCCATTCCCCAGTAGGGGGCGTGTGCCCAGCCGTGTTTATCGGTGCCGAAAGGAAAAGGTCCGCAAATGGATTCCAGGAAATCGAATTCCGCCTGAAAAACATCCATATGATCCACTGCTGTGTTATAATCTTCCGGAAGTACCCAGAAGCGAAAAGGGATGCTATCACCGATCGTGCTCATGTAATTGTCTTCGATCAACATAAAATCAGCAGCATAAATGCTTACATTGTAATTATTGATGGGCGTTGAAATGAACCAGTTGAAAGTAGTGGTCCCATTAGCATTCGGCACACTGCCAAGATATTGCCCATTAGAAACACACATCAGCGGGTCCTGCACTGTAAAGCTCATATGCATGGAATCAGGTTCATCCGAGGGATGGTCTTTGCAGGGCCACCAGATATCAGCACCTTCAAATTCACAGGCCACGCCTATCCAGGGATCACCTGTTGAGGTTTCTTCCCATACGAAGCCGCCTACCCATGGGGGATTGGGGGCTATCCTGGGAGAGCCATGATAAAATATTTGCACGAAAATCAGGTCCTCAGCTACCACATTTTCCGGAATATCAACATAAACCAGCCCGCCGGAATGAGAAAATGTCGTTATGGAGAAACTTCCCCCGTTTTTCCTGAAAAGGACTGAATCGATCGTGAATGGATCATCAAGATCCAGTAAGAGGGTGTCGATGGGATCGACAATTTCGACCCGGCACAAAAGTGAACCGGCAATCGATTGTGTTACATGATCTATTGTGAGATCGAGCTCATAGTAGTTTACATCAAACGCGGCCTGCAAGGGTTTTAAGGGGCCGCCTGATTCGGCAAGTGCTGAATTGGCCGGAGCAGATAAAAAAATCAGCAAGACAATAAAAAAATGTGTTAATGTTTTCATCATGTTATTTTTTGAATGGTAAAAACTTATACTCCGCAAAGTTAATGGAATGATGGTAATTTTCGTATTGACCCTGTAATAAAATTAGCAATAGGTTATTTTCAACTTAAAGCGATACATCAATTTGAAACAATTCATCCTTTTCTGGATGGGAATGGCAGAATAGGGCGTTTACTAATTACACTTCAGCTTCTGCATTATGGTTTACTTAACAAACCAGTTTTATATCTCTCTTCTTTTTTTGAGCAACATAGCGGAGATTATACAGATTCATTACTACGTGTTTCAACTGCAAATGATCTTGACCAATGGCTTCGCTTCTTTTTAACTGGTGTAATTCAGATTGCCAAAGAAGGAAAAGAGACTTTCGCACAAATTAGTAAACTCAGGAATAAATACCAGAAATCTATTCTGGGACTCGGTAAACGAAGCAAGCTTGCTTATCGATTATTGCTGCATCTTTTCTCTAATCCAATTGTAAGCCCACGGGAAGTGGAGCAGGTTTTAGAAATAACACCTGCTACTGCCAATCGCCTGCTGAAAGAAATGGAAAACGTTGGAATACTAAAAGAAAGAACCGGATTTGCCAGAAATCGTCTATATCAATTGCATGAGTATCTGGAATTATTCCAGAAGAAATGAAACGCTCATTCAATAAGTGCAAATAAGAAGCCACTTACTCTTGAAGTTTGTTAGTGGCTGATTTAATGTGTGCTAAAAAAAGGAGGCTTCTCTATTAAATGCCTCCTTTTTTTTCATTGGGCCCACCTGGGCTTCACGCTTCGCTTTGCTACGCGCTGAGCCCTCGGCAAGCTCGGATCCCTGCCCGGCCGGACAGGAGTTCGATTTTGATTTTTCAGTTCGCTTACGCTCCTGAATAATCAGTCTCACTAATTCAAACTTACTTTAGAAACAAAACGCTTGCTTCCTGAGGTGAACTCAAATATGATCACCCCTCTTGGCAGATCATGAACAGATATTGTCGTGTTTTTTAATGATCCTATTACTTCTTTCCGTATAAGTCTTCCGTAAATATCATAAATGCGTAAGACTCCTGATTCTTCAAATTCTCCTTCAAAGGAGATCATATCATTTGCAGGATTTGGATAAATGGAAAGTCTTTCCGTTCCTGGTATTGATGCGATTCCAGTATAAAAGTCGGCTGAGTCTACAACTACAAATTGGTGCATCATACTTGTGTCTTCGTGCGTAAGTATATGACAATGATACATGTACCCCTGGTTTGCATGCAATGGGCCGGGGAAACTATCAAAGCGGGCTTCAAAACTTAGTGTTGCCCCGGGCGGATCAATTGTACATCTTTGAATCCAAAAAGCTCATCCGGAAGATCAGGATAAGTATAGGTTGCTACCGTATCGATCATACCCACTTTGCCTTCATATTCTACCACCTGGAATTGCACCTTATGGATATGGAATGGGTGTGATTTGTTGGTACTGTTATGGATCACCCATCTTTCTTTTGTATTTACCAGCACGGTATCATTGATAACTGACAGATCCATTGGAGTGCCGTCAATGGTCCACACGTTCCCACTGCCTCCGGATCCCATGAGTTTCTTTTCTCTTGTTTTAAACACGGGTCCGGGTTCAAGATTATATTCAACAAGACTCAATGGCATGCTGGTAACCGGGTTGGTAGATGATAATCCGTAATCAACAACAAAAGCCATCAAGGCATCACCCCTGGTAGATCCATAATTTGCATCCTGCGGCACGCTTAGGTTCGACATATAAATGGTATCACCATCGCTGAATTGAGAGAAGTCAACAAGGAATTCTCTGCGATCGCCTACCGACATTAATGTAGAATCGGTCGGTCGCGGTACGTCAACATAACCGCCGCCTGTAGCCACCATCCTCATGCTTGTAAAATCTGCAGGTGCATGTAATTGTGTAGACAAACCAATGTGGAACATTTTTCTGGGACTGCCATTTAATATTCTCAGTCTTACTATTTCAGGCGGCACTTTTAGATATCCTCCAACAACCCCGTTTATCAAAGTATATGGCCCGTTACCCGGCTTTTCTCCGGCCTTTATAGCCGTGGCAGTTGGTGGTGTTGTTGTGGAATCCAATACAAATCCCTTTTCCTGAATCACGATGGGGAAATCATTTTCACCATAGTCTGTCGGCAATTCTGAATATAAGGGGTCATTGTCCGGGTCTTCCACAATGATAAGTCCTGCGAGACCCCTTATGACCTGCTCTGTGGTTAAATCCATCAGATGGGTATGATACCAGGCGGTCTGAACCGGATCAATCATGTCAAAATACGGAGTCCAGTTCGAAGCATTGAATATTACCTGATGCGGACCCCCATCCATTTCGCCCGGGATATTGAGTCCATGCCAGTGAACGGTTGTATTGGCTCCATCCGGCAAATTATTTGAAATATCAAATGTAAGATGTTCTCCCTTCGTAAAGATCAGCGTTGGGCCCAGGTAAGACATTTGTTCATTGCCTGGCTGTCCTGATCTGTTATAACAATACGTAGCCAGTGGTACATTTATATTAATATCGCTTACTGTCCCATTGGGATCAAAATTATGCTGACCACCCGAGATGTCTATTTCAAAATCATTTCCCGTCATGAGATACGGTATCGGGATTTCATTATTAAATGTCTGTGCACTCAGGAATGAATATCCTGAAAGAAACATAACTAATAACATATACGTGAATAGTTTACAAAAATTCCTCATAATATTTCTAGTTTTAATTAAGTAAAAAATAATGCTCAAACCAAGGTGACTGCTCTGTTAAAAATTTCGGTATCCTCCTTTCGGCTGATAAGCAAATCCTTTCCACAATCAAGTTTATTGAATCCTTGAGTTTGGAGATTAACCGAAAAATGCAAAGCCCATTGGTGAAGTTATGCTGACAGCCGCATCAAAATACTTCAATACAAAGATTTGTAATACTGATTTCATTATTACCCTCACATTGAAGCATTCAAATATAATAACATTTTGCCTCCTTTATTATTATTTAACAGGAAGTTAACAATATCTGTTTCCATTTTCTTTTGTGCTACACCCACATAAAAATTCCTGATGGATTTGCCGAATTGTATGTATGCATGAGAAGACATCATCAAATTAACAGAGATTCAGGATAAAAGTTATCGGAACAGGGACTACTTGTCCCTCCGGAAGAGTCAGTGCTGTATTATTCAATATCTCTTCGACCAATTCAGGATATTGCTTTAAGTTTCTTATGTACTTGCTGCTTTCATGGATTTAATCAATCTTCTAATCTGATAGCATGAGCATAGTCTTTTGTAGGAATTTCTAAATAACTCCAATCCTTGCAGTTGCTGTAAACCTGTGCTTTCCGTATGCACTTTCGTTATGCTTTTCAATAGTAAATCATCCTGGGTGGCTCCAATGTAATACCTATCAAGGGATTTGCTATATAGTGTAACATTGAGGAGATGCTTAAAAAGTAGGCTTTCGTAAATGCCTCCTTTGTTTTAGTGGGCCCACCTGGACTAACCAGGGACCACTTGTCCCGAAGCTTTCGGGAGAGTAAGTGTCGTATTATTCAGTCTTTTCAACCAATTCAGGGATTGCTTTAAGTTTCTTATGTACTTGCTGCTTTTCATGGATTTAATCAATCTTTCTAATCTTATAGCATGAGCATAGTCTTTTGTAGGAATTTTCTAATCCTTTGCAGTTGCTGTAAACCTGTGTTTTCCGTATGCACTTTCGTTATGCTTTTCAATACGTAAATCCAAATCATCCTGGGTGGCTCCAATGTAATACCTATCAAGGGATTTGCTATATAGCATGTAACAGTATGAGGACATGTTGATGGGCTTAAAAAGGAGGCTTTTGTAAAAATGCCTCCTTTGTTTTCAGTGGGCCCACCTGGACTCGAACCAGGGACCACTTGTCCCGAAAGCTTTCGGGAGAGTCAAGTGCTCGTATTATTCAATATCTTTTCAACCAATTCAGGATATTGCTTTAAGTTTCTTATGTACTTGCTGCTTTTCATGGATTTAATCAATCTTTCTAATCTTATAGCATGAGCATAGTCTTTTGTAGGAATTTTAATAAATAACTCCCAATCCTTTGCAGTTGCTGTAAACCTGTGTTTTCCGTATGCACTTTCGTTATGCTTTTCAATACGTAAATCCAAATCATCCTGGGTGGCTCCAATGTAATACCTATCAAGGGATTTGCTATATAGCATGTAACAGTATGAGGACATGTTGATGGGCTTAAAAGGAGGCTTTTGTAAAAATGCCTCCTTTGTTTCAGTGGGCCCACCTGGACTCGAACCAGGGACCACTTGATTATGAGTCAAGTGCTCTAACCAACTGAGCTATAGGCCCTAATTATTAATTTCTTTTCCCTTTGCGGACCACTTGTCCCGATAACTATCGGGAGAGTCAAGTGCTCTAATCCCGAAACACTTAAAATTCTAAAATAAATTTTTAGTGTTTCGTGGATCCTCGCAAAAATATGAAATCAAAGATTTCTGTTTTTGCGGGACCAACTGAGCTATAGGCCCTAATTATTAATTTCTTTTCCCTTTGCGGACCACTTGTCCCGATAACTATCGGGAGAGTCAAGTGCTCTAACTGAGTGCCGTCCTAATGGACGAGCATCCTTGACTTGCCCAAAGCGAGTCGGGACTATAGACCCGGCACCTTGAATTATTAATTAAGGGGTGCAAAATTAATCAAAAGCGGGCAATTGTCAAAGAGAAAAATTAATCATTCTCAACTTATGCCGGAAGCTCCCCATCTGTGGTATACATCACCTGATGGTACATCCCCCCTTCCCTTGCTTCATAAACCTGTAAAGATACGATCCGCTTTCCTTCTTTTTCATGAACATGAAACTCATATTCGTCACCATCTTCCTCATAATATTCACTTTGAACAGAAACACAACCCCTTTCTTCCAGTTCCGGTGGCGAAAGGTAGGTTACACATCTCCTCAACCCTTTTATTGCACGGTCGCGTTTGGTAAAATACTTTTTCAATTCTTCAGAAAATTCAAACATATCACTGCAAATATATACCGCTTCCGATAAAATAATCGATTCCCGGGATCTTTTTTACCCAGGCCAGCTTGGGTTCTTCTTTGCCCGTAACCGGATTATTCCACCAGTATTCGTAAAATCCTTCTCCTATATTCTTTGCGATGCTTACCAGATCACGGATCACAAAATTTCCCTTTGAATCCTGGTAGTCGTAAAGGTCTTGCCCCTGTATGTCTTTCTGGATGCCATGAGCCACGTTCACACAATTGAAATCGTACATGAAAAAGTATCCCGACTGGTTATCAAAGAAACGCACATGATCGATCATTTTGCGGCAGAACTCCACGCGTATCAGGGTATCGGTAAAATAGTTCTCAAAAACACCGCCTATTCCATTGGCAAAGGTATTGGTGGTCTGTATCACGATTTCAGTATTTGCTTCGTTCTGGGCGTAATAATAATCAGGCGGATCACCATACATACCGGCAGCAACAAAGGCCTCCGCCGAGGGAATGGATTTGGCAAAGCTCAGCTTGCGCTCATATTCACCCGTTTCGAAATTCTCATAATAATATTCCACGAAGCCGTAACCGATATATTTTACCGTATTCACGATATCACGGACGAAGTATTTCCCGTGCACATCCCGGGCATCCCATCTCCAGGTACCGATGATCTCATACCGGGTAGGATGTGCCAACACCCAGGCATGAAAAGTTTCCAGGAACAAATATCCTGTTTGATCCTCGAAAAAACGGACCGGGTCCACAAAGGCCTGGCTGAAGGCAGCCATTTCCGCACTGTCGTTGATCATGCTGCTGTAGGCCGATTCAAAGCCGGTGGCCACATTGGTTACATTCACCTGGATGATGGATTTATCCAACTCATACTGGCTTACCAGGTCACCCTGTAAATAATAGATCTCTTCTTTGTCCTGGCAGGAAATAAGCAGGAAAAGGCTCAAAATTAAAAATGGAGTAATTCTTGATTTCATATAATAAGGGTTTGGTACTTTGCAAAGTCAAAATCGATATGAAATTATAAAATAGTTTTCTTACGGTAAAAAGAATAATGAGATATTTGCAAAAAAGCATTGTATGAAGATCAAAAACATCATTTTCGATTTTGGCGGAGTGATCCTGAACATCAACCAGCACCTCATCGGTTATGCATTTGCAAAAGAAGGGGTTAAGGATGTACAGCAGGCCCACCGGCGGATTCTGGAGAAGGACCTGTACAACAAAATTGAAAGGGGGGAGATCAGTCCGCAAAGTTTCTACAATGAATTAAAAGAACTGGTGGATGTGCCCCTCAGTGATGAACAGATCAAAAAATGCTGGAATGCCATGGTGCTGGATTTGCCGGCCGAACGTATCCGTTTGCTGGAATCCATCCGGGATAAATACCGCATTTTCATGCTCAGTAATACCAATTCCATACATTACGCTAAATACCGGAAAGACTTGGAAAAGAATTTTGCATACAAGGATTTCGAGGAGATCTTTGAAAAGGCCTATTTTTCTCATCTTATCGGGTTCCGAAAACCGGATGTACGAATTTTTGAGCATGTGATCAGGGATGCAGATCTGAAAGCAGAAGAGACCCTATTTATTGATGATGTTTTTGACAATGTGGAAGCTGCAGAGAAAGCAGGCATTACCGGCCTGCACCTTCGTGAGGGAGTGGACGTTACGGATCTGTTTGATGAAGAAGGTTTAATCGTAAAAGTCTGATATTTCCCGCAGGGTTTCCTCGATCTCTTGCAAAGAAAGAAGTGAAACCAGCTTTACTTTGAAGTCCTTGATCCCGGGCAGACCGCTGAAATAATCCCCATAAAATTTACGCATTTCAAAAATGGCCCGCTTCTCCCCTTTCCAGTCGATCGACTTTTTAAGATGCAAAAGACAATCCTCCACCCTTTCCTGAATACTTGGTGGTGGCAGCAGTTTCCCGGTTTCAAAATAATGCTTAATTTCCCGGAATATCCACGGATAGCCCATGGCTTTCCGTCCCACCATCAATCCGTCAACCCCGTATGTATCCTTAAAATGCAGGGCAGATTCCGGGGTAAAAATATCCCCGTTACCGATCACCGGGATGTGCATGCGCGGATTCTCTTTCACCTTCCCGATCAGGGCCCAGTCGGCGGGATGCCTGGGCCGCATAGTGCGGGTGCGACCATGAATGGTGATGGCCTGTATGCCCACATCCTGAAGCATCTCAGCGATTTCCACGATCTCTTTGCGGTTATCATCATATCCCAGGCGGGTCTTTACCGTAACCGGCAACTTTGTGGCTTTGACCACCGCCCCGGTCATCTTCACCATTTTGGGGATATCATTCATGGCTCCGGAACCGGCGCCCTTGGAGGCCACTTTTTTTACCGGGCAGCCGAAATTGATGTCGATGAGATCCGGCCTGGCCGCTGCGGCATATTCGGTGGCTTTCACCATGGAGTCGATGTTGTTGCCGAAGATCTGTATCCCGATAGGTCTTTCAAATTCTTCAAAGTCCAGCTTCTGTGTACTTTTGCTGGCATCCCGGATGAGGCCCTCGGAGGAAATGAATTCAGTATACATGATATCGGCCCCGTACTTCTTGCAAATATGCCTGAAGGGCGGATCCGTCACATCTTCCATGGGTGCCAGGAGTATGGGAAAATTCTTTATTTCTATTTTGCCGATTTTCAACATGGCCTGCAAAATTAGTATTTTTGCATCTAATTTGAAATCATTCTAAAATGAAAAATCCGATTTATGGCCAGCAATCACCTTTTATACAAATGCTCATTTTCCTCCTGGTGGTCATTATTTCCCTGCTGTTCACCATGCTGCTGGGGATACTGTTGGCGGTTCCCTTTTACGGGACCGATATACTGAGTTCGATGAATGCCATGAATGATTTGAGCAATCCTTCCTCGCTTGCGCTGCTGAAATACTTCCAGATCGTCAACCAGACCGGGCTTTTTCTCATTCCTTCCTTTTTCTTTGCCTGGCTGGTAAGCACAGGTGTATCAAGATACCTGGGGTTCAACGTAAAGCCTTATCTCCTGAGCATTGTAGTGGGGTCTGCCGCCATGCTGTTCTCCCTTCCCTTCATCGGCTGGCTGGCTGATGTCAACCAGCAAATGAACCTGCCCGATTCCCTCTCCGGGCTGGAGAACTGGATGAAGAATTCCGAAGAGCAGGCACGCGTGCTGACGGAAGTCTTCCTGTCAACCACCAGCATCGGGGGCCTGGCCATTAATATGCTGATGATCGCTATCATCCCGGCTGTGGGAGAAGAGATCTTTTTCCGTGGAATACTGCAGCGTTTATTCAATCAAATGACCCGGAATGTCCATGCCGCCGTGATCATCTCCGCACTGCTTTTCAGTGCCCTGCATATGCAGTTCTATGGTTTCCTGCCGCGCTTCGCGCTGGGATTGATCCTGGGTTACCTTTTTGCATGGTCGGGTTCCATCTGGGTACCCATCATTGTGCACTTTATCAACAATGGTTTTGCCGTAATGGCCATGTTCCTGGCCAGCCACAATATGGTGGAAACTGATCTCGACAGCCTGGGCACCACCAATAGCCAGCCACTGGTCATTATCAGCGTAATGCTGGTAATGTTGCTGATGGGAGTGGTGTATTACTGGGAAAAGAAAAAGCAGGAAGAAAGGATTTTATAAGCAGCCTGGTATTCCTGCAGGAACAGCAATCTGACAGCGGATCACTGCAGCATCCACATTCAAAAGGTTTTATTGTATGGGATCTATCCCAGAAAAGGATTGTTCTTCTTTTCAAAGCCCACCGTTGTGGAAGGACCATGGCCCGGGTACAGGGTAAATTCATCCGGAAGCTGCAGAATCTTTTCACGTATATTGCTCAGCAGCAGGTCCATATTCCCGGAGGGCAGGTCGGTACGCCCGATGCTCATCTGAAAGATCACATCTCCAACGATTACAAACTCCTGGGCATGATGCAAGAAACACACATGTCCGTCGACATGGCCCGGGGCATACAATACTTCCAGGGCCGAACTCCCGAAATGTATTTTATCTCCTTCCTCAATAAAGTCAGCTGGTTCGGGCTGGGTTGAAATACTCATGCCAAAAGCTTCGCCATGCTGGGGTGCTGCCCTGTGAAACCCCAAACCCCCTTTATGGATCACGGGTTTGAGATCATAGGTCCTGGCCACGAAATTGTTGCCCAGTATGTGATCCACATGGCTGTGGGTATTCAGCAATTTTACGGGTTTCAGTGACTTTTCGGCAATGAAGTCCTGCAACTGCTCTTCTTCGTATTCTTCATAGCAGCCGGGGTCAATGATGACACATTCACCGGTTTCATCATATAACAAGTAGGTATTGACCTGGAAAGGATTGAAAACAAATTTCTTGATCGTTATCATTTCAGTCTTGTTGTTTTTGTGGCTTATGCAATAATAATAAAAGCTGCTCAAAGTTATAAAATAATGGTTAATTGTTCTTTGTAAACCAGCTAAGCGGATTTGCAAATGAGAAGGATTAAATCAATCAAATTAAATTGCAAAGAGGTAAAATAGTTTTAATTTAGCACCTTAAGCCCGGATTCCGGATGAAAAGGATCTTTACCCACATATTCAGCAAACAACTGCGGAGGGCACTTCTGCTGCTCCTGCTATTCCTTTTCGCCATACCGGCATTTTCGCAGTTTTACAACGGCTCCCAGCTGAAATTCGGAAAGAACCGGGTGCAGTACCGCGACTTCATCTGGACCTATTATATGTTCGATGATTTTGATGTTTACTTTTACCGGGACGGGCAAAAACTTGCCGAATATACTGCCAGGTACACTCTTGAACAGCTTCCCGTGCTTGAAAGAAGGCTTGAAAGCATCCTGAGTGAAAAAATACAGTTCATCGTATTCAACAACATGACCGACCTCAAACAAAGCAATATCGGACTGGTGGATGAAGAATCCTACAATGTGGGGGGAGTTACCAAGATCGTGGGACGAAAAGTCATATTGTACTTCAATGGTAATTACAATGATTTCGAAAAGCAGATCCGCGCCGGAATCGCCAATGTGCTCATCAACCAGTTAGTTTACGGAGGCTCTATTGGATCCCAGATCAAGAACTCGGCACTTTTCAATCTGCCCGACTGGTACCTGGACGGTCTCATTTCATTCATTTCGGAAGACTGGAGCACAGCACTGGATAACCGTGTGCGCGATGGGATTCTCTCAGGAAGGTTTGAAAAGTTCAACCATCTTACGGGGGAAAATGCAATTATTGCCGGTCATTCCCTCTGGAAGTATATTGCCGATGTTAACGGCAAATCAAGCGTTCCCAACATACTTCACATGACCAATATCAGTCACAGCATTGAGAACGGTTTCATTTATGTGATCCAGGTTTCTTATAAAACCCTGATACAGGAATGGCTGAAGTATTACAGGGAGCAGTATCCTCCCGATGAGGAATTCCAGGCCCTGCCCGGAGATCAGGTAATCCGCAAACCCCACAGGGAAGTTTACTATGATCAGGCCAGGATCAGCCCTGACGGACGTTATGCCTGCTACACCACAAATGAACTGGGGCAGTACAAAGTGTGGCTGTATGATTTCAGCAGAGGCAAGTCCAAAAAGATCTACAAGGCCGGGTTTAAGCTGGGGGAAAATACGGATTATACTTACCCTATCACAGCCTGGCATCCCGATGGCGGGATCCTGAGCTTCATCGTGGAAAGGCAGGGTTATGTTTACCTCTTTTATTATACCCTGGAAACAAAAAAGCTCAGCAAACGCATCCTCATCAATTTCGAAAAGATCCTGGATTATGCCTACTCACCGGATGGCAGGAGGCTGGTACTTTCGGCAGTGCACAAAGGGCAATCGGATATTTTCGTTTTTGATATACCCTCGGGATCACATTTCCAGATAACCAATGATATTTACGATGATCTTTACCCTGCTTTTTACCAGGGCGGGAGCAGGATCATTTTCAGTTCGAACCGGCCCAGTGATACCATCAAGGAAACACGGGATTCCATCCCTCTCATCATACCCAAATACAACGACCTCTTTCTCTATGACTATGCCAGGCGCGACAAAGTCTTGAAACGCCTCACCGAAACGCCCATGGCAAACGAGATTCAGGCCACAGCGTACCAAAACAATTACCTCACCTTCCTGAGTGATGCCAACGGGATCTACAATCAATACCTCGGAGCCTTCGACAGTACTATCAGCCGGGTGGATACAGCCGTGCATTACCGTTATTTCATGAATTCCTATCCGGTCAGCAATTATCCACGGAGCATCAAGCAGATCACTGCCAGCCCGGAGGCAGGCAAAACAGCAAAGATCATTTACAAAGACCAGGTTTACCACCTGTACTTCGAAGAGCTTGTTCCTCCTCTTGAATTGCAAGCCCTGAGCCTGAAAAATACCCCTTATATGCAAAACCTGATCAGGCTGCACGAGGAAACGGAAATTATCCGGGGAGAAAAGAAAAAGGAAAGGCAGGAACACAGGCAGCCGCGCAAACGTTTCAGGAATTTATATAATAATGAAGAGCAGGAAAATGAAAAGATCGATATCGACAACTATGAGTTCGACAAGCAATCCTTTGTGAAAATCGAAGAGAACAAGAAAGGCAAAACAAACCTGGATCCAGACAGAACAGCCGCTGAGGACGGATTTGAACTGCCCAAGAGAAGGAATTACAATGTGGAGTATTTCTTCAATGAGATCACCACACAGGTGGATTTTACTTTCCTGAACAATACCTATGAGACCTTTACAGGTGGTGGTGCTCCCATTTTCCTGAACCCCGGTTTCAATGCACTATTCAAGGTAGGGGTTTCCGATCTGCTGGAGGACTGGCGCATCATTGGCGGGGTCAGGCTGAACGTGAACCTCATCAACAACGAATACCTGCTCACACTGATCAACCTGAGTGAAAGACTCGATAAACAGTACCTCTTTCACCGGCAAACGGTTGAATATGTTGGTACAAATTCTATCGTACGTTTCCACACCAACGAATTATTCTACAAACTCTCCTGGCCATTCAACGAGGCCATGCGCATCTCGGGTACCATGCAATTGCGCAACGACCAGGCGGTTTATCTGGCTACCGATGATGTGAACCTGAAAGAAAAAGGATTTGATGAGAACTGGGCCAGTATCAAAGCAGAGTTCAATTACGACGATACCCGCAATGTCGGGCTCAACCTGTATTATGGAACACGCTATAAGATCTTCGGAGAATACTACCAGCTCCTGGATGAGAATAGCCGCAACCTCATCGTGCTGGGCGCCGATTTCCGGCATTATACCAGGATCCACCGGACCTTTATCTGGGCCAACCGCTTTGCCGCCAGCACCTCTTTCGGGCAAAACAAACTGATCTATTACATGGGCGGGGTGGATACCTGGCTGTTTCCCAAATTCAACCAGGAAACTCCCATCGATTATGCCCAGAATTACCGCTACCAGACCCTGGCCACCAATATGCGGGGTTTTAACCAGAACATCCGGAACGGGAACAACTTTGCGGTGATCAACACCGAACTCAGGTTCCCGGTATTCCGCTATTTCTATAACCAACCCATAAAATCAGATTTCCTGAACAATTTCCAGATCGTGACCTTTGGTGATATCGGAACAGCATGGAGCGGATGGAATCCCTATTCAAAAGACAATATCCTTTACCGCAGGACGATTAATGACGGCCCCCTGCATATCGAATATGAAATCGAAAAAGAACCCATCGTTGCCGGAATGGGATTCGGTGTGAGGAGCCGCCTGCTGGGTTATTTTGTCAGAGCCGACTGGGCTTGGGGCCTGGAAGATGGTGTACTGGGCGACAATATCTTTTACATTTCCCTGAGCCTTGATTTTTAAGAAAACAGGGCTCAAATCAACTATTTGCACAGGAAAAAAATGTAACCCCCTGAAAGCATATTTTTTTTAACATCTATTGTTAATAAAAATAAACCCGAAAAATTAAATTTCTTTTGACGCTGATAATCAATTATTTTAATTGTTATTAATTTAACATTACGATGGCGTCTAATGCATTTTTCACTACTCGACAGGCAGCTTGAATTTGCAGCATGCCATAAATTTTAATGTTTATTTTGTAAGACATTGAAACTTCGCATCACTTAATACTATTAGATGTGCAGGAATTGATTTTTGAAAAGCGGGAAAATTTTCCACCAGAAGATAAGCATAATTTCCTTCTAAAAAAAGGCCTTTTCCGTTCTTCTCTTTTCAACTTTTCAACGCAGCCATGTTAATAAAATAAAACCCGGGTAAGAAGAATCTGCTTTATATTAGTAAGCTGTTACAACAGGAACCGGATAAAAATATCTATCAGATATACAGGTAATTACAAATATCATTTGTCAAATTTAGTATAAATCATTGAGAATATGAACAGCGACCTTTTTGCAAGAACGAAAGAAGACAAAAAGACAAAAGAAAGCTCATTTTATGATGAAGTTCTGGAACAACGAAAGCGCCCGGATATTTCAGAAAATGAAATGCAGAAATCTGAAATTACAGCAGAAGGGCAAAAAGGCACGGAAGGCAAGATGGAAGAAAAGGAATTGAGGAAGTATGAACACGAAGAGGTACTGAAAGCTGCAACGGAATATTTTAAAGGAGATACCCTTGCAGCCAATGTGTGGATGAATAAATATGCGCTGAAGAACAGCAAGGGTGAAATATTCGAAAATACACCGGATGATATGCACCACAGGCTTGCAAGCGAAGTGGCACGCATCGAAAAGAAGTACCCGAATCCCATGAGTGAGGAAGAGATTTACCAACTTTTTAAAGATTTTAAATACATCGTTCCCCAGGGAAGTCCCATGGCAGGCATCGGAAATAATTTCCAGGTTTCTTCCCTGTCGAATTGTTTTGTGATCGGCGGGGATGACCGTTCCGATTCCTATGGTGCCATCATGAAAGTTGACCAGGAGCAGGTCCAGCTGATGAAACGCCGCGGTGGTGTCGGTCACGACCTTTCCCACATCCGCCCTGCAGGTAGCCCGGTGAAAAACAGTGCACTGACCTCCACGGGCATCGTGCCCTTCATGGAAAGGTATTCCAACTCCACCCGCGAGGTGGCCCAGGATGGAAGACGGGGTGCGCTCATGCTGAGCATATCAGTTAAGCATCCTGATTCTGAAGGCTTCATAGATGCCAAAATGGAAAAAGGCAAAGTAACCGGGGCCAATGTTTCGGTCAGGATCACCGATGAGTTCATGAATGCCGTCATCAACAAAGAGCCTTTTATACAGCAGTTTCCGATTGATTCCGACAAACCCATCTTTAGCAAGGAGATCAATCCGCAGATACTCTGGGACAAGATCATCCACAATGCCTGGGCCTCGGCAGAACCGGGAGTACTCTTCTGGGATACAGTGATCGGGGAATCCATCCCCGACTGTTATGCCGACAAAGGTTTCAAATCCCTTTCGACCAATCCCTGCGGGAGATCCCGCTCTGTGCATACGACAGCTGCCGGCTGCTGGCCATGAACCTGTTCAACTATGTGAATGATCCTTTTACGGAAAATGCCACTTTCGACAGTGAGTTGTTTTCAGAACATGCACAATATGCATTGCGCATCATGGATGATATTATTGACCTGGAGATCGAAAAGGTTGACAAGATCATCGAAAAGATCGACAATGATCCGGAAGATGAAGAGATCAAAAGAACGGAAAGGAACCTCTGGGAAAACATCCGCCAAAAATGCACCGAAGGCCGCCGTACCGGGATTGGTATCACAGCCGAGGGAGACATGCTGGCTGCTCTCGGAACCCGTTACGGTTCCGATGAGGCCATCGATTTTTCCACCGAAGTTCACAAACTCCTGGCCATCGAAATTTACCGTTCATCCGTTAAACTGGCCGAAGAAAGAGGTGCTTTCCCCATCTACGATGCCGAACGCGAAAAGAACAATCCCTTCATCAACAGGATCAAAGAAAATGCCCCTAATGTGTATAAGGAAATGATCGGGCACGGCAGACGGAACATCGCCATGCTTACCATTGCCCCCACGGGCAGCGTAAGCATCTGTACCCAGACTACTTCGGGCATTGAACCGGTTTTCAAAGCTTCCTACAAAAGAAGGCGCAAAGTGAATCCCAACGATAGAAATGTGAACATTACCTTCGTGGATGAAGTGGGCGACAGCTGGGAAGAATACCGTGTTTTCCATCACAATTTCAAGAAATGGCTCGAGATCAACAACTATAATATTGCAGAGGTTTCCCGCATGAATGATGAAGAACTGCAGGAGATCATCAAAATGTCGCCTTATTATAAGGCTACAGCCAACGACATCGACTGGGTAAAGAAAGTTACGATGCAGGGTTCCATCCAGAAATGGGTAGACCATTCCATCAGTGTAACCGTGAATGTGCCCAGGGAAACTTCAGAAGAGCTAGTCTCTGACATCTATAAAACCGCCTGGGAAAGCGGCTGTAAAGGAATGACCATTTACCGCGACGGTTCCCGCTCCGGTGTGCTCATCAGCAATGATGACAACAACAATCAACAATCGGAGTTCAAAGAAACCAATGCCCCGACCAGGCCCAAAGTACTGGAAGCTGAAGTGGTACGTTTCCAGAACAACCACGAAAAATGGGCAGCCGTTGTGGGCATCCTGAATAACAGGCCTTACGAGATCTTTACCGGAAATGCAGAAGGTTTCTTCCTGCCCGGCTGGGTAACCAAAGGACATGTGATCAAACACAAAAAAGCAGGCGAGAAAGCCCGTTACGATTTCCAGTTCGAGGACAAAGACGGTTACAAGATCACCATGGAAGGCCTTTCAAGACAGTTCAATAAGGAATTCTGGAATTATGCCAAGCTTATCTCCGGAATCCTGCGTCATGGCATGCCCCTGCCTTTTGCTGTGGAACTGATCCAGAACCTCACCCTCGACCAGGAACACATCAATACCTGGAAAGCGGGTGTGGTACGTGCCCTGAAGAAATATATACCGGATGGGACCAAAGCGCCTTCGAATACCTGCCCGAAATGTAAACAGAGCGGCAACCTCATCTACCAGGATGGGTGTATTACTTGTACGTGTGGGTATTCTAAGTGTGGGTAGTGGCTGTTGGCTTTTGGCTGTTGGCTTTTGGCTGTTGGCTGTTGGCTGTTGGCTGTTGGCAGGCAGCAGGGGTTGCCGGCAGAGGTCACAGAGTAGTTATTGTGATTGACATATTATCGTTCAGGTAAATCCAATCCCAATCTACTGGTCTGGAATACTTCTGAAACTGATACCTCATAAAGGCTGAAGGCCTTGCCCCGGTTATCACATCGGGATACCAGAAAGATTGGAACACAACCAAAGCCCTGAAAGGGAGAAACCAATTCTTGCTCAGTGTTTGTTGCTCAGCTTGTAAAAAAATATTATCAGGATGCCCGAAGGGGATTTTTTTCAAAAAGGAAAAACGATATTACTTACCAATAATTTTTATCTCTTCAGCCTGTATCACCTCTTTGGTATCATTGCGGTAAACAAAGGCCACGATATTGCAATAGTTCTCGTTCCAGAGCGGATCTAATATTGCAGAGCCTTTACTTTTATAAATTTGCTCAGGGATGATGTCCTCACCAGTATTAATTTCTTCTCCCCAAGGGCCGGTAATAGACTTTCTTAGCACGTGCTCATGTATGTAATTAACCCAATTGGGAGAAGGTCCCAAGGTGGAATCATTATTTACCTGTGGACTCTCAATATTGTCTTCCGTGATGAACATGCAAACGTTGAATTCACCATCAGCTGCATTCAGGAAAACAGTTTCGCTGCTCAACCGAAACTTCCCTGTTGGAGGAATTGTAATCGGCAGTGATCTTGATTGTTGCCTCTGGCTCCAGCTTCGAGCAGTTCCAGCAAAGCAGGCTCCCACTGGTTGATCCCAAGAACAGTTTTTCCGGCATATTTCACCCGGTTTACCATGCCCTGGGGGGTTGGCGGCTGGCCAAAGTTCTCGTAGATCGCGGTACCGGCCGTTGTCCTGAAATCCGTCGAATACATTCCGGGTTCTGTTTGTGCATACCACCCTGCATGGATGGTCAGGACGATCAGTTGCTCGCCGTGAATGGCTTTCAGGTCATGAGCGATCTTGGAACCCTGGGGACAATTGGGGCATTTGTGTCCGGTAAATTCTTCCAGCAGTACTTTGCGCACCACTTCATCGGGATCAGGGATATCCTGGCCCTGTTCAACCATGAATGGGCTCTCGAGCTTATCACAGGCTGCAAACAGCAAAACAAAACTGCTGACAATCAGTATTATATTTTTCTTCATTTTCATCTGTATTAAAAACTACTCGTAATATTCAAAGTAAAACCGTTTGAGGCAGGTACCTGCCGGCAAACGCCACCCACGCAAAGCAATCCTTCACGCTGCCTGCCATAGGACAAAGCAAAACGTGTAGACTTAACAACATAAGCAAAGGCAGCATTGTAATAATGCAATTGCATATCCTCATCGGGATTTCCGTAATTGTATTCATCCACCACGGAGAAGAACCATCTGGGTGCCACATTGTATTCAAGCATTGCCGTGAACCAGTCGCCCCGGTCCTGCTTACTGAACAAAGCCTGCATCTCAAGCCGCAGCGATTTGGTATAATCCAGTTTATAAGTCATATCCACCACACCTATATTGGCATAAACCATGGGATCACCGGGATGACCTTCGATCACATCAATATTATATTTCATGTTGAGATACATGATGCTGGCCTTAAACTTGGTATTGAACTTGCGGCTCAGCTTGATGTTGAAATCCTCAAAATATTCCAATTCTCCGAAAGATAAGAAGCTGCTTTCATAACCCAGGGTACCTGTGGAATCGACCGGAATCCCGGGCGCCACACTTTCCTTGTCAAGTGCATTGATCTTGGAATAATTCACTTCTATCTTGGTCCCGTATTTTCCGCCCACTGTGCTTTTCCTCGGGATGGTATACATCAGCTGCGCCTGTATGCCCATTTCCCCGTTTGGCTGGGTAGCGTATGGATACAGAGTGGGCAGGCTGTAAAGATGCTGTTTGGTAAGAGGTGGCAGGTAATTGATTTCGAGGGCATTGGATTGCTCCAGAATGCCGGATTTATAGCTCATGTTATCAATTCGCTTGGCCGAAAGAGTCACCCCAAATCCTTTTTGAGAATAGGATAGGGAGGTGAACAAAGCTTCCCCGGGTTTATAAATAAAATTATTCATGGCCGAGGGATCATTCATTTTGTAAGCGTATTCACCGACAAAATTGAATCCGCCGTGGATCAAAGTCATTCTGCCCGCCATGGCAGCCACATTCTCAGGGAATTTAAAAACATAGCGCGTTGTATCCCGGAGGATGGATTTTGATTTTGCTTTTTCATACTTGCTAACAAAACTTCCGCCCAAAACGATCCGTGTTTTCTTATCCCGTAGTGACGGTATTATATCGTTCAGGTAGAACTCGGCATCAAATCCTTTCACGATCCCGCGATTTTCATTTTCATAAGGCTCCCAGTAAAAACGCTGGGTGCCGGCAAGCGCCTTCAGGTAAACACCATTAAAAGGTTTGTATTTGACTCTGGCTCCGTTGAATGAATTATCATATCCCAGCGACCATTCTTCATAAGATCTCAGCACCAGGCCGCTGCCAAACTGCTCATAAAAATGCCCCACCGTAATATCAAAGTTTTCACCCTGGTATCCAGCAAACCAGTAAGGAATGCCCTGGCCTTCATAACGGGCATCAAAACCGTTAAGCGGGGGCAGGTAAGCTTCATATCGCAGTCCTGCAGAAAATCCGCCATTTGTATAGATGATCTTCCCAAAGGCATTCATTCCATATTTTTTTCCGGCCATGGAAGAATCGGTAATCCCCAGTTTATCGTCTGTTTGATAGTACTGCGCATCGATTTCAAAATTTCCGTGCACCTGGCCGCCTTCCAGGAATCCCTGAGCCCGAATGCCTGAACAGGCAATAACCAGGATGCTTGCTATTATGATTATTCTTTTCATCACTTGTTCTTGGGTTTGTTAAAGGCTATTCGGAAACATCCTCTCCTGCAGCCACTCTTCTAACGGTTTCAATCACTTCCAGTTCACCACCTTCTGCAAAGGAAGTATGCTGCCATACGATGTTCCCTTCCCCATCGAGGATGAACATATGCGGAATCAGGTTCACATTCATGGCCCGGGCAAAATCTTTGTTCGGGTCCAACAGGATCTCATAACCCCAATCGTTGCCATTGGCAAAGGGCAACACTTTGGAACTGGAACGCACATCATCGATGGAAACGGCATAGAACCTTACACCAGTCTCTTCCTGCCAGTCGGGATAAACATCGGCAATGGTGTTCAGTTCCCGGATACACGGCTTACACCACATCGCCCAGAAGCTAATGATCACGGGCTTTCCGTCATTGTCAATATCCGCGGAATTGAAAGGTATTCCGTTAACATTTTTGATCTCAACTGAGGGAAGTTTGTGCTTTTTTTCTTCTTGCGAAAAAGCGGTTAGCATTATAAAAAGACTGATCAATAGTAAACTGGCTTTTTTCATCTTTGTGTTCTTCTGTTAATTATTAAACAATAAACTCTTTAAATATGTAAATTATTATTTACGTGTATCCCTTTAACGTATATGCAATGACAACCTGGCATTTTGAAAGGTTGCTTTTTTGTGTTAATTCTCTTTATCAAAAAGCATTATCAAAAAGCCTGGGCTGGTATACTTCCAGGATCTCTGCTTCCTGCGTCGGGATCAGGCTGATCTTTTTTAATTCGGCGGGGATGAGCACGACCTCTCCCCTGCCGACCTGCATACTGCCGTCGCGGTAAACCAGCTTGAAGCTGCCGGCTGTGCAAACATACACCACAAAAGATTCCAGCTGTGTGTAATCCTTTACCAGGGCATTGTTAAACTTCAGGATATTGGTGGTGAAATAGGGACAGTCGACCAGTTTACCGGTTTCATTTTCCTTATGTTCATAATGGGTTTTGTAATCGTCCTGCACTTCAAAATTTATAGCCTCCAGGGCCTGTTCGGTATGCAGCTTCCGGAAAGTGCCGTCAGCCTGCATGCGGTCCCAGTCATAGATCCGGTAAGTGGTATCTGAAGTTTGCTGTATTTCGGTGAGGAATACGCCAGGTCCCAGAGCATGTACCCGGCCTGCCGGCATGTAAAAGACATCCCCCTTACTGACTTGCTCGAAATTCAAAATCTCCTTAAGCTTTTTGTTGTTGAGGTGATGCAGGTATTTGCCCCGGTCGATTTTTTGATTAAAGCCCGAAATGAGTTTTGCATCCTGATTGGCATCCAGCACATACCACATTTCCGTTTTCCCGTTGCCCAGCCCTCGCCTGGCCGCCAGTTCATCATCAGGATGCACCTGTATCGAAAGCCAGTCGCGGGAATCGATAAACTTGATCAAAACCGGAAAAACCAATCCATGCTTTTCGAACACAAAATCCCCCACCAGGTCCTGCATATAAACCTCGATCAGTTCATCCAGCTGGTTGCCTTGCAGGAATCCATTGCTGACCACAGATTCCTCCCCCTCAACTCCCGACAGGATCCAGGCCTCACCGCAATTGGCAAGGGGTGAAAAATCCATGTTCAACTGCGTTCTCATCTTATCTCCGCCCCAGATCTTTTCTTTAAAAATGGGATTAAATTTCAAAGGGTACAATCTGTTCATTACTTTTCTCTAATTTTGAATGAAAACAAAGGTAAACATAATTAAAATTTAATGGCTTATGGGCAGGGATCTTAAGCGTGTATGTGTTTTTTGCGGATCCAGTATGGGCTTTGACGATGCTTACCACGAAAAGGCCAAAGAGCTGGCCGGGGTATTGCTGGATCAGGGCATCGAACTGGTTTACGGGGGTGCGAATGTTGGTATCATGAAGTTGCTGGCGGATACAATGCTGCAAGGCAATGGCAAAGTAACCGGTGTGATGCCCCGAAACCTGTTGAACCGGGAGATTGCACACACAGAACTGAGCAAACTCCACATCGTAGATTCCATGCAGGAACGGAAGTTGCTGATGGCAGAGCTTTCGGATGCATTCATCGCCTTTCCGGGCGGTTTCGGCACCCTGGATGAACTGGCTGAAATGATCACCTTTAACCAGCTCAGGATCCACGACAAAGCCCTGGGCATACTGAACATCAATTCTTTTTTCGATCATCTCATCGACTTTTTTGAACATGCATTTGAAGAAGGTTTTGTGAGAAGGGAACACATCAACAATATCATTGTGGAAGAAGATGCAGCCTGCATGATCGACCGATGCAAGGAATACAAAGCCGTGAAACTGGAAAAGTGGATAGACGACATCCGCGAAGAAAGTGCAGGCTGAGGATATTTTTTGTACCTTTATAAAAACTGATACTATGGATACAATTGATTTTAAACAGTTTGAAGCCTGGCTGAACAAATATAAAAATGCCTGGGAGGAAAGAAATCCGGCCGCGGTAGATGAATTGTATTCAAGCGATGCCGAATACAACGAATCACCTTTTTCAACCAACCTCAAGGGCATTGATCAGATCAAAAGATACTGGGAAGAAGGGGCACGCGATTCCCAGATGAATATTGAATTCTCCTTCGAGATCATTGCCGTGAAGAGCAACCGCGGCTTTGCCAAATGGCAGGCCGAATTCGACCGCGTGGGTCAAAAGATCCATGTAAAACTGGATGGCATCCTGGAGGCTCACTTCGATGAGGCAGGCAGGGCCATGCTGTTTAATGAATGGTGGCACCGCAAAGAAAGCAGGCCCTGAGCGTGTTGAAGTAATATGTACAAGAATTTTTAAAAAGTCTCCAAATGAAAACCGCATTATTCTGGAATCAGCTGGAAGATAACAAAGTACAATGCAGCCTTTGTCCGCACAATTGCAAGATCAGCGAAGGCAAAAGAGGAATCTGCGGGGTGCGGAAAAATCGAAATGGCGAACTGGTCGCAGAAACATATGGCGAGATCTGCTCCGCCGGCTTTGACCCGATTGAAAAGAAACCCCTGTATCATTTTTATCCAGGCTGGAATATTTTTTCTGTTGGAAGCATTGGCTGTAACCTGCACTGCAGGTTTTGCCAGAACTGGGAAATATCCCAGACCAGTCCCGATGA
Organism: Bacteroidota bacterium; assembly: GCA_034521425.1. GTDB lineage: Bacteria > Bacteroidota > Bacteroidia > Bacteroidales > JAIOZK01 > JAIOZK01. The sequence continues at coordinate 2,313,742 of JAXHMP010000001.1, forward strand.
ATTTGATTATCTCCGCACCTACGCGCCGGAACAACTGGTTAGCATTGCCCGGGATCATAAAAACAATGCAGGGATTGCCTACACCTACAATGAACCCACCGTGTGGTTCGAGTTCATGTTTGATATTGCCAGCCTTGCAAAAGAAAAGAACCTCAAAAACGTTTTGGTCAGCAACGGATTCATCAGCCCGGAGCCCCTGGAAAAAAGCTTCGGGGTGATAGATGCATACAGCATCGACCTGAAGGCTTTCGATGATAATTTTTACCGCAGTCTGACCTCCTCCACCCTGGAGCCCATCAAAGAGAACCTGAAAAGGATCAGGAAAAAGGGGAAACATCTTGAAATCACAAATTTGGTAATTACCGGTGAAAACGACGACCCGGTAAAATTTAAAGAAATGCTGAAATGGATCGCGGGTGAACTGGGTCCCGGTACGGTACTGCATATTTCGCGCTACTATCCAAGCTATAAAATGAATAATCCGGCCACTTCCAATGAAGTCCTGATGGAGCTTTTCACACTGGCACAGGAGTATCTTGACTATCCTTACCTGGGGAACCTGCACAATGAGAAAGGCCAGACCACCTATTGTCCAAAGTGTGCAAGCCTTGTGATCACACGCAAGGGATATCATGCCCATCTGGAAAAGATCGACATTAACGGAAAATGCAGTCATTGCGGAGAACAGATCGTTGTATTATCATAACGGTATTTTCTGGGATTAAATCATTAATTTTACCACATGATCATCATCGGAATTACAGGTACGCTGGGAGCAGGAAAAGGGACCATTGTTGAATATCTCGTAAGGACGAGGGGTTTTTTACATTTTTCGGTCAGGGCCTATATCTCGGAAGAAATAAAAAAAAGGGGCATGCCGGTAAACCGCGACACCCTGACCCGGGTTGCCAACGAACTCAGAGAAAAGAACTCCCCCTCTTTCATCATTGATGAATTGTACAAGAAAGCACTTTCGAGCGGCCGGGACTGTGTGATCGAAAGCATACGCACACCGGGTGAAGTGAAATCGCTCAAAAGCAAAAGCAGATTTTACCTTTTCGCCGTAGATGCTGACCCGGTTTTGCGGTATAAAAGGATCAAACTCACAAAATCCGAACCCGACCGGGTAACTTATGAAACTTTCCTGGCAAACGAAGAAAGGGAAATGAATTCGGCCGATCCCAACAAACAGAACCTGCATAAATGCCGCAAAATGGCAGACTTTTTACTTCACAACGAGAGATCGGTAGAAGAACTTTATCAGCAAGTTGACACAATCCTGGACACAAAAATCAAAAAAACCGATGAAAGAAAATAAACATATACGCCCCAGCTGGGATGAATACTTTATGGAGCTGGCCAGCACCGTTGCCCGCAGGGCTACCTGCGACCGGGGAAGAAGTGGCTGCGTGATCGTACGCAACAAACAGATCCTGGTAACCGGTTATGTGGGTTCACCGCTGGGGCTGCCTCATTGCGATGATGTGGGGCACCTGATAAAGAAAGTAACACACGAAGACGGAAGTTCCAGCACCCATTGCATGCGCACCGTGCATGCCGAACAAAACGCCATTTGCCAGGCTGCCCGACTGGGCATATCCCTGGAAGGAGGCACATGTTACTGCCGGATGACCCCTTGCCGCACCTGCGCCATGCTCCTGATCAACAGTGGCATAGAGCGCATCGTTTGCGAAAAAAAATACCATGCAGGAAAAGAATCGGAAGAAATGTTCAAACAGGCCGGAGTGAAAATTGAATATTTTCATGATGAAATTCTGAAGTATGACCGGCAGAAGGGGGATGATTATTAGCCTGCATTAGTTTATTCGGGTTAGGTTTCCAGCATATAAATAAAACCGTCCCTATCGCCTTTATCGCCCAAGTCGCCTCTATCGCCTCAGTCGCCTCTCTCGCCCAATCCGCCCTTTCTCCTTGTCTAATCCCCGGCATATAGCAGCACTTCGGGATCTCCACCAGCCACAACAAACCCCCTGAACATTCCCGGCGTATTGAATGGCATGGCAATGTGTCCGTTCTTGTCCACAGCAATGATCCCTCCATCGGCACCCTGTGATTTGAGTTTTTCCATGATCACGTAGTTGGCAGCTTCATCCAGCGACTGCTCAAGGTATTTCATCCTGGCTGCGATATCGTAAGCAACCACATTCCTGATAAAATATTCACCATGCCCCGTTGCTGAAACCGCACAACTCGCATTGTCGGCATAGGTGCCAGCTCCGATCACCGGAGAATCACCGATCCTGCCAGGCATTTTATTGGTCATGCCACCGGTAGATGTACCTGCTGCCAGGTTGCCATACTGGTCCAGGGCAACACATCCAACCGTGCCGTGTTTATCTGATTCACGGGCATTTTGCAGGCTTTTCCATGATTTCCTGGTGAAGAAATAGGACGGATCCATAAGGATGATCCCCATGGAATCGGCAAAGTGCTCCGCACCCTTTCCTGCAAGCATAACATGCTTTGAAGCTTCCATAACCTTGCGGGCAGCCGATATTGGGTTTTTAATGGTCTTCACCCCGGCCACCGCCCCGGCGTTCAGGTCCTTGCCCCACATGATGGAAGCGTCCATTTCGTTTTCGCCCGCTTCGGTGAAAACAGCTCCCCTGCCTGCATTAAAGAGAGGAGAGTCCTCCATGCAGTTGATGCATTGTTCTACGGCGTCCAGGCAAGTACCCCCGTTTTTTAGTATGGAATCCCCCAGCAACAACACCTGTCGCAATTCAGCCATGTATTCTTCCTCCTTTTCCGGGCTGATATTGTTTCTGGTAATATAACCTGCCCCTCCGTGGATCACCAGAGCATATTCCGGTTTGTTCACTTTTGCCGTTTGTTTTGACCCCTCATCCCGGCAGGAAACCAAAAGGCCTGCCAGCAGGATCATCAGAAAAATCCGTTCTTTCATAATGCGATCATTTTATTAAAAACTCTTTTATGTCAAAAATCCCGAGGAAATGTACGGAAAAAACAATGATCAGTACCACGATGACCCAGCGCACAAAATTAACCCCCTTCTGCACGGCAAGGTGGCTGGCTATCAATGCACCGACAATGGTCCCGGCACCCATTATAACTCCGTAAAGCAGGTGCATCTCATGGTTGAATAAAAACACCAGCAGTGCCACCACGGTCACAAAAAATGCTATGGTCACCTTGATGGCATTGGCCTTTACGAGGTCGAAACCTGCACTCAGAACGATACCGGCGAGCAAAAAATACCCGATACCGACATGAATAAACCCGCCATAGATCCCGATCAGGAAAAAGATCACAAGCTGCCAGAAGCTGATCTTTTTTTCGGTCAGCTCTTTGCGACCATATAAATATTTCTGGGGTTTAAAAAGTATAAATACCAGCATGAGCAGCATGATGATGGCAAAAGCCCTCTCAAAGACCAGTTCGTTGATATCCACCGCGATAAATGCACCCAGTACCGATCCGGCTGCGGCCGGAATTGCCAGCAGCACTGCCTTTTTAGATTCCAGCACTTTCTGTTTCCTGAAGCTGGAAACGGCCGTAAAGGTTTGCATCAGGATGGCAATGCGGTTGGTCCCGTTGGCAACCGTTGGCGGCAGGCCCAAAAACATCAGAACCGACAGGGAGATCACCGAACCTCCTCCGGCAAGGGTATTGATAAATCCAACAAATACACCCGAAACGATCAGTACGATTACTGTGGTCCAGTCCATATCAGTTTTGCTCCATTATTTTTTGTGAATCCTTCTTTCCGAAAACATATATCACCAGGGCCAGTATGATCAGGCCCAGGGGAAACAACACATAAGATGACACACCATAGGCAGCGGGAATGGTTCCTGCAAAGACCGCCACAAAGCCCACGCTCAGGGCATATGGCAGCTGTGTCCTGACATGTTCGATATGATTGCAGGAGCTGGCCAGCGAACTCAGTATGGTGGTATCTGAGATGGGCGAGCAATGATCGCCCAGTACCGAGCCTGCGAGCACACAGGAAACCACATTGTGAAAGATCATCAGGGAGGTATCATAATCCATGCCCGATTTTTCGGCGATCAGCCAGGAGGCCGGCAGCAAGAGGGGATACAATATGGCCATGGTACCCCATGATGACCCGGTGGAAAAAGAAACCAGGGCAGCCAGCACAAAGGTGATGGCTGGCACAAAATATGGCGACAGGCTGACATTCAGCATGCTTTGAGAAATAAAATCTGCGGTGTGCATATGTTCGGTCACCATGGCCAGCGACCAGGCAAGCACCAGGATAATCACTGCGGTTAGCATGGTTTTGAAGCCATTGACCAGGCTTTCCATACTTTCTTTCAGGCTCAGGATGCGCTGGCTGAGGGTAAGGATCAGTGCGATGATCACCCCGCTCAGGGAAGACCATAACAGGGCCAGGTATGAGTCGGAATTACCGATGATGATGGAAACTTTTTTAGCCAGGCTGATGGCCGGATCTGCCCACACCTGCTGGTCCCAGCCTGTAAACATCAGGCCGGCAAAAGTCCCGCCAATGATGAACAATACCGGGATCACAGCATTGTACCACCTGGCCTTTCCCCTGGCAACCAGCGATTCCCTTTCCTCATCGGAGATCATTTCCGAATTCAGCTTTTCGTGCACCTGTCCGATCTCACCTGTCCGCGCCCTCTTCTCGGCTTTCAGCATGGGCCCGAAGTCGACATTCCGGATCACCAGCATCAGGATAAAAAAGATAGTGAATATCGGATAAAAAGAAAAAGCGAGAGAGTTAAAAAAGATGCTGTATGCGTTCTCATCCAGGCCGATCTCATTCACGCCATTTTGTATATAACTCAATTCAGCGCCAATCCAGGTAGTCACAAAAGCAATTGCAGCGATCGGGGCTGCTGTGCTGTCAACAATATAAGCCAGTTTTTCACGGGAGATCCTCAGGCGGTCGGTTACCGGGCGCATGGTGTTGCCAACCACCAGGGTGTTTGCATAATCATCAAAAAAAATCACGAGCCCCAGGAACCAGGTCACCAGCTGGCCGGAACGCGGGCTGCGGGCATAACGCGATAAAATATTGACCACTCCTTTCATTCCTCCGTTTTTAGTGATCAGGCCCACCATGGCACCAATGAGCATGGTAAAGATGATGATGGAAAGATGCCCTGTATCACTGACCGATTCAAGGATGTAAGTATCGGCAATGGCAAATATCCCCTTGAAGAGCGCAATAAAAAAGCTGTTCCCCTGGTAAAAGTAAATAATGCCGGTTCCGATCAGTATACCGGTGAAAAGAGAAGAATATACCTCCCGGATGATCAGGGCCATAAAAATTGCGATCAGGGGGGGTATGATGGAAAGCCAGAGGGGAATGGGGTCAATTTCGCGACTTAAACGGAAACCCCCGGTCTCTATGACAAGTTTTTCCCTTTGGTTGAAGGTATATTTGAAGGAAGCCAGGCCATTGATAAATTTCAAATCCATGAGGCTGTCATTCACCCTGACGGGAATATGCTCATAATGAATATCCTTCTTCAATTCCTCATTCAACAAACGAATTGTAAATTTTACAGCAACATGCTTCACGATAATGGGGGAATAGTCCACTTCTAGGTCAACCTGCGAAATCCGGTAAACAAATCCTGAATCACCGGCTTTGGTTGTGATGGCTGGCTCGGCCTGTGCCTGCAGGGGCTGGCTCGTGAAAAGAAGCAAAAAAGGAAATACAAAAAGCAATATTCTTCTCAACGCTCAGATTTTTGGGTAAAGTTAGAAAGTTTCTGAGAACAACATATAACATTTCGTTTTGAAAAGCCTGAATTTGAGTTGGATCTTAAGGGCTGATCATCTTTCTAACGGCCTCCGCAATTCCGGCGGTATCATATCCGCACTCCCGGTAAAGCTCTTCCAGTGAACCCTGTTCAACATAACGGTCGGGGATGCCCAGGCGCTTTATTGCTGCATCATAGGCATGGTCTTTGGCAAATTCCAGGACGGCGCTGCCAAATCCAGCCTGCAGACTGCCGTCTTCAACTGTAAGCACCATTTTATGGTGGGAAAAGATCTCATGTAACAATTCCTCGTCAAGGGGTTTCACAAAACGCATATCGCAATGGGTAACTTCTATTTTTTCTTCTGCCAGTTTTTTACAGGCTTCCATGGCAAAGTTCCCCACATGCCCGATGCTGAGGATGGCCACATCCCTGCCCTGGGTGAGTTTTCTGCCTTTCCCGACAGGGATCTCCACGAAAGGTGTTTTCCAGTCGGGCATAACCCCCCTGCCCTTGGGATACCGGATAGAGAAAGGACCTTTGCCAGGCAATTGTGCAGTATACATCATGCTCCTGAGTTCCGATTCGTTCATGGGAGCCGACACCGTCATATTGGGTATGCTCCGGAAATGTACCAGGTCATAGGCTCCGTGATGGGTAGCCCCGTCTTCACCAACCAGGCCGCCACGGTCAAGGCAAAAAACCACATCAAGATTTTGGATAGCCACATCGTGGATCACCTGGTCTAAAGCCCGTTGCATGAAAGTGGAATAGATGCTACAGAAAGGGATCATCCCGCTGCTGGCAAGGCCTGCTGCAAATGTTACGGCATGCTGTTCGGCAATTCCCACATCAAAAACCCGGTGAGGCATTTTCTGCAGCATCATACTCAGCGAAGATCCTGAAAGCATGGCCGGTGTGATGCCAACGATCTTTTCATTTTGTTCTGCCAGCTCGATGATGGTCTTTCCGAATACATGTTGCCATTTGGGTGCCTGCTTTCCGGGGCATACCTCATCGATGATCTTACCGGTTTTACGGTCGAAAGCACCGGGGGAATGATAAACCGTCTGATTATTCTCAGCTTCCTTCAATCCTTTACCTTTTACGGTCATCACATGCAGGATCCTGGGACCTTTAATATTTTTCAGGTCTTTCAGAACCTTGGTCATGCGTACAACATCATTGCCGTCGATCGGTCCGAAATAGCGGAAATTAAAGGATTCGAAAAGGTTGCTTTTCTTGAGCAGGGAACCCTTGATGGCATTTTCGATCTGCTGCACGATGCGTTGTGAATTGGGACCGTATTTACTGGCCTTTCCCAGGATCTTCCAGGTAAGGTTCTTCAGTCGGTTATAGGTTCTGGATGTTTGAATATGAATGAGATATTCCTTCAGGGCGCCCGTGCTTTTATCGATGGCAATGCCATTATCGTTCAGGATCACCAGCAAGTTGGTGTTGGAAACACCGGCATTGTTCAGGCCTTCCAGGGCCATGCCCCCGGTCATGCTGCCATCGCCGATGATGGCCACATGCTGCCGCTCCTCGTCTCCCTGCATTTTTGATGCGATCGCCATGCCCAGGGCCGCGGAAATCGAAGTGGAGGAATGCCCGGTTCCGAAAGCATCATATTCCGACTCAGCCATTTTCGGGAAACCACTGATACCGGCATATTTTCTTAATTTATGGAAGCTGCCTTTGCGGCCGGTAAGTATCTTGTGTGCATAAGCCTGATGACCCACATCCCAGATCAGTTTATCATCCGGGGCATTGAAAACGTAATGCAGGGCAACTGCCAGCTCCACGGCCCCCAGGCTGGCTCCCACATGGCCTGGATTTGAGCTGGTCACATCCAGGATAAAATCCCGGATCTCCCTGCACAGATCAGGCAGCTGATTTTCTTTGAGTTTCTTCAGCTCCGAAGGATAGTTGATATTCGTCAGTAGTTTACCCTGTACAGGTGTCATCTCAATTCCGCTCTAGTTTCAACAACAAAAATACGATAAAATAAAGGAGTCAGGCTTTAGCCGTTCAAATCCCAAAAGCAATAAGTGCTACTTTTCATTCATGATCTCGGTTTGCAAACGGATGGATTCGTCATGTAGTATTTCCAGCATGCGGTTCAGAAATTCCTTTTCAATTCCCAGGTCAACCCCTTTTTCCAGTCTGTCTTCAAAAACATAACTCCAGCGCTTAATCTGAAGGATGGTAAGATTGTGTTCTTTTTTTAAAGCACCGATCTCCCGCACAATGTCCAGTCTCCTGGCCAGTGTCTGCAGCATATCTTCATCCAGCTTGTCGATCTCCTCACGAAGCACGCCAAGCTTATCCCGGGATGAATTGACCGGAATCTCCTTCCTGATCACGAGCTTATCCAGTATGCTGCCCATTTCATAAGGTGTTACCTGCTGCCGGGCATCCGTTAATGCATTGATGGGATCGATGTGGCTTTCGATCATCAGGCCATCCATTTCCAGGTCGAGGGCTTTTTGGGAGATCTGGAACAGCATATTGCGATTTCCACAGATGTGGCTCGGGTCCGAAATTACCGGTAAACCCGGCACGATCCTTTTCAATTCGATGGGAATTTCCCACATGGGCGGGTTCCGGAAAAGGGTTTTGCTCAGGCTGTAAAACCCACGGTGCACAGCGATGATCTTGTCGATGCCCACTTTATTAACCCGCTCAATGGCCCCAAGCCAGAGCTTCAGGTCAGGATTGACCGGATTTTTCACCATAACCGGAATATCGACACCTTTGAGCACTTCCGTGATCTCCTGCACCGAGAAAGGATTGACCACGGTACGGGCACCCAGCCAGAGTATGTCGATCCCATGTTTGAGGCACAATTCAACATGATGTGGCTGGGCTACCTCAACTGTTGTCATAAAACCATATTGCTCCCTGACCTTTTTCAACCAGCTAAGCCCGGGCTCGCCCACACCTTCAAAATAACTGGGACGTGTGCGCGGCTTCCAGATTCCCGATCGAAATACTTTGATCTGTTTAAACCTGGAAAGTTCCCTGGCCGTCTCCAACACCTGGTCCTCCGTTTCTGCAGCGCAGGGCCCGCTGATAATAAGGGGCATGCCACCCGTATCCAACCAATTTGCTAATCTTTGAATTTCCATCCGTTCTGCTTCATTTACAACATCATCAATGCTGTAATGGTTCAATTATTGTAATCGCCTGAAACAAAATTAACAAAGAAATCCCGAAAAATTGGCAAAACATTGATTATACTGGGAAAAAGTCGTTTTTTTGTAAAAAAATCTGAAAGCAAGAAAGTATGCAACAAAGTGCGGATATCAAGACGGTTTTAGCAGAAGGAAAAATTGGCGAGCACATTCATGTGAATGGCTGGGTAAGAACAAAACGGGCCAGTAAAAATGTGGCATTTGTCAACCTGAACGACGGCTCCACCATCCACAACATACAGATCGTTGTTGATGTGACGAATTTTGACAGATCTTTGCTGGACCAGGTCACAACCGGTGCAGCCATTGGCGTAGACGGAGAGCTGGTTGAATCGAAGGGTTCGGGACAGAAGGCAGAGCTCATCGCCGAAAAAATCCACCTCTACGGCCCGGCCGATCCCGCAAAATACCCCTTGCAACCCAAAAAGCATTCGCTTGAGTTTCTCAGGGAGATTGCTCACCTGCGGTTTCGCACCAACACCTTTGGCGCCATCACACGCATCAGGCATGCCATGATTTTTGCGGTGCATAAATTTTTCAATGATCGTGGTTTTTATAACATACACACACCCATTATTACCGGATCGGATGCCGAGGGAGCCGGTGAAATGTTCCGGGTTTCCATCCTGGATCCAATAAATCCGCCCCTTTCCGAAGACGGGAAGGTGAACTTCAGAGAGGACTTTTTTGGCAAGGAAACCAATCTGACGGTTTCGGGGCAACTCGAAGCCGAGCTGGCAGCCCTTGCTATGACAAAAGTATATACCTTCGGCCCCACTTTCAGAGCCGAGAATTCAAATACCAAACGCCACCTGGCTGAATTCTGGATGATCGAACCCGAAGTTGCCTTCTTCGATATCGACAACAACATGGACCTGGCCGAAGAAATGCTTAAATTTCTCGTTCAGTACGCACTCGATAACTGCCGTGATGACCTTGACTTTCTCAGCAAGAGGCTGCAGGATGAAGAAAAGAATAAAAAGCAGGAAGAAAGGCAGATGGATCTGATCGAAAAGCTTAAGTTCGTACTGGATAATAAATTCGAGAGGATCACCTACACCCGGGCCATCGACGTACTGAAAAATTCCAAACCGAATAAGAAAGGCCGTTTCCAGTATGCAGTTGAAAAATGGGGCATGGACCTGCAAAGCGAGCATGAAAGATATCTGGTGGAGAAGCATTACAAAAAGCCGGTGATCATTACCGATTATCCACAAGACATCAAGGCTTTTTACATGAAGCAGAATGATGACGGCAATACCGTACGCGGCATGGATGTTCTTTTCCCGCAGATCGGCGAGATCATCGGCGGATCGCAGCGTGAAGAAGAATACGATAAGCTTTACGCCCGTATCAAAGAATTAAAAATTGATGAAAAAACACTTTGGTGGTTCCTGGATACCCGGCGCTTTGGCAGTGTTCCGCATAGCGGCTTCGGACTTGGCTTTGAAAGGCTCATGTTGTTCGTCACCGGAATGGGAAATATCCGCGATGTGATCCCCTTCCCGAGGACTCCTCAAAACGCCGAATTTTAGCGCTATACTTAAATTCTGTACTTGTTTTTTGTGTTTTTATTTGTATTTTAGTGTTCTGAAATATGACAGTCATATCTTATAATATTTTGAAGGGATTGAATTTATATGTTAAACCAGAAGCTACAGCAAAAACTATTACAGAAACTCTCTCCGCAGCAGATCCTGCTGATGAAGTTATTGCAGATCCCTTCTATGGCCCTTGAACAAAGAATCAAACAGGAAATAGAAGAAAACCCTGCCCTGGAGGAGATCGGTGAACTGGATAATCCGGAAGACCGCGATGATGATGATAATGAGAGTGATAACGAGGAAAAGGAAAACGAAGACAACAAGGATGATGAGTTCGACCTGGAAGATTATATGGATGATGATGAGATCCCTTCCTACAAGCTTTCTGCCAACAACCGCTCTTCGGATGATGAAAGGAAAGAGATCCCTTTTGCCTCCGGCACTTCCTTTCATGAACTCCTTACCGTCCAGCTGGGCCTGCGCTCGCTGAGCGACAAGCAAAAGATGATCGGAGAGTATGTCATCGGTAACCTGGATGATTCGGGTTACCTGCACCGCGATATTCATTCCATGATCGACGACCTGGCCTTTTCGCAGAACATCGAAACGAAGGAGGAAGAGTTTGTTGAAGTATTGAAAGTGATCCAGGATTTTGATCCCGCCGGCGTGGGTGCCCGCAACTTGCAGGAATGCCTCTTGCTGCAACTGAATCGCGAAGAAAACGGGGAAGAAGACCTGAAGAATGCCAAACTCATCCTCGAAAGATATTTCAATGAGTTTACCAAGAAGCATTACGACAAAATCCTCAAGAAAAGCGAGATGGCTGAGGAGGAACTGAAAAAGGCCCTGGACATTATTCTCAGGCTCAATCCCAAGCCGGGAAACACCATGAGCGAGTCAACCCGTACCAACTATTATGTAATCCCCGACTTCATTATACACAACAACAACGGGGAACTGGAACTGAGCCTGAATTCCAGGAATACCCCCGAACTGAAACTGAGCCGTTCCTACATCGATATGCTGGAAACCTATGCCGACAACAAAAAAGATAAGCGGCAGAAAGATGCCTTTATGTTTGTGAAGCAGAAGATCGATTCGGCCAAGTGGTTCATCGATGCCATCAAACAGCGGCAGAACACCCTGTATGTGACCATGAAAGCCATCATGGATTACCAGAAGGATTATTTCCTGACCGGGGATGAACGGGAACTCAGGCCCATGATCCTGAAAGACATTGCAGAAATCGTGGGGCTGGATATTTCAACCGTTTCCAGGGTTGCCAACAGCAAATATGTGCAAACACCCTTCGGCACTTTATTGCTGAAGAGTTTCTTTTCGGAATCCATGCAGACCAATGACGGGGAAGAAGTTTCCACAAGGGAGATCAAAAGCATACTCATCGAAACCATCGAAAAAGAGGATAAGAAAAAGCCTTTTACGGATGAGAACCTTACGCGGCTCCTGAAAGAAAAGGGTTATAATATTGCCAGGCGTACCGTGGCAAAGTATCGCGAACAGCTGAACATTCCGGTTGCCCGACTGAGAAAAGAACTGTAGCCGAAGATTTCCTATTTTTGCAGGCTTAAAAGTTTTTGCATGGAAAAAAAGATCGCCAGCATAATATCCCATATTTTTCATCCGCTGCTGATGCCAACCTATTTGATGGCAGTGCTGCTGAACCTGCACACCTACTTTGCCCTGGTGATCCCCAGCGAGGCCAAATGGCGCATCCTCCTGCTGATCTTTGCCATCACCTTCGCCTTTCCCCTGCTGCTGACTTATCTCATGTTGCGGATCCGGATGATCCGTTCTTTTGAAATGCGATCGCGCGAGGAGAGAGTCTTTCCGCTAATCACCACCGTAATCTTTTTTTACCTGGCATATTATCTTATCAAAGAAGTAAACATTTCACCTGTATACTCCTATTTTTCCATTGGGGCTACCCTTGTTGCGGTTATTGCCCTGATCCTGAATTTTTTCTGGAAGATCAGCATTCATATGCTGGGACAGGGAGCAGTATTCGGCACCCTGCTGGGCATATCCCTGACCTTTTTTGTAAACATTCCCGGCCTTCTTTTCTTCTCGGTCGTCATTGCCGGAATAACAGGCTATGCAAGGCTTAAACTGCAAGCACACAAACCATTGCAGGTTTATGCCGGCTTCCTGGGCGGGGCAATCATCATGCTGGTATTGTTTTTGCTGATCTGATCCTTTCCCCGAAGAAACAAGTCTATCAGAAAGGCATCAGGCTGATGCCAACGGTAATGGGATACATCTGCGGGCCCTGGTCGGGCTTGAACATTTTATTGATCTGATAATAACCGAAAAGATTGATCCACTTATATCCGATCCGGAAAGTTGGTCCGTAGCGGAAGCCTTCCAGGTTGCGTATATCAGTGGATTTCGTGATGATAGTTCCCGCATCACTGCCATCCAGTGCATCCCCTTTGTATTTGTCATGTTTTCCGATCAGGAAACCCAACTTGAAACCCAGGGCCATCCTGAACTTGGATTTGGTTTTTAACCTGAATTCAAAAGGCACATCCAGGAAGGTCAGGTTGATCTTGCTTTTCTTGTAGGAAATGGAATCCGGGATCTGCGTAAAAAACGTGGAATCATTCATATGAGCCACCATGGATCCCGAATACATATTGTGTGAGCTGATGCCACCGCCGATGGCAAAGCTGATATTACTTTTGCCGAATTGATAATTATACATTCCGAAAACACTCATCCCCCTGTTGATGGTTTTGAGATCAAGGCCGTTGGGGACATCCTGGTAGATATCAGTAAAAAGATCGATGCCGACGCTGAATTTCTTCTTGGCTTCATCGCTTATCTTATCCTGGGCAACAAGCGGTAAAATGATTACCAGGCTCAGAAGCAGTATACTTAATTTTTTCATTCGGAAACTGTTTTTATAATTTCTTTACAAAGATACACTAAAAATAGGCGCTTCCGTTGTGAACTGAAAACTTACCTATTCATCCCCGTCTTTCAGCTTCATGCGCTCATCCAGCAAGTGGTTGACCTCCTCTTCGCTCAGGCCCGGGTTCTTCAGCAATTCATCAATTTGTGCCATATCCCGTTTGAATTCTTTCATTTCAGGACTTTGCTCTTCTTCCCCGATATCATCACCCAGCTCGTTCTTCAATTGTTCCACAAGATCGGCGATCATCTTCTTCATGGGCTCCCCGAAGTTCTGCAGAAGTTCTTCTGAGATCTGATCACGCATAATCTCGTAATTCTTCAGGAACATATCAAAATTCTGATACATATTCTTGTCAATCCCGGGGATCTCGTCCATGGGCGTTTTATCTTTCAGTTTTTTAAAAAGACGGATCAACAGGTCCAGGTTTTCTTTAAATGATCTTTCTTCATTCATAGCATTCTTGTTTGCTCAACTTATAAAGTTAACAAATTTTATTTTCTTTTAGTATTCTGATATAAAAGTAAAAGGCGGCCGGAACAGCCGCCTTTTACTTTTTGATGCTTTTATGAGATCTTGATCTGACGCGGTGGTTTTTCCTTGGCTTCTTCTTTCTTCGGTATCGAAATACTTAACACGCCGTCTTTGTGTGTGGCAGAAATCTTGTCTGCTTTCACAGTATTCGGCAATGTGAATGAACGTTTGAAGGATGTATAGCTGAACTCCCTTCTCATGAACTTTTTATTGTCTTCTTTCTTTTCATCCTTCTTCTCCGAAGAAATGGTAAGTACGTTGTGATCCAGGTCGATATTAAAATCATTTTTATCCAGTCCCGGAGCTGCCACTTCAATACTGAATTCGTTCTTGTCCTCAACAATATTCACCGCTGGCATGTTCACTCCGGTTTGGTCATCAAAATTTCCCATAAAATCACGTCCGAAAAATTCATCTACAAGATCCGGTAAAGAGCTTCTTCTTATCATCGGTAACATAAGCACCTCCTTTTTTATTGGTTAAACAATTTTGTTTTATCACCCTTTCCTTATACAAAACAAATACCATCCTCAACAATATGGATTATCAGCACAAATAAAGTCACAATGTCATGCTTGTCAGTAGGTTGTGCGATATTTTGTCACAAATAAAAGTCAATTTGACAGGATTTTACTTTTTCGGCTTTTGCTTGTAATTTTGTACCATGAATAGAGAAGATCTTTATAAGATCCTGGGGCTGGATAAAAACGCCAGCAGGGAAGATATCAAAAAAGCATATCACCGCCTGGCCCATATTCATCATCCTGATAAAAAGAGCGATGAGGATGCATCTGATTACATCAGGATCAGGGAGGCATTCGAGACCCTGGCGGATGAGATCAGGCGAAAAGAAAGCGATGAAAAGGACGGGGATTCCGTCAGGGTGAATATCAGAAAATCCTCTTCAACTGAGGGCAGGCGCAATGTGAGAAGATCCCGTTTTAAAGAACATGATTTCAGGGATCATGATGAGTTGATAGATATGATCTTCCGGGAATTTTTCGGCAACACATGGCGATCCGCATCGCCGAAAGGACCCAATCATATCCATTATGATGACCTGATAATTTGATTTTGCTGTCAGGCTATCTCGCCTCTATTCCCAAACTTCGATCATAGGGTAAATCAATGCAGCGATCATGGCCAGGGTAAGCAGCGGCCGCATCATATTAATCCCTGAGCGGTTTCCTTTGAACATCGCCTGGTAAGCATGATTGAGGGAAGATAAGAAGAAGCTCAGCATAAATACCAGCGCCATCGTAAGATCGGCTTTAACACCCCACTCCATGATATACAGAAAAATAGCCACGATGGTCATGGCAATGAAAAACAATGCTGTTTGCAACTGGTATTCATTCCCGCCTGTATAACCCTTGGCTGCGGCCGAGACTTTCCCAAAGAATAGCCCCTCAATTCCTGAAAGACCTGCGATGAGCAGGATCAGCCAGGGTGTAAGAAAATGAAGCAGCTCAGCCGGTGTTCCAGAATAAAAGTAATATCCGAAGAAGATCACAGCAGTTACTCCAACAATCCTGAAAATTTCAAAAAACTTAATCATGGGTTGAAAATTTGATTCTTTGGATAAAGTTAAGGAATCCCCAGACTATCTCAACGATTGAGCCTGATTATTTTTTTTATCATTGATTTTTCACCGGATTTAACTTCAATGAAATAAACCTCATGAGGAAGGTGCATCTCAGGTTTCCAGCAATACTCAGTGGAAGATGTTTTGGAAGCATCAACTAACTCACCTTGAGAATTGTAGATGTTGATAATGCTTTGTTGAGGATTCTTTTTCAAGATATTAATGTTTATTTCATCATTGAATGGATTGGGGTAACAATCAAACAGATCAACTGAGTATCCGGAAGAATTATCAGGCAGACCGACAAATTCATCCTTTACTCCAAAAGCAGGTGAAAGGGTATAATCAACTTTGTTCATGGAAAGATCGCAGATCCGGATCCTAACATCATAAAAACCCGTATCCGAATAAGTAAATTCATCCAGCTCAGCGCGGAAATACGAACCGTTTATGCTATCCTGGTAAAAATATTCCGGGTTCATAGTGGTCCATTCCGCATCATTTTCATGTTTGATAAATAACCCGGTGGAATCAATGAGGAGTTCTTTCAGACGCAGAGGATACCAGTGTTCATTTTCATTCAGCCAGTAATAATCCGAAGCGGCAAAGAGGAGGCTGGCATCCTCATCCTTCCGTAAAACATCGTAGGGTAATCCGTCCACGCCAAGGCTCTGAAAACAGAACAGGGATGGAGGGTTGCTGTCCTCCATTCCCACTTCAAATTCGGCCTGGTATTCTGCGCGTCCCGACCTGCCACCCACATCATAATGATCGTTGATTACCTGGAAGCTGTGCCGGCCGTTTTCCGCAAGCAGGTCCTCAAAATCCCCCAGTGTCCCGCTGTCAATAATACTGCCTGTTTCATCGAGGATATTATAGCTTGCAAAAAGCTGGTCCTCTCTTCTTTCTTCATTATGGATACCGAAATAATTCGTATTGGCCCCGAAATAGATCCTTGCCTGGTTACCGCTGAGGCCCTGGTTATCGAAAAGGAATTCCGGGATCACGGCTCCCTTCCCGACATTGTATATGCCTCCGCCTGACTGCATCACCCAGTTGGGAAGCTGCGTTCCGTAACCTTCCCGAACACTGTCGTTAAATACATCATAGGGCTGGCCAAAATAATATGGATAAGTTGCACTTTCGATGAAAATACCGGGCAGCCAGGCATGCGCATAATTTTCGACCTGGGCAGGAGAAACATAGAATTGTCCCTCCCAGCTACTCTGGCTGAGTTCCTTTTGTGAACCGGCCTTTGACAGGTACCAGACGCCGTTGAGGAGGAGTTCCCGCACATGGAAGATACCCAGTTTCGGATTGTTGCCGCCCTCCCTGTAGTCAAGCCGGATCTGTTTGTGATAATAATTGGAAGGCTCAAAGTTGTGGGTAATATTGCTATTCACTCCATAGAGGGGGTCGAACAGGGCCAGGTTGATTTTGTTCTCATCATAAAGATCATAATACAGATTGGAAGTATAGAGTAAAAAGCGCTCCGTGAAGGTATTGGTATGAATGTTCTTGTATTGCGGCACCGAATATGAAGAAGAGATTAGCTGTGAATTTTCCGGGAATACAAATGAAAAGTACTTGCCCGAACTTCCGGGCAGTTCACCGAAATCAACACCCTCTTCATCCACCCCCTCCAGCAGGATCTCATGCTGAGCTTCCGATATCGAAAAAACCAGGGTGTCTCCGTCCTCCAGATCAACTTCCTCAAAAATGAGTATGTGGTAATCGTAGGTGGCATTGCGCATATCGGTGATTATGTCGTAGGTTCCCGGGATGATCGCCAGCCTGGCAAAGTAATCGCTGATCCATACCGCCTGGAAGGAACTGAAATAATCCTGGCTGTTGCTGATGAAGCTATGGGAATTGAGGCGGTCGTACTGGAGGTAGATGCTGTCCTCAAGCAATTCCGCCTGCCGCTCATAATCATCGAATACAACTTTTTCATTAAAGACCAGTCCATGCCTGCAGACCTGCTCTGAACGCATAACTTCATTATGAAGCACCTGCTTCTGTGCCCATGCATTGAGGGTGCAGAACAAAAAAAGAGAGAGTATGTATTTTGTATAAGGCATATGCCAGTAAAGATAAGGAATTTCCGAAAAGGGTTATCCGGGCTAAGACCCTTTTTGCACTTTCAAACATAAACAATATATTTGTTAACGGAACGAGGCTGGTCCACTCCATATGATATTCAATAAGGCATCAGATAAAATACTCCTGAAGGGTTTGAGAGAAGGGAATAATGCAAGTCTGCATCATTTCTACAAAAAGTATTACCCAAAGGTGGAATCCTTTGTCCTGTCAAACAAAGGTACGGTGGAAGACAGCCGTGATATCTTTCAGGAATCATTGTACCGGATGTATCTGAAGATAAAAGAAGATCAATTAAAATTGGAAAAATCGCTGGAGGCTTATATATTTACAGTCAGTAAATATTTGTGGTTTAATCAACTTCGAAATAAAAAGGGGGTTCAGGTAGACATTAGCGATCTTGAAAACCACTTGTTCTGCAACATGCCGGACATAAAGCTTGAAATGAGCAATTTAAAGAAGCTGGATCTTTATATTGATTGCTTTAACAAATTAGACCGCCTGTGCAGGCAATTGCTGGAAATGTCGCTGGGAAATTATTCCCACAAGGAAATTGTGGGAGAATTGAACATATCAGGTGAGGGATATGCCAGGAAAAAAAAGAACAAATGCATTCAAAAGTTGATCAAGCTGGCAGAAAAAGATAACAGATACAAAGCGATAATCAATGAGCAAGCAGCAAACTGAAAATTGGATTGAAAAATACCTGGCAGGGAAACTGGAGGAAAAGGAGCAAGCGGAATTTGAGAAAAAGCTGAAAGAAGATCCCGAATTCAGGAAGCTTTTTGATCACCTTCAGAACATCAAAAAAAGCATCGCCTACAAAGACCGCATTGAGTTCCTGAGCAAGCTGGAAGAGGCGGAATCCAGGTATTTTAACAAGCGCACAAAAAAACCCAAAAAGCCCGGCGGCAAGGGCCTTCTGCTCTCTCTTGCCGCAGTTACACTTTTGCTGATATCAACCGCACTTTTCCTGTTTTTTAAAGAAGGGCAAAGATCCGGGCAGGAGCTTTTCAACCAGTACTTTTCCCCTTACGACCAGTTCATCGAATACAGGTCAGGCAGCAATGACGGGAACTGACCTGCAGCAAGGCATGGTCCTATTACAAACAGGGCGAGCTGAACAAAGCCAGTTGATGCATTCCAGAAAAGCCGGGAAGGAAAACAATCAGCTGGCCCTTACAAATTTCTACCTGGGCCTGTCATACCTGGGAAAAGGAGAGACGGACAAAGCCATTCCATTGCTGAAAGAAATTTCGCAAAGCCAGGGCGAGTTGAAAGAAACGGCCCAATGGTACCTGAGCCTTGCCTATCTTAAAGAAAGGGCAAACTGCAAACAGCCGGAAGATGCTGGATAAAATCGCTGCGGAGCAGGATCACTTTTATCAGTATAAAGCGGAGAATGTGATCCTGGATATGCGCAATAACCAATGAAAACATTTGACGATTGTCAAGTGTCCATGTATCATTTGCTATATTGCTCAAAGAAAATTTTATAAATTATTTGGTAACTCCTCTCTGTGTTCGTCTGTAAAAACCTCAGCGCACTCTATGATTTATTGAATCTTTTTTCAGCTATTTTTCGTAACTTCACAGTTTCATTTTTGAAACCGGCAAACCCAAAAGTTAATTGATTATGATCACAATTTACCACAACCCGAGATGCAAGAAATCAAGGGCTGGATTGCAATACCTGAAAGAGAAAGGTGTTGATTTTGGGATCAGGGAATATTTGAAGGATCCTTTCAATGAGAAGGAGTTGAAGACCCTGCTGACCAAGATGAATAAAAAACCCCATGATATCATCCGCACACAGGAGGAGAAATACCGCAAAGAATTAAAAGGGAAAAACTTTACGGATGAAGAATGGACCGATATCATGGTGGAAAACCCCAAACTGATCCAGCGCCCGATCGTGGAAAAGGAATATAAGGCCGTGCTGGCACAGCCCCCGGAAAATATTGACGAACTTTTGTAAAACACAAACCTATGTTATCAGAAAAAAGCCTGGATAATTTCAGTGTGTGGCAGGACAGCATCACTTTTGTGAAAGATATTTATGTTTTGACCAATATCTTTCCGGAAGAAGAAAAACAGGGAATGAGCCAGAAGCTACGCAATGCTGTGATTGAAGCAGCCACAAAGATTTCCAAAAGCCTTTCGAACCTCAAGGCAAAGAAGGAAGACAACTACCTTGCACAGGCCATCGACCTGATCAATGAGATAGAAACCCTGCTGGTGATTGCCAGGGAGCTTTCCTATATCAGCCGGGAAGACCTGGAGAATTATAAGGCAAAGACCGACAGCCTGGGGCTGCAGGTTTTCAACCTTTCGAAAAAACTGAATCGTGACCAGGAAATCAGAGAAGCCCATAATAAATTTTAACAAAGATGGAATACAGAATAGAAAAAGACACCATGGGAACTGTAAAAGTTCCCGCCGACAAGTACTGGGGTGCACAAACCCAGCGATCCAAAGAGAATTTCCAGATCGGTGCGGAGGGCAGCATGCCCATCGAGATCATCCGCGCTTTCGCTTACCTTAAAAAGGCGGCGGCCCTAACCAACAATGAGTTGGGCGTGCTGACAAAGGAGAAGGCCGAACTAATCGCCCGCACATGCGACGAGATCCTGGAAGGCAAACTGGATGAAAATTTCCCGTTGGTGGTTTGGCAAACCGGATCGGGAACGCAATCCAACATGAACATGAACGAAGTGGTGGCCAACCGGGCACATTTACTGCGTGGTGGCAAGCTGGGTGAAGGGGATCGTTTCATTCATCCCAATGATGACGTTAACAAATCCCAGTCCTCCAACGACACCTTCCCCACGGCCATGCACATTGCGGCATACAAAATGCTGGTAGAAACCACCATTCCCGGCATTGAACTGCTGCGCAACACCTTGAAGAAAAAAGCACAGGAATTTGACGAAATAGTAAAGATCGGGCGCACTCACCTGATGGATGCCACCCCCCTGACCCTCGGGCAGGAATTCTCTGGATATGTTTCACAACTGGATCATGGCCTGAAGAACCTGAAATCCACCCTGGACCACCTGAGCGAACTTGCCCTGGGCGGCACCGCGGTGGGAACCGGGATCAACACCCCGAAAGGTTATGCCGAACTGGTGGGCAATAAGATCGCCGAACTCACCAGCCTGCCCTTCCGCACAGCCGAAAACAAGTTCGAGGCTCTCTCGGCACATGATGCCATCGTGGAGGTTTCAGGCGCTTTGAAAACTTTGGCCGTTAGTTTGATGCATATTGGCAACAATACCCGCCTGCTGGCTTCCGGGCCAAGGTGCGGAATCGGGGAGATCATCTTCCCGGCCAACGAACCCGGATCTTCCATCATGCCAGGCAAAGTAAATCCAACACAGGCAGAAGCGCTGACCATGGTTTGCGCACAGATAATCGGAAATGATGCAGCCATTACGGCAGGGGGCATGCAGGGTCATTTCCAGCTGAATGTATTCAAACCCGTGATGATCTATAACCTGCTGATGGCCGCCCGCCTCCTGGGCGATGCTTGTGTTTCCTTCAATAAGAATTGTGCTGTTGGCATTGAAGCTCACAAGGGTAATATCCTGGGTAATCTGAACAACTCACTCATGCTGGTCACCGCCCTGAATACCCACATCGGCTATGAAAAAGCTGCAGAAATTGCCAAGAAGGCGCATAAGGAGGGAAGCACGCTGAAAGAGGCTGCCATTGAATTAGGTTATCTTACAGAAGAAGAATTTGATGAAAAGGTGGACCCGGGGAAGATGATTGGGCGGTAAGTATCGTGCCTTCGCTAAAGTTCCGTCAGACGAAGCAGTGGCAGTTGCAGGGGCTGCAAGGAGCAAGGGATTGCATGGGATTCGGCTGGATTTTCAGATCAGGAGCAATTTATTGAACCACAAAGTAAATCAAATAGCCTCTTTGCGTGAAATTTTTAACTTATTGGAAAGTTTCATCACTACACAATTAACTACTTCATTTGCTTTATTGTTTTCTTTCTTCGTGAAATCTTTGTGCTTTGGTGCCTTTGTGGCAACAGTCCCATTTTACTCCAAATACCAAGACACAAATCAAGACGACTGCCAGGCAAGATTCTCTGCTGGCGCGCGTTTGCAGCGCCTGCCATACACAACATTTACCCAACTACGTGCTTGGTGCATCCTGCCAACTGCACCTGCCACTGCCACCATCACTCCCCATCAAGCACATTTTCCACCTTTCGCTTCAAGCCCTTCAGATGATAAACAAAAACATACTTGGCAATTTCACCGCCCCTTTCAATGGCAATGGTATCAGCAGGAATGATCTCATCGAAATAACCATGGTACTGATCTTCAGGATTTTTATAATCCCTGCTAGAGGTTAAGAAATAGGCATCCATGCCCTGCCGAAAGCCGCCCCGGATGCGGTTGATCCAGGCGTATTTATGGATCTTTTCCAGGCTGCCCAGAGCCAGCAGGCGGATGCCCAAAGGCCGGGCAACATAATAATCCAGATTGGCGGCCGGGAACCAGCGAAAAGAAATCATAACAGCTGAGGAATCCATGCGGCCCTGCTTTAGGTCTTCCCGGTAAATGGGTTTGAATTTTCTGGCCAGTTGGTCCCAGCCGTACATATCCAGGCTCACATCATCCCTGCCCAGGCGCGTAATCTCGCTTTCGTTAGGAGGCAGGACCACACCTTTTTTTATCTGCAGGGTCCCAATGATCAGGATCGTGGCAAGCAGGTACACTGGTATTTGCATGGCAAGAGGAAATAGTTTTTTCTTCTTTTCATAAGTGGAGGCAAAATAAGCTGAGGCAAAGATGATCAATCCCAGGTAACCCGGACCGGTCCAGTGGGGAAGGGTACGGCGAAAGAGGGCAAAGACCAGGAAGATCAGGATGAGGGGCAAACTGTTCCACAACAGAAATCGCTTGTATTTGGAAGGAATAAAATTGCGCCCTGCCAGCAGAGCGATCAGGGCAATCAGGATGAGCACAAAATTCACCGGGTTGTTGTACAGGATCTGCCCGCCCAGCTCCTGGAAAAAATAATCCATTCTTATACCGGATTGCGTTACATCCACCCTTTCTCCCTGGAAAGTAAAACTGATGAAATCATTCCAGATATTCCAGAAGATCACCGGGATGAAAATAACCAGGCTGATCAGCATGGAAAAATAAAGTTCTTTAGTCTTGAGCCAGCGCCTGTTGTAAAACAGGATAAAAGCCAGGGTACCGAACCAGAGGAATAACGTAGTGTATTTGCTGAGCATGCCCAGGCCAATGGTAAAACCGGCCAGGATGAGGTTGGTGCGGGTAAAACGGTTGGCCACTTTATAAGTGATGGAAGTGGTGAGGAAATACAAGCTAAGCAACCAGAAAAGCACCTGCGGTGTATCAGGCAGGATAAAAGTTCCGGTGATGATAAAACAATAAATGGAAGCCGTGAACAGCACAGCAGCATAAAACCCGGCAAGCAGGTTCTTGATCCGGGCCGTGATCACGAAGATCAACCAGGTATTCATGGCCCCGAAGAGGATGGAAGCCAGGCGCAGAAAAAATTCACTTTCGAAGATCAGGTTGAGGCTGAAAGCCTGTATGATGAAACCCACCATGGGCGGATGATCGAAGTGGCTCAGGTCGGGGTACAGCGCATAGGTCCAGTAATACACCTCATCATTGCCCAGCTCCAGGAAACCTGCCAGGAAAGCCCTCACAAGCGTGGAGACCAGGATCAGGTAAAAGAGTGCAACATATATTCTTTTCTCGTCCAAAACGCTTTTGGTGTATTTAATCTTTGAAAGATAAAACTAAGACTTTTTCGGGGATTTTCTTCCTATCCTGTATAAAATGTATAGCAGGAAAGCATAAAGCAGGATGGCAATGATCCTGTAGGCCCATGTCATCCACAGATTGACAGCAGGCATTTGCTGGTAAGCTGCAAGCTTCCCATCATACCGCACCACCGGGTTCAGGTAAAAAACATTGCCATTCTGAAAATGAACCTCTGTTCTGATATAAGTATCTTCGGGCTGAAGCAGGTAAAAAGCTGAATGATCTTCCGCGACTTGTTTTTTTAAGATTCCATTCTGTCCGATGAACCGGATAAATTTTGTTTTCCTGTCGAGGCTCACCCTGAGGCTGTCTCCACTCAGGTCCACTTCCTCAAGCCGTCCAATCTGATCATGCTTATCCTTTCTTAATGCCCAGCTGTCGCCCACATAGCGAAATACATTCACTGCATAGGTTCTGTTCCGCTTAATGGCATCAACCACGCTGTCGCCCTCCAGGCTGCCGGTGTTGAGAAACGTACAGTATTGTCCCACCTCATCGGGGTTGGTAATGTCGTGTACATCATCATTGCCGATGGCGGCCACGTAGCGGCCACTGGAAAGGGCCGTATCCCAGTGAAAGACCGATTCACAATAAAAATTCAGGATCTCCATGGCATCGTACCCGCTGATCTTTTTCAAATCCGAAGTTTCATAACCATTTCGCAGGCAGGGGTGTGCCAGGATGATCACATCCGATTCATCCTTCAGTGCACTGATTACCTTTTGTTTCTGGTTGGGTGTTTGCCAGAAAAAATAATCCAGCCAGTTGGCCGATTCGGCACCCAGCACGATCTGGTGTACCTTGAAGATGCTGTAACCGTGTTCATAAATAGAAATGAATTCCGGTTTATTGATGTGGTATTGGTTGATCTGCATATAATCAGAGGTGCCGATGATGTCATAATCCAGAAACTGGTAGGTGCTGTCAATCACCTCGTTGGAGTTATTCCGGCCGTCGGTTACACCGCCCCACACCCTCGACTGCACCTGAAAATTCCCTTTCTGCCACACATCCGCATCAAGCCCCTGATAAGGATTGTACCACTGCTCTCCGCTGAAGGGCTTTGCCTCGGGGAAATTATAAACCGGTGTGAACATATACGGGATCAGCAGGAGCATGATCACTACTGCCAGGATCCACAATAAACTCTTTCCTATGATCTTCAGAAACTTCATCAACTTTTTTCTGCGGCAAAATTAGGAAAATGTTTCATGCAGGGAAGTGAATATTTCACGCAGTTAAAGAAGACTTCATGTGAAACAATTGCGTCTTTGCGCCTTTGCGTGAAACAATAACGCCTTCGCACCTTTGCGTAAAACAATAACGTCTTCGCGTGAAACCTCAACTCTTGAATTCTCAATACAGCAGGCCATGGGTATCTCAATTTTGATTAAATTTGCATAAGTTCAACCAACAAAAAATCAAACAAATATGGCCGAAAAATTATTAGATATTGTAAGCCCCGGTGTTGCAACGGGAGATGATGTTCAAAAGATATTCAAACATGCCAGGAAAAATCAGTATGCCCTGCCGGCGGTGAACGTGGTGGGGACTAATTCCATCAATGCGGTTCTGGAGGCAGCACGCAAGGTGAATTCACCGGTAATCATCCAGTTTTCGAATGGGGGAGCCACCTTTTATGCCGGAAAAGGATGCCCGAATGAAAATAGCGAAGCTGCAATAGCAGGTACTATTTCTGGAGCATGGCATGTCCACCGCATGGCAGAGATTTATGGCGTACCCGTCATCCTGCATACCGACCATGCAGCCCGCAAGCTGCTGCCCTGGATCGACGGACTGCTGGAAGCAGGAGAAAAACATTTTGAGGAATTCGGCAAGCCCCTCTTCAGTTCACATATGCTTGACCTTTCGGAAGAACCGATAGAAGAAAATATCGGAACCTGTAAAAAATATCTGGAAAGGATGAGCAAGATTGGGATGACCCTGGAGATCGAATTGGGTG
This sequence comes from Bacteroidota bacterium, assembly GCA_034521425.1. Classification (GTDB taxonomy): domain Bacteria; phylum Bacteroidota; class Bacteroidia; order Bacteroidales; family JAIOZK01; genus JAIOZK01. Next base: position 2,339,160 of record JAXHMP010000001.1, read on the forward strand.
TAACCGGCGGGGAAGAAGACGGAGTGGACAATACCGACATCGACAGCTCCAAATTATACACACAACCCGAAGAAGTCGGCTATGCCTTTGAAGAGCTCAGTAAGATCAGTAAGAAATTCACCATTGCCGCTGCTTTTGGCAATGTGCACGGGGTTTACAAACCAGGAAATGTAAAATTACAACCTGTCATTCTGAAAAATTCACAGGAGTACGTGGAGGAAAAATATAAGACCGCTCCCAAACCCCTGAATTTTGTATTCCATGGCGGTTCCGGCTCCAGCCAGGCTGAGATAAGGGAGGCCATCTCCTATGGTGTGGTAAAAATGAATATCGATACCGATACCCAGTGGGCTTTTTGGAAAGGTGTGAAAGATTATGAAGCCAAATATCACGATTTTCTGCAGGTACAGATCGGCAATCCCGAAGGTGAGGACAAGCCCAATAAGAAATACTATGATCCGCGTAAATGGTTGCGGGAGGGTGAGAACTCAATGGTCGAAAGGCTTAAAATCGCCTTTGATGATCTGAATAACATGGATCGTTGCTAAAACAAAATCCCCCGGCGGGGGATTTTATTATTTATATATTGCTGTGTTTACCGAATGCACGGTTAATACAGGTATTGGGCTGTGGTTTACAGTTTGTTGTGCATAAGGCCCCAGTACCAGGTTCATGGGTGATTTTTCCTGCTCATCGGTGATGGCAATGAGGTTGGCATTCTTTTCCACTGCGTAATCGATCATAGCCCTGGAAACATTATCAGCATCGACTTTTACAAGCTTGCATTTCACCTTGTCCTGTCGCAGGTGGCTTAAAGCCTGCTTGGCATACTGATCGATCTGATACTGCACTGTTTTAATGCTTGTTGTATGCAAGGCCAGCACATGCACTTCGGCATTGAAACATTTGGCCAGTTCCACGGTGAAGGGTACTTTCTGTCTGGTTTCCGGTGTGTTGTCGATGGGCATCACGATCAGTTTCATCTCCCTGCCAACGTCAACACCGCCCCGGATGGTGATCACAGGTATTTCCGTTGCGCTAACGATCTTCATGGCATTGCTGCCAACCCAGAATTCCTCAAAACCCGCAGCGCCATGGGTACCCGCCACAATAAGGTCGGCGTCCCATTCCTTAGCTTCAGCAACAACCTCGCGATAAACTTTTCCATCCCTGACTTTTGTAAGCAGATTGTTGCCAAGCAAACCAGCTTTGTATTTCTTTTTTAAGTTATTGAAACGCTTGCTAATCTCATACTGGAGATTTTCGGGCTTGCCCTCATGTATCTCCTTTGCACTTTCAGGTTTGTTCACCCAGAGCATCATCACATCGGCTTTCGCCTTTTCAGCAATGGTAATGGCATGTTCCAGGGCATTGATGGAACAATCCGAAAAGTCAATCGCTACTAAGATCTTGTTTATCATATTCGTTGGTTTTTGATTTTTCTTTACCGGGGAATTTGATCTTATCCTTGATGATCCATGCATTGGGATATTTTCTCCCTATCTTGTCCATGAAGCCAAGCGCTTCTATTTTCCTCCTGAAATCCCCTACCCTGACCCTGTAAAAGGGTTCACCAAAGGTCAGGTAAGCACCTACTTCGGGGTAATCCTTTGTAAACTCCTCAATCACTTCAAGTGCCCTGGCCTTTGAATTATTCCCTGAATCAAAGAATATCTGGATCCTGTAACCTGCAATACCATCATGATTGGGATTCTCGGCCATCCTCTTATTGATCTCAATATGGCGATGTAACAGTGTGTCAATCCTTTTGTCCTGGTGAACTCTCAGGCTGCCGGATTCACCGTATTGTGCATATGCCAGGCTGTTAATCAAACATAATAATATGATCCTCACGATACTTCCCATGTCATTATTCGTTTTCCTGTTTTATGTTTTTCGGCCGCAAACTTAAAATCGGTATATGCGAGTGGCTGATCAACTGCTCAGCGTTTGCCCCCAGGAACACATTGGCCGTGGTGTTTTCCTGCTCGGTCATGATGGTTATCAGGTCTGCTTTAACTTTTATGGCATATTCCCTGATAAACCGGGTGATGTTCTCGGGCCTGGTCCTTTCTTCTACATACATGACATCGTTTTTCTTTAAAAAGTTGGCAGCGTGTTCCAGATGTGTGTCAATTCTTTTCTGTACGGATTTGAGGGAAGTGGCGTACAAACCGAGCAGATGAATGCTGGCATTGTACATTTTGGCAAAATCTGCCGTAAAAGGAAGTTTTTGTTTGGTTTCGATGCTGCTGTCAACCGGAAAGACAATGTTACCGATCCCTTTATAAAAATCAAAATCCTGCCGGAGCGTAATAACCGGGCAGGGGGCGTAGGTGACGATACGGTAGGCATTGCTGCCGATCCAGTATTCTTCAAAACCTGTAACGCCATGGGTTCCGGCAATGATCAGGTCGGCATTTTTCTGGGTAGCGAGCCTGGCTATCTCCAGGTGTACCTTGCCCTTTCTCAGGTAATGCATCAGTTTCCCGCCTTTCAGGGAAGGGGCATATTCCCCGGTGAGCGACTGGAAATTCTTTTTATGCTCAAGGCGGTCCTCGTTGGTAAAATGGGAATACACGATCTCGCTGGTGCTGGTATTGTCAACCCATATCATGTGAATATCCGCCTGTGCCCGGTTGGCTACGTCAATGGCATATTTCAAGGCGTGGATGGAACCCTTTGAGAAGTCGATGGCTACAACAATGTTTTTCATCGCTTATACATTTTTTGGTTTGGCAATAGTGTTTCTCTGCTTGCTAAATTTACATAAAATTAATATAAAAATAGAAAACCGTCCCGCTAATAATTTCTTTATGAAACGAAAAGATTGTTGGCGAATTGTTATTTTTGTTAAAATCTAAGTAAAACGCCAATGAACGAAAATCTTGATCCAAGCGGCGAAAACCTGTCACAGGCTGAAAAAGAGATAGAGAAGGTACTCAGGCCCAGCCATTTTGGGGAATTCTCAGGTCAGCCAAAGGTGCTGGATAATTTGAAGGTATTCGTGGAGGCCGCCAGGCAGCGCGAAGAAGCCCTGGATCATGTATTGCTTCATGGCCCGCCCGGCCTGGGAAAAACGACCCTCTCCTACATCATCGCCAACGAAATGAACGTGGGCATCAAGATCACTTCAGGGCCTGTACTTGACAAACCGGGTGACCTGGCCGGACTGCTCACGAATCTTGAGCGGAATGATGTTTTATTTATTGATGAGATACACCGCCTCAGCCCGGTGATCGAGGAATACCTCTATTCGGCCATGGAGGATTACCGCATCGATATCATGATTGAAAGCGGCCCCAACGCCCGGAGCATACAGATCAACCTGGAACCCTTCACCCTGATCGGAGCCACCACCCGTTCAGGTTTACTCACCTCACCGCTTCGGTCAAGGTTTGGTATCAATTCCAGGCTTTCATATTATGATGCCGATACCCTGAAGGCGATCCTGAAAAGGTCTTCCGACATCCTGAAAGTAGAGATCAAGGAGGACGCCGCCGCTGAGATTGCCAGGAGAAGCCGCGGAACGCCCCGTATCGCCAATTTGCTTTTGCGGCGTGTGAGGGATTTTGCCCAGATCAAGGGAAGCGGAAAGATCGATATCGATATCTCCCGCATCGCACTCAAAGCCCTGAATGTAGATCAGAACGGGCTCGACGAAATGGATAACCGCATCCTCCAGACCATCCTGCAAAAATTCAAAGGCGGACCGGTCAGGGATCAACACCATAGCCACGGCTGTCGGAGAAGAGGCAGGGACCATCGAAGAGGTTTATGAACCCTTCCTCATCCAGGAAGGATACCTTATGCGCACACCCCGCGGCCGCGAGATCACCGATCTGGCTTATCGCCACCTTGGCATGAAAAAAACCGATGACCAGGGAAGACTGTTTTGATCATGATCCTGCAGGAAAATCATCATAAATCTGAACACACTTATTCAATCAAAAACTGGTCGGAAGAGCAGGGTTTCCTTGCCTGTGGAATATCACGGGCTCAAGCGTTGGATAAGGAAAAAGAGCTTCTCAGGGAATGGTTGTCTGCCGGAAAGCATGCGGATATGCAGTATATGCAGCGAAATGCGGACAAAAGACTGGATCCAGGAAAGCTGGTGAATCAGGCAAAATCAGTTATTTCTTTCCTTTATAACTATTATCCCGGTATGCATCTGCCTGATGAACAACACTACAAAATTTCAAAGTATGCATATGGGAGAGATTATCATAAGGTGATCAAAAAGAAACTTAAGCCCCTGGTAAAGGAATTGCGTGCGGTGACAAAAACTGATCACAGCCGGGCTTTTGTGGATTCGGCCCCTGTGATGGACAAAGTATGGGCTGTTAAAAGCGGCCTGGGATGGATAGGGAAAAATACCCTGCTGATCAACCGTAAGCTGGGATCTTTCTTTTTTGTTGCCGAGATCATCACCGACCTGGAACTGGAATATGATACTGCAGAACACATAGACCTCTGCGGAAGTTGCGCCAGGTGCATGCGTGCATGCCCCACCGGGGCCCTCGATGAAGCTTACATTCTGGATGCCCGCAAATGCATTTCCTATCATACCATCGAGAACAAAAATAAAAAAACCCCCGGCCTCTTTAAAGGCAAATTCAATCAGTGGATATTCGGATGTGACATCTGCCAGGATGTATGCCCCTGGAATCGCATCTCTTCCCCGGCAAAAGAATCAGACTTCATGCCATCTGAAAAATTACGAAAAATGAAAAAACCCGACTGGGAAAACCTGGACCGGGACAGCTTCGAATCCCTCTTTGAAGGATCGGCCGTTAAAAGAGCCGGCTATGATGGATTGATGCGAAATATCCGCTTTATTGCCGACCAGGAGGATTGATTGAGAACGCAATTTTTCAGGAGGGATCCGTTATACTATCTGTAAACATTATAAATAAATTGACTATGGCAGAAACACCAACAAATCAAATACCCCTGGGATTCAAGGCACCGGATTTTAATTTACCGGATACTGTATCCGGCAAAAACAAAAGCTTCCTTGATGTTAAGGGAAACAAAGGCACAGTGGTGATGTTTATTTGCAACCATTGTCCTTATGTGAAGCATATCATCCACGAGCTTGTCAGGGTGGCGAAAGATTATATTCCCGGGGGATTGGTTTTGTGGCGATCAGTTCGAATGATGTGGTGAATTATCCGCAGGATCATCCCGATAAAATGAAAGCCTTTGCTGCTGAGCAGGGCTTTCCCTTTCCATACTTGTACGACGAGAGCCAGGAGGTGGCAAAAGCTTATGATGCAGCCTGCACCCCTGATTTTGATGTTTTTGATGCTGACGACCGCTGTGTATACCGGGGGCAATTCGATGATTCCAGGCCCGGAAATGATAAAACGGTAAGTGGCAGAAACCTGCGCAAAACCCTTGATCTGATCCTTGCCGGTGAGCAGGTACCTGAAGATCAGATACCAAGTGTGGGCTGCAACATCAAGTGGAAGCAGCAATAATACTTACAAGGTTACCTGCATTCCGATACTCAGCAGATCGCTGTACTGGCCTTCGTCGAAAAGCCGGTAGCTAAGCTCCGTGTTGGCAATGTTTGGCCGGATCGGCAAGATGGAATTGTTCGTGCGGATATTCACCCGCCAGTTCTCGTTGATGTGATAATACAGCCCAATGATCCCGCTCAGGGTAAGCCGGTTGAAATCTTCCTCGCTTATCTGTTCCTGGTAATTGAACTCTTCCGTTTTGCTGATAAAACACCCAGGGCCAGTCCGGCTTCAACTGAGAATTTCTCATTGATGATATACTGGTAAAGCACCGGCAATTCAACATAATGGATATTCAGCTTGTAGGTATCAATCTCATTCTCACCCGGTATTTTGCGACTTCCCTTTTGTATATAATCCAGTTCCATCTGCACAATGCCATGCTTGCTGAACTGGTAAGAGACATATCCTCCGAGATAGAGTCCGGCCTTGTTGTAACCGCCATAATTATCGCCCTGTACCTGACTAGCCACCAGGCCCAGGTGAACGCCGCCTTCGAATTCCTGCGCGGTGGCAAAGGCAAGCAATGAAAAGAGTATGGATGTGAGAAATGTTTTTTTGATCATAATCTCCTTCTAATTTTCTGTAAATGTAAAGATTTTCGGTCATTTATGCTTATTTTTGGAACGCATTGTACTTTGAAGTCGTTTATCAAAATCGATAAAATGAGTAATGATAAATACCGGATCCTGCTGGTGGATGATGAAAAGGATGTGCTGGAATTCCTGAGTTACAATATCAAGAAAGAAGGATACCAGGTGCATACCGCTTCCAACGGTAAGGATGCAATTGAAATAGCAAAAGAGATCACCCCCCATCTGATCATTCTGGATGTAATGATGCCCGGCATCGACGGGATAGAAACATGCAACCAGATCAAAGAGATCCCTGAATTGCAGAAAGCGATCATCGTTTTTCTTACCGCCCGGGGCGAAGATTATTCCCAGATCGCCGGTTTTGAGGCCGGGGCCGATGATTATATCACCAAACCCATCAAGCCCAAAGTGCTGGTCAGCAGGCTTAAGGCTTTGCTCAGGCGTTACCAGGAAGGTGATGAGGATACCCAGAATCAGGTGAACCTGAAGGATTTCATCATTGATAAGGAAAGATATCTCATCCTCAAGGGTGAAGAAAAGATCAGCCTGCCAAAAAAAGAATTTGAACTCCTGCTCCTGCTAACCTCCAGGCCCAACAAGGTGTTTACAAGGGAGGAGATTTTTTCCAGGGTATGGGGTTCTGATGTAATCGTGGGAGACCGTACCATTGATGTTCATGTGCGGAAAATCCGGGAAAAGATCGGGCTTGAAAATATTACCACAGTCAAAGGTGTTGGTTATAAATACGAAGAATAGATCTTGGCTTTCAATCTGCGCAATACCGATCCCAAAAACCTGGCCCTCACGAATGCACTGTTCGTGACGGCTTTCTTTTCCCTTGTTTACACGGTTTTTAGCTATATCTTTTTTAGCTTTAAGCTGATCCCGCTTCTGTTGATCGATATACTGCTGTATACCTTCAGCTACTTTGTTTTTCGTTACACCCTCGAAAAATTTATTTATGATAAGATCAAGCTGATTTATAAAACCATACACAAACTCAAGATGCCCAAAGGAGCCGGTAAACAGCTTGAGGTAAATGCCGATACCCTCGAAAAAGTCAACCTGGAGGTACAGAAATGGGGGGAAGTGCAGCAACAGGAAATTCAGCAACTCAAGGAACTGGCAAAATACCGCAGGGAGTTCCTTGGCAATATTTCTCATGAACTGAAGACACCGATATTCAATATACAGGGATACGTTCTGACATTACTTGACGGCGGACTGGAAGACCCCAGTATCAATAAAAAATACCTGCTCAAAACTGAAAAGAGCATCAACCGGATGATCGCCATCGTTGAAGACCTAGAGGAGATCTCCCACCTGGAATCCGGTGAACTGCAGCTGAACAATACCCGATTTGACTTATTGCAAATGAGCAACGAAGTCATTGAATTTCTGGAGATCAAAGCCAAGAAGAAGAAGAATACAGTTTATTTTGCGGAGAATTATGAAAAGCCCATCCGGGTGGAGGCAGATAAAAAACGAATTCGCCAGGTACTGATCAATCTGGTCGATAATGCGATAAAATACGGAAAGGACGAAGGCGGCAAGACCAAGATCAGCTTTTTTGATATGGATGAGAACATCCTGGTAGAGGTAACAGACGATGGCATCGGTATTCCGGCTATATACCTGCCCCGTTTATTTGAACGTTTTTACCGCACCGACAAAGGCCGTTCAAGGGAACAGGGCGGCACCGGACTTGGCCTGGCCATTGTAAAGCACATAATCGAAGCCCACAAGCAAACCATCAATGTAAGAAGTACGGTTGGGGTAAGGACGACCTTTGCCTTCACCCTGAAAAAAGGCTGATCATTTCTTGCGCTCGGTGGTAAAGATCACCAGCTGTTCAAGACTGTTACGGGCAGGTGATTCGGGAAATTCTTTCAGCAGATCAAAAGCCCTGTCGCGGTATGCGATCATTTTTTGCTTTGCATATTCAATGCCGCCACTGCCGTTCACTTTGGCAATCACTTCGCCAACCATCTCAGGCTCATCATTGTGATTTTTGATGATGTTGATGATCTTTCGCTTTTCAAGCTTCGCTGAATTCTCAAGCATGTAAATCAATGGCAGGGTCATTTTCTGTTCTTTGATATCGATGCCGTTCGGTTTGCCGGTTTCATTATGCCTTTCATAATCAAAGAGGTCGTCCTTGATCTGGAAAGCAATGCCCACATTTTCTCCAAATTGTTTGAGTTTTGTCGCCGTTTCCGGGCTTGCACCGGCAGAAACCGCACCACAAGTGCAACAGGCAGAAATCAAACTGGCCGTTTTTTTACGGATGATATCAAAGTAGATGTTTTCTTCGATGTCAAGCCGCCTGGCTTTTTCAATCTGCAGCAGTTCCCCTTCACTCATTTCGCGCACCGCTTCGGAAACGATCTTTAATAGCTGGAAATCATCATTATCCAATGATAAGAGCAATCCCCGCGAAAGCAGGTAGTCCCCCACCAGTACGGATATCTTATTTTTCCAGAGTGCATTCAGGGAAAAGAAGCCCCGTCTTTCGTTCGAGTCATCCACCACATCATCATGCACCAGGGTTGCTGTATGCAGCAGTTCGATCAGGGAGGCTGCCCGGTAGGATTTATCATTTACATTGCCACACAATTCTGCCGAGAGGAACACCAGCATGGGCCGGATCTGTTTGCCTTTGCGCTTGAGTATATAGCGGGTGATCTTATCCAGCAAAGGAACATTGCTTTGCATGGAAGCCCTGAATTGTTTCTCAAATGCTTTCAGGTGCTCATTAACCGGTTCTTTTATCAGGTCCAGTGCGCTCATTTTACGGTTTCAAAAGTACGATTTATTATTCTTAGTACCTTTGAGGTAGAAAAAAACGTTTATGGCAGGATTTTTATTTCATGATATCATTTTCGGACCGGTAAAAAGCAGGCGGCTGGGTGTTTCGCTCGGGATCAATCCCCTGCCAGTTAAGAGCAAAGTGCTGCACCTTCAATTGTATTTATTGTGAATGTGGCTGGACGGATGACCATAAAACAGGGAGCCGGGAGGATCCCGTCGCGGCAAACACTAAAGGAATACCTTGAAAGTAAACTGGTCGAATTGAAAGAATCGGAGATCATTCCTGATTCACTGACGTTTGCCGGCAATGGCGAACCCACGCTTCACCCCTACTTTGACGGGATCATCATAGACACCATCGCCCTGCGGGATCAATACTTTCCGGAGGCCATGGTTACCGTACTTACGAACAGCACCACCCTGAACCGCCCTGAAGTTTCGGAAGCACTGAAAAAGATCGATCAGAACATCCTGAAACTGGACGCAGGAACCGAAGAGACCTACCAGAAGATCAACCAGCCCAGATCGGGTATCCGCCTGGCTGACATTGTGGAGAATCTCATACGCTTCGACGGGAACATCATCCTGCAAACGCTTTTTGTCAGGGGAAACTACCGGGGTGCATCCATCGACAATACCACCGAGAAAGAAGTAAAGATCTGGCTGAACCACATCGAAAAGATCAAACCGGCCTATGTGGATGATCTACCCCATCGACCGGGCCACACCGGCCGAAAACCTCGAAAAGATACCGGTAGAAGAACTGGAAAAAATTGCCGGCCGGGTCAATGAACTGGGTGTGGCTACCAGAGTGTATGAGTAGTTCGGAACAGATTTTGTGCGTGTTATTGCAAAACAGAAACTATGTGGAAAGAAGAGAACAATAAATTGACAAAAGAATTCAAATTCGATAATTTTATAGAAGCATTTTCATTCATGACCAAAGTGGCCATGGTTGCAGAGAAGATGAACCACCATCCCGACTGGCAAAACGTATATAATACGGTCAGGATCAATTTATCCACGCATGATGCCGGGGATGTGGTCACAGATAAGGACCGGGAACTGGCTGCGAAGATTGATGAAATTAACGGCTGATGACCAATTATGACATAAAATTACTGGTAGCTTTCGGCGAAGCCCTCAAAGGAAATGAAAAAATAATCAAGTATTTCATGGAAGACGGCTTTCCCGAACTGGCAGCCCTGGCACATGCCATACGAGGCAGCGATGATGCCTTTAAATGGCTGCTGAAAAACGGTTACCCCCAGCTGGCTGCATTGGATTCAGCCATTGATAACAAGGTAAATGCAGTGGCCTGGCTGCTGAAAAATGATTATAAAGTGATGTTGGTCTTTTCAGAGGCTTGTAACAACAAACCCAGGGCTCTGCGATGGCTGGCCGAAAACAAACTGGATATTTTCATCCACCTGGCCCAGATCATTTATAAGCTTCGCCAGAGCAGAACCTTTGATTATCATAAATTGCATTTCTGAAGATCAGACTTTCAAGAAAAAAGACTGCCCCCAAAAGGAAGACAGCCTTTTAATTCCGAACTTATGAAGCAATCTTAGTTTTTGATCAGTCTTTGTGTGATCTTACCTGATTCCTGATTAGACAGTTCGATAGAATAAAGCCCCTTTTTCAATTCCGAAATATTTATCCTGATAAGGCCATTGCTAGCGGTTTCATTGTAAACGGCAACTGATTTACCTGTAAGGTCCATGATGCGGACCGTATAGGATTCATTCAGTTTCCTGTCAAATTCGATGAACAATTCATCCCTGGCGGGATTCGGATAAATGCTGACATACCTTAGGTCCAGTTCATCGATATTTGTACAATCATCGATGATTACAGTATAATCTTCTGTGGTCTTTTCACAGGCCTGGGGTGTAACCTCTGTAACACGCAACCAGCCTGTTCCTGCTTCACCCCAGTCAATTTTAACTTCATGAGTTCCGGCTCCATCGGTTATGTTGCCGCCTTCGATCTCCCAAGTATAGGTGTTATCGGGATTATCGCTTGTTGTGTATACAATGCCTTCCCAGAATTCACATACCAGGGTTTCTCCGCTGATGACCGGGTCAGGCAATGCATAAACATTCACTTCAATATTATCTGATACCGGGCCGTCGCCGCATTCGTTGGAACCCATCACGTTGATCTCGGCAAGGCCTGAGAAGCTGTCATCCAAGTCTACGTACGCATCCACATCCGTACCGATGATCTCACCGGCATTCTCCGGGTAAAGGGTCCAGGTATAGTAGTTTGCATCTGATGCACCTGATGTAGTATAGGCTGTGCTGTCGTTGTCACCGCAAACAGCGGTATTTCCAGCTGGAGTTCCAGGGGTTCCGGGAACACTGATCATATGTACCCAGGTGCTGCCCTGACATATCCTGACTGCAATAATCTGTAGCACCCATAGCGGTGTAAATTCCTTCTTCCGACTGAACACCGAAGCTAATGGTATCACCGGTTCCGGAAACAAAGATGCCTGTAGAAACATCATCCAGGAAAAGTTCATAATCCACACCTGTTTCCGAACCATCCAGCAATAGTTCCGTTCCTGAAGTTCCTTCGCAATACGCACCGGTTCCCTGGGCTGTAATATTATAAATTGTAGGAGTAGCTCTAACGGTGGAAGTCAAAGCATTTGACCATGCCCCGTCGCCGCACTCATTTTCAGCCCTGACTTTGATGTTGATTGTCCCCGTATAGGTCTGACTCAAGTTCAGTGTGGTTGTTGCACCATTACCACTGAAGCTACCTGCGTTAGCGGGTTCTACCGTCCATGTGTAAGATGAAGCATAAGTTACCGGATCCGTTGAATACTGCGGGGATGAATTCTGGCAGGGATCTGCCGAACCTGATGGTGTACCTGCCTGTGCCGGTACCGACATGGCAGTGATGTAATCCTCCATCTCCAGGGTATCGCTTGTGGTACCGTCGGAAACGATCTGGGTTACATCATAAACACCATTTGTATTGTAGGTAACTGTGGGGTTTGCATCGGTTGATGTAGCCGGAGTTCCACCTTCAAAATGCCATTCATAAGAAGTAATGATCCCGAGAGAACCATCAATGAAGTTGACAGAACCGCCTTCACAAGTGGTGGTATTGCTGGCGGAGAAACCTGCTGTGGCCTGCATGGGTTGAAGGTTGTTGAGTTCAATCATGGAGCCCTGCAGGATCTCCTTGGTGTCGTTGTCCTGAATGAAGGCAACCAGCTCGCAGTGTTGCGTGACCCCATCCGGCGTCAATGGCAAAGCTATAGGTCAGGTGCTGCTGCGGATCCGATGAAAAATCAAGGCTTGTTCCATTTTGATCAGGATACATTTCGCGCATCACATAATTCAGTTCCGATTGTCCCTGCCAGGAGTAAGCAATTTCCGATTCGGTGATTACCAGGTGGGCAACCAGATTGGTTCCGGCATAGGCATTCATTTCCTCCAGCAATACATCTATGGTATAGTTCAGGCCGGTATTCTGGCCATATATATCAATCGTAAAATCCGAAGGAATGGCAATGCGTGTATTGTACAGCGGAAGATAATTGTTGTACATACTCTGGGTATGACTACCCCCTGAATATTTCTCTACTCCATCGAAATGAGCAGTCGGGTATCCGGAAACAGCATAATAAGAATTTCGTGCATCCGATTGTGTGGTGGCAAAGGGGTCTCCATTATGATATTCTATATTGGCTACTTCACATCCGTTGGCCACCAGGTCATCAGCACCCATGGCAGCACCCGGACAATAATAACACCAGGCACCAGTGGCAATTTCAACAACTACTTTTCCCTGGGAACCTGCTGCGAAAAAAACAGCAATTACCAGCAAGGAAGCAAAGAGAGTAAAAATAATTTTTTTCATCTTTCAATAAATTTCGGTTTAACAAACAGCGAAAACACAATCATATGTATGAAATAATCTAATTATTTACCTCCCTTTACCTCTACAAGTTCTTGATTTATAATCATTCTAAATAGATGCAATCTTCTTAATTTCATATATTTGATTTTAGAAAAGCGCAAATTTATCAGGGACAACTTTTCTACATTATCTTTCGTCATGTAAATAGCAAGATGAAACTGGAACTGCAGTGTACAATATATCACATTTATAATCTTGTTGGGAAAGATGTCATACATGGAAGGCGGGACAACTCACCCGGACAATCCATCAATGTTTCGAAACTTGAACCTGGATTTTACCTACTCAGGCTCGTGGGTAAGGATTATCAGCAATCTACCAAATTCATCAGGAAATAAAAGATCATTTTCAACTCATAAAGGAGTCCTGATCCATTCAGGGGTGTAGATATCTGGCAAGCCCGTTTCAACGGGCTTTTCAATATGACACAAAGCCCGCTTAGCGGGCTTCTAATGTGGCTCATTATCCCGAATGAATCTCATGAATCCATTATCTCACACAATTGATTTTCAATCTTCTGTAAAAAACAAACATCACATCCAAATTCTGTTAATTAATTAACAATCAGGGGTATAAAAAATTGCCTATATTTACAGCCTCAAATTTACCGGTAAAAAAAACATGTAAATTTTCATAATAAGCTCAGTGTGAGTATGCATGGACTATAATTCGAATCGTATGATAAAAAAAGTATTGATTGCAAACCGTGGAGAGATAGCGTTGAGAATCATGCGCTCCTGCAGGGAGATGGGCATCAAATCCGTGGCCGTATTCTCTGAAGCAGACCGCACCGCCATGCACGTTAGATACGCCGATGAGGCCTACTTCATCGGTGTGGCAGCTTCCAGCGAAAGCTATCTCAGCATCGACAAAATCATTGATGTTGCCAAAAAGAGCAAGGCCGATGCCATTCACCCGGGTTATGGTTTCCTCTCGGAAAATGCAAAATTCTCGGCCCGTTGTGAGAAAGAAGGTATCATCTTTATCGGTCCCAAACCTTACGCCATTGAAACCATGGGTGATAAGCTCACAGCCAGGAAAACCATGACCGAAGCAGGGGTGCCTGTAGTGCCCGGCACGAAAAGCGAGATTACCGATGAAAAAGAAGCCCTGCAGGTGATGAAAGAGATTGGCCTGCCTGTAATGATCAAAGCATCTGCCGGGGGAGGAGGAAAGGGTATGCGCATGGTGAGGGAGGAAAAAGAATTTATCGCGGCATTGAATATGGCCAAATCTGAGGCCCGCAACGCTTTTGGCAATGATGCCGTTTACATCGAAAAATACATCGAATCGCCCCACCACATCGAATTCCAGGTGCTGGCCGATCAGCACGGAAATGTGATCCATCTTTTCGAAAGAGAATGTTCCGTGCAGCGCCGCCACCAGAAAGTGTTGGAGGAAACCCCCTCCCCGATCATGACCCCTGAGGTACGGAAGGAAATGGGTGAAAAAGCTGTTGCCGCCGCCAAAGCTGTTGATTACCAGGGCGCCGGAACGGTCGAGTTTATTGTGGATGATAATCTGAACTATTACTTCCTGGAAATGAATACCCGCCTGCAGGTGGAGCATCCCATCACCGAAAGGGTGGTGGGCGTTGACCTGGTGAAGGAAATGATCCGCATCGCCCAGGGTGAAAAACTCTCCTATAAACAGGAAGATCTTATCCAGCATGGCCATGCCATCGAGGTCAGGATCTATGCCGAAGACCCCGATGAGAATTTCATGCCCAGTCCGGGTATCATCAGGCATCTTACCGAACCACTGGGACTGGGAGTGCGCCACGATGGTTACGTATATGAAGGTTACGAGATCCCCATGGATTACGACCCCATGATCTCAAAGCTCATCGTCTGGGGCAATACCCGGGAAGAAGCCATCAGCAGGCTGAAAAGAGCCCTTTACAATTACAAGATTACCGGAGTGAAGACCAGTATCAAATTCCTGGAAAGGATCCTGGATGTGCCTGATTTTGTGGAGGGAAAATACAATACGCATTTTATTGAGAAAAACTGGAAATTCCTGATGACACCTAAGAAAAGTAAAGGTGAATTTGAAGACATTGCCGTGATTGCCGCCAGTTTTGATTTTCTTTCAAAGGTAGAGGGCCTGAAAGACTGCAAACCCAAGCATGTGCTTGGAAACAACTGGAAGGATTTCGGAAGAAAAAAAGCTGTTTTACGTTTCTAAAAACTTGGATTATGTCACTTGAGGTAAATATAAACGGAAAGATCCGGGAAGTTGAAATAGAAAACCGGCGGGGCAGCAAGGCATGCATCAACCTCGACGGAAAACACTTTGAGGTGGATATCATCGAAGTTGAACCCGGCATCTATTCCATCATCCACAATGATATCAGTTACAATGTTGAGCTGTTCCAGAACGGAAAAGGCAAACATTATACGGTCAATACCCTCTATAAATCCTATGATGTAGAGATTTTTGATGCGGAAGCCAAATACCTGAAATACCGCAGCAAGGAGCTGGATGACGACGGGCGAACCATTGCCTCCCCCATGCCTGGCAAAGTGGTGAAGATTCCCGTGAAAGTTGGTGATAAAATGAAAGCCGGCGACACTGCCATCATCGTTGCTGCCATGAAAATGGAAAGCGAATACAAAGTAAAGAAAGACAGGGTGGTGAAAGAAGTCCTTGTGAAAGAAGGCCAGACCATCACAGCCAATCAAGCTCTTATTATTATTGAATAATTGAAAAACCCAAAACTGAAAATATGTCAAGTCTGGAAGAAAAATATAATTTGTTCGAGGAAAAGAACAGCAAAGCGGAACTGGGCGGCGGAAAGGAAAGGATCGAGCGCCAGCATAAGGCAGGACGTTTAACTGCCCGTGAAAGGATCAAACTTTTGCTTGACCCGGGAACTTTTGTTGAAATGGACAAATTCGTTACCCACAAAGCCACCGATTTTGATATGGACAAGAAAAAGATCCCTGGCGATGGTGTGGTAACAGGTTATGGTAAGATCGATGACCGCATGGTTTATTTATTTGCGCAGGACTTTACCGTTTTCGGCGGGACCATGAGCCGCACCAATGCCAACAAGATCGTGAAGGTGATGGATCTGGCCATGCGCATGGGGGCGCCCATCATCGGACTGAATGATTCGGGCGGGGCCCGCATACAGGAAGGGGTCGAAAGCCTGGCCGGTTACGCGGATGTTTTTTACCGCAACACCATGGCTTCGGGTGTGGTGCCGCAGATATCCGTGATCCTTGGTCCCTGTGCTGGCGGAGCCGTTTATTCCCCGGCCATCACCGACTTTATATGCATGGTGAAAGAAACCTCCTATATGTTCATTACCGGTCCGGATGTGATCAAGACCGTGACCCATGAAGAGGTGACCAAAGAAGACCTTGGCGGAGCCCTTTCGCACAATTCAAAAAGCGGAGTAGCCCACTTCATGGCCGATAATGATGAACAGGCCCTGATGATGATGCGCGAGCTCATAAGCTTCCTCCCCTCCAACAATATGGAAGACCCTCCCATCAAACCCAATACCGACGATATCCATCGCGAGGACGAAAAACTGCAAAGCATCGTTCCCGACGATCCCAACAAACCCTATGATATCAAAGAGATCATTTCCACAGTAGTTGATGACCACAACTTTTTTGAGGTTCAACCGCATTATGCGGAAAACATGGTGGTGGGCTTTGCCCGTATGGATGGCAAACCGGTGGGCATCGTGGCCAATCAGCCGGCTCATCTGGCCGGGGTGCTGGATATCAATTCCTCCACCAAAGGAGCACGCTTTGTCCGTTTCTGCGATGCTTTCAATATCTCTTTGATCACTTTCGTAGATGTGCCCGGATTTCTCCCCGGCACAGAGCAGGAGTTTGGCGGCATCATCAAGCATGGGGCGAAATTGCTCTATGCATTTTCGGAGGCCACTGTGCCCAAGATCACCCTCATTACCAGGAAAGCTTATGGCGGCGCTTATGATGTGATGTCGAGCAAACACATCGGTGCAGATGTAAATTTTGCCTATCCCACGGCCGAGGTAGCTGTGATGGGTCCGGAAGGCGCCGTGAACATTATTTTCAGGGATGCTTTATCGGATGAAGAAAAGAAAAAAGCGGTAGACGATTACAAGGAAACATTCGCCAGTCCTTACAAAGCCGCCGAACTGGGTTATGTGGACGAGATCATTTACCCGAAACAAACCCGTTTCAAGTTGATCCAGGCCCTGGAGATGACCCAGAATAAAAGCCAGACAAACCCGCCCAAGAAGCATGGGAATATTCCTTTATAGGTCTATTATTCCTATCTTTGCAGGCAAATTCTGGATTTCATTGTCGTACCTGGAAAATTATCATGAAAATTAAAAAAAAATTATCCGGGCTTATCATTTTACTTATTATTGCGGGGCTCACCCTGGAGCTTTCCCCCTTTATATTAGCTCCGGCAGTGCTTGGGCATTCCTTTAGCAGAAAGGAATATCGCAAGGATCTTAAAGACAACTGGATCGCAATTCATGCAGAAAAAGGTCCCGGATCAAAAGCAGATAATTACAAACAGGGAATACATAGCATCCATCCCTATTTGGGCTTTGTACACAATCCGGGAGGTGCATACAATGATCTTGGTTTCCTGGGCCCTGATCCGCTGGATTCAGCAAAAGATAATACCTTAAATATTTGCCTTTGTGGTGGCTCCGTTGCCAAACTGCTTTTTCAACTGAAAGGAGATTATTTTGCTGAAAAGTTGCGTGAATCTGATGTTTTCAGCGGACAGGAGATCCGGCTGTTTTCTGTGGCACTGGGTGGGTTCAAACAACCCCAGCAAATGCTTTCAGTCAATTACCTGCTTTCGCTCGGCGCTCATTTTGATTTGATTGTAAACCTCGACGGTTTTAATGAGGTGGTTCTGCCCTATACCGATAATATGTCCTTTGATATTAATCCCTCCTACCCCAGGAACTGGGATGTGCTTTCAAGAAAGAGCCTGGATACGGAAGAGCAGATCCTGCTTGGCGAACAGGCCATGGCAAGGCATGAAAAGGATCAACTCACAGTCTTATTTGTCGAATCCCCCTTGAAATACAGCAACCTGGCCATGCTTTTCTGGAAGGTATTGGATAACAACAAGATCAATAAAATCAATAGCACTGAGCGAGAACTTGATAAGCTAATATCTGAGCAATCCCTCGATTACCAATCAACCGGGCCCGCTTGTGCTTTCGCCGATACAAATGATTATTTCAGACATGAAGTTAAGCTTTGGGCAGAAGCCTCTGCTTTATTATATGAACTGTCCCGCTCAGGGAAATTTAATTATTTCCACTTCCTGCAACCCAACCAGTATGTGCCGGCTTCCAAAAGGCTGACAAAGAAGGAGCTTGAAATTGCGTACATCGAAGGTGCTTCAGACTACAAAACAGCGGTTAAAATCGGATATCCAATGCTTCAAAAGAAAGGAATGGAATTGATCAGGGAAGGAATAGCCTTTAAAGATTTAAGCATGATGTTCAGAGAGGTAAGCGAAACCGTGTACAATGACAAATGCTGTCATTTTAATGAACATGGTTATGAAATGATCGCCGACGAAATGGTATCATTCATTGAAAATTATTATACTGTAAACAACTTACAAAAGAATTAATATATGGATTGTTTTCAGCGGAAAATGACAAAAAAACAATGTGCCGACAGCGGGATGGCTTTGATACTGATTCTGCTGCTGCTTGCTTATTGGTTAGATTTCTTGCTGTTGTATGAACTTAGCATTCCATTGCTTGTTTTACTGATGATCGCACCAGGGGCATTCTACCCCTTTGCTGTAATCTGGATGGCGTTTACCTGCCTGCTGGGTAAAATTGTACCTAAAATACTGCTGGGTCTTATTTTTTACGGGCTGGTTCTGCCAGTGGGTCTGATCAGACGATGGATGGGCAAAGATGACCTGGACCTGAAAAAGTACAGGAAAGGCAAGAATTCCTCCTTGCACGAGCGAAACAAGACTTATACATTTGAAGATATTACCAAACCTTTTTAATGAATTAAATGCGATGGATTTTCTGAAAGACTTGTGGGCATTTTTAAAAACACGAAAAAAATACTGGTTGATTCCCCTGATCCTTTTCCTGCTGATCTTCGGGGTACTTATTGTTTTATCAAGCGGTAGCGCAATTGCACCTTTTATTTATACCTTATTCTAAAAATGGAACTTTTATTGAATGATAAAAACCAATAAGATGCCGGAAGCAAGCCTTGGAATATCTGCTTATTATCACGACAGTGCCGCTGCACTGGTCATTGACGGAGAAATCATGGCAGCAGCCCAGGAGGAAAGGTTCAGCCGGATAAAACACGACCCTTCATTCCCGGTGCATGCCATTCAGTTCGTTTTACAGGAAACAGGAATGAAACCAGCCGACATTGATAACATTGTATTTTATGAAAAGCCATTCATAAAATTCGAGCGACTTCTGGAAACCTATCACGCCTTCGCCCCAAAAGGACTGAAAAGTTTCACCACAGCCATTCCGGTCTGGATCAGGGAAAAACTTTTTTTGAAGTCAAATCTGAAAAAGGAGTTGAAATCCCTTGGATTCGATAAACCGGAGTTGTATTTCCCCGAACATCACCTCTCACATGCTGCCAGTGCATTTTACCCCTCACCTTTCGACGAGGCTGCCATACTTACCCTCGACGGAGTAGGAGAGTGGGCAACAACCACCATCGGGCATGCCCGTGATTCAAAGATAAGGGTCCTTAAAGAAATGCATTTCCCTCATTCCCTTGGTCTTTTGTATTCTGCCTTCACATATTACACCGGATTCAGGGTCAACAGTGGCGAATACAAATTGATGGGACTGGCGCCTTACGGCAATCATGAAGGAGAAAGGTTTCGGAATTATTGCAAACAAATCCGCAATCATCTGGTGGATATCAGAGAGGATGGATCTATAGTACTGAACATGCAGTATTTCCGGTTTGCAAGCGGCTTAAGAATGACCGATGACAAAAAGTGGAAAGCTCTTTTTGGTATCCCCCCGCAATCCTGATGATGAATTGCTGCCTGAATATACCGACATGGCCCTCGCCATACAAAGCATTACAGAAGAGATCATCCTAAAACTCGTTAAAACCACAAAAGAACTCAGCGGGAGCAACAATCTGGTTCTTTCAGGTGGAGTTGCTTTGAATAGTGTGGCAAATGGGAAAGTACTGCAATCAGGAATTTTTAAAGATATCTGGACCCAACCTGCCGCCGGTGATGCAGGAGGTGCCCTGGGTGCAGCACTGCTTCCATATTATTTAAAAGGGGGAATCAAGAAAGCGGATCCTGAAGGCAGAGACCGGATGAAAGGAGCCTATCTGGGACCGGCTTTTCATAACAAGCAGATTGAGGGGATCATAAGAAAATACAATATACCTTATGCCAAATTGAAAGATAATGCCAGGCTCTGTTCTTTTGCTGCAGAAAAAATTAGCAAGGGAAACGTAGTAGGCTGGTTCCAGGGAAAAATGGAATTTGGCCCGAGAGCACTTGGTAACAGAAGTATTTTGGGTGACCCCAGAAATCCGGAGATGCAAAAAAAACTCAATTTGAAGATTAAATACAGAGAAGGTTTCCGTCCCTTTGCTCCCTCCGTCCTGGAAGAAGATATAAAGGAGTATTTTATGCTCGACCGGCCTTCACCCTATATGCTGCTGGTTGTTCCTGTTGCTGAAAACATCTGCAAGCCCCTGCCTGCTGGTTATCATGATTGGCCTCTTTATAAAAGACTGTATTTTAAGCGTTCCGATCTGCCTGCAATCACCCACATTGATTTTAGTGCCAGGCTACAAAGCGTTAGCCGGAAGGATAATCCATTGTACTGGGAACTGATTCGTGCTTTTAAGGATCTGACAGGTTTTGGGGTTGTGATCAATACCAGTTTTAACGTTCGGGGTGAACCCATTGTCTGCACACCGGAAGAAGCTTTCCGCTGCTTTATGCAAACCGAAATGGATTATCTGGTGATTAAGGATTATGTTTTTGATAAATCAGAGATGAAGTCACTGAAAGATGCGTACTCCTGGAATACGGTCTTTGACAAAGATTAGACGCAGGGATTTGTTTTGCCTGCATCCATTGCGCCTTTTACTTAATTGTCTTTTCAATTTCCGGCAGTAGTTCATCCAGTGTGCGGTTCAGATCCCGGACAAGTTTCCCGATTTTGGGTGAGTGAAAATCACCCAGACTGCAATTTTCCAGAACCCGGATCTCAGCTTTCTGTTCCCATATGCTTAAAAGATCAATGGAGGATTTCAATTTGTGGGAGTAATAGCGGAATTTTTCATGATCATTTTCCTTATAGGATTTATTTATTTCCGCCAGAGTTTCGGGAACACTCTTCAGAAATATCCCGATCATATCTTTCAGGGCAAAAGCGTCATTCCCCGTAAACTTTTCAATTTCGATGAAATTATACCGGTCGCTCATGGGTCCTAAACTTCGTTGTTTTTCAGCATCCTGTAAATGGTCGATTTACCTACATCCAGTTTCTTGGCAACCGTGAGTACATTGTTGTTGTATTTGTCCAGATAGTAGCGGATGATCTTGCGGGTATAATCCTGCAGGGTATTTTCCTCCAGCAGGAAATCGCTCACGGTATTGGTCGATTTGAAGCTAATATCATCCTCTTCAATTAATTCCGTATTGGTCATTACAGAAGCCAGCTCCATAACAGCCTTCAATTCCCTGACATTTCCCGGGAAAGGGTATTTCATTAGTTTATTCTGTGCTTCAGGCGAGATGGCTAGTTTGCCAATATTGTTCTCTTTACAAAACTCATCAACAAAAAATTTTGCCAGTAGCAAAACATCATTTCCACGCTGGCGGAGCGGAGGCAGTTCGATGGGCAATCCCATCAGGCGGTAATAGAGATCTTCCCTGAAATTGCCATTGTTTACCTCCTCTGCCAGGTTTTTATTGGTTGCAATGATGATGCGGCAATCTACCCTGACCACATCATTGCCTCCCACGCGGCTAAATTCCTTTTCCTGTACAGCGCGCAGCAACTTTGTTTGCATGTTAAGGTCCATCTCAGCAATTTCATCCAGGAAGAGGGTGCCTGTATTGGCCAGTTCGAACTTCCCGATCTTGCGGGTGGTAGCCCCGGTGAAGGAGCCTTTCTCATGACCGAACATTTCACTTTCGATCAGTTCACTGGGCACTGCCGATACATTGATGGCCACAAAAGGTTTTTTGGCCTTGGGCGAATTGTAATGGATGGCTTTGGCCACCAGCTCCTTGCCTGTTCCTGTTTCTCCGGTGATAGAAACGGAGATATTCGATTTGATGGCTTTTTCGATCAGGGTGAATACTTCTTTGATGGCGGGGCTGTGGCCCTTGATCACATTGGTGAATTCGTATTTTTTCCCGATCTCTTCTTTGAGCTCATTCAGCTCATTTTTCAGCTCAAGTCTTTCTTTAACATTTTTAACGGCATTCCAAAGGCGGTTCTTGGTATCCTCATTTTTGACAAAATAATCATATGCCCCCTTTTTGAGCAGTTCCACGGCGGTATTCACATCTTCCTGCCCCGAAACGATGATCACCGGCAGGTCTTTGTCATGCTCCTTGATTTTCTTCAGTACATCCATGCCCGACATATCCGGCAGGCGGTAATCGAGCGAGACCAGGGAAGGATTTTTATAAAGGTTTTTCAGGAACTCAGAGGCTTTTGTAAAATGATAAACCTCGTTATCAGGATTTAACGAAAGATGATGCTTGAGCATGGCACCGTATAATTCGTCATCCTCTACAATGAATATTTTGAATGCTTCCATAGAAGAGAATTTTTAATTCATTCAAATATAGTAAATTCCAATTGATTTCCCAAATTGGGATTTTTTATGGTTACGTAAATTTAACTAAAATGTTTCCTGATATGAGAAAATACTTATAAACTGGAGGAAAGAATTATTCGGCTAAAATGCTGCAATAATATTTGTAATTTTGCAGGGAAAACAAAAATAAATTAATTGGCCCTGTAGCTCAACTGGATAGAGTGTCAGATTCCGGTTCTGAAGGTTGTGGGTTCGACTCCCGCCAGGGTCACATTATATCCGGGCCAGCCAGCCCGGATGTTTTTTGAATGAACTACCCCGAGGCAAGCCTGCGGGGTATCATTATGAAACATTCATTTGATTCGCCCCAAGGGGCGGGGAATATTACCCACGAGATCCCTCGACAAGCTCGGGATCAGTTCGACTTTGCTTTTTCAGTTCGCTATCGCTCCTGAAAAAATCAGTCTCACTGATTTAATAGCAGCTTGCCATCCTAGCGGAACCGCCCCAACCACATCCCGATCAGACTATGCTCCTCCAGGATGACTTCAGCGGTGCCTTCTGCAAATCGCATCCTTTCAACCTCAGGACATTGATTATTTTCATCCGGTATTTCAAGATCCACCTCCGCCTGATAATGTCCCTGTACCGGTTTGCCGGAGATGCTGCTGATCCTGCCCCGGAAATACCCATATTCAGAAACAGGAAAGTTATCAAGTGCGATCCTGACAGCCTGGCCCGCCATGATCTGTCCACTGCCTTTTGCCGGCAAAGCTATTTTTCCAAGCAAACAGCCTGTGCTGTCCGGTATAATGCTCAGCAAACTTTCCCCCGCATCAAGGCATTTTCCTTTACTCAGGTGCCTGGCGAAGTTCACAACTCCTCCAGCAGGGGCAAGGATGAGGTTTTTCCGCTCCCACAATGCAAGCTTTTCCCCCAGGGAAGCAGTGCCTCTTTTTATTTCGGCCAGGATAAATTGAATTTCTTCTTCATGGGTTCTTTCCAGTTCATGCAAATCCTTTTGCAGGAATTGGATCCGGTGTTCCTGTTCTGTTTTGCGGGCGCAGGCTGATTCCAGGACTTGCCTGCTGGCAAGCAACTTCAGTTTTTCCCTTTCCAGCTCCGTCTCCGGGATCACTTTTGCGCTGAACAGAGAATCCATCCGGTGCATGTTTTTTTCCCGTATCCGGCATTCTTCTTCAAGCAAGGCCACCCGGTTCAACTGCCGCTTAAGTACATCTCCTGATTTTTCAAGCAATTCCTTAAACTCATGCCTGCCAGCATCAAGATTTTCCGCCAGCAAAAGCCTTCTTAACTCCTCTGATCTCGTTTGTAAAAACTGAATTTCTTCTTCAAATGCTGTTTTCGGGCTGTGTCCGGGTAACCGGATATCCAGCAAAGCAATGGTGTCCTCCTGCCGGAGGTAAGCGGAAAGCTTACTGTGAATGTTCTCCAATACCAGGAAATCATGGTATGCCAGCTGGTCCTCAAATATCAGCAGGGTATCTCCTTCAGCTACGGTGTCGTTATTGCTGACACAGATGCCTGCAATACTGGCATTATTTTCTGCCCGGATCTCACACCAGCCAATTTCCCGGTGGATTTCGACCCTGCCACGAATTACCTGTGGAATCCGGATGAGGAATCCGCACAGCAGTATTATCAGCATACAAAAGACAAGGATCAGCAAACCCCTGCTGATAATGCCCGCAGGAGGCGGTCCCAGGATCTCTTCGGGATAATTGTGTTCAGCCGGCATAGTCATAGATGTTTTCGGTTTGTTTCCGGATCAGGTTGAAATATACTCCCCGCTGCATCATCAGGTCTTCATGAGAGCCGCTTTCTGCAATTCTCCCCTCATGCATCACCAGGATCTGGTCGGCATGGCGGATAGTGCTTAACCTGTGGGCGATCACGACCAGAGTTTTATTGATGGAGACTGAGTTCAGTTTTTCCATGATGCATTTTTCATTTTCGGTGTCCAGTGCATTGGTGGCCTCATCCAGGAACAGAAAATCCGGGTCTTTGTACAGAGCCCTGGCGATGAGGATGCGTTGTTTTTGGCCACTGCTCAGGCCACGGCCGTTTTGTCCGCAAAGGCTCTGGTAATGCAATGGCAGGGATTCGATATGTTCCTTGATGCTGGCCAGTTCGGCAGCCTGCATCATGCGCTTGTGGTTGGCATGTATATCATGCATGATGATATTGTTGAGGATGGTATCGGAAAACAAAAATCCCTCCTGCAGCACAGCACCACAGTGATTTCTCCACAGCTCCTCATCAATGCTGCTGAGGGTAATGTTACCAATGCTGATCTTGCCTGAACAGGGTTTGTACATCCCCAGCATCAGCTTCATCAGCGTAGTTTTGCCACATCCGCTGCTGCCCACAATAGCCGTGAGCTTGTTTTCCGGTATGTGAAAACTGACATTCCGGATCAAACCTTGATTTTCCATACCCGGGTAGCGAAAGGAAACATTTTTAAACGTAATGGATTTATCATCTGGCATAAACTTAAGGCCATTACTCTGTGTGCCAGGCTGAGATTCTTTCAGAATTTCCCCGAGTCTTTGCAGGCTCAGGCGGGCTTCCTGCCATGAACGGTAAATCCCGCTCAGCTGGATCATGGGAATGTTCAGCTGGCCCAGGATAAAAAGCACAGCCAGCATCATGCCCAGGCTCATCCGGGACTGCATGACCTCCATGGCCACAAAATAAATGATCAGGATTTTACTGAGCTGATTGATCATCATGGCCCCTGAACGTTGCAACTGGTCGATGTAATGGCTACTGACAGATGTCCGGAAGATCCGTGCCTGGATCTCCTCCCATTCCCAGTGTTTTTGCTGACGGGCATTGTGCAGATGGATATCATGGATGCCCTGCAACATTTCCACCAGACTGTTGTGCTTTTCCGATCTTTGTTTGAAGCGCTTATGATCGATTTGTTGTCGCTGCTTGCTGAAATGCAGGATCCAAAGACTGCTTAGCAACATCCCAACGCAATAAATCAGGAATATCCTTCCGCTGTATATACAAAGAACCAATCCGAACACCAGGATATTCAGCAGGAAGTAAATGGCGGTCATGAAAGAACCTGTGAGGAATTTTTCCACGCGCCTATGGTCTTCCACCCTTTGCAGCAGATCGCCGATTTGCCGCGTATCGAAGAAAGGGGCGGGCAGTTTCAGCAACTTGCCCAGGAACTCACTCAGTATGCTGATGTTCACCCTTGAATTCACATGCAACAGGATCCTGTTGCGGATAAATTCATTGACCAGCTGTGCCAGCCCCAGTACCAGCATTGCTCCCAGGGCAAGGTGGATAAAGTGTGGATTTTGATAATGGATCCCCCGGTCAACGATTGACTGGGTAAAGAAAGGAATGAACAACTGAATCAGGATCGCCATGAAAATACCGGCGAAAAGCTGGATGATGAATTTTTTGTGCCCTTGATAATATTTGAAAATAGAGGCCGGACTGAATTTCTCTTCCGGATCCTCTTCAGATGATTGAAAGGCCGGTCCCGGCTCAAGGAGCAGGCAGATGCCCTGTGCAGATCCGGGGCTGACTGACCATCCCTGCAGAAATTCCTCCCATGAATAATGCAATTTACCGGCTGCAGGATCAAAGACCTGTACCTTCTTTTTCCCGGGCTTTTCAATGACCACGAAATGCTTCTGCTCCCAGAAGGCAATGCAGGGAAGCGGGGCCTGTTCTTTGAGTTGCTCCGGGCTGATCTTTACCCCCCGGCAGCTAAAACCATATTCCTCCGCAGCCCGGCTGATCGCCAGCAATGAAGCCCCCTCGCGCGAAACATCACATTTCGCGCGAAGGGTTTTCAGTGAAACATATTTACCATAGCACCGGGCTATGTATTGGAGGCATGCCGGACCGCAGTCTTTGCGGTCGTGCTGGAGAAGTAATGATTTAGACATAGTTCTTATCAATTTTTTTATCCTTCCTTTCCATCATCATTGTCCTCGGGTGGAGGGGGTGGAGGTGGATCACCAGGATCTCCTCCAATTACTTTTCTTAATTCATCTAAGGAGAGTTCCATAACTTGCCTTGTCGGTTTTTCAATTGCTTCAAAATGTTGTTGTTTCATGATAAATTTGTTTTAATAAAGCCTACTCTTTTATAGATTTTCGGCTACCTCTGTTAATACTCTTTCTATTCTAGTTGCATATTTTTGGATTTGTTACCCCTTTTTTTAAAATTTTTTTTTAATTTGTGATTCTAAAAACCTAAAATATTTGACTAGCAAGCTGATAATAGGGATTTTATCTGTTTATCTTTTTTTTATCTATAATTCTATTGGTTCGAATATTGCTCTAAATATTAAGGAAAACAACAATCTTGAATTATCTAAAAAAACAGATAGTTTGCAGAAGGATGGAGAGCTTTTAAACAACCCTAATTGGAAGCATCTTCTTAATCTGGGCATAAAAAAATATAAAGAAGAAGACTATGACTCTGCATTGTTTTATTATGATCAAGCGAGATCCTTACTTTCAGATAATAGTGATGAAGAAAAGTCCTCAATATATGTGTATTATGGGGAGTTATTTTGGAAGCTAGATAAATATGATACAGCTATTTACTTTCTACATAATGGTTTAAAAAGTGCTTTGAATAGTTTAGGTTTCAACCATCCCACCTTAATAGGTTACTACAAAATACTTGCGAATATATATAGAAGAAAAGGAGAATATCTAAAAGCTAAATATTATGATAATAAAAGTCTTAGCATTATTGAATCTGCAGATTCTATTAATTCTCAACAAAAAGCTTCTCTAACCTTTAATATGGGTAATACTTATATTTCACTGAAGGATTATCACACGGCACTGGAATACTATTTTAAAGCACTTAATTTGTATAATAATAGCCCAAACCATTCCCTGAAGAATAAAATTTATCCGAACATTGCAAGGTCATTTGCAGGGTTAAACCAGTTTGATTCTGCAAATAAATATTTTGAATTTGCATTAGACCTTAGTGATAAAAGTAGTTATTCGAATCTGATCACTCTTTACCAAAACTACGGCAATTTCCTCATGGTCCACAAAAAAGACTTGCCGGCCAGCCTTTCTTATTACACCAAAGCATCCCGGCTTATCAAAGAAAAATTTCACCCTTACCATCCCCGCCTCAAAAACATCTATGTCTGCATTGGCGATGTACACTGGCGCATGCATGATATGGACAGCGCCCTGTATATGTATCAGAAAGCTCTGAAAACCATCGATACTGCCCTGGTCCTGGACAATTATTCCCGCAGTCCGGATTTCCGGCTGGCTGCCGACCTGGAAAGCCTGAACATCATCATGAGAAAGATCCGGGTGCTGGAGATCCTGCTGGTGGACCTGGAAGACAGGGATCTCCGCAGCCAATATTATGAAGCCCTGCTGATAAATGTGGATTATTACAAAGATGCTTTTGCCTCCATGCTGGCCCGCAAGATCCTGCTGGCCGATCAGATCAACTCCCTAAAGGGTGACCTGAAAAATATGATGGATATCGGTATCGAGGCAGCCTATAAATTATACCGGGAAAACCCCCGGACCTTCTACCTGGAAAAAGCCCTGGCCTGGAGCGAAGCCGCCCGTTCACTGATCTTGAAAACAAATTTTTACGTTCTCTACAAGGCCGATAGCTCCAGGGCAAAATTGCATGAACAGGCAGGAAAACTGAAAAAAAAGATCAATGCACTGTATTTCCAGGTGGATGAGCTTGAAAAGGGCCCGGAAATGGATAGCCTCAATGCACTGATCTTTAACCTGAACTATCGTTACGATTCCCTCAGCCAGGCGATTGCAGAACGATTGCCGGAATTTTTAAAGGCCGGGCAGATGCGGCAGTATGATGCCAATACTCTGATCCGGGAAATCCCCGACAGCACAATGATCCTGGAATATTTCCTGTACCGCGACAGACTGCATGTTTTCAAAATGAGCGGTGAGGGCATTGAATGGCACAGAGTCCCCTTCAGCGATTCCCTGCGAAAAAAGGTGCAGGATTTTACCGGCCTGCTGAAACCCGAAAACGCCCATGAAGAGGATTTCAGAACGGCATATCTTGAAAATGCCCATTTACTGGGCGAAGCAATCATTCCCGGGGGTATTTCGCCCCTGGTAAGCAATATTGTGATCATTCCCGATGGTATGCTGCATTATTTCCCATTCGAAATCATGCATACCCGCAAAACCCAATCCGGGGCTTTCCGTAAAATGCCCTATTTGTTGCGGGATTACAATATCTCCTACCGCTATACCCTCGACACCCTTGAAAACACCATCAAGAGCGGAAAAGCCAGGATCCTGGCGGTGGCTCCCGAGATTTCCAGTTTTTACCGGGACGACGGCAAAATGATCAGCCCCATTGCAGAGGCCCGTGCAGAAGCTGATACATTGGTAAAGCTTTACAGGGGCAGAATGTATTCACCGGTTTCTGAAAAAGAATTTGCTAAAATTGCCGGTAAATATACGATCCTGCATTTTGCCACCCACGGCATCATCGACAACCGCAACCCGATGAATTCGCATCTGCTGCTGCAAAGAGACAATGATGAGGTCATTAATCTCAGGCTTGCCGAGATCTGCAATCTTGAGCTGCAGGCAGATATGGCAGTACTGAGTGCATGCGAAACAGGCAAAGGGGATATCCTGAATGGCGAAGGTGTCCTGAGCCTGGCCTGGGCCTTCAAATATGCAGGTTGCCCCAGCGTGCTGATGTCGCTGAACCTGCTCGATGACCAATCGGCCAAAAAGCTGATGATCCGGTTTTATGCATATCTTAATGAAGGATACAGAAAAGACGAAGCCCTCAGAAAAGCCAAGCTGGACTATCTCGCAGAAGTCCCTCCCTTTAAGACCCACCCCATTTACTGGGCCGGGCTGATCAGTACGGGGGACCAGTCTGTTGTAATGCTTGAGGAAAACAGGGGAATAAGAGCATACCTGTTATGGATTGTTTCCGGAGCTTTTATTCTGGTTGCCATTATCTGGTTGAGAAGGAGAAGGTTTAAAGCAACCGGCAATAAGGGTTAAGCTTGACACAATTGCCCAGAATACCTACAGATATTTCAATCAGTAATAAGGTTTAAAATCAGGGATCTGCCAATTTACTACTGAGGTTTGTGAACCACAAAATTTTCAAATTATACATCTTCCTGCACAGGTAGCAATCAAGCTAATCTACTCCCCTCCATGCTGCATCAAAAAAGCTTTGAGGAACTCATCGATCTCTCCGTCCATTACGGCCTGCACATTACCCACTTCCAATCCGGTCCGGTTATCCTTCACCAGTTTGTAAGGTTGCATCACATAGGAGCGGATCTGGGAGCCCCATTCGATTTTTTTCTTGGCACCTTCGATCTCATCTTGTGCATCACGCTTTTTGCGCATTTCCATCTCATATAGTTGCGACTTGAGCATGCGCAGGGCCTTCTCGCGGTTTTGTCCCTGGGAGCGCGTTTCCTGGCATTCGATCACGATGTTTTCAGGCTGGTAACGCAACCTCACAGCTGTTTCCACCTTGTTCACATTCTGTCCGCCCGGGCCGCTTGAACGGAATGTATCCCAGGTAATATCAGAGGGATTGATCTCGATTTCTATGTTATCGTCCACTTCGGGGTAAACATACACAGAAGCAAAAGAAGTATGCCTGCGATTGTTTGAATCGAAAGGTGACAAACGTACCAGACGGTGCACCCCGTTCTCCCCTTTCAGAAAGCCGAAGGCATAATCCCCTTCGATCTCCAGGGAAACAGACTTGAGTCCGGCAACCTCTCCTTCCTGCATATCCAGTTCCTTCACTTTGTAGTTGTGTTTCTCGGCCCAGCGCATGTACATGCGCATCAGCATCTGGGCCCAGTCCTGGCTTTCGGTACCCCCGGCCCCGGCATTGATCTGCAGTATTGCCGGAAG
Source organism: Bacteroidota bacterium (assembly GCA_034521425.1). Taxonomy (GTDB): domain Bacteria; phylum Bacteroidota; class Bacteroidia; order Bacteroidales; family JAIOZK01; genus JAIOZK01. The sequence goes on from JAXHMP010000001.1 coordinate 2,369,759, forward strand.
TTTGTCCTCTTCATTGCTCAGCATTCTGAAGAATTCCAGATCCTCAACGGATTTAAGGGCCTTCTGAAAGTTTTTATCCACCTCCTTCTCAGAGGCCTCTTCCATTTCATAAAACTCATAGATCACCACCAGGTCGTCAAAAGCAGTTTTGGCCTTGTCATACAACTTGACCCACTCCTTCTTTTCCTGGATGGTCTTGAGAATAGATTCGGCATTTTTGGAATCGTTCCAGAAATCAGGCTGTGCGGATTCTTTTTCCAGTTCCGCTACTTCGCTTTTTCTTTTATCGATGTCAAAGGTACCCCCTCAAAGCTTCAAGCCTTGTACGAAGGTCTTTTATCATTTCTTCGTTTACCATAGGATTAATAATTGTTCAGCACAAAAATACAAATAAAAAGAAAGGGGCTTCCCTCGAATTTTGTTTCGCGGGAAAGCCCCTGATGTTTCCTTTACATCCAGGCATTATTTCCTTGGTTCGGGATCAGCCGGATAATCTTTGATGGCTGATTTTTTACTGCTGATACCCTGGTCGGTGACCCTGATCTCGTCGACCAGCCAGCCCCTAAAGCCATTGTATAGCCCGTCTACCGTGCGGAAATTGAATTCAAGCATGATCTCCATGCCGGCAAAATCCGTCAGGTCGAAACTCTGGTAATTCCAAACAGGAGCTTTGTTAAATCCACCGGATGTATAGGGAAGTGCTTCCCTGTCATCCAGCACCGGATCCGAATATGGGTTCAGGCGGCCGATGCTTTCCACATTGTTGGTGTCGCTGGCATCGATCACTTTGATCTCCATGATATCGAAGCCCATGTCGTTGGGATTCACACTTTCAATTTCAAACCAGGTCCAGAAAGAAACAGAGGCCTCGGAATAACTGCCCAGATCGATCAAGGGCGAAACCAGTGATCCGCTGTTCTGGTACATGCTGGTACCACCTGATAGAGAATCCTGATCGGCAACAGGCTCACCCATGAAATTACCGGTGGAGGCTTCACCATACCATGCGGCATACTGACCTGCATAGGCATCTGAGACTTTGCCCTGGGAGTTATCATTTGGCGCAAGTTTTACATATTCCGGATAGGCATTGTTATAAATCTCATCATTTACCTGCCGGTGCCAGAAACCGGTCATTTTCCAGTCGGTATCTTCCTCGAAGTTTTCCTCCCAGATCACATCACCGCCACCTGACTGGCCTGACATCTGGAAGAAAATGATGCTGAGTTCGTTCTCTGCCAACACAATGTTGGTATGCACCACGGTGTTAAATCCGTTCTTCACGCTTCTGATCTTGAATTCGGGAATGAGATTCCCGTCGCTGGAGTTCAGAGGGATTGCACCGATCTCAAAGAAACCCTCCGATGAGCTCAGCACGCTGGTAAAATAACCATTGGTCAAAGCTTCATCCTGGGCGCTCACTGAAATTACAGCATTGCTGACCGGGTCAAAGTTCTCATCCACTACAATTCCTGAAACTGCGCTCACTGGTTGTGTAACGCTTTCTTCCACAGTAAGGAAGGCAGCAAAGACCGGGTAGCCGGGAGCTTTGGTGGAAGTGAATTCAATATTTTTGGCTATCATGGTTTTATAGCCACTGGCTGTTGCCTCAAGCTCATAGGATCCATTGGCAACATCCTTGAATTCATACGTTCCGTCCAGGTCTACCTGGGTTTCGGATACCACTTCCCCACCAGAAGTCATCAAACGCACACTGGCATCTGTTAAAACGTCATATGATATGGCGTCTTTTGCGGTTCCCTTGATGAGGTTTTCGGATTCAACCGGATCATTGTTGTTTGATTTGTCGTCATCATCGTCTTTATTACAAGCGCTCAAAAAGAATACACTCATGGCGATTGCAATTATTAATGTTAGAAAAATTGATTTTTTATTCATACAAGATGTGTTTTTATGTTTTGCATTTGCAAAGTTAAGACTTGTTTAGAACAATTACAAATAAGAAGCCGAAGAATTCCGGATCATATGAATACACTCCCTGCAAATAACCGGTCTATTTGATCAGTCCTTCGAGAGCCCGAAAAATAAGGGCTTGGTCGTAGCCTTTGGATAAGGCGTACTGCAGGAGTTTGTGTTTTCGTTTTTGAAGATTATCTTCCTTGAGCAGGCTGTCTTTTTGTGTCAGGATCTCCTGCAGGGCATTCAGGTATTCATCATCCTCAATCTCCTGCAGGGCCATCTGTATATAAAGATCCGGGATCCTCCTTCTGGCCAGTTCGGCAAATATTTTGTTCTTGCCCCATTTTTTGATGCGGAATTTGCCACCTGCAAAAAGGCGGGCAAAGCGTTCCTCATCGATATATCCTTCACTGAGCAATTTGCGGATGATCTTGTCCATCACCTGTTCCTGTACTTTCCAGGATCTTAGTTTTGTCTGTACATCGAGGATGCATCGCTCCTGGTAGGAGCAATAATGCTGCATCTTATCGTAAAGAAATTCAAAATCAGGAGCCATGGCATTCAATATTGATGCATGAATTTACAAAATTTTGGTATGAAAATGAAATTTTTAACCGGCTTCTTTAAGCAGTTTTTCAACCAGGATCGGCACACCTACACCAGCCTTTTCTTTGATGGTAGTCAGATTGGCAACATAACCGGCGGGTTTGGCGGTGGGATCGATCAGAAACTTTTGGCTATCCTCCGGCACATAGTTCAGCAGTCCGGCGGCAGGATAAACGATCAGCGCGGTACCGATGACAATAAATATATCCGCCTGCCTGGATATTTCAATGGCAGGCGCAATATTGCGAACGACCTCTCCAAACCAAACAATATGGGGCCGCAGCTGGGAGCCCTTATCGCAAACATCCCCTCTTTTCAGTTCCCAGCCTTCGATGTCATAAACCAGACTTTCATCTGCAGTGCTTCTGGCTTTTCCCAGCTCCCCGTGCAGGTGCAATATATTTCCCGAACCTGCCCTTTCATGCAGGTCATCTACATTCTGCGTGATGATCTGTACATCATACTTTTCTTCCAGCTTCACCAGTGCCCTGTGAGCGGGATTGGGCTCCGCCTCGAGCATTGACTTCCTGCGCCAATTGTAAAACTCCAGCACCAGATCCATATCCCGCTGCCAGGCAGCCGGTGTAGCCAGGTCTTCGAATCGATGGGTTTTCCAAAGACCGCCATCGTCGCGGAATGTTTTGAGTCCGCTTTCCTGGCTGATGCCGGCACCGCTGAGTATAACGATTTTTTTCATAGGCATAAAAAACCCCATATCTGCACAAATACGGGGTTTAAGGATTCAGTATGGTTACTAATCAAAAAGTTTCATGTCTTCCAGGACTTTAATGACACTCTTCACAGATTTGCCAGATTCCTGGAGCATTTTATTTTCTTCTTTGTTCAGTTTCAGTTGGAATATTTCGGCAATACCATTCTTACCAAGTTTTACAGGTACGCCCATATAGATATCTTTCAGCCCGTACTCACCGTTCAGATAAGCACAAACCGGGAAGATCCTTTTCTGGTCGTCCACTATGGCTTCCACCATTTGTGCAGCTGCCGCACCGGGAGCATACCAGGCGGAGGTACCCATCAGGTTCACCAGCTCGCCACCCCCAAACCGGGTGCGTTCCACGATACTATGGATTTCCTGCTTGTCGAGCAGTTCATCGATCGGAATACCGTTTACCGAAGTATATCTTGGCAGGGGTACCATGGTGTCGCCATGCCCACCCAGTGATAGGGAGAGAATATCTTTCGGGGAAACGTCAAGAGCGGAGGCAATAAAGGCACGGTAACGCCCGGTATCGAGTACGCCAGCCATACCGAAGACTTTTTCCGGTGGTTTATTAGAAGCCTTGTAGGCACAATAGGTCATCACATCCAGAGGATTGGAAACAATGATGAGGATGGCATCCGGCGAATATTTCACTACTTTCTCCGTAACTTCCTTTACGATCTTGGCATTGGTCTTGATCAGGTCATCGCGCGACATCCCGGGTTTCCGGGGCAGCCCGGAAGTGATCACCACCACACCAGAACCTTTGGTCCGTAAATAATCATTGGTTGATCCGACCACGCGTGTACTGAAATTATTGATGGAGGAGGACTGCCAGATATCCAGGGCCTTTCCTTCGGCCAGGCCTTCTTTGATATCCACCAGAACTACTTCCCTTGCTAAATCTTTATGGGCAATAACATTTGCACAAGTGGCGCCTACATTTCCTGCGCCGACTACGGTAATTTTATTCATAATCTCGTCGTTTTGTTTCTTTTTCTTTTTAATAGAAGTGTGATTTTATATTGTATATGCTTTATTATCCAGCCGGTGAAGCAAATATACAACATTTTCAAGCTGACTTCAAAATAAAAAAACAACTGCCAGATCACAAATGACTGAGAATATGAATATTAAAATAATAAAAAAATTAGATATATAGATAGAATAATTGCAAGAAGTCTATCCCTCATTCTATTCGCAGTCCTTGTCCCCGTTCATGCGTTGGTCAACACACTGGGCATCCAGCACGGCAATGGTTACCATGTTCACGATATCATTCACGCTGGCATCGATGTTCAGTACATGTACACTTTTTGCCATGCCGTTGATCACTGGTCCGATCACTTCGTAGTGGCCCATTTCCTGCATCAATTTATAGGCAATGTTACCGGCAGAAAGATACGGAAAGATCAGGATATTGGCCGGGCCGTCTATTAATTTGGAAAAGGGGAAGTTCTCGCGCAATGTCTCATTGTTCAGGGCCACATTGGCCTGCATTTCGCCATCCAGGATCAGTTCGGGAAAGTTCTTATGCAGGTATTCAACCGCCGCTCTTTGCTTGGAAGGGATATTTCCTTCGTATGATCCAAAGTTTGAATAAGAAACAAATGCAACCCTCGGCGCGATCTTGAACTGTTTCACAGCATAAACAGTTTGCTGGGTGATCTCGATGAGATGTTCTGTTGTGGGGTTTTTATTTACGGTACAATCCGCAAAGAAAATGGGGCCTTCCTTGGTATTGATGATATAGGTACCACTGACCAGGCTTGCGCCTTCTTTCATCCCGATGATCTTCACAGCTGGTTCCAGCGTATCAGGATAGTTCCGGGTGAGCCCGGATACCATTCCGTCAACGAACCCTTCTTCCACAAGCATGGGAGCAAAATACTGTTTATGGCTCATCATCTCCTTGGCAAGATTATATGTGACCCCCTGCGTTGTCTTTTTTCAAAGAATTTCTTGGCATACTCTACCCTTCTTTCTTCCTCTTTCGGGGATTTGGGGTCGATGATCTCAATATCCCCGATCATCAGGTCATTGGTTTTGATCAGGTCCCTGATGAGTCTTTCATTCCCGAGCAACAACGGTTCTGCCAAACCTTCATTCAGGATGATCTCCACGGCTTTCAGGGTTTTGTAGTTTTCCGCATCGGCAAAAACAATTCGTTTGGGATCCCGTTTTGCACGTGCTTTGATCTGTCGGATGAGCGGGTTGCTAATGCCCAGGCGCTTGATCAGTTCTTCCTGGTAACGGGCCCAGTCGGTGATAGGTTTTCTGGCCACACCGGAATCTATAGCTGCTTTGGCGACCGCCGGGGCAACTTTGGAGATCAGGCGCGGATCCATGGGCTTGGGTATGATATAATCCCGCCCGAATTTCAGGTTGGGCGTATGAAATGCTATGTTCACCTCTTCAGGCACCGGCTCCTTGGCCAGTTCGGCCAGGGCCTTGGATGCCGCCAGCTTCATTTCTTCATTGATGGCCGTTGACCGCACATCCATAGCGCCCCGGAAAATAAAGGGAAATCCCAAAACATTGTTAATCTGGTTAGGGAAATCTGAACGGCCTGTGGCCATGATCACATCCTTTCGCACTTCAAAAGCCTCCTCAGGCAATATCTCAGGCACCGGGTTGGCCAGTGCAAAAATGATGGGATCCTTTGCCATGGTTTTGAGCATATCTTTCTTCAGGGCACCGGCCACCGAAAGGCCCAGGAACATGTCAGCACCATTCAGCGCTTCTTCCAGTGTGTGCAGGTTACGCGAAGTGGCAAACTGCTGCTTGTACTTGTTCATATCGGTGCGGTCTTTATGCAACACGCCCTTGCTGTCGAGCATGACGATGTTCTCCGGCCTCACACCAAGAGCCACATATAGTTTAGTACAGCTGATGGCTGAAGCCCCTGCACCATTCACCACGATGCGTATCTTATCGATCTTCTTGCCATTGATCTCCAGGGCATTGATCAATCCGGCTGAGGTAATGATGGCGGTTCCGTGCTGATCATCATGCATTACCGGAATATCCGTACCTTTCTTCACCCTTTCTTCGATCTCAAAACATTCCGGTGCCTTGATGTCTTCCAGGTTGATGCCCCCGAAGGTGGGCGCAATGGCCAGGATGGTATCCACCAGTTTGTCGATATTTTTTTCCTGTATCTCGATATCGTATACATCCAGGTCGGCAAAGACTTTGAAGAGCAAGCCCTTCCCTTCCATGACCGGTTTGCCGGCCGCGGCACCAATATCACCCAGGCCAAGCACGGCGGTGCCGTTGGAGATCACCGCCACAAGGTTCCCTTTCATAGTGTACTTGTAAACGTCTTCAGGATTCTTCTCAATCTCTTTGCAGGGATCTGCAACGCCCGGTGTATAGGCCAGCGAAAGGTCTCGCTGTGTGGAATAAGGTTTTGTAGGGATCGTTTCCATCTTGCCCGGCCTGCCTTCTGCATGGTATGCCAGGGCATCTTTTCTGAATAAATTATCCATCTGTATTATCCGATTTGGTTTATTGTTAATTTTTTAACAACTGTAAACACGCAAAAATACTAATATATTTGTTTTTATTATTTCTATAGGTAATTTTATTTCCAGGCCATTACAATTTAAAATCGTTCTTAACCCGTAAAATTCCTAAGCTAAAAAATGAAACGCTGAATTATCCTGACGACACAGAAAAGCCGATTAACATCTTATCATCTGGGTATTTACAATACGACAATTTCAGTATATTTGCCCCTTTGATCTCACGCAAAAAAAAATTCTATGTACGCTTACATAAAAGGAAGGCTCACAGAGAAATCCCCGACACATCTGGTCATTGAAGCAGCAGGAGTGGGTTTCCATATCAATATCTCGCTGACCACCTATTCAAAAATCGGGGATGATGAAAACATCAAAATCTTTACCCACCTGATCGTGCGGGAAGATGCACAGATACTCTTTGGTTTTGCAGATGAACAGGAGCGGGAACTGTTCAGACAGTTGATCAGTGTATCGGGTGTGGGAGCGAATACGGCCCGGCTCATCCTTTCCTCCCTCAGCGGGGAAGAGCTCACGGATGCCATCATTATGGGAAATGTATCTGTTTTACAATCCGTTAAAGGGATTGGGGGAAAACAGCACAACGCATAGTTGTTGACCTGAAAGACAAACTGGGCAAGGGTCTTACACCATCAGAAAAAATGGAAAGCACACACAATACCAAAAAAGAAGAAGCGTTATCAGGTTTAATCATACTCGGATTCAACAAAAATATTGCGGGTAAAGCCATCGATAAGGTTTTAAAAGAAAATGGCACGTCCATTTCAGTTGAAGAGGTAATAAAAAAGCATTAAAATTATTATAATGTCCGGAACCATCATAAATCATGCTCTTCGGGGGTGTTTTTACCCGGGATGATCAATTTGTTCCGGCGCATGATCGATTAAAGGAATATTCTATTGAGGCGGCTTAACAAATACTTCAAGATACTGTTATTCATTTCTATTCTGGTCCTATTCCTGGGAACCAATGCCTCTATAGATAAAAGGCTGATCAGCAGCCCCATTGATTATAACCCGCCCGATTCAGTCGTGGATACCACTGAGCTAATTTATCCCCTGCCGGATGAAAATGCCAATCCCTATACCATCCCCGACACAAGCGCCCTGTTCCTCAAAGATCCCCCCAATTTTGAAACGATAGTTGAATATGACCCTGTAAGCGATCAGTACATCATCAAGCGCAAGATCGGAGATTTCTATTACCGCGATCCCATTTACATGGACCTGAAAGAATACCGGGAGTATGATATGGACCAGGCCCTGAAGAACTACTGGCGCCAGCGTTCCATTTCGTCAGGCCAGGACAGCCGCGACGGCATCATCCCGGATATCCACATCAAAAGCAAGGCATTTGATAAGATATTCGGCGGAAGCACCATCGATATCCGGCCGCAGGGTTCTGCAGAGCTGATCTTCGGGGTAAGGTCGAACCGCCGCGATGACCCACTGCTTACCTTGCAGCAGCAGCGCACCACCAATTTCAATTTTGAAGAAAAGATACAGATGAACGTGATCGCCAAGATCGGCGATAAGATCGAATTCAAGACCAATTATAACACCGAATCGCAGTTTGAATTTGAGAACAAACTCAGCCTGAAATATGAAGGCGATGAAGACGATATCATCAAACTCATCGAGGCCGGGGATGTGAACCTGCCCCTCAATACCTCCCTGATCACCGGAACCCAGAGCCTTTTCGGTATAAAAACGAAACTGCAGTTCGGCCGTACCACTGTGACCGGTGTTTTCTCACAGCAGGAAAGCGAAAAGAAAACCATTACAGTGGAAGGCGGTGCACAAACCAATGATTTCTTTCTTACCGCCCTGGATTATGAAGAGAACAGGCACTTTTTCATTGCCCAGTATTTCCGCAACAATTACCAGAAAGCCCTGGAAGAACTGCCCATTGTTAACTCATCCGTGAATATTACCAAGATTGAAGTGTGGGTAACCAATATCGGTCCGGCCGTTGAAAACAACCGCAATATCGTGGCCTTAACTGACCTGGGTGAGAATAAACCCTACAATCCTGAGATCGACCCCATTTACGGGAATATTTATCCATCCAACGGATCCAACAACCTCACTCAACAACTTGATACCAATAAAATCAGGAATATTAATGCTATAACCAATTACCTGGAGGGCGATCCCTTCGGTATTGGCAAGAGCGGTTATATGGTGGCCGGCGAGGATTTCGAGAAGGTGGAAAGCGCCAGAAAGCTCACCCCCAACGAATATACCCTCAACTCCAAACTTGGTTTCATCTCGCTCAATACCAACCTCAATTCCGATCAGACACTGGCCATTGCTTTTCAGTACCAGATCATCGGGGATGACAAAGTATACCAGGTGGGTGAATTTTCAGACCAGGGCATCCCCTCCCCCGGTGCACTCATGGTAAAACTCTTGAAAAGCACTACGGTGAACACCGCAAATCCCATCTGGAAACTGATGATGAAAAACGTATACAACCTGGGTGCCTATCAGGTGAACCGCGATGACTTCATCCTGAATATCTTTTACTCAGGCAACGATAATGGGGTGCCAACAGCCTATCTTACCGAAGGCCCGGAAAACGTGAAAGGCGTCCCGCTGATCCGCCTCATGAATTTCGACAACCTCGACCCCCAGCTGAACCCTTACCCGGATGGTTTTTTCGATTTCATCAACGGGGCAGCTACCGGGGCGGGTACCATACAGGCCTCTAACGGGCGTGTTTACTTCAGTGTGCTTGAACCCTTCGGGAAATATCTGAGCAGTCTCTTCGGAAATGATACAGCCCTGGCTAACCGGTATACATTTGATTCGCTTTATACCCTGACAAAAGCCGGTGCTGAGCAATTCCCCGACAAGAACAAATACACCATCGAGGGCTTTTACAAGTCATCGGTAAGCAATGAAATTTCGCTGAACGCCTTCAATATCCCGAGGGGATCCGTTACGGTTACAGCAGGGGGCCGTGTGCTCACCGAGAACGTCGACTATACCGTCGACTATACCCTTGGCCGCGTAAGGATCATCAACGACGGGATCCTGAATTCCGGCACACCCATCAATATTTCCATGGAAAACAATGCGCTATTTTCCATTCAAACCAAGCGGCTCATGGGGCTGCATTTTGATCACAAACTCAACGAAAAAGTCACCTTCGGAGGAACCATACTGAATCTCACCGAAAGGCCCATCACACAAAAAACCAATTATGGGGATGATCCCATTTCCAATACCATCTGGGGCCTGAATTTCAGCTACCAGTCTGACAGCCGCTGGCTTACCAAGATGGTCGACAAGATCCCGCTGATCGAGACCAAGGCCCCGTCGAGGGTTGAGATCGAAGGCGAATTTGCCCATTTCCTACCCGGGCATTCGCGTGCCATCGGGAAATCCGGAACGGCCTATATTGACGACTTTGAGGGCGCACAATCCACCATGGATATCAAGAATATCGCCACCTGGTTCATGGCCAGTACCCCCCAGGGACAAATCGATCTTTTCCCGGAAGCCCTGGGATCTGCAGGTCTTAATTATGGTAAGAACAGGGCCAAGATGGCCTGGTACATCATCGATCCGCTCTTTTACGACCGCAATGCAGGCAACCGGCCGAATATCCCGGATTCTACCCTGAACAAGAACTCGGTACGCCAGGTATTGCAGCAGGAGCTCTTCCCGAACAAAGACCTGGAACAGGGCCGCTCAACCAATGTGCCCGTCTTCAACCTGGCCTATTTTCCTTCCGAAAGAGGACCCAACAATTATGATGTGGACCCGGTACCCAACCTCAGTGCAGGTATTGATGAAAACGGCAGACTGCGGGAGCCCGAAAGCCGCTGGGCTGGTATCATGCGCCGGATCGAGACTTCAGACTTTGAAGCTGCCAACATCGAATACATTGAGTTCTGGATGATGGATCCCTTTACAAATGATTCCACGAATTCCGGTGAGATGTATTTCAACCTGGGGGATATTTCGGAAGATATTCTGAAGGACTCCAGGAAAAGCTTTGAGAACGGCCTGCCAACCGGACCGGAGGTTACCAATGTCGATACCACCATCTGGGGGCGGGTCCCGACCATTCAAACCCTGGTGGAAACTTTTGATGACAACCCCGATTCAAGGCCTTACCAGGATGTGGGTTACGATGGCCTTGGGGATGATGACGAAAGAGCCTTCTTCAGCAACCACCCAACCAGCTATGATTACCTGGTGTATATGGAAGAAAAATACCTGGACGGGGAGATTACACAGGCAGCTTATGAAGCGGCAGTGGCTGACCCCTCATCCGATAATTACCACTTCTTCCTGGGAACCGATTATGACAATGATCCCAGATATAACGGCATACTCGAACGCTACAAGAACTTCAACAATACCGAAGGGAACTCTCCCGCTGCCGAGCAAAACCCTGAGAGCTATCCGATCGCTGCCACCCAGTTGCCCAATATCGAAGACATCAACCGCGACAATACCCTGAGTGAGGCTGAGCGTTATTTCCAGTACAAGATCGAACTCGACAAGGAAAAACTCAAGATAGGTTATAATTATGTGGCTGATATCGAGAAGAGGACCTATACCGACCAGACAGGCAAAGCACACACGGTGAATTGGTACCAGTTCAAGATCCCGGTGCAGAACCCCGACAAGGTGGTAGGCAACATCAGTGATTTCCGCTCCATCCGTTTTATGCGTGTGTTCATGCGCGGTTTTGAAAAACCCATTGTCTGCCGTATGGGGACTTTCGAACTGGTCCGTGGGGAATGGCGCCGTTACCAGTATTCACTGCTGCAGCCAGGCGAATACATTCCGGGCAGCCAACAGGAAGTGACCCAGTTTGATGTGACCCGCCTGAACGTGGAAGAGAACGGCGACAGAAATCCCATTAAATATGTGATCCCGCCAGGCATCGATCGCGAGATCAATGCTGCCACAACCTCCTATATACGCCAGAATGAGCAATCCCTTGTTTTGAAAGTCAAAGACCTGGCCGATGGGGATGCACGCGCCATATTCAAAACCACCGACTTCGACTTCAGGCAATACAAGAAACTGAAGATGTTCGTGCACGCCGAAAAGATGTTCCGGGAAGAAAACCTGGAATACGGCGACCTGAGCGTTTTCATCCGGGTGGGATCGGACATGACGGAGAACTATTATGAGTACGAGATTCCCCTGACTTTCTCCGAATGGTACGATGATAATATATTCAACATCTGGCCGGAGGCCAACTTCTTCGATATCACCCTGGAGGAAATGGTGCAGATCAAACACAACCGCAACATCAAGATGCGGGAAAGGAACAGCGGGATTGCCACCAATGAACCCTATGTGGAGTACAGTGGCGACCACAAGATCACTATACTCGGGGTGCCCAGCATCAGCGATGTAAAAACCATTATGATCGGTGTGAGGAACCCAAAAAGAAGAAGCCTGCAGGATCAGGATAATGGCGAGGCCCTGAGTGCCGAGGTCTGGATCAACGAACTGCGCCTTACCGATTTCAACAAAAAAGGAGGCTGGGCTGCTTCTGCACGCATGACCGCAAACCTGGCGGATTTCGGAAGGGTAACCCTGAGCGGATCCCACAGCTCGGCCGGATTTGGAAGCCTCGACCAGCAGCTGACCGAAGTATCTCTTGATCGCATCACTGAATTCGGTATATCCACCGACCTGGAACTGGGCAAGTTCCTGCCGGAAGAAAGCGGCATCAAAGTGCCCATGCATTTTGATTATTCCGAAACGCATGTATCGCCCGAATACAATCCCCTCGACCCGGATATCAAGCTTCAGGAAGAGATCGACAGTTACGATACCCAGGAGGAGCAGGACTCCATCAAAAAGATCACGCGGGAGTATGTTCAGCGTAAGAGCATCAATTTCATGAATGTTCGCAAAGACCGGACAAAGGCCGGTGATAAGCCACAGGTATATGATATTGAAAACTTCAACTTCTCGTATGCCTATTCGGAGATTTACATGCGGAATATCGATGTTGAATTCGACCTGCAAAAAAACTATATGGGGGGCATTGGTTACAATTTCACCACCAAACCCAAAAATGTGCAGCCCCTGAGCAAAGTTAGTTTCTTGCAGGGATCCTATCTGCAACTAATCCGTGATTTTAACTTTTCTTATTTGCCCAAACAACTGTCCTTCCGGACCGAGATGAACCGCATGACCACCGAGAAAAAACTCAGAAATAAGAGCCGCGGGTTGGTAAAGCTGGAGACTTATGTGATGAAGAACTGGGACTGGAACCGCAATTACGGTCTGAAATGGGATCTGACCCAGTCGCTGAACCTGGATTTCCAGGCGGGAGCACAGGCTTATATTAACGAGCCCCAGGGCCTGCCGGATAAGGGAACGGATGAATACAAAATGTACCGCGATAGCATCGTGGACGAGATCCTGAAGCTGGGAAGCCTCGACCGTTACCAGCAAATGACCGCCCTGAATTACCGGGTACCCATCGACAAGATCCCCATCCTGGACTGGATCACTTTGAGCGCCCGTTACCAGGCCGACTATTTCTGGACGGCATCTCCCAGGTCTATCCGCGACCGCGTTGGGAACGCTATCGAAATATCCAATACCGTCCAGCTTAACGGTGATTTCAACCTGGAAGGCCTGTACAACAAAGTACCGTATTTCAAACGCCTCAACCAGAAAAAAGACAAAGGGCGCGGCAGGGGCCGGCAGGGAATCTCGCAAAGGGAAAGCCGGAGATCATTGCAGGAAAACCAGCAATCGGAAGAGGATAAAGCAGCATCGGATACCACCGACCAGAAACCCAAAAAGCAGTATTTCAAGATCATCAGCGAAGAGTTCCTGAAGATATTGATGGGGGTAAAGAAAAGCTCTTTCAGTTATTCGCAGACCAATGGTACCTATCTGCCCGGGTTCATTCCCGAACCTACTGCCCTGGGTGCCAACTGGAACTATACTCCCGATACGGCCAAATTCAGTAATACGGCCTATTTCAATGATAATGTACCTTCGAGCATTGCCCCGGGCATCGGATTTGTGTTCGGGAAACAAGGAGGCCTGATCGACGATGCCATCAAATATGGATGGATCTCCCCGACAGCCTGGTCACCCAGTCCTTTGCCCAGAAGTTCTCCGACAATTTCAATTTCAGGGCTACCATTGAACCCATTCCCGACCTGAGCATTGATATTACCGCCGACAGGGCCTATTCGAAAACCACCGAATCCTACCTGCGCACTGATTCGCTTGGAGAATTCAGAAGATATTCCCCCATGGAGAAAGGGAGTTTCAGCATGTCCTATCTTGCAATCGGAACTTCTTTTAAAATAGACGGGGCCAACAATATCTCCCCGGTATTCGAAAGCTTTAAAGAATACAGGCGCGAAGTGGCCTTCTCCCTTGCCAACGAAAACCCGAACTGGCTGGCCAACCCGCAAACATTCAACGACACGGTGATCGTCAATGGTCAGCAAGAAATAGTTTCTTACCCGGTAGGCTATGGCCCCAAATCCCAGGAAGTAATGCATTACGCTTTTCTGGCCGCATACAGCGGAAGAGGCACGGATAAGACCAAACTGGAACGTTTCCCTGTGATCCCTCTTCCCAACTGGCGGATTACTTATACCGGGCTCACCAAGATCAGCATCCTCAAAGAATATTTCAGGAAGATATCCATCTCGCATGCTTACCGCTCATCATACAGCGTGGGAGGCTTTACACAGTATACCGAATACAAAGAGGTGGACGGATATCCAAGCACCCTATTTGCCAACAGCAAAAATTACATCCCCAAATATGACATCTCGGCCATATCGATCATGGAACAATTTGCGCCCCTCTTTGGTATCGATGTGACCATGAACAACAATGTAAGCTCCCGCTTTGAATACAAAAAGTCGAGGAACCTTACTTTCAGTTTCATAAATAACCAGCTCACCGAAGTCCAGACCAATGAATTCATTCTGGGACTGGGATACAAGATCAAAGATGTATCCTTCTCTTTTGTATCCCAGGGAGGAGGAGGCACAGGTAAACGGGTGAGGAGTGACCTGGACCTGCGGGCCGATTTCTCGATCCGTTCGAACAAAACCTTGCTACGCAGGGTGGATGAGGATGTAAATCAGGTATCTGCCGGACAGAAAGTGATTTCCATCAACACCACAGCCGACTACCAGATCAACCAGCGCTTCAACATCAGACTGTTCTTCGACAAGGTGATCAACAATCCTTTCGTTTCCAACCAGTACCGGAATTCAACCACCAATGCCGGGATCAGCATCCGCTTTACCCTGAATCAATAATTTTATTTTCCTCTTTTTCATTGATCAAAAAATTGTACCTTTGGCCTTTACAAACCAATTATTAATTACGCGATGAATATTCCGGAAAATTTAAAATTTACAAAAGATCACGAGTGGATCAAAGTGGAAGGTGATGAAGCATATATTGGCATTACCGATTATGCACAGAATGAGCTGGGCGATATTGTATTTGTGGAAGTGGAAACCGAAGGGGAAACACTCGACAAAGAAGAAGCATTCGGTACCATCGAAGCCGTGAAAACAGTATCCGATATGTTCATGCCGGTTGGAGGAGAGATCCTTGAATTCAATGAGGAACTGGAAGACAGTCCGGAGATCATTAACACAGATCCTTACGGCAAAGGCTGGATCGTTAAGATCAAACTTACCAACCAGGACGAACTGGATGAATTATTGAGTTCAACCCAATACAAGGAGCTTATTGAATCCTAAGCTGATCAAGACATTAAAGAACTTCTGGCCCATAACTTTATGGGCCTTATTTGTATTCATACTTTCTGCCATTCCGGGAAACAGTATTCCCAGACTCCCGAGCTTCTTCGACTGGCTCAAACCCGATAAAATTGTTCACCTGGTCTTTTACGGTGTCTTTACCTTCCTGCTGTTGCATGGCCTGGTAAAACAATATGGCGCCGGAAATAAACGTTTTATGTACAAGATCGTTGCGTTTAACACTGGCATGGTCTTTGGATTATTGATGGAGGTGTTGCAATATTACGAGTTTTCTGGCAGAAATGGGAACATTTATGATTTCATTGCCAACACCATAGGAAGCCTGATCGGGATCTGGATATTCAGTATTTATAAACGAAAAAAATTAGTAAAATAAAATAGCGAACAAATATTTTTAATAACTTAGCCGATCCAAAACGGAAAGCTTTGTTTAGATAATTATAAAGGAATTATGGAAGCAAAAAAGACAAAAAAAGCCGATCTTGAGAATAAAAAGACCATTTTTATTCAGATCGGTATGATCATCGCCCTTGGGGTGGTCCTGCTGGCTTTCGAATGGAAAACATATGAAAAGGCAGAGGTAAACACCCTCCAGCGCGACGATGTGGAACTGGTACAGGAAGAGATCATCCAGACCAAGCAGGAAATAAAGCCGCCGCCGCCGCCGCCGCCAAAACAAGTAACACAGATTGAGATCGTGGAGGACGATGTGGAAATTGAAGATGAAATTGAGATTGATGTGGAGGCCGATATGGAAACAGAGGTAGATGAGTACATCCCGGTATTTGAAGAGGAAGAGGCCGAAGAGGCCGAGATCTTTTCCGTGGTGGAATCCATGCCTGAATTTCCGGGCGGACAGACAGCCCTGTTCAAATTCCTGCAGCAAAACATTGATTACCCGGAGATTGCCAAAGAAAGTGGTATACAGGGCCGTGTATTCGTTACCTTCGTGGTTGAGACCGATGGTTCCGTTACCGATGTCAGGATACTTCGTGGAATTGGCGGCGGATGTGACGAGGAAGCCTTGAGGGTAGTGAAATCCATGCCGAAATGGAACCCCGGAAAACAAAGGGGAAAACCCGTGCGTGTGCAGTTTAACCTGCCCGTGAAGTTTACCCTTCAGTAAACTTTTTCTCAAAGAAATTTTGAAGATCCGGCCCTTTGCCGGATTTTTTTTGCCACTAACTGATTCGATCCTACCTTTAACTGGTTTACACCCTGCTGAATATCAATTCGGTATAATTCTTGGACTTTTTCAACCTGAACAAAAAACTGTTTTATATGATACAAGTTTACGATGCATTAATCAATCAGTATGATCCAAAACTTGTGAATCATGAAAAATCAAAAATCACCGTCCGAAAGGGCACGCAACAAAAAGCTCGAAAAGAGCAGATTCATCTTCCTGGAAATCGGGCTTATTATTACATTGCTGATGGTACTCGCCGCTTTCGAGTGGAACACGGAGATCAACAGGACTCTAACAGACTACGGATCTAACTGGAATGAGGACATCATACAGATCGAGATCACCGAACAGGAAAAACCAAAACAGGAGCAAGCCCAGAGGCCTGAACCCCAAATTACCCAGATCGAGATTGCGTCTGACCCTGATGAGGCAAATGATATAGATATCGATGCGGGAGGCAAGCAGGATACCCCGAACTTCGAAGATTTCAATCTCCGGCCCGAGCCGGAGGAAAATGTCCCGGATCCGCCTTTCGTTCCCATCCCGGAAGTAAAACCAGAATTTCCGGGCGGCATGCAGGCCCTATACCAATACCTGGCCAACAATATCATCTATACAGATAATGCGAAGAAAAGAGGGATAAGAGGGAAAGTATATGTGTATTTCGTTGTTGAACCCGATGGCTCACTTTCCAATATCGATATTGTGAGGGGACTCGGATACGGACTGGATGAAGTGGTGCTGGATGTGATCCGGAACATGCCCAGGTGGAAACCCGGCATGCAGGGCAACATCAAGGCCAGGGTGCCCATGACCCTGCCCGTAAAATTCAACCTACAATAAAACAATGCGCAAATGATAATCATCATCCTGATCATATGGCAAAAATACAGGGAGGAAAAAGTCCCGGCAGGGACGGCCCTTCCCGCAACAGCTTGAATCCGCAAAGGGGTCATTCCATTTTGAAGTGATCCGTAAGAATGTTTGCTTTCGCTTTACCAACCACCGGGGCCAGTTTCTCAAAACCGGCCTCTTTTATTTTTTTCATTGATTTGAATTCTTTGAGCAATTCATGGGCTGTGGCCTCCCCGATCCCCCTGATATCCGTCAAGCCGGTTTTCACTGTTCCCTTTTCCATCTTCTTCCTGTGATGGGTAATGCCAAAGCGGTGGGCCTCATCCCGCAAATGCTGGATGATCTTGAGGCTCTCCGATTTCTTATCAATGTAAAGGGGAATAGAATCTCCCGGGTAGTAGATCTCTTCCAGTCTTTTGGCAATGCCGATGATGCTGATCTTTCCCCGCAATCCCAGTTTTTCAAGACTTTCGAGCGCGGCACTTAGCTGGCCTTTGCCCCCGTCGATCACAATCAGCTGGGGCAGATCCTTTTTTTCATCCAGCAAGCGTTTGTAGCGGCGCTGCACCACCTCCCGCATGGAGGCATAGTCATCAGATCCCTCCACGGTTTTAATGTTGAAGTGCCGGTATTCCTTTTTATCCGGTTTGGCATCTTTGAAAACCACCATGGCGGCAACGGCATAACTGCCCTGCATATTGGAATTGTCAAAGCATTCGATATGTTTAGGAAGCTCCTTCAGCCGCAAATCTTTTTGAAGCGTTTTAAGAATTCGCTTCGTATGTCTTTTGGGATCCACAAGCGATTGCTGCTTGTCCTTCTCCATTTTGTAATATTTAGCATTGCGCATGGAGAGGTCGAGCAATTGCTTTTTATCGCCCCGTTGTGGAATGGTGACTTGCAGCGTTTCAAATTCAACTTCAACTTCAAAAGGTAAAATGATCTCTTTTGAGTCACTATCAAAACGATGCCGGAAATCGGCAATTGCAATGGCCAGCAGTTCCTCATCGCTTTCGTCCAGCTTCTTCTTCAATTCAATAGTATGCGCCTGCACCACGGCCCCACTCACCACTTTCAGGTAATTGGCATAGCCTGATTCCGCATCCGAGACAATGGAGAACACATCCACATTGTGAATCCTGGGATTCACAATGGTGGATTTATGCTGGTAACGCTGCAGAAGTTCAAGTTTTTCCTTAAGCGTTTGGGCCTTCTCAAACTCATGATTTTCTGCATAACCCATCATCAGGTCTTTGAGCCTGCCGGCCACGGAGCTTATGTTCCCTTTGATGATCTGCCTGATGGAAGCTATGGTTTCATTATAATCTTCCTCAGTTTGCAAGCCTTCGCAAGGGCCTTTGCAATTCCCGATGTGATACTCCAGGCAAACCCTGAACTTCCCGCTTTCAATGTTCTTTTTCGTAAGTTTGAGATTGCAGTTCCTGAGTGGATAAAGCTGCCTGACCAGATCCAGTATGGTATTCATCATGCGTACCGAAGCATAGGGCCCGAAATATTCGGAACCATCCCGGCGATTAGGATTTCTTAAAGAAAACACCCTGGAAAAAGGCTCATTTTTGATGCAGATCCAGGGAAAGCTTTTGTCATCCTTGAGCATGACATTGTAGCGTGGCTGGTATTTCTTGATCAGGTTATTCTCCAGAAGCAGGGCATCCAGCTCGGTGCTTACGACCACGAACTCAATATCAGCGATCTTCTTCACCATTACCCGCACCTTACCGCTTTCGTGCTCTTTTGTGAAATAGGAAGAAACCCGCTTTTTGAGGTTCTTGGCCTTGCCCACATAGATCACTTTTCCATTCTTATCAAAGAACTGGTAAACCCCCGGTTTCCCTGGCAGGGATTTTACAATTGTATCTATTTTGTTGTTCTTTGACATGATTAATCTTGAAAATAGAGCTCTGATTCGCATTGCTTATCGCCCTTTCAGGGCTCACATTACCAATCTCGTTATTGTGCCCCAGGTGATACCTGGGGCTATGCTATATAAGGCTTTCAGCCTTTTTGTTAATAAAGCTGATCTCTCTCTTTTATAAACCAGCAAATCATTTGATAAAACCCAGGGCTACAGGCTATCAACCTGGCAACCACCCACCAATTAATAATTATTAATTGTTAATTATTAATTATTAATTGCCATCCATCTTCTTCCTTCTTCAAAGCATCCCAACCCTGTGCTTTCAGTGTAACCTGGGTTCCGTCATTGGATACCAGGAACCTGCCATTTGACTTATCCGTCATATGCCCGATCACAGAAATGCCTTTCAGATCCTTCACCTTGTCATGGTCTTCCAGTTTTACAGTGAACAGCAATTCATAATCCTCACCCCCGTTCAGGGCGGCAATGGAGGGGAGAATTTTGAATTCATCCGCCATATTCAGGGTGGCCAGGTCGATGGGCAGTTTCTCTTCATAGAGATGCACACCCAGGTCGCTTTGCTCGCACAGGTGCAGGATGTCGGAAGCCAGTCCGTCGGAAATATCGATCATGGAAGTGGGCTGGATTTTGTTCTTCTTGAGCAGCTCCACAATATCTTTGCGGGCTTCGGGCTTTAGTTGTCTTTCCAGGATATAGTCATGACCGCTGAGATCCGGTTGCATATTGGGATTTGCTTCAAATTCTTTTTTCTCCCTTTCCAGGATCAGCAGGCCCATATAGGCCGCACCCAGGTCACCGCTCACGCAAACCAGCTCCCCTTCTTTGGTACCGTTGCGGTAGGTGATCTCTTTTTTCGGCACCTCGCCAATGGCCGTAATGGACATATACAGGCTGTTGGGGCTGGAGGTAGTATCCCCGCCAACCACATCCACGCCGTACATTTCGCAGGCCAGGTAAATACCGCTGTAGATCTCCTCGATGGCCTCCACCGAAAACCGGTTGGAAACCGAAAGGCCGATCACCAGTTGTTTTGGCGTGCCGTTCATGGCGTAAATATCCGAGAAATTCACCACGGCTGCTTTGTAGCCGAGGTGCTTGAGCGGGGCATAGGAAAGATCGAAATGCACCCCCTCGATCAACAGGTCCTTGGTAACCAGCAGGTAATTGTTCTTGTCCTTTTCGATCACCGCTGCATCATCGCCTACGCCTTTGATGCTGCTTTTGTTTTTCAATTTGATGTTTTTGGTCAGGATGTCGATCAAACCAAATTCACCGAATGCTTCAATTTCCGTTCTGGGTATATTTTGCTTTTCATTGCTCATAACCACCTGTTTTAGCGTGCAAAATTAGCAATAAAACGGGCTGTGGCAAAATTGCTTGCAAAACTGGTTTTTGTTTTTACCTTTAGTATTTGAAAATATCAAGAGGCCCATGAAAAAATTTACCATTCTTTTTGCCTTTCTCTTTTGTTTTACTTCCATGTTGTTCAGTCAGGACTGGCAACCTGTTAAACGAAACATGCAGAGTTATTTCGCAGACGCATATTCTGTTGTTGACTCTATCATTGTAAATTCAATTTACGTGGATTCGGTGGAGGTTGACGGACAATCAGGTGATTCGGTATTTTATCTCAACAGACTTACCCTGAACTGCGATACCTGTGGGATACACCTGGATTTATGACAGTATCAATGAATTAACGGCCGAGATCTCCTTTAAAAATCAGCTTAACCTCTATGATGAAGAGACTAACTATTTGTACAATTACAGTTTTAGTGGTTATTTCAATTATACAGTAAACCTCGGATCTGAATATTATATATGGATGGTCGAATTGGGTAAAGAGCGTTACCTTCAGGGTTATGTCCGTAACGGGGACACCAACGGTTATATCATGCCGGATGATGATTTCCTGGTTTCCCTTGAAGAAAATAAAACATAAACCAAAAAGCATTGCTCTTTTTGGATCTTATGCGAGAGGAAATCGAAAAGTTGAAAGTGATTTGGATATTCTTGTATCATTCAAAAATTCCATCTCATTACTCAAACTTGTTCATTTAGAAAATATGCTTTCTGAGAAATTAGGAATTAAGGTAGACTTGCCTTTTCTTGAAAAACAATTCAAACATATTAAAAAATAAGCCATTCAGCTAAATCTCCCCACAACATATTCCACCTAAATTTGTTATCTTTGTACACTTATTTAATCTTAATTCAAATAAGGAGGAGTAAGATGAGTGAAGATGAACAGATACTGGATAAGATAACGCAAAGCGACTATAAATACGGCTTTACCACAAATATAGAAAGCGAAACAGCCCCGCTTGGGTTGAATGAGGATACCATCAAATTTATTTCGGCTAAAAAAGAGGAACCCCAATGGATGCTTGAGTGGAGGCTTAAAGCATACCGCCACTGGCTGACGATGAAAGAACCCGAATGGGCCCATGTAAAATATCCAAAAATTGATTTTCAGGATATTTATTATTATTCTGCCCCCAAAAGGAAAAAGGAACTGAATAGTTTGGACGAGGTAGATCCCGAATTGCTGGACACATTCAATAAACTGGGCATTTCGCTGGATGAACAGAAAAAGCTTGCCGGCGTGGCTGTAGATGCTGTGATCGATAGTGTTTCCGTAAAGACCACTTTCCAGAAAACCCTGGAAAAACACGGCATCATTTTCGGTTCCATGAGCGATGCCATCAAAAACCATCCCGACCTGGTGAAAAAATACCTGGGGACAGTGGTTCCGTATACTGACAATTTTTACGCAACGCTCAATTCAGCGGTATATAGCGATGGTTCTTTTGTTTTTATTCCAAAAGGCGTAAGATGTCCCATTGAGTTGTCAACCTATTTCAGGATCAATGCATCCAAAACAGGGCAGTTCGAAAGGACCCTGATCGTGGCCGAAGAAGGCAGCTATGTGAGTTACCTGGAAGGATGCACTGCCCCCATGCGCGATGAAAATCAATTGCATGCTGCAGTTGTTGAGATCGTTGCCCTGGACGACGCAGAAGTAAAATATTCTACGGTCCAAAACTGGTACCCGGGTGATAAGGAAGGCAAAGGCGGGGTTTACAACTTCGTGACTAAAAGAGGCGCCTGTCGCGGCAGAAATTCCAAGATTTCCTGGACACAGGTGGAAACCGGTTCGGCCGTTACCTGGAAATATCCCAGCTGTATGTTGATCGGTGATAACTCCGTTGGTGAGTTTTATTCGGTGGCCGTGACCAACAATCACCAGCAGGCTGATACCGGAACTAAAATGGTGCATGTGGGAAAGAATACCAAAAGCACCATCATTTCCAAAGGAATTTCGGCAGGCTTCAGCAACAATAGTTACCGCGGACTGGTTAAAGTGACCAAAAGGGCAGAAAACGCCAGGAACTTTTCACAATGTGATTCTTTGCTGCTCGGCGACAAATGCGGTGCACACACCTTTCCATATATTGATACCGATAATAAATCAGCCATCGTGGAGCATGAGGCCACCACATCTAAAATATCCGATGACCAGCTGTTCTACCTCAACCAGCGGGGAATCGATACCGAAGATGCCATCGGCCTGATCGTGAATGGTTACGCCAAGGATGTGATCAGGCAATTGCCCATGGAGTTTGCCGTGGAAGCACAAAAATTGTTGCAGATCACCCTGGAGGGAAGCGTTGGGTAGATACTGGATATTGAGCGAAACGAAATCCCCCAAGCAAAATGATGCAGGGCTGGATGGAAATTAAAAATTGGATTTAAAGTATTGACTGCTAAAAATATAAAAGAATGTTATTGAATATAAAGAATTTGCATATTGAGATTGATGGGAAAGAGATCATCAGTGGATTGAACCTGGGTATTAACAAGGGGGAGATCCATGCCATCATGGGGCCCAACGGAACCGGTAAAAGTACGCTTGCCTATGCCATTGCGGGCCGTGAAGGTTACGAGGTTACCAAAGGAGAGATCATCTACAAAGGAGAGAACATCCTCGACTGGGAACCCGATAAAAGGGCCAATGAGGGGATTTTCCTGGGATTCCAGTACCCGGTTGAAATTCCAGGGGTGAGCATGACCAATTTTATGCGGACCGCCTTGAATGCAAAAAGAGAGTATTTGCAACAGGAACCCATTTCCGGTAAGGAATTCCTGGCCAAAATGGAAGAAAAGAAAAAGCTGGTCGACATTCATTCGAAACTGACAAAACGCTCGGTGAACGAAGGATTTTCAGGCGGTGAGAAGAAAAAGAACGAGATCTTCCAGATGGCCATGCTGGAACCTTCAATGGCCGTCCTTGACGAAACCGATTCAGGCCTGGATATCGATGCGCTGAAGATCGTGGCCAATGGCGTGAACATGCTGAAAAATGAAGGAAATGCTTTCCTGATCATCACCCATTATCAACGTCTGCTGAACTATATCGTTCCGGATTTTGTGCATGTGCTTTATGACGGTAAGATCGTGAAGTCAGGTAGCAAGCAACTGGCCGAGCAGCTCGAAGAGCGCGGCTACGAATGGATCAAGGAAGAATTTGAACGAGTAAGTTAAAAAGGTTTTACAATGAATACAGCTACCAAAGATAGCACACTGAAATATAAATTCGAGAAACAGTTTGAAGAACAGCGTGAAAAGCTTTTCAGCCGTGATACCAAAAGGGTTGCCGAATTCAGGAACAAGGGTTTCGAGGCTTTCAGAAAACTGGGTTTTCCAAACAGGAAAATGGAAGACTGGCGGAATACCGACCTGAGCAAAGTACTCGATGTGGATTACAAACAGGAAGTGATCGCTGCACATGAGGAAGTGAATGTGGAAGACCTCTTCGAGTGCAAAGTGCATGATTTCGACACCGAGATCAGTTCACTCCTGAACGGATGGTACGTTTCTGAGGATGCCCCCCTGCGGAAATTCCCTGACGGAACCATTTTGGGCAGCCTGGCCAAGGCCATGGAAGTATACCCTGAACTGGTAGACCGGTATTACGGGAAAGCTTTCCACCTTGAGCAAAACGGATTTACAGCCCTGAATGCTGCCTTCGCCCAGGATGGGGTGTTCATCTATGTACCCGACAATGTGCAGGTGAGCAAGCCCATACAGATGATCAACATCATCAACAAAAATGAGAACATTTTTATCCAGAACCGCAACCTGGTGGTGCTGGGCAAGAACGCCGAACTGAGCCTGGTGCACTGCGACGATTCCATCAATCACCATGTGAGTTTTACCAATTCTCTCACAGAGGCCATCATTGGTGAAAATGCCAGCCTGGATCATTACAAACTGCAAAACCTGAACAACAACAGCACCCTGATCAATTCCAGCTTTTTTGAGCTGGAAAAGAACAGCCGGCTGAAAACCAATGCCATTACCCTGAATGGCGGTCTGATCCGAAACAACATCCATGTATCCCTGAACGGGGAAAACGGTGCCGCAGACATCTTCGGGGTATTCCTGGTCGATCGCGAACAACACGTCGACAACCAGGTGTTTGTGGACCACAAGGTTCCGAATTGCTACAGCAACGAATTGTTCAAAGGCATACTGGACGAACAGGCATCCGGCGTTTTCAACGGACATATCCTGGTGCGCAGGGATGCTCAAAAGACCAATGCCTACCAGAATAACAAAAACCTTTTGCTGACGGATGATGCAAAGATGCATGCCAGACCTTTCCTGGAGATCTATGCGGATGATGTAAAATGTTCGCACGGAGCCACCGTGGGACAGCTCGATCGTGATGCCATGTTCTACCTGAACTCCAGGGGAATTGATCCCGACAAAGCCAGGATACTGCTCATGTATGCTTTTGCAGCAGAGGTCATCCAGAACATTTCGATCGAACCGCTCAGGCTGCGCATCGACGATATGGTAAAGAAACGCTTGCGCGGTGAATTGTCCGTTTGCGACAAATGTGTGCTGCATTGCAGCGAACCGGAGAAAGAAATTCAGTTCGACATCGATCTGAGCAAAATATAAATTATGTCATCATTTGATGTGCAAAAGATCCGGGAAGATTTTCCTGCTTTACACCAGGAAATTTACGGCAGACCCCTGGTTTATTTCGACAATGCTGCCACCACCCAGAAACCCAGGCAGGTCATCGACCGCATCCGGCAGTATTATGAAAAGGAAAATTGCAACATCCACCGCGGGGTGCACCACCTGAGCCAGGTGGCAACCGAAGCTTTCGAGAATACCCGCAAACATGTTCAGGCGTTTATCCATGCGGAGAATAGCCATGAGATCATTTTTACCAAAGGCACCACCGACAGTGTGAACCTGGTCAGTTATTCCTTCGGGGAGGTTTTTATCGATGAAGGGGATGAGATCATCATATCGGCACTTGAGCACCACTCAAACCTGGTTCCCTGGCAGGTTTTGGCCGAGAAAAAGAAAGCAAAGCTGAAGATCATACCCATCAATGAAAGGGGTGAACTCATCTTTGAAGAATTTGAAAAGCTCCTGGGCAAAAGGACAAAGTTGCTGGCCCTGACACAGATATCCAATACCCTGGGAAGCATCATTGATGTAAAGAAATATATTGACAAAGCCCATGAATTTGGTGCCCGGGTATTGATCGACGGGGCCCAGGCCATTATGCACCAGGCAGTGGATGTGCAGGCGCTGGACTGTGATTTTTACTGTTTCTCAGGCCACAAGATGTATGCACCAATGGGTGTGGGCGTGCTGTATGGTAAAGAGAAAGTGCTGGAAGAAATGCCGCCCTTCGAAACCGGCGGTGAAATGGTGGATCAGGTTACTTTTCAGGGAACTACCTTCAACGAGCTGCCTTTTAAATTTGAAGCCGGAACGCCCAATGTGGAAGCTGTGCTGGGACTGGATACAGCGATCAGCTATCTTGAAGAAAAGGGAATTGAAAAACTGGCAGCTTACGAACTGGAATTGCTGGAGTATGCGACGGACAAGCTGCAGGCCATTAACGGAATCCGTATCCTTGGGAATGCAAAGGAAAAGACCAGCCTGGTCTCCTTCCTCATCGGCGACATCCATCCCTATGATGCCGGGACGATCATTGATAAAATGGGTATTGCCGTGCGTACCGGGCATCACTGTGCGCAGCCGGTGCTTGACTTTTACAATATACCGGGTACGGTGCGGGCTTCCCTGGTTTTTTATAATACCTTTGAGGAGATCGACCGCCTGGTGGAGGCAATACATCAGGTAAAAAAGATGTTTGAATGATAAAACTTCAATAGCAATGACGATCAAAGAAAGGACCGAGCAGATCAAAGAAGAATTCTCCCAGTTCGACGACTGGATGGACAAATACAATTACCTGATCGAAATGGGCAACGACCTGCCCCTGCTGGATGAGGAGCACAAAACCAAGCAGAACCTGATCTCAGGTTGCCAGTCGAGGGTATGGCTGCATGCCAGGTACGAGGACGGACTGATTCATTTCAGGGCCGACAGCGACGCCGTGATCACCAAAGGCATTGCTGCCCTGCTGGTAAGGGTTTTCTCCGGCCAGAAAGCCGGATGACATCCTGAATGCAGGGACAGAATTCATCGATGAGATCGGACTGAAAGACCACCTCTCCCCCACCCGCTCCAACGGCCTGATGTCGATGATCAAGCAAATGAAGTTGTATGCACTGGCATTTAAGACCAAGAAGGAGTAAAAATACTGATTGTTTTATTCAAAAAGAATAATGTTAGTCATGCCGAGACAAAATACACAATACATTGTAAATAAGAATTTGGTACTTGAAAATTGGAATTTCTCATGAGCACAAAAGATAAAAAAGATCTCGAAAAGCAGATCATCCACGTATTAAAGAACATCTTCGATCCCGAGATCCCGGTGAATATTTACGAGATCGGGCTGATCTACGAGATCAACATAGATGATGAAAACAATGTGCATCTACTGATGACCCTGACCTCGCCCAACTGTCCGGTGGCCGAGAGCCTCCCACAGGAAGTGCAGGACAAGGTAAGTGAATTGAATGCCGTGAAGAAAGCACGGGTTGAACTTACATTTGATCCCCCCTGGGACCAGGAAATGCTGAGTGAAGAAGCGAAGCTGGAGCTGGGGTTTTTATAATGCATTTTTTCATCAATGCAAGATGTCCCTTGGTTCAGTGCCGTTCGTTTTTAATACTATTTTGTTGTTTCTCTTGAATTCGATCGCATCATTAATTATTTCTTTGGGAAAGAATTCAAGTTTAATACAATGAACTACTCCCGAGGCAAGCCTGCGGGGTATCATTATGAAACGATTCATTTGATTCGCCCCAAGGGGCGAGGGAATATTACCCACGAGTGCTTATAGAAAGCAGTCAATTCAATATCATGTGTACTTAATAAAATGGTATCCTTATTTTTTGATAAGTAGGAAAGCACTGCAACAGAAGAAGCCATTCTGTCGATTGTATTTGTTCCTTTAAACAGCTCATCAAAAATGAACAAACATCTTTGCTTCCCCCTTGATTCCTGAATGAGATTACTTAATGCAAGTATCTCTTCCATAAAATAACTTTTGTTGTCACTGATATCGTCTGAAATATTGATGATAGAATAGATCTTGAAAAAAGGAGCAATGTAGGCCGAAGAAAGTGAGGTGATTAATGGTATTGGGACAAAATGGCATTAATTCCTATCGTTTTAATGAAAGTGGTTTTTCCAGCCATATTTGATCCCGTTACTATGAGGCTTTTATTCCTGAGTTCTATATCGTTTTCCACACAGTTATTTACCAGTGGATGTCTTACCTCACTGATCCTTACTTTATTTTCAGGAGCCGAAACAAATTCAGGTCTGCAAAATTGTTTCTCACCTGACCTGAATGAGGCAATAGATATACAGGAATCGATTGTTCCCAGATAATCAAATAAGGCCTTCAGTGCTTTTCTGTTATCATTTATTCTATCAACTGCATTATAAAATAGTATGGTCTCCAATAGAAAGGCAGCTTTCACCAAGTTCTACAAGCATGAAACAGCAATGTCGAAAGATCATTGCTGGATTCAGTGCTGACCGATGATCCCAGTTGGTTAGCTTTGTGATTTTTCTGCAACTTTTTACATGTTTATCCAGGTCATAATGAGTATAAAACTTTTTGTTAATCCGCTTCAGGTTGTTTATCGATCTGATCAACTGATGAATATTAACGAATGACTCCCATATAAGATCCAATCTTTGCCTTAATAATGTAGTGTACTGAAAAATTGATGAGCAATAAAACTGTAAGAAGCCATATCAGGCTTGGAATAATCAGGCAAGCAATTATTAGAGCTATGGCACACAATGAAAGAATGATGAAGCCTGCATGGTACCTGGGTTTTGAAATAAATCTACCGCTAAACAATTCATTTAAAGAGTAAAAACTAAAATTATCCAATCTGCCCAGAATTAGCTGGGTATTTACTCTCTCTGCTTCCTGAGAATTAAAATGATCTATTAAAGTTTCCAAAGAGGTCAATTCACTTTTTTCCTCCTTTTGAATCCTTAAAAGCTGGTATAGCTTTTGTTGTCCGATCCTGCTTTCACAACGGTCAATCTTTTCAAAAACCTGATCCATATCCAGGTCGTTCCATGTTCTGTCATTTATATAGAAATCAGATATGCTCTCCCTTGACGAATCAAAATAAGCAGAAATAAGATCCATATCCCGATATTGATCTTTTGGTTTTCCCCATTGTGATAAAAGCAATTTCTTTTTCTTTCTTTTTCGCATATATATTTATTCCATACAATATACAAACGTCCCGCTTTAATGACAAATAAATAAAACTCAGAAAAATTCTAAATAGATATGAATAAGAAGTGAATTAGCTGGAAAACTATACGATTATCTTACAACAGGATTTTTCTTCTTCACAATCCCACTGGTAATTCCGACCAGCAGAAACAACACACTGAAGAAAATGGCGATCCTGGCCAGGTAATCCCCGAACTGCACATAAAAAGTTTCTTTCCAGTTGGCATTGATCTTTTGTTTGATCACTGCCGGCTCCCAGTAGGCTGTTTCCTGGAAGGCATCCCCGCGTTGATTAATAAAGGCAGAGATGCCGGTATTGGCCGAACGGGCAATGCTCCGTCGCGTTTCGATCGCACGCAGCCGGGCATAGGCAAAATGCTGGCGGTATCCGGGAGTGTCTCCCCACCAGCCATCGTTGGTGACAATGAAAATGAAATTGGCCCCGTTGCGCACAAACTTAGCCGTAAACTCCCCGTAAATCGATTCATAACAGATGATGGCGCCCACTTTCAGGGAATCATATTGTGTATTGAAGACTTTTCTTTCTTCATCAATCCCGAGACTCCCGATGGTGCCACCCATGTCAATGGCAAGGTCTTTCAGGAATTTCAGGTATCTGGGGAAAGGCATTCTTTCCACCCCCGGAGTCAGCTTGGATTTGTGGTACCATTGTTCGATTTCATTGGTATCTATCATGAATACGGTATTGAAAGCATCATAATAAGCATCATAATCCTTGAACTTGCGGGCGGTGGGGGTAAGCTCCTCTCCCGCTAAAAATTCCTTATAGGTTGATGCACCGATAAAGACAGTCAGCTGGGGATGATCATATACGAATTGCCGGATCTTCCGGAGGCTGCGTGAAATATCCAGTTTTCGTTCCCAAATGTCTTCCTGTATGGCTGATTCGGGAGCCACCACAAATTGTGTATTGCTGTCGATCTTTTGCATAGCCAGGGCCAGGTTCCTGTCGATCACTTCCAGCGGAGGGACTATATATTGCTCAGTATAAGGATCCAGATTGGGTTGTACCACCACCACTTCAACAGGATGATCCGCTTCTTCATAGTTCGCATAGATCAAATAAGACCAGACCAGCGGGAAAACAATAAATACAATGCCGGCAATCAGATATGCCAGGGCCTTTCTTCTTGATCTGTCAGCAATGCCGGCAAAGGTGATGGCCCGGTAAAGCAAGATATTCACCAGCAAAACCCAGAAAGTTCCGCCCAGGGCACCGGTGTATTCGTACCATTGTATCCATTTGTAATAACTGGCAAAGCCATTGCCCAGGTTGAGCCAGGGCCAGGTAAGGTCCCAGTTCATATGGAAGTATTCCCAGGATATCCAGTAAAAGATGAGGATAAAATATCCGTGGTAGGTATACAGATTTCTTTTGGTCAGATGATAGATCATGAACACGACGCTCATGAGCAATGAATTGAAAACCACAGCCGCAATCCCTCCGCCAATGGTCGAATTCATTACCCAGTAGGTGGTGAGTATGTTCCAGATAAAAAAAGCCGGGTAAACATAAGTCAGGATACTGAATTTGTGAAAATCCTGGCGGTGCTTGTCAATGTGTTCTTCGATGAAAAGTAGCGGAACAAAAGCAATGAACAGCAATCCGGGCCAGCCGCCTACCGGCCAGGCAGCAGCAAATAAAAGTCCTGAGAAAATCGATAATAATAAAAGATGATATTTTTTCATTACCGGGATTTTTAATGGGACAAATATAGGGAATAAGATTGGATGGATGGATGGTTGGTTGGTTGGTTGGTTGGATGGTTGGTTGGTTGATTGGATGGATGGTTGGTTGGTTGGATGAATGAATGAATGGTCCCGACTTTCAGTCGAGGATCCTCGTCTTGCCTGAGGCGAGGCGGGATTGAATGGTTGACTGAATAATGGTCCAATGACCAATGACTAATGACCAATGACTAATAACTAATGCATTAATGACAAATAACATCAATACAAAAAATTATTATAAGGATACCGCTGTATGTGAATCCTTTTCACTTCTTCATAAAGTATATCTTTCAGCTCATCGAAATTTTCCTTTTTCTTTGCAGAGATAAAGATCACCGGCTGATCCAGGCGGTTCATCCAGGTTTTGCGCAGGTCCTCCAGGGAATAATTCTCAGCCGTGAGGGGCGACAGGTCGTCTTCCTCCTTCTCAACATAGGTATAGGCATCGATCTTATTAAAAACCATGATAATGGGTTTATCGATCACACCGATATCGGCCAGGGTTTGGTTCACCACATTGACCTGTTCTTCAAAATCGGGATGGGAGATATCCACGATGTTCATCAGCAGATCCGCTTCTCTTACCTCGTCCAGGGTTGATTTAAAAGATTCCACCAGGCTGTGCGGCAACTTGCGGATAAAGCCCACCGTATCGGCCGCCAGAAAAGGCAGATTATCGATCACCACCTTCCTCACGGTAGTGTCCAGGGTGGCAAATAACTTATCTTCTGCAAAAACCTCCGATTTACTCAGCAGGTTCATCAGGGTGGATTTGCCCACATTGGTATAGCCCACCAGGGCCACGCGGATCATGCTGCCGCGGTTGCTGCGCTGGGTGGCTTTCTGTTTATCGATCTGCTGCAGTTTCTTTTTCAGCAGGGCAATGCGGTCGCGGATGATCCGGCGGTCGGTCTCTATCTCCCGCTCACCGGGTCCCCTCAGCCCGATGCCCCCGCGCTGCCTCTCAAGGTGAGTCCACATCCCGGCCAGGCGGGGTAACAAATATTCATACTGCGCCAGCTCCACCTGCGTTTTGGCATGGGCGGTTTTTGCCCGGCTGGCAAAAATATCCAGGATAAGGTTGGTGCGGTCAAGGATGCGGCAGTTGAGGGCCTTTTCGATATTCCTGATCTGCGAACCCGACAGTTCCTCATCGAAGACCGCAATATCAATTTCTTCCTCTTTCACAAAATCTCTTAATTCGCCCAGCTTGCCGCTTCCCACAAATGTGGAGGGGTGGGGATTGTCCAGATGCTGAACAAATCTTTCCACAGGGATTCCGCCGGCAGTATCCACCAGGAAAGACAGTTCGTCCAGGTATTCATTGATGCGGTCCTTGCCATCCTTGCTGGTGGTAATGCCAACCAGAATAGCTCTTTCGCGACGTACATTGTCCGTTTTAACTTCCATTCAGTCTCTCCGCTCTATTTAAATGCGCGTCTTTTCTTCAGGCGCTCGGTTTTCGTCATAAAATAAAAGGACATAACCAATATCAAAAAGTATACCGCATGTTTGTTGGTGAGACCGTATTTGTACCACAGGTCGATGATGTGATAGAGGGCCGCCACGAAAACCAGGGAAAAGCCGAAATTGTAAAAACGTAAGCGCCTCATCAACAGACAGATCAGGACAATACCCAGAAAGATCAGCCCATAGACAATCCTGGCCCCCCAGAACCAGGTCTCTTCTTCGAATCCGGGTTCCTGCCAGTAGGAAAACAGAATGGGAATAAAAAAAGCCATAACGCCCAGTCGCAGGAGCCAATTGCTGAGAAATGAAAGAACTTTTTGCATAGGTCTGAATTTAGAATTTTCTGAAGCCAATAATCTCCCTGACTTCATTCAATGTTTTGGATGCACTTTCACGTGCCTTGTCAGCGCCCATCGTGGCTACTTTACTCAAGTATACTTCATCGGCCTTGATCTCTTTGATCCTTTCCCGGATAGGCGCAACAAATTTCTCAATATCTTCGGCCAGCTGCTTTTTCAGGTCGCCATAGCGGATGCTGCATTGCTTGTATTGCTCATCAAAATAATCAATAATTTCCTTTTCTGATACCACTTCCATCAGAGTAAAGAGGTTCTGTATGGGTTCGGGCTTCTGCTGGTTCATTTCCGTTGGGCCTGCGTCGGTGACTGCCCGCATCACTTTCTTCTTTAGCACTTTTGGTTCATCGCAAAGGAAAATGGCATTGCCTTCCGCCTCGCTCTTGCCCATCTTGCCGCTGCCGTCCAGGCCGGGGATCTTGACCAGTTGCTCCCCGAAATTATAAGCCTGGGGGATGGGGAAATACTCCTCTTTATACATACGGTTGAATCGGCGGGCAAAGGTTCTCATCATTTCCAGGTTCTGTTCCTGGTCTTTACCAACCGGCACTTTGGCAGCCTTGTGGATGATCACATCCGCAGCCATCAGCACCGGATAGGTAAGCAAGCCGGCATTCACATTATCAGGCTGCTTTCTAACCTTCTCTTTGAAAGAAGTGCATCTTTCCAGCTCACCCGCATAAGCATTCATATTGAGCAAGAGATAAAGCTCGGTAACCTCCGGCACATCGCTCTGTAAATAGATCACTGCCTTTTCCGGGTCCAGGCCGGTGGCCAGGTATTCGGCCAGCACCTGTTTTACGTTGCCGTGAAGGTCATCAGGTGTGGGATGTGTGGTGAGAGAATGATAATCTGCAATGAAAAAATAACAATGATTCTCATTTTGCATCTTGATAAAATTCTTCACCGCACCAAAGTAATTTCCAAGGTGAAGATTTCCGGTTGGTCTGATTCCGCTTACAACTGTTTCCATAAGGCAAAAATACAAATTATGGCATTATTTTCTTCATCTTTGTTGTATAACTAAAAATATTCCGGGAATTCCGCTGCCACTCAAAAAATCTGTTAATAAATTCTTGACAGAATATTTCAAGCAGCAAAATAATCCCCTCTTAAAAACTTTACTTTTATATACAAATAGGGAGGGAACGATGCCAAGGAAGAAAAAAAGCGACAAGAAGATCTTTGTACTGGATACCTCTGTGATCCTTTACAACCACAGCGCATTGAGCAGTTTCGATGACAATGATGTGGTGATCCCGATCACCGTGCTCGAAGAGCTCGATAACTTCAAGAAGGGCAACGACATCAAGAATTTTGAGGCACGTGAGTTCATCAGGATTCTTGATAAATTGTCTTATAATTTCACCTTGCGCGACTGGATCCCTATCAATGGCAAGGGCAAAGGAAAGTTCAAGGTGGAGATGATCGAGCGGAGCGAAAGCGTGGATGCCCGCAAGGTGTTCGATGAGAACAAGCCCGACCACCGCATCCTGAATGCTGCACTGACTACCGCTGAACAAAACCCCGGCCGGAAGGTCATCCTGGTTACCAAGGACATCAACCTCAGGCTCAAGGCCAAATCGCTGAACATTCCCGCCGAGGATTATGAAACCGGTAAGATCAAGGATCTGGATTCCCTATATTCCGGTAAATCCGTGATCGAGGATGTGGACCCGGATGTGATCGATAAGCTCTATGATGAAGGATGTTGCCACCCCAGGGACATCGGCCAGCGCAAGCCTATCCCCAATCATTATTTCATTCTGAAGAGCGTCAAGAATTCGGCACTGGTATTTTTCAATCCCAAAAATAAACTTATCGAAAGGGTTGAAAAGCGGCAGACCATGCGCATTACGCCCAGGAATGCCGAGCAGGTATTCGCCCTGCATGCCATCATCAACCCGGATGTAAAACTGGTTACTTTACAGGGCATTGCCGGCACAGGGAAAACACTTCTGGCCCTGGCAGGCGCCATGGACCAGCGAAGGGGTTTCAAGCAGATCTACCTGGCCAGGCCCATCGTGCCTTTGAGCAATAAGGATATCGGTTACCTGCCGGGAGATATCAAATCCAAGTTGAATCCTTATATGGAACCCCTCTGGGACAACCTGAAATTCATCCAGAACCAATACAACGAAAAGGACAAGGAATACAAGCAGATCGCCGAGTCGATCGATAAGGAAAAACTACTGATCACCCCGCTTGCTTACATACGTGGGCGCAGCATTTCAAAAGTGATCTTTATCGTGGATGAAGCCCAGAACCTCACCCCCCACGAGGTGAAAACCATCATCACCCGGGCAGGGGAAGATACCAAGATCATCTTCACCGGCGACATCTACCAGATCGATACCCCATACCTGGATTCACAATCAAACGGCCTTTCTTATCTCATCGACAAGATCAAGAATCATGAGATCTATGCACACGTAAGGCTTGAGAAAGGAGAAAGGTCTGAGCTGGCGAATCTTGCGAATGAATTGTTGTAAAAATGCCTCAGCATGCTGAAGGCTTCCGATTATCTTTATAGGAATCCTTCTCCTGAATTTCAAATTGGCTACAAATAATTATGACCATTGCCTCAAGAGTAAGCAGTTCCAATAATATAAACTCAAAACTCAAAATTAATAACTCAAAATCCCGTCCTTCGGACGAGGATCCTCGAAAAACAATGAAATTAAAAATTTCTGGTTTTTCGGGACTCAAAATTAATAACTCAAAATCCCGTCCTTCGGACGAGGATCCTCGAAAAACAATGAAATTAAAAATTTCTGGTTTTTCGGGTCTCAAAATTAATAACTCAAAACTGACGATCCTAAAACTATTAATTCATTACTCCCGGTAAACCACAGCCAGCACCACCTGCCCGGCGGCTTTCAGCACATCCTTGTCGATATTGTCCATGCTATCGTAGGTGGTGTGCCATTCGCGGAAAAAGCCGGATTTGGATCCCGAATAGTAATGAATGATGTTGATCATGGGGATCCTGGCGATCTTGTTTACATAATAATGATCGTCGATGATGCTGCCGGAAGACTGCATGGGGTAATAAGCACCATAACCGATCTCATGGGCGATTTCCCATACCTTGTCGACGATGAAGTGGGCATAGAACATTGAAAATCCTTCTTTATGAAACACGGCCCCTTTGGCTCCGACCATATCCAGCAATATGCCGTATTTTGCCCGGTAATTAAGGCGATGCGGGTTGCGGCTCCAGTACTGTGAACCGAGTGCCCAGTCGTCCATCGCATTGGCCTGCATGGTCTGGGGCTGTCCGTAATCCTCCAGGTCGAAGAAAATGATGTCCACACCCACATCCGGTGACTTCATGCTCAACTGCCGGGCGATTTCCATCAGCACCCCCACACCGCTGGCCCCGTCATTGGCTCCCGGTATGGGGTCGTCCCTTTTTTCCGGGTCGGGATCATGATCTGCAAAAGGCCTCGAATCCCAGTGGGCTGCCAGCAGTATCCTTTGCGTTTTCTCCGGATTGAAGGAAGAAATAATGTTTTTGCCGTTCAGGGCCGATTTATCAAAAGCCCTGGCTTTGAAAGTCTGAACCTCGACATACGGAGTGAACCTTTTCATGGCGTTCACCAGGTATTCCGCACATCTTGCGTGTGCCGGGCTGTTGGGAACCCTGGGGCCGAATGCTACCTGCTCCTCCATAAATTTATAAGCCGAATCGGCATTAAATTCAGGTACCTCGATTTTCTTTGTTGACTCTTCTGCCTGTCCCTGCTTTTTATCATTCTTGCTTTTATCGTGCTGTCCGCAGGCGGCAACAAACAATGTCAGCAGTAAAAATGCCAGGCCGTTGGTTGTAATTCTTTTCATGATCATGATTAAACCAGTTTCGATATATTCCCGAATTTCCCGGAAAACACAAATGACTTCATTTCTTTTCTTTCGCGTTCAGCCCTTTCCGATTTTTGCATGCGGGGGTGAAGCATCTCCGGATCACCGATATACCCGGCTGCAATGGCCGTGAGAGCGTGGTCGTATTCGGGCAGTTCAAAGATCTCTTTTGCTTTGGATTTGCTGAAACCCGCCATCTGGTGCACGTACAGTCCGTCGGCGGTGGCCTGGAAACTCAGGTGGGCAACAGCCTGACCAACATCATACTGGTAGGTGTTGTTTTCTTTCCCGATGGATAACATTAGCACGGGTGCGAATTTTGTCCACAATTGATTGAACTCCACGAGGCATTCGTAAATCTTGTCGTAGGTCTCATCCCCCTTTTGTCCCAGGATGAAATACCAGGGTTGTTCATTGGAAGCCGAGGGCGACCAGCGGGCAGCTTCGAACATGCGTTGCAGCCTGTCCTTTTCTACGGGTTTATCCGCAAATGCCCTGGGGCTCCAGCGTTTCTTTAATAAGTCGTGAATTTCAAAATCTGTTTTTGCTTCTTTATTCATAAAAATAAAGATCTCCTTTCATTTGTATTATTTATTTAACTGTATTGTTCAATTAATATTATCAAAATGTCAGTGTAAAGATTGTTCCCTCATCTATTTTCGACTTAACTGAGATGGTGCCTTTGTGCAGGTGCATGATCTGCCTCGAAAGGCTCAACCCGATCCCTGATCCGGTTTTCTTGGATGTGAAAAAAGGCATGAAGATCTTGTCCATGATGTCGGGTTTGATACCGTGGCCATTGTCTTTGATATCGATCACCACCCGGTTGTTGCTGTTTCTGGTGGCCAGTATGCTGATCCTGGCATTCTCTTTTTCTTTGAGTGCATCGATGGCATTGAGCAGCAGGTTGATGATCACCTGGTCGACCAGGTCGGGGTCGGCTGTGATTTTCAGATCTTCGGGGAAAACCCGGCTGTTGCATTCGATATTGAACTTATCAATTTTGGGTTTAAGGAGCTCACGCGATCTTTCGAAAATTTCCTTCACTTCGAAATACCGAAAATTCGGCTTCGGTATCCTGGTAAGATTCCGGTAGATCTCCACGAAATTAAGCAGGCCCTGGCTTCTGCTCTTGATGGTTTTCATGGCAGTGGAAACAATTTCCAGATCATCCTCATCCATCTGGTCGATGCGGGAATTCCCGTTCTCTTCTTCGAACAAAACATCCTGTACCGTAGTTGCCAGGGAGGTGATCGGGGTCATGGAATTCATGATCTCGTGGGTAAGCACCCGGATGAGTTTCTGCCAGGAAACGATCTCTTTTTCTTCCAGTTCGGCATGGATGTCCTGCAGGGAGATCAGGGTGTATTCATCGCCCCGCAACCTGAACTCCGTTGCATAAAGGGATAATTGCAGAATCTGGTCATCCAGGAAAAGCTTCACCAGGTTTTTGTCTCCCGCCTTCATCTTGAAAAGCAGTTCTGGCAGGTCGTCCTTTACGCGCTTCAGCTCACGGACATTGCGCAGGTTCCTGATGTTCAGCAATCGTTTCACGGCATTGTTGAACATATCTACATTGCCATCTTTGCGGTAAGCAATGATGCCGATACTCACGTGCTGAACAACGGTTTGCAGATAGTTGAAGTGCTCCTCCTTTTGGGTGCGGTATTTCCTGAATTCCTCGATCACTTTGTTGAATTCCTCGCTCAGTCCTTCGAAAGTCTTTCCAAGCCCCTGGTCGGAAAAAGAGCTTGAAAAATCGGCATGCCTGATGCTTGACAGGAACTTGGAGAGCCGGGTATTGGTGCGCTCCACATAATGGATCAGCAGGATCACCTGTACAATGATGAATATACCAATGATGATGGTGCTAACATTGTACCTGCTCATTTCCAGCAGGTAGAAGAAGAGGAATACGGAGATCATCAGGATGATGACCCGTATGCTGACTCTGATCCGGAATCGGTTAAAGCCCATATTTTTCAATTCTGCGGTAAAGCGAAGCCCTGGTCAGCCCGAGTTCTTTGGCTGCTCTTGAAATATTTCCACCGTGTTTGTCGACCACTTTCCTGATCAGCATTTTTTCGGTTTCTTCCAGGTTCATGTTAGATGAGCTGATCTCATCCTCTTTTTTATCATCCTGCTGCGAAAGGAAGAAATCCTGAGGCTCGAGCATATTGGATTCGCTCATGATAACGGCCCGTTCAACTGCGTGCTGCAATTCACGTATATTGCCCGGCCAGCTGTGTTTCTCCAGTCTTTTCAAAGTACTCTGACTGATCCTTTTATGCTGCATTTTGTATTTTTTGCAGTAGATCTCCAGGAAATGACTTACCAGGGGTTGGATATCTTCGGTCCTTTCGCGCAGTGGCGGGAGGTGCACCTCCACGGTATTGATGCGGTAAAGCAGGTCCTGGCGAAATTTTCCTTCATTCACCATCTGGTACAGGGGCATGTTGGTTGCGCAGATCAGGCGCACATCAATGGGGACCTCCTTGTTGGTCCCCAGCCGCACAACTTTTCTGTTTTGCAATACACTCAGCAGCTTGCTCTGCAGGCCCTGCGAAAGGTTTCCGATCTCATCCAAAAAGATACTTCCTTTGTTTGCAGCCTCAAAACGCCCGGCCCGGTCCTCCTTGGCATCCGTAAAGGCACCTTTCTTAAACCCAAAGAGTTCGCTTTCAAAAAGGCTTTCGCTGATGGCGCCCAGGTCTACGCTGATGAAAACGTCATCCTTGCGCTTGGATTGCCGGTGGATGGCTCGGGCAATGAGTTCTTTTCCGGTTCCGTTCTCGCCCAGGATCAAAACATTGGCCTCCGTGCCAGCTACTTTTTGAACGTCACCCAGCACTTTCTGCATGGCGACCGAATTGGCAATGATGTTGGCATAGGCCTGGTCCTGATCTTTCAGGATCACCTTCTGCTTGGTTTTCAGGTCCTCCAGTTCGGTTTTTGATTTCTTTAGTTGCAGGGTGGTTTTAATGGTGGCCAGCAACTTTTTGTTTTCCCAGGGTTTCAGCAGGAAATTGGTTGCACCCTCCTTGATCCCCTGAACAGCCAGCTCGATGTCGCCGTAACCCGTGATGAGGATGACCACGGAAGTAGGATCCAGTTCCAGGATCTTGTTCATCCAGTGAAAACCCTCCTTGCCACTGGTGGCATCCGGGGCAAAGTTCATGTCGAGCAGGATCAGGTCGTAGTCCTCGTTCTGGATCAGGTTGGGAATATTTTCGGGGGTTTTTTCCGTATGGACGATCTCGATGTGTTGCTTCAGAAAAAGCCTTGCCGCGAGCAATACATCCTCATCATCGTCTACGATCAATATCTTGGCATTGAGCTTATCCATCTTAGGTTGTGTTTGCGGTTATTGTTTCAATTTGTAAAGTTATAAATAATGTTCGCATATGTACAAACCCCTGAACGCTTCCGTACATTTTTGGATGTTCTTTCAGTTTTTGGCTGTGTAATATATCTGTAAAACAACAATTTAGAATGATTGGCACAGCTTTAGTTAAAATGTGTTAAAACCGAATTAATGTAAATTGAATCATGGACAGAATAATTGAAAAGAAGAAGTGGACAAGCAAAAAGATTCTGACAATTGCAGCAATCAGCGTATTTGTGTTTTTTATCATTTACCTGTTATTTTTCAGGGATAAGTCCTCAAGGCTATACGTGAACAAGAACCAGCTCACCATTGTGGATGTGAAGCATGATAAGTTTAAGGAATTCATCCCGATCGATGCGGTGGTTTACCCCAAAACAACCGTATACATTGATGCCGTACAGGGCGGGGTGGTTGAAAATGTTTTTGTGGAAGACGGGGATCTCCTGCAACAAGGCGATACCATCCTGAAACTGTTGAATACGCAAATGGAGCTGAGTTATATGGAGCAGGAAACCAGGATGCTGGGTGAGATGAACCGTCTGCAGACCAACCAACTCAACCTCGAACAGAACAAGTACGTCCGCCAGAAGGAGATCGTTCAGCTCAATTATGAGATCGACCGGGTGAAAAGGGAGTTTGAGCGCAAAAAAGAACTGTTTGAAGAAAAGGTCGTACCGGAAAAAGAATTCGAGGATGCAGAGCGGGATTACAATTTTACCCTCAAACAGCTGGAGATCTCCCTGAAACTGCAGAAGATCGATTCCATTGCAACAGTCCAGCAGATTAAAGATATCCATAATTCATTGTCGAGGATGAATGATAACATGCACCTGTTGCGCAAGAACATGGAAAATGCCTATGTAAAGGCTCCGGCCAACGGGGTGCTTTCTTCTTTTAATGTGGAGATCGGGGAGACCAAATCCACCGGCCAGCACCTGGGCCAGATCGATAAAGAAGACGGCTTCAAGCTGGAGGCAAACATCGACGAACGTTATATCTCACGTGTGTATGTGGGGCAACCGGCCGAATTTGATTTTGCCGGCAATACCTACAAACTTTATATCAAAAAGATCTATACCGATGTTACCAATGGCTCCTTCCAGGTGGATATGCTTTTTGAAGATGCAACGCCCGACCACATCAAGCGCGGACAAACCTTGCAGATCAAACTGATCTTCAGCAGTGAGCAGGATGCCATCATCATCAAGAGAGGCGGCTTTTTCCAGGAAACCGGCGGTAACTGGATCTATGTGGTCGATCCATCCGGAGAATTTGCTGAGAAGCGAAGCATCCGGATCAAACCGGCAGAACACCAATTATTATGAAGTGATGGAAGGACTGCAGCCGGGTGAACAGGTCATCGTGTCTTCTTATGATACATTCGGCGATAAAGACAAACTTATTTTCAGAAACAATTAATCATAAAAAATATTCAAACAATGTTAAGAACAGAAGAATTATCAAAGGTTTTCAGAACGGATGAGGTTGAAACCACCGCCCTGAACAAAGTGAGTTTTGAAGTGAAATCAGGTGAATTCGTTGCCATCATGGGCCCTTCGGGATGCGGCAAGTCTACCTTGCTGAACATTCTCGGATTGCTGGACAATCCCACTACAGGCCAGTATTTTTTCCTGAACAATGAAGTCTCCGGTCACTCTGAAAAACAAAGGGCCAAGCTCAGAAAGCAAAACATCGGTTTTGTTTTCCAGAACTTCAACCTGATCGATGAATTGAATGTGTTCGAAAATGTGGAATTGCCCCTGATCTATTTGGGCATTAACAGTTCCGACCGCAAGGAAAGAGTGAATGAAGTGCTGAAGCAGGTAAAGATCGGGCACCGTGCAAAGCATTTTCCTTTGCAGTTGTCGGGGGGGCAGCAACAGCGTGTGGCCGTGGCCAGAGCACTGGTGGCCAAACCCCACCTCATCCTCGCCGATGAGCCGACAGGTAATCTTGATTCCTCGCATGGCGAGGAGATCATGGGATTGCTTGACAAGCTGAACCAGACAGGGACAACCATCGTCATGGTGACACACTCCCTGAGAGATGCCGAATATGCTCAGCGCATCGTGCGGCTCTTCGACGGTGAAGTGATCAATGAGAACATCAAAAAAGCTGTGGCGGTCTGAAGAATCAATGAGCACGCTTTCTTCACTTAGAACCAAAAACCCAATTTGACATGTTTATCAATTACCTGAAAGTTGCATTCAGAAACCTGGTCAGACAAAAAGCCTATACCATTATCAATATACTGGGGCTTACCATCGGCATTGCCGCATTTATTATGATCGTTTTGTTTGTGCAGTATGAATTGAGTTACAATGAGCATATCCCAAACAGTGACCGACTGTACCGCTGTGTTGAATTGCAGCATCCCCACGGGATCGACGATCAGCATGTGGCAGTTACCATGGCACCCCTCGGGCAAGCCCTGGCGGAGAACTTCCCGGAGATCACCAAATCGGTGAGGCTCTGGTCGGTATGGGAACTTCCCATTGAAACCAGGAGTGGTGAGGTCATCAATCAGAACTTTGTGAGTTTTGCCGATACCACGGTGTTCGAGCTTTTCGGCGTGAAATTGCTGAGGGGCGACACGGCAAGGGCCCTCAGTGAACCCAGGAGCCTGATCATGTCGGAAAGGGTAGCTGAGAAAATATTCGGTTCGGCGGATTCTGCCATGAACCAGATCCTGACGGTTTTTGGTTTTGAAGGCTTCAAGGTAAGCGGCGTGATGGAGAACAGCCCGGATAATACCCATTATCCTTTTGAGGTGCTGATCTCCATGAGTACTGCTTATGATGCCTTCCCATGGTTTGGATCCTGGGGTTCGAATACCCTGGATACTTACGTTCAACTGGCAGAAAATGTGGATCATGAAAAGCTTGCTGAAAAATTCAAACCCTTCCTGCTGGAATACCGGGAAGTGCCCGAAGAGGAGCAGGAAAGCTTTTTTGACCTCTACCTGCAAAATGTGAAGGACATTCACCTGAAATCAGGGCACATTAAATTCCAGGTGATGAACCATAACCAGGGAAATTATTACACCGTGCTGGTGTTCACAATCGTTGCCATCCTGATCGTGATCATTGCCTGTGTGAATTACATCAATATTGCCATTGCAAGATCGATGAAACAGGCCCGGGAGGTGGGTATGCGCAAAGTGCTGGGAGCTACCAGGAGCAGCCTGGTTTACCGTTTCCTGGGAGAATCATTCATCATCACCCTCATATCGGTATTGTTCTCGCTGGTTCTGGTTGAGTTGTTCCTGCCCTATTTCAACGACATACTGCGGACTGAGCTGCAAATGGACTTTGCCGGTAACTGGATCATGAATGCCGGTTTGGTAATACTGCTGCTGCTCATCAGTTTTATCTCCGGTGCCTATCCTGCATTCTACCTTTCGAGGTTTCAGCCGGTTACCGTGCTGAAAGGAAGCCTGAATGAAAGTGAGATGAAATCGGGCATCATGAGCAAAGGCCTGGTTGTTTTCCAGTTCGTGGTTTCCATTGCACTCATCTTTTCCATCCTGGTGCTGTATAAACAGATAGAATATGTGATGAGCAAGGACCTGGGATACAATCCCGATAAGGTGTATAATGTTGAACTGCATGACAACAACAAGCCGGATGATATCAGGCAGTTCAAAGAAAAACTTATGCAAAATCCTGCCATCCTGGGTGTTGCGGCAAGCTCCAACTACAATGGCGTGGCCGGCAATCAATCCACCATCAGGGTCGACGACTCCCTCGAAACAGCCATCATGATGCGTTTTGGTTATGTGGATTATGATTTTTTCGATGTGATGGAGATGGATTTTGTTAGTGGTCGTAATTTTGATGAATCTTATGCACTGGATGAGGATGAAGCGGTCATCATCAATGAGGCCACTGCAAAAATCCTTGGATGGGATGACCCGCTGGGCAAGACTTTCCTGCCTTTTTATGTGGACACTGTAAACAGCAGAAAGGTTGTCGGGGTGATCAGCGATTATCATTATTATTCGCTCCGGTCGAAGATCGAACCTGCGGTTTATTTTATTTACCCGGAAGAGTTTCGCCGGGTGGTGATCCGGGTGCGCGACGAGCAGGACATCCAGAAGTTCGTGGAACAGGCATGGAATGAAATATTCCCGGGCAAGCCCTTTGAAATGAATTATGTGCGGGATATTCTGAACAGCTCCTACCGGGGTGAAAGAAGGATGATGGAGTTGTTCGGCTACTTTGCCATATTGTCCCTCATCATTTCCAGCCTGGGCCTCTTCGGCCTCACTTCATTCATCATACAACAGAAAAGAAAAGAGATCGGCATCCGGAAGGTGCTGGGAAGCTCTGCCTTGCAGGTAGTGCTGCTGCTGACAAAGAATTTTCTCAAGCTGGTGATCATTGCCGGCATCATTGCTCTGCCGCTGGGCTGGTATTTTATGGACGACCTCCTGAATGCTTTTGCCTACCGGACAG
The DNA here is from genome assembly GCA_034521425.1 of Bacteroidota bacterium. GTDB lineage: Bacteria > Bacteroidota > Bacteroidia > Bacteroidales > JAIOZK01 > JAIOZK01. Next base: position 2,414,261 of record JAXHMP010000001.1, read on the forward strand.
GGATTTCCTGGTACATTTTCGTGCTTGCCATCTTGGCTTCACTGATCATTGCCAGCTTAACGATCATTTATCATGCACTACGGGCTGCCAACTCAAACCCGGTGGATGCGATCAAATATGAATAAACTTTAAAGCCCTACGACTGTGAGAGAAATCGTTGTTTTAATACCGGATGTTGAACCCGAACAAAATGTTGAAATCGAGGTCCGCATCAATGGCCGCAAAAAAACCCTGCAGTACAGGGTGGAGCTGCTCGACTTTGAGGGTCCCGATGAAACGCCCGCAAAGGATAAGGTGACCGTGCTGAGGCACAAACTGGCCAAATATGATAAAGATTGGGAGCTGGTTGAGATTGGCGCACCCGACAAAGATGAGAACATCCCCCTGATGTTCAGACGAAAAAGAGATACGGAAATCATTCATAAATCAAAAAAATAATCATTATGAAAAAAGTAATTCTGCTTGTAATTGCAGCCATTTTAATTGGTGTATCTGCCATGGCACAGGATGCCGGCAGTGACGAAACAAAGATCAAACAAGTGATCCAGAGCGCTTATGTTGACGGAATCCAGAACAGAGGAGAAATAGAAGCCATTGAAAAGGGCTTTCATCCAGGTTTCAATCTCCTGATCCATAAAGGGAATATGATGGACAAACTGCCTATCTATAACTGGATCGAATATGTGAAGATGAGAAAAGCCAGAGAGGAAGGTCCTGTGAGTGAAGAGGAGAAGGTGAGTGTTGAGTTCGAGGATATCGATATCACCGGAACAGCCGCAGTTGCCAGGATCAAGCTTTTTAAGGGAGGAAAACATATCTTCACCGATTATCTCTCCCTGTACAATTTTACAGAGGACGGCTGGAAGATCGTGGGCAAGATCTATTATAAAATACCATAGAAACAGCAACATTAACATTAACATTAACAGGGAAAGGCCATGTGGAAGATCTATATAAAATCGGCAGTCAGGAACATAATCAAGCAAAAGTTCTATACTTTAATTAATATCATTGGGTTATCCATAGGCATTGCCTGCTTTATCCTGATCGGGCTGTATATATCAGATGAGTTGAGCTATGATAAATACCACAGCAAGGCCGACCGGATTTACAGATTGGTGAACGTTTACGATTTCAATGGTGTTGGAGAGAATTCGGCCAGTGCACCTTTCCCTGTTGCTTTTACTTTAAAGGATGAATTTCCGGGCCATATACAGAATGTGGTCAGGGTATTTAATTTCCAGGCCCCCCGCAGCCTTGTGGAATACGGGGAGCATAAATTCAATGAGCGGAATTTCTTTTTTGCTGATTCCACTTTTTTCGATGTTTTTGACCATGAATTTGTTCAGGGGGATCCTGAAATTGCCCTGGATGAGATGAATTCGGTGGTGATCACCGAAAGTGCCGCAAAGAAATATTTTGGGGAAGAGGAGGCCATGGGCAAAGTGCTGCGTTTTGAATCCGCTCTGAACCTTCGTGTAAGCGCAATCATCAGAGATATCCCTTCGCAGTCGCATTTTGATTTCGACTTTATTGCCAGCATGTCTTCGGCCCGCAATATGTTCGGGGGCAGGCTCCCGCGCACCTGGGTATGGAATCCCTGCTGGACCTATCTTGTATTGAAAAAGGGTGCCGATCCGGAAAAACTGGAGGCCGGCTTTCCCGAATACGTGAACAAATACTTTTATGATGCGGAAAAAGAGAACATCACGCTTTTCCTGCAGCCCCTCACCGATATTCACCTGAAATCCAGGCTGGATTATGAAATAGAACCCAACAACAGCATCTCCAGCATTTATGTGCTGGCAGCCATTGCATTGTTCCTGCTCCTGATCGCCGGGATCAATTTTATGAACCTGGCCACAGCCACTTCCAGTGGCAGGAGCCGTGAAATAGGGATCAAAAAGTGGTGGGTGCTTACCGGACCCAGATCATCCGGCAATTCTTTAGTGAGTCAGTTTTACTGAGTTTTGCGGCCCTGGTCATTGCCATCCTGATCGTGGAACTGGTCCTGCCGCCCTTCAATGCCTTTACCGGTAAAGAGATTTCCCTCTCGGTGCTGCTAAAAACCGAATATGTTAGCGCATTGCTCTTGCTGGGCCTGATCATGGGCCTTTTCTCAGGAGTGTATCCCGCCATTTATCTGTCCTCTTTTAAACCGGTAAGTGTGCTGAAGGGAAAGCAAAGCAAAGGAGCCAAAAGCGGCATGGCGCGCAAGCTGCTGGTCATCCTGCAGTTTTCCATATCCATCGCCCTGATCATTGCCACTTTTGTGGCATTCGACCAGATCCGTTACATGCGCAATGCCGACCTGGGTTTCAACAAGGAAAATGTGATCATCGTCCCCATAAACAGGACCCACATCGTTCCCCAGTTCGAAGCCTTCAAAAAAGATATTGAGAACAATGTGAACATCCTCAGCATGACTGCCGTGGATGATATTTTCGGCTCGGCGCACAATACCCATGAATTCAGGCCGGAAGGTTATCCCGAAGACAAATGGAACTTTTATCCGGCCCTCGTGGTACGGTATGATTTTGTAAAAACATTTGGAATTAAGATCATTGCAGGACGGGATTATCATGAGGCCAACAAAACGGATCCCGTGCAGGCTTTGCTCATCAATGAAGCCATGGTCAGGCACATGGGCTGGGAAAGCCCTGAAGCAGCCCTGGGCAAGAAATTCAGATCCCTGCAGGGAGAGGAAAGAGTGATCGGTGTTACCAATAATTTCAATGCCACTTCCCTGCATGAATCAGCCGGGCCTTTTGTCCTGAATATGAAAGAAACACCCGGTGCGATCAATTTCTTTACCAAATACCTTTGCGTACGATATGTGGTGGGCAATGAAAAACAGGTGATCTCCCTCCTCGAAAGCAAATGGAACGATTATGAAAAAGACCGCCCCTTCGAATATTCCTTTCTCGGGGATGAACTGAACAAACTTTATCAGGATGAGGAGAACCTGGGCCGGCTGTCCATCATTTTCACCTTCCTCATCATTTTTATCGCAGCCCTCGGATTATTTGGTCTGGCCTCTTTCATGACCGAACAAAGAACCAAAGAGATCGGCATCAGGAAAGTGCTTGGTGCGGGATCATTGAATATTGTCAGGATCATGTCTTCTGAGTTTCTCAGGCTGGTCAGCATTGCCACCCTGATCGCCTGGCCGCTGGCTTATCTGCTGATGGATTCCTGGTTGCAGGATTTTGCATACCGCACCAGCATCAACTATTTGTTCTTCCTCTACGCGGCCATCATCGCGCTCGGCATTGCGCTGGCCATAACCAGTATCAAGGCCTACTTTGCAGCACAGACAAATCCTGTCGACACTTTGAAATATGAATAATTTATGTAACTTTTGCCTGAGTAAATCGTCTAAAATATTAACCTAAAACCAATATAGTTGTGATCAAAACTGTAAATTTAACCAAAGTGTTCAGGACAGATGAAGTCGAAACCACAGCCTTAAATGAGGTTTCATTAGAAGTTAAAGAAGGAGAATACGTGGCCATAATGGGTCCTTCGGGTTGCGGCAAGTCAACCTTGTTAAATATTCTGGGTTTGCTGGATAATCCAAGCAAAGGGGATTATTTTTTCCTGGAAAAGGAAGTTTCGGATTATTCTGAAAAACAACGAGCTAAACTGCGTAAGCATAATATTGGATTCGTGTTTCAGAATTTTAACCTGATTGATGAACTGAATGTATTTGAGAATGTGGAATTGCCACTCATCTATTTGGGCTGGTCCTCCTCCGACCGCAAGCAACGTGTTGAAGAGGTGTTGGAAAAAATGAAAATTGCCCACAGAAAAAAACACTTTCCTCTTCAGCTTTCTGGTGGTCAGCAGCAAAGGGTTGCCGTAGCCAGGGCTGTTGTGGCCAAGCCACATTTGATACTTGCCGATGAGCCTACCGGTAATCTCGACTCAGCCCACGGTGAGGAGGTGATGAACCTATTATCCGAACTAAATAACAATGGAACAACCATTATCATGGTTACGCACTCACAAAGGGATGCCGAATACGCCAAAAGGGTTGTGAGGCTTTTCGACGGTGAAGTTGTAACTGAAAACATCCGGGAGAATATACTTTAGTTTTACTTTGTTTTATCTTCAAACATTACAATATGTTTCTCAATTTTTTCAAAAGTGCTTTCAGGAACTTTATCCGAAGTAAGTTTTATTCATTATTAAACGTCCTGGGGCTCTCGATAGGGTTGGCTGTTTTTATATTTCTGTTTTTATATGTAAAAAACGAGATCAGTTATGATACATACCATGAAAAGGCCGATCGGATATATCGCATCGAATCGGATTTTTATATTTCAGGAAATCCTGATCGCTTTGCCATAGTGCCCGTACCCATGGCACATGCCCTGAAAATTGAGTATCCCGAAGTGGAAAGTTTTGTGCGATTCAATGATATTGGAAGAACTTCTTTTACCATTGGTAATAAGGAGTATTTTGAAGACGACTTTTATTTTGCAGATTCCACAGTATTTGATGTTTTTACCCATAAAATGCTAATGGGAGATCCGGATAAAAGCCTGGTTGAGCCCAATTCTGTTGTGCTTACACAGTCAGTGGCAAAAAAATATTTTGCCGATGAGAATCCAATGGGTAAAATCATTGAGTCCGAATCAGGCAGAAATTATAAAGTAACCGGTGTTATTGAAGATCTGCCTCGGAATTCCCATCTCCGTTTCGATGCTTTGTTGTCGGCAAGCACCATGGCCCATGCTGTGGGTGAAGATAATTTCAACAGCATGGAACCGGGAAGGTTCTGGAACATTGGTGTTTATTCCTATGTTTTGCTGAACGAAAACGCAAGCATACAGTCTATTCATGATAAATTTGAGGGTTTTTATGATAAGTATATGAAACCCATTGGTGATCAAATTAATGGAAGTTTCAATCTGATGTCAACACCGCTCCATGAAACACATTTCGTGGGAGGACTGCAATCGGATCTTCCCAAAGGGAATATGACCTATGTTTATATTTTCGCCGCTGTTGCCTTGTTAATACTAATGCTGGCCGCCATAAACTACATGAATATGGCCACTGCAAGATCTGCCAAAAGATCCCGCGAAGTCGGTATCCGAAAAGTTGCCGGTGCCTTCAGGGCACAATTGATCTGGCAATTTATCGGCGAATCCCTGATGATTACCTTTCTTGCCCTGCTTATCGCCCTCTTGCTCGTTTATATTCTGCTCCCGGATTTCGTAACACTTTCCGGAAAAGCTTTAAGCTTTAATATATTTACGGATCCTGTAATATTTATTGTAGTTATTCTGGTGAGCCTGTTGGTTGGAATTGGGGCTGGTAGTTATCCTGCCTTTTATCTGTCTTCCTTCAGGCCTGTAAGTGTAATCAAGGGAGCATACAGCGGGGGAGGCAAAAAAGGAGGCGGACTGCGCAAGATTTTGGTGGTGTTTCAATTCTGGATCGCCATTTCCATGATCATAGCAACCATTGTAGTCTCCGATCAAATTAAGTTTCTGATGGATAAAGATGTGGGTTTTAAGAAAGAAAATTTAGTAATACTTGAAATTCAGGATACTTCCTTTCTGAAAAAAAAGGAATCCTTTAAAGAAGAATTATTGCAAAACCCCAATATTACCCATGCAAGCTATGCAACTGGTATCCCGGGAGAAACAAGGTGGGTGCAGGTAGTCAGGGTGGAGGTAGATACCGCGATGGTAGAAAAAACAATGGTCATTTGCATTCCTGATTATGATTATCTGAAAACTTATGATATTAAACTGGATACCGGACGTTTTTTCCTGGAGGACATGGGAACCGATTGGGAAGCAGCTGTTGTGGTTAACCAGGCCGCTGTGAAGGCCTTTGGATGGGGCAATAACGCACTTGGTAAAAAGATTAATTGGGGCTTCGACCTGCAGGGCGATCCCGGCAGAATAATGAAAGTTGTGGGTGTGCTTAAGGATTATAATTTCCGCTCATTGCACAATGAAGTTCAACCCATGATGATGTTCATGCATCGTGAAATTGATGAAAGCGTGTTAAGCCTGCGTCTTACAGGGAAAAATTTTCAGCAAACCCTTGATTTTGTCGGAGAAAAATGGAGAGCGTTCGGATCGGAAAGACCTTTCGATTACAGGATCCTCGAAAATACCTGGGATGAAATGTATGAGGCCGAAAAAAAATTAGGCACGATATTTACTATTGCCACACTGCTAGCCATTTTCATTGCTTTGCTTGGTTTGCTGGGATTATCTTCTTTTATCGCGGAGCGCCGTACGAAGGAAATCGGGATCAGAAAAGTACTGGGGGCTACCATTCCCAATATCCTGGGTTTATTGTACCGGGAATTCCTTATTCTCATTAGCATTGCCTTTGTTATCGCCGTTCCGGTTACCTGGTGGCGACTGTCGGAATGGCTGGAAACATCCTTTGTATATCATACCGGGGTTTCCTGGTACGCCATTATCCTGGCTGGTTTGTATTCGGTGCTGATCGGCATTGTTACCATCAGCTTCCATTCGCTCAAAGCCGCTTTGAGCAATCCCGTGGATGCCATCAAATACGAGTAGTTTGAGCGTTGAGCTGTGAAACTTGAAGTTGTTTTATCAGAAACTTTAAGCTTCAAACAATTGAATTGTCAACTTGTTAACTTTTATTCGTATCTTTGCCGTAATTTCAGATTTGAGAATCTGCGCTTTAAATTGCTAATTTCCTTTCAAGCAATTAGTTTTTCACAGCACTTTTTTTTAAATCATTATCAACTTAAATATTAAATAAATGAACATTTATGTAGGAAACCTTGATTACAAGGTTAACGAAAATGACCTGGAAGGGATTTTCGAAGAATACGGAAACGTTGAATCCGTAAAAATTATTACCGATAAGTACAGTGGCAGAAGCAAAGGCTTCGGTTTCGTGATCATGGAAGACCAGGGCGAAGCCATGAAAGCCATTAAAGACCTCAATGGCAAAATGCTGGAAGAGCGAGAACTCGTAGTAAATGAAGCAAGGCCAAGAGACTAAAGATATACGAGATATGAAAGGTAAAGTAAAATGGTACAATGAAGTCAAGGGATTTGGATTCATTGAAACAGAAAATGGCGAAGATATTTTCGTACATCGTACAGGATTGGCAAACTCCTATAAAGGATTGCAGGAAGAAGATGAGGTTGTATTCGAAACCAAACAAGGTGATAAAGGGATTTTTGCAGTTGATGTAAAAGTTAACAGCTAAGATCCGGATGATATTGAATATCCATTCCAGGGAACTCTTGGGATGGATATTTTTGTTTACATAAAAAAATTTGAATGAGGCAGCTAAGAATTACAAGGCAAATAACGCACAGAAATGAAGCTTCTATTAGCCGTTATTTTCAGGATATCAATAAATATCCCATGATAACACCGGAAGAGGAAGTGGAGCTGTCTATACGCATCCGGGGAGGAGATGAGGAGGCCCTGGAAAAACTGGTGGTGGCGAATTTACGTTTTGTGATCTCTGTTGCCAAACAATACCAGAACAAAGGCCTTAGCTTTCCCGATCTCATTAACGAGGGAAACCTTGGCCTGGTGAAAGCCGCACAGCGTTTCGATGAAACCAGGGGCTTCAAATTTATTTCCTATGCGGTATGGTGGATCCGGCAAGCCATCACCCAGGCAATATCCGATCAGACAAGGATCGTCAGGTTACCGCTCAACCGTCTCTCATCCATCAATAAAATAAAAAAGGCCATTCCCCATCTGGAGCAGGAACTGGACAGAGAGCCCACCATTGCCGAAATCGCGGCTTATCTCGACCTGACGCATGATGAGGTAAAACTGGCCAATGATATCAAAATGCCCCAGATATCCTTTGATATGCCGCTATCGCAGGAAGGCGGTAACGAGTTCAGTTTATACGACCTTGTCCAAACCGGTAATATCCCTTCACCTGATACGATAAGCATGCAGGAATCGCTTGCAAGGAATATCGACAGGGCGCTTACCAAACTCAGCAACAGGGAGGCCGAAGTGCTAATCATGAGTTTTGGCTTAAGAGGCACAGCAGTATGCACCCTGCATGATATTGCCACAAAATTCGATATGTCTACCGAAAGAATACGGCAAATAAAATCAACAGGACTGCAAAAACTGAAGAAATTGCTGGAAGGAAAACATACTTTTTTGGAACTTAATGGCTAATCCGTATCTTTGTAAATTATTTTATCACAAATCTTTATTAAAACTATATGGGAAGATCACAAGAAACTTTTAACAAGAAAGAAGTTAGAAAACAAAAAGAAAAAAAGCGAAAAGAGAAGGCCAAAAAAAGACAGGCAAAAAGGGAAGAAGATAAAAAGACCATGGATGATATGATTGCCTATGTTGATGAATATGGCAACATCACCGATACACCACCCGACCCCCAGGAAAAGAAAGAAGTTGATGTAGAAAACATTGAGATTGGTGCCGCCAACCGCAACACAGGTGAAGAAATCGACCCTGTTCGCAAAGGAACGGTTACCTTTTTTAACGACAACAAAGGTTTTGGTTTTATAAAAGATTCTGAAACCAAGCAAGATGTATTTGTTCACATTAACAATGTAGAAGGCGAAATTAAAGAAGGCATGCTGGTTAGATATGAAGTTGAAAATGGCCACAAAGGTCCTGCCGCAGCCAATGTAAAACTCCTCAAATAATTTTTATTGCATAATTCATAAGATAAATCTGTAATTCAGTATTTTATTGAATTTTACACTGATTTATTGTGTACCTTTGCAAATCACAATTTAAGATTTTAACATGTTGACATTTAAGGAATTGGGGTTTAGCCCCAATCTGCTGAAAGCCATTGAAGAGCTGGGATTTTTAAAACCTACCCCTATTCAGGAAGAGATCATACCCCTGATTTTTAATACAGACAGCGACATCACAGGACTTGCTCAAACCGGAACCGGTAAAACAGCCGCATTTGGCTTGCCTATCATTGAGCAAACGGATATTCATAATAAGCATGTACAGGTATTGATCCTGGCTCCCACGCGAGAGCTTTGCATGCAGATATCAAAGGATTTTCAGAGTTATTCAAAGTATATTGATGGACTCAGTGTTGTGCCGGTTTACGGCGGAGCCAATATCGATACCCAGATCCGGGCGCTCAAAAAAGGAGCGCACATCATTGCAGCCACCCCCGGCAGGATGCTGGACCTGATGAAACGGAAAGTGGCGAAGATTGATCAGATTCATACCCTTGTGCTCGACGAGGCCGATGAAATGCTGAACATGGGTTTCAGGGATGAGCTGGACGCCATTCTTGATCAATCTCCCCAATCCAAAAGAACATTGCTTTTTTCGGCCACCATGTCGAAGGAAGTTTCCGGGATCGCCCGCAAGTATTTGAAGGACCCGGTTAGGATCACCATTGGCAAGCAAAATACCGGAGCCGAAAACATTAAACACAATTATTACCAGGTACATGCACAGGACCGTTACCTTGCTTTAAAACGCATTGCCGACATCAATCCGAACATATATGGGATTGTTTTTTGCAGAACCCGACAGGAAACCAAGGATGTGGCCGACAAACTCATCAAGGACGGGTATAATGCAGATGCCCTGCACGGGGATCTTTCACAGGCCCAGCGCGATCATGTGATGAAACGTTTTCGCGAACGCTCCCTGCAAATGCTGGTGGCCACCGACGTAGCCGCCAGGGGAATTGATGTGCAGGATATCAGTCATGTGATCAATTATAACCTTCCGGATGAACTCGAGATTTATACCCACCGAAGCGGACGAACAGGCAGGGCCGATAAATCCGGGATTGCTATTTCCATCCTGAATTACAGGGAGGTGACCAAGGTTCCGCAAATTGAAAAAATGGTCGGGAAAAGATTGCAGAAGCTCCCTTTGCCATCCGGTGAGGAAATATGCAAAAAGCAGCTTTTCAATATGATCGACCGCATGGAAAATGTGGAGGTGGACGAAAGCCAGATTGAACCTTTCATGGAAACCGTAAACAAAAAACTGGAGTGGATGACCAAAGAACAAATCATCAAAAGATTTGTGTCACTCGAGTTCAACCGTTTCCTCGATTATTACAAAGATGCCGCCGACCTGAATAAAAAGGCTAAATCCCCAATGAAAGCTGATGATGGAGGAAAAGGCCGGAAAAGGAAAGATGGCAGGAAAGATAGCCGAAAAGATAGCTGGAAGGATGACAGACAGGCAGACAGGCAGGCAGACAGGCCCAGAAGAAAGCCCCAGGGGAATTATGCCCGTTTTTTCCTCAACCTTGGCAACAAAGACGGACTAATCCCCAAGAATGTGATCGGGATGATCAACGACAATGCCCAGGACCGGGATATTCACATTGGTGAAATCGATATCAAAGACAGCTTTTCTTTCTTTGAAGTGGAGGAAAAGTATGCGGCTGTCGTTCATGATGCCATGCGCCATGGAAAATTCAAAGGCCGCAAGATAAAAGTAGAGCTGGCCATGGAAAATGACAGCAAGAGCAAAAAACCCAAAGGAAAAGGGAAAAGGAAAAGAAAATAGAGCAGGATTATCCGGGCTAAAAGGTTTAAAAAACTTCCTAAACAAAGAAAAGTAGTTCATAGTAAGTCCAGGTCCCTGCAATGTCCACCCCCGAACACACCTTTTGCAAAATCGTACAAATACAGATACTGAGGTCCAGCCTGACCTTATTTAATGGCCTTTAAATCAGTATTTTATTATTTTGGCATATTTCTGGACAATTTTTGCTACAAAAAGCGAAAAATGTTTATTAATTACCTCAAAACAGCATTCAGGAATTTCTACCGCCAAAGAGGCTATTCCTTTATCAATATCGCGGGTTTGGCCATTGGTTTCGCTGCCTTTATTCTGATCATGCTGTTCATCATGAATGAATTCAGTTATGATAAATTTCATAAAGATCACCAACGGATTTACCGCATAGCTGTGAAGGGTCAGATGTCGGGCGATTTTTTTGATGTAGCTGTTTCTCCGGCACCCCTGGCCCCGGCTCTGGAAACGGAATTTCCTGAGGTGGAAAAGGCGAACAGGATCAGGCGTACCTTCCAGACAAGCTTTTTTATTTATGAGGATGTTAAATATTATGAAGAGGGGATCCTTTTCGCAGATACCGGTTTTTTTGATGTTTTCAGTTTTCCGGTTATCATGGGTGATCCCCAAAGCATGTTGCAGGATCCGTTTAACATTATCCTGACCGAAAAGACCGCCAGGAAATATTTTGGTGATGAAAATCCCATGGGCAAAGTGCTGCGCTTCAACGATCAGCACAACTTCAAGGTGAGTGGGGTGATCAGGGATATCCCGGAGAATTCCCACTTCAAATTTCCCATGCTTGCTTCCTGGAGCAGCCAGCAGGAAATGGGCAACAACCATATGCTGAACAGCTGGGGCTCCATGGCCTATCACACCTATGTAAAATTAAAACCAAATGCAGACCCTGAGTTGTTTGACGAAAAGATCAGGAACATCATCATGGATAAACTGATCGCCCAGTCCGGCGTCAGCCCGGAAGAATTTGAAGGTTTTCAGATGAAATTCAACCCCTATCTGCAAGCCATGACCGATATCCACCTGCATTCAAATAAAATGGCCGAACTGGGTACCAACGGAGATATTTCCTATGTGATCACTTTTTCGCTTGTGGCATTGTTTATCCTGTTGATCGCATGCATCAACTTCATGAACCTCACCACGGCAAGGTCATCAAAAAGGGCAAGGGAAGTGGGTGTGAGAAAAGTTCACGGGGCTCACAGGGGCATGCTCATCCGGCAGTTCCTGGTCGAATCCGTCCTGCTCAGCCTGGTCGGCCTGCTTTTCGCTTTTCTGCTGGTGGAGCTGGCCATGCCCATATTCAATGATCTGACCGGAAAAGACCTGGGCATTTCCTTTTCGAACGCTGGGACCTGATCCTGGGACTCTTGCTCATTGGCGGCTTTGCTGGCCTGCTGGCAGGCAGTTATCCTGCATTTTACCTGTCGGCCTTCAAACCCGTGAGGGTGCTTAAAGGAGATCTCCAAAAGGGCAGAAAAAAATCAACCCTCAGGAACATTCTTGTCGTCCTGCAGTTCGCCATCTCCATCTCCTTACTTATCGGTACGGGGATCATATACGGGCAGTTGAATTATATACAGAACAAGAAACTGGGCTTTGATAAGGAACATGTGCTGGTTGTGCCCTTGCGGGGTGACCGTTTGCAGGAGAAGTATGAAATTCTGAAATCCGAACTGGGAGGCTTGCCAGTGGTGGAGAATATTACTACCTCCATGGGAGTTCCCGGTAAGAGCACCGACGGAACAGCATATTTCCCCGAAGGCAAAAGCAGAACAGATCCCTGGCTGATCTTCAATATGACTGTGGATTATGATTTTATCGAAACCCTGGGCATGGAGATGCTGTACGGAAGGTCGTTCGATAAAAAATTTGCTACCGATTCCTCGGGCATCATCATCAACGAAACCCTTTTGAATAAACTCGGCTGGGGTGAGGAAGCCCTCAATAAGAAATTCAGGATTGGTGACCCGGATTCGGGATTTGTGTTTCATGTGATCGGTGTGGTAAAAGACTTCCACAATAATTCTCTGCACAAGCCCATCGATCCTTTCATTTTTTATCATAATCCCAATTCATTCTCCAACCTGCTGATCAGGATAAAACCCGGAAATATTAAACAGAACATTGAACAACTGGAAGCGAAATGGACAGAGATCGAAAGCTCCTTCCCCTTCGATTATTATTTTCTGGATAAATCCTTTGATGAATTGTATATGCAGGAGCAGAAAATGGGCGAAACTTTCATTTACTTTACCGTCATTGCCATCCTGATCGCTTGCCTGGGCCTGTTCGGACTGGCTTCGTATACCGCCGAACAACGGACCAAGGAGATTGGTATCAGGAAAACCCTGGGATCCTCATCCACAGCGATCTCAATGATGCTAACAAAAGATTTTACCAAATGGGTACTGGTGGCCAACATCATCGCCTGGCCCCTGAGTTTTTACCTGCTGGATAACTGGCTGAACAATTTTGCCTACAGCATAAATATTTTTAATAAATGGTGGCTGTTTATTGCTGCTGCTTTCATTTCCCTGATGATTGCTGTGTTTACAGTGCTGTACCAGGCCATGAAAGCAGCCAATGCAAATCCCGTGGATGCAATCAAATATGAATAACAGATCAAAATATGTTGACCAACTATTTAAAAACTGCGCTCAGGGTTTTAGCCAGACAAAAGGCTCACACCATGATAAATGTACTGGGCCTTGCAATCGGTTTTGCCGTCTTCATCCTGATCATCCTCTTTGTCCGCGATCAGTATAGTTATGACAAATTCAATAAGAAGATTGACAGGATCTATCGCATGGAATACGAAGAATGGGCCCTATTGGGCACCATTTATCCGGAAACAGTCTGGAGGGAATTCCCCGAAGTTAAAGACTTCGTACGTTTCAATACATTTAATAAAACGGCGCTGGTCAATTATGGGGAAAAACAAATGCGGGTGGAAAATTTTGTTTTTGCAGATACCTCCATCGTAAATATTTTCAGCCTGGATTTTGTTCAGGGAAATCCCGCCAATGCATTGAAAGACCCGTTTTCCATTGTACTGACAGAAAGTGCAAAAAAACAGATATTTGGCGATGAGGATCCCATCGGGAAGGTAATTGAATATGAAAATGACTGGGATTTCAAGGTAAGTGGCGTGATCAGGGATCTGAAAAACTCTCACCTGGAGATCGGCCTGCTGGCAAACTTTGTGGCTTTAAAAAGCATTAAAAAGGATCCTGAATTTTTTAAGAGAACGGGAAACTGGAATTATCCGGCCTATCTCCTGCTCTCGGAAAATGCTGATGCAGAAGCATTGACCGGCAAAATCAATAATTATTTCTCTAACCGTCTTGTTTGGAAGGATGGGAATGAAGAACCCGAATTCCGCTTACGACCGCTCAGTGAGGTTTATTTCGAAACGGAAATTGATGCAGAAAGTACCAAACAGGGCAATCTGCAATTTGTCAGGATCTTTCTGCTGGTTGCAATTTTTATCTTGTTGATCGCCTGTATTAATTTCATCAATTTATCTACAGCAAAGTCGGCCTTGCGGGCCAAAGAGATCGGTGTGAGGAAAGTGGTTGGATCAGACCGCCTGAGACTTATTGTTCAATTTCTCACCGAGTCGCAGATTATCAGCTTTCTGGCTTTGCTTATCTCACTTGTTTTCGTGGAGTTGATGATGCCGCTGTTCAGTGATATGCTCAACAGCGATATACATCTGGAGTATACGCCAGGCTTAATATCATTATTGCTTGCGGGTAGCCTGCTGATAGGTATCCTGGCAGGGATTTATCCCGCATTTTACCTGACTTCCGTGCAACCCGTTTCGGTATTAAAAGGTGAAAAGAGCAAGGGGAAGAGCGGAGTGGCTTTTCGAAAAGTCCTTATTATACTGCAATTCAGCATTAGCATCATCTTACTGATCGGTACTCTTGTGGTTTATTTACAATTGAATTATGTAAGGCAAAAGAAACTGGGTTTTGAAAAAGACCAGATCATATACTTAAACCTGAACCGCGACATCCAGAAGAACCTATTATCCTTCAACGACCGGATTGAGAATATCCCAGGCGTTGAAATGCTTGCTTTTACCAACCAGATCCCTGGTTACATCACCTGGACAGAAAACCTTAAGATAGAAGGAAATAGGGTGGCCTTCAGGTTTGCCCCTGTGGATCCGGATTATATTCCTGCACTTGGTATTGAAATGGCTTCCGGGAGGAACTTTGATGAGAACATGGAATCGGATATGGAAAACACATACATCATCAATGAAACAGCTGCCAGGGTTTTTGGCTGGGAAGACCCGCTTGGGCATGTATTTGATAACGGCTACTGGGACCGGGGCAAGGTGATCGGCGTGGTAAAGGATTTTCATTTTAAATCTTTGCATACGGAAATTGAACCCCTGGTGATGCGCTGGAACCCCCACTGGCATAATACAGCCCTGATCAAGATCACTGCCGGGGTCATGCCGGATGTGCTGGAAAAAATCGAAAAGGAGTGGAAAGCCATGACCATGGAATTCCCCTTTGAATATAAATTCCTGGATGAATCTTTTGACCGCCTGTACCGCTCGGAGCAAAGGTTCGGGAAGATCTTTATTTATTTTTCCGCTCTGGCAGTATTTGTTGCCTGTCTCGGGCTTTTTGGCCTGGCTTCTTTTTTCTCCATGCAAAGAACAAAGGAAATCGGTATCCGAAAAGTGCTGGGTGCAGAAACTCCGGATCTAATGATGATGCTGGTAAAAGATTTTACCAAATGGGTCCTCCTGGCCAACATCATTGCCTGGCCGCTGGCTTATTTCTGGATGGACCGTTGGCTGCAAAATTTTGCTTATCACCGTGAATTATTCAGTTTCTACTGGGTTTTTATTTTGTCTGGTGCGATCGCCCTGGTAATTGCCGTGATCACGGTTATGTGGAAATCTTTGCAATCGGCGAGAGCAAAACCGGTGGATGCTATTAAATATGAGTAATCATACAATTGAAATGCATATGGAAACAGGTATATTTTTGACAGTATCCCTCCGAAAACTGTTTCAGAATAAACAGGTAGTAAGCAAACGCAGCATCTTTCGCTCCCAGGAAGTTTTACTGATTACTTGAATCCCCCAACAGGCTGCAATTCAACAAAAGCCTGTCCAGTGACTGTTTGTCCGCCAATGGTCCCTTCTACGCGGGCCAGGCCCTCGTATTTCACATTTTCCTTCTTAAAGTAAATTTCCTGATCTTCCCTGATCATGCTAACCAGCAGGCTGGCCTTTTTATCCTGGGATGTAAGTTCTATCCTATGCTGCATAACATATTCATTGCCACTTCTGGGGCTTTACCAGTTTGTATTTGGAACAGCTTCAATTTTTATCCCGTCGATTGGCCAGGAATAATTTGCCTGCCTTGCCCTGTTAAGCTCAAAGCTGCTTTGCTCATCAAAAAGCTTTGCAATAAGCAGTGAAGCGGTTTTCCTGACTTCGTCACACCCAATAAATGTGATCCTATAATACTGATATTCAAACAATATCCCATCTTCAGTCTAATATAATCCAACTGTTTGCAACCTTTAAGAGCGCTCCATTCCCAATATGCCATGGTGAAATCGTGTCATGTCTCATGTAAATCGATTGAATCTGTAATTATTCCATCGCATTGATGAGATTATACTTTTACACTAGTCGATTATATTCATCGAAAATCATGTTGAATGATTGTCATCATACAGATTGAGCATTCCTCAGTTATAATATTCTTTGCAAGAACATTTAGGAATATATCAGATATCATTTGCTATCGTTACCCAATAATTGCATTCATATCTGATTGCAATAACTTTCTATAATTCCGTATCTTCATTATAATCATTGTGATTATATAATCGATATCAATTGTCTAATCATAAAAAATACTATCGTGACAGCCAAATCTCTTATCCAGTTTGATTTCAGTAGGTAAATACATTAGCCAATTACCAGAAGCCTGTACGCAGCATCCATATTTTTGCAAGAAAATATTGGCCTCATAAGAATATGTTTCTGAATTATGACTGAATCAGAGGATCAATTATTGATTGTAATGTCATATTGAAGTATTTGATTTATTTTTTCAATATATATTTAAGGTAATATCAAGTATCTACCTGTTCGCAATGATCACCATTTGAGTCAGGATTTAAATTTACAACTTGAGAAATCAGTTCACCACCAATATTAGATGGTGAATCCGGAATAACTCAATAAACAATTTATTACAAATACAATTGCCAGTGCTATAACTTTGAAGCTTATCATTGAATTATATTTTTAGGTTTAATATTTTAGTAAATTTTTCTGATCACAAATGATCTTGTTGGTTGATACTTTAACAATACAAATTCCTTTTTTAAAATTACTAATATTAATCATATTGTTGAATCTATTGAACAACTGTATACACTTCTCCATAATTCATTTCCACTCATATCCAAATATGGACAATGCATAATTACTTAAATAAGGAGTTTTAAGCAATATATAATCCTTCCTGCTGGATTTGGTATATATTGAAATACCGTGAATTATTATTTGAAAGAGATACTGATGTAATGGGATTTATTGTCCTAAATACGATCACCATATTCGAAATAACTGATTGCATATATCTGTATTTGAAATTATTAAAAATAACTGTTTTCAAAATACCTTCCTGTGTAAACAGTATCTGATATTAATCCTTCCAATTGCACCGTTGCATAGTAACAAAAATATCTCCCAATGATCTAGTCAAATGAAGGACAGCTTATTACAATAGTATTGAAATCATTAATGCACATAGATGTTATATAGTTTTCATCATAAACAACATCCCAGGAATTACCCATGTTATCTAACTGATTTGAAATACTTTGCCTGCCGGATAATAATGCCCACTGGTATCCAACAAATATGTCGCTAAATGAATTCTGATGACAAGTGAGGAAGACAAAATGATACTCTAAACCAATAGGTTCCCATGTTTCACCATTAGTTTTCTGATCGATACACCCCTCCTAGCATTTCCAGTAAATGATGTAGACCCTGCGAATAATAAGCCTTCTGAATTTTCATCAATTGCCGCTTATTACTTCTGTATTACATATTTGCAAGTACAATATTCCAGGTCTCTCCTCCATCGGTCTGAACGGCAAATATAGCCCCTAGATCCAAAATAAAGATTTCCATTACTGGCTTCCAGAATAACATTCGATTGGTTCATTATGAACATATAATAATTGCCATTCCTTTTCTAGATATCTATATTCTGTCAAGTAAAATCCATTTCAAATATTACCTGTTGCTCCAACTAAAAGTTTGTTCTGAGAAGTAACTATAATTGCTTTTACATTGTACACCTCTAAACCTAAAAACTCCCAAGAATTACAATTATCATGAGAAATATATATTCCATCACCAGTTCCCAAATAAATACTATGATTCCGAAAAACATAATGTCTTGGCATTCACTCCTTCCGGCAGATCGACCTGTTCCCATTCCTGCCCAAGAACACAATGTACATTTAACAATGTAATAATTGCGGTTATTAAAAGAGATGTGATGTGTTTCTGTTTATTCATAGTTTTAAGTTTGAGGTCCAAATAAACTAACCTGAGGCAAGTTATAACACTTGAGATTCCTCGACAAGCTCGGATCAGTTCGACTATATTTTTCAGTTCGCTCACGCTTCTGAAAAAATCAGTCTCTCTGATTTAATTTATGCCAATGTACGATATTTTGTGACATATTGCAAGTAGGTTAATGTGTTTTTGCTTAGTATTTGCTATGCAAGCAGTGAGAGTTCACTGCAAGTGAAACCCTCACTTTCCTGTGACTGCCCCTGCTGCTGCACCTGACGCTTAGGCCGGCTAAGTCTTAGCCCTGTCCACTCTTCCTTTTAAAAAGGAGAGTCTTAGACCATGCTACCAACCCCAATTTTTCTTACTTTTGCATATCAAAATGTTGAAATTCAGTTAAGATACAGATGATCAGTTCACAATCCAGCCTGGAAGAGATCAACAGCATGAATGCCGGCACCCTGATGGAAGCCCTGGGCATTGAATACACCGAAGTGGGAGAGGGTTATGTTTGCGCAAAAATGCCTGTTGACAGGCGCACCCTGCAGCCCAGCAGGATCATCCATGGTGGTGCTAACATCGCCCTGGCCGAAACCATTGGTGGCCTGGGTTCGGTATTGCTGGTAGGTTTTGAGAAATATGATGTACGGGGAAGCAGTGTAACGGCCAATCATGTCGGGACTGCCACGAGCGGCTGGGTCCATGCAAGGGCCGAAATTCTTCACCGGGGAGAAAGAACCCATGTCTGGAACATCGACATTAAAAATGATGATGGCAAGCTGATCTCTTCCATACGTATCACCAATTTTATCCTGCCCAAATGAAACCGGAAGAAGTTCTGAAAGCCTTTATTTCCAGGTCGCTCGGCCAGAACAAGGCATTTGCTTTGTGGTTTTTACCCGGAGAAAACAGGATAAAGGCCCTGATACAACAGCAGGCGGAGGTTGAGGAATTGAAGCACCTGGAAGATCTGCATAACCGGCAGGGCTTTGTTTTTGTACCTTTCGACCAGGAAAGCACTCATCCCATGCTTTTGCTTCAGGAAGGTCAATATTTTGGGGGTTATGAGTCTATGGAGAAGTGGGCAGGTGATGCGGCCCAAAAGAGCCAGGCAGTTGAGGGATCCGGGCCACCATTAAAACAGTCAACAAAAGAAGTTTATTTACAGCAGTGCAATTCAATTATCAGACAGATTAAAAACACCGGACTTGCCAAAGTTGTTTTATCCCGGCAAATGATCATTGAAAGGGATGCAGCTTCAAAGCATACGGCAGATATTCTGATACAAATGAAGCAATCCTATCCCGGGGCATTCTGTTATCTTTTTTACAGCCGGCAAAGTGGCATGTGGATGGGTGCCAGCCCCGAGATCCTTTTGCAGGAAGAGCAGGATCATTTTCTGAGTATTGCCCTGGCAGGCACACGAACTTCCTCCACTCCTGGCGCTAATGGTGCATGGCCTGAAAAAGACCTAAAAGAGCAGGCATTTGTCAGTGATTTTATCGCTGAAAAGATACAGGAATCCGGGATACAGGAGTATTCTGTCTCAGGCCCCGAAACTTTCAAAGCCGGCCAGGTGGAACACCTCCGCACGGATTTCAGGATCCCAAAACCCAAAGCTACGAAGCGGCTCGGCCTTTTGTTGCAACATTTGCATCCCACACCTGCAGTTTGTGGAACTCCCGCACTACAGGCAATGCAGCTAATCAGGGAAACCGAGAATCACGACAGGGCATATTATTGCGGCTTCTTTGGCCCCCTGAATCTCGATGAAAGTGTAAATTTGTACGTGAATTTACGCTGTATGAAGATACAGCCTGAAGAATTTATTCTTTACGCAGGTGGCGGGATCCTGGAGGATTCTGTTGCGGAAGATGAATGGAATGAAACCGAGTTGAAGGCCACCACCTTGCTCAGCATTATTCAAGATAGAAAGGCTACATGATGATTTCAAACAAAGCGGGCGTACAGCTGCTGGCATCCATACTGAAAGAACGAGGTGTCAGGCATATGGTCATCTCGCCCGGTTCACGCAATGCTCCACTGATTAATACCTTCGGCTCCTCGCCTCACATGAAGACCTATTCAATCGTGGATGAGAGAAGTGCAGCTTTCTTCGCCCTGGGTATGGCCAGGCTATCAGGTGAGATCGTAGCCCTTTCATGTACTTCGGGTACTGCAGCACTTAATTATGCCCCGGCCATTGCCGAAGCTTATTACCAGAAAGTGCCCCTGCTGGTGCTCACGGCCGACCGGCCTGTTGAATGGATCGACCAGGGCGACGGGCAAACCATCCGGCAGAAAAATGTATACAGCAATTACACCAGAAAGAGTTTTGAACTGCCACAGAAAATTGAGAACCAGAATGATCGTAAACAGGCACAAAGCATCATCCTGGATGCAATAGATGCCTGTACTTTTCCGGTATCCGGCCCGGTGCATATTAACCTGCCTTTTGAGGAACCCCTCTATGGATATGAAAATATTGAACTGTCATACAGTAAGCTACCCGTGATCCGGCATGACAATTTACATCCTGATGAAGAAACATTGAAAGAAATTACTGGCATAATCAAAAATGCCGGGAAAATCATGATCCTTGCCGGTCAGATGTTAGCGGATGAAAAGCTGAATGAGCTGCTGGAGAAATTTTCAGCTTTGCCACACTTGATTGTGCTGAGTGAAACCAATTCAAATCTTGAAAATGCGGAAGGTATTTATTGTATCGACCGTTGCCTGGCCCTGATACCTCCTGGCAAAGAAGAAGCATTTTCACCGGATCTGCTGATCACCATCGGCGATGCCATCGTATCCAAACGCATCAAATCCTTTCTGCGCAAATTCCCGGCTGAAAAACAAATTCATGTAAATCCGGATCCGCATCACCCGGATACTTTTAAAACCTTGACCCACAATCTATTCATGGATGCTGTACCTTTCCTCGAAAAGCTCCTGCCGGAGATGGAAGCTCAGAACAGCAATTATCATGTGGTTTGGATGGATGTATTGCGTCGTTCCGAAAAACTGCATGCAGATTATCTTACCGCCTGTGAGTTTACGGATCTTAAAGCATTTGAGATCATCTTCGATAAGATGCCGGCTGATATTGATCTTTACCTGGGAAACAGCAGCCCGGTAAGGTATGGGCAGTTGTTCAGGCACAGCCCCCGCACCAGGCATTTATCAAACCGCGGCACTTCGGGAATCGACGGCTGCCTGTCAACAGCAGTTGGCGGAGCGCAAATCAGCAGCAAACCATCCCTGATCATCCTCGGAGACCTGACCTTTTTCTATGATTCAAACGCCCTGTGGAATAATTATGTTTCGGATAAGCTCAGGATCATCGTGATCAACAATGGGGGCGGGAATATTTTCAGGATCATCGAAGGTCCCGACCAGACCGCACAGCTTGAGGAATTCTATGAGGCCGCCCATCAACGGCAGGCCCGGGATATGGCCGCTGTATACGGACTTGCCTGTTTTGCTGCCTCCGGGCAGGAGGAGCTCGAAAAAGCCCTGCCTGGATTTTTTTCTGAAAATTTGAACAAAGCGGCGGTTCTGGAGGTTTTTACTGACAGGGAATTGTCACCCCGGGTATTGAGAAATTATTTCAAATACCTGTCAGGAATAAATGAATAATATCTTTGTATCAAAGTTTGAGCCTTATGAGTAAAAGAGATTGGAAAACCATCAGGGAATACGAGGAGATTTTATTTGATTTCTGGGAAGGCATTGCCAGGATCACCATCAACCGGCCACGTTACCGCAATGCCTTTACCCCAACAACTACCACCGAAATGAGCGATGCCATGCGCATTTGCCGCGAAGATCAGAATATCAATGTAGTGGTGTTTACGGGTGCCGGCGATAAAGCTTTTTGTTCGGGCGGTGACCAGAACGTGAAAGGTATGGGCGGTTATATCGGGAAGGACGGCATACCCCGGCTTAATGTGCTGGATGTGCAGAAACAGATCCGCAGCCTGCCCAAACCGGTCATTGCCATGGTGAATGGTTATGCTATTGGTGGAGGACATGTATTGCATGTGGTTTGCGACCTGACCATCGCCTCGGAAAATGCGATCTTCGGCCAGACCGGTCCAAAGGTGGGCAGTTTTGATGCCGGTTTTGGTTCTTCTTACCTGGCCAGCATCGTAGGACAAAAGAAGGCCCGGGAGATCTGGTTTATGTGCCGGCAGTATTCGGCAAAGGAAGCTGAGGAGATGGGTCTTGTGAACAAAGTAGTTCCTTTGGAAAAACTGGAAGACGAAGTGGTCGACTGGGCCAAAACCATGATGAAACGCAGCCCCATGGCCCTGCGGATGATCAAGCTGGGCTTGAACGCCGATCTGGACGGACAGGCCGGATTGCAGGAATTTGCAGGAAATGCCACTTTGCTTTATTACCTCACCGAGGAGGCACAGGAAGGCAAAAATGCATTTCTGGAAAAACGCGATCCTGATTTTCATAAATACCCCAAATTTCCGTAATGGCAGGGGCGATATCCTGGATAAAGGCCATGCGCCTGAGGACATTGCCCCTGGCGATGTCGAGCACGCTGGGTGGTACCTTCATGGCGGTCGGCGATAAGCGCTACAATGCCCTGGTCATCGGCCTGGCCATACTGACGACCCTCTTGTTGCAGATCCTTTCTAACCTGGCAAACGATCTGGGAGATTCTCTGAAGGGAACAGATAATGTTAATAGGTTAGGCCCCCGGAGGACGGTTCAGGGAGGTGAGATCACGGTCAGGGAAATGAAATCCGCCCTTATCATTGTCTCAGGCCTGACACTGATCAGCGGCATTGTTCTCATCCTGAGCAGCCTGGGCCTTGATTCATGGCTTGTCATAGTATTTCTTATCCTGGGAATGATCAGCATCGCGGCCGCGCTAAAATATACCCTGGGTGAAAGAGCTTATGGTTATAAAGGCTTCGGTGATCTTTTTGTCTTTTTGTTTTTTGGCCTGACCGGCGTGCTCGGAACGTATTACCTGAATGCCCATCAATTGCCTCCGGATACTTTCCTGATGGCCGCTTCTGTGGGTTTGCTCAGTGCAGGTGTGCTGAACCTCAACAATATGCGGGATATTAAGAACGATAGGCTGTCGGGAAAAAATACCATCGCCGTGATCATGGGACCGAAGAAAGCGAAAATTTACCACATGATCATGATCATCGGCGGTCTGCTGTGTGGTGTCATCTATACCCTTTTGAATTATGGATCCCCATTGCAGTTTATATATGTGCTGGTTTTTCCGGTGTTTATCTATGATTTGGTCAGGATCATGAAAAACCATGAACCGCGCAAGCTGGATCCTTTCTTAAAGAAACTGGCAATTGCTACCTTTGTATATATCCTGCTCTTCGGACTGGGTATCATTTTAAGCTGATGCAGGCCACATTTAAAAAATACAAGCTGAAATTCATCCGTCCGGCAGGCACTTCCAGGGGTGTGATGCAGGACCGGGATCTATGGTTCCTGATGTTAAAAGATCAGGATGGCCCGCATACCGGGATCGGTGAGATCGCTCCCCTGAAGAACCTGAGCTGCGATGATCGTCCCGATCTTGAAGAAAAAATCAGGGAAGTTTGCGAAAACATTCAGGATCATCAGCAGTGGATCGATGAAGGACTGAAAGATTTTCCTTCCGTACGTTTCGGACTGGAAATAGCAATGCTTGATTTTAAGGCAGAAGAAAACAGGATTCTTTTTCCTTCAAAATTTACCAAAGGTGAAGTTGGAATCCCTATCAATGGCCTGATCTGGATGGGGAAAGCTGATTTTATGAAACAGCAGATCAGGGAAAAGATCGATCAGGGATTCAGGTGCATCAAGCTGAAGATCGGTGCCATTGATTTTGACACCGAATTGGATTTGATTAAGATGATCCGGAAGGAATTTTCTGCTGATCAATTGGAGATCCGCGTGGATGCCAATGGCGCTTTTTCTATAGAAGAAGCTCCCGGAAAGTTTGAAGGACTGGCAGCATTGAAAGTGCATTCGATTGAACAGCCCATCCGGCAGGGACAATTTGATGCAATGGAAGAGCTTTGCAGAAATACTTCTGTACCCATAGCTTTGGATGAAGAGTTGATCGGGATCAATGCCCGAGGGGAGAAGATCGAATTGCTGGAGAAAATCAAACCGCAATACATCATTTTAAAACCTTCTTTGCACGGAGGGATCAGCGGTTGTGAAGAATGGATCGATCTTGCGGAGAAACTGGACATCGGCTGGTGGAACACCTCCGCCCTGGAATCCAACATTGGCCTGAATGCCATAGCACAGTGGACATATAGCCTGGGTGTTGAATTACCCCAGGGATTGGGAACGGGACAACTGTTCAGCAACAACATTCCGTCTCCGCTGGAGATTAGGGATGGCGCGCTGTATTATCGCCCGTATAAGAAATAGGGGTTTAAATGTTTCACGAAAAGACGCTAATAATCTTTAATTTCACGCGAAGCCGCTAAGAATATTTTTTCACGCAGAGCCGCAAAGAAATAATTTTGTATAAATAGCGTCTCTGCGCCTTTGCGAGAAAAATAATAATTTCACGCAGAGCCGCCAAGCCGCGAAGAAATAATCTTGTATAAATAGCGTCTTTGCCTCTTTGCGAGAAAAAAATAATAATTTCACGCGAAGCCGCTAAGAATATTTTTTCACGCAGAGCCGCAAAGTCGCAAAGAAAAATATAAAAAATAGCGTCTCTGCGTCTTTGCGAGAAAAAAATAATAATTTCACGCAGAGCCGCCAAGTCGCAAAGAAATAATCTTTTATAAATAGCGTCTTTGCGCCTTTGCGAGAAAAAAAAATAATTTCACGCAGAGCCGCCAAGTCGCAAAGAAAAATATAAAAAATTGCGTCTCTGCATCTTTGCGAGAAAAAAAAATAATTTCACGCAGAGCCGCCAAGCCGCAAAGAAATAATTTTGTATAAATAGCGTCTTTGCGTCTTTGCGAGAAAATAATAAACTCTTTGTATGAAAAAAAAACTGTTAAGTCATGACAGAAAACGAAATCTCAAAGATTATAGTTGATTGTTGCTATCAAATTCATGCGAAACTTGGTCCCGGTTTGTTTGAATCTGTTTATGAAGAAATACTGTTTTATGAATTAAAAAAGAAAAATCTTACGGTTGAAAGACAGAAGGAGATTCCTGTAATCTGGAAAGAATTAAGAATGGAGAAGGGCTTCAAAGCTGATTTGATTGTGGAAAGTAAGGTGATTATTGAAATAAAATCAGTAGAAGAATTATCTCGTTTATATTTCAAACAACTTTTAACATATTTGAAATTAACGGATATAAAACTGGGATTATTGGTTAATTTTAATGAATCATTGATCAAATATGGTATTAAGCGAGTAGTAAATAATCTTTAATTTCACGCGAAGCCGCTAAGAATATTTTTTCACGCAGAGCCGCCAAGTCAAAGAAAAATATAAAAAATAGCGTCTTTGCGTTTTGCGAGAAAAAAATAATAATTTCACGCAGAGCCGCTAAGAATATTTTTTCACGCAGAGCCGCAAAGAAAAATATAAAAAATTGCGTCGTTGCGTCTTTGCGAGAAAAATAATAATAATTTCACGTAGAGCCGCCAAGTCGCGAAGAAGTCATATTAAAAATAGCGTCTTTGCGTCTTTGCGAGAAAAAATAATTTCACGCAGAGCCGCTAAGAATATTTTTTCACGCAGAGCCGCAAAGAAAAATATAAAAAATTGCGTCGTTGCGTCTTTGCGAGAAAAATAATAATAATTTCACGTAGAGCCGCCAAGTCGCGAAGAAGTCATATTAAAAATAGCGTCTTTGCGTCTTTGCGAGAAAAAAATAATTTCACGCAGAGCCGCTAAGAATATTTTTTCACGCAGAGCCGCAAAGAAAAATATAAAAAATTGCGTCGTTGCGTCTTTGCGAGAAAAATAATAATAATTTCACGTAGAGCCGCCAAGTCGCGAAGAAGTCATATTAAAAATAGCGTCTTTGCGTCTTTGCGAGAAAAAAAATAATTTCACGCAGAGCCGCTAAGAATATTTTTTCACGCAGAGCCGCAAAGAAAAATATAAAAAATTGCGTCGTTGCGTCTTTGCGAGAAAAATAATAATAATTTCACGTAGAGCCGCCAAGTCGCGAAGAAGTCATATTAAAAATAGCGTCTTTGCGTCTTTGCGAGAAAAAATAATAATTTCACGCAAAGCCGCCAAGTCGCGAAGAAGTCATATTAAAAATTGCGACTCTGCGTGAAAAAGAAAAAATCTTTGCATGAAATACCAGGATGTAAATAGTATCAAAATAAACGGTGAATTCCTGGCCGGAAAGGAACTTACCGAGTATTGCAGGATGCAGCTTGATACCCCTTATCTTGCCAACTGGAAGGAATTTATTTTCAATTTTCTTCTGGAATGGCTGGATGATATCCCTTATATCAACAGTATGACAAGTGGCAGCACCGGCGAACCCAAATCCATCAGTCTGCATAAACAACATATGATCAACAGTGCACTGAAAACCGGTGAATATCTGGGCTTAAAAGAAAATGACAAAGCCCTGCTGTGCCTTCCCGCCGAATACATAGCCGGGAAAATGATGCTGGTACGCAGCATGCTGCTGGGGATGGATCTGAGTATAAGGGAGCCAAAAAACGATCCTTTGGAAGAAACGGATCCTGTTTTTGACTTTGCTGCCATGGTGCCCCTGCAGGTGCATGACATTTTACAACAGGAGTCTGGATATGAAAAACTGAACCGGATCCGGAAGCTGATCATCGGCGGCGGGCCGGTACCACATCACCTGAGAGAAAAAATTGCCGGGCTGGGAAATGAAACTTACTCCACCTACGGCATGACGGAGACCGTTTCCCATATCGCCATGGAAAAGTTGAATGGACCGGAGGCTGATGGCTATTACCATCTGCTTCCCGCTATCGAAATCGAAACCGATGAAAAGGACCGGCTGATCATTCATGCACCGGATATTGCAGATGAGGTAATTAAAACGAATGACCTGGTATCCCTGAAAGATGATAAATCTTTTAAAGTCCTGGGGCGTTTTGATAACATTATTATTTCAGGCGGTATCAAGATCATACCTGAACTTATTGAAAAGAGAATTGAGAAGTACATTTCCAAACGTTTTATCATTTCTTCCCTCCCCGACGAAAAACTGGGGGAGAAAGTTGTTTTGGTGATTGAGGATATGGCCTGGGATGAAAAGCGAATTGCGGAACTTCGGGAAAAATACACAAGTGAACTGAAAAAATACGAACGGCCGAAAGAGATCAGCTTTGTGCGGGAGTTTAAGGAGACGGGGAGCGGGAAGGTTGAGAGGAGAAAAACGAGGGATTAATTATCATTGGTTCTATATAACCAAGTTCTTTTCTCCACTAAATACGACAATCCATTAACTTTTTTCAATAAATAATGAAATTTATAAACCCTTCTTTATGAATTTAGTTAAATTTGTAAAGTTAACTTTATAGATTATCAAATGACGGTTTATAAGAAATTTTTTGCCTGGTGGAAAGAATGAAACTGAGTAACAACAAAAGGAAGTCGTAAACATTTGGTTTTGGAAAACTTACGATCAAAAAGAGATTGATTATATTGAAGAATATGGTGCAACATATAATAGTATCCTTACTAAATTCTTTGTTGATCGATTTTTTTATTCCCTGCAGATTTTGCAGGGCAGTATGAAGGTGAATTTACTACCTCTGTTTACGAATGATCCAACCGCTATGCGGCCACCCATTAATTCTACCAGCTTCTTACTGATGGCAAGACCCAATCCGGCTCCAGCGAGGCTGGCTGAATGCCTTTAAATATGCCAACATCAAAGGGAAACTGGCAGAACTGGACAGCCTGTCCCGAACTTGTATTCGGGAGCTGGTTGCGTAACCGACTGAGGTACTGCATATGGCACCAATGGAAGAAAGCTCGAACGAAAACGGAAAAATCTAATCCGTTTGGGAGTTCCACCAGATGACGCCTATGTATGGAGCAACAGCAGAATGGGCGGCTGGGCAATTGCTCAGAGTCCGATTCTGGGAACCACCATCACAATAGCCCGTCTGAGGAATCGGGGTTATGTACCTCTAACAACAATGTTTATAAGGATCACTAGAATACGGAAACGAATCTTCTGTTTCCCGTGATTTGAATAACCGCCGTATCCGCCAGCTGGCGGACGTACGGTGGTCCTCCTTCATTTCATTTCGGAGGATAAATGTGAGAGGTGCACTGGCAGACTTTTAGTCCGTCAGCCGCCTACTTGACTATAGCTATGTGCTTTATTATCTGTCGTTTGCACAACTTCTTTTCAAATATTTATTTCCCAAAATATTTTTGTATCAATGTCTGTAATTTAGTTTTGTCTATAGGTTTGGCAATATAATCGTTGCAACCCGATTCAAGTGCTTTTTCTCTGTCACCTGTTAAACTATAAGCTGTTTGTGCAATGATAATAACCTCTTTATTAAATTCCCTTATACGGCGGGTTGCTTCGTAACCATCCATTCCCGGCATTCTGAATATCCATTAAAATTAAATCGATGTCTTTATTTTGGCGGCATAGTTCAACGGCTTCAATACCTGTTTTTGCGTTTAAAATCTCAGAACAAAATTTATCAACGAATAATCGAAATAAATCTTCGTGAAACCTCTTCGTCTTCGGCAATTAGTATTCTCAAACTTTTAACTTTGGATTTTTCCTTTTCGCTTTGAAATGATATTTGTTTTTCAGCATTGGGTTTTTCAACCAAATTACTTTTGGCAGGCAAAGTAAAATAAAAGGTTGAGCCTTTCCCTTCTTCACTTTCCACCCATATTTTTCCACCCAGCATTTCAACATACGATTTTGAAATGGCCAATCCCAGGCCGGAACCTTCAAAAGCTCTTGTGTCGGCAATATCTGCCTGTTCAAACCGGTTAAAGACAGCCTTTTGGCGATGTGCCGGAATTCCTATTCCGGTATCTTTTACATAAAATTCAATCTCCGTGCCTTTTTGCCTGCAACCAAGGTTAATAGTTCCTGATTCAGTATATTTTATCGCATTTTTAATGAGGTTGGTCAAAATGGATTTTAATTTATTTTGGTCGGTTAAAACATTTTTTTTCTCAGCAGGCAATAACATTTCCAAAGTTAGTTTCAGCCCTTTTCTCTGTGCTTCGAGCTGGAAAGACCGGATTAATTCTTCAAGCTTTTCATTTAAATCGGTGTCTTTCTCTACTACATTAACAAAGCCGGTTTCAATTTTAGAGATTTCAAGAATATCATTTATCGTATTCAACATTCGATGCCCGCTTTGATGAATGATTTCAATATAGCTTTCTTTTTCTTCACTGCTTAAATCAGGGTCCATAATAAGGTTGGCAAATCCAAGGATGCCATTCATAGGTGTGCGGATTTCATGATTCATATTGGAAAGAAATGACGATTTCAAACGATTGCTTTCCTCGGCTTTTTCTTTGGCTATCAGCAAATCCTTTTGGTGTTTGTCTTCCTTTAATTTTGAATGGAGCAAAGGAGCAATATAGTCGCATAAATTGTTTATCAATTTTTTATCATTTTCATTAAAATCACTTTCTTTATTGCCAAGGGCTATCTGCCCGATCAGTGTATTATCTGAAACAAGCGGGGCAGCAATAGCGTTTTTGAAGCTGGATGTGACCCCGGGAAATTGCAGGTTGCCATTTTGATACAGGGTCTTCTTCTCTTGAGTGCATTACCCCACAAACCACCCATTTGTCTCTGGGGAAGATGATACTCTTATCTTTAATCTGGCATTCATCATAAACATCTTTTGTCATCGATTTAGCTACAAGGTCGCCTTGCTCATTTATGTAGCCAAAAAACCCAATATTTGCTTACAAAATATTTCTTAAAAATGTCTAAAACCTCTTTATAAAAATCTTCCTGTTTTGAATGAATAAAACTATTGGAAATGCAGTTTTTGACATGCAGTTCTTCTTCTGCCTGCTTACGATCGGTGATGTCCTTCACAAATCCCAGAAAACGATTATCGGAAAGTTTGACTGCCGCAATATTCCAGTAGCGATTCTCCCCGTTTTTGGCAACAAATCCCATTTCAATGCGAGCGGTTCCTTTTTCTTTGACTTTTTGAAAATGCTTTACTCCTTTTTCTATTTCGGATTTCTGCAACAGGTCAGATATTTGCATGTTCAGTAACTCTTGCTCTGAGTATCCTGTTATATCGCAGGCGGCCTGGTTCATTTCCTTGTATTTTCCATTTTCGTCCGTAATAAAAATTCCATCGGGTGCAAAATCTATATAAGACCTGAATTTTTCTTCGCTTTCTTTTAATTTCTCTATTGCCTTAAAGCGTTTGGTAACATCTATAAGGGTAACAATGCTTAGTTTGGAATTAGGGATCATTCCAATGGTCAATAATGAACGACGTATTTCGCCCGATTTATGTATCAGGTCAACTTCATATTTACTGGGAACTTTTTCTGGATTGGTGCGTCTTACTTTGTGATAATGCATCATTTTTTCCAGGCTGTGCGGGGCTACATGATCTGTCCATTTAGTGCCTATAAGTTCTTCAGCGGTAAAACCTGTTACATTTTCAGCTTCTTCATTGGCCATCTCGATGTACGTATTATTTCTTACCAGATAAAGTCACCGTGCCGGTTGAATTGAAGATGGTGCGGTATCTGTTTTCGCTTTGCTGTAATTTTAGTGCAGCCCGTTTGCTCTCGGTAATGTCAACAGCAGAAACGGCAATATATTCAGGATTATTCTGTTCATCTTTTATTACCACGCCGCTCATCAGCATGGGGAAGGTCGTACCGTTGCGATGATCATGCCAGGTCTCCTTCGTCTCAAAATGGCCATTTCGCAGCAGGGAAGCATTGGTTTTCTCAACCTCTTCCAACTGCTCCGGGGTATGAAATACAGACAGATGTTTCCCGATAAGTTCATCGGGAGTATATCCGTGAATTTCAGCAAAAAACTTGTTCACATAAAACAGTTTACCATCCATATCAGCAATCGCCTTGCCGTAAACTGCATTGTCAGAAATTGAGTTTATATCTATTCAGCTCATCCCGCTGCTTTTTTATATCGGTAATATCGTTATGCGCCCCCAGCATCCTGACAGCTTTCCGCTTTCATCCCTGATAGCCATACCACGGCAACGAATCCAAACAGTTGAACCATTTTTATGCGTATATCTGACTATTTGATCATAAGGGTGATCAGGATTTTCGCAATGTCTGGTAAAGTTTTCAGTAGCAATCTTCAAATCATCCTGGTTTATTATGTTTTGCCAGGTAGTTGATTTATGCGGCATTTCATCAGGATTATAACCTAAAACCGTCCAGAATTTTGGGTTCATCCATTCCTCTTCGGGCTTTTCCAAATCCCAGTTCCACAAACCGTCTAAAGATGATTCCTGAATGAAATCAAAAATTCTTTCATCGGTTTTGATTAATTCGTAGAGCTCTTTTTTAAGGTAATTATCTTTCATTTGATTGCTCGTATCGTTGTTGTTTTTCAGCATTGGCAACGTTCCGCAAATATGATTAGTTGCGGAATGCGGGGCACTTTCCTGTCGAAAAGCATCAAGGTTTTTACGGGCTGTAAACCCTGATTAGGCGCACCGAAACCGCAATTAATTATATTTTGCTGTTAGCAAAAGTTGTGTGTCCTGTGTTACCACTCAGATTTTTCTTTCTTTTTTTCATCTGCTGTGATGCCTGGGTTTTCAATTTCCTTTTTTTGCCGTTTAAGTTTTTGCTGACTTCTGTACATCTTTTTTTTTAATTTGCCATCAAAGGCTTTTCAGATAATTATTCCTTAGCCTGAATGTATCCCCGGTAAATTTCTTTTTACCGAAAAAATTGTCGGGGTGGAGGATTCGAACCTCCCTGCATATGCCGATTCATAAGAATCATTTGTAGCAAGCAAAGCTCAGCAAGAGCAAGTGCAGACGTCCTGCATACCCCGCCCAATTCAATTAATAAACATTGTTTATTAATTGCTGGAAATCAATAATCAAACTACTGGCAATGTTGATATGATTTACCAAGTTTTTTGATTATGATGTCACTTTTCACCGTCGTGTTGATGGTTTTTCTCTTTTTGCTTTATATAAGTTCTGTTAACTCCATAGATGAGTCCCAGGGTCAGCAGTATCAGTGTTCCACTTCCAACAGGTGCGCTGCCTCCCCGCTGATTGCCATTTTGTCCGTGATTAGCCGGTGGTGGTGGAGGACCATCCTGAGAGAATGAGCTCAGGCTCAACATCAGACAAAATATCAAAAGAAAAGCGCTTATGTTAATTGCTCTCATTTTTGTATGTTTTTTAATTATTTACTGAAAAATTTAATTGACTTTACCTGCGAATCACTGTAGATACGGGCGATGTAAATCCCTGCAGGAAGATCAATGTTGTAATTCATGATTCCCTTACCGGTAAAATGACGTCTTCCGATCAACTGACCCTTGCAATCGAAAAGCATTAACTGAAATGCCTTGCTAAGATCACTTTTAATGAATAACTGATCGTTCCGGTACCAGACCTTCATTTGATGATCTGTCATATAGTTATTAATGCTCACAAGGCTGAAGCTGAGCATAAAGCGCTCAGGCAAATCACCCTCCTCACTGCTGAATTCATAAACGGGATCTTCCCCAGAGGTTCACTGTAATATTCTCTTTCAGATCGGTGAGGAAAATGTCGGTTTCATAGGGAGCATTCGCCATCTCAATCTGATAAGCGGATGCCTCATTTTTTATGAAACTTAGCGGGATCTGTGTGTTCTCATCCAGTGATGGCAAGGTGTTCAGGGCAAAGGCGCTTCCATTGCTTACAGAATAAAACAGGGGAGCATAGCCTGAGATAAAATAAGAGTCATATTCCAGATCAAATCCAGCCGAGGCTGCCGGGTTCTCCCGGATCGTTGTTTGCTGCCTGCTTCCTTTCTCCAGGTCATGAGCGACCAACCTAATCAGGTCATTGTGCAGGATTCATTTGTATACCAGCTCTGATCACGTATGAACTCTGGCTGCTTGGTCGGTATGTCGTAGATGCATCCGCCTCCGATGATCGGCATACACCATAAATCCATTGTGGGCCGGAATGACCTTATCTATCCGTCGTTATCATATACCAGCTCATAGCTGGCGGTTGGATTCCTCCCAGATCTGAGCAAATCGCACCAATATTGGTTTTGGTCCAGCTGTCCCTCGTGTCCAGTCAAGTGCGCTGTAGTAAAATGGATTGCCCAGTAAATGCCATCCTGGATACGTGGATGTGGGCGGTATTCGTCAAATCCGGTCTGATTTCAACATCACTCACATTGATCTCACCGGTAAATGCCTTTACCTCGATTCCCGTAATTGGACCCTGCGTAGGCGATCAGGTAACCCTGCTCCCATAACAAAGTTATCTTCAAAAGCTTGTATTCCAGTTTCCGCTGTCATCTTTTGTATTGATCCACCATCCGGTAATCCCATGATCCGTATAATCCTCATCCCATTTATAAAAGTCAATTTCAGTCAGGCAAGGGGATCTCCGTTCGGGATGAATTCCGGCCGTATAGCCTGATGACACCACGGAGTGATGAGATGAAATGCCATCCGTAGATCTCATTGCCGGTGGTCCAGTTGTTTATGTAGCGCTCTGACCGTCGCCTGCACACCGGAATTGTTATGTATGAGCGAAGCGGTTTTCGACGACATCTGGATTTTACTGATCAGAAGCCGGCTATTCCTGCATGGTTCTCCAGCGTATTGTAGATGGTTAGTTTCCCGTTTGACATCGATTGTCAAGTATTGCCACCACGATTGTATTGTCAGATCATAGCATTCAGCCGTCTCTGTAGTACTGTTGATGATGCTTGGTTCATGTGCTTTGTACCCTGCGGGATTGCTTGCTGGCTGGGTCGAAGTCGTGGCACATCAATGGTCCAGTTTCCGGATGTGAACCAGTTCACTGTCGATATTGCCGGTCCATACGGTGCCGGGATCCAGCACAATTACCTCTGCTGCATCGGAATAAGCTTCAGGGCAGGTCCCTTCCTGAACTATGGCCCGGTAATCCCAAGTAACCTGAGCTGGAGGGATCTTCCGCATATGTATTGATAGTGTGCAGCTAATATCGTGCCACGATCCATCATCAAGCCTTTTTTGCCATTTCAGTATGTCAGCCATCATATTCTTCCAGGGTGAGTGTTCCTGTACTTTGCCCGTCAGGTGATGGTCGAACCACCGGTCACATATCCACCTCCAGATCCAAAGTATAATATTGGCTCGTAAATATCACCTGTTTTGTCATGCCCTCCAACGCTGAAATACGGTCCACCGTTATTTGATTGTGTCCATTCATTATCGATAATCTCAAAATTATGCACAATCAAAAGTACCTGCTGTCAATCGTATGCGTGCTTAACAGGACTTCCTCTCCTGCTGAAATTGTTTCACCTACAGGACTAGATGGAGTAGCATCAAAACGTCTGGTAATAATAACCCTTGATCTAATTCAGCATCCCCATCTGTGGGAACATAGGTAAAGTTCATTGCCGGATCTAATCCGTAATAAAATGTCCATTGGACCATAGCTTTCTATGCCAGCGGATGGTATAAAGTATATTAGTGATTGTTTGTTCTCCTGGGATCTCAAAATCGGGAATGATTTTTATCGTCGATATCGACTATTTGGATCATTCGACTCAAATATCCCGACATCAATTTGTTCTGCATTTGCAGGTTTTGCTACCTGAATGAATATGATCAATAAAATGATCAGCTTAATTAATCTTGAATATTTATTTTTTTGTTGGTTTCATTTTTTCTCTAATTTTTTAGTTCTTCAAAAAAGTTCTTCTTACAATTTCGATTATTCAGTAATTTCAGGAACCACGCTGTTGTATGTGCTGTTTATCAGTAAATGTGCCATTCAGTTTCTGAATGTTTGAAAGAATGATAGCCCGGTCATCACTACTGCCCAGGTAAAGGACCCAATTGTTCAGGTTTACATCCTCGGGATAATATCCCGTAACAGAACCTGTAATGGTATATTCACCGCTTAACATCTGTATCAGGTTAAGAATATTCCCCCGGTCATCATCTGAACCGATGTATTTCAGGGTACCATCACTGTTTGCATCTCCGGAAATGATGCCATATTTCCCGCATCCTTCCGGTAAAAGTTCAAGGATAACAGGCAGGGGATCATTATGCAGATAAGGTTGAGTAATGACAATCTCGGTGAAGTCGTAAGGATCTGTGGTATTGGGAAGTGAGACAGGTATTGCCTGACATGACCGGGACATGGTTGCGATGTTTAACCACCAGGTAATAATTCCCGGCTGAAGTTTCAAACCGCAGTTCTTCAGAGAAATCCGTATCCAAGACGATCCCGTTTTTCGAGAGCAGCGCTGCTCTTTGATCAATCAGCTTGCCTGCGTCATTTTCATCACGCAATTCCACGATGATCCAGTCAACGATGGAATCAGCAAGGGACTGAACAGATTCAATACCGCCATAATTCCAGGGTGCCATATTGTAAGGTTGCGTTAACGGAAGGCTTCCCGCCGTATTGATGTCATTGCGCATGCATCCTGAGCCTTCATCATAGGCTCCCTGCAGGATTACCCTCAGGCTTGTTTCATTACAGTTACCAATATAGGTTTCCGTGGCATCATGATATACGATCCCGCTTGCATCGGTTCCCAGCAGTTCTGCATAATACATTCCGTTATTCTGGGAGGACCAGGCATCCTGGGCAATAACAAAGTCAGCATTACCGGAACCAGTCTGATCGTGCTCAAAAGACAGTATTCTGTATTCCTCACCTGCATTCCAGTTGATCCCCCCCGAAGATGTCGGAGCAGCGGCATATACCGCGTAGTTAAAATTTTCATGCGTAACCACCGGCCCCTGTTGCTCAATACCAAAATCCGAACTGGCATTGATCAGGCTTACCGTACCGGCAGGCCATTTAACCGTAAATTGTATGTTGGATAGATAACTGTCAACATCTGCCCCGGGCCTCAGTTTTACTTCAAGCTTTGCACAAACCGGATTGAATAATCCAATGTCAATGCAAACACCCGTATATACGTTGCTTGCATTATGATATACAGAACCTGTATAATCCGATCCAAGCAGTTCCAGGTAGTATTCTCCGTTATTTTGTCCTGTCCAGGAATCCTGGGCGATCACAATGTCGATCGCCTCGTTACCTGATTGATCATGTTCAAAAGACATGACCAAATATTCCTCATCTGCCAGCCAGTTTACAGGCTCCGAACCTGTCGGAACTGTGGCAAAAACAGCATAGTTATGGCTATTTGATGTAAATACGGGTCCTTGTTGCTCAAGGTTAAGATCCGAAGCAAAATTGATCAATTCAACTGAATTTTCGGGCCATTTGATTGTAAATTGAAGATTTGTAAGACTGCTGTTTATATTTTCATTTGCTTTGAGCCTTACTTCAAATGATGAACAATCCGAGTTGAATAAACCAATATCAACTTCCACACTTCTGCCAGGCGCATTTTGTGCATTCAGTAAAAAATGAAAAAATATGCTTAACAGAAGTAAATTGAATATTTTGATCATGATCCTATTGCCAGTAGTTATTTTTTTCAGATTAACCAGTATCATTCAAAAGCCATTGTTCTGATTTTTAAACTGAAGAAAAGACTTTGCTCCATGTTTCAGGAGCAAAGTCTTTGTTTGGTGAATAATTCATATTACCTGGCCAGGATAAAACGTGTTTGATACTGACCGGATTCGCAGCTAACAGAGATCAGGTAGACACCATTTGTCAATCCCTGTATATCCAGGTGCATTTCTCCCCGGTCTGCGACTTTGATTTGCTTGTATTTAAGGTTTGCATGCATATCGATAAGCCTGACCTGAACCTGTCCGCTGATTTCTGCGGGTATGATCAGGTTGATATGATCGTCCTTAACGGGGTTGGGATAAACCTGAAGTTGTCCCATACCAGCCTCGTCAAGTAAACGATTCTTAATCTCACCGGTAACATTATCGCCCCACAGGGATACATAATACATGGCGTTATTCGCATTGGTATATGCATCATCGGCAATGCGGATGCTTGTTCCAGCCAGATCATCAAATGACATTAAAGTAGATCTATCTCACCTTCTTTCCAGGCTCTGTTCAATCATCAAGTCTAATTGCAGCGAAAATCTGGTAATAAGCACCTTTGCTTTAAACAGGTTCGCCCATGTGGCTTTAATGTTGCATGCTGAATGGAAGTTTTCAACTGCTTTTCTGGCTTTTATCATCATCCTGCTCCCAAGCAAGGGTGAATTGCAGATTATCCAGCAGCGGATCGCTGAAACTTTCGTTGGTGTAGAGGACCAGATTGTTACCCTCAATGAAAATATCAACGGGTCCGTTGTTAACGGGTGCATCCTTCATTCCTTCGAAAGCTCCTGGGACAACGGATTCGTACACTGCATTTAACCAGGGTGATCCTGTAAGTTCCCCGAGATTAGCAATAATCACACCGCGGTCGTTAGCAGATCCGGTATATCTCACTTCATCATTCATGTTGACATCTTCGAACCAGTAACCATCTGATATTATGTCGCTAAGCTCTGTTCCACCTTCAGCAATGATCTTAGCAATTATTGGCCCACGGTCGTTACCGGGTCCGCTATACTGAAGCAATCCGTTTGCTGTAACATCACCGGCAATGAGTCCGTCAACACCGGTTTCCAGCTCAATGGCAGGAATGGCAGGATCTGGTCCAAACAGATTTGCACTTGCAGTAAAGTCAAAGGCTAGTTTCAACCGGTGCTGTTTTGCGCACTGGCTGACATCACCGGCATGTGATTGCGAGGCCATACCACAATATAGTGAAATTATCTCCTGCTTTCAGGTCAGAATAAACCCCATCATCAATTGAAACTTCAATAACACCATTTGTCCTGATCAAGCCGGCGGCACGTCCTTTAACGGTATAGCCCGTGCCATCGTGTCCCTGAATTCAATCAACACCGCAATCCACTGCGTTTGCAGGTGTGGGAGAAGGAAGTGTTTCAGTTCCGCTGTAGTTCCAGGGTTCCTGGTTAAAGGGTTGATCTGAAGGCAACTGATTGTTGGTCCTCAGCAAATTGTCCATAAAGGAGGTACCTGTATTGTAAGGTCCCTGAAGCATGGCTTTAAGAGCAAATGTTACAGCTGTTATTTCCAGTGTTCCGTCTTCTGAAACTTATGTTATAGTTTGAACTTGTTAAACCTGACGGGGTAATTGTGTATGTTCCGACAGCAGTTGCTGGTGTATGAACTACCGGTGGAAAAGTCGAGTGCTCCGCCAAGAACTGCTGATGTTTCTCCTGTTAACAAATCCATCATAACTGACTATGTAATCTCCAACAGGAAATACTTCTCCATCATATACCATTGACTGGTTATCGGCTGTAACTGTGAGTGGAGCTTCGGTAATTGCACCATCTCCTGTTGCCTCATCCGGCAGGTCATAGTTTGACAGAAAAGTTCCCGTGCCTGCTGCGAAGTCGTCGGTTGGAAGCGTGTTGTCCAATGAAACTGTAACCAGGTTAGGATCACCCACATCTGCACTTGCATAAGTACCGCTTGTTTTATTAATTGTAATGGTTTCTGTTCCTTACACCGGTTTCCATAGTATAATCATCTGATGACAAAGTAGCGACATCAGTTCCGTCATATACTTTAGTCGGATTGCCGGTTATTGTGGCAGTAAGCGATTTAGCAAGTATATCGGCATTTGCTGTCGTAGCACCTGTAAAGCTAAGTGAATATTTTGAAGCATCTGCACCGGTCAGGTTACTTGTTGCTTCGTTATCATCAATGATACTTACTTCAATATCAGTGCCAACATCCTTGCTGGCAAACTGTGCTGCATAACCCGTCAGGGATACATCGTCACTACCAAGAACGGTCACAAGTACGAGATTGTCGGTGGCAATTATGGCGTCGGTTGTACCGTCATAGGTTTTGTTGTCGGCTGTAAAGCTGCCGCCAATGGTCAGCGGACATTTTCCAAATGCCACATCTTCTGCATTGGCATAATTGATACCGGTTACATCAGATCCAAAATATTCGGCATAGAATTTATTGTCAACATTGGCATTATCATCATCGTCGGCCATGATCTCGAAACTGCCGGTTCCGCTTCCTGAAGTTATCATGTGTAAAAGTTAATACCTGAAATTCTGTATTTCCGTTTAATGCCGAAGTTGCTATAAATGGCGCAGCAGCAAATGTTGCATAGTTATAGCCGCCAGTTGTAGTAACAGCGCCTTGTAGTGCTAAACCTGTACCGGCTACTGGTGTGTAAATCTCACAGCCGGAGCATCCGTATCAGGCCATTGTACAGTAAACTGCAAATTAGTAACATTGTTACCGACCTCAACATCGCTTGTAGGTTTGATGACCACTTCAAATTCAGCACAGGCAGTAATATTTACGGCTACATCTATCTGGTCGCCATTGGCTATGGCAAATTCAGAGAAGCTGTTCAAACCTTCCCAGGTCAGTTCGGGATAGTTTTCAAGGGAAGCTGTGGTAGCATTTCCCATGTCTTCCCAGTCGTCGGGGCCTCCCCCGTCAGGACGCTTCAACAAATGCAGCTGTGCAATGTTCTTTATCCCGGGCACGTCGCTCACATCAAATGTAATGGAATAGTTGCCGGGGGTTCCAACATTACTGATAATTTCCCAGTAAGCATCAAGAACTTCCCACTGATCTCCGAAGTCGCTGTCGCTATCCGGGTTTTCTCCAAAGAATTCAACCGTAACATCCTGGTCCTGGTATTTGCGTTACCATCAAACTGGATACCTGCACCGGTTCCGTCAAATTCATGTAAATCACTGTTGTTTGCTGGTATATTATGTGTTACCTCATGTAGTTCTGTCATGGCGGCGTCTTCCCACCAGGGGTTGTAAAGAACATAGTCGCTGACTTTATCGCCCTCTCCTGAAGTATTGTCAGGATCATAATAAGGCCCGGTAGCATAACCCCACCAGTTGTTCAGAGCATCGATCTCTAAAATCCGTTTGTCGGAACACCTACTACTCTGACACCATAATCCGTGTTACCGGTTATGGAATTATTATTTACCGCAACATTTTCACTTCCGGCATAGTTTGCATAATCGCCAGATGTTGGCGGATCTTCAAAGTCAGGATTCCAGTACTGACCGGCCAGGTCAACGATCACGCCATCCCAGCCATTATCATAAATACTGTTATCAATAATGGTAATACCGGAGTTATTGGGACCCATGTAGATACCGTTATGCTCATTATCATAAATGTTGTTGTTTTCTATGGTAACATCAACGGGTCCGTAACCAAGATAATCCGCTTTATCGCCTGAACCACGTATCATCAAGATGCCATTACCATATTTCAACAGTGGTGTAAGAGTGGAGCCGGCCAGTCTGCTGTTTTCCGTATATCTCATTATTTCGGATAATAAGATCAGAGAAGCCACCGGCGGTTTCAATACCGCTGCGGTTTGATCCGTAAATCTCGTTGTCTTCTGATTACGGTTCCCTCCATTGAAGCAGGACCTGATGCTCCATAGGATTTGTACGCGGTCCACAGGAAAACATTGTTTCCGTTTCCTTTACAATCAAAGATCTTATTGCCTGAAATATCGCTGTTGATAATTCCATAGGTATCATAAGGATTGTTAACAAGGTAAAGCCCCATGCGGCCATCTGTACCATCCTGACTGGTGGTATTGGTATTGGGGCCAATGATATTATTTTTAAGCGTTACTGAAATATCCTGGCTCTGAGCCCTGATACGTACGAGAGATTTGTTCAGGTTTGCTGTTGCGTTAAGCTCTTCCACCACAAAACCTTCAAAAGTAACACCATCTATATCATATATATCAACAATGGCATCGTAACCGCCTGCAGGATCAGGATGTGTGATAATGGATTCAATCGTCGGATCCCATGCATAATCAGCAGGCACGGTATATCCGTTTTTGTTTACATCCCAGGTAGCCCCCTCAATGTGAGCGCTTTGTCAATGGTGATCTCTTCAACGTAATTACCAGCGGCAACTTCGATCACATCGCCTGCAGTTGCATCATCAATGGCGCCCTGGATGGTGGTGTAGTAAATACTTTGGGTTACATTGTGGACGGGTTGAATGCCGCCGCATGGGCCGTCTGCTGTTTGCAGGTAGGGCGTCCAGGTGACATCGCCGTCTATCAGTGCATCGATTTCTGAGGCAACTGCGGTTCCCCACCAGTTGCAGGTGGCGTCGACTGAGGGGTTTGTTGAACTAATACCATAACTCGTATTACCTGTTATTAAATTATTATGTGCGGTAACTGTACTGGCATCAGATTCATCATAACCGACTGCTATTCCTGTTGTATTATCTATAATAGTATTGTTCGTAAAATCGGCTGTTGTGCCTGGGCCGTATGCTTCTGTAACTAGAAATCCAGCCGATGTCTGATCCATCAGTGCTAGCAACTCCTGTATTATTTGAAACAGTGTTATTACTCACGGTAACCTATTGCACCAGCGCCTAAATCCAATGCATAATCAAGCCAATCGCCATCTCCTTTACCGATGTACGTATTACCACTAAAAGTGGAAGCTGTGATTCCTGTTCCATAGTAGAGAACACCAACTCTACCTATTTCGGTGAATGTACAGTTTGATATATCTACATTCATATCAGTAGTACCAAAAGCAGCAATTGCAAATCCCGCATAACCAGGATGTTTAATTTCTTTAAAAGTGCAATTATCAATTGTGCCAGTACCTTTATCTCTAATTGCTTGGTAGATATCGTAACCTGTTCCATCCAGTGTTACATTGCTTAAATTAAAAGTGAAGCCCTCATTTACTAAAAACCATCCGCGGGCATCCCCAGAGGATCCCGTATTTTGATCTGGTTTAATGATAGTTGTAGTTTTATCAGCACCATTGATCGTTAAGTTCTTGTCAATAACAATTTGTCCGATTTCTACATACGTCCCCGCAGCCACTTCAATCACATCATTTTCCGAAGCTGCGTCAATAGCATCCTGGATGCTGCTGAAAATAATAGGAACAACAATTGGGTTTTCGCCCACGACCACAGCGCGGTCAAAGGTGTTGTCAGCCAAAACGTCCTCAAGATCAATCAATAAAGGATCATTTGAGTTGCCTAAACTGTAAAGATTAAAATACTCTTCACCACCTGTGCCGGAAAAACTGTTGTT
Organism: Bacteroidota bacterium; assembly: GCA_034521425.1. Classification (GTDB taxonomy): domain Bacteria; phylum Bacteroidota; class Bacteroidia; order Bacteroidales; family JAIOZK01; genus JAIOZK01. The sequence goes on from JAXHMP010000001.1 coordinate 2,456,610, forward strand.
TTCATATACAAAATTCAGATCGCCAGCTACGTGTGTGACAATATCATTTCTATAATTAAATCCTGTAAATGAATTCCATTCCTTCGTAAAATCATCCTGGTCTGACATATCAAAGACATTGTTATCAAACTTGATCTCCTTACCGAAATAAAATTTGCTTACTCTCGTATAAACACCCCAATAATCTACAGAGCCTTCATCCTCATGAATTTCTGCAAGTTTAAACTGGTTGTTCTCAAATAACCAATTACCGCTAACAGCGTAATGACCACTAATCCCTCCTGCGTGGTAATATAACCCTATACGATAACTTTCGAAAATATTATCCTTTACAAGTCCGTTTTGTGAAAGTTCAACTCCAGGCTGGTTATATGGCTGAATGGCAATTGCAACACGTGTGTTTTCCAAAACATTATTGGTTACTTCGGCAATCGAGCCGGAAAGCTGAATTCCATATCCCCATGTGGGCACGTTATCAACAAGTGCAACTTCGGTTATTAAATTATCCTTGATCAATACATTTATTACAGGCCCATCATCAGCTACTGTTTTATCATACCAAGCAGTAGCATCTTTAGCTGGTCTTGCTACAGAAATTCCATAATACGGAGTACCTTTTACATAATTGTTCAGGCATTGGAATCCACTTTCTTACTATGAACACCAACTGTGGCTGCGAACTCGCCATTTGCATCTTTGTCATCGGTAAACATAAAACCATCAACAGTTACATCTGCGGCAGAAACCTTTAGCAAATGAACTACTGTTGTATTGGGATCAACCCTATCGGCATCTAATGGTGGTCGTATGATAGCTTCATCAAGGCGTGAATCAGAATTACCGGGAATACCAAAATTAGGTCCTTTCAGTGTTAAATTATTCACGTCCACATGAATAAATTCCTCATACGTCCCCGGCGCCACTTGTATCACATGCCCTTCTCCCGCTGCATCAATCGCCGCCTGGATGGTTGCATACGTTGCCAGCGTGTTCATGTTCTGCACCGGGTTGTCCAAGGCTTCGCCGCAGTTGTAATCCGGATCGGTGGGATCGATGATGCTGTTGAGTAAGACATTGTCATGTATCACAGCTCCAGTGCCATCCAATGCGATCATTGCATCAATATCCGCCTGAACAAAAGTTCCCCACCAGTTGCAGTTCGCATTTTGATCTTCGTCATCATTTGAGCCAAACCCATAGGTATTTCCAAGTGAAAGGTCATTGTTATGAGCTTCCAGGTCAATTATACCATCACCCTCAGCATCATAATCGTAAGCGTATATTGCATAATCCCAGTTTGAAATTGTACATTGTTCAATATCAAGATTAACTGTTGCACCTTCTTCTGCAATGGCTGAAACACCCCAGCTGTCGGTTTCGTTAATTCCTTCAACGGTAGTGTTTGAGATGCTTACATCAATCGTTCCTGACCTGCTGGCACCCGCTGTTCCCGTGCCATAAACCTGTGCTTTCAAAACAGGGGTTCCACCGGTAACTGTGGCAAAATTCCAGGCGTAAATACCGTCACCGGTCGGATCGGTAATGCTACCATTTTCGAATGTCAGGTCACCGCCATAATTGTAAACGCTTGTCTGGGAATTGCTGATGGATATACCGTCAGCTTCAACAGAAGCATAATAATTTAAAAAAGCACTTGCTGACCAATTTGCACCAGTATAATCAATGCCATCGTATGCGTCACAATCGGAAATATCAACATCGGAATCGCCCCAAAACTGAATTCCGTTTTGGGCAGTGACATCCGTCGGACCTGCACCGGTCACATCGCAATCGCTCATGATTACGGTCAATCCGTCACCGTTTATCGCGAATGCGTTTTTTGAAAATCAGCAACATCAACATTTGTAATGGTCATGCTGTAAAGATCACCGGTATTGTTATAGGCATATACAGCAACTCCATGTTGTGATCCGGAAAACGGGTTGTCCATTACATTGATCACATCAAGGTTTTCCATCGTGCCGCCTGCATTCCAGTAGGCAATTCCCTGGAACCTGTAATTGCTGTTGCCCTGGTTATCGCCGTCAACGGTCAGATTTTTAATGATACAGCCATCACCGCCATCAACAAAAACCACCGGGTAATTGTCGTTCGTTCCTGAATTGTAAAAATTGGTTAGATTTTCAGGTGATTTAACGATCACATCATCTGTTCCCTCGCCATTGATTGTAAGGTTTGCGGTGGTGATATGCAATTGCTCGGTATAAGTCCCCGCAGCCACTTCAATCACATCGCCTGCAGTGGCAGCATCGATGGCGGCCTGGATTGTAAAATAAATGGTTGTTTCACCACTTTTTGTAATAGTAGCAACATTCGTTAATTCTTTATTTGTCCAACGTTTACCATCATCTCCATAAAGATATTCAGTCAGTATCCGGGCGCATTTACTGTCACTGTTGCATCATCGGTGACATAAGTTCCATCAGACCAAATTTGCCAATTTTCTGATAGAGTACCACTATTTAATGTAAACACAGATGGGTCTGTAACTCCTGATCCCGGATCAACATTTACCGAACCCCAGGCATTGTCGCTTGTATTTAAGTCGGTAGCGATAATAGTAGAGCCATTAACGGTTAATCCGGCACCTTTACCATTATTAATGGTAACATTGTTTAAAACACCGTAAGCGTTTGCATAAGTATTAAGTCCAAAATTTTGATCATTACAATTCATAGTAATATTTGTAATTGTAACAGGGTTAGCTAATGTTCCGGCATAAATACCAATAAGGTGTTTTTCACCATTAAGTGTGCTCCAACTGGAATTATTTGCGTTAATATTAACAGTGCCTTGTCCTTCAATAGAAACGGCTTTATTAATATCCATTTGAGAAGTAAGTTCATACGTTCCCGCAGCCACATTTACAGTACCGCCTTCTGCCACTCTTGGAATAGCTGAAGATATATCTGTATATGGATCAAGTACTGAACCATTATATCCAGTTGCTGATGTATTGGCATCCACATGTACAATTGATAAAAGGGCAGGAGAATAAAACTGATTCTCAATAATAGCATTATTGTTGGCTTCACTTACAGCTACTATATCTGTGTAATTATTAGAGCTGCTTGACTGAACTATTAAAGCGATGTCATAATAATTGACTTCAGAACCAGTTCCCCACGTATTACCTGTAAAAGTAATGCTACAATCTGTTACAACAACCCAACCTTTAGTTGTGTGAGTATAATTATTGGTGATATTACCTGATACTGAATTGTTAAAGTAACCTGGTTGTCTCAATGAGTGAAATGTATTATCATGAATGTTGATACCTGTAACACTACCAGCAACTTCCAGGGCTCGTGTTACTTCACTATCACCCATCGCGAATTGAGCATGAATATTACAGTTATCTAATTCAAAGTTGTTTGAGCCAACATAGATTATATTCTGGTTAACATTATCATCTGTTTTTTCAATTTCCAGATCTTTGATGACAATGCCGTCAGCTAAAACTTTAAACAAATAATCTGTTCCTGAAGTCTGCACTTTAGCGCTAGTTGCTCCTTGTATTGTCAGACTCTTGTTGATATTTACGGGAGTATTTGTTTCTACATACGTCCCGTTGATCTGAATCACATCGCCGGCTGTGGCAGCATCAATGGCAGCCTGAATGGTCGTGTAATCATCAGGCACATTAATTGTTGCCGCCTGCACCACATTAATTGCCAGGAATGTTATCATGGCCATTAGTAATGGTCTGAAAAGTAATTTGTTAAATTTTTTCATAATTGTAAGGTTTTGTTTTTGATTTGTTATTTATTTTTCTGTTCTTTTGAGGACAAAGAGTCCCCGAGAATGCGTTTGTTTAAATTAAAGAAATGATTTATGTTGATTTCCCCCTTAAACAATGATGCGCTAATATTGCTTATTAATGTCCCAAATGTATCAATAAGACAATGAAAGGTACCATGAAAAAATGCTGAAATCGAGGGGTTTATAATGCGCAGATTTTAATATCAGAAAGGATGAGTGCTCTTCCTGTATTCTTAACCGAAGGGTTAATATAGATAAATTTAAATATTAATATTCTTATAATAAAAACAGAAAATTCATTGAAAATTTTCCAATAAGGTTGCTGAAAATTATTTACTGAAAAAGAAGATTGCCCGGAGGTTGAGGCAGGAGCTGCCCGGATACTCCTAGAAAAGTATTTTGGCGGTTTCTTTACAAAGAAACACATTGCCCTGGGATACAGTATCTATGGCCTGCAGTACTTCCTGGTAGCTTGTTTTTTTAAGCATAAATCCAAATGATCCTTTTTCGATGGAATCGTGAACTATTGCAGGGTCTGCATATAATGACAGTACAATTATTTTTATGTTGCCGTTTATTTTTTTGATACCATAAAGAATATCATCCTCACTTTCTGTTATCAGGTCATGATCAATGAAAATAATGTCCGGCAGGCGTTTTTCAATTTCGAGTAGTAATTCCTTATCCCCCTCAACTTCTGAAATCAGTTCAAAGGATTCGTGCCGATCAAGCAGTGTACACATTCTTGTGCGAAAAGCTTCATGTTTATCTGCCACTATAATTTTAACAGATTTTATCATGAGGAAGTATATTTAACTTTTAATGATGGTTTATTAGTCCGGCACAAAGCACCTAAAAGAAAGGGATAAAAACAATAGGGTGTTTCCTTATTTCTGGGGTTATGAATTCTTAAGGGTCTTTCTGGAAAGACGATAAAATCATTGAAAAATATTTTCCATGAATGTTGATCAAGAAAGACTTCAATTATTTTATAAGATTTTACTGGATCTTGTTTACAATTTACAAATTTCTTTCCCCTGCTCATTTTTTTATTGTTTTGGATACAGTCTGCATAATACACGTACCTGGAAATTGAAAATTGTATGGGGTTTGTGATAATTTTTTTTCAAGAAATTTGTTGAGGCCTGATATTGTGGGCCCTATATGTGTTATTCAGAAGAGTTCCAGATTAAATGATAAGGCAGTGCCTGTATCTTTAACTAAATAATAAATTCGTACTATCAATAAAGTTTTGATTACCCGTAATATATCTTGCAGGGATGTATTAAGGATTTTTCTATGTGAGCGTAATTAGCTCATTTTTCAAAGCATACTTGATCAATTCCGTCATGTTTTTCAACCCGAGCTTCTTCATAATGTTCTTTTTGTGTGTACCGATGGTTTTAACAGATACAAATAACATATTCGATATTTCAGAAATTGTATATCCGTTTACGAGCAATTTAAAAACCTCTTCCTCGCGTTCACTCAAATGATTCTTGTCATTTGAATTTGAACTTAGCCCATTTACATAATCCGATACCACAACATTGGTTGTTTCAGAACTCAGGTATTTTTTGCCCTTTTGAACCGATTCGATTGCATCTATCAATTGAGTATATGAGCAGTCTTTGAACAAATATCCATAAACGCCTGATTTAAGCATTTCTTTGATAAAGTACTTTTCGTTATGCATGGTCAGACCGATCACTTTAGCGTGCGGATTTTCTCGCAGAATATGTTGGGCTGAGTGTATACCATTCATTTCCGGCATTACAATATCCATTAGAATAACATCAGGTTTCAAAGCTTTTGACTTTTCTATGGCTTGCATTCCATTTTCTGCTTCGCCAACCACGTTGATATCATCCGATTTCTGAAGAAGATTCTTCAAACCTTCCCGAAATAATCTGTGGTCATCCACTATTAATACTTTGGTTTCCATAAAGTTTTAGTTTGTTGGTTTGTAATTTGATTGTTACCTTGGTACCTATATTTACATTTGATTCGACATTCATTTCCCCTTGTATTGCTTCCATTCGCTCTTTAATACTGAAAAGTCCGAAACTGTTTTTTTGACAGTTTTGTTGATTGTATTCATCGTAATTAAATCCAATGCCGTTGTCAATGACTGAGATCTGAAAATAATTGCATCCTTTCCTGATCTCAATCACAATTTTTGATGCTTTGGCATGTTTGATGACGTTCAGTATCAATTCGCTTATGATCCGGAACATCAGGATACTTGTGTTTTTACTGATATCAAGATGTTTGATTTTCGTATCTATCTTAACCTCTATTCCATGTTTTTTGATTATGTTTTTGGCTTCCCATTTCAAGGTATCGATGAGTCCGGACTGATTAAGCATGGGAGGGGCCAGTTCATATGTAAGCATTCTGGTTTGAGATACTGCTTCTTTGATCAAATCTGAAACTTCCCTGATTGCTGACCGGCCTTCATCATCCAGGCTGTGATAGTCTATTGATGTGAGGATCATGTTGCCAATGGAAAGCAACTGACCGATACTGTCGTGCAGATAGCTTGCAATTTTCTGGCGTTCATTTTCTTCTGTTTCCAGGATGAGTTTGTTTAGGTTTTTTAGTTTGTTTTTGTAAACATTGATCTCTTTGTATTTATTCAATTGTTGCTTTTCGTAATTTTTCTCTTTCGTTACATTAACACACAGGCCTTCCAGGGCAATTAATTCCCCTTTATCATTATAGATCCCTTTGTTCGACTGCCGGATCCAGCGTGTTTCATTATTCTTGTCAATAGTTTTATACTCATAAACGGGATCTATTTGACCATTTAAGAGCTTCTGGAATTTCTCGTTGAAATATTCCAGGTAATCCGGGTGAATTTTATTTTTTATATAGAGCGGATTTTTTAAAAATTCTTCCGCCTCATAACCGAAAACGTTTTCAGCAGCAGCACTCATGAATTCATAAGTGCCTTCCGGTATTTTCATCCTGTAAATTGCACCACTAATTCTTTCAATCAGTCCTCTGAACTTTTCCTCGCTATTTTTCAGGGCTAATCTTTCTTTTTTGTCTTTTGTAATGTCGAAACCTATATCAATACCGGCTCCATCGGGAAGTAAATATCTTGCCCATTTTATGACCAGGACTTTCCGGTTTTTGGTCAGAAGCCTGGATTCTATAAAATCACCATTTGTACTATTTTGATAAAATTTGCGGGCTTTTTCTGCTTCAGCCCTATTCAGGTTAAGCAATTCAAAAGGATCATGGTGATTATTCAATTCTTCCATACTCCAGCCGAGTAGCTTTTCAGAGTGTTTGTTCCACAAGGTACATTTTCCATCCTCGAATGTATTGATCGAGAACGGGTGCATTGTCGATAATGGTAGTCAACCTTTGCCGGGTTGATTCCAGTTGGGCTTCCGTCTTTATCCTGACCTTTATATTGGAAATTAATTCAGAAAAGAATCGCAGAGTCTCAATTTCATCATCAGTAATTACTTGTTGTTTTGTAAGGATGTCAAATCCCACAAATCCAATATCCTGTGCATCACACCTGAGGGGCAGGCAGATAATTGTCTTTATGGACATTCCATCTAAAAAGTCTTTAAAATCCCCATTTTGAAAATCCCGGGTATCCTGAATATAAAGACGACCTTTTTCTTTATGAGCTTTTCGTAAAACTGAAAGAAATTCCAGGGGAATTGATTCCAGTATTATAGAACTAATCGATTCTTTGTTGACCCACTTATTGGTATTAATTGCTTGCTGTTTATTAAAATCGTAATGATAGATATAGGCTCGCTCTGCACCCACAAATTTAGCCATATCGGAAAGAGCCCGATCGGTATACCGGCTGACATGCGTGAGGGATAAGTTTATGTAAGTAGATGCAATGTGCAAAAGCTTTTTGTGCAGATTGTTGAAACTTATGAGCTTTTGTTCGGCAACTTTTTCTTTTGTGATATCATTTTCAATGATAATGAAATTACTTTCTTTATTCAAATTCTCATGAATGACAATAATTTCGAAAGTGATCCAGAGGAATCTGTTGTTTCTCGTTTTTGCTGCTGCTTCATTCTTATAATTCGCTTTCTTCTGAAAAGTATTTTTAATTTCCCGGGAAATATTATTTTCCAGGAATAGATCGTAATATGGCCGATCTTTTACCTCTTCAAAGTTGTATCCTCGTTTTTCCAGGAAGCTCGGATTTACCCAATTTATGAGTCCCTGCTGGTTTGCTATAATGGCGGCGTTGGAAGAATACTTTGCAAATAGCGATAAGGTTTGTCTTTCTTCTTCAATGGTTCTTTTTTCGGTGATATCCTCGGCTGAAACATATATGTATTTACGATTTTTCAGAAGGATCTGATCCGCATGGATCCGGGCTCTTATTTTTCTTTTGTTTTTTGCAAACAGGACTGCCTCAGCATCTTCAACCGTCTCGTTCTTCAGGAATGTCATTTTCTATGATTTCCCTGTTTTTCTTATCCATTTGAAGAATATCACCGGCTGTTTGACCAACTACTTCTTTTCTGCTGTAGCCCATCACTTTCAAAAAGGTCTTATTCACATCAATAATTTTCCGGGTTTCGAGATCGATGATCATGTGTATGCTGCCGCAAATATTGAAAGCCGTTTGGAAAGTTAACTTTGAATGTTTGAGTTCTTCTGTGGACTTTAAATCAGCGGTAATATCTATACATTGCCCTTGAATATCTTTGATAGTTCCCTGTTGAGATCTTGAAATGATGGAGTTTAATCGAATAAATTTTATTTTTTTGTCTTTGGTGATAAACCTGTACGTGCCACTGGAAGCAGTAACTTTTTTATGGGATTCGAAAAACTCGATTTTCTTTTTGAGTTTATTACGATCTTGCGGATGCACAAGGTCCAGGTAAGAAATATGACCGGATTCTATCTCTTCTTTGGAGTATTTTAAAAGATTGACAATATTTGAAGAAACAAATTCTATTGGCCAGCCCGGCTGGTTCAATAGTTTGAATAGAACCACATCACCGCAATAATACGATGTATATGTTTTTAATAAGCCACTGTCTTCATATACAATGTCTTTATCTGCATTAACATCTGATTGATAGATCATGGATGTTGTCTTCTCAAAAGCCACTCTTAATTTAATTTTTTGAAAATTCCAGTACCCCGGTCTTTTATAACAGAATGATGATAGCTTCGTCTTTAAAGCTTTTAGAGAATGGTTGAGTTAAGGCTAGTTTTGTCTATTCCTGCCATCAGGTTGCTATTTAAGATCAATTGCGTTACAAAAACCAAGCGCAATATAAGAAAAATTCGTAAGTCAAGGTTGTAAATTCTGACTTCTTGTATGAATACCGACATATTCTGTATAAGTACAATGAAATCCTATTTAAGTCTTTTCTTAAAGAATGATCAAACTTTCCGAAACTTATCTTTGATCTGTATGGATTTATTGCTTGTATGGTGCTTTGTCTTAATATTTGAGCAAAAGCAGGCCGATGCTGTTTGATTTTTTATGATATAGTGATAAAATAAGAAATGAATTGTTCAAAGATACTTACATCCACTTCTTCTTCTTAAAAAATAATACCATGGTAAAAACGATGATCACCATGGCGATGACCACGATCCAGAAAGCCCGGGATTCGTTCTGGAAGGGCAGTCCTACATTCATCCCATAAAGTCCCGTAATAAATGTTAAAGGAAGAAGAATGGAAGAGATAAGCGTGAGAACCTTTATGATCTCGTTGATCTTGTTGGTCTGTAATGAGTCGAAGGTTTTGGAGAGGCCTTCGATGAGTTCTTCGTAATCCTCGGTCATGTCCCACATTTTCTGGTAGTAGTCGAGGATGTTGCCCCAGTAATCCTCCATGTTCTCGGCAAAGCCTTCGATGGCACCGGTTTCGAATTTATGGAAAAGGCGCAACTGGGGTTTGAAAATGGTGTTCAGCAGGATGATATTCTTCCGGGTAACAGAGATCTCTTCAATGGTCTTTTGGGCATGCTTGCTAAACAACTCCCGGTTGATGAATTCCAGTTCGCTGCCGATTCGCCGGATCATCGACAGGCTTTCCTGCATGAGCTTTTCCAGTACCTTATACAGCAGGGCATCAGAGGTACCGATCTCGAACTCTTCCTTTCTTTCGGCCTGGGCCTGGGCTTCCTCAAACATCTTGGCTACGATCCAGTGCGACTGGCCAATGGTGATCACGAAGTCCTCGCCCCAGAATATCTTTACCTCTTTGATGGTGAGAAAGGTATTGCTTCTATCGAAATTGGGGAAGTGCAATATGAGAAAATAATAATCATCGTAAATGTCGATCTTGGGGCGCTGGTTCAGGCTGCGGCAATCTTCCAGGTCGAGCGGGTGGAAATGGAAGTTTTCTCTGAGGAAATCCAGGTCGTCATCCTTTGGGCTGAGAATATGGTGCCATTTCAGGGTTCCAATTTTTACAGTTTCGATCATAAACCCTCCCTTCTTTTTTTGATTTATCAATGCTGATTTTACATCCCGGTAGATTATTTTGGTGCCAAAAGTAATGAATTATCTTTAAATCAGTGAGACTATTTTTTCAGGAGCGCCAGCGAACTGAAAAATTGTGTCGAACTGATCCCGAGCCTGTCGACGGGATCATCCCGATAAAAGCAGTCCTATAAGAATACTAACGAACTGAAAAAATTTAGTCGAACTGATCCCGAGCCTGTCGAGGGATCATCCCGATAAAAGCAGTCTCATAATAAGAATACTAACGAACTGAAAAAATTTAGTCGAACTGATCCCGAGCCTGTCGAGGGATCATCCCGATAAAAGCAGTCTCATATAAGAATACTAATGAACTGAAAACTCCTGCAGGCAGACAGGCGCTCGCTGCAACCTACATAGCATGGCGTCAGGCCGAGCGGAGTCGAGGCCCAGCTACTTTTGCACAGGTGAAACAATGAGCTAAAGCAGCTCGACTTCGCTTCTATGTTGTAATCCAAACTTAAGCCAACATTTTTTATCATTTTTATTATGATTGTTTAAATGTTGTAAACTTTTACCTCTAATCAATCACTCTTAAAAGTTTTCAATATTTAAACAATCTTTAACTATAAAACCATGCTTCTATAAGCGGACACTGCTAACTTGCAGGCCGCAAGACCTTGATTATGTTTTAGTAATGGGAAGTATGCAGTCTCGATAAGAGCAGACACTTCAAAAGAAGGCTGCAAGCGAAGTCAAGCAGTACTTCCCATAAAATAGATTTTATAGTCTTTTTCATTGTATTAATTACTTATCTGGTACTCTTGTTGATTTATCAATACGTACCTGATTCTACCAAGCATTTTTTTGCTATCCTGATAATAGCCTTATTCCCATCCATTCTTGCTTTTAGTTTTGTAAAGCTTGATAATAGCGATGGGTCATATCGTAGAGATGCCCATGCAGCTTCAACAATAACCGACTTTATCTGTTTATTTCCCCTGCTGGTTATCCCTGTTATCTTTTTCTTTTTCCCCAGAAGAATTTGTGTTGGGAATCAGCCCAACATAAGCAGCTAACTTATCATTGTTTTTAAATCTTCTGATATCACCAATTTCAGTCAAAATTATCATCGAAAAGATCAAACCTATTCCTGGTATAGATCTAAGCAGCCTGACATTTGTTTTGTATCGGTCTTGCTGGGAAAGGTCTCGTATTTTTCTGACAGATGTTTTAACTACTTCAACCCTGTGTTGATATTCTTGTACCATTTGTTGAATAGCCCAGCTACCAGAGTCGGATGTGAGTTCCAGGGTTTTGAGCCATTGAATGAAGCTTTTGCTCCAATGTTTGTTCGGATCTGAAAACTCTTCCGGATAGACAATCCCATAGTAATTGAGAAAAGCCTTTATTTGCACTTTTATGCGAGTCCTTTCTTTAACGGTATTGCTATAGTGGCGGATTATTTGACGATCCTCTTGAACTTGTAAGCTCGGAATATGTATTGCTTCTAGTTCTTGGTTCCGGAGGCTTCGTGCAATCTTTCTACAGTCTCTTTTATCATTCTTTAATTTTTTCTCTTTATCGGTGGTTGGCACATCTGCAGGGTTGACAACAATGCAATTAATCCCTAATTTTTCCAGTGATCTCTGTAGCCAGAATCCACTATAACCTGCCTGTAGGCACAAAAGAAATTAGCATTTGGATAATTCTTCCGTAAATGTTTAACCAATATATCAGGACTGGGATCCTGTGAAAAGGTTTTTAATGCTATATCATCATGATACAATGACACCTTGTAACTTTTTAAATGACTATCAATGCCAACATAAATGTTTTGGCCACTAAAATCAATTTTGTTATTTTGTACTCGCATAAGTCAAAGATTTTAAGTTAGTTTTTTTTGTTTATACTTTAAAATTACTTATTTTCTGTTGACTTATGCTTTTTAGCAAACATAGGGTCTCGATGTGACGTGCCATAATAAGGCTCAAGCTGCGACACCACTGGCGTCAGGCCGAGCGGAGTCGAGGCCCGGCACTTTTGCACAGGTGAAACAATGAGCTAAAGCAGCTCGACTTCGCTCGCTGTGACGTGCTATAATAAGGCTCAAGCTGCGACACCACTGGCGTCAGGCCGAGCGGAGTCGAGGCCCGGCACTTTTGCACAGGTGAAACAATGAGCTACGGCAGCTCGACTTCGCTCGCTGTGACGTGCCATAATAAGGCTCAAGCTGCGACACCACTGGCGTCAGGCCGAGCGGAGTCGAGGCCCACTGCAGCTTGCACAGGTGAAACAACTAGCTAAGGCAGCTCGACTTCGCTCGCTGTGACGTGCCATAATAAGGCTCAAGCTGCGACACCACTGGCGTCAGGCCGAGCGGAGTCGAGGCCCGGCACTTTTGCACAGGTGAAACAATGAGCTAAGGCAGCTCGACTTCGCTTCTATGTTGTAATCCAAACTTAAGCCAACATTTTTTATCATTTTTATTATGATTGTTTAAATGTTGGAAACTTTTACCCTCTAATCAATCACTCTTAAAAGTTTTCAATATTTAAACAATCTTTAACTATAAAACCATGCTTCTATAAGCGGACACTGCTAACTTGCAGGCCGCAAGACCTTGATTATGTTTTAATAATGGGAAGTATGCAGTCTCGATAAGAGCAGACACTTCAAAAGAAGGCTGCAAGCGAAGTCAAGCAGTACTTCCCATAAAATAGATTTTATAGTCTTTTTCATTGTATTAATAACTTATCTGGTACTCTTGTTGATTTATCAATACGTACCTGATTCTACCAAGCATTTTTTTTGCTATCCTGATAATAGCCTTATTCCCATCCATTCTTGCTTTTAGTTTTGTAAAGCTTGATAATAGCGATGGGTCATATCGTAGAGATGCCCATGCAGCTTCAACAATAACCGACTTTATCTGTTTATTTCCCCTGCTGGTTATCCCTGTTATCTTTTCTTTTTCCCCAGAAGAATTTGTGTTGGGAATCAGCCCAACATAAGCAGCTAACTTATCATTGTTTTTAAATCTTCTGATATCACCAATTTCAGTCAAAATTATCATCGAAAAGATCAAACCTATTCCTGGTATAGATCTAAGCAGCCTGACATTTGTTTTGTATCGGTCTTGCTGGGAAAGGTCTCGTATTTTTCTGACAGATGTTTTAACTACTTCAACCCTGTGTTGATATTCTTGTACCATTTGTTGAATAGCCCAGCTACCAGAGTCGGATGTGAGTTCCAGGGTTTTGAGCCATTGAATGAAGCTTTTGCTCCAATGTTTGTTCGGATCTGAAAACTCTTCCGGATAAACAATCCCATAGTAATTGAGAAAAGCCTTTATTTGCACTTTTATGCGAGTCCTTTCTTTAACGGTATTGCTATAGTGGCGGATTATTTGACGATCTTCTTGAACTTGTAAGCTCGGAATATGTATTGCTTCTAGTTCTTGGTTCCGAAGGCTTCGTGCAATCTTCTTACAGTCTCTTTTATCATTCTTTAATTTTTCTCTTTATCGGTGGTTGGCACATCTGCAGGGTTGACAACAATGCAATTAATCCCTAATTTTTCCAGTGATCTCTGTAGCCAGAATCCACTATAACCTGCCTCGTAGGCACAAAAGAAATTAGCATTTGGATAATTCTTCCGTAAATGTTTAACCAATATATCAGGACTGGGATCCTGTGAAAAGGTTTTTAATGCTATATCATCATGATACAATGACACCTTGTAACTTTTTAAATGACTATCAATGCCAACATAAATGTTTTGGCCACTAAAATCAATTTTGTTATTTTGTACTCGCATAAGTCAAAGATTTTAAGTTAGTTTTTTTTGTTTATACTTTAAAATTACTTATTTTCTGTTGACTTATGCTTTTTACAAACATAGGGTCTCGCTGTGACGTGCCATAATAAGGCTCAAGCTGCGACACCACTGGCGTCAGGCCGAGCGGAGTCGAGGCCCGCTACAGTTGCACAGGTGAAACAACAAGCTACGGCAGCTCGACTCCGCTCGCTGTGACGTGCCATAATAAGGCTCAAGCTGCGACACCACTGGCGTCAGGCCGAGCGGAGTCGAGGCCCGCTGCAGTTGCACAGGCGAAACAACAAGCTACAGCAGCTCGACTCCGCTCGCTGTGACGCACATAGCATTAGCAGGCAGGCGCTCGCTGTGACGTACATAGCATTATAGGTTGTACGTGTCTTGAAGTCATCAGACTGGTGCTCGCTGTGACATGCAACATAGCATGTTTATTCTTATTACTGAACAATGAATTTCCCTGCATTTTCCGGGTGGCCGGAAAGCCTGAAGAAATAGATCCCCGGCTTCCAATCTGCAACATCGATTTGGATTTCCTGCCTGCTGTTTTCCAGAGGTTCAGTAAAAACCTGTATGCCTTCTGCATTGTAGATCATCAGGTCGTTTTGAGGAATATCATGCGTATCCGTTTCATAACGGAAGGTGATCATTCCATTGGATGGATTGGGCCTGGGAGCTGACAGGAGAACTTCTGATCTTGCTTTGTACTGTGTACCTGTAACTGTTGAAATAACCGATACCCGGAGGTCATCAAAATAAAAACCGTCCTCGTTCACCCAGCTGTCGCTTACCAGCCTGAACCTTATCTTAATGCTTTCTTCACTGTAACCTTCCAGCATGATCTCTTCTTTGACCCACCCGGTCTGGAAACCATCATATAGGGGTTCGCCGGCAGCCTGGTTCTCATTGCCGTTCCTGGTGAATTTACCAGCCAGGGGCTCCCATACGGATCCGCCATTTTTTGAGGCTTCAACCTGCACATAATCCCAGCCGGATTCTATTTCCCACATGGCATAGAAACTCAGGAAGGCAACCGCTGCATCCGCCAGATCAATTTCTTCACTCAGCGTAATTACAGAATTTTCATAATTGGAATAATTTCCGAAGGGAGAATCGGTAATGGAGCCGGTGGGCGAATGATAGTTATTTCCGGTCACAGCCCATTCGCCGGTCCAGTTAGTGAGCGCATTGCCATCATCTTCAAAGATCACCTGCGGTATGCCAAAATATTTTGTCACAGTATCCGCATCCGTAATTTCACCATTATCTACCTTCAAAAGATAGATGATCTCATCTCCCGGCTGCAGGTTTGAGTTCAGCACAAAAGAGATGGAATCCTGTATGCTTTCCAGCACATCCATGTCTTCGTACAACTTCGGATCTCCGGTAGATGTGACAGCATCATTCAAAGGTTCAATGGATACCGTGAAAGTTGCATTGGTCTGACCCAGTCTTTTGAGTTCGTATTGCAGGTAGCCCTCAGGATCTGAAAAAGTAAAGGGTGCCATGTCTTTGATGCTGGCATATTTTCCGGAAAGCCTGGCGGCCATGATGTTCTGGTACATATTCTCCTGGCACAGGGGTACAATCCTGTTGTACGGAGGCCAGAAACCATCGTTGGAACTACCCACTTCGGGAGTGTATGAAAGGATCAGGGGCTTTTCATCCTGCTCTCCGTACATCCAGTCGTCGGAGCCTCCATTGGTCGGATAAATGGTTGTGCTTCCGGGACCATAAGTATAGCCGTTATCACGGGTCATGATCCCGGCATAGGCAAGAAAAACTTCATTATCAGGACAGGGATCTTCGGTATATCCCCAGGGTGATAACAACAAGTTGCTGTAAGAGTGGTAATTCAATGCGATCACGAATTCATGCTCATTGCAAAAATCACTGACGGCCTGGATTTCGGGCTCTGAAAAAGGAGCAGCTCCGCGATAGGTTTCATCGGAAGTATAGGGGGATGATCCGCTGTTATCATGTCCCCATTCATAGGCATAGTTCCGGTTCAGGTCCACGCCCCAGTAACCGTCGCCGTTGTCGCGGCGGTTTTTACGCCACATGCCGCTTCCGCCCGGGTAATTATCCTCATTGTAAAAATATCCGTCAGGATTGATCACGGGGATGAAATAAAGCTCCGTATTATCGACCATGCTTTTAATCTCTTCATCCGTATCATAATTTTCCAGCAGGTAATACATATAATAGATCATTTGCTGAACCCCGATGCCTTCGCGTGCATGATGGAGTGCAGTATAGAGCACTTCCGGTTCTTCTTCATTCTGATCCGGATTGTCGGAGATCTTTACCCATTGTATGGGCCTGCCTTCGATAGATTCATGGTTGCCGATCTGTTGAACCGCTGTGATCAGGTCGGGGTAAAGGGAGTGCATGCTATCCAGTTCGGCCTGTACCTGGCTGAGGGTGTACATGCCGCCCATGGTGCCCAGTTCCCATCCGTCGGGGATGGGATAGGTGTCATTTGCTTCCCGGTTCAGACTGAAATCGCTTTGTTCGTACCTCGCCTGGTAAAAGGCCTGAACATCTTCAATGAGAACCTCAAAAGAGATATCTTTTTCTTTCAGGATTTCCAGGTCGCCGGCGGATAATTCAGCGATAGCAAAAGAAGCCTTTTTGATGAAAGCATCATCCAGCGGGATACCCGAAATCATCAATTCATGCATTTCTTGTTCATCAGCAAAGATCTTTACCCTTGAGTACTGTGGGGTTTGACCCATCAGGCAAAAAGAGATAAATAGTGTTAACAGGAGTGTAAGTTGTTTTTTCATGTTTAAGATTCATTTATTTATTGACAGTATATTCGCTTATCCGGTTGCCTGCAGTTTATTTCCATTCCAGGGTCTGTATTATATGATCGATATCTTCCCGGATAAAATCTATCACAGGTGCCAGGGAATCATTGTTGGGTTTTACATTGAAATAAAGGGCGCCTCTTATAAAGTGTTTTGCAGAGTCTGTAACAAAGAACTGGTAAGGTGATGCGGCTCCCAGCCCTTCGATTTTGTATTTCAGTCCATAAATTTTTTCTTCCGGCCGGTAGATCATCTGATCTTTGATGGAGGAGGCCTTGGGCATATGTTTCATGACCATGGTACGGGAATCTTCCAGGTATTTTGTCAGATTGTTACCCACTTCCTTATAACTGATGTGGATGCTTGCCCTGTAATCAGGGAAATCGATGTTGATCCAGTTTTCTTCCTCCGGACTATGGCGGTCAGGATTGATGACCGAGTATAGCGGGTATTCAAACATATAAGGAAAAGTGGTATCCAGTTGCTGATATTCTTTTTCAGGAAGGTCAATCCTGAAATAGGCCATTGGCTTCGGTGTGTAATCGTTCTTGCAGGAGGTGATTAAAAACACAAGAATGACGGCTGGGAAAAATAAGAGGAAGTTATGCTTAGTCCTTCTGATTTGTATCATTGATCCTGATCCCTATTTGTTTGATTCTTCTTTTGTCTGCTGATATGATAGTAAACGTAAAGTTTCCGAATTTAATGCTTTCGTTCTTCGAAGGGATCTTGCCCACCAGTTCAAGGATCAGCCCGGCCAGTGAATCCGAATCACCCTTCACCTCATCAAAGACTTCTGGGTTGATCTCCAGTATTTTACAAAAATCATTCAGGGATACCTTGCCTTCAAAAACATAGTTCCCTTCGTCAATTTTGGAGTAGGCTACCTCATCAGCTTCATCGTCGAATTCATCACTGATCTCCCCCACAATTTCTTCGAGTATGTCCTCGAGCGTAACTATGCCGGAGGTGCCACCGTATTCATCCACCACAATGGCCATATGGATCTTTTTTTCCTGGATCTCCTGCAGCAGGTCATTGATCTTTTTGTTCTCGGGAACAAAGAATGCGGTGCGAAGCAGATCCTGCCATTTAAAATCCTTTTCGCGGTCGAGGTAGGGCAGCAGGTCTTTGATGTAAAGGATCCCGGCAATCTTGTCGAAGGATTCATCATAGGCCGGGATCCGCGAATATCCCGATTCCACAATGAGGTCGAGCAGATCCTTGAAGTTCATCTGGATATCCACGGCCGTGACATCAGTCCTGGATTTCATGATCTCCTTCACTTCGATATCTCCGAATTTAACAATGCCTTTCAGCATGCGGGCATCTTCCCTCAATTCTTTATCTGTATTTGTAATGTCGATGGCTTCACTCAGTTCGCTCATGGAAATATTGGGCCCTTTCCTGGCTATTCTCTTATCGATGAAAGAAGTCGACCTGATAAGCAGGGAACTGAGGGGGTAAAACATTTTTATGAGGAACAGCAGGGGGCCCGTCATAAAACTTGCAAACCTGACCGAATGCTGGGTAGCCAGTATTTTGGGCATGATCTCCCCGAACAGGAGGATCAGGGCAGTCACCACGATCACCTGGATGACATAGGCGAGCCATTTATGCTGGTCGGGATAAAAGAGCTCTGAGGTGATATAGGTTGAAAGGATCACAATGGATACATTGATGAAGTTATTGCTGATCAGGATGGTAGCCAGTAACCGCTTGGGTTTTTCAAGTAATTTGAGGATCTGGGCATTTTTTTTGCTCAGATTGGTCCTGAACTCATTGAGGTGCACAGGATCGAAAGAGAAATAGGCCACCTCCGAGCCGGAGATCAAAGCTGAAAGTAAAAGCAGGATGAGCACGACCAGCAAACTGATACCCAGTTCCAGGGTAAAAGGCTTGAGAGCCAGTTGCAGGAGAATATTTAATAACAAGGGTCCGGGTTCGGGATCTTCCAATGATGCTTTGTTTTATGATTATCGCTTACAAAATTAATAATAATTGCAAAACATGAATTAATCCATTCAGTTAATCGGATTAAACCGGGCGGAAATTGAAGACGCCCGGCTCAATGATTTACCGGACCCTGCGACCACTAGAATGGCAGGTCATCTTCCGCTTTGGGCTGGGGTTCAGCAGGCTCCTCGTTTACCTGTGAAGGCGAACTTCCGCCCTGCTCAGAATCTTTTTTGCTTCCCAGCATCGTCATGTTGTCGACCACAACTTCCGTAAAATACTTCTTTACATTGTCCTGCTCGTAGGTGCGTGTCTGAAGTTTGCCTTCGATATAGATCTGGTCGCCTTTTTTAAGGTATTTTTCGGCTACTTCGGCAAGCCCCCTCCAAATAACAAGGTTGTGCCATTCGGTTTGTTCCACCTTGTCTCCGTTTTTGTTTTTGTAAGATTCGCTGGTAGCGAGGGAGAACTTGGTTACTTTAACACCTGAGTCGATGGTTCTGCTTTCCGGGTCTTTGCCCAGTCTTCCGACGAGAATTACTCTGTTTACTGACATAATTTTTTGTTTTAATGATACAAAGGTATGAATTGCTAATTGAAATATACTATACTGATTAATTACTTTAAGGGGCAAAACGTCCCACCCTGGAGGCGTTTTTTTTACAAGTAATTTTCCAGAAACTTCTCAATCATCCGTGAAACGGGGTATTTCAGGATATCTTTTTTTTTGACTAATTTACAGTTTTGAGGTACATCAATGGCATCAACACGCATGATAAAGAAGCTGGCATGGATCAGCTGATGGGTCAGTTGTTGTTTATAATGCCCGTGATCAGCCAGCAGACGGAAGGGCTTGTTAGCTGTTAAGGTGCTGAACGCCTTTGTTTTGCTCAGGGTGTTCCAGTCGAGTTGCCTATTATTCTCCACCAGGGGAAAATCATAGAGATTCTTCCAGATGTCATTTGCGCTCCGTTTGCAGATCACTATTTTGGGTGGTTCCTCTTTTGTTTGCATCACAAGGTAATGAAAGTACCGCTGCTTTATCTTGATCCCTGGAGACCTGATTGGTAGTTCTTTAACCTGCTCATGACGGTAGGCAAAGCAGTGTTTTTTGAAAATACAGGTTTCGCAGCCGGGCTTTGCCGGTGTGCAGACGATGGCCCCGAAATCCATGAGCGCCTGGTTGAATTTTGCGGGATCATTTCCTTTGATAAGTTCATTGGCCCTGTCGCGGAACAGTTTTTTTCCACCCGCTTTATCAAAGGCCTCCTGGATCCCGAAAATCCTTGCCAGAACCCGGATCACATTTCCGTCTACAACGGCCATGGCTTCATCGAACGCGATGGATGCAATGGCCGCGGCAGTATATTCGCCAATGCCTTTCAGCTTCAAAAGCCCCTCATAACTGCCTGGAAAAACACCCTGGTGTTCCCGGACAATAAGCTTTGCCGTATGATGCAGATTGCGTGCACGGGAATAGTAACCGAGGCCCTGCCATAATTTCAGAACTTCTTCTTCACCGGCTTTTGCCAGGCTGTGCACATCGGGGTAGTGTTCCGCAAATTTCAGGTAGTAGGAAAGCCCCTGGCTGATCCTGGTTTGCTGTAATATGATCTCGGATAACCAGATCTTATACGGGTCTCTACCCGAACGCCAGGGAAGATCTCTGCCATGTTCTTCATACCAGTTACAAATTTTCTCTCCGAAATTTTCCATTTTAATGCGAACAAATTTAAACAGAGTTATTTGGAATCAAAAAAAAATTGAAATTGTTCTGATTGAAAAGAAAAAATTATATCTTTGCAAGCCTGATTAGAAAATTTATTATCAACTAATTAAAAAAATATTACATTATGACTAAAGCTGAAATTGTAGCAGAGATTGCAAACAAAACCGGAATTGAAAAAGTAGCAGTTCAAGCTGTAGTTGAATCTTTTATGGATACCGTTAAAAATTCAATGGTAAAAGGTGAAAATGTATATCTGAGAGGTTTTGGTAGCTTTATTATCAAAGAAAGAGCTGAAAAAACAGGTAGGAACATTTCCAGGAACACCACCATAATAATTCCAGCACACAATATCCCCGCGTTCAAACCAGCGAAGACTTTTGTTAACGCCGTTAAGGATAACGTAAAATTGTAAGTAACCCCCTAAACAAAAGAATCATATGCCAAGCGGGAAAAAAAGAAAAAGACATAAGATGGCTACCCACAAGCGTAAAAAGCGCTTGAGAAAAAACAGACATAAAAAGAGATAGTATGATTTTTTAATACCGGAGTTCTGTCCGGTATTAAAAAATTATTGTCCCCCGGAATCGCTACTCCTCTGCCCTGGGATCATTGGTCATATTGCCGGTGGTTATTATTTAAAAGATTTTCAATGTGGACAAAGAATTAATTATTGATTCGCAAGCTTCTGAAGTCAATATAGCTTTGCTTGAGGATAGTACGCTTGTTGAGCTTCAAAAGGAAAAAAACAACAACAATTATGCAGTAGGTGACATTTATCTCGGCAGGGTGAAAAAGATTATGCCGGGGCTGAATGCCGCTTTTGTGGATGTAGGTTACGAGAAGGATGCTTTTTTGCATTACCTCGACCTGGGGCCGCAGGTACGCTCATTGATCAAATATACCAATATGAGCCGGTCCGACAAGGGGTCCAGGCCTTCGATGGACAATTTCAATTTCGAACCCGATATTGAAAAGACGGGCAAGATTACCCAGGTACTTAAATCCAATCAGCAAATCCTGGTGCAGATAGCCAAGGAACCCATTTCGACAAAGGGCCCGAGGATTTCTTCGGAGTTATCATTTGCCGGCAGGTTCCTGGTACTTGTTCCTTTTTCCAGCAGGATCTCCATCTCTCAAAAGATCAAGAGCAGCGATGAGCGTAGGCGCTTGAAACGATTGATTTTGAGCATTAAGCCAAAGAATTTTGGGGTAATCATCCGCACAGTTGCCGAAAACAAGATGGTGGCCGAACTGGATACGGATCTGCGTAACCTGGTGAAAAAGTGGGATATTCTCGACACAAAGCTTCCCTCTTCCAAAGCACCGCAAAAAGTGGTCAGCGAACTCGACCGCACCTCAGCACTGCTCAGGGATATCCTGACAGAATCCTTCAACAGTGTGCATGTGAATGATCCGGTGCTGGCCGAGGAAGTCAAGAATTATATCGGGACCATCGCCCCGAAGAAAGTAGATATCGTAAAGCATTACCGGGGCAAAAAACCCATCTTCGAGCAGTTCGGGGTCGATAAGCATATCAAAGGTTCATTTGGTAAAACCGTTACAATCAAAAGCGGGGTTTACCTGATCATTGAGCATACGGAGGCCCTGCATGTAATCGATGTGAACAGTGGCCACCGGGTTAACAAGGAGATCAGCCAGGAGCAGAATGCGCTGGCCGTTAATGTTGAGGCTGCCGCGGAAATTGCACGGCAATTGAGATTGCGCGATATGGGCGGCATCATTGTGATCGATTTTATCGATATGAACGACGGCAAGAACCGCCGTGCCCTGTTCCAGCGGTTGCGTGATGAAATGTCGAAGGACCGGGCAAAGCATACAATCCTGCCCCCCAGCAAGTTCGGGCTGGTGCAGATCACCCGTCAGCGGGTTCGTCCCGAGATGAACCTGGAAGTGGTGGAAAAATGCCCCACCTGCAGTGGCACCGGAAAAATCAGGCCCAGCATCATTATCACCGATGAAATTGAAAACAATCTGAAGTACCTTTTGCTGGATCAGAATGAAAAGTACCTGGAACTGGCCCTGCATCCTTATCTTGAAGCATACTTAAGGAAAGGCTTCCCATCCATAAGGGATAAATGGTACATGAAATACAAGAAATGGATCAAACTGAAACCCATGAATTCATACCATTTCCTGGAATACAGGTTCTATAACAAGAACAAAGAGGAAATTAAAATGTAGCAAAATGCTGTGGGAACCAGCTGTCGCTTATGGCTGCATATAAACCAAATCCACCTGTTTCAAATTAAGTGTCCGGAACAAATCCCTGGAAGGCAGAAAAGTATTTGCTTTGCAGGCAGAAAAATTTGCATGCATGCACGAAATGTCGATCGCATTAAGTATCATTGAGCTTGCCGAAGAAGAAATAAAAAAGGCCGGGGCAAAAAAGGTCAATGAAATAGAACTGGAGATCGGAACACTTTCCGGTGTTGAGATCGAGGCCCTGGAATTTGCCATGGAAGTGGCTGTGATCAATACCTGCCTCGAAGGGGCGAAGGTGAATATCAGCCAGGTGCAGGCCGTGGCAAAATGCAACAATTGCGGTCACACCTTCGAAACCGTTAACTTCTTTCCGCTTTGTCCTGAATGCAGTAAATATGATAATACCTTGATAAAAGGCAAGGAAATGCGAGTAAAATCTTTGCTGGTAGATGATTAACACCATTACTTGGCTTATTGCAACGCAATTAATGGGAATGCCGACTGCCCTCCCCCATTTCCAAGAATACCCTTAACTTTATACCCTAAATCATCAAAATGTCACAGAAAAAGAAACTTTATTTACTTGACGCCATGGCCCTGATCTACCGGGCGTATTTTGCGTTGAACAAGAACCCCAGGATCAATTCCAAAGGACAGAATACCTCGGCTGTTCTGGGCTTTGCCAATTCGCTATATGATATCCTGAAAAATGAGAAACCGGATTATCTGGGTGTGGCTTTCGATACCATTGCCCCAACGGTGAGGCATGAGGAGTTTGCGGATTATAAAGCAACCCGCGAGGACATGCCCGACGATATCGTTTCCTCCATTCCCTACATCAAGAAATTGATCGAGGCTTTCAACATTCCCTTGCTTTATGTGGATGGCTATGAAGCGGACGATGTGATAGGCACCCTGGCCAAAAAGGCGGAGAAAGAGGGATTTGAAGTTTTTATGGTCACACCGGATAAGGACTTCGGACAACTTATCTCCGGGAATATCTTCATGTATAAACCCGCCCGCATGGGCAACAAAGCCGAGATTATCGGAGTGAAGGAAGTCTGTGAGAAATATGGCATCAAAAGACCGGAACAACTCATCGACATCCTGGGTTTGTGGGGAGATACCTCCGACAATATCCCCGGCGTTCCGGGCATTGGGGAGAAGACCGCCTCCAAACTCATCCATGAATTTGAAAGCATTGATAATTTACTGGAACATACCGATAAGCTCAAAGGTAAGCAAAAGGAGAACCTGGAGAATTTTGCAGATCAGGCCCGCATGTCACGCGATCTGGCTACCATCATCCTGGACGTGCCCATCGAATTCATTCCGGAAAAACTCAAGATCTCCGACCCCGATGCAGAAGCCCTGAAAGCAATCTTTGAAGAACTGGAATTCCGGGCCTTTGCCAAAAGGGTGTTCACCGATCTCTCGGTAGATGCAGCAGAAGTGACTGCCCAGGCCGACCTCTTCAGCGACCTGCCCGAAGCAAAACAACCGCATGAACCCAAAGGCAACATCAAAAACCTGAAAGATTTTAAGACCGCCTATCGCCTTGTGCAAAAGGAGGACGAGATTGATGAACTGATTAAAATGCTGGAAAAAGAAAAACATTTCTGTTTTGATACCGAAACCACCGGTACCGATCCCAATGCCTCGGAGCTGGTGGGGGTCTCCTTCTCCGTCAAGCCTCATTCGGGATACTTTCTAAGTTTGCCCGATAATTACAACGAAGCCCTTAAAGTCCTCAAGAAATTTAAAAAGCTTTTTGAAGATCCCGGCATTGAAAAAACCGGACAAAACCTCAAGTTCGACATCGCCATGCTGAAATGGTACGAGATCGATGTGCAGGGAAAGTTCTTCGATACCATGATCGCCCACTACCTCATCGAACCCGACCTGCGGCACGGGATGGATTACCTGGCAGAAACCTATCTTAACTACAAGACGATTTCATATGACGAAGTGACGGAAAAAAGCAGGAAAGGACAATTGAGTATGCGGGAGGTGCAGGCCGGTAAGATCCGCGAACTGGTGGATTATGCCTGCGAAGATACCGACATCACTTTGCAACTGCGAGATAAGTTTGAACCGGAACTGAAGAAATACGAAATCCTGGATCTTTTCAATGAGATGGAGATCCCCCTGATGAAAGTGCTGGCTTCCATGGAAGCCGAAGGCATCAAGCTGGATATCCCTACACTGGAGGCTTATTCTGAGGAATTGGGTGAGGAGATCGAAAAGGTGGAAAAAGAGATCCACACAGCGGCGGGCAGCGAATTCAACATCGCCTCACCCAAGCAATTGGGAGTGATCCTGTTTGAAGAACTGAAGATCACCGAAAAACCCAAGCTCACCAAAACCAAGCAGTATTCCACCAGCGAGGATGTTTTGCAGAAGCTGACCAACAAACATCCCATCGTGGAAAAGATCCTGGATTACCGCTCCCTGACCAAGCTGAAATCCACCTACGTGGATGCGCTGCCGGCCCTGGTGAATAAACGGGATGGCAGGATACACACTTCCTATATGCAAACCGTGGCCGCTACCGGCAGGCTGAGCTCGCAAAACCCCAACCTGCAGAATATCCCCATCAGAACCGACAAGGGCCGGGAGATCCGCAAGGCTTTTGTACCCCGCAACAACAACTATACCCTTCTGGCCGCAGACTACTCACAGATCGAGCTACGCATCATCGCCGAGCTGAGCCGGGACAAAGGCATGACGGAAGCCTTCCTTGAAGGACTCGACATCCATGCCGCCACGGCTTCCAAAGTTTACGGGGTGGACCTGGACCAGGTGACAAAAGACATGCGCCGCAATGCCAAAACCGTGAACTTCGGGATTGTTTATGGCATCTCTGCCTTCGGCCTGAGCGAAAGGCTGAACATCCCCCGCGGAGAGGCAAAAGAAATCATCGATGCTTATTTTGATCAATACCCCGGGGTGAAGAAATACATGGAAGGAAGCATCGGGTTTGCCCGCAAGCACGGCTACGTAAAAACCATCATGGGGCGCCGGCGCTATCTGCGCGATATCAATGCCTCCAATTCGGTAGTGCGGGGCTTTGCCGAACGAAATGCCATCAATGCACCCATTCAGGGTTCTTCGGCCGACATGATCAAGATCGCCATGATCCGCATCTTCAATGAACTCCGCAGGCAGAAGCTCAAATCACAAATGATCCTGCAGGTGCATGATGAACTGGTCTTCGATGTACTGAAAGAGGAAGTGGAAGTCATCAAACCCATCATCGGGGAAAACATGAAAAATGCCATTAAGATGAGCGTGCCGGTGGAGGTGGATATGAATAGCGGGGAGAACTGGCTGGTGGCGCATTAGCGACTTTGGCGACGGAGGCGACGGAGGCGACGGAGGCGACTAGGGCGACAAGGGCGAGGGAGGCGACGGAGGCGACGGAGGCGACAGGAGGCGACGGAGGCGACGGAGGCGACAGAGGCGACGGAGGCGACAGAGGCGACGGAGGCGACTGGGAGAAAGGGCGACAAAGGAGACTTGGCGACAGGAAAACAAGTAGACCGGGTCAAGACCTGGCGCCCGGGGTCATTTCGACCAACGGGAGAAATCTCATGTTCCACATATGAAAAGCAGAATAAAAACAAAAAAGTAAATTTCCCTGCGACTTTTTCCAACCAAAAGGTATTAACATAAAAGACAAATCAAAAACTGCCAACCCAAAAGGGACTCTCAAAAACATTATTATTAACCGTATATTTGTTAAACGAAAAAAGAAAGATCGAGAAGAAGAAAGATGTAAAGACATAGCGTAGGTTGTATTCTGGTATCGGGAAACCGCCAATAATTTTCACACCGGGAATGATAAGCCAATATGCTCACGTACAGCGTGGGCTTGCTTATTTGGTGTGAGGGCGCTTGGCGGTGCCTCCGATACCGGTAAGTTAAGTTCACGCTTCTTTTTTGCGCACTACTACCATACCCTTTCCGCAGACAGGAAGCCATTGTTTCACCGGAAAAATCAAATCCATGAAACCAAAAAAGAACGGGCGCCCTGCCCGTGCAAAACAAAAAAAGGAAAAGTACCGCATCCTGCTGCTGGATGAGGACAGTCACAGCCGTTTGTTGCATCAGCATTGTTTCCGAAAAACGGGCGCCGAGCTCATTGCTGTAAAGTCGGTTTTCGGGCTCCTGCGGCAATTGCTCCGGAATCAGCCCGACCTGATCATCCTGGAGTATCACCTGAGAGGCCGGAATTATTATTCCCTCATATCCTGTGTCAAAACTCTTGCATGCCATGTGCCCCTGGTCGTGCAAAGCACCCAGGGACTGGAAGAGAACAGGCAGAAATGCGCTGAGCTGGGGTGTGATGCGTATTTTGTGAAACCGCTGGATTGGAGGAGGTATTTGCAAAAGGTGATGGAATTGCTTGATTGCTAATGTAGCGACAAAGGATACGGAGAGACCTGGGTCTAAGATCCGCCCGGCACTTTTATTTTTTCACGCGAAGACGCTAAGACGCAGTTTTTAAAGAACATTTCTTTGCGTCTCTGCGCCTTTGCGCTTTAAAAATGGTTGACAAAAAACAAAAGCCTGCACGTCAGGATCGGTACAGGCTTTGCAGACTGTATTCGTAAAAGCTGAAAAGACTAGTTCAGGTGTGAAGGCTTCACAGAAGGCTTCAGCTGTTTGTTCTGCTTGAGGGTAATGGATTTACCGGTAAAGTAACCCACGATCCTGGGCAGGAGTTCCGCCATATCATCATTGCCATACACGTGTTCATACTGGTGTTCGAGGGGCTGTCCGGAAATAATGGTCCATCCGCCACCCAGGCTCACCTCGATCAGTGTTGGGCCGCCGCCTGAATCCTCGCAATACACGATGGTTCCGTCGGGCAGGTTGGTGAAATACTCATGGCTTGCATAGTTGTGATCCATTTCCGTTGGCAGTCCTGCCACCAGTGGCAGACTGGGCGTTACCACATAATTGTAATAATCATAATTGAGGGTCATGCCGATGTTGCCGGGCAGGATCACCCCTGCCGTTGACATATAGCCGGAGTTCCAGCCGCCGTCACAAGCTTCCCAGAAGAGGGATCCGCCTGTATACACAAAGTTGGTGAATTTAGCCTGGTTGACCGCATAATTGTCATAGAAGCCCTGGGGCTGGTCGTTGGAAATGATCACCAGGTCTTCGCCGGGGATCAGGCTTGCGCTGGCCATCTGGTCGGAAGTTATGATCTCATAAGTATTGGGGCCTGTTCCCAGCGTAAAGCCAAGACTTTGCAGCATCTGCTCCATGGCATAGCTGTCCCAGGGTTGCAGATCCATAAACAACTTAATGTGGTTTGCACTGCCGGCGCCACCGCCAATGTTGAGGTTGTGGGCCATCACGCCGATCAATTCATCGGCATCTTTGGCCTGCATCAGCACATTGTATGAACCCGATTGCCCGTAGGTATATGAGGCCATATAATCTGATGACCAGGATGTCCAGCTGCCATCACCTTCGAAATCCCAGCGGAACTGCATCTGGTTGAGCGGTGTTTCATCATCGCTGGTTTGAGAAGCATCAAAATTAAAGACAGTACCCACTATACCTGCGGGAGGATCAATGGTAAATTCGGCAAGGGGTGCATCATTCTGTGTATTGGAAATAATGGTTCCACCCTGCTGGGTAACAAAATAAGTGACATCCTGCGGAGCAAACACCAGGTCGTAGAAATAAGGAGCCTGCTCATTGGCCAGGCCGAGGATCTTGAATACCACGGCCACATTTTCCAGGATACCGGCAGCCGCCTTGATAAACTGCTGGGCAGCCTCGTTGGTGCCTTCCTGGTAGAGCCAGTAGGAGATCTCGTCCCCATTGTCGTTGATCATCATAAAGAAGTTGAGCAGGAATCCCTGCACATTGCCGGCTGCAAGTTCTTTATACATGCTGTAAGCGTCATCCACGGAGATCTGCACATTGTTGGGGAAATTCATGAGGTCCATATCGGGCGTAAATCCCATGATCACATCCAGTACATTCATAATGGATTGTGCTGTATTCAAGGTTGTCGCCAGGCCCATGGGGTCGTTCATATTGCCGAATTTATTATAATCAAAGCCTTTGGCCATATAGATCTTGAAATTGCCGTCGCCCAGTTCATAGGGTGTTTCGGTAGGCTGGGCCTCTGCCACCGGTGGCCATCCCCAGTCGAAAGAGATGATACTTTCCTTGCGGTTCATGGCCACCACATCGTCCAGGGCATTATAATCCGGGTAAACACCGGCTCCATAATATACAAAGCGGTTGTTTACGAAAGTCACCCCGGGACCGCTCACATCTTCGATATAAGGCGGATCGCCGAGGGTTTCTGTGGATTTAAAATATCCATATTCCTCAAGAGCCTCTTTGGTGAGCTGGGCTGCCAGCTGGTAAATATTCGGGTTTTGTTCATAATTCAGGGCATTGAAAGCATCGGTCTGGTAAGCTTCTGTTAGTGCATTGACAAGCTGCATGAATTTGTCGCTGTTCTCAACACTGTTGAGGAACTGTACGCGCTGGGATTGATTCGAGAAGATCAAATAGGGGTTGAACATGGCCAAAGCCTTGGCAGTTGAAGTTTCATTTGCCTGGATGATCCCGCCCTGCGGATTGTATATGCCGATATAAACAGGATCATGGTCGCTGTTGTTAAAAAAGATGGACTGGAACTTATCTGATTCAGGTATCTTGATGATAAAGCCACCTGTTTCTGAAAGCTGGTCGGAACCGGCAAAGCTCACGGCTGTCAGTTCGGAAGCATTGAGGGTGGCGCCGGGTGTTAATCCCAGGCTGCCGGTAATTTCCACTGTCGGGAATGGGGGTTCTGCCGGTGGATCCACAGGCTTATTTGGATCATTGTTCTTGTCTTTTTCGCAGCCACTTAAATAAAGCAGTACGAAAGCCGGGATCAAGAAAGTAAGCGTAAGGATCTTAATCAGTTTGTTCGGTTTCATTGTTTATTGATTTTAGTTTATACTGTGATTGTTTGTATTGTCCGCTTAAAATTTATCTTTATGAAAAATGCAATCTGATCAAATACAATTATGCAAGGTAAATTTCCTGCTTTTAAATCAAATTTGCAAATTATTTTTGTGATTGTATGTTATTTTTTATTATTTGATCCTGTATTGATTAAATAAATCCATTCACATTCAAAGGTTTTGCAGTTCTTTCAAATTGCTGCTTACCTTAAACTCTATCTCCTCCAGCTCATTGATCAACTTGATTTTCTTACATTTTCTTTCGAATGAGCCGATAAACTCCTTGTTGATGATGACCGAACGGTTGATGCGTACAAACCCATGATTCAACTGATCTTCGATTTTCCCGATCTGCTGGCTTACACATTCCTTTCTTCCTGAATTCAGATACACATGGGTATAATTCCCGTCCGCTTCAAAATAAATGATGTTCAATGGGTTCAGTTTGATGTAGCCGCCTTTTGTGTTAAAGCGCAGTTTTTGTGGGGCAAGAATTCCGTTCAATACTTCCAGTTTCTCATTCAGGCTTGATTTCCTGTT
This sequence comes from Bacteroidota bacterium, assembly GCA_034521425.1. Lineage (GTDB taxonomy): Bacteria > Bacteroidota > Bacteroidia > Bacteroidales > JAIOZK01 > JAIOZK01. The sequence goes on from JAXHMP010000001.1 coordinate 2,486,916, forward strand.
TTCTTCCCTGAATCTTTTCAGCGTTTCAGAAAGTTTATCCGGATCAACCGGTTTTAACAGATAGTCAAAAGCAGCTACCTTAAATGCCTCTATTGCATGCTGATTAAAGGCCGTAGTGAAAATGATATCGGTCTCAATCCCCTGATCCCGGATCTCCCGTGCCAAATCCAGGCCACTTTTGCCGGGCATTTCAATATCCAGGAAAACAATATCGGGTTCATTAGCAATCACTGCGGCCCTGGCCTCAGCAACATTTGAAGACAAATTGACTACCTTTATTTCCGGATAAGCAGCAAGCAGTTTTTTCAGAATTTCCCGGGCATCATCCTCGTCATCAATAATGACTGCTTTGAACTTTTTTGTTTCCATAATTCCCCCTGTATTAATAAACATAAGGAAGTTGCAGTTTAACAAGTGTACCAGTAGCTTTGCCAGAGTGATCTGTGAGGTCGATGATCGAATAGTGTATGTAAACTCCCTTTAAGCGTTTGTAAAGATCGAAAATCTGTTTGACAATTCCAAGTCCTTTACCCGTTGACCCCCGGCTAAGCTCCCTGGCCTTTTTCCGGCCAATGCCATTATCCTCAATTTCTATCCTTAACATATTATCATGTTTATGGATCCTGATGACAATGAACCCTTTCTCCTTCATGGGCCCTAGACCGTGTTTTACCGAATTCTCAGCAAAAGTCTGAATGATCATTTTGGGAATTTCCGTGTGCATTTTTATATCATCCTCTGTTTCTATGCGATAGTCAAATTTACCCTTGAATCGCAGTTTTTCCAGATCGAGATAATTCTTCACAAATTCCAGTTCTTTTTCCAGGGTTCTTGAGACCTGGTCGGAACTCATCAACGCTTCGCGCATCAAGCTCGAAAATTTGGTCCCAAACCGATAGGCCTTTTCCTTATCTTCTTTAAAGATGGCTGATGTGATCGAATTCATAGCATTGAAAATAAAGTGGGGATTGATCTGGTTGTTGATCGAATTGAGCTGCAATGCGGATATTTCTTTTGCCAGGGCCTGTTGTTTCAGTATCTGATTGCGGTATAGTTTTTTTACCAGGAGCATAAATAAATAAAACAGCAGCCAGATACCGGCATAAATAAATAGAAGGTATTTATACCAGGGATTTTCAACATAGGACAGCAAGAAGCAATAGCTTCCCCGCTGTACAAATATTTTGTCATTTTCTTTCCCTGCGCGCACAAAGCTGATAACAGCATGATGCAAACCATCGCTTTCCAAGTTGATGGATGCAGTGTGTTTAAAGTTATCCTGGCAAACCAGGAGTCTTGTGTTTCTCCCTGCAAAACCTACATACTCTTTGCGTCCGTCCCTGTTAAGATCTTCCATATAATATTTTGTTGCCCCCGGGTTATCTTTTATTTGTTTCATCTCCAAAGAAGCATTGATCTCAAACGTTGCTCCATTCTCACTATCAACCAATAAGGCTTTTTCGTAAAGGTCTTTATGCTCAAATTCGATCAAGTCAGGATTCCGGATCTCACTTTTGTCCAATATTTTTTTCTTAGCAACTCTCCTTTTGTATTACACAATCTGAGTGTATTCTGCATTGCCTGTATCCCCGAATTCCTTGACAGGACGAGCAGGTAAATTGAATCCCCCTGAATCAAAGGCTGTGTTACTACAGATGATTTATATACAGGGAACTCAATGGGTTCAAATTCAAATTCGAGTTCATGGTTCAGTACCATCAGGTAGGAGCTGCTATCGCGGTATGGTATGCTGTCGGAGGCTTTAATATTTCCGGGACCTGAAGTATTTCCGGTAATCTCAAAATAGCCGTCCTTGTCAAGGTCCAGGATCTTATTACTGCCCAATATTACACCGGCCCTGGGCGAATGCAAAAGCCTTTCATTTACGATGTCGTACATATATAATTTACGGGGCTGCAGGAAGAAGCCGGCATAGATATTGAATAGGAGCTCTTTTTTTCGTCCCCGTTCATATCCATGAGTCTTTCGAATTGTACGGAATAATCGGCTTTTTCAGCATGATCTCCGATGCGGTCGATAAATATCTTTCGTTTCTCAAAAACCCGTGGATCCATTGGCGTAATGATATCCAGGAATACACTGTCGCCTGAGCGGTACAGCGAAAATAATTCTTCCAGTCCGTCCTGATTGAAATCCCCGGTAAACACGCTGAGATTGTGGTTTCTGGGAGGGAGTTTTCCCTCAAAAGCCCACTGGTCAACAATCTTATCATCATAGGTTGTTACACGGATGGCACTTCTGCCAAGCATGTCTTCAAATGAAACAATCTTTTCGCTGTAGCCATCCTGATCAAGATCCGAATAGAAGCTGAGTCCGCCGGTTTTATCAACCTGGTACTGTTCCAATTTCGCCAAGCTGAACTTCGCAAATCTTGGCATAAAAAAAATAATCAGGGAGACAAGCAGCAAGGAGATAAAGAAAGGACTGATAATGAGGTCCTCAAAACAGATTTTTCTATTTGCCTTAAAGGGGCTCCACTTACCCATCATCCTGGTAGTATTGGTCCTTAGTTTGGGCTTACACTTACAAAGGTATCATTTTCTGTTTAACCACGGAAAAATTATCCAGGCATTGGGAACTTCATAAAAATGCGCAATTAATCAGGTTTTACCACTTCCCGCGTCTCCACTTTAACGGCATACTTTTTCGGGCGGATGTCCTTATCAACTTGTTCGGCATATTGCTGGGTGATCTCAGCCCCGAAGAACAGGATCAGGGAGGAATAAAAAACCCAGAGCAGCACAATGATGACCGATCCGGCGGCACCGTACATATTGCCTATATCGCTGTTACCCAGGCCCAGGCCGATGAGAAATTTACCGATCGTAAAGAATACGGCAGTGATCAAAGCACCCACAAAGGTCACGCGCCATTTGATCTTAACATCCGGTAAGAATTTAAAAAGGATCATAAAGACAATGGTTGCCAGAGATAAAGAAATGAGAATATCTATGCCATAAATCAGGGTTTCGTCCAGCCAGGGAACGATATCGCTGATATTCTTCCCCATGATGGCCACCATGGTATCCAGCAGCAAGGACACCAGAATGATAAAGGCGAGGCTGATGATAATCCCTATGGACATGGAACGGTCGATAAGTATTTTCAGTAAATTGCTTTTCGGCTTGGATTTTACCTTCCAGATGGCATTCAGGCTGTTTTGTATGGTAACAAAAAAGGTGGTGGAAGCCAGCACAAACACCACGATGCCGATGATCATGCCCAGGGTATCCCGATCGGTGCTCCGGTAACTGGCAACCACATCCGTTATCATGCCGGTTCCCTCCTCCCCGATCAGTGCCCTGATCTGGGTGTACACTTCCTTGCTGGCATTCTGCTCACCCATGATCCAGCCCAGAATGGTGATCAAAATGATCAGGATGGGGGGAATCGCCAGAATGGTAAAAAATGCCAGGCTTGATGCCAGTTCAACCGGTTTGTCTTTACCAAATTTCTTTGCGGAGAATTTCAACACCTGCCATACCAGTTTTGCATTTGTCATTTGATTGGATTTTTTTAAAATTTCACCAGTAAAATACAAGGATTATGCAAAGATTCACACATTAACAATGGAAAGCCGGATGGATTTCTTATGAATTTACTGGCTATGAAATGAACTTCCAGGCAGCAGAGTATCAAGAATTGAATTCTTATATTGATTCGCCCCAAGGGACGGGGAACCTGACTGCCGTCCATGCAGGAGTTCGACATATATCTTTTAGTTCACGATCGTTCCTGAAAAATCAGTCTCACTAACTCAATTGCTTTTTCCCATTCCATTCTCCCTCAAGCGGAGAATTTCCTTGCAGCAAAGCGGGGAAAACAATCCCCAGTGCCTCCACAATAAACTGAATGGCAATGGCGCTTACAATGATCCCGAATATCCTTGCAAATTACAGTTCATGCTAACCAGCATTATTCCTAAAATAGCTTAATGAATTATCCGGGCTTAGTAATCTGGTACGAATACTGTTATATTTATTGCACAAACAAGATTCGACTTAAAAACATTTGAAATATGAAATCAGATTCGTAAAAGCTTTTAACAGTGTGGGTGCAGCTCACATGGTCAACCCCGACTTTGCGGGCGGCAAACCCAGCATGTTCATTTGCGGAAAAGACCTGGAGGCAAAAAAGAAAGTAAAAGAAATACTTGATTTGTTTGGCTGGGAAACCGAGGATATGGGCACAGAGGTGGCCGCCCGCGCCATCGAACCGCTTTGCATGCTCTGGTGTATCCCCGGTTTGAGGGAAAACCGCTGGAACCATGCATTCAAGTTACTGAAGAAATAACAATCGTACAGAGTAATTCAGAATTTCTCCTTGTAGGTTTAGAAATTATTCGCGCCATACTTTTATTTTTTCACGCTAAGACGCCAAGACGCAATTTTTAAAGAATATTTCTTTGCGCCTCTGCGCCTTTGCGTGAAATTAAAGATTTTTTTTACTTTTTTCAGACAATCTCTTTACCTTCCTTACCTGCAACTCATCCCCCTTTTTCGTCAACTCGTCGATTTTATCTTTCGCCACTCACTTTCCCCTCCTAGTTTTGTCTCAAAATTTATAACTTTAAAAATTCAAGAAAAATGGAAAGAGTAAATCACGAAATTCACGTTAAAAAAGACCCGATGAAAAAATTCGTATTTGGTTTTATTGTGATGGCAGCCGGCGCTTTGCTGTTGCTATTCAATTTCGACATCCTCAACGATGATTACAAACATATCTTCTTTTCCTGGCAAATGCTCCTGATCGCCCTGGGTGTGATCAACATCTTTTCCTGGAAAGACCGTTTCGTGGGATGGGTCCTCATTGCCGTGGGAACTTTCTTCCTGGCCCCGGATGTACTTGACTTTGAGTTCAATTTCATCAAGTTGTTCTGGCCGGCCCTGCTGATCTTTATCGGTATCATGATCATCTACTCAGGCCGCAAGGTGCACAACTGGAAAATGCGGCAGAATGATTCCAAACTGGAAAGCGGGTATATTGATGAAACCAATATCTTCGGAGGTTCCAAGCAGGTATTTATCCACCAGGTATTCAAGGGAGGCAGGATCTCCAATATTTTCGGCGGATCCGAGATCGACCTGAGCAAAGTGGAGCTGCAGGAAGGCAGGAGCGAACTGGAGATCAATTGCATCTTCGGGGGCGTGGGCATTATCGTGCCTTCCGACTGGAAGATCACTACGCGCGTTTCAAATATCCTTGGCGGATTCAATGATAAAAGGCATGTGATCACTGCGGCCAAGGATTCAAGCCGGGAACTGGTCATCACCGGGACCATGATCTTTGGCGGGGGGGAAATCAAAAGTTATGGTTAATAAAAGGTCATGAAGCATCCCGTATTTTACAACAGTAAATCACTGGGCATATACATTGCAGCCTGGATGGTCATTGCGGCCATCCAGCTTATCTTTTTGTATTTTTATTACATTCCCAGGCTGGGCCTGGCCATTGGTGATTCCATGGTCTTCAACATGATCTTTGCCGGCCTGGGCCTGGCCATTTGGTATCCCGTTTATTTTACCCGGCCGGATAAACACAGGATCATAAATCTCAGCATCAACCACATCACTTCACTCATCCTTGTTTTACTGATCTGGGCATCGCTGGGATTTTTTATCCTCAACAAAGCCATCCCTGATGAATCCTACAAAACCTTCCTGAAAGAGTCCGTTCCCTGGCGGATACTAAGCGGTGTATTCCTGTATTTTATCCTGGTACTGGTGTATTACCTGATCCAGTATTACAATGACCTGAACGAAAGGCAAATGTTGCAGGCCAGGTTGATCACCAGCCTGAAAGAGGCCGAGCTGAACCTGCTGAAATCCCAGATCAACCCCCACTTTCTGTTCAACAGTCTCAACTCCATCAGCTCGCTCATTATCACCGATGCCGAAAAAGCCCGGGAGATGATCATCAAATTATCGGATTTCCTGCGATATACCATTTCGAGGGAGACGGATAAATTTGTCGAATTACATACAGAAATTGGTAACATCAAAAGATACCTGGAAATTGAGAAGATCAGGTTCGGGAATAAACTACACTATGATTTTCAAATCAATGAAGGCTGTGAGAAAATAAAACTTCCCCTGATGATCCTGCAACCGCTCTATGAAAATGCTATTAAGCATGGGGTATATGAAAGCAGCGAATCCATCATGATCCGCACCCGGTGCATAAAGAAAGACGGCTTTATGGAGATCCGTATCCACAATAATTATGATCCGGGACCTGCTGCACGCAAGGGGGCCGGACTCGGACTGAGAAATATCGGCGAGCGTCTGAAGCTATTGTATCAAACCGATTTACTGCTCAAGACAAGAAAAGAGAAAGATACTTTTGAAGTGGTTTTGTTAATCCCGGAGGAAAAAAAATGAAGACGATCAAAACATTTATCATAGAAGATGAAGCACCTGCCCGTACCCTGATAAAATCCTATCTGCAAGACTTTCATAATATTGAGCTTGCCGGTGAATATGAGAATGGTTTCGAAGGTGCCAGGGCAATCAATGAATACAAACCGGATCTCATCTTCCTGGATATACAAATGCCCAAACTCACCGGCTTCGAAATGCTGGAATTGCTCGATCACTGGCCGGTGATCATTTTTACCACCGCCTATGAGCAGTTTGCCATCAAAGCTTTTGAGATGAATGCCACGGATTATCTTTTAAAACCCTTTTCAAAAGACAGGTTTGCGCAAGCCGTAAAAAAAGCGCTTGACAAAATCAACAATGATCAAAAAGATGATAGCGATATCAGAGGGCTTGTTCAGCATAAGGATGAACAAATTGATGAACTGCAAAGAATTGCAGTTAGAACAGGTCGCAAAATTCATGTTATTGCCTCGGAAGATATTCACTATATTGAATCTGATGGAGATTATGTAAAAATTCATACTGCCGCAAACAGCTATCTGAAAGAAAAAACAATGAAATTTTTTGAGACTCATCTCGATGCTTCCCGCTTTGTCAGGATACACCGAAGCTATATTGTAAATGTGCATGAGATCGATCGCCTTGAGCAATACGAAAAAGAAAGTTATATCGCATTGCTGAAAAACGGAAACAGGCTTAAAGTTAGTAAAAGCGGGTATAAGGAGGTGAGGGAGGTTTTGAATTTATAGGGATTCTATTACAAATTAATTTGCATTTTTTAGTACGTAATAAATGGATTTTTGAAGTGGGAGGGAAAAACAAAAAATTCAGTAATAAGGGTAGCGATCAAAAAATTTACCTGGCAATTGACAATATTGAAACAGCTTATGGTAGAACAATTCCTCTTTGGCTGTTTGGGTTTTTGTATTGACTGATCTAATAAGATTTACAAAATATGCTTTCTATAAAAAGCATTATTTTTACAATTTGCTTTTTATAAAGAGCACTTTTTATTATTTTTGCTTCTTATAGAAAGCAGTATGGAAAATCTTATTCTCAAATCGGAAAAGAAAATCAGGAATGCGCCCATAAAATTTATCAGGGATATCCTTCATGAAATAGATTGGACTGACAGGCTGATAGGGATTAAGGGAGCCAGAGGTGTGGGTAAAACAACGCTTGTTTTGCAATATATCAGGAAAGAACTTTTTGGGAAGACCAAAATCCTTTATGTTGGTCTGGATGATCTGTATTTTGCAGATAACAGGCTTTATAATCTGGCAGCGGATTTTGCCAGTTACGGAGGAACACATTTGTTTTTGGATGAAGTACACCGCTATCCTGACTGGTCGAAGGAAATCAAATTAATTTATGATGATATTCCGGAACTGAAAGTTGTATTCACCGGTTCATCCTTATTGAGTATTATAAATGCAAAAGCCGACCTGAGCAGGCGTTCTGTTTTTTATCAAATACAAGGATTATCTTTCAGGGAGTTTCTGGAGTTTAACAATGACTTTTATTTTGAAAAGTTTTCATTGCAAGATTTTCTTACAGATCATAAGGATATTGCTTTTGAAATTAGCTCGAAGTTAAAAGTTCTGCCCTTGTTTAAAAGCTATCTGAATAACGGATACTTCCCCTTTTTTAAAGAAAATCCGGCCAATTATTTATCCCGCCTGGCTGAAATTGTAAACATGGTTCTTGAGGTAGACATCCCTGCACAACGCAGCATAAAGAGAGAAGCTATTCCGAAGCTTAAGAAACTCCTGTACATCATAAGTAATTCAGTTCCTTTCAAACCCAATATTCAAAAGCTAAGTGAAATCACGGGTATTACCAGAAATACCATCGTTACCTATATCAATTATCTTGAAGAAGCTGCCATCCTGAATCTTTTACACACGGATGTTGCCGGGATCGGTTATCTTAGAAAACCTGAAAAAATTTACCTCGAAAATACGAATTTGAATTATGCCTTAAGCGATTCCAAACCCGAAACAGGCAATTTAAGGGAAGCTTTCTTTCTGAATCAATTGAAAAAAAATCACAGCTTAACTTATGCAAAATCAGGCGACTTTAAGGTTGATGACAAATATTTTTTTGAAATAAGAGGTAAAAACAAAACCGCTAAACAAATTGCAGGCATAAGCAATGCATACATTGCTGCTGATGATATTGAAACTGGGATTGGAAACAAAATTCCACTGTGGCTGTTTGGGTTTTTATACTGATAGTAAAAAGGGTCTAAGACCTGCCAGCAAAACAAGGCGGGTCTTAGACCCTTTAGCCTTTTCTTCGTAACTTTACAATTCCAAAAATCAAACGTATGGCAAATTTGAAAATAGACATCAGGAATGTATTAGACTTTATTAAGGAAGAAGAAATCCACGCTTACCAGGAAGAGATCGATAAACACTTTGAAGCGCTTTATAACAAAACCGGCAAAGGAAAGGACTTTCTGGGATGGATGGATCTTCCTGCGGGAATTTCAAAGGAACTCATTGATGATATCAAGGCTACTGCTGAAAGGATCAAAGAAATGGCCGAAATCTTTTTAGTCATCGGGATTGGCGGTTCCTACCTTGGCGCCCGTGCGGTGATCGAAGCCCTGGGGCATCATTTTTATGAGTTGAAAAAAGAAAAAGATTATCCCCTGGTAATTTTTGCCGGACAGAATATCAGCGAGGACTACCTGGCCAGCCTCCTGGAGATACTGGATGTAAGGGATTATGCGGTTTCCGTGATCTCCAAATCCGGAACCACTACCGAGCCGGCCATTGCTTTCCGCCTGATCCGCGAACACCTGGAAAAAAATACGGCCTGGAGGAAGCCCGTAAGAGGATCATTGCCATCACCGACAAGGAAAAAGGCGCCCTCAGAACACTTGCCGATAATGAAGGTTATAAAACCTATGTGGTACCCGATGATGTTGGCGGTCGTTATTCAGTCCTTACTCCTGTCGGGTTGCTGCCCATTGCCATGGCCGGTTTTGATATTGAAAAGTTGCTTCAGGGCGCCCGGGCCATAAAAGACAAAGTTGCCGAAAGTACCGGTATAAAAGAAAATCCGGTGGCCCTTTATGCCGCTACAAGGAATGCCCTTTATCAAAAAGACAAGATCATCGAGATCCTGGTGAATTACCAGCCTGAATTGCATTATTTCACCGAATGGTGGAAACAATTGTACGGCGAAAGCGAAGGCAAGAAAGGCAAAGGGATCTTCCCGGCAGGTGTCAGCTTCACCACCGACCTGCATTCCATGGGACAGTATATCCAGGATGGTTTGAGAAAGATTTTCGAAACGGTGATTTCGGTGGAAAAACCGAATAAGAAACTTCAAATCCCCAGAGATGAAGAAAATCTGGATAAGTTGAATTACATCGCCAGGAAAAATATCCATGATGTAAATCTGATGGCCGAAAAAGGAACCACCATTGCCCATGTTGATGGCGGTGTTCCAAATATCCGGATCAGCATCCCTGCAGGTACATGAAGAATCGCTCGGAGAATTGATTTATTTCTTTGAGATGGCCTGTGCGCTGAGTGGTTATGTTCTGGGCATCAATCCTTTCGACCAGCCCGGCGTGGAAGAATACAAAAGGAATATGTTTGCCCTGCTTGGCAAACCGGGATTTGAAAAGGAAACGGAAGAAATAAGGAAAAGACTTTGAAATATGAAAAGACTCATTGGCCTGGCATTGCTGCTTTCACTTTTAGCATCCTGCGGTTTGGAGCATAAACCCGAAAAGGCCTTCCTGGAGCTTAATAAACTCCAGGGGCATTGGAGTTCAAACAACAACATCATCTTCTTCGAGAACTGGGAATTGAAGGATGACTCGACCTTATCCGGGAGCGGTTACAGCCTGAGAGACAAGGATACCGTTTTCTCGGAAGTGTTGATGCTGACATTGCGCAATGGGAAGATCACTTACCTGGCAAAGGACCCCGGACAAAACAGGGCCCAGGCCATCCCCTTCCTGATGAAAAAAGCCAGGCGGGATAAATTTGTGTTTGAAAATCTGGAGCATGATTATCCGCAAAGGATCATTTACAAATTTAAAGAGGATACATTATTGAATATAAGGCTGGAAACAGCAAAAGGGACGAAGGGAACGGAGTTCTTGTTAATTAAGAAATAATATAACTTTGGCTTTTGGCTTTTGGCCATTGGCACATAACAAAAAGCCAAAAGCCAACAACCAATACATGCGTGATTTTAGAAAATATGAAATTTGGAAAGAATTGAGATAATTCATAAGGAAGAAAAAATAATGTTATTAATCAACAAATTGCATAGTCTACAAAAGCAAATCAATACATTAATTCAAAGATTGAAAACTAGCTAAAAGCCAAAAGCCAAAAGCCAAAAGCCAAAAGCCAACAGCCAACAGCCAACAGCCAACAGCCAAAAGCCAAAAGCCAAAAGCCAACAGCCAACAGCCAACAGCCAACAGCCAACAGCCAAAAGCCAACAGCCAAAAGCCAACAGCCAACAGCCAAAAGCCAAAAGCCAACAACCAATAGCCAGCTAAAACATGAAAAACTTTCTGGAACTCGCAAACACAAGACAAAGCGTTCGCCGCTACAGCAAAAAAGCGGTGGAAAAAGAAAAACTGGATAAATGTCTGGAAGCTGCCCGCCTGGCGCCCTCGGCCAGCAATTCGCAACCCTGGCATTTTATTGTGGTGGACGAACCGGAGTTAAAAAATAAGGTGGCGCATCATACTTATGATCCGATAATTTCATTTAATAAATTTGTGCCACAGGCGCCGGTATTGTTGGTGATCGTGCTGGAAAAACCAAAGGTGATCACCCAGGTGGGGGAAGTGATCAAAAAGAAAAAATATCCAGTGATCGATATGGGTATCGTGGCGGAACATTTTTGCCTGCAGGCAGCGGAACTCGCACTGGGCACCTGCATGTTGGGCTGGTTCAACCAGAAACCCATACAAAAGCTGCTGAACATCCCCGCAAAAAGAGAAATAGGGCTGATCATCACCCTGGGCTATCCCCCGGAGGATTATCCCTTGCGCAAAAAGATCCGGAAAGAATTGAAAGAAATTGTAACTTATAACACATACAAAAAATGAAAATAATGAAGAAAGTATTTTACCTCATGGGTGCTATGCTGTTGGTTACCACAGTATCATGCAACATTCAGGAAAAGAAGAAAAAACAAATGTTATGGAAGTAAGTCCGATCGATCAGCAGATCATAGAAAAGACCATCGCTGCTTTACAGAATGAATTTGGTGAAGGTTTTGAATTCAGAATTGAAAAAGGGGTGAAGCAGACCGCAGCGCTCTGGAGAGAGAAAGATGGAACAGCTGAAGATTTTCAAAACTTTTGCCTTTCAAATTTTATTCCCGGGGAGCAGGAGCTTGACCAGCTTTTCGAAAGCCTGAGCCGGAACTTTGAAACGATCAATGGCAGCCTGCTGAAGATCAGCAAGGACCTGAAGCGTAAACTTCATCTTGATATGGGTGAAATTCAAAACATCGACCTCATGTTCGGAAGCTACAGTCCTCACGCACATCTGACGGAGGATTTCTTCAGTAATAAAATCGCTTTTGTGGTCACGCTGAATTTCCCTTATTATTCCCTGGACCAGATGAGGGAGAAAGCGGATGAATGGAGCCGCAAAGAATGGGCTTATGCCCGCATGGGCGGACTTTATACGGCCAGGCCTCCGGCTGAACTCCTGCAAAAAGTATCCAGCGAATCAACTGCTTCCGATACCTATATTTCGGAATACAATATTTATATGGGAAACATCAGAGATGAAGAAGCTGAGACCTGGTTCCCCGAAGATTTGAAACTGATCACCCACTGGGGCTTACGCGATGAATTGAAATCCAATTATGCCGAAGCAGATGGTTTGAAAAAGCAAAAGATGATCTATCAGGTGATGAAGCGGATCATCGATCAAAGCATTCCTGAAAAAGTGATCAATTCGGACAAATATTACTGGGATCCTTATGAAAACGTACTTACGGACTCCGATGGCAATACCATCGATTATGCTCCCGAACCCGATGCACGTTACCAGTATTTGCTCAACAATTTTAAAGCCCAGCAAAAACTGGATGCGTATTATCCAAATTATAAGAACTATATTCAACGAAAGTTTGAAGGGGATTATGAAATACCCCAGGAGGATGTGGAAAAATTATTCAGGGATTTTGTTTCTTCTCCAACAGTAAAGAAAGTTGGCGAACTGATCAGCCAGCGCCTGGGTCGTGAGTTGCAGCCTTTCGATATCTGGTATGATGGTTTCAAGGCCAGGAGTGCCATTTCCGGGGATAAGCTCGACAGGATCGTAAACAAGAAATATCCCACAAAAGAAGCCTTCGAAAAGGACCTGCCCAATTTGCTGATTAATCTTGGCTGGAAAAAATCAAAAGCTGAAAGCATTGCCGGTAAAATCCAGGTGGATCCTTCCCGTGGTGCAGGGCACGCCTGGGGTGCCGGGGCCAGGGAATTTCCTGCCCACCTCAGAACCCGGGTGGGAACCAAGGGGATGGATTACAAAGGCTACAACATTGCCATGCATGAATTCGGGCATACCGTTGAGCAAACCATCACTTTGCATGATGTTGATTATTATTTGCTGCATGGTGTTCCCAACACTTCTTTTACCGAAGCCCTTGCTTTCATTTTCCAGAAACGCGACCTGGCCATGCTGGGACTTAGCGATCAATCAAACGAAAAAGAAGCCATGATGGCCCTGGATAATTTCTGGTCGAGCTATGAGATTATGGGTGTTTCGCTGGTGGATATGGAAGTATGGAAATGGATGTACGAAAACCCGGATGCCTCTTCATCTGCACTAAAAGAAGCCATAATCCAAATTGCAAAAGATGTTTGGAATCAATATTATGCTCCCGTTTTTGGGATGAAGGATGAACCCATCCTGGCCATCTATTCCCATATGATCGACAACCCGCTTTACCTCTCGGCTTATCCCATCGGGCACCTGATCGACTTTCAACTGGAAGAGGAAATCAGCGGAAAGAATTTTGCCGATGAGGTGATGCGCATCTTCACCCAGGGAAGATTAATACCGCAATACTGGATGCAGCAGGCCGTAGGGAAGAGGATATCCGGTGAACCGCTGATTGAGGAGACGGAGAAGGCGCTGGAAGTGGTGAGGTAAAATTGTAAATGACAAGCACCAAATCACAAATTCCAAATAATCCCGAAAGCTTTCAGGACTAAATTCAAAATTCGAATGACCAAAACAGCTATTTACAAGGGGGCTGTTTTGGTTTTATAAGGTGTTCAGAAAAAAATCCTTGCTAATACAAAAATCCCAATAACCATATTGGCATCTTGTTTAATGTGCCCGTTTCTATGTTATCCGCAGCGATCAGATAATTCTTAAAGTCTTGTACCTGTTTTGATTTCTTTTTTTGCCACCTGCTTCTATTATTAAATCTTCCACAAAAAAATCACCATTTTCCGGTGCGTCTACCTTTAGGTTAGCATTCAAAAGTTGATTTAAAACAAAAGTTTCACGGATGTTTCCCAGATCAGGAGTACTTTTTAATGCAAATGAAAAGTTGGTATTTTCAAGAAACACTTTTTCAGGTTTCTGTAAAGTAGATACTCCTTTGCCCTTTTGGTTTATTGTGTTTATTAATCGTGCTTTGGCAAGTTGATTAATATATTGATAAATACTATCACGGCTTAAATCCAGTTTTCTGGCCAATGCTGCAATGTTGGGCTTGAATGGCGCTGATTCCGCTATTACACCCATCAGTTTTTTAAGTTTTACGGACGTTCCTGAATTGTATGATTGAATATAAGCAAGATCGCTTTCGACCACAGTATTGATGATTTGTTCCAGTTTGATCAAATAACTGTTTTCGCCTTCAAGAAAAAATGGCAGGTAGCCTGTTTTCAGGTAATTGTTGAATATGGGGATGGGTTTTATTTCCCGTATTATGTTAGTGCTTATCTCGCGATGATCGTTTCTGATCTGGTCAAAAGTGAAGGTGTTAAATTTCAGGTTTTTTGCAAAATACAAATATTCCCTGAAGGAAAGCCCCGGTAGCGAATAACTTATTAGTCTGCGGCTGAGGTCTGCCTCGCCTCTGTATAGATCAAGTGCTGAAGAAGCGGAGAAGATGATTTTCATTTGAGGCAAACCGTCGTAGATGTTTTTGAGTTCGGTTGACCACCCCTGGTATTTATGCACCTCATCTATGAAAAGTGTAGTGCCTCCTTGTTTACTCCATTCAAATGCAGTTTCCAGCAAGGTGTTTTTATAAAACCAGGTATGATCTGCTGTTACATATAATGCCGTTGTGAGTTGTTTCAGATCAAATTTCAAATGCTGTAACATCAGGGTTGTTTTACCTGCGCCACGCGGTCCTTTGATGGCGATCATGCGTTCATTCCAATTGATCTTGCTGTGTAAAAAGCGTCTGCGATCATTGTTAATGTTGCGCAGCAGATTATCCTGAAATTCAAATAAGTTATCCATGATTATGTCGATTGCGTTCGACAAAAATAATAAAATAATGTCGACTGCATTCGACAAAATCACATAAAATTTTAAATAATGTGGGTTAGTTTTTTATTTGGTGCTTACAATTTGTTATTTCTCACAATCCTCATCCCCGCATCCACAACTCAGCGTTTGGCTTCTTGCTTTTTCAAAAGCCTCCCTGCCCTCGCTGAAAGCAAACCAGGCAATGGCCAGGGAGCCGATCACATCGATATAACTGATGCGGAAAATCTCGTATAATCCACTGGAGGCCAGCAAAATGATGCTGAGGTAAAAGCAGGTTTTGGTACAATTGGCATCAGCCACGATGGCGTCAGAGTTGAGTTTGCGCCCGATCTTCTTTTTATAAGTCATCAAAAACCACATGGTGGCAATGCTGATGGAGGAGATGATGATGCCGACCATTGTTGTATCCGGCTGGCTGCCCTGGATCACATTCACCACGGCAGCCGAAATACCAGTCCTGCGGTTAAGAGGTAGAAGACTGAAACCGGTAATGCGCAGGGCCGTTCTTTCAAATTTATCTCTTGAGGCCGGATCGGTTCCTATCCGTTTCATCCGGATGATCATGTGCAGAATGCCTATACCTGAGATCACTTCCACAAAGCTGTCCACTCCAAATCCCAGCAGGGCCAGGGTTTCATCCTCCAGTCCGAAATAAATGGAAATAAGGCCCTCTGCCAGGTTGTAAAAAATGGTAACCAGGCTTAGGATGAGTGCTATGTTGATGAGTTTCTTTTGGTCGTTCATATATTTACAAATATACGTTTTTATATTTGATTTTTAATGAACTACCCCGAGGCAAGCCTGCGGGGTATCATTATGAAACATTCATTTGATTCGCCCCAAGGGGCGGGGAATATTATCCACGAGATCCCTCGACAAGCTCGGGATCAGTTCGACTTTGCTTTTTCAGTTCGCTATCGCTCCTAAAAAATCAGTCTCACTGATTTAAAGCAGATCCGCCTTCAGCCTTAAAAGCAACACAAAGGCATTCTCATATCTCCCGGAAGGATTGATGATATACTGAAAATCGGGTTGAAAGCTGAGCCTGTTCAACAGAGAAAAGCTGGAGGTGAGTTCCAAAACAGTTTCAAGTTTCTTTGCATCCGTGTAGAAACCTTCTTTAAGTTCATTGAGCTTTACACTTCCCACGGCCAATCCTATCTGTTGCGGGAGATATTCAGATGAGAAACCTTGCAGGGAAATGCCGGCGCCCCAATAAGCCGGGACAAAGTTTTTCTTTGCCGGTGTCAGTCCCCATTGAACAAAAGCATTCAGTGTTTTGCCTGCAGGTGTCCGTGTTAGAAGTTGATCCCCGATAAAATAAAATCCATGGTTTTTTTTATCAATGCGGGCAGTTGATTGGTCTCCTCCTGGCTGAGGTTCACATTCCTTCACAAACACACCCATTTTATATTCTCCTGTGACCTGGTTTCCTGAGTAGAAACGGTATCGTAATTCGCCTACCCCCAGATAACCCTGTTGGTATAAATGATTTTCAAATCGAAAAGATTCCTCTTCTGCGAAATTGTGATTCGAATTGTACAGTCCGGCCGAAACCTCAAGTTTTTTGGTTGAGTAGGTGATGTAGCCGCCCAGGGTCGTCACCGGGAATATGGATACCGGCATATTCACACTGATGGCCGGTGCAATTCCGAATGAGCTGTTCACAAAATTACCGGCATGATCGCTGAACATAAATTCCGTATTCAGATCGTGCAGTCCTGCTGATACAATAAAATCTCCGAGTTTTTGCTTAAAGTATAACTCATAGATGAAGCGGGATGAGCGGCCTTCAATGTTAGACGCAATTTGTATATCACCGATGATATTTTCAGAAGGAGAATCCCCTGCAGTTTTTAATAGATGCCCATGAAAACTTGTATTTTTGAATATTCCCTGCCGGGGATTGTAATCCACACTAAAATCCGCCAGTACAAGCATTTTACTTCCATTTTCGATACCTCCGGAAAGGTTGTTTACAAAATCCAGAATAATGTGGCTTTGGCTTTGGAGTTTTGCTGGTATTTCTTCTTCATGATTTTGAGAAGAAACAGCAAAAGGCAACAGTAGCATCAGGATTAAAAATAGTTCCCTTTTCATCTTGTCAGTCTTTGTAATTCAGGCGACAAAACTATCTCCTCCCTCCCAATAAAAAAATCCCAAATTTTTGGGATTTTTATGCATCATGTTTTTTGGCAAATTCTTCTTTCATTTCCTAACCTGCATTATTCATAAAATAGCTTAACGTACTCAAATAATGCAGGTTAGCCCCGGCTTAGATAAGCTTGAAATTTGAAAACGAAGTGCATCAAATTGCTAGCTTTTCTTAGTCGTCAGAATAATTCAGCGTTTCACCTTTTAGGTTTATGAATTATCCGGGCTAATAAACCCGATTAACAATCACCCGGCGTACTGATAAAAAGTGATATCTTATATCAGATAGCAGGCAAATTAAACGAATGTTATTCGGATTTCCTGAGTTTCGATAAAAAGAGTTTTTCGCCCGTAAAGATCAATCCGATCATAATAAGCGATACAATTACGATCAGGAGGTCCGATTTGGCTTTTGTCCAGAGGAAGGCAGCCAGTACGGTGATATCCAGTATCATCGCAACAATAATTATATACGGCTTAGCTTTCACTGGTTTACAAATTAAAACCGGACAGGCAATCGATTTACCTGTCCGGTTGTTTGTTTTTTACATCAAATCCTTCTTACGTTCTTCAAATTCCGCTTTGTCGATCTCGCCCCTGGCATACCTTTCTTTGAGGATGTCCAGGGCAGATTTGCGAGATGTATCACTGGAATTGCTTCTGTTTGTGGTTCGGAAAACGAGCCAGACAATAATTACTGCCAGCACTATGCCGATGATCCACCACCAGCCCATTCCGAGGCCCATGCCCCATCCATGACCGCCAAGTCCGTCCATCATAATATTGCTCCTTTCTTATTAATGGTGTTCTTCCTGATCCCGATCCTGATCTTGTTGTTGGTTCATCATACGTCCCCGCATCATTCCATCCTGGTTCATCATCATGCTTTTCAGGGTTTCTTTTTGCTCTTCTGTGAGCAGGGCTTTCATTTTTTTCAAGGTTTCGTATGCCGCTACCTTCATGTTGATTTTAGTATCGGCACATTGCTGCATTTGCTTTTTAACTTCATCAGCGGATGGCATGTTATAAAGCACTTTCTCCATCTTCATTTGCTTTTTGGTAAGCTCTGCCTGGTAGTCCACCTGCTGTTTTTTAAATTCTGCTTGCAGGTCAATCATTTTGTCTACCTGATCATCACTGAGTGAGAGATACTGCTGCATGTTGGGCAATTTGTTCAACATTATCATGAACTTTTGCATGGGCATTTTCTGGTTCATCATCATGCCGCACATGGGGCACATGCCTTCCTGCCTCATGCCTTCCGGCCGCATTCCTTCCTGCCTCCTTTCTTCCTGCCTCATTTCTTCCTGCCTCATTTCTTGCATATTGCCGCGTTTTTGCATCATTATGCTTTGCTGCTGATCGTTTTTTTGATTTTGCCCCTTACTCTGGGCGTTTGTGGTGAGTGAGCCGATTAATAATACGGCTGTAAAAATCAATGCTAACTTTTTCATAATAATTCTGTATTTAATTTAAAAGTAATTTTCGATGATTGGCTTGCGCTCATTTTAGTGCTCATGTTTTTGAACTGTAATACAGATACCTAAGGTTTAAAAACCATGCCATTCTTTAATAAAGGGGATGCTATGCCGTTGACCAGTATGAAGGTCCCGGCTTATTGTGGTTTGTTGTGGCTCACGTAAATATTGACTGGCGGGCAAATTTGGGCGTCAAAGTGTGTATAAAATTCCATACATTTTTAGCTAGATGAAATTTCAGTAGCAATGAAATATTGTTAAGCCCGATAATTCTTAATTTTTCTGGCCAGGTGTGCTATGGGTTAACAATCAATCTCACATTTTTCTTCCAGGCTTTTATTTTCTATTTGAAGGGTGGTGTGGTTGATTCCAAACTCGCGTTCGAGTTCACGTTGTATATTGCCTATAAAATTGTCATCGTAGCCTTCAGGCATGATCAGGTGGGCTGTTAATGCCACCTTTGTTGTACTCATTGCCCAAATATGCAGGTCGTGAACGTTTTCCACTCCTTTTTGCGATAGCAGAAATTCCCTGACTTTTTCAAGCTTGATATGTTTGGGTACGGCATCCAGGGCCAGATCAAGCGAATCGGTAAATAAACGCCAGGTTCCCCACAGGATAACCGCAATGATAAGGAAGCTTGTAAGCGGGTCAATCCATTGTTTGCCGGTGAGGTTGATTAATAAACCTGCCACTACCACGCCCAGCGACACCCCGGCATCGGCTGCCATGTGAAGGAAGGCCCCTTTAATGTTCAGGTCGTCTTTCTGGCCCTTCATAAAAAGCAAAGCAGTAAGGGTATTGATCACAACCCCAATGGCGGCAACCATCATCACCTGGCTGCCTGCCACTGGTTCGGGGTTTTTAAATTTACCAATGGCATCCCAGGCAATTACGGCCACTGCGCCAAACAGCAAAAGGGCATTCAGAATGGAAACGAGGATGGTTGTTTTTCGAAGTCCGTAGGTGTATTTACCTTTGGGTTTCATAGAAGCAAGCCATATTGCCGTCCAGGCAAACACAAGCCCGAGCACATCGCTGGCATTATGCCCTGCATCTGCCAGCAGGGCTGAGGAGTTGGCTATTAAACCGTAAATAACTTCAACGGCAATAAAGATTACATTTAAAGCAATGCCTAATGCAAATGCTTTTCCGTAATTTTTGCTTGCTCCATGTGAAAGTGCCATTGCTTATTCTTTTTCTTTCAGTTGTTGCTTAACTACTTTATCAAACAATCTTGCCATGGCTTTTGCTATAATTCCTGCAAAAAGCCGGGTCAGTTTTTCCTCAAGCAATCCTTTTAATTTTTCCTGCTGATTTTTGTTTAATTCATGACCGATCTTTAGCTTGTAACCGTCCTTAATTGTTTGAATTTCAAATTGTTTTGGATGAGAATCCTGTTTTTCTGCTTCACTTTGCCTGACCACTTTTTTTTGTAGTTGCTCACGGCTTAGTTTCTTATGAACGTAATTAAGATATAACTTATGTTGTTTATCGGATTTACCGCTTTTATCCAGCTTGCCTGCTTTACGGATGATCCTCAATGCCCGCACATCTGCATTGGGGTTGCTTTTGGCAACATGATTTAAAATCCTTTCATCCATTTTTAACATATTCATTAAATCACCTATATAGGTTTCGTCTTTGCCGATTGCCCTGGAAAGTTCTTTTTTGTTTTTAAAAATCCCGGCGTTCAGGATTTTTTCAAAGGCCAGGGCACGTTCTATATTGCTCAGGTTGCTGCGTTGCAAATTGGCCACTACCGACATTACCTGGGTGTTTTGTCGTCTGCTTCCTTTATGATGGCCGGGATATTTCCTTTGTCAAGTTGCCTGTATGCCTCCAGGCGGCGGTGGCCGTCGATCAGTTCATACTTATCCTTTACCCTTCTCACGGTTATGGGCTGAAGCAGACCCGCATTTTCGATACTTCTCTTTAATTCTTCTAACTGCTTTCTGACATGCGGGTTTTTCAAATCTTTTGCCTGAAAAAACCGCCCCTGAAAAGGAGAATCAACTATTTTATAAATGGGTATATTCAATATTCTTGCTGCCATAACACAAAATTACCAATTATTATTATCTTTGAAAAAAACGGATCTAAACTGAAAATATTTTCATACATGCATATCAACATACTGAAAAGCAGCTACTTAAAAATCGGCCATGACCGATTGAGTCTGCTGAACACAATCTCGAAACTTGGTCACTATGCTCGTAAAGGCGCAAAAGCCGCTATAAAGCCCTTAGGCCTTACTATTGCTGGTTTGGCACTTATTGCAGGAACTCATTTCGAAAGTAATGCTCAAATGAGAGGAGATACGTTATATGGGACAGGGATATTCCAAGCAATAAACGAAGAGAATTCAAACTGTCATTTCGAAATGTTTCATTATATTTGACGCCAGAAACAATGGCCATGCATACACCAGACACCACATACGAATTCGTAACCAATAATAATGGAGGAGTCCAGAGTTTGAGCTTCCTGTTTATATCGACTCTACAACAGATATTTCTGAGTTCGGAGAGTCTTCGTCAACGGTATTTCCTACTGTTGGTAGCGAGTTAAACGCGTTTTTTACGGAGAAAGAACAAGGGCAAGTCTCTGTGTATGACTTGGGCGGTCGTGTCGTTAAGCAACAAGCGTTTAATGATGACAACACATATCTTAATCTTTCAGGATTATCAACTGGTATGTATGTATATTCCATCACATCAGATAACGAACTGCTAGGTACGGGTAAGTTTGTTAAGCAAAACATTCCTGCTCAAGGACCTAGTGCAAGACCATCAACCACAAAGACATCTAATTTCAAAGATACGGAAATGCATGAAGCTACGTACTGGGCAAAATGGGAACATCCAGACTTTTACACAGACAGCACACTTATTACACTTGAAGAGGGAAATAACGGTTTTATCAACTTCTTCATGACAGCCTCTTCCAGGCATCCCTCAGCATCAAGATATTGCAGGTATTGTTCAAAACGGCGATAATAATTATACGTTGATGTCAGGTGTTGATGTTCGTCTTATTAACGAAACTATTGGCGACACGTTATTTCTTGTTACAGGTAGTGATGGAAGTTTTGTATTTGAAGATCAACCTCTCGATACTGATTATTTGTTTAGCGTGGGTAATGTTTCTGGCATGAGCACTTTCAAAAATGTCCCGTATACCACTCCTGACGAGATTGAAATCGAGGCGGATACGATTAATGATCATTTTGATGCGGTGTTAAAAACTATTCCTGCAACCACTACCGCGCAGCACATTAAAGACCAAACAGCTAGCGGTACTAGGCAGGTGGTTGTCAGAGTATTATCTTGATGATTCGTTTAACAACACGCAAAAAAACACGTTAAGAAATTATTTTGTGACCTTAGAGGTGCTAGATACAGTTTTGTATATGAAGAATCATTGGTACCGCTTAATAACACAGGTATTACTATCGAGGATGGAACATACAACACAAATACAAGCTGCTGAAGGAGTCACTACTCCTCTTGGTCACACCTTATATCCTGTGTTGTATGCAAACACCACCCTCTCTCCTGGAAATTATGTTGGTTTTGTTCACGAGATTAAACAAGGCATAGGACTTGCTCAAGTAGGTTGGCCAAACGCGTACAGCGTCATGGAAACTCCTGCACAACAGTACACTCAGGAAGATAAGGATATTGGTGAGTTTGAGCGCGCGTATTGGAACAGTGTGTATCAGGATGAAAAGACGTGGATCGATTTCAAACTCTATTTCTGATAGTTTTCAGACTAATCGTTCGTCCAGTTCTTCCAAAGACAATGTAGTGTATGAGTATGTTTCAGGTGATAAGAAGTAGTGTTCAAAAGACTACCAGCACAGGGCAGTAGTTAACCACATTAGCTCCATTCAATCATTTCTGTTCTCATGTTTTTACCATTAGCAAGCTCTAAAAAACCACATCGTTTTAAGCAATCCTAACAAGTTCTGGGAGTTGGCGCACAATAGTTTTTGATAAAGTACTAACACCATATAAGAGAAAACAAATATTTATATAAGATGTTTAATTTAATAAACACATGTTTAAAGAATTGAACAATTTAAAACCCTTTCTTAAAAAACCCCGTGCAGAATATGGTGTGCGAGAGTTTGCGCGGTTGCAACAGATTGCTCCTGCAACCGCAAGCAAATTTATGGAAGGTTTCGCTAAAAAAAAAGTATTAAAAAAAGAACGTTACGAAAGTATAATCTCTACAAAGCAAATAGTGCTTCGCAGATGTACAGAGAAGTAAAACGATTTCATACTATATTACAACTACATAGTTCAGGTTTACTTGATACGCTCCATGAAGAGTACCTCAATCCAACAATCGTATTATTTGGTTCTGCTGCACAAGGATTAGATGATGAAAATAGTGATATCGACTTGTGCATAATCACTGAATACAAGAAAGAATATATGTATCAAAAAAAATTTGAAAAAAAACTCGGCAAAGAGTTGCAATTATTTATTATCAAAAATATTTCGGAAATTTCTAACAAGCACTTAAGAAGCAGTATTGCCAATGGCATAAACTTACAAGGAATGATAGTATGGAGCTTGACGAGTGCTACGAAAAAGGGTACATATAAAGAAGCGCAACCAAATGAAGAAAGAATAATATCTCTTCTAAAGATTGCGGCAAAGAAGGAACAATTTGTTGCAACGACAGAATTGTCAGTCAACAGTTCATCAATATTGTTCGTTATTGCATATGAATCCTTACGAGAAGTTATGGAGGCTTATTGTTTGCAAAATAGAAAACTAGTTCTCAATCATATTTGCCTAGAGAAGTTCATTCGCAAGTATTGTTCTTGTCGGTCATCACAGTATAGTTGTTCTCCGTTTGGTAGGTGTACGTACACGTTCCTGTCAAGCGCCGAGTTTTGTTCTTTAACACACAGTGTTGATGCTGTCGTTGTGTTCTCCGCCAATATTGCAGTAGTCTTTGATGTTGACATACTACTTGTTTGATGTATCGCGTCTTTTACTCGCAAGCATTCGTTTCATTGTATTCCATGCAGTTTTCTGTTGTTTGCCCTTCCAGTACTTGCCTTTCGTCAGAGAACGTCTTGGTAAAACGTGAGGTTTTTGAAACAGTCTGGTTTGTTTGGCGCGTAGCAGAATGGTCCGTGGTATGTTGTTTTTGTTGTGCAGGTAGAGCTGGTGTAAACTAGTCTGCAGTTTTTGCCATCTTCATTGCAGATTTTTGCTTCTGGTGCTCCCGTGCATACCGTGTGTGTTTCTGCCACGCAGTTTTCAAGGTCGCTTACGCTGCATTGAGACTCTGAGCGTTTTTAGGGTTGCTACTTCTTGTTGTGTTTTTGTAAAGTCCGAACAAACTATTTCGTTTCCTGATGGTTCGTATTTTGTAAATGTCGTGTCGCAGTCCATTGATTCTTCACATATTTGTATTCCTTGTACTGAATCAAGTTCCTAGTAGCACAAAAAGGATCTTGTCCATTTTGTACACACCATTGTTTTGCAGAGTTGAAATCTAAAATATTATTTCCAATTTTCTTAAGTGTCTCATCACTTCCCGTTCTACTTGCTCAAAATCCGGCAAATCCTGAATTTGGTCTTTCATAGACTTTTGCCAACGTGCTTTGTATTGTGGCAATCTTTGGTTTAACTTTTTAAAAAAGTCAGAAGGATTAACATTCTTGCTTTCGCATTTTGCAATAAACTCATTTATGTAGAAATCAAGGTCTAATCCATGTATTTCCAGTAAATACCAAATGTCATAAAAGTCTCTTGCCTGCATTCTTTGCATTACTGAACGAAGTTTCTCTACAAAGAATTTCTTCAAGAGAATAACTCAAAAGCTTATGTTCTTCTTGGTCAGAATAAGAAGTAATTACATCTTTTTCAATTGGTTCAAATTGTAATTTCTCACTTTTGGAAATATCTACCTTTACACGTTTATTAGCACCTATTCCACCAAGCGGGCCAACATAGCTGATGTAAAAGTTTATTCCTCCGTCTTCGTGTTCATTATCATCAATTATTTCCAATGGGATATTAGCTTCTTCTTTTACATATTCGAAAACTTCGTGGAAATATTCAAATATTTGTTGATTTGAAATATTGTCATCAAGCAATGTAAAATCAATATCTTCTGAAAATCGATAATCTTCAAAATAAGCTTTCTTTAATACAGTTCCACCTTTAAAGACAATTGCTTTAGAAAGTGCTTTGTGCATGGCAATTCCCTGCAAAATCCAAGACAAAACATAATCTTTTTCAATCTGCTGGTCTCGCACACCTTCTGTTCGGGCTTTTTTCTGTATTTCTCCGGGTTTTATCAAGTGTAAAGAGCTTTTTTAATTGTTTCTTTTTCAATATTCTGTTGAATACTCCATTTAGTTTGTATTTTTCCTGATTTAGGCAATTCAGTATCCAAAAGCACAACAGATTTTGTTCTTAATTTTTGCAGTTTTTCAATTATATCAGTTTCTATCTCTAATAGTTCTAATAAAAAGCCAAGTCGTTTGATAACTGCCTGTGAATTGAACTTTATTGCATATTCCAATAAATTATCATATTTGATTTTTTCGCGAGAAACATAAATTGCTCGTGCAATCTCAACTATTCCACCAGCGTAATCAGGTTTAAATAAACAATCAATAATTGTTTTTTCAAGGTCAGAACAAAGCACTTTGTTATAGTTGTCAATCCAAATTTTTTTAGCTCCAAAAAATGGTGTCTATTATGATAAATAAACTGAAAAGGCACATCCTTTATATTAATTTCTGCAGGACGTATTTGTTTCGAAACAACAATCTGCTCTTTCAATGATGGTTGAGTAATCAAATTATGAATTTGCAATGCTGAATAATATCCGATATAATAATTCGCATCGCTCACTAAGTGCTCTGCAAGCAAATGCCAGTCAGGCATAAATGTTTCAGGGTCTTGTTCGTATGGAATTATATGATACAAACCTCTCTTTACCCGCATTAAAAGCCCTCTACGTGTCATGTCTCTTAGAAGTTCTCTTAATGCACTGTCTTTTGAGTTTGGCAAAGCCTTTTTTGCTTGTTCATAGTCGAAACAATGCTTATCCTGCTCATTGAAATATGTTAGAATTTCGTTTGATTGTCTTGATATAAACTTATTTTTCATAGTTTATTTGTCAGCATGAAACTGTCTTCAAAGATATAAATTGTATTTCATTAACACCCCTAATTATCAAAAAAAGTGTCAATCGTATCATTTATGTCAGGATAAACCTGTTATTACAGCTATAATTCATATCTTGACAGCGCATTAAAAAAACAACTCCTTGACAAATTTCTAGTCTGTGCATCAAACTTTCAATATAATGATTTTCTGTTGATATCGAAATCAACCAATGGCATTTGCTATAATTCCTGCAAAAAGCCGGTCAGTTTTTCCCAAGCAATCCTTTTAATTTTTCCTGCTGATTTTTGTTTAATTCATGGCCGATCTTTAGCTTGTAACCGTCCTTAATTGTTTGAATTTCAAATCTTTTGCCTGAAAAAACCGCCCCTGAAAAGGAGAATCAACTATTTTATAAATGGGTATATTCAATATTCTTGCTGCCATAACACAAAATTACCAATTATTATTATCTTTGAAAAAAACGGATCTAAACTGAAAATATTTTCATACATGCATATCAACATACTGAAAAGCAGCTACTTAAAAATCGGCCATGACCGATTGAGTCTGCTGAACACAATCTCGAAACTTGGTCACTATGCTCGTAAAGGCGCAAAAGCCGCTATAAAGCCCTTAGGCCTTACTATTGCCGGTTTGGCACTTATTGCAGGAACTCATTTCGAAAGTAATGCTCAAATGTAGAGGAGATACGTCTGTATGGGACAGGGATATTTTTGACAAAAAATGCAGAGAACAGTTTGTCAGTGGGAAATGTTTCATTATATTTGACGCCCAAAATGATGGCAATGGTCACACCAGATACCACATATGAATTCATAACAAACAACAACGGAGGAGTCGCGTTCGAACTTCCTGTTTATATTGATTCTACAACAGATATTTCTGAGTTCGGAGAGTCTTCGTCAACGGTATTTCCTACTGTTGGTAGCGAGTTAAACGCGTTTTTTACGGAGAAAGAACAAGGGCAAGTCTCTGTGTATGACTTGGGCGGTCGTGTCGTTAAGCAACAAGCATTTAATGATGACAATACATATCTTAATCTTTCAGGATTATCAACTGGCATGTATGTGTATTCCATCACATCAGATAACGAACTGCTAGGTACGGGTAAGTTTGTTAAGCAAAACACCCCCCTTAAAGGACCTAAGCGCAAGACCTGCGCAGTCATTGTTTAAAGAGGCGCAGTTGTATGAGGCAACGTACAAGGTTAAGTGGGTAAAAGAAGGTTTTATTACAGACAGTACAGAAATAATTCTTGAAGACGGGGACAATGGACCCTTATTTTTCTATTTACAACCCGAAGAAGGCATCCCTCAGCATCAAGATATTGCAGGTATTGTTCAAAACGGCGATAATAATTATACGTTGATGTCTGGTGTTGATGTTCGTCTCATTAACGAAACTATTGGCGACACGTTATTTCTTGTTACAGGTAGTGATGGAAGTTTTATTTTTGAAGATCAACCTCTCGATACTGATTATTTGTTTAGCGTGGGTAATGTTTCTGGCATGAGCACTTTCAAAAATGTCCCGTATACCACTCCTGACGAGATTGAAATCGAGGCGGATACGATTAATGATCATTTTGATGCGGTGTTAAAAACTATTCCTGCAACAACTACCCCGCAGCACATTAAAGACACAAACAGACAAGGCACGGTACTAGGCAAGTGGTTGTCAAGTATTATCTTGATGATTCGTTTAACAACACGCAAAAAAACACGTTAAGAAATTATTTTGTGACCTTAGAGGGTGATGAGAACAGTTTTGATTATGAAGAATCATTGGTACCGCTTAATAACACAGGTATTACTATCGAGGATGGAACATACAACACAAATACAAGCTCTGAAGGAGTTACTACTCCTCTTGGTCACACCTTATATCCTGTGTTGTATGCAAACACCACCCTCTCTCCTGGAAATTATGTTGGTTTTGTTCACGAGATTAAGCGAGCCATAGGACTTGCAGAAGTAGGTCTGGCCAAACGCGTACAGCGTCATGGAAGCCATTCCAATCCAATACACTCAGGAAGATAAGGATATTGGTGAGTTTGAGCGCGCGTATTGGAACAGTGTGTATCAGGATGAAAAGACGTGGATTGATTTAGACTATATTTCTGATGGCTTTCAAGACCAGCCAGTTGGTGGTTGGTAGTTGGTAGTGCGGCTTTGTATGATTTAAGCGGTTTCTTGCCTGGAAACTTCGCAAATCGTTACATCGTTCAATTCGATCAATCGTTAATCCGGGTTATTTTTTCCAATTAGCTATGTTAAAAAAATCCCGAAGGGATTAACATGAATAGCACCGTATGAAATGCGGTGTAGGATGATAAACGAAGTGGGAACCGCGGAGCGGTTCAATAATCTCCATGTAACACAGCTCATTCTAATCACATCTATCTCTTTGTATTTATGTTCAACCCCGTCCGGGCTTGTGGTTTGTGCCCGGGTATTCGGTCACCCCGAGTGAATTACGCTTTCGCGCGGAGGCTGGTTTTTAAAATGTCTTTATAGTGTTTGTAATATCCCGCCCAGGCTCCACGCTCCATGCTCTTCGCCCCACGCCCCACGCCCTGTGCATACAATCGTGCATCCATGCAATATACATCGCATCGTTTCCGTGAATCAATGATGATGTCCGTCCTCGTCGTCATCCATATCATGGTGCGCTTTGCGCTCATACTTGCAGCAACCCGGAAGCCCTTCATAAACCTTATCTTCGGCTTCCACCTTTTCGGTGTCGTGGCCCACTTTTGCAATGGCTTTATGGATGTCCATCATTTCCAGTTCACCTGGGTCGTAGGTCACCTCGATCATTTTGGTTTCCTGGTCCCAATCGGCGGAGGAAACGCCATCCACTCCTTTGGCTGCTTTTTCAATGCGGGCTTCACACATGCCGCAGTTGCCGTACACTTTAAATTCTTCTTTTTTTACATCCTGTGCCTGCAGGCTTCCGAAGCCCAGCAGTACTATAGCGATTGTTACAATTGATTTCATCATTTTCATATTTATAGTTTTTAAAGGTTTAACAATTTTTATTTCTTTATCTCATCCAGGGGTTTCTATACTTCTTATTGTTTTTGCCCCTCAAATTGATAATAAACATTTGATTGATTTGCAGGAACGATCCTGTAGTGAAAGGAATGGTGTTGTTGGCCAAATCCCCCGAAATGTTCATCACCTGTTTCATGTTGTTCATTCATATGGTGATCCCAGCTCATATGCCCTTCGTCGTTCATCATGTGATGATCCTCATCCAGGTGGTGTCCGTATTGTTGATAAAACTGATTTTCGGTAAAGCAAACCATCACACTGTCGCCGTTTTCATAAAGATTCAGCATGAAAGCCGTATCCATCATTTCACTCATAAGATCGAGCTGAATGGTGGCATCGTCCACCCGGCTGATGTTGATTGTTGCATCAACTTTTTCCTCCGGATTCAAGGAAGAATTAATTGTTCCGGTATATTTCCCGCTCACTTCTGTTGCCAGGTTGATTTCGTTTTCGTTCTCATCCTTTGAGCAGGAGACCACGAAAACACCAATCAGCAGCACCAAAAGGATAGAAATAATTGCATGTTTATTCATAGTTGTCGTTTTTAGAATTATCTAGTGTTATTTTATTTTCTTTTTAACCTCAGGGCATTGGAAATCACCGAAACCGAGCTAAAGCTCATGGCGGCTGCTGCAATAATCGGACTGAGTAAAATTCCGAAAAACGGAAACAGTATTCCGGCAGCAAGCGGAACACCCAGCGCGTTGTAAACAAAGGCAAAGAATAGATTTTGTTTGATGTTGCGCATGACTTTGTGACTCAGCTCCCGTGCCCGGACGATACCGTCCAAATCACCTTTTACCAGTGTAACTTCGGCGCTTTGCATGGCAATGTCGGTACCGGTTCCCATGGCGATACCCACATTGGCCTGTTCAAGCGCCGGGGCATCGTTTATCCCGTCGCCGGCCATGGCAACTATGTGGCTTTGTTCCTGCAATTCCTTTACCTTTTTGTATTTGTCGTCGGGCAGGCAGTCGGCCTGGTAGCCATCAAGTTTAAGTTCACCGGCGACGGCTTTGGCTGTGAATTTATTGTCACCGGTGAGCATGTGTACTTTTATGCCCATTTTTTGCAACTCATGAATGGCTTTTGCCGAGCTTTCCTTGATTTTATCTGAAACCGTTACAATGCCTTCTACTTTGTTATCAATGAGCAGATACATAAGCGTTTGGGCTTTCAACTGCCATTCTTTAACAATTTTTTTATTGCCTTCATCCAGGTTTGCCTGAAATTCATCTACGAGTTGCTGGTTTCCCAAAGCTATCTTCTTCCCTTTATAAATTGCCTTAACCCCTTTACCTGTAACCGATTCAAATTTGTCCATTTTTATCAGTTCCATGTTTTTTTCTTTTGCGCCGGCAACTATGGCATCGGCAAGCGGATGTTCGCTATTGGCATCGATTGAGGCAGCCAGTTTCAAAATATCATCATCGGGCATTGAACCAAAGGATTGATAATTTTTAAGGCTGGGTTTCCCTTCGGTTATTGTACCGGTTTTATCTATTATCAGAATATCCACTTTATTCATTTCCTCAATAGCGCGGGCATCTTTAACCAGTACTCCCGACTGTGCCATCCGTCCCGATCCAACCATAATCGACATAGGAGTTGCAAGGCCCAATGCACAGGGGCACGCTATGATAAGTACGGCAATGGCATTGACAAATGCATACACATAAGCTGGTTCCGGTCCCCATATTGCCCAAACTGCAAAAGTGATCAGCGCGATACCAATCACGATCTGTACAAAGTATTTAGCGACTGTATCAGCCAGTTTCTGAATGGGTGCGCGTGAACGGCTGGCCGTGTTCACCATTTCAATGATCTGTGCAAGTAAGGTATCGCTGCCCACTTTTTCAGCTTTCATTTCAAAGGCTGTTTTCCCGTTGATGGTTCCACCTGTTACTTTATCGCCTTTCGATTTTTCAACCGGAATGGGTTCACCACTAATCATGCTTTCGTCAATCACAGCCTCGCCTTTATAAATACTGCCGTCGACAGGAATTTTTTCGCCGGGCTTCACTTTTAAAATATTACCAACATTCACCTCCTCCAACGGAACTTCGATTTCTTCTCCATCACGGATAATCCTCGCTACCGGGGGAACCAATCCCAACAAGGCTTTAATTGCAGAATTGGTTTTGCTGTGTGCCCTGAGTTCGAGTACCTGGCCCAACAATACCAGCGTTAAAATGACTGCGGCTGCTTCAAAATAAAGGTGAACGTTACCGTTCGCATCTTTGAACTCTGCAGGAAAGACTCCGGGTATGATTAAAGCAAATACACTGAAAAGATAAGCAGCACCCACTCCAATGGATATTAATGTCCACATGTTGGGAGACCAACGCCGGATGGAGCTCCAGCCGCGCTTAAAAAAGCCCCGGCTCGAATAAAATACTACAGGCGTTGCCAATGCAAACTCAATCCAACCCCATACTTTTCGGGGAGCTATTTCGTATAACTTTAGAAATGGAAAAAATTCCGACATGGCAATAAAGAAAACCGGTATACTGAGCCCAAGCGCCACCCAGAATTTTTTAACCATTTTCTTATAGGCTTTTTCTTCCTCGCTGGTTTCTTCTGCTTTTTCAGGAACCAGATCCATTCCGCATTTCGGACAACTGCCCGGGTGGTCCTGTTTCACTTCCGGGTGCATGGGGCAGGTGTAAACAGCTTGCTTACTACCCGGAACCGGTTTTGCCTCTTCTTTTTTCAAATGCATACCACAAACCGGACAGTCACCAGGCTTATCGTAGGTTTTATCACCTTCGCAGTGCATGGGGCAATAATAGCTTCCGCCATTTCCGCTTTCAGGTTTTCCGGTTTTGTGATGTGTAGGATGATGCTTATGGTGATCATGTGAATGAAATTCTTTTGCATGATGCCCATTTGCATCATTTTCTTCCGGCACAAGTTTCATATGACAAACAGGGCAGTTACCGGGCTTGTTATAAACTTTGTCGCCTTCACATTTCATCGGACAATAAAAACTCATTGCTTACAATTTTCGTTATTTATATTATTCATTCGCCTTCCCGTTTAAGGATGGTCTGGAGAATTTGTACTCTAAGCTTTTCTTCACCCAGCCAGTCAATGTTCAGCAATTCGGGTGAAATCTCGAAATCCATGTTTAAAATACATAGGTGGATGTTTTTGGGTACTAACCTTCGAGCAAAGCATTAATGCCAGTGCCTTACCTTGCTAAAATCATATTGCGGCGGGGTAATTTCCTTCACTTTCTTTTTTGCTTTTTTTGTTGATTGCTGATCCATGATTCCTGCATTGTGCATTTTATCCAGCATCATATTCATGGTCTTACGATGTACCATCATGCTGTCGGTCAGATAATCGCAGGCCAGGCTGTCATTCATAAACCGACATCATTTCCATCATGTTATCACGGCTCATCATTCCCAACATCATTTGTTCATTCCCTGCATCATCATCATGCCATGCTCGCTATGCTGCATTTCTTGCATAAACTCAGTCATCATCTGATGATCATTTATGATGGTTTTATAAACCTGTTCCCTGTATTTGGCATTATCCATTGCCTTTCCGGATCACTCTGATTGCACGCTGTTGCTGCGATAGAATAATTCCTGTTAATGTTATGATCAGTGTTTTCATATCTTATTTGTTTTGATTTATCTTGATATTTATAAAGGTAATGCCTGTTCAGGGAGCAAGCTTTACACAATTCCGGTAAAAACTTATAATATTTTGTCCAATACCCTTAAAAATCAAAAGTTTCCCTGGTTTCTCCGCACGACAGCATCATATCACCAAAATATGGATTTTCGATATTTTCTTTTTCGCTGAACCAGAAGGCGCCCTGGTTTCCGATTGCCATCGGGCAGTATTGATAATAGGTAGTGAGGCTGCTCAGACCGAAATCCTGTACTGCCTGGTAGAAGGCCTCATTGAATTTGGCAAATGCACCCCTTTGAATTTCAATATCCGCATCGGATATCATCACCCGGAGATTTTTCTTCAAGGCTTTCAACTGGTCCATCCACACCATATGGGCTTCTCCTTCAAGCAATCCCATGTCGACATCCTCCAGATTTTCCAGAACCTTTTCCGCCCCGCTTTTAACCTTTTCCGCATCAGATTTCACAAATGCATTTTTCATCGGGATATATGCATTATAAACAGTGGTAAGCTGTTCCTTGAATGCTTCGCTGATCTTTGCTTCCTTGTCCAGGGATTTGACAGCTTCCTGGCTCATCGTATTGCCGCCATGCTGATGTCCTGTCATGGCTTGACCCCCTTCTTCGTTCATCATGCTTGGCTTACCGGCTAACTGGGCTGCGGCATCTATGCTGAAGGTGCCGTGTACAGCGATCTCTTCTCCGGCTTCCAGGCCGCTTTCAATAATAAAACTATTACCCAGTGCAGGTCCCAATACAACATTTCTAAGTAAGAAACTCACTCCCCTACCGGATGAAGATTTCACATACACAATGGACCTCTTTCCGGTCCACATCACTGCGGACTTCGGAATAACGATAGCTTCGGAAGCATTGTCAAGTTCAGCAGTGAGTGTTCCTGATACAAACATTTCGGGTTTCAGCTTCAGGTCTTTATTGCTGACTTCAAGCCTGGCTTTGGCCACCCTGGTTTTGGGATCGATCACAGGATCGAGGAAGCTGATCTGACCTGAAAATTCCTCTCCCGGAAGGGATGCCACGGTAAATGTTACCTCATCTCCTTCATTCACCCAGGGCAGGTCCGATTCATACACATCAAACATAACCCAAACCTTTGAAAGATCGGCAATTTGATAAATACTCTGTCCCAGCCTGATATAATCGCCGTTGTTCACCATTTTCTTCAACACATAGCCTGAAACATCTGCAAGTACGGGAAACTCTTCCCTGATCTTTCCGCTACTCAGGATCTTCTCAATCTGATCATCGCTCATTTTCCAGTTTTTCAGTTTTTGCTTTGCTGCATTGAACAAAGCCGGCTGAACATCTTTTACCTTTCTGGCCTCGAATAATTCTTCCTGGGCAGTAACAAGTTCGGGAGAATAGACATATGCGATCGGGCTGCCTTTCTTTACATATTCTCCGGTAAAATTCAGCATGAGTTTTTCCACCCTGCCCGGAATATGTGAGGATTGTGAATAAACCAGGCGTTCATCGGCCTGCACTTTCCCATCCAGCCGGATGAGCTTTTCCGGTTTTGTTTTGCCAACTTCAGTCGTAACAATATCTGCCAGTTGCATGGCCGTGGGCGACATTCTGATCTCCATCGGGCTGCTCTCATCCGTATCATCATCCAGCGGGATCAAATCCATACCACAGATCGGGCAATCACCCGCTTCAGGCTGCCGGATCTGTGGATGCATGGAGCATGTCCATATTTGGGTTTCATCTTCACTTTCCGCGACAGCATGCTTATGTTCTTCGGCAGGCACGGTTTTCTGCTGGGAGGACCCTATGAGCCATCCGGCCATGATACCTGCCAGCGCGATGATAATGGCATAAATCCATTTGTTTATTCCTGATTTCTTCATTTTTGAGTCCTGTTTAATGCTGTTATGTAATTTAATTTTTCAATGGCAATATTATATTCAGACAATGCCGTTGCTTTCAACTTCTGGTATCTGATCAGTTGCTGCTGCATGCGCAATACCTCTTCAAAGTCGGTACCCGAATTGGCATAAGCAGTACCCAGCAATCTCAAAGCTTGTTTGGATTCGGCTATCTGATCTTCATACAGGGCCATTTTTTGTTCTTGCATATCGAGCCTGAACTGAATGCTTTCATACTCCACAGTAAGGGTGTTTTTATAATCCTCCTGCATAAGTTCAAAGGCTTCCTGCTGCAGTTGTGCCTCCTTCACAGCCGCATCATATTTTTTTCTGAAAATGGGAAGGCTGACCGAAAGCATCGGCATGATCACATCTTTGCCGTTATCCGCAACCGACATATCGGTGCGTTCGCCAACCAAAACATAATCCAGTCCTATGCCCATTTTCGGGAGACCTTTCTTATTAGCGGCCTCCCCGGCAGCTCTGCTTGCTTTTTCTTTCAGCTTCAGCTCTTTCAATACCGGATTACCGGCAATCATGGAATCTTTCCTGAAGTCATTGGCGATCAACTCGATGCCAAGGCTGTCCTGAATCACAATCTCAGCATCCTCCTTGCGGTTCAGTAGTTTATTTAAAGCTGTAAGAAGGGGTTTTTCTTTTTCATTCAGGATATGTAAATTGGTAATGGCTTCCTTCAGCATGATATCCACACGCAAAACATCCACCATTTTGCTTTTCCCGTTCTCAAAATTCGAAAGGGCGATGTTTTTATAGGATTCCAGTATTTCGATGTTTTCTCTTTCCAGTTCCACCCACTTTTTCAATTCATAGAGCGGATAATATGCCGAAGCTACCTGGAAGTAAAGTTTGTTCCGGGCTTCCACAAAAGCCTGGTATTTCGATTCAGCCAACAAAGCAGCGGCATCACCTTGTGCCTTAAGCGTACCAAACCAGGGGAACATCTGGGTTAGTGAAAATTTTGCCCGTTGTGGCCCTACCCGCGTTTCAACCGGTGAAATGAAATAACCGAAAGAAAAAGTGGGGTCGGGCAATGTGTTTACCTGCGGTACTTTTTGCAACGAGGCTTCAAACTCCTTGTATTTGGCTTGCAGGCCGGGATTGTTTTCGGCTGCAATTCTGAAATAATCATCCAGGGTTTGGGCTTGCCCTACTGTAATTCCCAGAATCATCAGGATTATACTATTTATTATGAGCTTCATGATTGTATCTTTTTTAATTTTCTCTCTTCCCTCAGGCTGTATAGCACCGGCACGATAAAATAGGTAACGGCGGCAAAAATCATCCCTCCAAAAGCCGGAATGGCCATTGGAATCATGATGTCGGCGCCGCGGCCGGTGGAGGTCAAAATTGGGAGCAGCGCGATAATAGTCGTTGCTGAAGTCATAACTGCGGGCTTGATTCTCCGCTGTCCCGCTTCAACAACTGCTACGCGGATTTCTTTCAGATTATCTGTTTTGTTACGGGCAAAGCTTTGGTCTAAGTAAGTGGCCATCAGAACGCCGTCGTCGGTTGCAATCCCAAACAGGGCAATAAAGCCCACCCAAACCGCCACACTCAGGTTGATGGTGTTCATCTGGAAAAGCTCCCGTATGTTGGTACCAAATATTGAGAAATCAACAAACCAACCCTGCCCATATAGCCATATCATCATAAAACCACCGCTAAATGCCATGGCAATGCCGGAAAAGACCATCAGGGAAGTGGTGACTGATTTAAACTGAAAGTAGAGAATCAGAAACACAATGACCAACACCACAGGGACAATGATGGAAAGGCGCTTTTCAGCCCGCACCTGGTTCTCGTAACTTCCCGAAAACTTGTAACTGATTCCTGCGGGAACGCTTAATTCCCCTGAATCAATCCGGGACTGAATTGTATTCTGCGCATCATTGACCACTCCTACTTCTGAATACCCTCTCTTTTATCAAATAAAACATAACCCACTAAAAAAGTCTCTTCGCTTTTAATTGCCTGTGGTCCGCGCTTGTATTCAAAATCGATAATCTGTTCCAGCGGTATTTGCGCTCCGGTTGGCGTGGATATCAGGATTCCCTTCAGTGATTCCGGATCGTCGCGCAGTTCGCGCGGATATCGCACCCTCACCGGAAAACGTTCGCGGCCTTCAACAGTTGACGTAATTTTCATTCCCCCAATGGCCGTTTCAATAGTGCGCTGTACATCTTCAATATTTAAACCGTAACGCGAAATTTTCTCGCGGTTGATATTGAGGTGGAGATACGGTTTCCCCACAATCCGGTCGGCAAAAACCGCTTCGGCTTTTACTGATGGTACCTCTTTCAGGATGTTTTCAAGTTTCATCCCAAATTCTTCAATCGTAGTTAAATCAGGGCCGTAAACTTTAATTCCCATGGGGGCGCGCATGCCGGTTTGCAGCATCACCAGCCGTGTTTCAATGGGCTGAAGCTTTGGCGCCGAAGTTACGCCCGGGATTTTGGAAACGCTTACAATTTCATTCCAGATATCATCGGGCGATTTGATTTCTTCGCGCCAGTTGCGGAAGTAATTTCCGCGGTCATCGGGGATTAAGTCCTCTCGCGAAACACCCCGTTCCAATGCTTTTTCGTTTGAAAGTGTATCACCCGAAGCAAGAATAAAACGATCTTCATTATCCACTTTGAACCGCACACGATGTCCGCGCTCATTCAACATGTATTCCGGTTTATAATTGATGACATTTTCATACATCGAAATCGGTGCCGGGTCGAGTGCTGATTCCACGCGGCCCAGCTTACCAACCGTAAGTTCAACTTCCGGAATATTGGAGATGAGCATGTCCAGTTGGCCCAGTACTTTTCGGTTGTATTCAAATCCTGAATGAGGCATGGAAGTGGGCATCAGCAAAAAGCTTCCTTCGTTGAGTGAAGGCATAAATTCTTTCCCGATAGCGGGGAAGGTATGGGTTAATCCGGACCATACTTTGGTGGTGCGGACATTCCATCCAACGGTATCAAAACCTTTGGCTACAAAACCAAATATATTGTTAAATCCCATCCATGTAGTTAACCCGAAAAGAATCAGGAAGGAAGGAATCAAAAGAAAGGTAACCTTATAATTCAAACACCATTTGAGGATTGGTTTGTAGAAATACTCCAAAATTGTGAAGAACCCTAAAATTAGAATCACAACCAAGGCAACAAATGTCACATTCATTACCAGACTTTTGGCAGGTCCCAGCGGAAGCCAGTATTTGGCCAGCAGCCAAATCACACCTATTACCACAATGAATGATTTCGGCATGTCCCAGCGCCCGGTATCCTGCGTTGCGAAGACGATTCTTCCAGCTTTGGTCTTTTTTATCCTCCGAAGTTTCAACGAAGGAGGACTGTCTTCCGTCTTCTGTCTTCCGACTTCCAACTTCCGTCTTCTGTCTTCCGACTTCCGACTTCCGACTTCCGACTTCTTTCACCACTCCAACTAATCCAAAAGCCAGCAACATCAATCCACCCCAAATCTGGCCGAAAATCAGCAAAATTATTCCAACAGGAATGAGAATTATATTTACCCATCTTCTAATCGAACGGCTTTTAATGCGGGCGCCAAAAAACCAGTGGGCCAGCATGGGTAAAATGAACAAGGAAACAATCAGCGCTGCTATCAATGCAAAGGTTTTGGTAAAAGCCAGCGGACCAAACAGTTTTCCTTCGGCAGCCTGCATGGTAAATACCGGGATAAAACTTACGATGGTGGTTGAAACCGCGGTAAGTATTGCAGAACTTACCTCGGAAGCGCCGTTGTAAATGGTGGTTATCAATTTCTGTCCGGGTGGGGCTTCATCAACATGCTTGATGATGTTCTCCGAAAGAATCACCCCCAGGTCAACCATTGTCCCAATGGCAATGGCAATACCCGATAAAGCCACAATGTTGGCGTCGACACCAAAATAGCGCATGGCGATAAAAACCATCAGCACGGAAATGGGCAATAAGCTGGATATTAGAAACGAAGCCCGCAGATTGTACACCATTACAATGACGACCAGAATGACAATTAAAATTTGCAGTGAAATAGCCTCTTCCAGCGTTCCGAGTGTTTCGTAAATGAGACCTGAACGATCGTAAAATGGCACAATAGTTAACTGGCTCACCACCCCATTGGGCAAAGTCTTATTGGGCAGTCCGGGCGAAATTTCTTTGATTTTATCTTTCACGTTGTTGATTACCTGCAATGGATTGGCGCCATACCGGGCAACTACAACACCTCCTACTACCTCGGCACCATCTTTATCCAGGGCGCCGCGCCGGGTGGAAGGACCTAAACTTACCACGCCTATATCCTGAATACGGATGGGCACATTTTCCTGAACGGCTACAACGGCTTTTTCAATGTCTTCCACTTTTTTGATGTAGCCCAAACCGCGTACAAGGTACTCCGCCTGGTTGATTTCGATGGTTTTTGCGCCAACGTCCCTGTTCGATTTCTGAACAGCCATCATCACTTTGTGAAGTGGAATGTTGTATGCTTTTAAGGCATCAGGATTAACATCAATTTGGTATTCCTGCACAAACCCACCGATTGAAGCAACTTCCGAAACGCCTTCGGTGGCATTCAGCCCGTATTTTACGTAGAAGTCCTGTACGGTACGTATTTCGTGTAAATCCCAGCCACCAGTGGGGTTTCCCTCTTTGTCTCTGCCCTCGATGGTGTACCAGTAAACTTGTCCCAAAGCGGTGGCATCGGGGCCCAGTGCCGGCTGCACTCCTTCCGGCAACAGGCCGGATGGCAACGAAGCCAGCTTTTCCAAAATCCGGGATCGTGACCAGTAAAATTCAATGTCTTCTTCAAAAATGATGAAGATGCTTGAAAACCCGAAAATAGACGAACTGCGGATGGACTTCACACCCGGAATTCCCAGTAAATAAGTAGTTAGCGGATATGAAATCTGGTCTTCAATATCCTGAGGTGATCGCCCCATCCATTCGGTAAAAACGATTTGTTGGTTTTCACCGATGTCGGGAATGGCATCCACCGGAACAGGATCAGAAGGCAGCACCCCCAGTTCCCATCCGAAAGGAGAAGTTGATATCCCCCATGCAATAAATCCAACCAGCACAAGCATGGTTACGAGCTTGTTCTCAAGAAAATATTTTATGATTCTGTTTAGCATCTGATTTCAACTTAAATTTTTATCCTTGTGCAAAAGAAGTTTTTCCTGCCGGGTTCCTTATTACGCAATTCCAATTAAAATTTATGAAATTTTTACCTGGCAATCATATTTTATCCAGAGAAATCCTCTTTCCTTGCCAAGTCCTTTAAATGTGAAGGCGTGAGCCCGGTAACACTTTTGAATTGATTGGATAAATACTGAGCACTGCTGTAATGCACTTGATAGGCTATCTCTTTCAGGGATAACTCATCGTAAACAAGTAATTCCTTTACTTTTTCAATTTTCTGGTTGATAATATACTTTTCAAGCGTGATGCCTACTACTTGTGAGAAAAGCTTGCTCAGATAGAATAACTGTATCCGATCTCACTGCAAGGTATTGTGAGATATTGATGTGCCCGGTCATTTCCGGATCATAATGAATGAGTTCGATGACCCGCGTTTTCAATTGATTGATGATACGGCTGTTATTGTCTTCGATGATTTCAAAGCCATTGGACCTGAGGATACTGTCAATTTGCGAAATTTCACGCTCATTTAGATTGCCCGTAACTTTAACCCTGCCAAGCTCGATATCTTCAACCGCAAACCCCAGTTTGCTGATTTCTTCATTTACAACCTTTATACAACGGTTGCAAACCATGTTTTTAATGTAGAGAGATGTCGTGTTCATGATACTTTTGCATAATTCTGTTTTTAACAATACAATAATTGTGCATCAACCCTTGATCTGCTGAGATCAGAGGTTAACAGCGGAATAGAAAAAATGCAGAAATATCAAATTAGGAAAACCTGGGTATATTCTTCCCCGGTAATACGATTCGGAGGTGACTTATCCTGTTCCAGGCATGCTTTGGTCTTTTCGATCCCAAAGAGATCCTGAACAAATTTTTCATAAATGAGGGTGATGGCTTCGGTAAAAAAGACCTTGGCAAGCTCGAAAGAGGAGGTGATGAATTCGTCCTTTACCTGATGGGTTTCTGATTCCTCATGGCAGCAGTTGCAGTCGACCGCACAGCATGAATCAGCATCTGTAAAGAGAGCAACAGAATATAATTCACCATCGGAAAAATGTTTATTGATGGTAACCCCGATTGTAGAGAACACCAACAAAAACGCCAATCCGATAGAGAGTATTCGTCTCATTTTTATCAATAATATCAACAACAAATATACAACGCAATTTCGGGGAAAAGTATTGTTTAACATTCTTTAACAGGGCATTAACACAAGTTAACTTAATACTCTTTCTCTTTTCTCTCATAATGGCAACAGTGATGCAGCTTGCCATACGTTTCATCATCCGCCCTCACTTTTTCCGTATCATGACCCACCTTTGCAATGGCTTCATGGATTTCGATCAGTTTTACTTTTTCAGGATCATATTTCACTTTGATCTTTTTGGAAAGTATGTCCCAATCGGCCGATTGAACACCATCCAATGCTTCGGCGGCTTTTTCAA
The DNA here is from genome assembly GCA_034521425.1 of Bacteroidota bacterium. Taxonomy (GTDB): domain Bacteria; phylum Bacteroidota; class Bacteroidia; order Bacteroidales; family JAIOZK01; genus JAIOZK01. Next base: position 2,527,842 of record JAXHMP010000001.1, read on the forward strand.
TACGTTCTTCGCACATTTCGCATTTGCCGTAAACTTTAAACTTCTCTTTTTCTGTTTTCTGTGCCTGCAGGCCGATGGCCCCAAACAAAAATGCTATAATAATGATATATGCTTTCATATGTTTTCTTTTTAAAGCTATTATTTAAATTAATGATTTTCGCGACCCTTATGTACTTCAGGCATCGGAATACTGTATCGCATTCCGAAATATATTTTTCTGCCCACAATGGGGCCCCACACCAGTGAAGTATCAAAATATTTCCCAAAGGGATCATTACTGGCAATGATGGGATCATCCTGGGTAAAATCCCCGAGGTTTTCTGCGCCCACGTATAATTCCCATTTTCCCAGGTATTTTGTAACCTGTGCATTGAAAACGGTATATTCCCGGCTCAGCACCGGCCTTCTGTATATTTCGGGATATTGCTCCGTATCGGGCAGGCGGGCATCTCCATTAAACTGGGCAGTCAGGTCGAACTGCCATCCCAGATCTTCCGTGGTATAGGTCATGCTCACCAGGCCTTTGTAACGGTTGACAAGCGGTTTTCTTTGCAGCCGGTCATTCAATGTAATTTGTACATCATTATGCCGATAAGCTGCAGTCAGCTCAAACCTCGGAAATAGCTCATAATTGGCTTCTACCTGGAAACTGTTGGAAAAAGATTGTCCATCCAGATTGTAAACGTTCACCTCAAAAATATCCTGGTCCATATCAACAATCAACTGCTTGATGAACTCCGTCCGGTAAAAATCAATATTGACCATCAACTGTTTGCCCCTGATGTCGGTAAATTTCGTCAGGCTGAGACCGAAATTCCAGGCTTCTTCCATTTCAGGTTTCTCCTGTATGTTCAATTTTTTTGAAGTAGCCAAAAGATAGCTGTTCTCTGCAATGATATTCGGACTCCGGTATCCTTTACCGGCGGATCCTCTGAAAATCCAGTTCTCACTGGGAGCATAGCGAAGGTGCAAACGGGGTGTTATCAAAGTTCCGTAAAGATTATGAAAATCACTACGCAAACCTGCCAGTATCGTCAAACGCTCTTCGATTGAATAGGTGTACTCAAGAAACGCCCCCGAGACCCTTTCCGTTCTGGAAAACGCGCTATCATTCAATACTTCGTCATATTCGTCATAAACATAACTCAGGCCCACAGTATAGTCATGATGCTCATTGAATAAATAAGTCTGATACATCAGGTTACCATAATAATTGATCTGTTTTCCCGAGTAATCGTTCAAACCGAAGTAAGAATTCTGGTCATGATAGATCAGTGAGTTGATAAAACCAATGCTGGTTTCAGGCCTGTCAAACATAAAGCCTGTCTTGGTAAAGACTTCGTAACGTCTTGTTTTGATATTGATACCATATGTATTGCTGGTATCTCTTGGCTGGTTTTCATCAAAGCCGATCTGTCCGCCGCTTCTGGTTTCATCCAGGGCTTTGATCCCGATTTGCCCGTTCATTTTTCCCGGGTTCTCAAATTTCCAGCGGTTGAAAAAATGATATTGTTTAACTTTGGGTATATCCAGGAAGGAGTCATCATTCTTGTCGATTTCTGCTGTGCTGTTCACCACATTCCCCAGTAAAATAGTACTCCATTGATCACTCACACTGAAAGCGGTGTTAAAATTACCTTCCACTCTTCCCATGCTGTTTACATAAGTATTCAGAAAGAGCTTCTCGCTGTTGTGCGGCTTTTTATATTCCACATTGATCTGCCCGGTAATGCTTTCGTAGCCATTCTTCACCGAAGCCGTTCCTTTGGATATCTGAATGGATTCCATCCAGGTTCCGGGAATATATTCCAGTCCGTAAGTGCTGGAAAGACCTCTCAAATTCGGAATGTTTTCAATCTGTATCTGGCTGTATCTTCCGGCAAGGCCCAACATCTGTATCTGTTTTGCCCCGGAAACGGCATCACTAAAAGATACATCAACAGAGGCATTGGTTTCGAAGCTTTCCGAAAGATTGCAGCAGGCTGCCTTTCTGAGTTCATTTTGCGTTAATGTTTGCGTTAAAATAGGATCAAGCCTCGAAATAACGCTTCCTTTGGCAATGCCTTTAATTTCAACTTCCTGAAGTGTTTTATTCAGTAAAAGATGGACTTCAAGCATGTGATCTTTATCCACATTGCTTACATCAATCGTATCTTTCCGGAATCCCACAAAACTAAAAACGAGTTTTGTGCTTTTGATTTCCGGGCTGGCGATACTGAATTTACCATCGATACCGGAAACCGTGCCTTGCTGGGTTCCTGCCCAGTAAATGTTTACACCCGGCAGAGGAACTTTTTCATTTTCTTTTTTCATATCGAACACAATCCCCTGGTATTGCTGGGACATTGTGTTCGAAGCAAGTGCAATCAAGAAAACAATTGTGATTGCATTATATATTTTATTCATGGGTTTACGATTTTTCTGATTGAATAATTTCTGATTATAAGTCCTGTATCTGATGACACATAATCATCGAATAATTAAAAAATATAGGATTTGTAATGGAAATTATCAGAGCAAAAAAACCTGGTTGTATTCCTGAAAGGTATTTTTACCGGGTGGTGATTTGTCTTTTTCAAGGTATGCCTTCTGTTTCAGTACATCAAAAAGGTACTCGATCAGGTTCTTGTAAACAATTGTGATCGCATTGGAAAAAACAAACTTTGCCAGGTCGAATGACGAGGTAATAAATTCGTCTTTCACCTGGTAAGTTTTTGACTCCTCGTAACAGCAGGTGCAATCCATATCGCAACAGGGATCGGAAACATCGAAAAGAGATATAGAAAATAATTCTCCATGGGAATAATGTATATTGATGGTGACTCCGATTGTGGAAAGCACCATTAATAAAGCTAAACCGATGGAAAAAGATCTTCTCATGCTAACGATTTTTGAGAACCACAAATATATGAAGAAATAGGTGCTCTAATTATTGTTTAACATACTTTAACGGGAAATTAACACAGTTTAGGTTCAGAATTAAAGCTTACCTGGTTAACTCAAGTAATTTGAATTTAAACAACTCCGCCAGCAACATATAATATTCCTTTTCGGTTTCAAAAAGTTCGTCCCTGATGTCATACAGATAAATATATTCGGAATAAAAATCGATCCTGTCAATATTTCCTTCGTTTAAGGCTTTGTCAAGCTTGTCCTCAAACCTCAGTTCGTTTAATGTTTTGCCCAGGCTATTCAATCGCTCTTTTGCCGACAAAAACGATTCATAAGTTTCTTTGATCTCGTAGTAATGATCGTTTTCGTGTTCGGCAATTTCAGCATACAAATAATCCGTTTTCAACCTGCTGTGTTTAACTTTGTTCCTGTCTTCCCAAAGGGGAATGCTGATCCCGAAATGCACCCCGTTGAATTTGTTAAGAAATTCCTCTTCATAACGGTATCCTATTTCAAAACCCGGCAATGCTTCTGCTTTAGAAAGACTCACTTTGCGGTCGGCTTCCTTGATCTGCACTTCAATGATCTTATTTACCGGATCCACTGCCTCCAGTCGTTCGATGAGGGTATCAAAAACGGGCAGCTTGTCAAATACGGGGTAGTCCATGCTGTAAAAGCTGATTTCCCTGCCTCCGTTCAATTCCTCCAGATGAGCCTGTGAGGTCCTGATCCCGGATTGAATTTTCTGCAGATCATTTTCGATCAGGTGATGGTGAAGCCTGGCTTTTTCCACTTCCAGGCTGGTGCCATACCCTTCCCTGAGCCTTTTCTCCTGGTCGCTTAAAAGCCTGCCCGAAAGATCAGCCCGTGCCTTGTATTCGGCTCTCTTCTTATACAGGTATACCATTTTTATGGTCAGTAATTTTGTTTCCTGCAGGATCTCCCAGCAATATTTCTCCTGTTGGTAGCGGTATTGCAGTTGCTGCAAAGTTGATATTTTGTTTCGCTGCGTGTAGGCTGTCGGGAAGTCGAATTCCTGTTTCAGCCCAATCTCATTCAGGTAAGTATTGGACTTGCTTCCCCACAAATACGCAATTTCAAAAGATGGATCTGCCGGATTCAATCCGGTTTTGGATTCCAGGATTCTGCTGCTGGTATATTCCTGGTACTTCTGCAGGCTTATGTTGTTCTGCTTAACCTGTTCAAGAACTTCCCTCACAGTGTGCTGCGCTCTTGCATACTGGCTGAAAAGAAACAGTATTGCCAGCATTATTATCCGGTTCTTCATGATCTTTCCTCCTTTTTCAAACGGCTGTAAAAAACAATGGGTATGATAAATAAATTGAGTACGGTTGCGCTCAGCAGTCCGCCCAGGATGACAATGGCCATGGGGCTCTGGATCTCGTTCCCGGGCAGATTTCCATTCACTGCCAGGGGGATGAGGGCCAATGCTGCAGAGAGGGCTGTCATCAGGATGGGGTTGAGCCTGTCGAGGGAGCCCTGTATGATCACCTCTTTGGGTGGCAGTTTTTCCTCCTTTATGCTGAGGTATCGCGAAACCAGCAATATTCCATTCCTGGTGGCGATCCCGAAAAGGGTTATGAAGCCGATAATGGAAGGGATGCTGATCACCCCCGAAGTGATCCAGATGGCAAAAACACCACCGATCAGTGCGAGTGGCAGATTCAACAGAATAATGGCTGCGATCCGGGTGTTTCTGAATTCCTGGTAAAGGATCAGGAAGATCAGCAGTATGGCTCCGATTGAAGTTAGCAAAAGGGTTCTGGAGGCCCGGCTTTCGCTTTCAAATTGTCCGCCATATTCCACGATATAGCCTTCAGGCAAGGAAACCTCCTGGTTTACCCTTGTGCGGATATCATTGACCACACTCCTCAGGTCCCTGCCGGCTACATTGGCGGAGATCACGATCTTCCGGCGTACATCCTCCCTGTTGATACTGTATGGTCCCGAAGCCGATCTGATCTCAGCAACCTGTTCGAGCGGGATCTTTTTCCCATTGGCTGCATCGATCATCAGCTTGCGTATGGACTCAATATCATCCCGGTAATTTTCCCGGAACCTTAGCACAAGGTCGAACTTCTTTTCTCCTTCAAAAACGTCGGAAACTTTTATTCCGCCGATACCGGCGCTTACAAGTGCATTGAATTCATGCACAGGAATGCCATAGCGGGCTAGCAATTCTCTCCTGGGGCGGATCTGTATTTGCGGAGTTTCCACCTGCTGCTCAACAAAAAGGTCTACAACACCCGGCACATCTTCAATTTTCCCTTCGATATCTTTGGCCAGGCTATACATTTTCCGCAGGTCGTTACCGAAAAGTTTGATTGCGATGTTGGATCGGGTTCCCGACAACATATGATCAATCCTGTGTGTGATGGGTTGCCCTACCTCAATGATCACCCCGGGGATCTCATTCAAACGTGTCCTTACATCTTCCAGGAATGCTACCCGGGGCCTGTCTTTCAGTTCAAACGGAACTTCAATCTCCGACACATTGGCACCGAAGGAATGTTCGGCAAGCTCAGCCCTGCCCGTCTTCCTTGAAGTAGTAATCACTTCGGGAATCTCAAGCAGTATCTGTTCAGCCTCACTGCCGATCTTATCCGATTCTCCAATGGCCACACCCGGATAGGTTGCCACATTGATGGCCAGAGAACCTTCGTTGAAGGGTGGCAGGAAAGTCCTGCCGAATGAAATGAGCAAAAACAGGGCTGCCACAAACATAATTACGGTGACTGCAAGAATACCTTTGCGGATTGACAGGGCCCGCAACAAGGCATCTCTTGTAGTGCTGCTTCAGGAAGCCGACAAAACGATTGTCCTGTTTCTGCTTCACAAGCGAAGTTTCATTAGTCAGAAGGTAACTGCAGAGTACAGGGGTGAGCGTTACGGCCACGATCAGGGAGGCAAACAAGGAAACGATAAAGGCGATGCCAAGAGGCTTGAGCATGCGGCCTTCCATCCCGCCCAGGAAGAAAAGGGGAATAAAGGCCACCAGGATGATGAAGGTGGCATTCAGGATTGAAGCACGGATCTCAATAGAAGCTTCGAAGATCACCGGCAGCCATTTTCGCCTTTCTCCGGCAGGTTTCCTGGCGTTTTCTTTCAATCGTTTGTAAACATTCTCCACATCGATGATGGCATCATCCACGATGGCCCCGATGGCAATGGCCATTCCCCCAAGGCTCATGGTATTGATGGTAAGACCCATCAGTTTGAGACTGATCACCGATACGAGCAGGGAAACCGGAATGGCCAGAACAGAAATGAAGGTCGTCCTCACGTTCATCAGGAAAACAAAAAGGATGATCACCACCAGGATGGCTCCTTCGACGAGGGCTTTCTGTACATTTTCAACGGCAACATCAATAAAACCCGCCTGTTCGAAAATGTTTTTGTGAATTTCGACAGAGCCCGGCAGTTTATCCTCCAGTCCATCCAGTACGGAATTAAGCTTTTCTGTCAGCTTCAGGGTATTCACCTCGGGTTGCTTATTGACCGTGATCACTACTGCAGATTGCCCTCTGTAAGAGCCTTTCCCGATGATGGGCGCAGAAGCTTCCACCACATCGGCAACATCACGCACCAGCACCGGGTGGCCGTTATACACTTTGACCACATTATTCCCGATCTCCTGTTTATCCGCTGTGCGTGCAATCCCGCGGATAAGGTAACGGTTCGCATGTTCCTCCAGAAAACTCCCTGATGAATTATTGTTGAGGTTGTCCGCAGCACTGATCAATTCAGTCAGACTTACCCTAAAGTATTCCATTTTCTGGGGATCGGCCTGTATCTGGTATTCCTTGGGCTGACCTCCAATTATCGTAACCTGGGCAACGCCCGGAACTGATAAAAGCCTGGTCCGGATATCCCAGTCGGCTAGGGTCCTGAGTTGCATTGGGCTGAGAGAATCGGAAGTAATGCTAAAAATGAGAATTTCGCCCAGCAGCGAGGTTTGTGGTGCCAGCACGGGTTTATCCACGTTTTCGGGCAGGCTCTCGTTCACTGTGGCCAGGCGTTCGGTAATGGTTTGCCTGGCTTTGTATATATCCGTTCCCCATTCAAATTCAGCCCAGACAATGGAGAATCCCATGGATGAGGAAGACCTGACCCGGCGCATATTGTTCGCCCCATTGATGGCTGTTTCTACCGGGAAGCTGACCAGTCGCTCCACCTCTTCAGGAGCCATGCCATGGGCTTCTGTCATGACCACCACTGTGGGGGCATTCAAATCGGGGAAAATATCTATGTCCAGCTCACGCAAAATATACACTCCCGAGGCCAGTATCAATAATGTAGCAGCCAGAATGATAAGCCGGTTGTATAATGAAAACTTTACCAGTTTGTTAATCATGATTCAAATTTTAAAGTTTAATGAGCATGTCCGTGAGAAGGCAGTTCACCGGCCATGGAAGCAAGTTTGATCCGGTAGGCTCCTTTGGTAACTACTATATCACCGGGTTCCAGGCCGGATAATATATGCACCATCACGCCATCATTTCCGCCGGTGGTAACATCCTGCCTGCGGTATGATTCGCCGCCCTCCTGCACATACACATAATGTATACCTTCACTTTCCATGATGGCTTTTTCGGGTATTAAAAGGGCCTCCCCGCCATCATCAATTTTCAGGAAGACTTCCGCATAGGTACCCGGCACCAGATCTCCCGGATTCCTGATCTTGAAGAAAACAGGCAGGTAATAATTCTCGGTAATGGTTACGCCCGGGATTGAGAACAGTTCTCCCTCCAGGCTGTCTGTGCGGTAAGTAACATCCGCCGTGCTGGTTTTGAAGTTTGCAGACTCCAGGCCTGGCAGCCTTGAACTAACGCTCTGAGGAACATCTGCTTTGAGGATAAGCTGGTCCGTATTCAATAATTCAGCGATCATCTCACCTCTTGACACAAAAGAACCATTGCTTATGTTTATTCGGGATATCACACCATCCATTGGTGAATTCACTACCTGGCCGTCCTGCCTGAAGTTTTCGCTGATGCTCCGGTACTCGGCTTCCGCCTGTTCAAATTCAGCTTTTGTCGCAGACAGTTCCCGTCCCGAGATGATCTGGTCATTTGCCAGGACTTTTGCCCGTTCGTAATCCTCGCGGGCTTTTTCATATGCTGCCTTTGCCTGTATGTACTGCGTTTTGATGTTCCGGCCGGCAAGGCCGCCAGGCTTGATATAAAACAAAGCTTCCCCTTTATTAATCTTTTGTCCGGGCAAAAAGTTCTCCCTGCTAAATTCAAGTATGCCTGAGGAGCTTGCAATGAGCCTGTTACTGGCCGTTGGTAATGCCTGCAGTTCCCCGGAAACTTTCAGGATATCAAAAAAAGGCATTTTCACAACCCTCGCAATACCAAAGTCCGTTTTCCAGGCTTGCTCTTTCAAAAAGCTGATATCACCTTCTTCGGCATGTTCGTGATGATGCGCATGCAGTTCCTCCTCATTGGCAAATATCTCAACATCCTCCACCAGAAACTCCTCCCGCATGTTTTCATCCTGGAAAGAAATCCTGATGAGAGCATTTTCCGAAGCTTTCCCCGGAGCATAATCCGCCAGGTAGATCCCGGGCCGGGATGGATTTTCTATCTGTTTCCGGTAATTCTCAGCACCCTTTACTTCCAGGATGATGGCCCTGCCGGTCAGGGGCTTGTAATCCGACAATCTTGTCAGATGGATGATGAAACCTGATGTGTCGCCCACCACCAGGGGATCGTATTCCATGAACAGCTCGAATTGCTGTGTGTACATGCTTACGGAAACTGCCTCGTGATCATGGGAGGCTTCATTTGTATGATCATCAGGATGCCCGCAGGCGTGAAACAGGATGACTGCGGGTATGATCATCAGGAAAAAATACTTTCTGAACATCTTTTAATTGATTTAATAATTCATGATTGGGGCCGGCAGATTGAGAGATTAGCAAAAGAGGAAAAATCCTCTCATCACCTCAAGTCACAGATATGCAATGGCTTTCAACACCAGCCCTGAAAAATAATCTTGATCGATCGGAAATTTATGCTAATGAAGGAGGTGCCCGCAGGAGCACGGAAGTATAGAGCCAGCTTTCATCAGGATAATAAACCCGGGTAAAAGCATTGGTGGAAGCATTGGAAAAACTAAGCGGCCTGATCTTAATGAAGGGCACCATCAAGTGAGGATCAGATTTAAAATCCTTGGCAAAAACCAGCTGTTTATGCAGGCTCTGGTCATGTTCGCAGGAATGACAGTCTTCCGCAAGGTGCTTGCATTGGCTTACTGTTTTCGCGAGATCGTTAACAGATTCTGCATCCTGGATCAGGCAGACATGATCGAGTGCTGTTTCGGCATGCTGGTGATTGTGTACAATGAGATCATGACCCAGAAAACTGATGTATGCCAGCAGAAAAAATGAGGCCAGTATTTGTAACTTTCTGTTCATGATCCGTTTTATGAATTCCTGCAAATTTATTAAAATAATTGAAATTGAGAAAATATGCAATAATTTAGATGTTTTTGACATTACACGATAAAGCAGTTACAAGCAAATAATTGCTGTGGGGTTCAGCATAAAATGCTTAAATTTGAAGCTTGAACCTTAACCGAATCAATAAATATGGAATACGAAATTTTAAAGATTGAGATTACCGAAGATATTGCTTTGGTAAAAATCGACAGGCCAAAGGCCCTGAATGCACTGAATACCCGTTTTTTTGAAGAAATGGGCAGTGCCATCAGGGAGGTCTCGGAAAATGAACAGGTAAAAGTCATGATCATTACCGGAGAAGGGAAAGCCTTTGTGGCCGGTGCTGATATTGCGGAGATGGTGGATAAAACACCCCAGGAAGGGAGTGAATTCTCACGCCTGGGGCAAAAGGTTTTCAGCAGCCTGGAAAAAATGGAGATACCGGTCATTGCTGCCATTAATGGCTTTGCACTGGGTGGCGGATTGGAACTGGCCATGGGCTGCGATTTCAGGATCGCCAGTTCAAAGGCCAAATTCGGACAACCGGAAGTTAACCTGGGCATGATCCCCGGATATGCCGGAACGCAAAGATTGCCAAGACTGGTTGGCTTGGGTGATGCATTGTATCTGCTAACAACTGCCGAAATGATCGATGCACAGGAAGCCCTGCGCATTGGACTGGTGCAAAAGGTTTTTGAACCGGAACAGTTGATGGAAGAGGTTTTCAACATCGCCAAAACCATTGCATCCAAAGGACCTAAAGCTATCAGAAAGGTAAAATATGTTACCCGTCAGGGCATGCTTTGTGATTTTGACTCGGGAAGCAGGCTCGAATCGGAAGAATTCGGATCCCTGTTTAAGAATGAAGGAGAAGAGGGAATGAAAGCATTTCTTGAGAAGAAAAAACCCAACTGGTAAGCCAGATGCTGGAAACTGGATGCTGGATAATGGGAGGTGCTGAATAGTTCGGCTTTTCCATCGATATCAAGCATCAAGGATCCAGGGTCAAGAATCCCGTATCCGTCATCATTTTACAAAAAGCAAATACGAATGATATTACTTAACTTTTATCAATAAAAAAATTATTTATGAATTACGCAGACAGATTAGAAAATGTAACGGTTTTAGGGGCTGCCGGAAAAATGGGAAGCGGAATTTTGCTGCTCACCGCCATCGAGATAGCAGAACTGAACCTGATGCCTGAGAACAGGAACAAGGTTTTTGTTTTGAATGCCATGGATGTTTCCCAGGAAGGCCTCAAAGGTGTCATGAAATATCTCAGGGCACAGGTACTGAGAATCGCCGAAAAAAAAGCAGTCATGATCAGGAAGATCTATGCCGACCGCGACGACCTGGCCGAAAACTCGGATTACATCAAACAGTATGTGGAAGATGTAATGAGTGTGGTGAGACCCACAACCCGTCTTGAATCAGCCTATGAATCAAAGCTGATCTTCGAGGCGGTGGCAGAAAACAAGGCATTAAAAGTGAAGCTCTTTTCGCAGATCGAGGAAAATAATGACAACAAAGCCTGGTTTTTCACCAATACCTCTTCAGTTCCCATCAACGAAATAGAGAACGAAGCGGGGCTTAAAGGCAGGGTTATTGGGTTCCATTTCTATAACCCGCCAGCTGTTCAAAAACTGGTTGAGATCATCAACACAGAAAATACAGAAGATGAGGTAAATGAATTTGCACTGGAATATGCAAAACACCTGCGTAAAGTAGTGGTCCCCTCCAGGGATTTTGCAGGATTCATCGGAAACGGGCATTTTATGAGGGATGCACTCCATGCTATCAAAGAGGTCGAAGAACTTGCAAAGGACTATTCCATGCCCGAAGCCATTTATATGGTCAACAAAGTATCCCAGGAATACCTGGTCCGCCCCATGGGCATTTTCCAGCTTATCGATTATGTAGGCGTTGATGTGGTAAACTTTATCATGGGCGTGATGAATCCCTATCTTCCCGAAGAAGAATTGCATCATCCCTTGCTGGAAAAGATGCTGGAACTGGAAGTGAAAGGCGGTCAGAATTCTGACGGATCCCAGAAAGACGGTTTCCTGAAATATGAAAGGGGCAGGCCGGTCGCCATATTCGATCCCGGTAAAAAAGAATATGTAGATATTGCCGGCATCAAGGAAAAATGTGATGATATTCTCGGACCCATTCCGGAAGAACAAATTGCGTGGAAGAAGGCTGTCAGACTGCAAGGCGTGGCAAAAGACGAAGCCCTGGCAAAATTCTTCAATGCCCTCAAACAAATGGACAGTCTGGGTGCTGAGCTGGCAGTTAAATACGGCAAACGTTCCAAAGAGATCGGGGAACAACTCGTAAGCAGCAAAGTGGCCTTCAAAGAAGAAGATGTGAATACGGTCATGCTGACCGGGTTCTTCCATGCCTATGGGCCGATTAATCAGTTCTTTGACTAAGACATAGAAAGTATCATAAGAAACAAAACACAATTCAGATGAAAAAATTAAGAAAAAAAGTATACATGACGGCCGGGTACAACACCATTTCGCTGGGTACGGGACGAAGTGAGTTCAATCCCAAAAAGTCCATGCCAGGTTTGGAGCATTATATCATTGATGCCGGTCAGAATACCCTGAAGAAGATCGGCGGACCCGACAAAGTTGACGAGATCGTTGTGGGCAACTTCATGGCTGCCCGTTTTAACAAACAGGCCCACCTGGGTGGTTTTGCCGGAATGATCGACAAAGGACTTGAATTCAAACCCTCTATCCGGGTGGAAGGTGCCTGTGCATCAGGCGGACTGGCCCTGATCACCGGGATCAAGAACATACAGGCCGAATCATCGGATGTTGTGCTGAGCCTGGGTGTGGAAGTACAGAATACCGTGAAAGCCATTTATGGAGCTGATGTGCTGGCAGGCGCCGGCTGGTTCAACAAAAGAAGAAACGGACATGCCTATTTCTTCCCGGGGCAGTTTTCCGATCGTGCCGGAGCATATTACGAAAAGTATGGTTTCGACTACACAAGAAAAGGACTGGGACAATGGTTTGTAAATGCCATCGAAAATGCGCGCCTCTGCCCCACGGCACAGGAATATGAAAATAAGGTTGCCGACCTGCACAAGCTTTATGAAAGCCGCAAACCGGACGGACGCTTCTTCGTGGATGACCTGACGGTTTTTGACTGTTCCAAAGTTTCCGATGGCGCCTCAGGAATTGCCATAGTCTCGGAAGAAGGCCTCGAAAGGATCGGCATTTCCAAAAACCAGGCCGTTGAAGTGGTTGGCGTCGGACACAGGGTCAGAAACATCACCGAGGATCCGCCCAACATGCTTGAGCTGACCACCATCAAGAAAGCAGCCAAAGATGCCCTGGAAATGGCAGGAATTAGTATCGACCAGGTGGGAACCATCGAAACCCACGACTGTTTCTCCATTGCCGGCATCCTCGGAACCGAAGCACTCGGACTGGCAGAACCCGGTAAAGGTGCGGAATTCGTTGCCGAAGGGCATACCGCCCGCAACGGAAAGATCCCGATGAACACTACCGGTGGACTGATCGGCTGGGGACACCCAACCGGCGGAACCGGTGTTCATATGGCCGTTACCACCTGGGAACAACTGACCGGAAATGCCGGTGATGCACAGATCAACATGAGCGATGACAAACCTTACGGAATGACGGTAAATATGGGCGGTGATGATGTTACCGTGGTAGCCATCGTTTACAAAAAAGCCTGAAACAATTCTCCCTCAGGATAAAAAAGACGGGTGTGCACCCGTCTTTTTTATTTGTTAAATAATTCATAACTATTGATTTAAGCTTGTCGATTCCTTATATTTGTAATAGGTGTGTTGCGTAATGAACTAATAATGAATTGCATTTCTCCTGTATATTTCTCTCTATTAGCATATTACGAAAACCTGTCTTTAAGACGCTAATGCATTTTTTCTATGTTTAATTAATACTTTATATCATGTTACAAGGCAAAATCAAATGGTACAACACCGAAAAAGGCTTCGGTTTTATTATCAATGAGGAAGGTAAAGATGTTTTCTTTCACCGTTCAGGAATCGATCCTGAAACAAAGCACAAGCTTACGGATGGAGTGACAGTTTCATATGAAATGACCCAGGGCCTGAAAGGTCCGCAGGCAACCCGGGTTAAAGTTGTTTAACTGAAATTTTTTCTGCATTATTGAATCCCGTCTTTTGGCGGGATTTTTTTTCATTAACTTTGACTGAATTGTAAAATCTTAAACCAAAAACATTATGAAAAAATTTGCAGTTGTATTAGCCGGTTGCGGTGTGTTCGACGGCGCAGAAATTCATGAAGCCACACTGTCCATGCTCGCTATCAAGCGCCAGGGTGCCGACTATCAATGCTTTGCCCCTGATATACCGCAACATCATGTGATCAACCATATCACCGGAGAAGAAATGAATGAATCCAGAAATGTGCTGGTGGAATCCGCAAGGATCGCCAGGGGAATATCAAACCCCTGAGCGAATTCAAGGCCGAAGATTATGATGCTTTGATCATTCCGGGTGGTTTTGGAGCGGCAAAAAACCTTTCCACGGTAGCTTTTGATGGCCCCGATGCGAAAGTGAATCCCGAAGTTGAGAAGGCTGTGCTGGATACCCTGGAGGCAGAAAAACCCATCGGTGCTCTCTGCATCTCACCGGCATTTATCGCCAAAATCATTGAAGGCGTCAATGTGACCATCGGTGAAGACGAAGACACCATACAGGCCATTGAAAAAATGGGTGGCACCCATGTGAAAACCACTCACGGGGATGTGGTGGTGGATGAAGATAAGCTTGTCTTTACAACACCCTGCTACATGCTGGATGCCGGGATCACCGATATCGATGACGGAGCCAGCAATATTGTGGCCGAAATGCTTAAGTATATGGATTAGGACTGGATGCCGGATGCTGGAGGCTGGAAACTGGATGCCGGAATAGGATCAAGTATCTTTTATCTTAGTTCAAAAATCGTATTAATCAACACATACAACTAACATCTGAATGAAAAACAGAATTACTGAACTCTTTGGGATCGAATATCCCGTGATCCAGGCCGGGATGATCTGGTGCAGCGGCTGGGAGCTGGCCTCTGCAGTTGCCAATGCCGGCGGCCTGGGCCTCATCGGCTCCGGTTCCATGTATCCGGATGTTCTGCGAGAACATATCAGGAAATGTAAAGCGGCAACGGATAAGCCTTTTGGGGTAAACCTCCCCCTGATCTATCCCCAGGTGGATGACCATATTGACATCATCCTGGATGAAGGGGTGAAGATCGTTTTTACCTCCGCCGGAAATCCCAAAAAATACACTTCCTTTTTTAAAGAAAAAGGACTGAAGGTGGTGCATGTGGTGGCCAATGTAAAATTCGCCTTGAAATGCCAGGAAGCAGGCGCAGATGCTGTGGTGGCTGAAGGCTTTGAAGCCGGCGGACACAATGGCATCGAGGAAAATACCACCATGACCCTCATCCCCATGGTAAGGAAAGCCATTTCCTTACCCCTGATTGCCGCAGGCGGAATTGGCACCGGAAGGGGCATGCTGGCTGCCATGGCGCTGGGGGCCGACGGGGTGCAGATCGGGAGCCGTTTTGCAGCTTCCGAAGAATCCTCGGGACATCCCGCCTTTAAACAGGCCATTGTGAAGGCAAAAGATGGCGACACCAAACTTACCCTGAAGCAGGTGATCCCGGTACGCCTGATCCGGAATAAATTTCTTGAAAAGGTTCAGGAAATGGAATACCAGGGCGCAAAGGTGGAGGCATTGAAAGACCTGCTCGGAAGGGGCAGGGCGAAAAAAGGCATGTTCGAAGGCGACCTGGAGGAGGGCGAACTGGAGATCGGGCAGATTTCCGGACTCATCAATGAGATCAAGCCTGCCGCCCGGATCATGCAGGAAATCATTGCTGAATTCAGGGAAGCCAGAGAGGAGCTTGCTGCTTGGAAGATTTGAGGGCGACTGGGGTGACGATGGAGACGGAGGCGCTTTGAGACAAGGAGACAAGAAGACAAGGGAACCTGAGGACAAATAAATCAATTTTCTTCTTTCGGATGTTTGTCATTTATGAAATCCCGGAACAATCGAGCAATCGAACAATCGAACAATCGAACAATTGAACTCATTTTTACGTAAATTTGTTAAGTATAAAAATTAATCAACCAAATTAAAGATAATGGATTTCAATTTTACCGAAGAACAGGAAATGATCCGCCAGGCAGCCCGCGATTTTGCCCAGCGTGAACTTATCAAAGATGTGATCGAAAGAGATGAAAAAGCGGCCTTTCCAACACAACATGTTGAGCAAATGAAAGAACTTGGATTTCTGGGCATGATGATAGATCCTGCCTACGGAGGTGGAGGAATGGATACGCTCTCCTATGTACTGGCGATGGAAGAGATCTCAAAGGTGGATGCATCTGTTGCGGTTATCATGTCTGTGCATAATTCGCTGGCCTGCTATGGTATAGAAAAATGGGGTAGCCACAAGCAAAAGGAAAAATACCTCAGGCCCATGGCCACGGGGGAAAAAATCGGAGCTTTTCTGCTTTCCGAACCGGAAGCCGGCTCCGATGCATCTTCACAAAAAACCACCGCGATTGACAATGGGGATCATTACCTGGTTAACGGAACAAAGAATTGGATCACCAATGCCAATTGCGCAGAGGTTTATATTCTGATTGCACAAACCAATCCCGAAAAAGAACACCACGGCATCAATGCGCTCATCGTTGATAAAGACACCCCCGGCATCTCCCTGGGGCCCCATGAAGATAAGATGGGCATGCGGAGCTCGGATACCCATTCGGTTATGTTCACGGATGTAAAAGTTCCCAAGGAGAACCGCATAGGGGAAGATGGATTTGGTTTTACATTCGCCATGAAGATCCTCGAAGGCGGCCGCATCGGCATCGCAGCCCAGGCCCTCGGCATTGCAGGTGGAGCCCTGGAGAGGTCTATCCAGTATTCCAAAGAAAGAAAAGCATTTGATAAACTGATCAGCCAGCACCAGGCTATCGCGTTTAAACTTTCCGACATGGCCGTGAAAATTGAAGCAGGCAAGAACTTCTGCTACAAAGCGGCCTGGTTGAAAGACAATGACAAACCTTATGGTGTAGCCAGTGCCATGGCCAAACAATACTGCGCCGACATGTCCATGGAAGTGACCACGGAAGCCGTGCAGATACACGGTGGTTACGGCTATGTTAAGGAATACCACGTGGAAAGGCTCATGCGAGAAGCCAAACTCACCCAGATCTATGAAGGTACCTCCGAAATACAAAAGATTGTTATATCACGGAGGGATTCTGTTGTAAGGACTTGATAACACATTGTTTCATTGCTTCATGGTTACAGTAATGTTGTAAGTAAAAATACCTAGCTAATGCTCCATGAAACAATGAAACAATTGAGCAATGAAGCACTGTACTATGTTATTGATAAAAACGATCTTTTACTAAGTGAAATTTCATTATCCATGGATTCCTTATCTTTGCAACTAAACTATTTTTAACGCAATAATCAAAAAATATGAAAATTCTTGTCTGTATCAGTAATGTGCCGGATACAACAACAAAGATCAAATTCAAAGAGGACAACAAAGTATTCGACACAACCGGAGTACAATGGATTATCAATCCGTGGGATGAGCTGGCATTGACCAGAGCGCTGGAGCTGAAAGAAGGCTCTGGTGGTAAAATTGAAAAAATATCCGTAGCCATGGTCGGTAATAAAGGATCCGAACCCACCATCAGGAAAGCACTGGCCATTGGTGCCGATGATGCTTTCAGAGTGGAAGCCGAACCCGGCGATTCCTTCTTTGTTGCCAGTCAGCTGAAAGAAGTGGCCAAAGATTATGATATCGTTTTATGCGGGATTGAATCCGCCGATTACACTTCCTCAGCCGTGGGTGGTATGTTATCGGAAATGCTGGAATGGCCATCTGTTTCTTCAGTATCCAAACTTGAGATCGATGGGGATGATGTCAGAATCCAGCGTGAAATCGATGGTGGCCAGGAAATTGTTTCTTCACAATTGCCTTTTGTTGCCATTGTTCAAAAAGGGATCGCTCTGGAACCCAGGATCCCGGCCATGCGTGGTATCATGATGGCACGTAAAAAACCCCTGAATGTGCTTGAACCCGTTGAAGCGGAAACCCTCACCGAATACGAGAGCTTTGAAATGCCCCCTCCCAAAGCTGCCGCTAAGCTCGTGGATGAAGACAATGTGAAAGGACTGGTGGAACTGCTCAGGAATGAAGCAAAAGCCATATAATTTGAAAATTGATCAATTTGAAAATTTGAAAATTTATTTTGCGAAACGACAGGGAAAATATTATTGTTGATTTGAGCTTTAAATTTGCTCTGAGGATAATTGATTATGCTGAATTACTGATGGAAAACAAGAAATACGTGATTGGTAAGCAACTTCTTCGATCAGGTACTTCAATTGGTGCATTAATTAAGGAGGCTCAAAATACCGAAAAGCAAAGCTGATTTTATTCATAAAATGAAAATTTCAGCAAATAGGAAAGAATGTATAATGTATAATTAAAAAGATTTAAAATGTCCGTACTTGTTTATACCGAAAATTGGGATGGCAAATTCAAAAAACTGAGTTTCGAACTGGTTTCATACGCCAAAGCCATCGCCGAAAATTTAAATACCGAAACAATCGCCGTATCCATTGGCAGTGTGGAAGAGGATGAGTTGAAAAAACTGGGAAATTATGGTGCCGAAAAGATCATCAAAGTTGAAGACGAAAAATTGAAAAACCTGGCCAACCAGCCCTATGCCAGGATCATTTCGCAGGTTGCTGAGAAAGAAGCAGCCACCGTATTGGTATTTGCCAATAATTTTACTGGCAAGGCTATCGCACCAAGGCTTTCCGTGAAATTGAAGGCCGGGCTCGCAGCCGGTGTTGTGGAACTCCCTTCCAGCTTTGATCCCTTTGTTGTAAAACGGAAAGTATTTACCAACAAGGCTTTTGCCAGGGTAAAGATCAAATCTGAAAAGAAGGTTCTAAGCCTTTTCCAGAACTCCTTTAAAATTAAGGAAACGGATAACAATGCAGGCATTGAAAGCTTTTCACCTGAACTATCGGATGCTGATTTCCGCACCGGAGTAAAGGAAGTGAACAAAGTAGCAGGCAAGATCCTGCTCACCGATGCTGAGATCGTAGTATCCGGCGGCCGTGGCATGAAAAGTGCCGATAAATGGGGCCCGCTGGAAGAGCTTGCCGAAGTACTTGGTGCTGCAACAGCCTGTTCACGCCCCGTATCTGATGAGGGCTGGAGGCCGCATGAAGAACATGTGGGACAGACCGGAAAGATCATCGCACCCAACCTATATTTTGCACTCGGCATTTCCGGGGCAATTCAGCATCTGGGCGGGGTGAGTTCCTCCAAGATCATCGTTGCCGTTAATACCGACAAGGATGCCCCCATCTTCGAAGCTGCCGATTACGGAATCGTAGGTGATGTGCACAAAGTGCTTCCCGAACTTATAGAAGCCGTAAAGGAAGTTAAGGCAGAAGGCTGATAATAGAAGCAATCAGCCTGGTGAAACCGATAGCAAGATATCACAATATACTTGCTCAATTTGTTTATTGCAGATAATTATTTCAGTATTGTATTCGACTTTGGCTTTCTGCTGTGCCCTGACGGGCTTGTAATTCTCCCTCTTTCTAATTCGATCCCTTTAGCTTATCCCGCCTGCGTGTTACTGCGGCGGGATTAATTCGACTTTGGCTTTCTACTGCGCCCTGACGGGCTTGTAGAAAGCCAGTCTCATTAAAAAAAGCGGTCAGCCTGAAAGGCCGACCGCTTGCGGGTTACGAAAACCAAAATTCATGTCTTTTCATTGAAGCGCAATGTATAATCCAACATAAAATTTCAGTCTTCGAAGGGATTATTCTATTAGCATTGCTAGTACTAAAGACTTATCAAAATTACAACATATAACATGCCAAAGATATTAAGGTTTATTAAGAAAAGTTAAAATATGTTAAAGGCCTGTAAATCATCTCTTTTTACAGGTATTTTTGTGTGAATGAGAAAAAACACCGTCATATTTGTAATTGTATTGCTAACCGTGGCTTTGATCGGCCTCATGGTGATACAGGTGTACTGGATCCGCAATGCGGTAACGGTGAAGGAGGCCAATTTTGTCAGGACGGTGAATGAAGCTCTTTCGGGTGTGGTGGAAAAGCTCGATAAAATGGAAATGTCGTACCAGCTCAACCGGCGCATGAACCGCAAGACAGATGCCTCTGTACTGCAGAAGATCGACTCCCTGAACCAGACACTTGCAGAAGATTTTTCCAATATAAAAACCGAAAATGATTACCGGAGTTTTTTGAACAAATCCATGATGGCCCAGGATGTGTTGCAGGAGATCCTGGACATGAACAAACCCCGGCCTGTCGAAAGCAGGCTGGATGAGCATCTGCTGGATTCCATCATCGGCATTGAATTGCATCAGAAAGGCATCAATACCGATTTTGAATTCGCGGTTTACCGTCCCCGCTTCAACAGCATGATGATGCAGAAAACGGGGAAATATCCTAACGAATTGCTGAAAAAGGGATTTGCTACCACACTTTACCCCAACGACCTCCTCCCCGATCCACACTATCTCATGATCTATTTCCCGAACGAGCGGGGATTTCTGATCAGCCAGTTGTGGGCTTTGCTCCTCATATCGGTGATCCTCATCCTCATGATCATCTTCAGTTTTGTGATAAGCATCAATACCATTTTCAGACAAAAGAAACTTTCGGTGATGAAGAATGATTTCATCAACAACATGACCCATGAGTTCAAAACCCCGATCTCAACCATTTCCCTGGCTTGTGAGGCACTATCTGATAAGGATATTCAGAAGTCAGATGATATCTACAATTATTATATCAATGTGATCAGCCAGGAGAACAAACGCCTGGGCAACATGGCGGAAAAAGTGTTGCAATCGGCAGCACTTGACCAGCGCAGCCTGAGCCTCAAAAAAGAATGGATCAACATACATGAGATCATTGAAGATGTGATCAGCAAGATCGATATACAGATCAAGAGTCGCAAGGGACAGATCATCCAGGACTTCCACGCGGATACCAGCGTTTTGTATGCCGACCGCATGCACATCACCAACATGATCTTCAACCTGCTCGACAATGCCAACAAATACACCACCGGGGTGCCGGAAATTAAGATCTCTACTTACAACCTCAATTCAAGCATAGAAATCGATGTGGAAGACAATGGGATCGGGATCAGTAAGACCGACCAGGAAAAGATTTTTGACAAGCTTTACCGGGTACCTACCGGAAATATTCATAACTTTAAAGGATTCGGTCTGGGATTGAGCTATGTGAAAGCCATTGTGGACATGCATGGCGGAAAGATTGACCTGGAAAGTGAACCAAAGCAAGGATCGGTTTTCAAAGTTATTTTACCGATCGAAGAATAAAAATTTCGAGAAATGAAAAACCGCAAAGTAAATGTATTGCTGGCCGAGGATGATGACAATCTGGGAACCATTTTGAAGGCATACCTCGAAGCCAAGGGTTTCCCAACTACCCTGAGTGTAAACGGCGAATTAGCCTACCAGGCTTTCAAAAAGGATGAATTCGATTTCTGTATCATCGATATCATGATGCCGGTAAAGGATGGGTTCTCCCTTGCCAAAGACATCCGCAAGGAAGACAAAGAAGTGCCCATACTCTTTCTAACCGCTAAATCGATGCAGGAGGATAAGTTAAAGGGATTTGAACTGGGCGCTGATGATTATATTACCAAGCCTTTCAGCATGGAAGAACTGCTTGCCAGGATGAAAGCTATTTTGCGCCGCTATTCGGAAGAGGTAGATAAAGATCAAAATACAAGTGTTTTTAAGATCGGGAAATTCGAATTTGATTATAACCGGCAAATCCTGAAGATAGGAAAGAATGAGCAAAAACTCACTTCCAAGGAATCAGAGTTGCTTCGTTTGCTCTGCCTGAATGCAAACCGGGTGCTGGACCGGAGCGAAGCCCTGAAAAAGATCTGGCAGGACGACAGTTATTTCAATGCCCGCAGCATGGATGTATACATCACCAAATTACGTAAATTCCTCAAGGAAGATCCCGATGTAGAACTGATGAATGTGCACGGGATCGGTTTCAAACTGGTCATCAACACTGCCTGATCAGTTAAAATTCAATCTTAAGAATATTGCGAGCCGGCGCTGCTTAAAGTGAAGAAACAAACTGGTACGGATCCAGGTGCTGAATAAATCCAAGCCCGTTTTCTTCATTGTGGAGAATACCCCAAAGCACGCTTGAGCTGAATCCTTTCGAACGGTTGTTCAGAACGATAATGGTTTTTTCATTTTTTAAATCCCGGATAAAGAATGCCCTGAACCCTTTCCACCAGCCATAATGATATACACAACTGTCTTCCCGGGTGCGGATCCTCCAGCCAAAGCCATAATTATCTTTTCTTTTCCAATATTCCGGACTGCCGCTTGAGAATGCCTCCCGGAGGGTGCTGTCACCAAGAATCAAGCCGTTATAAAGGGCCTGGTCGAACTTAAATAGATCTTCTACGGTTGAATAAACTCCCTTATCGCCCATCACTCCATTCAAATAATAATCCCTGCACTGGTAGACTCTCCAGCCGCGGTACTCATAACCCGGAACTCCTTTTTCAACATAAAATGGTACCAGGCTATCGTTGTTGTGATTATACACGAAAGAATTATGCATGTGCAGTGGCCGGAAAATATTCATTTTCACAAACTTATCGAAACTCATGCCCGAAACCTTTTCAACCACACAGGCCAGCAAAGCATAATTGGTATTGCAGTAATGAAAGCCGCGATCGGGGCTAAAATAGGGATCCGGTTTGTATTTGATAAAAAGGTCAAGCATATCCTGGTTAGAGAAGGGCCTGGTCTTTTCAGTCCATTTGTCGTGTGCCAGCGACATATATCTTGAAAGTCCCGAACGGTGTGTTAAGAGATGCCTGATGGTAACTCCCTCATAGGGAAAGCCAGGGAAAATGCTGCTGAGTGTATCGTCAAGGCCCAGTTTTTCCCTTTCCTTCAGGATCAAAATGGCCGTTGCTGTGAACATTTTAGATACAGAGGCAAGCTGGAATGCAGAGGATGTCGTGAGGCTGTCATTTTTCCTGGCATCGGCATAGCCGAAAGCATTCTTGTAGATCAGACGGCCTTTTTCACCATACAGCACGGTTCCATTAAAACCAACGCGCTGGTGCAACCTACTGAAAATGCTGTCGACATAATGCGCTTTGGCATTGATCAGCCGACGATCAAGATCCTGGATCAGGCTGTCGGGAACTTCTGTAGTTCACCGGGATCTTGATTGAGCCTTCCGGATGCGTTCCCTGAAAGGAAACAGATGCAAACATTATGACCAGAAAGATCAGGATTGCAGCCGGCCATATTTTCTTTAGATTCGAAATTATTTTTACTTTTTGATTTTGATGTAAACGCAAATTTAACATTTTATTGCCCTTTTCAAAAGGAAGGATTCATGAAAGAGTTAACATTCCGTTTTTAACAAGACCTTTAAGTTTTAAGTTTGTTGCCTCCGGGCAGACTATTATTCAGCCAGAAATATCCAATCACACCCGCAATAAGCGATGCACTCAGGACACTGAGCTTTGACATATTCAGCATTTCATCACCATCAAAAGCAAGGCTGCTGATAAAAAGCGACATGGTAAAACCGATGCCGGCCAGAAATCCAAGTCCGATTATTTGATTCCAGTTTGTATTTTTGGGGAGGTCGGCAAAACCAAGTTTAACCATGAGAAATGAAAAAAGCAGGATGCCCAGCGGTTTTCCCACAACAAGGCCAAGGATCACGCCCAGGGTCAGATTGCTGTCGATATTTCCGAAAGTTTCGGAAGTGAAAGACGTCCCGGCATTGGCGAGGGCAAATAAGGGCATGATAAAAAAAACGACCCAGGGTTGCAGGTTGCGTTCAAGTCGCTGCATGGATGATTCCACCTGGTGGCAGGCATGCTCAATGGACTGCACGACACCCTGCTGTAGCTGGTTGGTGAGCAGAGTGCTGCCATGCCCAGTGCTTGTCACAAATTTTCTGAAGAGGAATTTGATCTTGTGGATAAAATCATCCGGGTTGATCCTGGTATGGGCAGGGATGGTAAGAGCAAGCAATACGCCCGCAACGGTAGTATGTATGCCTGATTTCAGAAAGGCGATCCAGAGTACGATCCCAAGTATCGCATAGTAAATCGGATGCCGGATCTTCAGGGCATTGAACAGGAATAACAAGAGGAGAATTACTCCGCCAATTGCCAGGCTGACAAGGTCCAGATCGGCAGAATAAAAAACGGCAATTACCAGCACCGCGCCAAGGTCATCAACGATGGCCAGGGCAGTAAGGAAAATTTTAAGGGGCAAAGCTGCTCGTCTGCCATGCAGGGATAAGATCCCAATTGCAAACGCAATGTCCGTTGCCATCGGGATGCCCCATCCATCCTGGCCCGGAGTACCTGCTGTGAAGGCAATGAAAATGAGTGCCGGCGCCAGCATTCCTCCGATGGCCGCTCCAATGGGGAGAGCTGCTAACCTTAACTTCGAGAGTTCACCCACCATGATCTCCCGTTTTATCTCCAAACCGACAAAAAAGAAAAAGATGGCCATGAGACCGTCATTGATCCAGTGATGAAGGGATTTATCAAGCATGAAACTGCCAACACCAATTCTAATATGTGTTTCCCAGAATGAAAAATAAGCAGAGGCCCATTGAGAATTAGCCATTATCAGGGCAAATACCGTGCATATGAGCAAGAGTATGCCGCTTGATGATTCCATCCTGAAAAACTTCAGGAAAGGATATTTTACAATGCCTATAATTCCGCCCTGTAAACCTTCGATTGCTTTCTGATCCTTGATTTCAGCCATGTCAAAGTAAATTTTATGATAAACAAAAATAATGTATGCTTGTTAATAATCGAAGTTTTTGCATATCAACTTATGCAAAAATCTATATTTATTTTGAATCTTAAAAATATTAATACTTTTACAGCCCGGGAAATATGGTCAGAAATATTGTTAATTGAGGATATCCATGAGTTTGATCAGGAGAGTTGAAGAATATGTAAGAAGTTTGTTAAGCCAGGAGCCGGTTTCGGCTTATCCTTACCATAACCTTAACCACACAATGAGCGTGGTAAGCCATGCCAAAGAAATCGGGCAACATGAAGATATCGATGAGCTGGATTTTAAAACCTTGCTGATCAGTGCCTGGTTTCACGATATCGGATACACACGGGATTATAAAAAGCATGAACTTAAAGGAGCAGAAATTGCCAGGGAGTTTCTTGGATCCATGAACCACAGGCTTGTCGAAAAAGTTGAATCCAGCATCATTTCCACCCGGCTCCCACAGAGCCCGGCAAACCATGTTGAGATGATCCTCTGCGATGCCGATATGTTTCACCTTTCTGAAGACGGCCTTATTGAAAGCTCCGATAAGCTAAGGCGGGAGATCAACATGGTATTGAAGCGGGAGATGAGCCTGACAGATTACCTGCAAGGTACCTTGAAACTGCTGAAATCTCATCAATATTTCAGCGCTTATGCACGCAAAACACTGGAGATAAAAAAAGTAAAAAACATCAATATCATCCGGGAATATCTTGCTGACAAGTCATAAAGGCTTTTCCTGATTTTTGAAATGATTATCCGATTCCGGCTATTCCAGATCTTTGAGGCTATCTGTATAGAACTGATAATCTATTGCTTACCAAATAAGCATTCATTGTTGATTATCTGCTTTAAATTATCTTCCTCACATTATCTGCATACTTCTGATATATATATGTTTACAGATTGTGGCACGCGAATTGCTAAGCAAATCGACATGGATTGGTTTGTTATATTCATCGTTTATCTTGTTTTGAGTATTGCGGTATGTGCCGAAGGGAGCAACCGCCAGATCGGGGGTTTTAGAGCATTTCTGGCAAGTGTTTTTCTCACACCTTTGGTGGGTGCCATACTGGTGATGTTCTCAAAAAAGAAAATCAGCTTCCATCATTTTGTAAAGCTGCATCATGATGATGTTCAGGACAAGAGCCTGAAGAAGAGCCTGCATACCAATGGCAAGGATCACTGGGTCGAGATCAAGACTTCTGAATTGAATATCTTATAAGAGACCGCCGTTTTAGCCATTTCAGGGCTTCGGTCTTGCTGAAATTAGATATCCCGGCATGATCGACATAAGCAATTACCGCCGCAGAATCAGTTTTTGAATATTCCCGCAAAACCCATCCAATGGCTTTCCTGATAAAGAATTCTTTCGAATCTTTGAGTTCCTCAATGGTGGACTTCATCAGCTCAAAATCCGTTTCGGATTTATATTTAAGCTGAAAAAGCAATGCGGATCTTTGCAACCATATATTTTCCGAATCCATCCATTTCCGGGTGACAATGCTGATCTCATCAGGAAATTTCTTAAAATACTTCCCGGCATGCCATGCGGCAATGTAATCCACCGTATCCCACCATGATTTATGGGTGATCATAAATTCCACCAGGCTCAGAAAATCGCGGTCGATCTGTTTTAAGAAGCGGGTGACCAGTTCCATGGCAAAATGTTGCAATTCTCGTTCAGGCTGCTCCCACAGGTAACGGACGTACTCCGGCAATTGATCATAGGCAGGCAAACCATATGTATCAATGAATTGCTTGCAGATTTCCCGTCGCGGTTTCTGTTTCAATCCGAAGAAATCAAATTTATTGCGCATGTACTTTTTCATGGCGGCTGCCTCTGCAGGATTCCTTTTTTCCTGCATCATCCTTAAAAGAGGTGCAAAGTATTTTTCTGCTTTTTCCATTTTATTCCAGGATTAGTTTTTGATAAGCAATGATGATGTTATGATCATCTTTTAATACGACATAATAAATTCCACTGCTGTATTGACCTGCATCCCATCTCACATGATTTTTGTTTTTCAGCCGCGGGAATGTTTCAATCAAATGACCCTTCGCATCGAATAATTCGCAATACATAATATTGTTATCATACCATTCGATCTGGAATGTATCGCGGGATGGGTTCGGGTAAACCAGGATGTTTTGCTTTTGATCTGCCTGAGTCTCGCTTTTTCCAACATATTGCGTATCCCAGGCAGCCAGGGTGTATTCTCCGGGCTGCAGGTTATGTACATACAGATTTCCCGTCATCCAGATATCGAATCGCTCAAAATCAATAAACTGCCAGTCGCAGGAAGGATCGGGGCGATACATGATGATCACCGAGTCTTGGTTACTTTCCAGGAGGGTATTATCAAGATAACTTGCTTTGCTGTAAAAAAACTTCCCGGTTGCATTAAAGTTGGGCGGAAAAACACCTTCGATCTTCCAGTAGCGGTAATCTGAGAGTTTAAGACCGTTAACAGGATTTGTCATTGAATCCGGCGGCACCCAGTTATGAGTGACCATAAAAAAGGCGGAATCCGTCAGATCATTCACTTCCAGAGTAAAGAAGGTATTGCTGAAAGTATAATCGCCGGGTTCATCGATAACAGCGGTGCCATCGGTTGTGGCATCGCAGGTTTTGCCATCGATGTCGGTAAAAACAGCCACCGCTTCAAAATCCATTTCTTTTAACGAATGCCCGCTTTTTCCATCAAAATGCAGGGTGTCCGTCAGCGACTCCCAGTTTTCACTCATAAAGGTAACTTCAACAATGTTGTCATCACCGGTAAAAGCCGGTCCTTTTCTTTTCTGCCGCGGATAAATATCCACAACAAATGAATCTCCGTTTTCGGATACGGCAAATGAATCGATAGAATAATGCGGAGTTCCGGCATTAAAAACCCAGTTATCGAAAAATCCGTTCATATCCACAGCGGTTGAATTGGTGAGTGCATCCCGCAGATCTTCAGAAGAAGCATCATCAAATGCGAAATCGATCAGGTAATCGCTGGCGCCCTGGAAAAAGAGATCATCGCCCAGATAGGCCCGAAGACTTTGCACAATGGTAGCACCCCGGTCGTAGGCAGTCATGCCATAGGTATGCGACTGGGGTATTTCATTCAGGGGGAAGTAGCCGTTATCTCCCGTTGGGGTATGACAGAACTGCAATACATCCGCATTGTATTCGTGGATCTCTTCATAATAATCCGCCGGATCATACAGGATCTCTTTGTAAAAAGATCCGCAAAAAGTAGCCCATCCCTCATTCAGCCACATTTCCTCCGCTTTGTCACAGGTAACCAGATCGCCGAACCACATATGCGATAATTCGTGTACCATCAGGTATTCACTCGACAGGGTCCCGTTGATGCTGCCATGCGGATAAGCAATATTGGTGGCATGTTCCATGGCTCCGATGGCCGTACCCACATAGCCCACACGATCCCACCGGTAGGCTCCGAAATGGGTTTCGAAGATATTCATCACATCATTTAGATGAGCAAATGAACCGGCCACATTGGAGGTATCGCCAGGTTGGGTATAGATCCAGACAGGAATATCCTTTTCAATTCCATGGTAAACCCAGCTGCTAAGTTCGTAATTGCCAGTGGCCACCGAGGCCAGGTAGGTGGGAATGCTCTGGGCAAGCGACCAGTGGTGCGTAAAAGTATTGTCGCCATTGTCGGTGATCTCTACCAGGGTGCCGCCACACACTGCTGTCAGCCCTGCTTCCAGGGTGACATGCACATCATAGGTGGCCCGGTCGGTAAAATCATCCACACAGGGAAACCAGGATTTTCCCAGGTTGTGCGGGATATAACTGATGCCTACTCCCAGGTTAAAAGAATAATCCCCGGCAAAATGATATCCGCCCCAACTTTCATGAAAGGGAACACCCTGATAATAGACCATCAGGCTGATGGTATCATTCAGGCCAATTTCATCCTCCAGGAAGATATTCAAAAAAGGATCATTGTGCTCGAAGGCAAGTATATTCACCTGATCCGATCGCACAGAATCCACTGTAAGGTTTTTCAGTTCCAGCCTGATCATATCTACATCTTCAACCCGGGGCGTTAGCGAAAGTTCCGTAAAGGCCTGTATTTCATGGGAAGAAGAATTTATATTGCTGATGTTGATGTCATAATGGACCACGTTGATGGTATCGCCGGGCTCATATGAGGCAAATAAATTACCACCAATGAAAGCCATTATTAATGACATCAGGATGATTTTGGATATAAAGGAAAACCGGATCATGATTAAAGCGATTTGAATGCGCTTGTAAAAATAAGCATTAACATTCATTCCATTCAAATAATAAGTCTTACTTCTGCCATGTTCATATGTGAACAATCACTGTCGTTATCCGAACACAAATGCATTCATAAAACCCGGGAATCCGCTGTAAAGAACAGTATTTCAACCATCTGTAATTGTGGCATATTTTTCGTTAATTTTATCACACAACACAAAAAAATTTATGCGCGATGAGCAATAGAAGGAATTTAATGAAAGATTTTTACATTTCACTGGCAATCACATGCCTGCTTGTCATCACTGGTGGAATTTATGCCCAGCAGGTTTGGTCGCTGGAGGAATGCATCGATTATGCACTCGAAAACAATATCCAGGTAAAACAACAGCAATTGAACATTGAGTTGCAGGAGGCAGATTACCTGCAGTCGAAGCTGAGCATGCTTCCCGACCTCAACGGCTATGCCTCTCACGGTTACAACTGGGGACAAACGATCGACCGTTTTACCAACCAGTTTGCCACGGAAAGGGTGCAGTCGAACAATTTTTATGCCCAGACATCCCTCACCCTCTTCAATGGTTTTCAATTGATGAACAACATGAAACAAAGCAGGCTGAACCTGCTGGCCACTCAATACGATGCCGACAAATTCATGGATGATATTTCGGTAAACATTGCCACCTATTATCTGCAGGTATTGTATAATATTGAAACCCTGCGTTCGGCTGAGAGCCAGCTGGAGGTCACCCTGCAACAAGTTGAAAGAACCAAAAAGCTCGTTGAGGCAGGAACGCTGGCCCGGGGCGACCAGCTCACGGTAGAAGCCCAGGCAGCGGCAGAAGAACTGCGCGTGGTAAATGCACAGAATGCTCTTCAGCTATCATACCTCGACCTGACCCAGGCGCTTGATCTGCCCAGCCCCGAAGGATTTGAAGTTGAACAGCCCGACATAGAGATTGAAAGAGATATCAAACTCCTGCCAAGTCCGGAAAATGTATATGGTTATGCCCTTGATAACCGCCCTGAAATCAAAGCGGCGGAAACCCGCCTGCAGGCATCCGGTAAGGGGCTTGACATTGCCAGGGGCTCTCTCAGCCCGAACCTTTCACTGAGTGCTTCCTGGGGTACGGGGTATTCCGGGGCTAACAAAATAGGTGAAGATCCCTATATTGAAACCATTCCGATTGGCTATACCGCTAATGACGTTCTTGTGTTTTCAGATATAAACCAATATGCCGGTTACAAAACCAAAGCTTTTGGCGACCAGTTCGAAGACAATAACAACCAGACTTTCATGATCCACCTGAACATACCCATCTTTAACGGCTGGCAGGCGCGTTCCTCCATACAGCGGGCCAAGATCAATATGGACATCTCCGAATACAATTTGCAACTGGAAAAGCTGAACCTCAACAAGCTCATCAACCAGGCATACAATGATGCGGAGTCAGCCTTTAAGAAATACCGCTCGGCGCTGAAAAAAGTAAATGCTACAGAAGAGGCCTTTAAATATTCAGAACAGAAGTTTAATGTCGGTATGATCACTTCTTATGAATACAACGATACCAAGAAGGAACTTTCCAATGCGCAATCGGAATTGATCAGTGCCAAATATGAGTTTTTGTTCATGATCACCATATTGGATTTTTATATGGGCCGGCCGATATCTTTGGAGAATTACGCTATGGATTAATTTTCTTTAGGAATTATCCCGACTAAGTTAACTCGTTTTTGATACGATGTTTATACGTTATTTTTCGTATTAACTACGTATTAACTACGTATTAACTACGGTAAAAAGCGAGGGAAGAGATGAGAGATGAGAGATGAGAGATGAGAGATGAGAGATGAGAGGTGAGAGATGAGAGGTGAGAGATGAGCATTGACATTGTTATCATTGCATCTCTCAATTACGATGTGACCCAATGCGATATTTGGTACTAACTGTTGCTTTTAAGGGAGGTTAAACACTGCATATTTACAAGACAATTTGGACTCATTTCAAATTACAAAAAATCTCCATAAAAACGGGTTACCTTTTCAATGAACTACCCCGAGGCAAGCCTGCGGGGTATCATTATGAAACATTCATTTGATTCGCCCCAAGGGGCGGGGAATATTACCCACGAGATCCCTCGACAAGCTCGGGATCAGTTCGACTTTGCTTTTTCAGTTCGCTATCGCTCCTAAAAAATCAGTCTCACTGATTTAAAATGGTATAAACAATAAATATACATAGGAAAACTCACCATGCTGCCAAAACCCGATATTTGTAGAGAGAGAGAGAGAGAGAGAGAGAGACAAAGAGAAGACAGAGACAGAGACTCTGAATAAATTGCATGTTTGCAATCTTTCAACCCAACACCTCCAATCACCAATAATTTTCCAGGCATTTTGTATGATCAAATTGAGGACAGCCTTTATTATTATCTGGATCTAATTGATGAAGAGGTGAAATTAATTGCCTTTGCCGACGTTCAGTTAAACAGTATTGAAAACAATGTTGCCAATATTCAAATGATAAGCGGATACGGATCAGGATATGTCTTGGGTTATTATGAACCTTTTAACCCGGATGATGACTGGATTTGGGGAACACTTGGAGAAAGTCCTTCCTATCCACCACGTGGAAAATGTGATGGAACCCAGTTTGGGGTATCTGATGGTTCAAATGAATTACAGCGTAGGTTTAACAATCCATATCCCACAGCCGCCAGGACAAATATTTTATACTAATTATGAAACTGTTAAGTGTAATTGGCTGGTATGGATAATAATGGATATATAATGCACTGGGATGCTTCACTCATAATCTGGATTATTGTCTTTTAAATGAAAAACTTACATTTTATTTAATTGAAGGGCATGATATTATTTACACTTATGATGATCCCAATGTTCGCAATGGATGGTGCAAGACCTTATAGTAAGGATTTCATTAGTATTTATATTGAGGATTATATAAGTGGCCTAGTGGTACCTCAGACTATGCCATATGTTCACCAATATTATATTACTTATGCGAAACCTCAAGTGGATCACCTCATGACTAATTAATCATTAAAATCAAGCTGATGCCTAGTAATTAGGCATCAGCTATTAATTATACTATTTATGAGATATCTGATTGTCATATTGCTTACATTCTGTTTTCTGTACTTGATCTGTCATGCACAGATTACAAACAGTGTTGAC
Organism: Bacteroidota bacterium; assembly: GCA_034521425.1. Taxonomy (GTDB): domain Bacteria; phylum Bacteroidota; class Bacteroidia; order Bacteroidales; family JAIOZK01; genus JAIOZK01. Next base: position 2,559,602 of record JAXHMP010000001.1, read on the forward strand.
TATAATTTTTCGATTCTAAGAACAATGATATTCGTAAGAAATATACTGGAGGTTGAGAATGGTAAATACTTATGGTTGCTGGTATATACTGGTAGCTCAGGGAAAAGTTTTTATGGAAGTGATGTATTAGTTTTAAAGATTAATTCAGAATGGCAGATCTGATTGATTCTATCACGATTACACCATCCGCGATAGAAACGTATTTCCTAATGAATATACTATATCGATACTAGCAATGATCAATTTTTATTAGCAGGATTCTCAACAGATTACAAGCAGTTTTTCTAAACTCCTGCAATTATATTGACTCAAAATTGATACAAATCTTAACTATTCTGAACTACTGAGATTTGGCCTTTGAGCTCTAGATATTGAAGCCATCTCAGGTGGAAATACAAGCATTGGTTTTGATAATCAGACATCCTTAATCACCGGAGCTGTAGGCCAGATTGAATTCGCACATCATATCAGCTTTATATTTATCGATTTTGCCAGTGACATGGACAGTCTCACGATATATGACTGTATGTACGAATAATCCGCTATAGTCGGTAATTCGAGATCAGGCAAACTGGATGAAAATGCAGTATTGGGTACTTGATGGATTTAGCTGAGCAGATTATTTTATGTTTGACAGCTTTGTTTAATGTAACAGTAACGGCAGAATCATGTACCATATTACGTTATCAGACTCCATTTGGGTTAAAGTGGGATACAGATACGTCATTTTATCTGGCAGGACAGGGAAGCTTTAGAACAAAACCACGATATATCACTTTTATATCAACCACATTGATTATAAGGATACTTTAGGACTACATTTTTAATTGGTGGGGCACGCAGGATACTTTGGATATCAACTGCCAGCTTGGGGAGCCCTTAGATTACAAAAACAAAGACTCAATATTCATTGGAGGTGCAACCAACTTTTGGCCTTATTACTGGGCGGAAATTCCTACATGGTATTTTGTAATACAAACCGATAGCCTGCTAAATATTCGTTGGGAAAGATTTATTGGCGGAGATGCCCATTTAATGGTTGAGAAACTGATTGCAACAAATGATGGGGGTTGCCTGCTGGCAGCTTCCCGTTATGATTATCTGCATTCAAATGAGCCACAAACAGACATTCAAATTATTAAGCTTAATGAAAACGGACAGCTTGTCAATCAAGATGAAAATATACTTGTGAAAAGTACCGAAGCCATAATTTACCCTAATCCTGGTATCCATTCGCTTAATATCAGGCTTGCCAGACAATACAAGGAGTTTAGCTTCGAACTTTACAGTATTTCAGGAAAACTTGTCCTTTCCGAAACTTATAAATCCATCCAGGAAAATATTAACGCAATTAACCTGAAAGCCGGAACTTATATTTACAGGATCTACAACAAAAAGGGATTATTTGAAAGCGGCAAGTGGATTAAGAAGGAGTAAAAAATACTCAAATAGTAATTGAGCATTTACTTTCTTTGTAATTTTGAAGATGAAATTGTGTTGTCAACTAGGCGGTTAAAAGCAGGGGTGTACATTGTTAAGCTAATTGCTGATGGAAATACCGCATCAACTTCAAAAATTACAATATCAAAATAGAGATTAAATAAACTTCAGGCAAGGGGAATAATTATTCCCTTTGCCTTTTGGTTTTTATAAATTAGCTGCATGAAACTAACTGCCACCCCGGCAATAGTGGACCTCAATCCCAATGCTGCAGGGGCTGAAATAATTATTCCTACAAGAGGAGGAAGCTCTGACCCACTTCTTGATGCAAAAAAACTGCATTCTATTTCAACTTTGGAAAGCACCAATGGAATTCCGAATCATCTTTTTGCAAGTTCACAATATAACACATTCTATAATGCTCCGGTTATCGCCGATCTTGATGATAACGGTTCTTATGGAGTTATTATTCATGAAGAAAACGGAGGCTCTGAAGAAAGATTAAGATATTTCGATTTAAACAATCCACTTCAGAACTGGACTTCTAATAGTAATATTGGTAAAGGTCAGGGAATGCCAATAGCAGCCGACCTGGACAATGATGGGAATAAGGAGATCATCATTGGAACCAAAACCACAACTGAAGCTCAGGGGGGAATCTATATCTTTGCACATGATGGCGATCCTTTTTATAACAATGACCCTCTGGTTTACACCAATCAAACTTCCGGTACAGACCATTTGTTTGATTGTGCTCCCCTTGCTGTTGATCTGGACTCCGATGGTACTCTTGAAATTGTATTCATGAGCGCATACAATGACAAAATCAGTACCATAGGCCGGGTATTTGCCATGCACGTAGTAAACGGAGAACCTGTATTTCTGGATGATTGGGGATACGAAGATCATATCATAAATCTTTCTCAAAAGGGACTTGAGGCATGGCTACCTGCTCTGGCAGTTGCCGACCTGAATGAAGATGGACTTTATGAAGTTATTACCGGGGATGATGGTCAGCTGCATATCTGGAAAAACACAGGAGAAGTTTTTTCTGCCAACTGGCCCGTAAGCATTGACGGTTACCAGGGATGCTACATGAGCCCATTAGTAGCTGATGTGGATGAAGATGACGACCTGGAAATCATCGCCCCCGACCATATGCGCAGAATCCATGCATTCAATTTAGATGGTTCAGTGGTGGACCACTGGCCCTTGCAACTCGAAGATCCCTTGTATGGAACCCCCTGCATTGGTGATGTGGATGAAGACGGCAAAAACGAGATCATGGCCGGAGCCGGTAATAAAATGTATATGTGGGATACCGAAGGTGATGCCAATCGTATTGCCTGGGGGCATACCGGCTGAACCGCTTTAATAATGCTGTGATCGACAATACCTGTAATTATTCGAATAGCACCACACAAATAACAGTTGATCAAACCTGGCAAGATCCCAACATGTTTATAAATGATGACATCCTGATTACTCAGGGAGCGACCCTTACCATTACGGGAACCATAGCAATGGCTTCAGATGCACGTATCATGGTAGATAAAGGTGCACGACTTGAAATCCTGGGTGGCAAAGTAACAAGTGCTTGCAACGAGCTTTGGAGAGGAATTGAAGTTTGGGGTGACAAGGACTTAACTCAATCTCCTTTAAGTAACCAGGGGGTTGTTGTTCTCTCGGACGGAGCAATCATCGAAAATGCACTGATTGGTATTGCAGCCACAAAGTTTGGCATTAATGATGTACCTGATTACACATATTCAGGAGGAATTATCTTAGCCCGGGAAGCCGAATTCGTGAATAATAAAATAGCAGCTAAATTCTTTCCCTACCAATATGGCAATACGAGTTATTTTATCCAATGCAACTTTAAAACCAACCGTGTCCTTTATGACAGCCAAAACCCCGATTGCTTTGTGGAATTAATGGCAGGCTATGGAGTAAGCTTTAGAGGATGCACCTTTGATAATTCCATAAGCTATGAAACCACCTGGCTGGCAAACCGGGGCAATGGCATTGAAGCCACAGATGCACAGTTTGAAGTAATAGAAGAATGCACCCTGCAAGGGGGTGGTGGAGAATGCCTCGAATGGGAGAATTCCACTTTTACCGGACTGAACTATGGTATCTATGCAACTTCCGCTGGTATTGGTGGTGATGCCCCCATAATGGATCGCTGTGTTTTTACAGGAAACAACACAGGTATCTACCTGGGAGCAGTGGATGAAGCTACCATTAACCGCTGCGACTTCAACATTGTAAAGCCCCTGAAAGAAGGAAGCTCATGGACCATCGGCGGGCTGTACCTCGACAATTGCACCGGCTACCAGGTTGAAGAAAATTATTTCGTAAATGATGGCAATGATCCTTTGAATACATCTGACGGTAATTTCTGTGGGATTGATTGTAAATAACTCGGGTATCGATAACAACGAAATTTACAACAATAACTTTACAAATATCATTTACGCAGCCCTTGCCCAGGAAACCAACAGAAGCACCAACGGTGTAACCGGACTTGAAATTTTGTGTAATGAGTATGTGAACAATACTTATGATATTGCGGTTACAACCGAGGGTTTGCCCAGGTACAAGGGGATTAAAGCAAATCAGGGTTCAGATGTTGATAGACCTAATGCTCCTGCAGGTAACAGATTCAGCAATTTAGGAATTTTTAGCGACAGCGATTATGCAAATGAATGTGAAAACATTATTTATTGGCATCACCTGGAGGCTGATCCCGCAGAACACCTGATCCCGGATTATCATACACCTTTACCTGTTGTTGATCCAAGACCAAACTCTTACAATCAATATTATAATGAAGAGTTGAGCTGCCCGTCTAACCTGACTGGTGGAGGTGGGAGCATAGAAGGCGAGAAGTCCTTAATGGCAACATATGATTTGCAAGCCGACTCTGTAAATAACCTAATGGTTACTCTTGAAGACGGCGGAGACACAGAAGCTTTGAATACGGAGGTGCAAACAAGCTGGCCCGATGAGGCATATGAGGTATATTCCGAGCTTATGGGAAGTTCTCCCTATCTGACAGATACGGTTATGGTGAGTTCCGTTGAAAAAGAAAATGTACTTAACTCAACAATGTTAACCGATATTCTTTCAGCCAACCCACAGGGAGCCAAATCAGATTCCGTGCAACAATCTCTTGACAACAGAGCAAATCAACTAAGCAACAATCAACGGGCCCAGATTGATCAGGGTCTGTATATCATTGGTGCCATGGAGGCCTTGAAGGCTGATCTGTCAAATTTTAAAGGCCTGAAAAGCCGCTCCTTTAATAAGATCCTGCGCTATTATAAGAACGATACTACCCTGCCTTCAGCCCGGGATAGTGTAATTAGCTTGCTAAATAGCTCAGATGTATTGAATGCAAAGTACAAACTGGCTTTTGAATATTTCAACCTTGGTGACACTGCCAATGTAACGACCTGTTTAAATAATATTCCTGGACAGTTTACTTTGTCTGCTTCCCAGCAGGCCGATCATGATGACTACCAGGATTATTTGAATGTATTATTGGCTATTGATTCCGCAGGAAGATCAATTTATCAGGCAGATTCAGCAGAAATTGCCGATTTGTACACAATAGTCAATAACAGCAAGGGCAAAATCAAATCCCTGGTAAGAAATGTGCTCATGCATATTGATACATTAAGTTATACGGAGCCTTATATTTTCCTGGATAATTTAAAAACCTCAAGAGTAAGATATCATACTTTTGAAGATGTAATTACTGAAGATTTGTTTAATATCTATCCCAACCCGGCATCTGATTATGTAGTGGTTGAATATTCAGTATCAACCATGAATAGCAAAAAGAATCTGATTTTTACAGATGCTAAGGGTATAACTATGAAATATATCCAATTGGATGACAATCATGATTATTTGGTTATCCCCATCAGTGATTTCCCCAATGGAGTTTTTCTGGGAACATTAAGGGTGAATGGAAATAATATAAAAACCATTAAATTCACCAAAGCAAATAATTAGTAAATTAGCAGGGAGTCCGTCGGACCCCTTTTATAAAATCAAATGAATACGAAAAGCTACATAATATTGTGCGTTATTTTTCTTAAAGCATTCATGCTTCACGCCCAGTTTGAAGGCTATTTTAACAAGCATTTTGATATAAGCCAATTTGATACTTATGATCAAAGTTACAGCTTAATCGAAACACTTGATGAGTATGTATTGGCAGGATATGCCCTTAATGATAATCATACTAAATGGAATATGGTCCTTTCCGGATATAATCAATATGGAGATTTACAATGGATTAAAACAATTGGTGATACAACTTCAAGTTATTTGCTTGGAAGGTCAGGTTGTTTAATTCAGTATGATACTGGCAGATTTTATTCCATCGGCCTAAAAAGAACACTTACTGAAAACTGGACACACGATGAGGTCATGTTAAGTTGTTACAATAATGAAATTGATACACTATGGACAGAATACTATGGTGATATTGTTCAACCATATGATACTGCTTATATTTTCAGTCAAGTAAAAATTACAAATGATAATAATTTGATTTTAGCAGGAGAATGGATGCCAGAGGGCGAACCCATCAGAATGTGTCTGATAAAAACAGATACTGCAGGCAACTTGTTGTGGAAACAATCCTATGGATCGGGAAGTGGATTTTACAGGGGATTTTCAGTTATCAATACCTCAGACGGTGGCTTTGCAATGGGGGGATACCTGTTTTTTATAGGTAATGATAATTCAGGAGACCCAATGGTGGTAAAGACAGATAGTGCTGGTAACCAGCAATGGATAAAAAACCTGGGTGGATACTATTCTGATCATGTGGCAATGTTGTGTAGTACGAACGATGGCAACTTTGTGTCTGCTTACTCTCTTGCAGATAGCATGTTAGGCCCTAACGATCCCATCAGCCGTATCTGCTTAACAAAGATGAATAATCAGGGTAACATTATTTGGAGCAAGCTTTATGGGGCCTCTGCTTTATTTAATTATGTATTTAATATTAAAGAATTAAATGACGGTTCTCTTATTGTTGTAGGACGCACTACAGATGCATTTCCAGCAAATTCAGGCTGGTTGTTGAAGTTAAGTTCAGAGGGAGACAGTATCTGGTATAGAGAATATAAAAATATTTATGGATCTGATGTTAAAAACAGATTATATGACGTAATAGAAACTTCCGATAACGGCCTGGCTGCATGTGGATATGTTTATCCTGTCCCGGACACCTATTATGATGACACCTGGATCATCAAACTTGACAGTAACGGCTGTGATACCCCGGATTGTGATCCTACAGTTGTCATTCCTAATAAAACTGAGAAGGATAATTCACTCTACCTTTATCCTAATCCGGCCAGGGATAGGTTTACCATTGAAAGTTCCTCGTTCATGGAAAAGGAGCCACTTATCAGGATTTATGATCTTTTCGGTAGAAAAGTAAAAGAGATCAAAGTTCCCAAAGGGCAGGATAAAATAGTGATTAGTGTGTCAGCCTGGAGAAGTGGGATGTATGTTGCCGTGGTAAAAAGCAAGGGAAGAATTGTGGGCAAGGGGAAGTTTGTGGTGCAGTGAGTATTGGCACGCGTTGCAAACGCGCGCCAGCGGGTGGATGCTTCGAGGCTATAGGTGCTGTAAGAATATGTGATATTCAGGTCATTTCAAACCTGTCAGGTTTTGAAAACCTGACAGGTCTGGGTAGTATCGATGGTTCAGTGGTGGACCACTGGCCCTTGCAACTCGAAGATCCCTTGTATGGAACCCCCTGCATCGGCGATGTGGACGAAGACGGCAAAAATGAAATTATTGCCGGAGCAGAAAATAAAGTGTATATGTGGGATACCGAAGGTGATGCCAATCGTATTGCCTGGGGGCATACCGGCTGAACCGTTTTAACAATGCCGTGATAGACAATACCTGCAATTATTCGAATAGCACCACACAAATAACGGTTGATCAAACGTGGCAAGATCCCAACATGTTTATAAATGATGACATCCTGATTACTCAGGGAGCGACCCTTACCATTACCGGAGCCGTGGCAATGGCTTCAGATGCACGTATCATGGTAGATAAAGGTGCACGACTTGAAATCCTGGGTGGCAAAGTAACAAGTGCTTGCAATGAGCTTTGGAGAGGAATTGAAGTTTGGGGCGACAAGGACTTAACTCAATCTCCTTTAAGTAACCAGGGGGTTGTTGTTCTCTCGGACGGAGCAATAATCGAAAATGCTCTGATTGGTATCGCTGCCACAAAATTTGGCATTAATGATGTACCTGATTACACTTATTCAGGAGGAATAATCTTAGCCCGGGAAGCTGAGTTCATAAACAATAAAATAGCAACTAAAATCTATCCCTATCAATATGGCAATTCCAGCTATTTTATCCAATGTAAATTTAAAACAAATCGTGTTCTTTATGAAAATGAAAATCCCGATTGTTTCGTGGAATTAATGGCAGGCTATGGAATAAGCTTTAGAGGGTGTAGCTTTGATAATTCCGTAAGCTATGAAACCACCTGGCTGGCAAACCGGGGCAATGGCATTGAAGCTACCGATGCACAGTTTGAAGTAATAGAAGAATGTACCCTGCAAGAGGGTGGTGGAGAATGCCTCGAATGGGAGAATTCCACTTTTGCCGGACTGAACTATGGTATCTATGCAACTTCCACAGGTCTTGGCGGTGATGCCCCCATAATGGATCGCTGCATTTTTACAGGAAATAACACGGGTATCTACCTGGGAGCCGTAGATGAATCTACCATTACAAACTGCGACTTCAACATTAAAAAACCTCTTAAAGAAGGAAGTACTATGGACCATTGGTGGTTTGTACATTGATGAGTGCGATGATTATACGGTCGAACACAACTACTTTAATAATCCTGAAGATGAACCGCTGAATACCTCAAAGGGGATCTCTGTAGGTATTGTCATTTAAATGACTCCTGGTAGGTAATCCGAACCATTGCTACAACAATGTTTTCTCAAACTGTTTATGCCAGCCTGGCCCAGAAACGGAGAGCCGGTGATCGGACGGAAATGGTCTGCAATCGATGACGACGACATCCAATAATACGTTCGATATTGCCGTGGCAGAGAAGGAAAACCAACCGCAAGGTCGGTGATTCGCCGATCATCAGGATGGAACTACACCAAGTCTGGAAACGGATATGGCCGGCAACCTGTTTGATATTGATGGGCCGGTACCCCGATGATGATTATGATGATATTGCCAAATGGAGGACAGGGTATTCGTTATTATTACCCATTAGATGTATACGGATACGGATTTGATCGATTAAATCCAATTGACAAGTCTAATACAATTGCTGAGGCTATTGGATTCACTCCTGATTGGACATTTGAGAATGGATGCCGGAAGTGTTAGAAAAGTGGCGGCGGAAGCATTGAGGAAAGCAGGTCCCTAGTGCTGGCCTCGTTCAGCAGGTCGATTCGACCGAGGCAGTATTGTCTTTGTTGATCGACGGTGGTGATACCGAAGATTTACAATCGGATGTGAACTACAGTACCCCGCCCGAGACCATGGCAATATACAATGATCTGATGAGCGAGGCACCTTATCTGTCGGATACCGTGGTCAGTACGGCCATAGAAAAGGAGGATGTGCTTTCCAATGTCATGATCCGTGACATCATGGTAGCCAATCCCAAATCGTCCAAAGACGAAAAATCTCATAGACAAACTGGACGAGCGTTACGATCCCTTGCCGGATTATATGAAAGCACAGATCTAGATGGGCCAGCATCCTTTCTATCCGGGAAGAAACCGAGGCTGACCGGCTGGTTTTCAATCGAAGAAAACACAGGCTTTCAATAAGCTCATCCGGCATTACCGTCAGGATACGCTCACACCGCAAGCTTCCGCTGACAGGATACTTGCCTTGTACCAGCAACTCAACAGCCTCTGGGACAATATGCATTGTTTCGAATACTCTAACATGGACGACAGTACCAATGCCGGCGCTGCCTGGATTCATCCTGTTAAATATGAATCTATGATGATCAACGAAACAGGCACCAACAATATTGCGATTACGCTCGATCTGTCGATGAAATGCAGGCTGCCGGACAGGGAATTTACCAGGCCGATTCAGCACAGCTTTCAGAATCTATATTCACTGCTGGATGTGTCAGAAAAGGTATCAGGCCCCAGCCCGCAACCGACTTACTGCGCTGTGCAGACCCTGAACTACCAGGAGCCCTAACATTTTCCCGGACCTTATCAAGCGAAGCCATATTGAGGAGGAAGAGGATGCTACTTCAACAGCCGCAGCTGAGTTTGAAAAATCCATCCCAATCCGGCCAGGGACTATGTGGTACTTGGATACAGACTTGAAAAGGAAGAACCTGCTCGTTCTGTTATAACTGAACTTTCGGGTAAACCTGTTGAAACCTGCTACTGGAAGGGCTAAGAGGATATGAAAGGTACTGGATACCCGGTAAACGGAAACCCGGCATATACATTGCTACCCTTAAAGTAAATGAAAGGTACTTCGGATAGTCGTAAATTCTCAGATATACCACGTTAAACATCGTTCCCCGGAACTGGTAATCCGGGGTGCTTATTATATTTTTGTAACTTTATTTGCAGTATGGACAATTCGACTAACATTACAAAACTATTACTCGTATTGTTTGCACTATTGGCAAATCAAGCACAGCTTTTACCCAGCAAAGTGTGGCAGCATATTTACGGGACTACAAATAAAGACGAAGGCTTTTCAGGATGACTAAAGAAAGTTATGACCAGGGATGTGTTGTTAGCGGGAGTTATGAAATACAAAATGGAAACTGGATTATTAAAACGGATGTCAACGGTAATGTTTCTGTGGCAGAAAACATTATCCTGGGACAATGCTACAGTGGTTGGGTCAAGTGTGCAGCAAGCTAGTAACGGTGATCTGGTATTAGCGAGTAGTGTTTACAGTGAAGTAATTGGCTTGTGGCCCATGATTAGCAAACTGGATGCTTGTGGAGAAAAGCTATGGTGCAGGGTCATTCCCGAACCAAATGCCATTCTTGGCCAACATTATGATGTTTGTGCTACTTGGAAATGATGATATTGTGGCATTAGGTCATATTGCGAGCTGAAAATGAACCGAACTGGATGTATCTTGATTATTTTAACAAGGATGGGGCTTGGAATGGCGCAAGGCTTTTGCGAACGGTAGAAGGATTATCCATTGCGAAGGAGAAGCCATCGGTAGGAACGTTCAGAAGATTGGAAACTCCTATTATATTAATGGCCTTTGTTACTGGGCGTATCCTCAGGATTCAACCCACTGATTACTTGAAGACCAACGTTTGTAAAGATTGATAGTGAATTCAATGAGGAATGGTTACTTACCATTTGGGGTAAAGTGACACGCTGTTCGGGGATGCAAAGGACATGATACAACTGAATGATTCCTTGTTTTTTGGGATAGGATTTGCCTATGATACCACAAGGATTGTATCAAACTATATGTTCTTTAATGACAATGGAGAAGAATTGTATCATCAACAAAATCGCCTAACAGTAGTTTTGGTCCTGAGGCTGACGAAAATTACAAGTTTGAAGTTAGCAAGAATAAACGGATGATTTATTTTGGTAACGGCTGCATGGGGGTAATGAACAGAACTAGTACTTACGGAGAATACATAACGGATACGGCAGGTAACATTATATAATCTTCAACCCCATGAAAATGCTGGAGGTGATGGAATCATTGTGAAAACCGCGGATAGCAATTTTGTGATAGGTTTTGGGTATTTGGATAATGGCGATTGGGACATCCTACTTTACAAAATAGACGAAAACCTGCAATCGGTTCCGGATGATCCGCATCAATATACTTACGACAGCCTTTGTCCTTACCACAAGTAACCTCAGGCACGGTTGACCTTTCGGATTGCATGATCGTTGATAGATACAGAAGAAGTCCCTTCTACTGAACAACTACTACGCAAAGCCTTAAAAACCATCCCTATAAAAGCTCTTTCCAAACCCGGCAAAAGATCAATATCACTTTTGCCCTGGAAAACACGGATAAACACCATAACATCAAACTGGCATGCTACGATGTTTTCGGCAGGCAGGTAAATGAGCAAAAAATATACACCGGGCAACTGGAAGCTGAAGCGGATGTTTTGGAATGGGGAAAAGGAATTTATGTTGCTGTGGTAAAAGCCGAGGGAAGGAATTGTGGCAAGGGGAAATTTGTGGTGGAGTAAGAGGATGGATGGATGATGGTTCCGTTTTTCAGCTTGAATCCTCGTCTCGTCTGAGGCGAGACGGGATTGAATGGCCAAAAGCCAATAGCCAATAGCCAATAGCCAATAGCCAATAGCCAATAGCCAATAGCCAATAGCCAAGTTTAACGTAGCAAAGTTATGATATCAGGCAAACCCAGCAAGGCCGGTGGTATTGGTTTATCAAACAATTTTTCTGTTTTGTTGTAAATAACAAAATCCGTACTTTTACCAAAACATTTCCATCGATAATGAAAAAGAATGCCAAAACCAAGAAGCTCCTGATCTGGAGCGTCGTTATAGTGCTGGCAGTATTGATCGTGCTGGCCATTGTAAAGAAAAAGGATTCAGGAGCCATCAAAGTCAGCACCGAACTTGTTGAAAGAAGAAGCATTGTGGAAACAGTTTCTGCCAACGGCAAGATACAACCGGAGGTTGATGTCATGATCAGCCCGTATATTTCGGGTGAGGTAGTAGAGCTTTATGTTAAAGAAGGCGATAAGGTAAATAAAGGAGATATCCTGGCCCGCATTGATCCGGAGATCTACAAGAAGAATTTTGCACGGATGAAAGCCACCCTCAACACGCAAAAGGCAAATCTGGCCAATGCCAGAGCCCGGCTGGCACAGGCAAAAGCAAAGAACACCAATGAGCAGGTCAGCTTCCAGCGCCAGAAATCCCTGTTCGAACAAGATGTGATCTCCGAGTCCGAATTTGATGCGGCCAAGGCTTCTTACGATGTTGCCCAGGCAGAAGTGGAAGCGGCAGAGGAAAGCGTAAAAGCAGCCCAATATGCCGTAAAAAGCGCCGAAGCCAGTTTTGAGGAAGCGGAAGAGAATCTCCGCCGGACCAGCATTTACTCACCCACCGACGGAACAGTCTCAAAGCTTAGCATTGAAAAGGGGGAACGGGTCACCGGAGCCTCCCAGTTTTCTGCCGGTACCGAGATCATGCGCATCGCCAACCTGCTCAATATGGAGGTGCATGTGGAAGTGAATGAAAACGATATTGTAAGGGTTAATCTTAGGGATACCGCCATTATCGAAGTCGATGCCTATCCTGATCACAAATTCAAAGGCCTGGTCACGGAAATAGCCACTTCGGCCAATATTACGGGTGTAAGTGCAGACCAGGTTACCAATTTCGATGTAAAGATCAGGATACTGCACCAGTCATACCAGGACCTCATCAGCAAAGATACCGCCATGAAATCCCCCTTTATGCCCGGCATGTCGGCCACAGTCGACATACAGACCGAAGCAGCCGTAAATGTCATTTCGGTACCCATACAGGCGGTAACCACACGAGCCGACACCAGCGGCAAAGAAAAGAGCACCCGGGAGAAGATGGAGGAAGAAAAAGTAGAAAAAGAGGGGGTTGAAACCAAAGAAGAACAGCTTGAAGTGGTTTTCGTATACACAGACGAAAAAGCACAACTCATTGTTGTTGAAACGGGCATACAGGACAATACTTACATCGAAATCTTAAATGGGCTGAAAGAAGGCCAGGAAGTTATTTCGGCACCTTACCGGGCAGTCAGCAAACAACTTAAAAACAATGAAGAGGTTAACAAAGTCCCGAAGGAGGATTTATTCAAGGAAGACTAATTCCGCTTTTGATCCGTTTGCACGTGGTAAAAGCTACTCAAATGATTGAGACATTTTTCAGATCATGGATGCACTGCTTCTGCACATAGATACAGCTACCCAAATTTGTTCCGTGGCATTGACCCGGGGAAACAAACTGTTGTCATACCGGGAATCCCTGGAAAAGAATGCACATTCAAGGAACATTACCTTATTTGTCCGGGAAGTACTGGAGGAGTCGGGTTTTGATCGCAGGACGATTGACGGGGTGGCAGTAAGCAAAGGCCCCGGATCCTTTACCGGCCTCCGCATCGGGGTTTCCACCGCCAAAGGTCTCTGTTATGCGCTGGGAAAACCCCTGATCGCTGTTGACACCTTACAGGCCATGGCATGGGGAATGAAAGAAAAAGTAGCTGAGGATGTGCTGTATTGCCCCATGATCGATGCCCGGCGCATGGAAGTTTATTCGGCATTGTATGATGGTGATAACCGGCAGATTAGAGAGGTGCGCGCCGAGATCATTGATGAAAATTCCTTTTCCACCTGGCTGGAAAAACATAAGATTTACTTTTTCGGGGATGGAGCCCCCAAATGCCGCGCAATGATCGATAAACATCCAAATGCCGGCTTTGATGAAACTTTCCAGCCTTCGGCAAGATATATAGCTCCCATTGCATCGCAGAAATACACCCAACAGGAATTTGAGGATGTCGCTTATTTCGAGCCTTTTTATCTCAAGGATTTCATTGCCGGCAAACCCAGGGTAAAGGGTTTACGCTAAGCAAATCAATCCATGTCCTTTACCAGCCGGTTGATCACTTCCGGGAAATGTTTGTATTCAAGCTCGTGGATCCTGCCGGCAAGGCTTTCAGCAGTATCCTGCTCACTTAGCGGGCACCTGGCCTGAAAGATGATTTCCCCTTCATCATATTTTTCATTCACATAATGTATGCTGATGCCAGATTCCTTTTCCCCGTTTTCAATAACAGCTTTGTGCACACTGTCGCCATACATGCCCTTGCCACCATACCCGGGCAAGAGGGCCGGATGGATATTTACGATGCGCTTGGGGAATGCTTTCAGGATGTTCCGGGGGATTAGCCAGAGAAAACCGGCCAGTACGATCAGGTCGATCCGGTGATCCTGCAGGATGTTCAGTACGCGATCGCTGCTGTAGAAATCCTCACGATTGAAGGTGATGTAAGGGATTTCGAGCTTTTCGGCCCTCCTCAGCACATAGGCATCCTTGTTGTTTGACAGGATCAGGGCAACAATGGCTGTTTTTTCCTTTCTGAAAAACCTGGCAATATTTTCTGCATTGGTTCCGCTGCCAGAAGCCAGGATGGCAATTTTCTTCATCTAAAGTCCCTGTTTATAAGCATAAATAAGCCTTTCAAAATTAAAAAATATATTAAACTGTTTTACAGCGTATTCCACTAACTTATACAAATATCACAATATGTTGTTAATCTGCTCATTAGTAAATAATAAGATCAAATTTATACGATTTTCTTTGTTTTTTTTTGATTTAATCTTTTTCTTTGCAAACTGTTTAACCAAAAACGAAAAGATATGTCTGACATTGCAACAAGAGTAAAAGCAATTATTGTTGATAAACTTGGCGTAGACGAAGGAGAAGTTACACCTGAAGCAAGTTTCACAAATGATTTAGGAGCTGATTCATTGGACACCGTTGAGTTGATCATGGAGTTCGAAAAAGAATTCAACATTGCCATTCCCGACGACCAGGCTGAAAAGATTGGCACTGTGGGTGAAGCGATAAAATACATCGAAGAGAACGCTAAATAGTAAAAACAAATCCTTACATGGAACTAAAGCGTGTAGTTGTTACTGGACTTGGTGCACTTACCCCACTGGGCAATACCATCGAAGAAACCTGGAATGGATTGATCAATGGGGTGAGTGGTGCCGGGGATATCACTCGTTTTGATCCCTCAAAATTCAAAACCCAGTTCGCATGTGAAGTAAAAGGTTATGATGCCAACGATTATTTCGATCGTAAGGAGGCCAGAAAATATGACCTTTATGCACAATATGCCATCGTAGCGGCCGATCAGGCCATTGCCGATGCCGGGCTGGATCTTGAAAAAATTGACCTTGACAGGGCAGGTGTTATCTGGGGATCAGGGATCGGTGGTTTGTCAACCTTTGAAAAAGAAATCATGTCTTTTTGCGAAGGAGACGGCACACCGCGTTTCAATCCTTTTTTTATTCCCAAGATGATCGCCGATATCGCTGCCGGTCATATTTCCATCAAACATGGGTTCAGGGGTCCTAATTATGCTACCGTTTCGGCCTGTGCTTCTTCGGCCAATTCCCTTTCGGATGCACTCAACCTGATCCGGCTGGGGAAAGCCAATTTGTTTATTACCGGCGGATCAGAAGCAGCCATTACGGTTGGAGGTATAGGAGGATTCAATGCAATGCACGCAATCTCTACCCGCAACGACGATCCCAAAACAGCCTCCAGACCTTTTGACAAAGATCGAGATGGCTTCGTACTGGGTGAAGGGGGTTGCGGACTGATCTTCGAAGAATTCGAACATGCGAAAGCACGCGGTGCCAAAATCTATGCAGAAGTAGTGGGTAGCGGCCTGTCGGCCGATGCACATCACATGACTGCCCCGCATCCGGAAGGACTGGGAGCACAAAACTGCATGCGTTATGCCATCGAAGATGCTGGTATCAAGCCCGAAGACATTGATCATATCAATACGCATGGAACTTCCACGCCTGTTGGTGATATTGCTGAACCCAGAGCCATCGTGAGCCTCTTTGGCGAACATGCCTACAAGATCAATATCAATTCAACAAAATCAATGACAGGCCATTTGCTCGGAGCTGCCGGCGCCGTTGAAGCCATTGCTACCATACTGGCCGTTAAAAATGATATCGTACCACCTACGATCAATCATTTTACCGATGACCCGGATATTGATAACGAACTGAACTTTACGTATCATAAAGCCGTTAAACGTGTTATCAATTATGGCCTTACAAATACCTTTGGCTTTGGCGGTCACAATGCTTCTATTATCTTTAAGAAATTTAGTGAGTAATTGTTTTGAGAATAGCAGTTTCCGGTTCGTTTAAAGCGATTTTTTCTTCCGATAGACAATTATTTCAAGCCATAAAGAATATTTTCGGGTACTATCCCGGAAATATCTTTTTATACAAACTTGCTTTTAGGCATAAATCGGCTGCCAAAGAAGTGATAAAGGGTGTAAGGCTTAGCAATGAGCGCCTCGAATATCTGGGAGATGCTGTGCTCAGTTCGGCCATTGCCGATTATCTCTTCAAAAAATTCCCTTATAAAGACGAAGGATTTCTTACAGAAATGAGATCCAAGATCGTGAACCGGGCCCAGCTGAACAAACTCTCTAAAAAACTCGGGCTCGACCGCTTTCTTGAAAGTGAAAATGACTCCAAAAATCTCTGTAAATCGATCAATGGCGATGCATTTGAAGCACTGATCGGAGCCATGTACCTCGACAGGGGATACAATTTCACCAGGCGGATCATTATAAAGCGGATCATTAACCTGCACTTAGATATCGATGAAATTGAAAAACTCGAAAACAATTACAAGAGCAAACTCATCGAATGGAGCCAGAAAGAAAAAAGAGATCGAATTCAATGTGATCGATGAAGTAGGCGACGGTTACAACAAACAATATATTGTGCAGGTACTTATCAATAAAAAAGCCGTCAGCCAGGCCCGCGATTATTCCATCAAAGGGGCTGAACAAATCGCGTCCGAAAAGGCCTGCAACACCATCCTTAAAGATTAAACGATTCAATCTAAAAAGATCCTTTTAACAAAGAATTGAAAAGAACTTTCCGGATATATCCGGTAAAAAGTGTAATTTAGTTGAACGCCGCTTTTAAAATGTGAAATGGCTAAAAAACTAAAGCTTCAAATAGATTCCGGATCTGCGTTCAGGATTATCGGCTTGTCATCTACAGCGAAAAGTTATAAAATGGCTTTCCTGATCAACCAGGCCCTGAAACTGAACCTGGCCAGATCGGAGGATTTTCTCTTTTATAATGATTCCGTAAAACAGGAAATCCAGTATTCACTTTTTGTACAAATCATCCCCGACTCAAACGGCCACATTTGCCTGCTGCAAAACAGGCATCCGGAGGGTTTCCTGATCCCAATTCTCCGGCAAGCGGATTACTTTGTGTTGTTGCATGAAAACCCGCAAGAGCACATTATTCCTGAATACCTGCAAAAGATGAAAAAAACAAGGGAGATCCTTGCTGCCTTTCCGATCGATAAGCCAGCAGCCAAAAATACTGCACGCATTCTCGAAGAGCTCGAAATGCACCTCATGGAACACAGCAAATAATGGACAATATCAAAAACAATCCACCCCCTCCGTTGTTAATAAGGCAAAGAATTGCTATTTTTGTAAAACATTAAAAGAGTGAAGTTTAACTAATTGACAAAAAGGAACAATCATGATCAAAGAAAAAATTGAAAAGTCATTGAATGAACAAATCATGAAAGAAGAATTTTCTTCCAGATTATACCTGGCCATGGCTTCATGGTGCGAGGTGAACGGTTTTGAAGGAGCTGCAAATTACCTTTACAACCACAGTGATGAAGAAAGAATGCATATGATGAAACTGGTTCATTTCCTGAACGACCGGGGGGGTACCACAAAGCTCATGAAAATGGATGCACCTGAGGTTACCTATAAATCACTGAAAGATATCTTCGAAAAGATCCTGAAACATGAGGTGTTTATCAGCGAATCCATCAACGAGATCTACGGTCTCTGCATGGATGAAAAAGACTATACCACAGGCAATTTCATGCAATGGTATATCAATGAACAGATCGAGGAAGAAAGTACCATGAACAGCATTTTGGACAAGATCAGCCTGGCCGGTGAACAAAAGGGCGGTTTGTTCCACATCGACAAGGAACTGGGTGGCATGAGCGCAGCAAGGCCGGCCCAGGAAATGGCCGAATAGTGAGTAATTGGTAGTTGGTGGTTGGTTTTACTACATGCTACCAACTAATACCTACCAACAACTAAGTTGCATTATTCATAAAATAGCTTAACATGCTCAAATAATGCAGGTTAGCCCCGGATTAGAAAGGCTTGCAATTTGAAACGAAGTGCATCAAATTGGTAGCTTTTCTTAGTCGTCAGGATAATTCAGCGTTTCACTTTTTAGGTTTAGGAATTATCCGGGCTAAATCCTCTCTTCGTTCAAATCTCTCAAAAACCGCTCATACCATTCTTTCCCGTATTTCCTGATCAGGGCGGTTTTGACAAATTTCGACAACCGATAATTCTCCGCTTTACCACGTTTTAGCGCCGGTTTGCAGATATGCCATTTGTGATAATTCAGGGCTTCTCCCCCATCGCCCAGCCTTGAGATGCGGATGGGGTACAAATGGCAGGAAATGGGTTTCTGAAAATCGGTTTTGCCATCCAGATAGGCCTGCTCGATGGTGCAGAAGGCGATGCCTTCTTCATCGAAGTTGACAAAAGCGCATGCCCCGCCATCCACCAGGGGAGTTACAAAACGGCCATCGGCATCGTAATCAAAAACCCCGTTCTTTTCCACTTCCCGCACACCGGCTTCTGTCATGAAATCTTTTATATAGTTTATGTCATCCTCCAGGATGGAAATCTCAGCCTCCTCCATAGGAGCGCCCGCATCCCCGTCAACGCAGCAGGCACCTTTGCATTTGTGCAGGTCACAGGCAAAGCAGGTATCTTTGATCTCATCCGAGATGATCTTATTGTCCAGTATGATCATGGGTGCAAAAATAGGTAAAATTAGCCTGTAGCCGTGGCGCCATGGACAACAAAAACCCCTATCTTTGCAGTCCGGAAAAATAACCTAAATACATAAAAACATGGCATTTAATTTAAGGAACAGAAGTTTTTTGAAGCTCCTTGATTTCACTCCAAAGGAGATCAGGTTTTTGCTGGATCTTTCAGCAGACCTGAAAAAAGCAAAATATGCAGGAACAGAAGAACAAAAACTCAAAGGCAAGAACATCGCACTGATTTTTGAAAAAGACTCAACCCGCACCCGTTGCGCATTTGAAGTGGCTGCCCTTGACCAGGGAGCACACATAACCTATCTTGGCCCCACAGGTTCACAAATGGGGAAAAAGGAAACGGTAAAAGATACTGCCCGCGTGCTGGGCAGAATGTACGACGGCATCGAATACCGCGGTTTTGGACAGGAAGTAGTGGAAGAACTGGCCGAATATTCCGGGGTACCTGTATGGAACGGCCTGACCAATGAATTCCATCCCACCCAGATCCTGGCCGATTTCCTCACCATGATGGAGCATTGCGATAAGCCTCTGCACCAGGTTTCATTCTGCTACCTGGGCGATGCCCGCAACAACATGGGCAATTCCCTGCTGATCGGTGCTGCCAAAATGGGTATGGATTTCCGCGCTGCAGCCCCCAAAATGCTGCATCCTGATAAAAAATTGATTGAGCAGGCAAAAGAGATCGCCAAAGAAACCGGCGCAAAGATCATGATTACCGAAGATCCTGCAGAAGCAGTAAAAGGCTGCGATTTCCTCTATACCGATGTGTGGGTATCCATGGGAGAATCGGAAGAAGCCTGGAATGAAAGGCTGAAACTGATGAAACCCTACCAGGTAAACAAAGAACTGATGGAAAAAACCGGCAATCCAAAAGCCAAATTTATGCACTGCCTGCCGGCTTTCCACAATACCGAAACCAAGGTTGGCAAAGAGATAAACGAAAAATTCGGTTTCGAAAGCATGGAAGTCACCGAGGAAGTATTCGAATCGGAAGCCTCCATCGTGTTCGATGAAGCAGAGAACAGGCTGCATACCATCAAGGCGGTGATGGTGGCTACGCTGGGAAGCTGAAAAGTATAAACAGAATTTCAAAATAAGGGGCTGTTTCTTCAAGGATCGTAGAAACGCCCCTTTTTGTTTTCAGTCGTGGAACAATATTTGCGATATATTTTAATGAAGCAAATTATCAACCGGAAAAACTGGTTTTATTACCTTTATTTCCCCAAATATTGTAAAAATGAAAAAGAACATTGCCATTTCATTATTCAGTCTGACCCTTATTTTGTTCTCAACACAGTCGTGCAAAGAAGGCGAAGGCCCCAACATCTTTTCTGTGCAGGACGACATGGAATTTGGTATGCAGGTGAACCAGGAAATTGAAAACAACGCGCAGGAATACAACATCATTGATCCCGCTCAGTACCCTGAGGCTTATCAACACCTGAGAAGGATTCGCGACAGCATCCTCAATACCGGCCTGGTGGATTATGATGAAAAATTTGTATGGGAAGTTAATTTGTTGAAAAACGACACAGTCCTGAATGCTTTTGCCACACCGGGAGGGTACCTGTATTTTTATACGGGTCTGGTCAAATTCCTCGACAATGAAGCAGAATTCGCCGGGGTGATGGGACATGAAATGGCCCATTCGGCCGAAAGACATTCCACTGAGCAATTGACCAGGGTTTATGGCCTGCAGGTGCTCTTGTCGGTTGTGCTGGGCGAAGATCCCGGAATGATCGCACAGATCGCTGCCGACCTGGCTGCCGGTTTAACCATGCTGGCCTTTAGCAGAAATCATGAAAATGATGCCGATGAATTTGCCGTGAAGTATCTATATGCTACCTCTTACGATGCCCGTGGCGTAGCAGGCTTTTTTCAGAAACTGGAAGGCGCACCGCGACCTCCGGAATTCCTGAGCACCCACCCCTCGCCCGAAAACCGGGTGGAAGACATCCTGGCAATGTGGGAAGCCCTGGGCGGCAAAGAAGGAAACTATTATGTTGACTCTTATAATCAATTCAAAAATTCTTTGCCATAAATTACAATCATGAACCAGATGTCTTATGAGTGCCCCAAGTGTGGTAACAGGCAAAACGAAATAGACCGGATCAGGACCACAGGCAGCGCTTTCGCCAAGATCTTCGATGTGCAGAACAAAAAGTACAACGCCATCACCTGATCTCAATGCAAATAAACAAAGCTCTTCAAAGGAACCACCAGCACTCTGGGGAATGTGTGTGACTTCTTTACGAGGTAGGATTGGTCCCAACTTTCAGTCGAGCACTTCCAACATCCAACTAATTCCCTATTTTTGCATCATGGCAAACGAAGACATTTTCAAGAAGATCATTGCCCATGCCAAGGAGTATGGCTTTGTGTTTCAATCGAGTGAGATTTACGACGGAATGGCGGCTGTTTATGATTACGGCCAATACGGGGTTGAACTGAAAAATAACATCAAGGATTACTGGTGGAAATCTATGGTGCAGTACCACGAGAATATTGTGGGACTGGATGCGGCCATTTTTATGCATCCCAAAGTGTGGAAAGCTTCGGGCCATGTGGATGCTTTCAATGATCCCATGATCGACAATAAGGATTCCAAGAAAAGATACCGCGCCGATGAGCTGATCGAAGACCATTTGGCCAAAATTCAGGGCAAGATCGACAAGGAAGTGACCAAGGCAGCCAAGCGTTTCGGGGAGGCTTTCGATGAAAAGCAATTCCTGGAAACCAACCCCAGGGTGCTTAAATACACAGCCCAGATCGAAGACATCAAAAAGAGGATGGTGAGCTCCCTGGAAAAGGAGGACCTGACTGCACTCAAAGATCTGATCGTTGAACTGGAAATATTTTGTCCCATTTCCGGCTCTAAAAACTGGACGGATGTCCGGCAGTTCAACCTTATGTTTGCCACCCAGATGGGCTCGCTGGGCGATGAGAACAGCAAAGTATACCTGCGACCCGAAACCGCACAGGGAATTTTCGTGAATTACCTCAACATACAGAAAACAGGCCGTATGAAACTTCCTTTTGGGATCGCGCAAATCGGGAAAGCTTTCCGGAATGAGATCGTGGCCCGGCAGTTCATTTTCCGCATGCGGGAGTTCGAACAAATGGAAATGCAGTTCTTTGTGCGCCCCGGAACCGAAAAAGAATGGTTCGAATACTGGAAAGACCAGCGCATGCAATGGCACCTGGCCACAGGTATCCCTGAAGCTAATTACCGCTTCCACGAGCACGACAAGCTGGCCCATTATGCCAATGCGGCTTTCGATATAGAATTCAATTTCCCCATGGGTTTTAAGGAACTGGAAGGAATTCATTCCAGGACCGATTTTGACCTGGGGGCACACCAGGAGTTTACCGGCAAGAAGATACAATACTTCGACCCCGAGACCAATGAAAGTTATGTACCCTATGTGGTGGAAACTTCTATCGGTCTCGACCGCACTTTCCTGGCCGTGATGACGGCTGCCTATACCGAGGAAAAACTGGAAGGCGGATCCGAAAGGACGGTGATGAAGATCCCGCCCTTCCTCGCTCCCATCAAGGCAGCTATCCTTCCCCTGACCAAAAAAGACGGCCTGCCGGAAAAAGCCCGTGAGATCATCGACAGCCTGAAGTATGATTATATGTGTTTTTACGAGGAGAAGGATACCATTGGGAAACGCTATCGCCGTCAGGATGCAATTGGTACCCCCTATTGTATCACGATCGATCACCAGACCCTGGAAGATGATACGGTGACCATACGCGAAAGGGACAGCATGAAACAGGACAGAATCCCGATCGAAAAAATCAGCGGGATCATTGCAGAAAAAATCCTGGTGAAGAGATAAAGGTAATAAGGTTAATTTTTTTGTTAAATCCTTTTTTTGCTACTAAGGTATAATTTTAGATAAGGTTGTGGAATTACCATTTAGCCAGGGCTCAATTTGGCTTAAGAATTCTAACAAACAAATAGCACCAATGGAGCGATTCCATTCAAGCAAACATATAAAATATCTATAAAGATGACAATTGATCTCCGCAGTGACACAGTAACCAAGCCCACACCTAAAATGCTTCAGGCCATGTTCCGGGCCGAAGTAGGCGACGATGTTTTCGAAGATGATCCCACGGTGAAAGCCCTAGAAGAAAAGGCAGCCCAACTCTTCAACAAGGAAGCCGGCCTGTTCTGTCCTTCCGGTACCATGACCAACCAGATCGCACTGAAAGTTCACACCCAGCCGGGCGATGAGATCATCTGCAACGAATTCTCTCACATTTACCGCTATGAAGGCGGTGGAGCAGCCTTCAATTCCGGGGCTTCCCTCAGGTTGCTACAGGGTGACCGGGGCAGGATCAAGGCACATCAGATCATTGAAAACATCAATCCTGATGATATACATTACCCCAGGACCAGCCTTGTTGTGATCGAGAATACTTCCAACAAGGGAGGCGGAAGTTGTTATGAATTGAAAGACATGGAAGAGATCCATAAGACCTGCAATGAAAAAGATTTGAAATTACACCTGGATGGCGCCAGGATCTTCAATGCCATCGTAGCCAAAAGATATACTTCAATGGAAATCGGTGATCTTTTCGATTCCATATCCATTTGCCTGTCGAAAGGACTGGGTGCCCCGGTGGGCTCTGTCCTGATCGGGAACAAAGATTTCATCAAACAGGCCCGCAGGGTGAGAAAAGTTTTCGGTGGGGGTATGCGGCAGGCCGGATACCTGGCTGCTGCAGGGATTTATGCCCTGGATCATCACATCGAAAGGCTTGCAGAAGATCACCGGAAAACAAAAATATTAGGCGATACACTGAAAGAACTTGCTTTTGTGGAAGAATTGATGCCGGCAGAAACCAACATACTGGTCTTTAAATTAATTGATGATCATCAAGATCAGGAATTCCTTAAATTGCTCGAATCAAAAGGCCTCAAAGCAGTTGGATTTGGGCCCCAACTGATCCGCATGGTCACCCACCTGGATTATACGGATGATATGCTGAGTGAAACGATCAGAATACTTAAATCCATACCATGAAAATATCCTGCGAAAATCCTGTCCTCATGGGAAAGGATAAAATCAATAATTAAAAATCTCTTCCAGGGTCAGTTCTTCAACTTTACCAAGCTTTTTCAGCTTTTTCATATCCACCAGGTCGCGGTTACCAATGATCAGGTAATTGTATTTCCTGCCTTTGATATATTCATTGAAGAAATTCTCAAAATCATCGATCGTGGCAGATTTCGCATAATCATAAACATCCTTACGTATATCATAATCGATGCCTCTTTCCTGGTTCGACAGCCAGGTCCAGAAAACGCTGGCCTTGGTGATCCTTTCTGTTTCTATTTTGGTTTGTATGGCCTCCTTGGCACTCTGGAACTGCACACTGGCTTCCGGCATTTCGTTCATCAGGTTCAGCATAGCACCCGATGCTTCACTCAGCTTATCAGCTTGCGTAGCAACAAAGGTGTAGACATAATTGGATTCATCCATTTCCCCGGGAACAGAAAAAGCTGCGAATGCGCTGTAGGCAAGACCCCTGGCTTCCCGGATATCCTGGAAAACGATGGATGACAATCCCGATCCGTAATATTCACTAAACAAGGTGGATGCAGGGATCAGATCCTTATTGTACATACCATCTTTTGAAAGCATAAGCATATTGATCTGCACCATATCATAATTCACAAAGTAAACTTTATTCTCATCCGTCGGTAGTTCGGTATATCTTACCTCTTCCGGGAAATCAAGCAATTCATCGGGTACAGGATGCATTTCGGAAAGTATGCTGTTCACATTTTGCATTTCTTTGGGACCGTAATAAAATACGCGATGATCGTATGCAAATATGTTCTTGATCATATCGGTAAGGTACCCGGGGTTCAGGTTTTCAAGCTCCTCCTCCGGCACGATATTCGTAAATGGGTTGAACTCCCCGTACTTGCCATAATTAAACAGTCCCGACCAGAGAATGGTCCCTTTGTTAAGTTTGGCATCCGAACGATTTTTCAGGATCCCTTTTACATATTCGTCATATACTTCCTGTTCAGCTTTGGCACTTGACAGCACATGTTCCAGTAACTCAATTCCCTTCTCGAAGGATTTGTCCAGTCCTGAGATATAAACATAGCTGCGGTCCTCACCTGTAGAAACACCCATGCTCAGACCCAGTTTAAAGAACTCCTGCTTGAGTTCTGCCGGTGAATACTTGTCTGTGCCCAGGTAAGGAAGGTAATTTACTGCGATGGGTAGTTGCAGGTCATGATCCTTGCCCATATCGATAATATAATAAAGAGAGAAAATCTCATTGGTCTTGTTGTGGATATAATTCAGTTCAACATCCGTTTCAAGTTTATCCTTTCCTATCTTTTCCTTGAAATCCACAAAGACGGGTTCAAGATTTTCAGGTTGTACTTCCATGAATTCTTTCAGGAAATCGGATTGTGCCTCGCGGTTCAGCTCCACAGGGCTGATCGGAGGTTTCTGCAACTTAACCGAAGTGGTGTCTTTTCCGGTCTTTTTATAAACCACAACATAATTATCCTTGTAATGCTCATTGGCAAAAGCAATCAGTTCCTCCTTGCTGATCTTTTCGAGTTCATCAATGAATTCAACATTTTCTTTCCAGTCAATATTCTTGATAAATGCATCCACAAATGCCCAGGCTTTGTAATTGCTTTCTTGCTGGCGCATTTGTTTCAGGCGCATATCATTGATAATAGCTTCCAGCATCCAGTCTTCGAATTCTCCATTCTTGATCTTTTCGATCTCGCCCAGCAGCAGGTCCTTCACTTCTTCCAGGCTCTGCCCCTGTCGTGGATTTCCATAGAACACATGCATGCCGTAATCGATCATGAAGTTGGCATAGGATCCGGCACGCAACACCTTTTGTTCCTGGTTAAGGTCCAGGTCGATCAGACCGGCCTGGCTGTTGCTCAGGATATTGTCGATCAGGGTTACATATTTTTCATCTTTTGAGTTGGCACCATCAAAACGGTATCCAAGTCGCATGGTCTCGGCTTCAGGACCAACAACTTCCTTAACAATGGGTTCTGTGATGGGATCTTCCTTCGGCAGGTCCCTTACCGGAAGATCCGGGTTGGGTTCCATACCCCCAGTATTCATCGATCAGCTTGATGGTCTCGTCAAAGTCGATGTCGCCGGAAAGCACGATGGCCATATTGTTGGGAACATAATAGGTGTCGAAATAATTCATGATGTTCACCATGGAAGGGTTTTTCAGATGCTCGGGCTCCCCGATGGTGGTTTGGGTTCCATAGGGATGCTTCTTGAAAAGTCCCTGCATCAATGCCATATTCAGCTTCCTGCCGTCATTGTCCTGCGACATATTAAATTCTTCATACACGGTTTCCAGTTCGGTATGGAAGATCCTGAGTACAGGGTCGCTGAATCGTTCCTTCTCAAGGTTCAGCCATTTTTCGAGCTGGTTGGCCGGGATGTTATTCATATAAACAGTAAATTCGCTGGAGGTGCCGGCATTGGTGCCCTTGGCTCCCATTGCTCCAACCATCTTATCATATTCATTGGCAACTGCAAACTGGGCAGCAATGCCGCTGAGGCTGTCGATCTGATGATAGATGCGGGCCTTTTTTTCC
Organism: Bacteroidota bacterium; assembly: GCA_034521425.1. GTDB lineage: Bacteria > Bacteroidota > Bacteroidia > Bacteroidales > JAIOZK01 > JAIOZK01. The sequence continues at coordinate 2,586,360 of JAXHMP010000001.1, forward strand.
GGATCATCCGCCTTCTTGTGCTCTTCAAATAAATCGGAAATCTTTTCGATATAAACATTTTCTGCCTCCCAGTTCATGGTGCCGAACTCATCGGTACCTTTAAACATCATGTGCTCAAAATAATGAGCCAGGCCGGTGGTTTCCGGGGGGTCGTAGGTGGAACCAGCCCTGACGGCGATCAGGGTTTGAATGCGGGGTTCGTCCTGGTTCTTGGTCAGGTATACCTTCAAGCCGTTATCCAGCTCATAAATCCTGACTTTGAATGGGTCATCCTGAACGGTAGTGTACTGATATCCATTCGGATCGGTGTGGGTTTGCGTTTTACTGCCACTCTGGGTACAGGCAGCGATCAGTGATACCAGCACGAGGCCGGCAAATAATTTAATTAATCTCATCTTAAAAATTTTTGATTGATATTTCACAAGCTAAGGTAAAGATAATTTTGGCACACAAATTGGATTTATTTAAGAGGATCCTGCAAATTGTTTAACTAAAAACTTACAGTCATGAAATCACTGGTAACAAAAGAGGCTTTTGCCTCAGGTAGGAGAAGTATGTCCTGGAAAATCCCGGGAGTCCTTGCAATCTTCATGATCATCCTCCTCAGCGGCTGTTACAAAGAACCCTGGTATGGTTCGGATGGCAGGCCTGGTAAGGCCTATCTTTCAGCCACCTGGATTGACGATGAGCCCGAATACATCGATGTGGGAACATCAGCCCTACCTTATCACTTCAATTGGGGGCAATTTTACCGGGCATACCCGGGATTCTTCCACCTGTATTTTGAGGGTGAGGTATGGATGGGAAACCGTTGGGCATTCTATGCCTGGGAGATTGATTATGAGATTTGGCGCGAACCCGGTGAACCCGGCGGGAAGTTCTATCATGGCAGGAATGGTGCCGATACATATTTCACCCTGGAATGCAGCCCATTCGGGCCAATGGTTTATGAGGATTTAAAAAGCGGCAAGACCCGTGAAGGAATTGAAATACTGTCTGAAACCGAAGAAGAAATCACCATACTGCAGGAAAAGAATGGGTTTGGTTTAAGAGCAACATACCGGAAAGCTGAACCAAAAAAAACTGAATAATCATCTGTTCCATAGAAAAATATGTCGGGAGCAAATTCTATCTTTGCAAAAAACAAAATCAGGCATTAAAATGGACAACAGGATCGTAATGACACTGGATGCAGGAGGAACCAAGTTTAATTTCTCAGCCATCCGTAACCAGGAAGAGATCATCAAAGCCGTAATTCTCCCCGCACAGGCAGCCGATCTGGTGACAGTTTTGAAAACGATCATCGAGGGCTTTGAGAAAGTAAAATCCGTCCTGGATGAAGACCCGGTTGCCATTAGCTTTAGCTTTCCGGGCCCGGCCGATTATGAAAACGGGATTATCGGCGATCTGGAAAACCTCCCGCATTTCAGAAAGGGTGTTGCCCTGAAAGCTATGCTGGAGGATACGTTTGGCATCCCTGTCTTCATCAACAATGATGGCGATCTTTTTGCTTACGGGGAAGCCATTGCAGGTTTACTGCCCGAAATCAATCAGATGCTTAAGGAAAAGGGAAATCCGAGGCAATACAGGAATCTGCTGGGCGTAACCTTCGGGACAGGATTTGGCGGAGGAATCATATCCGACGGAAAACTTTTTACCGGAGATAATTCATCGGCCGGGGAGATCAACAGAAGCAGAAACAAACTCTACCCCGTAACAAGTGTGGAAGATAGTGTTAGCATCCGGGGATTGAAAAGAGTTTTTGCCAGGGAAGCAGGAATCGGGATCAATGATAGCCCGGAACCCAAAGAGATGTTCAACATTGCCAGTGGCCGGCTAAGTGGCAACAAAAATGCCGCCCTGGCAGCATTTGATGAACTGTCGGTTGTGGCCGGCGACTGTATTGCGGGTGCGATCACCCTGATCGATGGCCTGGTGGTGATCGGTGGAGGCCTTTCGGGTGCCCATCCGGTTTTTCTCCAAAAACTGGTGAATGAAATGAACAGGAGCTTCCATACCCTTAAAAACAAAGAACTCGACCGGCTTGAGCTGAAAGCCTTTAGCCTGGAAAATCCGGAAGAGCTCGCAGCTTTTCTCAGCAACTCTTCACGAGAGATTGAGGTTCCCTTCACCAACAAAAAAGTAATGTATGATCCCGTTAAAAGGATTGGTGTTGGCATTTCCCGGCTCGGAACTTCCAGAGCAGCAGCCATTGGTGCATGGGCTTTTGCATTGGATCAACTGGATAAATAAATCCGCGGGGCTTTTTAATACCCGGGAATTAATTACCTTTGTTATCTAAAATCAATCTAAATAATGAAATTATATACAATACCTACCGGGAATTTAAAACTGGACGGTGGCGCCATGTTCGGTGTTGTGCCTAAAGTGCTGTGGCAAAAAGCTTATCCCTGTGATGAAAACAACCTGTGTAACTGGGCCATGCGATGCCTGCTGGTCGAGGAAAAAGACCGGCTGGTCCTGATCGACAATGGCATTGGCGATAAACAGGATGAAAAGTTCCTGAAGCATTATCACTTGAACGGGGATGATGAGCTGGAAAAATCCCTCGGGAAAAACGGGTTTAAACCTGAGGACATCACGGATGTGATCCTCACACACCTGCATTTTGATCATTGCGGCGGCAGCATCAGCTATTCCGAAGATGGAGAAAGCTACCAGCTTGCATTCCCCAATGCCACCTACTGGACAAGCCGGAAGCAATATGAATGGGCCACACATCCCAACCACAGGGAAAAGGCCTCCTTCCTGAAAGAGAATATTATACCCATTGAGGAAAGCGGACAGCTCAGGCTGATCGAAGAGGAAGGCGAGATTTTGCCCGGCATCGAGATCAAATTATACCACGGGCATACCGAAGCCCAGGTTATCCCGCACATTCATTACAATGGAAAGACGATTGTTTTCATGGCCGATCTGATGCCTTCCACAGCCCATGTTCCCATGCCCTGGGTAATGGCCTTTGATGTAAGACCCCTGCAAACCCTGAAAGACCGCGAACGCTTTTATAAAGAAGCCATTGAAAATGATTATGTACTTTTCTTCGAACACGATCTTTATCACGAATGTGCCACACTGCACGAAACAGAGAAAGGTGTGCGCGTGAAGGAAACTTTTGAGCTGAAGGATATTCTGGAATGAAACAGGCTTTGAGACAAACCATCAGCCGATTCCACCCGAACAGCTAAGCCGTCGTCACAATTTTAGTATTTTTGGGGCCTCAAATAAAACAGCTTTATGAACTCATTATTACTAACAGGATCTATTGTCGTAACTTTTGCTTTGATCGCATACAGCATTGGTATACTGACTGAGCAAAGAAAAAAGAAAATTACAAAAACGGTTCTTGCATTTGTGAGTATCGGCATCATCCTGGATATTGCGGCCACCATCTTCATGATCACAGGATCACCCAATTCCCCCTTTACATTTCATGGAATTCTTGGGTACAGCGCCCTGGCGGTGATGTTGATCGATGTGTTGCTGATCTGGAAGCTGAAGTCAGTATCCGGGTTGAATGCGGAAGTACCCCGGGCCTTGCATCTATACTCCAGATATGCATACAGCTGGTGGGTGCTTGCTTATATTACCGGGGGACTGCTGGTAGCGTTGAAATAATGAAAGTTTACTTTCTCTTCTTCAAGAATTCAGCATAAGCATCAAATGTCTTCATTTGCAATTTTTCAGCAACAGTATTCAGAAATTTTCTGGCATTTTCGTATTCAACAAAATCCTTCAACAGTATATCAGGAACCTTGTTCCCCCTCAAACATACATCATAGGTTCGTATAGTATGGGTATTTGAAATACTGACCATGTTCATGGTCTGGGATTCATTGAAGAGTTTCAGGGTCAGTTGATCATAAGGAGCCAGTTCATGCCATTTCCCGTATTTGAATAACAACAGGTCCAGATAAGGTTTATAACGTTTTTCTTGTGTATCAATGATAAGTCCGTTGACTTTGAGAAAAAGGATTAAGCCGATTGATATGGACAAAAGGGAGAAAATGATCAGGTCAGTATATATGATTAGCAAAATACCACCGATCAAAATAATCATGCCGGCCGTTGAAGAGTTCCCCTGAAAAGTGGCCCCCCTGGATATTTTGATCTTCATGCAATAAAGATAAAAAAAAGCCCGCATGTAAGAACACACGGGCCCGGGATCATTTGAATTTTTTTGACTTTCTAATAGTACATAATCCTGTCATCTGTGATTTCAGCCTCTTCTTCCAGGGCTCTGTAAACACCATTGTTATTAACCCGCCTGCCAAAATTGTTCAGGATCTGCATAACATAGGGATCATAATTTTCTGTACCGGGAGCTTCCAGCAGCTCATCAACGATTACGCGATAAACGCCCGAACTGCCTACAATGGGAGCAGAAACCACACCCGGTTCAAGTGTAAAGATCTTGCCAACTACACCGGGTTCACGGCCAAAACCGGAGAGGTTTGCTGAACCGAATGCAATGGTGAGGGTATCAACCTCAACGCCATAATCATTGGCCATTTGGTAAATATTACCCTGCAGGGCGGCCATTTGTTCTTTCAGGTATTCCCCTTTCTTTTCGCGGATAATAAAGGCTTCAATAATATCCCTTACATCTTCGAGGCTTTTGAGGCCTTTTTCCTTACGGTCTCTCAGAACGGCCACAATATAACGGTCGTTCATATCAAATACCGGGGAAACATCGCCGACCTTAACTTTTTCATCGAAAGCCCATTTAATGATGGGCCTTGGGTATTCAATCCCCGGCACGTTGTTGGTCATCTTGGCAATGGCCGGTGCCGAGCGCAGGGTCATGCCTTCTTCTGCAACAGATTCCTCAAAGTCTGCAATATCCGTATTCTCTCCGGCAAAAGCACTGGCTTCGGTATAAACCTTTTGCACTGTTTTGTTGCTTGGTTCAATGGTTCTTTCAACGATGGCAACCCTGACCTTTTTCACAGCTTCTTGTTTGTCGATGATCTTGATCACATGGAAACCAAATGGTGTTTCAACCATTTCCACATTTCCAACATTACCGTTTACCACTGCTTCGTTGAAAGGATGCACCATGGCCTGGTCGGCAAACATGCCAAGATCCCCGTCATTCTGTGCGGCTGAAGGATCATCTGAATAATCAGCGGCAAGTTGTTCCAGTTTTGCGGGGTTCTTTTTGATCACATTATACAGGCTGTCGGCCAGTCGCTGGGCTTCATCCCTGCTTCTGCTGATGTCCTGAGCAGCTCTGAATGCCCCCTGGTAACTTATCAGGATGTGGCTGGCCTGCATGCTGTCGGGACGGTACTGAACAGCCATCAGGCGTCCCATCTGGTAAGCGCCATCCTGCATATAAGGAGCAACAGTGGTACCCACTTCGGAATTCATCATGGTGCTGTCCATCATAACCGGCAATTCATCTTTCTTATACCAGGTCGAATCATACCTTCTGTCGGAAACTGCATTTACGAACATTTCCACATTATCAATGGTCTTGAGTTCTTCATACAATTCCGCCACCTCTTCCTTTACCTTCTGGTGATCCTCTTCCGAGGGAAGTACGTCAAATACCACATAATCAAAGTCTACCGATTCGTCCTGTTCATATTTGTACTTGTTTTTTTGGTAGTATTCTTTTACTTCCTGTTCGGTGAAAGAGATCAGGCTGTCGGGAACATCAAAGAACCTTTTGCCAATGAGCCTGACAATCGCTTCTGTTTCCTGTTCCTCGTAAATCTTTTCTTTAAAAGGCGTGGGCAAGTAATAACCCTTGGTGATCAGGGTACTGTATTTCTCCTGCAAGCGGTCTTGCTTGATGGCTTTTTCAAAATTGATCCACTGGTTCATTGCTTCCGGTCCCATCTGGTCAAGGTTCTGCAAATACTGCAGTACCTGTTGCCTGTTGTACTGGCCTGTATTGGGATCTGTGAAATACTGCAGGATGAACCTGTGGGGGTTCTGACCCTGCACCAGTTCAAAGAGTTCTTCCGGGGATACATCAAGCCCGATCTCATCAAACTCCTCATTCATGATGATATCATACACCATCTGTTCCCAGGTACGATGCCTGATACCGTACTCCTCTTGAGCAGTAAGATTTTCCTTCTGCTTGTTCTGTTTTTCGATCTGAATATTCTGTTCTAGTTCGTTTGAAAACTCCTGGTAAGTGATTTCTTCACCATTCACCTCGCCAACATTATTGGAACGGGAGGGACCGCTCTTTACGAAGTCGCCCAGAACAAATGCTGCCAGGGCGATACCCACTACGATCACAATTAATCCCGAATGTTTTCTAATCTTTCCGATTACCGCCATTTTATTAAAATTTTAAGGTTGCAAATGTACAACAGAAACTTAAAGTAAAAAAACAATTCACTTATAAAATTTTATTGTACAAGGATTTGTAAGATTTTGTTAATAAAGATCAAGTTAACCTGGAAAATAAAAACGCAAAAGGCAGCCAAATATTTGATAATTGATCAGATCAGGATATTCAATTGTACTTGTTCAATCCGGTTTTCTGTAGCAGCCAGTATGGTGAACCTGAGGTGGTCTATCAGGATCTCATCACCGGTATTGGGAATGCTTTCATCATAGTTGATGATGAGGCCGGCCAGAGTTTCAAATTCTTCATTTTTGGGAAGGTCGAGCTTATACTTTTCGTTCAGGTAGTCGATCTCGAGGCGGGCAGAAAAAATGAATTCTTTATGGTTGATCTGTTTTTCCGTTAGCTCCTCAAAATCGTATTCATCCTCAATTTCCCCGAAAATTTCTTCGATAATATCTTCCATGGTGACCATCCCGGAAGTCCCGCCAAACTCATCTACCACAACAGCAGCGCTTTTATGTTGCTGTATCATCATCTTAAGCACTTCATTGGCCGGAATGGTCTCCGGTACGATGATGATGGATTTGAGGATGGACCGGATATTCTCAGGGTTCCTGAACATGTCGAAAGAGTGGGTATATCCGATCACATTGTCGATGCTTTCCTTGTATACCAATATTTTTGAGTGGCCGGTGCTGATTAAACGTTTCCGGATCTCGCTAAGCGGTTCATTTTCTTCCACAGCCTCGATCTCCGGCCTGGGCACCATACATTCACGCAGTTTCACATTTTTAAATTTGATGGCATTCTGGAAGATCTGTATTTCCTGGGCACCTTCTTCCTCGTGGTCGCCTGAAGATAAATTCCTTCACATATTCATCCAGGTCGATCGGGCTGAAAGTGTAACTCTCCCGGGAAAATTTCTGGCGGAATAGTTTTACCAGTATCCATTCGGCAAGGCCGATGAAAGTATAGATTAGGGGGTAAAAGATATAGTAGAAAATGGTAAGCGGCAAGGCAAAGAAGTTCAGGACCGCATTCGGTCTGATCCTGAACAGGGCTTTAGGAATGAATTCAGCCACCACCAGAATGATCAGTGTGGAGATGAGTGTTTGGATGAGCAATACCAGGAGCTCATGTTGCAAATTTGGAGGCAGCAGCTTATATGTAACGGGCTCAAGCATGATGGCCATGGCCGTACCATAAATGACCAGGGCTATATTATTGCCCAGCAGCAAAGCACCGATAAAGCGGGAGGGTTTATTAATAAAGCCCGAAAGAATGCGTGCCGAGAAACTGCCTTTGCTTTTATCAACTTCCAGTTTCAGTTTGTTTGAACTGATAAAGGCAATCTCCATTCCTGAAAAGAAAGCCGATAGAATGAGCATTATTATGACAATGAGCCAGGGATTCATTGCTTTATTTCCGAATTAGAATCATCATGATAAAAGTAAGTTTATTTATCGTCTTCTTCAAACTCAAACTCCCCGCTCGGATCGAAAATCTCGTATTTATCAAAGGATTCGTCTGATTCAAGGCCAGTCCCGTAAAGCACATCTTCATTGGTCGTTATCCTGACCGTGGTGTCCGCATAAATGATCTTCTTGCGTTGATCCCAGATCAGCCGTTCGGTGTCGAGCTGCTCATTTTTGGCAAAATTAATGATCCGGACATTTTTCCTGGCCTCCATCAACTTTTTCTTCATGAAGTTGATTCCGTATTCTGCCGTAAGCCGGGACTGTATCTGGCCCACCGAGTCGAAGAACTCCACTTTGAAACCGTCGGGGAAAATGATATGCTCATCATCCCCGCTATACTGGTACATCAGGGGGCTGGTAAGTATGGCCTGTATCTCACCCGAATCGCTCCTGATATATTCGATGTTCCTGGCCGTTAACTCGGGCAGGGTATCGATCTCCCCGTAAGCCACAACAGTTTTGATATCCCTTTTACATGCAAAAAGCATTGCCATGACCAGGATCACGACAATGCTTTTTATAAGATCAGATTTTATTTTGAACGCTGTATTCAATGCTATGCTCTATTTAGCAGCACGTACTGTAGTTGTTTCGTTGATCCAGCAAGTTACAGTGTAAGGATCCCCTTCGGCCAGGTCATGGAAGAACAGTTCCTCCTTGGTAGGGAAATACTTTGAATAGGAAGAGATCCTGTCGTTGGCCATTTCAGCAACGCTTGGATCCATTTTCTTGGCCTTGTAATAATAATCAACTGCAATCCAGTACACAGCCTTTCTCATGATATCATCGCTGGTACAATCGTTCGAGCTGGCTGCGTATAGGTCCCCGATCAGGATATAAGCACTTCCTTTCTCCGGGTTGGCCTCAATGGCCTTGCGGGCCATTTCACGTGCTTTGATTATATTCTTTTGCATCTGGAAGCAGAATGCCATATAATAATATGCATCCGCCCTGTCCTCTGCATCTTCAAGTGCGGTAGCTTCCTGGAGGTATCCAATGGCTTTGTCATAATCCTTTTTGTTGATCAGCATTTTACCGATCATAAAAGCAGCCACAGGTGAAGGTTCAAGATCATACAGCTTTATACTGGTTTCAAAGAAAAGCTCGGTATCATTGCATTTCTTTTTGTCGAGCATTTCGGTGATCTTCTTCAGCATTTCAATATCATCGGGTGTTTGATTGAATTTCTTGCCGTATATAGCGACCAGGTCTTCACAGGTAGCAAAAGGTTCAAAGGTAACCTCAATATTGCCTTTTATATTTTCCCAGATCTGCTGGTTCCTACCGGTAGCATTTTCGAGGTTATGATCAATGATCTCCGAAACCTTGTCGTATGTTTCAATGATAACCGTTGAATCCATTTTACAGGAAGTGGCCATTTTGATGGCCGTCCTGAAATAATACACCAGCACGGCACCGCTTGATTTCTTGCCTTCCAGTTCTACAGAGCGCTTGAAAATATCATAGGCTTCTTCAAAATCACTGGTGCGGAAACGGTAAAGGTCCACCCCTTTGCGGCCCAGAATGTCGCCTTCATTGTTATAATAATGGATACGTTGATCATAAAGCATCATCAGGGTGTCGATGTATGCATCCTTTTCCTTTGGGGTTTTGGCATTTTCGATGAGATGTTTACCAAGGATATTCGCCCCGTCAATGTATGTATTCTGTGTACCACAGGGGCAGTTGAGGAAAACCCAGCGCCAGGGCTTTATGGCATCTTTTACAATATTGTTCTTATAGTCTTCTTTTTTCCATTGTTTATAAAACTCCCTATACAAAGAGATATTCATAACACATTTGACCGAATCTTCTGCTGTTGCCCCATATTTGTTTTCACATAAACCACTGGACTGGTCATCATCTTCTTCCACCTGGGCAAAAACCGCAGGACCAGCGAGTAAGCTCATGCTGAAAAGCAAAAGGCCAATGAAGATTTTTCGTTTCATAATCATATATTTTTGTTATACCTTCTTAATTGTATTTTGGTTTCACGAACCAGTGTTCGTAAATTGAGATTGCAAAGATAAATCTTATAAAGTTTTCCTGTATCAAATTGTCCTTTGTCGTCCCCCAACGGCCAATTTCCACTCCAAGGTTCATATTTGATCTGGATTTCCATACAGGGAAACCCACTCCAAAACTTATGCCATACTCTTGCATTTGATTTCCTTCCAGGTTGAGGCTGCTGTTGGTATATCTGAACCCAAAGCGATAGGTAAGTCTTTCCCAGTAAGAAAAAATGCTGTATTTATCGGGGGTGAATTGTCCTCCAAGGCTGAAGCTAAGCCGGTTATCCAAAGAATCGGACTGCCCGAATTGTTCAAATTTCTTCCAGTTCTGCCAGGTAAAATCGGCTCCGAGCAACCACTTATCGGTTTTCTGCAGGACAATCCCTGCTCCGATGCTGCCTGGTAATAGAATGTCTCCTTTGATCCCGGTTGAATACTGGATGGTATCCCTGTAAAACCTGATATTGCTCTGTTCACCATAGAAGCTTCTGACCAGGTAATCCTTGTCGGCTCTCAACTTCGTCTGGTTGCTGAAAGTCAGTCCGAGCGTATAGCTAAGGTCATTCTTCATGGGCTTGGTGTATTGCAGGCCGTAAGAAAATATAAAGTCATTGGCCGCAACTGAATTATCCACCCGGGTACTCATGTAAAATCCCGAATCGGGAAAAGTAACCGAAACACCCCGGTCGATGGTCCCGAAAACAAAGGAGGCATTGGCCCCGATCGACAGATTGTCGTTGATCCTGATCCCGCTTCCAAAATAAACCTGGTTCAATCCGCCTGAACCATCATTGAGGAACCTGGCCTTTCCTACATGATCAATCTCCTTTTCCTGTAAAACCTGATAGCCCACATTGCTGTAAGGCAAGAGGCCGAAACTTGCCCGCCACCATTTTGCAACAGGAAATCCAAAGGTCAGGTAATTGAGGGAGGCAGACCTGGATTCTTCACTCAACTCGGCCGACTTCAGGGTGCTGATGGTAGAATACAGGGCGCCTTCGAATAAAAAGGACAAAGAATCAAAAGCTGTATAACTGGCAGGATTGGCAGGATTGATCAGCATGCTGTTTCGCCAGGCGTATTTAATACCGCCCATCGACATGCTGCGTACGTTATTGTTAGTATTGTTAAGATTTCCGACTCCGAAGAGGGTGTATGGTGAGTTGATCCTTGTTGTGGTTTGCGCCTGGCTGGAAATACCTGCCCATAAAAACAATGAAATCAAAAATAATGTTATACCTGCCTTAGCTCTTTTCATTAAAATCCAGTATAATGTTCAATCCGGTCAAAACCAAATTTGGGATTGCAAAGATGTTATTTTTTAAGCTTTTATCAAAATAATTCAAGTCGCCACCACTTAATAATACTGTTAAATTTTCATAAACCCCGGCATAGCGGTCGATCGTGGCGTCTACTTCCGCTCGTATTCCATTCATAACCCCCGATAAAATTGACTCTTCGGTGGATGTGCCGATTAGATCAACGTTCTGCCTGCCTTCCAATAACGGCAATTGATCGGTAAAATTATGGAGCGCCCTGAATCTTATCTGCATGCCGGGTGAAATGGCTCCCCCATGATAAACCGAATCGCGATCGACAAAATCGTAAGTAATGCAGGAACCGGCAACCACTGCCAGCACATTTTTTCCGCGGAACAGGGTGGAGGCCACTGCAGCCACGGCCATACGGTCCCTGCCCAGGGTTTCAGGACTTTTATAGCCCATTGTGTAAGGCAGGGGTGTAAGCTGGTTGAACTTAAGCAAACTGAAGTTCGATGAAAGATAATGGTCAAAACTTTCAGGATAATTCACAACAGAGGAAAGGATGACAGAGTGGGGCTTGCTGATGCTGAAAGTCCTGAGAAAATATCTGGTAAATGCTTCCAGGTCTTCCTCTCCGGATGACAACTTTTCGAGCTTCACCAGCTTGTTCCCCTCGAAAAGGGCAAACTTTTTCAGGGTATTCCCAAAATCCAGTACCAGCTTCATCCTTTTGTGTGTTTAATCAGTTGATACAAAATAACCAAAGATAATTCATAACATGTATAAATTATTAATGAAATTAACGAAATTTTTGCCAAATAAAATTTTTGAATTAACTTTGCAAGCTCAAATTCCGGTACCATAGCTCAGTAGGTAGAGCAACGGACTGAAAATCCGTGTGTCCTTGGTTCGATTCCGAGTGGTACCACAAAAATTTAACCCGGTATACTTCATATCGGGTTTTTTTTACACCCGAACCCATGCATTATTGCTACATCATTTACAGTAAAACTATTCTGCAAGCAAGAAAACTTGAAAATCACATAAGGTCTATGAAAAAATCGCAAGCATTTTGACGTCTTAAAACAATAAGGGAATAAGGTTTGAGATCATTCATAACATAGTATTTATATTGGCAAAACCCGGAATTTTCCCATCAAATTTGTTACATGCTCCAAACGTTTATAGTATTGACATCTATAATTTTTTGATTATTTTTATTTCTCAATTAATGCACCTTGTTTTTCAAATGAGAAAGTTTATTTTAACAGCAATTCTTTTCATTATCTGCGTATCTGCTTGTCATGGTTCCAGAAAGGCTGATAGCTCAAGAGTTCCGGCAAGCATTGGTGTAAAAGCTCACTATGGATTTGTAATAATTCACTCCAGGCACCTTAGACCGATAAGTGATTCTTACCCCTTTGGTATTGAGGCTAACATCATGTGGCACTACAACAGGGAAAGATCATACAACAAATGTTTATGCTTTCCCCGAATAGGCTTATCGCTGAGCTACTGGAATTTTGATAACCCCCGGGTATTGGGACATGGATTGAACATGCTTTTCTTGCTTGAGCCTTTCTTTGGGATAAACAGAAAGCTAAGTTTTTCATTCCGGGCTGGAATGGGTTTGTCTTACGGTTCGAAACCCTACCATAGTGAAAACAACCCGGATAACATGTCATATAGCACATATATTAGTTTTCCTCTGGCCATCGCTGCAACTTTAAATTATAAAATTAATTCCAGGTGGCTTTTGAATCTCTCAGCCAACTACAACCATATTTCAAATGGCGGTATTAAGGAACCCAATAAAGGCATTAATTATCCTACGGTTAGTGCGGGGGTTGATTATTATTTCAGGGATGGCAGTTTTACACCTTATAAAGCAACCGATTGGAAACAAAAAACAAAAAAACGAAACCTTTATTATTTCGAACTTTTTCTTACAACCCAGCGTTACGACTCACCTGGAGTGGATAAGAAATACCCTATCCTGGGGCTGACCTTCAGGTACAGCCGGCAGGTATCAAGAATCAATGCAATTAGTTTTGGAACGGAAGCGCACAATGACTGGCGTTACAAAAAAAAGATGAAAATAGAAAAGAAAAACACCGATCACCGCCTTATAGGAGTCATGGCGGGCAATGAGTTTCTTCTTGGGCAGTTTGTGTTTTATCAGCTATTTGGGATATATGTATATAATCCGTATAAAAAAGAAAATTTTTATCAGCGTTATGGTTTCTTGTTCCGGTTTAATGATTTTATAATTGGCGGTATCGGACTTAAGGCACATGGACATGTTGCTGATTTTCTGGATGTGAGGTTGGGAGTGGTTTTGTAGCGGCGGTGTCGTTGCTTGGCTACAGTGCTAAATTATCAATCAATTATTTGAGATAGGGCTCAATCATACGAGAAAGACTACTCTTATGGGATAAGGCATATTATTTTGCCTTATCAATCACGGATTTATTAATTTTAGTACATCATGTTTTGATTTAATTAATATTAACGCAATCATTTCTGATGCGATGGCTGATTTTAAGTTAAATTTTTATAAACAAACCAGGAAGTTTTTCTCAAACTCAGCATAAGAAATTAAATATGACAAAAATATCCGTTTACTTCATTTTCGGGATCGCTGTCATGATCTGTTTTGCCGGCTGCCAGAAGATCGAAAATGATCCGCCAGGAGAGATTTTTGAGAACGGCCTGATCAATCCCACGATGGCAGAACTCAGGAGTTCTTCGATAATGGCTACAAAATCATCTAAGGACGTGTGGAGTTGAACAATATCAGCGGGCTGAGCAACCTGGAATCTGTTGGCACAGACCTTTCCATCAAGAACAACATCAGTCTGCGGGACCTCTGCGGCATCAAAACCCTGTTAAACCTGGGCGGTGTCGCCGGGAGTATTCTGATATCCAACAAGCTCTTTAACCCAGGCGAACAGGATATCATCAGCGGTAATTGCAGCATCTGAACACACTGTTCCCTTGAAAAAGATTATCTTCGCTTTCCAAGTTATTTAATACCATGTATCAGTAAAAATGAAAAAAATTGACCAGACCGAGTTGAACAAGTTCCTGCAGGAAGGCCGGATTCAGGATGCGGACCTTTCGGGAAGCAAGCTGAGTGATATGGATTTTTCTTCATGCACCCTCGATAATGTTATCTTCTCCACTCCTGATAATAAAAGAATCCACCGCAACCTGAGTTTCAAAGGCAGTAAACTGATCAATGTGCGTTTTGACAATGCTACGCTGATCTCCTGTAATTTTGATGCCATAAAGAAGAGGGATGAGGATGAGGAAGATGAGATCACAGAAATAAAAAGGTGCAGTTTCAAAAATGCCAATTTACGTTCCTGCCGTTTTCGTGGTAGTTTGATGGAATGGTCCGACTTCCGTTACGCAGAGATCCGGAATGGCACATTCGAAAGTTCCCGCATCAGTTTTTGTGATTTCTACCGGGCCTTTTTCCTGGGTGTAGTGATCTTCAGGAAATCACGCATCGACAAATGCAGCTTGCATTACACCCATTTCGATGATTCGGCCGGACTCAGAAGAGAAAACCTTGAAAAACTCAAAATTCTCCAGGAATACAAGCAGGAGTACAGGAGTTTCCTTGAGGACTGGAAGACACTGGGCACAGGTACCCGCAGGAACGACCTGAACCAGGAATCAGCCTGGGAAATTGAAAAATCAGTGCGGAACCGCTTCGAAGATGCGGAAAATATCTATAAGTTCCTCAACGGTTTCTGGGCTTCCAGGGGCCTGCTCGGGAATGCCAACTGGGCCTATATCAAAGGAAAAAGAATGGAAAGAAGAAGCCTGTGGTCTCAGATCCGGTACAACAGCTTTTCGCTTCATTCCGTTAAATTTTTTATCCAGGCCGGATGGAATCTTTTCAAAGACCTCGCTTTTGGCTACGGGGAAAGTATCCGGCGAATGGTCATTTCCTATGTGCTGGTGGTGGTGGTTTTTGCCTGGATATTCTTCTCAACCCCCGGCACGGGCCTGATCGATTACTTGCAGGCCATTAAGGTGAGTCTCAAGAATATGGCAGCCATCAATTCGCATCAGTTGCAAGATGTTTCACCCTTTATCGATATGCTCAATGTTGTCCAAACCACCATGGGCATTTTGCTGACCGGTATCTTCGGCTTTATCCTCGGGAACAAAATAAGGAACCAGTAATGCCGCTTAAACTATTTTATGAAAAATGCAGGTAAGGTTAAATATCTGTTAAATACCTTGCGCTAATCTTGTTTTGTTGTAATTTTCCACCCGGTTTTTGCCCCGGAGGCAACCCGCATTATTCATTTATATTTAAATCATATGAAAAAAATTCTCATCGCATTGATATCACTATTTTTCGTTTGTGCTTCATTCAATTTACAAGCACAGGAACATAAGAATGAGTTGTCGGTCTCTTACGGGCTGGCCACCATAAACGACTTCGGGAACATATTTGCAAATCTGTTTTCGGATGTAATCATCAGTGCATTCGGGCCCGATGCCGTTAATACGGATACAAAAACAAGCGGGGCTTTCCTGCTTACATACCAGTATTATTTTACGAATGTAATTTCGGCCGGCCCGGTGATCGGATATGAAAAACTGACCGACGAGATCAGCGTGGACAAGTCGCCGGCCGGGAAGATCGAACACAATGCTTTTACCTTCGCAGCCGAAGGCCGTATCAATTATGTAAACAAAGCTTCCTTTGGCATGTACCTGGGGATCGGAGCCGGCTTAACAAGCATCAACTCCAAAACCACTTCCAGCAAAGCAGGAAGCCAGGATCCTGATTCTTCATCAGGCTTCACTTTTCATGTGACCGGCTTAGGGATCCGTGTGGGAGACCAGCTTGCTGCCAGTGCTGAACTGGGATTCGGATACCGGGGTCTTTTGAACCTGGGTGTTTCATACAGGTTTTAGCAACGGAATGACCTGGCTATATTTATGATTTGATCTCATGGTACAGGCCTTCACTTGCATCTTCCAGCAGGTCGAGCACGATCTCAAAACCTTCGGAACCTCCGAAATAAGGATCAGGAACATAATCATAATCATAGCCTTTTGAAAAATCGGTCATCCTCACGATCTTTTTCTCATCTTCAGGATCCCGGGCCATTTTATTCAGATCGTAAAAATTGTTGTCATCCATGGCCACAATGAGGTCAAAATTGTCGAAATCGCTTTCCGGGTCAAACTGGCGTGAAATACTGCTCAGGTGATACCCCCTCTTTTTGGCGTGTTTTTGCATTCGCTGATCAGCGGGCTCCCCGGCATGATAGGCTGAGGTCCCGGCAGAATCAATAACAAAGTCGCCTGAACTGTTTTGCTTCTCAACATAAGCCCTGAAAACAGCTTCAGCACTTGGTGACCTGCAAATATTTCCGAGACATACGAATAAAATTCTCATTTTTTTCATAAACAAATTAATTTCTATTTGTGCAAAAATACAACAAGCAAATTATCCGTATATTTACATTCTTCAATTTAAAGGAACGTTCAAAGATGGAAGGAAACCAATTTAACAATCACGTTCAAAGGGATTGGACTGGCAAAAAAATACTTGTTGTAGAAGACATTGACACCAGCAACATGTATTTCAAAGCTGCCCTGGGAAAGACCAGTGCAGAAATCCTCTGGGCCTCCAACGGAAGAGAAGCTGTTGATATCACAAGCAAGACAGAGGGCATCGACCTGGTGCTCATGGACATTCACATGCCGGAAATGAATGGGTTTGAAGCCACCCGGGAAATATTAAACCTGAAAAAGGGTATTAAAATAATCATTCAAACAGCTTACGTGCTTTCAGGCGAACGCGAAAAGAGCCTGAAAATGGGTTGCGTTGACTTCATCACCAAACCCATCAATTATAAGAAGCTGATACAAACCATTGAAAAACATATTTAAGGAAAACCGGAACAAGATGACAGGAAGAAAGTTCAAGCTCAGATTGCGGACCAGGCTACTGATTTATATCCTGAGCGCCACAACCGTTGTTTATGTTGGCGCTTTGATTTATATCGTGTGGCAAACCGAAAAAGCACTTGTGGAGGAATCTACAAGCTTTGTCAGTGCTGCCACACAGAAAAATGCCAACCTGGTTAAAGATGAGCTCGATATCGATATTACCATTTGCCGGAGCATTGCATCGGTTTATCAAGGTTACAAAAAAATTTCCCGAAAACAGCGTGTGGAAATCTATAATGAGATCCTGAAAAATGTCCTGAACAATAACGATCATTATGTTTCCTTCTGGGTAAGCTGGGAACTCAATGCGATTGATCCGGAATATACCCGGGAACACGGGCGCGAAAGGTATACCTATTACCGGCAGGATGGCGAAATGATCTACCAGGAAGAGGTGCTCGAAACCGATGTGGAAGAGGTAAGCGGAGTATACTATGATATCAAGGCAAATCCCCGGGAAACCATTACCGAACCCTATTTTTATTCTTACACCGGCAAACCCGGCGATCAGATCCTGGAAGCCAGCGTTGCAGTGCCCATTATGGATGATGGTGAATTCGTCGGACTGGTGGGAGCCGATATAGAACTGGAACGATTTCATGCACTGATCAAGCAGATCAGGCCTTTTAAAAATGCTTATGCTGTGCTGGTTTCAAACCAGGGGAACATTGTGTCCCATCCCAATCCCGAATTGATCAACACCCCTGTTGCAGCATCCGAACTGGGCAGTGAATATAATGAGAAGATTGCAGCAAACATCAGCACCGGCAAAAGTTTCTTTTACGAAGCAACTTTTAAAAATGGCAAGACTTACTTTGTTTCCTTTGCCCCCTTTGAAGTCGGAAATACCGGTACTCCCTGGTTTGTGGGTATTCTCGTCCCCAAAGATGTTATCCTGGCCAAAGCCCAGCAGTTGACCTGGGTTTCTGTTATTGTTGGCCTGGTGGGATTGCTGCTGATCGCCCTGATCACCCGCTTCATTGCCAACCGCATTACCATGCCCCTGCAGGATACAACCAAAATTCTGAATTCACTCTCCAGGGGTGTGATTGATGAGGAAACCAGGATCCGTCTCTCAGGAAGGGACGAAATATCCGAAATGGCCCAGGCCCTGAACAAAGTAATGCTTGCCCTCAAAAATGCTGCAAGTTTCGCTAGCGAGATCGGGAAAGGAAACCTCCACATTGAATTTAATCCCCTGGGGGATAAAGACATGCTGGGGAATGCCCTGCTCAAAATGCGCAAAAACCTGGTGGAACTCCGCAGCATCAACGAAAAGAACAGCTGGATGCAGGAATCCATCCTGAAAGTTAGTGAAACACTCCAGGGGGAAAAGACCGCCTCCGAACTGGCGGACGAATCCCTGAGCGTGCTTTCCGGGATACTGAACTTCAACATCGCTTCCCTCTTTCTTGAAGAGGAAGGAATATACAAACTTATAGGATCCTATGCTTACAATGTCAGAAAATCCAATTCCAATGAATTCAGGGCAGGGAAGGGATTGATCGGCCAGGCCGTCCTGGAAAAGAAAAGACTTATTTTCACGGATGTCCCGGATGATTATATCAGCATCAAATCGGGGCTGGGAGAAACCACACCCTCCAATATCCTGGTGGTGCCCCTTATCTTTCAAAAACAAGTGGTAGCCGTACTGGAAATGGGCAGCGTAAAAGCTTTTACCAAAGAACAGCTTGAATTGCTGGCACAGGTTTCCGAAAATCTGGCTATTGCCTTTAACTCCATCAAAGTCAGGGATGAAATGAAAGTCCTGCTGATCAAAACACAGGAGCAGGCCGAAGAACTCAGGGTACAGCAGGAAGAGCTGAGAGAGGCCAATGAAGAACTGGAAACACAGACCAAGGCCCTGAAAACCTCTGAAGAGGAATTACAGGAGCAACAGGAAGAGTTGAGGGTTACCAACGAGGAACTGGAAGAAAAGACAAAATCCCTCGAACAGCAAAAATCGGAGATCAGCGAAAAGAACCTGCAGCTGGAAAATACCAGGAAAGACCTGGAAAGGAAAGCCGAGGAACTGGCTGTTGCCAGCAAATACAAATCGGAATTCCTGGCCAATATGTCGCACGAGCTGCGCACTCCCCTGAACAGCCTGCTGATCCTGTCGCAAAGCCTGGCCGATAATAAAGAAGGTAATCTGAACGAAGACCAGGTCGAATCTGCAGAGATCATCCAGAAAAGCGGTACAGACCTGTTGAATATGATCAACGATATCCTTGACCTTTCAAAGATCGAATCGGGTAAAATGCTGATCAATTTCGAATCGGTTGAACTGGAGAATGTTTCGGGCAACATTTTCCAGTATTTCAAACATCTTACCGGCCAAAAGGGGATCGACTTCTCAATCGATATTGCAGACGATCTGCCCCGGAATATTACCACCGATCAGCAAAAACTGGAACAGATCATCAAGAATTTCGTTTCCAATGCCATCAAGTTTACCAGCGAGGGCAGCGTAAAGATACTTTTTGAAAACCCCGCCGCTGATGTTGACCTGCAGAGAAGTAAGCTGGATCCCGGAAAGGCCATTGCCATTTCGGTAAAAGATACCGGCATTGGGATACCGAAAGATAAGCAACTGGAGATTTTTGAAGCTTTCCAGCAGGTGGATGGAAGCACCTCGCGCCTTTATGGTGGCACAGGCCTGGGACTCTCCATCTCCAGGGAGCTGGCCAGGATCCTGGGTGGAGAAATCCAACTGGAAAGTGAACTGGATAAAGGTTCCACCTTTACCCTCTATCTGCCTCTTGAAAACAAAGTTGAGAATGCCCCGGGAAGGAGAAACAGAAAACTATACCCAAAAATGAATCCGTAAAAAATGTAACCAAAGCTGGTTTAAAGGTAATGCCCGATAAGGATAGCGGGAATGAGGCAAAAAGCGAAAAACCCTTTATTAAAGACGACCGGGAGCAGATAAAGGGAACTGATGAAGTCATCCTGATCATTGAGGATGATCCTGCTTTTGCCAGGATCCTTGCTAAACAATGCCACGACAAAGGCTTTAAATGCCTGGCCACCCCGAGCGGGGAAGAAGGCTTCGAAATGGCCAAAAAGCATAAGCCACATGCTCTGATCCTTGATATCAAACTGCCGGGTATCAGCGGCTGGCAGGTTCTCGACCTGCTGAAAAATGAACCGGCAACCAGGCACATCCCCGTGCACATCATGTCGGGAGAAGAAGAAAACCTGGATGCCTATAAAAAAGGCGCCATCGGTTATCTTACCAAACCTATCAAACAGGATGACCTCAACAATGCCTTCAGCAAACTTCAGGATTTCATCAAACGGAAAATGAGCAGCCTGCTAGTGGTGGAGGATGATGTAAACCTGCGGAAATCCATTAAAAAGCTGATCGGGCAGGATGATGTCAGGATCACAGATGCCAGCAATGGTGAAGATGCCCTAAATTTGATCAAAGAAAATAAATTTGATTGCGTGGTTTTGGATCTCGGCCTGCCGGATATGTCGGGTTTTGAACTCATCAAAAAACTGGATAAGGAAATCAGCGAAAAACCCCCGGTCATCATCTATACAGGAAAAGACCTCACCAGGGAAGAAAATGAGGAACTTCAGAAATATGCTGAAACGGTGATTATAAAAGGAGTTAAGTCGGATGAACGACTGGTGGATGAAACAGCCCTCTTCCTGCACCGTGTGGTGGAAAACATGCCCGAGAAACAACAGGAGATGATCGAGAAGCTCCACAAATCGGAAGACATCTTCAAAGACAAAAAAGTGATGCTGGTGGATGATGATATGCGCAATGTTTTTGCCCTCACAAAAGTTTTGAATGAAAAAGGCATTCGTGTGATCAGGGCGGAAAACGGAAAAGCAGCCCTTGATTTGCTTGAGAAAGAAAAGGAAATCGACCTCATCCTGATGGATATCATGATGCCTGTAATGGATGGTTATGAGGCCATAAAGAACATCCGCAAGATCAGGCAGCTCGATAAGGTGCCCATTATCGCACTCACAGCAAAGGCTATGAAAGAGGATCGGGAAAAATGCATCAATGCGGGTGCCAATGATTATATGACCAAGCCCATCAAGGTGGACAAACTGCTTTCGCTGATGCGTGTATGGTTATACAAATAAGATATGATGGACGATAAGCCAAAAATACTCATTGTTGATGATAAAAAGGAGAACCTGATTGCCCTCGAACTCCTCCTGAAGGATTTCGATGTGGGGTTTATCCGGGCACTTTCGGGCAATGAAGCACTGGCAATGACTCTGAAACATGAGTTTGCCCTGGGCATCATCGATATACAGATGCCGGGTATGGATGGCTATGAGACCGTTGAACTGATCCACAGTGACCCCGAGATCTCCTATTTCCCGGTGATCTTTGTTTCCGCAATCCACAAGGATGAATATAACATTATCAAAGGCATCGAGACAGGCGCCGTTGATTTTATCTCCAAGCCGATCGTCCCGCCCATCCTCAAAGGAAAAGTAAAAGTCTTTTTGGATCTTTATGAACAGCGAAAACTGCTGCAAAATTCCAACGAAGAACTCAAACATGCCAAGGAAGAAGCCGAGCGCAACAGTTTCCTGAAGTCCCTCTTCCTGGCCACCATGTCGCATGAGATCAGAACCCCCATGAACGGGATCATCGGTGTAATCGACCTGATCCGGCGTTCGGAGCTGACTGAGGACCAGCTCGAACTGATCAATATCATTGACATATCCGGAAACAATCTGTTATCCATTATCAACGACATTCTGGATTTTTCAAAGATCGAGGCCGGGCAGGTTCAGCTCGAAAAAGCCAAATTTAATATTTACCGAATCATCGATGAGACCGTCAAATTACTCAAGATCAAAGCGGATGAACGTGAAAACAAGCTGATAACGGAAATTGATCCATCCGTTCCCAAATTCGTGATGGGGGATGCCCTGCGCCTGAAACAGATCATCATCAACCTTACCAACAACGCCCTTAAATTTACCAAAAGAGGGGAAGTGAAGATCAAAGCATACCTGGTATCGGAATTTGAGAACAAGCAAAAACTTAAATTCGAAGTCATTGATGATGGGATCGGAATTTCGGAGGAAGGCAAAAAGAAACTTTTCAAATCCTTTAGCCAGGTAGCCGAATCTACCCAGCGCCAGTACGGTGGTACCGGTCTCGGCTTGGTCATTTCCAAGAACCTCACCGAACTGATGGATGGAGAGATCGGTGTGGAAAGTGTTGAAGGCGACGGCTCTACCTTCTGGTTCACCTCCGTGTTTGAAAAATCGGACGATGAGGAAACAGCAAGCAGCGCAGAAACAACCGAAGCTGAAAAAGACAGGGACAAACAAGACCAGAAACTTTCCATCCTCCTGGTGGAAGATAATAAAATTAACCAGAAAGTCGCCCTGGCCTCCCTCAAACCATACAAACACCAGGTGGATGTTGCCGATAACGGGAAAGTGGCTTTGGATAAGTTCAGGGAACATGTTTATGACCTCATAATCATGGATCTGCAAATGCCGGTGATGGACGGATATACTGCCACTAAAGAGATCAGAAAGATCGAAGAGGAAATTGGCAGATCAAAAACCAGGATCGTTGCCCTAACTGCCAATGCCATGGCCGAGGAACGGGAAAAATGCATGAATATCGGCATGGATGATTTCATCACAAAACCTTTCAAATCGCAGGACCTGGAACGCGTATTGATGGGGTTCTAAATAGCAATAGGATACGGCCATAGCCACAACAACACCGGAGGTGTTGGTTTATGTTGTTTTTGTCAATCCATTTATATTATGCTGAAAAAACAGGATAATTATCAATCTGCTCCGCAGTTTCAGGAAAACCAAGTTCATTCTTGATTGCTGCATTATTTGAGTACATTAAACCATTTTAGGAATAATGCAGGCTAATTTATTTTCCCCGTTTCCGAAATTTTTATTATTTTTATCAAATCTAAATAAGAATTGTCCAACGGATAATTTCTTCTTAAAGGGAAAAACTCCCATGCTTCACCAATAAAATAATACAAAAAATTTGATGTCTTATGAAAATGATCACATACAACACCAAGAATTTTCGCCAGATCGAATATCTCAAATTCCTTCCTGAAGAAACCAGGAAAGAGATTGAACTTGTTTCGAGGGTGCTGCCTTTTAAAACCAATAATTATGTTACCGATTACCTGATCGACTGGGAAAATTACGCCACCGACCCGGTTTTCATTCTCAATTTTCCCAATCGCGATATGTTGCGCGAGGAGGATTTTCAGCGTGTGAAACATGCCTGGGAAAGCAGGGTGCCGGAAAAGGAATTCCAGCGAATCGTGAACAAGGTCAGGTTGTCGCTTAACCCCCACCCTGCCAACCAGCAAAGCAATGTACCCAAACTGGATGGAAAGCCCCTGAACGGCGTACAGCATAAATACCGCGACATCGTATTGTTCTTCCCCAGCCAGGGACAAACCTGCCATGCCCATTGCACTTTCTGTTTCCGCTGGCCGCAATTTGTAAAAGACCTCGACCTTCAATTCTCCATGAGGGAGATTGATCAGGTGACCGAATACATCAGGCGGAACGAACATGTACACGAGATCCTGTTTACGGGAGGCGATCCCATGATCATGAGCCCGGCTACCATCAAAAAATACATCGATCATATCTTCGAAGCAAAGCTGGATAATCTGGATACCATCCGTTTCGGAACAAAATCATTGACTTACTGGCCATTTGCCTTTTTACCTGATTTTTCGGACGAGGCAGAAGATATGCTCACACTTTTCAAAAGAATTGTGGACGGTGGCAAGCACCTTTCCTTCATGGCCCATTTCAACCATCCCCAGGAAGTGGACAATGCTGCCGTACAAGAAGCCATTTACAATATCCGGCAGACCGGGGCGGAGATCCGCACACAGGCACCGGTGCTGAAAAATATCAACAATGACAGCAAGATTTGGCGCGACATGTGGACCCAACAGGTGCACCTGGGTATGATCCCCTATTATATGTTCATCGAAAGGGAAACCGGCCCATACTATTACTTCAGTGTACCACTGTCAGAGATTTATGCGATGTACCAGGAAGCCATTAAATATTCGGGCAGCCTTGGGAAAACGGTCACGGCCCCGGTTATGTCAGCCTCCCAGGGCAAAGTACAGATCATGGCGGTGGTGGACAATCCCGCCGACGGCAAGAAATATTTCATGATGCAGTACGTGCGCAACCGCGATGTGGAAAACACATACAAGCCATTCTTTATGGAATATGATGAAAATGCCACCTGGTTCGACCAGTTGAAAAAAGCAGAGATGAATCCGGTGATGGCGAATGTGGCCGGTTAAACTTATGTGTACTTAATTGGATGATTGTGCTATGAAGCAATGTATGGATTAAGAAGAAGTACAGGTGTCAAATCCGGAACCCGGAATCCGTAACACCAAACACGGAACACCAAACACGGAACCAGAAACCCGGAATCAGTATACATCCTCCTGGAACCGCTTTTCCGCTTTCATTTTTTTGAAATACTGCTTCGTTTCTTCCTCGGTGTAAGCACCCTCCTCCCGGATGATCTTTTTCAGGGCTTTGCGGGCATCTTTGGCCATGGTACGCTTATTTCCACAAATATAAACACAGGCACCCTCTTCAATCCATTTGAACAGTTCATGACTGTTTTCCAGCATATCGTGATGAATGTATTTCTTTTTTTCATGATCCCTTGAAAAAACAGTATTCAGTTTGCCAAGCAAACCCTGATCTTTAAAGCCAATGATTTCATCCCGGTAAAGAAAATCGGTCTTTTCATTCCGGTCGCCGAAAAACAGCCAGTTCATCCCGCTGGCGCCGCTCTCTTTCCTCTCCTGCAGAAAGGCACGGAATGGGGCAATTCCTGTTCCAGTACTGATCATGATGATGGGGGTTTCCGGATTTTCGGGCAGGCGGAACTTTTCATTGGGTTCCAGGTAAACGGGCACCTTCTCACCTTCCTCCACACGGCTCAGCAGGAAAGAGGAACTCACCCCTTCGTGCTCTCGCTCATCCTGTTCATATTCAATGATGCCCACCGTAAGGTCCACTTCATCCGGGGAGATCTTCCTTGAATTGGCCACCGAATATAATCTTGCTTCAAGTTTCCGGAGCATAGAAAGAAAATCATTCACTTCCAGTTCAGCGGGAAAGTCGGAAACAAGATCGAATACATTCCGGGTTTCGGCATATTCCTCCAGTTTCTTTTTGTCGGCAACAAGTTTGTTTAACTCATCATTCCCGGCCAGTGCAGCATATTTCTCCACCACCACGGGTGTCAGAACAGTCAGTTCATAGTCTGTTACCAGAGCCTCTTTGAGCATGGATTTTCTTCCTTTGTTCTCAATCTTAAAAGTGGGGTCAAATCCCAGCTTTTGGATGATCCGGTCTACCAACAGGCGCGAATTGGTCGAATAAATGCCAAATGAGTCGCCGGGTTCAAAAGTGAAATCCGCGTTTTTCAGCGACAGTCGCAGGTGCATGGTGCGCTTGCTGGAATCTTTTGCATTCAGCATCCGTTTTTCCAGCACCCTGGCATTGTATGCATTGTTGTACTGGGAATCGTCCAGCTTCAGCTCGAAAACAAAATTTTTCTTTTGCTTTTGTTCTTTTGCCGGCAGAAGGTTCGAAAACTCATCCACCGCACTTCTCACCCAGTTCCTGGCATTTTCTTCAAAATCTATATCACACTCCCCGGTTTCAAATACTTTCCGGCCTCCCAGTTCATGCAAGCGTGTGTCGAAGTCCTTACCGGTTTTGCAAAAGTGCTTGTAGCTGCTATCGCCAAGGGCGAGCACCGAATAATTCATATTCTTGAGGTCAAATGTGTTGTTGTGTACATATTCATAGAAATCTTCGGCCTGCACAGGCGGATCGCCTTCGCCGTGTGTACTCACGGCGATTAGCAGATTATTCACTTTGTTGAGTTTATCGAATTCAAACTCCTGCATACTCATGCATTCGGCCCGGAGACCCAGGTGTTCGGCATATTCTTTGGCCAGTACGGCCGCCGATTTTGAATTGCCGGTGCGACTGCCATGAAGGATATATAATGTGTTGTTCGGGTTTTGCATATTTCGGGGAAAATTTAGATTAATTCTTATTTAGATTAAACAAAAATAAGAAAATTTATTTAAACCTTGATGTTGGAAAGGACTTCCGGGCATTAAAGACAATGTTTTTTAAGGTATATTAAGTCCTTGTGAGAAAATTAATGTAAGTTTGGGCAAATTTAAAATCAATATTATGAAATATAGAATCTATACACTTCTTAGCCTGTTATTCATAGGGGCAGCACTTGTTTTCAGTGCCTGCAACAAAGACGATGATGATGACAACAACAAGCCAACACCGCTTAACTGCGATCGGACCATTGAAGGCAGTGTAACGCTGGGACAAAGTGATTATACCATCAGCATGAAGATCACCGGAAGCGGAACATATTCCGTTAGCAAGATCGAATACAAGGATGCAGATGGTATTCTGCAAACCCTCAGCAATCCGGATCTTCCCTGGGAGAAACCTTCACACTTTCAGGTAGCAGCGGAACGGTTTATAACTATCAGCTGACCATGTACACTTCGGTTACGAATGGTAAAATTACAGCCAATTTGGTAGGTGAAGACGAACCCAGTATACCAACAGTTCAAGGGAGTGCTCTCAATACACTGAGTAAACCTTAGTTCGCTACTTTTTCAAAAAGTTCAATGCTGTATACCCCAGGGCGGTGAGAGCGATCGACCAGATCACTGTGCCTATGGATACCCAGAACACGAACTTCTTTTTATCCTTTACCAGGATCATGCCCAGGATCATCACAAGAGGTTGACCAAAAAAGAGGGTTCCAAAAAGGCCCAGTCCCGGACATCCGTATTTTTCAAGGATCTTGCGTCCGCGGTTCTTCTTCCTTTGTTTGCGCTTTTCAGAATAAAAGCGCATGACGAACTTTTGCAGGTTCTTACCGAAGAAGTACATAAGAAATACATTGGTAAGAGCGCCCAGGCTAGTCATCAAGGCAATAAAGAAGGGGTGTGTTTTCAACAAAAAGCCTACCGGCAGGGCTTTCCACATGCCCGTAACACCAAAAAGATAGATTATGGCAAGATCGTATATCTTCATATGATCAATTATCCTATGGCCATATTTTCATCCCACTGTATTTTGGGAGGTTTGGCTCCTTTGTTCACACCTTCGATAAAATGCCCGCTTAGTTTACGGATGTGCTCGTGGTAGCCTCCTTCCAGCACTGCAAAAACATGTCCGAAATTTCGTCTTATCTTAAAGCCAATATTAAAAAAAAGATTTTCTGAATAATTCAGGTTCAGCATCCGGTCTTCGTGATAACCGTCGAATCCCACGGCAACGCCAACCACATCAGGTTCAAAGCCATTGCCCCGCACCAGTACCTTATTCAGGGCCTCCATGAACTCCTTATCCCCGCAGTTCAGCATCAGGGGATAATTCAGGGTGTAGCCGGCTCCGGCCCCTTCGCCGCTTTGTTCCGGAAAGCCCGACATGGGAAAGGTATACATCTGGTGGATGGAAGCATACATCACCCGGTCGGTTTTGTAAAAGATCTCCTGTATTCCGTTGCCGTGATGCGCATCAATATCAATGATCAATACTTTCTTGCCCTGCTCAACCAGCCGTTGTGCTGCAATGGCGATGTTATTGAAAAAGCAGAACCCCTCGGAACGGTCAGGGTAGGCATGATGCCCTGGCGGCCGCACCGCTGCAAAATCTCCCTGCTCGGATGCCAGCACGCTCAGTCCGACAGCTGTCAGGGCCGCATCCCACGAATCTTTGGAAAGCCGCACTTCGGCCAGGTAATCATTCTTATTGCAAAGGTATTTGAACTTGCGGATGTAATCTTCCGTATGAATCAGCTGCAAATACTCCTCTCCGTTGGCCTCGGTATCTTCTATGTCCTGGAAATCCTTGATGCGGTAACTGCCTTCAAAAAGGCTGTCGGGATTGTGTTTCAAAAATTTTTTATTAAACAGGATCTTCATGTGCAACACAAGAATTTGTACGAAATTAGAACTTTTTTCCCAAACTCAGCCCAAAAGGATCATCATCATGATCATTGTGAGCGCCGAAGAGATCAAATTGGCAAAAACAAGCACACTTTTCAGTTCGGCATCATCTCCGTACTTTTTAGCAAACACCGCCGTCATGGCAGCCGCAGGCATTCTGGCTTCCAGTACCAGCACCTGCCGCCAGGTTTCCGGAAGGTTGAACAAAAAAGATTGGCAATAAACACACCCAGGGTGAAAAGCGGGATGGCCACGCCCAATTCACTTACGATCACGGCATCAGCCAGTGCATCCGGATTATCTGCATAGATCTGTTTGATGATGGCATAACCCAGGAAAATGATCAACATCATGGTGGCAATAGAGGTAATGGCCCTTTGCTCGAAAATCTTGAAACAGGTTTGGGCAACTAAAATAAAACCTTTTCATAAGATGAGCAAGCACAGGTAGCCGGGTCATAATTCTTTGTAATTTTGGCAATCAGCATCAATACATCAAATCATGACAAGATTCAAGTGGATCATCATCTTTCTTTTCCTGGGCATCACAGCCAGCGCCCAGAACCTGGATCAAATACTGAATGATCATTTTGAAACAATCGGTCAGCGTGAATTGAACAAAATGCAAAGCATGAAAGTGACCGGATATTCAAAACAAATGAATATGGAAACCCCTTTTGAGATGATTGTAAAAAGACCCAACAAGATGAGGATCGACATTGAAATGCAGGGCAGGAAGATAGAGCAGGCATACAACGGAGACTCAGCCTGGATGACCCAGCCTTTTGGGGATAAAAAGCCGGTGATGATCACCGGAACCCAGCTTGACGGCCTCAGGGTAATGGCCGATATGGACGGCCCCCTGTATGAAGCAGAGAAAAAAGGAATTCAACTGAAACTGCAGGGAAGCGATACGGTGAAAGGCCAGCCGGCATATATGATTGAAGCAGTTTTAAGTCCCGACATGAGCATTATATATTTTATCGGCCAGGAAAATCACCTCATCATCAAAGAAAGCATCGATGTGATCATGCAGGGTCAGGAGATCAGGCAGGAAAACTATTTCAGCGATTTCAGAGAAACAAAGGGGATCATAAATGCCTGCCAACAGGAAACTTACCTCAACGGGCAGTTATTCAGGGAATCGCTTACGGAA
Organism: Bacteroidota bacterium; assembly: GCA_034521425.1. Taxonomy (GTDB): domain Bacteria; phylum Bacteroidota; class Bacteroidia; order Bacteroidales; family JAIOZK01; genus JAIOZK01. The sequence continues at coordinate 2,615,625 of JAXHMP010000001.1, forward strand.
AGTATCGAATACAATGTGGCAGTGGATGATACTATTTTTGAAGTACCCGGAGAAAATATCGAAGCAGAATCAAAATTTTAATACGGTGTTATGTGGCATAAGTCTAAATTATTGACTGTCAGGGTCACACTGAGCGGAGTCGAAGTGTGATAGTCCAGTCTTCGACTCCGCTCAGACTGACAGCCACTGACTTGCAAAATCAAATCACACAACTTGTTCGTTATAATGAAATTAAATCATCTCGCAAGGAGCAACCAAAAGGAAGATAAACCGGTCAATGAAATATAGTTACACATAAAGAATTGAAAATGAAAAAAACACGCGCTATTATCCACTATAGTCTCTTACCAGTCATAAGTATTGTACTGCTTGGTCTTTACCAGTTCAGCATCGACAAAGCCGACCCAAGGGAAGCTTATGAACAATTCCTGCTTGCAGAATACAAAAATGTACCGCAACTGAGCGAAGAAGAATTGAAGGAAATGGACAAACCCACCCGTCCTGACCTTGCCGCAATACAGGATTACTTTATGACCCTGGATCCTGCCCTGGGCAGAGTGCCGAATGAAAGACTGAAGGATGCCTTTCTGCAGACGCGAAGCCTGCAGCAACATGCCTCCCTGAAATCAACAAATTCCATAAGCTGGGAAGGTACCGGCGCCAACATGGGCGGCCGTACCCGGGCCATGATGTTCGACCCCAACGACCAGGATGGCCTGAAACTATGGGCAGGAGGCGTTACCGGAGGTTTGTGGTACAATGAAGACATTACAGATGGAAACGCTGAATGGCTTCCGGTGGATGATTTCTGGGCCAGCCTGTCGATCAGTTGCATCACATATGATCCCAACAATACGGATATTTTTTATGTGGGAACCGGGGAGTCCCAGACAGCCTATACCACTTATCGCGAATCATCCGGAGTGGGTGTGGGCATATACCGCACCACCGATGGTGGCGAAAGCTGGGAACTCATGGAATCAACCGAAGATTTTAAATATGTCAATGATATTGTGGTGAGGGATGAAGACGGCAGCAGTGTGATCTATGCCGGGGTGACTTCCGGTTTTTATCATGGCGTGGTCCCACCAGAGCGAGCCCACCGATGGCCTTTACCGATCTGTTGACGGGGGCGGATCCTGGGAACAGGTATTGCCCGATATCCCGGGCGAAGATGTTCCTTTTTCCGTTTCGGATATCGCCCTGGGTGCAGACGACAAACTTTATGCGGGAAGCATACAAAATGTCAACTGGCTGGGCGGAGCCACCATTCTCAGTTCTGTTACCGGCGAGCCCGGCAGCTGGGATGTGTATGATGATATCCGGATGGAGATCGAAAACAACTCCACCTATTATCTTCCCGGCCGGGTTATGCTGATGAGCGCCCCTTCGGATGAAAACATCGTTTATGCAATTATTGGGGCAGGTTATGATGAAGGTTTTATCAAACGTTTCCATGGCCGCTACATCCTGAAAACGGAAGACAAAGGAGCCACCTGGAATGAGATCAACAAACCCAATTCGGGCGACTGGGCAACGCTCGCATGGCATGCACTTACCGGTTCCGTAAATCCGGCTGATCCCGAACTTTTGTATGTTGGAGGCCTGGATGTTTATAACACCCAGAACGGTGGGTTTTACTGGAACCATGTTTCCGACTGGGCCCTGATGTATTACGGCGGCGGGGATGAATATGTGCATGCCGACCAGCATGCGCAATTATACCGCCCGGGAACCACAGACGAAATGGTCTTCAGTTCCGATGGAGGCGTATTTTACACAGAGGATGCAGTTACGAATACACCTGTTTTCGAGGAAAGGAACAAGGGTTACAATACCCTGCAATTCTATTCAGGGGCCATTTCCCCATTGCCAGATGATGATCGTTTCGTCGGCGGATTGCAGGACAATGGATCCCTTTATTATACGGGCGACCCGCTGGATATCGGCGACATGGTTTCCGGGGGCGACGGAGCCTATGCCTTCTTCGATGATGACCAGCCCCTGCTGATGATCACTTCGGTTTATTACAACAGGTTTTATGTCTTCATGGGAAACAACCAGATCAACAGCATCAACGATTATCAATGCGGCATATTTGTCAATCCCTGTGATTATGATTCCAGGGATAACACCCTTTATTCGAATGCCGTGGGTTTCACCAACAGTTATCCCAACAGTTTGATGCGCATCAAAAATGTGGACTCCTGGGAATCAGGGCAGTTTGTATACCTCGGGACCGATACCGATACCTGGTTCTCCCATGTGAAGATCTCCCCCCATGCCCCCGAAGGGATTACCAATCTTTATGTAGGTTCCAATTCGGGCCGCCTTTTCTATGTTGAAAATGTCCAAAGCAATAATCCGGCAGCCACGGAGATCACCGGGGAGGATTTTCCTCTCGGAAGCATTTCCTGTTTGGATGTTGCAGGCTCTGACGACACCCTGCTGGTGAGTTTCTCCAATTATGGGGTTTCTTCCATCTGGCAGACTTATGATGGCGGACAAAGCTGGCAGGAAAAAGAAAGCAACCTACCGGATATGCCTGTGCGCTGGCTGATGTACCATCCGCAGAATTCGCAGCAGGCCATGCTGGCTACCGAAGCCGGGATCTATACCACCAATGAATTGCACGAAACAACTACCAACTGGTATCCTGCAGTGGACGGCCTGGCCAATGTCAGGATCGACATGCTCGACCTGAGGGAAGCGGATAATACGGTACTGGCAGCTACGCATGGCCGGGGACTTTACACTGCCAACTGGCCGCTGGATCCTTTTACGGATATTGATGATGTGACAGCTTCCGAAATCAATTTTAAAGTTTATCCAAACCCCAGCCAGGGCATGCTATCTGTCGAGTTACCGGGGCAAAACGGCACGCTGCAATTGTTCAATATGCAGGGAAAACTGCTCAAAGAATGGAAGACCATGGAAAAGGAAAGCATGGAGCTGAACCTTACGGATCAGGCCAGAGGTGAATACTTCCTGCGTCTGACTCATTCCGGGAAAACGACTGCGGAAAAAGTTATTCTTAGATAAATTGGGCAATCATTGAACACTCCTTCTTTCATTTTCCCAGACTCCTTGTCCCTCTTTCTCCCTTTCTCCATGTCGCCTCCATCGCCCATTCGCCTTTGTCGCCCATTCGCCTTTGTCGCCTTTGTCGCCCATTCGCCTTTGTCGCCCTCGTCGCCCATTCGCCTTTGTCGCCTTTGTCGCCCATTCGCCCTCATCTTCCCTCAATTCCCTATCTTTACAAAAAATTCAATCCATGCAAAAACCCCTGACACATGAATTCTTCATGGAACAGGCCCTGAAAGAGGCACAGAAAGCCTTTGAGCAGGACGAGGTTCCCATCGGTGCGGTGATCACCATCAACGACATGGTGATAGCCCGGGCATATAATTATACCGAGCATCTGACTGATGTGACCGCCCATGCCGAGATGCAGGCCTTTACGGCTGCGGCCAACTATCTGGGTTCAAAATACCTACAGGAATGCACGCTTTATGTGACCATCGAACCCTGTGTGATGTGCGCTGGCGCGTCCTGTTGGACACAGATCGGGCGCATTGTATACGGGGCCAAAGATGAGAAGAAAGGTTTTTCATTGATAAATGATCCTGTCCTGCATCCGAAAACAAAAGTTATCAACGGTGTCATGGAAAAGGAATGCAAAGCTTTGATACAGGAGTTTTTCAGGCGGAAGAGAACCTAATTGATTTTCGATTGTCGATGGTCGATTTTCGATTTTCGATTTTTTCGGGCCGACATACTGTTTTTTGGAATATGGCAACCAGCTGATTGGATTCATCCGGAAGATGTGCCATTAACTTTTTGTCAGCCTTTAATTTTGATTTCGAAATTATCGTATTATTTATATGCGTTTCTCTCAGTTCTTTGAGAACAAGGCTTACTTTATGGATAAAATCATTCCTGGATTCCGCTCCCTGTGCCTCACCATAATTCAGTGCCGCACTTGTGGATGACCTGATGATCTGGTTGGCCATGTGTTTGTCAACAAACTCATTTCCCATTGACTTGCTTAGATTAATCACTTCAACCGAAAAGTCAATTAAGCGGTTTTCAATTTCTTTTCTCATTGGACGTTTATTCACTCAATACCTTTCAAGCGCAAAACGTCCCGTCTTGCATCCCATTTTTTACCAAATCGAAAATCGACCATCGAAAATCGGCAATCGAAAATCCTACCTCACCAACACAAAGCTCCCAGTCCTCAACTCCTCTGTCCTTTGCTCCCCGGTCCCGATGTATTCATAAACAATCCGGTAAACATAAGCACCCTGCGGGCTGTCTTTACCCTTCACTTTTCCGTTCCAGCCTTGGAGAGGATCTTTGCTCTGGTAGATGAGTTGTCCCCAGCGGTTGTAAATTTCCATGCTGAATTTTGGGATGTAGCTGGAATAAAGCACAACCCTGAATTCGTCATTCATGCCATCGCCATTGGGGGAGAATGCATTGGGGATGTAGAGTTTAAGATAGATGTTTAAAGCATAAACCGAGTCGATGGAAGTGCAGCCCTGCGGGCTTGTCAGTTCCACCTTGTACCAGCCTTCCTGGGTGATGTGGATGCTTTGGGTAGTGTCGCCGGTGCTCCATTGGTAATGCTGCTGGCCGGGGCCGGCATCCAGTTGGAGGTGTTCTGAAAAGGGAATGGTGTCCTGGCCGGCGAAGCCTGGCTGTGGCAGAGGATTCACGATCAGTTCGGTTTCTGCCGTGGCTGTGCAGCCGACAGCATCGGTGGCCGTTACCGTATATAGTCCGGCATCTTCTATGCTGGCTGTCTCCAGCAGTATCATGCCTCCTTCCTGGTGATCACCCGAGGGGCTTGTCCATTCATAATTGATGTTACCATTGCCCCCGCTTGCATTTGACAAAATGATCACAAATTCATCTCCCTCACAGGCCGGTTGTGTAAAAGCAGTAAGCTCCAGATCATTATAAACCCTTACTTGTCCAACTTGAAAAGAATCAGGTAAAAGATTGCCTTCTGCATCTTTAAACCAACTTGTGCCTTCCTGCCCGTCCCATGATACCTGGCTCAGACCGGTGCTTTCGGCTGTAAAAACCAGGTCGGCCACCACCGAGGCATCAGGAAGATTTTTCGCTTCCCCGCTCCAATGCAATTGCACTTTGGCCCCGGCAGGGAACAATTGCACATCCAGGTTGGATTCCAACTGGGCATGGGCATTGGAAAAGCCAGTGCATTCCAGCAGGCTGTCGTTGAAATACAGGGTCATTTGAAATTCGGCTACATCTTCAAAATTATGGACTGTCAGGGGTACGAAGGCTGAATTGCCCGGGCAGGCTTCATCTTCCCCGGCCACGGCTTCCAGCTTGATGGTGAATATCTCCGGGACTTCTACCGTGATGCTTGTCTGGCAACCATATTTGTCCTGTATGTTTAGTTTGTAAAATCCTGCTGCAAGATTGGTGAATGCGCTGTCGTTGAGCTGCCAGCCTGTGAGGCCTTCTATCTGATAGTACAAAGTATCATAAGTTCCTACTATATCTATGGTGATGCTCCCATTGGCCTGTCCGTCGGTTGCAGGACTGATGAGGGTGTCTTCCACCTGCGGGGCCTGTTCATTGATTAGTTCTACCGGGTTGCCGCTCCAGGCCGATTCGCAGCCTGCCGTGTCCTGAACGCGGATGGCATAGCTGCCGGCTGAAAGGTTATTAAAAACTCCTTCATTGTCAAAGTAGTTGTTTCCATTGTCGATGGAATAGATAAACTGATCGGTATAAGCTGAATGGGCTGATATCTGTATGCTGCCATCCTGCTGATCGCAATGCTCATTAATGGCTATAACCTGGGTAATATTGATATCTCCCCCGTCTTCTATGGTAAAAGGGCCGAAGGGCCACTGGCAGGTGTTGGTATCTGTAACAAAAAGTGTGTAATTGCCCACGGGCAGGTTGTACAGGTTGAGGGTGGTATCCAGGGGGTTGCCGGCATCATCGGTCCAGAGGTAAGAAAAGGGGCCGTTGCCCAAAAACTGAAGGCCTTCGATAGAGCCGGTGCTGCCCCCGCAGCCCGTGGGTGTGATCACAAGATTGCTGCTGTCGATGGCCGGGCTTTCGCTGTATCCGATATAAATGGAATCTGTGCTGCTGCACTGGGCCGTGTTTTTGATCTTTACCCAGTACCATCCGGTATCCGATACGATGATGGAGGTATCATGGCTTCCGGTATTCCAGGTATGATAGCCGGGACCGCCATTGGCTGTCAGGGTGACTTCTTCCCCGTAGCAAATTTCAAGGTCAGGGCCCAGGTCAGGCCAGGGGGCGTAAGTTACCTGCACCATGCGGCTGGTATGCTCAAAGCGGCCTGAAGGGTACCATACATCTACCGAAACTTCGTACTCGCCTCCATCTGAAAAAACATGGGTAGGGTTGAGTTCATTGGAAATGTTGTTGGCTCCTGAAAGCGTATCCCCGAAATTCCACTCAATGCTGTCGGGCACAGGAAGGAAGTTATGCTGGAAAGTAAAGGGGGTTCCCTCGCAGTCGCCTTCGAAGAAAAAGCGGAGGTTGTAGTCCATGACGAGGTTGGGTAAACCGTAATGCGACTGTCCAGGTGAAACGTTAATGGCATCTGCATCATAATTACAATCAATTCCTTTTTTCCATGGATGGTTAATAACCCCAATGTAGTCCCAATTAAATGACCCACTACCAAGCATTTGAGAACAATATATTTTTCCATCTCTTGCCAATTGCAATGTATGCCCTCTGGGTTGTCCTATTAGTATCTTAGATGAACGAAATGCCGGAGGATCTTCAATATATTTCATTTCATATTGATAAATTTTGCAAGTAGGTTCACCAGTTACAGGATCATGTTCAGTGCTGGTCATATATACAAACCGAGCATCAGGAGAGAACTCAATACCGGCAACAGATTCGATCATCAAGTCATGCAAAAATGTTAATTTGCCGCTGACAGCATCAAATTGATATACTTCCGTATCATCAAAACTATATGAACTTAAAATATACTCTTTATCAGGAGAAATTTTCATATATCCAAGGCACTTATCATCAACAGGGTCCGAAGGACTATATATTGCATTGGTATCAACCCCTTGCGATGTCACAAGAAAAGAATTCCAACCATTATTTATAAATTTTCTGGTAATTATCCAATAATCTTTATTATTTTGATGCTTTACGGCAAGCACTCTTGTACTTGCATCCCAGGCATCATTTAGTAGGATATTCTTTTTAAGAACAATTCCGTGCCCTGCATTATAGTTCATATCGACAAGACAGTAATATAATCCTAATCCATCATCGGGATGACGAGTTGTTAAAAAAATATAATACAGATTGTCTGTTTCAGTGATGGGAACAATCACATTTCCTTGGAATGATGAATTACTGATTAGGTCATATCCGTTATCCACCAGCACATGGTACGAATTATAAAGTTTTTTTCCATCCGTATACATAATAATATTCCCCAATGAATCAGATATTAGAGAAGAACATTGACCAAAAGTCTGGCCATCATATAAAACTTGCGGCGGATCATAATTAAAATCCAAACCGGCATAATTACTAAAACACCAAATATTAGCATGGTTTTCAATTTGTGCATTAAGTTGAAAACCTATTAATATGATTCCTATTAGAAAAACTGTTTTCGTCATAAAAAAAAGTGAAGCAGAAATATATTTTCCTGCATCACACTATATTGTCAATTTAAAACGACTGTTTGACTGAATGGCCAACTACCGCCAACTAATTCCTGTCCAGTAACGGTTTCACTATCATTACCAGAGCAACATGTTCCACCATTATCCTTGTAGGTCATATAAACATATATCCTATAGCAATCTTCATCACAATTGGTTCTAATATTCGCGTTTCCTGCATAAGTATATGGCTGGGTTGAACTGATGTTGTATACAGCATTGTTATCAACAATTTGCTGTGTAATAAGGTCATATACTACAATTGTGATATCAATCTGTACAGGATCTGTACAGGAACAATTTGCATCATTCCAGTAAATATTATTTACCCAATAATCAGTTTGGGAAAAAGTTTTGTTTATCCCGGTAAAAACAAAAAGCATCGTAATGCTAAAAATAATTGTTAATTTTCTCATCTGTTTAAAAGTTTTTAAAGTTAATAATTTAACCACCTTTTTGCAAGCGGTTTTTTTGAATAAAAGGATTTCATGGTGCAGCGCATATTGCAAAGCATAGAGCGGGCAGGGCGGTTTTGCGTTTGCTTATTAATTCACTTGCCGTACCTCCTTTTGCTTGATTGGATATATTTCGAGCAAAGAAATAAGCTGTTAATGGAAGAAAGGAAAAAATGAAAGAGAAGGAATAATGAAGTAAATATTGGTTTGGTGAGGTGTTTAGAGACTGGATACTCTCTCTCTCTAAAAATCCGGTGATTTTGTGTTTCGGCATTGGGTTTGTTTTCTGATTGTTAATTCCTAAAATGTTCAAAAGGTAACCCAGTTAATTGATTTTCGATTGTCGATTTTCGATTGTCGATTTTTTCGGGCCGACATCACTGTTTTATGGAATATGGCAACCAGCTGATTGGATTCATCCAGAAGATGTGCCATTAACTCCTTGTCAGCCTTTAACTTTGATTTCGAAATTATCGTATTATTTATATGCGTTTCTCTCAATTCTTTGAGAACAACGCTTGTTTTATGGATAAAATCATTCCTGGATTCCGCTCCCTGAACTTCACCATAATTAAGTGCCGCACTTGTGGATGACCTGATGATCTGGTTGGCCATGTGTTTGTCAACAAACTCATTTCCCATTGACTTGCTTAGATTAATCACTTCAACCGAAAAGTCAATTATGCGGTTTTCAATTTCTTTTCTCATTGGACTTTTATCCACTTAATACCTTTCAAGCGATAAATGTCCCACCTTGCAGCCCATTTTTTTCAAATCGAAAATCGAAAATCGACCATCGAAGATCGACAATCTTACCTAATCAACACAATGCTCCCAGTCCTCACCTCCTCAATCCTTTGCTCCCCGGCACCGATGTATTCGTAAACGATCCGGTAAACATAAGCGCCCTGCGGACTATCTTTGCCTTTTGTTTTTCCGTTCCAGCCTTGGAGAGGATCTTTGCTTTGGTAGATAAGTTGTCCCCAGCGGTTGTAAATTTCCATACTGAAGCTTGGGATATAGCTGGAATAAAGTACCACTTTGAACTGCTCGTTCATGCCATCGCCGTTGGGGGAAAAAGCATTGGGGATGTATATTTTCAGATAAATATTCAAAACATAAACCGAGTCGATGGAGGTGCAGCCCTGCGGGCTTGTCAGTTCCACTTTGTACCAGCCTTCTTCTGTGATGTGGATGCTTTGGGTGGAGTCGCCGGTGCTCCATTGGTAATGCTGCTGGCCGGGACCGGCATCCAGGTGGAGGTATTCTGAGAAGGGGATGGTGTCCTTTTCTTCAAAACCTGCCTGTGGCAGGGGGTTCACGATCAGTTCAGTTTCTGCCGTAGCTGTGCAGCCGACAGCATCCGTGGCCGTTACCGTATAAATTCCGGCATCACTCAGTGTAACTTCCATCAATACCACGTTCTCACCATATTCATGATCTCCCGAAGGTTTTGTCCAATCGTAGTTAATCGCTCCGTTTCCTCCGGTGGCAATAGAAGCGATCACTACAAATTCCTGATTTTCACATACGGTTGGACTGATGGTCGTTAGCTCTATATCATTGTAAACCCTCACCTGTCCTATCTGAAAGGAATCTGGCAAATTATTACCTTCTGCATCTTTAAACCAGCTTGCGCCTTCCTGCCCGTCCCATTCCACCTGGCTCAGGCCGGTGTTTTCGGCTGTGAAGACCAGGTCGGCTACCGCGGCTGCATCAGGCAGGCTTTGCGCTCCCCCACTCCAATGCAATTGCACTTTGGCCTCGGCAGGGAACAATTGCACATCCAGGTTGGATTCCAATTGGGCATGGGCATTGGAAAAGCCAGTGCATTCCAGCAGGCTGTCGTTGAAGTACAGCGTCATTTGAAATTCGGCCACATCTTCAAAATTGTGAACTGTCAGGGGCACAAAGGCCGAATTGCCCGGACAGGCTTCATCTTCTCCTGCCACGGCTTCCAGCCTGATGGTGAATATCTCCGGAACTTCTATCGTAAGGGTGGTCTGGCAGCCATATTTGTCCTGTATGTTTAGCGTGTAAAATCCTGCTGCAAGATTGGTGAATGTGCTGTCGTTGAGCTGCCAGCCTGTGAGGCCTTCTATCTGATAGTACAAAGTATCATAAGTTCCTACTATATCCATGGTGATGCTCCCATTGGCCTGTCCGTCGGTTGCAGGACTGATGAGGGTGTCTTCCACCTGCGGGGCCTGTTCATTGACCAGCTCCACCGGGTTGCCGCTCCAGGCCGACTCGCAGCCTGATGTGTCCTGCACGCGGATGGCATAGCCTCCTGCTGACAAATGTGCAAAAAGTCCTGCATTGTCAAAGTAGTTGTTTCCATTGTCGATGGAATAGATAAACTGATCGGTATAGGCCGATTGGGCAGAAATTTCTATGCGGCCGTCCTGTTGACCGCAATGCTCGTTGATGGCGATCACTTGTGAAATATTGATATCTCCCCCGTCTCCGATGTTAAAAGGGCCCATAAGGCCACTGGCAGGCATTGGTATCGGTAACAAAAAGGGTATAGTTGCCCACGGGCAGGTTGTACAGGTTGAGGGTGGTATCCAGGGGATTGCCGGCATCATCGGTCCAGAGGTAGGAAAAGGGGCCGTTGCCCGAAAACTGAAGGCCTTCGATGGAGCCGGTGCTGCCCCCGCAGCCAGTGGGTGTGATCACAAGATTGCTGCTGTCGATGGCCGGGCTTTCGCTGTAGCCGATATATATGGAATCGGTGCTTGTGCACTGGGCCGTGTTTTTGATCTTCACCCAGTACCAGCCGGTATCAGAAACGATGATGGAAGTATCATGGCTGCCGGTATTCCAGGTGTGGTAGCCGGGGCCGCCATTGGCCGTCAGGGTGACTTCTTCCCCGTAGCAAATTTCCAGGTCCGGGCCCAGGTCGGGCCAGGGAGCATAGGTAACCTGCAGCATGCGGCTGGTGTGCTCGAAGCGCCCTGAGGGGTACCATACATCCACCGAAACCTCGTATTCGCCTCCATCTGAAAAAACATGGGTAGGGTTGAGTTGGTTGGAAATGTTGTTGGCTCCCGATAGCGTATCCCCAAAGTTCCATTCTATGCTGTCGGGCACCGGAAGGAAATTATGCTGAAAAGTGAAAGGTATTCCTTCGCAATCGCCTTCGAAGAAGAAGCGGAGGTTGTAGTCCATGACAACGTTGGGTAATCCGTAAAGTGACTGACCTGGTGAAACATCAATGGCATCTGCTATATAGTTGCAAGCATTTCCCCTTAGCCAGGGATTACTTATTACACCAAGGTAATCCCAATCATAGTTTTCATAAGTATCTGAACAATAAATCTTGCCATCTCGTGCCAATTGCAGTACAAATCCCCTGGGTTGCCCAATGATCATTTTTGAGGATCTGAACAAGGAAGGATCTTCTATATATTTCATTTCATATTGGCTAATCTTGTACTGGTATTCCCCACTAATTGAATCCAGGGTTAATTTTGTCATATAAGCATATTTGGAATCTGGTGAGAACTCAATTCCTCCTATGGTTTCCATTAATAGGGTATGCAAAAAAGTTGCCTTTCCTGTTGCAGCATCAAAGCGGTATACTTCGGTATCACCAAACTGATAAGAACTTATTATGTATTTCTTATCATATGAAATTTTCATAAAACCAAAATAGTTGCATTGAGCTGGAAGAGTTTGTGCCTCGCTGAGAACTGCATTGGGTTCCAACCCAGCAGGTGTGACTAAAAAAGCAGCTATTTCATTGGTAATAAACTTTCGGGTAAGTACCCAATAGTCACGACCATTCTGATGCTTTACAGCTAATACGCGTGTGCTGGCATCCCAGGCATCATTAAGAAGTATATTCTTTTCGATTATTTTTCCCTGCCCCGAATTATAGCTCATATCAACTAAGCTATAGTAAAATCCAAGTCCTTCATCAGGATGCCTTGTCGCCGAAAAAACATAATATAAATCATTATTATCAGGAAATGGTATGATCACGTTGCCCTGCCAAGATGGATTCCAAAGCAGATCACCATTTTCTATGATATCATGCTCCGAATTGAAAGCATGCTTACCGTCAGTATACAATATGATATTCCCTTGATTATTTGAAATAAGTCCAGTTCCCTCTTCGAACGTTTTGCCATCGTACAATACAATGGGAGGATCAACATTAAAATCCAAACCAGCATGATGGCTAAAGTACCATATGTTGGCTCGGTTTTCAATTTGAGACCAAGTAATATTAAAACAGAAAAAAAATGTAAGTATGAAAAAAAATTTATTCATTTATAAAAATAAAAAATGGAGTAACATTCAAAATGCTACTCCTTAATCTTTAGTTTAAAACTATCTCATTAGGAAATGCATACGAACCACCAACTAAGGTCTCACCGGATACATTATCACTACTGTACCCTGAACAACATGTTCCACTTGAATCTTTTATCCTAACATACACCACGACAGTGTAGCAAGGGTCTCCACAATCGAGCCCAATGTTATCAGTGGTGTTTGTATAGCTATATGGTTCGCTTACATCCAACTGCCAACCTGAGTCACTTACCAGAGATTGATCAGAGATCTTAATTATGACAATACGAACATCATAACGAATTGGCTCAGCACAACTACAGTTTGATTCATCCCACTCAATCCCTCCAACATAATAACCTGAAGGTGGTGGAGCTGTTTCACTAAATCCCACCAAAACAAAAAGCATCAAAATGCTTACAATAATTCCTAATTTTTTCATAACTAATTGGTTTTTCAAAATTAATAAATTAACACATAAATTTCAAGTGTTTCCTTTTGCATGGCAAGTGGCAGGGAAAATTCAAATGCTGTTTTACTAAGGAGGCGAATACTCCCACTGTGAAAGTAACCAGGAAGAATACTCCAGATAATTTAGGATGCTAAAAGAGCGAATACTCTCTCTCTCTACAAATCCGGTGATTTTGTGATTCGGCATTTGGTTTGTTTTCTGATTGTTAATTCCGGAAATGTTCAAAAGGTAACCCAGTTAATTGATTGTCGATTGTCGATGGCCGATTTTCGATTTTCGATTTTTTCGGGCCGACATCACTGTTTTCTGGAATATGGCAACCAGCTGATTGGATTCATCCAGAAGATGCTCCATTAATTTTTTATCAGACTGTTAACTTTGATCGGGAAATAATAGTAAGGTTTACATGGGTTTCTTTCAATTCTTTGAGTACAACACTTATTTTATGGGTAAAATCATTCCTGGATTCCGCTCCCTGTGCCTCACCATAATTAAGTGCCGCACTTGTGGATGACCTGATGATCTGGTTGGCCATGTGTTTGTCAACAAACTCATTTCCCATTGACTTGCTTAGATTAATTACTTCAACCGAAAAGCCAATTAAGCGGTTTTCAATTTCTTTTCTCATTGGACGTTTATCCACTTAATACCTTTCAAGCGATAAATGTCCCGTCCTGCATCCCATTTTTTACCAAATCGAAAATCGACCATCGAAAATCGACCATCGAAAATCCTACCTCACCAACACAAAGCTCCCAGTCCTCACCTCCTCAATCCTTTGCTCCCCGGCACCGATATATTCATAAACAACCCGGTAAACATAGGCGCCCATTGGGCTGTCTTTGCCATTTACTTTGCCGTTCCAGCCTTGCAGCGGATTATCACTCTGGTAGATGAGTTGTCCCCAGCGGTTGTAAATTTCCATACTGAAGCTTGGGATATAACTGGAATAAAGCACCACTTTGAACTGCTCGTTCATGCCATCGCCGTTGGGGGAAAAAGCATTGGGGATGTATATTTTCAGATAAATATTCAAAACATAAACCGAGTCGATGGAGGTGCAGCCCTGCGGGCTTGTCAGTTCTACTTTGTACCAGCCTTCTTCTGTAATGTGGATGCTTTGGGTGGTGTCGCCGGTGCTCCATTGGTACTGCTGCTGGCCGGGACCGGCATCCAGATGGAGGGATTCTGAAAAGGAGATGGTGTCCTGGCCGGCAAAACCTGCCTGCGGCAGGGGATGCACGATCAGTTCGGTTTCTGCCGTGGCTGTGCAGCCAACAACATCAGTGGCTGTTACCGTATAAACTCCGGCATCTTCTGTGGTGACTGTCTCCAGCAGGATCATGCCTCCTTCTTCGTGATCACCCGAGGGAGTTGTCCATGCATAATTTATGTTGCCATTGCCCCCACTTGCATTTGACAAAATGATGACAAATTCATCCCCTTCACAAACCGGCTGGGCAAAAGCGCTAAGCTCAATATCATTGTAAATCCTCACCTGCCCGATCTGAAAAGAATCCGGCAAATTATTGCCTTCTTCATCTTTAAACCAGCTTGCCCCTTCCTGACCGTCCCATGATACCTGGCTCAGGCCGGTGTTTTGGGCGGTAAAGACAAGATCGGCTACCACGGCTGCATCAGGCAGGCTTAGCGGATCCCCACTCCAATACAATTGTACTTTGGCCCCGGCAGGGAACAATTGCACATCCAGGTTGGATTCCAACTGGGCATGGGCATTGGAAAAGCCAGTGCATTCCAGCAGGCTGTCGTTGAAATACAGGGTCATTTGAAATTCGGCTACATCTTCAAAATTATGGACTGTCAGGGGTACGAAGGCTGAATTGCCCGGGCAGGCTTCATCTTCCCCGGCCACGGCTTCCAGCTTGATGGTGAATATCTCCGGGACTTCTACCGTGATGCTTGTCTGGCAACCATATTTGTCCTGTATGTTTAGTTTGTAAAATCCTGCTGCAAGATTGGTGAATGCGCTGTCGTTGAGCTGCCAGCCTGTGAGGCCTTCTATCTGATAGTACAAAGTATCATAAGTTCCTACTATATCTATGGTGATGCTCCCATTGGCCTGTCCGTCGGTTGCAGGACTGATGAGGGTGTCTTCCACCTGCGGGGCCTGTTCATTGATTAGTTCTACCGGGTTGCCGCTCCAGGCCGATTCGCAGCCTGCCGTGTCCTGAACGCGGATGGCATAGCTGCCGGCTGAAAGGTTATTAAAAACTCCTTCATTGTCAAAGTAGTTGTTTCCATTGTCGATGGAATAGATAAACTGATCGGTATAAGCTGAATGGGCTGATATCTGTATGCTGCCATCCTGCTGATCGCAATGCTCGTTAGTGGTAATTACCTGCAAAATGTTGATATCCCCTCCGTCTTCAATGATAAAAGGGCCGTAAGGCCATTGGCAGGCATTAGTATCACTAACAAAAAGGGTATAATTGCCCACAGGCAGGTTGTAAAGGTTTATTGTTGTATCCAGGGGATTTCCGGCATCATCTGTCCAGAGGTAGGAAAAAGGGTTGTTGCCCGAAAACTGCAAACCTTCTATGGAGCCGGTGCTGCCCCCGCAGCCCGTGGGTGTGATCACAAGATTGCTGCTGTCGATGACCGGGCTTTCGCTGTAGCCGATATAAATGGAATCTGTGCTGCTGCACTGGGCCGTGTTTTTGATCTTTACCCAGTACCATCCGGTATCCGATACGATGATGGATGTATCATGGCTGCCGGTATTCCAGGTGTGATAGCCGGGGCCGCCATTGGCAACAAGCGTAACTTCTTCCCCGTAGCAAATTTCCAGGTCCGGGCCCAGCTCGGGCCAGGGAGCGTAGGTTACCTGCACCATGCGGCTGGTATGCTCGAAGCGGCCTGAAGGGTACCAGACATCCACAGAAACCTCGTACTCACCTCCATCTGAAAAAACATGGGTTGGGTTGAGTTCATTGGAAATGTTGTTGGCTCCTGAGAGCGTATCCCCGAAGTTCCACTCAATGCTGTCGGGCACGGGCAGGAAATTATGCTGAAAAGTAAAGGGCGTTCCCTCGCAATCGCCCTCGAAGAAGAAGCGGAGGTTGTAGTCCATGACGAAGTTTACTAGTCCATAATGTGCCTGTCCTGGTGATACATCTATAGCATCTCCTTCATAGTCACACCCAATACCTTTTATCCAGGGTTTGTTTATAACTCCAACATGGTCCCGGTTAAGTAAAGCACTGTCATGCGTTTCAGAGCAATATATTTTCCCATCCCTAGCCATTTGTAATGAATGTCCTCTTGGTTGTCCAATAAGTACTTTTGAGGAACGAAATGCCGGAGGATCTTCAATATACTTCATTTCATATTGATAAATCGAATATATTGGTTTGCCTGTTATTGGATCATGATCTGTACTGGTCATATATACGAAACGCGAATCTGGAGAATACTCTATACCTGAAATAGACTCTATTAATAAAGTATGCATTAAAGTTGCCTGACCACTTTCAGAATCAAATTGATATACTTCTGTATCATCATAGTTGTATGAACAAAGTATATATTTTTTATTAGGAGAGATCTTGATGAATCCAAAGCACTGATCGTCAACCGGGTATGAAAAACTATAAATTGATTCTGTATCGAGACCATCTGAAGTAACTAAAAATGAGGCCAGACCATTTGTTATCATTTTCCTTGTTATTACCCAATAGTCTTTGTTATTTTCATGTTTTACGGCAAGGACTCTTGTACTTGCATCCCAAGCATCATCAAGAAGAATATTCTTCTCTATAACGATTCCATGTCCTGCATTGTAATTCATATCCACAAGACAGTAATACAATCCTAAACCATCATCAGGATGTTGTTTAGTTAAAAATATATAATAAAGATTATTAGATTCTGGAAAAGGAACAATGACACTGGTTTGAAAGCCTGCATTTCCAATAAGATCGTATCCATTTTCAACCAGCATATGATCCGAATTAAATACCTTTCTCCCATCAGAATACATTACAATATTACCTGATGAGTCTGATATTATTGATGCACACTCTTCAGTAGTTTTACCATCATATAATACTTGTGGCGGATCATAATTAAAATCCAATCCGGCAGAATCACAGAAATACCAAATATTGGCGTGGTTTTCAATCTGTGCAAATAATTGAAAACATGTTAGTAAGAATACAGTATGTAATAATATTTTTTTCATAAAAAAAGTGATGCAGAAAACTTACTTTTCTGCATCACATCTTATCGCTAATTTAAAACTACAGTACCAAAACTCCAATTTCCTCCTACCAATTCCTGACCAGTTGCATTTTTACTATCATTTCCTGAGCAACATTCACCTCCACTATCTTTTAGCCTAACATATACTACGACAGTATAACAATCATCATCACAGTCCGTCTTTATATCGGCATTACCTTCGTAATCATATCCCTGGGAAACATCAATAATCCATTGAGAATCATCTTCTACAGTTTGAGTCAGTATGTCGATCACAACAATTCTTACATCGGCCTGAATGGGTTCCGAACAACTACAATTTGAGTCATCCCAATAAATATTGTTCACATAATAATCTGTTTGGGAAAAAACTTTGTTTATCCCGGCAAAAACAAAAAGCATCGCAATGCTTACAATAATTCCTAATTTTTTCATTTATAAAAAGTTTTAAAGTTAATAATTTAACCGCCATTTGGCAAGCGGTTTTTTTGAATAAAAGGATTTCATGGTGCAGCGCATATTGCAAAGCATAGAGCGGGCAGGGCTTTTTTGCGTTTGCTTATTAATTCACTTGCCGTACCTCCTTTCCTGAAATGCTTGATTGGATATATTTCGAGCAAAGAAATAAGCTGTTAATGGAAGAAAGGAAAAAATGAAAGAGAAGGAATAATGAAGTAAATATTGGTTTGGTGAGGTGTTTAGAGTCTGGATACTCTCTCTCTCTACAAATCCGGTGATTTTGTGTTTCGGCATTGGGTTTGTTTTCTGATTGTTAATTCCGGAAATGTTCAAAAGGTAACCCAGTTAATTGATTTTCGATTGTCGATGGCCGATTTTCGATTTTCGAATTTTCCGGGCCGACATCACTGTTTTTTGGAATATGGCAACCAGCTGATTAGATTCATCCGGAAGATGTGCCATTAACTTTTTGTCAGCCTTTAACTTTGATCTCGAAATTATCATAATATTTATATGCGTTTCTCTCAGTTCTTTGAGAACAACGCTTACTTTATGGATAAAATCATTCCTGGATTCTGCTCCCTGTGCCTCACCATAATTCAGTGCCGCTGATGTTGAAGATCTAATGATTTGGTTCGCCATGTATTTGTCAACAAACTCATTTCCCATTGACTTGCTCAGATCAATTACTTCAACCGAAAAGCCAATTAAGCGGTTTTCAATTTCTTTTCTCATTGGACGTTTATCCACTTAATACCTTTCAAGCGATAAACATCCTGCCTTGACCCCATTTTTTTCAAATCGAAAATCGACCATCGAAAATCGACAATCCTCAATCCCTTCTCACAAAAAAACCCGAAAGTAATCCGGGTTTAACTGTTTCATCCGGCATTAGGCGCCGGAGTCTTTGGGTTTTTTTATGGCACAGGTGCTCATGCCGAAAACGGCATAAAAACCACAAAAACCAACAATCCCGGTGATCAGGGCAATCGCTCCGACAATCCCGAGGATAATGGCCCAGGTGCCCGTGACCACTTCTAAATAGATTAATAATGCCAGTGCAATGGCGATCACGATCCTGATCACCCTGTCGATGGTACCTTCATTCGATTTCATATGCTTAAGATTTAATTTAGAACGAATATAAAAAATTATTATCCTTATTGCAAATTTTTTATTTGCCTTTGCTTAAATACTTATTAATCGTAGCTTTACTGCTGAAAACTCAAATTAATATCATAACAAAAAAATAATCAAGATGTTCAAAAAACAATTGTTCACAGGTCTTTTCATCCTGGTTTTTGCACTTTCTTTTGCAGGCCCGGTGGAAGAGCTGATCAAAACAGCAGGGGGTAAAGAGCAATACCCCGATGCGGATTTCATTACCATCTTCGACAGCACCCTGGTGGATGTTGCCGAAAGCGGTTTGAGCTATACCAATACCCACCAGCTTTTCAAGATCCTCACCCCAAAGGGTGCCCTCGACAAGGCAGTGATCAAATACGGCTATGATCCCCTCTCAGCTTTTTCAGAGATTAAAAAAGTTACAATTTACAGGAAAGACGGGAGTGTGGAAGAGATCGACACTGAGACTGAAATGGATTACCCCGCCCCGGCACGCATGATCTACTGGGGAGCCCGCGAGAAAATGGTCGAGGTGGGACGCTTAGAACCCGGCGATGCCCTGGAGGTCTTCCTGTTCAGGAAAGGCTTCACTTATGCACTCCTGCTCGACAATGGCGATGATGATAGATACATCCCGCCCATGCGGGGACATTTTTATGATATCGTTGAATTCTGGAGCAGCCAGCCGATGCTGGAAAAAGTTTATCAAACAGCCATACCCAAAGACAAGCTGGTGCAGTATGAATTCTATAACGGGGAGGTGCGATCTTCTGCCGTTCTGGAAGATGATAAAATGGTTTACACCTTCACCAAAACGGATATCATACCGATCAAACGCGAGCCCAACATGGTGGCATCTTCCGATATCGCACCCAAGCTGCTCATCTCCACCAGCCCCGACTGGAAAGCAAAATCCCTGTGGTTCTATGGTGTGAACGAGGATTACGGCAGTTTTGAATCCACCCGGAGATCGATAAAAAGGTAGCGGAGATCCTGCAGAAGGCGGATTCGGAAATGGATTCCATCGCTCTGCTCACCCACTGGGTGGCCGATGAGATCCGCTACTCGGGCATCTCCATGGGAGAAGGCGAAGGATATACCCTGCACACAGGAGAAATGAATTTCGAGGACCGTTGCGGTGTTTGCAAGGACAAAGCCGGCATGCTGATCACCATGCTGCGTTCAGCAGGATTTGAGTCCTATCCGGCAATGACCATGGCAGGATCCCGCATCGATTACATACCCGCCGATCAATTCAATCATTGTGTTACACTGGTGAAGAAAAAAGATGGTGAATACGAGTTACTGGATCCCACATGGGTGCCATTCATCCGGGAATTGTGGTCGAGTGCCGAACAGCAGCAGAACTACCTGCCCGGCATCCCCGAAGGCTCCGACCTCAAGATCACCCCGCTTTCAGATCCCGAAAATCATTATTTCAAAATGAACGGGAAATCGGAGATCCTGCCCGACGGAACGCTGAAAGGCTGGATGGAACTGGAAGCAGAAGGTCAGACCGATGCTTCCATCCGGCGGTATTTCGTCAGGAATTATAAAGCGGAATGGGACAAAAACCTCATCCAGGAATTCCTGAATGTATCCCCCAAAGCCATCCTAAGCAAGATCGAATACAGCGACCCCTATGATTATCAGAGCGGGCCGATAAACATCCGCTTTGAATACGAGATCCCGGATTATGCCATCGTTACGGATGAGGAGATCATCTTCGATCCGCTGATCGCTTCGGGACTATTCAAAGGAGGTATGTCGCATCTTTATATCAATACAAATCTGGACAAAAGGGAATATCCTTTCCGCGACAGGTGCTCCAGGCTTGTTGAGCTGAACGAATCCATCAAAGTTCCTGAGGGCTACACAAAAAGCGGTGATAAGCTGGAAATGAACTTTGGGGATGATGTAAGCAGTTTTTCGGGTGCAATTGATGCAAAGGATAATCATATTCAGATACGCGAAAAAGTAGAGCTGGGCAAAAGGATCTATGAACCCGAAGATTACGAAGCTTTCAAAAAAGCCGTACAGGCCCAGAAAGACTTTGCCAGCCAGAAAATCATTCTTGTCAAATCCAAATAAAAGCAATCGTAATGAAAAAAAATATCATCCTCATCATTTTACTGATCAGCGGAATCAGCCTGTTTGCACAGGAAGAAAAGGCGGATGCCGTTTACCGGAAGCTTGTCAAAGAATACCGCCTGAACCCCGACGGATCCTGGGATTACAAAGTTGAAAAGGAACTGGAACTGTTAACCCATTTTGCCTTTCACAGCCTGTACGGGGAAACTTTCATTGTTTACAATCCGGATTACCAGGACCTTTTGTTTGATTATGCCTACACCATCATGCGCGATGGCAGGAAAGTGATCACACCGGAGAACGCATTCAACAAAGTGCTTCCGCGAGGAGCCGCCGATGCCGCGGCCTACAATCATTTGCGCGAAATGGTGGTTACACACACAGGGCTGGAAGTGGGTGCTGTGATCCACCTCGGCTATTCCCTGAAGAACAAAGCGGATTTTTATCCGGAATTCATGGGTGAGGAAATGATCGGGGAAAGCGAGCCGGTCAATGAGATGCTGATCCGGGTGGTGATGCCGGCAGGCAAGGAACTTTATCACCAGATTTACAATATCCGCACTGCACCGGAAATTACTTCCGAAGGAAAAAACACCGTTTATACCTGGAAGTTCGTGAACCTGAAAGCCAATTCACACGATTCCTACAAAGTAAGTGAACTGATGCCCCGCATTCTTTTCAGTGCATCCGGTAATTTACATAAGACCTACGACCGCTTCGTGATGCAGGAAGCATTTTATTTTAAAGCCAACCGCAAGATGAAAGAAAAGGCACAGGATATCTGGGACGAAAACCGCGACGAACTGAAAACCATGATGCAACTGCAGGAAATGGTGATCAAAGAGGTACGGGAATACCATGTAGAACTGGCTGAGTCAGGATTCCGCGTGAGGCCGGCGATCGAAACATGGGAAAGCATAGGCGGGACCAAACTGGAAAAATCCTGTTTGCTGGTGAGCTTGCTGCGGGAGGCCAACATCAGTGCCAGGCTGGTAGCCGTGATCCCCGAAAGGTTTTATTCACGGGAGATGGGCAATCTTTTCGTGATGAATGATTATCTGGTGCAGGTCAATCCCAAAGAGCACGGGCAGTTTTACCTCTCGGCCACAGGCCATGCAGGGGAAAATCTTATTTACAACTATTCGGGAGATAAATTCCTTCTGCTCGAAGCGGCCGTGGAAAGCCTGCGCGTATTTGATCCGGAGGAAGGCAATGCCGGCATTCAGTTCGGTTCAGGACTGGTGATCCAGGGAGACCAAAAGATTGTCGGAACCTATGAAACGGAAGTGAAAGAAGCCGCCAATCCTTACCTGAAAATGGTGAAAGACACAGCAACTGCGTATCACCTGGTGAGCGGTTTTGGAAAAGCTGACATCAAATCCATTGACATCAAAAGGCTAAGCGAGGACAAAAGCTTCATCCAATTCGAAGTGGAGAAGGAAAAAGCCCTGAAACAGGAAGGCAGTTACTTTTTCTATTCCCTGCCGGAGCCCCGCACCGAGCTGAATGAAACATATTTTTCAAGCCTGCCTTTTGAGCGGACAGATGCACTGGAACTGCAAAACCCGCTTTCACTGGAGTATTCTTATGTTATCTCGTACCCCGATGACATGGAATGGATAGAGGGCATGAAAAACCTGGAACTGGAAAATGAAGCCGGAAAACTCGTGGTTTCAGTGAAAGTCAAAGGCCAGAGTATTCTGATCGAAAAAAGCCTTGAGATCCCGCAAAAGATCATCAAGGTAAATGTTTACAATAATTTCAGGGAACTGATGATCAACTGGTACGACAAACATTCCAGGCAGATCGTTTTGAAGAAAAAATAAAATCTCATGTTGCCTTTGTCGCCAAAGTCGCACTAAATCCCCGAAGTATTCAAATTCCCCAGACTCATGGT
This sequence comes from Bacteroidota bacterium, assembly GCA_034521425.1. GTDB lineage: Bacteria > Bacteroidota > Bacteroidia > Bacteroidales > JAIOZK01 > JAIOZK01. Next base: position 2,638,371 of record JAXHMP010000001.1, read on the forward strand.
CAGGGTACGTTTGATGTCTTTGTTGCGGTCGGCAAAGACTTTTACGGTTACCTGCAGGTGAATATTGTAGATGTTCAGATCGAGTTCTTTGGAGCGGATCTGCCCGATCTTCAGCACATCCGAGTTGATCACGCCCCAATCACGGCTCATCTTGGTATCGATGATCTCATTCTCGCCGGTTCGTATGATCTCCTTGTCATAATCCTGGAACTCGGCAATGTTGGCCAGTTCGTGTATGGTTAGTACCTGCAGGTTCTCGATCCCGTCGATATTGATCAGGAACCAGTTGTAGGTATTCTGGTCGATCAGGCAGCGGTTGAGGGCATCTTTCTCAAGAATGCGGGCATTGTTGATGATGGAAGTACCATAAAAATTATTGTCGAAACTAAACAGGGTATCATAGGTGATGGCATAGCGCAGGCTGACCCCGCCAGTGATATTCCGCAATTTGGGATAAACATGATAAGCATTAAAGGATCTTACAAGGATCTCAAAATTGATGGCAAAGAAGAGGGCATGCATGGGGGTGTCGAAGATCACGAAACCACCGTCACCGGTACTGATGAACGACTTCTCGATCTTTTCCTTTGAATAATTCTGAAAAACAAACTGGTTGTTTTCCAGGCAAAGACGCATGGCCTTTTCAAAAAATATCTTAAAGACTGTAGGTATCAGGGTTTGTTCCAGATGAGGATACAATCCGTAGCGGTAGATGTCGATCCCAAGCACAGCTCGTCTTTTAAAGTTTTTTACATCAATATATTCTTTAAGTTTTTCGTACAGTTCATCGCTGTCGGGGATCACATTTACCTTCTCAAAAGTGGATTCGGTATCATATTCACCCAGAATTTCCTTGATCTCGGGATAACTTAATTTCTTTATTTTATCGGGCATGGTACTATTTTTTAAGCTTAAGTGTTAATAACAAATATAGACACAAAATTAATTTGTTTTTCCCAATAATGAAACTCCTTTACGAACGCCTGTTTTTCAGCTATTTATAAAAGCTTTTCACATTCCGGACTTATCAACAATTGTTAATAAGTCCTGTTCATTTAAAGTGAATATGAAAAACGAAAAAAACTTGCCTTTAGGGTTTGATCTTTACTATCTTTGGTTCTACCAAGCGAGCGATAAAAGGCCGTTTGCAGAGCGAAGGCGACGCAACGAAACGCAGACCGAAAGGAAAAGCGCAGAGCAAAGCCGGGACTCGAAGCAGAAGGAAAGTTGCAAAGCGGACCGGAAGCAGAGAGGAAGTTCTGTAAATCGGGGTCCAGAGAGGCTCCATCCGCCCTCGGGCGATGAAAGTGACTGGATCCGGGCAGAAGGAGAAGCCCTACGGGGAAGAACTGACGCAGCCAGCCAGAATAACCGTAACTTGGCACAAACCGGAAGCTACGGCATCCGGGGAGTGAATGGGAACTCAACCGTACAGGATGGGTTCCCATTGTGTTTTATAAGCGAATGGTCTTATAACTCCTGCAGCCACAAATGCATAAATAATCGCATTCGTGTCATTCAATTTGCCAAATCAATTCGTGGCTACCTAATTCTTTCGCTCCTCATCCTTCTCTTCCTCGCTCTTCTTTTTCTTCTTTTGTTTGGTCGTGGCCTTTCGATGCTCAGCAGCTCCTTTGCGGCCTTTTTTCCTCACATCCAGGTTCTGGATAGCTTCTTCCTGCCCGTAGATGATCATATTGTCGCCGCTTTCGATTTTGGTCTCTCCATCCGGAGCTCCAATGTAAGTCCCGTCGGCCCGGATGATCCCGAGCACATTAATACCCTCTTTACGCAAAGAACACTGGACCAGTGTTTTCCCCTCTATCCAGTCATCTTTTTCCACGCCCAGTTCGGTGATCTGGTAATCACCGGTTAGCTTGAGCAGGCTTGAATAATCCCGCACATTCAGATCAGTATATTTATTCAGGGCTTTATCAATCTGCCGGCTCAGCCAGCGGTCGAAGATCCTGCTGGTTGAAAGAATCCACAAAGCTGCCACTGCCGTAGCAATGGCGAGCATATCCCAGTACCAGCCCAGGTCATTCTCGCCCTTATTCACAAATGTCAGAATGAGTGTGGCCATGGCCGATACGATACCTGCATTCCCCAGCAGCATCAGCAACATAACGATTTTTCTTCTCACCGGATGCTCGGTCACTTTCTCGGCTTCCTTAGTGGTAAAACCCACTCCCGTGAATGCAGAACGTGCCTGAAACTTTGCGGCATGTTTTGATAAACCCGTATGCATGATGGCATTGCTGGCTATGCGGGTAATTAATATTGAAACTGCTAAAATGATGATTAATGATAAAACCGGAGCCATATCTTTTTATTGATGTTTTAATGATTATATTCGTGGCGAAAACAAACTTCACCTGGTAATGATCCGGCTCAACTGCCGGTTGATTGCTATACTGACCTTTTTCAGGTTAACTTGTGTCTGCAGCAATTCTTTCAGTTCCTGCTCATCCTTCGTATCTCTGATCTTCTGCTGTGTTTGGAGGATTAAGTTATCTACTTTCCGCGCCTTGAATGAAAGCACACAACTGCTGATGGCATTCTTCAGTATATCCTTTTCGGTCTTTACATAGATCTTATGCTTCTCCCAGTTGCTGCTAAGTTCGTAGGGATCTGAAATCAGGTTGACGGCAACTTCAGAAAGGCTTTCATCATCAAAACTGATAAAATGTTTTTGTCCGGGGATCTCCCCTTTCTCATGGAAAGCAACAAATTCATCAAAAATCCTCTGGTATACAGGAACCTGAAATTCGATCTCATCCTGTAATATATCATGTACAATGAATTCGGCAACTTTCACCTGTATTTCTTCCATCCTGCCTTTTTCATCCTCTTTTTCAAAAACCACCTCTTCCGTACCATAGTTCAGCAGCAGGCGAATCACTTCCTTTTCCTGGAAGCTGGTATCCGAAGGATCCACAGCGATCTGCTCTTCCGAAGTGTAGTCTGTTGTTTCGGGGACTTCCGGGCTTTCCTCCTGCCTGAACTTCTTTTTGAAATTTTCCCGCAGGATCTTATTCAACTCATTCATGAGAGTTTGCTCGGGCACATCCAGGATGTTGCTGCATTCCTTCACGTAAAAATTCCGGTAAATGCCATCCGGTATATTGGCAATGGTCCTTACGATTTCCTTAACCACATTGGCCTTTTTGATAGGATCGCCTCCTGCATCCTTGCTCAGAAGGTCTGTTTTGAAGGAAATGAAATCCCGGGCTTGCTTTTCAATGAACTCCTCGGCTTCAGCTGTCCTGTGGCTCCTGACGTAAGAGTCGGGATCTTCCCCTTCGGGAAAAAGCACGATCTTCACGTTCATGCCTTGCTCCAGGATCATATCGATCCCGCGGAAGGAAGCTTTCAGACCGGCTTCATCCCCGTCGTAAAGGATGGTGATATTGGGTGTATACCTTTTGATGAGCTTGACCTGCTCTGCAGTAAGGGAAGTGCCGGAAGAAGCCACCACATTGCGTATCCCCGCCTGGTAGAGGGAAATCACATCGGTATAACCTTCCACCAGAAAACAACTGTCTTTTTTAACGATTTCATTCCGGGCAAAATAAATGCCGTATAAGGAGCGGCTTTTATTATAGATATCGGATTCGGGGCTGTTTACATATTTGGCCTTTGATTTATCAGAGGAAAGGATCCTGCCCCCAAACCCGATCACTTTGCCGGTGAGATTGTGGATGGGAAACATCACCCGGCCCCGGAAACGGTCATATTTTTTATCCTCCTTAATAATGGTCAGGCCGGATTTTTCCAGAAATTCAAGCTTGTAGCCGTTATTGAGGGCATGAGCGGTAAAATCTTCCCATTGATCCAGGCAATATCCAAGGTGAAAGGTCTTGATGGTTTCTTCGTTAAAATCCCTTTCTTTCAGATAGGAAAGCCCGACAGCCCTGCCCTCATCATTTTCGAAAAGCAGATCTGAAAAATATTTCTGGGCAAAAGCAGAAACATGATAGAGGCTTTCCTGCTCATTGAGCTGTTCCAGCTGCTCTGGGGTTTGCTCCTCTTCCTCAATCTCTATATTGTATTTGTCGGCCAGGTATTTGAGGGCTTCGGGATAGGAATAATGCTCATGCTCCATCACAAAATTGACCGAATTGCCCCCTTTGCCGCAACCGAAGCATTTATATATTCCTTTGGCAGGAGAAACCGTGAAAGAAGGGGTTTTCTCATTGTGGAAAGGACACAGGCCAATATAATTCACCCCGCGTTTTTTGAGATTCACAAAATCTCCAACCACCTCCTCAACGCGGGCCGTATCAAAAATCTCCTGTATGGTTTCCTTCGGGATCAATACTTTGAATTATATGACAAATTTAAGGAAGATTAAGGAACTAACCGATCCGCTCAATGCCTCCCAGTCCGGTTTGGCTGGCATAAACCTGCGGATCACCTTTGTAGCGGATCCTTCCGATTCCACTGGATTTAACATGCAGTTTCTCCCTGACTCCAATAACACACTCGCCCACACCGCTGTTCTTAATATCCACCTCCCGCGCCTCAAAATTGAGCGCATCAATTTTTCCGGTACCCGAGATCTTTATGTTGTGAACATCGGTTTTACCGCTTAATTCAATTTCACCAACGCCACTCAGTTCGGTATGGGTCCTCGTCGCCTCCAGGAAAAGATAAATACCTCCCACTCCACTGTTACTGATACTGATCTCCTCTTCATGGATATCCTGTTCACTTCTTATCCTGCCCACGCCGGTCAGCCTGATGGATTTTATCTCTTTCAGGCTAATATAAATGTCGAGCCTGGGCAAGCCGGCAAACCACAGGGGAATGGAGTCTTTGATGCCAATGATCAGTTCACCATCCCTGACCTCTGTTTTGATCTTGCCAACCACATCCTGGTCGGAGGTTATTTTTACTTCCTGGCTTTCTCCTTTCAACAGGATCACATTCCCGATGCTTTTGAGCCAAAGTCTGTTAAAATCAGGAAGATCGCGTATATCGGTATACATATTTTTTTAAGGGTAATATACAAATATTTTTTATGAATTGATGGTTCGTGCGACACTATTGGCAAGAATTTTATTAATTTTAAAAATTGAATAAATCCAGGAAAAATGAAAAAATTGATTTCTCTTTCTGTGATGACTTTGATCGCACTCTCGGTCTGTTCACAGGATTTTGACTGGGCAGTTAAGGCCGGGGGCAATGAATCTGACCAGGGTTATGATATTGCAAGTACGGCAGAAGGAATATCTTATGTAACGGGCTGGTTCTCGGATACCGCCTGGTTTGGCGATCAGTCTCTGGTGAGTGCCGGGCGAAAGGATGTATTCCTTGCAAAATATGGCATCGACGGATCCCTGGTGTGGGTGGCGCATGCCCCGGGTGCAGGTAGCAACACAGCTTCGGGAATCGCCACCGACCCGGAAGGAAACGTATATATCACGGGATGGTTTGAGCAAGAAATGCAGTTCGGCGAAACCAGCCTGGAGACCTTCGGTTTGTATGATATGTTCGTTGCAAAAGCCAACCCCGAAGGACAGTTCCTCTGGGCCAGGCAAAGTTTCGGGGAGCAGGACAACTATGGTAACAGGCTGTGTATCAACCCTGAAGGGGATGTGATCGTGGCCGGAAGCTTTCGCCATGTTGTGGATTTTGGGAATGAGATCGGGTTTGAAAGCGAAGGTGACCGGGATATATTCATCGCAAATTACAGCACTGAGGGCGATATTCAATGGGTCAAACAATTTGGCGGCCCCGGAGAGGACAGGGCTTATGGCATTGAAACCGATGCAGGAGGCAATATCTTTTTCACCGGTTTCTTCAACGGTACCATTAGCTTCAAGGAACTCATCATGTACAGCCCGGCCATTACCAGTTCTTATATCGCGAAACTCAATCCGGCCGGAAGCTTACAGTGGGCAAGAAGATTTGCCGGAGGGGCCAATGATTTCTCAAGAGGATTCGGACTGGGGCTGGATGAAGAATCCAATGTGTACTCCACAGGTTTCTTTTCAGGCACCCTGAATTTAAACTTCCAGGATACCCTGTTTGCCACAGGGGGTCCTTTTGACTTAGATATCTTCCTGGCAAAACACAATACTGAGGGGGAACTTGTTTGGGCCTTGAATGCAGGTGGTGTGCATATGGACCAGGGCCGGGATTTGGAAGTGGATCCGAATGGCAACACCTACCTGACAGGCTTCTTCAACAGTTTGGCAGAATTCGGAATGCTGGAAAAGGAAAGCTTTGGAATGTCGGATGTTTTTGTGGCCAAATTCAATCCCGAAGGGGAGATCACCTGGCTCCTGAATGCTGGAGGTACCCTGGCCGACTTTGGATTCGGGATTTCAACAGGGGCTGATTCCAGTGCATACATTTGCGGAGCTTTTACCGAAGATGCTTTTTTCGGCGACATCTCCCTGGAAGGATGGAACCTGCAGGATATCTTTATCGCCAGGGTTGACCCGAGTGGTACTTTTATTTACCTCAATCATAACGATCAGCAGATCAGGATCTACCCCAATCCCGTGGATGAAAAATTCAGCTTCAGGCTTGGCAAGGACAATTTTCTATCCGGAGAAATGGTTCTAAGAATACATGATGCCGGCGGAAGGCTGGTGGAAGAACAAAGAATCAGCCAGGCTACTGCATTATCTGATCATTTGCTGGACACCAGCACTTACCGGGATGGTGCATACATCCTGACATTGCTTTCATCCGGAAAAAAACTGAGTATTAAATTTATTGTAAAGCATCGCTGATATGGCCCAAAAAGAAATAGAACTTCTACAGAAACAAATAGAAAAACTGGATCAGAAAGATTTTGACCTGCAAGCCTGGAAGAATTATACCAACATCATCCTGGGCCGGATCTTCGGGGAAGATTCACAAAAGATCGAACAGATCAAAAAGATCGAATATGAACACAGTAGCTGGAGCCTGCGCGATACTTCCGGGACTTCTGCCATACAGGCCTGCAAAGACATGGGTAAGGAGATCCTGAGTGCCTCCATCGCCGAACTGGAAACCTTCGGTGCTCCCAAAACGGGCACCGAAAGTAGCGAGGAAGTCATCAAGATCATCTCGGAAGCCCTGCAGGATGAACTGAAAGGTTACCAGTACAAGGAACTTGTCGGGATTATGCATTCAAAAGAAAAATCTGAGGAGAAACAGATCTTGATCGCCGACAAGATCAAAAACTATGATCCGGATGCCGCCAATCAAATCCTGGGAAGATTGCTGGCCAATAAAAAAGTTGGAAAAGAAATAGAATAGATCCTTCCACTTGGAACAGATTTTGTGCAGCCCTTCCCTAACAACTTTATGGAATCAAAACACGAGCTTATGAAGATTTTTATCACCGGAACCAGCTCAGGCATCGGATTGGGCCTGGCTAAAAAATATCTTGAAGATGGCCATGATGTTTATGGGCTAAGCAGGAATCAGAATGAAGAACTGGATAAATTTGAGAATTTCCGCTTCATTTCACAGGACATCAGTGATTTTAAATATGCAGGGATCAATATTTCCAATTTCCTGAAAGAAGCGGAAGAAATTGACCTGGTGGTCCTGAATGCCGGGATTCTGAACGAGATCAAGGACATGTCGGATACCACGGTGGAAGAATTACAAAAAAGTATGGAGGTGAACGTGTGGGGTAACAAAGTCGCCCTGGATGCAGCCCTGAACCTGGCCAGCGTGAAACAGGTGGTTGCCATTTCAACAAAGGCTGCGGTGAGGGGAAACCGCGGCTGGAATGCCTATGCCATCTCCAAAGCTGCTTTTAAAATGATGATCAGCCTTTACGCACAGGAATATCCTTTTACCCATTTCTGCTCCCTGGCTCCCGGACTGATCGACACCGGTATGCAGGATTATCTCACCAATCTGCCGGATGACGAGCGCTTTCCTTCCATCGACCGTCTCAAAGCCGCCAGGGGAACGGAGAAGATGCCGCAGCCGGAGGAAGCCGCAGACATGCTGGCAAAAGCGATTGAAAAAGCCAGGGAATATGAAACAGGCTCTTTTGTGGATGTAAGGGAAATATGAAAATAGCATTTGTGTAATACTATCCTGCATTCCCGGAACAGTTTATAATAATTTGTTAATCCTCCCGCCATAAAAGCATTGTTTTCAATCCTTTCAATATTTTTTATACTTTTGCACCCTGTTTTTAAGTTGGAAATCAATACACTTTATTTACCGGATGGGACAGAAATATCAGGAATACAAGAAGCTTAATTTGCCGGAAGTCGGGAAAAAGATTGAGGAATACTGGAAAGATAAGGATATTTTTACACAGAGCCTTATCACACGTGAAGGGAACAAGCCCTACATTTTCTACGAGGGCCCCCCTTCGGCCAATGGCATGCCCGGCATTCACCATGTGATGGCACGGGCCATCAAGGATATTTTCTGCCGTTTCAAAACCCTCAAGGGATATTATGTGAAACGCAAAGCAGGATGGGATACCCATGGCCTGCCCATTGAGATTGCCACGGAAAAAACCCTCGGCATCACCAAGGAGGACATTGGTACCACCATCAGTGTTGAAGATTACAACAAAGCCTGCCGCAAAGAGGTTATGAAGTTCAAAGACCTCTGGGACGAACTGACCCGCAAAATGGGTTACTGGGTCGACCTGGATGATCCCTATATCACTTTCGACAACAAATACATTGAAACCGTCTGGTACCTGCTTAAGAAATTGTACGAGAAAGGATTGCTCTACAAAGGATACACCATACAGCCTTATTCTCCTGCTGCGGGAACAGGTCTGAGTTCGCACGAGCTGAACCTTCCCGGCTGTTATAAGGATGTAAAAGATACCACCGTAAGCGCACAGTTCAAAGTTGTGAAAAACGATGATTCCAAATTCCTCTTCGACCTGGCGGATACCGATCTGTATTTTCTGGCCTGGACCACCACGCCCTGGACATTGCCGTCCAATACCGCCCTGGCATTTGGGAAAAATATTGATTATTTGTTAGTGAGGACATTCAACACCTACACTGATCAGCCGGTAACAGTCATCCTGGCCAAAGACCGCGTGAATGCTTATTTTGATGAAGATGCAAAAGATCTTAAACTGGAGGATTACAAATCAGGCGATAAAAAAGCTCCTTACAAGATCCTCGGAGAATTTAAAGGTTCCGAACTGGAAGGGATCCGCTATGAACAGTTGATCCCCTGGATCCTGCCCATGGGAGATGCCTTCAGGGCGATCAGCGGCGATTTTGTGACCACCGAAGATGGTACCGGGATCGTACATATTGCCCCTACATTCGGTTCCGATGATGATTTCGTGGCCAAACAAAATGGTATTTCACCCCTCTTCCTGGTTGATAAAGAAGCGAAGAACCGGCCCATGGTAGACCTTAAAGGCCGTTTCTTCCGGGTGGAAGACCTGGATCCGGAGTTTGTATCCAACTACGTGAAAAAGGCTTATGAAGATTATGCCGGCCGCTATGTAAAAAATGATTACGACAAAGATCTCACAGATGCCGACCCCCAGCTGGATATTGACATCGCCGTGATGCTGAAGCTGGAGAACAAGGCCTTCAAGATTGAAAAATATGTGCACAACTACCCACATTGCTGGCGGACCGACAAACCCGTATTGTATTATCCCCTGGATTCCTGGTTTATCAAAACCACGGCATTCAAGGACAAAATGATGGAACTGAACAACACCATCAACTGGAAGCCCAAATCAACGGGAACCGGGCGCTTTGGCAACTGGCTGGAAAACCTGGTCGACTGGAACCTCTCCCGCTCCAGGTTCTGGGGTGTGCCACTTCCCGTATGGTCGACCGAAGACGGCACTGAACGCAAATGCCTGGGGTCAGCCAGGGAACTGAAAGGAGAAATTGAGAAATCCATCGCCGCCGGCTTCATGGATGAAAACCCCTTGAATAATTTTGATCCGGATAATATGTCGGATGAGAACTACAGGAGCTTCGATTTTCACCGTCCTTATGTCGACAAGATCGTACTGGTTTCAAAGAACGGCCAGAAAATGCACCGCGAACTCGATCTCATCGATGTATGGTTTGACTCGGGATCCATGCCTTATGCACAATTCCACTATCCCTTTGAAAACAAGGAAGAATTTGAAAACAGCTTCCCGGCCGATTTCATTGCCGAGGGGTGGACCAGACCCGTGGATGGTTCTTCACCATGCACGCCATTGCCGTGATGCTGTTCGATTCGGTTTCGTACAAGACCTGCGTTTCGAATGGGCTGGTGCTTGATAAGAATGGCAATAAGATGTCCAAACGCCTGGGCAATGCAGTCGATCCCTTCGAGACCATCGAAAAATACGGGCCGGATGCCCTGCGCTGGTATATGATCACCAATGCACAACCCTGGGACAATCTGAAATTTAACAACAAAGGAATTGAAGAGGTACAGAGGAAGTTTTTCGGAACCCTGTACAATACTTATGCATTCTTTGCCCTGTATGCCAACATCGATGGCTTTGCTTTCAGGGAAAAGGAAATCCCCTATGATAAGCGGCCCGAGATTGACCGCTGGATACTGTCGGAGCTGAATTCACTCATGAAATATGTGGAGGAAAGCTACGAAGATTATGAGCCTACAAGGGCAGGGCGTGCCATTGCAGAATTTGTGGATGACCACCTCAGCAACTGGTATGTGCGCCTCAGCAGGCGAAGGTTCTGGAAAGGGGATTACACCGACGACAAGATCTCTGCCTACCAGACACTCTACCGTTGTCTGGAAGTGATCGCCCAGATCGCCTCCCCCATCGCCCCTTTCTTTATGGATCAATTATTCCTTGATCTGAACAGGGCAAGTGGCAGGCATGATGTGGATTCGGTTCACCTGACCGAATATCCCGAAGCGGATGAAAGCAGGATCGACAAAGACCTCGAAGAAAGGATGGAACTGGCACAGCAATTTTCCTCCATGGTGCTTTCGCTCAGGAAAAAGACCAATATCCGGGTGCGTCAGCCGCTCAACAAGATCATGATCCCGGTGAAAAATGAGAAATTCAGGAAGCAACTGGTGGAGGTTGAAGACCTCATCACTTCCGAAGTGAATGTGAAAGAAGTGGAATACCTGGCAGAAGACAGCAATGTGCTGGTGAAAAAGATCAAGCCCAACTTCAAAAGCCTGGGGCCACGCTACGGCAAACTGATGAAGAAACTTTCACAGGTCATCAATGCATTCAGCCAGGACCAGATCAACGAACTGGAAATGAAACAGGAATACAAGCTGGAGCTGGAAGGTGAAGAAATCATTCTGGGACCCGATGATGTGGAGATCACCACCGAGGATATCCCGGGCTGGGTAGTGGCCAATGAGAACCAGCTGACGGTAGCCCTGGATATTACGATCACGGGGCAATTAAGAGAAGAAGGCATTGCCCGCGAACTGATCAATAAAGTACAGAATTTACGTAAAGAAAGTGAACTTGAAGTCACGGATAAAATCCTGCTCGAGATCGAGAAAAACACTGAAATAGAAAACGCAATCAACAATAATATTTCTTATATTTGTTCAGAGACCTTGGCAAAATCACTCGAGTTAAAAGACCAGATTGACAAGAACAACAAAGTGAATGTTGAGCTCTTTGACAATTTGAAGATTGATATTGCGATTGAAAAAGCCGATTAGTGTTTGCGGCAAATTTGTAAACCGATTAAATTTTACGGCTATGGCAGCAAAAGAAAAAAAAGACGAGAGCAAAGAAAAAACGCGCTATAACGATGAGGAACTGCAGGAATTCAGAGAGATCATCCTGAACAAACTGGAAAAGGCCCGGCACGACCTGGAACTGCTGACGGAAGCATACACCAACAGCAACGAAAACGATACCAACGATACTTCACCTACCTTCAAGGTACTCGAAGAAGGTTATAATGTTCTGTCGAAGGAGGAAAACAGCCGCCTGGCAGCCCGCCAGCAGAAGTTCATCAATTCGCTCGAAAATGCTTTGATCCGTATTGAGAACAAGACCTTCGGCATCTGCAGGGTAACCGGCAAGCTGATCTCCAAGGAAAGACTGAAAATTGTTCCTCATGCTACCTTGAGTATCGAGGCGAAGAACCAGCAGTATAACATTCCTACGAATCCAAGCAAGCAGGAAAACAAGCCTTGAAAAAACCGATACTGATAATTTTATTAATTCTGGTGGCGGATCAGATCCTGAAGTTCTGGATCAAAACCACCATGACCATCGGGGAGGAAATCCCTGTTTTCGGGAACTGGTTCATCATCCATTTTACCGAGAACAACGGCATGGCCTTTGGTCTGCAGTTTGCCGGTGAGTTTGGCAAGCTGGCCCTGAGCATTTTCCGCATCATTGCAGTGATCGCCATTGGCTGGTACCTGGTGCAACTAAGTAAAAAGCAAGCCAAAACAGGGCTTCTCATCAGCCTAAGTCTCATTTTTGCCGGCGCCCTCGGGAACATCATCGACAGTGCTTTTTACGGACTCATTTTCAGCCATAGCTCCTATCACAGCGTGGCGGAATTCATGCCGGAAGGCGGCGGCTATGCCAGCTTCCTGCACGGCAAGGTGGTCGACATGTTCTACTTCCCCATCATCGAGGGCACTACACCAACCTGGTTTCCCGTCTGGCCCGGAGAACCTTTCATCTTTTTCCGCCCGGTATTCAACATCGCCGATTCGGCCATTACCACCGGGGTGGTTTTGCTGATCATCTTTCAGAAGAGTTTTTTTAAGAAGGAAGATAAAGAAGAAATACAAGCTGAAGAAGAAGATGGGATTTAAATCCAGTTTTCACATTTTTTGGATAGCCACCAAGGCTCGAAGGCTCAAAGAAAACACAAAGAAAAATTAACCGCAAAGTTCGCAATGATGTCACAAAGGTCCTAAAGAATAGATAACCCTATTTCAGGGCTTGGCATTCTTTGCATTTTCATAGCGCTCATTGTGGTTAATCATATCATTTTTCCCATCAGTCATTTAAATCTGGATTCCCGTTAGAAAAGACATTAAAGTTTTAATATTCATTAAAAATGATTGTATTTGCTATGGGATGATGAATCTTAAAACCGTTTTTAAGAAAATCGGGTCAACGATATATTCTCAGGATCTACTTTACCAGATTAATCAATGTAAAAAGGTTTGGTAAGGGACTCCAGAAAGATGATCGCATCATATTCTTTCCGCAGATTGATCTTATCATATTCACTCCAGTGGGAGGCCCTGATTTTCTGATCCATCCACTCGTTGCCTGTTTCAGGCAAATGATTCTCAATATCAAAAAACAAATTTTTCTTATGTGTTGAATAACAAATGGCCTCCAGTGAATTGGAGCTTTCAGGGATTCGCAGGGAATCGTCTGCATATAACCATCCCCGAAGGGCATAAAGACCAATTGTATAGAGATCCTTTCTGTCGAAATAATCCAATAGCCAATTACCCATCATACGCTCGCCATTCCATTCCGCAGTTGAATAATTATCAAGGTTATAAGCAATATGCGCATTATGCGCCCAGACAATTATTTTCTCATCCGGAAACATGACTTCTTTCAAGAATCTTATATTGGCGGCCATAGCAGAATCCCTGGGATTGTATTTATAATTACCAAGGCAATAACCGTAATGATTATCAAGATTGGCAAGATTGCTTTTTGCAAATTGAAGAGCTATTTGCGGATACAAAGGCACATCAGAAAAAATAGCATTTAGCGTATCCATATTGGATTCAATAAAAGCGATCAAGTTCGTGTATTCAGCTTTCCATTCGTCAATGTTGGTTAATAAAGAATCACAATTTAGATAGTCTCGGCAAATGACCATTTCAGTTGTAAATACATGGGCAGCATAGCTTGCATCCATCTTATGTACCAAATTGTTCAGAAACAAAGCCCGTTCATATGCCATCTTTGTATTAATCATTCCTCCCTGGCAGTCAAAACCGGCTAACTGAAGCTTGTGACCGGTGAAATATTTCATATAATGTAAAAGATCCAGCACTTCTTCTGTATGCCAGACACTATGAATGATCCCTTTCTTCAAAGCATCATAGGAAGATAATTCCATAAAATGGGCATTCACATGATATGTTTCAAAAAACCCGCTTTCGAATGCGATCACATTGAAACCATGAACCTCGTGCAAGTATTTGATCAACCTAACTTTCATAAGATTATATTCCTTGGGTCCGTGACCACTTTCTCCCAGTTGAACTATTTTCTTCCCTTCGATATAATCATCCAGACATTTAAGATCTTCGAAATTGGTTGACATTAAAGACCTGATCTGAATATGATTTTCTTTATTATTCAGCCAGTTGGTATAGTGTTGATCTACTGCGGGAATTTCAGGAATTTCATTTATATAAAGTACACTGTCGTGTTCAAGGCCTTGCCAGGAATGGATATCCCAACAATTCTCCTCATCTGTGCGGATTACCCTGGGAAGGTTTTCTTTATGGCAGGAAGAAAGGCCTATGAAAATAATAGCTACCAGAAATAAATACTTGAAACACTGCTTTAAATCATTCATAATGATATATTAATGTTGGTCTCTATTTATAAATAATCGGGAACACTTGAAGTATCAATAAAAATGATCCCGTTGTATTCGCCGCTTATTATCATCTCCTTATTCTCGTTTCCACCTTCTTTTGTAATAATTGTTTGGTACATCCATTCATTTCCAGTTTCTTCCGGATGGTTTAGCATATCAATAAAAAATATTTTTTTCTGACATGATAAAGGATTGCTTCAAGGCTATTTGATTGAGTTGGTAGTACAACATCAATGATTTGAAAATTAGCATTTTCCGATTTTGTTTTCCCCGAAGCATATAAAGCCCGATTGTGTAAATATCATTGCTGTATTTTTCATACAACCAGCTTCCCATCCTTCTTCCGTATTCATAATTATAATCCAGATCATGATTTATGTGGACATTATGTGCCCAGAGAATGATGCGCTTACCAGGGAATAAAGTATTTTTCAAATAGCTTACATTCCTGGCCATAGCAGAGTCTCTGATTTGACGCATCTCTTTTTTATTGTTTTGATAATATGCTCTCATTTCGTCAGCATATGCAATTGTAGAGGAAATGGATTGTTTAACAAATTCGGGGAAATATGCTTTTTGAGGGTAATTGGATTTGATTTCATCTATATTAATATCAATAAATAAAATCAAGTTTGCATAGGTTGTTCGGATTAAATCTTCATTCGCCTCAAGGTAATTACTATCATTAATTCCATTATTCAGAAACCAGTTGTCGTATTCTGCAACTTCTTTTGCATATGTGCTATCAATTGATCCTATCATTTTAATTAATTCATCAGATCGTGAAAGCAAACTCGAGCCACTTTGCTGGCAATCGAAACCGGCAAGGATAAGGGGTGGATCCATGTGTTGGGCTTTGTTTAAGTAGTCGAATAATTCCAGGGTAGCTTCACAGCACCAGATAGTATAAATGGATTGTTTCATAAAAACCTCTGGATCATGTTCTTTTAAATGTAGATACGAATAATAACATTCAAAAAACCCACTCTCAAAAGCGATCACCTCAAATCCCATTTCCTGGTGCAGGAATTTGATCAGGCGTACTTTCATCAGGTTGTATTCTTTGGTGCCGTGGCTGCTTTCTCCCAGTTGTACAATTGTTCTGTCGCCAATGTATTGTTTCAAACATTGCAGGTCTTCGAAATTCTCGGAGGTAAGGGACCGGATATCCACCCTATTGTTTTTGTCGCTAAGCCATTCCACGTAGGCAGGGTCAACTTCGGGGATGGAGGGTTCCTCTTCGGTTAACATTAATGAGTCGGTTAAAAGACCTGTCCAATCATCAATTTCCCAGCATGCCTTTTGCGTTTCGATCAATTTGGGCTGTTCATCTTTTGTACAGGAATACATACAAAAAAGACCAATCCCGGTAAAAGGAAAGTCAGGAATGCGAATTTTTTTGAGGTTAACATTTTTGCGCTCATAGCGTTTGCTTATTTCTATATTTTTATAATTTTTTTCGATCTGACAATATTTTCATGCGGATTATCAGTTACAATACAATACCCATATCTTTCAAAGGGATAATCACCATAATAATAAGCGAGCATTTCCATGGCTCCATGTATAGAATCTATTTTATTCAGGTTTGTGTTGAAATAGTTTGAATCGGGTAAAAACATCCCGAGGAAAATAGAATCATCAGTTTGGGAGGGATGTAAATAGAACGAATACTCTATATAATCTGAAACAGTGAAAAAGGCCAGGTAATAGGCTACAGGAAAATCTGCTTTCCATTCATACCTCAACTTTCCGGATGGAAGTTGCTCAACATGGCTCAGCATTCCTATTGAACCTGCTTTATTGGTAGAATCAGTTGTCAGGAATACATACATAGAATCGGCTTTGTCTCCAATGACCTGCTTGCAGGGCCACCACATTTTGCTATGATAGGTCTCGGAGTTGGTTGACGTAATTCCCGAAAGATTGATCACGCCCACATCCGAGCCATGAACACCTGGTTGAGAAATTGCCAATCCGTGGTAAAAAACCTGTGAACTAAACATTTGACCGCTATCAATGCTATTATTCGGGACAATAAGAATTTCATCATTCTGATGCGTAAAAATGCAAATTTGCTGATTGATCTTTATAGAATCTACCGTCAGGGTATCGATCAATTCAACCACCAGGGTATCCAGCGGTTGGTCAACCACAAGTGCATGCATGGTACAGCTTCCTTCAATCCAACCGGAGGTATTGGTTACCTCAAGTTCCAGTTTGATGAATTTTACATCGTAATTATTCAGCAATGGATTAAATTGTGCATGAAGGCTACCATGAAAAATAAGCGATAAAAGGAGAAGTAGCCATTTATTCATTTTACTTTGATTTGGTCTATCTTTAGAATCCAGTACTTTCTATGGGTCTTAAAGAATTAGTTTGTTATAAAGTTAAGAAATATGGTTGTTGTTTGCAAGAGAAGGCAGGTTCTAAAACCCGATTTTGAAACCGGATCTTAGACCCTTTACCCTGCTGCCATTCAATTCTACATGTAAAAAAAAGCGCAGATAAAAACCTGCGCCATTTTTAAGAGGAAATAAAATGATCTTATATTACATATTTTTACTTTCCATTTTTGCACCGGTCTTATAAACGGTTTTGTAACCCGCATATTCAATCTTTAGCTGCGCAATTTCTGTATTATCTTCTCCCGAAAGGTTCTTTTCCACCTCATTTTTACGGTTGTTGAGCTTATCCCAGTATGTATCCACCAGATTCCATTGTTCAGCGGTATAATTGTCTTTGTACTTATCAACCACATCAACAAAGGATTGATAAACATTTAGGATGTTGTCCGCTGTCACCTCATCAAGCTCGTCGTCGGCTCCTGAGATCATCAGGCTATCTTCCAGTTTTGATATGGCTCTTCGACTTTCGATCTCAGCTTTGATCTCCAGTTTTAATTCCATATATTCATCCTTAACTTTCCAATACTGCTCCAGGGTTTCCTGCTTCATCTCGCTGCTTTTCTTATCCAGTTCGCCGATCATTTCATTGTATTCCGCTTCAACCTCATTCCAGGATTCATTCATTTCTTCCCAGGATTTGTCCGAGGCTTCTTCAATTTCCTGACCTTTATTATCTACCCATATTCCAAATTCATCGACCTCTGCCTGTAGCTCTTTCTGGGTGTTATCACATGAAACCAGTACAAGCATAAATGAGATCAGAAACATCATTGATACTGATACTAAAACTCTATTGCTCTTCATAACTTTTGTTTTTTAATGATTTGAATAATACCTGATAATATTACCATGCCAGAATCTGTGAATCTGTATAATTGGTTGATTTAAAAACTACTACATAAGGAAGCAATTATCTGTTCTAAAATCCATTGAAAATAATTACAGGATAATTGAGGAAAACATTCTACAGGGTTACTGATCACCAATTAGTTTTATAAAAACAGTCAACGCTATTCAGGCATGATCAACTTGCAACCTGCAACCTGCAACCTGCAACCTGCAACCTGCAACCTGCAACCTGCAACCTGCAACCAGCAACTTTTAAATAAATGTTAAATCCCTTCATATTTAAAAAAACTCATATATCATTCAAACAAGATTGTATATCTTTGCGCCCTAATCTTAAATACATATCATGGAGGAGAAAAATTTCGGCGAAATTTCACAGATCATCGGACCTGTCGTTGACGTTGCATTCGACCAGGATTCCAAACTTCCCGATATTTACGAAGCACTTGAAGTTAAAAATCAAAAGGGTGAAACCATCGTGCTGGAAACCCAGCAGGACATTGGCGAAAGCACCGTAAGGGCGGTAGCCATGGACTCTACCGACGGCCTCAGGAGGGGCCTCAAGGTAATATCCACCGGCAAACCCATTTCCATGCCCGCTTCACCGGAGGTGAACGGAAGGCTGTTCAACGTGATCGGCGAACCCATTGACGGGCTGGACCCGGTTTCCAAGGAGCAGTCCTATCCAATCCACCGGGAACCACCGTTATTTGAGAACCTCTCCACGCAAAAAGAAGTTTTGTATACGGGTATCAAAGTGATCGACCTGATCGAGCCTTACTCCAAAGGGGGTAAGATCGGCTTGTTCGGGGGTGCCGGTGTGGGCAAGACCGTGATCATCCAGGAGCTGATGAACAACATTGCCAAGCAGTACGCCGGATTTTCCGTATTTGCCGGAGTGGGTGAACGTACCCGCGAAGGAAACGACCTGCTAAGGGAGATGATCGAAGCCGGTTTGATCAAATACGGAGATGCATTCAAGAAAAGTATGGAAGAAGGCGGTTGGGACCTTTCCAAGGTAGATCGTGAACTCATAAAAGAATCACTGCTGTCGATGGTCTTCGGGCAGATGAACGAACCTCCGGGCGCCCGTGCCCGTGTTGCCCTTTCAGGTCTGACACTTGCCGAGTATTTCCGCGACGGGGATGAAAAGTCCGGCGGACGCGATATTCTCTTTTTCATCGACAACATTTTCCGGTTTACCCAGGCCGGTTCCGAGGTATCCGCTCTGCTGGGACGTATGCCTTCAGCCGTAGGTTACCAGCCGACCCTGGCCACCGAAATGGGTATCATGCAGGAACGTATTACATCCACCAAGCGTGGTTCCATTACTTCTGTGCAGGCAGTTTATGTGCCTGCGGATGACCTTACCGACCCGGCCCCGGCCACTACTTTTGCGCATCTCGATGCCACCACGGTATTGAGCCGTAAGATCTCCGAGCTGGGCATCTATCCCGCAGTTGACCCGCTGGATTCAACTTCCAGGATCCTCGACCCCAATATCGTGGGCGAAGAACATTACAACACCACCCAGAAAGTGAAACAGATCCTCCAGCGTTACCAGGAATTGCAGGACATCATCGCCATCCTGGGTATGGAAGAGCTTTCTGACGAAGATAAGCAGATCGTTAAGCGCGCCAGAAGGGTACAGCGCTTCCTCTCCCAACCTTTCCACGTGGCGGAACAGTTTACCGGAACACCCGGAACCATTGTTTCCATCGAGGATTGTATCAAGGGTTTCAATATGATCATGGACGGCGAAGTGGATGAATATCCCGAATCAGCTTTCCTGATGGTGGGAACCATTGATGAGGCGATCGAAAAAGGTAAGAAAATGCTTGCCGAAGGTGAGGGTGATGACGACTAAAATTATTTTCAATGAAACTTGAGATCATTACACCGGACGAAACAATTTTTACAGGAGAAGTTGACCTGGTTCAGCTTCCCGGACTGGATGGCTCCTTTGAGATCCTGAACAACCATGCCCCACTGGTTTCCGTTTTGAGGGAAGGCCGGATCAAGATCAAAGCACAGGGAAAACAGGAAACGTTTTTTGAGGTGAAAGGCGGTGTGATCGAAGTGTTGAAAAATAAGGTGCTGATCCTGGCAGAATAGACTCAGCTGCGGTTCGGGTAGGAGTCACGGAT
This sequence comes from Bacteroidota bacterium, assembly GCA_034521425.1. GTDB lineage: Bacteria > Bacteroidota > Bacteroidia > Bacteroidales > JAIOZK01 > JAIOZK01. The sequence continues at coordinate 2,658,291 of JAXHMP010000001.1, forward strand.
CCCTTTTTCATTCCAGATTCCAGATTCCAGATTTTAACAAATCGCTACATCTTTACATCGTGCAATCGTCCCGGCTTTCAGTCGAGGATCCTCGTCCGAAGGACGGGAATCAATCGCTCAATCTATTAAAAGTTGATTTGTGATCACTTACAATAGTCTTCCACGTATTGATCCATGTTTTCTGCCCCTAATTCAATGGCCCTTTTCCAATCCTCGCAGGCGGCTGTCCTGTTGCCCAGGCTGAAGTAGGTATTGCCCCGGTTTACGAAAGCCTCTTTGTATTCAGGCTGGTATTCGATGGCCTGGTTGAAATCCTGCAGGGCTTCATGGTATTTTTGTTGCTGCGCCAGGGCGGTTCCCCTGTTATAAAAAGCACTGGCAAAATCAGGTTTGATCTCCAGGGCCTTGTTGTAATACTCAATGGCTTTTTCGCGGTTTTGCAACAAATTGTAAGATATGCCGATGTAGAGAGCAACGATCGAATCCCTGGAGTTCAGGTCAAATGCAGTTTTAAATTCATCAATTGCCCGGTAATAGTTTTTCATTTCGTACTGGCACAGCCCGATGTTGTAATAAGCCTTTGAATGATCCGGTTTAACCTGGGTTACCTTCTTGAACTCCTGCATGCTCTGCTCGTAGCGACCGGCTTTGAACTCTCTGATCCCGCGATTGAAAAAGACCTCTGCCACCTTGTCCACATCCAGACTTTGCGTAGGATCCGTATTCGGCCCCATGAAACCGGTATCGGCGGTTTGTACTTCCATGCCTTGATCTGTCATTTGCTGCTGGCTTTTTTGCCTGAGAACAGGACTGTTTTTTTGTTCCCCTGCGGAGGATGTTGCCTGCTGGTTTTCTTTAATGGCCCCACTGGGGACTTTATCAAGGACCTCGCTTTTATTAGCGCCTTCCTTTTTGCTTTCCTGTCCACAGGATACAAGTATCAGCATTGCAGCGATGATAAGAAATGTGTTTCTGAACATAAGCATTTTATTTTCTGCAAATTTACAGCTTATTTTAAACGGAGAAAAACGCATGCTATTACCTGGAAAACAGTATTTGACCCTGAGGCCGAATATCAATGTACCCGGAACAGGAAACAGGCATTTTCAAAGTGAAAAACAATCCTGCCAGGCAGCAAATGATCCGGCCCTATTCTTCGGATTCAATATCCACTTCCGCGGGAACTGAAAGGTGCCCATGAACGATTTCCCATTTATCCCCTCTTTTCAGCATCACACCGGTAAAGCGAATCCCTTCAAAACTCATGGCTTCACCCTTGTACAAAAAATTGTAATTGAGGGTCTCAAAGAACCAGGCGGTATTTCCGGTGCTGTTCAGATGGATCTGCTGATCGTTCACAGAAATGTAAGTATTCTCGAAGGATTCGAACTGGTGCCGGATCGCACTTTTAATGCTTTCCCATCCAGTCAGCAGTTCATCGCTGTCGGTACCGATGAGCTCGATGTCATCATCATTGGCCCAGATATTTTCGATGATGCTGAAATCCTGGTTCTCATTGGCGATCACATATTGATCGAGGACATTCTCGATCTGTGCGATTTCTTCCGCCTGATCAATTTTTTCTTTCTTTTCCTGGCAGGAAATTATCACAATCATTATTATCAGGCTGACTGCAAAAAATAAGGCTTGCTTCTTCATTGGATCACGGATTTTTAGGTTAATCCTGTGAATTTACAAATTTTTTAGGAAAATTTTCAAAACAATGCCCATAATTATTGTCAAAACCAAGTAATATGAAAGCCTAAATATATGAAAGTATTTAAATATTATTTCACAAAATATATTTCTCTAATTCGCCAAGTTTTCGTAAACTTGCAGCCGATTTCACAGCAGTTTAGGCTTTTATAAATTGATCAGGATGTTTAGGTACAAAAAGAAGATTTTACAGTCTTTATTATTCTTTCTGGTAATCGTTGGTACATCAATTATTTTTGCGGCCTATCAGCCTGTCAATCCCCAGCATGATGATCCTGCAAAACAGCATGAAAACGACACCAGCAGAGCCTGGGAAATTGTCGTTGCCAAAGAAGAATTCAATGCCGGCAAAAACATCATCGGTCACATCATCGATTCACACGAATGGCATTTGTGGACCTACAAAGGCCATCATGTCAATATTCCCCTGCCGGTTATTCTGATTTATGAAGGGAAGCTTTATACTTTCTGGTCGAGCAAATTCCATCACGGGAAAGACTCCTATAAGGGATTCCACATAGAGACAGAAGGGGAATACAAGGGCAAGATCATCAAGGATCCCGAATTTGATTACCTGGATGAAGAAATCGTGCATATTGAAAAAGAGGCCGTAAAGAAAGAAGTTGCCTTACCCATCGATCTCTCCATTACCAAGAATGTAGCGGCCATTTTTATCAGCATCATCATCCTGTTGTGGATATTTATCTCCGTGGCCGGAAGTTACCGGAAACGCAAAGGCAAAGCCCCGAAGGGCATGCAATCACTGGTGGAACCACTCATCATTTTCATCCGCGACGACATTGCCAAAGCCGCCATCGGAGAAAAAAAATACGAAAGATATTTACCGTTCCTGTTAACCCTGTTCTTTTTTATTTTCCTGAACAACCTGCTTGGCCTGGTACCCTTTTTTCCGGGCGGGGCAAATGTTACAGGAAATGTATCGGTAACAGGTGTTTTGGCAGTTTTTACATTTGTCATTCTAATACTAGGCGCCAACAAGCATTACTGGAAACACATTTATAACACACCAGGCGTACCGATCTGGTTGAAATTACCCATCCCTATCATGCCGTTGGTTGAGTTTTTGGGAATCTTAACAAAACCCTTTGTATTGATGGTTCGTCTCTTTGCTAACATTACAGCGGGACACATCATCATCCTGGGATTCATCAGCCTGATATTTATTTTCGGTAATATACATCCGGCCATAGGTTACGGTGCCAGTTTGATCTCTGTACCCTTTGCCATTTTTATGGGATTACTGGAATTGCTGGTAGCCTTTATACAGGCTTATGTTTTTACTTTATTATCAGCATTATATTTTGGAATGGCCATAGAAGAACATCATTAATTTGTAATTTTTAATAACTAAACATAAATCAAAATGGACGCTTTATTAGCAATTTTATTACAGGTAGCAAATGATCTGGCCCCCTTCGCGAAAATGGGAGCAGCTTTTGGTGCAAGTATTGCCGCCATCGGTGCCGGTATTGGTATCGGACAGATCGGTAAAAGCGCTGTGGAATCAATCGCACGCCAACCCGAAGCTGCAAGTGATATTAGGTCAAACATGATCGTGGCAGCAGCCCTCATCGAAGGGGTCGCCTTTTTTGCGATCGTGGTTTGTTTGCTGATCGTATTCCTGTAAACAAGCATTTACTTCATATTCCGGCGCTTGGCCGGGATATGAAGTTTTATTGTTCAAAGTAAATTGATTTGATATGGAATTAGTACAACCGGGAATAGGTTTGATTTTTTGGATGACATTGTCCTTTGGTATCGTCATCTGGATCCTGGCTAAGTTTGCCTGGAAGCCGATCATGAAATCCCTGAAAGAGCGTGAGGATACTATTGACGACGCATTGCATGCGGCTGACAAGGCAAGGGAGGAAATGAAGCAATTGAAAGTAGGCAACGAAGCCCTGCTTGCAGAAGCCAAAGAAGAAAGGGATGCCATCCTGAGAGAGGCCCGAAAGGTGAAAGGAAAAATCATCGAGGAGGCCAGGGTCAAGGCCAATGACGAAGCCAACAGGATTGTGGAGAATGCCAAAGGCCGCATCGAGAATGAAAAAATGGCTGCGATGACCGACCTCAAAAACCAGATCGCCTCGCTTTCGATCGAAATAGCGGAAAAGATCCTGAAACACGAGCTTTCTGATGAGAAGAAGCAGAAAGAATTTGTGCAGAAATTAATCGATGATGTTAACCTTAACTAGGATCAGAAGATGAAGAACACCATCATAGCCACGAGATACGCGAAAGCTTTGTTTGAATTTGCCAGCGAGCAGAATATCATCGAAGAAGTGAAAAAGGATATTGAACTCCTGCTTGATGTGATCAAAGAAAACAAGGATTTCAGGATGTTGTTGAAAAGTCCCATTGTTAAATACGACAAAAAGAAGAAAATTGTTGAGGAGGTTTTCAAAGATGCTATGCATGAGGTCACTCTGAAATACCTGAAAATCATCATTTCCAAGCGCAGAGAAAGTTTCCTGGAGGCGATCTCTGAGGAATTCATCGAACTGTACAAGGAATTCAAAAATATTGTTACCACACATTTTGCTACGGCCTATAAGATCGATGATAGCATCAGGCAAAAGGTGATCGACCTGCTGAACAAGCAAACCGGTGGTGAGATAGAATTTATCGAAAAAGTGAAAGAAGAACTGATCGGTGGTTTCGTAATGGAATACCGGGACAAAAAGTATGATGCCAGTATCCAGCGCCAGCTCACTGATCTGAGAAAAGATTTTGAAATTAATTTATACAAAAGAAAACTCTAATTTAAAAAGATAAACAATGGCAGAGATTAATCCAGCTGAAGTATCTGCAATATTGCGCCAGCAATTGGCCGGATTTAAGGATGAAGCCCAGCTCGAAGAAATCGGTACTGTTTTGGAAGTGGGTGACGGCATTGCCCGGATCTTACGGCCTAACGAAAGTGGAAGCCGGGGAGTTAATCGAATTTGAAAAAACAGGGGTGATGGGGATCGTTCTCAATCTGGAGCAAGACAATGTGGGTGCCGTACTCCTGGGTAAAAATAATGAGATCAAGGAAGGGGACATTGTAAAACGTACCAAAAGGATCGCTTCCATCAAGGTAGGTGATAGCCTGTTGGGCCGTGTGATCAACACCATCGGTGAACCCATCGATGGTAAGGGAGAGATCAAGGGTGAACTGCTGGAAATGCCCCTTGAAAGAAAAGCCCCGGGTGTGATTTACCGGCAGCCGGTGAACGAGCCCATCCAAACCGGTCTCAAAGCCATTGATGCCATGATCCCCATCGGCCGTGGACAGCGTGAGCTGATTATTGGCGACCGCCAGACCGGTAAGTCCGCCATTGCGATCGATACCATCATCAACCAGCGGGAAAATTTTAAAAAAGGTGAGCCCGTATATTGTATTTATGTTGCCATTGGACAAAAAGGTTCTTCTGTTGCCAATACCGTAAAAGCTCTGGAAGACAACGGAGCCATGGATTACACCGTTGTTGTGTCTGCCACCGCTTCCGATCCGGCTGCGATGCAGTTTTATGCTCCTTTCGCAGGTGCCTCCATTGGCGAATTTTTCAGGGATACAGGACGGCCTGCCCTGGTGATTTATGATGACCTTTCAAAACAGGCAGTGGCATACCGTGAGGTATCCCTGCTGCTGAGAAGACCTCCGGGCCGTGAGGCTTATCCCGGTGATGTATTTTATCTGCACTCACGCCTGCTCGAAAGAGCTGCCAAGATCATCGAATCGGAAAATGTGGCAAAGCAAATGAACGATCTGCCCGACAATCTCAAAGACAAGGTGAAAGGTGGAGGTTCCCTTACAGCCCTGCCGATCATTGAGACCCAGGCAGGTGACGTATCAGCTTATATCCCAACCAACGTGATTTCCATTACCGATGGACAGATATTCCTGGAGACCAACCTCTTCAATGCGGGGGTAAAACCTGCTATCAATGTAGGTATTTCGGTATCCCGCGTGGGTGGTAACGCACAAATAAAATCGATGAAAAAGATAGCCGGTACCCTCAAGCTCGACCAGGCACAGTTCCGTGAGCTGGAAGCTTTTTCCAAATTCGGTTCCGACCTGGATCCAACTACACTGGCGGTGATCGAAAAAGGAAGAAGGAATGTGGAAATTTTGAAGCAACCCCAGTTTTCTCCCGTCATTGTGGAAAAACAAATCGCGATCATCTATTGTGGAACCCGTAACCTGCTCAGGAAAGTGCCCATCGAAAGCATTCAGGATTTTGAAGATGAATTCCTGCATTTTATGGAAGAAAACCACCAGGATGTACTGGATATTTTGAAATCAGGCAAGCTGACTGATGAAGCAACAACAACCCTGGAAAAAGTAGCCAAAGACATCGCCAGGAAATACGAAAAAGCAAAAGTTGTAGAATAAGAATTAAGGATCCATGCCAAGCTTAAAAGAAGTTAGAAACAGGATTGCTTCCGTAAAATCTACGCAGCAGATCACCTCTGCCATGAAAATGGTCGCCGCCTCAAAATTGAGGAGAGCGCAGAATAATATTCATGCCATGCGACCTTATGCATCCAAATTGCGTGAATTACTGGAAGACCTGAGTGGAAGCATCGACAGCTTGGACGAAAATGTTTATACCGAAGAACGTCCGGCCAAAAAGGTCCTGCTCGTTGCCGTTACTTCAAACAAAGGATTGTGCGGAGCTTTCAATGCCAATGTGATCAAGAAAGTGAAAGCCATGCTGGCCAGGGATTTTAAAAATCAATACGCAGAAGGAAACCTGGATATGTTCTTTTTTGGCAAAAAAGCACTGGAGCATTTTCAGAAAGGAAAATACAAGAATGTGGACGGTGAAATAGATTTACTGGACAATCTTAAGTTCGATAAAGCCGTTCCATTTGCCGAAAAATTCATGCAGGCATTTGCTGCAAAAGAGTACGACCGGGTTGTGCTGGTTTACAATCAATTCAAGAATGCTGCATTACAAAAGCTTGTAAGCGAACAATTTTTACCCATTGCACCGCCTGAACAGACAGAAAATAGTACTTCAAAAACAAATTATATCTTCGAACCCAACAAAGAAGATATTGTCAGAGCGCTGATTCCCAAATCATTAAAAATTCAACTTTACAAAGCATTGCTCGATTCTTATGCTTCTGAACAGGGCGCCCGCATGACGGCCATGCATACGGCTACCGAAAACGCCAAAGAGCTTATAAAAGATCTGCGGCTTAAATACAACAAAGCACGCCAGGCTTCCATTACCAACCAACTGATCGAAATCGTGAGCGGGGCTGAGGCGCTGAGGGGGTAGGTTGCGGATTGGGATGTAGGCGATGTAGGCGACAAAGGCGATATAGGCGATGAAGGCGATCTAGGCGACAAGGGCAATGAAGGCGATGTTGGCGACGGGGAGATTGGTGACAAGGAGACTGGGTCTTGGTTGCATTGGGTGAGACCGGGTCATTTCGACTGAAAGGAGAAATCTCGTTTTTTGCATGGATTCGATGATTTTCTTGTTGAACAAATGGCAAAAGGTTTATTTGACCCTCAGAAACTGGCTGGTCTGTACACAATAATCGGTTATGCCTTTGGCCAGTCAGTGATCACTCAATACAATGATAATTCGTGCAGTTTCGTGCAATTCGTGGATAAAATCAAAATGAAATAAATCAGCGTTCTATTATATTACCGACTTAAACTGCTCCAAAAACCGAACATCATTCTCAAAGAACAAGCGAATATCCTCGATCTGGTATTTTACCATGGTCGTTCTTTCGATACCAATACCAAAGGCAAAACCGGTGTATTTTTCCGGGTCGATATTACAATTGGCAAGCACATTGGGATCTACCATACCGCAGCCCAGAATCTCCACCCAGCCGGTATGTTTACAGATCTTGCAGCCTTCTCCTCCACAGAGGAAGCAGGATACATCCATCTCGGCCGAAGGCTCGGTAAATGGGAAATAAGAAGGCCGGAAGCGGACTTTCACATCCTGCCCGTAAAACTCTTTGGCAAAATAATAGAGGGTTTGTTTCAGGTCGACAAAAGATACATTTTCGTCCACGTACAGGCCTTCTATCTGGTGAAAGATACAATGCGAGCGGGCCGAAATGGCCTCATTGCGAAAAACCCTGCCCGGGAAGATCTGCCGTATGGGTGGCTGGGTATTCTCCATGGCCCTGATCTGCGCCGAGGAAGTATGTGTACGTAACAGGATGTCGGGATCTTTTTCAATAAAAAAAGTATCCTGCATATCCCTGGCCGGGTGTTCCTCCACAAAGTTCAATGCAGAAAAATTATGCCAGTCGTCTTCGATCTCCGGGCCCGTGTAAACCGTGAATCCAATCCTGCTGAAAATCTCGATCATCTGGTTCCTGACCATGGAGAGGGGATGCCGGCTGCCCAGGGGAATGAAATTGGCAGGCAGGCTGAGGTCTGCTTCCCCCTGTTGCTGGCCTGAGGTACTTTCAAGGCTTTCCTTCAGTTCACTGAACTTTTGCTCGGCCATCTTTTTCAATTCATTCAGCTTCTGGCCGAATTCTCTTTTCTGTTCCGGAGGTACGTTCTTGAACTCACCAAACAAGGTGGGAATAACACCTTTCTTGGTCAGATACCTCAGGCGAAACGCCTCGGCCTGTTCAAGCTTTTCGGCTTTAAAGGATTCTGATTTCAGATTTTATTTGCTCTATCTTTTCTATCATGCTTTCTGAAAATTAGCCACAAAGGTACTAAGAGACAAAGGGTTCACAACGATATTTAATAAACTTCTATTCTTCAATCACTTCGATGGTCATGGTAACATCCTGCAAGGGTTTGTTGGCCCTTTTGTCGGTTTGCACGGCAGCGATCTTGTCCACCACATCATAACCCTCGATGAGTTGTCCGAAAACGGTATAATCACCATCCAGGTGGGGAGCGCCGCCCTCGGTTTTATAAGCTTCCTTTTGTGCTTCGGTAAAAGTTTTGTTATATTTTTTTTCCATGAAGTCAATCTCTTCATCTGTAAAAGTCCTGCCATGCACAATATAGAATTGTGAACCGGAGGAGCGTTTTTCCGGGTTTACATTATCGGGCATCCTGGCCGCGGCAAGTGCACCCTTCTTGTGAAAATATGTGGGTACAAATTCAGCTTCCACCGTATAGCCGGGGTCCTGCCGGCCATCGGCATTGCCGCCACCCTGGATCATAAATCCCTTGATCACCCTGTGAAAGGGTGAATCTTCGTACCATCCCTCTTTCACCAGCTTGATGAAATTGTCCCTGTGCAAGGGGGTCTCATTGAACAATTTCAACTTCATATCCCCGTAACCGGTGTGGATTACTACGATCTTTTCTTTGCTGTCCTGCTGGGAACAGGCTGTAAAATTTATGGCAACAAAAGCAACCATCATAATCAATGCTATTCTTCTCATGCTCAATTCAGTATTTTATTAAAACAAGGTGCAAGTATACTAAAATAAAGGGATATGAGGAAATCAGCGAGTCTTTCTTTTTCGGTAAAGCAAGCCCTGCAGAGGGCTTCATAGTTTTCTTTCTCCCCAAGCACCACCAGGTCTTCCGACATGCCAAGGCGATGGGTGAAATTGGCCAGGTTGCCGCAATTCATGCAGATGGCGTGGACTTTGGTGACGAACTCAGCACTGGCCAGCAGTTTGGGCATGGGGCCAAAAGGTTTGCCCAGGTAATCCATGTCAAGCCCGGCAACAATCACCCTAACACCCTGGTTGGCCAGCTCAACGCAAACATTAACCAGTTCGTCATCAAAGAACTGGGCCTCGTCAATGCCCACCACATCAAAATCATTTGCGTACAATATAATCTGGGCGCTGGTTTCAACAGGGGTTGAATGTATGGAGGTCGCGTTATGAGAAACAACATTCTCTTCATCATATCGTTTATCCAATTTGGGTTTGAAGATCTCAACATTTTGCTTTGCGATCCTGGCACGGTTCAGTCGCCGGATCAATTCCTCGGTTTTACCCGAAAACATGGATCCGCAAATGACTTCTATCCAGCCACTGCGATTTGGATGTTTGGATTTTTCTAAAAACATTTAAAACCGGGAAGCCTAATGTTTTATATCTTTGATTACTTTACAAATTTAAGCAAATCATCAACGTAAACACAGCAAAAACATAATGAATAAGCGTATTTTGAAAAAGGAGATTTCCAACATACTTGAAGCACTGCATGAACAAGCCGAAATCATCCTGTCTCACGAAGGGCGAATTCCGCAGATTGAAATGGATATTGCCATGGGAAATATCAGGAAGCTTTATGAGGATTTTTACCTGCTTGATAAAGAGAACCGCCACGAAGAGCCTGCTATAAAGAGAGATGATCTTCCATCTGCAGATGAAAAAAAAGAAGCAGCCAGCGGCAAAGCGGAAACACAGGAGATAAAAACCGAAAAAGCTGCGGAAGATATTCACCCGGTTGAAAAAGAACCCCTCAAGGAATCCGGGAAGAAGACAAGGAACAGCTGAAACCAGAAGCTCCGCGGGAACAACCGAAACCCGTACCGGAAAGTAAAAAGATTGAAGCAGAAAGCCCGGAGCCGGATGTTGCCCCGGAGCCCCAACCCAAGCCACCCGCTGCATCCTTCACAGAAAAAACAAATGGACCCATTCCCCCAGAAAAGCCCGAAGCCCCTGCAATAAAGGAAAAAGAAAAGGTACGCACAGCGGATCTGTTTACCGATAACCATACTCTGGCCGATAGGTTCAGAAGTGAAAAAGACGGCAGCCTGGGAGCCAGAATGCAGCAAAACAAGATCAAAGACCTGAAAGATGCCATCGGGATCAATGAGAAATTCCTGTTCATCAATGATCTGTTCGACGGCAATATGCAGGATTACAACAATGCCATTGAGAATATCAACAGCATGGGTACCATGGAACAGGCCGATTCGGTGATCAACAAGCTGAAAGAAAAATATAATTGGAAGGTTAAACCCGATGCCGTTAATCACTTCATGAGTTATGTCGAAAGAAGATTCAGCAAATGAATAGAATAATCCTGTTTTTCATTTTTGTTATCCCCGCATTGTACCTGCAGGCACAGGATATTGAATATGCCCGCGAAAGCATCAAAACCCTTGCTTCTGAGAAAATGCACGGCCGGGGTTATGTAAAAAAGGGGATCGAAAAGCGGCCAGGTTCATCCGGAAGGAATTTAAAAAAGCCGGCCTTGAAAGCTTCGGAGATCATTATTTCCAGGAGTTCAGCATATCGATCAACAGCTTTCCCGGAAAAATGAAGTTTGCCATTGACGGACAGCAATTGGTAGCTGGCCGGGAATTTGTTGCCGCTGCTTTTTCACCTTCTGCTAGCGGAACTTTCGATGTGTTCCATTTCTTGCAAGATTCGGCAAGTAAAACGGATGTGCTGGCCTTCACCAGCAAGCATGATCTTTCCGGTAAATTCCTGCTGATCCACAACAAGGTAAAAGATACCGTTTTAAAATATCTGACAGAAATACCGGCAGGCCTGATGATCCTCAGGGACAAGCAACTTATCTGGAAAGTTTCGGATGCCTTCCGGGAAGGCCGGTTTCCCGTGATTTATGTTCATACTGACCTGGATCCTGCAAAGATCGGCAGAGTATCGGTGAATATTGATTCAAAGTACAAAGAAGATTATCAGACACAAAATGTAATGGCCTGGGTTCCGGGTAAGAAACATCCGGAAAAATTCATCTTCCTTACAGCCCATTACGATCACCTTGGGCGTATGGGCAAGGATGTGTATTTCCCCGGCGCCAACGACAATGCCAGTGGTACGGCCATGATCCTGGACCTGGCCCGGTACTTTTCACAGCCGGGCAATCAGCCGGATTATTCGATTGGTTTTATTGCCTTTGCCGCTGAAGAAGCAGGTTTGCTGGGCTCCGCTTATGCAGCGGAACATCCGCCCGTTGATCTTGAGAATATTGAATTCCTGGTCAACCTCGACATGGTGGGCACCGGCAGCGAGGGCATCACCATCGTGAATGGAAAACAATTGCCGGATGCTTTTGCTGTATTCCAGAAAATAAATGACGACAAAGGCTACCTGAAGGAAGTAAAAGCCCGTGGGGAATCCTGTAACAGCGATCACTGCATGTTTTACAAAAAGGGGGTCCCGGCTGTTTTTATTTACACCAGGGGCAAAGAGTTCATGGAATACCACAACCAGGATGATGTGGCTGAGGCACTTCCCCTCACCAGGTATGAAGACCTTTTCAAATTACTGCTTGATTTTGTAAATACCTTCTGATATGGGAAAACTATACCTGGTACCCACGCCCATCGGAAATCTGGATGACATGAGTTTCAGGGCTGTGAAAGTATTGAAAGGGGTGGATTATATCCTGGCCGAAGATACCCGTACCTCTGGAAATTTACTGAAACATTTTGGTATCGAAACCCCTATGTTTGCCCATCACCAGCACAATGAACACAAATCCGTTGCCGGTGTCATCCAAAAGATAACAGAAGGAAATACACTCGCCCTCATCAGTGATGCGGGCACACCGGGTATTTCAGATCCCGGTTACCTGCTGGTCAGGGAATGCCTTGAAAATGACATTGAGGTGGAATGCCTGCCCGGGCCCTCGGCTTTCATACCGGCACTGGTGGTTAGCGGGCTACCCTGCGACCGCTTTCATTTCGAGGGCTTTCTCCCCCATAAAAAAGGCCGCCAGACCAAACTGAAAGAACTTGCGGAAAAAAACTGCAGCCTTGTTTTGTACGAATCTCCTTACCGGCTTGTGAAGTTGCTGGAACAAATCATCGAATTCATGGGACCACAGCGCAGAGTGTCGGTTTCGAGGGAATTGACAAAGGTTTATGAAGAAACCATCCGCGGGACAGCCGGAGAAGTGCTCACGTTATTTCTGGATAAAAAGATCAAAGGTGAATTTGTGGTCGTGATCGAAGGGAAGACAGGCTGATCTTTCGGCGACTGAGGCGAGGGAGGCGAGCAACAGACTAAAAAAGCGATAAAGGCTAATGATCAGCTCCATGCAGACCTGTCAGGTTTTTAAAACCTGACAGGTCTCGAAACAATTCACGAAAATTCGAGATCAATCAAACAATAGATCCTCGACTGAAAGTTGGGACAATTGAACCTTTAAACCTTTGCGCATTTGAGCAATCGGACAATTGAGCAATGGGATAATTGAACAATAATGTAACATCCAGAACTTTCAATCGTCTAATAATTAAAAGAAAAGTTCTTTGAAACTAATGTTCGGTGCTGAACACATTGTTTGTATAAGTGAACAGTTTTCAAAACAAACCAAAATCATATCTATCTAATTTTCTGTTATTTATAAATTTGGCATGGCATTCGTTCTTATTTTAAACAACAAAATTACCGGATTATGAAAAAGCTGATAATACTGATCGTATTCTTTACCACCCTGGCCATAAACCTGCCGGCCGCCAATCTTACTTTCAGCCTGAGTGAAGAAAAAAATGTAAATGACATCCCTTTTGACACAGAGCTGATCGCAAGTCTTTACCTGCTCAATAATGCTAATGATGAGAAAAAGAATGAAACGGAGAAATATGTGAACGATATACCTTTTAATACGGAAATGATCGCTGCAAATTCTTTACTTAAAGACCAGCAACAATTCTTGTCCCTGATGGAAGAATCCTATGTAAATGACATTCCTTTCAATACGGAATTACTGGCAGCCAATTACCTGGTAAACAATACCGATCTTAGCATGGATGAGGAAGCAACTGCAGATGACATTCCTTTTAATACCATGTGTTTTCTGCTCGACAAAGCTTCTCTTTGTGATGTCAGGACACAACAGATCACCAGGGATTCCTTCACACTGATTTTGCAACTTCCCGGCAAAGAGGCCTTTACTTTTTCCGATCCCGAAGAATTTAAAAAGAGTTTTATGAAATGCGTACTGGAAACTCCCCCGATGGAATTCAGGGCATGCATTCAAGGCATTCAACACGATTTCCCGCAAACACTACCTTCCAAAAGGTAAGATTTTGTGTTGGATTATTCATTTCGCGCTTCAAAAAAATCCCGGTTTTGCCGGGATTTTTTATTTTAGTAAAAAAACCAAATTATGGCCTATACATATGAATATCCCCGTCCTGCCGTAACGGTAGATTGTGTGATCTTTTTAAGAGAACAGCAAAGCACAAAACTCCTGCTGATCAGGCGGGGCCATGATCCTTTCGAGGGTATGTGGGCATTGCCCGGAGGTTTTGTGGAAATGGACGAAACACTGGAAGAATCTGCCCGGCGCGAACTGCAGGAGGAAACCGGACTGAAAAACATTGTCCTGAAACAATTGCATACATTCGGGGACCCGGGCAGGGATCCCAGGGGCAGGACGGTCGCCGTGGTGCATTATGGTTTTGCCTCCCCGCAAAACTCAAATGTTAATGGCATGGACGACGCGAGCGATGCCCGCTGGTTCAGCATTGATGACCTGCCTGAACTGGCTTTCGACCATAATAAGATCATTCATATTGCCCTCGAAAAATTAAACTAAGTAATTATGTGTGGAAGATACCAGATGTCAGTAAAGAAAGATGATATCGTAATTCGTTTTAAGGTGGAGGTTTACGAAAAACTCTATCGGCCTTCTTATAATTGTGCACCCTCTCAAAAACTACCGGTAATCACCAATCTCGAACAAAGCAAACTGAATTACTTCCGGTGGGGGCTCATACCCTTTTGGGCTAAGGACATCAAGATCGGGAATAAGATGATCAATGCAAAAGCTGAGACCATCGACCAAAAACCTTCCTTTAAAAATTCCTTTAAACGGAAGCGTTGCCTGGTGCCCGGCAATGGCTTTTATGAGTGGCGAAAAGAAGGTAATGAAAAAATTCCCTGCCGGATCTTCCTGAAAAATAATGAATTGTTTTCCTTCGCAGGAATCTGGGATACCTGGAAAGATGCAGAAGGCCGCGAGATAAACTCCTTTTCCATCATCACCACCGAACCCAACGAGCTCATGGAAAAGATACACAGGCGCATGCCCGTGATCCTGCATGAATCATCGGAAAAATCATGGCTGAACCAAGAAGACCCGGCCATCCTGAAAGAACTCCTCAAACCCTATCCTTCAGAGAAAATGCTTGCCTACCCGGTTTCCAAAGCAGTGAACTCACCGGTGAATAACTCGGAGGAAGTGGTGAAGCAGGAAGGAGAATTGGTTCGTTTGTAGGTTTGATATATGTTTCAGATTACAGATTACAGATTTTGGGGCAAATCCGAAATCCGGAACCCGCCATCTGAAATCTGAAATCTTTAACTAACCCACCATCAGGTTACATCCCCTCACATCACTATTATCAAATCTTCCCAGCACCTCAAAGCTTCCATCGGCATGTCTTCTGCCAAGATCCTGGGTGGCTATGAAACTGCAGGAATGGAGATTGGCCAGGTCGATGATGTTGATGCCCCCGCTCCGGTCCCTGGTCTCGAGCGAGAGCGGATCATTTACATCTCTTACCAAAACCTTCATCCATGGCGGCGTGCGGAAAAATCCATCTTTCACTGCATAGGCCTGCGAAAGCAATTCCGTCATTCCGTATTCGGAATGGACCCCATCCAGTCCAAAGGCCTTTTGCAGGAAAGCATGCAATTCTTCCCTGATCATTTCCTTTCGCCTGCCTTTCATGCCGCCGGTTTCCATCATGATAAGATCCGGAAAACTTATGGGATATTTTTCAGCCAGTTCGAGCAGGGCGAAAGTAACCCCGATCAGCAGCGTTTTACTAGGCTTTTCTTTTTGCTTTCTCAACTGCAAATGGAGCTCCTCCAGGTTGTGAAGGTAAAATCCGCTATTTCGATCGCCACTTCTTTTGATCAGCTCATTCACCATGAACACCAGGGATGAATTATCCCTTTCCAGGTAAGAAGGCAGTAATGCCAGGATGCAGTATTCTTCCGGCTTTCCGTAAAACAACTCAAATCCCTTCAGCAAACTTTCCATATAAATTTCCTTGCGAAGCACATGGTGTGTGGAAGGCGCACTGAAAGTGGTGCCGCTGCTTTTAAATTCAAGTTCTGCCTTACCCGGCGTACTGCTAATGCGGTGATTCTTGAAAAATTCAATGGGCAGAAAGGGTATGTTGCTGTAATGCCGGATTGACCCTGACTCACATTTGATAAGCTCACAGTATTGCCGGTAAATATGATTCCGGGCAAACTGAAAACGAAATATTTCCAGGGCAAATTCGTTAAACTCCTGTTCGGAGCTGATCGAGAATATTTGCCGGTACTTTGCAGCAGGATCTTCCATCCATGCAAAAGTACGAATTGAGGCATAATTATTGTAAATTAGCCATCAGGATCATTTATCGATGAATAAACTACTTAAAATATTACTGCCTGCAATTATCATCCTGATTGGATTCATTGCCTGTCGTGATGTTGACAGCTTCCCGCCGGAACCCAGGATCGAGTACAAAGGTTTTGGCACCATCCTGGGCATCAACAATAATGATTCCCTGGGCATCCTGTCCATTGGTTTTGAAGACGGCGACGGGGATATCGGTTCCGAGAATCAGGAAAATTATTTCATCAATATTTACCAGATGGTGGATGGAGAAATGCAAAAGGTGGTGCTGCCCGACACTTCGGTTAATTTTAATGCCATCATCCCGGATCTCACGCCCAAAGGAAAATACAAAGGGATTAAGGGAACCATCGATTATCTGCTTGAACTCTATAATTTTCTGCCCTTGCTGGACTCGGATACCATCGCTTTTGAGACCTACATCAAAGACAGGGCGGGGCACCAGAGCAATGTGGTAATGACCCCCGACCTCATCCTGAACTGAGCCGGCTTAACATTGGCTTAACATAAAAGTAAATTTTTCTTAACTGCTTAAATTAGGCATAGACGCTGCCCTGCTTTATTTTTGCAGAAAACAATTAAAGATATGAAAGCAATTATCAGCAGCATAATATTCGTTTTCCTTTTCAGCACGCTAAGCATAGCCGGAAATGAAAAAGGAAACAAAAATGAAACAGCAGAAGCCTCAGCAACAGTTACAATCTCAGGGGTTATCCTGGATCAGAAAACCAGTGAAGAACTGCCGGGCGCCACAGTTATCGTTGAAGGAACCAGTATTTCTGTGAGCACCGACCTAAACGGAAATTTCGAGATCAAAAACCTGAAGCCGGGAAAATACAATCTGAAAGTTTCCTACATTGCTTACAAAGATAAAAGCATCGAAAACCTGGAAGCTTCCGATCGCAAAGAAAACCTGCAAATTGAAATAGAATCGCTGTAAGCCGGCATTGCAGTGTTTGTCGATTTTGTACCTGGAAACCGGAAAAAGCATAAAATCAAAGAGGAATGAACTGCCCCGTCGAGAAACAATGGGTTTAGATGAGGAATATTTTTTATGTTACTGCCCAAGGGGCCGGTGAAGATAACCTTATAGATCCCTCGACAAGCTCGGGATCAGTTCGACTTTTATTTTTCAGTTCGCTTACGCTACTGAAAATTGAGTCTCACTGATTTAACGATCCTCTTTTCTTTTTGCTCAGTCGTTTTCAAGGCTGCATTCAATGTTAATTTAATGTTAACTCAGTGTTAATTAACTGTAACTTTGAATCAATAAATACGTTTATATACCGATAGCAAGACATACAAAATGAAAAATCTTAAAACCTTACTGGCCTTTGTTTTTATCCTTACATTGGGCACCTCGACAATTGCACAGAATATTTCCGAAAAAGACGGGAAATATTATCAGGATGGTGAACTTTTCAGCGGGACCTATAATGAGTATTATGATAATGGCAAAGTAAAACTGGAAATAAATATTAAAGACGGCTTGCAGGATGGGCTGTCATTCTTATACTTTGAAAACGGAAACCTGAACGAACAACGCTCCTACCTTGAAGGGAAGAAACACGGCAAATGGATTACATGGAACAAAGAGGAGCAAAAAACCGCCGAAGCCAATTTTAAAAATGATCTCAAAGACGGGTATTGGTATATCTGGGATGACCAGGGAAATAAGAGATACGAGATGTTCTATGTGGAAGGAGAAAAGAAAGGCGACTGGTTCATGTGGGATGAAAATGGCAATCTGGTCATGGAAAAACATTATTAACCTGCAAAAGGAGCTTGAATCAAGCTCCTTTTTTATTGCTTCAATATTTTGATCATCTGCAGGATCAGGTTACTTTATGCCCATTTTTTTCATAAGTTTGTTATGGTGTTCACACAGAAATTTATTGATGGAGGCATGAAAAGATCCCTGATAATTTTTGGCATATTGACCTTACTGCTGGGCCAGCTGGCAGCGGGCAACAAACAATTGAAAAAGTTCGAAAAGTTGATGCAGGCATTGAAAGGCGGGGAGGCTGTCAGCGTGGTTCTGCATTACGGAGATTGCCAGCTTGAATACGAGGGGGAGATCCGGGAAGAATCGGTGGATGCCATCGGGGGAATGCGCATTGATGTGTTTGAATACTTTGCCCCCGGAAGCATACGGAACGAATTCGCCTTTGTGGTGACTTCCACCAGCAAGCTCATACAAAACCCGCTGGGTGAGGGTTATGTGTATAATTATGTAAAACTGAAGGTGGATGAAACGGGCCGGGTGACTGTTACCGCCCAGTACATTGATCCGCTGACATTTGAAACTCTCATGGATGAAAAATTTCACGGACAGTTAAACAATGGAAAGAACGATGCCTGCGTTTACTTTTACAAATTAAAATAAGTTAAGAAGGAGCCTGAAATCGCATGGGAAGCGATACCTATTCTAAAAGACGTTATACTATCATTGTAATTTTTGTGATCATTTCCCTGATCTACCTGGGCAAGCTTTTTTCGTTGCAGGTAATGGATCATGATTACAAGGTTTTTGCACAGGATAATGTATTGCGCTACATTACCCAGTATCCCTCCCGCGGCCTGATCTATGACCGCAATGGCAACCTGCTGGTATTCAACGAAGCAGCCTATGATCTCCTGGTCATTCCCCGGCAGATCACTGAACTGGACACAACGGAATTAAGCAGGCTCCTCAGAATAGAGAAAAAGGAATTCAGCAAACGTTTGGAAAAAGCAAAACAGTATTCCTATTACAAGCCCTCCATTTTCCTTGAACAGATATCCAGGGAAGAGTATGCCTTCCTTGAAGAAAAGCTATACCGTTTTCCGGGTTTTTATGTGCAGTCGAGGACCCTGCGCAAATACCCGATTCCTTTTGCCGCTCACATCCTGGGCTATGTGGGGGAGGTCGACCGCCGGGATATCGACAAAGATCCCTATTATACCCAGGGGGATTATATTGGCAAAAGTGGCATTGAGCAAACCTATGAACATTTGCTCAGGGGTGATAAGGGCCTGAAGGTAGTTATGGTGGATGTTTTTAACCGTGAGAAAGGCTCTTACCAGGAAGGCAAATACGACACCCTGGCCAAGGCAGGCCAGAACCTTTATCTCACCATCGACAAAGACCTGCAGCTTTACGGCGAAAGCCTGATGAGAAACAAGAAAGGCAGTGTGGTGGCCATTGAACCCGGCAGCGGGGAGGTCCTGGCCATGATTTCCAGCCCGGCCTACGACCCCAACCTGCTCATTGGGCGGGTGAGAACGAAAAATTTCAGGAAGCTGAGCAAGGATACTTTGGAACCCCTTTTCAACCGGCCGGTTTCGGCACAATATCCGCCAGGATCCACTTTCAAACCGGTCAATGCTTTGATCGCCCTCAATGAGGGGTGATCACACCACAGACCCGTTTCTTTTGCGATGGGGTGATATCCAGGCCCATTAAGTGCAGCCACAATCACTTTTCTCCACTCCCCTTGATCAATGCCATCGAGCAATCCTGTAATCCCTATTTCTGGAATACCTTCCGGGAGATCATCGAACAGGATCGCTTCAACAGCATACAGGAAGGATACAACAACTGGCGATCATACCTGGAAAGCTTCCATATTGGTTCCAGGTTCAATACAGATATTTCAAGCCAGCGAAGCGGAAACCTCCCGGCCGACAGTTATTTTAACCATTATTATGGTGAATCTGGCTGGCGCGCCCTCACCATCCGTTCCCTGTCGATCGGGCAGGGAGAGATTGAACTAACGCCAATGCAGCTGGCGAATGTGGTTGCCACCATTGCCAACAAAGGTCACTATTATACGCCCCATCTGCTGAGGGCTGTGGATTCGGCAAACAATGAGGTGAACTTCTTTACCAAATACAACGAAACAAGGATCGATTCTTCTCTTTTTAATCCCGTCATCGAAGGCATGAACCTGGTGTACGAAGGAGAACATGGCTCTGCCAGGTGGTATAAAGTAAAAGATATTGCGATTTGCGGAAAAACCGGAACCGCAGAAAATCCCCACGGAGATGATCATTCCGTATTCATCGCATTCGCACCCAAAAATGATCCCAAAATCGCCATCGCGGTGGTGGTGGAAACCGCCGGTTTCGGATCCACCTGGGCGGCTCCCATCGCCACCCTCATGATCGAAAAATATTTAAAAGGAAAAATATCCAGGCCCAACTGGTTTGAACAGAAAATGCTGGATGCAAATTTATTGGCAAAAGAAGACAGTGAGAAACCGTAAAAATATATTCTATAACATCGACTGGGTGACCATACTGCTTTACCTGGCCCTGGTCCTTTTTGGCTGGATCAATATCTATGCTGCGGTTTACAACGAGGATCACCATAGCATCTTTGACGTAAGCCAGCGTTATGGCAAACAGATGATCTGGATCTCGCTCTCGCTGATCCTGGTACTGGTGATCCTGAGCATCGATTCAAAATTCTTTTCCACTTTTTCTTATCTTTTCTACGGAGCCACACTACTGAGCCTTGTCGCTGTGCTGGTGATCGGTACCACTGTTTCCGGGAGCCGTTCCTGGTTCCAGATCGGATCCTTTGCCATACAACCGGCTGAATTTGCAAAATTTGCTACCACCCTGGCGCTGGCAAGGTTCCTGACCAGCCACGGAGTCAGCCTCAAAAAGTTAAAAGATATTATGAAAGCCCTGGCGATTATCAGCATCCCTGCCTTCCTCATCCTCTTGCAGCATGACACGGGCTCCGCCCTGGTGTATGCAGCCTTTGTGCTGGTTTTGTACCGGGAGGGACTGTCCGGCAGCATCCTCCTGATCGGATTGATCGCTGCAATGTTGTTCGTTATAACCCTTCTGCTCGGAACCTACCTGATCCTGGGCATACTGGGAGGCCTGATCCTGCTGGTGCTGGTATTGTATAAAAGGCTGAAGAAATCTCTTAGGCCTATCCTGGGGCTGTTGATTCTGATGACCGCCTTTACCTTCAGTGTGGATTATGCTTTTGAAAATGTATTGCAGCCCCACCAGAAAAAACGCATCAATGTTTTGCTGGGAAAAGAATCCGATATTCACGGCGCAGGTTATAATGTGAACCAGTCCAAGATCGCCATAGGTTCCGGGGGGCTCAGCGGCAAAGGCTTCCTGAATGGCACCCAGACCAAGTATGATTTTGTGCCCGAGCAAAGCACCGATTTTATCTTCTGTACCGTGGGTGAAGAATGGGGCTTTTACGGCAGCCTGTTCGTGATCCTGCTCTTCATGCTGTTGCTGATCCGTATACTGCAATTAGCCGAACGACAGCGATCGCGGTTTAGCAGGATCTATGGCTACGGAGTGGCTAGCATACTGTTCTTCCACTTTGCCGTCAACATTGGCATGACCATCGGGCTGGTCCCGGTAATCGGCATTCCCCTGCCCTTCTTCAGTTATGGCGGATCCAGTTTGTGGGCCTTTACCATTTTGTTATTTATTTTTATCCGGATGGATGCCTCGCGGCTGGAGATCTTGTAAAAGTATTCTAGAATCTTTACTTACAAACCTGTCAGGTTTTGAAAACCTGATTGATTATCTTTAAGGATTGTAAACTCCTGCACAAACCAAGCATGCCCAATGAAACCCGCAAATACAAAGCAATTGGCCTTTCTTGTAGAGAGAGAGAGAGAGAGAGAGAGACGTTTTGTCCTGAAAGCATACATAGAAGCATTACATATATTCAATTCAGACTTAGTAGATATTTGAGTTATTGTAAAGTTTATCCTCCTTAGCTTTTATAAAAAAAGCACGCCTTTACAATTTCAATCAAATATGTTAAATTTAAGTTGTGAAAAATGAAAAAAAATAACACATACAAACTAAGCCATTTATTTCTTTCGATCATTATTTGTTTAATGCCATTAATTGCTATGGCTCAAACAATGCAATTACCACATCTAGAGGATTTAAATTTCCCAAATTCTGATTTACCACAGTACGATGTTGACCTGGGGCATTTTCCGGGGGATATAATTTATTGTGAGGATGTTAACAAAGTCTATATCCAATGTAGCGATTGTGTGGGGGCTGCCTAATGACAAATGTCAAATGACCAATGACAATTCGAAAGTAACAAACCAAACCGGATTTCATTTTGACATAAATTGGGAAAATACCAGGTACAGCTCATTCCTCACAAAGGCAATATCACTGATAAAAAGATCCTCCAGCCAGTTTTCTTCCAATATGTGTGCAACGTCTTCAATTCGCGAAGGTTTTAAAACAAATTGTTCGCTGATGCCGGTCCCCCCCGAAAAAACCGTAAAGATCTTGCCATCGACCTCGGTGATACAACTTATGAACATATTCAATTCCTTCATATAATCACCGCTCAGGACATCATCAGGGATTTCCCGGTTGAGAAGCCATTTTTCCTTGCGCTCAGGACCGCCCGACATGAGCATAAAATAATTTCCCTGGTACTGATAGGCAGCCGAAACAAATCTTTTCTGTCCCCAGAGGGTCCTGATAAATCTTTTAATATCCTCCCAGGATTGCTTGTATTGCCATTCCTGTCCGTTGGCAGCGGTATTGGCGGTAAAGATCACAAACCATTGTTTTCCGTCATGAAAAACATGGCTCATATCCAGCTTCCTGTCCCAGTAATCATTGATCTCTAGTTGTGGAAAGTTTTTGCTGATGAGGATGTCCTGTTTCCCCCATCCGGTTCCCTGGTCCATTACAATGAAATAATAAGGATCTCCAAAACCGGCTGAGCTGATCACATAACCCTCCTGCCATTTACTGCGGATGCTTTCGAAGCATTCCTCCCATTTGTCGGAAACAAATGCCAACTGGGATGTACATTGATCCGGTATCATGATATTGCTTATTCCTGATCCTCGTTCTTGTGGTTAAACTTAAATCCTATCGACGGGTAGCCCGAGTGTTCATCCATTTTGAACTCACTGAGATCTTCTTTGTTGAGGGTTTTCATGATCTTCTCATCTCTCTCTTCAGGATCCATTTCCGCCATGCGCAGGTTTTGTTTCTTTGCGGCCCGGTCGATGATCTTGCGCACCGAACGTGCATTTCCGAAATACTGGTTACGATTCTGCGTAAGGAATTCAAGGTATTCCTTCAAATAAGCGCCGGCTGCTTTGTCGGGCTTCAGGCCTTGATTGGCAAGCATGCCCAGGGCCACCTGATAAAGATCCTCAGCATCCAGGTCATGGAATTCGAGGGTTTGATCAAAGCGGGACTTCAAACCGGGATTGGACTCGATGAACTCTTTCATGGGCAGTGGATAGCCCGCCACGATCACAGAAAAGCTTCCCTTATTGGATTCCATTTCCTTGAGCAGGGTGGCCACCGCCTTTTTCCCGAAATCCGGATGGCGGCCCTCAGTCAGGGAATAAGCTTCATCAATGAAAAGAATGCCTCCCTGGGCCTCCATGATCCGTTGTTTGGTCTTGATGGCCGTCTGTCCGAGGTAGCCTGCAATGAGATCGCTGGCATCGGTTTCTATCAGGTGGCCTCTCTCCAGCACACCCAGAGATTTGTATATCTTGCCGAGAATGCGCGCCACGGTTGTTTTTCCCGTACCCGGATTTCCCGTAAAAACACTGTGTATACTGAAAGCTTTTCTGAAATCCTTTTTCATGTCGCGGTAAAACCGCACCAGTTTCACCAGGTCGTTGATCTCCTGCTTAATGCTGTTGAGGCCGGTGAGCTCCTTGAGTTCATCCAATGCCTCCTCGAGCAGTTCATCATCGATGGGAATGTCCACAATATTCTTGCGACCTTCTTTCAAAACCTCTTTCACATCTTCCAGCTCAATCCTGCTAACAAGGTCTTTGTTGATCTCTTCCGCACCCAGCTTTTTCATCACACGGATCCCCATGGCCATCTTTGCCGCATCTACTGTACGATACGACAGACGGGCATTTCCAAAGGTACGATCGCGTTTTCGATAAGCCCTGATAATGCTTAGCTGGATCATTTCACTGGCCTCGCGACTGAAATCCACATTTTTCTTTGTGGCTGCAAACTGTGCAATCTGCATCAGCTCATCAGGGGTATAATCCTCGAAATGGAAATAATTCTTGAACCTGGATTTCAATCCCGGATTTGAATTGATGAATTCTTCCATTTCGGCGGGATAACCGGCCACCATAATTGCAATATCTCCCGAACCATCGCTGATCTCTGTAAGGATAGCAGCCACTGCCTCATCACCGAAATCATTCTCGGCTTTTTTCTTATAAAGCATATAAGCTTCGTCGATAAAGAGGATGCCACCCCTGGCTTTTTTGATATGCTCGCGGGTATCCTTTCCGGTTTGCCGGATGTATCCCGAAACCAGGTCGGTCGATTCAACCGTATGCACATGCCCTTTGCTGAGCAGGCCCATGTGCTTGTAGATCATCCCGAGTAACTTAACGACCGTGGTTTTCCCGGTACCGGGATTACCGGTAAACACCGAGTGCAGCGAAATCTCTTCATCTTCCTCATACCCCAGGTCCTTCCTTACCTTCAGAAAATCAATATAGCTGATGTGCTCCCTGATCTTCGTCTTCACCTCGGCCAGGCCGATCAGGGCTTCCAGTTTCTCAAGTTCCCGGTTAAGCAGCTCACGGTTAGCTACCGTCTGGACCGGCGTCCTGCTGATGTTTTCTTCCGGGCTGGGATCAGGGTCATTCACCGGGGTGCTGTCGTCACCGGAATCGCTCTCAGCCGGGGAATCAGTCCCCATATCGGCTTTTTCATAGGTGGAAACCGAAAAAGGGGCCACGGCAACAAGCTGATCCATGTAAACCACTTCCACTGTATAATCATCCTCCTTCCAGTTATTAAAATCTTTACTGCCCCAGCCGGCCGTGAGGGTGAAGGTCATTTCTCCTCCCGTGGATTCGAGGAAATCAAAAAAGATACTTTGCCCCACCAGCTGTCCGGTATCATCAAAAAAGTTGAAAAAAAGCTCACAGGGCCAGGTTCTTTGCACCAGGTCAACGATTTTCAGTTCCCCGAAAATATATCGGGTTGCATTGGTATCAAACACTTTCAGATAATTACGCTCATCGATATCGACATTATCATCCGGACCTTCATACACCTTCAGCGAAATATGATCGAAATAAGGATTTTTATTTTTGGTTACCATGCCTGCATCATCAATATGAAAAACTTTTTTGGCGATGGATTTTCCTTCGATCTGGGCCTCCCAGATGTATTTTCCCTTATTCCAGAATTCTCCGCGATTGTCGTTCCCGTAGCCTTCTGAAACAACCACAAGGTTTTCTGTTCTGGGTACATCCACATCCCGTTCAATGGTGCAGATCTTATTCCCTTTTTTATTATTGTCGTACTGGAAGACGACCAGACTGACGTGGGTTTTCCAGTCTTCTTCATCAAATTTCTTGTTAAAAAAAGAGAATTCAACGCCCAGGTAAGTAAGTTCAAATTTATCAAATACAGTCCGGTACGACTTCTTGTTATTCACCTGGTTTTCCCAGTTGAATGCCTCCAAAGATTTAAATTTATAGTTCATCCTGCTGGTTCCGTTCTTGTTATCCTTTTCCTTGTAAAAAAGCATAGAGGTTTGATGTGTTTTTGATTGGTGTGTAAAAATATTAATTTACACTTCAATAAAAAAAATTTGCCTGCATTAAATAGTAAACCGCCAGGCACAGAACCATTCATCCGGGTGCGGATCCGGTGGACAGCCAATGCATTCGGTCTTGATACGCGGATCGATGGCTTCGGCAAAAGTGCTGTATTCGACCAGCCCGCCTGATTTGCATGGATAGTCGTCCAGTCCTTTTCTTTTCCGGGCACTTTGCACCCGGCAATCATTCATGCGGAACACCAGGCTGTTTTCCGATTCTTCTTCAAAACTCTGCTCGTTGATATAAGCATACAGGCGATGGTTCAAAGCCTGTTTCAATCCCTGCAGCCCGGGATTTTCAGGCAAACCGATCAAATGTTTGACCGACCATGCCTCGAAAGGGGAGAACTGCGCCCAGGCACTGTCGTTGCAACGCTTGGCATCGTTCATGCCTTTTGTGAATTCCACAGCCTGGAACCATACTCCGTCATTGGCCAGCCAGTTTATGGCCACGGATTTCCGGAGTTCATTCAACTTTTCCGCATCCAGCTTCAACAAGGGTTCGGGTATATCTTCCTGCATTTCAAAATCCAGGATCTTTCCGAGTCTTTTCATCTGGATGGCATAGCTGTTCTTATGGGCTTGTTTGAGGATACTGAGGGCTTTTTCCCTCCCGAACTGATGTTGCACTTCCCCAAACCACATGGCATGGTGCATCATGGTCCGGTGCCAAAAATCAAGGATCATCCGGACGATTTCTACTTTTTCTTCTTTCATCTTATTTATACTGGTTTTTTATTTCTGTGGCCATGATGTTGGCCTCTTTCATGGCTTCCCTGTCAAGTTTGGAAGAGACCTGTACATCATCGAAATATTGTATAAGGGATAAAGTATCCAGGTTCATCAGCATCTCTTTGCCTGTCATCGGGCAACCGCCCAAACCGCCGATCACGGTATCGAAACGGCGGCATCCGGCTTTATAGGCTGCATCAACTTTTGCATGCCATTCATTTTCCGTGGCATGCAGGTGGAAGCCGAATTCAGCCTTGGGATAAGCTTTGAAAAGAGAGTGATACACAGTGCCGATCTTTTCCGGTGTTGATTCACCGGTGATATCCGACAGGGGGATGGTCCGCAGTCCCAGGCCGTAAAGCTTTCCGGCCCAGTATTCCACAAGCTCCAGGCTCCACTCATCCTCATAAGGATTGCCAAAGCCCATGGAGAGGTAGACCACAAGCTCTTTGCCTTTGGAAAGGGAGATCTCGAGGATCTCCTTCACTTCTTCAAAACCTGCATTCAATCCTTTATTGATATTCTTATTCAGAAAGGTCTCAGAAACCGAAAACGGGAAAGAAATATGATCCACGGCCTCGAACTTAACCGCTTCTTCTGCTCCTGCTTTATTTGCCACTAGCACCATCACTTTGGAATGAGAATCGGAAAGGTCGATCTTTTTGAGCACATCACCGGTATCCCGGAGTTGCGGGATCGCTTTCGGGCTCACGAAGCTTCCTACCTCAAGGGTATCAAATCCCACCTTCAGCAAATGATTGATATAAGCAACTTTCTTTTTGGTGGGAATAAAATCACTGATCCCCTGTATTCCGTCCCTTGGTGTTTCTATGATCTTTAACATACAAAACCTTTGTCAAGGTGATTAAATGGTTCATGTTTATTCCGGCTGGGAATATCCGGGATATCCCGGCCGGAATAAACATTTTCAATAATCGCTGATCCGGCGATTTATTCTCTGCCCGTCAGTTCCTTCGGTATCCTCCCGTTCTTAATGGATTCGGACCTCAGCCTTCGGCCCAGGATCCTTTCCACCATGTTTCCGATTTCCAGCACTTTATCAATATCCAGTCCCGTATCAATGCCCATCTCGTCCATCATAACCACCATATCTTCTGTAGAAACGAGGCCCACGATGTTGGGGTCTTTGTAGTAATAAGCACCTGTACCGGAAACCGGCACACCACTTACAAAGTTGGCAGGCTGCCCGCCGGTACCCCCCATGCAGGATTCATAATTGGTGATTCCTGCTTGCAGTGCAGCCAGCACATTGGCAAGGCCCCAGCCACGGGTTACATGGAAGTGTGCTATATGTTTTTCAGGTTTGGGAATGGAATCCAGCAGCATGGAGAAATAATCATACACCCGGTTGGGTGCAGCAGAGCCGTCGTGGTCGGCATGTTCCACATCATCAGCCCCGATATCCAGCCAGCGCCGGGTGAATTCAACTGCTTTTTTCATTTCCGTGGGGCCTTCAATGGGACAGCCCCAGATGGTGCTCACGGTACCATTCACCAGAATGCCGGCATCATGGCACTTGGGAATGTATTCCTCACACATCTTGAAATACTCTTCTATGCTGAGCCCTGAATTCTTCCGCTGGTGCGATTCGCTGGTGGAAACCATGACCAGAATACGATCAACGCCATACCCATCTTTTTTGGCCTGTATGGCCCTGTCAATAGCTCGCTCACGAATGGTGACAGCAGTCAGGGTAACATCATCCAGCATGTGTTTTACCTTTTTGCTCTTATGCAGCTTTTTCATCAAATCGTCGGCATCCTTGAACTGGGGCATTCCACGCGGGTTGCCAAAATTGGTTGTTTCAATGTTTCTGAAGCCAGCCAATATTAGTTGCTCCAGCACCCATAACTTCGCATCGGTGGGTACGAAAATCTCTTCGTGTTGAAAACCGTCTCGTACGGTAATATCGCCAATTCGGACTTTTTTGGGGTAATCCATATAAATTATTTTTTGGTTAATAATTAAGTTAGTCATGCTATCCTGCATTACACCACTAAGATATAGATTTTTTTCTTATCATTGCATAGAGTAAAATCGTCCCGCTTGGGGCAATACCTTTGATACCGGCAACAGAAAATATTGATAAAGAGATAATAAGGTTTAACCAAATTTAATTATTGTGTTCAGAATAGATTCTAAGATCGACGTAAATTCCGATGAATTCAAACGGAACAAAGAGGAATTCCAGCAACTCCTTTCAAAGTACAAAAAAATCCAGCGTGAAATATCGAAGGGAGGTCCCCAAAAGGCTATCCAGAAGCACAAGGAAAGAGGGAAGCTGCTTGCCCGGGAGCGGATAGAAAAGCTGATCGATCCCAACACGCCTTTTGTTGAACTTTCTACGCTTGCGGCTTACGACATCATGGACAATGAACATCCCTCCGCCGGTATCGTCACAGGGATCGGCATCATCCACGGACGCGAGACAGTGATCATAGCCAACGATGCAACTGTAAAGGGTGGCACCTACATCAAGGAAACGATCAAAAAGCATTTACGGGCACAGGAAATTGCCATGGAAAACCACCTTCCCTGCGTTTACATGGTTGATTCAGGCGGGGTATTCCTGCCCGAGCAGGCCAATGTTTTCCCCGACCGGGATCATTTCGGAAGGTTCTTTTATAACCAGGCCCGCCTCTCGGCAATGGGCATACCCCAGATCGCCATCGTGATGGGTTCCTGCACAGCCGGCGGGGCTTATGTTCCAGCCATGAGCGATGAAGCCATCATCGTAAAGAAACAGGGTACCATCTTCCTGGGAGGCCCGCCACTCGTTAAGGCTGCCACCGGCGAAGTTGTTACTCCCGAAGAACTGGGTGGCGCCGATGTGCATACCTCCATCTCGGGTGTGGCCGATCACTTTGCCGAGAACGATGTGCATGCCCTGCAGATCTGCCGCAATATCTTTGAGAACCTGGATCACCAGAAAAGAGAAGCGCTTAACATCGAACCCATCGAAGAACCTTATTACGATCCCGAAGAGCTATATGGTATTGCCCCCGTCGACTTGAAGAAACAGGTCGACGCCAAGGAGGTGATCGCCCGCATCGTGGACGGGAGCCGCTTTCATGAATTTAAAGAAAGATATGGAAAAACCCTCGTTTGCGGTTTTGCCAATATCATGGGATTCCCCGTGGGGATCCTGGCCAACAACGGGGTGCTGTTTTCGGAATCAGCCCTGAAAGGCGCTCACTTTATCGAGCTCTGCACCTCAAGGAAGATCCCGCTGGTGTTCCTGCAAAACATTACGGGCTTCATCGTGGGCAAACAATACGAAAGAGGCGGAATTGCCAAGGACGGGGCCAAATTGGTTCACGCCGTGGCCAATGCCAATGTACCTAAATTCACCATCATCTTCGGTGGATCTTTCGGGGCCGGGAACTACGGAATGGCAGGCAGAGCCTATAGCCCGAGACTGCTCTTCATGTGGCCCAATGCCAAGATCTCGGTAATGGGCGGGATGCAGGCAGCAGGGGTGCTTTCAACCGTGAAAGAGGACGCCTACAAAGCCAGGGGCCAGGAAGTGCCAAAAGATGAAATCGAAGCCCTCAGGAAAAAGATCATCGAAAAATACGAATACGAAGGATCGGCCTATTACAGCACAGCCAGGTTATGGGACGACGGCATCCTGGATCCGGTGGATACCAGGAAAGTGCTGGCGCTGGGTATTTCGGCTTCGCTCAATAAAATATTCGACGAACAGAAATACGGCGTCTTCAGGATGTAAGCTCCCGTATTGATCATGATAAAAACAATTCATTGAACCAAATATTTTTAAAAGCATGAAGGATTTTCAAAACATAGCGTTCGAATTAGAGGCCAATGTTGGAAAAGTCTGGTTGAACCGCCCGGATAAGCACAATGCCATGAATGCGGAAATGATCGCAGAGATCGTGGCCTGCTTTGAAGAGATCAACCGGATGGAGGAAGTGCGCGTGGTGGTGCTGGCCGGAAAGGGAAAATCGTTTTGCGCCGGTGCCGACCTGAATTATATGAAAGGGATCGCTGAATTCGGTTTTGAAGAGAACTATCAGGACAGCCTCAAGCTGGCGAAGTGTTTCAATGCGATTTATACCTGCAACAAACCCACCATCGCCCTGGTGCATGGTGCCGCCATCGGAGGTGCAAACGGACTGCTTGCAGCCTGTGATTTTGTGTATGCCACCAGCGACACCAAATTTGCCTTTGCGGAAGTAAAGCTGGGCATTGCCCCGGCAACCATTTCACCATACGTGCTTAAAAGGATCGGCGAATACGGGGCGCGCGACCTGATGATGACCGGAAGAAGGTTCCTGGGAGAGGAAGCCGAAAAGTTTGGCCTGGCTAACAAGTCTGTCCCTGCTGAAGAACTGGAAGAAACCGCAGGCAAAACCATCAAAGCACTGATGAGTAGCGGGCCGGTAGCCACTACAGCGACCAAGAAGCTGATCTATAATATGTGTAACAAACATGACTTTGAAAGCTCCATTGATATGACCGCAAAACTGATTGCGGAACTGAGAGCATCGGATGAAGGACAGGAAGGCATGGCTTCCTTCCTCGAAAAACGAAAACCAAAGTGGGTGAAATAATTAAGGTGAACGGCTATTCCGGAATCCGGAATAACAATATTGGATATTAACAAGAACTTAAATACAGCATGGCTAAAAGACAAATCAAATTCAGTCTGATCTATCGCGACATGTGGCAGTCCTCCGGGAAATACCAGCCCCGTGTCGACCAGTTAACGAAAATTGCTCCTGTTATTGTTGACATGGGATGTTTTGCCCGTGTGGAAACCAATGGTGGTGCCTTTGAACAGGTACAACTGCTTTTCGGCGAAAACCCGAACAAAGCAGTGCGGGAATGGACCCAGGCATTCAACAATGCCGGCATCCAGACCCATATGCTCGAAAGGGCACTCAACGGCATCAGGATGTTCCCGGTACCGGCAGATGTGCGCCGGCTGATGTACCAGGTCAAGAAAGCACAGGGAACCGATATTGCCCGTTCATTCGACGGTTTGAACGATCACCGGAACCTGGAGTTGTCAGTGAAATATGCCAAAGAAGCCGGTATGATCTCTCAGGTAGCCCTGAGTATCACCTATTCCAAAATCCATACAGTGCAATATTATATGGATATTGTTAACAAAGCCGTTGAGTACGGCGCGGATGAGATCTGCCTGAAAGACATGGCCGGGATCGGCCGCCCGGCTACCCTGGGCAAGCTGGTGAAAGCGATCAAAGACAAATACCCAAAACTGACGGTGCAGTATCACGGGCATTCGGGTCCGGGGTTTTCCGTTGCTTCCATGATGGAAGTGGCCAAAGCCGGGGCGGATATTGTGGATGTTGCCATGGAGCCCCTCTCCTGGGGTATGGTCCATCCCGATGTGATCACCATCCGCGAAATGCTGGATGACGCCGGTTTCGATGTACCCGTGATCAACATGGAAGCATACATGGAAGCCAGGCACCTGACCCAGACTTTCATTGATGATTTCCTGGGCTTCTGGATCAATCCCAAAAACCGCTACATGTCCTCTCTGATGATACAATCAGGTTTGCCGGGCGGAATGATGGGCAGCCTCATGGCCGACCTGAAAGGAGTGCAGCAAGGCATCAACCTTTCGTTGAAAACAGCCGGCCAAAAGGAACTGAACGAGGACGAACTCCTGGTTAAACTTTTTGATGAAGTTGCCTATGTATGGCCCCGATTGGGTTATCCGCCGCTGGTAACACCCTTTAGCCAGTACGTTAAGAATGTGGCCCTGCTGAATATTGTACACATGGCCAAAGGGGAAGCCCGCTATTCAAGCATTGATGAAAACACCTGGAACATGATCCTGGGTAAGGCCGGAAAATTACCCGGACCGCTGGCACCCGAAATTGTGAAGCTGGCAAAAAAACAGGGCCGTGAATTCTATACCGGTATCCCCCAGGATGCCTACCCCGACGAACTGGATAAGTATCGCAAGGAAATGAAAGAACTGGGATGGGAAACCGGTGAGGATGACGAAGAGCTGTTTGAATTTGCGATGCATGAGAACCAGTACAGGGACTATAAATCAGGCCTGGCCAAAGAAAGATTTGAACAGGACCTGGAAAAAATTAAAGCAGAAGAACATGAACCAACAAAAACCAAAGTAAGCGTGACTGATAAAGCAAAACCCAAAAGAAGTTCCTACAACAAGGACAAAATTGAATTTCCGGTGGCCATGATCGGATTCCTGTTGTACACCATGAATAGCAGGCAGATCGAAGAAAATAAAGTCTCCTCAAATGGAAATGATGTGTGGTCAGCCATTGGTTTCTGGCGTAATATGATGAAGATCGATGTGGCCTATGGTGAGCAGGAGGTCCAGGTATATATCAACAGGGTGAAAAGCAAAGAGTATGAATTCGAGATCGATGGCAATACCTATAAGGCCGAATTGCTGAACATCGATCTGGGAGAAGTGGACTTTAAAGTAGGCGAGGATTCTTTCCTGGCTGAGTTTGCCAAAGGGGATGAGAACTTCACCAAAACAAAGATCAACGAAGGGGAATTCCAGTTCATGAGGAAGGATCTGCTGGATACCGATGTAGCCGCACATGAAGAAGAAGGCGCAGCCGATGAAGCCAATAAGATCATCGCTCCCATCCCCGGCAGGGTGTTCAAAATTGAAGTGAAAGAAGGTCAGGAAGTAAAGAAAGGAGAGCTGATCATGGTAATCGAAGCCATGAAGATGGAAAATAACATCACGGCAAGCAAGGATTGCAAGATAACAAAACTGCTGGTCGACCTGAACGAGATGGTGGAAGCCGGCAATGCGCTTGCCGACATTGAATAATCATTAACCCAAACCTGTAATATGAATTTTGAATTAAGTGAAGATCAACAAATGATCCGTGATTCGGTGAGGGATTTCGCCGAACGGGAGATCAAACCCCGGGCAAAGGAACTGGACGAAAAAGCGGAATTCTCCCTGGAGCTCACACAGATGATGGGGGAATTGGGACTTTTTGGCATGTATCTGCCCGAAAAATATGGCGGACAGGGCATGGACTATCTTTCCTATATCATCGCCGTAGAGGAGATCGCCCGCATCGACGGAAGCCAGGCAGCTACCCTGGCAGCCCACAACTCCCTGGGCATCGGCCCGCTTTATTATTACGGTAATGAGGAACAAAAACAAAAATACCTGCCCCCGCTCTGCACCGGTGATGCCCTTTGGGGTTTCGGCCTTACGGAACCCGATGCCGGCTCCGATTCACGCGGCTCAAAGACCAAAGCCTACCTGGATGGTAAGGAATGGGTCATCAATGGTTCCAAGATATTTATCACCAACGCATCGGTGGATATTTCCGTTGGCAGCACCGTGCAGACAGTTACGGATGAGGTGGACGGTAAGAAGATCTTCAGCTGCATCATCGTGGAAAAAGATACCCCCGGCTTTAAAAGGGTGGGCATGCATGGCAAAATGATGTGGCGTGCCTCAGATACAGCAGAATTGTATTTCGATGACTGCCGGGTACCTCAAGAAAACCTCTTGGGTGAAGTTGGAGAAGGATCCAAAATCATGTTGAGTACGCTCGACAGCGGAAGACTTTCCATTGCAGCCATGGGACTGGGATGTGCACAGGGAGCCTATGAACTGGCCTTCGCCTATGCACAGGAAAGAAAACAGTTTGGGAAACCCATCAGCAAGTTCCAGATTAATGCTTTTAAACTCGCCGATATGGCCACAAAAATTGAACTTGCTAGAAACCTGCTTTATAAAGCCTGCTGGCTGAAAGACAATGGTAAACCATTTGCCAAAGAAGCTGCTATGTCGAAATTGTATTGCTCGGAAATTGCCAAAGAGGTTGCCGATGAAGCAGTGCAACTGCATGGTGGATACGGCCTGATGAAAGACTATGATATCGAACGTTTCTACCGCGACCAGCGATTGCTGCAGATCGGTGAGGGAACATCGGAAATACAGCGGCTGGTAATTTCGAGGCATATTGGGTGTTAATATACAATTGTTCAATTGTCACAACTTCAGTCGAGGATCCTCGTCCGTAGAACGGGATGCCATTGTTCGATTGTACAAAGTTACAGATTCCAATTAAGTAACACAGTTTGGGATTTCGTAGTTAATTGGAGTCCATTTAATAAAGATACAGTTGGTAAACAGTTTGTCAGATCAGTAGACTCTATATCAGCTAACATCGCTGAAGGATTTGGACGATATTCAAAAAAGGACAAGATTAGGTTCTACAGGATCAGTAAAGGCTCATTGTATGAATCCCTGGATTGGAATGAAAAGGCCAGGGTTCGAGGACTTTTATCTGATAAAGAATATCAGGCAGTATTTAACGAACTTGAACAAATTCCAAAGTTGTTAAACCAGCTTATTAAATATACGGATCTCAAGCTAAAAGAGTAATAATAACACGTGCCTAACATAACAATACCCCTCCATCCAAAATGAATGGCGGGATAACAATTGAACAATGAAACAATTGAACAATGAAACAATTGAACAATCGAACAATAGAACAATATGAACAACAAAATCCTCTGGAAACCAGATAAAGAAAAAGCAAAAAAATCCCAAATGCATGAATTTATGATGCGCATCAATGAAAAATGCGGGCATGAATTTCAGCATTATTATAACCTGCACCGCTGGAGCATCATAAACCCGGCTGATTTCTGGGACGAGTTCTGGTCCTGGTCAGGCATCAAGCATTCAAAAGCCTTTGAAAAGGTCGTGGATGATCCCAAAAAGATGCCCGGAGCAAAATGGTTCCCCGGTTCAAGGCTCAATTATGCAGAGAACCTCCTGCAAAGAAGGGATGATCATAGCGCGATCATTTTTTGGGGAGAGGATCAGGTAAAAAGATCCATTTCCTATAAAGAACTTTATGATGAAGTTCACCGAATTGCCGAAGGCCTGAAAAAACTCGGCGTCCTTAAAGGCGACCGGGTGGCTGGTTTTGTCCCCAACATGCCGGAATCTATCATCGCAATGCTGGCAGCTTCGTCCATCGGGGCTATCTGGAGCTCCTCCTCCCCTGATTTCGGGATCAAGGGCGTACTCGACCGCTTCAGCCAGATCGAACCCAAAGTGATCTTTGCTGCCGACGGATATTATTATAAGGGCAAGGTGATCAATTCACAGGAAAAGCTCAAAGGCATCCTGGACCAACTGCCATCCGTTAAAAAAGTGGTGCTGTTCAAATATACCGGCAACAGGAACGTGGAAGATGTACCTAAAGCCATGACCTGGGAAGAACTGGCACAGCCAGCAAAAGAAGCCATGAGCTTCGAGCAGCTGCCTTTCGATCATCCGCTCTACATCATGTATTCATCAGGTACCACCGGCCTGCCCAAAAGCATCGTGCATTCCGCCGGGGGCACCCTGATACAGCACCTCAAAGAATTGAAACTGCACTGCAATCTCAAACCCGAACATACGATCTTCTATTTCACCACCTGCGGCTGGATGATGTGGAACTGGGTGGTTAGCAGCCTGGCTGTAGGGGCCACCCTGGTGCTTTACGATGGCAACCCCTTCCACCCGGGCCCCGAAGCTTTGCTCAAGATGGCTGAGGAGCTGGATGTCACAGTTTTTGGCACCAGTGCCAAATATATTGCCAGCCTGGAGGAAGCAGGTGTTAAACCAAAAGAATTGTCTGATTTTCCAAAGCTGGAGGTGATCACTTCCACCGGTTCTCCTCTGTCGGACGAAAGCTTTGAATATGTTTATCGTGACTGGAAAAGGGATGTACAGCTTTCATCCATTGCCGGAGGAACAGACATCATTTCCTGTTTCGTGCTGGGAAGCCCTACCCTGCCGGTTTACCGGGGCGAGATACAGTGCAAGGGCCTGGGAATGGATGTGGACTGTTTTGATGAGAACGGAATATCAGTGATCGAGAAACAGGGTGAACTGGTCTGTAAAACAGCTTTTCCCTCCATGCCCATTTATTTCTGGAATGATCCTGATGGCAAGAAATATCATTCGGCTTACTTCGAGCTTTACCCGGGCATCTGGCATCACGGAGATTATATTCAGATCAGCGAGCACGGCGGGATCACCATGTTCGGCAGATCGGATGCTACCCTGAATCCCGGCGGGGTCAGGATTGGAACATCGGAAATATACAGTGTTGTGGAAAACATGGGTGAAATTGCAGACTCGGTAGTTGTAGGACAACACTACTACGACGACGAAAGAGTAGTACTTTTTGTCAAACTGCAAGCCGGAGCAGAACTGAACGATGATCTGAAAACGAAGATCAAAAAGCAGATCAGAAATAATTGCAGTCCGCGGCATGTGCCGGCCGTGATCCTGGAAACAAAAGATGTACCTTACACATTGAATGGCAAAAAAGTGGAAGTGGCGGTGAAGAAGATCATTCACGGGCAGGAGGTGAAAAACAAGGATGCCCTGGCCAATCCCGAAAGCCTGGAGAATTTTAAGAATAGACAAGAACTCGAATAAATGGATTAAACCTGTTAACATGAAAACAACACAGGCTTTTGTAATGATCTTGATTGTGTCCGCTATCTCTTTTACCAGATGCGAATACCAACCTCATGGTGGATATATGGCTGATGTGAGTTTACCTGATAGCACCCATTTACAAATTGACTTAAACCCCGATGACAGTATAATTTATGTTTTTGAACCTGCTTATTTAAACTATCATATCCAACTCGGAGAGAAAAGACTTTTACTGGCTGAGCTTTACATTGATGATGAATTATATTTTAGCCAAAAGGCCAATCCCGGATCATTTGGCATCGATCCCTATAAATTTGAAGCTGGCATATATAAGCTTGATCTGATTCTGTATACAAGCAGCGGTAGCGGCAGCCTGGCTGATACACTGGGGGCCGAAGGCTTTATTTTTGAATATTCCTGGAAGGCTGTTATGGAGACCGCTGAACCATTGCCATCTCAAATTACCGATATTAGTGTGGTGGATGGCCGACTTAAAATTAGCTGGGAGAAAAATGAACAACTCAACTTTAAACATTACCGACTTTGGAGAAGCTGGCATCCCAACCCCTATCAGCAGGCCGACGGTCAGTTGTTGATCCACGATCAGGATCAAAACTGGTATATCGATTCAACCTATTTGGGAAACTGGGCACACTACAGCATTGCGGTAAGCTGTCATGGCCATGATCACGGAGCTAATTCAGAAACAAGCATGATAGAATATCCAACTCCACAATTGAAAATGGAAGTTGATGAAGATTTTAATATTACCTTCTCATGGAATGCCTGCTCAATGTATGCGAATTTGAGTCAATATGAGTTGCAAATTACTTCATTTTCACCTGACAGTATTATACATCAAACATCCGATCCTTCTGATACCAGCATTTCAATAGTAGGAGGCTTGTTCCCAGAGTACAATTACAGACTTTACTGGTATGGAGACAGCAGTAAACTATTACCATCAGGTTATATGGTATGTAACGCAGAATTTCTGCCTGGAAAATACCTTGGAATACCGGCGGAACAATTCGCTTTTACCATCAGTTATCCTCAGAAATTATACGCTGTTTCTTATGATGAAATATATCAATATGATGCTTTGTCTGTATCGCTGCAACAAGAAACCCAGGGAAATGAAAGACCCCATGATATATGTGCCTCTCCCAACAATGATTATCTTATTCAGTCGACTGTTTTTGACAATATTATCAAGATATTTAATCCGAATGAACTGAATGACTTTCAGAATATAGAAATATCAAATCTTATCGGTTATTATGCAAAACTGTATCAGGTGGATGTTGCTAATAACGGTTTACTCGTCGGTATTTTGAGCGATGGCAATATCCTGGGGTATGATATCGAATCGGGAGATACGCTTTTTATCGTAAGCGCATCCTTATCTCCAGATGTCAGTAGAATTTATATTTCCCCATCAGGTAGTTATTTCCTCACCTGGGAACATCCTGAATATGAAACTTATCTTTATCAGATTCAGAATTCAGAAATTGATCGGGTTATCTATCTGGGGAATGAATTTCGCAATGTTTATTTTATACCGGATAAATCGCTTGATCAATATTACTGTCTGACAACCGGCCAGGAAATCAGGATTTATAAATGTGCAGATCAATCTTTAATAAGTTCATTTCCATCTTCATCAGAGCGTATCTCCAATATAGATCCGATAAGTGGTTATCTGGTCGGAAGCAATCACACAACAGATACATACCAATTTTATGATCCGGGGAATGGAGGCCTGATCAAGGAATTAAAAGCGGGTAACCCCGCTTATTATCCATTTCTTCTCGATTCAAAACTATTTACTGGCGCTTATTATTATCCACTTAATTTTTAACTATGCGAATACAGTTACTTTTGATATTTATAACGATTTTCTCATTTAAATCAGCAATTTCACAAACATACTTAGGAAGGATAGGAAGTGGAATTGGAAGCTACAACATGAATGAGATGTCAGATTATGTTGAATTTGCCGAGATCTTTATTCCTGTTGATGTTAACACATTTAATGATTTTCCACCATACCTGAATTATCATCTGGCTTTCAGAGAACATGGCAAAAACAAACAGGATTATTTCGAGATTGAATATGCCTTTTATTCAACAGGCTCCAGGCTGAATTATCAGGATTATTCAGGAGAATATAATCTGGATGTTAAACTAAATGCACATTCTTTTGCCATTAAATACGGGACCTTTTTTCATCATGGAAATCACTTGAATCTCGGACTATACCAGCAATTATCTTCTTATTTCACTACAATAAAATTCGTTGAGGAGATCAGTGTATATGGTGAATCAAACAGCTCAAAGAGCAGTGCAGGAATAAAGCATCTTGGGCTAGAGGCAGGTGCAATGGGTGTTTATCCGTTCAGTACTAAGCTCGGTTTGTTTATCAGCCTGGGGTACTACCAGCAGATGTACACCTTCCGGAAAGGTAAGTATGTTCCAGATTGGAGTGGATTTCGATCAGAGTTGGGAGTTTTATTCAATCTTTGATTTCAAGCCTGGTTTGAGATTAGGTATTCAGCCAACTTTATATCATAAGGATCGGTTATTTTGATATTCTGCACATCTCCTTCCATAAAATTGATCTTATTTCCTGCGGATTCCACGACGGTGGCATCATCTGTAAACTCAGACCTGTAAGCCTGCTGGTAAGCCTCTTTGATCATAATATTGTCAAATACCTGTGGTGTTTGCACGAGTCTTATTTTTGAGCGATCAAGAGCCTTGGTGTGATCATCTTCCATCCATCTCATCGATTCCCTAACAGGAATTACCGGAACTGCGTTACCTAGTTGCTCAGCAGTTTCAAAAATACGCCGGATCAGTTGAATTGTCACCAATGGACGTACTCCATCATGAATGCCTACAATTCCCGATTGGCCTTCAATTGCCTGCAATCCATTCTTCACCGAATCAAACCTTTCTTTTCCACCCTTCACGATGGAATGTTTGATATCGAAATCATGATCCATGGAAAGTTTTTCCCATTTTTCAAAATGAGTTTCAGGTAATACAAGGATGAAATTCAAGTTTTGATCCCAGTTATGGAATTGTTCAAATACATGCATCAAAACCGGTTTACCCGAAAGTTCCAGAAATTGTTTAGGAGTTGCCGACTGCATCCTTTTTCCAAGGCCGCCGGCAACAATGATCAGGTATTTGTCCTTTAAAGGCATTTTAGATGATCAACATCGCATCGCCGTATGTGAAGAACTTGTATTTTTCCTTTACGGCTTTTTTGTATGCTTCCATAACGAAATCGTAACCGGCATAAGCAGCCACCATCATCATCATGGAAGATTGCGGAAGGTGGAAGTTGGTCACCATGGCATCCGCAACATTGAACTCATAAGGGGGAAAGATGAATTTGTTGGTCCAGCCCTTGAAAGGTTTCACCTTACCGGTAATGGTAACGGCAGTTTCAAGGGCTTTCATCGAAGTGGTACCGATGGCACATACCTTATGCTTGTTACTCTTGGCGCGGTTGATGTAATCGGCATTATCTGCATCCACCATCATTTCTTCCGAATCCATCTTATGTTTGGTAAGGTCTTCCACCTCAATATTCCTGAAGTTACCCAGTCCGGCATGCAGGGTGATCTCCGCAAAACTCACGCCCAGCAATTCCAGGCGCTTCATCAGTTCCCTGCTGAAGTGCAGTCCGGCAGTAGGTGCAGCCACAGCACCTTCATGCTTGGCATATATTGTCTGGTATCTTTCTTCATCTTCCGGAAGCACCGCTCTCTTGTGCAGTTTCGGCAATGGGGTTTGCCCAAGTTCCTGTATGGAGCGCTTGAATTCCTCATAGGGTCCGTCGTACAAAAAGCGCAAGGTTCTTCCGCGGGAAGTGGTATTGTCGATAACCTCGGCCACCAGGGTTTCATCCTCCCCGAAATACAGTTTGTTTCCGATCCGTATTTTCCTGGCAGGATCCACCAGAACATCCCACAAGCGGGTTTCACGGTTCAGTTCACGCAGGAGGAAAACCTCTATTTTGGCACCTGTCTTCTCCTTTGTTCCGTAAAGACGGGCAGGAAATACCTTGGTGTTGTTGATAACAAATACGTCACCATCATCGAAGTAATCCAGAATATCCTTGAAAATTTTGTGCTCAATTTTTCCACTCTTCCTGTCCAGTATCATCAGCCTTGATTCGTCCCTGTTGGCGGGGGGGTCATTCGCGATAAGTTCCGGAGGTAATTGGTAACGAAATTGTGATAACTTCATATGTTTGTCCCTGGTTTTTAAAAGCCTGCAAAAGTAATAAAAAATGACGTGATTTTCAACGCCTCACGAAATTAATACAAAAGTATAGGCCTTGTCAAGTGCGAATGCCATAAAGTTTTATAATTTTTTCCTCAAAGCTGAAAATATCCATGGCATCTTCCAGTTTGAAGTCCCCGATGCGGGTGCGGCAAAGGGCTGAAAGATATGCCCCCGAGGAAAGGGCTCTGCCGAAATCCCTGGCCAGCGAACGTATATATGTACCCTTGGAACACACAATGCGGAAATGTACCTCAGGCAGACTGATGCTGCTGATCTCGAATTCATGGATCCGGATCCTGCGCGACTTCAATTCTACCTCCTCCTGGTTCCTGGCATAGTTGTAAGCTCTTTTGCCTTTGATCTGTACCGCTGAATAAATGGGCGGGACCTGTTCCATCTCCCCGGTAAATTGTGCGGCCATTTCCAGGATCAGTCCTTCGCTGATATGATCCACCGGAAAGGTTTCGTCCGCTTCACTTTCAGTGTCGAAGGAAGGCGTGGTTTTGCCCAGTAAGAAGGTACCCGTATATTCCTTGTCGGTATCCTGGTAATACCGGATCTTTTTGGTATTCCTGCCGGTGCAGATGATCAGCAGGCCGGTGGCTTTGGGATCCAGGGTGCCGGCATGCCCTACTTTGATCTTTTTGATGCCCACATTGTGCTTGATAATATAGCGGATCTTGGAAACCACATTGAAGGAGGTCCAGTCTGCCGGCTTGTTGATCAGCAGGGTTTCACCCTCAGGAAAGTTAAATATGTTTTTTTGCTGAAATTCAGACATTTTACAAGACTCCAAACAAAATTGCCGTAATCCCGATGACCAGGCAATATATGGCAAAGTAAATCAATTTTCCTTTTTTAACGAGATTGATCATCCATTTGCAGGCGAGCAGGCCGGAGATGAAGGCGGCAATAAAACCAATGATCAGGGGGAGCGCAGTTACATCGCTTTTGGAGCTGAGGTCCTTGTCTATCAAATCTTTGAAGTTGGCTCCGATGATGGGAATGAGCACCATCAGGAAGGAAAAGCGGGCGATATTTTCTTTTTTATTCCCGATGATGAGCCCCGTGGAAATGGTGGCTCCCGCGCGCGAGATCCCAGGTAATACAGCTGCAGCCTGTGCAATCCCGATGATAAAAGCATCCAGGAAATTGATCTTCCTGCGGGTTTTCCGGGGGATATAAGTGAGCGAAAGCATAACAGAGGTTATGATTAGCATGGAACCCACAAACACCAGGTCGCCGCTGAAAAAGGCCTCCACCTCGTCGGCAAAGAACAGTCCGATGATTAGTACCGGGATCATCGAAAAAAGGATCCTTGCGATGTATTGTGTTTCCTCGTTCCATTTGAAACGGATCAGTCCTTTCAGCAGTTGCCAGATATCCCTGTTAAAAATCACAATCGTACTTAATACGGTGGCCCCGTGCACCACCACCGTGAATATCAAACTCTTTTCGGCATTTACACCCAGGATCACTTTCCCAAGCTCAAGATGTCCGCTGCTGCTCACGGGCAGGAATTCTGTAAGTCCCTGCACGATTCCTAAAATCAATGCTTCTAGCCAGTTCATATTCAGTTTATTATGCTTTTTCCGGATGAGGATGACTTACTTGGGCAGTTGGCAGATTGCTGTCGGCAGTGACAACTGATGCCGGCATTTAACGTCATGGTAACAGTAATCCGGCCGCCTGCTCCAATTTATTCATCCTTTTGAAAGCAAATTAGCCTGCCTGCGAAAATAAAGTAAATATGTTATCAGGCTGAAAGATTTGAACCTGAAAATTACCCAGGCAGCCTGCGGGGTATCATTATGAAACATTATTTGATTGCCCCAAGGGGGGAAATCCACGAATCCTGACAAGCCGGATAGTTCGACTTTGCTTTTAGTTCGCTATCGCTCCAAAAAATCAGTCTCACTGATTTAAAAAATAAACAGAAGTGTATTGATTGAGCCTGCGATCTGTCGCCTGCTTAGTCCTCCTTCGGCCGCTTCATGATCGCAAAGATCTCCACCACATAGCCGGCCAGGATGAGAATGGGGGCCAGGGTCATGCGCCGGAAACTGAAGATCTTATCACTGAAAACATCCGGATCATCACTCCCGCCGCCTATCATCAGCAGGAAGCCAATGAGCAATAATCCCAGGCCGATGAACATCAGCTTGTAATTCTCACGTTTAAAGGCAAAGGTTTTGCCTTCGGGTAAGATTTTCTCTTTTTGCTTGCCGGATTGCTTATCGTGTGTTGTAGTTATCTTTGCCATGAAAGTGAAATTTTATTCTTTTCAAAAGTAATAAGTATTTACCTAAGCCCCACGCATTTTAACATCTTTTAAAAAATAAGTCTCACTGAATCAGAAATACAGGTCGTCGGTACGCATTTTCAAATATTTACGCACGGCAAAGTAGGTGGAGAACCAGGAGATAATGAGTCCGAGGATGATCACAATGCCGAAAAGGCTGAGGTACATACTCAGGTCCTGCAGGATGATCAATTCCGGGATCTCGGTCCTGGAAAGATAGATGATGCCCATCAGCAGCAGGATGGCGATCAGTGCGGCAAAGATCCCCTGCATCAGGCCCTGCAATATGAAAGGCCTGCGGATGAACTGCTGGGTGGCGCCCACCAGCTGCATGCTGCGAATCAGAAAACGTTTTGAGTATACCGAAAGCCGGATGGTGTTGTTGATCAGCGCAATGGAAATGAGAAGCAACAACAAACTGAAAGCAAGTAAAATGATCCCGATGCGCCGGATGTTCTTGTTGATCAAATGAACCAGCGACTTCTGATACCATACCTCCTTAACATTTGAATTGGCCAGCAATTCCTGCTCGATCTTTTGCAGGCTGTCGACATTGGCATAACTGGCCCGCAAGCGCAGATCAATCGATGGCAGCAAGGGATTATAACCCAGAAATTCGATAAAATCCTCGCCAAGGTCTTCCTGCATGATC
Source organism: Bacteroidota bacterium (assembly GCA_034521425.1). GTDB lineage: Bacteria > Bacteroidota > Bacteroidia > Bacteroidales > JAIOZK01 > JAIOZK01. The sequence continues at coordinate 2,702,417 of JAXHMP010000001.1, forward strand.
TCAGCCGCCTTTTCTCTGGTAATGTATTCGGTCGACTTTACAAATGCCGATGCATCCAGGGTTTTCTGCAACTGAATGATCCCGGCTTCTTTTACCCCTTCCTTCATGATGATGGAAAAACCGATGTTCTCCTTTACGTATTCCGACAGCTTATTGGCATGCAAAATGATCAGGCCCAGCATGCCCATCATGAATAATACCAGGGTAATGGAAACCACGGTCGTGACATAGGAAGCACGATATCGCCTTTTGCTGTATTTCTCGTCCTGCTTCGACATAATGGGGGCTAAATTAATAAAACGAATAGAATTTTGCCGGTATTGATTGAAATTAATTGAGCCCCGGTTTTTGAAAGAAAAAATTTAGTTCCTACATTCGTTGCAAAAGTCTGTGATATGAAAATATTTCTTTACACTTTGTTAATATGTTCTTTGATTGCAGGATGCAATGCACCCGTCAAAGACAATGGTTCAAATGGGAGCAAAAATCCTTACGGACTTGAGATCGTCAGCGAAAAAGCAGTTTATGATTCATTGATTTTGAAGGCTGGGAGAATTACCATTTGATGGATATTTCATTTGAGGAGCTTATGGCTGCTAAATAGCAATTAATTCCAATACCTTTTTTTCAATACGTTTCTTTACATCTAACCATTTAAGTCCTGGTTCTTTTATAATAACCGGCCAATCAGAAAGATCAACATCATCGAAATAAATCAGGCTTTTTAACATTTGTGTCTTATTGCTTTGCTTGTATTTATAAGCATAGTAATCAAGCATGTTTGTTAGATCATGCTTCTCCAGCAAGAAATAGATATCAACAAAGTCTTTTGAACGTTGGCCACTCGTAGCAAGGGCGTTGAGTTTCATTGCTACAATATCTTTTTCTGAGATTAATCTATAGTTTTCAGTCAGAATAGATTTATCAATCAACGGGTATCGGTGCGCAAGAAAATCAACATTTATTTGATTGATCCTTCCTTTTAAAGTGTTTTTTGCGGAGTGATAAATCTGATAGTTGTAGTCCTGATGGATTTGCTCTAATAAATCCGCAACATTGAAATCATGAATAGAAAACAGATCGAGATCAATTGATTTTCGATGTCCCACATACAATGCTAAAGCAGTGCCCCCAACAAGCAAAAAATCATTTAGGTAATCCTTTGATTGCAAAGATTTCAGGAGTTCCAGTGTTTTTTTGTCGATTGTTTCCGTGTATAGCATTTAAAAGTATTCTTTGGCATATTGAAGATTTTTGAGAGGAAATTCAGAGTTTTATGATCAAGATAGTTAAGATTTTGAAGAGTAGAAACAACTTCTTCTCTTCCGTAATAATCAATTAACCTTTTCATTTCATCTTTCTTACCAAGACTAAAAACCCGTTCAATAATAAGGCGTTTTGAATTTTCCTCATCAAGAAATTCCAGACTAACATCCCAAAAATAATGGGGATCCAATTTATCGATAAGTTTTGTTTTGTCTTTCATCAATTGCATAAAAATACAATTATTTCATGAGAATTATCCGGGCTAAATACTCCTTTCATGAATTGCCCCTGATTCATTACCTTTGCAATTTCTAAGAACAATACAAACAATGGATTACAATCACAGGGAAATCGAGAAGAAATGGCAAAAGTACTGGAGTAAAAACCGTACTTTTCACGTTGAGACAGATCATGATATACCCAAATTTTACGTACTTGATATGTTCCCCTACCCTTCGGGAGCCGGTCTGCATGTGGGGCATCCGTTGGGCTACATAGCCTCTGATATCTACAGCCGGTATAAAAGGCACCAGGGTTACAATGTATTGCATCCCATGGGTTATGATGCATATGGACTGCCTGCCGAACAATATGCCATACAAACGGGGACTCATCCTGCCGTCACCACCGCCAAAAACATCAAACGCTACCGCGAGCAACTCGACCGGATCGGTTTTTCCTACGACTGGGACCGCGAGGTACAGACCTGCGACCCCAAATATTACAAATGGACCCAGTGGACTTTTATACAGCTTTTCAAATCCTGGTATAACAAGCAATCAGATAAGGCCGAATCCATTGATGAACTGATCAGGATATTCGAAAAAGAAGGAAATAAAAATATTGAAGCCTCCACCAGCCAGGAAGACATTTTCACAGCCGAAGCCTGGAAGCAAATGAATGAGCAGCAGCAACAGGAAGTCCTGATGAATTACCGCCTGGCTTATCTTTCGAATACCATGGTCAACTGGTGCCCTGCCCTGGGAACCGTGCTGGCCAACGATGAAGTGAAGGATGGTTTTTCGGAAAGGGGCGGACATCCGGTTGAGCGAAAATTGATGAAGCAGTGGTCGCTTCGAATATCCGCTTATGCGCACAGATTACTTGATGGCCTTAACAGGATTGACTGGTTTGATTCTCTCAAGGAAGTTCAAAGAAACTGGATAGGCCGTTCTGAAGGTGCTTCCGTCAACTTTAGCATTGATGGCTACCAGGATAAGATTGAAGTTTTTACAACCCGGCCGGATACTTTGTGGGGAGCAACATTTATTGTGCTTGCACCAGAGCATGAGTTGTTGGAAAAGATCGTTGATCCCGCTTATAAAGATACAGTCAATAAGTACATTAATCGGGCTAAAAGCCGCTCTGAACGCGATCGCATTTCCGAAGTCGACAAGATCACCGGAGAATTTACCGGCGCATACGGGATCAATCCGGTGAACGGTGAAAAGATCCCCATCTGGGTGGCGGATTATGTTCTTGCGGGTTATGGAACCGGGGCCATCATGGCGGTACCGGCCCACGACAGCCGCGATTTTAAATTCGCGAAACACTTTGATATCCCCATCATCCAGGTAGTAAAAAAAGAAGGGGAAGAAGAATCGGATCCGAAAAGCTGGGAAGATTCCTTTGATGCCAAAGAAGGCGTGATGATCAATTCGGGTTTCATTACAGGCAAAACTGTGGCGGATGGCATCAAAGCCACCATCGAATGGCTGGAAGAAAATGAACTGGGCGAAGGCAGGGTGAACTACCGCCTGCGCGATGCCATCTTCAGCCGCCAGCGCTACTGGGGTGAACCTTTCCCGATCTATTACAAAGACGGGATGCCCTACCCCCTGGATGAAAGCGAATTACCCCTGGAGCTCCCGGACGTAGACAAATACCTGCCCACCGAAAGCGGGATGCCGCCACTGGCCCGGGCAAAGAACTGGAAAACAAAAGAAGGCTATCCCCTCGAAACCAATACCATGCCCGGTTTTGCCGGGTCAAGCGGTTATTACCTGCGTTACATGGACCCGCACAATAACAAGGCCTATTTCTCAAAAGAAGCCAATGAATACTGGAAAGATGTTGACCTGTATCTGGGCGGGGATGAACATGGTACAGGGCACCTGATCTATGCCCGCTTCTGGAATATGTTCCTCTATGACCTGGGATTGGTCTGCGAGGAAGAACCTTTTAAGAAATTGATCAACCAGGGGAAAATCCAGGGAAGGAGTAACTTCGTATACAGGTTGAACTTTGAAAAATATGCCGAACGTCTGATTATGGGACGTTATTCAGAGAGAACAACTGGAGTTGAGTTTGTGAGAATACCGTGACGGACACCGGCATTTTGACTTTACAGCAAGAAGCCAGGCTGATCCTGGAAATCAAAAGCCAGAAGAACCTGAAAAACTAAAGGATTATTATAAGTGGAACTATGCCGATGGTAAACAGTTCATAGTTCCTGTTGAATATGCCCTGATCGACATCAAAGAAAATTTCAGACATGTGATTGAACGTATTAGAGAAACTGAAGGAAATGCAGACCGAAATCTCTTTTGAACATGAAGTTAAAAAACTCAAACCGGTCTTTGTTTCCAAAAATCTAAAGGAAAGAAAAGTGTTTGCTACTCCGATCCATGTGGATATCGGCCTTGTGGAGAATGACATCCTCGACATGGAGGCTTTCTAGAAATGGCACCTGAATTTGCCGATGCAGAATTCATGCTGGAAGACTGGAAGTATGTTTGCGGATGGGAGATCGAAAAGATGTCCAAATCCAAACACAATGTTACAGAACCCCGACGAGCTGATCGATAAATACGGTGCCGACACTTTCCGCTGTTACGAGATGTTCCTGGGTCCGCTGGAAACACATAAACCCTGGGATACCCAGGGCATCGAAGGGGTGTACCGCTTCATGAAAAAACTCTGGAGGCTGTATCATGATGATGACAATAATTTCAGGGTATCAGATGAAGCGCCCACAAAGGAGGAATTGAAAGTGCTGCACAACACCATCAAAAAAGTGCGCATCGATATCGAAAGATTTTCATTCAATACGGTGGTGAGCAATTATATGATCTGTGTGAATGAGCTTACCGACCTGAAATGCAATAAGCGGGAAATCCTGGAACCCCTGGCAATACTGCTCTCACCCTATGCCTCTCACATGGCCGAAGAACTGTGGAGTTTGCTGGGCCATGAAGGCAGCATTTCCCGGCAGACTTTCCCTGAACATAATGAAGAATTTATCAGGGAAAATACTTTTGCCTATCCTGTTTCGTTTAATGGAAAAATGAGGCTTAAGATCGAACTGCCCCTGGATGTTTCCAAAGAGGATGCAGAAAAGGCCGTGCTGGAAGATGAGCGTACGGAAAAATACCTGGGCGGCAGTCAACCGAAACGCTTCATTTTTGTACCAAAAAAATAATTAACATTGTAGTGTAAGAAATCCTATGAAGAAACTTGTTCTCCAGTTATTCCTCGCATTTTTCGCTAACTCATTGTTTGCCGATGGTGATGAATTGCGCAGCATGCAAAACCATGCTTTTCAGCGTGGAGAACTGCTGGAATACAGGGTGTTCTATGATTCCTGGGTCACTTCCTGGCTAACCGCCGGCACTGGATCAGTACATGTTACCGATGACAAGGTCAAGTTTCATGACCGGGATACTTATCACATGGTGATTGAAGGACGCTCGCATGGTTTGTTTAACTGGTTCTTCAAAGTTCGCGACCGTTTCGAATCTTACGTAGATGAAGAGGCACTGGTACCCTGGAAATTTGTCCGGCGAACCAGGGAAGGGGATTTCGTTAAAGACGATGATGTTTCCTTCGATCAGTTTAAACATACCGCCAAAAGCCGGACCCACGAAAGATCCATTCCGCCCAATACACAGGACATCGTTTCGGCTTTTTATGTGATGCGGAACCTTAACATCGACAGCCTGGAGGTGAATGACGAACTAAAAGTTCAGTTTCTGCTTGACGACTCAGTATATACCTCCCGCATCATATTCCTTGGCAGGGAAGAGGTGAAATTAAAAGCCGGCAAGTTCAGAGCCCTGGCCTTTAAACCCAAAATGGCCAAAGGCGAAGTGTTTGATAAAGAATATCCCATGACCATCTGGGTATCGGATGATAAAAACCACATCCCCCTGAAATTGCAATCAGAAGTGATCATCGGGTCCATCACCATAGAACTGACAAATTACGAGAAACTGAAACATCCGCTCAATTCAAGAATCGACTGATGATCCATCTTATCGTATGATCAGCTTGTGGGTGATTGCTGCGCCCGCCACCGGAATTACCTTCAAAAAGTAAATTCCTGATCTTAAATCCTGCAAATCAAGCCGGATATCGTTATCTATCTCCCGGCCGGGGGCAAACTCCTTAATCCTTTGTCCGAATTGATTGTACACCCGGATGTTTTTAACCTCAAGATTTCTGTTAAAAGACAGATAAAATATTCCACGGCCCGGATTGGGATAAATCCTTATATCCGCGCTCATATACTCCGCCTCAGTCAGCCCGGCATACACAATGTCGAGAGAGGTTTTGGGATCTCCAATAACGACCTGCTGACCGGATAATATCCTCATCCCGGAATAAAGGCTTTCTGCAAGATTATATCTCATTTCGGAAGTATCATTCAAATACTTTGAATAAATTTGAAATGGGTCATAGGAATTCGAGCTCCAGTAATACGGGTTAACATAAGCGGTTCCGGTTGATCCGCCGCTATTCATAAGCTTCATCAAGCTGTAATCAATTTCGTTTCCGTTATAATAAAAAGAATAATTCGAATTGGGCAATAGGCTCATTAACATGGATCCATCAATCCATTTATAATCAGGAGCCGTTAAATTCGTATCGCGGATCAAGCCGGCATATATGAGCAGATTATCCATCTGGGTAATCAGATTTGTATCGGGATCAAAACTGACATTCCAGTTGTTTCCAAGCAAAAAATCAATGGCTGGTTCAAACCGCTGGGTCGCAAAAAATGGAAGAACAGTATCGGGATGAAAAAAGTCGATCAAAATATTAGCCTCTTCCTTTACAACCGGACGATTCGGGCCGGTTTTATCGATCATTGCGAACACACTGTCAACGACTAACCCATCCAGCCGTGTAACCAGATAAAAATCATACGCTTGCTGAGAGAAATTTTCCTCCGACTCAAAATAAGGATTCAGAATGGTATTATTTGCATAAAGGTCCCAGGTAAGGCTGCTATTAAGCAGCGTCAATTTGTTATCAAGAGACTTACAGTGAATGCCGGTAGAATCAAAACAAACATCGCTATAACTGATATTCACCGGAATCCCTCTGGTAGTGACCAGGTAATTGATGGACCCGGCCAGGTTGTTTTCATCCAGGTAAGTCCTCACCTGGTTGACAATGCTTTTGAATTCGGTGGTATCCACTATCTCCTCATCCAGGCAATCAACATAGATCAGGTTTTCTTCCGGAACAGATCTTTGTTCGGCAAAATAGGTCCCGATTTCAACGGACTCCTCGCTGTTGGTATTCATGATCACGGCAACATCACTGTAATCAGTCTGCGAATAAGAAATAAAAATGACGGAAAAAAGAAACAGGAATGCACAAAACTTTTTCATAGCTTTAATTTTTTGGTTAATGGTTAAAAGCGTAAAAGTTTATGCGCGATAATCTGGTTTTTGGTTGTTTGGGATTATAACGCTGTTTCACTTTATTTAGTATAATCTGAACACAAATAAATTGGCAACAGGGTCATTTCGACTGCAAGGAGAAATCTCAACTTTCTTGATAAGTATTATTTAGAGCCTGTCCATTTAGCCTAAATTTCAAGATCGTCCTCCGCTCAGCGCTTAGTCCCTTAAGGGGAAATCTTCGCTGGTTGTGCGTTCACTTGTTCTCCCCTTAAGAGTTAGAGGATGTATGCAGGAGTGCTTCTATATGAACAGATGCTGTTTATTTACTGTAGTTCAGAAACAATAATCCAAAACCGCGGAGCGGTTTAATTATAAAACCAGGTGTAGTTACCCGGCTTTTTGTTCAACTTGTTTTTTGCCCGGATAATTCATAAACCTAAAAGGTGAAACGCTGAATTATCCTGACGACTAAGAAAAGCTATCCCGATATAAATTATCGGGATTGATGCACTCCGTTTTCAAATTACAAGCTTTTCTAAGCCGGGGCTAACCTTACATTATTTGAGAATATTACGCTATTTTATGAATAATGTAGGTTAGCCGAATCCAGGTACAGCTGTTTGCATAACATATATGGATTGACAAAAACAACATAAACCAACACCTCTGGTGTTGGCGTGTTTGGTCGTATCCATTGCTACATTAAAGAAGCGCTCCGCGCTTCTTTGTTGCCAAACAAAATACAAGCATTAATATTTCACAAAGCGCTTGCTCACTTTATAAGCGTCTTCGGTAATGATTCCAGCAGGTACATTCGGCTTTGAGATCCGATGTATTCACTTCAATGCTTTCTGAATAGCTCAGGTCAAACTGCTGTTGCAGCATGGTCTGGCCGGTCAGGTTAGGACCTGAGATCAACATTGAAGCTTCTTTCATTTCCACATCGATCCTGAGGGTACTGGAAAGCGGATTGGATAAATATCGCTGATGTTCTCAACAAATCTTGAATTTACTTCATCAATTCCGAAAACAACATTGGATTCCCCGATCAACATAAGCACGTCATCAACAAGCGGATTCTCATCGCTCAGATCATAGGTTTTCGGGATCATGATTTTGCCCATCACTTCCGCGAAAAGCGTATAAGCTCCCACAGGAAGGTTGGCAAATTCAAAATATCCCTCTTCATCAGAGTAGATCATTCCCACATATTCTCCATATCCGCTTTTCAGCATGATTTGAATATCACTTGCAGGATTATCATCCCCGCCAGCATTCTGATTAAAAATATGCCCGCTTATCATGCCATTTCCCGCAGCCGGCGGTATCATTTCCACCAAATTGATATCCGCACAATGGGTGCTGATGCATGAATCTTCGTTGAACAGGGCTGTAATTGTAAGGCAGGTATTATAGGTACCGGGAGCATTGTAAGTATGAACCGGGTTTTGTGCTGAGGAGAAAGTGCCATCGCCGAATTCCCAGTACCAGGAATCAATGCCTTCTGCGGGGTTGCTCTGGTCAACAAATGAGACTGTTGTTCCGCCACCGGTGCTGTCGACCACATAATAAAAGTTGGCCTGGCATTCTCCTCCTGTGGTATCATCACAGATTTCAAAATCTGCTAAAATGGGGGCACCTGCCTGTGGATTGTTAATTGTTGTATCATGATACAAATTAGTGCAATTGTCGATGGTAAAAATATAGATGAAGTTTAACCCGCCACCGCTTGGCACCGTATCAACATAAAACCCGGCTTCGTTGGTAAGTAAGGTACTGCTGTATGCGCTATCGGCTTGGATGATCACTTCATGACCGGCAATAGGATTTCCTGAATTTTTATCCGTTATAGTTCCACTAACACTAATATAATCCTGGGCTTGCAATCCAATTATTCCTGCAAACAGGACAACAACAAGTAAAATCAGTTTCTTTCTCATGACATTCAAATTTTAGTTTTTCTTTAAAGGGAGCCAAAATTCATTTTTGGTTGTATGATCCTCAGAATTTATACATGATCCCGCTTTTGATCTCGATGTATGAAGCCTTCTTCAGTCCCGAATCCCGGTAGACCGATTTCAGATATTGCTGGTAAGCGGGTTCAAGATAAAAAGACCACTTGTCGGAAAGCCTATATTTCAGACTGAAACCACCGATCAGCCGCCAGTTGATCTTAAACCTGTAATCCAGGTAATTTACTTCGGAAATGATGCTGGAATTTTCCTTGTCGAGCACCGGGCGATATTCACGGCCCCGATCCGGAAATCCCCTCCCGCACCTGCAAAAACACTGAATTTCAGTTTCGGGTTTTCCATCATTTTGAAGCCCAGTACCAGCGGAAGCTGCAGCACCCTGTAGCGGTATTTTACCTGATCCGGGCGCTGATGATCGACCGAATCATAAATATCCCGCGGACTGGTAAAGTAATTGATATTCCCCGAATGCGGATCAATATGAGCCGAATCCACATAGTTGTAAGAATAAACCAGTTCGTTCTGCCTGTATTCAAAGTTGTAAACAGCTTTTTCTTCCCAGGAAAGGTAGGCCAATCCGCTCTTCAGGGAAAACTTTTGTTTCTCCAGCATGAACTCCAGGCCAAAGGAAGATACCGATTCGGGGATTTCCATGTTCTGCACCTGTACATCCTGGAAGTTGATCAGAGAATAAAAAGCAGCGAGTGAAACATCCACGCGGATTCTGTTCCGGTAATAATCCCCGGCCTGAGGATTTCCTGATAAAAGTCTATGGCCACTTAGCGAAGATGGCTGCATATTAATGCCCCTGATGTTTTTGGCGTCTATCGCCTGCATACTGAAAATCGACTTGCCTGTTCTGCGCTGATCAAAAACAGATGCATGAGCAGTAAGCAATGGTGAACATGGCATCACAATATTGCTCATACAAAAACTTCTGGTACTTCCGCTTATGCTTGCAGCAACCTTCAATCAATTGTATTTCAGTCAACTGAGATTTTCTTTTATGTCCCCTTAAAACTTCGATCGGCCAATATCTTAAGTTCCTTCTTTTCAAAGGGCACGGATTTTGCAATTTGGTTGTATGAAATTAACTATTTTTTTGGAGGGCTTATGCCTGATTTTTTACAATTTCCTGTGGCTACCGAAAATTTTCACTAATTTGTTCATCAAAACAACGTAGTATGAAAAGGAACATCATCTTCATCACCCTGACCGCCATGCTTGTCATCTTGCTGGCAGCCTTTTCGGGCAGTAAAAATACGATCATGATAAATCCGGACCAGATACCCGAACCCTACGACACGCTCAAATACCAGAAATTATGGAAGCAGGCAGATGACTTCCTGCAGGATGGACTCCCCAGATCCGCTTCGGATGTCGTTGATAAGATCTACCTGAAAGCACGGCAAGAGCAAAACCCGCCCATGTTTATCAAAGCTGTGCTTTACAGGATACGTGTCCTGAGCGATTATGAAGAAGATTTCAAACTCAGGATCATTGCTGATCTGAATAAAGATATTGATCAGGCAGACTTTCCGGAAAATGCCGTTTTGCATTCCATACTGGCCAGTCTTTACCACGACTATTACCAGCAAAACCGCTACAAATTCATGGACCGGAGTGAAACAGAAAAAGTGGATAAAGATGATATTGAAACCTGGGATCTCAGGCATATCATGGATAAGATCGGCGGACATTACCGGGCCTCGCTTGCCAGGGCCGCGTATCTGAAAAAGATCCCGGTTAGGGATTATACCAGTATCCTGGAGAAAGAAAAAAACAGTGACCTTTACAGGCCTACATTATACGATTTCCTGGCCCACCGCGCCCTCGACTTTTTCATGAATGATGAAAACTCGCTGACCCGGCCGGCTTTTGTTTTCCAGTTTGATGATAAAAAGTATTTTGATGAAGCAGAGAAATTTGCCAGGCAGAACATTGAAAGCAGGGATACAAGCTCCTTAAAATACCAGGCCATTCTGTTACTGCAGGACCTGATCGCTTTTCACCTGGAAGATGAGAATCCCGCTGCCCTGGTGGATGTTGACCTGAAAAGGCTGGAATTCGTCCGCCAGCATATTGCCGGCATCAGCAATCCCGACGAGCTTTACCTGCAGGCAATGCAATACCTGAGAGAAAAATATGCAGAAAACCAGGCCAGCACCATGGTCCTCTACCAGATGGCCCTGTTGCATGAAAAGCTGGGCAATCAGTTTGATGCGTATCTGGCCCCGCAGTACCGCCTCGATCTCAAAAAGGCCGTGGAACTCTGTGAGGAGGCCATCAGCAGTTTTCCAAAGTCCATTGGTGCAAACAACTGCCAGGTCGTGCTGGAAAGGATCAAAAGTGTGCATCTGAGCCTGCAAACGGCATCCATTGAAGTACCCCGCCAGCCCATACTGGCCCTCCTGTCTTTCAGGAATACCGGCAAAGCAGAGATCAGACTGGTAAAAACCAATTACGATGATTACAGGCAGATAGAAAGGAAACAGCAATTTTCCGGTTTAAGCAAGCATTACGCAAAATATGAGAAATATGCGGTGAAAACAATCGAGCTTCCGGATGCAGGGGATTACCAGCTGCATAAAACCCAAATTTCGCTGCCCGCACTGGAACCCGGGTTTTACGTTATCCTGATCAGCAGCGGACAGGCCCTTGAGGAAAAGGAGGATCCGGATGGTATGAGTACCCTCAATGTATCAAAACTGGCCTATATCAGCAATCGCAAGGAAAAGGGGGATCTGGAATTCTTTGTTTTGGACCGCAAGAGCGGGGAACCGCAGGAAAATGTTGTCTGCAAAGTCTATTCGGAGGCTTATGATTATCAGAAAAGCCGTTTGGTGGAAGAGGAAGATTTTGAAAGCATTAGCGACCGGGACGGCCATGTACTGATCAGGCAATCTGAGGCAGGCAGGCGCTTTTCCATCCGACTGATCCATAAGCAGGACAGCCTGCAGAGCAATGAAGTTTTTTATGCCTATCCGGCACAGGAAGCAAAAGAACCTGAAAGCCGGACATTTTTCTTTACCGATCGTTCCATCTACAGGCCCGGACAAACGGTGTATTTTAAAGGGATCATGCTGGAAAAGAACGGGGAAAACGATAAGATACTCCCCGGCAAAAGCACCGAAGTGAGCTTTTATGATGTAAATGGACAGAAGGTCTCCAGCCTGCAGCTCAAAAGCAATGATTATGGCTCCTTTCACGGCAGCTTCATTGCACCCACCGGCGTCCTGACCGGGCAAATGCATATAAAGAATGAGGACGGGCGGGTCTGGTTCAGGGTGGAAGAATACAAGCGGCCAAAGTTCGAGGTGGTTTTTGATCCCGTGAAAGGAAACTACAAACTGGATGAGCAAGTAAGCGTAAAAGGAAAAGCAAAAGCCTATGCCGGCAATCCCATCAACGATGCCCTGCTAAGTTACCGGGTGGTCAGGAATGTGCGAATGCCCTACTGGCGATGGTGGTGGGGCTATATGCCCTTTGAATCTTCTGAAACCGAGATCACCAACGGGACAACATTTACCAATGATGAAGGAGAATTCGAAATAGATTTCACGGCCATTCCCGATCTTTCGATCCGCTCTTCTTTTGATCCGGTATTTGATTTTACGGTTTATGCTGATGTTACCGATATTAATGGGGAAACCCGCTCGGGAAGCACCAGTATTTCGGTTGGCGAGAAGGCACTTATCCTGCAAAGCAGTCTGACAGAAAAAGTAAACCGTGAGACTACGGAATCATTCAAAATCCTGGCGAAAAATCCCAGCGGCGAGGAAGTTGCAGCTAGCGGGACTTTGAAGATCTTCCGCCTGCAGCCACCCGAAAGGATTTTCAGGAAACGCCTCTGGGAAAGACCCGATGTGTTCATCCTGGATCAAAAAGAATTTTACAAGGATTTTTCCCATGATCTTTACGATAACGAAAATGAACCCTCGACCTGGGCGCGCTCGGAAGCATTGCTGGATTTAAGCTTTGCCAGCAGCGAAAACAAGGAGGTCAGGCTGGATAAACTTCAGTCCTGGGACTGCGGCATTTACCTGCTGGAAATGCGTTCAGAAGATGCCTTCGGTCAGGCGGTAAATGTTGAGGAATATTTTACGCTTTACTCTCCAAAGGAAAAGGAAGTCCCTGCCAGTGAGCTCAGTTGGTTTTTGAGCCTGCAGGAAAAAGCCGAAGTGGGCGATGTGATCCCAGTGCTTATCGGCTCCGCCGCAAAGGATGTACATGCGATTTATGAAGTTCGGAGCAAGGATGGGCTGGAAAGCAGGCAATGGATTAAACTGGACCGCGACCAGGAAAGCCTGGAAGAAAAGATCCTGGAAAACTACCGTGGCAATATACAGTTGAGCATGCAGCTCGTGAAGTTCAACCGTTTTTACAGTGCAAGCCAGCTCATCGTGGTACCATACAGCAATAAAAAACTGGACATCAGCCTGGAAACATTCCGCGATAAGCTCAAACCCGGACAGGAAGAAGAATGGCGGCTGAAGATCAGCGGCCCGGACGGGGATGCCGCAGCAGCCGAACTCCTGGCTTCCATGTACGATGCTTCCCTGGACGCCTTTAGCAGCCATAGCTGGAATTTTTCACTCTATCACAATGCACAATTCTGGCAAAACTGGGAAAGCGGTAACAATTTTCAGGGCCAGAACTCACGATTCTATCCCGAAAAAGGAGATGGGCACAACATCATCCGGATAGAATATGACCAGCTCAACTGGTTCGGCTTCCAACGCTGGTGGAACTATCGCTATCAGAAAAGTATGATGATGGGAAGGGAGGCGGATCTTGCTCTGGAAGAGGTTGAAGTAGTAGCAAATGACATGGAAGCAAATAAGCCGGAAGAAAAAAAGGAGGAACCCCTTAAGGGTGATCAGTCACAGGAAGAAATGGCTGAAGCCGGAATGAACATCCGCAAAGACTTCCGCGAAACGGCCTTTTTCTTCCCACAGATGCATACCGACAGCGAGGGGAACATCATCCTGAAGTTCACCATGCCCGAGGCTCTCACCCGCTGGAAGTTCATGACCCTGGCTTACACCAAAGACCTGAAAACTGCCCAGCTTCAGAAAGAGGTAGTGACACAGAAAGAACTCATGCTCATGCCCAATGCACCCCGCTTTTTCCGGGAGGGCGACACCCTGTATTTCAATGCCAAGGTCGTCAGCATGGTTGATGAAACGATGCAGGGCGAGGCCGAACTGGAATTCTTCAATGCGCTGAACATGCAAAAAATAAGTGACAGGTTGCAGATTGATGAGGAAACCAGGTCTTTCAGCCTGGACAAGAAAGGAAGCACCTCTGTTAGCTGGAAGATCATCATACCGGAGGGTCTCGAAACCATTACCTACCGCATCAAGGCCCGGACACAAAACTTTTCCGACGGGGAAGAAATGGCCCTGCCTGTGCTCCCCAACCGTATGCTGGTAACAGAAAGTCTTCCCTTACCGGTGCGAGCCAACGAAAGCAAACATTTTCGTTTCGGCAAACTCATCGAATCGGGCAAAAGTAAAACACTGGATCATTACCGCCTGACCCTGGAATACACCTCCAACCCGGCCTGGTATGCCGTGCAGGCACTGCCCTACTTGATGGAATATCCTTATGAATGCTCGGAACAGGTTTTCAGCCGGTATTATGCCAACAGCCTGGCACATCATATTGCCAGTTCAGATCCTAAGATCAGGCGGGTTTTTGATGCCTGGAAGCAGCTTTCACCGGATGCTTTGCTGAGCAATCTGGAAAAGAACCAGGAACTGAAATCCCTGCTGCTGGAAGAAACACCCTGGGTACGCCAGGCCAAAAGCGAGTCGGAAAGGAAAAAGCGCATCGCTTTGCTTTTTGACATGAACAAAATGTTGCATGAAATGGAGGCTGCCCTGAGCAAACTCCATCTCATGCAACTCCCCTCCGGGGCATGGCCCTGGTTCCACGGCATGCCCGAAAACCGCTATATCACCCAGTACATCCTTACCGGGCTGGCCAGGCTGAAGAAGCTGGGGGCGATCGATCCGGATGTAAATGACCGCATCGATGAAATGATGGAAAAAGGCATCAGCTATCTGGACAAAGAGATCAGGAAGGATCTGAAAGAACTGGAGAAAAGAGAAGTTGACCTGAAAGCAGACAATCTGAGTCGCCTGCAAATCCAGTACCTCTATCTGAGAAGCTATCTGATGGACCTGTTCGATGTAGCTTCTGCAAACCTGGAAGCTTTTAATTACTATACAGGGCAGGCAAATCAATACTGGCTTAACAAAGACCTGTATATGCAGGGGATGATCGCCCTGGCCCTGGACCGCTTTGGAAATGAAAGCACACCCTCAAAGATCCTGGCATCCCTGAAAGAAAAAGCTTTGCATTCGGAAGAAATGGGCATGTACTGGCGGAAAAATGATGGCTGGTTCTGGTACCAGGCACCCATTGAGCGGCAGGCAATGCTGATAGAAGCATTTGATGAGATCAGCCACGATAGTGTAGCGGTGGAAGAAATGAAAGTCTGGCTGCTGAAGCAAAAACAAACCCAGGACTGGAAAACCACCACGGCCACGGCCAATGCCATCTATGCACTCCTGCTGAGGGGGACGGATCTGCTGAGCAACGATGAGCTGGTGGAGATCAGTTTGGGTGGCGTGCCCGTGGATCCGATAGCTGACGAAACAAAAGTGGAAGCCGGGACCGGCTATTTTAAAAAGACCTGGGAAGGCAGCGAAATAAATGCGGATATGGGCAAGGTGAAAATAAGCAATCCCAATGAGCACATTGCCTGGGGGGCGCTTTTCTGGCAGTATTTCGAGGACCTTGATAAAATAACACCCCATGCCAGTCCGCTCAGCATTGAGAAAGACCTCTTCCTGGAAAAGAATACCGATCGTGGCCCGGTGATCGAAGCCATCGGCAAGGACACAGAGCTGAATGTGGGCGACCGGGTAAAGGTCAGGATCATCATCCGCAGCGACCGCGACATGGAATATATCCACCTGAAGGATATGCGGGCAGCCGCATTCGAACCGGTGAATGTACTTTCGGGCTATCGCTGGCAGGGCGGTCTGGGTTACTACGAAAGCACCCGGGATGCTTCTACCAATTTCTTTATCAGCTATCTGCCCAAAGGAACCTATGTTTTCGAATACGCTGTGATCGCTTCACAGAAAGGCCTTTTCTCCAATGGCATCACCAGCATACAATGCATGTATGCACCGGAGTTTGGCAGCCATTCGGAAGGGATCCGGGTGAGGGTGGAGTAGAGTCAGGCTAAAGGCTATTTTAACCGCAAAGTGCGCAGTGCTTTTGCAAAGAACGCAAAGAAGACAATATTGGTTTTAAGGCTTTGCGGCCTTTGCATTGTCTTTGCTATCATTGCGTTTATATTATCCTCAAACCCCGGGGTACTTCCTACTGGTAAGATAATGCATGCCCGGGAATTCGTCATAACCCAGGCTGTTAAATACCTCCAGGGAGGTTTCATTGCCCTCTTCGATCAGGCAGGCGTAGATTTCAATGCCTTCTTTTTCAAATCTTTTTTCTGCTTCTTTAACCAGCCTGCGCCCGATGCCTTTTCTCCGGTATCCTGGTAAAACCGATAAGCGGTTGATCCAACCCTTGCGGCCGTCGTGGGTGGCCAAAACGCTGCCGAAGATCTCTTCATCTTCCATGGCAAGCAAGAAAATGGCAATGCCTTTTTTCAATTCCTGCTGTATTTTTTCCTTGCTGTCGCGGCCTTTTGGTTTATACGGCAACTCGCAAATCTCCCAAAGTTTGATGATCTGTTCGTAATCTTCAATTTTAAAGTTTCTGATATGCATACTAATTTATTTTGATCACTGTGCATGAGGCCGACTTTAATCCGTCTGTGATTCTGCAAAAGTAGATCCCATTTTTAACTGATAATCCGAAATCATTGCATCCATTCCAGGATATTTCATTGATAACACTTAGATTCATTTTCTCGCTTCTGATTAAATCTCCATGAACATCAAAGATTTGAAAAAACACAATTTTTGCTTTACCAAAATCGTGTTGAAAATAAACTCTATCATTAAAAGGATTTGGAAAGACAAATAATTCAGCTTCTGTTTTTTTTGATTTATGTGCTGTTTCACCAACTATACCTCCAGTTTCGGTTTTGGCAACCAATCCCAAATTGCCAAATATCAATCCATGGTTTTCATTAAAAAAATGCATTGCAGTAATGCCATTCGTCCAGGCTTGCTCTATGGGAAACCAGTTCTCACCTCCATCCGTTGTTTTTATAATATTGCGATAAGAAGATGAACCGGAAACATATCCAACAGTATCATTTATAAAAAAAACAGATTTGGGATTAATATCAAATTGGATGGTATTTTTTATCCAGGAATTTCCGCCATCAGTTGTTTTGAATAATTTGTTTTCACTGCTAAGGATAAAACCGATTTGTTCATTTAAAAAGAAAATGTCCACCAGGTGACCTGTTGTTTCATTTAACTCAATAGCATACCAGGTCTCCCCCTGGTCATTTGTCTTAATTAATAAGTTTTGATTATAGTCTTCATCCCCAATAGCAAATGCAGTCGATTCATTTACAACACAAACCTTATCAAGCATTATTCCCAGGGTATCATAAACTTCAACCCAATTGCTACCGCCATCATATGTTTTCCATATTTTTCCTACCGGTTCAAGATCTATGCATAGTAAGCCCGTATCTTGAGTAAAAAAACCAAAATCTTTTGGCCTGTAATCGCTCAAGGGCCAGGGACCAATTTCATATTCAGCCCAGTATTGTCCTCCATTAGTGGTTTTATAATAAATACAATCAAAGGTACAGGCATATCCAAGATTCTCATCATAAAAATAAACCGATCTCATTGAATTGCCTCCTAATGAACCATGCCAGTTTAATCCATAATCAATCGTTTTTAATATCCCGCCAGAAGGTACCCCGCCATGCCCAAAATAATCCATTGCCATAAAACCCTGCTCATCAATAAAACAAATATCAATTGCATTGTATGATTTTTTAGAATAAATCTTTTCCCAGGTTTGAAAATGATCTCTGGAAATGATTAAATCACCAAAGCTACCCATTGCCAGTACAGTGTTTTCATCATACAAACAAAGGTCGTTAAAGAAATAAGTAGCGGGAAAATCAGGTTCTAACCAGGTCTCACCATCATCATTTGAGAGTAAAACAAAACCCTTATAATACCATTTATAACCAGTAAGAATGAGTGTGGTATCACTTTTAACGATAGAATAGGAATGATATGATTGATCTGTAAGGATGTTTTCCCAGTTCACACCTCCATCCATTGTTTTCTTCACAACATCCTCTCCGCTTTCTCCTCCTACAAAATAGCCGTCATTTTCATCGATAAACAAAAGATCACGGGCAGTAGATATTGTGAGGGTATCAATTGTTTCCCAGTGAAGTCCATAATCTGTGCTTTTCAGTAATTCTCCACTTTGACTGATAATAAAACCAATTTTATCATTGGGAAATGACAGGGCCTTTAAATCGCTTTCAGTGCCTGAATCCACCTCATTATAATGCATTCCTCCATCCTCGGAAATAAAAATAGAACCGTTTTTACCAATTGTGATAATTAAACCATTGTGTATTGCATATATTTCAGTTAAGCCAGTAGAAGAAACTCTTAAGCTATCCCAGTGCAAACCTCCATTGGTGGTTTTCAAAACCATTCCATTGCTGCAGCATATAAATCCTTTCTGGCTGTCAGAAAAAGATACGGAATTTAAATCCACAGGATTTGCAATACCACCTGGGTTAATCTTGATTTCCCAGCTTTCTCCAATATCATCAGAAAATAACATGGTAGCATTAACACAAACGCCAACCAAAGTTGTGGTTTCCGGGATTCGAATCATTTGCATGATCTTGTTCTCTTGTGGATAAGGACTAATACGTTGCCATGCTTCCTGAGCCCAAATTGTATTGTTGAATAAAAAAAGGTAAAGAGACAGGAAAGCAATTTTGAATGAAACTTTCATGGATTTTGATTCTTGATTACCTTTATCAAAGATACATCAAAATCATATGAAACAAAAGCATTACACCATACCCATATTCATTCCCGAGCTGGCCTGTCCTTTCCAGTGTGTGTTTTGCAATCAGAAAAAGATCAGCGGGCAGCTGAAGGTACCTTCTGAGCATGAGATCATCAAAACCATTGAAGAACATCTTTCTACCATTAATTACATAAACAATGAAGTGGAAGTGGGATTTTTCGGTGGAAATTTTACGGGCATCCCGCTAAAAGAGCAGGAAAAGTTTCTGCAGCTCACTCAGCCTTTTATCCGGCAGGGAAAGATCAAAAGTATCCGTTTATCCACCCGACCTGATTACATCACAAAAAACATCCTTGATTTGCTTTCTTCTTATCATGTTGAAACCATCGAACTGGGGGCCCAGTCGATGGATGAGGAAGTGCTGAAACAAAGCAAAAGAGGTCATACCGCAAAGCAAACTGAAGAAGCGGCCAGCCTCATCCGGGAAAATGGCTTCCGGCTGGGTCTGCAAATGATGATCGGACTGCCCGCTGATACTCCTGAAAAATCCCTTTTCACAGCAAAGAAAATCGTGGAATTACAGGCTGATGATGCCCGCATATACCCCTGCCTGGTCATCAGGGGAACAAAGCTTGCCGATTGGTATCAGGAAGGGAGTTACCAGAGTCCGGGCCTGGAAGAAACTGTGGAATGGACAAAAGCTGTTTACCTGGAACTGGAGAAAGGAGGCGTGAACATCATACGCACCGGCTTGCATCCTTCCGAATCCCTCAGCAACCAAAAAGACCTGCTTGCCGGCCCCTATCATCCCTCCTTCAAGGAACTGGTCATGACGGCCATCTGGACCGAGATCCTCAAACCACTGATGAAAAAACATTACCGGAGACGGGTCAAGATCCATGTGCCGGCGTGTGAGGTGCATTTTGCCATCGGCCACGCTTCAAAAAATAAAAAAGCTTTGCTTGAACACTATGATGAAGTGAAGATCCTTGGGGATGAGGGGATGAAGAGGAGGAAATTTTTTGTCGATTATTTCTAATAGAACGCTGTTTTTCGCTGAAAAAGCGGATTTTTTGTGATTGGGAATATTAGCTGATTTGGAAACTTTGCGAGCTGAAAACAAGGATACTTGGAGTTGGTTGATTAGTTTTAGTTGGTTTTGTTGAAACTTCAGTAGTTTCATTTACCCAGTCCGCATGGAGAATAAAAAATCTCTAATTGAATAAATCCGAAACAATAATCAAATAAATCTGTGCCAATCAGCTTTTTCAGTGGATATCCGCGTTCTATCTCCGCTCAGCTGGCGGCAATGACTCGATCGACTGGAAAGTAAAAAACGCTGTTTTGCCTTTCTGTATATCAAAAGTAAAACTGTGTGAGCGGGCTTCCCGGTGGCCGCTAAGCTGTAGTTCTACATTGTGTTGTCCTTCCGGGAGATAAACCTTCTGATAAAAGACCTCGAAAGGCAGGGTTTGCCAGTTGCGGGTATCGGCTTTTTCGGTGAGTGCGTTCACGATGCCCAGGGCAGCACCAATATCCTGGTTCTGATCGCGGGTGATCTTTTCCAGTGCTTTCTTGGTTGCCAGCCGCAGCAGTGAGTTCGCCATCTCCCGGATCATGCGGTCCTGCAATGTTTTAAAGGCAATGGCATTCACATTTTCTGCCAGCTCCAGCTCAATCCCTTTGTTGTTGTTGATGATCAGTTTCCCATTCTGATATAGCGGTTCACGCTCGAGGTATTTGGGAAATGCAACCCTGAGGAAACTGAGGGAGGCAAAAGCGCTCTTCTCCTCATCCGGTTTATCGCCAATGAAAAAGGGAAAGGAAAGTCCCATCTCGTCATTCACAAAAGTGATCCAGCCGCCTTTTCCGTCCACTTTGGTAAAATTAATGCTCCATTCGGATTTTACTGGTCCGAAACCGTTTTGCCATAAAAAGACCAGGGTGCCGCCATCGTGTTGCTCGTATTGATAATCGATGCCGAATTCCTTTTCGTAATATCTTACCTCGTCATTAAAACCTGTAAGATAAGCCGTGCGCAAAATATCCATTTTAAGCTGCTGAGGTGCATCAACATTAAAGTTTTCGGCATAAGATTTCTTATAAACATCGTAAGCATTCCGGTAAGCAATGAAAGCATTGTTCCAGTCTTTGCCTGATTCATAAATCAAACCCATGACCAAATGGGCAAATGCATCATTCTGGTAACGGTTTTTATGATCTTTATACTGGTCGTTGAGTTCGTTGAGTTTGATGTTGATGCGCCGGCATTCCACCAGGGCATCATCATGCTTACCCAGGACCAGGTAATTGAGCGCCTTGAAATAATTCACAAATACCTTTTCAAAATCCTCAGGCTGATAAGGCTTTACGGATGGATTGGTGATGAGCGACAGTGCTTCCATGCCAGCCTGCTTGTGGTAATCTTCAATATAGATATCGGCATCCTGGAAATGGGCATTGCTTTGCTGGTGCTGATCGGTGATCCAGTTGATCCAGCCATTGTTCACAAAATACAGAAAACGGTTCTTGCCTTCTGCGGCTTTTTTATCATCGGCCAGCAGCTTTTCAGCCTTATCCATTTCACCCATCTGTATATAATCCTGGAACTTCTGGGTTTTCTCATAATAGGTCATACAGGCTGTAATGAACAATAAGAGAAAAGAGGTCAGAATGATTCCTTTGCCTGCGCGTATGTTGCTACGTTTCATATTCCGGGGAAATACAGCATTATAAAAATCAGGTCATCCCACTTACCGTCATGGAGGTGAGATGACCCGATGTTATGATATTCGTCCTTTCCAGACCCAACTTAGTTCTGGATATATTTTTTGATCTTTTTTTCTCCGATCCAGACGATCTCGTTTGTTTCCAGATTGGAGAGTTCCAGGTTGATCTGATAATAAACCACACTTTCCTTTTTATAACTATCGACGATGGAATTGATGGTGCCCTGCAACATAAAATCAGCGCCCAGTTCCCGGCCCCATTTCTTCATGGTTTCGGGGCTTGCGAAGTCCTGCTGATCGGCTCTTTCGGCACGCAGGGCTTCACGCATCTCTCCGGCCTGCACCAGGCGTACCATGCCCGAATTGATGAATGACCTTTCGAGGTCTTTGATAAAAGTTTCCGCACTGATGTGCTCATGGCTTTTGTTGAGTACGAGCCCGACGATCACTACGGGTTTGCGCCCTTCTGCCTGGCGGAAATTATCAAGCCATTGTTCACTCAGTGACTGATTGGTCATGGCTTCTGCAGCCTGTTTGGAATCCGTGTCATTCCAGCGGCCACTCAGATCGATCTGCTGATCCGGAGAAACCCTTTGTACTTTCCTGTTGGAACACGCACCCAGCAATGCAATCATCAAAACTGCAAGGGCCGAAAAATAGATTAGTCTTTTCATAAGATTCAATATTTATTTTGGATTTGAAATTTACGAAGATAAAACAAATCCGGTGCCATTTTATACAACATTCAATTATCCCCTCACAAAAAGGGCTTTGATGATGTGGGTGGCCATCTTTGGATTTTCCTTCAGGCGCCGTGTGGAATAGGCGAACCATTCTTCACCGAAAGGAACATATACACGCATCCTGTGGCCATCATTTACTATACTTTTGCGCAATTCGGGCGTAACCCCGTAAAGCATCTGGAACTCATAATTTTCCTTCGGCACATTGTATTTCTCGATCAGCTTACAGGATCCTTCCACAACCGGTTTATCGTGCGTGGCAATGGCAGGGTACATCTTTTTACTGAACATGTATTCAACATCTTCCAAAAAATGCTGGTTGATCTCTTCATATTTTTTATAAGCAATTTCGGGGGGCTCAACATAAATCCCTTTGCAAATGCGGTAATTGATGGGATTTTCTTCCGAATGCAAATCCTCCAGTCCCTTGATGTCGTCCAGAGTTCTTTTCATATAGGCCTGGAATACAAGGCCGACATTTTTTGGAAATTCTTTTTTGAGCTTTCGGAATAATTCCAGCTCCAGGTCCACGCACTGTGAGTCTTCCATATCGACCCGCACAAAATTATCGTAAGCTGCAGCTTTGGCAACGATTTCACGAATATTCTCATAACACTGGTCTTGGTCGATCAGCAAACCGAACATGGTTGGTTTAAGGGAATAATTACCATCGATATCTTCTTTTTCAATGGTATCGATGATGTGCAGGTACATCTCTTTGTTCTCTTCAGCCTGCTCCAGTTTGGTGATAAACTCTCCAAGCAGGTCGATGGTCACCATAATTCCTTCCCTGTTCAACTCCTTCGACACCCGGATGGCATCCTCAATTTTCTTACCTGCAATATACCTTTTCGAAAAAACCCAGATAATGCCTTTGGGCATATAAGGCAGGATATTTGCAATTAATCTGTTGAAAAACATTTTATTAAATATTTAGTTTTTAGGCAATTAGCAATGTTAATTTTTTCACAATACAAGATTGCAAATTAAAGTTAATTTTTTGATTTGGAACCTATGAAATTAGGAAAATTTTCATGATTTCCAGGAATTAAGACCTTTTTAACCATTATTCATAAAATAGCTTAATGCACACAAACAATGCAGCTTAACCCCGGCTTAGATAAGCTTGCAATTTGAAAACGAAGTGCATCAATCCCGATATTTATCGGGATAGCTTTTCTTAGTCGTCAGGATAATTCAGCGTTTCACCTTTTAGGTTTAAGAATTATCCGGGCTAAGAGTTTTAAGATTAATTATTTGTAATTCATTGAAGAAATCTTTAGTTTTGCACGCCAAATTTTAAACACACTATTGTGGATTACTTAAAAGATTTTGTAATCCCATTCAAAGGTTTAAAGTCCGGGGAGCATAACTTTGCGTTTGAAATAACAAAAAAGTTCTTTGATCATTTTGAATACGGTGAGCTCGACGAGGGAGATATCAGGGTGAAAATGACCCTGCTGAAAGAAGATAATATGCTCAGCCTGTTGTTTGATATTGATGGATATGTAGAAGTTTTATGCGACCGTTGCGGGAGAAATTCCGGCAGCCGTTACAGACCAGGCAAAACATTTATATCAAATTCGGGGATGAGGAATATGAAGAAACCGACGAGGTTTACGTGATCTCCCAGCGAGAATATGAGATCGACGTAAGCCAGTTCATTTACGAGTTCATCAACTTATCACTTCCCTATCGCAAAATTCATCCGCTGGATGAAAACGGCAACGAACAGTGCGATCCGGAAGTGCTCCAGAAACTGGAGGATTATAAAAGAGAAAGCTCCACGGATCCAAGGTGGGATGCATTGAAAAAATTAAAAAACAAAGATTAATTAATAAAGTTTGTCATGGCACATCCAAAACGTAAAACATCCAAACAGCGCAGGGACAAAAGGCGTACACATTATAAAGCCACTGCCCCAACATTGACCACTTGTCCTACTACCGGTGAAGTTCACCAGTATCACAGGGCATATTATGTTGATGGTGATTTATATTACAAAGGTAAACTGGTTCATTCCAATACAGACATAGATTAACAGGATAGCCAATTCCTCATTAAAAGCTATTATTGCTAATGAAATTAGGATTGGACGTAATGGGCGGTGATTTTGCACCTGAAGCTTGTATTCAGGGTGCAGTAATGGCCAAAAAAACGCTCCCTGAATCTGACACCATTGTTTTGATTGGTCAGGAAAAGATTATTCTTGAGCAATTGAAAAAAGCGGAAACGGATCCCGATGATTTTGATATTGTGCATGCCGAAGAGGTCATTACCATGGGAGAACACCCTCTCAAGGCATTTACACGAAAAATAGCTTCAAGCATCAGTACAGGCTTTAAAATGCTCAAAGGAGGCAGTTTAGATGCCTTTTCCGGTGCAGGCAACAGCGGGGCCATGCTGGTTGGGTCCATGTATACCGTAAATACCATACAGGGGATCATCAGGCCCTGTACTTCGGCGATCTTGCCCAAGGAAAATGGAGGCATTACCATACTGCTTGATATCGGCACCAACCCCGATCCCAAACCCGATGTGCTTTACCAGTTTGCCATCCTGGGATCGATATATGCACAGCAAGTGTACAACATCGAAAACCCCAAGATCGGCCTGCTCAATATCGGTGAAGAGGAAGAAAAGGGCAACCTGCTGGCACAGCATGCCCACCAGATCATGAAGGATTCCCGCAAATTCAATTTCATCGGAAATATAGAAGGACGCGACCTTTACAATGACAAAGCTGATGTGATCGTTTGCGATGGCTTTACGGGCAATGTGGTGCTGAAGCAAGTCGAATCCATGTACCGCATGATGATCAAGCGTAAACTTGCCGACGACTATCTCAAAAGGTTTAATTATGAAAATTACGGCGGATCACCCATCCTGGGGATCAATGCCAGTGTAGTCCTCGGACATGGTATCTCAAGTCCTCTTGCCATTAAGAATATGCTTTTGCTGTCGAAGGAAATTCACGAAGCAAAGCTGTCGGATAAGATTCGCCTGGCATTGAACAGGTATACAAACGATTGATGATTATAAAATTTTGATGGAATGAGTAAACTGAGAGCGGCCATTACGGGAATCCAAGCATATCTTCCTGACTATATACTAAACAATGAAGAATTATCCCGCATGGTGGAAACTTCCGACGAATGGATCACCACACGCACGGGGATCAAGGAAAGAAGGATCTTGAAAGGCGAAGGCATGGGAACTTCCGACCTGGGGGCACCGGCCGTAAAAGCCCTGCTTGAAAAGACCAATACCGACCCCCTGGATATTGATATGCTGATCTGTGCCACCGTTACTCCTGACATGCAATTCCCGGCAACAGCCAATATCATTTCCGACAAAGCCGGCCTCAAAAATGCATGGAGTTACGATCTGAATGCAGCCTGTTCCAGTTATATTTACGCTCTTATCAATGCCAGCCAGTTCATCGAAACCGGAAAATACAAAAAGATTATCGTGGTGGGCGCTGATAAGATGTCCTCCATCGTGGATTATACCGACCGGGCAACCTGTGTGATCTTCGGTGATGCAGGTACCGCTACCCTGCTTGAACCTACTACCGAAAAAGTTGGCGTGATGGATTCAATCCTGCGAACTGACGGCAGCGGCAGAATTCACCTGCACCAGAAAGCCGGCGGTTCGGTAAAGCCCGCCTCCCATCAAACTGTGGATGCACGGGAGCATTTTATTTACCAGGAAGGCCAGGCCGTATTCAAGTTTGCCGTGATCAACATGGCCGATATCTCGGTCGAGATCATGGAAAACAACAATTTGAAATCAGAAGACATCGCTTACCTGGTGCCTCACCAGGCCAACCTCAGGATCATCGAAGCAACTGCCCGCCGCATGGGCATCAACAAAGACCAGGTGATGATCAATATTTACCGCTACGGAAATACCACTTCCGCTACCATCCCCTTATGCCTCTGGGAATGGGAAAACAAAATGAAGAAAGGAGATAACATCATCCTCTCCGCCTTTGGGGGCGGATTTACCTGGGGTTCGGTATACCTTAAATGGGCTTACGACCCTGAATAAATCCGGATTATCATTCTTTTTATCAATTCATTGCTGACTTCCGTCAATCCTTTGGGAGGGTTTTCCAGTAAATAATTATCTTTACGCCCCCGTTGAAATAATAATGATTTAAATAAACAATCTTTAACTTATGAAAAAACATGTTTTAACAATCATGCTGAGCATCTTCACGGTAGGTGTTTCACTGGCATGCACGAATTATTTGATCACTAAAAAAGCTTCCACCGACGGATCAACCATGATCAGTTATGCAGCCGATTCCCATGTGCTATACGGAGAACTGTATCACTGGCCTGCAGGTACCTGGCCAGCCGGCACCATGATGGATATCTATGAATGGGATACCGGGAAATTCCTCGGACAGATCGAACAGGCAGAAGAAACTTACAACGTAGTCAGCAATATGAACGAATGGCAGGTAGCCATTGGCGAAACCACCTATGGCGGATTGCCGCAGCTGGGAAAACAAGCCGGTGCCATCATGGACTACGGCAGCCTCATCTATGTTACCCTGCAAAGGGCAACATCAGCAAGGGATGCCATCCGCATCATGGGAGAACTGGTTGATAAATACGGTTATGCCAGTTCGGGAGAATCATTTTCGATCGCTGACCCCAATGAGGTCTGGATCATGGAAATGATCGGAAAAGGAGAAGGTGAAAAAGGTGCCGTATGGGTGGCCCTGCGCATTCCCGATGGTTATGTCTCAGGTCATGCCAACCAGGCACGTATCACTACCTTCCCCCTGGAAGATGAAGACAACGCAATCTCTTCCAAGAGTTTTGATAAGATCGATGACGAAAATATCGAATGTATTTATGCTGCCGATGTGATCTCATTTGCAAAAGATAATGGCCTTTACAAAGGAAAAGACAAAGAATTCAGTTTCTCAGACGTTTATGCTCCTGTTGATTTTGGGGGAGCCCGTTTTTGTGAGATCCGTGTTTGGACCATGTTCAACAAAGTTACCGATGGCATGGATGAACACTGGGAGTATGTAAAAGGAGATATCGAACATCCCAAAGCACATGAAAAAGGCGAACCCATGACACCTGAGCATTATGCCTCCAACAGGATGCCCCTCTGGGTGAAACCCGAGAAGAAGGTCAGTGTGCACGACATGATGATGTTCATGCGCGACCATCTGGAAGGCACCGAGCTGGATATGAGCAAGGATGTCGGAGCCGGACCCTTCGGAAACCCTTACCGCTGGCGCGGGCTTTACTGGGAAGTTGAAGGACAAACTTACTGCAACGAAAGAGCCACAGCTACCCAGCAAACCGGCTTTTCTTTTGTAACCCAGTCAAGAAACTGGTTGCCGAACGAAATCGGAGGCATCATCTGGTTTGGCGTCGACGATGCAGCCAGTACTGTTTACATCCCCATGTATTCGAGCATGACCGAAGTACCGGAAACATTTGCAGTGGGCAATGGCGCCATGATGGAATGGTCGGAAAATGCTGCCTTCTGGGTGTTCAACCAGGTGACCAACCTGGCCTATACCCGCTACAATTACATACATCCCGAAATCGACAGTTTGCAGCGGGCCTTTGAAACTGCATTTATCAGCCTAACACCTGCTGTGGACCTGGGCGCCAAAGAACTCTATGCACAGGATCCTGAACTGGCCGTTGCCTACCTGACCAATTATTCGGTCAACCAGGCCAATATGGTGACCCATGAATGGAAGAAATTCTACCGCTATCTGTTCATGAAATATATGGATGGGAACATCAAAACCAAAAGGGAAGTTCCGGAGGCTTATAAATATTATACCCCCGAAGTGAAACAACCCGGGTATTCCGAAGCATGGTACAGGATGATCATCGAACAAACCGGCGACCAGTTCAAGGTTCCGGAAGGCGGCGGACACTAAAATCCTGATTAAGGATGTTTTGTTGAATTGCAAAGCCATAGGCTTAGGATCAGGGAAATTACATACAGTGTCAATTGGCACCAGGGGGAGAAATCTATATTTTCAATAATTAACTTATTGGATTTCTTGATGCGCTAAATGACACCAATCTCACCCATCGGGTCATACATCGCCCTTGTCGCCTTTGTCGCCTTTGTCGCCCTTGTCGCCCTTGTCGCCCTCCGCCACGGTTTTTTAATATAAATTAACACCAATCCTTGCCCCTTCAATTGTTTTAATTGAATAGTAGTCAATTTTTTCGTAATTTTGCGACCGCTTTAACCAATCGCGCAAAAAAATGGAAAACGCAAGAGTTCTTTATATTGCACAGGAAATAGCTCCCTATTTACCGGAATCACATATGAGCCATATCGGCAGATACCTGCCGCAGGGCATACAGGAAATGGGCAAGGAGATCAGGACTTTCATGCCAAGATTTGGCAATATCAACGAAAGAAGAAATCAATTGCATGAGGTGATCCGGCTTTCGGGAATGAACCTTATCATCGATGATACGGATCATCCCCTCATCATCAAAGTAGCTTCCATTCAACAGGCGCGCATGCAGATCTATTTCATTGATAATGAAGATTACTTCCAGAGAAAAGCCACGATTCGTGACAAGAACAACAAATTTTTCGACGACAATGACGAGCGGTCCATTTTTTATTCGCGTGGTGTCATCGAAACTGTGAAAAAACTTGGCTGGTCGCCCGACCTGGTACACTGTCATGGCTGGATGAGCAGCCTGGTGCCGCTATACCTCAAAAAAGCCTATAAGGATAACCCGCTTTTCAGCGAACTCAAAGTGGTAGTTTCCATTTACGACGATGAATTCAGTGAAAAGATGAGCAAGGATTTTGCAAAAAAGATCAAGATGGAAGGTATCACCAACAAAGATCTTGAGTACTATAAACAGCCTGATTACGTTAGTATGATCAAATCTGCCATCGATTATTCGGATGCGGTGATTATCGGTAGCGAAAAGATCAACAAGGAGGTGGAAGCCTATCTTGGAGGCATTGGCAAACCGGTTCTTGAATACCAGTCGACGGATGATTACATAAAAGTGTACAACGACTTTTATGACAAAGTTCTTGAGGAATAACTATTAAAACCTACTCAATCTTGAAGATCAACTCATTTATCAGAGCAAAAGTCATTTTTGTCATGCTGCTGGCAGGGATCATGCTGCTTACGCAGTGCAAGAAGGATCCCGATGCGGTCGGGGCAGCACTCATCCCACACAACAACCTGCCGGAAGTCTTATACAGCGATACAGCCTCCCTCCTGACCTATTCGCAGGAGATCGATTCTGTGCGAACGGATGAAAACAGTGTAAACCTTGTGGGAAGCATGAGCGATCCGGTTTTCGGGAGAAGCGATGCCGCCTTCAGTGCACAATTCCGCCTGCTCAACGAAAACCCGGAGATTGGTGAAGATCCCGTGATCGATTCCATCATTCTCACCCTGGCCTATGCAAACTATTACGGTGACACTACCACTGGCCTGAATCTGAGAGTGTACGAACTGAGTGAACAGATCTATAAAGACAGTGTTTATTTCTCGAACGGCAGCTTCGAAAATTTTGGCTTCGATTACGCGGATATGTTTTTCCATCCACACCCCAAAACCGGTTTTATACCTGAGGGAGACAGCCTGCCCCGCACAGCCCGCCTGCGTGTTGACCTGGGCAAATACACCCATGAGCTGGGTGAAAAGATACTGAATGCCGACTCGGTTTACCTAAGTGATAATGAACAATTCGTGGAATATTTCAAAGGCTTGAGTATCAAAACGGACCCGGTTTACCAGGGAGGTTCGGTTTTGTATTTCGATCTCATCTCCTCGGTGACCAATCTTACCATTTATTATCATACGGATACGGTGAACCGTAACCTGCCATTGATCGTCAATACCAACAGTGCACGCATCAATCATTTACAGCACGATTATGAGGCTTCAACAGATAACATATTCAGGCAACAGGTGCTGGAGGACGACACAACGCTCGGAAAAGAAAAAGTATTCCTGCAAGCCATGGGAGGTGTTAAGACCGTCATCAAGTTTCCTTTTATCCAGGAATGGATGAAATCGCGTTCCATCCTGGTGAATGAAGCAAAACTGGTTTTACCGGTTGCGCAGCAAACCGAATACCTCCGCCCTGCCCCACAACTGGGACTGATACAGATCAACGAGGATGGTACCAGCAGCTTTCTGCTGGATGAACTGGAAGGTGCCGATTATTTCGGTGGACAATACGATTCAAAATCCTTAACTTACAGTTTCAGGATCACCCGGCATATTCAGTGGCTTATGCAGGATAAATACGAAGACTACGGACTTTCGCTCTTCATCAGCAGTCCGGGTTCCAATGCTTACCGGTCGGTGATCAGCGGACCGCAAGCCGCAGAACCCTCAATCCCCATGAGGCTTGAGATCCGGTATACCGAAATAAGCGAGTGATTTAACAATCCCTTGTGAAAATGCTTTTTGATACAGGCTTTTAAATTGGTTATATTTGCATAATAAATCTTAGTTGTATGTGTGGAATTGTAGGATATGTGGGCAATAAGCAGGCCTATCCGATACTCATCAAAGGACTTCACAGGCTCGAATACCGCGGATATGACAGCGCCGGTGTGGCCATCCTTAATGGAAATCTTAATGTTTATAAAAGAAAAGGCAAGGTCACCGAACTGGAATCATTTGTAAAAGACAAAGATGTTACAGGCATGATCGGGATTGCCCACACCCGCTGGGCAACGCACGGCGAGCCCACTGATGAGAATGCACACCCGCATTTTTCTCAATCCGGTGAATTATCCATCATCCACAATGGCATCATCGAGAATTACGATGTACTGCGCAACGAACTGATCAACCGGGGGTATGAATTTCATAGTGAAACAGATACTGAAGTACTGATCTACCTGATCGAAGATATTAAGAAGAATGAAGGCGTTGATCTGGGTGAAGCCATCCGCATCGCCCTCAACCAGGTGGTGGGTGCCTATGCCATCGTGGTAATCTCCAAAGACGAACCCGATCAGCTGATCGCAGCCAAAAAAGGCAGTCCGCTGGTGATCGGCATCGGGACCGACGATTTTTACATTGCATCGGATGCCACGCCCATTGTAGAGTATACCAAAAATGTGGTTTACCTTGATGATGAAGAAGTAGCCTTCATTAAGAAGGGTGAGAAGCTCAAGATCAAAACTACCAAGAACAAGGATAAAACACCTTATGTAACCAAACTTGAGATGAACCTGAGCCAGCTTGAAAAAAGTGGCTATGAGCATTTCATGCTGAAAGAGATCTACGAACAACCACGCTCCATACGTGATAGTATGCGCGGCCGGCTCAATGCTGACAAAGGCATCGTTTCCCTGGGGGTATCATCGATTACGAACAGAAAATGGTGAATGCCAGCCGCATCATCATCATTGCCTGTGGCACCTCCTGGCACGCCGGACTGGTCGGGGAATACCTTTTTGAAGACCTGGCCCGCACACCGGTTGAAGTGGAATATGCTTCGGAGTTCCGCTACAGGAACCCGGTCATTTATGAAGATGATATCGTAATCGCGATTTCCCAGTCGGGAGAAACAGCGGATACCCTGGCAGCCATTGAGCTGGCCAAATCAAAAGGTGCCACCATCATCGGCATCTGCAATGTGGTTGGATCTTCCATTGCCCGTGCCACGCATGCCGGCAGTTATACCCATGCCGGACCCGAGATCGGGGTAGCTTCGACCAAGGCCTTTACGGCCCAGGTAACCATCCTCACCCTCATGGCACTGAGGATCGCCCAGTTGAAAGGGACCCTTTCAAAATCCAGGTTCCGCCAGATCCTGTACGAACTGGAAGCCATCCCCGAAAAGGTGGAAAAAACCCTGCAGCAATCCGATAAGATCATTGAGATAGCAAAGAAATACCAGGATGTCAGGAATTTCCTTTACCTGGGACGGGGCTATAATTTCCCGGTTGCCCTGGAAGGTGCCCTGAAACTGAAAGAGATCTCCTACATTCATGCAGAAGGTTACCCGGCTGCCGAAATGAAACACGGTCCCATCGCTTTGATCGATGAGGAAATGCCCGTGGTATTCATCGCACCCAACCGGGGCATTTATGAGAAAGTGATCAGCAACATCCAGGAAGTTAAAGCCCGCAAAGGAAAAATTATTGCCATTGTTACACAGGGCGACACAGGAGTTCGCAAACTGGCCGACCATGTGATCGAGATCCCCGAAACCGAAGAACTACTGGTTCCGCTGCTGGCCACCATTCCTTTGCAAAAGCTGTCGTACCACATCGCTGTAAATCGTGGCTGCAATGTGGATCAGCCGAGGAATTTGGCGAAGTCGGTTACCGTGGAGTAGTTTTAAATCAGGATACAGCTTATTATCGTCTAATACCTGTCTCCGATGGCCTTCCAGTCGATAGCCTTAAAGAAATCATCAACATACGCCGGCCTGCGGTTTTGCTTATCGAGGTAATAGGCGTGCTCCCACACATCACAGGTCATCAGCGGGGTGTAACCATCCCGTATTGGATTGGCTGCATTGCTGGTCTGTATAATCTCAAGCTCATCTTCTGCATTCTTCACCAGCCAGATCCAGCCTGAACCGAAGAGGGTGGTTGCAGCATCCATAAACTTTTCCCTGAAGTTCTCATAAGAACCAAAGGATTTGTTGATGACATCCAGCAACTTGCCTCCCGGTTCACCGCCGCCATCAGGGCTCATACAATTCCAGTAAAAAGTGTGATTCCACACCTGGGCACCATTGTTAAAGATCCCGCCATTGGCATTTTTAATGATCTCCTCAAGGGATGCATCTGCGAATGCAGTGTCCTTCACAAGCCCGTTCAGTTTGTTGACATAGGCCTGATGATGCTTGCCATAATGAAATTCGATGGTTTTCTTCGAAATGTGCGGTTCCAGTGCATCCTCCGCATAGGGTAATTTTGGTAATTCAAAAGCCATAATGTCTATTTTTTAGGGTTTATATTTCGTTGTCCTTTTTCTTCAAATGATCAACTGCCCTGGAAAATACATCATCTATCTGGTGATAAACCGGGTAAAATCCCTTGTCGCTGAAGAGATTTTGTGAAAAGTAGGCTTTGAGTAGCGTTTTGACTTTCGCTTGGGTAAAGGCAATTTCCTCAGGACTTCCTTTCACTTTCTTATCTTCTGCATAGGCAAGGAATTCCCTAAATAATTTATTCGAAACTTCAAACTTGTTGTTAAAATCCCTGTAGGAATCAAATTCCTTGAACTCATCACGGTGTACATCGGTATAATCAAATGCGAACTGGTAAAGCAGACCCCTCCGCAGAAGCTTATTGTAGAATACCAGCATGGAGTCCTTTTCCAGCGGAACATAAATATCGGGCATAATACCCCCGCCGCCGTAAACCACCTTCCCGGCGGGGGTGATATATTTTAGCGAATCGGCAAAATGTATGCTGTCGGGATTGGTCATTTCCCCGTTCATGAAGCGTTCAACCGATTCATGATAATAATCTTCAATTCCATCATCATAGGGTTTCTGAATGCATCTGCCGGTAGGCGTATAATAACGGGCAACGGTCAGTCGCATGGCGGAACCATCGGGGAAGCTCAACTGTTCCTGCACCAGACCTTTTCCAAAACTTCTGCGGCCGATGATGGTACCCCGGTCATTGTCCTGCACAGCGCCGGCAAGGATCTCACTGGCTGAGGCCGAACCTTCATCGATCAAAACCACGAGGTCCCGGTTTTCAAACCTGCCCCGTCCGGTGGCATAGGCAAAGTTCCTGGGCCGGCTGTTGCCTTCGGTATAAACAATGAGTTTATTTTCCTCCAGGAATTCATCGGCGATCTTTACGGCAGCAGTGAGATAACCCCCGACATTCCCGCGCAGGTCGAGGATAAGCTGTTGCATACCCTCAGCCAGCAGATCATCGAGTGCCTCTGAAAACTCTTCATAAGTGGTTGCCGAGAATTTATTCAATTTGATATAACCCGTATTTTCATCCACCATATAAGCCACATCCAGGCTGTAGGTAGGGATCACATCGCGGGTGATGGTAAAATCCAGTAATTCGTCATGGTTCCTGCGGAAAACGTCCACATTCACCTGGGTACCTCTTTTGCCTTTGAGCTTGCGCATGGCAACCAGATTGGTGATGCTCACCCCTGCAACCAGGGTGTCTTCAATCTTCACGATGCGGTCGCCGGCTTTCAGGCCCACCTTTTCAGAAGGACCTCCCGGAATGGGATGGATCACGGTGATGCTGTCTTTTACAATGCGGAATTGTATCCCGATGCCTTCAAAGTTACCCTGAAGGGGATCGTTTACCGTGTGAAAATCCTGGGCAGGGATATATTGCGAATGGGGATCCAGTTCCTCCAGGATCTCCACGATGCTGTTCTCTACCAGTTCTTCCTTGTCGACCGAATCAACATAATCCTGGTCGATATAATTGATGATATCCGAAAGTTTGTCGTACCTGGGTGTATTGAAGGTAAATACGTTTTTCTCAAAGCTGTTGACTGCCTGTAGCTTCATGCCGATGTAAATCCCCAGTGCCAGAAGCAGGGCGAAAACAATGGGCAGGTATATGGATATTTTTTTTCTGTTCATAGGTATCTATAAAAAAAGCTTTCCAATTACCGGAAAGCTGTTTTTCGTACCCGGAGCCGGGGTCGAACCGGCACGAGTGTTACCTCATTGGTTTTTGAGACCAACGCGTCTACCAATTCCGCCACCCGGGCATTGGTTTTATTGAGAACGCAAAGTTAATCAAAAAATTGGATTGTTCTGTAATCTTCCGGGGGCAATCCGGCACAAAAGATTGCAGAATTGAAAATAATAGCTTACTTTTGCACTCCGAAATTCAAGTCTAAATCATTCAGGATCATGGGTAAAAAAAATCTGGTAAACATCTTTGCAGGCAGGGAGTCGCGCAACCTGGCCGAAAGAATTGCTAAAAGTTATGGCGTAGAACTCGGTAAATCAATTGTTACGGAGTTTTCTGACGGTGAATTCCAGCCTTCCTACGAGGAGAATATCCGGGGACGTGATGTTTTCATTGTACAATCAACCTATGCACCCTCCGACAACCTATTTGAATTGATGATGATGATCGATGCAGCCCGCAGGGCCTCGGCCAAGAACATCATTGCCCTGGTACCCTATTTCGGTTTTGCGCGCCAGGACAGGAAAGACAAACCACGTGTTTCCATCGCGTCCAAGCTGATCGCCAACCTGCTCTCTGCTGCCGGTGTAAACCGCCTGATCACTATCGACCTGCATGCCGACCAGATCCAGGGATTCTTTGACGTACCCGTTGATCATCTCTATGCTTCTTCTATCTTCATGCCCTATCTCAAGAGCCTGGAAATGGATGACATCATCTTTGCTTCTCCCGATACCGGAGGTACCCGGAGGGCAGCCAACTATGCCAAGGTTTTGAATACCGGTTTCGTGATCTGCTACAAGCAAAGGGCAAAACCCAACGAGGTTGAAAAGATGTCGCTGGTGGGTAATGTGAAAGACAGAAATGTGGTGGTGGTGGATGATATCATCGATACGGCCGGCTCCATCACCAAGGCAGGTGAGCTGATCATGAGCGAGGGCGCCAAAAGCGTCAGGGCCATGTGCACCCATCCCGTTTTCTCCGGAAAAGCATACGAACGACTCGAAAAATCGCCCTATTCCGAAATAGTTACCACCGACACCATTCCTTTGAAAAAGGAAAGTAAAAAAATTAAAGTGCTTTCAACCGCCGATCTTTTTGCTGAAGTGATCAAACGCGTTGAAACCAAAAAGTCAATCAGTTCACTTTTTAAATTTTCAGATAAATAAATCAATTAAAACAATTCAATTATGAAAAGAGTATCTATGAGCGGCTCTCCCCGCGAGAGCGTAGGGAAAAAAGATGCCAAGAAAGTCAGGGCTATGGGCCATGTGCCATGCGTGATGTATGGCGGTGATGAACAGCTCCATTTTACCATGGATGAACGTGATTTTAACAAGCTGGTGTTCACACCGGATGTATTTCTGGTTACCCTCAAAATCGGTGGCAAGGAATACTCAACCATCATCCAGGAGGTACAGTATCACCCCGTAACGGATAAAGTATTACATGCGGATTTTCTGCAGGTCGTTCCCAGTAAACCCCTTAAGATAGCATTGCCTGTAAGGCTTACCGGTAGCGCTGTGGGCGTTGTGAAGGGCGGCAGGTTGATCCAGCGTGTTAACAAACTGGTGGTGAGCAGCATGATCGATACCATGCCGGATCATATCGAAATCGATGTAACGGATATGGATATCGGTGACCTGGTGAAGGTAGAAGATATGGAACGCGAAAACCTCAAGTTTCTCGACGTACCCTCTGAGCTGATCGTTGCTGTGAGAGCAGCCCGTAAGATCGAAGAAGAACTGGTGGAAGAAGAGGAAGAAGGTGAAGAAGGAGCTGAAGGTGAAGAAGGTGCCGAAGGTGAAGAAGGAGAAGCCAAAGAAGGTGGCGAAGGAGCCTCAGAGGAAAAATCAAAGTAAGCGATTTTGTATAAATTTAACAGGAGAGGTATGGAGTTTATCAATAACTGTATACCTCTTTTTTTATCATGAAGTATTTAATAGCAGGACTTGGAAATATTGGAGAGGAATATGCCAACACCCGGCACAACATCGGTTTTGTGGTGGCAGATGCCCTGGTAAATGAACGCAAAGGCAGCTTCACGAACGACCGCTATGCCGATATGGCCAAGTTGCGTTTCAAGGGCAAAAGCCTGGTAGTGATCAAACCCACAACCTTTATGAACAGGAGCGGGAAAGCCATCCGCTACTGGCTGAATAAAGAAAATATCCCCCTCTCCAATTTGCTGGTTCTCGTGGATGATATCGACCTGCCTTTTGGCATGCTCAGGATGCGCAAGAAAGGAGGGCCCGGGAGCCACAACGGACTGGAAGATATCGTTGCCTTGCTGGAAACAACTGAATTTTCGAGGCTCAGGATAGGCATCGGGGATGATTTTGCCCGGGGACACCAGGTGGATTATGTGCTGGGTAAATGGAGCCGGAAAGAGGAAGAACTGATGATCCCCCGCGTGGAAAAGGCCCTGGAAATAATCAAATCCTTTGCGGCCATCGGGCCGGACAGGACGATGAATGTGTATAATGAATAATTAACAATTAATAATTAATAATTGATGAGGAAGCTTTATTTTTTGTTTTTATTGATCGGCGTAGGTTGCATGCAGCTAAATGCCCAGATAGAGATCACTTCGGATGAATTGCTGGGTGTTGGCGATATCGTTTTACAGGCTTTTGATGAAGATCCGGATGCCGGCATTCTACCCGGTGATGCAGGTGAGGATAAACTCTGGGACTTCAGCGCTTTGTATGAGGATAACACAGATACCTTCCGTTTTGTTAGTCCTACTTCCACACCCTACTGGACGAATTTTCCATCAGCGAACC
Source organism: Bacteroidota bacterium (assembly GCA_034521425.1). Lineage (GTDB taxonomy): Bacteria > Bacteroidota > Bacteroidia > Bacteroidales > JAIOZK01 > JAIOZK01. The sequence continues at coordinate 2,740,215 of JAXHMP010000001.1, forward strand.
TGTGTCTTTTTACCGGTGCTGACAGCAGTTATGTCTATTTCAACAAAAACACCAGTAATTTGAAAATGCTTGGCCTGGCGGTGGAAGTGGAAGAGCTCGGCCTGGTAACTTCTGCTGTTGAACCCAATGAGTTGTTCCTGGTTTTCCCCTATGTGTATGGTTTCCAGGACAACGAAGTATTTAATTATTACTTTGAAGCCGAAGTAAGCACCCCGGGGTGGACAGCATGAAGCTTAAACGGCGCACCCTTAAAAACAGCCATGTGGATGCCTGGGGAAGCATGACCGTGCCCATGGGAACCTACGATGTTCTGCGGGTACATGAAAGCAGGGACTTTATCGACAGCATCTGGGCCAAAGTGCCCTTTTTCGGCTGGCAGCTTTTTTCGGTTGAAGAAAGCACGGAAGAAAGATACATCTGGTGGTCGGACGATCCGGAAGTGGGTTATATACTGGTAAATCTCAATGTCGACCCCGAAACAGGCGATGTGACCAGTTCGGAATTCATGGCCGAACCCCACCTGGTCGGGAGGCCAGAGCAAAAGCTGGTATCACAAATCAGGGTTTATCCCAATCCTGTTCAGACCAATGCATATTTGCTGAATACAACGAAAACAGAATTGCACTATACCCTGTTTGACCTAAGCGGTAAAAAGCTGCTTGGGGGTATTTCATCTCCCGAGGAAAAAACCCTGATCAATCTGAATGAATTTGAAAGCGGAATCTACTTTATCCGTATGAAAAATGGGGATGGAGTTGTCACGGAAAAGCTTGTTAAAAAGTAGCATTTGAAAGCTAACAATAATTCGCGTTCATTAGCAAAATTCGTGAAAATTCGCGGACAATCAATCATAATCCCAACGACATAGCCACCATCTCCGCGATATCATAATTCTTCATCTTTTCTTCCTGGTTCTTATACTTGATGCCGTCGGTCATCATCACCATGCAGAAGGGACAGGCGGTGGCCACTACATCAGAACCTGTTTCCATCACATCTTCTATCCTTTCGATGAAGACTTCCTTATCCCCCTTTTCGGCTTCCTTGAACATCTGACCGCCGCCGGCGCCGCAACAAAGGGCAAAGCTCTTGCTACGCTTCATTTCCACCTTTTCGCCTTCAATGGCATTCAATACATCACGCGGGGCATCGTATTCGCCATTGCCCCGTCCCAGGTAACAGGGGTCATGGAAGGTCACCTTCTGGTTCTTGAACTTGCCCCCGTTCATGCTGATCCTGCCTTCCCGGATCAGTTTAGAGAGGAATTGCGAATGATGCACCACCTCGTAGTCCCCACCGAATTCGGGATATTCATTTTTGAAAGTATTAAAATCATGCGGATCGCAGGTGAGGATCTTTTTCACCTCGTAGCCGTTCAGGATCTCGATATTGGTCATGGCCTGCATCTGGAAAAGCATTTCATTGCCGCCCCGCCGGGCCACATCCCCGCTGTCGCTCTCTTCGGTGCCAAGCACGGCATAATCGATCTTGAGATGGTTCAGGATCTTGATGAACTCCCGGGTCACCTTTTTATAGCGGTCGTCGAAAGCCCCCGCGGAACTCACCCAGAACAACCATTCGGGTTTCTTGCCCTGGGCCATCATATCGGCCATAACCGGAACATCCAGTCCCACATCCCCGGCCCATTTCATGCGGTCCTCGGGCGAGAACTGCCAGGGTGCGCCATTGTTCTCGATGTTGGTGAAAACAGCATTCAGATCACCCGGCCCGGAAGCTTCTTCCATCACCAGGTATCTTCTCATGTCGACGATGAGGGTGGGATGGTTGATGTTGATGGGGCATTCCTGTGCACAGGCATTGCAGGTAGTACAGGCCCAGAGCTCTTCCTCGCTGATGTAATCCCGCACCAGACTTTTCTTATCATCATAACTCAAACCTTCCTTCACCAGGCCGGGGCCCTTTTCTTTCATCCTGGCCCGCAGGTCCATCACGATCTTGCGGGGTGATAATAATTTCCCGGTGATATTGGCCGGGCACACATCCGTACAACGCCCACATTCTGTGCATGCCAGGGCATCCAGGTAATTCTTCCAGGTGGCATCCTCAGCATCCTTCACCCCGAAACGTGCCGGAGATTCTTCCTCTCCCTCCGCCGGTTCATTGAAAGCAGCATCCGGATCCATCATCAGTTTCACCTCTTTGGTGATCTCCGGCATGTTGGGCAGGTATCCCAGGGGTTCCAGCCGGCTCAGGAAAACATTGGGCACCGACATGAAAACATGGAAGTGCTTGGAGTAAGGCAGTATGTTGGCAAAGATGAAGATCCACAATATATGCGCCCACCAGTTGATCTCATGCCATAGATGTATCTTCGAATCCGAAAGCTGGCCGAACCACCCGGCAATGTATTCACTCACCGGATAAACCCCCGCGATCTCTTCCCCGGAGGTTTTCTGCATCAGTACATAAAAAGTGTTCATGCCCAGCAGGCTGGCCATCAGGATGAGGATGATGGTGAGGGCGATGTTGGCATCTATCTTTGAGATGGGTTTCATTTCAACACCATAAAACCTTTTAATGTGCATAAAGATCCTGCGGATCAGGAAAGCCACAATGGCAATCAGCACGATCAGGGCAAAGATATCCCCCGAGGCAATGATCACATCATAAACCGGACCCAGCACCTTAAGTACCCTTTCGGTGCCGAAGAGCCCGTCGATGATCATTTCGATGCTTCCCACCAGGATCACCATAAAACCCCAGAAAACGAGTGCGTGCATCAGGCCCACCACAGGCTTCCTGAAAATCTTGGTCTGCCCGATGGCAACTTTCATCATCACCCCTATTCTCTTCGGGATGTCCCGGATGGGGAAAGGCCTGGTGAACTTCATATAACTGAAAATCCGGTACATGGTGAAAGAAAATACACCCAGGGTGATCAAAACGGAAATTAGAAAAACAATCTGTTTGGTCTCCATAATATATTGATTTTGGAATTGGTCGGTTACAATGATAGGAAGATTTTTTTTAAGTATGATTATAAATTAGATGTTTGGGTACGATGTTCAATTGTTCGATTGTTTCATTTTTTGATTGTTTTTAGCTGATTGTGTGCAACTTCATTATACATATTTTTCAGCGGAAGATCTGTTAAAAGAAGTCAGTTAACCAGCAATTGAACAATCGAACCCTATTAAATTCCAGCACCTTCTATTACTTAACATTCATTATCTTTGTAGCAAATCGAACTATTTACAGCGGAAATGAGAGTACCTACTAAACAAAAGATCTACAAACCGAAAAATCATATTCGAATTGTTACGGCTGCAAGCCTGTTCGATGGCCATGATGCTGCCATCAACGTGATGCGACGGATCCTGCAATCCACAGGCGCGGAAGTGATCCACCTCGGGCACAACCGCTCGGTGCAGGAGATCGTTAATTGCGCCATACAGGAAGATGTTCAGGCTATTGCCATCACTTCCTACCAGGGCGGGCACATTGAATTCTTCAAGTACATGTACGACCTGCTGAAGGAACAGGGATGTGAACACATCAGATTATTCGGCGGGGGCGGAGGCGTTATCCTGCCTGAAGAGATCAAAGAACTGCAGGAGTATGGGATCACCCGCATTTACAGCCCGGATGACGGCCGGGAAATGGGCCTGCAGGGCATGATCAACGATGTGCTGAAGCAATGTGATTTCCCAACCGGGAAAGATATACAGCTAAAACTCAATGGCGGACTGGAACAGGACCCCAAATTGCTGGGCAGGATCATTTCCGCAGCAGAAAACTATCCCGATACCATCAGCGATCTGCTGGAACAACTCAGGCAAAAGATCAAAGAAAAAAAGTCACCGGTACTGGGCATTACCGGCACCGGGGGCTCCGGCAAATCATCCCTGGTGGATGAGCTGGTCAGGAGATTCCTGGATGATTTCCATGACAAAACCATTGCGATCATATCCGTAGATCCCTCTAAACGCAAAACGGGCGGGGCCTTGCTGGGCGACCGGATCCGCATGAACTCCATCAATGACGAACGGGTGTTTATGCGTTCACTGGCCACGCGCCAGTCCAATCTGGCCATGTCGAGATATGTGAAAGATGCAGAAACCATCGTGCAGGCGGCAAGGTTCGACCTGGTGATCCTGGAAACCTCAGGCATCGGGCAGTCCGATACAGAGATCATCGATCACAGCGATCTCTCACTCTATGTGATGACACCGGAATACGGAGCTGCCACCCAGCTCGAAAAGATCGACATGCTCGACTTTGCCGACCTGATTTCCATCAACAAATTCGATAAGCGGGGTGCCCTGGATGCACTCAGGGATGTGCGCAAACAATACCAGCGCAACCACATGCTCTTTGAAGAAGATGTGGACGACATGCCTGTTTTCGGCACCATTGCATCCCAGTTCAACGACCCGGGCGTGAATCAGCTCTACAATGCATTGATCCGGAAGATCAAGGAAAAAACCGGGGTAAACTTTGAAGCGCATTCAGATGAAATGGATGAGTTATCAGAAAAGATCCATATCATCCCGCCCAGACGGGTCCGTTATCTTTCCGAAATATCTGAAACCATCCGCGATTATAACAAATGGGCAGAGGACCAGTCGGAAGTGGCAGAACACCTTTACAGCATCCGCAAAACACTCGAAATGCTTGGGGAAAATGCGGAAGAGGTAACCAAAAAGCAACTGGACAAAACCTATAAGGAAGCAGAGTTGAACCTGGACCCCCGCAACAAGCAGATCCTCAAGACCTGGGATAAGAAAGTCAGAAATTACCAGTCTGATAAATTCGTTTTCAGGGTCAGAGACAAGGAACTCAAGGTAGACACCTACACCGAAAGCCTTTCTCATACGAAGATTCCCAAGGTGATCCTTCCCAAATACCGCAACTGGGGAGAGATCCTGAAATGGGTTCTGAAAGAAAATGTACCCGGCGAGTTTCCCTTTGCCGCCGGTGTCTTCCCGTTCAAACGCGAGGGCGAGGACCCCACCCGTATGTTTGCCGGGGAGGGTGGTCCCGAAAGGACCAACAAACGTTTCCATTATCTTTCCTATGATATGCCGGCCCGGAGGCTTTCTACGGCTTTCGATTCGGTAACCCTTTATGGCTTCGATCCCGACCTGCGACCCGATATCCACGGGAAGATCGGAAACTCCGGTGTTTCGATCTGTTGCCTGGATGATGCCAAAAAACTCTATTCCGGTTTCAACCTGGCAGACCCCAAGACCTCGGTCTCCATGACCATCAACGGACCGGCCCCGGCCATGGTCGGTTTCTTTATGAACACAGCTATCGATCAGCAATGCGAACTCTATATCAAAGAGAACGGACTGGAAGAAGAGGTAGAACAAAAGATCAAAGCAATCTATAAGAAAAGGGGTACAAAACGGCCGCAATACAATGGAGAACTTCCCCGTGGCAATGACGGCCTCGGCCTGATGCTGCTGGGGGTTACCGGCGAGCAGGTCCTTCCCAAAGAGGTTTATGAAAAGATCAAGGCGGACACCATCTGCCTGGTTCGCGGAACAGTGCAGGCCGATATCCTGAAAGAAGACCAGGCACAAAATACCTGCATCTTTTCCACCGATTTTGCCCTGAAAATGATGGGGGACATTCAGCAGTACTTCATCGATCAGAATGTACGCAACTTCTATTCGGTTTCCATTTCCGGATATCATATTGCCGAAGCGGGAGCCAATCCCATCACGCAGCTTGCACTTACCCTGGCCAATGGCTTTACCTACGTGGAGTATTATGCAAGCCGGGGTATGGACATCAGCAAGTTTGCACCCAACCTTTCTTTCTTCTTCTCCAACGGAATTGATGCCGAGTATTCGGTGATGGGCCGGGTTGCCCGGCTGATCTGGGCCAAAGCCATGAAGATCAAGTATGGTGCCAATGAGCGATCCCAGAAACTGAAATATCATATTCAAACTTCAGGGCGTTCATTGCATGCCCAGGAAATTGATTTCAATGATATAAGGACAACATTGCAGGCCCTGTATGCCGTTTATGATAATTGCAACTCATTGCATACCAATGCCTATGATGAAGCAATTACCACACCGACAGAGGAATCGGTCCGCCGGGCAATTGCCATACAGCTCATCATCAACCACGAGCTGGGGCTGGCCAAGAACCAGAACCCCCTGCAGGGATCATTTATCATTGAAGAGCTGACCGAGCTGGTGGAAGAAGCCGTGCTGTCAGAATTCGACAGGCTGACCGAACGCGGTGGTGTGCTGGGAGCGATGGAAACCATGTACCAGCGCAGCAAGATCCAGGAAGAATCCCTGTATTATGAAACCCTGAAGCATACCGGGAAATTACCCATTATGGGCGTGAATACATTCCTGAATTCCAAAGGCTCACCCACGGTCATCCCCGGAGAGGTGATCCGGGCAACTCCTGAAGAAAAGGAAAATCAGTTGCAAACCCTGCAGAACCTTCACAAGACTTACGAAAAAGAAGCGGAAGAATTATTGAAGAAACTCCAGGAAACTGCTCTGGAAAATAATAATATCTTTGAAAACTTAATGGAAACAACCAAGTATTGCTCCATCGGACAGATAACCAATGCCCTGTTCGAAGTAGGCGGGCAATACAGAAGAAATATGTAAATTGCAAAAGATTGATAATTTAAATTAACCTATATGATTTCGGCGAAGATTTTAATTGTATATCCGGCAATAGAATCAACTTATGTAGCGGTGTATCGCAGCACTGATCTGATCTTCCTTAAAAACATCAAACATCCGGAAGAAGAGCTGGCAAAATATGAGAATTTGATGGATCAGGCGGACTGGAGAAGGGACATCATCATGAACGTGCTTGCAGAGAATGATATCAATATCGACCTGATCGAACTGGTGATGGGTAGAAGCGGTTTGCTAAAACCGGTCCAGTCCGGTGTATACCAGATCAATGAAAGAATGCTGGAAGACCTGTACATCGGGGTACAGGGAGTTCATGCCACCAATCTTGGGGGCGTGATCGCCTTCGAAATAGCCAAAAGTCTTGGCAAGAAAGCCTACATGGCCGACCCGGTTGTGGTAGACGAAATGGATGAGATCGCCAAGGTTACCGGCCATCCCGAATTCAAACGGCGTTCTATTTTTCATGCCCTCAGCCACAAACATTTTGCGCGCAAATATGCCAAATCCATCAACAGGCCTTACGAGGAACTGAATCTCATCGTATGCCATGTCGGTACCGCCGGAATCTCCATCGGTGCCCACAAAAAAGGCAAGGTGATCGATGTGAACAATTCCTTCGACGGCGACGGCCCCTTCGGGATACAACGCAGCGGAACCCTGCCCATGGGTGCGCTGGTGAAGCTTTGCTTCAGCGGAAAATATTCCGAAGAGGAGGTTTACAGGATGATCACCAAAGAGGGTGGGTATACAGCTTACCTGGGTACCAGCAACCTGGACGAGATCGATAAAAAAGTACTTTCGGGCAATGAGACCACGCTCTTCATCTCCAATGCCCTTTCTTACCAGGTTTCAAAGGAGATCGGGTCTATGTATACCGCACTGGAATGCGAGGTAGATGCCATCCTGCTTACCGGGAACATATTCAATAGCGAACGCTTTCTGGAAAATGTTTCGCAGAAGGTTAACAAGATCGCTCCCATTGCCTTATATCCCAGCCAGAACGATTTTGATGCCATGGCATTGAACGGTCTGCGGGTAATTAAAAACGAAGTGGAAGTACTGGAATATAAATAAGATATTATGGCTCACTGGTTAGAAGAAGCGGAAAGAGAAGCCCAGGGAAGAGACAGCAAAAGCAATAGCCCGAGCTTCCTCGACAGGAAAATGCGCATTGAAAAAAATTACAATGCCCACGCCAAAGAGTATAACACCTTTATCAAAACCATCGATAAATTAGTAAAACGCGTAAATGCGCTTCCCCTGGAAAAGAAAGACCCATTCGGGAATATTGATTCCAAGAGCAAAGAATCCAAGCTGCTGAACCATATGCATGTGCTGAAAAGCAGCCTGCGCTTCGAGCAAAAAGTTTACCGGGGTTCTTTCTGGGATCTGTTGAAACCCAAACATCTTAAGCATGTGAGGGTGATACTGATCACCGTAAGCAGCCAGTTCGGGAAGATCGGACTGGATGTGCGGGATGAGGCCCTGCTGAAAGAAAAAATAGTGGTCGATACCGAACTGGTAAAAGAAAAGAAGAAATTCCAGGATGAAGACCGCTTTCATGAATATATGAACTGGGATATCAAAGACCTGAGCGAGGAGCTGGCTCTTAAGATCATCGACTGGCTGGCATTTAAGGCTGAGATATACGAATTGCCCTTTGTCCGGACAAAGAAAGTCGAAAATGAAAATGACTGAATCACCCTTTCGCCCATTTGTTTAAACTGATTTCAAATAACTCATCTTTAGCTTGATTCAACAATATTTTTTATACTTTCATCGTATAAAATCAGTGAGACCAATTATTAAGAAATGAAAATGAACTTAATAATTCAACTTGATACCCTGCATTTTACATCGGGACAGCAATTATAAAAAAGATCAGCTAAATGAAAAGAAGGGACTTCCTACGCAAAAGTGTTGCTGCCGGCGTGATCGGCAGTGCCGCATTTTCCATGTTCGGCTATTCAAAAGTTTTAAGAGGAAACAAGATCGGCCCGCAGGCCGATGGCAAAGAAGGATTCGACCTGGTGGCTATCCGGGGGCAAGATCCTGCAGCCATGTTCGATAAAGGAATTGAATCGCTTGGCGGGATGAAAAAATTCGTTAAGCAAGGCGACAAAGTGGTGGTAAAACCCAACATCGGCTGGGATGCAGTTCCGGAAAGGGCGGCCAATACCAATCCTGAACTGATCAGACGCATCGTGAAAAGATGTTATGAAGCGGGTGCCAGGGAAGTATTTATTTTTGACAATACCTGCGACAACTGGGTAAAATGTTATCAAAACAGTGGCATAGAGGAGGCCGCCAAAGAGGCCGGAGCAAAGGTCGTTCCTGGTAATACGGAAAATTATTATCGCGAGGTGGAGATCCCACAGGGGAAAAAACTGAAAAATGCCAAGGTACACGAACTGATCCTGGATTCGGACGTATTTATCAATGTACCCGTACTCAAAGACCATGGTTCGGCCAGGTTATCGATCGCCATGAAAAACCTCATGGGCGTGGTATGGGACCGCCGCTTCTGGCACCGCAACGACCTGCACCAGTGCATCGCGGATTACTGTACTTTCCCTAAAAAGCCCCATCTGAATGTGATCGATGCTTACCGGGTGATGAAGCGCAATGGCCCGCGCGGGGTGTCTGTTGAGGATGTTGTCCGTGTGGATGCCATGATCATCAGCACGGATATCGTGGCAGCGGATGCTGCAGCCACCAAATTTTATGGCAGCGAGCCTTCCGAGATACCCTATATTGCCATCGCCGATGAAATGGGTATCGGGACCATGGACCTGGATAAACTCAAGATCGACCGCCAAAAAATATAATCTGAATGCAATTATACAGGGTGCTGAAATGGATAAGGGTTGGAATTGCACTGATCTTTTTTCTGCTGATTGCTTTTTTAATGCTTGACTTTACCGGTTTATTCCCGGAGAAGGCATACAACGCGATCACCTACTTACAATTTGCACCCTCCATCCTGGAGTTCACCCAGCTCATTGCCTGGTCGGCAGCTGGCTTCGTCTTCATCATTGTCCTGACCCTGCTCTTCGGCAGGTTGTACTGTTCTACCATTTGCCCGCTGGGAACCCTGCAGGACTTCCTGATCAGGATCCACAAAGGCCTCAGCTTCGCCAAGAAATTCCGGTACACCAGGACTTACAACTGGCTGCGCTACTCTATGCTGGCGGCCACGGTATTGCTTTTCCTGGCCGGCACCTCCATTTTGCTGAACCTGCTGGATCCTTTTACCAGTTTCGGTAAGATCATGGTGAATATGGTCCGACCAGTATATGTAGGATTGAACAATGCCGGGGCCCGGATCCTGAACCAGTTCGATATTTACACCCTCTATCATGTGGAGTACAAAGTATTTGTCTTGCCGGCTTTCCTCTACGCCCTGGGATTTTTGATCCTGCTTTTGTGGATGACCAGGATAAAAGGCAGGTTGTTCTGCAACACCCTCTGCCCGGTCGGAGCGGCCCTGGGCCTGATCTCCAGGCTGTCGGTTTTTAAGCTGAAGATCAAAGAAAGCAGTTGTACCAGTTGCTGGCGATGTGCCCTGGATTGCAAGGCAGGCTGCATCGAAGCTGATGAAATGAGCATCGATTTCAGCCGCTGCATCGGATGCCTGAATTGCACCATTTCCTGTCCGAACAAAGGAGTATCATTTGTTCCTGTCTGGAAAAAAGATGCTGTGCGGATGAAGAAAGTGGCGGTGAATCCCTCCAAAAGGAATTTCATCAAGTTCACGGCCCTGTTCAGCCTGGGCCTGCATAAGTTCCTGCAGGCACAGGATAAGATCGTCCCCACCAAAGAAAGCACCATTCCCGAAGAAAAGGAATACACAGTATGCCCACCGGGAGGGAAAAGCATTCAGCACTTCAATGAACTTTGCACCGCCTGTCACCTCTGTGTGAGTGCCTGCCCCTCCCAGGTGCTACAGCCTTCCTTCATGCAATATGGTATCCAGGGCATGTTCCAGCCATACCTTGAATACCACAAAAGTTTTTGCAATTATGAATGTCGCATCTGCACGGATATTTGTCCGAGTGGTGCCCTGCTGCCCCTGCCACTGGAAGAAAAAAAACTGACCCAGATCGGGCAGGTGCATTTCGAAAAGGACAACTGCATCGTGGAGACAGAAGGCACGGATTGCGGTGCATGCTCCGAACACTGCCCCACAAAGGCGGTGTATATGGTACCCTATAATGGCCTCTTCCTGCCGGAGATCAACCAGGATATCTGCATCGGCTGCGGGGCATGCGAATTTGCCTGCCCCACCATACCTTACAAAGCCATCTATGTGGACGGGAATCCCATCCACCAGAAAGCCGATGAACCCCAAAAAGAAAAGATCGAAGAAACCACCAGCGAAGAAGACTTTCCATTCTGATTTTTCAAAAAATTTAAAAAAATTGCCTCCAGGGTGCGACGTTTTGGCACTGAAAAGTATTAATACTTAAAAACCATGAGTAATTGGACTCGTGGATGAGTGTTAATCAAATTCTCGCAACATGAAAAAAATATGTCTCTTGTCCCTGATATTTATTGTTCAGCAATCCTTTTGCCAGGTAATTGAATTCCCTTACTGCTGTGATTTCGAAACCGGGCCAGAGGGTGAAAATATCATAGATTACGAATCCAATTGGGAAGGTTCCACGCAATGGGATTACTCCGATACTTATGCCAGGACTGGTATCTTAAGTGCAGAAGCCTCTATAAATACTAGTGGAGATGACACCAGAAATCTGCATGTAGTTTTTAATGCAACAAATCAAACCGGGATCAAGCCTTCCTTTTATTACAGATCCACGAATGAGAATATTTTCATCCAGGTAGTTGGTATGATAGATGGTGAAAACTGGATTGTGCTGAAAGACTGGTTTACTCCGATTGAAAATAGCTGGACGCTGGTCAATTACTCCGATTTATTAGATCTTTCGTTTTTTGAAAATCAATCCTCCTGCAAATTTGGGATCAGGGCAAAGATGAATACATCTACTGCCACATTGCGCCTGGATAATTTCAGAATTGCCACCGATCAATCCAATCTCTGGAAGATCGAAGCCTCAAGTGCTGACTGGGGCACGGCTGATAACTGGTATACCGGATTAGTTCCGGGATCCGGAATTGATGTTCTTATTCCCTCATTCGCCAACAATTATCCTGAAATTTCCTCCGCGATCTCCTGCAACAATATGCGTATTGATCCACAGGCTTCCCTGACCATCAGCACCGTTGGTTCAATCACATTGAGTGGAGATTTCAGGATCTGTTCCGATTCCCTTGGAACAGGCTCCTTCTTAAACCAGGGGTCCTTAAACATGCAAAGCCGGGGATCCATCATTTTTGAAAGATTTATAGAAGCATACAGTGGAGCTGAGGACGGATGGCACCAGATCTCTTCCCCGGTCAACGCCTTTGCTGTGGCCGGTTCCGATTTTGAACCGGCGTATAATGATGACCTGTTTCGCTGGGACGAAGGATCCTATATGTGGATGAATTACAAGGACGCTACTTTTGATTTCAACAATGGGGAAGGCTACCTGATAGCCTGTGAGACAAGTGAGACCAAAGAGTTCTCGGGTAGCTTTGTTGAAACAGATGTAACACTTAATGACGTGTCGGTAAGCACAGGAAACGGATGGCACCTGCTGGGTAATCCGTTTCCCTGTGCACTGGCATGGAACGATGGCAACTGGAACCTCAGCAATATCGGAGGTGTAGCCAAGATCTATTCGGAATCAGCCGGGAATTATGTTGATATCGCAGCCGGCAGCATTATTCCGGCCACCCAGGGATTTTTTATACAGGCCCTTGATATTAGCAATTCCATTACCATCCCCCTGGATGCCAGAACCCATGATAATATGGCATTGTATGCAAATGATGCCATGCCTTTGCTATGCCTCAAAGCCGAAGGCGGGGAAAACGAATTTTTTGACCTGGCAAGCATCTGCTTTCACCCGGATGCTGCAACTTCTTTTGACCCGGAATTTGATGCAAGAAAAATTTCCGGACAATCAACGGCCCCCCAGTTGTATACCTGTATATCCAGTGAATACCTATCGACCAACACTTTACCTTTCCCTATGGAAGCAAAACTGGATCTGTATTTTGAGGCTGGAACGGATGGTGAGCATAGTCTTGCCATCCACCGGCTTCAAAATTTTGAGCAACAGCAGCGGGTTTTCCTGGAAGACCGTTTTGGGGAGCTTATGATCGACCTCACCATGGACAGCTCATATTTCTTTACGGCAAGTGTGAATGATCCGGCTGATCGCTTCGTTCTGCACTTTCAGCAGTTGAATGCAGAGGAAGAAAGCAAACCGCCAACTGGCTTCCGGGCATATTACCACAATGGAATGATCCACATGAAAAACACAGGTGGAAATGGCCCGCTGGATTTATTCCTGTTTGATCTCGGAGGGAGATTGGTCTATAGTGCTTCAGATGTTGCCACAGACAATATTCCGGTCAGGGCTTCACTACCAGCGGGTATCTATCTTATCAAAACCAGTTATCCCACGCATCCGGTACAAAAGATTTATATTCATTAAAAACCATAATCATGAAAAAAGCAATTCTTATACTGGCCTGTTTTCTCAGTTTCTTCTGTATTTCAGACATGAATGCCCAGGCACAGGGCCCGGGTGAACCGCCTTCCCCTCCGGCCGATCATGGAACCAGCAGTAACCAATTGCCGAACGGTGCACCGGTAGGCTCGGGACTGGTATTCTTGCTGGCATTGGCCGGAGGATACGGAGTACGAAAGTATATCGGGCTTAAGGGAAGAAGGAAAAAGTAAGAAGGCAAAAGGAAAAAGGAAAAGATATGTAGCTGAATTATTTATATTCCAAAGAAATGGATTTAAGAGAACGGCTGTTTCTATTTTCTATATCAACTATCAAACTTTGCCGTAGTTTGGATCAATCTCCTGAGAGCAAAATAATCAGATATCAATTAATTCGGTCAGGAACTTCCAGCGGGGCAAATTACGAAGAAGCCCAGGCGGCCTTTTCAAAGAAAGATTTTCATTATAAGATTTGTACTTCTCTTAAAGAAATGAGAGAATCCAATTATTGGTTAAAAATTATCCGGGATACCACACTAATCAAATCCAATAAGGTTAATATTTTGATCAACGAATCTGAGCAATTGATGAAAATACTAGCAACAATCGCAAAAAAAACTTCACATATTAAAACTTAATATTCCTTCTGCACCTAATAAATTGCTGCTTTCACCTTTTGCCTTTTGCCTTTTGCCTTTTTTCCATTCTACCTGAGCGTCAGCTTCGTCGCCCCAATCACATAATCCCCTTCAAAGACCTCTACATAATAAGTTCCTTCTGACATCTCCTCTTTTTCGCTTTTCTTGCTCCAGTACAGACAGAAATCCTGGGCGGTGCCATCATAATAAACTTCTTTCATGATGGAATACTGCAGTTTTTCACCCTGGTACATGAAAGAATAATCATCCCCGCGTGAGGGTGTGAGTATGAGCTTGTCGGGACGCGCAATGCGGATGTAGAGCTCTTTGTCGCCCTGGGCACGATGCTGTTCTCGCCCAGCGTAAAACAGATCCTGATCTTGTCGACCCGTTTGGCCCGGTCGGTTTCCTTTTGTTTGTTGCCGCCCCAGCGCAGTTGTATGCCATCTGCTTTCAGGTTATAAGTCTGCAGGATCTCGGCCTCTTCCACTTTTTCACTCAGGCGTTTTTGCACATCTACCAGTTCCTGTGTGATGTCAACCTGTTTCTGGTATTTCCTTTTGATCTGCACATTTTCTTCCTTCAGGGCCTTGTTCTCACGATACAATGAATCCATCTGGTGCACGTAAGTCTGGGCTACTTCCTGCAACTTTTGGAATTTCTTGTTGATCTTGTAATATTCCCATTTATAATTCAGGAGGTTCTTGATCTCCTTTGCATTGGCCCGGATCAGGCTGTCTTTTAACTGCAGGGTATCGGCCAGCTCACCATATTCTTCCTTGATCTGGTTGTGCTCGCTCATGAGGGAATCCAGCTCGGCAATGAACATCTGGCTGTTGCTGTTCTTTTTCAGCCTGTAATTCTTTCAGGTCGGATTTGGTGTATACCAGCCATATCCCCAGGCCTGCCAGCAAAATGGCTGCAATAATGAGCAGTATCACAAATAAATTCTTATTTCCTTTATTCCTGTTAACTTCCGGTTTCGTGCTATTTTCTTCCATTGTATCAGCTGATTTAAAAAATACATTCGATAAATAATCGCGGAATGCCCGCTATTTATTGCAAAGATACGAAATTAAATTGGGAATGTCCAGTAAAGGTCGTGTAATCAAGTTGTTATAAAAAAATATTACAAGTACATACTGACAATCAGTATTTTAAAAATTCGTATGATTTGAGAGTACCTTATAGAATGACCAACAGCTATTGCTTCGTTATCATTTGTAAAAGAGACATCATTAAGATGAAACAGAAAATTGGTGCTTTTAAATATTACTCCATCTGATAAGGCAAATGCATTATTTTTATCAGTATAGAAAAGATCATAGCTTACTGAATTGTTTGGTAAAGTTGTTACCAGATTCCAATTATTACAGGAAGTATTGCATTCATTTCCATATTTTTGGTCCATGATCATCATTGCAGATAAAAAGATCCCGGATGAAGCCAGAAACAAGTTGAAAGGAATGGGTGTCCTTATTGAGCTTCAAACCATGGATATCACCTACGATTCCATATCAGGCCACCCCGATGTTTTCTTTTTCCAGGCCGGGGACAAGCTGGTGGTGGCACCCAATCTTCCCCAAGCCTATAAAAGCAAACTGCAAGAAATGGGGATTGATTACTTATCCGGCGAAATGCCGGTCGGAAAAAAATACCCCGGAACGGCTTTTTACAATGCGGTTTTTGTGGATAATTTCCTGATCCATAACTTCCGTTACACGGATTCCAGGATCACCCAGCTGGCCGCAGATGCAGAGCTCATCCATGTAAACCAGGGCTATACCCGATGCAATATCCTACCGCTTGGAAACAAAAAATTCATCACCTCCGACCAGGGAATTCACAAAACGCTTCTTAGATATAATATGGATGTTTTGTATGTGAACCCGGATGAAATCCTGCTTCCCGGGCAAAAACACGGTTTTATCGGGGGATGTTGCGGGATATGGAAACACAAGCTTTTCATTATCGGAAACCTAAATCATTTTTCGGAAGGGAACAAAATCAGAAAATATGTTTCAGAAACTGGATTAGATATCCTTGAATTGTATGATGGGCCTTTGTTTGATGGGGGAGTGTTTTGTTTATATGATAAAGCCCAACGTCCTATTCGCAAAAATAACTTGTATAATCTCAATTTTAAATGTATTTTTAAGAACTTCACTCGCTTTTTCGTAATTTTGCTCCCTTGAATTTAAAAACCAATATTTCAACATGTTAAGAACACATACTTGCGGAGAATTACGGAATACCGACCTGAACAAAAAAGTTATACTGAGCGGCTGGGTGCAACGTGTCAGGGACAAGGGTGCCCTGATCTGGATAGACATGCGCGACCGCTACGGCATCACACAGATCTTTCTGGAAGAAGAGAAATCCGATGACAGCCTGGTGAAAAAAGCCCGGGAACTGGGCCGTGAATTCGTGGTGCAGGTGGAAGGAAGCGTGATTGAAAGAGCCTCCAAAAATCCCAACATACCGACAGGGGATATTGAAGTGGTTCCCGAAAAAATTAAAATACTCAACACCTCCAAAACCCCGCCATTTACCATTGAAGATGAAACTGATGGTGGAGAGGAACTGCGCATGAAGTACCGTTACCTCGACCTGCGCCGCAAACCGGTGCGCACCAAACTGGAATTGCGCCACCGTCTCGCACTTGAAACCCGTAAGTATCTCGACACCCAGAAATTTATTGAAATAGAAACACCTGTCCTGATCAAATCCACACCCGAAGGTGCCCGTGATTTTGTGGTGCCCTCAAGAATGAACCAGGGACAGTTTTATGCCCTGCCGCAGTCCCCGCAAACCTTTAAGCAGCTTTTGATGGTTTCGGGTTACGATCGTTATTATCAACTTGTAAAATGCTTCCGGGATGAAGACCTGCGCGCCGATCGCCAGCCGGAATTCACCCAGATCGACTGCGAGATGTCCTTCGTTACACAGGATGATGTGCTGGAAACTTTTGAGGGGATGACAAAGCATCTTTTCAAAGTTGTTAAAGGTGTTGAGGTAGAAGACTTCCCCAGGATTTCTTACCAGGATGCCATGAAATATTACGGTTCCGACAAACCCGATATCCGTTTCGGGATGAAATTCGTGGAACTGAAAGATGTGGCGCGGGGCAAAGGTTTTAAAGTATTTGATGATGCAGAGCTGGTGGTCGGGATCTGTGCCGAAGGCTGTGCTTCCTATTCCAGAAAAGACCTGGACAAACTGACCGATTTTGTGAAAAGACCCCAGGTAGGCGCCAAAGGCCTGGTGTATGTTAAATACCTGTCGGCCGAACAGGCAGGCAATGAAGAAGGCAGTCTCAAATCATCCGTTGATAAATTCTATAGCGAGGAAGAACTGAAAGAATGGGCCGCAAAATTTAATGCAAAACCGGGTGACCTGCTGCTGATCCTGGCAGGTGGGGCAGATGCCACCCGCTTTGCCATGAACGAACTGCGTCTGGAAATGGGCAAGCGCCTGCACCTGCGCGACCGCAGCGTATTCAAACCCCTCTGGGTGGTGGATTTCCCGCTGCTGGAGTGGGACGAAGAAACACAGCGTTATTATGCCATGCATCACCCTTTTACTTCCCCCAAACCGGAAGATGTGCATAAACTCGAAAACGATCCCGGCGCCGTGCGGGCCAATGCCTACGACCTGGTGATCAATGGGGTGGAAATTGGCGGAGGTTCCATCCGGATCCACAACAAGGAACTTCAGAAAAAAATGTTCCAGGTGCTTGGCTTCACAGATCAGGAAGCCCAGAGCCAGTTCGGCTTTTTGATGAATGCCTTTGAATACGGCGCTCCCCCACATGGCGGCATTGCACTGGGCTTCGACCGGCTGGTGGCTCTGTTCGGTGGATCCGACTCCATCCGCGATTATATCGCCTTCCCGAAAAACAATGCCGGAAGAGATGTGATGATCGATTCACCTTCTGAGATCAGTGAGGAGCAGTTGGAGGAGTTGGGGCTAAAAGTGGTAAATTCCAAAAATCAAGCAGCAAATAACAAATAAGCACCCAATATCGAATATCAAATCAGCCAAAGATCTTATTAATTTTTAGTTTGTAGGCTTAAAAATAAATGTGTATATTTGACTTGATTTATGTGTATTAATCAAAGTTTATAATTATGCGCACAAATATTGTAATCGACGATGAACTCATGAAAAAAGCTATTTCCATGAGTAAACAGAAAACAAAGAAGGGTGTTGTAGAGGAAGCGCTCCGCCTTTTGATCAGGATTAGAGAGCAGATAAAAATAAGAGACCTCCGGGGAAAAATTGAATGGGAGGGTGATCTTGATAAAATGCGCCTTGACTCATGATTCTTGTGGATACTTCGGTGTGGATTGATTACTTCAACGGAATAATCAACCAACACACAAACAAACTGGATGATCTCCTTAAGGATGAACAAGTGATTACCGGGGATATAATTCTTACTGAGGTTTTACAGGGGTTTCGCCGGGACGCTGATTTTAGTAAGGCAAAGGAAGCTCTTGGCATGCTGGATTGTTATTCAATTTGTAATGAACATTTAGCAGTAAAGAGTGCTGAAAATTTTCGCCGGCTCAAGAAAAAAGGTGTTACAGTTAGAAAAACAACTGATATGTTGATTGGAACATTTTGTATCGAAAATAAAATTCCTTTACTTCACAACGACAGAGATTTTGAGAAATGAACTACCCCGAGGCAAGCCTGCGGGGTATCATTATGAAACATTCATTTGATTCGCCCCAAGGGGCGGGGAATATTACCCACGAGATCCCTCGACAAGTCGGGATCAGTTCGACTTTGCTTTTTCAGTTCGCTATCGCTCCTAAAAAATCAGTCTCACTGATTTAATCGATCTGGGATTACAAGTCGTAAACCCGTAGATATCACTCCTGAAAATAAAACCTCTTCAGCCAGGCTGAAAAAACAGGATCGAGGATAAAGATCTTTTCCCCGCTGTCATCAATGATCTCTTTATTTACCAGGGCTTTTTTAACCTGTAATACACCCGCTGATGTGCCAAGCTTGTATTTGGCAATGGTCTCTTTCGAGCTTAATTGTTCCACCTTATCTATCAATGCTTTCAAAAAGTTGATCTGGGTATTCGGCAGGGATCCCACCATTCCCTGAAACAGCAAGCTTAATTGAAGCATCAGGGATTCAAAACTTTTATCAACGATCTGTTCGCTGGCCTCAGGCTGACTCCTGAACCAGCAAAGTTGGGCAAGTTGCTGCACATAGTAAGGATGGCATTCAACAAGCCGGGCAATTAGGGCAGCATTTTTCCCGGAAATGGTTTTGCCGGTGCTCCTGAAGCGTCGCACGATATATTTAATCCATTCATCTTCAGAAATTTTATCCAGAAAGATCAAATCGCCGAATTTATAAAATGGCATGGAAGAAGAAGCAAATACATCGATCAGCATATGCCTTTTGCTACCGTATAAACAATAAACCGCCGATTGATGCTTTTGCCAGTGCGATCTCAGTTTTTTCTGAAAACCCAGGGGATCTCCAAAAAATCCAATGTTCTGGAATTCATCTATGCAGATAATGATTTTTAGCTTTTTTGAAGCCGCGATGTTTTCGGGTAAATCAATTATTTCATCGGGTTCCTTTTTTAACTCCTGCCATTCAAGGCCGATCTTGTATTCATTCTGGTCATCCGCCGAAAAACTTATTTTGGGTGACCAGTGTTTCAAAAACGTTTTCAAATGTGAGATGGCTTCTTCAAGCTTGCTTGAAGTTGCTTTCAAAACACTCTCGGTGTAAGTTTTATAAAATTCTTCTTCTGAACGTATGTTATAAAGATCAATATGTACTACCCTGACTTTTTTGTTTTTTTGCTTGATTTTTTCCGTTGCTTTTAACACAAGAGATGATTTTCCCCATCTGCGGGGAGATAGCAAAATGCAGTTAATACCTGATTTAAAGTTGGTAATCAGTTGATTTATTTCATCTGTACGGTTGGCAAAATTTAAACCGAAAACGATTTTACCAAATGTAAAAGGAGTTTCCATAAGGATACTTTTTACAAATATAGTAAATAAAAATATAACTTATAAAGTAGTAACTAATAATTTTATATGTTATATTTTTATAACTTATAAATATATTACCTAAGCTAGTTTCAAATTCATGGATTATTTCCTTAATTTTGCACGCAAATGCGTCATTCCCCGAAAATAGAGATCATGTCCCCGGTAGGCTCTTACGAGTCTTTGATGGCAGCCATTCAGGGTGGTGCGGATGCTGTTTATTTCGGTATCGGACATTTGAACATGCGCTCGGCTTCTTCCAAAAATTTCACCCTGGATGATCTGAAGGAGATCACCCGGATCTGTAAAGAAAACAAAGTCAGGACCTACATCACACTCAATACGGTAGTGTATGATGAGGAAATAGATGAAATGAAGAAGGTTGTGGATGCAGCCAAAGAAAATGGCATTTCCGCCATCATCGCCTCCGACCTGGCCGTGATCTCCTATGCCCGCCAGGCCGGCATGGAGGTTCATATGTCCACCCAGACCAACATCAGCAATATTGAAGCCGTAAAATTTTATGCCGAGTTTGCTGATGTGATGGTGACAGCGCGGGAGCTAAGCCTGGATAAGGTGAAAGCCATCACCCGATCCATCGAAAAGGAACAGATTAAGGGGCCTTCGGGCAAACTGGTTCAGATTGAGGTGTTCGCCCATGGAGCTTTATGTATGGCCATTTCCGGGAAATGTTATCTGAGCCTTGATAATTTAAATCATTCCGCAAATCGCGGCGAATGCCTGCAAATTTGCCGCAGACCTTACAAAGTAACAGATAAGGATGGAGATGTAGAGCTGGAGGTGGACAACGAATACATCATGTCTCCGAAGGATTTAAAAACAATTGACTTTCTGGATAAAATCCTGGATGCGGGCGTAAAGGTCCTGAAAATTGAAGGCCGTGGCCGCTCGCCAGAATATGTGAAAACCGTTACCGGATGTTATAAAGAAGCTGTAAAAGCTTATTTCGATGGAGAATACACACAAGAGAATATCCAAAAGTGGAATGAAAAGCTGAAAAGCGTTTATAACCGGGGCTTCTGGGATGGATATTATTTAGGCCGCAAACTGGGTGAATGGTCGGAACGCTATGGTTCACAAGCCACAAAGAAAAAAATCTATGTAGGCAGGGTAACCAATTATTACACAAAACTGCAGGTGGCCGAAGTGAAAATGGAAACCCAATCCCTGGAGGTAGGAGATGAAATAAAGATCATCGGACCAACCACCGGTGTCGTTGACGAAGAAGTGAAAGAGATCCGGGTAGACCTAAAGAATGTGGACAGGACGGTGAAAGGAGAAGTTTGTTCCATCCCGGTGGAGGCATTTTTGAGACGGTCGGATAAGGTGTATAAAGTTGTTGAACTTGCTGGATAAGAGGCTATATTAATTTGAAAATTTGAAAATGAGCAAATTTGAAAATTAAAACCGCTACGCGGGAAATTCACCAATACCGCTTATCGTGGAAATAAGACATAAGCTTTTGGAAGTAGGTTTCAATAACCAGGGTGTTTTTGACTTTAGTGTTTTTGTGGTGTAGAAAACGAACAACATGTTGGTTAGTTTTGTAGCCTAAGTGCCTAAAATCACAATAAGAAATAATGAAACTATTTAATTTACATACCCATACCCTATACAGCGACGGCCATGCCCAACCCGAAGCATTCATCCGTGAGGCCATCCGCCAGGGCTTCGATGTACTGGGGTTCTCTGAACACGCCCCGGTGCCGATGGAAAATGATTTTGCTATTGAAGAATCCCAGCTGGATGATTATGCCGGCGAAATCGCTATGCTGAAAAACAAATACCAGGATGAAATTAACATATATACTGCCTTTGAATTTGATTATATCCCTGGAATTACAAGAGATTTTGAAGTATATGCAAAGCAATGTAAAATTGACTATGCAATTGGCTCGGTGCACCTGGTGAAGAACGGTTCGGGCGATCACCTCTGGTTCATCGACGGGCCCAGGATCAAAACATATGATGATGGTTTGAGGAACACTTTTGGCGGGGATATCCGCAAAGCCGTGAAAGCCTATTATTACCAGATTAATGAAATGATCAGTACACAGGATTTCGAGATCATCGGTCACCTCGACAAGATCAAAATGCACAACAAAAACCGCTTTTTCATGACAGATGAAAAATGGTACATGGATCTGGTGATGGAAAGCCTTGATCTGATCAGGCAAAAGGATATCATTGTGGAGGTAAACACCAGGGGCATCTATAAGAAAAGGTGTGAAACTTTATTCCCGGAAACCAACATCCTCAGGAAAATTAAGGAAATGAATATTCGCCTTACCGTCAGTTCTGATGCCCATCAGCCTGCTGATTTATCAAAATATTTTCCTGAAACGATCAGGATCTTGCAGGATATCGGATTCAGGGAGCTTGTGTGCCTGTCGGAGAAAGGATGGAGACCAAGGCTGATCAGTAATCACTAATCGATATCCGGTGTTCTTTGGAAATCAAGAAAAAAAACGAATATTTTTTTCATCTTACAGATATTTGTTTCATTTATTGATGAATTATTCGTGGCTATCAAGATTCGTGTTATTCATTCATCAATTCATTCGTAAATTCGTGGCGATTCTTACATCCATTCAATCCTGCTCAAAGCTTTTCCTGATCTTTTTGATCCTTGTATTCCATATAAATATGATCGATATCCGCTTCGCTGAAAACATCCCCTTTGGTCACAAAACCGTTTCTTTCATAAACACCCTTCGATCGGAGCTGTGAGTGCAGGTAAATGTATTTATCTTTCGGCAAAACATCTTTCAAAACATGTTTCAACAGTTTATCGCCAATCTTTTTATTCCTGTATTCGGGAAGGATGGCAAACCGCTCCAATTTAATACCCTTTTCCGTTTCCCGCCAGCGGGCGGCACCAATGGGTTCTTCATTTAAATAAACCAGATAGTGCTGGCACTGGTTTTCATATTCGTCATATTCAATCTTCGGATCCACATCCTGTTCCTTAACAAAAACAAGTGTTCTGATCTTAAAAGCTTTTTTTGCCAGTTCGAACTTATCCGTTCTGAAAGTTTTGATTTCAATATTCATAGGCTTTTCCTCTTAAGGCAAATATACAAAAAAGCTCAGGGGAGGGAAATTGATTTTAAAACCAATAATAATACAAATTCTTCATACTATTCAATTTTTTAATGCGTTAAAAGTCAATATTGCATATTTTTGTATTATATTTGCAAAAGCGGAGTTAGATACATTCATATTAATTTTTAAAAACCAAGAAATATGGCATCAGTTGAAAATCTAAACGAATTGGATTTGCTTGATTTGCTGAATGAGTACAATTCAGAACTACGAAAACTACACTTTAAAACAGATCAGGTCAAACAGCGCATCCACGAGCTGGAAGAAGCCCTTACAGAGGCAAAGAAGCTCAATATAAAGTCTATTGCATCCGGTAAACAGGGTGTTCCCGGCATCCGGATCGGCAAGAAAAAAAGAAAACCTTACCCGCTTTCCGACTGGGACAAAGCAATACTGGACAGCTTAAAAGAAAAAGGAAAAGCACAGATCAGCGCCGAGATCCTTGAGGAGATCACGAAGAAAGCCAAAGAAAAGAACTTTTTCAAAAATGAAAAAGACACCCGCATAAAGCTCAACCAGCATTTGGTGAAGCTGGCCAACCGGCGTGGCAATATTGTTAAGGTGAGGTACAAAGGCCGTGGCTATGCTTACGCTCTCCCCAAATGGGTGGACGAAAGAGGCAAGCTGATAAAAGAATTCAGCCGGTAGGTATTATAGAACGCAGATACCCGCTTAAACGCTGAAAAAGCGAACGATCGCGGATTTTTTAATAAGGCATATAAGGGCACATAAGATTTATTAAGAGGAAAGTTTTCTGGGCTCTAATTGCACATAGGATCACATATTCGCGTTCATCCGCTTTTTCAGCAAAAATCAGCGCTCTATCCCTACATCAGCTTCTGATAAGCCTTCCACCACCTGTCGGGGATATCATTGTTAAGGGCAGTCTGGTAATCGGTGTAAGAACAGGGAATAAAATGATGCCGGGTGAACTTGATCCGCAGGCTTGATTTCACCGGAACCTCCATCCACCAGCGGTCGCTTATCCTGCTCTTATAAAATACCAATTGCTCCTTATGATCCTTGATGGATACCATATATTTTAAAAAATGCTTTTTACTCTTGTGCAGGAACTCCTTTTTACGATTATAAAACCCATCGATAAAATACCAGATCATCTGGGCCGCCAGGTGGGAAGTCTGCCCGTTCACATCCCAGGAAGGATTGAGTTCATAAATACCCATGCTGGATAGTTTGTCGCTCATGCCGGCATAGCGCATGATCTGGCAGGCTTCTTCCCCGTAAAAACCATTGGGCGAGGCATTGCCGTTTCCCGGAGCATCCGACTGCCGGATGGCGGAAACATCGAAAGTGATCATATCGGCATTGCGCACGATGGGCTCGCTTTCTTTCATATCGGAACGGATCTTGCCCAGGCGGATGCAGTCGAAAAAGAGATTCTCCATCAGTTCGATGGCCTGATCATCCACGAAATAGGTCTGGTAACCGATGTTGGTATAATTGAAGAGAAAATTGGGCTGGTTCAGGATGATCTTACTGAGATAGGAACGTGAAGAAAGTGTATCCTCCTTTTCACCCAGGTCGAAAAGCGGGTCAACGGAAACGATGTTGATAATCTGTTTGAGCTGCTCGTAAGCCTTGTAGCAGGCATGGGTGAGTTCCTGGCTTCCCCCGATGATTAGCGGAAAGACCCCGTGTTCAAGGAGTTCTTTCACCACGCTGGTGAGGGCAAAATGGGTATCCTGGATGGTATTGCCGGCTTTGATGTTCCCCAGGTCGGCAAGCCTGGCTTTCCAGGAACCCTGGAACAAACGGTAAAAATAATCCCGGATCACATCCGGTGCATGCTTGCATCCCTTGTTATTAAAGGCCGAGCGATCCTCCTTTACTCCGATGATCGCGATATCAATGTCCTTCAGGGAGGGAAAATCACCCGCCTGCTGATAACTTCTCACAACATCACCCAACCGTTTCCGGTGAGCTTTCTCTGCAAATTCATAACCACCCAGGTCGATGGGCTCGAAGTAAAGATCAATTTCCATGTTGTCAGCGATTTTATGAAACAAAAATAGGGAAATATTTTGCGACTTGGGCGATAAAGGCGACTGAGGCGACTGAGGCGAAGGAAGCGACAAAGGCGACAGTGAATGAATACTGATAATTTTTTTCTTTTTGGGGGACGAATGCCTTGATAAAAGTATTAATAGTAAAGAACAATTAATTAGGAAATTAAAATGTACAAGAACCAGATTCGTTCCCACAAAGACCTGGATATATTTAAAATCTCTTTTCAGGCTGCCATGGATATTTTTCATATTACCAAAAGCTTTCCTCGCGAAGAAATGTATTCCCTGACAGATCAGATCAGGAGAAGTTCCAGATCAGTATCTGCAAACATTGCGGAAGCTTTCAGAAAACGGAGGTATGAAAAGGCTTTTATAGCAAAACTTTCGGATGTGGAAGCTGAAGCCGCAGAAACCCAGGCTTGGCTCGAGTTTTCTCTGAATTGTAATTACATCAGTAAAGATAAATTCGAAAGGCTTTATGACAACTACGATAATATATTGTCAAAAATCATTATCATGATATCTCAATCCAAAAAATGGATTCTATAACAAGTCGCCTATATCGCCAATATCGCCTATATCGCCTCAGTCGCCTCAGTCGCCTAAGTCGCCTCAGTCGCCCAACCAGCTACTTCTTCTTCCGATACCGCTTCTTAGGCGTATTCTTCGGGTCCTCGGCAATTTTGTAGCAGTCTTCCAGGCTGAGTGATTCGGGTTCTGTGCCTTTGGGGATCTTGAAATTCTCTTTGCCGATCTTGATGTAGGGGCCGTACCTGCCTTTGAGTACCTTCACCTTATCATCCTCATCAAACTCCCGGATGGTATTGTCGGCAGCTTTTTTTCTTTTTCCCTGATAAGTTCGATGGCTCTTTCTTCACCAATACTGGCAGGATCATCTTCCTTCTTCAGTGATACGAATTGATTATCATGGCGCACATAAGGTCCGAAACGGCCGATGTTCACGGTCACTTCCTTGCCTTCATACTCACCGATGGAACGCGGAAAATCGAATAATTTCAGGGCTTCCTCCAGGGCGATGGTCTCGATGCTTTGGTTTTTGCGCATCCCGGCAAACTTCGGTTTTTCTTCGCTCTCGGTATCCCCGATCTGTACCATGGGACCATAACGGCCGATCTTGGCAAACACATTCTTACCGCTCTCCGGGTCTTTGCCCAGCAGGCGTTCACCACTGAATTTCTTAGTGGTTTCGGCAGTATCTTCCACCTTATCATGGAAAGGACCATAAAACTCACCGATCATCTTATTCCATTCCTTCTGTCCATCGGCTATCTCATCAAATTCCTTTTCAACCTTTGCGGTGAAATTATATTTCATGATATTCTCGAAGAACTGCATCAGGAATTTGTTCACCAGGCTGCCCAGGTCAGTGGGGAAGAGCTTGCCCTTTTCCACCCCGCTCATCTCCTTTTTCCTGTTCTCGCTGATCTTATCCGCGGAAAGGGAAATATAATCAAACTCCCTTTGTGTTCCGCTGCGGTCTTCCTTCACCACGTATTCTCTTTTTTGTATGGTAGAGATCGTTGGTGCGTAGGTGGAAGGACGGCCGATGCCCAGCTCCTCCATTTTCTTTACCAGGCTGGCTTCAGAATAACGGGGCGGATGTTTCGTAAAGCGTTCCACGGCCTGCATTTCTTTTAAGTTGAGGCTGTCTCCTTTTTTTAAGGGAGGCAGTACCCCTGCCTTTTCCTCAGGATCCTCGTCATCTTTGCCTTCGAGATATACCTTCAGAAAGCCATCAAATTTGATGATCTCTCCCCTGGCTACCAGCTTTTCATTCAAACCGGAAATCCCAATATCAACATTGGTTTTCTCAATTTTGGCTTCCGCCATCTGCGAAGCAAGGGTTCTTTTCCAGATCAGTTCGTACAATCTTTTTTCCTGCTCGCCTCCTTTGATGTCCCTCTTATTCATATAAGTGGGTCTAATGGCCTCATGGGCTTCCTGTGCCCCCTTGCTTTTGGTACTGAACTGCCTGGTTTTTACATATTCCTCTCCGTAGAGTGTTTTGATTTCCTGGCTGGCCTGCGCCATGGCAGTTTTGGAAAGGTTAACAGAATCCGTTCTCATATAGGTGATCTTCCCGGATTCATAAAGTTTCTGGGCGATGCGCATGGTATTGGCAACCGAATAACTAAGCTTGCGGCTGGCTTCCTGCTGCAAGGTTGAAGTGGTGAATGGAGGTGCGGGTGATTTTTTTGCCGGCTTCTTTTCCACATTTTCCACACTGAAATCAGCTCCCATACAGCTTTTTAAGAAATCAAGGGCCTCTTGCTTTGTTTTATACCTTTTGGGCAATTCCGCATTAACGGTGTTTTTGCCCTTTGCATCAGCGAGGGTGAACTGTGCGGTGACCCGGTAAGCCGACTGGCTTTTAAAATTGCGTATCTCCTCTTCCCTTTCCACAATAAGCCTGACCGCAACCGATTGCACCCTGCCTGCTGACAGGCCGGGTTTTACTTTTCTCCAGAGCAAAGGCGATAACTCATAACCCACCAGCCGGTCGAGCACCCTGCGGGCCTGCTGGGCATTCACCAGATTCTTGTCGATGCTGCGGGGATTCCGGATGGCCTCATCAATGGCGCTCTTGGTGATCTCGTGAAAAACGATGCGCTTTGTTTTTTCCTCTTTGATCTTCAAGGCATTCACCAGGTGCCATGAAATGGCCTCCCCTTCGCGGTCCTCATCAGTTGCAAGCCATATCAGCTCTGCATCTTTGGCTGATTTCCTGAGATCGGAAACGATTTTCTTTTTATCAGGAGATATTTCGTATTTGGGTTCAAATCCGTTTTCAATATCCACGCTGAGGTCTTTTTTCGACAGATCCACCACATGGCCCATACTCGACATCACGGTAAAATCCTTGCCGAGGAAATTTTCAATGGTCCTTGCTTTTGCCGGTGACTCAACGATTACGAGGTTCTTTATCATATTTTTCCTTTCTGCGCTTCAATTTTTTGGGCTACAAAAGTATAAATTTCATCGATTATACAAACCGGGCTCTATATTCCTTAATACTTTTCAGGATCAAAACGTCCCGTCCCGGAGTGGAAAAATCAGTTACGGGTTTGTTACAGCTCAATTATGAACTTCGATCATTAATAAACAGTAATGTCATCCTGAGCGGAGCCAAAGGGGCAACACACTCGCTTCAACAGCCTCACCTGAATCTCATTGTCGCCTCTGTCGCCTTTGTCGCCCCAGCCGCCTTTATCGCCTCTATCGCCTCCGTCGCCCCAGTCGCCACTAAACCGTCTTCAGCGCCGAATCCAGCGTATCAAATTTATGAAAATAATCATCCATGGATTTTTTGATCACTTCATGAGCTTCTTCAATGCCAAAGGTATGCGTGATCTCCACATCGCTCTGCTTGCCGGGCAGGTCTTTGTAGGTCAGGAAATAATGTTTCAGCCGGTCGATCACCAGATCGGGGCAATCCGAAATATCCTTGTATTCTCCGTAAACGGCATCATTGTTCAGCACCGCGATGATCTTATCGTCCGACTGTTTGGAGTCGAGCATGCGGAAGCCACCAATGGGCCTGGCCCTGACCAGGATATCCCCATGCACGATCTGTTTCTCGGTGAGGATGCAGATATCGATGGGATCGCCATCGCCTTTGATGTTCTTGCGGCCTGTTTTCTCTTCGCAGAACTTCGCAACCTGCTTGCCGCTGTATGTTTGGGGAATGAAGCCGTACAAGGCAGGAACCGTGTTGGAATACTTCTGCGGACGGTCGATACGCAGGTAACCGGTTTCTTTATCCACTTCGTATTTAACCGTGTCGGTGGTCACCATTTCCACATAACACACCAGGATGTCGGGAGCATCCTTGCCGATATCCACCCCATGCCAGGGATGTGATTTATATCTCAGTCCCATCAGCCTGCCAATGGGATCCATGATCTTATTTGCCATTTGTTGTTGGTTTTAATTTTTTGCAAAGTTAAGGAAGTATATTGATAGAACACTGATGGTCGCTGAAAAAGCAGGTTAGCCCGGATAATTCATAAACCTAAAAGGTGAAACGCTGAATTATCCTGACGACTAAGAAAAGCTTCCCGATAACTATCGGGATTGATGCACTTCGTTTTCAAATTTCAAGCTTATCTAAGCCGGGGCTAACCTGCATTATTTGAGTACATTAAGCTATTTTATGAATCATGCAGGTTAGAATCTTAGTGTAACAAGAAGACCTCTCTTTGTGATCCTTTGTGTGCCTGGAGGTTTTGTGACTAATTTTTGCCACCAGGAAACCAGGACAAATAGAATACACAAAGCTGTGTCTGCAATCCTGCCGGACACCTTAAGCAAAGTCTCTCAACAATTAAATCCTTTCCTGCGTACACGGACCCTCAACGAAAAGCCGTGACCATACAATGCTCCATACATACATACATCCAATCAATCTGCAATGAACTACCCCGAGGCAAGCCTGCGGGGTATCATTATGAAACATTCATTTGATTCGCCCCAAGGGGCGGGGAATATTACCCACGAGATCCCTCGACAAGCTCGGGATCAGTTCGACTTTGCTTTTTCAGTTCGCTATCGCTCCTAAAAAATCAGTCTCACTGATTTAACGCATTTTTAACATAAAAACCACCCAAAAATCACGATTAATCTTAATTTTGCTCAACTTTGTACTTGACAAGCGATTTATAATTGAGTAGTTTTGTTACTCGAACTAGTTTTGATTTGTGAGTTTTGAATTTTGAATTATGTGACAAACAATTAATTATAAGAATAAACCAAAATTGCAGAGTCAAATCAATTCAAAACTCAAAACGCATAACTCATAATTGACAAAATGCTTGACACCCTCATCACATCCAAGACCCGCTTAAAGATTCTGCTCAGGTTTTTCCTGAACAGCAAGAACAGCTCCTATATGCGGAGTCTGGCCAACGAATTCCATGAATCCACCAACAGCATTCGCCTTGAGCTGAACCGTTTTGAGGAAGCAGGCTTGCTGAGCGCCTACAATGAAGGCAATAAGAAAATGTTCAAAGCCAACACCAGCCATCCCCTTTTTCCCGATATCAAAAACATCCTGATGAAACACATCGGGCTGGACAAGATCGTGGAAAACGTGGTGAAAAAACTGGGGGAGGTTAAAAAAGTATTTGTGAGCGGGGATTTTGCCCG
Source organism: Bacteroidota bacterium (assembly GCA_034521425.1). GTDB lineage: Bacteria > Bacteroidota > Bacteroidia > Bacteroidales > JAIOZK01 > JAIOZK01. The sequence continues at coordinate 2,770,425 of JAXHMP010000001.1, forward strand.
TGGCATCGACAGCAGCATCATCGATTTGATCTTCGTGGGGAGATCAACCAGTCCTACCTGATCAACCTGATCAGTAAGGTGGAGGAATTGATCAACCGCAGGATACGCTATGTGCTGTTTAGTGAAAAGGAATTTGCCATTTACAGCAAGGAAAATAAAGAAGAAAAAATATTGTTGCTCTGGGAAGAATAAAGGAAAAGACAGCATGCAAAAAGAGTGGTACGCAGTATATACTAAATCAAGGTCCGAGAAGATGGTCGACAAGCTGCTGAAGGAGAAAGACATCGACTGCTATCTGCCGCTTCAGAAGGTTTTAAAGCAGTGGAGCGACCGCAAGAAATGGGTCGAGGAGCCCCTGATCCGGTCCTATATTTTCGTTCATATTGCAGATGACAGGGAATATTTAAACGTACTCCAGACCGATGGCACGGTAAAATTTGTGACCTTTGCAGGCAAAGCAGCGAAAATCCCGGAAAAACAAATCGACAATATCAAACTCCTGCTGGCTTCCGAAGAAGAACTGGAAGTTACAGCAGAGAAATTTGAACCGGGCATGGAAATTAAAGTGCACGCCGGCCCCTGAAAGGTCTGGAAGGTTCCCTGATCGAAATGCGGGGCAAAAACCGGGTGAAAGTGGAGCTGGAAGCCATCGGGCAGAGTATACTGGTGGAGATACCGGCGGTTTATTTGAGGAAGAAGTGAGTGGTGAATGGTGAGTGGTGAGTGGGGAATGGTGAGTGGTGAGTGGTGAGTGGGGAGTGGGGAATGGTGAGTGGTGAGTGGTGAGTGGGGAATGGAGTAATTTGCCACTGGGTAAAACACAAAATATGAATTGGTTCCATTGGGAAATGGGACTTAGGAGGCGGAGCTGTAGATAAGTTGCAGGTTGCATGTTACAAGTTGCAAGTTTGATAATAGCAAAAGTCCTGATAACTAAATCTAATTATACTTTTAATACAGATAGGACTTAAAGAGTAAAGTATCGTCAGATGCGAATTGGTAGCCCCCAAAACCTGCAACCTGCAACCTGCAACCTGCAACCTGCAACCTGAAACCTGCAACCTGCAACCTGAAACATCAAACTATGAAACTAACATTAAATTAATAGCAACACAGAATGAGCGAAACGAAAATTGCAGTAATCGGACTAGGATATGTCGGCCTCCCGCTGGCAGTAGAGTTTGCAAAGAAGTATCCGGTCATCGGATTTGATATCAACAAAAACCGGATTGAGGACCTGATCCATGGACATGATTCCACCCTGGAAATTGAAGATGAGCTGTTAAAATCAGTCCTGATCAATGATCATGAACAGCAAAAAGGATTATACATCACCAACAGCAAGATGTTCATCCAGGATTGCAATTATTATGTGATCACCGTGCCCACCCCCATCGACAAAAACAAACGCCCCGACCTGACGCCCCTCATCAAGGCATCCGAAACCGTGGGCAGCGTTTTAAAGGAAGGGGATATCGTGATCTATGAGTCTACCGTGTACCCCGGAGCTACGGAAGAGGATTGCGTGCCGGTGCTGGAAAAGTACAGCCGGATGAAGTTTAATAAGGATTTCTACTGCGGCTACTCACCCGAACGCATCAACCCGGGCGACAAAGTGCATACCGTGAGCAAGATCAAAAAAGTCACCTCCGGCTCAACACCGGAAGTGGCCGAGAAGGTAGATCAGTTATACAAAGCAATCATCACGGCCGGCACCCACAAAGCCTCCAGCATGAAGGTGGCCGAAGCTGCCAAAGTGATCGAAAACTCCCAGCGGGATATCAACATCGCCTTTGTGAACGAGCTGGCGGTGATCTTTGCCAAACTGGGCATCGACACCCATGAAGTACTCCAGGCCGCGGGCACCAAATGGAATTTCCTGCCCTTTACTCCGGGACTGGTAGGCGGCCACTGTATAGGCGTGGATCCATATTACCTCACCCACAAAGCCCAGGAGATCGGGCACAACCCCGAGATCATCCTCTCGGGCCGACGCATGAACGACAACATGGGCATCTACGTAAGCAACCAGGTGGTGAAGCTCATGATCCGCAAAGGACATAAAGTAGCAGGATCCAAGACCCTCGTGCTGGGCATCACTTTCAAAGAAAACTGCCCCGATATCCGCAATTCCCGGGTCATCGACGTGATTAATGAATTAAGAGAGTTTGAGTGCGATGTTGATGTATATGATCCCTGGGCGGATCCGGAGGAAGTGAAAAAAGAATATGGAATAGAATTAATTAATAATGAAGAATTAATAATTAATAATTCATATGACGCAATAGTCCTTGCTGTTGCACATGAATGCTTCCGGAAGTTGGATATCGAAAAACTCCGGAACGGAAATGCGGTGGTTTATGATATTAAGGGATTTCTCAGCAAGTCCTTAGTAGATGGCAGACTCTGAAAAATTTTAAGTTTTGAGTTCTGAATTTTGAATTATTCAAGCACTTTGCTAAGGGCTAACTCAAAACTCAAAATTCAAAATTCAAAACTCTTCTAATTCAGTATGCATAATAAAGAAAAAATATTAGTAACCGGTACCGCCGGCTTCATCGGCTACCACACTGCTAAAAAGTTCCTGGCAGAAGGTTACCAAGTTGTTGGCCTCGATAACATCAATGATTATTATGATGTGAAGTTGAAGTACAGCAGGCTGGAAGCAAGTGGTATTCATAAAGACTCACTTGGAGATTATTGTTTAAAAGAATATGAAGAGGGGAAACAGGCACCCTTCGACTCCGCACCCTTCGACTCCGCACCCTTCGACTCCGCTCAGGGTGACAACCACCAACTACCAACTACTAACTACCAACTGCTTCACCCCGCTACCCTGAAGACCCTGCAAGAAGACTCCCCTTTCCAATACGGAGCCCTTTACCAAAGTACTACCCACAAAAACTACCGCTTCATCCGCCTCGCCCTCGAAGACTACCACAGCCTGAAGGAATTGTTCGAAAAGGAAAAGTTCGACCGGGTGGTACACCTGGCGGCCCAGGCAGGCGTACGCTACAGCCTCACCAATCCTTTTACCTATATGGATTGTAACATCAACGGCCACCTCAACATCATGGAGGCCTGCCGCCACAATAAAGTCAAACACCTGGTGTATGCTTCCAGCTCCAGCGTTTACGGATCCAATACCAAAATGCCTTTGTCCACCTCCGACAATGTGGACCACCCCATCAGCCTCTACGCCGCCACCAAAAAAGCCAACGAACTGATGTCGCATACCTACAGTCACCTGTATGGCCTGCCCACCACGGGGCTTCGCTTTTTCACCGTCTACGGTCCCTTTGGCCGCCCCGACATGGCCCTTTTCTTATTCACCAAAGCCATGCTGGAAGACAAAGCCATTGATGTGTATAACCATGGGGAGATGTGGCGGGACTTTACTTATGTGGGGGATATTGTGGAAGGGGTGTTCAGGGTGACGTTCAGGGTACTGCCCCTCGACTCCGCTCGGGGTGACCACGCATGGGGTGACACTCGGGATGACCATGCAAGGGGTGACGCTCGGGATGACTCCGCAAGGGGTGACGCTCGGGGTGATTCCGCAGACGGGCGTGGCGCTCGGGATGACCATGCATGGGGTGACACTCGGGATGACCATGCAAGGGGTGACGCTCGGGGTGACGACGCTCGGGGTGACCACGCATGGGGTGACACTCGGGGTGACCACGCATGGGGTGACACTCGGGGTGACCACGCATGGGGTGACACTCGGGATGACTCCGCAAGGGGTGACACTCGGGATGACTCCGCAAGGGGTGACGCTCGGGGTGATTTCGCAGACGGGCGTGGCGCTCGGGATGACCATGCAGGAAGCAACGAAGAACCAAATCGAAAATCGAATCCCGAGGACTATCGGGACAAAAATCGAAAATCGAAAATCAAACCCGATCCTTCAAATTCAACATCCGCTCTCTACAAAGTCTACAACATCGGCAACTCCTCCCCCGTCAAGCTCCTGGATTTTATCAAAGCCATCGAGGACAAGCTCGGGAAAAAAGCCCAAATGAACATGATGGACATGCAGCCCGGCGACGTGCCCAAAACCTGGGCAGATACCACGGACCTGGAAGCAGATGTGGGGTATAAGCCGGATACGAGTGTGGAGGAAGGGGTTGGACGATTTATTGAATGGTATAGAGAATATTATAAAAAATAACAAACTCCAAAAAACAAATATCAAATAAATCCCAAATTCAAATAACCAAAATTCCAAACGGTCCATTGCAGAAGGCTTTGAGAGAGATGGAAATAAATACAAATAGTAAAAATCCTATTAGCTAAAAGGAACAAAATCCGGAATCCGACCCTTCGACTCCGCTCAGGGTGACAAAGATGACAGTTAAAATTTTACAAAACTCAGTTGAACTGAGCGTGGAACAATCCGGAATCCGAAACCCGGAATTCGAAATCTGGAAATCCGGAATCCAAAATATTAATCAAATTTATGAACACGTACAAGCTAAACAACCTCCGCGAACTAGAAGCCGAAAGCATCCACATCATCCGTGAAGTGGCGGCTGAATTTGAAAACCCCGTGATGTTGTATTCCATCGGGAAGGATTCTTCTGTGATGGTGCGGCTGGCCGAAAAAGCCTTTCATCCCGGCAAGGTGCCTTTCCCGCTGATGCACATCGATTCCAAATGGAAGTTCAAAGAAATGACGGCTTTCCGCGATCATTATGCCAAAGAGAACAACTGGGACCTCATCGTCCATTACAACAAAAAAGGTTTTGAGGAAGGCGTAGGGCCCTTTTCCCATGGCAGCAAGGTACATACCGATATCATGAAAACCCAGGCCCTGCTGGAAGGCCTGAGCAAACATGGTTTCGATGCCGCCTTCGGGGGTGCCCGCCGCGATGAGGAGAAATCACGCGCCAAGGAAAGAGTGTACTCTTTCCGCGATCGCTACCACCAGTGGGATCCCAAGAACCAGCGCCCGGAATTGTGGAACATCTATAACGCCCGGGTCCATAAAGGGGAGTCCATCAGGGTGTTCCCCCTCAGCAACTGGACCGAGCTGGATATCTGGCAATATATCCGGCTGGAAAATATTCCCATCGTGCCCCTGTATTACGCAAAAGAAAGGCCCATCGTGGAGTGGAGCAACGCCCTCATCCTGGTGGATGATGAACGCATGCCCAAAGAACTGGCCGCAAAAGCCAAAATGCGCAAAGTCCGCTTCCGTACCCTCGGATGCTATCCCCTCACCGGTGCCGTGGAATCAGAAGCCGACACCATCGAAAAGATCGTGGAAGAAATGATGACCGCTACCAAATCAGAACGCACTACAAGAGTGATCGACTTTGACCAGGAAGCGAGTATGGAGCAGAAGAAGCGGGAAGGGTATTTTTAAAAAACTTCCGCGAATTTCCGTTAGATTGTCCACGAATTTTCGCGAATTAGGCGAATTAACACGAATTAAATATTCAAGAACAGAGAATCATAATAAAGATTCAACTTTGACAGATAATAAAATCCAAATCCATAATTCGCGAAAATTAGCTTAATTAGCGAAAATTCGCGGACAGTTATTACACAGACCCTCCAATCCACAATCATGGAAATAATCTATAAGAAAGAAGCCTACGAAATCATTGGCGCATGCATGGAAGTCCACAAAGAACTGGGAAATGGATTCCTGGAAGCCATATACCACGAAGCACTTATGCGCGAAATGAATGAAAGGAAGATCCCCTTTGAAACAAATGTAAAACTCCAGGTCTCATACAAGAATCAATTATTACATAAGGTATATTTCGCCGATCTGGTGTGCTACGATAAAATCATAGTTGAATTAAAAGCTGCGGACGGTATCATTCCCGAGCATGAATCACAATTGATCAATTACCTAAAAGCCACCAATTACCAGCTTGGACTACTGGTCAATTTTGGGGCCAAATCCTTACAATACAAACGAATTGTTTATACAATGTAATCGTCCGCAAATTTTCGCTAATTAAGCCAATTAACACGAATTTAATTAGCGGAAATTAGCCTAATTCGCGAAAATTAGCGGACAATTTTACGATAATTTGCGGTAAGCAACAGCATTATGGAAAAAGCATTAAGCATAAAAGAATTCCTCGATCAGGACGAGAAAAAAGACCTGCTGCGTTTACTAACTGCAGGCAGTGTAGATGATGGAAAAAGCACCTTGATCGGGCGCTTGCTTTTCGACAGCAAGAAACTCTACGAGGATCAGCTCACAGCGCTGGAACGCGACAGCAAACGCGAAGGCCATGCCGGTGGAGAGATCGATTATGCCCTCCTGCTCGACGGACTGAAGGCCGAACGTGAACAGGGCATCACCATCGATGTGGCTTACCGCTATTTCTCAACCAACAAAAGAAAGTTTATCATCGCCGATACGCCCGGCCATGAGCAGTACACCCGCAACATGATCACCGGCGGCTCCACCGCCAACCTGGCCATTCTGCTGGTAGATGCCAGAACAGGAGTGATCACCCAGACCAAAAGGCATACTTTTCTGGTGAGCCTGCTGGGAATACAGCATGTGGTGGTCGCCGTAAATAAAATGGACCTGGTGGAATACAGCCAGGAGGTCTTCGACAAGATCGTGGAGGATTATAAATCCTTCGTTACCTCCCTCGGCATCCCCGACATCAACTTTATCCCGCTCTCCGCCCTCAGAGGGGATAACGTGGTAGACATATCGGATAAAATGCCCTGGTACCACGGCAAGAGTATGCTGGAGTTCCTGGAAACGGTGCATGTAACCTCCGACCGCAACTTTGAGGATATGCGTTTCCCGGTGCAGTACGTGATCCGTCCCGATCTGAAATACCGCGGCTTCGCCGGCAGGGTTTCCTCCGGTATCATCAGCAAAGGCGATGAGGTGATGGTGCTGCCTTCCAGGCAAAAGGCAATCGTGAAAAGTATTGATACCTTCGATGGGGAACAGGAATATGCTTTCCCACCCCAGTCGGTTACGGTGAGCCTCGACCGGGAGGTGGATGTCTCACGCGGTGAGATGCTGGTGCCCCCCAACAACCTGCCCCGCATCGAGCGCCACTTCGAAGCCATGCTGGTGTGGATGGATGAAAAACCCATGGATCCCTACACCCAGTTCTATATCAAACAAACTTCCAATAACACCAAAGCCCGTATCGATAAAATAAGACATAAGATCGATGTGAATACCCTGGAGAAATCAGAGGCCGGTCACTTTGAACTCAACGAGATCGGGCGGGTGGAAATGACCACGGTGAAACCCCTTTTCTTCGATCCCTATAAAAAAAACCATAATACAGGTTCCTTTGTATTGATCGATCCCATCACACACAACACCGTGGCGGTAGGCATGATCCTGGATAAAATATCGAGCGAATCCTATTCACGACTCACGACTCACGACTCACAAAAAATAGTAAAAGGGGAATCCCTGATCAGTCAGAAAGAAAGACAAAAAAGATACAATCAAAAAGGCAGCACCCTCTGGATCACCGGCCTGCATGGCAGTGGCAAGAACGAACTGGCTTATTCACTGGAGAAAAAACTCTTCGACCTGGGCGCCGTGACCGTACTGCTGGACGGCAAATCCGTGCGCTCCGGCCTTAGCAAAGAGCTGAACCACTCCCCCGCCGACCGCGCCGAACACCTCAGAAGGGTGGCTCATATATGCAAAATGCTGAACGAACAGGGCATCATCACCATCTGCTCTTTCGTTTCACCTGACGAAGCCGTGCGAAGCCAGGTGGCAGAGATCATCGGAAAAGACAACTTCAAACTCATCCACCTCAAATCCGGTATCGAATTCGCCAAAAAGAACGACAAATACGGTCTCTACCAACTCGCAGAAGAAGGCAAACTCAAACATATGCCCGGCTACGACTCCACTTACGAAGAACCGGCCTCCGCGGATATCAACATCAAAGCGGAAGAAAACGGCAAAAACGTAGAAGGCATCCTGGAGAAACTGGCGGAGTGGAGGGTTTTTCCGTTTGAATGATTGGATGGATGATTGAGATGGATGGATGGATTGAATGGATGGATGGATGGATGAATGGATGGATGGATGGATGGATGATTGGATGATTGGATGAATGGATGGATGGATGGATGGATGGATGATTGGATGATTGGATGAATGGATGGATGGATGGATGGATGGATGATGGATGGGATGGATGGATGGATGAATGGATGGATGGATGGATGATGGATGGATGGATGATGGATGATTGGATGAATGGATGGATGGATGATTGGATGATTGGATGATTGGATGAATGAATGATTGGATGAATGGATGGATGGATGGATGGATGGATGGATGATTGGATGGATGGATGGATGGATGGATGGATGTGTAATCAACCAAAACAATCATACAATCATACAACCAACCATACAACCATAAATTAAACAACCCTAACCATGAACGAAGAACTTCTAAACAGGAACCGAAACATAAACAGAGGTTTCAGAAAGCTTATCGTTTGGAAAGAGGCTATTGATTTCTACACCGTTGTTTGTCAAAAAATTGATACATTAAATAATATTTCTTTTAAAGTCAATAGTCAAATAGATGGGTCGGCTTTTTCCGTTCATTCTAATATTGCTGAAGGGTATGCCCGAAGATCTTTAAAAGATCATATTAATTTCAACAATTATGCCTTAGGGTCTCTGGCAGAAAATTATAGTCAGATCTTTGCATTAGTCAAAGTAAAGAAGATTGATGAAAGTGGTTTGAAACATACGACAATATCCATTACTCACTGGAAAACAAGCTTATAGCATATAACAGATCTTTGTTAAACAAACTTAAATCAAATGATCAGTGGCATGATGACTACATTGCCCGAGAAGATGAACCAATTTATGATTAATACCATACAATCATACAATCATACAATCATACAATCAACCAACCATACAATCCCGTCTCACCTCAGGCGAGACGAGGATCCTCGACTACAAGTCGGGACCATACAATCATAAAACCATACAATCATTCAATAGCACCGTGACCCTAGACCAAGCCATCGTCATCCTCGTCATCCTCTTCATCATCCTCTCCCTCTATTTCAACTGGGTGGGGCCGGGATTTACGTTTACCATCGGCGTGATCGTGCTGGGGATCTTCGGGGTGCTGACACCGGGGGAGATCCTGAGCGGTTTCTCCAACGAACAGATCGCCGTGATCGTGATCCTGTTAATTATTGGTGATACCATCCGGCGATCGGCCATGCTGGATGCGGTTTTCGGGAAATATTTCAAAGACAGGCTCTCCTTCAGGTCCTATCTCTTCAGGATGACCACCCTGGTAGCCGGCTTCTCTGCTTTCCTCAACAACACCCCCCTGGTGGCCATCCTCATGCCCAATGTGCATGCCTGGGGAAAAAAGAACAATATTTCACCATCGAAACTACTGATACCCCTGTCCTTTGCAGCCATACTGGGCGGATGCCTCACCCTCATCGGCACCTCCACCAACTTGGTGGTAAACGGACTGGTAGCCGAGCAGGATATCTTCCCGGAATTCAAGTCGCTGAACATTTTTGATTTTACCTGGGTGGGACTGCCCATGGCTGTGATCGGCATCCTCTACCTGATCCTTTTCAGCAACAAACTCCTGCCCGACAAAGAAGACGTGCTGGAAGACTTCTCCAAAAAACAACGCGAATACATGGTGGAAGTGAGGGTGAAGTCCTCATCCAAACTTTCGGGTAAAAGCATCGAAGAAGCCGGATTGCGGAACCTGCCCGGCCTCTTCCTGGTGGAGATCCGCAGGAACGAGCTGACCCTGCCGGCAGTTTCGCCCTACACGAAGATCTTTGAAAATGATGTGATGTATTTCGCCGGGGAAACCGAAACCATTGCCGAACTGGTAAGAGAAAAAAACGGACTGCAGCTTTCACAAATGGGCATGTATGCTAAAAAAGATCATACCGAACTTTTGGAAGTGGTGGTATCTTACAACTCCACCCTCGTCGGCAAGGTCGTGCGGGAATCCAACTTCCGGGCCCGTTTTGATGCGGCCATCATTGCCATCCACCGCAACGGGGAAAAGATCAGCGGCAAGATCGGGGATGTGAAGCTCATGGCCGGGGATGTTTTATTGCTGTTAGCCGGGGATGATTTCAAAAACCATTACAAAGAAACCAACGAATTTTACCTGATCAGCAAGGTGAAGGAATTCAACAAACCCAATGTGTTCAACAATTACTTTTTGATCGGGGGCACCATTCTGGCCATCCTGGTGGCTGCCTTCAAGCTCACCAGCCTCTTCATCTCCCTCACCATATTGCTGTCGCTCATCATGATATTGAAGATCAATTCACCCAAAAATATTGCCCGCAGCATCGACTTCAACCTCATCATCGTGATCGCTCTGGCCCTGGCCCTGGGCACGGCCATGATCAAGACCGGCGTGGCGGCCGACCTGGCCCATTTTACCTTTGGTGTGCTGAAACCTTTCGGCATCATCGGCATCATGGCAGGGGTATACCTCATCACCACCCTGCTGGGCGCCCTGGTCACCAACAAAGCCGCCGTGGCCCTCATCCTGCCGGTGGCCCTCACCCTGGCCCTGGAAATAGGAGCCGACCCGCGCCCCTTTGCCCTGCTGGTCGCCTTCGCCGGCGCCGCCAGCTTCCTCACCCCCATCGGCTACCAGACCAACCTCATGGTCTACGGCCCGGGAGGCTACAACTTCAAAGACTTCCTGCGCATCGGAACACCGCTCACCCTGATTTATTTGGTGGGGACGGTTTTGATTCTGGTTTGGCAGTTTGGGCTGCATCTGTGATGATTTCGGATTCTGGATTTCGGATTTCGGATTGGCCTTTGCTTAAGTTACTGATTTTATCTAATACCTTAGTGTCACCCTGAGCGAAGTCGAAGGGTCGGGTTTCGGATTTCGGATTTTTATACATAGCAACTTAGCAAGCATAGCACCTAGAAAACATGAAAATAAATAATTTTGAAGATTTGGAGGTCTGGCAGTTAGCCAGGGATTTAAGCAAAACAATTTATAAATATTCCTCATCAAGCCCCTTTAATAAAGATTTTAGATTCAGAAGTCAAATTTTAAGTTCATCGGGATCGATAATGGATAATATTGCGGAAGGTTTTGAAAGGGATGGCAACAAAGAGTTCATTCAATTCTTAAGCATATCGAAAGGCTCTTGCGGTGAAACCCGTTCCCAAAGCTACAGAGCTTTCGATTTTAAATATATTAATCAGGATCAACTCAACGAACTCCTTACGAAAACAAAACAATTAAGCAATTCTCTGGGAGGGTTTATTAAGTATCTAAAAAGCAGCGAAATAAAAGGAAAAAAATTTAAAAATTAAACTAAGTTACAATTTGCGATGAGCCAATCCGACCCTTCGACTTCGCTCAGGGTGACTAAGGAGTAAGTTAAATTTAGTAATTTAAGCAAGGGCCAATCCGGAATTCGGAATCCGGAATCCGAAACATCAAATAAAGTTTACCTCACGATTCACAAACATATGAGTAAGCCAACAAACATCCACCCCGTATTCCACCAGATCCTCACCCGCGCCGACAAGGAGAAGTTCCTCAGGCAGCGCTCCTGTGTGATCTGGATGACGGGGCTGAGCGGCAGCGGCAAAACCACCATTGCCCGCCACATCGAAATTGAACTGAACAAAAGAGGTCACCTCACCCAGGTGCTCGACGGCGACAACATCCGCACCGGCATCAACAACAACCTGGGCTTTACCGAGGAGGACCGCATCGAGAACATCCGGCGCATCGCCGAAGTCTCCAAACTCTTCGTCGACTGCGGGGTGATCTGCATCAACAGCTTCATCAGTCCTACGAAGGAGATCCGACACCTGGCCATGGACATCATCGGCAGGGAAGACTTCATCGAGGTATTCGTAAACGCCCCCTGGAAGTCTGCGAGCAGCGTGATGTAAAAGGCCTGTACAAAAAAGCCCGGGAAGGGAAAATTAAGAATTTTACGGGCATTGACGCCCCCTTCGAAAAACCCGAAAAAGCACAAATCGAACTCCTGACCGGAAAACAAAGCATCGCAGAAAGCATGGAAGTGGCCCTGGAATACATCATTCCACGGGTGACTTATTGAATTCCTGTCTGCCGACAGGCAGGAATCCCGATGAGGCCGAATCGGGACAACAACACAAAACAACAAACCAATTAGATCAATTAGATTAATTCGATGACAAAAAAATCCGATGATCATCATCTAATTCAACGAATTAAACGCCGCACACATCGTAATGAAATGAAGATAGGGAATGAATGATTGGATGGATGGATGGATGGATGAATGGATGGATGGATGAATGAATGGATGGATGAATGAATGAAAAAGTGCCTAACAATCACACAATCCCGGGCTGATCATTTTTATTATCTTTGAATAAAGCCTTAGAAATGAAAACCATAAAATACATAGTTTATAAAGATGGAAAACACTACGTTTCGCAAAGCTTAAACGTGGATATTTCAAGTTTCGGGAATACGATTGAAGAAGCAACATGAATTCTACTTTAAAAGCCAAAGAGGAAGCCATCAAAAATATGTGAACAACAGCAAAACTGTGATTGTTCCCGCAAACAAAAAAGAGATACCCCTTGGCACATTGAATTCAATCAGCCGAAGTACAGACCATACCGACTTGCAAAAACACAAATAACTTATTAACTTTGTTAAAAGCAGATGTTTTAATAAATTACTTAAAAACTATGCCTGAGATTTTTCGGAAATTTGGATTTGTTTTTTTCTTTTACTCAAATGAAGGACAAGAACCCATGCATGTGCATGTGAGAAAGGCTGGTGGTTTTGCAAAATTCTGGATCGAACCGATAGAACTGGAATTTTCCCAGGGAATGAAAGTTGGGGATATTAAAAAGGCTGAAGAACTCGTTTACGAGTATACAGAACTTATAAAAGATAAGTGGAATGAAGTACATGGTAGCTGAACTAATGTTTAAGGCAGTGGAAGCCTGGTATGAAAAGGGTAAAATATGTATCATGTTATCTGATAATAAAGAAATCAGGTTTCCGGTTACTTTAAATAAAGAATTACGAAATGCTCCTGTTGATAAGCTGGCAAATATTGAATTAATTTGTGATGGTACAGGACTGCATTGGCCTGATCTGGATGAGGATTTATCAGTTACGGGAATAATTGAAGGAAGATATGGCAAAGCTTGAGGCTGTCTTTTATTCTTAAACCTGTTCAGTGTTCAGGCACAACACCAAATTCAATGAAACCCGTCTTTCAGAAGACGACGCCAGGAGGTGAACTGAAAGTCGTTGGTTGAATTCCTGTCTGCCGACAGGCAGGAATCCCGATGAGGCCGAATCGGGACAACAACACAAAACAACAAACCAATTAGATCAATTAGATTAATTAGATGACAAAAAAATCCGATGATCATCATCTAATTCAACGAATTAAACGCCACACCAATCCTAATGAAATGAAGATAGGGAATGAATGATTGGATGGATGAATGAATGGATGAATGATTGGATGGATGAATGAATGGATGAATGATTGGATGAATGGATGGATGGATGGATGATTGGATGAATGGATGGATGGATGGATGATTGGATGAATGGATGGATGGATGGATGAATGGATGAAGGGACTAAATTAATTTGAAAATGAGAAAATTTGAAAATTTGAAAATTAAAACCGCTACGCGGGAAATTCACCAATACCGCTTATCGTGGAAATAAGACATAAGCTTTTGGAAATAGATTTCAATAACCAGGGTGTTTTTGCGGTGTAGAAAACGAACAACATGTTGGGTAGTTTTGTAGCCTAAGCGCCTAAATTAATTTGAAAATTTGAAAATGAGAAAATTTGAAAATTAAAACCGCTACGCGGGAAATTCACCAATACCGCTTATCGTGGAAATAAGACATAAGCTTTTGGAAGTAGATTTCAATAACCAGGGTGTTTTTGCGGTGTAAAAAACGAACAACATGTTGGGTAGTTTTGTAGCCTAAGCGCCTAATTATACAAACATACAGTATAGCCCCAACACAAAACATTTACACTGAGTCATTCGACAGGCTCATGATAAACTCTGCCGAAGTGACAAACAAATTAGATCAATTAGATTAATTCGATCAATTCGATGATAAAAATCATCTGATGACAAAAAAAACTGATTAATGTTTAGTGTCTTTAACTTAAGATGAATACCAAACACTTGCAAACACACATTTTACACATTAACTTTGTAATGAATTAAAAATAACTGAAAATGTTTGATTTATCCATATTACCGAAAAAAGCTCAGGATGAGTTATTTTCTTATTATCAATACCTGGTTGAGAAGTATAGTCGTAAAAAATCAACCAATATTCATAAGGAGAAGTCAAGAATAAAAGAAATAAACTCCTTTTTCGACAAGTATAACCTTGATTTCAAAGGATTTTCATTTAACAGGGACGAAATTTATGAATCCTGAAATTACTATTGACAGCAATGTTCTTGTTTATGCCTTTAGCAGCCAGGACAATACAAAAAAGTCAATTTCGAAAAAGATATTATCGGATTGTGTAAAGATTAGCATACAGTCTATTAATGAAACATTGTATGTTCTGTATCGAAAGTTTGATTTCAAAGCAGGAGAATTACTCAAAATACATAAGTTTTTTGAAGAAACATTTATCATAAAAAATCTGGACATTACAACAATTACAAAAGGTTTGGAAATTTTAAACACTTACAACTATAGTTACTGGGACAGTATGATGCTTGCTGCTGCAATTGAGTGTGATTGTAAAATCATATACTCGGAAGATATGCATCACAAACACCTCATCGAAGAAAAACTGGAGATAATAAATCCGTTCATTTGAATGTAATTATTGGGTATTCAGCCTAATCCAAAACCCAACAATTTATACTGAGTCTGCCGAAGGGCCTGTCCTGAGCCTGCCGAAGGGCCTGTCCTGAGCCTGCCGAAGGGCCTGTCCTGAGCCTGCCGAAGGGCCTGTCCTGAGCCTGCCGAAGGGCTCATGATAAACTTTGCCGAAGTAACAAACAACAAACACAGAAGCCGAAGACACATTCAAAACCAATGATAACTTTGCGACTCTGCGTGAAATAATTCGTGTAAATCCCTGCCTGCCGGTAGGCACGGTGTGTAATTCCCCGCTTATTGCGGGACAGGCGTGGACAAAAAATTAGATCAATTAGATTAATTCGATGACAAAAAAATCATCCGATGATCCATCATCTAATTTATCGAATTAAACCCTGTGTAATTGTCGATATCATAGATCAAGTTGAATAGTTCAGGATTTATTACACAGGGTAAACGAATTAAACGCCGTGGCCGTCATAATGAATGGAAGAAAGGAAATATTTCACGCAAAGCCGCAAAGACGCGAAGTTTTGACGGAATGAACTACCCCGAGGCAAGCCTGCGGGGTATCATTATGAAACATTCATTTGATTCGCCCCAAGGGGCGGGGAATATTACCCACGAGATCCCTCGACAAGCTCGGGATCAGTTCGACTTTGCTTTTTCAGTTCGCTATCGCTCCTAAAAAATCAGTCTCACTGATTTAACGCCGCACCCGTCGTAATGAAATGTAGATAGGTAAAAACTGATGAATACCAAACACTTGCAAACACACATTTTACACATTAACTTTGTATTGAATTAAAAACAACTGAAAACAATGAGTTACCGAATAACATTAGAAATACCGGATAGAGCTTTTTCCGTCTTGCGTGATAATCCGAATAAATTTGCAAGAGAGTTATTGGAAGCAGCTTTATGTAAATGGTATGAGCAGGGTAAAATATCCCAATCTAAAGCTAGCGAAATTGCTGAAATCTCCAGGTACGAATTCCTTGAGATATTAAAAAAGCATGACGTAAATCCTTTTCAGTACACACCTTCCGACCTGGATGCAGAGATTAAACTTTAACAAGGCATGAAAATCATACTGAATGTCTTCTCCGGCAATCTTCCTGGCTAAAATCGAATTAATTGATTCGTTGCCAATGTTTTGTGATCAGCTTATCATTCCGGATGGTGTAATTAATGAAATACAGAAACATCACGATGAAGCATCACGATGGCTTAAACAGAATGAATAATTTTAAAAATGCAACAGGCTAAATTAATCAATGACGCAACTGCCCCACTTACCAGGCTTCGTGAAAAAGGATTCAGAATAGATGATGCTTTATTTCAGCACGCTTTAAAAATAGCACATAACAACTTACACTGAACACCAAACACCAAACACCAAGCACATGCTAATATCAAAATTTTCAAAATACCTCTTCTGGTCATACCGGAAGAATGCCGACCTTCCTGAAGAAATTGTTATTCAACGGGTGTTGGCTTTTGGCGAGATAGCTGATTTGATTTTCTTAAATGATTTGGTTCCGGGAAGTAAGATTGAAGAGGTGCTGAAAAACTGGAAAGAAAAAGAGAAATACAAGAGGCGGATTAACTTTTACAACAAAGTAATCAATCAGGCATGAAACATCAGATAAACCTTGCGTTTATGCCCCAAAAAACTGCGCGGGTATTTAATGTGCTTGCTCAGCAGTCTTTCATTTCAAAATATACCCTCGTAGGGGGAACAGCCCTGTCTTTGCAAGTCGGACACCGGCTCTCGGAAGACTTGGATTTTGTGATGGATGAGGAGCAAATCAATGCAAATACCATTAAGCGAAATATTGCAAAGCTGTTCCCCGGTTTCAGGATTATCAGGCAGGACAATGGGTGGCAGATTGATTTTGTTGTTGAAGAAGTAAAACTGACGTTTTTTAGTGCAGGTGCCGTTGGGATTAATTTCGATGTACAGAAGCATGCATTTGCTTATCAAAAAATGAGGATATGTGATATTGAAACCATTGCCAGCCTGAAGATGGCTACCATAGCACAGCGCAATACCATCAGAGATTATTACGACCTTTATATCATTGTAAAGAACCATGTGTTTTTAAAGGATATAATTGGCAAAACAAAATCCCTGATGCCGGAATTGTCACCCATTACCTACACCGAAACACTTGTTTATGCCAACGATATAGAGGAAGAAAGTATCGCTATGCATTTGTCCCCCGCTGAAATTGTAACAAAAAACCAAATTGCCGACTTTTTCATCAGGGAACTGCGGAAGATAAAAAATGAAATATAGAACCCCAAATTGACCGCCAGCAGACTGCCCCGATCATTCGGGGAAATCCCGGGAGCGCAGCGATTCGGAACACAAAACACCAAAAAAATTAGATCAATTAGATTAATTAGATGACAAAAAAATTGGATGGATGATTGGATGGATGGATGTGGTAGAATCATACAATCATACAATCATACAATCCCGTCTCACCTCAGGCGAGACGAGGATCCTCGACTAAAAGTCGGGACCATACAACCATACAACCAACCAATCATACAACCATACAACCATACAAACCTTCAATTCGTGACATTTGTGCAATTCCCCGCTTATTGCGAAACAGGCGTGGATAAAAAAATTAGATTAATTAGATGAAAAAAAAAATTAGATGACAAAAAAAATCCGATGAAAAAAAAATTTAACACCCGCTTAACTTGACAAACCCCCATAAATGAGTAAATTTGTTACTCAATATTGATTGAAAGGGTATGGATAAAGAAGCACAAATAACAATCGGTATTACTCAATCTTTATCCAACCTGCTGATACATCATCTTTCAGCAAGCATTGTTAGCCCCCTGTGGGAGTGAGAGGGCGGAGCTGTGATGTTGGTGCTCAGTGTTTACGACTGCCGAAACTACAAACACTTGTGTTCATTTGTGGATGAAAAAAAAGGAGAGGGGAGAAAGGAGAACAGTTAATCAATGAACTGGGTAAGAGCAGTTATGGTAAGTATTTGCAAAAAATAATGGACAGGTAGTGAATTAAAAATAAAGTTACACAATATACATTTTGAAACTCGTAGAGGGCGCCGGCTCCATAGGCCAGATTGTTATAAAATAGAATACCAAATACCAAACACATAACACCAACCATAACCATTGCTTACAGAAAACGCAAATAGTGAATTAAAGGAAATCTGGAAGGATGATTATCTGAAGGTAATTGCAGCTTTTGCCAATACCAATGGAGGTGCGCTGTATATAGGAATCAGTAATGATGGTTGTATTGTAGGTGTCGATAATTATAAAAAGCTACTAGAAGATATCCCCAACAAAGTTGTTCAATTTTTAGGTATAACGGTTGAACTTGATCTGATTGAAAAGGAAGGAAAACATATTCTTAAATTAGTTGTTGAACCAAGTTCGGTTCCAATTTCTTATCATGGAAAATATTATATGAGGAGTGGAAGTACGGTCCAGGAACTCCACGGGCATGAATTACGTGATTTTATTCTGAGGAAGGATAACATCACATGGGATGAAATTACAATTCCATCAGCAAAATTGGGGGAACTTGATGAAAAACTGATACGTCGCTTCTTAATAAAAGCCGTCAATGAACAAAGGTTGTATCAGGATGCACTAAACGATGATTTTAAGGGTTCACTCGAAAACCTGGATTTAATCAAAAATAATGGACAACTAACACGGGCAGCTATTTTGCTTTTTGGTAAACGACCTAACAAATATATCAGGACTGCAACTGTCAAAATAGGTAGGTTTGGGAAATCTGATACCGATCTGATTAGCCAGGATGTTATAGATGGTAGTATCTTGGAAATGCCCGATAAAATTATCGATATCCTAAGGACTAAATACTTGCATTCACCGATTACTTACGAAGGCATTGAGCGCAAGGAGCGACTTGAATATCCGGAAAAGGCAGTTAGAGAAGCTGTATTGAATTCCATTGTGCACAGAGACTATACCGAACAAACAGATATTACTATCAGGCTGTACAACGACAGAATCGTCTTTTGGAATAGTGGAATACTGATTGCTCCTTTGAGTGTTGAAATGTTAAAACAAAAACATCCCTCAAAAAGAAGAAATCCACTTATTGCTGGAATTTTTTTCAGAATTGGTTATATTGAAGCATGGGGAAGGGGAATTCAGTTAATAACAGAAGAAATGAATAATGCAGGTATGCCAGATCCGATTATTGAAGAATACGCTGGAGGATTTCAAATGACATTTCTCAATGGAGATTCTAATGGTGTGGAGAAAAGTGTGGAGAAAAGTGTGGAGAAAAGTGTGGAGAAAATAGTTGCTTTAATTAAGAACAATCCAAATATTACACAAAAAGTGTTGGCCAATCAAACAGGACTATCAAGACGTGGCGTAGAAAAAAATATTAGCATTTTGAAAAAGAAGGGAATAATCAAACGCATTGGCCCCGCAAAAGGAGGGCATTGGGAGGTAATTGATGAATGAAAGCATAAATAGCAAGGTTGTGGGTCCAAAAGTTACACAGTGTACCACAACTTGTCCCGCCCTGGCGGGAGAGTACAGCACAGAGTAAAACCAAACACTGTGAAACTCTGTGAAAAACACCGTGTAACTCTCCCGACAATACGGGACAAGTTGTGCAACTAAAACACTGTGAAACTAAAAACAACAAACACCCCCTTGAAATATGCTTTTTCCACGAATTTCAGGAGGGAGACCCAACACCAAACAACAACCAAATTAGATCAATTAGATTAATTAGATGACAAAAAAAATTAGTTGAAAAAAAATCCGATGAAAAAAAAATTTAACACCCGCTTAACTTGACAAACCCACATAAATGAGTAAATTTGTTACTCAATATTGATTGAAAGGGTATGGATAAAGAAGCACAAATAACAATCGGTATTACTCAATATTGATTAAAAGTTTATGTTAGCCCCCTGTGGGAGTGAGAGGGCGGAGCTGTGATGATGGTGCTCAGTGTTTACGACTGCCGAAACTACAAACACTTGTGTTCATTTGTGGATGAAAAAAAAGGAGAGGGGAGAAAGGAGAACAGTTAATCAATGAACTGGGTAAGAGCAGTTATGGTAAGTATTTGCAAAAAGTAATCATAAGCTAAGCCAACTATATCTGATGAACTGTCAAATAGCACCCCCTAAACCCAAACTCTAAACATTTATAAAATCAACTGAATATCAAAAATTCAGAATGCCAACCAACTCCACAAAAAGTATTAACAAGCTTAAATCTCAAATTCAGGACATTGCTCATAATTGTGATCCTTCAATTTTAATTGATCTTACAGAAATGGATTCTTTATTGGCAATTGAAATTCCTGAAGGTAAAAACAAGCCTTATTCCTGTTCAACAGGTTTTTATATGCGTATGGGAGCTAATTTCCAAAAAATGAAAAGGAATGAAATATTGTCGCTTGCTATTAAATCAGGAAAAGTTAGGTTTGACGAACAAAGGTGAATTACTTTTTCCGAAAAGTGAGTTTGGCAAAAAGAGCGAAGCCAGAAATCGTTTATTGGTTGATTTACTTGCAAGAACGGATTTTATGGAAAAAGCAGGAACAGGAATTAAGCGGGTTACCAATGCGTGTATTGAAAATGGCAATGAGGTTAGTTTCGAATTCTCCGATTCTTTTTGGGTAACAATGTATTCAAGTCAGCATGTTACTGAAAATGTTACTGAAGATGTTACCAAAAATGTTACCGAAAGCAGATTGACGCTGATCATGAACGAGATGAAATTGAATCCGAAGATTTCTTACAACCAGCTTAGTAAAATTCTGAATGTAGCCCGGATGACAGTTTTTCGCGATATTGAAAGACTGAAAGAAGATGGTAGGATTAAACGCATCGGCCCCGCCAAAGGCGGCCACTGGGAAATCATTCAAGAATAACGGTCTACCTTATTCAGGCATTGTCAACTCCAAACCGAGAACACAGAACACAAAACACAGAATACCCCGTTGAAATATGCTCGTACCTTTATCCCGTGAAATTTTAATATTTTATTTCACTGGGATCGCATTTCACGGTTTACCCTGTGAAATCTTTTTAAAATAATTTCAACAGGGGGTAAACAACAAACACCCCGTTGAAATATGCTCGTGCCTCGCATTTCACGGGGTAAACCAAACAACAAACAACAAACATTTACCCTGTTTACCCCGCCTGTCCCATGAAACCTCATCTCACTGGATTGATCTCTTCACAATCAACCGGGTGGAATCACGAAGTGAATATTCCATCAGGGACAAACAACAAACAAAAGAAACCATTGCAACAAAACCCATTCAAATTCGGTAGCGTAGTAGGAGGAGAGTACTTCTACAATCGTGAGAAAGAGTTGCTAAGGATTAAGCAAACCCTTTCAGGAGGAAACGATATTACATTATATGCTCCCCGGAGATATGGTAAGTCCTCTCTGGTTAAAAAAGCACTGGATGAACTGCAGAAAGAAGGCTTTATTACGGTTTATGTTGATTTCATGAGTATTTATTCAAGAGAAACCTTTATTAAAAACTACTCCTCTGCAATAGCAAAAAATGAGCCTGCATCATTGGAAAAGACAGTCAGCAAGCTTGCGGGGCTTATTTCAGGTATTGTTCCTTCGGTTAGTTTTGACAGTGCGGGCGTGCCATCATTTTCGTTTTCCTGGGTTGAAGGACAAAACAAAGAACAAACCCTGAATGACGTAATCGACTTGCCAAAAAAACTTTCCACCGAGAAGAAAAAATGGATTGTGGCTTTTGATGAATTTCAAGAGGTAGTGAAGCTGAATGGTGATAATTTTGAAAAAGTTGCTCAGAAGCTGCATTCAACATCATAACAATGTTTCCTATCTTTTTTTGGGAAGCAAAACTCATCTGTTGAAGGATATGTTTAACAATAAAAACAGGGCTTTTTATCATTCGGCATCCATGATGGTGATCGGGAAGATCGACCAGAAGCAGATCACAGACCTGGTTGAAATCCAGATTTACCGCCTCAGGAATTAAAATCAGGGATGAGGTTGCTGTACAAATCCTTGAAACAGCTGAGAATATACCCTATTTTATACAATTCATCGCACACGAGATATGGCAGTCGGCTGTTCTTAATCAACAAACAGGAAATACAAGCTCAGCATGTATCCGAAGCAGTTGATAACATTCTTGTACTCAAAGCGGATTATTACTGGGAGTTGATCAATAAGCAAACCGCTTACCGGAAAAAAGTACTGCATACCCTCTCACAAGTAAAGCGTGGTCTTTTCTCGGATGAGATTGCCAGAAAATATAATCTGGGTGCAGCATCAAGCACACAAAAGGCCCTCGATAGTTTCATTGAAGAAGGAATCATTGAACGAAACAATGCAGTATACGAATTTTCAGATCCTTTCTTCAAAAAGTTTATTCAGAACAATATTTGATTACGCCCACAAGCGTAACTCCGGGAGGCGTAGTAGGTGTTTGGTACTTCGGCATGAGCCCTTCAGGCTTGCCCAGCCTTCCGGCAAGCTCAGGACAGGCCTGTCGAATGGCTCGAGTATAAATTGTTCGGTGTTCGGTGTTCGGTGTTCGGTGTTCGGTGTTCGGTGTTCAGTGTTCGGTGCAGCATAACACAAAACAACAAAAACTGTAATTTTACCTAAGTATTAGCAAAAGGCGAAATCATGCGATTGAGCTCTCAAAAAATTCAATTCATTAAAAACGGTCTTAAAAACCTGGCACCCGAATCTGAAGTTTACATTTTTGGTTCCAGGGCAGATGATCAAGCCAAAGGGGAGATATCGACATATTGTGGCTGACAAAAGAAAAGATACCACAACAAAATACCAGAAAATTTAAAGTTGAGTTTTACAAGAATTTCGGATGGCAAAAAATAGATATCGTAAACTTCACTTTTAAGCAGGAAAACACTTTCAAAGATATAGCCTTAAGCCAGGCAGTGGAATTATGAATACATCCCTGAAGCTATACAGGAGCTTGTCCCGGATGTTATAATGCTAACGGAAAGACTCGAAGAAAATATCAATACATGCCGTGAATTCCTGTTGGCTCGCAACTGGATAAATTAATTGTTTGGTACTTCGGCAAAACATTTACCCTGTTTACCCCGCCTGTCCCGCTGAAACCCTCTTCTCGTTTCACTGGGATTGATTCTCTTCACAATCAACCGGGGTGGAATCACGAAGTGAATATTCCATCAGGGACAAACAACAAACAATAACCAAATTAGATCAATTCGATTAATTCGATGATAAAAATTAGATGACAAAAAAATCATCCGATGATCCATCATCTAATCTATCGAATTAAACGAATTAAAATTTGCTGATAATCCATGAGCCTTACCATTGACAGGATCCGCAGCAATAACAAAAAGACCAAAGAACCTGGCAGCAAAAAATTAGATCAATTAGATTAATTCGATAATAAAAAAATAAATGACAAAAAAATCATCCAATGATCATCATCTAATTTATCGAATTAAACGAATTAAAATTTATAATAATCCATGAGCCTGACAATTGACAAGAACCAAAGCAATACGGACAAAAACCAGCCAGCAAAAAAGTAGATCAATTAGATTAATTAGATGACAAAAAAATTAGTTGACAAAAAAAATTAACAACCGCTTAACTTGACAAACCCGCATAAATGAGTAAATTTGCTACTCAATATTTGATTAAAAGTATATGTTAGCCCCCTGTGGAGTGAGCGGGCGGAGCTGTGATGTTGGTGCTCAGTGTAAGGCACAAACCCTGAACACCAAACACCAAACACCGAACACCAAACAATTTATCCTGAGCCTGCCGAAGGGCTCATGACAGGCTCATGCCGAAGAAAAAAGAATCTGACTTATCCCTTAACTAGTATTAATTTTAACCCATGCGCCTTACAGAAGAAGAAAAAAATATCATTAAAAACACCATCGCTAATTTTATCGGAGCCCAGGTGCGCTTGTTCGGATCCAGAACGAAGGACTAGGCCCGGGCGCAGACATTGACCTGTTGATCATCAGCAAATATTTAAAATACAAAGACAAACTGCTGATCAGGGCGGCATTGAAGGCTTGGAAATCAAAATTGATATTATCATTACCACAAAACCCGATACTGCCTTTACACGGCATGCCTATAAACAAAGCCTGATTTTATGAGTCACAGGGATCACATCGAAATCCTGCAAGAACACACAGAATCATTGCAAAATGCGCTTAAAAAAATGGTTGAAGCGATCATTGGAGATTTGTAAACAGCATCCCATTGACAACCTCAGTCCGGAGCAATGGATGCATACGAAGGCTTAACGAGTCGTTTTGCACGTGTATGCGATATCCTTTTTAGCAAGCTCTTCCGAACTATCTTCTTCTTAGAGCAAGGGGAAGCAGGAACATGGCTAGATGTGCTTCTGTTTATGGAAGAAAATGTCATTGACAATACGAAAGAGGCAAGGCTTCTCAAAGAACTCAGAAATGACATTGTGCATGAGTATGCTGAACTATGAACATAATTTTCAGGGAAGTGATGGATCAAGCCCTTTTTGCTCCAATACGCAAAGGAAGCACTTCTCAAAGTTCAGAACTAAACGAAAAATTGAAAAGTTAAGTTACGGATTGTTCGGTGTTCGGTGTTCGGTGTTCGGTGTTGTGTTCGGTGTTCGGTGTTCGGTGTTCGGTGTTCGGTGTTCGGTGTTCGGTGTTAGTGCTCGGTGCAGCATAACACAAAACAACAAACAATTCACTATCTTTGAAATAAAGCTTATGCCAATTAACTTTGATTAAAAACAAGGACAATGAACAAAAAAGATGAAATACTTAAAGAGTTGTTGATGTTGAGTCCACAAGAAAAAGCTTTAATTATTGAAGAGCTATTGAAGAACCTCGATGAGCCTGATGCGGAGATTGATAAGTTGTGGAAACAAGAATCTGAGGCCAGAATTGATGCTTATGAAAAGGGGCAATTAAAATCTGTGTCAGCAGCTGAAGTTTTTTCAAAATATAAGAAGACCCGTTAATGAATGTCAGGTTTTTAAAAACTGCGCAGATAGAACTTGATGCAACTTTTTATTATTATAATGAAATATTGATCATTGCAATAGCACATTTGCATCGAAAGCCCGGCTATTGGAAGAACAGAATATGATTTCATTGCTCCTTGTTTTGTGTTCAGTGTTTCGTGTTCATAGTTAAGTGTTCAATGTAAGACTAAACAACAAACATTTACCCGTGTTTACCCTGCCTGTCCCGTGAAACCTCTTCTTGTTTCACTGGGATTGATTCTCTTCCCAAATCAGACCGGGGCTGGAATCTCCAGAAGTGAATATTCCATCAGGGACAAACAACAAACAACAAACAAAAAACAAATTAGATCAATTAGATTAATTCGATGACTAAAATTATCCGATGATCATCATCAAATTTATCGAATTAAACGCCGTGCCTGCCGGCAGGCAGGAATTAATTGCCGCATCCATCGTAATGAAATGAAGATAAGTAATTATCGTTAAACTTGTGAAGTACAGAGCAATAAATCAATGCATACGAAAGTTTTGTATCTTTGATACTACAATAGTTTAGGACTGAAAAAAAAATGAGTTACCGAATAACTTTAGAAATACCGGATAAAGCTTTTTCCATTTTGCGTAATAGGCCCGATAAATTTGCAAGAGAATTATTGGAGGCTGCCTTGTGTAAGTGGTATGAACAGGGTAAAATCTCTCAGTCAAAAGCAGCCGAAATAGCCGAATATCCAGGGACGAATTCCTTGAGATATTAAAAAAGCATGACGTAAATCCTTTTCAGTACACACCTTCCGACCTGGATGCAGAGATTAAACTTTAACAAGGCATGAAAATCATAGGCTAAATTAATCAATGACGCAACTGCCCCACTTACCAGGCTTCGCGAAAGGATTCAGAATAGATGATGCTTTATTTCAGCACGCTTTAAAAATAGCACATAACAACTTACACTGAACACCAAACCCCGATGAGCTACGAATCGGGACACAAAACAACAAACACCAAACACCAAACATTTACCCTGTGGAATCACGAAGTGAATATTCCATCAGGGACAAACACAAAACAACAAACAACAAACAAATTAGATCAATTAGATTAATTCGATGACAAAAAAAATCATCCGATGATCAAAATGAAATATAAGTACTCATCACACAGCCTTGAGCAACTGCAAAGAAGACAGATAAGCAAAAAAAATGTCGATGAGGTACTTAATAATCCCGATCAGATAAAAGTTATTGAGAAATGTACAAAAGATTGAGAGATGAAGATAAAATACGATAAAGAATCGGATATTGTATATATCAAATTCTCCAACAGCGAAATAATCGAAAGTGACGAAAACAAACCCGGTATCATCATCCATTACTAAGAAGAGGGAATATTACAGGTATTGAAGTATTAAACGCTTCCTCAAAAATGTTACAACCGGATAGTATCATCTACGAATAAGTAGAGTCATTGGCCGTGTTTCATCATCGATCATCGCCTTGCCTGCCGGCAGGCAGGAGGTAATGTTTCGTGTTCCAGTGTTCGGGTGTTTTCATGTTCAGTGTTTCGTGTTTCGTGTTCGGTGTTCGGTGTTCGGAGCAGCATAACACAAAACAACAAACAACAAACAACAAACAATTTATACTGAGCTTGCCGAAGTACCAAACACAAAACAGAAATAACATTTGAGTAATTTGAGGACAAAAAATCAGTGGACAAAAAACTATAGTCCTTTTGCCAAATAGACTAAAATATTTGGAATGGACAGACCGATACGATATATTTCCTGTTTTCCGCATTTTTTTGGGACACCCTCTGAAACCCTTGTTAATATTGGATTTTATATTTAACTTGGGTGTCCCAAAATGTCGCTCATGTTTATTCGCAAGAAACCCAATCCTTCGGGAAGCACTTCTGTACAATTGATTCAGAAGATCAAGGGCAAGTATAAGGTGGTAAAAACGATCGGTTGCGCCACTACGTTGCGCGAAATTGAAACATTGGAACACATTGCTCGTCAGGATATTGAGTTACTGACTGCCCAGACTGAACTTTTTTATAGCAAAGAGGATACGCTGATCGAAAATCTTGTTGCCTCGATCAGTAATGATGACATCCAAACCCTGGGCCCGGAACTCGTGTTCGGTAGGATTTATGATAGTATTGGGTTTGATGCCATCAAGGAAGAAATGTTTCGTCACCTGGTCATAGCAAGATTGGCCTATCCTTTGAGCAAACTGAAAACCGTTGATTACTTGTATCGTTATCAGCGGGTTTTATTGGATAGTGATGCTATATATCGCTTCCTGGACAAATTGAGCAGTAAGTTAAAGCCACAGATAGAGCAGATCGCCTTCAAGAACACGATGAAAGTTCTTCGGGGAAAAGTCAATATTGTTTTTTACGATATGACAACGCTTTACTTTGAGGCCAGTGATGAAGATGATTTGCGAAAAACGGGCTTCAGCAAGGACGGCAAGCATCAAAACCCACAAGTTTTCATTGGTCTTTTGGTAGGACTGAATGGATACCCGATTGGGTACGACATTTTTAAAGGAAACACATTTGAAGGACACACCCTGATCCCATTCATTGAGAAGATGGCTAAGAAGTTCAACCTGGGAAAACCAGTGGTTGTGGCAGATGCTGGGTTGTTATCAAAAAGCAATATTGAGGCATTAGAGAACAAGGGATACGAGTACATTCTTGGTGCCAGGTTAAAAAACGAAACGGATCAACTTAAACTACAAATTCTTGAATCGAAATTTGAAGACGCAACGATTCAAAGCTTCAAGCGAAAGGATAAATCAAGACTCATTGTTCATTACGCTTCAAGCAGAGCAAAAAAGGATGAGTATAACCGCAAAAGAGGCCTGCGACGCTTAGAAAAGCGAATAAAAGCAGGCAGGTTGACCAAATCCAGTATTAACAACAGGGGCTACAATAAATATTTAAAACTGAGTGGCGAAGTAAGTATTGAAATTGACTACGACAAATTTGAAAAGGACGATCAATGGGACGGTCTGAAGGGTTATATCTCCAACACGAAAATGACAAATCAACAAGTATTAGACAATTATAAACATCTTTGGCAAATCGAGAAAGCCTTCCGCATGTCAAAAACAGATTTGAGAATACGACCTGTTTACCACAGATTGCAAAATAGAATCGAAGCCCATATTTGCATTGTGTTTACAGCATACAGTATTTACAAGGAGCTTGAGAGGGCTTTGTATGAAGCAAATTCAACACTTTCCTTAAAGAAAGCAGCTGAGATAACACATAGGATTTATCAGATCACCTATACTTTACCGAGCGCTAAGCAAAGGAAATCCAGGTTGCTGAAAATGGACAAAAGCCAGGCGGAGTTGGTCAGAATCATCAACGAAAAATTTTAGGGTGTCCCAAAGCGGTATAAAGTGGACAAAAAACTATAGTCCTTTTGCCAAAATAGACTAAAATATTTGGAATGAGTATACCCGATACCATATATTTATTTCGCTTAATACATGTAGATAACCTTGAATACGTTCTAACCAAAGGGTTTTTAACGTGTCCCAATCATCATGCAAGGGATGAAAATTATATTAATATCGGTGATCAAACATTAATTGAAAGTCGAAATAAAAAGCAAATACCTGTTGAGCCCAGCGGATACTTTCATAACTATGTTGCGTTTTATTTTGGAGTCAGGCCACCAATGCTGTACGAAATACAAAAAGGTTTAACAAGGTTCTTAAACGACATCCCGGTGAAATCATTTATCTGGTAACAACCTTTGATGCAGTGAAAGATGCCGGATTATCATATGTTTTTACGGATGGTCATGCTTATGATAATTTTACCCGGTTTTTTAATCATGAAAGCGAGCTAAAACATGTAGACTGGAATGCGGTTAAGCTTAAAAGATGGAATGAAACAGAAGAAGATCCTGACCGTAAACGCAGGAAGCAGGCTGAATTGTTGATTTATAATGAATTACCGTTAGAGATTATTAAGGCTTTTATCGCTTATGATGATACGGCTAAGAATAAAATTTTAAGTATCTTTGAAAAATACACTTTTAAATGTCACGTACTTGTAAAGCCACAATGGTATTACTGAAATGATTGAATTCAGAAAAGGAAACATAGTAAAAGCTGATGCCGAAGCCCTTGTTAATACAGAAATACTTTAGGTATTATGGGTAAGGTATTGCATTAGCATTTAAAAAGGCTTTTCCGGAAAATTATAAGCGTTACAAAGTAGCCTGTGACAACAAAGAATTTACTATTGGAGAAATCCTCATTACGGAAACCGGAAGAATTACACCGAAATACATCATCAATTTTCCAACGAAAGCCCATTGGAAAGAAAAGTCGAAATTAGCGTATATCGAAAAGGGAATGAAAAGACTGGTGCAGGTGATTCAGGATTATGAAATCCAGTCAATAGCCATACCCCCTTTGGGATGCGGCAATGGCAGATTAAACTGGGCAGGATGTCAAAAAAGTGATGCTTAGCGAGCTGGAGCGCTTACAGGAAAATATAGATATCATTATTTTTGAACCCGGATATAATGACCAGACCACCGAAACCCAAAAAACCAATAACCTCACCCCGGCACGCGCGATGACTAACAGCTTTAAAGATTATCAGGTCTTAGGATATAGCATCAATTTGCTGGTTGCTCAAAAGTTGGCCTACTTCATGCAACGCTTAGGAGAACCCTTAAGTCTGGAATATGAGAAAGGGATTAATGCCCGTATTCGCATCGCTTACAGCATCTGCTCAAATATTTAAATGGCTCTTTTTGCAATTTCGGAACGAACAAACAAAACCCGGAACAAAAGTAACTCAATTATACGGAACAAGCCATCCATTATACACAAAACCAATTGAGCACTGAACAACAAAACCGGCTTGAAGAATTAAAGCAACTCACAGAAGGCTTTGAGTCACCCTATGGATTATAGAACTCTGGCAACGGTAGACTTTATCTACCAAAAAACAGGCATGATTGATAAGGACAAAGTTTCACAGGAAATTGGAAATGACCCACAGAAAAAGAGAATTAATGAAACCCTACCATATTGAAGTAGCCATTAATAGACTCATGGAATTTTACCAGCGCAAGCAGCTAACCCATACAGCATAATGGTTTATTGGTGATTCGCTGATCAGTGAATAGTAGGAAGTAGTTAGTAAATAGTAGATAATAAGCAGAGTAATCCGAATTATTGCGAATGGTTTGTTCTTGTTTAGTGTTCCTTGGTGCTGATTAGACCAAACACAGAATAAAAAACACAAAACAAAAACAAAAATGACCACCTGGAAAACCTTTGAAGAAATCGAATGCTGGCAACTAGCCAGGAGCTTCTGTACAGAGATATATAAAAATATCACGCAGTATAAAGGCTTGAATACTGACTATGCATTAAAAAGATCAAATCGAATCGGTCCTCTGGTAGCATCATGGATAACATCGCAGAAGGATACGGATGGAGGCGGCACCAAAGAATTATTAGCATCCAGCATAGCAAAAGGCAGCGCAAGCGAATCTCGTTCTCAACTATACAGGGTTCTTGACCGGCAATACATTGATCAAGAGAAACATCAAGAACTACAGGAAAAAACACGCGAACTAATTAACAAAATCGTGGACTGATTAGCTATCTTGGAAATCTGGTATAAAAGGAACCAAATACAAATAGATTCTGTTTGTTGTTCGGTGTTTCAGTGTTTGGTGTGGCGGTAGGCAACAACAAACAACAAACAAAAAACAAACAAACAAAACTACAACAAACAAACAAACAGAAACAAACAAACCAAACCAAACAAACAACAAACAACAAACAACAAACAAACAAACAAACAAACAACAAACAACAAACAAACAAACAAACAAACAAACAAACAACAAACAAACAAACAAACAAACAAACAAACAAACAAACAAACAAACAAACAAACAAACAACAAACAAATGTCCAATCACGGCATATCCCAAATACTCTTATCAACTGATCATTGAAACATTAAGCAATGAGGAGCAGATACTCCAGGCAGTGCTATATGGTTCACGGGCTATTGGAAACGCCAGAAAAGGTTCGGATATCGACATTGCTATCAAGGCATCTACCATCAGTTATGAACTGATCAATACCCTGAGTACAAAGCTTAACCAGGAACTTCCTATACCCTATCATGTAGATGTGCAGCATTACGATACCATAAAAAATGAAGCATTGAAAAAACACATTGATGATTACGGTCAGATTATTTACCAAAAACAACAAACACCAAACAACCAACACAAAACAACAAACACCAAACACTAAAACAAAGAAATGAACAGCAAAGAAATCCGCTGGAAACAACGTTTTGATAACTTCAATAAGGCATATCTCAAATTAAAAGAAGCCATTGAAGATTTTGAAAATCTTGATCTCTTATCCAAAGAAGGATTGATCCAGCGTTTTGAATATTCCTATGAGCTGGCCTGGAAAACATTAAAGGACTTTCTTGAAAGCAGGCAGGTAGAAACAGGATTCCCCAGGGATGTCATTAAACAGGCCTTTGCATATGATATTATCGATGATGGGGAAATTTGGCTGAACATGCATAATCAGCGAAATTTATTAAGCCATACCTACGACGAAGAAAACTTTCACAAGGCCCTGGAATTAATCCGAAAACAGTATTACGAACAACTGAGTAAACTTCATCATTATTTGCAACTGCAAGTAGATAATGATTAGTTTTTTGTTCAGTACTTCGACAAGCTAGTTAAACTGTTCGGTGTTCAGTGTTCCAGTACTTCGACGGGCTGAGTCTAATTTTTAATTAATTTTACCTAAGTATTAGCAAAAGGCGAAATCTATGATTTAGCTTTAAAAAATTCAAATTCATTAAAACGGCTCTAACTGCATTATTCATAAAATAGCTTAATGTACTCAAATAATGCAGGTTAACCCCGGCTTAAAAAGCTTGCAATTTGAAAACGAAGTGCATCAAATTGGTAGCTTTCTCAGTCGTGGATGAATTCAGCGTTTCACCTTTTAGGCTTATGAATTATCCGGGTTAAAAACCTGGCACCGAATCTGAAGTTTACATTTTTGGTTCCAGGGCAGATGATCAAGCCAAAGGGGGAGATATCGACATATTGTGGCTGACAAAAGAAAAGATACCACAACAAAATACCAGAAAATTTAAAGTTGAGTTTTACAAGAATTTCGGATGGCAAAAAATAGATATCGTAAACTTCACTTTTAAGCAGAAAACACTTTCAAAGATATAGCCTTAAGCCAGGCAGTGGAATTATGAATACAAATAACAGCAATCATATAGAATTACTTGCAGATAATTGGGAATTGCTGCAAACAGCTTGAAAACCTTGAAGAGATCCGTCGAAAAAGCGCAATCAATTGGTCAAAAGGAAGAATACACATTTGAAGAAATGGAAGCCTTTGATTCACTGACATCAAAATTTAGCCGAAGCTCCGATATTTTTCTGCAGAAAATTATGCGAACGCTGTGGGAGCTTTTACATGAAGATAGAATGCCCCTGATCGATATGCTCAACAAAGCCGAAAAGCTGCACATAATTCACTCGGCAGATGCTTTGCTGGAAGTTCGTGATATACGACAGGATCTACCATGAATAGTCCCTGAAGCTATACAGGAGCTATCCCGGATGTTATAATGCTAACGGAAAGACTCGAAGAAAATATCAATACATGCCGTGAATTCCTGTTGGCTCGCAACTGGATAAATTAATTGTTTGGTACTTCGGCAAAACATTTACCCTGTTTACCCCGCCTGTCCCGTGAAACCTCTTCTTGTTTCACTGGGATTGATTCTCTTCACAATCAACCGGGGTAAAATCACGAAGTGAATATTCCATCAGGGACAAACAACAAACAACAAACAACAAACATTTTTACAAGTGAACATAAAAACTTACAGAAAACACTCGAACTAATCAACAAAATCGGAGGATTAATAGCCTATCTGAAGAAATCAAACTACAAAGGAACAAAGTTCAAATAAAACACTGAACAACAATCACCCCGTTGAAATATGCTCGTACCTCGCATTTCACGGGGTAAACCAAACAACAAACAACAAACAACGAACAACAAACAATTTATCCTGAGCCTGCCGAAGGGCCTGTCCTGAGCTTGCCGAAGGGCTCATGATAAATCTTGCCGAAGTAACAAAAAAATTAGATCAATTAGATTAATTCGATGATAAAAATTAGTTGAATTAGTAAGCCGATGAATAAGATGTCCCGGAATTGTTAAATGCATACCAAAAAAACTTCACCGCAATAAATGCGCCTTTGGAAAGTCCGGATTGTGCGGATTGAGTTGTTGTTTGGGGAGGAGAGTATTGGGGAGAGTATGAGAATGGCGTTGGAGTATATTTTGCCGCGGGTGACTTATTAATTACCATATTAGGAAGAAAATCATTGCACTTCTACCAATGAAAGGACACTCTGAGCGGGTTCCAAATAAAAACCTGAAATTGTTTCATAATAAACCTCTGTATCATCATATTTTGGAAAGTTTGATAAGATCAAATATATTGTATAGATCTGCTATCAATACAGATAGTAGAGAAATTAAGGAAGATGTTAAAAAGAATTTCGACAAAAATCGAGTTATATTAATCGATAGACCTGAAACCATCAGAGGTGACTTTGTCTTAATGAGAAAATAATTCAGTATGATTTAGTATTTTGAATCAGTGCACCTACTTTCTTCAAACACATAGTACTAATCCTCTATTAAAAACTGAAACTATTGATAAGGCCATAGAGAAATATTTTAGGTAACTAAAAGTCAAGAGTTTGACTCCCTGTTCAGTGTGACTAAATATCAAACCCGGTTTTATAATGAGTCCGGGAAATCCTGTTAACCATAATCCTGATGAATTAATTCATAGGAATTTGCCACTATTATTTGAAATAAAATTCTAATTTTTATATTTTTTCACAACAATCTTTCAGGGATAACGGAATCGCAGAATAGGCAAAAAGCCTATCTGTTTGCAATAGACAAAATGGAATCAACTGATATTGACGAACCTGATGATTTCTTAATTGCAGAAAACGATATTCAAATGACTAGCCTAAAAGAAAAACTTAAAAATAATGAACTTACCATTGGTTCCTGGTTGACAATTGGTCACCATTCTATTGTTGAAATTATGGGTGCCAGCAGGTTTTGAATGGTTAACCATTGATATGGAGCATAGTGCAATGAGAATTAACGGAAGCTCAAAATTTAATTGCCCATATCCAGGGTAACGGTTTATGCAGGCACTGGTGCGTGTTGGAAAAAATATGATGGAGTAATAATAAAAAGAGTATTAGATGCCGGGGCTGATGGTATACATTGTGCCTGATGGTTAATTCTGCTGAGGAGGCACAAACAAGCAATTCATTTCTCTAAATATCCTCCGGTAGGAAAGCGAGGCGTTGGACTCGCAGAAGAGAGGTTTATGGAACGAATTTCGAAGGCTATAAAAACAAGCAAAAAAATGAAATCAGAGGTCGTCGCTCAAATAGAGCATATCGATGCTGTTAGAAACCTGGAACAAATTCTTACGGTTGATGGGATCGATGGGATAATCGCTCGGTCCATATAGACCTTTACAGGATCAAATGGGTAAAGCACAGGTAGGTTCGAGGACCAGGACTTTTTAGATGCTATTATCAAAATTAAGGATAAATGTAAGGAAATGAAAAAGCCTTCAGGGGTATCATATTATACCTCCTGATAATACGGAATTGAACAAGAAAATAAACGATGGTTTTACTTTTCTTGCCTTTAGTCTTGATTTCTTGTTTTTGGGTGACATAAGCAAGAACGGAAAATGAAAAATGTAAAACTCGCAAGAAATGAAAGCAAAGAAAATTATTGTATTTGGTGAGAGCTGGTTTTTTAGGAAGTTATGTCCTGTAAATGAGCTTTTTCGCAAAAGGTTATGATGTAAAAGCGGCAGATGTATCTATTACACAAGTTATACTGGCGAAGGATCTTTTCATTAAATGTGATATCACCAAAATGGATTCTGTTAAAAACTCAATACCAGATGACACAGACATTGTTTATAATTTTGCTGGGTTTGCAAATTTGGAAAAAGCCTCCAGGCGATCCCGTTTCAGCAATGAAACTGAATATTATGGGCAATCTCAATGTCCTTGAAGCATGCAGATTAAAAGGTGTTAAACGTTTTGCTTTTGCCAGCAGCGCATATGCAAAATGAGTAACAAAGGTTCGTTTTATGGAATTAGTAAATTGTCATCACGAAAAAACTGTTGAAGAATATGAGAAGAAATATGATACTAACTTATACCATAATTAAGACATGGCTCAGTGCACAGTGGAAGGAAGTTTGAAAACGATTATATCTATAACCTTACTAGCAAAGCACTCGAAACAGGCGTTATTGAACATGATGGTGATGGTACAGAAAGCAGAGAGTGTGTTCATGCGGCAGATGCAGACGAAACTATCAGTAGACATCATCGAAGATGAAAAATTTTACAATCAGCATATTATTTTTAACTGGCGCGGGAAAAAGTGGAGAAGAGGATAGAGTTGTTTCATATGGTTAATGAAATTCTTGGAAATAAGCTTAAAATAAAACTAAACAAATCTGGATATGAGAACGCATTATATGACAACCCCATCTGCATTTGAGCCTCTCAGTTAGTGAAAAGCTCATTAACAAGTCCATACATTGACATGGGGCAGGGGAATATTGGAGTGTATTAAACAAATAAGCAATGGCAATACGGAATAATTGGATTTTCCCTGTCTTACGTGCTTTCAGATGACCTATCTGCTTATGCTAATGGTGATAGGATTGAAATTAAAATATTGCGGGATCAGAAGAAAAGGAGATACTTCCACAAACGGCGTGATTTTCTTTTCACCTTCCCATTTTGGAACACACATAGATTTTCCGCAAAACACATTCATTATTGAAGGGAAAAGTATTAATGATTATGAAGCTGAGGATTTTATCTTTAATGAAATAACCATAATAGATATTAGTCACTTAAGCCCCAAAGATTATCTAATCAAAATAAATGATCTAGAATTTCTTGAGGAATGAGCAATCGCAGGAATTCAGAACTTATAATATTTAAAACGGGGTTTTGTAATGATCGTGATAGCGGGGAGATATCGGAAATATGTGGATGGGGATTTGATTTAGGTGTAGCTGAACATTTAAAAAGATTATTTCCAGGCATAAGGGCCGTTGCTTTTAGTACTCATATCACTTAATTCATTTCAACAAAGAGAAATCGGCAGAAGGGCACACGAAAGAGTTTCTTGAAGAATGCAACATCCTAATTATTGAAGATGCTGATCTAAGAGCTATTTTATTCAGAAAATACGATTATCAATCAAATAATTGTTGCTCCTTTAAGATTTGATGAAGCAGAAGGTACACCAGTAATTTTACTAGCCAATATTAACAAATCCTAAATGATTAAAAACATTTTTTTTGATTCCGGCGGTGTGATTGCCGACTCAGGTAAATGTTAAAACCGAGGCATTTTATACAATCTATAAGCCGTTTCGGAGAATCCGTCGCTTCAGAAGGTTGTAGAGCATCACAAAAGCCAATGGCGGCATGTCCAGATTTGAAAAATTTGAATTATCCCCACCAAAGAGTTTCTAGATTTGGATTTAAATCAAAACGAAATTGAAGAATTATCAAAAATGTTTTCGAGGAAGATTGTTTTGAATGGCGTCATACAAGCACCAGAAGTAAAAGGCTCCCATGATTTCTTAAAGAATAAGGACCTGTATAAAATGCTTGGTGTAATTACCGGAACTCCTCACCGCTGAATCCAAAGAAATCTGTAAGGCAAGGGTATTTTTGATTGTTTTATTGGAATATATGGCTCACCCGATAAAAAGGATTTCTGGTGTAATTATCTTATAAATAAACATAATTTAAATCCAGATGAAGACCGTTTTTATTGGGTATGCACTGGCTGATTACAATGCAGCTACTGAAAATGGATTAGAATTCTACTTTAAGAAGAATGACTACGAAAACCTTGCCCTATTTGGAAAAATTGAAAATATTAATCGTTTTTCAAAACTTTAATGATTTTGAAAAATTAATCAGAAAGAATAAATGAGAATATTACTTACGAGCAACTTCGTTTCGAGATTGCCCTGGCAAACACCATGATAAGTTGAAAGAAACAGGGTTTACTCATTGATACACTCCGGGGGGCCAGTCAAAAGAAGATGTGCTTCTCCCGCTTAGTGCTAAATGTGATGGGAAGTTGTCGGAGAGTGATGAATTCAGTCGCAAAGTGATAAAGAAAAAGGTAAAGAGAGGGAAGCTTAAAGTAATCTCTAAATATGGTGTTGGAGCTTGATAAGATAGATCTTGAAGCTTGCAAAAGAATTTGGTGCTCCAGTATTTAATACACCCGGTATTAACCAGGTTTCCTGTTGCAGAGCATACACTTAGCTTTAATTTTGTCATACCTTAAAAATATCCCTGAAGAGCTATCATTAACAAAGTCCGGCCTATGGAAAAGGAAAAGTTGGAAAGGACGTTAAATAACAAAAAGATTGGTGTTTTCGGTTTAGGAAAAATTGGCAAAGAATTAGTTAAACGGCTTTGAGGGTTTAATGTTAAAATATTTGCTTATGATCAATTTTATGACCCATTCATTTAATCAAGAATATAAAATAATCCTTACTGATTCATTGCATGAACTTATAAGTAATGTTGATATATTAAGCATTCATGTCCCTTTGACGCAAGAAACGAACAGAATTATAAAATTTTGAAATGCTCAAAGGAATTAATGGTGAGTTAAAGTAATAATAAATACCTACAAGAGCAAATATATGTTGATCAGTAAGCATTAATCTGGGCACTTAAAAGTTGAAAGGATTGCAGCATAGTGTTACGGATGTAATGGATATAGAACCTATGCCACGCAAGCATCCTCTGGTGAGTTTCGACAATGTATATATTACACCACACGTTGCTTCAAGAACTTACGAAAATGTTGAGAAACAAGGATTATTAGCGATACAAAACCTAATCGACTATCTGAAAGATATTTCTCATTGTAGACGAAATGAACAGATTTAAAGAGTATTACTGCTTCATTATTACATATAACAAATTATGAACACTTCTTTAAAAAGTAAGGTACTAGTCATCGTGGCGCCGATGGTTTCATCGGATCGCCACCTGACCGAAGCATTAGTAGAAAAAGGTTACCAGGTAAGGGCTTTATCTTATTACAATTCCTTTAATTATTGGGGGCTGGCTGGAAGACATACCTGAAAATGATCAACTGGAAATTGTAACAGGTGATGTACGTGATCCCGACTTACTGCGAAGAAATCGTTAAAGGAGTTGATGTAATATTCCATTTGGCAGCACTTATTGCTATTCCTTACTCGTATGTTGCCCCAGACGCATACGTGGATACCAACGTGAAAGGCACCCTGAACATATGCCAGGCAGCGAGGGAAAATGGAAATATAAGAGTTATTCATACCTCCACCTTTGAAGTATACGGCACTGCTCAATACGTGCCCATTGACCAAAAGCACCCCAAACAACCACAATCCCCTTACAGTGCCAGTAAAATAGGTGCCAGACATGATGGCCATGAGTTTTTACAATGCTTTTGGATTACCGGTGACCATTGCACGACCTTTTAACACTTACGGTCCCCGGCAGTCTGCCAGGGCGATCATTCCAACCATCATCACCCAGATAGCCAGCGGAATGAAGAGATCAAATTCAGGAGATCTAACACCCACCAGGGATTTCAATTATGTGAAAGATACCTGCACAAGGTTTCATTGCACTGGCTGAATACTGAAAGTACATTGTAAGGAAAATAGATCAATGTTGCCTCTAATTTTGAAATTTCCATGCAAAGATACCCTGGAACCTAATCAAGCAAATCATGAATTCCGATGTTAAATTTGTTACGGAAGAACAAAGGATCCGGCCGGAAAACTCTGAGGTATTTCGCTTGTGGGGAGTAATCAATTGATCAGGGAACTGACAGGATTCAGGCCTGAATACAAAATTGAAGACGGTCTCAGGGAAACCATTAAATGGTTCCAGGACAAGAAAAACCTGGAAAAATACAAAGCCGGGATTTATAACCTGTAAACTGTGGAAGAGCAATTTTCTCAAATCCGTTAGTTCATCAGAGAACTCTATAACCAACCGGAGGGAGTCATCCCTTTGCACGCACCTGTATTTCTGGGAAATGAAAAG
The DNA here is from genome assembly GCA_034521425.1 of Bacteroidota bacterium. Taxonomy (GTDB): domain Bacteria; phylum Bacteroidota; class Bacteroidia; order Bacteroidales; family JAIOZK01; genus JAIOZK01. The sequence continues at coordinate 2,809,603 of JAXHMP010000001.1, forward strand.
AAGTACGTGAACGAATGTATTGACTCTACTTTTGTCTCAAGTGTAGGTAAGTTTGTAGATCGTTTTGAAGAAATGGTAGCCGAGTACACAGGTGCCAAAAGAGCCATTGTAACAGTAAACGGAACAAACGCACTTCATCTGGCTTTGTTAATGGCCGGTGTAAAAAGGGATACAGAAGTAATCACACAACCTCTAACCTTTATTGCAACAGCCAATGCCATTTCGTATTGCGGTGCAAAGCCCGTCTTCCTGGATGTTGACCTGGATACCATGGGTTTATCCCCTGCAAAGCTTCATGATTGGCTAAAAGAAACACACATACGTAACATTAATACTGAGCGAAGCCAAGTAACAAACAACAAACAATTAACAAATCAACCAAGTAAACCTATCACCGCCTGCGTTCCAATGCACACCTTCGGCCATCCCTGCCGCATTGATGAGATCGTTGAGATATGCGATTCATATAACATCCCGGTTGTTGAAGATGCCGCCGAAAGCCTTGGAAGTCTTTATAAAGGGAAGGCATACTGGAACTTTTGGAAATTCGGCATCTTAAGTTTTAATGGTAACAAAACCCTAACAACAGGCGGGGGCGGAATGATCCTGACCAATGATAGGGATTTGGGGAATCACATCGAACATTTAACAACCCAGGCCAAGGTTTCACATCCCTGGGAAATACGTGCATGATCATGTTGGATATAATTACCGGATGCCCAATATTAATGCTGCTTTGGGTGTTGCTCAAATGGAGACGCAATTGAAGAAATCATCGCAAACAAGCGTAAAACAGCCCAGTCTTATACGTTTTTCTTAAATGAAGGCAAGCTTTATAACAACGAACAACAAACAATAAACAACAAACAAATAAAACACTACACTGAACCTCCCAACTCACGCTCCAACTATTGGCTCAACGCCATATTACTAAACAACAAACAGGAACGCGACGAATTTTTAAAATACACCAACGAAAACAGCATCATGACCCGCCCGGTGTGGGATGCAATTGAATAAACTGGAAACGTTTAGAAGAATGCCCAAACCGGAAATCGGAGAATGCGGAATGGCTGGCCGATAGCGGTAGGTACAATTTGCCAGTAGTAGTATTCAGAAATTAATACAATAATTATAATGAAAGTATTAGCTGTATCCAAGTTTCATCCTGATGAGCGAAACACTACGCAGGTACGCGGTGGGTCTTTATTAAAGCATCAAGTAAAATGGCGATGATATCGATTGTGTTTTTGTTACTGATGGGAACTGATTTCACAGCCAAAACCCATTTGAAAAACTCCGGTGAATCGTATGCTTTGATTAATCAGTTATCGATTAGGCTTTCCTCGAGCTAAAGCTGTATAATCTCCTTGAAATGAGTTAGTACCGGCGTTACGCCAATGTAATTCATCAAGTTCAACCCGAGCTACTTCTATATATCCAAATGCTGAAAGTAGATGTTCACTCTGACCATAGAAGAACATTTGAAGCGCTCAGTGGCGAGTTGACAAAATCATTTAGATTTCCTTTTATTCAAGAAAATTTTGATGTGCGAGGTGATTTCAGAAACGGATTTTGCTCCGGCACTTACAGAAAATGTTTTTCAACCCAATGTTTTTAATGATATTTCTAACTTTTTCGAAAAGAAATTGGATATACTTAAAATATTTGAATCAGAGCTTTTCGATTCACCTTATACCCGCAGCATAAAAGGCTGTCAAAAAGCACACAATCAATATCGAGGGTCATCAGATTGCATGCTTCATTGTGCTGAGGCGTTTTATGTTATTAAAAGAAATAAACAGATAAAATGGATAAGCTGAAAAGTTATATTTATTGGAAGGATTAACCAACGGAAGCATTGTTTACAAATACCTGGAAAAAAATAAATTTGTTGATTTGTCATTGGTTATAACTTATCCTGATAATACCCATAAGCCCAGGTTTGTAACATTTCCTGATAATGATAATGTTATCAAAACAGATTCTGCTAATAAGTACATTGAAAAAGTTAAGCAAATAAATCCGGATTTGATTTTTGTGGCCGGTTGGTCAGAACTTTTGAGCCATGAATCTAGTAGCTATACCAAATAAAGGCGCTATCGGTTTTCATCCTTTTTCGAAACTTACCTTATGATAGAGGCAGGTCGAGCTTCAGCCTGGCAGATTGAAGATGGTTCTACAGAATCTGCGTTAACAATGTTGTGCCGACGATGAATTGCCCGATGGAGGAGATATGATTGCCTCAGAAAGGTTTTTTATAGAAGAAAATGATTACATAAAACGATGTTTTGAATAAAGTAGATGATTAAGCTTGTCGTAGCCTAATTGAGTTCCTACTTTCCATTAATCAGACAAAACCAAGCACCGCGCGTAAAACAAGATGTTAATGAGGGCAACTTCAGAAGGTTACGAAAAGAACGTGATTCATGGATTGATTGGAATAAAAAACTCCGAAGTTATTTTTAATAAAGTCAGGGCGATATACTAATCCATATCCGGGAGCGAAAAGCCAAGGTAAATGGAGAAGAAATAAAAGTTTTAGAAGCTGAAGTCGTTAATTTTGAATATATTGGGTTAGAGGCACAACCGGGTACAGTTGTTGCCAAAATTGTTTGATAACAGGTTAATCATAAAAACAAAGGATTCATTCCTGAAGATCAACAGATATGAAAAATAATAGTAAAGATATAGTTATCATAGGCGGTGGCGGCCATGCAAAAGTGCTATATTCTTTTATTTAAATCGAATACTAATTTAAATTATTTAGGTTATGCCGATATATATGATAAAGGCGTTATACCTAATTATATTGGAAATGATGATTTTCTGACTAACTAATAGTGCACAATATAAATATTTAGCATTAGGAATAAAGTTATGTGAATAAGGATCCAAGATAATATAAGAAGAAATATTATCAGACAAGTATTACAAAAATTGATGCCTTTAATAGCTTTCCTGTAATAAAATCGAACAACTGTTATGTGTAGATTGAAGAGTGTAACCATAGGAGATGGAACTGTGATGGTAATGAATGGGTGTACAATCAATCACAGGCTCTAAGGAATATTAGTGATTTTTGTGTAATAAAATACCAATTCAAGTATCGACCGACTGATTGTATAATCGGTTTCAATACCCAAATTTCACCCGGAGCAATATTGTCAGGAAATGTCAGTGTTGGTAAAAATGTGTTTATCCAAGGTGCAGGTACAACTATCTTAGACGATATAAATATCCGATTGGTATAATATTATCGTAGGTGCGGGTTGGTTAGTAGCTGAAGATTTGACTAAACCTGGTGTATATTTTACGGGTTGGCCCGATTTACAAAAAACTATCAGAAGAAATAGCGTAATTTTGCAATTAAAACTAGCTATCTTTACTGGCCTTACCCGTGCTGAATCTGGACTTTTTTCTCCCTTGCTTAACCAAATTGGAGAAAGACGAATCATTTTGAATATGCCCTGTTTGTTGGAGGAACACATTTGGAAAAAGGAATATGGCAGGACGGTTGAAGAGATCGAAAGAAAGGATATCAAATAACAGCGACTTTTGATTATCTGTCAGTAAGATAAGACTGCTGCAGGATTGACACAATCTTTGGCCCGGGAAACAGAACAACTCTGAATGTGATTTTTCAAAAGAAGCATTTGATTATGTATGTGCGTGTTTCAGGCGACCGCTATGAGTTATTACCTATTGTTCAGGCTGCCATAATCTATCATAAACCCATTATCCATATTCATGGAGGGGAAGCAACGCAGGGAGCGATTGACGAACAAATAAGACATATGATCACCAAAGCAGCGCATATTCATTTTGCTTCTTGCGAAGAATACGCCCAAAACATCAGAAAAATGGGGGAAGAATCTTGGCGGGTTTTTAATACAGGAGCTTTGGCGGTTGAGAATATGCAAGAAATTTCAAGCCTATACGGATAAAGCAAATCTAAGTTTAGAACGGATTGGGCTAGATCGAAACAAGAAGACCTTGCATTGATGACCTTACGTCCACCCAGTCACGCCTGATGCCTTCCATAACACCCACTGAACTAATTGACAATGTATTTAATGCATTAAAATCTTACGAAGGACAGGTATTGGTTACCGCCCCGAACGTAGATGAAGGAGTGGCAGGAAATCGTTGAAGCAATCCAAAAGCACGTGGACGGCAAGTATGTTTTTTACGTGGAATCTCTGGGCGCCAAGCGATACTTAGGGATGCTGAAATACGTTTGATTCCGGTATCGGCAATTCATCCAGCGGGCTGCTCGGAAAGGCGCCGATTTTAGAACAGTCCCACCATTAATATTGGTAAACGCCAGCAGGGAAGGATAAGGCATCAAAGTGTTATAGATACCGGATATTCAGTGGATGAAATCGATGATGCGATACAAAAAGCACAGAGAACTGACTTTAGAGAGCAATTACAGAATATGACCTATAAATTTGGAGATGGAAAAGCTTCAACAAAAATGCTGGAAGCGCTGAAAAAAGTTCAGAGTCATAAAGAGTTATTAATCAAAAAACTGGATTTTCCATGCTAACCAACCATACTTTTATTATCGCTGAAGCCGGTGTTAACCATGACGGTGACATGAACAAAGCCAAAAAGTTGATTGATGCTGCCGTGGAAGCCGGAGTGGATGCTGTAAAGTTTCAGAGTTTTAAGGCCGATACAACCGTATCAAAATCTGCTGATAAGGCTGCGTATCAAAAGAAGACCACAGAAGCGGGCGAAACGCAATACGAAATGATTAAACGGCTGGAATTAAGTGTCGGAGGATCATTAGTATACTGATAAGATTATTGCAACTGAAAGGGAATCAAATTCTTATCATCTCCTTTTGATATAGACAGCATTCAATTGTTAGATCAACTTGGTTTGGATACCTTTAAAATCCCTTCCGGCGAAATAGTCAATTTACCTTATCTTGAGGCCATAGGGAAATTAAATAAGCAAGTCATAATGTCCACCGGAATGGCTAATTTGGGAGAAATAGAAGATGCCTTAAGCGTTTTAATGCATGCCGGAACAAACAAAGAAAATATAACCGTGCTGCATGTTAATACTGAATACCCTACGCCAATGCAAGATGTAAACTTGCTGGCGATGAACACTATCCGTAATGCCTTTCAGGTTAATGTTGGGTATTCCGACCATACCCTCGGTATTGAAATCCCCATAGCAGCAGTTGCATCAGGAGCCACAGTGATTGAGAAACACTTTACGCTGGATAAAACGGCTAAAGGCCCCGACCATAAGGCATCACTTGAACCGGATGAATTGAGGCAAATGGTGCTTGCCATTAGAAATATCGAAGAAGCCGAGGGGATGGTTTAAAACAGCCTCGAATACCTGGAACAAACCCAATAAGCCATTGGTACGAAAAAGTATTGTTGTGCAGCAGAATAATATCAGAAGGAGAGAAATTTACGACCGAGAATCTGGGCTGTTAAACGACCTGGAAACGGAATTATCGCCCATGAGATGGATGAAGTTGCTGGGCAAAACAGCAATCCAGGATTTTGAAAAGAAGATGAACTTATTGAATTATAGAATGTCATGAAGAAATATCAAGACCCATATTATTCATCAGACACGCTCCCATGATAAAAGCATTGGAGCAATTAAATAATTTACCTGAAAACGCTTACGCTTTTTGTGGTGAATGAGAACAAGCAATTAGTAGGAACATTGTTACTGATGGCGATATCGCAGAGAGGTTTCTTAATGGAAGAACCTGGACGACAAAGTAGGTCGCTTTTACCATGGAAGTTTTCATTATCTGGACAATGGGATTGATGTTAAAAAGTAAGAAATTACGTGAACAAGGGCATACGGCTATTGCCTGTATTGAATGAAATAAGCAAATTGAGAAAGTGTATGATCTGCATTACGCTGAATTCCGTCTTGCCTTTAGATGCTGTCATTATGGCAGGGGGCCTTGGTCAAAGACGGCTAAACCCATTAACGATAATCCTCGAAACCCATGTTTAAGTTGGGAAGCAAGCCCATCATAGAGCATACCATTGACCGGTTGATTTCTTATGGTAGTTGAAAATATTTATATTCGCGTAAATTATTTGAAAGAACAGATCATCGAGTATTTCGGCGACGGTGCATCAAAAGGAATAAATATCCAATACATCGAAGGAAGACAAGCCACTTGGCACGGCCGGAGCCTTATCGTTAGTTAGATGATTTTGAAAGTGATATACTTCTGACCAACTCTGATTTGTTTACCAATATTGATTATGAAGACTTCTACCTGGCCTTTTTAAGAGCAACAAGCCGATATGGCCAGTTGCTTCGATTCCCTACACAGTGAATATTCCCTACGGCTGTTCTGGAGGAAGAAGAAGGGAACGATCGAAAGAGCTTTAAAGAAAAACCAACGCAGACGCATTTATGCGAATGCGGGAATTTACCCTAGATTTAAAAAGTAATGATTAAGGCCATACCCAAAAATGAATTTTATAATACGACGGACTTATTACAGGAAATGATTAACTCCAGGAAAAAGTAATCCACAATTCTTTAATAGGGTATTGGATTGATATCGGGAAACATGAGGATTTAAGGGCAGAGGAAGATTGTAGAAGCATATCTAGAAATGATGTGAACAAAATTCAAACAGATATTTTTTGTAATACCCGCCAGAGGAGGTTCCAAAGGTTTACCGACGGAAAAACATCCTGCCTTTAAACGGTAAACCTACTGATACATTAGACAATCGACGCTGCAAGAGGCGTCACCGATGATGAAAATATTTGTGTGAGCACCGACGATGAAGAAATAAAGCAGGTAGTGGAAGACCTATGGGTTGAAAAGTCCCATTTATTCGCCCTGCCGAATTACAACGGATACGGCCGGATCAAGAGAAGTACTCCTTCACGCCATCATTGGATTTTTATCAAAATGAACTCAATGGCAGCTTTAAGAAGGTCTGTCTTTTGCAGGCAACCAGTCCTTTTGCGTACTGCTCAGCATATAATTGAAGCGCATCAGCTTTGGCAAGATGATTTGGAAATGGTGGTTTCGGTGAAAGAGACTAAACCGAATCCTTATTTTAGCTTGTTTGAAGAGAATAAGCAAGGCTATATTGAAAAATCAAAAAAAGGAAATTTTACCAGAAGGCAAGATTGCCCGAAAGCGTGGGAGTTTAATGGAGCAATTTATTTTATAAATATACAGACCTTAAGAAAAGCGGATAATTGCACAATTTGAAAAGGTGAAAAATTTGTGATGTGTGACGCAAGTTCGGTGGATGTGGATAATTGATGGACTTAGAATTAGTGAAGTCCTCTTAATGAGAATCTAGAGTTCAAATTCTGAATGAGCAAAATCCTCAAATACAGCCTATTACACAATTGGCATTTTACCTCTAAAGCTGTAAATTTTTTATTGCTGCCTTTATATACCAGCTATCTCACACCCGATGAGTACGGCATTGTAAACTCCATGCAGGTATTTTCGAAATATCCTGCTCATATTTTTCACATTGGGGCTTGAAAGAGCTATTTACCGCTTATACCATGATTACAAAACAGAAAAGGGACAAAAGGATTTTCTGGGAACCGTTTCAATTAGTATCGCGGTTATATCGCTTTTGGTTGGAGGAATTTTGTTCTTGTTAAATAGCCCGATTGTAAAATTTATAAATCAATCGAATTTCATCCTATTACACATACGCCATTCTAACCACATTTTCATGACTTATGAGCTGGTTCCTAAAATCAGTTTTCAGGTGAAAGAACAAGCCGAATAAATTCCTTGTTCTTTCTCTGGTAATTTTAGCGTTCAGGGTACTCGCCGGTTATCTGGCAGGTAGTTTACCTTGAAGCGGGTGCGGCTGGGGATGTTAAAAGGGGCAATGACTGGAGAATGCGGCTACTATTAATATTTATCATTCCGTTAACTTTAAAGCAGATTAACCTTCGTGTTGATTTTCAAATATTAAAAAACACGCTAAAATATTGCCTTCCTTTTAATTCCTATGATTGTTTCAGCGTGGGTAGTAAACATGTCGGATCGTATTTTTATTGAGCGTTATTTTTCTACTTACGATGTAGGCATTTATTCATTGGGCTATAAAATTGGCCAATTGGTTCAGTTTCTTTCAGTTTCAATACTGATGGCCTATAACCCTTATTTCTACAAACTGGCCAATTCTAACCATCAGGTTACAGCCAAAAAAAAATTATACAAAGTAAACAATGCAAGCATTGTTTTTTTAATGTTTATTAGCTTTCTTGGTTGCTTTTTTTTCCAAGGATATCATACATCTTATTTTTTAATGAAAAATACCACGAAACTATAAAATCATACCAATTATTGTATTAGGTATTTCTTTATACAGCTAATATCATTACAAAACGTTCTTTTTATCAAGAAAAAAAAACAACATAAATGATGTCAATAAACATAATAGGAGCGACAATTAATATCACATTAAATTTTTTACTGATATCTAAAGTTTCATTTGAGAGCACCATTCATCGTCGACATTAATAACCCAACTAATATTATTTCTAATAATGTATAATCAATCAACAAAATATTATTTTATACCTTACAACTGGAAATTACTACTACCTATATTATTTTTATCTGTTGTATTTGTAAGTATATGCATTCTTTATATCCTGTCAATACAAATATATTTACAATAAAATTTATTTTTACTGTAAGTATTATTATTTTAATATCTCTCCTTTATAGGAAAAAAGTTAAATCCATTTTCTATAAAAACTGAAAATGCTGATATTTTGTATTTCTAATCTGTTCATACCTACAACTATATCTCTAATTAGCAACTTCAAAGAAAAGAGAATACTTACAATATATACTGACCAAATCGGGATATGTAATTTTTTCAAAGAGATTAATTTTGAAAATGTTGAGATTTATTATCGGGAACAAATAGCTCTTAATTTAAATCCTATTCACGATTTAGTTACATTTTAAAAAGAAATAAAACATTAATTGAAATTAAAAAAAATACCATTTAGTGAAATATTTTTTTTTCACAGGGCATTTGGTCTTTTTGAAAAATGGTTAATTTCAAAACTTTACTTCGATAAAAATATTTACTGCCCTGTTACAAGTCCGCTTAAATTTAAAAAAAGATACCTTTAAATCATTTACATTAAGAACAATTGCTAAATTATTCATAACACCGAAGTTATTTCATTATGGAACGGTGAAAAGATATATTAATTCTTTATCTGATGATTTTATTCAAAAAATAAATGCAGATAAAACAAATATTGTTATAAATAAAAAATTAATAAATTCATTAATAAAAAAATAAATTCAAAATCAAAGCTCATACAAATATGTGCTTCTAACAGGCTCAGTGGTTAAACTTAATCAAGTACAAATAAATGATTATACGCAAAAAAATGACGAATTAATAGAAACGCTAGGAATAAATAATACTGTTATTAAACCACATCCAAGATTCCCAGATAAATTTTCGAAAGAAAACGAGCTTAATCAATAATGGATTTTATCCCTGCAAATGTTCTTTTTTCAAAATATAATACGTTTATTGGTTATAGCAGCACGGTTTTATCAGAAGCTGCAAACGAAGGTTTAACATTGTATTGCATTATTAGTATCACTATATGAATATTTACTGAACGAAGAAAAAAATACAAGGAATATTTATTATCAAACCTTAAACATGGCACAATTCATTTTCCAGATATTAATCAAATAAAACAACTATTAAATATTTGACCAATGAGAAAATTAAAAGTTTTAATAAGATACAGAATATTAAAATCGTTGGTTTTTCAGCTTTAAAATGCTTCCATTGAACAAGCTAAAAAATTACCAATATTGTTTATTAATAAAACCAGGTTTATTCATCTTAAAGGAAAAAATTGAGAAATGGGCCAATTAAAAGAGGAATGATTATGATTGGCAGCTATTTATTTGAGATGTTCACACCAATGTATAATACAATTGACCTTAAAGGTAAAATAATCTTTAATGGTTCCATTAAAATTGGCTGTGGCGTTTTACTGAGAACCGAAGATAATGGCACAATTACATTTGGGAAACAAAATGTTATTGGAGCCAATTGTAAAATTTTCAGCGAAAAAAAAATAACCATAGGTGATTACACACGAATTGGCTGGGAAACTCAAAATATTCGACACTAATTTTCATTATTTGCGGGATACATCTACCAACAACATTTTACCAAAAGTTAATGCAGTATCAATAGGGAAGTATAACTGGATAGGAAATCGCACAACAATTATGAAAGGTATGAAAACTAATGATTACACCATTGTTTCTAATAGTTTTACGAATAAAGACTATACTAATATTTATAAACCAGAAAGCATAATTGGGGGTACACCAGCAAAATTAATTTCTATTAACAAAATAAGAATCTTTGATAAAAACTAGATCAAAAATTGACGAAAAATCTATGTAAAATGAATCATGTAGCCGTATTAATTACGTGTTTTAACAGAGTAAAAACTACAGTCGAATGTTTGACAAATCTTCTAAAGGCAGACCTTCCAGATAACATTTCTTTCGAAATCTTTCTTTTAGATGATAATTCTCCTGACAATACGGAGAGAAAAACTTCGTAACGCATGTTTCCTAGCATCAATAACCTACATCCCAATGCAGATGGTTTTATGTACCTGGGTCGCCATTATCGACCTTTATAGCCGCTTTGCGGCAGCCGGTGCATCCAATTTGCTTTAAAATAGATTTTTGTATAGATGCTGAAAAACAGGCCATCAAATTAATATGGGAAGCCTGATATTTTCAACACCGATCAAGGGTTCAATTTACCTGTGAGGAATTCATTGAAGTGCTTAAAAAGAATGAGATCCAGATCAGATGGATGGTAAGGGCCGGGCAATAGATAAAGTATTTCATTGAATGATTATGGCGCAGTGTAAAATATAAAGACGTATATTTACATGCCTATAAAGATGGCTTGGATTTATACCAGGTATGAAAAAGTACTTTGGCTTTTACAACTATCACCGGGTTTCACCAGGGAATTGATTACCTGATTCCGGAAGAACTGCTCCAGAAAGCGGCTTGAGTTATGAACATATTAACAGATATGAACAAAGAAAAGTAATAAGCAAAACAAGAAAAGGCTTCATCCGAGAATAACTCTTTGAGTTATTTCCCGTCTAAAGCCCGTTAAACAACAACTGTCTTTAACTTTCCTGTTCTAAGAAAAGGGAGTACTATATACTATACATCAGTCCAGAATGTATAACAGGAGGTACACCGCTGGAAGCTTATTGCAGAAAATAAATTAGAATATTTGTTTAGAATGTTGAATTAGAACTTGATGAAAAATTTAAATTAAGAATGCAATCCATAGCTGTTTTTAACGAAATGTCAATAGAGTAGCCACTTCTATTAAGTGCCTGGATCATTGATTTAAAGCCGACATGCCTAGGATTTTTCACTTGATGTATTCCTTGTAGATGACAATCCGCCTGACAATACTGGAAAGAGAATTAATGTAGATATCCCCAAATAAATGTAATTAAAGGAGCCGGTAATTTATATTGGAGTGGAGGTATGAGGTTAGCTTGGAGTCAGGCTATTATCAATAAGCCGTACGATTTTTATTTATGGTTAAATGATGATACCTTTATTAAGAAGAATGCAATAATTCAAATGTTTAAAGACTATAATTACTTAGGTAAAGCTTGTATTTTAACTGGATCGTGTTGTTTGCCAAGTAAATAAGTTTTCATATGGTGGCAAAACGAATACGGGACCTGTTTTACCAGATGGAAAACCAAACAAATGTGAAGTTATTAATGGTAATTTGTACCGAATTCTGAAACAAGTATATCAATACGTTGGTAATATTTCGTCAATTTTTACTCATTCTTTAGGTGATTATGATTATGCCATGAAGCTCAAAATCCTGTCTTTTCTTTCTTTTACTACTTCCTATTATGTTGCTGAGTGCAATATTAATCCCACTCCAGCATGGAGGAATACGAAAATTCCATTAAAAGAAAGACTGAATCAGTTACATAACCCTAATGGATTACTATTAAGCGAATTACTATTATACATGAAAACAGATCCATAAAGGTAAAATAGCTGGGCAAGGGAAAGTACATGGTTTCTTATATATTTTCGAGTTTTATTTCCAAATACATTTTCAATAATTAAAAATAAATTAACTAATTTAAAATAATGCTATTACTACAAAGTTCAGCTTTTAATAAAAATAGTAGTAAATCAAGAATAGCTGTTTTCTCATTTTACAGTATATTGTCAATCTCTATACCCAGCAGAGTGCTATTCGGATACTCAAAGGAACTTACCTCCTTACTCATCCTAATTATTATATTACTCACATATTACTATATATACAATAATCAAACATTAAATCAAGTATGCTCATATTATTAATGCTGATATCAATAATTATGGGATATTTAAACAGTTTGAATTGGGATGGATTAAATTTTATAGAAAAAATAAAAATAAATATTTTATGGCCAAGTATTCATTACCTCTATATTTCTACTGTCAATTACTAAGCAAGAAAGATATAATAATATATGTAAGATTCTTTTTCCCATTTATTATGCTTGTTTTAGTCATTGGGGCATGGGTGGCATTTTTTATCATAGAGCATTAGGTGGGTCACCAACTTTTCTCGCTTTTAAAGGTGATAGTAGCACTGCTTACTATTTTTTTCGTAAGTAGTTTTGTTAAATATTATTGGGGGCAATTATATATCAGACCAAGTGCAAATATTTGATGAACCTGGTACATTCTCCTTTATCATATGTTTTATTGCATTAGTGAGACATTTGTTAAACATGGATAAAAAGTTGACATGGATTCTTTTAGAGCTTAGGATTTATAACATTTTCATTAGCACATTTAATTTATTCAATTTTTCATTTGCTAAGTGAAAAACGCAGAAATATTATTGCTACTTCGATTGCTATTCTATCTCTATATTTGTCCTGGTTAGTATTTTTGAAAATAAACTTTATTATGGATTTAATGATTTGCTTTTCCATAGGTTTGAGCAAAAACAAGGGAAAAAAATAAACTATTAATTTCTGGGGATAATCGAAGTCTGACCTCCCGTTATTGCGGCTAATAATGTAAGTTTTAATTCAATAATTTATGGTAAAAAATTGGATTTGCGCTATAAATAAACCAGCATGCAACGCTAAATATGGGAATATGGGAGAGTATCCTCTTTGGCCTATTGTAAGTAAAGGAATACTTGTATCATGGCCATACTACTTTTTTCTATCTCTAATTTTTTTCCTAGGAATAAAATCAAAGAAAAATATTGTATTTATTGGTTTTATGGCTTTATTAATACAGAGGCCATATATACTGGACTTGGGTTATTCATTTATGTCCATTCTCCCCCTTTACTATTATTATAATGAAAATGTTAAAAGACTAAGCTCTTGAAAACGTTAATTAAAACTCTAACTTAATAATTATTCTAATTGTAAATTTAATACTACATTAATAATTTGGTTATTTAAATTACAAATTTTTAATTTAAAAATAATTTTTTTTAAACATTTAATATTAATGAGTTTAAACATAATTATACCAACACATAATAGAACGAATGAACTAGAAAATGCATTAAACAGCTTGAATAATCAAACTCGAGCTTCCTATACTGAGGTTATTATTGTTGATGATGGATCTACCAAACCTGTAGCGGAGGACGTTTTGGTAAAAACGTTTCAAAAACTAAAGTTAAAAGTGATCAGAAATGATAAACCACTTGGAGCAAATAATGCAAGAAATCAAGGAATTTTAGAGGCAAAAAGTGATTGGATTGCTTTCCCTGATGATGATGATGAACTAATCAAGAATACAGAGTACAAAGAATAAATTCAATCATTAAAGAAAAAAGGAAATTTATTAGATGTGATTTATCATCCTGCGGAATATAATATGGTTAATGAGAATATAACTTATTATACAAAACCAAGGCAAATAAATAACAATAAAAACACTTTTAAACAGCTGCTAAACAAAAACTATATTGGTGCATCATCAATGGTTATTGTAAAAAAATCAAAACTTTTAAAAGTTAAATCTTTTGATGACAATTCACCTGCAGTTCAGGATTATGGGGCTTTGGCTTAGACTGGCCGAAAACAAAGCTTATTTTTATTTTGTTAATGAGACTCTTTTTCAAGGTATAACTGCATCACAAATAAAAATAGTATTTCAAAATACAGTTAATAAAATGACTTCGGCAATGGAGTAGATAGAGAATAAGTATAAGGATAGACTTTTTAAGCTTAACAAGAAAGAAAGAAAGAATTGGGAGCAGTTAAAAATGGAATGATAATTCATAAAGCTTATTTAAATAATAAAATTTCCCTAGCTATTAAACTTAATTTGATATCATTTATACGATTTAAAAAAGTCAAATATCTATTTGCTGCTATCGTTTCGGTGTTTCGGAAAATAGACTAATCTTTTATACTAAGGAAGGATTTTTGGAATACCGAGATAATTGTTTTGAATGGACTCTCCCCGCCGCAGAGCCGCGGGGTATTTTAAATGGAATATTTAGAAAGCACTCTCAGGGCGGGGAATTAACTTTTGTCCGTGTGCCTCAGGCGGATTAAAACAGGCAGAGACGGGAACAAAAATTTGAAGAGGTCTGCAGGAAAATGGGAGTTCGCGAGGCAACGTTTTACAACTGGAAGAAAAGATATGGTGGTAAAGGTGTGTCTGAACTAAGAAAATTAAAGCAACTGGAGGAAGAAAACTTCAAGTTAAAACAGATTGTAGGAGATTTGACCCTGGACAAGCATATGCTACAGGATGTGATCAAAAAAAGCTCTGAAGGCCGGCTCAGCGCGAAGAGTTTAGCAGAAGATACTTATGGAAAGTTATAGAGCTTCGGTACGCAGATGTCGCAGAATGGCAATGTTATCCCATTCTGTATGGTATTATAAGTCAGTCAGCCAAGGATGATTCTATATTGCGAATGAGGATCAGGGAAATAGCAAATATTGAGGATCCGTTATGGATTCTGGCGGATATTTATCCTACTCCTTCGAAGAGAAAGGGCTGGCGTGATAACCGTAAACGAGTTTGCAGGCTTTATAAGGAAGAAGGTTTAAACCTAAGAAACAAACGGCCCCGCAGGAATAAATCTGCTGCACATCCGAATGGAAAGACCAGCAGATTTCTTATATTCATCAATGTTGGAGCATGGATTTTGTGTGTGATCCAGCTTTTTGCGATGGTAGCCGGTTCCGTGCCTTACTATCAGTGGGATACTCTTCTGTGGAAAATGCCTGGCCATTTTCCCTGGAAAGTCCATCCCGGGGACAAGATGTTGTTGAAGTTATTAATGAGGTAGTTCAAAAAGAAAACACATTACCTGAAAGAAATCCAGAGTAGGTGATGGGAGCGAGTTTATTTCCAAAGCCTTAGACAAATGGGCTTATGATAATAAAGTAACATTGAATTTCGTCAAGAACCATGAAAGCCAACAGATAATCCATATATTGAATCGTTTAATGAAAGTTTCCGGGATGAGTGTTTAAATACAAATTGGTTTCTATCTTTGTTGGTCGCAAGAGAAAAAATTGAACTATGGAGGAAGGAATATAATGAGTTCCGACCTCATAGTTCTTTAAATTATCTAACACCTTCTCAGGTGCATGAAAATATGAAAAGATCAGTTCCGATTTCTCTACTTTGACACTTCTGTCGGTTGATGGGAGGAGGTCACAGCTTCTGCCAATATTAAAGTGTAGTTGCGTTGGTATTGGAATGGATTACATATATTTGTTACTTTGCAATTCAAAATAGCATATTAATAATGAGAGCAATATTTTTCGACTCCCAGCGCAACTATGCTTGCCAAAAATCATTTGCCGATATCGCGGATATGTTTTTAAGTAAAATTAAGGATTTTGAAGCAATTTTTATTTCAGCAGAGGTTTCAAGCAATTTAGACAAAGGATGTTGAAAGGAAATCGCAGCATAAAAATTGTTGCGAATACGTCGTACACCTTTATGGAACTAAATACCTTCGATAGAAAACAAATTGAAAAAATAATTAGTAAATCAAACCGGATTCTTTTTTTATTTTTAGGTGCATATAGATTTTATGATCAGCTTTGGACGGCAATTTCAAAAAATAACAATATAAAGGTTTATAAGCTTCAACATGGTTTTGAGATTGACTCTGTGTTTTATAAACCACTTGCTGTGATATCAAAACTTATTAAGAGTACACGGCTAATATTTGCTGCATATAACCTTGCAAAAGGTGACAAAATCCAATGTTACATTAGATCCTGGTCTGCCGAATACTCTTCAGATACATGTTTAAAGGAACAAGACTTAAAGATACTTTATTGGACAACCATCTTGCTCATCCTTCTAAAACTTTTGTATATTACAAAATACTATATCGAATTCTGGCACAATAAATTCGGAATAGATAAGTCTTCGATGTCGATAATCACACCTCAAGATTTTTTATTAATTAGTGACGCGTTGAAAAAGGAAAAAATATCGATGGTTGCTGTTATTTATCTCGAGACTTTGGTTGAAGACAGAAGAATGTCAGTTAACGATTTTAATAAAATGCTTGATGGTTATGAAAATCTCAGTAAAAGCTGTAAATAAATTTATTTTATCAAATCGCATCGTCGTGCTAATGCAATTCACTATCGACGTTTTCTAGAATATGAAAATGTAGAAATAACCCGAGAGCTCCCAAACTGTAAATATTATCTAACACACTATTCATCAATGAGATATGCTGCTGCTTTTTTTTCTAATATATTAATTATTCATGGACTTGATGGACACCCTACTCATGAAATATTTGAATCACTGTTGCATCTGATATTGTTCATGATACAAACGATATAGTAAGAATACCTTGAGAGAAAACAAGATGTAGTGATACCTCCTTTTGAAGAATTAAAGAAAAAGATTGAATATTTTGCAAGCTTTAAGAATAATCAACCATACAATATTATATATCAGAAAATTATTGCTGATTTAAATTAGTCCTAGATATTTTCATGTGTCTCTATACGAAAACTTAAATTACAAATCAAAGAACGTATTGATCTTTTATTGTTCGTATTATGCTTTCAGAAAAATTAGTGTTGCTTTTTTCGCATCGCGACTATTTTTAATTTATACAAATTAACATCAATGAATAAGATTGCACTAATTACAGGAATAACCGGTCAGGACGGCGCCTACCTAGCCGAATACCTGATCAAAAAAGGATACATTGTCCATGGGATCAAAAAGAAGAGCTTCCCTGTTCAGATACCGACAGGATGGATCATGAGGTAACGAAGCTATGAGAGGTGAGAGGTGAGAGGTGAGAAGTGAGAGGTGAGAGGTGAGAGGTGAGAAGTGAGAGGTGAGAGGTGAGAGGGTGAGAGGTGAGCCTGCTAACTTCATAATTTAAAGTACTAACACCATGAGTCAACTTGGAGATAGCGATGAGAGATGAGTGGTGAGAGGTGAGACTGCTAACTTCATAATTTAAAATACTAACACCATGAGTTCAAATTGGAGATAGCGATGGAGATGAGGGTGAGAGGTGAGACTGCTAACTTCATAATTTAAAATACTAACACCATGAGTCAGAAATGGAAATAGCAGTGAGAGATGAGAGGTGAGAGATGAGATTTGAGAGATGAGAGGTGAGAAATGAGCTAGCCAAGTTCAATATGTAAAACATCAACACCATGAGTTAGAATGGAAATAGCGGTGAGAGATGAGCGGTGAGAGATGAGATCTAGACTAAGCGTGCAGATAGATATAAACATCAAACCGCCCCTGTCCGAATACGAGAGATGAGAGGTGAGAATGATTGAAGATGAGCTCACGAGAGAATGCAGTAAGTGACCGACATATGTCAAACTCTCATTCTGCCAGTTTCACCACTCATGAAAGATCGCTC
This sequence comes from Bacteroidota bacterium, assembly GCA_034521425.1. GTDB lineage: Bacteria > Bacteroidota > Bacteroidia > Bacteroidales > JAIOZK01 > JAIOZK01. The sequence goes on from JAXHMP010000001.1 coordinate 2,827,586, forward strand.
ATAACTTAAAAAACCATGAGTCAGATTAACAGTTTTAGGGATTTGATTGTATTTAAAAAAGCCTATGAAGTCGGAATGGAAATTTTTGAGATAACAAAGAACTTTCCCAAGGAAGAAAAGTATTCGCTTACAGATCAGATTCGAAGGTCTTCAAGATCTGTCACATCAAACATAGCCGAAGCCTGGGCTAAAAGGATATATGTCAAATCTTTTGTCAGCAAGCTGAGTGATTCACTCGGCGAGAGAATACGAATCAGAGGTCTGGTTGGACTATTCCAGAGATTGCCGATCATTAATACAGAAACCTACAATTCACTGATAAACAAATACAACGAAGTCAGGAAAATGCTAATCGCAATGATCAATAGTCCAGAAAAATTCTGCAAGTGAGTACATCTTAAAAATAAACGACCCCCTAACTCACTACTCACCTCTCACTACTCATCTCTCATCTCTCAAATCTCAATAACCTCAAACATTGCTGAAGCCTGGGCGAAGAAAATATATGTCAAATCTTTTGTCAGCAAGCTGAGCGATTCACTCGGCGAGGAATACGAATCAGAAGTCTGGCTGGACTATTCCAGAGATTGCCAATACATTAATACAGAAACCTACAATTCACTGATAAACAAATACAACGAAGTCAGAAAAATGCTAATCGCCATGATGAACAACCCAGAAAAGTTCTGCAAATAGCAAAACTCACCTCTCATCTCTCATCTCTCATCGCTCACCTCTCACCGCTCACCGCTCAAATCTTTTCATCATTGTCCAAAAATATGTACATTTGATATTACGTTAGTTCAGAAGTAAATAAAGCCGATAATAATGGAAACACTAAGGATACATCCCGAAAATAATGAACAAATGAAGGCAATTAAAGCTGTGTTGAAAGCTTTAAAAATTCCATACGACGAAAAAGAAAGTCCGTATAATCCCGAATTTGTTAAAAAGCTTTACGATGCCGAGAAAGACAGCAAGGGTGCTTCAGTCCTGAACAGCGATGAGGATATAGACAATTATTTCAAGAATCTTGAAAGTGATGTACAAGATTGAGGTTTTACCACAAGCTGATAAGGATATACGATCTTATCAAAAGGCTGGAAACAAAGCTGCATTTAAAAAAATTCAGGATATATTCAAAGAACTCAGGAATCATCCTACCTCAGGAATAGGGAAACCGGAGCAACTTAAATATGAACTCACAGGATACTGGAGCCGACGGATTGATAAAAAGAACAGAATGATCTATAGAATTGAAAAAGAAAGGGATGCCGTAGTAGTAGTTTCGGCCTCAGGACACTATTAGAAAATGCTAATATACATGAGCAACAACCCAAACAACTTCTGCAAATAGCAATCCTTTTTCCCTTTTCCCTTTTCCTTTCTCCCTACTTTGCTTTTAAAAAAGAAAATTAACTTACAAAACAATCAACAATTGACATGAAAAAAACCGCACTAATAACCGGCATCACCGGCCAGGATGGCGCTTACCTCGCCGAGTACCTGATCAAGAAAGGATACATCGTCCATGGGATCAAAAGAAGAGCTTCCCTGTTTAACACCGACAGGATCGATCATGAGGTAACGAAGCGATGAGAGGTGAGAGGTGAGAGGTGAGACTGCTAACTTCATAATTTAAAATACTAACACCATGAGTCAAATTGGAGATAGCGATGAGAGATGAGAGGTGAGAGGTGAGACTGCTAACTTCATAATTTAAAATACTAACACCATGAGTCAGAATGGAAATAGCGGTGAGAGATGAGAGGTGAGAGATGAGATTTGAGAGATGAGAGGTGAGAAATGAGCTAGCCAAGTTCAATATGTAAAACATCAACACCATGAGTCAGAATTGAAATAGCGATGAGAGATGAGTGGTGAGAGGTGAGACTGCTAACTTCATAATTTAAAATACTAACACCATGAGTCAGAATTGGAGATAGCGATGAGAGATGAGAGGTGAGCGGTGAGAGATGAGAAGAGAGAACAAACCGCCCCTGTCCCGGAATAGAGATGAGAGGTGAGAGATGAGACTGCTAGACTTCATAATTTAAAATACTAACACCATGAGTCAGAATTGAAATAGCAGTGAGAGATGAGAGGTGAGAGATGAGTTTGCCAGTTTCATAGTATAATACCTTAACACCATGAGTCAGATTAATAGTTTTAGGGATTTGATTGTATTTAAAAAAGCCTATGAAGTCGGAATGGAAATTTTTGAAATAACCAAACATTTTCCAAAAGAAGAAAAATATTCGTTAACCGATCAAATTCGAAGATCATCCAGATCAGTAAGCTCAAACATAGCCGAAGCTTGGGCCAAAAGGATTTATGTCAAATCTTTTGTCAGCAAGCTGAGTGATTCACTCGGCGAAGAATACGAATCAGAGGTCTGGCTGGACTATTCCAGAGATTGCCAATATATTAATACCGATACCTACAATTCATTGATAAACAAATATGACGAAGTCAGAAAAATGCTAATCGCTATGATCAATAGTCCAGAAAAATTCTGCAAGTAAGAACATCTAAGAACAAACGATCCCCTAACTCATAACTCATCTCTCACCACTCACCACTCACCGCTCACTACTCATCTCTCACCTCTCATCTCTCACTACTCACTACTCACTACTCACCGCTCACCTCTCACCGCTCACCTCTCAATATCTAAAAGCTTTAACTCAATTAACAAGATAAACGATATTAACAAAAACACAAACTCAACAACATGCAAAAAACCGCACTAATAACCGGCATCACCGGCCAGGATGGCGCCTACCTCGCCGAGTACCTGATCAAAAAAGGATACATTGTCCATGGGATCAAAAGAAGAGCTTCTCTGTTCAACACAGACAGGATCGACCACCTTTACCAGGATCCACATGTGGAGGACCGGAACTTCATCCTGCATTACGGCGACATGACCGACAGCATGAACCTCACCCGCATCATACAGGAAGTGCAGCCGGATGAGATCTATAACCTGGCTGCACAAAGCCATGTAGGCGTGAGTTTTGAAACGGCAGAGTATACGGCCAATGCAGATGGTGTGGGTACGCTCAGGATATTGGAAGCAGTCCGTTTGCTTGATTTAACGAAGAAAACCAGGATCTACCAGGCTTCTACTTCCGAGCTCTATGGCATGGTGCAGGAGGTGCCACAAAGCGAGAAAACGCCTTTTTATCCAAGATCGCCTTACGGGGTGGCCAAGATGTATGCCTACTGGATCACGGTCAACTACCGGGAGGCCTATGGCATGCATGCCAGCAATGGCATCCTGTTCAATCATGAGTCGCCCATACGGGGCGAAACCTTCGTCACCCGCAAGATCACCCGGGCCATCGCCAGGATCGCCCTGGGCATGCAGGAAAAGCTCTACCTCGGCAACCTCTCCGCCCAACGCGACTGGGGCCACGCCAAGGATTATGTCAAAGCCATGTACCTCATCCTCCAGCAAGACGAGCCGGATGATTATGTCATCGCCACCGGCATCACCACACCGGTCAGAGACTTTGTGCGGAAAGCCTGTGCAAACCTGGGAATAGAGGTCTCTTTCGGAGAAGGAAAGGAGGAAAAGGGCTACATCACCGCCATCGATGAAACAACATTCAAAGAAAAAGTCGGGAGCAAGTATCTAGAAAAAATCAGATCCCATATCGCCCCTTCGCCCAGTCGCCCCATCGCCCCATCGCCCAGTCGCCCCATCGCCCCCTCGCCCCCTCGCCCCCTCGCCCCTTCGCAAGCTATTGTTGCGGTGGATCCACGCGTATTTCCGTCCAACAGAAGTGGAACTCCTCATCGGAGACCCGACCAAAGCCAATACCAAACTGGGCTGGAAACCGGAATACGACCTGGATGGCTTGATCAAGGACATGATGCAATCGGATATTGAGTTGATGAAAAGGGATAGTTATTTGCGGGATGGGGGGTATCGGGTGATGAATTACTTTGAATAGTCGCTAATTATTGCGAATTTTATGCGAATTTATGCGAAGTTTTTATGGCTGAGATTGTATATAAAGAAGAAAGTTACAGAATCATTGGTGTATGCATGAAGGTTCATAAGACCCTTGGTGAGGAGTTTCTTGAGGCAGTTTATCAAGAAGCATTGGAAAAAGAGTTCAGGGAGCAGCAAATACCATTTGAGAGTCAGAAAAAGCTATCATTGTTTTATGATGGTCAGCAACTCAAAAAATATTACAAAGCAGACTTTCTTTGTTTTGATAAAATTATTGTTGAAATAAAGTCAGTGAGTTTTTTGAACAATGATTTCAGAAGGACTTTGTTCAACTATCTTAAAGCTACTCAATTAAAACTTGGATTATTGATCAACTTTGGGAATAAATCTCTTGAATATAAACGCATCCTCAATCCAAGCGTCCCCCCTTCGCATTAATTCGCCTTAAATTCGCTTTAATTTGTATAAATATTAAAATTACAATATCATGCAAAAAAACAGCAAAATATACGTCGCCGGCCATACCGGCCTTGTAGGAAGCGCCCTTGTAAAAGCCCTGCAAAGAAGAGGCTATTCAGAACATCATAGGTAAAACAATCAATGAACTGGATTTAAGAAATCCCTATATCGGTAAGTAACTTTTTTCGAATCATTCGAAACCCGAATACATCTTCCTGGCAGCGGCCAAAGTAGGTGGCATCGTCGCCAACAACATCTACCGCGCCGAGTTCATTTACGACAACCTGATGATACAGAACAACATCATCAATGCAGCCTATGAATCAGGGGCCAAAAAACTCCTCTTCCTGGGCAGTACCTGCATCTACCCCCGCGAATGTCCCCAGCCCATGAAAGAGGAATATCTGTTAACGGATGTATTGGAGTACACCAACGAACCCTATGCCATCGCCAAGATCGCCGGCATCAAAATGGTCGAAAGCTATAACCTGCAATACGGCACCAATTTCATTTCCGTCATGCCCACCAACCTCTACGGTCCCAACGACAACTTCGACCTGGAAAAATCTCATGTATTGCCGGCATTGATCCGGAAAATTCATCTCGGCAAATGCCTCGAAGAAAACAACTGGGAAGCAATAAGAATAGACTTAAATAAACGTCCAATAGAAGGAATTAGTGGTGAGGCATCACAGCAAGACCTACTTAATATTCTTGATAAATATTCAATACGTCAGGTTAAAAGAGACGGTGTCATACTGAGCGAAGTCGAAGTATGGGGAAGTGGCGCTCCCATGCGCGAATTCCTCTGGAGCGAAGAAATGGCCGATGCATGTGTTTTCCTGATGGAAAATGTGGATTTCAAAGATTTGATACAAAGTCAAATGTCAAAGGTTGAAAGTCACAAGTCGAAAGTCAAAAGTCAAAAGTCAGATACTGACCTTCGACCTTCGACCTTAGACCTTGGACATTCGACTGAAATAAGAAACACCCATATCAACATCGGTACCGGCAAAGAAATTTCCATAAAAGACCTGGCCCATCTGATCAAAGAAAGCATCGGCTTCCGGGGCGACCTGGTCTTCAACACCGAAAAACCGGACGGCACCATGCGCAAACTCACCGACCCCTCCAAACTGCATGAGCTGGGCTGGCATCATAAGATTGAGATAGACGAAGGAATAGAGAAGATGTATGAGTGGTATCTGTCTTAGGAAGCGGTGAGAGGTGAGACTGCTAACTTCATAATTTAAAATACTAACACCATGAGTCAGAATTGAAATAGCGATGAGAGATGAGTGGTGAGAGGTGAGACTGCTAAATTCATAAATGAACTACCCAGAGGCAACCCTGCGGGGTATCATTATGAAACATTCATTTGATTCGCCCCAAGGGGCGGGGAATATTACCCACGAGATCCCTCGACAAGCTCGGGATCAGTTCGACTTTGCTTTTTCAGTTCGCTATCGCTCCTAAAAAATCAGTCTCACTGATTTAAAATACTAACACCATGAGTCAGATTAATAGTTTTAGGGATTTGATTGTGTTTCAGAAAGCCTATGAAGTTTCGATGGAAATATTTGAAGTAACCAAGAAATTCCCAAAAGAAGAAAAATATTCCTTAACTGATCAAATTCACCCTGTCAAATAATTCAATATTATTATGGATTTTTATTACGTATATATTCTTCAAAGTGAACTTGATAATAAATTTTATACAGGTTATACTAAAAATATTGAATTAAGATTTGAGCAACATCAAAAAGGGCAAGTTCACCCTGTGAAATAAAATTAAAAATTTTAATGCGTAGCATTATTTCACAGGGTAAAAAACTCATTATGGGAAAATGTTTATTAAAAACAGGCTCAAATCTTATTTGACAGGGTAAAGCAGATCATCCAGGTCAATAACCTCAAACATTGCTGAAGCCTGGGCGAAGAAAATATATGTCAAATCTTTTGTCAGCAAGCTGAGTGATTCACTCGGCGAGGAATACGAATCAGAGGTCTGGCTGGACTATTCCAGGGATTGCCAATATATTAATTCCGATACCTACAATTCATTGATAAACAAATATGACGAAGTCAGAAAGATGCTCATCGCAATGATCAATAGCCCCGAAAAATTCTGCAAGTAAGAACATCTAAGAACAAACGATCCCTAACTCACTACTCACCGCTCATCTCTCATCTCTCACCGCTCATCTCTCATCTCTCATCTCTCACCGCTCATCTCTCATCTCTCATCTCTCACCGCTCATCTCTCATCTCTCATCTCTCACCGCTCATCTCTCATCTCTCATCTCTCACCGCTCATCTCTCATCTCTCACCGCTCATCTCTCATCTCTCAAAAAAACCCCCAATAATAAAACCAAAAACCACCCACCCTTACTCAATGTCGCCAAAACCGGAAGTAAAAAGACGCCAAAACCAGAAGTAAAAGTTTGCCATTATCGGAAGTTATAGTATATTTACAATACGAAAGCGGTTATCAAAATGAATAAAAAGCCCTACATGCCACGAATATGTGATGCTGATTTGCAGCTTGCACTGCAATCATCAGGGGCGGTATTAATAGAAGGAGCTAAATGGTGTGGGAAAACAAGTACATCAATGAATGCCTCGCGCAGTGTGTTGTTTATGCAGGATCCGGATAAAACAAGCGCATACCTGGCTATGGCAGACACAAAACCATCATTACTGCTTAAGGGAGATACTCCACGATTGATAGATGAGTGGCAAATGGCTCCGGTATTATGGGATGCTGTCAGGTTTGAAGTTGATAAAAGAGCAGAAATGGGGCAGTTTATTTTAACCGGGTCTGCTGTTCCCTCCGACAATGTTACTGCTCACACAGGTACAGGCAGGATATCCCGTTTGCTGTTGCGCCCTATGAGTCTTTTTGAATCGGGGGAATCAAATGGAGAAATATCCTTGCGTGCTTTGTTCAATGGTGATCTTACAGTAGAGGCCATTTCAGATTTAAGCATAGAAGACATTGCTTTTGTTCTGTGCAGAGGAGGATGGCCGGCAAGTGTTCAGCAGAAAAAGGCAGCAGCTTTACGAATGGCAGTGGATTATGTGGAAGCTGTGATCAATCATGATGTGTCGAGGGTTGATGATGTTGAGAAGAATCCTGAAAGGGTTCGTATGTTGTTACGGTCATTGGCACGTAACATTTCGACAATTGCCACTTATCAGACGATTAAAGATGATATGGAAGCAACCGATATAACTATATCCGATAAAACAATAAGTTCGTATATGAATGCGCTGCGCAGGATTTTTTTAGTTGAAGATTTGCCGGCATGGGCACCATCATTGCGCTCAAAAACAGCTATTCGAACTTCCCCCAAAAGGCATTTTGTAGATCCATCCATTGCTACAGCTGTATTAAGGTCGAATCCGGAAGGAATATTAAACGATTTTCAATATTTTGGGTTCCTGTTTGAATCCTTGTGTACACGCGACATCAGGGTGTATGCACAAACAAACGATGGCGATGTTTTTCATTATCGTGATAAAAGTGGTCTGGAAGCTGATTTAATTATACAACTCCACAATGGCAGATGGGCTGCAATTGAGATAAAACTGGGTCAAAAACAAATAGACTATGCCGCTGAAAATCTTTTAAAGCTTAAAAGCCAGATTGATAAGGATAAAATGGGTAAACCATCTTTTTTGATGGTTCTTACAGGCGGGGAATACGCTTACCGGCGTGAAGATGGTGTTTTAGTTGTGCCCATTGCATGTTTGAAACCATAAAGTATACTGAATAATATAGGTTTATACTATTACTCCTTAAAAATTTCCAGGAGATGAAAAGTATGTTTTGATTGAGCGGTGAGAGATGAGCGGTGAGAGATGAGCGGTGAGAGATGAGCGGTGAGAGATGAGAAGTGAGAGATGAGAAGTGAGAGATGAGAAAAAGGTAAAAGGAAAAGGGAAAAAGGAAAAAGGAGGGGAACGTCATCGTTGAATTTTTGAATCAATGTTCATTTAGATATTTCCGGCGCAATTCACCCGGTGACTAAAGAAAAACGGGCATAGCTCAAAGTCACCGGGTGAATAATCCGTCACATTAAGCTTGATATGACACTATTTTGTTTACGTTCTCCTGAGTTGAGGCGATACTGCAATACCCCAAAAATCGCTAAATCCTGCCTGCCGGCAGGCACGGCTTTCAATCGCGCAATTAAAAAAGATGTAACGATTGAGCGATGTAGCGATATAACGATATTCGAAGTAGGTAGCAATTCCCTTTTTCCATTTTCCTTTTTACTTTTTCCCTCCATGACCAACAATCCCGAAAATTCTGCTAACAACTCACCGCTCATCCCTCTCCCTATCTCCCTCACTTAAAAAACATCCTCCAACGAAAAGCCTCTGTAGCTGATTTGAAAAGCGGATAGTTCGTGATCAAGAACACTGGCTTTAGCCTTGAGTTTCCTGATATTTATTTTTTCATTATTTCTTTTTACTTCGGCGATCAGGCCCTTTTTCCCCATCTGGTTTACAGCAACAATATCCATTTCCTTTTCGCCTTTCCTGTCCCAGTATCTTCCAATAATATTGTATTCCTTCCGCTCAGACAATACCTGCCTGAAATATTTTTCAAGATACGGGCCGCTGTATGTTTCAAAGTCACGTTGAACGATCTGCTTAACATAGTCAAGATTGTTGATCTCTACGGCAGAACGGTACTTATAAATAAACCTGAACCAAAAAGCCAGGAAGTTATCGGCAATCATATATTTTAAAAGTCTGCCACCCGCTTTGGCAAAGACAGGACGGATGGATTCAATGATGTTGTATTCTTTCTCCAGACGATTGAGATATCCTCCAATGTCCTTTTCAAGAATGCTTTCTACCTCTCCCCGGGATGTTTTTCCTGAAGCAATGAGGGCAAGTATTGAAAAGTAGGTCAAATAGTCCTTTCCAAATTCTTCAATAAGAATGTTCCTGCCTTCCTCCAGCAGTAATGAATTGGGCCGTAATATTTCATCCAGCATGTCCTCCAGGCTAAAGCACTTTTTATCAACAAAGATCTCTACATATTTTGCCACGCCCCCTGTTATGGTGTAAAAAGCAATGAAATTTTCAGCTGTTACAACTTCAGCATAGTCTGTATAGATACTCTTCAAAACATCTGCAGTGAATGGCTGCAAGTGGATTTTTTCATTGGCTCTTCCAAACAAAGGTTCCCGTGCATTTTCAAAGATCCTTTTCATCAGGCTGTATACCGACCCGCATAATACCAGGTTCATTTTTGAAATTTCCTGATCCCGACCCATTGTATACCGGTCCCACAGTTTTTGCATGTCACTGTATACGGAGGGATTGGATTGGTAAAACTCCTGAAATTCATCTATAATCAGTGTAATGGCTTCCTCTTTCGACCGTTCCAGCAAAAACTCGAAGAGTTTGGCAAAAAACCGAAATTCTCCCAGGACCTTTTTCTCAAAAACCCGCTCTATTTCTTCCTTAAATTCAATGCATAAAAGAGATTCATTTTTCCGGGCAATAAAGAAATAAAGGAACTTCTGCTGCTGAAATGCTTTCAGTACCAAACTGGTTTTCCCGATTCGCCTTCTGCCAACAACAAATGACATCCTGGGTTTTTCAAGCGAAATTTTTCTTGTTTTCTCGAGTAATTTCAATTCCTCCTGACGATTGTAAAATTTCATAATCTTCAAATTTTTTGTAAACTTACGAATTATTGTAACAATGGTTACAGTAATGGCTGTTACTTTTAACCGATCAAATACGCAGATCATCCAGGTCAATAACCTCAATTATTGCCGAGACCTGGGCTACCACACCCGTCAGGCTGAACACCCCACCCGTCAGGCTGAGCGAAGTCGAAGCCCCATAACTTGCTCACCAACAACGCATCTCGACTGCGCTCGATGTGACTGAGAGACAGACAATCAAAAAAATGATGTAACGATTGAGGGATTGCACGATATAACGATATTCGAAGTAGGGCCCGAGCAAATCGCTAAGTCGTTAAATCGCCCAATCGATCAATCGCGCAATAAAAAAATGTTTTGCGAAAAGGCTGAGCACCTCACCCGTCAGGCTGAGCACCCCACCCGTCAGGCTGAACACCCCTCCCGTCAGGCTGAGCACCGCGCCCGTCAGGCTGAGCGGAGTCGAAGCCCCGTAAATACCTCACCAACAGCGCATCTCGACTGCGCTCGATGTGACTGACAGACAGACAATCAAAAAAAAATGATGTAACGATTGAGGGATTGCACGATATAACGATATTCGAAGTACGGCCCGAGCAAACCGCTAAGTCGTTAAATCGCCCAATCGATCAATCGCGCAATAAAAAAATGTTTTGCGAAAAGGCTGAGCACCCCGCCCGTCAGGCTGAGCGAAGTCGAAGCCCCGTAACTTGCTCACTAACAGCGCATCTCGACTGCGCTCGATGTGACTGACAGACCGCATTCACCAACAAAAAAACGGCTGCAACGATTCAGTATTCAGGCATGTAACGAGTACCTCAACAGTCAGGCTGAGCACACCACCCGTCAGGCTGAGCACCGCACCCGTCAGGCTGAGCGAAGTCGAAGCCCCGTAACTTGCTCACCAACAGCGCATCTCGACTGCGCTCGATGTGACTGAGAGACAGACAATCTGATGTAACGATTGAGGGATTGCACGAATAACGATATTCGAAGAGCCCGAGCAAATCGCTAAGTCGTTAAATCGCCCAATCGATCAATCGCGTAAAAAATGTTTTGCGAGCAGCACCGTCAGGCTGAGCACCGCCCCCGTCAGGCTGAGCACCGCTCCCGTCAGGCTGAGCGGAGTCGAAGCCCCGTAAATACCTCACCAACAGCGCATCTCGACTGCGCTCGATGTGACTGAGAGACAGACAATCAAAAAAATGATGTAACGATTGAGGGATTGCACGATATAACGATATTCGAATTGGGTACGAGCCATGATAGCAAAATGCATTAACTATCTTTGTAAAATAGCTATTGAAAATGCGTAATGACAATTAAAAAAGGCACAGAAAAGGATCAAATAAAAGCTATACTTGAGAAAATCAGGAGAAAAAGGGTAAGAAGAAAAACTGATTTAAGCAAATATTGCGGTGTATTATCGTTGAACGAAGACCCTTTGGAATTACAAAAAAAGTGGAGAGATGAATGGTGATCAGCTTTTTCTTGATACGAATATCATTCTGTATTTTCTGAATGGTGATAAATCGCTATTGCCAAATTTAGAAGAAAAGCAATTATTCATTTCTTTTATCACTCAGATGGAGTTGTTGAGTTTTAAAGAAATAACTAAAAAGGAAATAAATTTAATAGAGGGTTTCCTTACAAATTGTCTGATTATTGAAATGTCTTTACGGATTAAAGAAAATGCAATTTTTGTTCGCAGGAAATATGGTTTAAAGTTGCCTGATGCCATTATTGCCGGGTCTTCAATATGTCCTGAACGTTCCACTATTTTCTGCTGATAAAGCAATGTCCAGAATTTCAGAAATTGATCTAATTTATTATCAGTTTGATACAGAATGAGGGAAAGGAAAAATCCGGAATCCGAATAGCTCAAAGTCACCGAGTGAATAATCCGTCACATTAAGCTTGATATGACACTATTTTGTTTACGTTCTCCTGAGTTGAGGCGATATTACAATACCCCAAAAATCGCTAAATTGCTATGTCGTGCAATCGCCCAATCGATCAATCGCGCAATAAAAAAATGTTTTGCGAAAAGGCTGAGCACCGCACCCGTCAAACTGAACACCGCCCCCGTCAGGCTGAGCACCCCACCCGTCAGGCTGAGCGGAGTCGAAGCCCCGTAAATACCTAACCAACAGCGCATCTCGACTGCGCTCGATGTGACTGAGAGACAAGGTTCACCAACATCAAAAACGCTAATAAGCCATTGTCAACCACCAACCACCAACCACCAACCACCAACCACCAACTACCAACCACCAACTACTCATCTCAAATTCTGCGATCATCTGCGCAAAATAACATCCTTTTGCGACTTTGCGGCTTTGCGTGAAAAATTACAAGACACGCCTTGCAAACACACGCCAGCTGAGCACCGCACCCGTCAGGCTGAGCACCCCACCCGTCAGGCTGAGCGGAGTCGAAGCCCCGTAAACACCTCACCAACAGCGCATCTCGACTGCGCTCGATGTGACTGAGAGACAGACAATCAAAAAAATGATGTAACGATTGAGGGATTGCACGATATAACGATATTCGAAGTACGGCCCGAGCAAACCGCTAAGTCGTTAAATCGCCCAATCGATCAATCGCGCAATAAAAAAATGTTTTGCGAAAAGGCTGAGCACCCCGCCCGTCAGGCTGAACACCGCTCCCGTCAGGCTGAGCGTAGTCGAAGCCCCGTAACTTGCTCACCAACAGCGCATCTCGACTGCGCTCGATGTGACTGAGAGACAAGGTTCACCAACATCAAAAACGCTAATAAGCCATTGCCAACCACCAACCACCAACCACCAACTACCAACCACCAACTACTCATCTCAAATTCTGCGATCATCTGTGCAAAATAACATCCTTATGCGACTTTGCGGCTTTGCGTGAAAAATTACAAGACACGCCTTGCAAACACACGCCAGCTGAGCACCGCACCCGTCAGGCTGATCACCCCTCCCGTCAGGCTGAGCGGAGTCGAAGCCCAGTAAATAGCTCACCAACAGCGCATCTCGACTGCGCTCGATGTGACTGAGAGACAAGGTTCACCAACATCAAAAACGCTAATAAGCCATTGTCAACCACCAACCACCAACTACCAACCACCAACTACTCATCTCAAATTCTGCGATCATCTGTGCAAAATAACATCCTTATGCGACTTTGCGGCTTTGCGTGAAAAATTACACACCCAAAATCGCTAAATCCTGCCTGCCGGCAGGCAAGGCGCTATGTCGTGCAATCTTTCAATCGAACAATCAAAAAAAATGATGTATCTTTGAATAAGCAACTTAAGTTATGGGTAGTACAAACACAAAACAAATGGATAAGCTATTGGAACAGATCAGTTGGGATTATAACCTATCTGTTGACGATGCCCGTGCTTTGGTTGAAGGTAAGAGTGACCGTGCAGGCCATTATACCAGGCAGGCATTCTTTAAAAAGCTTCTGGAGTCCTATCCATGGTTTAGTGTTTTAAAAATTCTTCCTGCTACTGAGATCAAAAAATTACTGACAAGTGAAGTAATTAATAGTTTACGATCCCCTTCCTTAAAACAAAAGTATGAGTTCATCAGCCGCCGACTTAACGAAGTTATATAAACTGCAGGATCGCTTCCTGGAATGGTTTGTGACATTGAAACTACCTTTTTATCTTACGGGAGGCACAGCATTGGGCCGGTTTTATCTGAATCACCGTTATAGCAATGATCTGGACTTCTTTGTGAATGATGATTCCGAATTTCAGCTTCATGTTCAACAAATCAACAAAACGATCAGAGAACATTTTATGGTAAACAATCAGCAAAGTCTTTTCTCAGAAGACTTTTCCAGGATTTTTATTGAAGATCGTGAAATTGCTTTAAAAATAGAATTCGTGAATGAAGTGAAATACCGGGCAGGAAACCCAATTGAATTCAGGTATGGCCTCCTTGATACACCGGAAAACATTCTATCCAATAAAATTTCTGCAATTTTAGGAAGAGACGAACCCAAGGATATTTTCGATATTATCTGCATGGCTGAAAAATACTCCTTTAACTGGGAGGAAATGTTTTATCACACCAAGAACAAGGCAGTTATCAATGAAGTGGATGTTGAAAGAAGACTGATTGAATTTCCGGTGGAGTGGATAAAAGATTTGCATTGGTTAAAAGAGCCTCCGGATATCAAGGAGCTCAAAAAGCATCTTAATACCATTGCCAATGATTTCCTCCTGGGAAAAGACAATTCTTTGGCAGAAAATAAAAAACCCATACAAAAAGCCAGGCCCTTAAAGATTTAAGAAATAATAATCCACAGATGTTCACAAATACTGACACAGATTTTCACAGATAAAAATTTGTGACCATCTGTGTGAATCTGTGGATAAAAATAACATACCATGAAAACAAATTACATCTTCAAAGAAGAATGCTCCCGCATTATAGGTGCATGTTATGAAGTACACAATCAATTAGGTCATGGCTTCCTCGAAACAGTTTACCCTGTTAAATAATTCAATATGAAGCATGTTTAAGTCAACAAGATGCGACTCATAGAGAAAAATATTCACGGTAAAATGTTTCTAAGAAACAGGCTCAAATCTTAATGAACTACCCCGAGGCAAGCCTGCGGGGTATCATTATGAAACATTCATTTGATTCGCCCCAAGGGGCGGGGAATATTACCCACGAGATCCCTCGACAAGCTCGGGATCAGTTCGACTTTGCTTTTTCAGTTCGCTATCGCTCCTAAAAAATCAGTCTCACTGATTTAAAAAATGATTGACCATTCCAGCTCAAAAATCAAATTTGTATATTTGTACACAGAAAATGAAATTTTATGAAGTATTCAATTACAATAGACGATAATACCAAAACCGGTGCGGGGCTTTTAGAAGTTGCAAGGAGTATTGCAAAAAAATATAAATCAGTTAAAGTAATACCGGTAAGCGACGAAGATGAATGGCTGGCTGCAGAAATTGAAAAATCGAAAAAATCCGGCAAAGCAGACAAACAAAAGATATTGGATCGCTTTAATATTCAATAAATGAAGGTTGAATTTTCCAAATCATTTGACAAACAAACTTCGCGGATTAAGGATAAAAAACTTCTACATAAAGTGAGGGAAGTTATCAGAAAAGTGATAGAATGTGATTCACTTGCAGAATTAACAAATATTAAACCTTTAACCGGTTATCCGGGATATTATCGCATCCGGTTGGGAAATTATAGAATTGGTATTTCACTTGAAGGAGATACAGTTTGGTTTCACTTCTTTGGTAAACGGGATGAATCAACTTACAAGAATTTTCCGTAATAATTACCTGGTTATACCGTTGCCACCTCCGCTGGCGCAAATTTGTAATGTGTGCTTCTTTTGTCTAAAGGACTCCAATGGAGAACAAAAGAAAATCGGTTCACCGCCAAAAAACTCTGGATCAAGGTCTGCCACATAGAAGCCGGATTACGATCAGGCGACCTTCATATGCCCGAAGAGATCAACCGCCTGGTTACCGATCGCCTCTCCGATTTACCCTGTTTACCCCGTGGTTAGACAACGTTCACCAGCAAAAAACGGTCAACGTTATTTAGGCATTAACAGAACACCGCAACCGTCAGGCTGGGCACCCCGCCCGTCAGGCTGAGCACCGCCCCCGTCAGGCTGAGCGGAGTCGAAGCCCCGTAAATAGCTCACTAACAGCGCATCTCGACTGCGCTCGATGTGACTGAGAGACAGCATTCACCAACAAAAAAACGGTCAACGTTATTTAGGCATTAACAGAACACCGCAACCGTCAGGCTGAACACCGCGCCCGTCAGGCTGAGCACCCCACCCGTCAGGCTGAGCGGAGCCGAAGCCCAGTAAATAGCTAACCAACAACGCATCTCGACTACGATGTGACTGAGAGACAAGGTTCACCAACAACAAAACCTCTAATAACCCATTGTCAACCACCAACCACCAACTACCAACCACCAACTACTCACCTCTCAAATTCTGCGATCATCTGCGCAAAATAACATCCTTTTGCGACTTTGCGGCTTTGCGTGAAAAATTACAAGACACGCCTTGCAAACACACGCCAGATGAGCACCCCACCCGTCAGGCTGAGCGAAGTCGAAGCCCCGTAAATAGCTCACCAACAGCGCATCTCGACTGCGCTCGATGTGACTGACAGACAGGGATCACCAAAAAAAACCTCTAATAAGCCATTGTCAACCACCAACTACCAACCACCAACTACTCATCTCAAATTCTGCGATCATCTGCGCAAAATAACATCCTTTTGCGACTTTGCGGCTTTGCGTGAAAAATTACAAGACACGCCTTGCAAACGCACGCCAGCTGAGTACCCCACCCGTCAGGCTGAGCGGAGTCGAAGCCCTGTAACTTGCTCACCAACAACGCATCTCGACTACACTCGATGTGACTGAGAGACAGCATTCACCAAAAAAAAACGGCCAACGTTATTTAGGCATTAACCAACCACCAACTACCAACTACCAACTACCAACTAACAACCACCAACTACTCATCTCAAATTCTGCGATCATCTGTGCAAAATAACATCCTTTTGCGACTTTGCGGCTTTGCGTGAAAACAATATCTATTACAAATAGAAGTTAATAGTTAAAAGTTTGCATTTATAATAGAAACTTTGTACTTTTAAGAAAACGATTAACATGAAAGAACGATTAAAATCTGTTATTCTTGATCAACAGGAGGACCTCTGGGATGATTCCTTTATCAAAAGGCAAATCCCAGATCATTATTACGACACAGAAGAGGTCATTGTCATATCAGGGATCCGCAGGTGTGGCAAGTCCACCCTGTTGAATCAGATCAGGATTGAGCTCCAGGAAAAGGATTATTACCTGAATTTTGATGATGAGCGTTTGATCGGTTTCAAAGTGGAGCATTTCCAGGATCTGTTTGAAACTTTTGTAGAATTGTTCGGGCAGCAGAAAACTTTCTATTTTGATGAAATACAAAATGTCTGGGGGTGGGAAAGATTTATCAGACGTCTCCGCGACCAGGGCAACAAAGTATTCATTACCGGATCAAATGCAAGCATGTTAAGCCGCGAGCTAGGGACGCATCTCACAGGCAGGTACATGAGCATGGAATTGTTTCCGTTTTCTTTCAGGGAATATCTTCAATTCAATCGTGTGCCCCATGGAGCAAAAGAGATCCACCTCACCCGTCAGCGTTCAGCCTTGCAAAAACATTTTCAGCATTATCTTCACACAGGAGGTATTCCGCTTTATATTAAAAATCGCAATGATGAATATTTGAAATCCCTTTATAACAGCATTATATACAGGGATGTCCTGGTCAGAAACCGGCTTACCAGTGAAAAAGAAATGCTGGAACTTGTGCATTTTCTTGCCAGTAATGTCGCAAAATCATCATCCAATAATTCCCTGGCTAAAGTAGTGCAGGTAAAAAATGCAAGCACCATCCGTAAATATCTTGACTTTTTACAAAACACCTATCTTTTATTCCAGGTTAATAAATACGATGTATCCTTAAAAAAGCAACTACAAAATCAGAAAAAAACCTATTTCATAGACAATGGTCTTGTTGAAAAACTGGCATTTATGTTTTCGGATAATCTCGGAAGATTACTCGAAAACCTGGTTTATGTTGAATTATTGAGGAGAAAAAAGAAAGTATATTATCACAAACAAAAATATGAATGTGATTTTGTAATACAGGACGGAAAGCATATTAAAGAGGCTATTCAGGTATGCTATGCCTGGGAAAGCGAAGAAACGAAGTCGAGAGAAATCCGGGGGCTGAAAGAGGCCATGTCGGTATACAAACTTGATGAAGCGCTAATTCTCACCAATAGTCATGAAGAGGAAATAAATGTTGATGGAAAAAAAATCCGATTTATGCCTGTTTGGAGGTGGTTGTTGGTGTGATAGAACGCGCCGCTGAAAAAACTGATTGAAGCGAATAAAAATTAGCCTAATTCGCGTGAATTAAACTGTGGCAAAAATTCGTGGACAACAAAATACGGCGAAGTCAGAAAAATGCTAATAGATACTCCGAAATCTGTGGCACTGTTCAAACCGAAATATCCAAGGCTGAGCACCACACCCGTCAGGCTGAGCACCACACCCGTCAGGCTGAGCACCACACCCGTCAGGCTGAGCACCACACCCGTCAGGCTGAGCCGAAGTCGAAGCCCCATTACTCACCAACAACGCATCTCGACTGCGCTCGATGTGACTGACAGACAGCATTCACCAAAAAAAACGGCCAACGTTATTTAGGCATTAACCAACCACCAACCACCAACCACCAACTACCAACTACCAACTACCAACTAACAACCACCAACTACTCATCTCAAATTCAGCGATCATCTGCGCAAAATAACATCCTTTTGCGACTTTGCGGCTTTGCGTGAAAAATTACAAACCCAAAATCGCTAAATCCTACCTGCCGGCAGGCAAGGCGCTATGTCGTGCAATCTTTCAATCGAACAATCAAAAAAAAATGATGTAACGATTGAGGGATTGCACGATATAACGATATTCGAAGTACGGCCCGAGCAAATCGCTAAGTCGTTAAATCGCCCAATCGATCAATCGCGCAATAAAAAAATGTTTTGCGAAAAGGCTGAGCACCCTGCCCGTCAGGCTGAGCGAAGTCGAAGCCCCGTAAATACCTAACCAACAGCGCATCTCGACTGCGCCCGATGTGACTGACAGACAGGGTTCACCAACAAAAAAACGCTCAACGTTATTTAGGCATTAACCAACCAAACCACCAACCACCAACCACCAACTACCAACCACCAACCACCAACTACCAACTACCAACCACCAACTACCAACCACCAACTACCAACCACCAACCACCAACTACCAACTACCAACCACCAACTACCAACTACTCACCGCTCATCTCTCAATGTGTGAATCCATGCTCGTTAACATGCAATCAAACCTTTTACAAAAATGCGTATATTTGTAAAAAATAATTTACACAATGTTTAAGCGCGCCCTATTTCATACGACATCAGCCCAGTTACAACATAAAAATGCAATAGTCATTACGGGCATGCGACAGGTTGGCAAAACAACATTGATGAAACAACTTGCCACAGCCTGGGATGGGAAATACGTCTGGTTCGATTTCGATAATCCATTGGATCAGCTTCTTTTTGAGAACAGCGACTTCAGGGGAATTTTTAATGATCTGCAACGTTTGGCCGGAGCTAAGGAAGGAGAACGGTTTTTGGTCTGTATCGATGAAATTCAAAATTTTCCGGAAATTACAAAAACAATCAAATACCTCATTGATCATTTTGGTCTTAAATTCATTGTTACAGGCTCTTCCAATTATTATTTACGAAACCTTTTCCCCGAATCGCTCAGTGGCAGAAAGTTTCTATTTATCCTTCATCCCTTAAGCTACAGAGAATATTTATATTTCCATACGCTTTTGCCTGAATCCGGGCTGCAACCCGATTTTAAGGAAGCAATAAGGCCGCATAGTCCCTACAGCATCCTTAAGCACAGAGAGTTGTATGAACAATATATGGAATTTGGAGGATTTCCGGAAGTGGCACTCACAGCAGATTATACGACAAAAAACTTAATTCTGAAAAATATCTTTGCTTCATTTTTCGAAAAAGACATCAAGGTATTTAGCGAATTAAAAGATATAAAAGAATTGCGCGACCTCATAATTTTGTTAGGACCACGCAATGGCAATATCCTCGATGTAACGCGCCTTTCGTCGGAGCTAGGCATCAACAGAGTGAAAGTATATAACTATCTCGAATTTCTTGAAGGCACATTTTTTCTACGACTCATACCAAAATATACACAAAGCATTGATCGTAGTGTAGCAGGTGGCAAGAAAGTTTATTTCACAGATACAGGAATACTCAACCTGATAACAAAAACAACGGCAGGCCAACTACTCGAAACCACCGTGGCAAATCAGTTACAGCATTACGGCAAACTTTCTTATTACAACAAGAGGAATACTGCTGAGATAGATTTTATATTAAATGATGAAATTGCCCTCGAGGTAAAACAAAAAGCCATTGAACCCGATATCCGCAAACTTGCAAAACTTGCAGATAAACTTTCTATCCAAAACTATTATATTGTAAGCAATACACAGGATATTCAAAAGCACGTCATTTACCCTTGGTTTTTATGATGCAGAAGCATTAACCTTATAGGTATATGAATTATCCGGGGTAAAAGACAGAAGTCTGGCTGGACTATTCCAAAGACTGCAAATATATAAAACCAGAAACCCATGATGCATTCATCAGCAAATACGACGAAGTCCGAAAAATGCTCATCTCCATGATCAATAATCCCAAAAAATTCTGCACACAAAAAAACCAAGATTGATCTACCCATTACTCACTACTCACTAATCACTACTCACCTCTCATCTCTCACCGCTCACCGCTCACCGCTCACCTCTCACCGCTCACCGCTCACCGCTCACCGCTCACCGCTCACCGCTCACCTCTCAAATTCTGCGATCATCTGTGCAAAATAACATCCTTTTGCGACTTTGCGGCTTTGCGTGAAAAATTACAAGACACGCCTTGCAAACACACGCCAGCGGAGTACCCCACCCGTCAGGCTGAGCGGAGTCGAAGCCCGTAAATAGCTCACCAACAGCGCATCTCGACTGCGCTAGATGTGACTGAGAGACAGACAATCAAAAAATGATGTAACGATTGAGAGATTGCACGATATAACGATATTCGAAGTACGGCCCGAGCAAATCGCTAAGTCGTTAAATCGCCCAATCGATCAATCGCGCAATAAAAAAATGTTTTGCGAAAAGGCTGAGCGCCGTGCCCGTCAAGCTGAACACTGCTCCCGTCAGGCTGAGCACCCCACCCGTCAGGCTCGAGCGCCGCCCCCGTCAGGCTGAGCGGAGTCGAAGCCCAGTAAATACCTAACCAACAGCGCATCTCAAATTCTGCGATCATCTGCGCAAAATAACATCCTTTTGCAACTTTGCGGTTTTAGGTGAAATTTCTTTACCTTAGCCATACAAAAACTTACAAAGTGAAACGATCCGTCAAACATCTCCCAACCGAAAAGCAAAGAGAGCTGCAGGAGATCACCGCCTGGGTGAAGGAGAACATCCCGGTGCACATGATCATCCTTTTCGGCAGTTACGCCCGGGGAAACTGGGTGGAAGATGCCTACGTTGAATACGGGATCACTTATGAATACAGAAGCGATTACGACCTGCTGCTGGTGGTGGATGACGAAAACACGGCCCGCACCAACAAATACCCCCTCAAGATCAAAAGGAAGATCTCCAAAAATACCGCCTCCGATACCCCGGTCAACGTGATCTACCACGGTATCGACTACCTCAACAAAGAGATCGAACAGGGAAATTATTTCTTCAGTGACATCCTGAAAGAAGGCATCCGCCTGTTTAACAGCAGGAAGTATAAGTTGTCCAAACCCCTGAGCCTGGATCCGGAGGAACGCCTGCAAAAAGCACGGCAGTATTTTGAGCGTTGGTTTGAAAGTGCCAATGAGTTCATGACCGACTATTATAATGCATTCGACCGGGGAAGTTTCATAAAAGCCATTTTCGAACTTCACCAGGCCGCCGAAAATTACTTCATGTGCCTTTTGCTGGTCCGCACGGATTACAAACCCAAAACCCACGACCTGGAAGAATTGCTATACCGCAGCCTGAAACTGGATGCCCGCTTCAAGACGGTATTTCCCAGGAATACGGAAGAAGAAAAGCAATTATTCAATTTACTGAAAAAAGCATACATCGACTCCCGGTATAAGATGGGGTACGAGGTGAAGAAAGAAGAACTGGAATACCTCGGGAGGCAGGTGGAACGGCTGAAAGGGCTGGTTCGGGAGGTTTGCCTGGGCTTAATAAAAAGGGGGAAACAGAAGGCGGGTTTTTAACCGCATAAGGCACATTAGGTTTTCATTGTTCGATTGTCCCGGCTTCCAGCCGAGGATCCTCGCAAGGCTTGGTGTTTTTCTTTGTGTCCTGGTGACTTGGTGGCAAAAATATAGCCACTAAGACCCTGGCCGATCAGGCAGGCCTTGCAAACACACGCCAGCTGAGCACCATGCCCGTCAGGCTGAACACCGCGCCCGTCAGGCTGAACACCGCAGCCCGTCAGGCTGAACACCGCGCCCGTCAGGCTGAGCACCGCACCCGTCAGGCTGAACACCGCGCCCGTCAGCGAGCGGAGTCGAAGCCCCGTAAAGACCTAACCAACAGCGCATCTCGACTGCGCTTCTATGTTGTAATCCAAACTTAAGCCAACATTTTTTATCATTTTTATTATGATTGTTTAAATGTTGTAAACTTTTACCTCTAATCAATCACTCTTAAAAGTTTTCAATATTTAAACAATCTTTAACTATAAAACCATGCTTCTATAAGCGGACACTGCTAACTTGCAGGCCGCAAGACCTTGATTATGTTTTAATAATGGGAAGTATGCAGTCTCGATAAGAGCAGACACTTCAAAAGAAGGCTGCAAGCGAAGTCAAGCAGTACTTCCCATAAAATAGATTTTATAGTCTTTCTCATTGTATTAATAACTTATCTGGTACTCTTGTTGATTTATCAATACGTACCTGATTCTACCAAGCATTTTTTTTGCTATCCTGATAATAGCCTTATTCCCATCCATTCTTGCTTTTAGTTTTGTAAAGCTTGATAATAGCGATGGGTCATATCGTAGAGATGCCCATGCAGCTTCAACAATAACCGACTTTATCTGTTTATTTCCCCTGCTGGTTATCCCTGTTATCTTTTCTTTTTCCCAGAAGAATTTGTGTTGGGAATCAGCCCAACATAAGCAGCTAACTTATCATTGTTTTTAAATCTTCTGATATCACCAATTTCAGTCAAAATTATCATCGAAAAGATCAAACCTATTCCTGGTATAGATCTAAGCAGCCTGACATTTGTTTTGTATCGGTCTTGCTGGGAAAGGTCTCGTATTTTTCTGACAGATGTTTTAACTACTTCAACCCTGTGTTGATATTCTTGTACCATTTGTTGAATAGCCCAGCTACCAGAGTCGGATGTGAGTTCCAGGGTTTTGAGCCATTGAATGAAGCTTTTGCTCCAATGTTTGTTCGGATCTGAAAACTCTTCCGGATAAACAATCCCATAGTAATTGAGAAAAGCCTTTATTTGCACTTTTATGCGAGTCCTTTCTTTAACGGTATTGCTATAGTGGCGGATTATTTGACGATCTTCTTGAACTTGTAAGCTCGGAATATGTATTGCTTCTAGTTCTTGGTTCCGAAGGCTTCGTGCAATCTTCTTACAGTCTCTTTTATCATTCTTTAATTTTTCTCTTTATCGGTGGTTGGCACATCTGCAGGGTTGACAACAATGCAATTAATCCCTAATTTTTCCAGTGATCTCTGTAGCCAGAATCCACTATAACCTGCCTCGTAGGCACAAAAGAAATTAGCATTTGGATAATTCTTCCGTAAATGTTTAACCAATATATCAGGACTGGGATCCTGTGAAAAGGTTTTTAATGCTATATCATCATGATACAATGACACCTTGTAACTTTTTAAATGACTATCAATGCCAACATAAATGTTTTGGCCACTAAAATCAATTTTGTTATTTTGTACTCGCATAAGTCAAAGATTTTAAGTTAGTTTTTTTTGTTTATACTTTAAAATTACTTATTTTCTGTTGACTTATGCTTTTTACAAACATAGGGTCTCGAATGTGACTGAGAGACCGCATTCACCAACAAAAAAACGGCCAACGTTATTTAGGCATTAACCAACCACCAACTACCAACTACCAACCACCAACTACTCACCTCTCAAATTCTGCGATCATCTGCGCAAAATAACATCCTTTTGCGACTTTGCGGCTTTGCGTGAAAAATTACAAGACACGCCTTGCAAACACACGCCAGCTGAGCACCCCACCCGTCAGGCTGAGCGGAGTCGAAGCCCCGTAAATAGCTCACTAACAGCGCATCTCGACTGCGCTCGATGTGACTGACAGACAGACAATCAAAAAAATTGATGTAACGATTGAGGGATTGCACGATTTAACGATATTCGAAGTACGGCCCGAGCAAACCGCTAAGTTGTTAAATCGCCCAATCGATCAATCGCGCAATAAAAAAATGTTTTGCGAAAAGGCTGAACACCCCACCCGTCAGGCTGAACACCGCACACGTCAGGCTGAGCGAAGTCGAAGCCCCGTAACTTGCTCACCAACAACGCATCTCGACTGCGCTCGATGTGACTGAGAGACAGGGATCACCAACAAAAAAACGGTCAAAGTTATTTAGGCATTAACAGAGTACCACACCCGTCAAACTGAACACCCCGCCCGTCAGGCTGAGCGGAGTCGAAGCCCCGTAAATACCTAACCAACAACGCATCTCGACTACGCTTCTATCAATACACCCTTTCCGCCAAGCCCGGCCCTATCCTCTTACAAAGCCCATAAGGCAATTGCCTCCACAGCTCCGCCAGAAAGCCAAAAGAGCGGATGTTTTTTCCCGGAGGATGGGAATGGCTCCAGTACAAGGGAAGATCCTGGCAGCCCCATTGCTTTTTATATTGATGGGTTCCTGAACTGAAGCTGCTACGGCCGAAGGAATAGATCTCTGCCTGTTGCTCCATGGCGTATTTGATCATGTTCCAGTTCAAAAGATAGGAAGGATAGAGAGGGTTGAATTTCTGCATGGTGGCAAAATAGATGTTCTCCCAGTAGGATTTATATCCCAGCAAAAGGGAAGCCCCAACGGCTTTTTCCTGTATGCGTGCCACAAAGAAACGGGCGTTTTTTTCCGGGTAAGCCTTCAGCAATCCTTCGTAAAAATCCTTGCTAAAAAAGGAGAACCCATGCGGTGGCAGTTGCGGCTGTATACTTCGTAAAAATCATCCAGGAGTTCTTCCCGTCCTTCACTTACTGCGATCCCGTTCTTTGCCGCCTTGCGGATCTTGCGGCGCAAATTGGAAGAAAAGGCGGAGAATTGTTCTTGCGGGTCACTTTCCGGCCAGATCAGGCTCAGCACCTTGTCTTCATAAACATGATCGCCCACGGGATAAAACCCCCTGAACTGCCACTGCCGTTGCTCCTGCTCCTCTTCCTTCATCATATCTTCCAGCTCAAAGCTACTATCCTTGCCGGCACCCGGTCCTTCCTCAATCCTGCTGACCAGCTTATCAATCAACAATAAACTATCTATCTCCCCAAAATACTCCGGCAGGGATCCCTGCCCCGTCACGCTTCCATGAGGCACCGAGACCCATTCATTACCCACTTTCACAAAAGCCATGCTCACAATATCTTTCCCCCTGTCCGTAATTTTCACCAAATGATGCTTCCAGCCAAAGTACTCCGCGATGAAACGGGAGAAGGCCGGGTCGTTACAGATCGTGTATGCTGGTATGCTTGCTGGCATGATTTACGAAATTAAGAAAAATAGAACGCAGATGCCCGCAAAAGAAGCAGATATTCGCGGATAAAAAATGCCAACCCTGTCCCGCTTTATGAGGGGAATGCACGAATTAGTTTTTTAATTTCAATTATATTCGTGTTCAATTGTGAAATTACACGTTTAAAGCGGGACTAAAAAATCAGTGTGAATCCGCTTTTTCTGCGACCATCCGCGTTCTATCCTCGCCGCCAGAATTTCTCCACCCAAACCATCCAAAGCACAAATATCACCACATAATAAAAAGGCCGCAGTATCCATAGATGGGCAAAGTCCCAGTGCTGGGGCCACCAAACCATGATATAAGTAAGGGATACGATGCGGAAGACATTCACAAAAAAGATCAGGATCATGCCTGCGGGGATGTACCAGAGTTTGTGTTTCCAGGGTCCGGGAAAGATGAGCAGCAGGAAAAAGAGCTGGTAGAACTGCTTCAACCCGGAGCAGCTGGGAACGATTTGTATCCAGGTCCCGTTGAAAAAAAGGGTGTCGTTATGGCCGTTGTGAATAAAGCCGAAAATATGTTCCAGGCTCCAGCTCGAAGAAAGGTAGACCCAGTGCGCCAGCACATCGGCCCATAGCTTGAGGAAACCGGTGGTTTCCCACTTCCACAGCCAGTTCCACCAGAGCAGGTGCAGGCCCAGGGTGATGATGGCAAACAATGCCACATCCACCACGGATTGCAGGCCCATTTCCCTGATCTTTTGCCGGATATCACTGAGTTTTTGTTTATAGGCTGAGAGCATATTTAATAATTGGGAGGTAAAGATAGAAACATTAATAGAATGCAGAATAATAAGTTGTTCGTTTTCTACACCGCAAAAACACCCTGGTTATTGAAATCTACTTCCAAAAGCTTATGTCTTATTTCCACGATAAGCGGTATTGGTGAATTTCCCGCGTAGCGGTTTTAATTTTCAAATCACCTACTCAAAATATCATTCGTGGCATTATTAATCCGCTTTTTCTGCGAATATCTGCGTTCTATCGCGTTCTATTCCGTACTTTTGCTAAATACAATGAACATCCTCACATTCGACATAGAAGACTGGTTCCACATCCTGGGGCATCCCATCAACAACGACCTCGGCCGCTGGAAAGCACAGCCCAGCAATCTGGAGAAGAACCTGGATAAGATCCTGGAAATCTTGCTAAAGCACAAACAGAAAGCCACCTTTTTTTCCCTGGGCTGGATCGCGGAACAATACCCCGGCAGCATCCGCAGCATCAGCGAGGCAGGCTTCGAGATCGGAAGCCATACTTATTCCCACCGCAGGATCCGGGAATTTACCCCGGAAGTCTTCCGGGAGGATGTAGAAAGATCCATGCAGACCGTGGAAGATGTGCTGGGGAAAAAAGTAAAAAGCTTTCGTTTCCCGGGTTTCCAGGTCAACAACCGCTACCTCTGGGCCCTGGAGATCCTGGCCGAACTGGGACTGGAATTCGACAGCTCCGTGCAGATCAGTCATATGAACACCCGCATCCCGCAGAAATCCTACCCGGTCTACCTGGAGGTGAACGGACACCGGCTGAAGGAGTTTCCCATACCCGTGCGCTACCTGGCCAACCAGGTGATTTACCGCAGCGGCAGCGGCTTTTTCAGGCTGTATCCTTACGAGAGCACACAACGATTCCTGCAAAAAAACAGCTACAATCTGGTGTATTTCCACCCGCGTGACTTCGACATTCAAATGATGGACAAAAGCCATTTTAACCCCTTGCGAAATTTCAAGATCCGGGCAGGGCTGTCCGGAGCTCTGGTAAAATTTGAAAGACTGCTGGAGGAATTTGAATTTATGGATATACAAACCGCTAACAAGCTGGTGGACTGGGATGAAAGCAGGGTCTTCCGGCATTCATGGTGAGTAGTCTCAGTTAATTGCCCATAAAATATTCAATCTTGACCACTACTCACCATTCACAATTCACTAAATAAATATTGATTTTCCGGCATTAATAGAACGCGAATGAACACAGATATGCCAATAGAAGGCTTAGCTTGCAGGATTTTTGCAATTGTTTCCAAAAACCTGCAGCTTGTAAACTCTAACTTGCAAAATGTAACTTACAACAAATCAATCCGCGTCAATCCGCTTTTTCAGCGTACATCCGCGTTCTATCAAAAAAAATTGACTTGCATTCCAAAATAGCTTAGTTTTGCCATAGTTTACCGGATCGTTATGCACGTTATCTTCCAAAACCATGCCCTGCTGATCTTTGCGAGCTTCGTGCTTGCTACGATCATTACCTTTGTGGCCATACCCACGGTGATCGATGTGGCCAGGGCCAAGCTTTTGTTCGATGAGCCCAACGGAAGGGGTTCGCATACGCAAAATACCCCCACACTCGGAGGACTGGCCATTTTCACCGGTTATGTTATCGCTTCCATGATCTTCATCGATATTTCAAGGATTCCGGAAATACAATATGTTATTGCTGGATCAATAATCATTTTTTTTATTGGTTTAAAAGATGATATAACTGGAGTGGATCCCCTGAAAAAACTCATTGGCCAGATCATCGCTGCCGGCATCATCATCGACCTGGGCAACATCCGCATCATGAGCCTGGAAGGCTTCCTGGGGATCTACGAGATCGATTATTTTTCCAGCGCCGTGCTGAGTCTCTTTGTAGTGATCGTGATTATCAACGCCTTCAACCTCATCGACGGCATCGACGGCCTGGCCAGCGGCATCGGTATCCTCACCTCTTCCGTTTTCGGTTTCTGGTTCTATCTGGTGGGGGCATACCAGCTTTCCATCCTGGCTGCCAGCCTGGTGGGCGCCCTGAGCACCTTTTTCCTTTTCAATGTTTTCGGGCATAAGAACAAGATCTTCATGGGGGATACGGGATCCCTTCTGCTGGGCTTTTTCTCTTCGGTACTGGCTCTTAAATTCATTGCCTTGAACAGCGCAATGGACAATGAGTTTTCCATGCACACCGCCCCGGTCATTGCCATAGGCATCCTCATCGTACCCCTTTTCGACACCCTGAGGGTTTTCACCATCCGTGTGCTTAAAAAACAATCCCCTTTCCGCGCCGACCGGCAGCATGTGCATCACCGCCTGCTGACCCTGGGAAACAATCATTTGCAGGCTGCAAGTATTTTGATCGGGGCAAATGTATTATTCATCGGGCTGGTATTTTTTCTGCGGGACATAGGTATTTACTGGCTGGCCCTGATCGTAGTAATGCTCGCACTGATCCTATCCTATATTCCAGTGATGCTGGTCCGCAAGAAAATAAAGAAAAATATTCCGGATCCAAAAGCCTGATACTATGCTCTTTTTTAAAATACTTCCTGCTTCCTTTGTGATCCTTTTCCTGTTAGCTTTTATTATGCCCGGCCGGGCACAGGAATACAATGCCTATCTCAACACCTCTTATTCCTATGAAGAGGAAAAAGCATTGTACTCATTCGGCAGCAAGGCACATACTTCTGTCCGGCCCATGACTTACCATGAGATCGATGGCTTCATCAGGCTGGATTCACTCCACAGGCAGGAATCCATGAAAAACCCTTACCGGTCGAAGTTCTGGCAAGGTGTTTACGGGCGTGTCTTCAATGACCACCTGATAGATATCCGGAAAAAGGATTTCAGTTTTCAGATGGATCCGCTGGTGAATTTTGAAGCGGGGAGGGAAAGTGGCCGCGATCGCTGGGATTATGTGAACACAAGGGGATTCCAGATCCGCGGGACCATCGGGAAACAGGTGGCTTTTTATACTTCTTTTTATGAAAACCAGGCTTCCTTCCCGGGATATATCGATGATTATATCAAAAAACACGGTGTGGTACCGGGGCAGGGCAGGCCAAGGGGTTTTGGGAAGGAAGGTTATGATTTTGCCATGTCAGGCGGATATGTGTCCTATACCCCTTCAAAGTATTTCAATTTCCAGTTCGGGACCGGCAAAAACTTCTGGGGCGACGGCTACCGCTCCCTCATCCTTTCCGATAATAGTTTTAATTATCCCTTCCTGAAGATCACCACCGAATTCTGGCGGATCAAATATGTCAATCTTTATGCACAGTTCATGGACTACAAGGTACCTTATTCTCCAGAACTAGGATATCAAAGGAAATATGCAAGCATGCATTACCTCAGCATCAACATTTCCAAAAGGGTGAACCTGAGCCTTTTTGAGGCCATCATCTGGGAAGCGCAGGACAGCACCGGGCACCGGGGTTTCGACATTGCCTACCTCAACCCGGTGATCTTTTACAGGCCCGTGGAGTTCAGCATCGGCTCCCCCGATAATGCCCTGCTGGGCGCCAACCTGAGTGTGAAGATCGGAAAGCAAAATGTGGCATACGGGCAATTGCTGCTGGATGAGTTCAAATTCAAGGAAGTTACGGCCGGAAACGGCTGGTGGGCCAACAAACAGGCTTTTCAGATCGGATTTAAAGCTTTTGATGCCCTGGGATTTGAAAACCTCTTTGCCCAGATTGAATACAATTATATCCGGCCTATACCTATGCCCACCGTATCCCCCTGCAGGCATACGGGCATTACGGACAGCCCCTGGCCCACCCCATGGGCGCCAATACCATGGAACTGCTGGGACGTTTCCAGTATCACTACAAACGATTTTACCTGGATTACAAAATCCTGTTTGCTGTATATGGAGAAGATGAGGATGGACTGAACTACGGGAAAAATATTTTCGAGGATTATGATACCCATGCGAAGGATTACGACAATTTTGTGGGGCAGGGATTGCGGACCAACATTACCTGCAACGACATCCGCCTGAGCTACCTCATCAACCCCTCCTACAACCTGAACTTCAGCATAGGATACATCAACCGCATGCAGAAAAACGAACTGGCCAACAATAATATGAGTTATTTTTATGTTGGATTGAGGACGAGTGTGGGGAATTATTATTATGATTTTTAGATAGAACGCAGATGACGCGGATTTGGCGGATCTACACAGATTTAAATGCTGAAGTATGTGGCTGTCAGGCTGAAGCGGAGCCGAAGCCTTTTGAAGACGAAAAATCAAAACATCTCGACTTCCTGCCTGTTGGCAGACAGGCACTCGATGTGACCAAAATTAACTACTTATTGAATAGTCCCAATTCTAAGATATGACACACAATAAAAAAAGATTCGGCCTGATCGGGGCGGCAGGATATATCGCCCCCCGCCACATGAAGGCCATCAAGGAATGCGGGCATGAACTGGTGGCTGCCCTCGACAAGAATGACAGCGTGGGCATCATCGATTCTTATTTCCCGGAAGCGGATTTTTTTACGGAAAGCGAACGCTACGACCGTCACCTGGATAAACTGCGCCGGAAAGGAGATCAAAAGATCGACTTCGTCAGCATTTGCTCCCCTAACTATCTGCACGATGCCCACATCCGCCTGGCCCTGCGCAACCAGGCCCATGCCATCTGCGAAAAACCCATCGTACTCAACCCCTGGAACGTAGACGCCCTGCAGGAGATCGAAAGAGAAAGCGGGAAAAGGATCTATAATGTGCTGCAGTTGCGCCTGCATCCGGCCATCAAAGCCCTGAAAGAAAAAGTTGAAAAAGGCCCCGAAGATAAAGTGTACGACCTGGACCTGACCTACATCACCAGCCGCGGCCGCTGGTATCATATGTCGTGGAAAGGAGATGTGGTAAAGTCAGGGGGAGTAGCCACCAACATCGGGGTGCACTTCTTTGATATGATGAGCTTTGTCTTCGGGAAAGTAAAAAAGATCGTTCTGAATTATTCCGATCAGAATACAGCAGCCGGTTACATGGAACTGGAAAAAGCCCGGGTGCGCTGGTTCCTCAGCCTGGATCCGGCCCACCTGCCGGAACATATCGCCGGCAATGGACAACGCACTTTCCGCTCCATCACCGTGGAAGGCGAGGAGATCGAATTCAGCGGAGGCTTCACCGACCTGCATACCGAATTGTACCGCGATATCCTTTCCGGCGAGGGCTATGGCATGGAAGATGCCCGTGCCAGCATCGAGATTGTGCATCATATCCGGAATGCGGAAGCAACCGGTATGAAAGGGGAATACCATCCCTACCTGCGGAGGATAGAACGCTGATGGGCGCTGAAAATGCTGATGATCGTAGATTTATTTGTTGCATTTTGCAGGTTTTTTGGGGATATTACTCGCTAAACCCACCCCTGATTGAGTTTAGCATACAAACGCTTAGGAAAAATAATACAAGTTTCTTAATAATAAAAGCTCTCAGGATTTTGTTCTCTTTGTGATTCCTTTGTGTTTCTGGTGTCTTAGTGGCAAAAGATAGAATCAAGAAATTTTCACAACCCCACAATGGCTTTATATTCTACATTTGTAGGATTTTAGCGAATATTTCCAACCTGAACTGCAACCTGCAACTTGCAACCTGCAACCTGTAAGCTGTAACAAATATATCCGTTAAATCTGCGTCATCAGCGCTCCATCCTAACAAAAATTTAACTTCCTACCTTTGTGCCTTATTTCAAAATTTCCCTTACTTTTGCATTATAACCATTAAAAGTGTTTATTTTCAAATCGTTCAACAAATAAATTTTACCGGATGAAACATTCCCCAGTATTTTTTTTCAGGCTGTTTATTGTTTTAATCGCAGGAGCAGTCCTCTTCTCCTCCTGCGTGCCCCAGAAAAAGATCAAATACCTGCAACTCCAGGAGGCAGCCGGGCAAAAAGACAGCTTTAGCAATGAAAGAAAAATAGAGTATAAAATACAACCCGGGGATAACCTGTATATCAAGGTTGTGAGTATAGATGAAAAGACCAGTGCCCTGTTCAATACTTCTGATATTAGGAGCTCCTACGCCATGAATACCGATGCAGGCATTTATCTGAACAGCTATACCGTAAGCGAAAACGGAAATGTCGATTTTCCCCTGATCGGCAGTGTGGAAGTGAAAAACCTAACGGTGGCGGAGGTAAAGGACAAACTTCAACTAACCCTGAACGAATATCTTAAGGAATCGGTGGTGATCGTAAAAATGGTGAATTTTTATGTGACCATGCTGGGTGAAGTGAGGCGGCCCGGCGAATACAAGATCTACCAGGATGAACTGAACATTTTCGAGGCCATTTCACTGGCCGGCGACCTGACCGATTTTGCCAACCGCAACGAGGTGAAGCTGATCCGCCAGACCAAAGACGGCAGCAAGGTGATCGGCATTGATATGACAGATGCGGATATCCTTGCCTCCGATTACTATTACATGATGCCCAATGATATTATTTATGTGGAACCGCTCAAAGGCAAGCAGTTTACTTTTGCCAACTTCCCCTACGGCATCATTTTCTCAGCCATCTCAACTACCTTATTGTTAATCAATTATTTTAAATAAGCGACACCAAAAATGAATACAGATAATATTCAGGATATACAGCGTGAGCAAAGCATAGACTACAAAGCCCTCTTTTTTAAATTCTATGCTTACTGGCATTTTTTCGCCATAGCCATTTTTATCACCCTCATCATAGCTTTTTTGTTCAACAAATACACCCAACCAATTTACAAGGTCACCACCACGATGTTGGTGAAGGATGATAAAGGCAGCATGGATCCGCAGGCCCTGCTTGGTTTCGGGATCTCCAACACCCAGCAAAACCTGGAGAATGAGATCGGCATCCTGAAATCCTACTCCCTTACACACAAGACCATCAAGAGCCTGGATTTCGATGTATCTTACTTTTCGGTGGATAATTTCATTCATACCGAACTGTATCCTGAATCGCCCATCGAAGTGATTTACGACACCAGCCACCTGCAGCCCACCGGCATGCGTTTTTATATTACTTTCCTCGACAATGGCAAGATCCGGGTGGAAGCCGACGGGCAAAATGTCAGACTTTATAATTACCTAAAAAATGAATTTACGGAACAAGAATATCCGGCCTACCGCTCAACAAAAACCTACGACATCGGTGAAGTGATCGAAACCGAAATGTATAAATTCAAGGTTTATCTTACCCGGCATTTTGATAAGCAAGAACAAGAAGACAAGGAATTGTATTTCGTATTCAATGATACGGAAAGCATCATCAGCAAATACCGGGGATTTGAGATCGAGCCCATCAACCGGGAAGCTTCCATCGTGGAGATCTCCCTGGAGGGCAACAACACCCAGAAATCGGTGGATTTCCTGAACGGGCTTACCAGCCAGTATCTTGAAAGCGGGCTGGACAAAAAGAACCAGATCGCCATCAACACCATCAATTTCATCAACCGGGAACTGGAAGGCATCATTGATTCATTGCGTTTTGCCGAACAAAACCTGCAGGACTACCGCACCGAGAACACGGTGATGGACCTGGAGTTCCAGTCGCAGCAAGTACTTGAATATCTCAAGGATCTGCAAAATCAAAAGGCAGAGTTGATGATCAAAGCCAAGTACTACCAAAACCTCAAGGAATACCTTTTGAGCCGCAGTGATGTAGAAGATATCGTGGTACCCTCCTCCATAGGCATTGATGACCCAACCGTGAATGAACTGGTGCTTGAGTTGACAAAATTGTATACAGAAAGAGCCGAGCAATTGCTCACTTCCACCAAGAAAAGCCCCATCGTGCTCAGCATCGAAAGCAAGATCCGCGACATCAAAAATGCCCTGATCGAGAACATCAACAACTTATTGGAAACTTCGGTGATAGGCATCACAGATATTGACGAGCGCATCGATGAGCTTTTGGGCAGGATTAGCAAGCTGCCGGAAACCCAGCGCCGTCTCATCAACATCGAACGGCGCTTTGAGCTGAACAACTCCCTCTATACCTATCTGCTGGAGAAAAGATCAGAGGCCCAGATCACCAAGGCTTCCAACCTGCCGGATAATGAGGTGGTGGACAAGGCCCGCATCCCGGCAGATAATGCCCCGATCTATCCCAAAAAAGCCCTGAACTACCTCATCGCCCTGGTCATCGGGATCATTGTCCCGGTCACCTACATCCTCACCAAAGATTATTTCAACGATAAGATGGTGGAACGCAAGGATATTGAAAATGTAACCGATTTTCCGGTGGTGGGCCACATCGTCCACAGCTCCAAAGAATCTAAAATGGTGGTGGCGGAATCGCCCAAGTCCTCCATTTCGGAATCTTTCCGCTCGGTGCGTACGAATTTGCAGTACTACTCCCATGGCAAAGAACAACAAACAGTGCTGGTTACCTCAGATATGGTAGCGGCCGGAAAAACATTCATCGCGATCAACCTGGCTTCTATTTTTGCCCAGTATGGAAGGAAAACATTGCTGATGGGCTTCGACCTGCGTAAACCCAAGATCTACCAGGATTTCGGCCTCACCAATACGGAAGGGATCAGCTCCTACCTGATCAGGAAAAGTGAACTGGAGGATATCATCCAGACCTCCCCCATTGCTAATATGGATGTGATCATGGCCGGCCCCGTGCCTCCCAACCCCGCCGAGCTGATCGCCTCGGAAAGGAACCAGCAACTTTTTGATGAACTGAAGAAACGTTACGACTACATCGTCATCGATACCCCGCCCGTGGGCCTGGTGACTGACGCCTTCCTGCTGATGAAGCATGCGGATGTGAACCTCTTCATCGTCCGCCAGAATTATACCCATAAAAAGATCTTTGCTTCCATCATGAAAGATGTGGAATCAAGAAAACTGCCAAACATCGCCATCCTGGTCAACGACGTGAAACTCACCCGGGATTCTTATGGTTATGGGTATGGCTATGGCTACGGATATGGTTATGGTTATGGATATGGCTACGGATATGGCTATGGCTATGGTTACGGATATTATTCGGATGATAAGGAAGAGGAACAAAAGGGCTTCTGGAGTAAGGTCTTTAATAAGTAGCTGATAGAACGCTGATATACACTGAAAATGCGGAATGAACTACCCCGAGGCAAGCCTGCGGGGTATCATTATGAAACATTCATTTGACATTCGTAGCGGTTTTTCTGCATTATTCAACCCTCGTAGGGTTTTAGCCTCAAGCTTCGCCCCAAAACCTGCAACTTGTAACCTGCAACCTGCAACACAAAAATCCGCGATCATCCCTGTCTGGCCGCAGGCGCGTTCTATTAAGGTTCTATAATCCCGGTTCATCCCAAAAAATCCCCATTCATCCATTCTAATTTTTTTCTTCCTGCTTTTCCTTATTACTTTGTTCACGAAAGTTAAAAAACAATAAGTGATGAAAAAAGCATTAAAAATCATCGGAATACTCGCCATCCTCGGAATCATAGCCGCTTATGGTGTATATGAGTTCGTGATCAATAAGTCCCATCCCGATTATGCGGATCTGGAGGCTGAATACAGCATACAGGCTGCGGAGCTTTTTCATCAGTTCCGGGAAGACAAAGAATCCGCCGGGCAGAAGTACAACGGCAAAATGATCGCTCTCAGCGGGAACCTCAGCAAGATCGAAAGCCAGGATTCACTGCTCACAGCCGTTTTTGTCTTTGAACAGGGGATGTTCGGGGATGAAGGCATCCGCATTTCCATGCTGCCCGCTCATCATGCAAAATTAAAAAGCATGGAACTGCCGGCCCGGGTCAGCATCAAGGCTTATTGTACCGGCAGCACAGATTCGGATGTGGTATTGAAAAAAGGAAGTTTGATCAATAAATAATTATTTAGGAACATTTTATGCGAATTGAATGTAAATAATTGATAGTCATGTCACACTGAGCGGAGTCGAAGTGTGATGGCCCAGTCTTCGACTCCGCTTCAGACTGACAGGCACTGTCTTGCAAAATTAGAACGAACAACTCGTTATTTGTTAATCAATAAAAAGAAAAAAATGAAAAAGATATTATTCAGTTTACTCATAAGTATGTTTTTGGTTGGAGGCGCTTATGCCCAGCGCTATGTAACCAAAAGCGGGCACATTATGTTTTATTCCGATACGCCGGTGGAAACCATCGAAGCACACAACAGACAGGTTAATAGCGCACTGGATGCCGGAACGGGAGACTTTATCTTTAAGGTCCTGATGCGGGGTTTTGAGTTTGAAAAAGCCCTGATGCAGGAGCATTTCAACGAGAATTACGTAGAGTCGCACAAATACCCCAATGCCACATTTGTTGGCAAGGTGGTGAACCTGGAAGAGATCGATTTTGGCAAGGATGGTACCTATATAGCCGAAGTGGAAGGAGAACTCAGCATCCATGGTGTGACCAATAAAGTAAAGGAAATGGGAAGTTTTGAAGTGAAAGGAGACAAGATCACCGGCAAAGCTAAATTTACCATCCTGGTTGCAGACTACAACATCAAGATCCCAGGGGCAGTGATTGAAAACATTGCCGAAGAGATCGAGATCACTGTTAATGTTGAATTAGATAAACTCAAAAGCTAGTATTTACTCGATAAACCAGGATTGCTTTGAGGCCCGTCGTTTGATGGGCCTTTTTTTTAGAACGCTGATTTGCGCTATTCAATTCTAGTAGGGTTTTGGCCCCAGGCTTCGCCCCAAAACCTGCAACTTGTAACCTGCAACACAAAAATCCGCGCCAATCCGCTTTTTCCGCGACCATCCGCGTTCTATCATCAGCGATCTATCCTCCCGGATGATCCTTCAAAAACGCCTTCCACCCGCTATATTTCTTTCCTTCACTCCCCGGCCCTCCCTGGAAGTAATGGCAAACGGCTGCGGCCAGTCCGTCGGAAGCATCCAGATACTGCGGGACTTCTTTGATGCTGAGGAGATTGCACAGCATGGCCGATACCTGCTCCTTGCTGGCATTTCCCTTGCCGGTAATGGCCTGCTTGATCTTGCGGGGGGAGTATTCAAAGATGGGCAGGTTCCTCGACAATCCCGCTGCCATGGCCACACCCTGTGCCCGGCCCAGCTTCAGCATGCTCTGCACGTTCTTGCCGAAAAAAGGTGCTTCCAGCGACATCTCATCGGGCTTATATTCCTCGATCAGGGAAAGGGTGCGCTCGAAGATCTTACGCAAACGCAAGGGATGATCGTCGTATTTATTTAATTTTAATATACCCAGGGTGATGAGTTCAATCTTTTTATCTTTGTTATGGATTAAACCGTAACCCATGATGGTAGTGCCCGGGTCGATACCTAATATGATGCGGTCGCTTTTCAAAACCTGATTGTATATGATAAAGGCAAATTTAAAGAAAACATACAACTATCTGATCCGTGCTTTTATCATTCTTGCCACCTGGATCTTTCTTTACTGGCAGATATTCATCGACCGGAGACAAGCAAATGAACTCAGTTTGCAAAGTGTATATGATCAATTCCAGGAACTGCTCACTGCCTCCATTTTCCTGTGGGGCATGCTGCTGGTCTTCCTGCTGATGTTCGTGAACTGGGCAATAGAAGCGATTAAATGGCGCTTCCTCATCAGCAAGCTGGAGCAGGTGGGATTTATGAGAGCCTGGGAAGCCGTATTCACGGGAATTTCGGTAAGCGCCTTCCTGCCCAACCGCACCGGGGATTACCTGGGGCGGGTCTTCATTCTGGAAAAGGCCAACCACATCGAAGGCATCCTCATCACCATCATTGGCAGCATCAGCCAGTTCATTGTCATCATCCTGGCGGGCTCCGTGGCTCTCTTCGTCTTCCTGCCGGAATTCACCACAACCCAGGATTATTTATTCGGCTATTTCTACCCGGCCCTCCTCGCAGTCAGCCTGGTTTCCAACTCCCTCATGCTACTGTTCTATTTTAATATTTCCGTGCTGGGCAATTTCCTGAAAAAGTTCACCCCCGGCAGATGGAAGAAATTCAGGGATCACCTGCAGGCTTTCTCCTATTTCAGCCGGCGGGAACTGCTAAAAGTATTGCTGCTCAGCCTGCTGCGCTATTTCGTGTTTTGTTTCCAGTTCTTTCTGCTGCTGCAGATTTTCCAGGTGCGGCTGCCTTACCCCTATGCCATGATTTTCATCCCGGTGATCTACCTGGCCATTACGGCCATCCCCACGATAGCACTTACTGAGCTGGGAGTAAGAGGCAGTATCTCTGTTTATATCATCGGCCTCTATTTCAGCCTATACGGAAGCGGCAGCTTTTCGGTGGATCTTGGCATCTTTTCCGCTTCTTCGGTGTTGTGGCTGATCAACATCGTGATCCCTGCCCTGGTGGGTACCTTTTTTGTTTTCCGTTTGAAATTCTTCAGAAAAAATAATGTCCATGGGAAGCACAAGTGAACTTATCATCCTGCTGCTGCAGTTTTTCGGCATTGCATACCTTGTGCTGATAGCGCTCTATACCCTGGGCTGGTTCAGGATGAAAACATTCCGTACAGGGGAAAAGGATCCCGCCCAGTTCCTGAGCGTCCTGATCGCAGCCCGCAATGAAGAGGAAAATATCAGCGAATGCCTGACCTCGCTGCTGGCACAGAATTACCCGGCCGGTCTTTACGAGATTATCGTGGTTGACGACCGCTCGGAAGACGGGACGGCCGCTCTTGTTGAAAAGATCATCCGGGAGCATCCTGATCATTCCCTTCATTTGTTGCGCCTTCGCCCGGGAGAAAGTGCCGGGAAGAAGGCGGCCATTGCCCGGGCCGTGGAAAAAAGCAAGGGGCCCCTGCTCATAAGCACGGATGCCGATTGTGTGATGGGCCCCCAGTGGCTCAGAAACATTGCATCCTGTTATGAAAAACACCATCCAATGATGATCCCGGGCCCTGTGGCTTTTCATGGGGAAAAGAGTTGGTTTGCCAGGCTGCAGTCGCTGGAATTCCTCAGTCTGGTCGCTTCGGGCGCCGGATCCGTGGGAATACATTCACCCATCATGTGCAATGGAGCCAACCTGGCTTTCGAGAAGCAGGCCTATCTAAAGGTAAAGGGCCTCAGCCATGATGAGCAGTTCATGTCGGGGGATGATGTCTTTCTGATGCTGAAGATCCGGAAGCAGTTTGGCAAAGATGCAGTGCAATTTCTGAAAAGCCGGGAAGCCCTGGTCTATACTACTCCCAGCAAAAGTTTTGCAGCTTTTCTGAGGCAACGGCTCCGCTGGGTATCCAAATCAAAGGGCTACACCAACCTGGGCATCATCACCGCTTCCCTGCTGATCTACCTTTTCAATTATATGATATTCGCCTCCTTCCTGCTCTCCATCTGGATCCCCGGGCTCATTCTTGTCTCCCTCCTGGCCCTGGTCTTTAAAAGTCTGGTTGACCTGCCCATATTGCTGGGGATAACAAGCTTTGCAAAAAAACAATCCCTGATGTGGTTTTTCCTGCCCTTGCAGATACTGTATGTGCCTTATATAGCGATCGTGGGACTGCTGGGGAATCTGGTGCGGGTGAACTGGAAGGGGCGTTACGGGCGTTGATAGAACGCAGATTTGCGCCGAAAAAGCTGATTTAGTTTATCGATTGTTCCGACTTCCAGTCGAGGATCTTATTTCGCAGGACAGGATTTCACTGCATCATTGCCTCAGAGTCCCACAGCCCCTGCATAAGGATAAGTCCGGCATGGTGTTTTCTTTGTGTCTTTGTGCCTTAGTGGCAAAGAAAACACAGCCACGAAGACTCCAGGAACACAAAGAATCACAAAGTTTTCAAACCCTGCAACTTGCAATATATGAATCCGCGCACCAATCCGCTTTTTCAGCGCACCTCCGCGTTCTATCCAACTCAAAATTCATACTTCAAAACTCAAAACTCATACTTCAAAACTCAAAACTATCCTCCGTTACCCTTCAACCATTCCTTAAACGGCCCGCTCCGGTCGGTGCTGGTAATGCTATCTAGTTCGCAGGGCGGATTCAGTTTTACTTTCACCCTCGACTTTGAATAGCCGATCATCTTCTCGATCGAATCCAGGCTGACGATGAAAGCCCTGTTGATGCGGAAGAAGCGTTCCGGGTCAAGTTCGGATTCCAGCTGGTCGAGGCTCTGGTCGAGCGGGTAGTTGTGATTGTCGCGGGTGGTGAGATACACGATCTTCTGGTCGATATAAAAATAGGCCACATCTTCAATGAGCACCACCTTGAACTGGGAGCCGATGCGGATCATG
The DNA here is from genome assembly GCA_034521425.1 of Bacteroidota bacterium. Classification (GTDB taxonomy): domain Bacteria; phylum Bacteroidota; class Bacteroidia; order Bacteroidales; family JAIOZK01; genus JAIOZK01. Next base: position 2,868,125 of record JAXHMP010000001.1, read on the forward strand.
AAACGCTTGCGGTAAGCTGCTTTTTCACCGGCCATCATGCCGGAAAGCCTCGAAAGGTCAAAGCCAGGAGCCGTTTGTTTTTCCAGTTTTTTAAACTTCTTCAGGCTTTCGGTCAGTTCTTCTTTTTTGATGGGTTTCAGCAAATAATCAATGCTGTTCACCTTGAAAGCCTGTATGGCATACTGGTCGTATGCCGTGGTGAAGATCACCGGGCAGTTCACCTCCACCTGTTTGAATATCTCAAAACTGGAAGCATCCGCCAGGTGTATATCCAGGAATATCAGTTCGGGTTCGGTATGGTTTTTCAGCCATTTTACCGTGTCTTCCACTGTATCTATCCGGTCGAGTACCTCCATGCCGGGATCGATCTCCTTTAACATTTTTTCCAGCCTTTCGGCCGTCATTTGTTCATCTTCTACGATCAGTACTTTCATACTTTATATTTTTTGATCAGAGGCAGGAGTACACAAAATGTCTCATCATCCTGCTCAATTTTAATTTCCCTGCCAGCAATGATACGGTATCTTTCCCGTATGTTGTTCAGTCCCACACCGGTCGATCTTTCCGCTTCCGCTTTGGGCTGCCGCTTATTGCTGATACGGATATAATTTTCTTTTATTTCCACACTGATCTGCAGGGGTTTCGAACGGGAAACCACATTGTGCTTGATGGCATTTTCGATGAGCATTTGCAGGGTCAGGGGTGGGATCAGGCTTTCAAGGTATACTTCCGGAATATCGATCTCATACCTGAGGTTTTGCCCGTAACGTTTTTGCTGGATAAAGAAATAGGTCTGTATGATGCCGGTCTCCTCCTTCAGGCTGATCAGTTCCATATCGCGGTATTGCAGGATATTCCTAAAAAACTCTGAGAGTTTCTCCACATATTCTACCGCCAGTTTATCATTGTTTTCGATCAGTGAGATCAGGGTACTGAAACTGTTAAATAAAAAGTGTGGGTTGACCTGGTTCTTGAGGGTTTGAAATTCAAACTCAAGTTTTTCCTTTTTGAGTTTCTCCCGCACCCGCAGGCGGATCTCGCGGTATTTAATATAGGCAAACACAATGCTTCCCAACAGGATAGCCAGCAGGAGGTAAAACCACCATGTATTCCAGAAAGGCGGACGGATCTCAAAGGAATAGCTCATCATCTCAGCATGACTGAAATCCTCCCCTATCCCCGAACGGACCTTGAAGGTATATTTGCCGGGCGACAGCTGCGAATAGGTAATGAAACGGTTTTTGCTGCGGTTCCATTCCAGATCGTGCCCTTCGAGCATGATCTCGTAATTTACGACATCGGGCTCGATATACCACAGACCGATATAGGAAAACGAAAAATGGTTCTGGTCCCAGGAAAAAATATGATCCCTTTCAACATCCACGGGTTGCAGGTAAACCGAAACCCCGGTGATGCGTGTGATGGGGTGGTCGAGGTATTTATAGGCCGAAGCCTGGTATTTAACGATGCCATTGGTAGCCCCGAACCAGATATTCCCGTTGCGATCGCGGGTAATGGCGTTCAGGTTGGGGTTTACATCCAGCAAACCGACTTCCTCCCCGTAATAGCGGATATTTCCGTCTTCCGGATTGAAAATGTCAAGGCCCTTATCGTGCAGGATGATGATGTTGCCCGCTTCGTCGGTTTCAATGCCGGAAATACTCAGGTCGCGTATGCCATCCTCCAGCCCGTAACTGATAAACTTCAGGCCATCAAAGCGGTATATTCCGCTTTCGGAAGTAGTAAACCAGATATTTCCCGTCCTGTCTTCCGTGATGGAGTAGACCACATTGTCTTTCAGGCCGTCATCCTCGTCATAATTGATAAAGGTCTTCCCGGTATACAGGGTGATACCGTTTCCGTCGGTTCCGAACCACACCCGGCCCTGTGCATCCACAAAGACGGCATAAATGAAATTATTGCCCAGGCCGTTCTCTTCCCGGTAGGATTGAAAACGGAAGGCGCTTTTGTCCTTTTTTCCATTTCCCGGCAGCATGAGCCGGGAAACGCCGCCCAGTGTGGCCAGCCAGATCTCTTTGTAGCTTCCATCAATCGAAAGAACATTGTCGTTGATGAGGCCGTCCTTTTCGGTAAAATGCATTATTTCCCCTGTATCCGGGTTCAGCCGGTAAAGTCCTTTTCCGAATGTACCCAGCCAGACAAAACCGCCTGGATCCCGGTAAATGCTCATAATATTGAGCTTGTCGCTTACTGTCTGATATTTTTTCAGTTTCTGGTTACCGGTGAATGCCAGGGGATGGCTGAACAGGCCCTGGCTGTTGCTAAACCAGAGCAAGCCCTGGTCATCTGCCAGCAGGGCCAGGGGGTCGGAGAAGTCGAGATCTTCATGGGAGACGATGAACTCAAATTTTTCCCCGGAACTCTGGATGAGGTGATTGCCGGAAGCGATCCAGTAATTGCCTTCCACTCCGGCCAGAATATCTTCTATTCTATTGAAAACAAAACCTTCCTGGTCTTCCGTATATGTTTTCACCCCGCCCGTGGAGGGATGCAGGTCAATGATCCCCGAGCCGGAAGTGCTTATCCACAGGGAATTTTTGAAAGGCAGTATCCCGCTAACCCTTCCATAGGGCCATACTTCCAGGAGAAGCTCCCCGCTCAGGCGATCCTTTTGCACATCCCATCTTGCCACGCCGGCATCCTGCATACCGATCAGCATATCGCCCTTCACATCCCTGCAAAGCTGTGTGACGATGATATCGGGCAAGCCTTCACGCGTGGTGATAGCGGAAGTTTCAAACTGATTGTCCCGGAACCGGCAGATGGCAATACCGGCATCGGTACCTGCCCAAAGCGATCCGGCCGGCCCGTTTTCAAGATCATACACATAATTGTCGTTCAGGCCATTGCCGGTATCCAGCCACCACACTGTCTGCCCCTCAACCAGCAGTATACCCTCACCATAAGTCCCCAGCCACATTCTTCCCCTTGCATCCTGTATGATGTCTACAACAGGGCTTTCGGGCATCAGTGTATCTTTATTGAAGAGCTTGATTTCGTTGTGCCGGCAGGTGGCGATGAGGCCACTTTCAAAACCAAGCCAAAGGGTGGAATCGGTGGATTCGCAGATGGCTGTGATATTTCCAGGATCCTGCTTTTCCGCAAGGCCAATCCGTTCAAAATCGAAACCATTGTAGCGGTATAATCCTTCAGTAGTTCCGAGCCAGATAAAGCCGTCGCTGCTCTGATAAATTTTGTTGATGCGTAGCCCGGCAGGGAAATACGCAGGCAATATGGTCCTGAAATATGGGTTTTGGCCCGGAAGGGTCATCCCGCAGACAAGAAGGATCAATATGGCAAATATCCTGATTTTCATTCTTCCCTTTTGTGCAGTTCAGCCTGAATTTTCACATTGATCACCTCAGCGATTTTCCGGTACACGATGCGTGGAATTTTGATGTCATGATCTTCGAGCGGGACCGTAAATTCGGCCATTATTTCCAGCTGATCCCCTTTTTTCACCAGCATAGCTTTGATGATCTTTTCCTGTGTGATACCGTGGATCCCGAAGTCTCCTTTCGCCCTCAGCTGGTAGGTGCCGTCTTTCGAAAAATCATGATCCTCGATGATCTTGCCCTGAAAAACGGAGACAGGATATCTGTGGGATTCAATATAATTCTCATAAAAATGCTCCTGTTGCAAGGCACTGTTAAAGCCCTTGAAAGAGTTGTTGTTGATGCTGAAAGCAAAGGTCCTTTTTTCCAGGTCCACAGCTCCCCGCAGGCTGTTCGAGCTGGCCCGGATCAGTTCCAGTGGGGCGTCGGAAACAAATTCCACCTGTCCGTTTTCGGTGTAATACACTCCCTGTGCATGCAGGCCCACTGCCATTAGCAGAAATACCAGTATACCCGGGATTACTTTCCGGGGCAGGTGTTTTATTGTTCTATTTATCTTCATTTTCCAATCGTACTTTCATGATGACCGGCTGGTGATCGGCATTTTCAAATCCCAGGTCCAGGGTTTTTGCCTCCAGGGCCAAAACATTGGGTGAAACTACAAAATAATCAATAATCGTCGTGGGGGTGGAAGCTTTTTCATAAACTTCATCCACCTGGCGGTTGGTGGGTATGCTGCTGTCGTAAACAAATTTCCAGCCGGGGGGAAGAAAATCCGGCTCAATGGCCATGATGGCTTCGAAACGGTCGCCGGTACTGAAAGCATCCACCTCCAGCGCGGGCGGGTTCTGGTTCCAGTCGCCCCCGGCCACCACATAGTTTCCTTTGTTGTATTCCTGCAGTATAAATTCTTTCAAAATATCCAGCTCCTGCTGCCGAAGTTCTTTTTCCTGTACATAAAATGAATTGTGGGTATTCACCACCAGCAGGTCCTTTTCTCCTGCCGGGATCCGCATGTATATGAAGCATCGGTCGGGCAGGAAAAGTTTACGCGGCCAGCCCGCAATGTTCGGGTAGGCAATGCGCTCCACTTCGGAAGGTTTGAAACGTGAAAGGCTCATCATGCCGGCTTTTACTGTTCCCATGGGATCAAGCAGGGGCACCGGTACTACACTTACATCGTAATTGATGGCAAAGCTCTCGTAATGATTGCTGAAGATCCCGGAGATGCTGTCCTGCTGGTCCATAAAATAAGATCTCTTGGAGCGCACATCCACCTCCTGCAGTAAAACAAAATCCAAACTGTCGAACTTATTTAAAGTCTTTCCGATACCCTGCCAGTATTGGGTCAGCTGTTCTTCACCGGGCCTTACCTGCTTACCTCCCTCATAGAAGAAGTCCATTTCCATTCCCAGTCCGGCATAGCCGATGTTCCAGCTAAAAAAGCTAAAGACGCAGGTCTCTGCCGTTACATCCTGCCGGGGACCGATTACGTTTAGCCTGATCCGTTCCGGAGGTACATAATCGTTCACACTGATGTACACCAGAAAGGAGCCCAGCAGGGCCAGCAAAATGATCAGCAAACGGACCAGTATCGTAAAGAATTTTTTCATGCGTTTGTTTTTAAGATGATAAACGTGATGCTTAAGATAGTTATTTTTTCGGGGAAGAACCACATGATGGACATAAGGTTTTCATTGTTCGATTGTCCCGGCTTCCAGCCGAGGATCCTCGTCTCGCCTCAGGCAAGACGGGATTCGATTGTTTGGTTGTTCCGGCTTCCAGCCGGGGATCCTCGCAAGGCTTAATGTTTTTTTGTGTCATTGTGCCCTGGTGGCAAAAATATAGCCACTAAGACTCAAAGAGCTCAAAGAATCACAAAGCAAGCAGAACCCTGCGAGTGTTAGCAATGTTTCCTCCAAAAACTTGCAAACCAGCCGGCAGGTGAGGCTGAAACATAAAAATCTGTGTAAATCCCTGCCTGGCCGGCCTTGTTCCGCCAAAGCTACGCGAAGGCGATGCAGGTAAGGTGCTTTTTCGGCAATCATCCGCATTCTATTCCAATTTTTTTTACATTTGACAAAAAAAAAACACAGCATGGCTCCACTTTATGAAGGTGTGATTCTGGGCATGACCCTGGCCATTTTTTTTGGCTTCGGACCGGCTTTGTTTGCCGAGATACAGACGAGCATCCACCGGGGTTTTGTATCAGGCGTTTTGCTGGCCCTGGGTGTTTTCCTGAGTGATGTGGCCCTGGTGGCCCTGAGTTTCTTCGGGGCGATCAAACTGATAAGCACTCCCGAGAACCACCTGGCTTTTGGCCTTATCAGCGGCGTCATCCTCATCATTTTTGGCATTGTTACCTATACCCGCAGGGTGAAGATCACCGGGAACGAAAGTGTGGAAAATGAAGATTCCCCGGGAGCGGTTACCCTCATCCTTAAAGGTTTTTTCCTGAACATTGCCAATCCTTTTGTTTGGATCTTCTGGATGGGCGTGGTGGTAGGTTTCACAGCCAATTACAGCCAGGATATGAAAACCCTGCTGGTCTTCTTCTCCGCTACTCTGCTTACCGTGCTCATCATGGATATACTGAAATGTTTCGGAGCTTATAAAATCAAGAAATATTTAACATCAAATCTGATAGCGTGGGTGAACCGCATTGCCGGTATTGGTTTGACAGGATTTGGTATTTTTTTAATAATCAGATCTCTTTATGAATTCATGTAAAAAAAGAAATTATGAAAAATCAAAAACCTTTTAAGAACTGGTGGTTGCTTACCCTGAAAGGATTGCTTGCGATCATATTCGGCATTTTTGCCCTGGCCATGCCCGGTACTACCCTCATCACCCTGATGATGTATTTTGGCCTTGTGATCATCATCGGAGGCATCTTCCTCATCGCAGGGGCCATGACCCACAAAGAACACACCCGGACCTGGCGGAACTGGCTTTACGAAGGCATGCTGGATATTATGATCGGGATCGTGATCATATTGTTCCCGAAATTTTCCATTGATATTTTTATCATCATCCTGGCCATCTGGGCCATTTCGGTCGGTTTCTCCCAGTTGTTCAATGCCATGAACGCGAACAAGGAGAATAAGTCCCGCTGGCTGATGTTCCTGAACGCCCTCATCGTGATCGTATTCTCCATCATCCTCTTCATCAACCCCTTTGAAGGGGCTGTTGCGGTAACTTATCTGGTGGGGGTTTTTGCGATTATTTTCGGCTTGTTCATTACGCTTTATTCGATCAACCTGAAGGCCTTGAAGAAGAATTGACGGTTGGGCACACGTTGCAAATGCGCGCCAGCAGGGAATCCGGAACCCGGAACCCGGAATCCGGAATCCGGAATCTGGAATCCGGAATCTTTAAACCTCTTCCATCTTAATATCCTTCACATTGATCTGCAAACTAACCACCCCGTTCCATTCATTTTCTTCCAGGTGATAACAGAGGTTGAAAGCGTTGCCATTGGAAATATCTTCGAAGAAGTGGCCCTGTTGGAAAGCAATGGCCGGAAAAGGCAGGCTGCTGATCTCGCGGTGGATGACCTTTAATTTCAGGTGCTTCTGGCCAACCACCCTGGCATGGCCGGTGTCGATGAGTTTTTCGGCCAAGAACACGGGCGACATGTTCCCGGGGCCGAAAGGGGCAAACTGCTTAAGGATCCTAAAGAATTTACTGTTGATATCGGAGAGTTTCAGTACCGCATCGATCTCGATTTCGGGTACCAGCATATGGTCTTCGATGGTGGCATCCACGATGCTATTGAATTTTTCTTTAAAAGGTACCAAATTTTCGGGTTTCAGTGAGAGGCCTGCTGCATATTTATGTCCGCCGAAATGCTCCAGCAGATCGCTGCATGAGTCGATGGCATCATACACATCAAAATCTTTCACCGAACGGGCAGAACCCGTGATGAGGCCGTTGGATTTGGTAAGGACTACCGTAGGGCGGTAATACACCTCGGTTAAGCGCGAGGCCACAATCCCGATCACGCCTTTGTGCCATTGCGGGTTGAATACCACGGTGGCTTTCTGCTTTTTCAGCTCTGCATCCTTGTCGATCATATCCAGGGCTTCCTGGGTGATCTGGGCATCCAGACTGCGCCTTTCGGTATTGAAGTTGTTGATCTGTTCGGCAATTTCCTGGGCCCGTTTAAAATTATCGGCCACCAGCAATTCAACCGAGTTCTTTGCACTTTCTATCCTTCCGGCAGCATTGATCCTGGGACCTACCAGGAATACCAGGTCAGTAATATTAAGTTCCTTGGTCAAGGTAACTTTCTTGTTCAGTCCCTGGTTTTTTCTCTTAATGTTGCTGTAAAACAAGATGGCTTCGAAACCCGGCCTGGGGTTAGAGTTGAGCAGTTTCAGCCCGTAATGCGCCAGGATGCGGTTTTCGCCTGTAACCGGAACAATGTCGGCGGCGATGCTTACCACCACCAGGTCGAGGTATTGTTTCAGGTCATCAAAAGGTAGTTTTTCTTTTTGCTGGTAGGCCTGGATAAGTTTAAAACCCACCCCGCAGCCTGAAAGCTCCTGGAAAGGATAATTGCAGTCACCTCGCTGAGGATCCAGCACGGCAACAGCAGCAGGTAGTTTTTCCCCGGGCCGGTGATGATCGCAGATGATAAAATCCAGTCCTTTCTCCCGGGCATAATCGATCTTTTCAACGGCTTTGATACCGCAATCAAGGGCGATCACCAGCTTGAAGCCCTTTTCACAGGCGAAATCGATGCTCTTATAGGAGATCCCGTAACCCTCAGAATAGCGGTCGGGAATATAAAAATCAAGCTTGTCGTGGAATTTCTTAAGGTAAGTATATACAAGAGATACGGCTGTGGTTCCGTCCACATCATAATCGCCGTATATCAGTATTTTTTCATTATCCTGTGTGGCCTTTTTAATGCGGGCAACCGCTTTGTCCATGTCCTTCATCAGGAAAGGATCATGCAATTTTGAAAGATCAGGCCTGAAAAAATCCCTTGCCTGATCGTAATTCTTAATGCCGCGCTGCACCAGCAGGTTGGCCAGGTTTTTATTAATGTTCAGTTCACCGGATAATGAAGCGACCAGTTCGGGCTCTCCTTGTTTTTTTATTACCCAGCGCTTTTCCATATTTTTAATTTCGTATAAATTTAATTAATCCATTCCGATTGAACTAATAATCCACCCAATTAATTGGCGATCAATCCCCGAATGTTTTTTAAAATGTTGATCTCATGGCATCTACCGGGTTCAGACGGGAGGCATTGAATGCCGGGATAAAACCTGATACAAGACCTATAAAAGCAGAAACCAGTATACCCAGTAAAATATTGCCCTCGGTCAAAATTAAATCAAAACCCACCACACTCGACAGGCCCAGTGTCAATACAAAAACAATGAAAAGGCCGATGATCCCGCCGAAAATAGAAAGGAAAACTGCCTCGAACAGGAACTGCAGGAGGATAAAATAGTTTTTAGCACCGAGGGATTTTTGTATCCCGATCTGCCGGGTTCTTTCTTTCACACTAACGAACATGATGTTTGCGATCCCAAAACCACCCACCAGCAGTGAAAATCCGCCGATCACCCAGCCCACCATGGCGATCACGGCAAACAACTGATCGAAACCCTTGCTGATGATATCGGTTTCGTTGATGGCAAAATCATTATCCGCCGTGGGTTTGAGCTTATGCACCGACCGCAGTATGCCGGTTAGTTCGTCCTTTAACTGATCGTTGGAAATTTCGTCTTTGGCGCGCACAACGATGGTGGATCCCACATCACGGATGTCGATGGCATTGCGGGCAAAGTTCACCGGGATGATCACCTGGTTATCAGAGGTGTTTCCGAAAAGGTCTTCTCCCTCTTCTTTCAGCACCCCGATCACATCCAGGTTGAGGCCGAAGATCTTCATTTTTTCCCCTACCGGATCGACCCACTCTCCGAAAAGGTTTTTCGCGATCAGTGATCCGATGATGGCCACATTGTCGCCACCCTTGGATTCGATGGGCGTAAAATAACGCCCTTCCTGCAGGTCGAAGGGCATTACCACGTCATAATCCTGGGTAACGGCCATGATATTCACATTTTCGATGCTGTTGTTGCGATATTTTACCGTACGGTTAACAGCCACCATGAAGGCGGCGGCGGCAGCGGCGGTGCTCCGTTTTTGTATTTCACGCAGGTCGGCCATTTGGGGTTCCGGGCGTTTGTAGTATTTCCACCAGGGATAATCACTGCCCATGGCCCAGGGCCACTTTTGTATGAATAGTACGTTGTCGCCCAGGGATTCGATCTCGCTCTTGATGGAGTTTTCCATGGAATCAAATACCGTAAAGACCGAGATAATGGAAAAGATCCCGATGGTGATGCCCAGCAGGGAAAGGATAGTCCTGGTCTTGTTTATCAATACTTCATTAAAAGCAAAAAAGAAGCTTTCACCGATGAGCTTTAATATGAGGATGAATCTTTTCATATCGCAATTTGCAATTGTAAAATTACATAAATCGCAGGAAAATAACAGAAATTAATTGGTGGTTGACGGGTTTTTTAATAAAATTGCAGTAGTCAAATTTTTAAATTCCAGTGTTTTGAAAAAAATAAGAAATGCTTTAGTTTCTGTCTATTATAAAGACGGACTTGACGAGATCGTCCAATCACTTGATAAATCCGGCGTAAATATTTATTCAACCGGCGGCACCCTGGATCACATCAAAAAACTGGGTGTCTTCGCCACACCCGTAGAGTCGCTCACTTCTTATCCATCCATCCTGGGGGACGGTAAAAACCCTGCATCCCAAGGTTTTCGGGGGCATACTGGGGCGCCAGGACCTGAAGGAGGACCGGGCAGAAATGAAAAAATACGAGATCCCGGAATTTGACCTGGTCATCGTGAATCTATACCCTTTTACAGAAACTCTGGCGAAAACAGATGATGATTCAGAGATCATCGAAAAGATCGATATTGGCGGTATTTCCCTCATCCGTGCAGCAGCAAAGAATTATCAGGATGTTCTCTGCATTGCCTCGCCGGATGATTACAAGGCCCTGCTCGAAATTCTCAAAAGCAAGCAGGCTGCCACCGGCATCGAAGACAGGAAGAAATTTGCAGCAAGGGCATTTCATATTTCTTCATCCTATGATGCTGCCATTTTCGATTATTTCAACCAGGAAGCCGGGATCAATGCTTTCAAATACGATTCCGACCAGGCCATCGCACTGAGGTACGGGGAAAACCCGCATCAAAAGGGGACCTTTTACGGCGATCTTTACAAAAACTTTGAACAATTGCACGGCAAGGCCATTTCCTACAACAACCTGCTCGACCTGGATGCAGCCACCTGCCTGATCCGTGAATTCAACGAACCTACCTTTGCCATTCTCAAACACAACAATGCCTGCGGGCTGGCCAGCCGGAACAACCCGCTGGATGCCTGGAAAGATGCCCTGGCCGGAGATCCCGTTTCGGCTTTCGGAGGGGTGATCATCACCAACAACCTCATCGATGCGAAAACAGCCGGGGAGATCAACAAATTGTTCTTTGAGATCATCCTGGCCCCCGGCTACGAAAAAAATGCGCTGGAATTGTTGAAATCAAAGAAAAATAGAATAATTTTGCAAAAAAAGCGTTATGAACTGAAAAACAAGCAATTCAGATCGGTTCTGAACGGTGCTCTGGTGCAGGACAGGGACATGGCCACAGAAGATAAAAAAGACTTGAAAACAGTCACTTCCAGGGCTCCCACCGAAAAAGAGATTATCGATCTGATCTTTGCCAACAAGATCGTAAAGCATAGCAAGTCGAACGCTATTGTATTGGCAAAGGATAAGCAACTGGTAGCCAGCGGAGTGGGACAAACATCCAGGGTGGATGCCCTGAAACAGGCAATTGCCAAAGCCGGAGAATTTGGTTTTGAGCTGCAGGGTGCGGTGATGGCATCCGATGCCTTTTTCCCTTTTGCTGATTCGGTTGAAATTGCTCACAAAGCAGGCATCAATGCTGTGATACAGCCCGGTGGTTCGGTACGCGACCAGGATTCGATCGACTATTGCAATGAACACAAGCTTGCCATGGTCTTTACGGGAAAAAGACATTTTAAACATTAACATTACTTTATACTAACTGAAGATGGGATTATTTAACTTTTTGACCAAGGAAATTGCGATTGACCTTGGGACAGCTAATACGATTATTATTTACAACGACAAAGTGGTGGTGGATGAGCCTTCCATCATTGCAATACAAAGAGAGACCGGAAAACTGATCGCGGTGGGTAAAAAGGCCATGATGATGCACGGGAAGACCCATGAGAACATCAAGACCATCCGCCCATTGAAAGATGGGGTGATCGCAGATTTTCAATCTTCAGAGTTCATGATCCGCGAATTCATCAAGATGATCGGCATCAAGAATTCGTTTTTCCAGGCTTCCCTTAAGATGGTGATCTGTATCCCATCCGGCATCACCGAAGTGGAAGAAAGGGCCGTGAAGGATTCTGCCGAACAGGCCGGGGCCAAAGAGGTCAGGCTGATCCATGAGCCCATGGCCGCGGCCATTGGTATCGGGATCGATGTACTGGAGCCTACCGGTAACATGGTGATCGACATTGGCGGCGGTACCAGCGAGATCGCCGTGATCGCACTGGGTGGCATCGTGAACAATAAATCCATCCGCATCGCAGGAGATGATTTTACCACCGACATACAGGAATACATGCGCAAACAACACAACATCAGCATCGGGGAAAGAACTGCCGAAAGGATCAAACTGGAAGTGGGTGCCGCCATGACCGAGATCGACAATCCCCCGGATGATTATGCCGTACATGGCAGGGACCTGCTGACCGGTATTCCGAAAGAGATCACGGTGAACTATGCCGAGATTGCACATTGCCTGGATAAATCCATTTCAAAGATCGAGACCGCGGTGCTGAATGCCCTTGAGATGACGCCTCCGGAATTGTCGGCCGATATTTACCGCACCGGTATTTACCTTGCCGGCGGGGGCTCCATGCTGCGCGGGCTTGCAGAAAGGTTGCACCTTAAAACGAAACTGCCTGTGCATGTTGCGGATGATCCGCTGAGGGCAGTTGCCAGGGGAACGGGGATCGCCCTAAAGAACTTTGACAAATTCCCCTTCTTAATCAAGTAAACATGCGGCTTTTAATTGCATTCTTAATACGTAATTATTTTTTCTTTTTATTCCTGATCCTCGAGCTGATCTCTGTCAACCTGCTGATTCGTTATAATAAATACCATTCATCCGTATTTGTGAATGCCGCCGCTGAATATACCGGTGATTTCCACGAAGCTTTTACCAACATCAGCCAGTATTTCAAACACAAAGAAGAAAATCGCCGGCTGGCAGCTGAAAATTCGGATTTGCGAGAACAGATGATAAGCTCCTTCATGCTCACCGATACGCTCTTCAGCTTCCAGGACTCCCTCTACCGCTACAGTGAGGCAGAAGTGATCAGTAAATCCACGCGCAGGAAGAACAATTACATCATGCTCAACAAAGGGGAAAAACATGGTATCAGCACCGATATGGGTGTGATCTCCCGGGAAGGGGTTGTGGGCATCGTGGTGGGGATATCAGAAAATTATACCATCGTAATGCCGCTCATTCACAAGCATTCGCGCCTGAGTGCAATCATTGCCAAAAACCAACAATTGGTGAATGTGGTGTGGGAAGAAGAGGATTATCAACACGGGAGTTTGAGCGATATCCCCATTCATATTGAATTGCAGGAAGGAGACAGCATTTTTACCAGTGGGTATTCTTTTTATTTTCCGCAAGGCATACTGATCGGTACAATCAGCCAATTTGATCAGAACAGCGGGGGTAACCTCAACACCGCCAGGATCGATTATGCCGTAGATTTTAACAATCTCAGCCATGTGTATATCGTGGACAACCTGAACAGAAAAGAACTTGAAAGCCTCATAGAAACCTCCGAAGATGAGTAGAAGCCTGGTCATAAATATCATCCGTTTCGTTTTCCTGGTTCTGCTGCAGGTCTTCGTACTGAACAAGATCAATTTCAACGATTATATTAATCCCTACCTGTATATTTTATTCATCCTGCTTTTTCCGGTGGAGGCGCCAAAATGGCTGCTCCTTTTCTCGGCCTTCCTGATGGGCTTCCTGGTAGATGATTTTATGAACACCATTGGCATCAATATGGCTGCAACGCTTTTTATCGCCTGGATGCGACCCGGCCTGATCAGCCTGCTGAATGACAAAGAAGAAGATACAGAACTGAAACCAGGAATTAAAAGATGGGGTTTCAACCGCTTTTTTGTTTATGCGCTGAGCCTTACCTTTGCGCACCACCTCATCCTCTTTTACCTGGAGGCTTTTAAATTCACACATTTCTGGCAAACCTTCAGGAGTGCTGCCTTCAGCACCCTCATTACTCTTTTCCTGATTATTTTGTCGCAATACCTCTTTATGCGTCCAGAAAAAAAGTAATCGAAGTTTTATATTATTTTTGCCATTCAAGCATTTGATAACAACTAACACGAAGAAAATGAAGAAATTGACTTTTATCCTCTTGATCGCTGCTTTGTTTGTTGCCTGCAGTCCTGAAAAGAAAAGCAAAGAAATGAGCGGTGATTTCACCCTCCAGGGGACAGTTGAAGGCAGGACTTACGGTACCGTATCCTTAGAAGTTTATGAAAACGGGGATTTTGAAGAAAAGTTTGCCGGGGAGATCGTGGGTGGTAATTTTAAACTCCGGGGCGAGCTGGAATCCCCCGCTATGTATTACCTGAAAATAAAGGAATATGAAGATGTCGTACCGGTGTTCCTTGAGCCGGCAGCAATGGAGATCACCCTGGAGATCGACTCAAGCGGAAACATTGAATCGGAACTGAGCGGCTCCAAAGCCCATGCCGATTATCAGGCTCTCTCTGAACAATACAGCTCATTTGATGAGACCGACCGGGAGATCTACAATGTTTATTATAAAAGCGGGCAGGAACAGGAAAACCAGGAGTACCTGGATATTGCCGATTCCCTTTGGGAAAACAACCGCCTGGCAAGGATAGATTTCCTGGTTAGCAAAATGAAAGAAGATCCCGATAATATCGCAAGCGCTTATATGATCAACCGCAATTCTTACCTGCTTGAACTGGATGATCTCGGGGAGATTGTGAACTCCATCGATGCCTCTATACAGGCAAGCCAGGATGTTAAAAAACTGAACGACCGCCTGGCTGTGCTAAAAAGAGTGGATATTGGTCAGCCGATTGTGGATTTTACCATGGAGGATACGGCCGGAAATCCTGTTAAATTGTCTGCGCAAACCGGTAAGGATTATTTGCTGGTTGATTTCTGGGCATCCTGGTGCGCTCCGTGCCGGCAGGAAAATCCGAATATTGTGGCCATTTACCAGGATTATAAAGATAAAGGCTTCAGTGTTTTCGGGGTTTCACTCGACAAGGACAGGGATAAATGGATCAAAGCCATTCATGATGATAATCTTAGCTGGGATCATGTTTCGGACCTGGTAGGATGGCAGAACAAAGCTGCTCAGCTTTACGGAGTTCGTTCCATTCCACACAGCGTACTGGTGGATCCAGAAGGCATCATCATCGCCAGGAATTTACGGGGAGAGGAATTGCGGGAGAAAGTTGCTGAATTGCTGGATTAGGGATAGAACGCGGATTCTCGCCGAAAAAGCGGATTGGCGCGGATTTTTTAACCACATAAGGTACATGAGGGCACATAAGATTTTTTTCATTGAATAAAAGTCCCGGCTTCCAGCCGGGGATAATGGCTGGCGTGCGTCTGTGACGCGTGCCTGTTTCTATTAAAATGAATTTTTTGATTGAGGCTGTTTTATAATTTTTCACGCAAAGCCGCAAAGTCGCAAAAGGATGTTATTTTGCGCAGATGATCGAAGAATTTGAGATGAGTAGTTGGTAGTTGGTGGTTGGTAGTTGGTGGTTGGTGGTTGACAATGGCTTATTAGTGTTTTTGATGTTGGTGAACGCTGTCTTTCAGTCACATCGAGCGCAGTCGAGATGCGCTGTTAGTGAGCTATTTACGGGGCTTCGACTCCGCTCAGCCCGACGGGTGGGGTGCTCCGCCTTTTCGCAAAACATTTTTTTATTGCGCGATGGATCGATTGGGCGATTTAACGACTTACCGGTTTGCTCGGGCCGTACTTCGAATATCGTTAAATCGAGCAATCGCTCAGTCGTTACATCATTTTTTTTTGATTGTTCGATTAAAAGATTGCACGACATAGCGCCTTGCCTGCCTGCCGGCAGGATTTAGCGATTTTGGGTGTGTAATTTTTCACGCAAAGCCGCAAAGTCGCAAAAGGATGTTATTTTGCACAGATGATCGCAGAATTTGAGATGAGTAGTTGGTAGTTGACAATGGCTTATTAGAGGTTTTGATGTTGGTGAACATTGTCTCTCAGTCACATCGAACATAGTCGAGATGCGTTGTTAGTGAGTTATTTATGGGGCTTCGACTCCGCTCAGCCTGACGGGTGCGGTACGCTGTTAATGCCTAAATAAGGTTGACCGTTTTTTTGCTGGTGAACCCTGTCTCTCAGTCACATCGAGCGCAGTTGAGATGCGCTGTTGGTGAGCAAGTTACGGGGCTTCGACTCCGCTCAGCCTGACGGGCGCCGTGTTCAGCCTGATGGGTGCGGTGCTTAGCTTGACGAAAAATCACCACTCACAAAAGCCCATGCGTCTTCAAGATCTCCGCCAGGTCGGGATGTTTGCGGGCATATTCACGGAGGGCATTGATCAGGTTTTTATTTTTATCTTCAGTTCTGGAAGCACTATCTAAAGCTGGTTTCAAGGCAGTTCTCCTGTCCCAGATGGTATAGCCCAACAGGAAGATCATGAATGCAGCAATTATTCCCATCATCCAAAATAGTGAATCTATGCGTTCATTTACAGCATCAAACTTCGTGTTCATTTGATTCTCAAGGGATGAAATCTTGGTACTTAAAACTTTTATTTCTGCTTCTACGCTGCTAAGCCTGTCCCTGTCGGCCAGGGTATATGGCACTACCTGTTGTTCCTGGGCGGACAGCAGCAGGGTGCTGAGTAATACTGTTATTATGATCAACAGCTTTTTCATGATCGCTTGATTTATACAAATATAGGAAATTTTTTATTATCCACAGATGATCGCAGAATTTGAGGTGAGTAGTTGGTGGTTGGTGGTTGGTGGTTGGTTAATGCCTAAATAACGTTGACCGTTTTTTTTGTTGGTGAACCCTGTCTCTCAGTCACATCGAGCGCAGTCGAGATGCGCTGTTGGTTAGGTATTTACGGGGCTTCGACTTCGCTCAGCCTGACGGGTGCGGTGCTCCGCTGGCGTGTGTTTGCAAGGCGTGTTTTATAATTTTTCACGCAAAGCCGCAAAGTCGCAAAAGGATGTTATTTTGCCCAGATGATCGCAGAATTTGAGATGAGTATTGGTGGTTGTTAGTTGGTGGTTGACAATGGCTTATTAGTGTTTTTGATGTTGGTGAACATTGTCTCTCAGTCACATCGAACATAGTCGAGATGCGCTGTTGGTGAGGTATTTACGGGGCTTCGACTTCGCTCAGCCTGACGGGTGCGGTGCTCCGCTGGCGTGCGTTTGCAAGGCGTGTCTTGTAATTTTTCACGCAAAGCCGCAAAGTCGCAAAAGGATGTTATTTTGCCCAGATGATCGCAGAATTTGAGATGAGTATTGGTGGTTGTTAGTTGGTGGTTGACAATGGCTTATTAGTGTTTTTGATGTTGGTGAACATTGTCTCTCAGTCACATCGAGCGCAGTCGAGATGCGCTGTTGGTGAGGTATTTACGGGGCTTCGACTTCGCTCAGCCTGACGGGTGCGGTGCTCCGCTGGCGTGCGTTTGCAAGGCGTGTCTTGTAATTTTTCACGCAAAGCCGCAAAGTCGCAAAAGGATGTTATTTTGCGCAGATGATTGCAGAATTTGAGATGAGTAGTTGGTAGTTGGTGGTTGGTGGTTGACAATGGCTTATTAGCGTTTTTGATGTTGGTGAACGCTGTCTGTCAGTCACATCGCAGTCGAGATGCGTTGTTGGTGAGCTATTTACGGGGCTTCGACTCCGCTCAGCCTGACGGGTGGGGTGTTCAGCCTGACGGGTGTGGTGCTCAGCCTGACGGGTGTGGTGTTCAGCCTGACGGGTGCGGTACTCAGCCTGACGGAGGTGGTGTTCAGCCTGACGGGTGCAGCGCTCAGTCTGACGGAGGCGGTGCTGAGTCTTACAAAAAACCTACTTTTCAGTCTGACGAAAAATCATCTCTCACTACTCACCGCTTACCTCTCCGCTGACGTGCGTCTGCAGTGCATGCCAGATCGTAATTAGATAAATTAGATTAATTCGATGACAAAATAGCTGGGATGATTGGTGAGTTATGGTTAATGAACTACCCCGAGGCAAGCCTGCGGGGTATCATTATGAAACATTCATTTGATTCGCCCCAAGGGGCGGGGAATATTACCCACGAGATCCCTCGACAAGCTCGGGATCAGTTCGACTTTGCTTTTTCAGTTCGCTATCGCTCCTAAAAAATCAGTCTCACTGATTTAAAATAGAATTATCTTCACAAAATAATCCTATGATAAAGAGATCCTTCAAAATATTATTCCTGGTTTTATATTTACCCCTGGGGGTTTTTTTGTTGTTTTCACTCACGGCACCTTATTTCAACCCGGCTCAGTGGCCTTTTTTTGCGGCGACCGGATTATTCTTTCCCGTTCTGTGGCTGCTGAATGTCATGTATTTATTTCTTTTCCGGCTGCTCAGAAGCAAAGCATGGATCTTCAGCCTGCTGCTGTTGCTGGGCGGGCTTTACCAGGCTTTTTTCGTTTTTCAATTGAATGGGCAGGAAAAGGAAAACACTCCCGGTAAAGCAGTTACGCTCATCAGCTTTAATACCGGCAATGCCGACACGCTTGATCCTTTTGAAAGCCGCAGGCGCGTCTTTGAGCAAAAGGCTTTTCGGCAGGCGGATGTGATATGCTTACAGGAATTTTTACCCGGGCATGAGAAAGGCCAGCCAGTACTGGAACATTTTGAAAATGTTATAAATGTTGACTTCACGGGGAAAATGGGAAGCAGGAGTAGCGGGTTGTCGGTTTATTCCAATTATCCGATCCTGGAACAGGGGTTTTTAAAAGCAGAAGGTGAGGATACCTATGCCCTCTGGGCCAGCCTGGATCTTGGGACCGATACCCTGATGCTGATCAATGTACAAATGCAAAGCATCCGCCTGGAGGACGAGGAGGTGGAAGTCCTGGCTCATCCCTGGCAGTTGGTGGAATTGCTTGAAAGAGCGGGAAATATATACAGGAAGCTGACAAGGGGATTTGTGTGGAGGGAACAGCAGGTAGAAGAACTCAAGGACCTTATTGGGAATAGCCGGCATGCCGTCATCCTCTGCGGGGACCTGAATGATCCGCCGGCATCGTATGCATATAATCAGCTGAGGACTGACCTTCAGGATGCTTTTATGGAGAAGGGAAGAGGCTTTGGTTTTACTTATGCCGGCCCGCTGCCGTTTTTGCGGATTGATTATGTGATGACAGGCGAGGAAGTGTGGGTTCGTTCATTTGATAAAATTAAGGAGACGTTTTCGGATCATTATGCATTGGAGGTAGAGTTAATTATCCACAGATAGATACAGAAGTTTACGCAGATTTTCACTGATAAATGTTAGTGGTGAGAGTGGTTGGTAGTGGGATTTTTTATTGCTGGTGAACCTTGTCTCTCAGTCACATCGAGCGTTCTATCCCCGCTTCCCTTCTTTCCACATCTGGCTAAAGGACTTTTTCGTAATTTCGGGCATTGTTCTCCTGGGGCCCCAGGTTTTATGAAAAGCTCTTTTGAGGATGAAGTTTTTGAACTTTCCTCCGCTCAAATCCAACATCCTTCGATTGAGCAAACTGTGTTTCCATCCGAACATGATCACTTTTTCGGAAAAATCGTATGCTCCTTTTTTTACTGCATCGTTCCGGTTGCGCAATAATAATTCGTGCAGGGGTATTTTAACGGGACAAACTTCCGTGCATTTACCGCAAAGTGAAGAGGCATAACTGAGGTGTTTGTAATTCTTCATTCCAAGCATCCAGGGGGATATCACCGAGCCGATGGGTCCGCTGTAAGTGGTGCCGTAGGTGTGGCCGCCAATATTCCGGTAAACGGGACAGGCATTCAAACAGGCCCCGCAACGGATGCAGGAAAGTGCGATCCTTTGCTTTTCCTGTTTCAGCAACTCGGTTCTTTTGTTATCGATCAGCACGACATACATTTCTTCCGGGCCATCGCTTTCATTGTCTTTTTTTGGCCCGTTGATGATTGAATTGTACACCGTGATATGTTGTCCTGTGCCATGTCCGGCCAGCAGGGGCCAGAACAGGTCGAGGTGCTCCAGCGAAGGGATCAGTTTTTCGATGCCCGCAACGGCAATGTGTACCTTTGGAAAGGACATCGACATCATGGCATTGCCTTCATTTTCGGTAACACAGACCGAACCGCTGTCGGCAACCAGGAAATTACACCCGGTAACGCCTACATCCGCACGGATAAATTTTTCTCTCAAAAGCTTCCGCACAAATGAGGTGATCTCTTCCGGAGTGCTTTCTTCAGGCAGGTCAAATTTCTTATGAAACAATGCAGCCACATCCTCTTTTGATTTGTGCATGGCCGGGGTTACAATATGGTAGGGCTTTTCTCCTGCTACCTGCACTATGTACTCACCCAGGTCTGTTTCCACCGACTCAATGCCCGCTTTTTCAACTGCTTCGTTGAATTCTATTTCTTCGGTGGTCATGGATTTGGATTTCACCAGCAATTTTGCCTGCTGTTCAGAAAGTATGGATAGAATACTTCTCATCGCCTCCCGGCCATTTGTTGCCCAGATGATCCTTCCTTTGTTGGCGGTGAAATTGCTCTCAAATTCCCGCAGCTGGTCCTCCAGATCGTTGATCACCTTATATTTTAGGTAAGCTGCCCTGTTTCTTGCCAGTTCCAGATTTTTGAACTGCTTCATACCGGCATCGACCGCCTGTTCGTAGCGCGACATATTGAAATTGATCGTCTTGCGATGTACCGGGTCAAATCCTTTCTTTTCTGAATCTGCAGCAAATTTCCTGGCAATGTTGTTCATCAGCTATATCGTTTCCGGAATTTTTTTTACTCTTCTTTCGTGCCTGCCCCCTTCAAAATCCGTATTCAAAAAAGTCTTTACCATTTCGAGGGCTGCTTCAAATTCCACAAATCTTCCCGGCAATGAAATGATGTTCGCGTTGTTGTGCTGCCTGGCCAGCTTTGCCTGTTCTATATTCCAGCACAATGCTGCCCTCACATTGGGATACTTATTGGCCGTCATTTGCGCTCCATTGCCACTTCCACACAAAATAATACCTAATAAATTTTTTCCATTGTTTACATCTCTGGCCAGCGGATGTATAAAATCGGGATAATCCACACTGTCCATCGAACCGGTTCCCATATCCTGCAAATTATAGCCTTCATCCTGCAACTTTTCAAGCAGGAATTTTTTCATTTCGTATCCTCCATGATCACTCGAAATCGGTATCGTTAGCTTCTTATCAAACATGTTAAAATCTTTTATTTACAAAACTACTCATTTAATCGTAGACTGTTTTAGTTCATTCAAAATTAAACAATTATAAAAACCCGGAAAAACACCTTTATTTGTAGTTTTTTAAGGATCAATTTTTTATTGAGTTTTGAACAGTGTTTATGTTCATATCTGCTTAAATTTGTTGCAAAATTCTTAACAAAATACGGACTTATTAACAAAAGTTGTTTTTAGACTTGGGTGATGATCTTTAAACTGATTTTTTGAGAAATTATTGATTGGATCTTAACACAATTTATCACAATAAAGGCAGTAAAATTTTTAACAAAGCAACAAACTAACAATTGTTAAAAAAGTGAATAAGAAATTAAATATTAAGGATTTAATTTCGTTAAAACTTAAAACTGCTGTTGATAAAACTGTATAACTTGAAAAGTCAAGCAGCTCTCAGTTTTTTTATCAGCCATATTAACAGACATAATAATAAGAATAAAAAAAAATTTAAATTTATATATATTTATAAGAGGAGTTGAAAATGGAAATTGCCAGCAAGCAAAGCAAAGATAAAAAAAAGCAGATTAATTTCAGGGAAGAGATCCTGCGCCTGAAAAAAGAAAAGAATGCCCTGTTACTCGCACATTATTATCAGGTTGGTGAAATACAGGATATTGCGGATTTCGTGGGCGATAGTCTTGGCCTGGCTCAGAAAGCTGCTGATACCGATGCGGACATGATCGTATTTGCCGGGGTGCATTTTATGGCAGAAACAGCCAAGATACTGAACCCCGGTACCAAGGTTGTATTGCCTGACCTGGAAGCGGGGTGTTCCCTGGCAGATTCATGTCCTCCGGATGAGTTTAAAAAGTTTAAGGCAAAATACCCGGATCACATTGTGATTTCATACATCAATTGTTCTGCTGCTATCAAAAGGCTTTCGGATGTGATCTGCACTTCAAGCAATGCCGTTAAGATCGTTGAATCATTCCCGGAAGACCAAAAGATCATATTTGCCCCGGATAAGAACCTGGGTTCTTATGTGAACAAAATAAGCGGAAGAAATATGGTTTTATGGGACGGAACCTGCGAAGTGCATGATGTATTGGAAACAGAAGCCGTTATCAAACTGAAAGTAGAAAATCCTGATGCCATGCTGATCGCACATCCTGAATGCAAGGCGCCGGTGCTTGAACTGGCTGATTTCGTCGGATCCACTACCGCACTGCTGAAATATGCCCGGGAAACAGATGCCCGCAGATTTATCGTTGCAACGGAATCAGGCATACTGCATCAGATGAAAAAAGAAAATCCTGACAAAGAATTTATCATTGTGCCTTCGGATGAAACCTGTGCGTGCAACGATTGTCCCTACATGAAAAAAAATACCATGGAGAAATTATATCTTTGTTTAAAAAACGAAGTTCCTGAAATTCATTTATCGGATCAGGTGATCGAAGAGGCCAAAAAGCCGATCGTTAAAATGCTGGATATTTCCAGGAAACTCAAAATAATCTGACAAGCATGAAAAAAAATGTTCTGTTCTTTTGTTGCCTTGCTGCAAGCCTGATATTTTCTTCTTGCAACAACAAGATCCCATTCACCTATGATCTGAAAAACAAAATCAAAGACCATGATCTGGACATTGAAAGGGTGCAGTTTTATAATTCGGAAAAAATTGTGTTGAGAAGTGTGGCACCACTCGATAATGCCAGTATTTTTAACGGGGAAGTCAGCATTGAGAATGGAAAAAGGGTTGAAGAGATCGTTATTAACAAGGAAACACCGGGTGTGTGCCGCATGGATGAAAACTTCAACCTGGGCATTTCTTTTGAACCGGGAAATGATAAGACCCTTGTTTTCATTCTGAATAAATTAACCAAAACCTATGATCTCAGGATTGACCGTGAAGGAGGCGGTAGCGGCAAAGTTATTTATGATTCTGTAATTTACAGTTTTCATCCCACACAAAAGATCCCCATATTGCTGATCGAAAAGGATGATAAATATATTTACCAGTTGAACCAGAGAGTATTGAAAGGTCAGAGAGTCAATTAAAAGATCGCATGCTGAAAAAAAAACTTTTCATAATCGCTTTATTTTTACCCCTTCTGGTGTTCTCCCAGGAAACAGAAGAAGGAAAGTATAAGGTGTTTTACCATGAAAACGGGAATGTTTCAAGCGAGGGTTTTATGCGGGATGGCAAACCCGACGGATACTGGAAGACCTATAATGAAACCGGCACGCTTGTTTCGGAAGGGAACCGGAAAGATTTCCTGCTCGACAGCCTCTGGAAGTTTTACAACGAGCAGGGAGAACTGATAATGGAGATCAATTACCGCAAAGGAAAAAAGGACGGTATCCGGCGGATTTACCGGGAAAACGAGATCGTGGAAGAAAATTTTGAGAATGATGTAAAAAACGGCCCGACCCGCTATTATTATCCTGATGGTGCCCTGAAAAAGATCGTACCTTTTGAAAATGGACTGGAAGAAGGCCTGGCGAAGGAATATTCAGCAAATGGCCGCATCATCACCCTCATCGAATACAAAAAAGGATTTATTACCCGGCGCGAAAGGATCAACCGATTCGACCAGCAACAACAAAAACACGGAGCCTGGAAATACTTTTACGAGGACGGCAGCCTGAAGCTTGAAGGCAATTATAAACATGGCCTGGCCCACGGTTATTTCAAATCCTATGATAAAAAAGGCAATCTGCTGAAAGCCGAAAAATTCCTGAATGGTCAACTGCAGGAGGACGCCAGTGAATTGCAAAAACTGGAAGTGGTAAAGGAATACTATCCTGATGGACAACTCAAAACAGTGGCTACATTCAAGGAAGACGTGGCCGAAGGAGTTACGAAGCAATATGCACCTTCCGGTGAAATTGAAAAAGCCGTTGTTTATAAAAACGGTAAAGTGATCGCCGAAGGACCTATGACCGAAAAGGGTGAAAGGAACGGATACTGGAAAGAATATTTTGACAGCGGGAAACTGAAGGCCGAAGGCATATATTCCATGGACAGGAAAACCGGTGAGTGGAAATATTATCATCAGAACGGGAACCTGGAACAAATCGGAAGCTTCAACGAAAAAGGACAGTATACAGGCGATTGGAAATGGTTTTATGAAAACGGGAACTTGCTTCGCAAGGAATTCTACCGGGATGGACTTGCAGACGGCCTGATGACAGAATATGATGAGTTTGGGAATATGCTGGTGGAAGGCGAATATATAGAAGGCCTTGAAAATGGCTTCTGGTATTATGATTACGGGGATGTTAAACTGGAAGGAGATTATCTGGATGGAATGCGCAATGGACTCTGGAAACATTATTACTCCAACGGAAGACTGAGTTTCGAAGGCAGGTTTGTGGATGACAATCCCAACGGACGGCATGTGTGGTACTGGCCCAATGGCAGTGTGAAAGACGAAGGACTTTATGTAATGGGCCGCAAAGACGGTGAATGGAGAAAATACAATCCTGAGGGGGAGCTTTTGCTGAGCATCTATTATGAACAGGGAAAAGAGAAGAAATACGATGGCGTAAAAATCTCTGTTGAATAGCGTAAAACCCAAATTTTCAATCGAAAAAATTTATAAGTTTGCACATTAAATCAAAATTAACATGAAGAGTTATGTACAGGAATTTATTTTTAATCGTGATAATGGCCGCATTCATGATCTCATGCGGTGGCAATAAACAGGAAGAATCCACTACTTCAGAGGAAGCCGCCTATGAAGCACCCGTAAAGGTTAGCGTTGCTGATTTTGACCAGCAAGCCGGAGATCTTGTTGGAGAAATGATCGTTATTTATGGCACGGTGGATCATATATGCCAGCATGGCGGGAAACGCATGTTCATCATCGATCAGGGGACTGATAAGACGCGTGAAGATTGTTCATGCAGAAGATATGGAAAGCTTCAATACCGACCTGGTAGGAAGCAATGTTGCTGTTGAAGGTTATATTGAGGAACTCAGGATAGACGAAGCTTATCTGACAGAATGGGAAAACGAGCTGATGATGCAGGCCCAGGAAGGCGAAATGGAAGAAGGTGAACATGATGGCGGAGGCCACGAAGGCAGCCAGATGGGCGAAATGGCCGACCAGGGTAGGCATGTTGAAGGCATGGATCAAATTGAGAATTACCGCAAACAGATCAAAGAAAGCGGTACCGATCACCTTTCCTTTTATTCAATTGTTTGCACCAATTACAAAACTAAAAAGGACAAGGAAACAGAAAGTTAATATGGGTTTTAAATGGAGAAAATGGAACCGGGCCGTTCACCGCGATTTTGGTTATTTTTTCTTGGGCATGATCATCATTTATTCTATTTCGGGAATTGCAGTTAATCACCTGGAGGACTGGGATCCGCGTTATATTCACGAAAATAAGGAAATAAGAATAGATCCGCAGCAGGAGGTAAGCCGGGAATATCTCAAAGAGGTACTGGCCCGGTATGGCGAAGAAGGAAACTACCGAAAGCATTTTGTTCCTAACGACCGCTACATCAAGATATTTATCATCGACGGGGAAGTGCTCATCGACCGGAGCACAGGAATAGGTACGATCAATAAAAAAATACCCCGTTTCCTTTTTAAAGAAACCACCGACCTGCACTATGATCCCATGAAATGGTGGACCTGGTATTCGGATATATTTGCCGGTGCCCTGATCTTCCTGGCCATTTCCGGCCTGTTCATCCTGAAAGGAAAAAAAGGTGTTGCCGGCAGGGGTGCCTGGCTAACCATCCTGGGCATTGTCATTCCCATCATTTTTGTACTGGTTTTCTATAAAATTATCTGATCATGGAAGAGTTGATTGTTGTTCTGGTATTTATTCTCTGGTATGCTTTTTCTCTGGTAGTTTCGGAGAAAATGGGAAAAAACAGGAAGATTGGTGTGGAGTGGTCATTTTTTATAAGTTTTATTTTTAGTCCCGTGATTGGTTTTTTTGTAACATTGTTTTCGGAAAAAGCCAAAAAATAAAACTTATAGAAACTTTTTATGGACCAGGTAAGAAACTATGTTTCCAAAGAAAATAGTATTATCAAGAACCAACTGCTGTATATCAGCAAAAGACTTTATACCCATCCTTATATAAAAACCCTGCTCAATGCAGGTCCTGAATGGATCCTCATTTTTACGAACGAAAACGAACTTGTTTTTGCCAATGATGCTGTTTTGAGTTTCTTCGAAATGCAGGATATTACGACGGTACTCGGGAAAAGGCCCGGTGAGGTCCTGCAATGCTCCTACGTACATGAATCAGGAGAATTATGCGGTGAAGGTGTTAAATGCATGAATTGTAACTTATTCCTGTCAATGGAGGAAAGCAGGAAACATAAAAGATCCGTGAGCAGCCATCTGAGCCTGGGAACAATGAGCAGGCAAAAAAGCATTTTTACCGACATCCGCATCAGTCCTTTTGATTTTGAGAACAAGGAACTGAGGCTTGTCCATATCAGGGATGCAAGTTACAAAAGGAAAAGCGAGAACCTGGAAAAGATCTTACTGCAAAAAGCAAGCGGTTCAATTGAGAGCGTGAAAGGCTATCTTGATTTTCTGAAAGAAATACCCGACCGCAAATCCATGGATCAGTATATTGCCACGGCCGACCATATTTCGAATGAATTGAAGGAAGAACTTGAATTTCTGAAAGCCCTTGAGATCCTGGAAAAGGATGATTATGTGATGAAAAAGTCAAACCTGGAATCTGTGCAATTCATTTATAATCTTTTGAAAAATATTGAACACAGCAGCTATGCAGAAGGCAAGCGTTTTATCATGGATGTTGGATCGGAGGAGTTCAATATCACCACCGATCCTTTCCTGCTGAAGATCGTGTTGAATGCGATGTTCAAGAATGCCATGGAAGCCACGGAGCCGGGCGGGTCCATTAAACTTGGTGTTGCCTCCGAGGACAAGGATGCCTTTATCTGGGTGGCAAACAAAACGGCCATCCCCGAAAGGGTGCAGTTGCACATTTATGAAAAGTATTATACCACAAAGAAAGGCGCCATGGGCATCGGGGCTTACATCATGAAACTGATCACGGAAGAATACCTCTCGGGAAGTATTTATTTCGAATCCTCAAAAGAGAAAGGCACTTTCTTCAGTGTCCGGATACCGCAGATCAAAGAGTGATCAGGCAGGCTCAAAGTCCATCTGTTTGCGGGAAAGATCAATCTTTTTAACGCGTATCCTGATCGGGTGGCCCAGTTTGTAAGTATGACCGTAACGTTGCCCGATCACCTGGTAATTTTCTTCGTCCAGGTAGTAAAAATCATCTTCCAGGTCTTTCAGGCGGATCATGCCTTCACATTTATTGCCGTTTATTTCTGCATAAATACCCCATTTGCTCACCCCGGAGATCAGTGCATCGAATTCCTGCCCGATCTTATCCAGGAGGTATTCGGCCTGTTTGTATTTTACCGAATCCCTTTCTGCTTCCTGTGCTTTTCTTTCCATTTCGGAGGAATGCACGCATTTATCATCATATTCGACTTTGTTGACAGATTCTTTTCCGGCAAGGTAACGCTTGAGCAGCCGGTGAACCATCAAATCGGGATACCTTCTGATGGGAGAAGTGAAGTGGGTATAATATGAAAAAGACAGGCCATAATGTCCGATGTTTTCGGTTGAATACTCAGCCTTGGCCATGGTGCGTATGGCAATGGTTTCTATCATGTGCTCCTCCCCTTTTCCCGAAACCTGCTCAAACAGCTGATTAAAAGATTTGGCCAGACTGCGCTGGTTGTTGAGGTCCATTTTGTAGCCCAGCTTGTTCACGAATTCAACAAAAGTACTCAGTTTTTCAGGCGTCGGCTGATCGTGTACCCTGTACACAAAAGTTTTGGTTTTTTCTTTGTTTTTCCTTTTTCCGATTAGCTCGGCCACCTTACGGTTGGCAAGCAACATGAATTCCTCGATCAGTTTGTTGGAATCTTTTTGCTCCTTCAGGTAAATACTCAGGGGATTTCCTTCATCATCCAGCTCAAACCGTACTTCCTGGGATTTGAAATTGATGGCACCTTTTTTAAAGCGATCCGACCGCAGCGTTTTGGCAAGTTTGTTCAGGGTGAAGAGATCCTCAAACAATTCTCCTTTTCCGTCTTCCAGTATCTTCTGGACTTCTTCATAATTGAATCTCCTGTTGCTGTTGATAATGGTTTTCCCAAACCATTGATTGACCACTTTGGCTTTTTCGTCCATTTCAAAAACGGCCGAGAAACAAAGCTTATCCTCATTGGGCCGCAAGGAGCAAACCATGTTGGAAAGCTTTTCGGGCAGCATGGGGATGACCCGGTCGACCAGGTAAATGGAAGTGGCCCTGAAATATCCTTCCTTGTCGATGATGGAATCGGGTTTTACATAATGAGACACATCGGCGATGTGAATTCCGACATCATAGTTTCCATTTGGCAGTTTTTGCACAGACAGGGCGTCATCAAAATCTTTGGCATCTTTCGGATCGATGGTCAGGGTGAGTACATCCCTGAAATCCCTCCTTTTGTTAATTTCCGGCTTTGATATTTCAAGCGGAATATTTTCCGCTTCCTTTTCAACATGCTTCGGGAATCCAAGGGGGAACTCATATTCTGCCAGTATGGACTCCATTTCCACATTGTGTTCGCCCGGTTTGCCCAGTACATGGATCACCTCCCCGAAAGGATTCCTGGCGTGTTCCGGCCATTCGGTGATCCTGCAGACCACCTTTTCCCCGCTCTTTGCATTCTTGCGCTTTTTTTCCGGGATGAAGATGTCGACATGAATGGATTTATTATCGGGGATCACAAAAGCATAATTTTGGGAGACCTCAATAATCCCGACATACTGTGTTTTTTTCCTTTCCAGGACTTCCACGATCTGGCCTTCTGTCTTTCTTCCCTTCCTTTGCGGAAAAAGCAAAACTTTAACCTTGTCCTTATTCAGGGCGCGGTGGGTATTGTTGTGGGCGATGAAAACATCCTCGCCCATTTCATCGGATACAATATAGGCCTTGCCGGTACTCATCATATCCACAATGCCTGTGATATAGCGCTTTCCGGCAAAATCTCCGATATTTTCGGGATTCATTTTATATTTTCCGGGCTTAATCTCAAGGATCTCTCCGGCCTCCGTAAGGTCCCACATGATCTTGCTCACCAGGTCCTTGCCAGCCCTGTCCTTTGCACCCAGAGCATGAGATATCTGTTTGTAATTGAATGTTTTGTATGGGTTTTTGCTAAAAATACCCAGGATGTTATAGGCCAGGGTGTTTTTTTTCCCGTCTCTTCTTTTTGTATTCTTTTTTGCCATAAAAATCGTGTTAGATGTAAAGATAAGCATAATCAGGAAGGAGGAAAAATTTGAAATAAGGGATCATTAATTAATAAGTTAAACAAAGGCCGGAACAGCATCAATCAGCTTTCGCGTGTATTCCTCCTTCGGATGATAATAAATCTCTTCTGCCGGGCCGCACTCCAGGATCTTTCCATCTTTCATTACGGCAATCCGGTCCGACATATATTTTACAACAGAGAGATCGTGGGAAATGAATATATAAGAAAAACCGAATTCATCTTTAAGATCGTTCAGCAGGTTCAGGATCTGGGCCTGTATCGAAACATCCAGGGCAGAGACGGATTCGTCGCAAACAATAAATTCCGGTTCTACCGCAAGCGCACGCGCTATGCTGATCCTTTGCCTTTGTCCCCCCGAAAATTCGTGCGGATAGCGATTGTAATGTGATCTTTCGAGTCCGACTCTTTCGAGCAATTCAAGGGTGCGTTTCTTACGTGCTTTCTCATTCTTATGCAGGCCAAAAACCTTCATGGGTTCTCTGATAGCCGATCCGATGCTGATCCTGGGGTTGAGTGAGGAATAGGGATCCTGAAAGATGATCTGTATCTTTTTCCTGATTTTTCTCATTTGGCTGTTGTTCAGTCCGGTGAGCAGGATATCCCTGAAAAAAACTTCCCCGGCCGTGGCATCCACCAGTTGCAGTATGGTCCGCCCCAGGCTTGTTTTTCCGCAACCCGATTCCCCAACAAGACCGAGGGTCTCTCCCTTTTTCAGATTCAGATTGACCCTGTCGACCGCTTTGACGATATCCGCGGCTTGAAAGATCCCTGTTTTCAGTTTAAAAAAAGTACTCAAATCATGGGTAGTCAGCAGGTCTTCTACTCCCGAATAATCCTTTTTGGCCTGTTTTTCTTTCAGCAGCTTTTCCAGGTAGCGCTCATCCCGGTTCATAAAATCGGCAACGGTAGGCAGTCTTTTCAAATCGGTGTCGAGCCTGGGTCTACAGGCAAGCAAACCCCTTGTATAAGGATGCTCAGGTTGGCGAAAGACTTTTTCCGTGGGACCTTTTTCAACAATCTCCCCTTTGTACATGATGAGTACTTCATCGGCGATCTCAGCAATGATTCCCAGATCGTGGGTAATGAACAAAATGCTCATTTTGTGTTTTTCGCGCAGTTCTTTCAGGCTTTGCAGAATACTTTTCTGTACACTCACATCCAGGGCTGTTGTGGGCTCATCGGCGATCAGCAGGGAAGGCTGGCAGGCCATGGCCATGGCGATCATCACTCTTTGTTTCTGCCCGCCGGATAATTCATGGGGATATTGTTCGTAAACCTTTTCGGGCCTCGGGAGTTTTAGCTCGCGAAAGAGCTCAATGCTTCTTTTCCGGGCGTCAGCCCTGCCCTTTTTTTTATGAGCCAGCATGGCTTCGGATACCTGTTTGCCACATTTATAAACCGGGTTGAGGGAACTCATGGGCTCCTGGAAGATCATGGACAGGTGATTGCCGCGGAATCGCCGGATAGCTCTGGTTTTCAGTGCTGCCAGGTCGGTCTCTTTGCCATTGTCTTCACGGAAAAGAATCTGCCCCGAACTGATCCTTCCCGGCTCCTGTACGAGCTGCAGCATGGAAAGCGCCGTAACCGATTTTCCCGACCCGGATTCGCCCACGATCCCCAGTATGCTGCCTTTTTTGATCCCGAAGCTGATATTGTTCACAGCACACACGTTTTCTCCCTCCGCCTTAAAATCAACGCTGAGGTTTTTGACTTGTATGAGTGTTTCTGGATCCATAATTCACGATCAGGCAAATGACTGTATGATCCTCTTTAAGACCATAGAATAAAACCGATTTTATTAATCAGCCTTGATGCATCTAACGGAATAAGCTGACAATTTATTCTTCGTAGGATAGGCGATCACCCCGCCATTGTCAAAAGACATGGAGAAAGCCTGGTCGTCGGAAAGGATGAATTCCTCACCCGACCAGTAGCGGGTTTCCTCCAGGAAGCCGTTAAATTCATCCGGCAGGTATGATTTATATCCTGAGAGCAGGCCGGAAAATCCGGAAGCATTCGTTGCTGATTCTGCACTGCCCTGCGACAGAAGATCGTAACCATTTCCGAAGGCAGCTTCCAGCGACTTCAGTTCATCCAGTGTGGGCAGTCGCCAGCCATCGGGACAGATCCCCTGGGCCTGGGCCGATTTAGCATAGGCCATCAACTCATTCCACTGGTAGAGTCCGCCAAAAGATTCACAGTATTTTTCTTCGTCATTGTAACAGTATTTTTCAACCGTCCCGTTATCGGCCTGGTTTTGCGAAGAGCTGATCATGTTCCCGGTTTTCAGGTTCTCTTTCATCCAGCATTTATTATCGATCAGCACGGTATTGTAAACATTTCCGTCGACATCGCTAATACTTGGTTCACCGGGGCAGGGATCCCCGTTGGCAGAAGTGGCTACGGTGATCATTTTCTCTTCCCCGTAATAGGTTCCGCTTGTTGTTGTTACATAAGCCAGCACGTAATAATCAAGACTTTCCCACAATCCCGTAAGATTGCTTTCAAAGTTCCCGCTTGCTGCAGTGGCACCCAACTCAGTCTTGTAATTGTCAACAGTCGGGGATTCAAAGAACGACCAGCAATGCCCGTGCTGAAGGATTTCCTCTTCACCAACAGACAGGATCTCACCGGTAAAAACAGCCGTTGTGGTGGTGATCTCTGATGCTACCCCTGTTTTAAAACTCAGGCTTCCGCTTCCGGCAACATTGATGTTTTTTTCAGCCTTATCGGTCCAGCCTTCCCGGTCTTTTACCTGAAGCACCACCGTATAATTTCCCGAGGCAGCATACTGATGTTGCTCCGTTTTAATGGTCGTATAATCGGTATCCCATTCATTATCATTATCCCAGTCCCAGCGCACTTGTAACTCAGAACCGGCCTCGTTCTCATCGCTTGAGGCGGAGGCGTCAAAACTGAAAACAGTGGTTAAGCCGCCATTTTGGGGATCCACGCTGAAAGCAGCCACAGGAGCCTTGTTCTGGTTTTCAGGATCATCCTCTTTTTTACAGGATGAAAGAATGAGTACCAGGGTGGTGATAATCAATGTAATATTTATAAAATTCTTCATAAGATAAAATTTGTTTTGTCAAAAATAAAAATAAAAATACTGCCAGGGGGGGACAAATCCACCGGAAAAGGTATCAATCTATGTTATGGGATGGAAAATCATGTATTTCGATGACCTGCTCAGCCTGCTATACCCGCGGGTTTGTATCAATTGCGGCAATTCCCTTTTTAAAGGCGAGGAGGTGATCTGTACTTTCTGCCGTTTTAAACTGCCGCGCACCAATTATCATCTGCTCAGGGACAATCCTGTTCACAGGGCATTTTGGGGCAGGGCCGATACGGAAGCGGCAACGGCTTTTCTGTATTTTTCCAAGGGAGGCATGGTGCAGCGTTTGCTGCATCACCTGAAGTACCGGGGAAGAAAAGATGCAGGCATTTACCTGGGCAGGCTGTTCGCTTATGAATTGCAGCGATCCCGTCTTTATGAAAAGCTGGACACCCTGGTTCCGGTTCCCCTGCACCCCAGGAAACAAAGACTGAGGGGTTATAACCAGAGTGAGCAGATCGCGGCCGGCATTGGAAAGGTATTGAAAATTGAACTGATGAAGGAGGTGTTGATCAGGAAAGAGTTCACTGAAACACAAACCAGGAAAAGCCGTTACCAGCGCTGGCTGAATGTGGGAGAGATGTTTGATGTGAAGAAACCGGAACTGCTTGAAGGCAGGCATATCATGCTTGTGGATGATGTGATCACCACCGGGGCAACCCTCGAAGCCTGTATACAAGCATTGAGTAAAATAAGGGATGTTACAATATATATAGGAACTATTGCATATGTTTCTGACTGAAAATTTGTTTTTCATGGGTAAAATTCATTACATTTAGCATGAAAAATAAAAAGTTGCATCTATGAAAAAAACTTTACTCTTTTGTTTAAGCATCCTCTTATTTGCAAGCCTGGCGCTGGCCCAGCAGGATATACCCAATAGTAATTTCGAAGATTGGGACGAAAACGATAATCCTGTTGGCTGGCAGACTCCCAACCCCTTTCTGATATTTTTGGGTGAAAAGGTGGTTTTTAAGAATGAAGATGCCATACAGGGAAGTTATTCCGTTAAAATGGAAACCAAAGTCCTGACGGCACCTCCGCCCGTCGGGGAGATTCCTGTACCGGGACTGATCACCCTGGGGGAGATCGTGGTTGATTTTGTCAACCAGACCGGTGCAGTAACCGGCGGTGTGCCATTTACCGCCAGGCCATATGCACTGACAACCTTTCTGAAGGCCTCCCAGGCCGAAAACGACAGCGCACTCATCGGGGCGTTTCTTTTCAGATACGACCAGCAAAATGCGTCGGTCGATACCATTGCCATTGCCATGGCTTTAATCGGTGAGGAGATTGAAGACTGGACGGAACTTGAGATACCCTTTATTTACCTGAGCGAAGAAACACCTGACTCAATCAATGTTGTTTGTATTTCTTCCGCTTCCTTCGAAAGTTCTTATGATGGCTCCATGCTTATGCTGGATGACCTGAAGGTAAAGATGGAATCCGGCATTGAACTGGACCTTTTGGGCAGTATGGATCTAAAAACTTACCCCAACCCGGCCCATGGAAAAGTTACTTTTGAAATTGAGATACAGGAAATACAGGATGTTGAACTTCAAATTTTCGACACCCAGGGAAAAATACTGGAAAAGTTCAGCCTGGAGAACAATGTATACAGCCTGGATATTTCAGACTATGCTTCGGCAACGTATTTTTACCGCCTCACCCGGAATAACAAAAAGTTGGCGGGTGGCTTTTTTATCAAGGAATAAACGATTTCAATGAAAAACAAAAATTTCATATTTCTGCTTTTGCTTCTGCTGGCCCTTTTTTTTCCTGTAAGAAGGATGATGATCAGCCTGATCCCGGACCCCCGGATGTGGAAGATAAACCCCAGGCTAAGGATGCCAGCGAGGTTTACATGACTAACTTCCTGGCTTCCTGGGAGGTTGTGGATGCAGTTGACGGCTACCAGATCGATGTGTCGGCCGGGCAGAATTTCAATGATTTTGTTCCGGGCTTTAAACAAAAGAATCTCGGAGCTGTACTTCAGGCTTATGTTTTCGGTTTGCAGGCCTCTGGCGATTATTTTTACAGGATCCGGGCTTACAAGGGAAGCGGGAATGACCGGACTTACAGCCACTATTCCGATGTGATCAAGGTAAGTACCAATACCAACGACCAGCTTCCGAACATGAATCTGGAGTTATGGCAGGATTTCGGGCGTTACGAATCCCCGGCCCCGCTTGGGATCTGGGCCACTCCCAACAAAGTCTCCGATCTGCTGGTCTTCCTGGATCCGCCACCGGTTACCGTGAGCAAAACAACGGATGCGGTTTCGGGACAGTATGCTGCCAGGATAGAGACCATACAGCCCGAGGACTTTTTCCTGATGGCAGGTACCCTTGCCACCGGGATCTTTGAGCCGGATCTTGAAAACCCCGTCAAAAGCCTGCGGCAGGGCGTTCCCTTTACTTCAAAGCCCAGTGCTTTCAGCGGGTATTACAAATACCTCCCGGTAGACGGGGATTCCTGTAACCTATATGCCACGCTTTCGAAGTGGAATAGCGCAACACACAAAAGAGATACCATTGCCTATGCCGGCCTGCCCCAGATGGAAGAGTATCCTTCGGAGTATACAAAGTTCACGTTCAATTTTGAATATTATCAGGAAGGAATTGTGCCCGACACCCTGATCATGATCATGGTTTCCAGCGCTGAGGGGGATGCCTTTATCGGGGGAATTGGGAGCTGCCTGTATGTTGACGAACTGAAGCTCTTGTATGAATGAAGAAAGTATTCAGATATACCATCCTCCGGATTTGCCTGCCGGCGATCCTGCTCCTCGCATTTACCAGAGGTTTGGGAGCCCAGGACCTGGATATGGGTATCTCTGCCGGATTTAACCTGGGCACACCCTATGGTGTGGCAAATGACGGTGCAAGCGGCTCCCCCGGGCTGGGACCGGCACTGGGATTTTATTTGAAGAGCCGTTTGAGCATGAAATGGCAGTTGCAGGTAGAGTTGTTGTATTCCAAGAAAGGATCCTTTTTCCAAACACCGGTCAGCGGGGATACCATTTACCGGTCTACCCTGAACGATACCATGCCATATTCCGTACACACGGTTTACAATGGCTGGGTGGAAGGTCATTTCAACAATGCATACCTGGATATTCCGCTTATCTTTGAGTATGAGGCAGGTCCAAGGTGGTCGCTGATGATGGGCCCCCAGTTCTCCTATCTTTTAAAAGGAGAGAACAAGGGTACGGCCGACATCGAAGTGGGAAACCCCAAAAACCCTTTTACCTATGTAGAAGATCAGCTTTTCGACCAGAGCAAGCACCTCAGGAAATGGGATTATGCCATTCTGCTGGGAACCACTTATCAGTTCAGGGATAAGATCCAATTTCAGCTAACCGCTTCTTATGGCCTGTTTTCTATCTATGAGGAGTACTATAAATACATCAACAAAACCGTCAGAAATATATACCTGAGAGTTGGCATACTATACAGAATGACCGACTGAAAAACCTAAAGTTTTTTCGCCAGCACACAGGTTTTGCGATAACTTTCCGCGATGCCCCCGGTATTGAAAACTTCAAAATAAATGATATAAATTCCGGCGGCAGCCAGTTCCTGCTGATCATTGAAACCATTCCAGGAGAAAAATCCGCTGGTACCGATTAGTTTGTTGTTGACCAGTTCGCGTACTTTATTACCGCTGGCATCATAAATGGTGATGCTGGCGGTGAAGCCTTCACGGTCAAAATCAAAATGAATGTTGACAAGATCATTGTATCCATCATTGTCGGGGGAAAATATTTCGGGTTCCACCCGGATGGGATCTTCCATATCCACTTCTTCGGCAAACTGTGAATTTTTGTAGGCCGGTGTTCCGTAGCCCACGTATTCGGCTGCGGAATGCCAGTTGGTCCTGTCGTGCGAAGGCCTGTTATAGTGTACCCTCTCCAGGGCCACCCCATCGTAAAAATTCAGCAGTTCGTAATGCATGTCCTCGTCATAATCCAGGCGGTCGATCAGATTTCCATCCTGGTCGCTGAGCAAAACCTTTCCTGCGTCATTGTTATAGGAAGGGAAAGAAGGAACTTCCAGGAATGCATCAGGAGCGGTGGTAAAATACTGTGTTTTTACCCCATCGGGATCTTCGGTGAGCAAGAGGTAATTTCCGGGGAAAAACAGATGATTCTTCAGACTTACACGCTTTGTACTGGTGTCGGGAGGATTCGGATAGCTTTCCCTGACGGAAGCGAGATTCAATTCCTGGAGGTTGAGGATCTTGTCTGAGCGGTTGTAGATCTCCAGATAATCTGTCCCGTCGCCCAGGGGGTTGAAAAGGATCTCGTTGATCACGATATCATGTTTTTCAATAGCTGCAGGCAGCCCGATTTGTGTTGTATTGCCGGAAAGTGCATTCCCTGCGCAATTGAATAGAGTATCTTTTATCTGCAGTTCGTAGATGCGTCCGGGTTGGAGTTCATCTTCATACACCAGGATCACAGAGCTGTTGTTATCAGAGGACACATAAACGGACTGGGGCTCTCCCATTCCCTGATCGATTTCATAAGCTGAGGTATTGACAAGAGACAGGCTATCCATGATCTGGTCGAAAAGCAGTTCGAAGCTTCTTTCGTTGATCACCGCGACTCCGGCGATGGATGGATAATAAAAGCTGAGGTCAAAAACAGAATTTTCTTTCCCGGGTGTACCTCCGCGGAGGTCGCGGGATGCCCGCCAGTTGCTTTTGGCTTCGCAGGGGTTGTATGGGTTTAGCTGTTCCAGGGCCCAGCCACCTTCTTCCTTAAGCGGGTCTTCATACCAGGAATTTTTATAACTCACCGCCGACATCAGCAGGCCCTGCTTGTTGCGCAGCATCAGGTTCTGCCCGGAATTCGTGAGGCTCAGGCTGCTGAAGCCGTAAAAATTTCCAAAAGTTGATAATTCTGCTTCTGCATCATCCTTTGCCAGGATGAGATAGTCCCCTGCGGGGATCCAGATGTTTTCAAACTCTTTGATCGTATTCCCGATGGAGAGCCTCCAGCCGCCCAGGTCGATATCGTAATCCGTCAGATTGAACAGTTCGAGGTATTCATATTCGGGAAGCCCGACCGCCGGGCTTGGGTCAGCCATGATCTCATTGATCACCACATCGAAGGGATGGGCTTCATAATAAACAAAACCGGCTGATAGCTGTCCTGCCATATTCCCGGCATAATCTTCTATATTATCTACCAGGAGCTGATAAGTTGTTTCACTTTCGAAAGCCGCCTCGAACAATATATTTACCCTTGCCGGATCATCTTCATCCTGTGTTGCTGACTGGGGGGAGGTGCCTGAAGCTTGCAAATGATAATTGCCGGGATTTTCCGCAGAGCTTTTACTCACGCCTTCTGAAAATGAGATCGCGATTTCTCTCCCGGAGATCAGCCGAATGCCTTCAATTTCCGGGGCAATGCTGTCGATCTGTACAGGCCCGGCATAAAAATCATCAAAGTAGAACTTGCTGCTGTTGCTGGAAGTATATTTGCAAAATACGCCCGTATAGCCGGCCGTATCGAACTCATCATCGAAACCTTCGGCAAGCAACATAAAATTATGCTGGCCCGAAGGATCGGCGAAGATTTTCCAGCTGCCATCCTGCTCATGAATTACCCTGATCCTTACTTCAAAGGAAGAGGCGATCATACCGCCAGGGCCCCGGCACACCGAAAGGGTATCCTCCCCTTTTCGCTTGAACAATTCTATGGCATCATCCGAACCGGATTCGCCCAGTTCCACGAAATAACCGTTCAGAGGATTTTTCAGGTTTTGCTGGTCAGAGGCCAGGTATACCCTGGCGTTGTTGTTGGAAGAGGGACTGAAAGAAAGCTTTGCCCAGAAACGCCACTCCATTCCTGCCATCATGCTACTGCTTGTTGACAGCCAGGATTCCCCGGCACCTTCGGTATCCAATTGCAATTGTTCATCATCATTTACCTTAAAATCGGCTGAAGTGCCTGTCCAGGAAGGGTTTTGTGTAAAATCGCCATCCGAGAAATCGTCGGAGAACTGTGCCCTGATCGTAAATGACCAGCAGAACAGTAAGGCGAGTATCAACATTGTTTTCATGTTTTTGTTTGTCATCTTTGGTGGTTTAAGACATTAATACATAATTCATACTTTTGCAACAATCAGGCAGAAAGCTGAAATTTAGATTACTTTTGCAGCCTGTTTGTTAATACTAAATTACTAAATATCTCATAAAGCAAGCGGAGCTTTGAAAATATACAGGAGCATCGATGATTTTATCAGGCCGAAGATACGCCGTAGTTACCATTGGCACTTTTGACGGTGTGCATGTTGGGCACCGGAAAATCATTGACAGGATGATCAAGCGGGCCGGCGAGAACAAGGGGGAGACTGTGCTGATCACTTTCAATCCGCATCCCCGCCTGGTCATTCACCCCGACAGCAAGCACCTGAAGTTCATCAATACCCGGGAAAAGAAATATAAATTGCTTGAGAAGGCAGGCATTGATCATCTCATCGAAATTCAGTTCACAAAAGAATTCTCCAAAACAACTTCCTTTGAATTCATAAAAAAATATGTCGTTGACCGGATCGGGACTCAGAAACTGATCATTGGTTACGATCATCATTTTGGCAGGAACCGCCTGGGGGACTTCAAGGAGTTGTACGACCTGGGCACGACCTATGGTTTTGATGTAGAAAAGGTGAATGCCCAGAGCGTAAACAACATCAACGTAAGTTCTACCAAAATACGCAAGGCGCTGGAAGAAGGCAAGATCAAAAAGGCCAACCAGTTGCTGGGCTATGAATATTCCATCACCGGAAAAGTGGTTCCCGGCAATAAGGTGGGCCGCAAGATCGGTTTTCCCACAGCCAACATTGATCTGGAAGACCAGTACAAGTTGATCACGGCCAACGGGGTGTATGCCTGCCGCGTGTGCTGGAACGACAATATTTACCAGGGCATGGGCAATATCGGATTACGCCCAACGGTCAATCATAGCAATCTTACCATTGAAGTGAATATTTTTGGTTTTAAGGAAGAAATATATGGAGACAGTATCACCATATATTTTGTCGACCGCATCCGGGATGAGATCAAATTCGCCAACCTGGAATTATTGCGCCAGCAATTGATCAAGGACCGGGAAACGGTGATGGGGTTGTTGAATGATTGATTTTTTATTCGATTGTTTAATTGCCAAATCATCAATTTATTAACACCAGGGTATAAGAAATCCAATATCATAAAATCTTGCTTTTAGGGCGGTATAGACCTGTCAGGTTTTCAAAACCTGACAGGTCTTGCAGGACCTTAATACTTGCTTTCATCGCCTTTGGCGTCTTCCCCCTCGCCTTTGTCGCAAATTAATGCTTAAACAAAGGGGTAAATCACCACAAAAAACAATTGTATTATATCCAGCTTATTCAAGCATCAATAATTTTTTACTAAGGATGGTATAATTCTGATTTTTTACTGACAGGAAGTAAATGCCGGCATTCAATCCAGCCAAATCAAATTGTAGCTCATTCAATCCTTCTCATATAATTGCCCGCTCCCAGTTCTCTTACAAGTCTTCCGGTTTGATCGTAAACCGCAAAGTGAAGTTTTACTGCTTCGGAAGCATAAAAGCTAACGTTCAAATGATCGGAAACAGGATTCGGGAACAAGTTGAATTGATGGATAAGTTGATCGACTCCCTCATCAGGCAGTACTTCCTCAGCGCCCTGAATAACATCATCCTCTGTAAATAGGAGATTGATCAGCCTGTCGCGTTCCAACTCATAGGTTTTCCGTGATTTGGGAATGTATTCGAGGCAGCAGGCCAATCTTTCCTGAACGATTTCCACTATTATTCATCCTGAGGTACAGGTAACCCAGGTCTATGATGGCAAAAAGGCTATCCTGGTAACTGCCCGGGTTGAGGATAATGTCTCCGTAAAAAGCTATGGCATTCTGGTAGTTTTCAAGTTCAATATCGCATTTATTGGAAACAACATCGGCCAGTTTGCTCAGATCCGTAGTGTCTTGCAATACAGTTGTTGTATCAAGGTAGGTTTTCAAACCGGAATAATCCTGGTCATGAATTCTTTTTATTTCGAACATTTGGTTTATTGCTGCATAAGAATATGACGATTCCGAATGATCTTCAATGATCTCTTTAAACTTGTTTTCTGCATTGGTATAATTACCGGCAACAACATGGTTTACGGCACTGTCATACATTGATTCCACCGTTCCGGATTTTTTACCGCTTGGAGTACAAACGGGATCATAATCAGGTTGAAGAGTTGTATATATAAATGGGGTAGGGTTTTTTATACCGTCACCCCAAAAATTATACTTAACATCGCATTGGATCGGTACCTGATAGTTGGTTATTTCGTAAATAAGGTATGTAGTATCTTCCGTATCCAGGTATATTTGATTATAATTAAAATCCGTTGGGAAGCTGGCCCTTGACAAGTAAACCTGGTGTTCGGTATTGTTAATGATCTTTTGTTTTAACACATCGCAACCTTCATCGCTGTAACCCCTGATTTTAGTCTGGCTGTAATCCAGGCAGGAAATTCCGTAATCATTGTGGTGGATATAGTTGCCATTCAAGTATCTTGACTTTGCTGTTGTATATTTTTATGCCTAAATCCTTCGAGTTCGCCTCTTTTTCCTTCTGTACGGCTTATTTCATTATCCCTTATCTCAAAAGTATCTTCACCATCAACACCCCCTGCATTGTATAAACTGATCCCTGAGCCATAACAATACTCAATCGTATCATCTATGAACATAATAGTTGTCATAATAATCAATAAATATAGGAGAATGGCTTACAAGTGGATTGCTAAAAATACAATCTTCAATTTCAATGATTTTCCCTTCTCTTCCCTCGAAAGCATACACATAGGAATCTTCAAAAATACAGTCGTCGGACAAGTAATGAACCACCACTTTTTTCAACATGCCCCTCATTAAAATCACAATTTGTGATCGTAAGGCTGTCGCAAACCGAACTGATAGCTGCCCCGTCAAAGCTTACGGCATTAACAACATAAGTTGTATCTGCATTCAGGAAGTTCAGGTAAAGCTTACAATTGTTATCGGCGGCAAAGGTAACATTGCTGCCAATTTGCAGATTGCCATAAATATCGATGCTGCTGCTGTCGCGTTTGCCGGTTAAAACAACATGATCGCCCAGGCTGAGGGTAGAGCCCTCGGTAATAACCAGGTTGCTGCCGTAAAAATCGATCTTCACACTGTCATCCACGCTTAAGGTGGTATTGTTGGCTACAGTGGGGGTGAAACGACTGACCATGTTGCTGAATAAGTTAAGGTTTGCCGTAATGGTATCTTCGTGGGGAATGAGGTCGTAATCGATGTGAAACCGATTATGCAAGCTATCAATTGATGAAAGCATGAAACCGGAATTAAGTTCAAATGTTTCATTCCATCTATAATCTATCAATGAAAAGAATCTCAGCTTTCCATCATAAATGTGAGGTGTAGTTTCATAAATATCCAGGAAATATTTGCCAACATCATAATCCCCGTAAAAATAATTGTAATCAAGTGTAACCTCTAAGGGTTCATTATTTCCATTGCCTAATAATGGAAATCCACCTCCGTTCATGTCAAATGCAGTATAAAAGGTATCAGGAAAATATGATGGTTGTGAAAGTGCATTTGCACCTGTATCAATAAGTACTTTAATTTTTTTACGATTTGGATGGGTTAGTTTTACTTTGAAAACAAGTTCGGGATTATATTCTTCATGCACATGTAAAATAAACATTTTGCCATAATGTCCTAAGACATCTTCTTGTGCAAGAAACTTATACGGAAAATAAACAAATCCATCACTTCTCCAATCATCACCCCAACTATTTGCAACTTTTAGAGCCCCAATTTCCCAATCAATCATATTTTTTAATACAGTATCTCCATTTATAATCGTATCATTTGTATAATGACCATCATTGTTAAAGTCGTAACAAACACTATCGTGATAGCCAACAACCGTTAATTGATGGAATAAAGCAGAGTCATCATCTTTCCATTTGCTAACTAACCACTTACCGCTTTCTGGTGAATCTTCCGGGAAAATATCGTACGTTAAAGAATCCATTTTCATGCAAAAACTTGCCAGCCCCCCAGCTTCTTCATTATCATCGTTATGATTGAACAGCCATTGCTTTAATAAATCGAGTGCATCTTCCTGCAAAGTATCAAAATTGATTTTTTCGTAATAATCAACTCTATTTTCAAGTGCTTGTAGATAATTGTCATAGCCTGTCATCCAATGTGTTGCATCTTCGTTTACATGCATTCCTCCGAAAATAGGAACAGTCGGACAACCAGATTCAGTAACAATATCCCATCCATCATCTACATAAGAACCTTTTTCCCCATCACCTTCATTTAAAAAATTGTAGGTGAAATGCGTCGGGTACCAATTTGCCTCATCAACAGAATCACATGCAGAGAGGTTTCTCATCCAGTTTATTTCATAAGTAAATATGTAACCAATACCTGAAGCCTGAGCACAGCAACCATGTTTTTGAAGAAAAATTGGCCTCATAAAAATATGTTTTGAATTATCGACCGAATCAGGAGGATCAATTATTGATTGTAATGTCATATTGGGTATTTGATTTATTTTTTCAAAATATTCAGGTGTAATATCAGGTACCCCACCTGTTAGCCAAGGATCACCATTTGGGTCAGGATTTAAATTTACAACTTGGGAATAACTCAACAAACAATTTATTACAAATAAAATTGTCAGGTATAACTTTGAAGCTTTCATTGAATTATATTTTTAGGTTTAATATTTTATAAATTTTTCTATTAAAATGATCTTGTTGGTTGATACTTTAACAATATAAATTCCTTTTTTAAAATTACTAATATTAATCATATTGTTAATCTTTGAACAACTGTATACACTTCTCCCTAATTCATTTCCACTCATATCCAAAATGGACAATGCATAATTACTTAAATAAGGAGTTTTAAGCAATATATAATCCCCTGCTGGATTTGGATATATTGAAATACCGGAATTATTATTTGAAAGAGATACTGATGTAATGGGATTTATTGTCCTAAATACATCACCATATTCGAAATAACTGATTGCATATATCTGATTTGAATTATTAAAAATAACTTTTTCAAAATACCTTCCTGTGAAAGAGGGGCTTATATCCTCCCAATTGTCACCGTTGTCGTAGGTAACAAAAATACCTCCCGGTGACCGGTCAAAGGAAGGACAGCTTATTACAATAGTATTGAAATCATTAATGCACATAGATGTTATATAGTTTTCATCATAAACAACATCCCAGGAATTACCCATGTTATCTAATGATTTGAATACTCTTGCACTGCCGGTATAATAATGCCCACTGGTACCAACAAAAATGTCGCTAAATGAATTTATGACAAGTGAGGAAACAAAATGATACTCTAAACCAATAGGTTCCCATGTTTCACCATTATTTTCTGATCGATACACCCCTCCTACATTTCCAGTAAATGATGTAGACCCTGCGAATAATAAGCCTTCTGAATTTTCATCAATTGCCCTTATTACTTCTGTATTATATTTTGCAAGTACAATATTCCAGGTCTCTCCTCCATCGGTTGAACGGCAAATATAGCCCCAAGATCCAAAATAAAGATTTCCATTACTGGCTTCCAGAAAACATTCGATTGGTTCATTATGAACATATAATAATTGCCATTCCTTTTCACCTAGATATTTAAATATTCTACCTGTTGCTCCAACTAAAAGTTTGTTCTGAGAAGTAACTATAATTGCTTTTACATTGTACACCTCTAAACCTAAAAACTCCCAAGAATTACAATTATCATGAGAAATATATATTCCATCACCAGTTCCCAAATAAATACTAGATTCCGAAAAACATAATGTCTTGGCATTCACTCCTTCCGGCAGATCGACC
Organism: Bacteroidota bacterium; assembly: GCA_034521425.1. Classification (GTDB taxonomy): domain Bacteria; phylum Bacteroidota; class Bacteroidia; order Bacteroidales; family JAIOZK01; genus JAIOZK01. The sequence continues at coordinate 2,912,472 of JAXHMP010000001.1, forward strand.
TGTTCCCATTCCTGCCCAAGAACACAATGTACATTTAACAATGTAATAATTGCGGTTATTAAAAGAGATGTGATGTGTTTCTGTTTATTCATAGTTTTAAGTTTGAGGTCCAAATAAACTAACCTGAGGCAAGTTATAACACTTGAGATCCCTCGACAAGCTCGGGATCAGTTCGACTATATTTTTCAGTTCGCTCACGCTTCTAAAAAATCAGTCTCTCTGATTTAATTTATGCCAATGTACGATATTTTGTGACATATTGCAAGTAGGTTAATGTGTTTTTGCTCAGTATTTGATAAATTTAGAAACATATTTTTCATCCTTGCTTTTAAGAACAAGGAAATAAACCCCATTTTTAAGGTTTTCAATCCCAATGAGATTTCCCGCCTGCTTTCCCATCAATTCAAAATCCATCATTACATGCCCTCCGGTATTCAATATCTGGCCATAATATGCATTGTAAGGGATTAGCCCTTTAAGGTCAATATTTTTATTTGCAGGGTTGGGGAAAACTTTAATTTGATCAACTTTTTCACAGAACTTATTTGAAATAGGATCATTAAATCGATATAACCTATATGTTGCATAAGTCACTACATATAATATGTTATCAGGGCTGACAAATACTTTCTCAATATACCTTGTTGGCAAGCCTGAAGACAGATCATTCCAGTTATCCCCATTATCATAGGAACAAAACACCCCTCCCGGATACCCCTCGGCGGAACAACCAATAAATAAGGTGTTATAATCATTAATATCCATATCAGCTATTAGGTTGTTTTCAAGTTTTATTTCCCATGAATTCCCCATTGGATCAAGTGATTTAAAAATCCTGCCACCACTATATTGCCAATGCCCACGTGTTCCAACGAAAATATCATCAAAAGAGCTAATTTCCAGAGAAGATATATAGTGATATTCTAACCCAACTAACTGCCATGGATTCCCCTTCATTTTCAGAACGATAAAACCCTCCTGGATTACTTCCAGTATATGATGTTGAGCCTGCAAATAAAACACCATCATTGTTTTCTTTGACATTGTAGAAAGCCTCAGTATTACCTTTTGCAAGTACAATATTCCAGGTTTCGCCTCCGTCTGTTGAACGACAGATGCTACCCCAACATCCAAAAAATAAGTTTCCATTTTTTGCTTCAATGGCACATTCAATATCGTTATTAAGTACATAAAGCATTTGCCATTCTTGGCTGCCAAGGTATTTGAATATTCTCCCTGTTGCTCCAACTATCAGCTTATCTTCTGAGGTAACAATAATCGCTCTTACCATATAATTATTCAAACCAAGAAATTCCCATGATTCACAATTATCATGGGATACATAAATACCATCCCCTGTTCCTAAATATACGTCAGTACTATCAAAGTATAATTCACCAGCACTTACATTTTCAGGCAATTGAATTAGTTCCCACTGCCCAAAAACAAAATTGATGTTTAACAATGCAATAATTGCAGTTAATAAAAGAGAAGTGATGTGTTTCTGTTTATTCATAATTTTCAGTTTAAGGAGGTAAACTTTTTGCAATGTACGACAATGGGTGACGTATTGCAAATGCTTGAATGTGTTTTTGTTTGGGACCTAAAACACCCGGCCTAATTTAGCTTAAAAGCATTGCTTTTATATTACTCCTTTGTCCCCTTTGTCGCCTTTGTCGCCTTTGTCGCCTTTGTCGCCTCAGTCGCCCCTTCGCCTCAGTCGCCCCCTCACCTCAGTCGCAAATCAATGCTTAATCACCTCCAACTCGATTCTCTTGATCCCGGGAGTTTGCATTTTGCTCATTCTGTTCTCGAGGATCAGTTTGTAAGTTCCCTTTTCCTGGAAACTATAGTCTTTTCCAAGCAGGATCTTTTTTTCGAACACCCCGGTGTTTTTATAGGCTTTGTAGATTTCATCTTTCGTCCGCAGCCGTTCATGAAAATTCCTCAGCCTTTCCTCGCCTCCGGGCGTTTTCATTTGAGAAGCAAAAGTGATGTATTCAGCGGGATAATCAGAAGTATAGATAATGTTCAGATAAAGATCATATTGTCCGCCGCTTTGATCAAGTGTAAAGGTAAACCTTGCTTTTTCGAAACTGTTCCAGCTGGAATTTTTAAAATCATAGGAGGATTCATGGATGGTTTCCGGCTGACATGAAAACAAGAGCAGGCTGGTTAGGATCAAAACTGAAAAACGAAGATAATGTCTCATTGAACTGGATTTTAATTTGATTAAGCGTTGATACAAATATACACAAAGTGTATGGCCAGGCTGAGCAGAAAAAGCTTATCTTTATTTCAGGAATTTCAAGATAACAAAGATGACTGGAAAAAAGTATTATGTAGTCTGGATTGGTAAGCAGACCGGTGTTTTTAGCGACTGGAAAGATTGCCAGGAGGCGGTGCAGGGAGCTGTGGGTGCAAAGTTCAAAGCTTTTAATCACAAGGATATTGCAGAAATTGCCTATAAAATGGGGCCCGGAGTAAATATCTGGGATAGGATCTCTGAAATGGAATACAAAGCTCTTTCCAAAAAGCTGGAGCTACCCATACTCAACAGCCTTTCGGTCGATGCGGCCTGCAGTGGCAATCCGGGCATCATGGAATACCGGGGGGTGGATACCAGGTCCGGCATTGAGCTTTTCAGTCAGGGTCCTTTTGATGATGCTACCGTTAACATTGGTGAATTTCTGGCCCTGGTGCATGGGCTGGCCCAGTTGAAAAAAGAAAAGAAAGTCATACCCATTTACTCCGACAGCAAAACAGCGATTAAGTGGGTAAATGATAAGCATGTGAACACCCGGCTGGAAAGAAGCCACAGAAACAAACAAGTGTTTGAATTCGTTAGCAGGGCGGTGATTTGGCTCAAATCCAATGAATATTCCAATCAGATCCTGAAATGGGATACGGGGAATTGGGGAGAGATCCCTGCGGATTACGGGAGGAAGTAAAAAAAGAAACCTGACAGGTTTTCAAAACCTGTCAGGCTTATTGTTCAAAAAAAAGGAACGATAGGCGGGACTTTTTAAGGCTTCAGTGAATTAATGTAAAAGGTCAAATTACTTTTGCATGAGTAAAACAGAACTCCTGAAATACGGAAATTATTATCATATTTTCAATTGCGGTATCAATCATTGCAACATTTTTAAGGAGCAAGGCAATTATGAATATTTTTTGAAATTGTATTCAAAGTACATTGATCCTGTGGCAGATACCTATGCCTGGGTATTGATGCCCAATCATTTTCATTTCCTTGTGAGGGTAAAATCCATTGAGGACTTAAAAGAAGATTTTCCGTTTTTAAACCTGTCAGGTTTGCAAAACCTGACAGGTTTAAAAAAACCCAGTCAATTTTTTTCAAACTTGTTCAATGCCTATACAAAAGCCTTTAACAAGAGGTACGATCGCCATGGTAGTCTTTTTGAAAGACGGTTTAAACGGAAAAAAATCAATCATATAAAACACTTAAAACAAGTATTGCTTTATATCCATAACAATCCTGTGCATCATGGATTTTGTAATCATCCGATTGAATATTCCTGGAATAGTTATTTAAGTTGTATTTCAGTTAAATCAACTAAACTGAAAAGAGAAAAGGTTGCTGGATGGTTTGACAACGCGGCCAATTTTAAACAATTGCATACCCAAACGTTAAACCTTAAGAAAATTGAGGAATTTTTAGAATTATAAACCTGTCAGGTTTGCAAAACCTGACAGGTTTCATTTTTCAAGATGATCCTGAACGTGGTTCCTTCACCGGGAGCCGAATTCCGCACAAAGATCTTCCCCGGTGGTAATCCTTGATAATACGTTGCGAAAGGGTCAGGCCCAGTCCCCAGCCTCTTTTCTTGCTGGTGAAACCGGGATTGAAAATGCTTTTGTGCATGGATTTGGCGATACCTTTGCCCGTATCCGAAAAGTCAATGATCACCTGGTTTTCTTCTTCGGTAATGTCCACGATGATCACCCCGGAACCTCCCATGGCATCCACGGCATTCTTGCTGAGGTTCTCAATCACCCATTCGAAAAGGTGCAGATTAATGGGGGCAATCACGTCTTCAGTCTTGGTGTTGATCTTGTATTTCACCTTTTTGGAAGAGCGGGATTTGAAATATTCTATGGCCCCATTGATGACTTTTACGATGTTTTCTTCCTGCAGCTTTGCCTGGGATCCGATCTTGGAAAAACGGTCGGTGATCTTCTCCAGCCTGCCCACATCTTTTTCGATCTCTGAAATGGCTTCATCTTCCAGGCCTTTCAATTTCAATAGTTCGAGCCAGGCCATGATAGACGACAGGGGGGTTCCGATCTGATGGGCTGTTTCCTTCGACATGCCCACCCACACCTGGTTTTGTTCGGCCCTGCGGGCTGAGCTGAACAGGAAATAGGCAATGATCAAAAAAAGACTGATCACTGCAAACTGCAATACGGGAAAGAAACTGATCTGTGTCAGCAGGGCGGAGTCCTTATAAAAAATGTAGGTGGTACCCTGTTCGGGCAGATCCAGTTTGATGGGCTGGTTCTCCCCCCTCATTTCAGCGATCAGCCTGCCGGCAGAAGCTGAATCCTGCATCAATACCGAATCCACGTTTCCAAATGCGATCACGTGGTGCTGGGTGCTGTCGGTGACTACCACAGGCACCGAAGCAGAATTGGTTACTACTTCCGAGAAGAAGCTTTTTACCAGGTCGTCCAGCACCGTTCGCAATTCGGCAAATAGCCTCGAATCCTTGTAATAGAGGTAATTCGAGTAAACTTCATCATCCACTACCCAGTTGATCCTGATCGGGGGATTGGCAGTAAACTCTTTTTTGAGGGTTTCATCCAGGTAGGTGATGGTATCCGACTCGAACTCATAATTGACAAAATAAGAGATCTTGTCGTATTCGTTGGTAACCACCACCGGGATGGTGGTATTGCTTTTGATGATGTCCACATAAAAGGTCAGGTCGCAGGTGAACTCCGTATTGCCAATGGTTTTATAGGCCCCTGCAAGTATCTCAGCCCTTTTCTGTTCCTCCTCCCTGATCTGGTCGAAAAAAACTTCAGTATACTTAACGAACTTGGCTTTTCGCTGTATGGCATCTGCCCATATCCTGGCATCGGATCTTTCGTCTTCGGCGAATTTCCTGACAATAAAATTGGTATACCAGAACGAAAAGCCCACAATGGCTATTGCGATCCCGATGAGAATGAATTTCCAACGCCTTTTCTTTGTATAAATATCCAAGTTTCCCGGCTTTTAATGATATATGCTAAACGAATATACAATATAATTAGTGTTTATTTTCATTCCTCCTTCAGCAGCATCTCCTCTGCCTGCATGATCTCTTCTTTTTTCCGCTCATCCACTTCGGGATAATGCATGTCAAAAGATTCCAGCTTACTGATGATGATATCTGCCACCAGGGCGCGCATATAAGGTTTATTATCTGCCGGGATCACATGCCAGGGTGCATTTTCCGTGGAAGTCTGCTGCATCATGCTTTCATAGGCAAGCATGTACTTTGTCCAGTGTCTTCTTTCCTGAAAATCGGCCAGGAGATTTTCCAGTTCTTATCAGGATTTTTAATCCTTTTTAAAAAGCGTTGCTTTTGTTCTTCTTTTGAAATATTCAGGAAAAACTTCAGGATCTTGATCCCGTTGCGATCAAGGTATCTCTCAAAATTCACAATGTCTTCATAGCGGCTTTTCCAGAAAGCATCATTGATATCCGCGAGATGATTGATGCCCGGAATTTTCTGTTTTTCGAGCAGGATCTCAGGATGCACTTTTGTTACAAGTACTTCTTCATAATACGAACGGTTGAAGATCCCGATCTTGCCCCTTTCGGGCAGTTCTTTGATACACCTCCACATAAAGCCGTGGTCCAGTTCCTCCTGGCTGGGAGCTTTAAAACTTTTAACCTGGCAACCCTGAGGATTGATACCCGACATAACGTGTTTGATGGTTCCATCCTTTCCGGCAGCATCCATGGCCTGGAAAATGATCAATAAGGCATACTGGTCGAACGCATATAATTTGTCCTGCAGTTTACGCATTTTTTTGATCCCGATATCCAGCTCATTTTTGGCTTCTTGTTTGGAATTGTATTTTCCATTGTGACTGCTTTCGAAATCCTTTATTTGTTTTTTGCTACCGTAAGGAAAGATGAATTCTTCAAACATTGTCTTTGATTTACAACAAATTTCGTTAAAAATATCAAATTTGCAATTTTGTCTCAAATTATCTTACCTTTATTTAGCCCTGTAATGGTCATTATAAGATGAACAAATTTAAGAACAATCTGGCCGAAGTCTTCAGAGATGCCCGGAAACACCTCGAAGTTGCCGGCATCATTGCTGATCATCTTACATGCAAATGCGACGTCAGGGATGAAGCTCTGAATAATCTTGAGCTGAAACATGCAGGCAGCATCCTGGACCTGGGATGTGGTTTCGGGTTTTTTACCAGGGCCCTCCAGGGCAGAGTCGGCTGTGATGCTGCCATCACCGGGATTGACCGTTATCCGGAATATGAGCAACTTTACCTTGAGTCATGCAAAACGGCCGGTTTAAAAGGCAATTTCCGGGGAAGCGGAATTTCCGCATTAAGCGAAATACCGGGCAACTCGATCGATTTGGTTATCTGTAGCTATGCCATGTATTTTTTTCCATGGATCATCCCGGAACTTATGCATAAATTAAAACCTTATGCTTTATTTGTGATCATTACCCATGCCATTCCACATATGAGGGAATTTACGAACTATGTGCGCTCCATCCTCAGGGATCGGCAAATCGAAGTATCCGGGCAATTGCCCTATGAAAAACTGATCGGGCAGTTCTCCAACAGAAACGCCTGCGAACAACTGGATCCATATTTTAACAGGATCGAACGCAAGAGATTTACAAGCAAGCTCCTTTTTAATGAAAAGGACTATGATGATTTTGTGAAATATTTCCGATTCAAGCACAGGTTTTTTATCCCTAAGGATTCTGAAACGGAACTTGAGGATTTTATCCTGAAAGCAATAAAAAATGATATGAAGAATGGCAAAAGCTTTAAAATCACAAAAGATGACATGATTTTTATTTGTTCTCATCCTCAAAAAGATATCAAACAATGACAAACGAACAACGACAATACTGCCCTTACTGCGGGGATAAGATAGGATACAAAATGGAAACGGAAACGGAAAGGGAATTTTGCTTCAGCTGCGAGCGATTCTTTTATGATAATCCCCTGCCTGTTGCCTCAAATATTGTGATCAGAGAGCGTGAAATATTGCTGGTGAAAAGAAAATTTGATCCTTTCAAAGGCTACTGGTGCCTGCCCATGGGTTTTGCCGAATCAGGTGAAAGCATTGAACATGCTGCGTTGAGGGAACTTGAAGAAGAAGCAGGGATAAAGGGGAGGATCTTGTCGTTGGTGAATGTGGAATCCGGCAGCAGTCAAACTTATGGAGACCTGTTGTTTCTTACCTTCGAAACCGAATGGGTGGAAGGAGAACTCATGGCTGGCGATGATGCTGAGGAACCTGGATTTTTCCCCTTGAACAAGTTGCCCGAAATGGCCTTTCAATCCAACATCAATGCCATCGAAAAATGGATGCGCAGCAAAAAGGAATACTGGGCCATCATAGATTCTTTTAAACTTTCAGTAAATCAAAGCAGTGAGCCGGTGCGGGGCGATTATTTATCCGATAAACTCATCCGGATGGTAGAGAACAATGCAGAGGTTATCGCTGCCAAATGGCTGGATGAAGTGAGGAACAACAAAAGCACACCCAACTATTCACGGGCCAAAGCGGAAACTTCTTTTGAAAGGAATACGGAAGTGATCCGGCAATTTGGGAACTGGCTGGGCGGATGTTATTGTAAAAGGGATATTGAAGATTTTTACCTGCAGCTTGGAATGGACAGAAAGCAGGAAGGTTTTGCCCTGAGCGAAGTCATCAGTGCCTTGAGCCTGACAAGGAAACATATCTGGGAATTTGCCCTCTCGCAAAATATGTGGAACAAGACAATCGATATCTATATGACCCTCGAACTTGAAAGAAGAATGATGTTATTCTTCGACAAAGCAGCCTATTACATTGCCAGAGGTTATGAGGCATAAATCAAGGTAACTTTTCAAAAATTGAAGCGTATTATATAATACTGCTTAAGCTTTTTATTCAAATTATACCAGGTATTTCTGAAAGAAGTATTAATTTTATATGATGACAAGCCTGAAGATGAAAGAAAAAATCAAAATTTTTTATATTGTATTGTTTGTATTGCTGCTACTGAACAGCCAGGGACAGGAAACAAAAAAAGACAGTCTGGTCCGATGGCTGAAGGAAAATCCCCGGCAGGATACGGTGAGGGCCCAAAAATACCTTGAACTGGTTTTGGAAACAATGAATTCTGATACGGATACGGCATTGGAAATCTGCAGTAAGCTTATCTCCCTTTCCAACAAGCTTAATTATAAATACGGATTGATGCGGGCACACAATTTACTTGGATATCACTATTGGCTTAATGGAAATTTTGATTCTTCATACGTCAATTATCAAAAAGCCCTTGATTACGGCACCCGGGGAGAGAAATTCAGGTACCGGCTGCATATAGTTAACAACCTTGGCGTTCTGTTCAAGAAATTCGGCAATCCCGACAGCAGCATTCATTATTATCTCAAGTCTCTTGAACTTGCCAGGGAGTATAATGATGAAGAGAGCATTGCGAAAAATCTGATGGATCTGGGAGCTGCTTACAGCAGCATGAATAAGTTTGATGTAGCCATCGATTATTTTATCCGGTCCAAAGAATATTCAGATAAGCAGCCCCTCAATTCCAATACGATTTCCACTTGTATTAACCTGGGTGTGCTTTACGCCAAGATCAATCAATTTGACAAAGCGCTGAAGTCCTATAAAACAGCCCTAAAGCTCAATGATACTCTTCAGGTCAAGGAATTTGAACTGATGACCTATAACAACCTGGGGTATTTATATTATCATGTTAAAAAGGACTATGATTCAGGCGCTTATTATTTGAATAAAGCATCGCAACTTTCCCTCGAACTCGGAAAACCGGATAATTACTTCAGTGCCAATATCAACCTGGGTAATATTTTTCTCGCCCGGGAGAAATACGACAAAGCACTTGAGGCATATTTAAATGTTTACAATAGCGAAATTTTGCCGAACCGACCGTATGAGTATTCAGCCACCCTGATCAATCTGGGTCTTGTTTATTTTAATCTTGGCGACTTTAAAAAAGCAGAAACCTTCACAAAGCGAGGGCTGCGGATTGCCGTAGACAAAAGTTTCCGTCAGTTTGCAATTTATGCTTATGGTAATATGGTCAATATCGACAGTGCACAGGGAAAATACCTGGAAGCACTTCAATACAAGGACTCCAGCCAGGCAATTAAAGACAGTATCTGGAACCAGGATGTAAAAAGCAGGATTGCCGAGGTTGAATTTGAATACGAATTGAAACAAAAAGATGAACTGAACAATTTGCTGAAGGAGAAGAATCAATTCCAGGCAGAATTGATCAAGCGGCAACGCTACCTGGTGATCGGGGCCATAATCATTATTATGCTGCTGCTTGCGCTTGCCTTTGTAATTCGCCGCGACCAGAAAAAATTGAAGAAACTCAATGAAACCCTGGATGAGCAGAAGGCCAGGCTGGAAGATCTCAACCAGACAAAAGATAAATTCTTTTCCATCATTGCCCATGATCTGAGAAGTCCATTCGATGCCTTGCTGGGATTGCTGGCTGAGTTGGATGAGCATTATGAGGAATTTGATGAGAAGATGAAGAAGGAGATCATCAGAAGCCTTTTGCATAGCAGCCAGACTACTTTTAACCTGCTTGTTAACTTGCTTGAATGGTCGAGGGCGCAGAAAGGTACCCTGGAGAATATCCCGGAGAGTACTTCCCTCTGTGATATTACGGATGCGGTACTGGAATTTGCCAATAACCGGGCAAAACTGAAAGATCAGGAGGTGATCAACCATGTTCACAAAGACCTCCTGGTTTATGCAGATCCACAGATTTTACAGGGCATATTGATCAACCTGGTGAATAATGCCATTAAATTCACCCCACACCAGGGCCGGATTAAAATAACCGCAAAACAGGAAAGGGATGTGGTTTTGGTATGTGTTTCCGACACAGGAGTCGGTATAGTGGCAGAGAAACTGGAAAAACTATTTAGCATTGATAATGAGACACATACCAAAGGCACCGACAATGAATCAGGCACAGGCCTCGGTCTGGTCATGGTTCGGGAGTATGTTGAACTGATTGGCGGCAAGATCACAGTAAAGAGTGAACCTGGCAAAGGCAGTACTTTTTGTTTTACAATACCCAAGTTGAATTAAAATTAAATTAACACACACTTCTTGATTTTTTATTTATTTTGTTAAATAAATCATTTATATTATGAGAATCAAGCGGCGATCCTTTGTCAAATTTACAGCCCTGATGGGTGGTACAGCTCTGTTAAACAGCTCACTAATGTCCCGTGTGCTCGGATCAATACCCAATATTCATAATCCTGACATCATAACTACTTCAGCCGATGATCCCTTGCCGGCTGTTGAAAAACTTGTGAATGCATTGGGTGGCATTGAAAAATTCATTGTCCCCGGGCAATCGGTCGGGTTTCTATTAAACTCACCCTGGAAAACTGCTGGTAATTATACGCATCCTGATGTGGCCCTGGCTGCTGTCAAGCTTTTTAAAAATGCGGGTGCCGGCAAAATAGTGGTATACAAGCCTGTACCTGCTAATTACTGGGAAAGGAGCAGGTATTACGAAACCAACAAAAAGCTGGTCGAAGCGATAACATACGGTGATGAGCGCGTTGAGGTTGCCATTCCCGAAGGCAAGAAACTCAAAAAAGCAGAGGTCTTCCAGGAATTTATAAATACTGATGTTTTCGTCAATATTCCGGTGGCCAAGCATCACAATGGCACTATTTTCAGCGGGATGCTGAAAGGCTTAATGGGAGTGTCTTCTTCGGAAACCAACCGGCAAATGCATTCTCCGGACGGCAAATACACTTATAGTAAGCCTGTTTATCTGGCAGCGTGTATTGCAGATCTTGCCTTGCTGCGAAAACCCGATCTGTGTATTTTTGATGCCATTGAGTGTTCACTCGATAATGGTCCGAGAGGTCCCAGCTCAACGGTGAAACCCAATAAGCTGCTGGCCGGCACCGATCCGCTTTTGCTGGATGTTTATGCTGCTGATCTTATCGGTTTTTATCCGGATGATATCCTGACATTCCGTAAAGCCCTTGAAAACAACATAGGGAAAACAGATATTAAAAACGCAAAAATACTGAATGTATAAGAATTTATTTATTATTGGCTTTTAAAAAAGGTATTATGGGATTTATCAAAGAATTCAAAACATTCATCAAACGCGGCAGCGTGATGGATATGGCCATCGGTATTATCATTGGCGCGGCTTTCGGAAAAATTGTTAATGCTTTGGTGAGCAATATCATCATGCCACCTATTGGCATGCTGATCAACGACTCAAATTTCACTGCGCTTAAAATCGTGCTCAAAAAAGCTGTTTATGATGAGAACGATATTCTGGTAAAAAATGCCGTAAGCATTGACTATGGATTGTTTATACAGACCCTGGTCAATTTCCTGATCATTGCCCTGGTTATTTTTTGGGTGGTGAAAGGCATGAACCGGATGAAGAAAAAAGAAGAAGCCAAACCGGCTCCTCCTCCGGTTCCATCCAAAGAAGAGCAGCTTTTGACGGAGATCCGGGATCTGCTGAAAAAGGAGTAGGTTTGCAGGGGCGGAGGCACAGGGGAATCTTTGCACCTGAAAACAAATATACCTCCTTTAATTCCCCCAAATGGGTAGATTTTATTTTGGGTGATCACCAGGTGGCTGTTGAAGTAAAAGCAACTGATCAGGCGCAAAGCCTTCATTTAAAGGGCCTGTATTTTTGAATAAATTGTGGACCGGGGAAATTATTTGAAGCTACCGCTCAATCTTCACCAGCAGCGAATACGATTCCAGCTTTCCTTTCTTGTCATAATTTTCCGAACGGATCATCCCGTATTCTTCAGAATACCAGGTGGTGCTGCTGGTGGTGATGGTCATCATCGGAGTTTTGCTCTCGGTGGAAGATGAGATCTTGTAGGTTTCAAAAGTACCGGCTGGAGTGCTTAATTCTTCGATGGCTTCCACCTTGCGGTCGAAAATGCGGGTGTTGAAGTTCATGCTCATCATCTGGGCGTCGATCTTCATATTGATAAAACCCTCATCAAGCTCCATGCCCACTGCCAGTTCATCTGGAAGGGAAATATCATCCATGCTCATTTCCATTTCCATGTTTTCGTAAGCTTTAAACTGCTCGGGATTGATAAAGCTTTGCATATCCAGATAAAATTTGTTTCCATAGCATTTGAATTGCAGCTCGCCTTCATAAAGCAATTCATCCTTTTGGTCGAAAATTTGCTGATGAATTTTGAAGATCGTTGTATCTCCGGATTCCACAACTGAAAGAAGCTTTTGTTTCATCACCGACTCCAGTTTGTCTCTTTTGTTATAATTTTCATACACCAGTTCGGTGCCTTCTTCTGTAGGGAAGTAAGCTTCGCAGTTTTGTGAAAATAAATAATTCGCTGAGCTGATCAGCAAGCCAAGCGTTATTAACAATGTTAGTTTACCTGTTCTTTTCATTTGTATTTTTTTTATTTTAAAAGGATCTGCATTATTCATAAATTAGCTTAATGTACTCAAATAATGCAGGTTAACCCCGGCTAAGAAAAGCTTGCCAATTTGAAAACGAAGTGCATCAATCCCGATAGTTATCGGGTAGCTTTTCTTAGTTGTCAGGATAATTCAGCGTTTCACCTTTTAGGTTTATGAATTATCCGGGCTAAGTTACAAAAAATCTGAATGACAAAAAAACCAGTTCTGCCTTTCAAATATTGCAGATGAAAGGTCTTTTGTATTACAATTAAAAATTTATTAAAATTGCTTGCCAGTTTTTGAACTATTTGTAACTTTGCAGTCGCTTTTTAAGCACAGAACGTTCATTAAAAATATATTCCTCAGTAGCTCAGTCGGTTAGAGCATCTGACTGTTAATCAGAGGGTCGTTGGTTCGAGTCCAACCTGGGGAGCATTGAAAAAGAAGGGGTTACACTTTTGTAACTCCTTTTGTTTTTTGTTTTGTAACACATTTGTAACACACTACTCAAATAAGCCCTCTTTTTTCAACTTAACATAAGCCGTTCATATTTGTGTTATGGTATGCTTTCAACTTCCTGCATTTGTTCCATTATTCGCAAATTCGAACCGACATTGTTTAACCTGGCAGGTTTTTGTAAAAAAATAAGTAGAAGTTATTTTCTCTGCAGAACAGACCTCCCATGATGAGTATGATATTTTTCGGTCTTAGGGTGCCACTTAAAAGACTATTGCCTCTTATACAAATTTTAATATTACTCATGCGGAAACATAAATAAGTGTATCCATGAGATATTTAAATTTTTTATATATTTGGTTTGTAAAATTATTAGGATTACAAACCAAAACACAAATCTTATGAAATTAAAAATTTACAGAACCCTTGTCATGCTGATAATATGTTTATTGGCTATTAATGTTCATGCAGAAGAGATTGTTGGTATCTCAGATCCATTTCCTTTTGGCGATGTGTATGCTGTACCCTTGTCTGGTTACGCATTTGTATTGGCTGCCGGACTGATCGGTATTTACCTTTTCTGGCGTTCCTTTAAAAAAAGAAATGCAGCAGCATAGTTGCTTTATGACAAAAAATTCAATCAAAACCTAAAAAGCAAACCAAAAAAATTATTGAATTATGAAAAAAACAATTCTTTCTTTTACCTTATTGGTTTTTCTGTTAAGTGCCCATGCACAAACAGGCTCCATTACCAACATCCGGGTATCCCAGGGAACGGGAAGCAATGAGCGGATGGTGGATATAATGTTTGACCTCAGCGGCAGCAGTTCAACCTATGCTATAAGCCTTGAAGTTAGTTTTGATAATGGTGGCAGTTATACCGCCATTGATCCGAACGAAATAACGGGTTCCTTATCGGTAGGCCCGGGCACAGACATCCACCTTGTCTGGGATGGTCGCATCAGCTATCCCAATAGTTCTACTGCCACAGCACGTATTAAGATTATTGCCAACAGTTCCTGGTCTTGTGGTGATCCTATAACAGATTCCAGAGATGGACAAACATACAACACAGTTGAAATTGGAACCCAATGCTGGATGGCAGAGAACCTGAATATTGGGACCAGAATTGATGGGGAAGATAACCAGGCTGACAATGGTACAATCGAAAAATATTGCTATGGTGATAATCCAAGCAATTGTGATACATACGGTGGTTTGTACCAGTGGAATGAGATGATGCAATATATTACTACACAGGGAGCTCAAGGCATTTGTCCGCCAAATGGCGGATGGCATTTACCGAGCGATGATGAGTGGTGCACCTTAACTACTTATATTGACCCGACAGTTGATTGTGATGCAGTAGGATATAGCGGAACAGATGCAGGCTATAAAATGAAAAGCACAAGTGGTTGGTATTCAAACGGCAATGGCTCAGACGCCTATGGCTTTGCGGCGCTTCCGGGCGGCAGTTACTACACTGGTGGTTTCAATTGGATAGAGAAGCTCGCCCGCTTTTGGTCCTCTACTGGGAATGGGACAGGTGCCTGGGGCCGGACATTGAGCTCTAGCTACGACAAAGTAAGCCGTGGCAGCGACCCGCAGGAAGGCGGTTTTTCTGTTCGCTGTTTGAAGGATTAGGATTTGATATTTGAAATTTAACTTATCCGCCGGTAGGCGGATCGAAAAAATTTTTGAATTTTGGCGACATATGATCAGTTACCGGTTTATCCCGTTAAATAGCTAAGCTAAGCCAAAGGCTTATTTAACGGGGTATACAAGGTATGTTATGATTTGTTGATAATGACCTTTTACCTGGTGAATCATTTTAAGCGGGAGTATAAATACACGCTTGGTGAGCGCATCAAGTCAGAAATACTGAACACGTTGATCAATATACAAGGGATGTTTGTGGTACCACCCGGAATGAAATTTCTTATCCTGAATTGATGAGTTTTGTTAAATTAATCCTGGAAGATCCCGGAAAATATCAATGGTTTGTTGACTGCCTTTGAATTTATGATACATTGAAAAAATTTAGAATAGATGAAAAGAATTGATAGTAAATCCGAACAGAATAAATTCCACCTTCCCATGTCGCCATAACCAGCGAATCGGGATAGCTTTTCTTACGTCGTCAGGATAATTCAGCGTTTCACCTTTTAGGCTTATGAATCATCCGGGCTAATTTAATAAAAATTTTGTGTTTAGATTTTTTTTGGTTAAATTTCATAGCAATTCATAACTTTAATTTACTTTTGAATCATTAAAAGATAACTGATTGAAGATTTACATACAAAATATGGTGTGCATCCGCTGCCAGATGGTGGTAAAATCCGAACTTGAAAAATTGGATCTGAAATATACCAATGTGAAATTAGGGGAAGCGGATATTGTTGGTGATGTCCGGCCGGAGCAGATGGAAAGATTAAAAGCAAATATAGAAAAAGCCGGATTGCTTTTGATGGACAATAAAAAGAGTGTCCTCGTTGAGAAAATTAAATTGGCAGTCATCGAATTGGTGCATTATACCGAAGATCAAATAAAAGTAAACCTTTCAGACTACCTCAGCCAAAAGCTTAACTATAATTACACTTACCTTGCCAATCTTTTTTCGGAAGTAAAAGGCATTACCATCGAAAAATTTTACCTAACCCATAAAATTGAACGGGTAAAAGAACTGATTGTTTACGATGAACTGAATCTTTCAGAAATTGCTTACAGAATGCATTACAGCAGTGTGGCACATCTTTCCAATCAGTTTAAAAAATACACGGGCCTTACTCCTACCCATTTCAAAAAGCTCAAAAGCAAACGTCGCGAAACACTCGAAGATGTGTGAATGATGTAAAATAAAACCATTAATAATGTAACATTTTCTATATTGATGGGGAGTACCTTTGATTTTGGTAAGGTAATTAAAGTTGAAACGGATGAAAATGAAAGAAATCGAAAAATCGAAAATTCATATTCTCATCGAAATCACAGAGTATGTGCCCAATTCAGTAGTTAGCCAAACAATTATTCGTAAAACCACCGGAAACATTAACATTGTGGCGATCGATACCGGGGAAGCGCTGGCAGAGAAAATTTCTCCCTTCGACACTTTTATTCAGATTATCGAAGGATCCGCTGAAGTTGTTATTGATGATCAGCCAAGTATGCTTCAAATCGGGGAGGGCATCATTATACCTGCCCATACTTCAAATATTGTTAAAGCAAACGGGCGCTTCAAAATGATATCCACTGTGATTAAAAGCGGGTATGAGGGAAACATATTATTATAAAATAAACATTTAAAACTACCTTTCAATGGGAAAAGTTAAAGAAGGAAAAGAAAGAAAGAACAAGAAAAAGCTTGCTTTAAAAAGCCTGAAAGAAAAAAGAGCCGATAAAGCGGCCAAAAAGGCCGGGAAAAAACATTCAAGCATAGATTAGCATATGAAAATCGCTTATATTGCCACATACATACCCCGCGAATGTGGAATTGGAACATTTACCAATAATCTGTTCAAATCGATGTTGCAAGGGAGTGCAAACCAAAACGAAGAGAATGAGGGTTTTGTACTTGCACTGAACGATAACGAACTCACCTATGAATATCCTGAAGAAGTTAAATTAACCATCAGGCAGGATCACCAGGAAGATTATATCAGGGCGGTGAAATATATTAATTTAAGCGGCGCCGATGTTTGTATTCTGCAGCATGAGTTTGGGATATTCGGCGGACAAAGCGGGGTTTATATCCTTCCGCTGCTCCACCGCCTCGAAATACCACTCATTGTTACCCTTCATACCATCCTCAAAAAACCTTCGTACAACGAAAAAGCGGTTTTGAAGGAAATATGCAAAATGGCTCAAAGAATTGTCGTGATGAGCCACAAAGCGGTTGAGTTTCTGACCACAATTTACGATGTACCCAAAGAAAAAATTGCCTTGATTGAGCATGGCGTCCCGGATATTTACTTCAGCCCCGAAAAATCGAAAAAGGAGTTTAAACTTGAAAACAAAAAAGTGCTGCTGACTTTTGGTTTTATCGGGCGAAGCAAGGGTATTGAAACGGTCATAAATGCACTGCCTGAGGTGGTTAAAAAGTACCCCGAACTTATCTATATTGTTTTAGGGAAAACGCACCCGAATGTGTTGCGGCATTCCGGCGAGGAATACCGCATTTCCCTTTTGCGTTTGGTGAAAAACCTTCAGCTTGAAGATCATGTGGTATTTCTGAATGAGTTTATTGACGAACAGGATCTGTTCAAATATTTGTATGCCTGCGATATTTACATCACACCCTATCTGAATGAAGCCCAGATCACCAGCGGGACCCTTTCGTATGCGGTGGGTGTGGGTGCCGCCGTACTTTCAACACCATACTGGCATGCAGCGGAATTACTGGATAATGGAAGAGGCCGCTTATTTGATTTTAATGATTCGGATGAGCTTGCGAAAACATTAACGGAACTCTTCGATAAACCGGAAGAACTCAATGAACTGAAAAGAAATGCCGGTAAATATGGCAAAAAGATTACCTGGCCAAAAACCGGAGAAAAATACCTGGCACTTACCGAAAAAGCAGTAAAGGAGGGAATTCCGCTTATTTCCCGCAAAGAACCGGAACCCGATTTGCTTCTCCTTCCCCGTTTTTCCCTTGCTCATATCAATCGCCTGACCGATGATACCGGCATCATTCAACATGCTAAATTTGGCATTCCGAATTTGAAGGAGGGGTATTGCCTCGACGATAATTCACGCGCCTTGCTGATGGTTTTAATGGCTTACCGGCAATTGAAGGATATGCGGGCGCTTGAATTGTCTCCCATCTATTTAAGTTATATGCACTACATGCAAAATGCAAACGGGACTTTCCGGAATTTTCTCAGTTTCAGCCGGAATTTCCTGGATGACATTGGCTCTGAAGATTCATTTGGACGGACCATATGGGCCCTCGGCTATTTATTGGGAAATGCACCCAACGATGCTTATTACCAAAGCGGCAAGCTGATATTTTTCAATGCCTCACCCAATTTCGAAAAATTAACATCTATCCGAGGGATCGCCAATACCATGATTGGCATCAGCTATTACCTGAAGAGCAATCCGGCAGACGACTCCATGACCGAAAGGCTGAGAAATCTCGCAAATGTATTGATAAATCACTACCAGGAAAACCAGTCTGACGGCTGGAACTGGTTTGAATCATTGCTGGCATACGACAATGGAATTTTACCCCTGGCATTGTTGCATTCGGCCGAAATACTGAACGATGATAACATTACGCAAACAGCCATTGATTCCATGAATTTTCTTACAGAACACACTTTAAAGGATAATTATCTCTCGATTATTGGCAATGAAAAATGGTATAAAAAAGAGGGCGAGCGTTCTGTTTTTGCGCAGCAGCCCATCGATGCAATGGCCATGGTTTTAATGTATCACCAGGCCTATTTTGTAACAAATAACAAGGATTTCCTCAATAAACTTTACACCTCCTTTTTGTGGTTTCTGGGCGAAAATGATCTGCGCATGAGTTTATACGATTTTGAAACCAAAGGCTGTTGCGACGGCTTTGAAAGTTACGGCGTAAACCGCAACCAGGGGGCTGAAAGCTCACTCGCTTATCTGATCTCTCATCTAACCGTTTTGCAGGCTTATGAAGAGTTTCACAAATCGGCCTGAAAATAGTATAAAAAAATCCCGCCAGAGGCGGGATAAAAATAGATTTTTGTAATGCTTATTAACTAAGCCAGTTTAACATTTACGGCATTTAAACCTTTTTTACCTTCTTCCAAATCGAAAGTTACTTCATCATTTTCCCCGATATTTTCTTTTAAACCGGATGAATGTACAAAATACTCTTTGGATGATTCGCTGTCTTTAATAAAGCCAAAACCTTTGACTTCATTGTAAAATTTTACTGTTCCTTTTTTCATTGTTTTATAATATTAATTGCGTGCAAGTTACAAAAAATTTTTCACAATATTGATTTGATCAGGTTATTTTATTATTATAATGTCTCAGTATTTAAATCAGTGAGACTGATTTTTTAGGAGCGATAGCGAACTGAAAAAGCAAAGTCGAACTGATCCCGAGCTTGTCGAGGGATCTCGTGGGTAATATTCCCCGCCCCTTGGGGCGAATCAAATGAATGTTTCATAATGATACCCCGCAGGCTTGCCTCGGGGTAGTTCATTCAATGTCGTTAGGATAATTCAGTGTTTCACCATTCAGGTTTATACTATTATCCGGGTTTAAAACATGGATTCTTTTATTCCTTCCTGCAAATTTAAAGTTACCTCTTCATTCTCTCTGATACTTTCTTTTGCTTTAATTTAAGCTTCAATTCTTCCTTACCCATCCTAAGCTTGCTGTTTTCTTTAATCAGTTTTTCAGCGATTTTCTCTAATTTTTTATTTACAGCATCGGTGTCAATTTTTGCATTAATTATGTCCAAGCGCAAATCCTTTACCTGAACCAAATGCTGTTTTATTTGCCGGTGTAATTTAAGAAGTTCAATTTCTTTTTGTTTCAATGCTGTAATATCGGTGGCTATTATAATAAAATTATCGCCGTGCAGGTAAGCGGGCAATAATCGAACAGATAGTTTTAGCCAGGTTGAGTTGGTTAAGGATATTATCAGCGCTTTATTTTTGCGGGAAGGCAATTTCTCCAGCAGGTTTTCCAGTTTTAATTTGTCAACAGCAATGATATAATCTTTAAAATATGAACCAATCACATGCTTAACCGGTTGTTTTACAAGTTCAGCAAAACTGTTATTGCAATACAGAATCAGACCTTCTTTGTTAAGTGTAACTGCCCCTCCGTGCATTTCTTCAACAAAAGTTCGATAGGGTGTTTCAGACGAAGAAAGCGAATAAACCTGTTCTCCCTCTGCACCTGAAATTACAATCGCATCCACTTCTCCGCTTCGTATTGCTGAAAGCATTTCTTTTGCTTCCAGCAGGCGGAAATGTAATTCTTCATTATCAATTATTAGCTGCTCTTTTGTTTTGGATGTTACTGTATTTGTCATAAATTGAATGTTTTAACTTTTTGAAAACATTACATTTTCTCTAACTTTATCAGGTCTAAACCTATAAGCACTTTCTCTACGTTTGACATATCTCCAATAATTCTCCTGAAGGGAAGCGGTAATTTTTTAATCAGTGTTGGGGCTGCGATTATCTGTTCCTCTCTTGCTGCAAGTGGATTTTGGTATAAGTCAATCACTTCCAGTTCATATTGTCCTTCAAGATATTCTTCACAGATTTTTTTCAGGTTCGATATGGCCAGTACCGATCGGCTCTTTGCACCGGTGATGTATAAACGCAAGATATATTTATCCGGACCCTTATCAGCAGTGGTAAGAACAAACTCCTCTGTGGCACTTTTTACTTTTGCTTTTTTTTCTTTCATGCTTATATCTTACGCATATTGTTTATCCATCAGTTCGCTTCCAATAAATCCAGGCCAATCAAAACACGCTCCGTATCTGAGAGATCTCCGATTATCTTGCGAACAGGGACCGGTAATTTCCTGATTAATGTTGGCAGGGCAACAATTTGGTACTCGTTGGCCAATTGTGGATTTTTCAGTAGATCGATCACTTCAATGGAGTATTTTCCGTTTAATTGTTCTTCACAAATTCTTTTCAAATTGGTAAATGCAGTTATGGCTTTTGGTGTTTGCCCGGCTACATATAACCGAAGTGTCCACATATCTTTTTTTGTTTTACGTGGTTTTTTCTCCTTAATTTTTAAATTCTGGTTTTCTTTATCTGGCATCATAGAATAGTTTTTGATGTTTTCTTTTGTTGTTGTGTTGTTTAATTTCAGCCCCTTCACCTAACTCTACGCCGTGGTTGGTTAAAATGAATTCGCGAATTTGGTTGGAATTGGCCATACCCCGCGATTTAAGGACGTACATTCCTCTGTTTCGTTCGCTGTTTATTTCTATATCACGAAGCAGCAGCCAGGTATCAATGAGCGATGAAATGTTTGTATCAGTATGTTCTAATGCAGTTCTGCTGTTTGTTAAGCTGGTAAATAAGGCCGTTATTTGATTCAACTTCAGGAAATCAACAATGCGCATGAGCATTGTTTTTACTTCGAACGCTTTATCGTCAGCCAAAAAGGCATTTATTGGATCGAAGATTACAACTTTAGGTTTGAAATCATTCACCACCTTGTGTGTTGCAACCAGGTGCATTTCCAAACCATAAAAGGTAGGCCGGGTTGCCTGAAATTTTAAAAGCCCTTTCTGCATCAGGGGTTCAAGGTCAATTCCAATAGAAAGCATATTACGCATTAGCTGGTTTGGAGATTCTTCGAAACAGAAATAAAGAACACGTTCGCCCCGTTTACATGCTGCTTCGGCGAAGTGTGCCGCAATACTTGTTTTTCCTATTCCGGCAGTTCCCGAAATGAGCACCGTGCTACCCCTGAAATACCCTTTTCCTTCAAGCATTTTGTCGAGTGCAGGTATGCCACTGGAGATTCTTTTATTTGTAACCGTGTGGTTTAATCCCAGGGAAGTTACCGGTAATATCGAAAAACCATCTTCATTAATCAGAAACGGATATTCATTGGTACCGTGAATCGACCCGCGATACTTAACAATCCGCAAGCGGCGGGTGGAATTCTGATCGGTAACCCGGTGATCGAGCATAATAACACAATCTGAAACATATTCTTCCAGACCCTGGCGTGTTAAGGTTTCGTTACCGCGTTCGCCGGTTATAATTGCGGTAACCCCTTTTTCTTTCAGCCAGCGAAACAAACGCCGCAGTTCGGCGCGCAGAATCAGTTGGTTGGGCAATCCTGCAAATAAGGATTCGATGGTATCCAAAACAACTCGTTTTGCTCCAGTGGAATCAATGGCATAACCCAGCCGGATAAATAATGCTTCTAAATCGTATTCCCCGGTCTCTGCAATCTCACTGCGTTCGATGTGGACGTGTTCAAGCACAATTTTTTTCTTTTTAACAAGGTCGTCCAAATCGAAACCAAGTGAAGAAACATTTTGCATCAATTCTTCATTTGTTTCTTCGAACGACATAAAAACACCGGGTTCGTTAAACTGTGTTGCACCACGTACAATAAACTCCATTCCGAATAGCGTTTTTCCACAACCTGCACCACCGCATACGAGCGTTGGTCTGCCTGCAGGTAGCCCGCCATCGGTTATTTCATCGAATCCCTGAATTCCGGTTGGAGACTTGAGTAGTTTATGGTCGAAGGGTTTCTCATCCGTTTTTTTCATTAAATCAATATCTTTTTACTGATCGTCTAAAATTATAGAGTATTACACAAGGTGTTTTTACACAATTATGAAAAATATTTACATAATTCCCACATTTTCTGTATACAAGCAGATTAATTTGAAACCCTCTTTTTAATTTTTTCCCACCAAACTGTAATGGGTCCATTGCCATCGCTTTCCTTTTTATTATGCTCACCCATGATTAGTGCAACTGGTTTAAGCGCATCAAATTCTTCACAAACAACCCTAATCATAGCGGCAAAGGGCAAAAATAGAATCATGCCGGCAATGCCCCAAACAGCTGCACCAATAAACAAACTTAGAATAACCGTTAAAGCATTAAGTTTTAAACTGCTCCCCACGATTTTTGGAGCCAGAAAATTATCGGTAACCAGTTGAACAAAATAAAATAAAATGACCACTGCTACTGGCATCCAGATAGAATCGTAGGATACAAAAGCGTAAATAACCGGAATTAAAGCTCCCATTACAGCACCAATATATGGAATGATGGCCAGGACAGCGCCTAAAAATCCGAAAAGGAAGGGGTTGTCGATGCCAATTATCAATAATCCTAAACTGTTGGCTAATCCAATAATAATGGTAAGAAGTAACATGCCAAACAAGTATTTTTGTCCAACCTGCTGTACTGATTTAAACATCTTGAAAACCCTGTTCCTTTTGTCTTTGGGTGAGAAATCCAGAAATGCCTGTGTCAGTCCGTCTCTGTATATGAGGAACAGAAAAAGAAATACAATTGTTGCCATCAATCCGGCAATGAAAGTTGCTGCATTGTTAACGGTTTTTTTTATCAAAAATCCTGTTGAATCACTAAGCCATTCTTTCATCCTGTTAAGAAGTTCATCCCTTTTCAGGTTTTCAACAAAACTCAGATTGTTGTTGATATAAACAGTAACATCTGCAAAAGCACTGATAATTTTATCTTTAAAATCAGTGAATTCTTTCGACATGTTAAGAAGCTGCGCTGAAAAAAAATAAATGACCCCTGCGATTATTAAAATCACAGAGAAGATGGAAAGAAAAGCAGCGAATATTCTGCTGATTTTCCATGTCTCGTACTTTCTTGCCAGGGGTAAAAGTATAAACGAAATAAGTAAAGCAACACTTAGCGGAATGAGAATGGGTTTAGCCAGAATCATTATTGCAAACAGCGCAAATGTAGTGGCCATCACGTAAAACAATTTTTGAAATGACAGTTTCATCTAACTTTTTGTTTTTGAATGATAAGAACAATTATTTTATGTTGAATCAGAACTATTATCTGTTTTTGCACTTTCAGTTGGCGCCACTCTTCCCGAAATATAATCGGCATAAGCACGCGTAAACTCGGCGCCGTAAAAAACGATCATTGAGGAATAGGAAACCCAAAGCATAATTAGAATAATCGAACCTGCTGCACCATATCCAATTTCGGGGTTTAATTTTCCGAAATACAAACCCAGTCCAAATTTTCCAATATCAAACAGAAAAGCGGTAAATACTGAGCCAATCCACACATGTTTCCATTTTATTTTTGCATCGGGCAAATATTTGAACATCAATGCAAATAAAACGGTAAGAATTACAAAAGATAAAACGAAATTGACTAGCTGCAGCGCCACATAAAATATTTCGGAAAAATAACCCGTTAACCAATTGCCAAAAGCCGAGAGCAAAGCGGAAATTACAAGGGAAACAATGAGTAAAAACGCAATGGTAACGATTAGTCCGAACGAAAATAACCGGATCCTGACAAAACTCAAAATGCCATTTTTCGATTCATCAACTTTAACCTCCCAAATGATATTTAATGATTTTTGAAACTGTGCAAAAACGGCTGTGGCGCCGACAATCATTATTGTAATTCCGAAAATTGTTGCCAAAAGGGAGTTTTTAGCCTGGCTGGCCTTAAAAATAATATTCTGAACCTGCAGAGCAGTATCGGCGCCCATTGTAGATGAGAATTGGGCTGTTATATGATTGTTTACTGCATCGCGTCCAAAAAAATAACCGGCAGTTGTCAGAATTACAACCAGCAATCCGGGCAATGCAAAAATTGCATAGTAGGCAATAACTGCACTTTCGCGAAACGGGTCTTTTGCCCACCATCCTTTAAGCGCCTTTTTTAGAATCTTAAAAATTTTTCCAAAAGGTATTTTCTTTTTTCCATTTCCTTCATGGTTCATTTGGGGGTAAAGTTGGGCAAATATGAACTGGTTTGTATTATATAAATCTTAAAAAAAGTTACAACATTCACACATTTTGCAGAGTGCAGAGGGCAAAGGGCGGGGTGGAAAGGATGAATTGGTATGATTCGTACTTGTGAGAATGATGTAAATTTTCGATGGAATTGTG
Organism: Bacteroidota bacterium; assembly: GCA_034521425.1. GTDB lineage: Bacteria > Bacteroidota > Bacteroidia > Bacteroidales > JAIOZK01 > JAIOZK01. The sequence goes on from JAXHMP010000001.1 coordinate 2,937,250, forward strand.
TAACATTCTGGAAAACAAAATGTGCCAACTTTGAATCGCGAAATGAAAACAAGTATGACGATATAGAAAAACCCTAAAAATTAATATTATAGAATCATCAAAAGAAACAAAACATTACAGCAAGAAACATGAGACAAGTGTTTATCATTTGCCCTTTTTATTTTCGACTTGATTATTTCTCCAAGAGAAAGATTACCTTATTACCTTATTAATTTTTCTAAACTAAACGTCATTAATTGGTTATTCTTCGGTTTCTGGATAATCCACTTTGTATTTCTTCAGGAGCGATTTCAGTGATTCGTAGTAAGATTTTAATTGATTAAGCGTTATTTCCGGATCATTTTCTGATGGAACAGTGACCGGCATTTCTTCCAGATATGGAGATAACTCCGGATGATGGTCCTTAATCCACATGGTAATCTTCAGAATCTTTGAATTCAAATCCTTCTCCATTTGTTTAAAAGCCACATGCTTCTCCGGGTTTTGTCCGTCAGTTGCAGGTTTATTTTCTACCGGAAGTTTATCAGCTGCCTGATTATCAACTTTTTTGTTTTTTGTGCTATTTTTCTTTTTCATGTTACCTTATTTTCTTGCGTTATTGCTGCTAATGATGGCATGGTTATGTATTCGATTTTTGTCATCCTCCCAGTGTAACATCCTGATCGTTGTACCACTTTAATGCATTGTAAAAATGTTCCGGATTGAAATCGGGCCAGTAATCATCCAGCACATAGAAATCCGAATAAATAGATTGCACCGGCAGAAAACCACTTAAGCGGCGTCGGCCACCCCAACGTATAATCAGATCTATTCTGGAAACATCAAAGGATTTAATATTCCCGCTAATGTTTTTTTGGGCCGAATCTGCCAGTTTCAAATTGTTTAAGTCCCATTCCCAACCATAGTTTATTAAAAAATTTACTTTAATGCCTCCATTTCCGAAGGTCTGTCGTGAGGTATATTTGTTTAACTCTTTTGGAAATACCGGTGATTCAAAATCTCCAACAACCAATAATTCAGCTTCTTCTTTCGACAAAATGCTTACTGCATTTACACAGGCTTTGGTGAAGGCTTCACGCTGTTTTACCGGCCTTTTAGCATTATCAGTAGTAAATCCGTAATAAGTTACCTCTTTAATTCCAATCTCTTTGCACAATCTAAAAAGCATCAAACCAGGATCCAACCCATTCTCATAACCCTTTTCTTTGGTCATTTTTTTTTCTTCAGCCCATCTCCTGTTCCCGTCGGGTATTATTCCAATATGTTTTGGTGTTCTCATTGCTTAATCCTCATTTTGATTGAATAATCAGCTTGCCAGATTAATTAAATATTCAGGGACTAAGTTGAGCATCTGCAATTACATTTGTGTTACACAACTTTCAAAATAAATTACATCATTCACACATTTCTCTATTGAAAAACATTAAATTGTGTGAATAATGTAAATTTTCCAATTAATTATATAAAACTTCCCCAAGTTAATGTACTTAGTTTTGTAGCTCTATTTTTTTATATGTAACAATTAAAAATCAGCGTTATGAGACCAGCAGGAATAGTATTAATAATTTTAGGAATTTTAGGTGCTTTAATTTTTGGAATACAGGCTATTCAGGATACTGAGACCTTCAGTTTTTTAGGGATCGACATAGGCGTATCGGGCGCTAACTGGACTCCTGTAATAATAAGTGTAATAGTTCTTGTGATTGGCATTGTCCTGATGAGCTTAAGCAAGAGGACTTCTGCTAATTGAAGAAGAAAAATAAACAGATATTTTAGTTAAAGTAGAATTACGAAAACATTTTTGGCATGAAGCAATTCCTTTCCGGCAAATAATGTCGGCAGCAGGTGGAGCTGGCTCACCGGAAATTTTGAGTACACACCAGTAAGGACAAAAAAACTAATAGCAAAACAAAATAAATCATGAACTGGAGTCTTTATGTAAATTTTTTAATTGCATTAATTGCCATTATTAACCCTGTGTCTATACTGCCCATGTGGTCCGAATTAACCAGTGATAAAAGCAATAAAGTGCGGGTAAAGGTAGCCAGCATGCTGATCGGATTTGCAATTATTGCACTCACAATATTTCTGGTAGCAGGAAAATATATTTTGGGGTTTTTTGGAATCGATTTAATAGTTTTTAAAGTAGCAGGAGGAGTTCTGCTGATGACCACCGGTATTAAAATGATTGAAGGCAGAAATGTTAGGCTGCCTAGAAAGATGATGACAAAGGCACCGATCTACAACTTGCCAAGTTACATTTTCGCAAAATTATTGTTCCCATGGGTATTCCCTTTCTTGTTGGCCCGGGCTCCATCACCACCGTATTTCTTTTTGGGTTTGGTTTAACATCATTGGTTGATATTGGCATGCTTACCGCTATTCTGGTAATTTGTTTAACTGGCCTTTTTTTCCTGTTTACCTCTTTTTACTGGGTTGAAGGAAAGGTTGATCCTATCGTATTCACTGCTATTACCCGCCTATTTGGTATAATCGTAACAGCAATCGCATTTCAGTTTATTCTTGAAGGCTTGGGTGAAATATTTCCTAACTGGGTAAACAGTTCATCTCCGATTAATGATTCAATTAAAAATGCCCCCAACCTGGAAACGAATTAACTATCAATTGCTGCATATTTTGCATATTTTGCTTTTTTACTAAAATTTCAGCATTTATTCATTCTGGCTCGTTTTTTTCTCATTAAGCAGAACTACGAATTCTTTGCCATAGTCAAAACAATGGCTTAAAAGTTCATCATCTGGTTCCCAGTTACATTTAACAGGACCCGATATTATTTCGAACCCCGACTCTTTCAGTATTTTCTCCAATAGATTTGTTGAAACATCATGCCAGCCATAGCATCCAAAAGTGGCCGCCATTTTATTTTTAAATTTTAAGCCCTTTATTAGTTCCAATAAGCCTGCTATTGACGACATAATACCATTATTGACAGTGGGTGAACCTATCAGAACTGCTTTTGATTTAAAAACCTCGGTAATGATGTCATTTTTGTCGTTTGTTGCAGCATTGTATAGTTTAACATCAACCAATGGATCTGCTGCGTTTATTCCCTTTACAATACTTTCTGCTATTGAGCGGGTGCCATTGTACATGGTTTCGTAAATAAGCGTTATCTGATTTTCGTGGTAATTGGATGCCCATTGAACATATTTATTTACAATCTGCATTGGATTTTCGCGCCAAACTATCCCATGAGCCGGGCAAATAATGTCGACAGGTAAGTTTAAACCAACAATTTCATCAATTTTTTTGGTAACAAGGTGGCTAAAGGGATTTAATATGTTTGCAAAGTATTTTAATGCTTCAAAATACAGTTCTTCCTGGCTTACCAAATCGTTGAATAACAACTCTGAACAGAAATGTTGCCCAAAGGCATCATTGCTAAAAAGTACATTGTCACCGGTCAGGTAACAAAACATGCTGTCGGGCCAATGGAGCATAGGCGCCTGAATAAATATCAGTTTTTTCCCATTTCCCAGATCCAGTGTATCCCCGGTTTTTACCGGTATAAAATTCCAGTCTTTATGGTAATGTCCCTTTAATGATTTTATTCCATTTGGTGTACAGTAAAGCGGCGTTTCAGGAATAATATTCATCAACCCGGGTAAGGCGCCACTATGGTCAGGTTCAGCATGGTTTGCAATAACATAATCAATTTCAGACAGTTCAACCTCTTTTTTCAGATTACTGATGAACTTTGATGAAAAAGGACGAAAAACAGTATCTATTAAAACAGTCTTTTCTTCCCTGATTAAATAGGAGTTATAGGTTGAACCTTTGTGGGTGGAATATTCGTATCCGTGAAATTGCCTTAATTCCCAGTCGTTGATACCAAGCCAATAAACCTGATTAACAATTTGTTTTTTCATGTGTTTATAATTTATGGTTGTAGCGTGAAATCCATTCTTATTATCACAACTTGCTATTCAGCCGCGGATTCTGTATGCGCAATTTTTATAATTTCTTGGGCAATCATCTCAGGAGAAAGAACGAAATCGATACATCCGCTATCAATTGCGCTTTCAGGCATATCCGGCTGTCCGGCTGTTTCGGGTTTTTGCGCAATAGTAATCCCCCCGACTTCTTTTATATCACTAAGCGCCGCTGCTCCATCACCATCATAACCGGAAACAATGACAGCGATAAGTTTGCCATCCCAGTTTTTTGACATTGAACGCATAAAAACGGTAATCACATTGGGCCATCCATGGGGTTTTGAAATCGGTTTTAGCCGGAACTCTCCATTCAGAATATGCAAATCCCGTTTTTCGGGAATAACAAAAACATGGTTGGGCCTGATGTCTAACTTTTCCGTTATCATTTCAACCGGCATTTGGGTGTATTGTGGAAGAATCTGAGGAAGTAAAGTAGCTACCTTTCTCAGGTGGTTAACAATGACTATTGCAACACCCATATCATCCGGCAAACTTTTTAGCAAGCTGATATAGGAATCAAGTCCGCCGGCAGAACCGCCTACACAAACTACGGGGAATTTTTTTGTACTGTTTTTGATCTTTGTATGCATCTTTTACATTATTCACCCATTTTGCAGCATACAGGTACATTGCGGCCTTCCAGGTTTGCCCCGCCGGGCTAATACATTTTCGATTCCTCTTTTAAATTTTAATAGTAACACCAAACTTTCCACCCGAGAAGGCATTTCCACCGCCAAACTCCAGGTTTACGCCAAATGTATTGCTGAAAAAATAGCGGCCGCCAATCTGTGCACCTATCCCAATTCCTGATGTATGGGAACCTTCATAGTCGTTTGGTGAATTCCAGCTGTAAAAGCCAAGGTTCAGTCCGGCATAAAAATCCCAGGGAGGAGGAATATTCAATACGGTGTTAAAATGGTAATTGGCATTCCCCAGAAAGCCGATGACCGTGTGCCGGTATTTATTATGGTGCCAGTTATCATTGTATGAACGGAAAGATACTTCGGCACCCAGGGTTATGTTCTGATGTACTCCATAATCGAAGCCCAAATAAACGGGAATGCCCCAGGATGAAAGCCCAACTCCCAAATTAATTTGCGACTCACCTTTTGAAATAGGGCTTTGTGCAAAAGCAAAGCTGGTGGCTAAAACCAGGATAAAAGTTAAAATTCGTTTTTTCATGTCTTTATTTTTTTTGAGTATTAATACCCGCACCTGGCGGAACAGTATTGAATGAATTTTCACTGCTGCAAGTTCATCACTTTTGAGCTTTAAAGCTTTACACAATTCTGATTAAGACTTACATCATTCACACTTTTTGCATATTCCGGTTGAACTGAAAACAAACGAATAAAAGTATTTCCACCCATCCATGGTAAAAGCCTATGATCCAAAGGTTGCGTCATTTAAATCAGTGAGACTGATTTTTTAGGAGCGATAGCGAACTGAAAAAGCAAAGTCGAACTGATCCCGAGCTTGTCGAGGGATCTCGTGGGTAATATTCCCCGCCCCTTGGGGCGAATCAAATGAATGTTTCATAATGATACCCCGCAGGCTTGCCTCGGGGTAGTTCATATATGCAGGAACAAACAGCAAATGGATGAAATATACTTTGGCATTAAACGTTTGATTAGCAAAAATCAACTACTTTTAGCCCATGCAGATTAAAAAAATCTTTTTAGTATGTGTGATGTTGTCTCTGGTTTCTGTGATAAGTGAGTTGAGTGCTTCTTCCGGCAGGGAGAATAACTCACGGCTGCTGATTGAGAAATTTGTAGAAAGAAACACAGAAAACGCAAATGAACTTCCCGCCAGAGAGTTACTGCAAACAGCACTTTCCGGTTACGAATTACTGAAGAAGGAACATACAATCAATCGACCGGAAGTGATAACGATCATCGATTACAGCCTGCCGTCGAACCAGGAAAGGCTTTGGGTGCTCGACCTTGTGGAGGGGAAAGTGTTGTATCATTGCCTGGTTTCTCACGGGCGAAATACAGGTGAAGTTATGGCCAAAAAATTTTCCAACAAACCGGGTTCCTATACCAGCAGCCCCGGTTTTTACACCACCGGGGAAACCTATTTCGGAAAACATGGCATTTCGCTCCGGCTCAATGGTATTGAAAACGGGATTAACGACAAAGCACGTGAACGCGCTATTGTTATTCATGGTGCAGAATATGTGTCGCCTGAATTTATTGCAAAATACGGCAGACTTGGCCGGAGTCTTGGTTGCCCGGCTGTGCCCGAAGAGCTGAGCAGGGACATTATTGAAACCATTAAAGACGGCACATGCCTGTTTGTTTACGCCCCAACAGAAAGCTACCTGTTAAAATCGCCGCTTATCAGCAGAATAAGCTCTGCTAAAAAGGGATAACCTTTATTTTCTTTGCTTCCGGTTTTTGATTTAAGGCTTGCAATACCAGCTCATCCCGCAAATAGATGTCATTTCGGAACTGCACACGTCTGTTTCCATCAGTCCATGCAGTAAGGTATAGCAACAACACATCAACAGGTGTTTTAAGACTGGCTGTTTGTTCTATGTTCTGCTGCATGGCAGTTTGAATTTTTGATGACGGCCATTTCGGTGAATCAGCCAGAAGCAATTCAGCCAGTTCAAAAGGTTTTTCAATTCTTATGCAACCCGAGCTCATGGCCCGGTCGTCGCGTGCAAAATATCCTCGCGAAGGAGTGTCGTGAATATATACGTTGTAACTATTTTTGAACATAAATTTTACTTTCCCCAGGGCATTTTCAGGGCCGGGATTTTGCCTGACCATGTAAGGAAAGTTGTTTTCTGATATTATTGACCAGTCAATTTCGCTGTACGCTATTTCTGAACCATTGCTCCTGAGCAATTTCATATTTTTTCTCTCCAGATATTCAGGGTCTTTAAGCAGTTCCGGAATCACATCCTGCCACAAAATGGTTGGAGGTACCGTCCAGCTTGGGCCAAAAACAATATAGGTCATTTGGGAATCAAAAACAGGCGTTTCCCGGTAATTCTTTCCCACAATGGCCCGCATACTAATAAGTGTATCCTTGCCCTCAATCATTACAAGATCAAAATTTGCAATATTTACGATGATGTACTTTTGCGGTTTCTGTATGGGAAGCCATCTGAACCTCTCCATATTTACTTTTAACCGGCTTATCAATGAGCGCGGATTGGTGTTTAGTGCAAGCAATGTTCCCTCTCCTATCACCCCGTCGGTATTTAAACCCCAGTTTTTTTGAAAAATTTTAAGTTGCTTTTCAAGTTCCTCATCATAATTTACAGAAATACTGTCTGACAAAGGATATCTCAATTTTATAAGTCTTTTCCTGATTTTAGGGAGTGACTGGTTTGCCTCCCCGGGATTGATTGTGGTATTTAAAGTTATGGCCGGCCAGAATTCATTTTCCATCCCAAGAAAAAATGCTAAGTCTTCTTTCATCATCCAATAGGAGTCGTAACTTGGCGCAAGCATATCAAGATTCCTTGCAATATCACCGGTAGTCAGCGCTTCTTCCAATTTCCGGTTTAACTGCAATTCCGGTTCTTTGCGTTGTATTGTCCAGCTTTTACCTTCTTTTTCTGAATCAACCTTGCCGTAATACAAATGCAAGCCCAGTAATAAATAGGCATCAGTGAGCAAAACGTCCAGTTTCATCATAACCTCTGAATCTATTGCCATAAACAAACCTGTTTTATTGATTTTATTGATGTACTTTTCAAGCAGGATTAAATGGTAATCGGTAGGGTTTAGACCATGACTGGCTACCTGCCGGATATAATCCAAAAGCACATAAACATTTTCTCCAAGCACATCGGAATCAATCCGGACAGGGATGTCGGATTTAATCCAGTCCGGAGGATCTGAGTTAATGAGAACCGGTGAAAAGGAGCTGATCCATGGAGGAATTTTCGAACCTATCCAGATGGGGGCTTTGGAGTTTATCCAGGCGGGAACATAATTCCGGTTTTGATAAAATTGCTGAAGTACTTTGCTTGAATACAGGTTTTCCTGATCAATTTCATAGGATAAACCTGCAGGTTGTTTATTGATGAACTGGCTGATAGATTCTGAAAGTTCATCAGCCATCAATGTATGGGCTGTCAGAAATATATATACTGAAAATAATATTTGTTTTATTTGCAATTGATTCAATTTAAATTGTGAAATTATTTCGATAAACCAAAGGTATTCGATATGGTTTAGGCAATCATTACACAATTCATTGAAAGAGTTACATCATTCACACAGTTACTAATTTTTTTTCAATTTAAATTTCGAAAGATCAACCACTGACAAAAGACATTTTTGATCATCTTCTGTAACAACGCCTTCCATATATACAGTACATAAAAGTTTTTTATCATAACCCAGTATTACTTCGCATGATTCTTTTGTGTTACTATTATACATTTTTCTGATAAAATTATTAAAAACAGATTTTGAATTATCTGAGATAAAAAGCTTAAAATTGCTGTTAATCAAACTAAAGCGCCTTTCACCCAACATATCGGCCCCTGTAAAATTCAGGTCACGAATTGTACCGTCAGGTTCAAGTGAGAAATATCCCATGGGTGATAAATCAAACAACATGGTATATTTTTTTAAGGCTTCTTCCGTTGCTTCGTATGCCTGGCGCAGCTCTTCATTCTGCATTTCCAATTCAATCTGGTGCACCTGTAATTCGTGAAGCAGTTTATTCACGTCGGTTTCCTTCAATTCAGCGGCCTCTTTGGCTTTCTTTTCTTTGAGTAGTTTTTCAGCTTTCTGACGCAGCATTTTTGCATCGGTAAAATCCATTTCTTCGTCATTCATAATTTATCTGTTTTGTGTTGTTAAAATTATTTCTGAAGGTATTTCAGAATTATCAAATAATACACTTACCGACCATTCCGAATCAAGTTCTTTTTCACCGGCTGCAATCACCTTCATTTTAATCTTTTTATTTTCAGATTTTTTAAACATTTTGTTCATTTTTTGTTCCGTATTTTTCTGTAATGACTCAGGGATAAATAACTCCATATAATTCTCTCCTGTTACCTCTTTGCGTTTTCTACCGAAAAAGGTTTCAGCTAAGGGGTTGAATTCCAGAATTTCCCAGTCGGGTGATAATTTAATAATTACGCTGGATGAGGATTCTAAAAGCAACTGGTTCTCCTGCTTTGCTTTCTGCAATCTTTCTCCCACCTGCTTCAGTTTAGAAATATCGATAAACGTAATAACCAGTCCGTCAATACGGTCGTCGAAGGTACGGTATGGCATTATGCGAATGCGGAACCAGCGCCCTTCTTTGGTCGGAATTTGTTTTTCAATAAAAATAAGGGTACGCAACACTTCGAGTGCATCATCGGCCAGTTCGGAGTAAATAAGATGTGAAGTCTGGTCGGTAAATGGTCTTCCGATGTCGCTTTTTATCAGTTTAAATATTTTGGTGGCCTGATTGGTGTAACGGCGGATATTCAGTTCTTTGTCGAGAAATAGCGTTGCAATATCCGTACTGTTCAACAGGTTTTTCATGTCGTTATTTATCCGCGAGTATTCATCCACTTTCGCCTTCAATTCGGCATTTACGGTTTGAAGTTCTTCGTTCAGGCTTTGCATTTCTTCCTTAGAGGTGGTGAGTTCTTCGTTGGCTGATTGCAGCTCTTCGTTGGTTGACTGCAATTCTTCGTTGGCTGATTTCAGCTCCTCCTGCGAAGTCTGCATCTCTTCCGCAATGTTTTGCACCTCCTCGCGCGCGTGCTGCAATTCTTCCTCAAGTTCTGTTTCCCTGACGCTGGTTTTATTTTTATTCCCTGTTTTCCCCTTTATTTCAATGGCAGTAGTTTTCGGAGCATCGGTAAAAATTATCAGCACCTTTCCAGCCAATGGTTCAGGTTTGTCAATCCACAGGATATTCACATTTAAGGTTAACGAACCCCCGTTTGTGCCCATTTTAACGTGGTTCAAAACCACGGCCTCCTTTTTCACAAGCACTTTACGGAAGGCAATGGCAAAATTGTTTTGGAAACCCGGCCTCAACATGGCAAAAATATTCAGGTTTGCTTTCCCCACGGCTGGTTCCAGGTATTTTCCGGTTCGTCCGCTGATGTATAAAATATCGCCTTTTTCATTTACCAAAACACCGGCAGTTGAAAATTGATTCAGCAACAATTGATCAACAAGCGCCTGAATATTCTTAATGGGTTTTTCGGGGGCTTTGTTTTCGTTAACTATTAGTCTTGAGCGTGAAAAAGAAGAAGGAAAATCGGACAGCTCGGTATTGAGATTCGAATAGGCCCGTTTATAAATCTTCAGGCTTGAATTTTCGGATGTAAAAAGATGGCCCTGCAACCCAAGTGTTTCGGAGCTGCCCAGCAACAAAATTCCTTCGGGATTAAGGCTGTAAAAAAACAAGCCAAGCAGCTTTTTCTGCAATTTTGAGTCCAAATAAATAAGCAGGTTACGGCACGAAATGATATCGATATTGGTAAAAGGCGGGTGCATGATAAGGTTGTGTTGCGCAAACACAATCGTTTCCCTGATTTCGGTATTTATTCGATAGCCGTCGTCGTCGGTTTTGGTAAAAAAACGGCTTAATCGTTTTGATGAAACATCCGCTTCTATATTTTTAGGAAAGATGCCTTTTCTGGCTGCTTCAATAGCATCATTGTCAAGATCAGTTGCAAAAATCTGTAATGAAAATTCTCCACCCAGGTTTAATTCTTCCAGGGCTTCTTTAAAAACAATGGCCAGCGAATAAGCTTCTTCACCCGTAGAACTGCCAGGTATCCACGCCCTTAATGTTGAGCTGCCCTGATCTTTGCCCAGCTTTTTCTTAAAAACCTTCTTTTTTAATTCTTCCCAAACCGGGGCATCGCGGAAAAAATTAGTAACTCCAATCATCATCTCCTTGAAAAGAATATGGATCTCTTCAGGATTTTCCTGTAAAAAGTGTATGTACGAATTAATTTTGTCGATTTTATGCACCCCCATTCGTCTTTCGATGCGGCGGTAAATGGTATTTTTTTTATACATCGAAAAATCATTCCCGGTATGCGTCCGCAACAAAATGATAATTTTTTCCAGAGCACTTTTGTTTTTTCCCTCCCCATTTATATGTGCCTGAACGTCAGGTATATGATTAATGAAATCAATCAGTTTTGCATGAATTTCATTGGGCGGGGCAATAATATCAATCAGTCCTGAATCGATTGCGTTTCGGGGCATGCTGTCAAATTTTGCTGTTTCGGGGTCCTGCACAACAACAATTCCATCTTTTTCTTTTATGGCCTTAATTCCACTGCTGCCATCGGAACCCATACCTGAAAGGATTATTCCGATAGCATACTCTTTCTGATCATCGGCAAGCGAACGGAGAAAAAAATCGATGGGAAGGCGCATTCCCCTTCTTTCGGCGGGTTCAAACAAATAGAGTACCCCCTTTAAAATCGACATGCTTTTGTTGGACGGGATAACATAAATGCAGTTTGGTTTTACCGGCATCCCTTCTTTAACCTGAAGAACTTTCATTTTGGAGATTCGCTGAAGCAGTTCGGGGAGCATCCCTTTTTGCGTGGGATCCAAATGCTGCACGACTACATAAGCCATTCCGCTGTTATCAGACACATCTCCCAGAAGTTGTTCCAGTGCTTCCAGCCCACCGGCCGAAGCGCCAATGCCAACGATTGGAAATTTCCGGGTTTCTATTCCGGTTTTCTTTTCTTTTGATGAAGCGGCCGGGTTTGTCTTTTTTGTTTTCAATTGTTTTGATTTTTAAGCAATATACCAGTCATTAAACATCAAAAATATACATTAATCCTAAATAACGAAACCCTGTTTAATGAAATTCTCGTTCTTGTTTTGGCCAGGTTAAAAAAGCGAAATTTAGGAAACCCGGTAGATATTGTGTTATATAATTTTTAAAAAACTTTACATAATTCCCACTTTTTTTAATAGAACCTCTGCCATGATGTGTGAATGATGTAATTGTTAATGAAAATTATGTAACATCTCACTATTATAATGCATCTACCTTTACAAACAAAACAATCAAACAATTAAATATGTCTGTTATGAATAAGATAAAAATGAGTTTTCTTGTGGTTCTTAGCGCAACGTTTATTTTTACGGGTTGTGCCTCCTGGAATAAAACACAGAAAGGAGCGGTTGTTGGAACTGCTGCCGGTGGTGCTGCAGGAGCAGTAATTGGCCGGGCTTCGGGCAATACAGCCCTTGGGGCAATTATTGGGGCAGCCGCTGGTGGCGCTACAGGTGCTGTAATTGGCCGGCAAATGGATAAACAGGCTGAAGAAATTGCAAAAACAGTTCCTGACGCAAAAGTTAAGCGCGTGGGCGAAGGCATTATCGTGGAATTTAGCAGCAATATTTTATTTGGATTCGACGAGTCCAGTCTTTCAAATGAAGCTAAATCGAACCTGGATAAACTGGTTGATGTATTGAATAGTTATCCTGATACCGATATTGAAGTGCAGGGTCATACCGACAGTAAAGGAAGCGAATCGTATAACCGGACCCTGGCAGAACAACGGGCCGGAACCGTTTCCGCTTACTTGTCGAGGCATGGAATTGCCTATCAGCGTTTAAACATTAAAAGTTTTGGCGAAACATCACCCAAATATGAAAACAATACAGCAGATGGCCGGACCCAAAACCGCAGGGTTGAATTTTTGATTACTGCCAATGAAAAAATGAAAGTCGAAGCTGAAAAAATAGCATTAAATTAATTTCTAACACTTTATAAATAATTTAAAAAATGAAGACAAAACTATTTTCTTTGATTTTGATTTTTTTACTTTCAGGTTCTATGGCATTTGCCCAGAGATCTGCTGGTTCAAAAACTTCCTTTGCGATTCTCGGAGGCGTCAATTTGCAAAATTTAAACGGAAAGGACATCAACGGCGACAAACATGATTATGACTTGCTCCTTGGTTTCCATGCCGGTTTAAATGCCCAGGTTCCTATTGCCCCGGAATTTTACTTTCAGCCGGGCTTGATGTTTATTACGAAAGGAGCAAAAAGCACAGCGGGTGATTTATCTGGCACACTCAAACTGTCGTATATTGAACTGCCACTGAATTTTGTTTATAAAGCTCAGCTTGGCAAGGGCTATTTTATGCTTGGGTTTGGGCCTTACGTAGCTTATGGAGTTGGAGGCAAAGCCACTTACGAAGGTGGGGATGGATCGGTTGAGTACGATGTTGAGTTTAAAAATGAGGTGGAACCCGATGACCCGCATACCAACGTATATATAAGACCGTTTGATGCCGGCGCCAACCTCTTTTTTGGTTACGAATTAGCGGGCGGATTGTTTGTGCAACTGAATACGCAACTCGGCTTGCTCAATATCCAACCCGAAGACAAGCGGATTGACGGTGATAATAAATCAACACTTAAAAATACAGGCTACGGACTTTCGCTTGGATACCGGTTTTAGCCCGGATAATTCATAAACCTAAAAGGTGAAACGCTGAATTATCCTGACGACTAAGAAAAGCTACCAATTTGATGCACTTCGTTTTCAAATTGCAAGCTTTTCTAAGCCGGGGTTAACCTGCATTATTTGAGTACATTAAGCTATTTCATGAATAATGCAGGTTAGGTTCACCTAAATTGAGTGATTCCGCTCAAGGAATAAAAAATGTTGGATTTCACAAAAAAGGCTGTCGTTGATTTCAACGGGGGCCTTTTTAACGCTGATTATCCTGCCGGCAGGGCGCTACGTTGGTCAATCGTTCAATCCTTGATTATTTGATGTAGCGATGTATCGATTGCACGAATGAACTACCCCGAGGCAAGCCTGCGGGGTATCATTATGAAACATTCATTTGATTCGCCCCAAGGGGCGGGGAATATTACCCACGAGATCCCTCGACAAACTCGGGATCAGTTCGACTTTGCTTTTTCAGTTCGCTATCGCTCCTAAAAAATCAGTCTCACTGATTTAACGATATTCGATAGAAGGCCCCATTAAATCCCTACATCCTGCCAGGCGGGGTGTTCAGCTGGCATGTGTTTGCAAGGCGTGTCATATAATTTTTCACGCAAAGCCGCAAAGCCGCAAAAGGGTGTTATTTTGCGCAGATGATCGCAGAATTTGAGATGAGTAGTTGGTAGTTGGTAGTTGGTGGTTGGTAGTTGGTAGTTGGTGGTTGGTAGTTGGTGGTTGGTGGTTGGTAGTTGGTAGTTGGTGGTTGGTGGTTGGTGGTTGGTAGTTGGTGGTTGGTAGTGAGTAGTTGGTGGTTGACAATGGCTTATTAGAGGTTTTTTTGCTGGTGAACCCTGTCTTTCAGTCACATCGAGCGCAGTCGAGATGCGCTGTTGGTGAGCTATTTACGGGGCTTCGACTCCGCTCAGCCTGACGCCAGGGCCGATGCTTGAACGCTTTACCCTTATGGCATGTCACAGCGAGCGAAGTCGAGCTGCCGTCATCAATAAAAATAGTATCTTTATTGATGAAATAAAACCACAAACCAATGAAAACAAATTATTATGTCTACATCCTCCAGTGTGGTGATAATTCCTTTTATACAGGAATAACCAATAATCTTGAACGCCGTTTAAAACAACACCAGGCTGGAATAAATCCTGATTGCTATACCTTCACCCGAAGACCATTGCATCTTGTTTATTACGAGATTTACATAGACCCTAAACTTGCCATTGAACACGAAAAGAAAATAAAACGCTGGTCAAGAAAGAAAAAAATTGCTTTAATTAATAAAGAGTGGTAGCAGCTGAAAAAATATTCAGAGTAGTCGAGATGCTTTGTTGGTGAGCTATTTACGTGGCTTCGACTCCGCTCAGCCTGACGGGCGTGGTGCTCAGTTGGCGTGCGTTTGCAAGGCGTGTTTTATAATTTTTCACGCAAAGCCGCAAAGTCGCAAAAGGATGTTATTTTGCGCAGATGATCGCAGAATTTGAGATGAGTAGTTGGTAGTTGGTGGTTGCTTAATGCCTAAATAACGTTGACCATTTTTTTTTGGTGAATGCTGTCTCTCAGTCACATAGAAGCGTAGTCGAGATGCGCTGTTGGTGAGCTATTTACGGGGCTTCGACTCCGCTCAGCCTGACGGGTGGGGTGTTCAGCCTGACGGGCGCGGTGTTTAGCCTGATGGGTGCGGTGTTCAGCCTGACGGGTGCGGTGTTCAGCCTGACGGGCGCGGTGTTCAGCCTGACGGGTGCGGTGTTCAGCCTGGGTGCGGTACTCTGTTAATGCCTAAATAACGTTGATCGTTTTTTTGCTGGTGAACCTTGTCTCGTCAGTCACATCGTAGTCGAGATGCGTTGTTGTGGTGCATAGCCTGACGGGCTTGACTGCTAGCCTGACGGGTGCGGTGCATAGCCTGACAGGCGTGGTGTATAGCCTGACAGGCGCAGTGCTTAGATGGTGTTGATTATCAGCGCATCTCGACTACCTGCCGGCAGGCAGGGCGCTACTTCGGTCAATCGGTCAATCGTTCAATCCTTGATTATTTGATGTATCGATTGCACGATTTAACGATATTCGATGCACAAGCCCTGGGAGCGAATCAACCTGAGAATTTAATATGATACCATGCTGCTTTGCGGCAGGCAAGTTTTGAGTTTTTTAATGGCACATTTTTTTATTTGACGTACTCTTTCATGGGATAATCCATAATTGAAAGCTATTTCGTTTAAAGAAAGAGGTTCATGGCCATCGAATCCATAGATACAACGCACTATTTCTGAGTCCCTGTTGTTAAGCACCGCAAGCGAGCCTTCAATTTCTTTCCGTATTGAATCATTCATTAAGTGGATTTCGGGACTGGGTGAATTTTCATTTGACATCAAATCGTATAAATTGGTTTCATCTTCGTTACTAATTGGTGCATCCATTGATATTTGATCATGTATAATATTCATGACACTTTCAACAATTTTATACTGCAAATTCAATAAACCGGATAATTCTTCGATAGTTGGTTCGCGAAGTAACTCATGGCTTAACTGGTTATATGCTTTAGTGATTTTATTTTTTAACGCTATTTTATTTATCGGAATCCTCACCGTTCTGGCTTTCTCTGCCAATGCCCGTGAAATTGATTGTCTGATCCACCATACCGCATAAGATATAAATTTAAACCCGCGGGTTCTGTCAAAACGCCTGGCAGCAATAATTAACCCCATGTTTCCTTCACTAATCAAATCAGATAAACTTAATCCCTGGTTTTGGTATTGTTTTGTTACGGAAACCACAAAACGAAGATTGGCTGTAACCAATTCATCAAGGGCTTTTTTATCCCCTTCTGCAATCCGGCGGGCAAGTTCAAATTCCTGGTCAGCTGTCAGTATATCTGTTTTTCCAATTTCCTGCAGGTATATTTCCAGGGAAAAATTATCACGATTGGTATTTTGTTTGCTAATCCTAAATTTCTTCATAGTAAAACACTTCTTTATGTTTACGCATCTGTCAAAAGTCCTAATTATATTTTAAAAAAAATTACACAATTCTGGTTTAGGTTTACATTATTCACACATTCTCTGGTATACCCCGGATACTTGATAAACCTAAAAGGTGAAACGCTGAATTATATTGACGAACAAGAAAAGTGATCCCGATAAACCAGCGATTTTCTATTGACAAATGTTTACGATATACAAAATATTTTATTGAAACAGCACCCTTGCCGGTTTTTCATGCTCGAAGTCGCTGAAGCCGAAATCAGTTGTTTGAAAAGAGTTCATTTTGAATATATTTTCTCCTTGGCCGGGAATTACAGGAAAAAACGAAATGGATAGTTGAAAAGCATTCAAAACCAGCTTGTCATTTTTTATTAAAATACCAAATCCAAATTGCGAATAAACATTGCTTGTCCTGAAACTCATTGCTGCATCGCCAAGCATACCAAGCGAAAAGTTTAAAAAGGGGCCAAAACGAAACCCGATAAAATCCCACGGAGCATAGAATTGGGTTTGCGATGTTAACAAAAGCCGACTACTGCCCGATAAATCAGGGCTGTTAAAACCTCTTAAGCCGGATTCATTGTTTATGGTTAAGCTATGATAATCAATCTGGTTGATGCCGGCGACAAGATTAATTTTTACAAATTGCCGGAGCTTCCATTGACCGATTTCAGTCAGGTTTGTAAAATAATCTGTGCCAGCTCTGAAAACCCCCTGTTCAGCTTTTGATGCCCGAAAAAAGGTGCCATACTCGATATTGGAACTCAGGTATCCCCACGAATAATAACTGCCCGAGGAAATACGTGTTCCAATATAAAAGCGCAGCATACTGTTTTTTTCCTGGAAACCGCTGGTCAGGCTAATCGCCTTCCCAACCGGAACATCTTCTGTTATTCCAAACTTAAAAACATAATTGTCTTTTACATATAGGCGTGTTGTTATGCCTATGCTGGCGAGGTACAAATTTTCGTTATTGAAAAACCGTAATGTATCAATCGTTTCAGAAGGCTTTTCAATAAAGCGGATCCGGCTATAACGCACGGCAGTGATAAACCTGCTTGACCGGCTGTATACTGAATTTCCGCTGAAAACAGGTATGGAATTGCCCACCCAGTAATCTTGCGAATTGTATTTAAAAGGCATAAAGCTGCTTGACCAGATTGAATCTTTTTGAATGTGTTGCGAAAAACTTACGCCAGCCGCCCACTTCGTCAAAGGAGAAAAAAACGGTCGCTCAAGAGCAAAACGTTTAATAAAATTTCCGTATTCATCGGTGCCGTATTGTATGGTAGCATTAATATAGGTGTTGTGGATATTTGGCACGAAGTATTTTATTCTGTATGCAAAGTCACCGCTTGAATGGTTCAGGAGGATTCCATTTTGGAAGGTATGCCCCAGACCGATGAGATTGTTTTCTCGTAGTTTAAAGATAAGGCGTGAAGGAGAAATTGAACCATCGGGAATCAGGCTCCACCGATCCAGTTCGCGAATAAAAACATCAACGGAATCGGAGTTTTCAGATGCAAGCTGAACAAAAAATGACACATCGGTAATATAATTCATGCTGCGCACCAGGCGTTCAGATTCTTTTACCAGCAAGGAATCGAAGGTTTGATTTTTACGCAGCAGTAAGAGGTTTCGAATGGTGTTTTGGCGTGTTTTTATATGCAAACTATTTCCGGTTCTGTGTAAAAAGTTAGGCGGTGCCACTATGGTGTCGCCAATTGAATTTTTAAAAGGATCCAGCGTTACAATATGGATTTGCCTGATGATTTTTCCTTCAAAAGAGGTGTAAGGCTTTTGTATCAGCCGCTTATTCAGTATTTTTTGCACGCGGATTGGGGGTGCCGGTTTGAAAAACAAGCGGAACATAAATTTTGTAAAGCCGCTGCGCTCAGAATAAGTTTCGATATTTTCGTAACGATGACTTGATTCTTTTGGAATTATAGGATCCTGTGCAAATGCGAAATCATTTGTGAACAGTAAAATAAAAAATAATATTGCCGCACTTTTTATCCACATTTTTCTCTTTCAATTATGTTCTTTGTGAATCCCTGGTGCCCTGGTGCCTTTGTGTCTTCGGGGCCTTTTGGAAATTAGAGGCTCAGAGGTTTTGTGTGAGGAATTTTCGTTAATTTTTTTCCACCGGCAAATCCTTCTCTGATTCCAATTGCTCTTTTTCCGCTTTTTTTTCCAGTCGTTTGAAATACCCTCTGAAAAGGAAATTGTGTTTGAGGGCTTCCATGTTTTCGTTCAATCCTATGCTGCTTTCTTTAATATTAATAATTGTTTCATTAATATTATTTGCAATAGTTGTATCTGCGATCAGCATTCCAATAGCTCCTTCGCCATTGTTTATTTTCATCATAATTTCTCCGAGCTGGAAAGAGGCAACTTCAGTTTTTGCGGCAGTTTTCTGCAGGCTCTCCATAAAAGCAAATACGTTTTCTTTTGTAACTTCAATGGTTTGATCAAAGCCCTCAGAACTCTTTTTGAAGTTTTTAATGGTCTGGTTGATATTTTCTGCAATGGTTGAATCCTGGATTAACCTGCCCAGTGTACCCTGGCCGCTGTTAATATTCATCATTATTTCGCTAAGTTGCAGCGTAATAACTTCGACGCTCTCTGCACTGGTTTTAAGGCTTTTTATAATTTCATCGGTTTCAACCGGTTCTTTTGACAAAATATGCTCTCCGTCTTCTGCCATTGTTGCATTATTGCTTCCCTGGGTAATAATAATGATCCGGTCGCCGATAATTCCTTCGGAACCAATGCTGGCATAACTGTCGGCCTTGATAAATTGCTGCACATCTTTTTTAACGAGCATGTCAACCTGCACGGTTGAATCATTAATTATTTTAATATTATCGACAATGCCAACATCGATGCCTGAAAAGCGAATATTATTTCCAACCTCCAGGCCGCTTACATTGTAAAAGTTGGTTGTAATTTTAAATACAGGATTAAACAAATTTTGTTGTTTCCCAATAATGAAAATGGCAATTACAAAAATTGCAAATCCTACTGCAACAAAAATTCCTAAGCGTGCTTTAAACCGTGGTGAATATTTTTCCATTTTTTTTGTTTTTTTGTTTAAAAAAAGACTGGATCAGCTCATCGGTTGAATTTTCAAATTCATCGATGCTCCCTTCCATGTATACCTCGCCGTCCTGTAACATGATAATTCTGTCGGCAGTGGCGCGGGCACATTCAATATCGTGCGTGATGATGATGGATGATGTTTTGTATATTTTTTGAACCTCATTGATCAGCGCACTGATCCCGTCAGAAGTTACCGGATCGAGTCCGGTGGTTGGTTCATCGTACAGCATAATCATCGGATCCACGACAATGGTACGCGCCAGGCTTGCCCTTTTCCGCATTCCCCCGGAAAGCTCTGAGGGCATTTTGTGCAGGGTGTCGGCCAATCCTACATTCTCTAAAACTTCTTCAATTTTTTCATTCCGTTCCTTTTTGGTAAGCTTCTTTTTTAATCTGCTTAAAGGAAATTCAAGATTTTGTTTAACGGTCATGGAATCGTATAATGCACCGCTTTGAAAAAGGAAACCAATTTTTACCCTCAGTGCTGCCAATTCCTTATTATCTAATTCATTTACATTTTCGCCCAATACCGTGATAGTTCCCTGGTCAGGGTCTAGCAAACGGACAATGCACTTAATAAGAACCGATTTTCCGGAACCTGATTTTCCGAGCACTACCAGGTTTTCGCCATCAATAAGCTTTAACGACAGGTTTTTTAATACCATCAGATTGTCAAAATCTATACTGAGGTTATTTATTTCAATAACAAATTCAGATTTTTTCGAACTTTCCGGACTAAGCGTTTCATTTTTAATCATTTCTAATATTTTTACTATAAAAGCATATCGGTTATCTGAACAGCAATCAAGTCAATAACTATTACGAGCAGGGAAGCAAGTACAACGGCAGAATTGGCCGCTTTGCCCACGCTTTCTGTTCCTCGCCCCGCGGTATAACCTTTGTAGCAACCCACGATCCCTATTGCGGCGCCAAAAAAGAAGGTTTTAATTACGGCGGGTAAAAAATCTATAAAATCGACCACTCTGAATGCCTGATTGAAAAACAACACAAAACTGACACTTCCTTTGATGTTCACCCCGGCGAAGCTTCCCATAATCCCAAGCGCATCGGCATACAAAACCAGGAGCGGGATCATCAGCGTGGCAGCCAAAACCCTTGTAACCACCAAAAAACGTATGGGATGAGTGGAAGAAACCTCCATGGCATCAATTTGTTCCGATACCTTCATCGATCCCAGTTCCGCTCCCATGCCCGAACCAATTTTACCGGCACAGATTAAGGCGGTAATAACCGGTCCCATTTCCCGGATAATGGATAAAGCAACCATTCCGGGAAGCATGGATACGGCCCCGAAATCGGACAAAACCGGCCGTGATTGTATGGTAAGCACCAGCCCCATTATGAGGCCGGTTACCGAAATAAGCGGTAATGTTTTGTACCCGATTTGGAAACACTGCCGCAGGAACTCGTTAAATTCAAAATCGAGAGAAAACGACTCTTTGATAGTTAGCCAAAGAAACAAAAAGAACCCCCCTATCCCGGAAAAGAAAACATTGGCTTCCTGCGTTTTTTCATAGGTTTTTTCGCCAAGCCGGGTAACCTGCTTTTTAACAACAAGGGTGTTTATTCTCACTTTTTTTAAAGGGATAAATTTTTTCACAAGGTAAAGTTAGGGTTTCTATACAGTAAATATTTACAGTATTCTGGATAAGAGTTACATCATTCACACAAATTCTGCCGATTTATTCGTGCAACTCAAATTTCAGAAGTGAACGAATTGCAACTGTTTGAATAAACGCATATTTCAATGGTGCTGATTTTCTGTTATCAACTGATTTTCTATTTCTAACTGCAAAAGGTGTAAAATTTTATTAATATCCTCTAAATCTTTTAGAATGTTGGATTTTGTATCATTGAATTTGTCAGTTTGGGTGCTAAATAAGTTGCTCAGATAGCTGATTCCTTTGTTTAGGTTCATAGCGAAATTTAATAAGTCTTTCTTTTGTTTTTGGGTTCGGGAAAGCCGTGATTTTTCGATTTTGCCTTTTAGAAAATTAATATAAATGTTCAGTTCCTTAACATACATATTCGGCCGGCCGCTTACCTCAATCACATTTGCCCTTCCATATATGTGTTTGATAATTTGTTTTAAGCTCATTTTTTTTGTGAAATATGCTATGTTCGGCCCCGGGCAAATTGAAACTGCATCCCCTTCAACCTTGGTGTCCATGCCATTCACCAACATGGCAGACGCACCCAGGCCGGTGCACAGGCAGGCTTTTTCCACAATTTCTTTAAAGCGTCTTTGGTATTCTTGCGTAGACACTACTTCCTTTTTCAGTTCTTTTATTTTTGCATGCTGGTATTTACTTGAGGCCGTACAAATTGCTTTTCCATCATCCCCATTTTTTAAAGCAAGAAATTTTTTAACGCATGGGCTGCCTGGTTTGCCTTGCCCGGCCAATTTGAGCTTTTCAGTATCCTTTGAATTGCCCTTAAAATTATTGAAAGCAACCTCAAGGGGGGAAATATTGCTTAAATACAGATCATCTTCTTTGGCCTTAATTAATTTACTCAGGGTATTCTCATCAACGTTTGTAGCTTCCGGCACCAATAGAAATGGGGAACCCCATCCAACCGAATCGATCTGATAATGATCGATCAGGAATTGATGTTCTTCGGCTGTGCCCACACCTCCCTGGGCACTTATCTTTAAAGGTAGCCTTGCTGCGGGTATTGGGCGATTTTTCCCGGAAAGTGCCCCAACATAAATCTCATGTAGTGTTTCAACTAATTCTTTTCGTTTATCCTTAAACTCAGCCAAAATTGACCCTAAGAGCTGCCCGTCAGTTGCAAATGCATGCCCGCCGCAATTCAGTCCTGATTCAATTCTGTATTCTGAAACCCACAAGCCTTTTTTTGCAAGAAATTTACCTTGAATAAGAGCTGACCTGTAGTCGCTTACTTTTAATATGATTTTCTTTTTTGTGGTCCCTTTTTCATTTGGATAAAAATCTTCAAACCCTTCAATGTAGCTGAATAACCTTGGGTTCATCCCTGCGGAAAATACCACGGAAGAATTCAGGTCGCTATTTGCAAACCCTCTAAGGGCAGCATGGGCATCATTATATTCAACAGGTAGTTTCTGCCCATCAAAATAGTTTACCTTGTCAATTTTAGTCATGATATTTACATCAATGCTGCCCATCGACAGTTTGTCGTCCAGCCATTTATAAAGCTTATCTGTAGCAGGTGATCTTTCCATCAGGCTTTTGAATTCCTGCAAAATGCCGGAACGACCAGGTAACATACCAAAGTACTCTTTTCTCTCCCTTTCTTTATGCGTGAGAAGGCTTTTTAACTGCTCAAAATTTTTAGCTGCAATTGTATTGATTAAATTCAGATAGGCGGTAATCCTTTTTGCTCTGCAATCGACAAATTTATTGGTAATTTCGATAAAGGGTATTTCATACTTCGTGCAATATATTTTTCTAAATTTTTCAAGCAGAATATCATCGACTATCGAAATTACAGAGTCAATTCCAAACTGAGAAACCTTTAATGGTGTATCAATTGTAAAACCAATTCCCATAACCGGAATATGAAATGAATGCATCTTTGTCATAAATTTACTTTTATTCAATCAGGCTTAGCTAATTGAATGTGCTTAATGAGGTCTTAACTGACCTGTTAACTTCTCCGTAAAAATTTGTTTTAAATGTTTTTTAAACATATTTCCATTTTTTTAATTAGCGCGATTTTGTGATTGTGGGTACGGTGTCACCCAATAAAAAACCCCAGGGCTTTAGGGGTTCGATGTGATCGAAAACAAGCTTTGCAATTGCTATCAGAGGAATGGCAACCAGCATGCCGGGGATCCCCCACAATAAGCCAAAGGTAATAACAGCAATGATGGAAGCAAGGGCGTTGATTTTTACTTTTGAAGCAACTATTGTGGGAACGACATAATTGTTATCAATAAATTGGATGACTACATAGAGGGCCACAATCAGTAATGCAAACCAGGGTGATGGTTTGGTTACAATAGCAATGATTATAGGCATGGATGCGGCAATGACTGCACCTAGATAAGGAATCAGATTAAGAAGTCCTCCCACGATGCCAAGAATTAAAGCATACTCAATTCCCAGGATCAAAAGTCCGATAGTATATAAAAAAGAGATGATTACAACCTGAAAAAGAAGTCCGATAAGATAACGCTGAATGAGTGTTTTTATCTGGTTTATTATTTCGCTCACTTTTTCTCTGTGGCTTTTCCCAAACAACCTGTGAAGAAATTCAACCAGGTGGGACATATAAAACAAAATCATAAATACATACACAGGAATTAAAAACAAAAAGGCCAGCATGCTGCCAACATTAATGATGGTTTGCCCGATCTCGGCACTTCCAATGAGTTCATTTTTTGTCTTTGTAATCCATGCGGTAATCTTATGGGCGCTAATATCAAAATAACCTGAAACCCAGAAGATGATCTGGTTGAGTATTTCTGTAAACTTGTCAACCAGCTTTGGCAAGGATTCGGTGAACCGGCTTGCCTGTGAAAACAACAGTGCGCCAAACAAGGCAATGATTATAAAAGTAAGAAACAATACGATGATGATGGCGACAACCCGGTGTATTCTCAACCTGGTTATCAGGGCCACAAGGGGGTGGAGCACCATGGCAAGAATAGTTGCAAAAATTAGTGGAATAATAATGCTCTGGGCAATATGCAAAGTGAAAACAATGGCCAGTATGCCAATAATAACCAGTACCGTTTTTACGTAAAGGGGTATAATAAATTCTTTAACTGCCACGCCTAGTCGGATATAGTTTTTAGTTTCACTTCAGTCGTCAGGATAATTAAGTGTTTCACCTTTTAGCCTGAATAGTATAAACCAAAAGGAGAAACGCTGAATTCTTCGGGCTAAACCTTTGCAGTTTTTGTTTTCTTTTCTGCTTTTTCGGGTTTACCCAATTTTTTTTCGGAATAGTCGGAAACATCTTCTGACACCTTTTTAAATTTTTTCGTCACTGCTTCATGCAAGTCGTTGAGTTTTTTCTTCAATGCATCTGAATAGTCTTCACCCCGTTTTAAAATTTTATTACGGGTTTTCGACCCGCTTTCAGGGGCAAATAAGATACCTGCCAATGCGCCGGCGGCTGCCCCGGCCAATACGCCCAACAAAAATTTTCCTGAATTCATAATATTGATTGTTTATAGTGTTAATAAATGAACTACCCGAGGCAAGCCTGCGGAGTATCATTATGAAACATTCATTTGATTCGCCCCAAGGGCGGGGAATATACCCACGAGATCCCTGACAAGCTCGGGATCAGTTCGACTTTGCTTTTTCAGTTCGCTATCGCTCCTAAAAAATCAGTCTCACTGATTTAATTACAAAGGTCAATCAACCTGCACTGAATGGCATTACATTATTTTGGAAATGTTTTACATCATTCACACCTTTTATCCTAAGCTGTATTATTCACGCCCCGAATTAGAAAGGCTCGCAATTTAGAAAATGAAAATGCGGGCATTATACCCGCATTCTCAAAACCAAAACCAAATTAACTATGAATTATTATGGACAAGGTTTCGCGTCCATAAACTTGTAATTTCAGTTTACAAAGCCTTTATGAAGTCCTTTTTCTTCCCTGAAAAAGATTAATTGCTATTGCAATAACTGCAATTACCAGCAGAACATGGATTATTCCGCCACTGCTGTATCCGATAAATCCAATTGCCCAGGCAATAATCAGGACCACTGCAATGATGTAAAGAAAATTTCCCATAATCTAAATTTTTATTTGTTTCCTATTATTTTTCATTACTAACTTTAAAATCGGGAAATGCTTTCCCGCTTCATCCTTATCGCGTTTAAATTCCAGTTTATATGTTAATCAGTGATTCCTTTCTCCCTCTTTGTATTTGGCCATTTTAATTTTCAGATCATTGTTTTTCTTTTCCAATTCAGCCAGTTCCTTCTCAAATTGTGCCTTATCTTCCTGGCTTGCAATCAAAAAATTTGATTTTAATTCGGCAATCCTTTTTTCAATGGTGCTAACTTGATCTTGATATTCTGTTTTGAATTCCTGAAATTCAGTGATTGAGTCCTGTCGCGCCTGGTACAAATCGGTTTGTGCATCAATCACGGCCTCTTTTGTCTCCACTACTTTTTCCTCAGCGTTTTCAATTTTCCGGGATGATGAATTGCAACTTGCTAATAGAATCCCGGCGATAAAAGCTGTTGCAGCCAGGGTGAATATTGTTCTTCTCATTTTTTCAAGTATTAATTGCGCAATTACATTATTACACTTCTCAAAGGTATTTCTCTTTAAGGCGTAAACTGTTACATAACTTCTGGAAATAGTTACATCATTCACACATTTTAAGTTTTCGTCAATTCTGAAGAATAATTATTTAGCATTTTCATCAAACCAACTTTTTTTAGTGGTTTGGTGATATAGTCATTACAGCCTGCTGCTATTGACTTCTCTCTGTCGCCCACCAGGGCATGGGCGGTTTGTGCGATTATTACCACCCCCTGATTAAACTCCCGGATTTTCCGGGTGGCTTCATATCCATCCATTCCCGGCATGTTGATATCCATCAGCACCAGATCGATGTCGGGATTTTTCCGGCAAACTTCAACCGCTTCAAAACCGGTTGTTGCTGTAAAAACTTTTCTGGTAAATTCTTCAACCAATGTAATAATAAGTGCTTCTGAATATTTATCATCTTCAACAATTAAGACACTAAGATCTCCGATTTCAATTTCTGTTGCATTTTCAGTGGAGGCATCCGCAATAACATATTTTCTTTCCTCAACCGGATGTGCCGGTATGGTGAAAAAGAAAGTGGCACCTGAATCAATACCGTTTTTACCTGCATTATTTTCCACCCAAATTTTTCCTCCCAGCATTTCAACATAAGCTTTTGAAATAGATAATCCCAGTCCTGCGCCTTCGTAACTGCGCTTATGTGATTGGCTGCCTTGCCTGAAGCGTTCAAAAATGATTTCTTTCTGTTCTTCCAAAATACCGGAACCACTATCCTTAACATAGAATTCAAAAAATCCATCTTTTTTTAAATAACCCAATTCAATGGAGCCGGTTTGTGTAAACTTAATGGCATTTTTTACCAGGTTCGTGAGCACTGCATATATTTTTTCACGATCTGTCCTTATTTCCGCCTCTTTTTCAGGAAGTTCATTGTTGAAGGAAAGATGCAACTTTTTTTGTTCAGCTTCCTGCTTGAAAAAATAGAAAATATATTCAATTTGATGGTTTATGTTCGTATCGGTAAGGCTTACTTCAGTTTGTTGTGATTCTATTTTGGAAATGCTTATAATATCGTTTATGATATTGAGCATTCGGGTACCGCTCTGCTCAATAATGCCAATATAGTTTTGCTGCGTTTCATGATTTAATTTCAAGGTTTTAAGCAGATCGGTATAGCCCAGGATGCCATTCATGGGCGTTCTGATTTCGTGGCTCATATTGGCCAGAAAAGCCGATTTCATCCTTTCCGCTTCTTCCGCTTTTTCTTTGGCTTTAACTAATTCGTTCTCAGCGTGTTTTCGCTTTGTTATGTCAACCAGGGTCAGCAGGCATTTTTCGTCAACTTTACTGATTATACCGTTAACGAGTATGTATTTCAGGGAACCGTCGCCTTTTTGTAGTTTAAGTTCGCAGCTTTCTTTTAATTTGTTTTCAAATATTTTTTGCAGAAAATGATTGTAAACGGCTCTTGTATCCATGGAAACAAAAAACCCAAAACTACTTTTAATCAAATGCGAACGTTCCTTCCCCAGCAAACGTTCTGCGCTAATATTCACTTCTATAATTTCACCTTCCTTTGTAAGGGTTAAGTATCCTGAAGGGGCAAAATCATATAATTCAGTATATTTTTTTCTGCAAGTTCTGCTTTTTCTTTGGCAAGTTTGAGTTCTTCATTTTGCAATTCCAGTTCTACCTGATGCAATTCCAGCTCCTGAATGAGTTTTTGATTAACAGATTCCGGGAAAGACGCTTCTGAAGACTTCACTTTATTGTCTAGCAACAATTTTGTAGACTGCAAAAAACTGACAAGTTTTCCTTTCGATTTTTTTGTTTATGCATTCCGGGTAAATATCATTTATTGTACGTTTTGGAGATTATTTTACCTTTTGCCATGATAACAGAACAGCTTTAGTCCACATTGGAACCTATATTGCCCTGGCATATTATATTGTCATATTCTACTGAAATTTGATAAATGTTTATATATCCATCGTAAACTAACCAGTTGTCGTAAGTGATATTCAGCCCGCTATCCAGTTTCCGGATGTTGGTATAACTTTTACCGGTAGTGCCGTTAACACTGCTCAGTGTTTTGGTTACCGGCCCGCCGCCTATGGATTCAACCGAGCCCAGATTAATGCTGGCGGGATATTCCTCCCCGGCAATGGTTCCTGAAATATTAAGGGTAACAAGTGTATTTCCGTTTTTCCTTTTTTCAAACAGTGCGCTTCCCGAAACGTCAAAAGAGCCCACGGTATCAAGTGTATAGGAAACATTGATGTCAGTCACAACATTGCCGCCAATATCTCCCTGGGCAAGAATTACATCGGGTTCGTTGCTGCTTTTAACAACTTTTATGAAACCGTCGTATTCTATCAACTGATTGTAGGTTAATGAATTTACGTTGGTGGAACTGCTTCCTGAAGCATCTACAGGATTAAGTTCAACAACCGTATTCCCTCCTTCTACTACCGTATTCATGCACAATGCAGCAGGATGTGTTCCTGAAGGTGCACCGTAGAGTTTTAATGTAATAGTGGATGAGGTATTGCTTGTTTCAATAAAAGTAGCAGTGCCTGTAACACCAAGAACATCCTGCCCTTTCAGCTTGTAAGTTGTCTCTCTGGCAGGTACTACTTCATCTTTGTCTTTTTTGCACCCGCTCACGGGCATCAGTAAAATTACCGAAAGAAGTATCAGGAGCGCGGCATATAATTTTCTAGTATTAGTCATTTTTTAATGT
Organism: Bacteroidota bacterium; assembly: GCA_034521425.1. Taxonomy (GTDB): domain Bacteria; phylum Bacteroidota; class Bacteroidia; order Bacteroidales; family JAIOZK01; genus JAIOZK01. Next base: position 2,965,722 of record JAXHMP010000001.1, read on the forward strand.
TTTAGTTATTTCCCGCGTCTGGCGGGTCAGTTTTTTTAAAAATTATTACTACAGAAAGCATCGCTAAATGTTTACGCTTTGTAAACTGTCCAGAACACCAAATACCTTCAGCAGCCAAATCACCAGAATAATAATGACAACTGCATTAAGAATTCCTTTGATTGTTCGTTGCATTGGAATAAAGCTGTTAATCAGCCAAAGGATAACTCCAACACCAAGAATGACAAGAATGATCGTTAATATCGGCATAATATTAAATTTAGTTTGTTTATAATTCTAAGCCATAAAGATCATGTTCAATCCGTTAAAAGCTATTACATAATTTTATAAAAGAGTTACATCATTCACACATTTGGCAATTTAGCCCGGATAATTCCTAAACCTAAAAGGTGAAACGCTGAATTAAACCTCAATTAGAGATAAATCCTTTTTTGTTAAAGGAGTCGAGTGAGAAAACAAAACGAATCCGGTTTTTGAATGTTCCGCTGGCATGATCAATGTTCTTTGAGACCAGCAAAGGGATATATATTTCAAAAAGACCCCATAATCCGGCTTTTATTCCTGCCTCGAAAAAGATTGGGAAATCATTGCTTTTTCCAAAAGCATGGTCATTTAGCAGAAGGTTAACAAAAGGTTTAACGGGCAAGCGGCTGGTTTTGCCGGGCAAACTACTTGTAAGAGAAAATGAAATCAGCCAGCGGCTGTAACCCAGGCTATCATTCACTGGTGAAATCAAAGCTCCTTCGGATGGGCTTATTTGCCGCGACAAGAAATTGTCAGGAAAAACGGCAAAGCGGTCGGGGTATGTTCCCTGGAAAAGATACAATTCGCGGCCGCTTCTTCCAGCCGGCGAAAAGGAGTAAAAGGGGATTTTTGAATCTTCTTTTAGCATGCTTCCAGCAAATAAGCGGATATCTAATCCATTGTTTGGCCCATTGTAGCTAAGTTTGTATTTGAACTCAAGCGAAGTTTTTTGGTATGATTTCCCGGATTCAAAACCTGCCTGCAGACTAAATGGATTCATCCTGCTGTTCCTCTCCAACCGGTAGCCAAACCGGAAATAAGAATCCATTTTTGCCTTCTCCTGAAGTTCAATCTGATAAAGACTGGAGGCAGCAATGTAGTTCCCAAATACTTTTTGAGAGATCTTTGAAGGCATGTTTCGGTTCCTGAAATACAAATCAACACCGGTTTTTACCTTTTGGTAGTTTTGATTGCCCGGTGCGCCGAATTGGGTTCCTTCCAAAGAAATGGCGGCCAACCTAATGAAATTATCATAGGGCGTAATGTTGAATGTAATCCTGCCAAATCCTGCCAAATCATTATTACCGAATGCATAAAGCGGCATCACAAAATATTCCACCGGTTTTGGAATGATGAAACCGTTGTGGAAGGCCAAACCCGCCATAAACCCATTTTCACGGGTCCAGCTTATTGCCGGCAAATACATCAATGTGTGTTTTTCGGGATCATCAACAGTAAAGAGAAGTTGGGTTTGTATGGGATCTGCCCTTGGGAAAGTACCGGTTTTTTGGATATTGTTATTCATCCTGAAGATTTCGGGCGTTTTATGTCCGGGGTCGATTTTTATTTCTGTATAATCACCTTCGGGCAGTTCAATCCATTTCTCTCCATCAAAGCCATCCACCCATTTTTCAAAAAAGACTGAATCATCGGTCATGCCGGAAATTACCAATGGTGATGCCAGCTCTCCCTTGTTTTTTACGAGCAGCTTTTGATTCTCCAACCGAAGCATTTTATAGTCCAGCCGTTGGGTTGTTCCCATTAAATCATCAAAAAACCAGCTTAAATCTTTGCCTGTAAGATTTTCAAATTCGGTGCGTAAATCTTTGGGTTGGGGGTGCCGGAATTTCCAATTTTGGTAATAATTATGCATGGCGGCATCATAAACTGAATCTCCAAGGGATGCCCGCAGATAATTAAAGGCCATAGCGGCTTTATTGTAAAGCATAATGCCATAGTTTAAATCGCTGTATTCTGTAGCTGATAGGTTCATTGGCTGTTCGAGATTGTTGCGGGCCTGTATGAGCCATTCCAGTTCCTGCATCCGTTCCACAGGCAATTGGTCAATATTGAAAAAGTGAGCCAGTTTCCGGTTTTTAAAATAAACCTGCCAAAGCTTTTTTGCGGGATATTTCTCTTTCATATACCGCGCTGTATACGCGCTGGTTATTCCTTCATCCAAAAATGGATATTGTCGCTCATTGGATGCCAGTGCTCCGTAAAACCAGTTATGCATGATTTCGTGGGTAAGCACTTCGTCGAGCGAGTAAGCATCTTCAGTAAGACCTATTACAGTAATGCCCGGGTACTCCATCCCATAACCGGCGCTCAGGGCGCTTTGAACTGCCGTGAAACTCTCGTACGGATAATCACCAATTCTATCGGAAGCCCATAAAATCGCCTCATTCACGTAATCCAGGGCATCCTTCCAAAGATTTGACTGCCTGTTGGTAAACATCACCCAGGTGTTTACTTCCCTGCCCGAGCCGGGAAGTTTTATATTCCCTTTCATTACATGAAAGCGTTTATCGGCAAACCAGGCAAAATCATGCATCCTGTCTGCAAAATATTGAAGTGTTTTCAATTGTTTTGATGAAGCCGGGAAAGGGACTCTTAAAAAATGCGAAGCATTTACCCATGAGGTGTCGGCGGCAAGCTTTTCAAGCTTTTCAATTTCGCGCTGGTTTTGCAGCTTGACCGCTTGCTCCCACAATATAATTATCGGGCAGTGTGATCCGTACATCAAAAGATCCGAACTCCGAATAAAATTCCCCCTGATCGAGATAAGACATTTGATGCCAACCCTCCTGATCATAAACTGCCGGTTTGGGATACCATTGCGAAATTTGATAGGATTCCCCGATATGACCTAACCTGGAGGTTACGCCTTTGGGAATTTTTACACGAAAGGGTGTAGTAATAATTATTGTGTCGCCGGCCACCAGGGGTTCATTCAGCTCCATCCGGCAAATGTCGGGCTGCCCGGGCAATAAGTTCCACTGAACCTGCCTGTCGTTTACTTTAAAGTCGAGTGAATCTATAAATCCGCTTAATTCCGGTTCATTGAATAACTTTGACTTCCCGTTCAAACGGAAACTCTGTTTTGCTAAATGGGTTTTATTGTTAGAGTAGGCATTTGGCCATAAATGAAAATAAATAAAATGTAGTGTATCTGGAGAATGGTTGATGTACTCCATTTTTTCAAATGCATATAGTTCATGGAGCGTATCGTTGAGTGAAACATCTATTTTATAATTGACTTCCTGTTGAAAATACTCCTGAGAAAAAGCATCGTAATATGACCCGTTGATCATCAAACAAATGATCAAGAACCTCCCGATGGAAAGAATAAGCGGAGATAATCCCGGATTGTTTTTAAATGAACGGATTCCTGCCATGTTTTTTCATTTATCGTGGCGGGATTCATTCATTTTTCCTGCAGATGTGCTGATAAATTTCATGAAAAAAAAATGAGGCTGTCCAAAAAGTTATATTTACCGTCAGGCTGAGCAGAGTCGAAGCCCATCTCGACTCCACTTCCCGATCTGACCCACGATAACAATAAGCCCTTTTTGGACAGCCTCTTTTTTAAAATGTTTCGATTAAACCAACAGGATTATAAGGATAATAATCAGGATAAGCGTGGCGCCACCAATGTAAATTGTGTCTCCGCCTTTTTTTGCCTCTTTTTTCATTTCCTTCAGCTCACTTTTAAGCTCATTCTTTTCTGCTCGTGTCAGCTCGCTTTTATCCATCTTCCGGATTTCTTTAACACGATTTTTAATCCGTTCAATTTCTTTATCCGACAGTTTGTTTTCCGTTTTTACGGGAACAGCTGATTTGTCCGATTTAGCATTATTTGCAGACACCATCGTTGCACTCAAGGTGAAAAGCATTACGAGTAAGAAATAAATTGTTTTTTTCATTTTGTGATTTTTTAAATTTATGTACCCAAAGATACCCGACAAAATCACCTTGCATGTTACACTATTTAATTTATTAATTACATCATTCGCACATTTCATTCTGATTTTTTCAGCTCGTTCAGAAGTTCCATCAGGTTAACGGTTGCATAGGTTGATGCATAATCTGACATGGCATAAGGTATGACCAGTTCATCATTGTGGATCATCGACCCGCAGGAATAAACCACATTGGGCACATATCCTTCCCTTTCTTCGGCATTGGGTGCCAGCAGCGGAGATTTTAACCTCCCGATTTCTTTTTCCGGGTTTTCCAGGTCGAACAAGGAAGCTCCCAATGTGTATTCGCGCATGGGACCAACCCCATGTGTAATTACCAGCCAGCCTTCCGCTGTTTCAATGGGGGAACCTCCATTGCCAATTTGAATAAGTTCCCAGGGATACTTAGGTTGCTGAAGTAATTTGGCCTGCCGCCAGATATTGATGTCATCAGAATAAGCAATGTAATTGTTAAAGCCATCCAAACGGCACAGCATGGCATATTTTCCTTTCACTTTCCGGGGGAAAAGCGCCATGCCCTTGTTTTGGGCAATTTCACCATGAAGCGGCATTATCTTAAAGTGATAAAAATCCCTGGTTTTAAGCATCTTTGGTAAAATAGTGGTACCATCATAAGCGGTATAAGTGGCATAATAAATACATTCACCATTATCTTCCGTGAATTTGACAAAACGGGCATCTTCAATGCCGTTCTTTTCATTTTCAGAAACCGGGAATATGACCCTTTCGGAGATATTCGTGTCAAGCGAAAAATCAAGTTCGTAATTTGAGGAAGCCAGCCAGCTGATTTGATTAAATAGAATTTCCTTATCGGGATCAGGATGAATCATATTCCGGGCCTCTTTAATACAATCCATTAATTCGCGGTAGGTAAATTTTTCGTTTAGCCTGTCGAGGATCAAACCAGAAGGAATGAGCGAATGAACCTCTTTCATCTCATCAAGTTTGCTTTTGAAGGAAGCTTTATCATAAACATGCCTGCGAATATGTTGGGCTTCTTCCAGCATATTACCTACTGGCTCAAGGGGTAGCTTATTATTTTTATCCAGCACACCGGTGCGGAAAACAATGGATGAAATATGCCCTTCACCGGTAGCCCTGAAACTAAGAATTACCCTTTTTTCATCCGGTCTTGTTTCCGACTGATCGGGATGTTCCACAATGGATGGATTAAAAAATGCAGCCGATTCAATGGAATACTCCATGGTGAAGTAGGCCCCGATAAGCGCCTTTTGCGAAGTGCTGAGTGAGTCAGGATCAACATCCAGCAACTTTAACAAATGAGAAATTTTATTGAAATGTTTTTCGAAAATTAAGGAGATGTTTCTGTGTCGCAATGAAAAATCCCTCAGCAAGGGACTTAATACCTGCGATACTGAAGCCTCCGGCAGGTTCAACACAGAACTTATGGTATTTAAGGCCCTTGCTTCGGTGGTATAAAGAAAGCGGGCAATTACCCTGCCCGGATCCGGATTAAATTTAATATTCTTTCTCTTTACGTTAACTTGCATAAATATCGGTATTTAAAGATTTCTAACCTGCATTATTCATAAAATAGCTTAACGTACACAAATAATGCAGGTTAGCCCCGGCTTAGATAAGCTTGAAATTTGAAAACGAAGTGCATCAATCCCGATAGTTATCGGGAAGCTTTTCTTAGTCGTCAGGATAATTCAGCGTTTCACCTTTTAGGTTTATGAATTATCCGGGCTAAAGGTAATGCTTAAAATGGAATAATTCTTTCGGATTATGTATATTTGATCTTTTCTGCTGGATCAATAGGAATTGAACCTTGATAAACAGCTGTTAGACTTCATGCAAAAAAGCACTGCAAATATTGATAATTGTATTATAATTAGTATTTTATTGAATCATAAGAAAAACTATTTCGTAAAAAAATAATTATGAAAAAGGAAATTAACAGGATTACCCTTGAGATTTTGCAGGGAGATATTATAGATCAGCAGGATATGGATACCATAGTGAATGCTGCCAATGCCAGATTGCTGCCGGGCGGAGGAGTAGCAGGGGCCATTCATCAGGCCGCCGGCCCCGAACTGGCAAAGGAAAGCGAGCCCCTGGGACCGATTGAACCCGGTGAAGCTGTTATTACCCGGGCACATAAGCTTCCCAATAAGCATGTGATCCATTGCCTCGGACCGGTTTACGGAAGGGATAAACCGGAAGATAAGCTGCTGGCCAACTGCTACCGCAATGCCCTGAAGCTGGCGGAAGACAATGGAATTGAATCCATCGCGTTTCCATCGATTTCTACAGGTGCCTTTGGTTTTCCTGTGGAAGAGGCAGCGGAAATAGCAATCAGAACAATAACGGAAAATCTCCCTGAACTTAAAAGTGTAAAAAAGATCAGAATGGTTTTGTACAGCAGAAGCGATAAGATCATATATGAAAACACTTTGCAGGAATTTTTTTAATAAGAAAGCATGAGCAATATGATTGATTATACCGGAACTTATACAGATCAGTACGAGTTGACTATGGCCCTGGTTTATTTCAAAAAGGACGTGGCAGAAGATCGTGCAATTTTCGATTATTTTTTCAGGAAACTGCCTTTTGATGGGGGATATGCAATCTTTGCCGGACTGGAAGATCTGATTGATATCCTCGGGAATTTGAAATTTGACAGTAAAGACCTTGAATTCCTCCGGAAAATTGGATTTCCGGATGATTTCCTGAATTACTTAAAAGACTTCCGGTTCAGAGGCAATGTATACAGCAGCCGGGAAGGAGATGTGGTGTTCCCTACCCGGCCTGTGCTTCAGGTAGAAGGGAGTTTGCTGGAAGCCCAAATCATAGAAACGCTTTTATTGAATATCCTTAATTTGCAAACCCTGATTGCAACCAAAGCCAGTCGTATGAGACAAGTGGCCGGAGAAGGCAAACTCGTTGATTTCGGATTACGCAGAGCTCATGGACCGGGTGGCTACTATGCAAGCAGGGCGGCTGTGGCAGGTGGATTCGATGCTACCAGCAATGTGCGCGCAGGCCGTGATTATGACATTCCCGTTTCGGGGACCATGGCACATAGCTTTGTGCAAAGCTATGATGACGAATTATCAGCTTTCAGGGACTTTGCCCGGGAACGTCCCAACGATTGCGTATTGCTGGTGGATACTTACGATACCCTGAAAAGCGGCGTTCCTAATGCCGTTCGCGTTGGGAAAGAAATGGAGGAGAGAGGCGAAAAGCTGAAAGGTATCAGACTCGATAGCGGTGATCTGGCATATCTTGCGAAAAAAAGCCGGGAAGTACTCGATAAGGCTGGTCTTGATTATGTTAAAATTGCTGCCTCCAATCAGTTGGATGAACATATGATCAAAAGCCTGCTTGAGCAAAATGCTCCCATCGACCTGTTCGGAGTGGGAACCAGCCTGGTAATCGGCAAGCCCGATGCCGCCCTCGACGGGGTTTATAAGCTTGCTTTCGCCCATGGAAAACCCCGTTTGAAATTATCAGAAACCATCAGCAAGATCACTCTGCCACACAAAAAACAGGTATTTCGTCTGATGGATGAAAACCGGAACTGGATTGGAGCTGATGCCATAGCTCTGGATGGTGAACCGGATTTTGATCATATGCATGACCCTTTCGATCCTGATAAATCAATGCATACAGGCAAAATGTATAAAGAAACCCTCCTTGAAAAAGTGATGGAAGAGGGTAAACGCACTACAGATAAAAAAACTTTGGAAGAAATATCAGAATACAGAAAGCAAAGAATGAAAAAATTACCCGAAGAATTCAAAAGATTTGCCAATCCCCATGAATATAAAATCGGAATCAGCGACAGATTGAAAGAAGAAAGAGATAAATTAATTGAAGAATATAAAAAGGAGTAATTATGAAAACACTGATAATTACAGATGTACAGAATGATTTTATGCCGGGAGGAGCGCTGGCGGTGGAAGAAGGTGACAAGATATTGCCTGCGATTAACAAAATTCAGGAAAAATTTGATCTGGTGGTTGCAACCCAGGACTGGCATCCTGAAAACCATGCAAGCTTTGCATCGAATCATGCCGGGAAGGAAACATTTGATAAGATAGATCTCGACGGTATCGAGCAAATATTATGGCCCGACCACTGCGTGCAGAATACAAAGGAGCAGAACTGCATCCTGAGCTGGAAACTAAAAATGTGGAATCCATCATCAGGAAAGCCATGGAAGTGGATATAGATACATACAGCGTGTTCTACGACAACGGGCATAAAAAGAATACAGGCCTGGCCGGTTATCTGCGGGAGCGAAAAGCCGATGAACTTTACTTTTGCGGACTGGCAGCGGATTTTTGCGTCAATTTTTCCATCCGGGATGCCATAAAAGAAGGATTCAAGGCAATACTGATCGAGGATGCCACGCGCCCCATCGATGCGGATGAATATAAAAAGGTCAGAAAGGAATTAAAGGAAATGGGGTGTAAATTCGTTAACAGCGACGAACTGGTATAGTGAGTTTGTCTGCATCCGAAGACCGGAACATTTTTAAGTCCTTGCGGTTTCCATTTTGATTTTTATACCGATTTAATCCTTTTCAGCAGGCTCACTTCCCTGGGTAAGAGAAATCTCCACTTCCCGCGGGGCAGGTCTTTCTTGGTGAGGCCGGCAAACATCACCCGGTCAAGTTTATAAACTTTATAATCCAGTTGTTCGAAGATCCTTCTCACGATGCGGTTTTTCCCGGAATGCAACTCCACCCCTATTTCTCTTTTGTCGCCTTGCGGATCCACCCAGGCGATCTTGTCCACTTTGGCTTTGCCATCTTCCAGATCAATTCCATTTGCTATTTGTAGCATGTCATTTTTGGTAAGGGGTTTATCCAGGATCACATGATATACTTTTTTGATCTGGTGACTGGGGTGTATCAGCTTTTTGGCCAGCTCCCCGTCATTGGTGAAAAGCAGCAGTCCGGTGGTGTTTTTGTCAAGGCGGCCTACCGGATAAATGCGCTCTTTGCCGGCCCTCTTAACAAGGTCCATCACGGTTTTTCGTTCCTGCGGTCGTCGGTGGTGGTGATAAAATCTTTGGGTTTGTTAAGCAAGAGATAAACGGGCTTTTCGAAGGAAAGTGTTTGTTCGCCGTATTGTACTTTGTCGCCGGGAGCGACTTTGGTCCCCAGTTCGGTAACCACCTTTCCATTGATTTTGATGGCACCGGCCTCAATTAGCTTGTCTGCTTCGCGCCGGGAGCATACACCTGAATTGGCGATGTATTTATTCAAGCGGGTGAGATTGTCTTCACTGTCTTTTCCGGTATTTTTTTCTTTGTTCCTCATTTAGAAATGTTTTTGCAAAGATAAACCCAAAAATTTTGAATTTTGAGTTTTGAGTTTTGAGTTTTGAGGTTGGAAATTAGATGTTAGATGTTTGAAGTTGGTAGCTGGTGAAAGTTTTATTTGCTTAATTTTTCAATTTCCGTGGGAATTGTTGATTAGTTAATTTTTACATTTCATTTGCTGCTATGGATTCGTTCAATGTCGTTTTATTATGCGTGACAAACGTGACGGGTGGAAAATCCCTTTGTGTTGTTGCTTTCGGTGAATACACATAATTCAACCAGTTGGGCATGCCAATGAGGCCGGCAAAAATAAAAAATCCTGCGACCACAACAGCCAGTGTGAGCTGCTTTGCCTTTTGATGAATTGCCACCATCCATAAGGCAAGGGCGACAGCCAGCAGGGGAGTTAGCTGAATGGGTATCACCTGCGGGTAAGCCGGCTTTCCTTCAATAATCCATGCAGCTATGAATTGCAGGTATAAACCCAATAATATGATTAGGGCTTTAAGAAAGCGCCATTTTGTACTTTTCTCCTTTCTAAAATAAAAATAGGGTACGATAAAATACATCAAACCGGCAATGCTGAGCTGCCAGTGCCAATTCAAGAAAAACCCACCCAGATTGGCGATATGAGCAAAAATCAGGGACAACAGGAAAAGAAGGATAATTTGTCTGGTCTTCATTGGTTTATATTTAGAAATGCTAGTGTCATGTCAACAGTAGTTTTTCCGGCGCAATTCACCCGGTGACTAAAGACAAACGGGCATAGCTTCAAAGTTACCGGGTGAATAATCCGTCACATTAAGCTTGACATGACACCAGATATAACTCCGGTAGTAGTCTATTTATTTTATCTGTTGAAGAACAATCGAATAACAATAAAATAACTACTGAATGACCATTGAATTTCAACTGAATTTCCACCGAATTTCCACCTCAAATCACCGGATAAAACGCCCGCTCAATATGTTCCACGTTGCTTTCGTTGCCGTTGATCACGATGGAGATCACATCGAAGCGGCCTTCCAGTTCGCAGTCGTATCGGTCGAAATAGGCATCGGCAGCCCGCTGCAGGAATTTTTGTTTTTTCTTTGTCACGAAAACGTAAGGCTCCCCGAAAAATCGGGATGAGCGGGTTTTGACTTCTATGAATACGATCATATCCTCTTTTTGTGCGATGATATCTACTTCGTCTTTTCCGAAATGCCAGTTGGTTTTGAGGATTTCGTAACCCTTTTTTCTTAAATGTTTGCAGGCAAGCTCTTCTCCGGCATTGCCCAGATCGTTGTGTTCTGCCATGGTTTTTATGGGTTAATACCTTTTAGGAGGGAAAACGTCCCGGTGGATGGGAATTATTTTCGAATAGAAGGTAAATTGTTTAATTTGGGATGGTTTTGTTTCAATTATATAAGTACTGAAATGCTTTTAGGGGTTTCACCTCTAGAGGTGAAACCTCGAAAAAAAAACCAACCTGGAAACCAAGCTAAAACCCGAGCAAGACCCCTCCCCAATCAACAGATAGGGAAACTTCCCGCCCCATAATCAAAGCCCGGTTATCCGGCACATGCCCGGCCGGGAAATCAAAACAAACAGGATAGTCATATTCTTCGATGTGTTCCTGTACGATCTCATTGGCCGTTTTCCCAAAAGCAATGCTGTTGTCGTTCATGTCGCTCAGCCCACCCACGATCAGGCCGGCCAGCCGGTCCAGTTTGCCGCTCCTTTTCAGGTTCATCATCATGCGGTCAACATGGTAGAGATACTCATCCAGGTCCTCAATGAACAGGATCTTGTTTTCGGTATTAATATCCGAAGGACTTCCCATCAGGCTGTAAAGCATGGAAAGATTCCCGCCGGTGAGTATCCCTTCTGCATGACCCTGGCGGTTGTTAACTGTATAAGGAAGGGTATAAGTTTTTAAATTTCCGAACAAAGCATCTTTCAGCGAAGTCAGTGTTTCTTCTTTCGTTTTCTCCTTCCCGAAGTTCAGCGGCATTTCCGCATGCAGGGTTTCGATGCCGTAATGCCGGTTGATGTGTGAATGAAAGACCGTGATATCGCTGTAACCCACGATCCATTTGGGATTTTTAAAAAAACGGGTAAAATCCAGTTGATCGATGATGCGTACCGATCCGTAACCACCCCTGGCGCATATGATGGCTTTGATGTCCGGGTCATCCAGGGCCACCTGGAAATCTTCCAGCCTCTCCTTATCACTGCCTGCAAACTGGTGATATTCCCTGAAAAGATAAGGGCCGTATTCTACCTTCAGATACCAGCTTTCAAGGATCTTGCGGGCTGCTTTTACTTCTTCACGGGAAATTTTGCGGGCAGGCGCCACAATCATCACCTGATCACCTTTTTTCAAATATCCGGGAGTTTGCATTTGATTACATTTGGTTAACTTTGCCGAAATTACAAGAAATATCCCAAAATGGCGAATACACAACATCAATTCAATAGAACCACGGTAACTTCGGCTTTGCCTTATGCCAATGGCCCTATACATATCGGTCACCTGGCAGGCGTTTATGTTCCGGCTGATATTTACGTCAGGTACCTGCGGCTGAAAGGTGAAGAGGTGATTTTTATCGGCGGTTCCGACGAACATGGCGTACCCATCACCATAAAAGCCCGCCAGCAGGGCATTAGCCCGCAGGAGATTGTGGATAAATACCACGGCATCATTAAAAAGTCTTTTGAGGATTTTGGGATCTCTTTCGATGTTTACAGCCGCACCTCTGCCCCCATCCATCACGAAACAGCCACGGAGTTTTTCAAGACCCTTTACGACAAAGGAGAGTTTATTGAAAAGACTTCCGAAAACTATTTTGACGAAAAGGAAGGCCAATTTCTGGCCGACCGCTACATAACAGGAACCTGTCCGCATTGCGGATACGAAAAAGCATATGGCGACCAGTGCGAAAACTGTGGCACTTCCCTCAGTCCGACCGAACTGATCGAACCCAAATCCGCCCTGAGCGGGAATAAGCCTGTGTTGAGAGAAACCAGGCATTGGTACCTGCCCCTGGATAAATATGAAGGCTGGCTCAGGGAATGGATACTGGAAGAGCATAAACACGATTGGAAGTCTAATGTTTACGGGCAATGCAAATCATGGATCGACCAGGGACTCCAGCCCAGGGCGGTAACCCGCGACCTGAACTGGGGTGTGGAAGTCCCGCTGGAAGGTACCGATGGAAAAGTCCTTTACGTGTGGTTTGATGCCCCCATCGGTTATATATCCGCTACCAAAGAATGGGCGCAGAACACCGGAGGCGACTGGGAAAAATGGTGGAAGGACAAAGAGTCCCGCCTCATCCATTTTATCGGAAAGGACAACATCGTATTCCACTGCATCATCTTCCCTTCCATGCTGAAGCATGAAGGTTCCTATATTGTCCCGGACAATGTGCCAGCCTTTGAATTCCTTAACCTGGAAAATGACAAGATATCAACCTCCCGCAACTGGGCCGTTTGGCTGCATGAGTACCTGGAGGAATTCCCCGGCAAACAGGATGTGCTGCGTTATGTGTTAACGGCTAATGCCCCGGAGACCAAAGACAATGATTTTACCTGGAAGGATTTCCAGGCGCGCAACAACAACGAACTGCTGGCCATCTTCGGCAATTTTGTGAACCGCACCCTGGTCCTGACCCACAACTATTATGAGGGGAAGGTACCTGCTCTGAACGAACTGGAAAGTTTCGACCAGCAGACCATGGAGGAGATGAAAACATTTCCCGGAAGGATCGGGCACAAGCTGGATACTTTCAAATTCAGGGAAGCCCTTGCAGAAATGATGAACCTGGCAAGGCTGGGCAATAAATACCTGACCGATACCGAACCCTGGAAGATCTTTAAGAATGACCCCGAACGGGTGAAGACCATCCTGAACATCTCCCTGCAGATCTGTGCCAATTTATCGGTGCTTGCCGAAGCCTTCCTGCCTTTCACAGCAGAAAAGCTGAGGAAGATGCTGAAGCTTGAAAAAATGCAGTGGGAACAGGCCGGAAGCAGTGAGCTGCTGAAAGAAGGACATCAGCTCAACAAGGCTGAGTTCCTCTTTGAAAAGATCGAAGACAGCGTGGTGGAAGCCCAGGTGCAAAAGCTGCTGGATACCCGAAAGGCCAATGAAGTGCTGAATGTGGAGCCCCCCAAAGAAACCATCGTTTTTGATGATTTTATCAAGATGGACATCCGCACCGGTACCATCCTGGAAGCTGAAAAAGTACCCAAAACAAAAAAACTGCTGAAGCTGAAAGTGGATACTGGAATTGACCAGCGGACCGTGGTATCCGGGATCGCAGAACATTATAAACCCGAAGACATCCTCGGGCAGAAGATCAGCATCCTTGTGAATCTTGCCCCGCGCAAGATCAAAGGCATCGAATCCCAGGGCATGATCCTGATGGCGGAAGACCCGGATGGCAAGCTTTGTTTTATTGCCCCAACAGAAGACTTTTTGAATGGCAGCCAGGTGAGTTAGTATTGGTTTGGTGTTGTAGTTGGTAGTTGGTAGTTGGTAGTTGGTAGTTCCGAAAAACCAGAAATCTTTGATTTCATAGTTTTCCGAGGATCCTCGCCTCGCCTCAGGCGAGACGGGATTGGTAATTGGTGTTTGGTATTTGTTTGGATTTTAGTCGTAAGGATAATTCAGTGTTTCACCTTTTAGGTTTAGGAATTATCCGGGTTAAATCAGTGAGACTGATTTTTTAGGAGCGATAGCGAACTGAAAAAGCAAAGTCGAACTGATCCCGAGCTTGTCGAGGGATCTCGTGGGTAATATTCCCCGCCCCTTGGGGCGAATCAAATGAATGTTTCATAATGATACCCCGCAGGCTTGCCTCGGGGTAGTTCATTAGCTGAAAATTTTATAATTTTGCACAACATTACGGCCTCGTAGTTCAACGGATAGAATGGGAGTTTCCTAAACTCTAGATAGTGGTTCGATTCCACTCGAGGCTACAAGAACTCAAGTACTGTCCTATGAACCGGGTTGTTAGTCAGGCTGAGCGGAGTCGAAGTTTGGAAGCCCTGACTGTCAAAGCATCTCGACTGCGCCCGATGTGACCCAATGTGTGATTTGGTGATTTCAGTCTCCTTTTTATGTACCTGCCGTTTGGGCATAATTAATTATTCCTAGATTTGTGAAAAAGAGAAAATGAAGAAGCTTGCGTTTTTCATCCTGATCAGCATGCCCATTGTTTTGAATGCACAATTCAGACAGACTACCTGGGCCATGGATAAAGAGAAAATCAAATCGGTGGAAACTGCGGAATTGCTTTCGAAGTCGGACCACAGCCTGGAGTATAAAACCACTGTGGGTGAGTGGGACGCGATCTGTATTTATTATTTCGACGGGGATGTTTTCTATAAAGCTGCTTACCGGCTAGAAACAAAACACAAAGATAAAAACCGGTACCTGGAGGATTATTTCAGGATCAAGGAGATCCTTGTTGAAAAATATGGCAAGGCTTTATATGAAAATGATTACCACTGGATCAATGATAAACATAAGGATAATCAGTTTTTCAGGGGACATGCTGTGAGCCTGGGTCATTTGATGCTGCGCAATGAATTCAGGGACGACAATATGCTGATAAAACCGGAACTGATGGGCAGGGAGGGCAATATTCAGTTGCATGTTTATTACGAAAATCCATACTACAAAAAAGAAAGTACCGGAAAATACCGCTTTCTGATCGACTGGTTATTTTCGGGTGATCTTACAAACACCTCCGCTCCGGGTACCAGCCCAAACGTTTCCACTCGCATCGGTAGCCAGGCAGGTAATATGGCTGGCTGGCAGGCCGTCATCTGCTGTAAAGGTGGTAAACACATTGTTGGCAAGTCTCGACAGACCATAGATCGTTCCGAACCACATGCCCCCCTTTTTATCTTCCGTGATGGCTTTGACTTCATTGTTTACCAGGCCGTTAGCCGAGGTAAACTCGTACCAGTCGCTGCCATCGAACATGGCCACACCGGCCAGGGTGCCAAACCAGATCCTGTCTTTTGAATCAATATAGATCGTAAAGATGTAATCGGCGATGCTGACTTCCGAAAGATAGGTGGTCCAGCTGCTTCCTGAAAACTTTGATATACCGAATTCGGTGCCGAACCACTTGTTGTTTTCATGATCGACGGCGATTGCCCGCACCTGATTATTGACAAGTCCCGTGTCTGCAGATTTCTGGTATGTTAACCAGGCATCACCCGTAAATTCAGAAACCCCTTCGGGTGTGGCAAACCAGATGTGATTATCCTCATCGGCTTTGATATCCCTGACCAGCTTACTTACAAGTCCGGTATTTGAGGTATAACTGGTCCAGGAACTGCCATTGAATTTCGATGCCCCGATGATGGTACCCGCCCAGATATTATTGCTGTTGTCAGCCGTAATGCAATCCACCGAATGATAGATCAGGCCGTTGGCTGTGGAGTATTTGTTCCAGGCTGTGCCATTGAAGCGACTGATGCCATATTCCGTTCCAACCCATATATGACCCTCCCCGTCAAGACTGATGCAATAGACTTCATTGCTGGAAAGATTATTTTTTGTGGTGTAAGTCGTCCAGGTGTAATTATTTGAATTGTCTTCCTCCTGTGTTTCTTCTTTCTGACAGGAAGAAAAGATAATCGCAGCAAGCAGCAATAAAGCCAGATTCTTCATATACCCAATCTTTTGTTTATGTAAATGTAAAAATAATTTGATAACTTGTGATGTTTTCAATATTTAGAGACATTTTACAAAAATTGGAAATAAAAATATTTTGTTAATTTTGTAAATATCAGGTAAACAACAATTTGTGTTTTTGGATTGATTGTTGTTAATAATATAACTATGGAACCAAAAAGACTGATATTATTCATCTCCCTGCTTTTTGTATTGGGTGCCTGCACCCGCTGGGAGGAACAGATCATCAAGGATGAAAGTGTGCCCGAGAATTTTCAGGACATGGTTGTTGATGGAGATTTTAAATGGGAAACCAGTGAGCCCGTTCAGTTTTTCATCAGCAATCTGCCGCAGGGCATTGTCCGCATTACCTCAGCAGATGAGCAACTTTTATACCACAAAGGGAATCATGTATCTCAGAATACTGATTATTTTACCAAAGTTAACCTGCCCTCCTATGCCACAAAAGTGAAGATCAACGGCGAATCCGTCAGCATTACGGGGAACAATATCAATTATACTTATAAAGGACTGAAAGCGGGAATACTGTCTGACTTTTCCCTGAACTTCAATGGCAGCAGCGATTATGTGCAAATTGATGAAACGGAGATCATTGAAGATTACCCTTTTACCCTGGCCGCCTGGATCAAGACGGACGGGTTCAGTTATCCCAACGAGGATATGGTGATCATTAATCTGGCAGATCCTTCCAAATCGGATCGTTATTATGGGATTTTTCTGGGTGAGGATGAAGGCGGGGTTGCCTGTATCCGTGCCCGGAAAGGTAGCGAGAAAACCGTAAATGGCACCACTGTTCTGACTGATGACCAATGGCATTTTGTTGTGGGTGTTTTTGCCAGCAAGAGCGACCGTAAGCTATATGTTGACGGGGCGCTGGAAGCCAGCGATTCAAGAAATGTTACTTTTGATGATCATGCGGAAGACTGTGTGATCGGCCGCTGGGGCGATGATACTCCCAAATCTTATTTCAGCGGGAATATCGATGATGTTCAGCTCTGGGAAAAGGCGCTCTCACAATCTGAAATCAACAACCTATACAGCAATTCTCCTTCCGGGACTGAAAATGACCTGGCCGCTTTCTGGAACTTTGACAGCGGAAGTGGCAATTCGGTCATCGACCAGACTTCTAACGAAAACGATGGTACCATCCATGGTGCCAGCTGGGTCGACGATGGTGGCGGCAGCAATGATATTGACGGGGATGGCATCGACAATGATTCGGATGATTATCCCAATGATCCCAACCGGGCTTTTGATAACTACTTTCCTGCTGGTGGTTACGGAACCCTCGCTTTTGAGGACCTCTGGCCGGGAATGGGAGATTACGACTTCAATGATGTGGTGGTTGATTACCAGTTCAAGACAGTTACGAATGCATCGAATTATGTTGTGGAAATAATGGGTGACTTTATTGCCAGGGCTTCAGGGGCTTCACAGCAAAATGGCTTTGGTTTCCAGTTCCCGAATGATAATGTGGCTGCGTCTGATCTGGATGTTTCAGGCATGTCGCTGAATGTGGGCTATATCAATACAAATTCCAATGGAACGGAAACCGGCCAGTCTACCAATACGGTAATTGTGTTTGACAACTTTTTTGAAGTTACCCCCAATACCGGGAGCGAAACCGGTACAAATACAGACCCCAACGGTGTTTACGTGCAACCCGATACGGTCAGCATCAACATGGATTTTGCAAGCAATACTTATACCTCCAATGATGTGGACATTGCCAGCTTCAATCCCTTTATCATCATCAATATGTACAGGGGAAATGAGGTGCATCTGGCCGATTTTCCGCCAACAGACCTGGCAGATACCACAAGGCTTGGTACCAGCCATGATAACAGCGATCCTTCAATCGGCCGCTATTATAAGACCGATAAGAATCTGCCCTGGGCCATCAATATTTATGAAAGTTTTGATTACCCTGAGGAGAAAAAAGAAATCACGGCTGCATATCTGAAATTTGCCGACTGGGCCATGAGTGCAGGGATCAACTTCCCCGACTGGTACCAGAACAATGCCGGATACCGGAATCCTTCACATATTTATTAGTTGTTAACGCGTTGTACGGTTTGATAGTAAATTATTAATAGTCAGGGTCACATCGAGCGCAGTCGAGATGCGCTGTTGGTTAGGTATTTACGGGGCTTCGACTCCGCTTCTCAGACTGACAGCCACTGTCTTACAAAATCAAACCGCACAACGCGTTAGTTATTTAGGATCATCTTTATCCTGCTCGAAAGAATATCGATGGCCACCTTGTTCTTGCCTCCCATCGGGATAATGATGTCAGCATATCTTTTGGTCGGTTCAATGAACTGCAGGTGCATGGGTTTCACAAAATCAGCATAATGCTCCAGCACCTGCTGGTAGTTCCTGCCCCTTTCTTTAATATCCCGTGAAATGATTCGCATCAGGCGGTCGTCGGAATCTGCATCCACATATGCTTTGATATCGAAACGCTCCCGGAGTTCGGGATTGGTCAGGATCAGGATCCCTTCGATGATGATGACCTTGGTTGGGAACACTTCGATGGTTTCTTTTGCCCGGGCGCAGGTAACATAGGAATAAATGGGCATGGGTATTTGGTTTCCCTGGCGGAGCCGGTCGAGGTGTTCGATGAGCAGTTCCCATTCAATGGAAGAGGGATGATCAAAATTGATCTTCTTCTTTTCTTCCTCCGGCAGATCCCCATTATCTTTATAATAAGAATCCTGGGAGATCAGGGAAACCGAACCCCTGGAAAGGCTTTCGATGACCTTTCTGACAACGGTTGTTTTACCGGAACCTGAACCGCCGGCTATTCCAATGATCAGCATAAACTAATAGGTTTTGGTTTAAATCCGCTAAGGGATTCGTCAAAATTAAGCAAAATAGCTAAAGGAGGAAACTCAGCAAAATACCGGCTGCAACAGCCGAACCGATCACTCCCGACACATTGGGTGCCATGGCATGCATCAGCAGGTGGTTGGAGGGGTCGTTCTTGAGCCCTTCGGCATGTACCACCCTGGCACTGTCGGGAACGGCTGATACACCGGCAGCTCCGACCATCGGGTTGATCTTGTTTTCATTTGAGAGAAAAAGGTTCATGACCTTGGCGAAGATCAGCCCGCCTGCAGTCGCAACCATAAATGACAATGCGCCCAGGACAAAGATCAGCATGGATTGTGAGGTCAGAAAGACATCCGCCTGGGTGGAAGCACCCACCGTAAGGCCCAGCAGAATGGTTACGATGTCGATGAGAGAGGTACGCGCTGTGTCGGCGAGTCTTTTGGTCACTCCGCTTTCTTTCAGGATATTCCCGAAGAACAACATACCCAGCAGGGGCAGTGCACCCGGCGAAATGAAAGTAGTTAACAAAAGGCCGATAATGGGGAACATGATCTTTTCCAGTTTGGATACCGAGCGGGGTGACTTCATTTTGATCCTGCGTTCCCTTTTGGAGGTGAGCAAGCGCATGATCGGCGGCTGGATCACGGGAACCAGTGCCATATAAGAATATGCTGCAATGGCGATGGGTCCGATCAGGTTGGCTGTTTGCAGGCCGTTGATGATCTCCCCGTTGGCCAGTTTGGACGACAGGAAGATGGCGGTGGGTCCGTCGGCACCGCCGATAATCCCGATGGAACCAGCTTCCGGGAGATTGAATCCCAGGAAAATAGCCCCCAGGAAAGTAAGGAATATACCTACCTGTGCTGCAGCTCCAAGCAGCATCAGCCGGGGATTGGAGATCAGGGAGGAAAAATCGGTCATGGCCCCGATGCCGAGAAAGATCAGGGGCGGGTAGATCCCTTCACGACTCCGTAATACAGATAATTTAATACACTTCCTTCCTGGTAAATTCCAAGCTGGAGGTTGATGCCCTCCGCCTGGAAAAAGGGAACATTGCCGAGGATGATCCCCGTGCCGATGGGCACCAGTAAAAGCGGTTCGTAATCGTATTTGATGGCCAGGAAAATAAAGAAGAGGCCCACCACGATCATGAGCAGGTGGCCGGGAGTAGCATTGTTGAATCCGGAATACGATAAAAACTTCCGGATACCGCTGAGCGACTTTTCCTCAATCTCTTTCATGGATATATCCACCCGGTCTTTCTTTGCGGTGTCTTTGGCAATTTGCTGCTGTGTGCTCGTATTTGCCTGCTGTGTCCTCGAATCGATCATGGAGGTGAGGCTTGTGATCAAGGCCAGCGCCGCAATGATCCCGAAAACTGTTAACGCTTTTCTTAGTGCTCTGTTCTTCATTACTCAATCTCGATTAAAACATCGCCCTCCAGTACACTGTCGCCGGGTCTTACATGTACTTTACTAACTTTCCCTCCTTTTTCGGAAAGTAAATTGTTCTCCATCTTCATGGCTTCGTAGATGAGGAGTTTATCATTTTTCTTAACCTCATCCCCTTCCCGCACCATGACCTGCATGATGTTGCCGGGCAGCGGGGCTTTGACTTTCAAGGTGCCCGCCTCCTGTTTTTTGATTTTATGTGACCCTTTGGGATGCTTGATTTCTGAACGGATAAGCACCGGCGTTTTTGATTCGGTTTTTGTTTTGTGGACCTCCACCTCGTAAGGGGTTCCGTTTACCTCTATCCTGGCCTGGCTGTCCTCAAAGCTCAGGATATCCACTTCGTATACATGTCCCCGGATGGTGAATTTGAAGTTTTTCATCCTTTTATCCTTTATAATTTCTCAATCCGTATATTTTGGAGCTCCATGGAGAATAGCGCTTCGACACCTTTTTGATGGTGATCACATTGCTCTCCTCGTCATGCAGCTCATGATAGAGGTAAATGGCCATGGTGATGGCTGCGGCCTCATCCCCGCTGATCTGCAATTCTTTTTCTTTTACCTCATCCTCCCTGCCTTCCTTCCTGAACTTTTTCCGGATGTTGTAATTGATGAGTTTTGAAAAATTGGCAAATACAAAATACAGCACCAACAGGGCAGTAAATACAATCACATAACCCACGATGGCAATGACCAGCCCGTCGTTCAGGAAGTCAGGTATGCTGATGTATAGTAGGAGGCTGTTCATATTATCTTTTGTTTTACAAGGGTATGTTGGAATGTTTTTTAGGAGGATTTGAGTCTTTTTTGGTGGCCAGTGTCTGCAATGCCCGGATGATGCGGAAGCGTGTATTCCTGGGTTCGATCACATCATCGATGTAACCGTATTTTGCGGCTTCATAAGGATTTGCAAATCGTTCCCTGTATTCGTTTTCTTTTTCCGCAATGAAATCGGCCCTTTCTTTTTCGTCCTCTATTTTGGCCAGTTCCTTGCCCCAGAGTATCTCGATGGCTCCGGCAGGACCCATTACCGCAATTTCTGCCGAGGGCCAGGCATAATTGATGTCTCCGCGCAATTGTTTGGAGCTCATAACATCATGGGCTCCCCCATAGGATTTCCTAAGGGTGATAGTGACTTTGGGCACCGTAGCTTCGCCATAGGCAAACATTAGTTTGGCCCCGTGAATGATGATGCCCCCGTATTCCTGTCCGCTTCCAGGAAGGAAACCCGGAACATCTACCAGGGTAACCAGCGGGATGTTGAATGCATCGCAAAAGCGCACAAAACGGGCTGCCTTCCTGGATGAGTTGATATCCAGTACACCTGCCAGGAAGTTTGGCTGGTTGGCCACAATACCAACGGGCTGACCGGCAAATTTGGCAAAACCGGTTACGATGTTGGCGGCAAAATTCCGCTGTGTTTCGAGGAATTCCCCCTCATCCACGATCCCGTGAATAATATCCTTTACATCGTAGGGCTTGTTGGAAATATCGGGAACGATGTCGTTCAGGTAATCCTCCTTGCGGTCGATGGGGTCCTCGAATTCTGTTACCGGAGGTTCCTCCAGGTTATTTTGCGGCAGATAGCTCATCAGCTTGCGGATGAGCATTAATCCTTCGTTCTCATCCTGCGCAATAAAATGGGTTACACCTGATTTTTTCCCGTGTATACTGGCTCCTCCAGGTCTTCCACACTGATATCTTCTCCTGTAACAGTTTTGGTTACTTTGGGTCCTGTTACGAACATATAACTGCTTTTATCACTCATGATGATAAAATCGGTGAGTGCAGGAGAATATACGGCACCTCCCGCGCAGGGCCCGAAGATCGCGCTGATCTGCGGGATCACCCCGGAAGCCATGATGTTGCGCTGAAAGATCTCGGCATAGCCGGCCAGGCTTCTCACGCCTTCCTGTATCCTGGCACCGCCGCTGTCGTTGATCCCGATCACAGGTGCTCCCACCTTCATCGCCTGGTCCATGATCTTGCAGATCTTCTGTGCATGGGTTTCGGAAAGGGATCCGCCGAATACCGTAAAATCCTGTGCGTAAACATAAACCACCCGGCCATCGATGGTTCCGTGACCCGTAACCACTCCGTCGGCCAGGTATTGTTGCTTGTCGAGGCCGAACTCCTTGGTCCGGTGACTCACGAACATGTCATACTCTTCGAAACTTCCTTCGTCCAGCAAAACCTCGATGCGTTCCCTGGCTGTCATCTTGCCTTTGGCATGCTGAGATTCTATCCTTTTCAGTCCCCCGCCAATTTTGGCCTCCTCGCGCTTATTCAGCAGTTTTTGAATTTTGTCTTCAATCGCCATGAATGATTCCTCCGGCTTTTATTCTTTGTTCTTATCTTCACACAGTTCGGTCAGTACTCCAAAGGTTGATTTGGGATGCAGAAAGGCTATGTCAAGTCCTTCGGCACCTTTCCGGCTTTTCTTATCGATCAAACGGATTCCCTTGCTTTCTGCTTCCTGCAGCTTTTCATCCAGATCTTTTACCGCAAAGGCAATATGATGCATGCCCTCTCCCTTCTTTTCGATGAATTTTCCAAGCGGACCTTCAGGATCTGTGGATTCCAGTAACTCGATCTTGGTGTCGCCCAGCCTGAAAAAAGCTGTTTTAACTTTCTGGTCTTTTACTTCTTCTATGGCATAGCATTTCAGACCCAGGACCCCTTCATAATATGCAATCGCATCATCCAGGTTCTTTACAGCTATTCCAATATGTTCAATATGAGTTGGTTTCATAATAAATATCTTATTGTTAAATTTTTCACAAAGGTACTTGATTTTTTCTTATTCTTGCACAAATCTTTGTTAATAAATAAATAAAATCCAGGAATATTTGCGATTTTTCTTAACTATTTTAGTTGAAGGTATGTTGTTAGAAACCAGATGATAAAATGAAGAAACTCTTATTAGCAATTTTCTGTGTCTTTTTGTATACTTATTCACAATCCCAGCCTTTCACTTTTATTGATACGAAATTTGAGGAGGTAATGCAGGCGGCTGGGGCCTGGACCGACTACAACAATGATGGCTGGCTGGATGTATTCATCACAGGGGATAAGATAGCGGAAACGAACAGATCGTTGTGAGTGAATTGCATAAGAATTTAAAAGACGGTTCATTTCAACTGGTATCAACCGGTATCAAGGATGTTTACCTGGCAGGTCTCGACTGGGGGGATTATGATGGGGATGGAGGCCAGGATCTTGTTTTGTGCGGAGAAACCCATTCCGGGGAATTGTTTTCCGGTGTGTATCGTTATCACAAAGGATATTTCTCCCTGGTGAACAATGCCATTACACCGGTACGCGACGGCTCTGTGGAATGGGGCGATTACGATGGGGACGGGGACCTGGATATCCTGCTTACCGGCGAAGGTGCCGATAAAATGGCCCGTTGTGAAATATACAGGAATATGGGTGGAAGCAAGTTTCAGAAAATACCCCTTGCCATTACACCGGTTTACAATGGAACCGCCAAATGGATCGACATAGATGGTGACAAGGATCTGGATGTAATCCTCAGTGGTCAGACCTCTTCCGGCAGGTATGTCGGGGAATTTTACCGCAACGATAAGAACGATGGATTTAAACTTATACCCATGGATCTTCCAGCATTAACCCTTTCGGATATAGCCGTGGGTGATCTCGACAATGACGGCGATCCTGATTTTATCATGCATGGCGAATCAATCAACGGAAACCTGATGGCATCCGTTTTCAGGAACAACGGGAATGGCAGTTTTACCGGCATGAATAGCGACATACTGGGCACCCGGAGCGGAAACCTCGACCTGGGCGATTATGACGCGGACGGCGACCTGGATCTGGTGATCACCGGTGAAACTTACGGAGAATCCGTTACCTGGATATACAGGAACAATGGAGGCTTTAAATTTGAGCATATAGATGCCGGATTGCCGGGAGTTAGCCTGGGCGGAGCATACTGGGGAGATTACGACCGCGACGGAGATGCTGACCTCTTGTTGCTGGGACTGGACAATTGCTATGATTTTTCGGCCAAGATCTTCAGAAATGACGGTATGTATGAAAAGAAAGCTGTGGCCAAGGAAGAAGAAGGCCGCTCCATCTGGACGACCCGGCCCTTGAACATCAGCATAAAACCCTATTATTATTTTGTTTATGCCTCCTGCTTTTGTGATCCCTTCAATGAAGGTACCGGAAATAAATTCCACGCTTTTGTCAGCAATATTCATTATGCCACAAAGAAATATGAACTCATGGAAAAGTTTAATTCCATCATCATGAAAAACATTGAAGTCTGGCCAAAAGTGGATGCCGGTCACCGCGTTTCAGTGGGCTTTGAAACACGTGAGCAGGCCGAGTTCGGCCGCCAGACAGTGATCCGGGAATACCAGGAGGAGGATTTTATTATTCATTATGTGCAGTGGTAGGTTTTGTGGTGAGTTTTGAGTTTTGAGTTGTGAGTTGTGAGTTTTGAGTCCCGTCCGAAGGACGTGGATGCTCGTCCGTAGGACGGCATTTTGATCCCGAAAGCTTTCGGGAGAGTTTTGAGTGGTTAGTGGGCTATTCTTCTGTGAATAAACCGGATGCGATGCCATCTGCCAGGAGTTTACCTTTCTCAGTTAGATAAAGTTTGTTGTTTTCTTTATAGAGGCTGTTATCGGCAAGAAAAGCTGCGGCATCCTGCAGGCATTGTCCGGCTGCCTGCCTGCCGAAAACATTTTCAATATGCTCCAGGTCGCAGCCCCAGCTGGTGCGCAGTGAGGTCATCACATATTCATTGAATTTCTGGGCAGTGGTAAGGATCTCCTTTTCAAAATGCGTTTCCTGGTAATCAGCAAGACTGAGATATTTATGCATGCTGGCATGATTCCATTGCCTGGATTCCCCATTGTAAGAATGAGCCGAAGGTCCCAGTCCCAGGTAATGCCCGCCCATCCAATAGAGGCTGTTGTGTTTGCTGTAATAGCCCTCCCGGGCGAAGTTGGAGATCTCGTAATGAACATAAGAATGGGCTTCCATTTGATTGAGAAGGATCTTGAAATGTTCAATGCTTTCTTCCTCTTTAACATCCGGGAGTTTCTTTTTGTTGATCAGCGTGCGGAGTGCCGTTTTATCTTCCACGGTCAGGCTGTAGGCCGAAAGATGGGGCAGGTTGAGGGAGAAGAACTTTTCCAGGTTTGTAATCCATTTCTCATTTGTCAGGCTGGGAATACCATAGATCAGGTCGATGGTGATGTTGCTGAAACCGGTATCCTGTGCAAGTTTAATGGATCTTTCGGCCTGACCGGCATCATGCACCCGGTTGAGGTAATGCAGGTCCTCGTCGAAAAAAGACTGCACGCCCATGCTGAAACGGTTCACGGGCAGGTGTTTGATCTCCTGTAGTTTGTTTTTATCCAGGTCGTCCGGGTTGGCCTCCAGGGTGATCTCGGCCTCCGGGTGAATCCTGAAAAAGCGGTTCAGGCGGTCAAAGATCTTTTGAATTTCACCGGAGGAAAGCAGGGATGGTGTGCCACCCCCGAAATAGACCGTACGGATCTCCTGCCCTTCCAGGTAGTCTTTCTGCAGTTCGATCTCTTTCAGCAATACTTCCAGGAAAGCCTCCCTGTGTTTCAATGAAGCCACCGAAAAGAAATTGCAGTAATGGCATTTCTGCTTGCAAAAAGGAATATGGATGTAGATGCCAGCCATGGAGCAAAGGTAAATCCCAAAGTTCAAATTCCAAAATTCAAATAATATCCAAATACCAATTATTCAATGTCCAAAACTTTGTGCAGTTTGCTAAGAGGTTTGGAATTTTGATATTTGATCATTGGAATTTATTTGTGAATTGATGCTTGTAATTTGTAATTTAAAAAACCCTTGCCGGCGCAAGCGCACCGACAAGGGATCCAGAAAGGGGCATTAGTAAATGATAATTTTGCGAAACTCCCTCTTCTCTCCGGAAAAGATCTCCGCAAGGTAGATTCCTTTCGGTAGCAGGGAAACATCCAGCCTTATCCGCCTGCTTTCAGGACTAAGACTGAGAACAGGCTGCCCGCTGACAGAAGTGAGGGTAAAGTGATGAATGATTGCATCTTGCGCTTCTGCAGCAATGAATAACTGATCCGAAGCCGGATTGGGGTATATATTGATTTGGTTTTGCTTGCTTGCAGGTGTCTTGATATCTGTAAAAAGAGAAATGCTGACCATTCCTGTGGTATCTGATTCGCACTGGTCGTAAACTGCTGAAATGTAATAAGCATATTCGCCGGTTTCGGTCAGGGTATCGGAATAATGACTTTCTGGCCAGGCTCCCTCGATCAGTTCATCGTTTCTCCAGATGTTGTAACCATAGAAACCTCGTTGATGATTATTTTCCTTTTCCGGTTGATAAGTTTTTTCAGATAAGCTGATTTGGGGTGCGAAATTCATGGATTCCGGTTTCAGTGCCTTTGAATTTTCTGCACCACATGATCCGAAGGAGAATGTTTTACGTAAGCCTCGCAACTGCTGATAAAGCGGTATCCCCACTGCGGCGAGTTCGGTGAAATTTCCAGGAGAGTCCCATAATACAGTTTTGGATTTTCCTGGTGATCATCTACAGCGATGAAGGGTCCGTTTTCCTGGTTATTCTCAATGTATACCAGGAAATTGCCATCTTCAATGCTTATTTCTCCAAAATCGACCGTTATCCATGAATTTTCATCCACTGCCTGAACCGCTATAGGTCCGGCAAGCACTGAATTCCCGTCCCCACTCAACAAGGATACATCGATAAAGTTTTGATGGTTTAGATGACCATCGACAAAGAAACGGACTTTTTGTATGCTGGCCGGATAATCTTCGGGTTCAAAAAGCTGGGCAAAGCCATAAGTGGGTTCCATGGCAGAAACGGCATTTTCAAAAGAATTGTCATGATAAAACAACCAGTGGTAAGGCGTGGCCGGGGGTGACCAGTCTAATTTTGCAATAGAGTATTCTTGTCCAAATTGTGGTTCCAGGCTGAGATCTGTGGGTTCATCACAAAGCTGGTAAACATGGATGTTATCGATGAACCAGCCTTCGATGTTGGTAGAGTTTTCTCCTTCTACCTTAAAAACAAGCTGAAAAAATGACCCCATGGTAAAATCCGTAAGATCATAGTGCAGATCCAGCCATTCCGTAGTTCCAGAGTTTACCAGGGTATCCAGAGAGTAAAAGACATCATTTGTCTTCAACACCCACAATCAGTTTTTCGGAACTGTTTTCATTCTGATCCTTCAAGTTCGGAAGCCTGAGTCACATCCAGGATAAGTATTTCCTTCTGTTAATATAAAACCCACCTAAATAGATAAGAATTTAAGTCAATATGGGTATATTCATTCAGTTCGGGTGTGCCTGAGAATTCAGCCGAATTTCTGCAGATTTCCATAAGAAGTATTTACCGACCAGTTGAATTCGTGATCAGTTACTGACCAGGTCCATTCTTTGTTTCAAAAGTACCGGATTCCCAATCCTCCATGAAAGGAAGGATAAAATAAGTACAACCGCAAATGATTGCAGGTCCGCAATTGGCTGATTCAGCCGAATCCCCCGGTAAACCATAGGGATAAAGATCATAAAGTGCACGGATACTTCATACTGCATGGCAGCCCGGATTCCACGTCATAATCCCAGTATTCAAATTCATTCTGCCCTTCCACATACTCAATATAATCAACATATTGATCATCTTTATAAAGATTAAAACCCAGGAGATTTTCAGGGAACAACCGAGGGGCCCAGGACCGCTACCGGCTTCTCCCAACTCAAGGCCGAAAATGGTCACATCATTCTGAACGATGCCTCCCAGTGTTCTTGTATCCCTGGTATAATGTCGTCCTGATATGAACAAGTCCTCCTGCTATTCCGGTGTCAGTGGCGCTAAAACCAATGGCATGATAGGTAACACCCGTTTCGCTGTCCTGTGGCTATTTCCATTTCAACAATTACGGCTTCCGAAGCTTCCTGACTGAATCCATACAGGTAAGGTGCCACCAGTGTTGCTGAATTATCCCATGCAAGTCCATAAAACATGCTCCATAGAATCCGACAGGAAAGACTATTTAAGCGTTATTCCATCCTTGTCGAACAGGGTGAAGTCGGTATGCATCCAGTTATTGGCCCAGAAAGCGTCAAATTCTTCATCATAAGCGATGGCTCTTACGGCTAACGGAGCAATAATGGTTTCAACAACCATCTCATCTTCGAAATCCATTCCCCAAACCGTTGTGCCTGGCATTGCTTCCCCAGAACAACTCTCCATCGTATGCCAGGTCACGGACATCCATGCAGCACGGCAAACCACAAAACTTCCCATGAAAGTTCCGTCCAGCTCATAACGGAAGAATGTACCATTGCCGGCATTCCATTTGGTGGTGTAAATATAATTTCCATCGGATTCAATCCCGGCCTCACCGGAAGCATAACCACAGGGGTAAGTAAACTGTGTGTCCCAATAATCCCTGCCTGGTATCCCCACCTGTGGTGTCAGGCATCAGAGGTGGTTTCCACATCAATGTGAACAGCATTGTCATAGGTAGGCTGCAACCAGATTGTCTTGGCGTGTAAAGATAATTCAGAAGTAAAGCTCAAAGCTGATCTGAACCTGATCAAACCTGAAGATTATACACTGGCAGCCGACACCAGCTGTGTATGATTGGCTTCAAATTGCAAGTATGTCGAAATAACAGGAAGTATTCTCTGTTGTGTGAATCCAACGACACGTCATTTAAGAAGCAAATGGTATCACCAGGACTTCGGGCAGTGCTATCACTCAATACCAGGATATCAACATTGTCAATGGCCCACTGGGAACCGGCAAAGCCAAACCAGATATTGCCATTGGAATGAGTCCTGACAGCCCGGAGAGATCAATGATATGTTTGTTCCCATTCTGAGGCTGGGATTATTTTCATTCAGCAACTCACTTGCTCTGCCAAAGCATCATAACTGTAATAGATTGCTGCCTGTTCGCCCTGTCCATCATAGTAACTGTCGAACACCAAGCTGATAGTTGTTATGCATAGAAAGGTCCATGAACTGGGGTAATGAGGGTATCAGACATCTGGTTATTGACTGGAATCATTGACACAGGCATAATCGGAGTTCCATTGGTGGAATGATGAAATCCACCGCCATTGCCATTGCTGCCCGAAAACCACTGATTATTCTACTGGAATTTGACCATCCTTCCAGGGAGGATATTGCACATCGTAAAATCTCTGCTAGTAAAGCTGTTGATTCTAGGTTCATCCCAGTTTAAGTCTGACTGTCACGGGAATCTGAATTGTGCATCTCGGACTGGGTATTTATTTTCACCGGTACGAGTTATGTGATCGCAATGAACTTGCAATGCAATCAGCAAAGCAGCAAAGAAGATAAAAGTGTGCTTCATGGCATTAATATTTGGTTAACTGAATCATCAAAACAATATTAGAAAGGGATCAAACATCAAGTAGTAATATGACTATTCAACTTCACAGACCGGAACAAAAGCAAGACGTTTCTGTTTAAATAATGGTTGCATTGGTGAGACAAAAATATGGATGTCTTATAGATTGTTTTTTTGCCACAAAGGCTCACAAAGGAGGATGTAAGCAAACAGGATAAGATTTACTGTGGGGATTGAACTGTCAGATGCAGCTCAATTGCCCCGCACTTCAGTGCGGGGGAAAGGCGAGGCCGAGATTATTTTGCGGGGGCTTTAGCCCCTTAACAGCTTGTGGGCTGAAGCATTGTAAAACTCATGTGAAAGCACTCACCCCCATGCTGCTGCCTGGGGTAAGTCAGTTTTGATAATCACAATTTTTATTGTTGACCGATCTTCCCCAGCTTTACCAGGTGGCTTTTCACGAACTTCAGTTCCCGGTAGCTAACCGATTCTCCGAGCTGCTCTTTAACTTCTTTCAGGAAAAGACTTTCGGAACGGAGAAATTCCCTTTTGATCATTTCGATCCTGTCCTTTTCAAGCAGGGATTCAATATTCAGTTCCCCTGTTTCGACGAAATGGGCCAGGTGCCCCTCAATGGTGACGGGGCTGAAGCCCCTCGCTACAGCGATCTCCTCAATATCTTTTCCTTGCTTCCAGAGATCATAACTGAGCTGCTTTGAATCGATTTTGGGCTTGCGGTTCTTTTCAGCCGGTTCCTCGGGAGGCAGGATATCCATGCCATGATCCCGCCGGTAGGCGATTAAAAGATCCAGCAGCTCATCCCCGAAGGCATCCAGTTTTTTCCTGCCAAAACCTTTGATCTCCTTCAGACTTTTCCTGTTGGAAGGAATATGACTCACTCAATTCCCGGATGGTTTTTAAATGAAGCACCTGATAAACATCCTGATTGAGTTCACGGGCTTTTGCATTGCGGAAGGTTTTCAGCAGATCATACAGTTCCTGGTTCCGGATCTCTTTAGATAATGTTTCGCTCTTTTTCTTTTTTCTTCTGGCAGGAAGATCTTCAATGGCAGCCCTGGCCCTTTCATGCAGGTAATCTTTCATCATGAAACCTTTCCTGCAGGCCTCCAGGCATTTTCGTTTGTAAAGCGCAACTGTGTTTAATTTGTCCAGGGCCTCGTTAATGCTTTTGCGTGTTTCTTTGTTGTCGGTCTCAACTTCTGTTTCGTTGAGCAAGCCGAAAACCTCCGTTTCAAATATTTTTTCAAAATAGCTTACCGAACGGATGATCCTTTGCTGCAGCGCCGCATTTCGTTCAGCATCATTTTCCTTTTTCAACAATTCCCTCAGCTCCCGCTGGAAATTAGCACCCACCCGGGTCACATTGCTTTTGAAACTTTTGCCCGCCTTTTCGTACCGGTCCAGCAGGCTGACTGCCAGGTTGAATGCATTTTTAATGAGGAGGTTGTTGATGGCATAGAATTGATTTTGTACATCGGAAAAGTCATAAAGATCCATGAGCAGCTTTTCCTGGTATTGCATTTTATAAGCTTCCAGCTGATGCCGGTCGGGCTGATTTTGTTCAGTTTCCCGGGTGAATTTTTCAATGCTGGTGTTGGACTTAAGGCTACCCGGCCGATCTTCGAACTCAGCACCAGGCCTTCCAGCGATTTGCACCGGCTCAGGGCCACATAAACCTGTCCGTGGGCAAAAGCTGCTTCCGCATCAATGATGGCTTTTTCAAAAGTAAGTCCCTGGCTTTTGTGTATGGTGATAGCCCAGGCCAGTTTGAGAGGCACTTGTGTAAAACTGCCTTCAATCTCTTCGGTGATCGCTTTTGTTTCTGGGTCGAGGCCGTATTTTACATTCTGCCATTCCACCGGCACTACCTGAATCGTAAAATTTTCTCCGGGGCATTCCACCAACACGCAATCATCCACAAAACTTTTGATCTTCCCGATCTTTCCGTTATAATATTCCTTGTCAGGAGACGGATCATTTTTAACGAACATCACCTGGGCGCCTTCCTTCAGCACCAGCTTTTCATCTGTTGGATAATTGTAATCGGGAAATTTTCCGTGAACCTCCGCAATAAAGCTTTCCGTTTTGCCCGGAAGTCGCTGAAGCCTGGATTCATTGATATTTCTGGCTTTGGCATTATGGGTCGTAAGGGTGATGTAGCCTTGCTCATCCGCTTTAAAACCGGGTATGTAACGGGTATTCAGCACATCCACCACCTGCTGGTCCAGATTATTATCACGGATCTTGTTCAGCAGTTCGATAAAATCCTGATCGCTTTGGCGGTATACATGCTTCAGCTCAATGCTTGTGAAGCTGGTTTGCTGCAATGCCTGGCTGCTGAAGAAGAATGGCGTATCGTAATGCTGTTGCAGGATGTGCCATTCATCCTCCTTTACCACTGGCGCCAGCTGCTGCAGGTCGCCGATCATGAGCAGTTGCACACCCCCGAATGGCTGTCTCCTGTTCTTGTATTTCCTGAGGACGGCATCGATGGCATCCAGCAGGTCGGCACGTACCATGCTGATCTCATCGATCACCAGCAGGTCGAGGCTTTTCATGATGTTGATCTTTTCCTTGCTGAAACGCTTGTAGGCTGCTCCTGCGCCCTGTTCTTCATATCCGGGCACCTGTGGACCAAAAGAGACCTGGAAAAAAGAATGAATGGTCACGCCGCCCGCATTGATGGCGGCTACTCCGGTAGGCGCCACCACAACCATGCGTTTGGGAGATTGTTTTTTTAAATTGTGCAAAAAAGTTGTTTTCCCTGTGCCGGCCTTGCCGGTGAGGAAAATGTTGTTGCCTGTGTACTGCACGAAATCAAAGGCAAGCTGCAATTGTTTGTTTTCTGGTGTTTTCATATTTTGGTAAGTTTATTCATGGATAAAGATAAAAAAATTTCAAAAACTTTATCAGAGGGAGTTTCGTTTTTGATTGATTCGGGAAAAAGTATTAATTTTGCCGACTCGTTCATAGGGGAATTAGCTCAGTTGGTGCCGTCCGCAGGACGAGTAGCGATACTCATTGCGTCCGCAGGGCGGGGGAGGCTGACGAGCGTTTGAGAATAATAATGCGGGGAATTAGCTCAGTTGGCTAGAGCGTTTGACTGGCAGTCAAAAGGTCACCGGTTCGAGCCCGGTATTCTCCACCAGGATCCTCACCATGGTTTTCTGGTACACCATTGATTTTATGATATCCTAAACCAATTGGATGAAGGGGAATTAGCTCAGTTGGTGCCGAAAAATAGAAATTTTTCAATTTTCTAAATTTTTCGAGCATCCTCGAAAATCTAAAAAATTGCCCTTAAAAGACAATTTTAAGATTTTCGGGACTAGAGCGTTTGACTGGCAGTCAAAAGGTCACCGGTCCCGACCTCCGGTCGAGGATGCTCGCCTACAGGGCGGCATTCGAGCCCGGTATTCTCCACCAGGATCCTCACCATGGTTTTCTGGTACACCATGATTTTATGATATCCTAAACCAATTGGATGAAGGGGAATTAGCTCAGTTGGTGCCGAAAAATAGAAATTTCTAAATTTTTCAGCATCCTGAGAGTTAAAAAATTGCCCTTAAAAGACAATTTTAAGATTTCGGGACTAGAGCGTTTGACTGGCAGTCAAAAGGTCACGGTCCCGACCTCCGTCAAGGATGCTCGCCTCGGGCGGCATTAACCGTATCTCCACCGGATCCTCACCATGGTTTTCTGGTACACCATGATTTTATGATATCCTAAACCAATTGGATGAAGGGGAATTAGCTCAGTTGGTGCCGAAAAATAGAAAATTTTCAATTTTCTAAATTTTTCAGCATCCTCGAAAATCTAAAAAATTGCTCTTAAAAGACAATTTTAAGATTTTCGGGACTAGAGCGTTTGACTGGCAGTCAAAAGGTCACCGGTCCCGACCTCCGGTCGAGGATGCTCGCCTACAGGGCGGCATTCGAGCCCGGTATTCTCCACAAATGGAAAGCCTTCTATCATTTACTTGAGAAAGTTTTGGTGGAAGGTTTTATTGATTATCCTCTCTTAGGAGCTTAGCCTTGGGTCAAATCTGAACTGCTTGTGATCCAGTAGCTTTACTTTGTGATAATCCTTGTGGTTGCAATTCAAAATGTAATTGAAAGATGTAGTTATAATACAACTAGGTACTTTAAGAGCTATTGTATTTCCTTTTGCAACCCATGCTTCTCCAATTTCTGCCAAAATGGATGGAGCAGGATATTTGAACCAGTTAGCAGGGAGGTCGGATTCTTTGATCTCACTAACAGAATCATCGGGTATTTCAATTGTCAAAATCTCAAGGTCTGGTAAAAACATGGGAGGAGCATGTACAATATTTTCGAGCAGAGCTATTTCTATTGATTCTCCGGCATATAATACAGGAGTTCCTTTTTTATTCCATCTGCCGGGGTATAATGCCGCACCAGTTCCGTGAATATCCAATGCTCGTTTTCTTAAAGCAATTCTATAAACTATCATGAATACTAGCTATAAACACCATACTCAATTTTACCTAGCAGGTCTCTAACTTTTGATATTCCGCCTGGAATGTCAAGTAAATCCTGTGGTTCAAATCCACCCAAAGCAGTATTTGGTAATCTTAACCACTTAAAGAAGTCTTCATTATTCCTAAATATTTCGATCCCAATTAAGAACAAATTAGTCAACTCAAAAAGTTGCACAGAATAGTTTCTGTCAAGTTTTTTCTTTTCTCTTATCCACCGATAAATGGTAGGAGCAGAAACATTTAACATCTCTGCGGTTTGATCCCTGGGAATATTAAAATACGTTCTGAAATTTGCAATCACCCGGGCATTAATTCCTCTTGAAGCTATGTTTATAAAATCATAAGGACTTTCAATACTTGTTCTAATATGTTTTCTGCCAAGAATGCTTATTAAAGCTTTATAATGTTCAGTGGTTGTTTCTTTTGTTGTATTTTCCCTGATTGTTGTCATTTGATAATATTATTTATCATATAACAAAAATATAACAACTTTATTGCAATGTCAAGTTTTACAATAAACAAAAGCGGACTAAATATGCAACAATATAAATTTACTTTCCTCTTGAGAAAAATGAAATAGTTTATCGCAATGCTTTTTCAATTCTCCCATCCCGGTATAAAAACATGGGATTGGGTGCTTTGGCAGTTGCGTTATCCGGATCGATGGTATCCGTATTGCTGATGTTTACCCAGCCCCCTGTATTGTAAATCGTAAACTTTTGTTCTTTCCATTCCTGAGGAACCCGGGTGCTGCCATCATCAAAATCCCCGAACTGTTTAATTTGCTCAAAACAAGGAGCATGCGTATGGCCATAAACCAGTTTGCTGAATTCCATCTCCTGCTCCTTCATGAAAAGAAAAGAATGATATAAATATGGTAAAACCTGGTTCGGATGGCGGGTCAGTTTATCGATATCCGTCAGCGGCCCCTGGTTAATTTCCAGGGGGAAGAATTCAGGATATTTCTGTCCGAGGTAAAGTCCGGTTTCAGCATATTTTTTTGCGGGCATTTTGGTTTTGTCCTCAAACTGGGAACCGGTCAGTCCATCGGCAAATGCCTCATTTACCTGGGCAATCGAATAATCTGAGAATTCGGTGAAGGGGGCATTGTATTTTCCAGGTTCTTAAAATATTCAGGCATGTTATTTACATCGGGGAAATAGGCCATAACACTGGTATCTTTGTTCCAGTTGGGTTCGAAAAAATGCCCGTGTGTTACGCAGATACCCTTATCATCAGCGTACCTGATGTAAAGATTGGGATAAAAAACATGGATCTCTTTTTCATGATCGCTTAAGAGATAAGAAATAAAATTCTTTCCGCTGCCGGAAGGGATCAGCTTATTACCGTTGTTCAGTAGCTTTCCGGTTTTTGTGATATCGAGAATGCCCTGGGATTGATGTGGAAAAGGCAAAGCCTCCCTCCCGCTCAGAAGCCTGTCCTGTATATAATATTTTTCCTGGAGCATGTGCCATACATGATGATCATGGTTTCCCGGAAGGTATATTACCGTATCAAAATAAGAAGTGAAACTTCGATTGTTGTAAAGGGGTGCATTGAAAAAATCATGCGCCAGATTAAAAGCATCGCTGGCTTCATGCACCGCAATATCGAAAATGTCTCCCAGCAGGATCAGATAAGGAATATTGCCATTGTTTACCGAAGCAATGCTGTCGATATTGTGCAATAGGGCAGTGATCTTTTTATGAAAATACAGATTGGGTATTCCCGGAACCGAATCATATTCCCCTTTTTTCATTGTGGGAACTTCGCGTGAAACGGCACCGTAATTCTCGCCGGCATGGAAATCGCTCAGGAACATGGCAACAACGTCATTGCTTTTTTGCGTTTGAACCTCAGCATTATCAGGGAGTTTCTCCGGGGAGCAGGCAGTAACAATAAATGATAATGTGAAGAGAAGGACGATGGATGAGGCATAGGTTTTCATAATTAATTTGTTTGGATTTGTATAAGCTGTAAAGCTATGATTTTTTCAGGAATTTGTATTTTGGCCTGACAGAACAAGCAGGCAACAAAAAAATGAAAATCAACAAATATGAAGCGTCTTTTTGCAGCCATCAAGATTCATCCCTCGGAGAAATTCCTGGATTTGTTTGATCAGCTCCGGAGCAAGCTGAAGCAGGATAAGATCAAATGGGTGGATCCGAAAAATATTCATATCACCTTAAAATTTTTTGGCGAAACGCCCGAAGCGCATATTGATGAGATCGCGCAAGCCATTGATGAGTCTATTTTCGACGCCTCTCCCTTTGAGCTGCATTTGCGGGATGTGGGCATTTTCGGAAGCGCTTACAAACCCAGGGTGATCTGGATGGGCATAGAACCCGGCAATCCTATTGAAGATCTTTATGATAAGTTGAAAGTGAAGCTGGAAGAACTTGGCTATGAATACGACCGGCAAAATTTCGTACCGCATCTGACCATAGGCCGCATCAAAGAGATAAAAAACAAAAAATATTTTCAGCAAGTGATCGATCAGTTTAAGAATGCGGAAATACAAAGAGAAAAGGTGGATAAACTGGTTTTGTTTGAGAGTGTTTTACGGCCCGCTGGACCGGAGTATTTTGTTGTTGAGGAATTTGCTTTCCAATAAGCTGAAAAAAAAAGGCTTTTGGGAAATTCCGAAAGCCTTTCGATACATTAACTAGAGGCTGTCCATAGAGTCAACAGGTTAACCATAGCAAGGAGATATCCCATGGCAAATATCCTGATTCGTGACTTTAAAGACAGACTCTAACTATGAAAGTTCTACATTTCTTTTTCCCTGTTCATCTTCTCCAGTTTTTCATTCTCTTTCTTTTCCATGAAGTAGCTGACAACAAGTGCAATTCCGCCGAAGAGAAAGATCATTGAAAAGAAAGCAGCTTCATCATTCATATTCATACTTGGAATTTCAGAAAGTATATTTCCTAAAAAAACACCAATAGCAACTCCAATAAATAATAATCCAAATCGAAGCGTGTTGGATGCTTGTTTTTTGCTGATGAAAATCGATGCGTCTGCACCTCTTTCCAGTAGCATTTGACGTTCTTTTTTTCGGACTCCCAGATAAACGATACCAAAAATGAATCCGAAAATAATTAATACTATTAATACTGCTGTTAAGTCCATGACTATTGTTTTTTAATTGTTAAACTTCCGTTTCCTGTTCAATGTGACGCAGGTTTTTTGGGGAGGTTACAAAATGATGTTTTTAGCCCGAATAATGCAGGTTGGTTGCACCATTCGTCTTCTCACCATTCGTCTTCGCACCATTCGTCTTCGCTCATGGCGACTGCAAAGATCATTTTGTAAAGGGTGAGTTGAACAGAGAAAGGTGAACTACAACTACATACCTGGCTTCATGGATTTGGCATTTGTCTTTCACAAATTTGTAACTTTACTCATACAGGAGCGTCAAAAAAACCAGATGGCTTTCAGGGAAGATGAATATTATATAGAACGCATCACAAAGGGTGATACCTCCGCTTTTTCAGAATTGGTGGAAAAGCACAAAGACTGGGTATTCACCATTGTGGTAAAGATACTGCGCAACCGGGAAGAGGCCGAGGAAACCGCCCAGGATGTGTTCCTGAAAGCCTATAAATCACTGAAGACATTCCAGGGAAAGTCCAGGTTCTCGACCTGGTTGTACAGCATTGCATACAATACCGCCATCACTAAAACACGAAAACGGAGACTGAAAACCTCCAATCTGGATGATGAGATCGTGGAGAATTATTCTGAAGACCAGGTGAACAAAGAACTGCATGAACTGAGTCAGGAGGAACAGAAAGAAAGATTGTACAGGGCACTGGATGCTTTGCCTGAAGAAGAGCAATTGCTGATCACCTTATTCTATAAACAGGAAAACAGCATTGAGGAAATCACTGGCATTACCGGGCTATCGGCCTCCAATGTTAAGGTGAGGCTTCACCGCATCCGGAAAAAACTTTACGAAAAATTAAAAGTGATCAACGAAATAGAAATGCAAAAAGAAACGTTTTGATGTAACCCGCAGTGCTTTCAAGCGTCATAGAAGAAAACAATGGAAAACGAGAAACATGACATACTGAAAAATCTGATTTCAGAACGGGAGATAGAAAAAGCCCCGCAAGGCTTTACTTCCCGCGTAATGAAAAAGATTGAAGCGGAAAGCAGCAAAGAAACTGCATTCGATCTTGGTGGTTTTTTGAGCCCGCAGTACTGGCTTTTGATTGGATCAGCAATGGGAATTGCCGTGATTTTCCTTTTCTCCTATGATTTT
This sequence comes from Bacteroidota bacterium, assembly GCA_034521425.1. Lineage (GTDB taxonomy): Bacteria > Bacteroidota > Bacteroidia > Bacteroidales > JAIOZK01 > JAIOZK01. The sequence continues at coordinate 3,004,195 of JAXHMP010000001.1, forward strand.
GAATTCCTAAGCTGGATCTTTAAAAATGCAGATCTCAAAAACATTACAGGCCTTTTCAGCCAGTTTGTGTTGCAGGCCCGGGACTTTGTTGTACAAATAAATATTTCATCTACCAGCATCGCCATTCTGGCCGGTTTACTCTTGTTGTTTGGCCTCGACAGGCTCCTGAAAAAACGCTTTGCCTTTCAAATTTTTTCATTCTGATAATCCATATCTTTAGCTTTAAATTTAAGGGAGATGATAAAGGAAGATACCAGGAATAAGATCACATCATTACTTTCAGATACATTAAAAGAGAACATCATTTATCGCTCGGAACAAAGTCTGAGCGGCGGCGACATCAACGAAGCTTACCGCATTGAAACGGATGCCGGGTACTTTTTTGTCAAGCTGAATTCTGCCAGCCGGTTTCCGGGCATGTTTGAAAAGGAAGCCAGGGGCCTTTCCCTGCTGGCCAAACCTGCCGTCATTCCGGTCCCGGAAGTAATTCTGCACGGGGAAGCGAATGATGATTCCTTCCTGATCCTGCAAAATATTGAGAGCGGATCAAGAGCTTCTGGGTTCTGGGATGAATTCGGGAAGAACCTGGCAAAATTGCACCGGAACCATGCTGAAGCTTTCGGGCTTAAGCACGACAATTATATCGGCTCCCTGCCCCAGTATAATCATCAACACCCTGACTGGTCGTCTTTTTTTATCGAAGAAAGATTGCAAAGACAACTGAAAATGGCTGTTGACGCAGGGAGGGTGGACCGCTCTTTTAACAGGGCCTTTGACAGGCTTTTCCTGCGCATGCAGGAGATCTTTCCGGAAGAACCCCCGGCCCTGTTGCACGGCGACCTCTGGAACGGAAACTTTATGGTTAATGAAAAGGGAAAGGCCTGTATCATTGATCCTGCAGTTTATTACGGGCACCGGGAAATGGACCTGGGCATGTCAAAATTGTTCGGTGGCTTTGCCAGTGAATTTTACCATGCCTACAATGATGAATTCCCCCTGGAAAAAGGCTGGGAAAAAAGAGTGGACATCTGCAACCTTTATCCCCTGATGGTGCATGTGAACCTTTTTGGTGGGGCATATGCCGCTTCCGTGAAAAACATCCTGAATCATGTTTAACAATATTATTCATAGATTTGCGATAATTTGTAAAATAAAAACCTAATAACATGAAAAAACATTTAATTACAATGAGTTTGTTTATCAGCCTTATGATTACCGGGATCACGGCAGATGCGCAAGTTAGGGAGATCCCGCTGGAGGATTTCTTTAAAAATCCCGAAAAATCAGGTTACCAGATCTCCCCCGACGGAAAGTACTTTTCCTACCTGGCACCCTATGAAAACCGCATGAATATTTTTGTGCAGAAGATCGGAAAGGAAAAAGCCGAACAGCTGACCTTTGAAACTGACCGGGATATTGCAGGTTATTTCTGGGCCAACAAAGACCGCATTATGTACCTCAAAGACGATGGTGGAGATGAAAATTTCAGTCTTTTCGGCGTTGACCGGAATGGCCAAAACCAAAAGTGCCTCACCTGCTTTGATGAGGTGAGAACCCAGATCATCGATGATCTGCCGGAGATCAAGGATTATATGATCATCGGCTTGAACAAAAGAAATCCAATGGTATTCGATCCTTATCGCATCAATGTAGAAACCGGAGAAATGGAAATGATTGCCGAAAATCCGGGCAATATCCAGGGATGGATTACCGACCACGATGGAATACTGCGTGCTGCCATTGCTATTGTTGATGGTGTGAATGCACAATTGCTTTACCGGGATACGGAGCAAGAAGAATTCCAGCCCAAACTTACCACCAGTTTCAAGGAAACCATGAGCCCCATGTTCTTTACCTTCGATAACAAGATGATGTATGCGATTTCCAACCTGGGTCGCGACAAAGCCGCGGCAGTTATATTCGACCCCAAAACCGGAGAAGAAGTTGAAGTACTCTACGAAAACCCGGATTATGATGTAAGCCGTATGTCGTATTCAAGGAAGAACAAAGAATTATGGGCTGCTTATTATACCTCCTGGAAAGGAATGAGGCATTACTTCAGCGATGATTTTAAAAGCTTGCTGGAAAACCTGGAAAGCAAACTGGGTGAGACGGAAATTGGCATTTCTGCTTATGATGATGCAGAGGAAACCTTTATCATCCGGACTTCAAGCGATCGCTCACTTGGAACCTATTACCTCTACATAAGGAAAAAGGATGAGCTTACAAAAATACATGAGGTGGCTCCCTGGATGAAGGAAGAGGAACTTGCCGAAATGAAACCGGTCGTTTATGAGGCAAGGGATGGTTTGAAGATCCATGGTTACCTGACCTTGCCCAAAGGTGTGGAAGCCAAAAACCTGCCGGTGGTGGTGAATGTACATGGCGGTCCCTGGGCAAGGGATAGCTGGGGATTTAATCCCGAGGTGCAATTTTTGGCCAACCGGGGCTATGCTGTTTTCCAGCCGAACTTCCGTGGTTCAACCGGCTATGGTAAAAAATTCTGGGAAGCCTCCTTCAAAGAATGGGGACTCAGCATGCAGAACGATGTTACAGATGGTACCTACTGGCTGATCCGGGAAGGCATAGCCGATCCCGATAAAATTGCCATTTATGGTGGAAGCTATGGAGGATATGCTACCTTGCAGGGAATTGTCGTAAACCCGACCCTGTATGCCGCTGCGGTGGATTATGTGGGTGTTTCCAACCTCTTTACGTTTATGCAGACCATTCCTCCTTACTGGAAACCCCTGCTGGATATGATGTATGAAATGGTGGGAAATCCTGAGCAGGACAGCGTGCAGTTTGCTGCCACCTCCCCTGCCCTGAATGCTGATAAGATTATGACGCCTTTATTTGTTGCACAGGGTGCGAACGATCCCAGGGTGAACATTGCAGAATCCGACCAGATTGTGGAGGCTCTGAGAAATAGGAATATTGAGGTTGAATATCTGGTGAAGGATAACGAAGGCCACGGGTTCCGCAACGAAGAAAATCGTTTCGATTTTTACCGGGCCATGGAGAAATTCCTGAGTGGGCATATCCAATAGTTAATATAGAAATAAAATATTGAAGCCTGGTTGATGCCAGGCTTTTTTGATTATTAAAGCCTGCTGGAAGCGGGCTGGAGGGAGATCGCCTCTGGAATTACCTACACCCCGATGAATCGGGGTGCTAATCTCATTTTTTCGGTTCTATCATCAGGTCAGTTCATTGATTTATCCGTTTCAAGATTGCCCGGTGTATATTTGTTTTTGGATGATCCGTATTGCGAAACCATGATCAATTAACCACATTATGAGAATAGCACCCTGAATTATCAGGGTGATAGATTAAGAACAAATATTTTTATGAACAGCCCTCTTCAGCGGGCTTAATCCTGTAACGCCTGCCCATTTATACACCTCAATGAATCGGGTGCTAATCTCATTTTTTCGGTTCTATCATCAGGTCAGTTCATTGATTTATCCGTTTCAGGATTGCCCGGTGTATCCTAGTTTTTGGATGGATCGTATTGCGAAACGATTATCAATTAACCACATTATGAGAATAGCACCCGGATTCATCCGGGTGTTGGCAATGATTTCCCGGTTCGTCATTCAGCCCGCTTCCAGCGGGCTTTCAATCAATCATCAAAAAAACCATATTCCTTTTTCCATATTTGATATTCTTCTTCAAATGAATTTAGCCTGTGGTGTTGCTCCTGATTTAAAATGTAATTGGATATGATATCTAATTTTGAGGCACTCACCGAATAGGCTCCATAACCCCTTTGCCAGGAGAATTTTGAATTGAAGAAATGCTTATTCAGCATACGTGAAGAACTCCCTTTGATCAAATGCATGAAATCAGACATGGTTTTGTTGGTTGGAAGATCAATCAGTCCGTGCACATGTTCGGGCTGAATGTTCAGTTTTTCAAATCTGATCTTGTTTTCAGAAGCCTTCTGAATCAGGAAGGAGAAAAGTTCTTTACCAATGTCTTTTGTCAGGATTCTTTGTCTTTTCTTTACGGTCCAGATAAGATGTATCCAGATCCTTGAATGTGTGTGGATCATTTTGTTTTCATTTTTGGGGCCTGCTTGAGGCAGGTTTTGTTTAATGATCATAAAGATAAAGAATTTTATTTTATTGATTAAAGCCCGCTGGAAGCGGGCTGGAGGGAGATCGCCTCTGGAATTACGGACACCCCGATGAATCGGGGTGCTAATCTCATTTTTCAGTTCTATCATCAGGTCAGTTCATTGATTTATCCGTTTCAGGATTGGCCGGTGTATCCTGGTTTTTGGATGAACCGTATTGCGAAACCATGATCAATTAACCACATTATGAGAATAGCACCCTGAATTATCAGGGTGATAGATTAAGAACAAATATTTTTATGAACAGCCCTCTTCAGCGGGCTTAATCCTGTAACGCCTGCCCATTTACACACCTCAATGAATCGGGTGCTAATCTCATTTTTTCGGTTCTATCATCAGGTCAGTTCATTGATTTATCCGTTTCAAGATTGCCCGGTGTATCCTAGTTTTTGGATGATCCGTATTGCGAAACCATGATCAATTAACCACATTATGAGAATAGCACCCTGAATTATCAGGGTGATAGATTAAGAACAAATATTTTTATGAACAGCCCGCTTCAGTGGGCTTAATCCTGTAACGCCTGCCCATTTACACACCTCAATGAATCGGGATGCTAATCTCATTTTTTCGGTTCTATCATCAGGTCAGTTCATTGATTTATCCGTTTCAGGATTGGCCGGTGTATCCTGGTTTTTGGATGGACCGTATTGCGAAACCATGATCAATTAACCACATTATGAGAATAGCACCCTGAATTATCAGGGTGATAGATTAAGAACAAATATTTTTATGAACAGGCCTTTTCAGCGGGCTTAATCCTGTAACGCCTGCCCATTTATACACCTCAATGAATCGGGGTGCTAATCTCATTTTTTCGGTTCTATCATCAGGTCAGTTCATTGATTTATCCGTTTCAGGATTGCCCGGTATATCCTGGTTTTTGAATGAACCGTATTGCGAAACCATGATCAATTAACCACATTATGAGAATAGCACCCGGATTCATCCGGGTGTTGGCAATGATTTCCCGGTTCGTCATTCAGCCCGCTTTCAGCGGGCTTTCAATCAATCCCGATTGGATGTTTTCTAAATTTCAACTTGTCTTCAAATTATTTTGAAGAGGTTTATTTGCATTTTTGTCAAACCCGACCACAGGCCTTTTATATTTTCTCCAATTCCTTGAATAATATTACCTTTGCAGCTTAAAAATTGCATTTATGGCGACGAACTCTCCCGAGAATACAGAAAAGAAAAAATCTTTGAATTTCATTGAGCAGATCATTGAAAAGGACCTGGCCGAAGGCAAGAATGAAAAACGGGTGCATACCCGTTTCCCCCCGGAGCCCAATGGCTACCTGCACATCGGCCATGCCAAATCAATCTGCCTGAATTTCGGCCTGGCCGAAAAGTACAATGGGCTTACCAATTTGAGGTTTGATGATACCAACCCGGTTAAGGAAGATGTGGAATATGTTGATTCCATCAAGGAAGATGTGCGTTGGCTGGGTTTCGATTGGGAAGACCGTGAGTATTATGCCAGCGATTATTTTGATCAGCTGTATGAATGGGCCATCAAACTGATCCAAGATGGCAAGGCTTATGTAGATGACCTTGACCAGGAGGATTTTGCAAAGAATTACCGGGGTACGGTGAATAGTCCCGGCAAATCCAGTCCTTACCGTGACCGTTCTGTGGAAGAAAACCTCGGTCTTTTCAAAAAATGAAAAACGGGGAGTTCCCGGATGGCTCCAAAGTATTGCGTGCAAAGATCCACATGGCCTCCCCCAATATGTTGCTGAGGGATCCGGCCCTGTATCGCATCAAACATGCAAATCATCACCGCACGGGTGACAAGTGGTGCATTTACCCCATGTATGATTATGCCCACGGCCAATCCGATTATATCGAAGGCATTACCCATTCCATCTGTACCCTGGAATTCGATATCCACCGCCCGCTTTACGACTGGTTGCTTGAACAGATCGTCGATACCGAATACCGCCCGCACCAATACGAGTTTGCCCGTTTGAACCTGAGTTATACCATCATGAGCAAAAGAAAGCTTTTACAGCTGGTACAGGAGAAACATGTCAGCAGCTGGGATGACCCCCGCATGCCCACCATCTCCGGCTTGAGGAGAAGAGGCTATACTCCGGAATCCATCCGCTATTTTGCCGATAAGGTAGGGGTGGCCAAAAGGGACAATGTAATCGATGTGGCATTACTCGAACACAGTATCCGTGAAGACCTGAATAAAAAAGCACAGCGGCTGATGGCGGTGCTGGACCCGGTGAAACTGGTCATCGACAATTATCCCGAAGGACAGGTAGAAGAACTGGAGGCCGTTAATAACCCGGAGGATGAAAGCATGGGAACAAGGAAGGTCCCCTTCTCAAAAGAATTGTATATTGAGCGTAATGACTTCATGGAAGAACCGCCGCGTAAGTTTTTCCGGCTGGCCCCGGATCGTGAGGTGAGGTTGCGTTATGCCTACATCATCAAATGTGTTTCGGTGGAGAAAGATGCGGATGGGAACATCACCACCATCCATTGCACTTATGATCCTGAAACCAAAAGCGGTACCGGCCAGCCTCAACGCAAGGTAAAAGGTACGATCCATTGGGTTTCGGCTGAACATGCGGTGGAAGCCGGACTTAGGTTGTACGACAGGCTATTCCTTAACGAGGATCCCAACGAGACAGAAGAAGGGAAGGATTTTACCTCAAATATCAATCCCGAATCGCTTCAGAACGTAAAGGGCAAGATTGAACCTTTTGTGAAGGAGGCCAGAGCTGGTGACAAATTCCAGTTTGAAAGAACCGGATATTTTTGTGTTGATAAGGATACCGAAATCGGCAAACTGGTCATCAACAGGACTGTTCCCCTGCGCGACAGCTGGGCAAAAATGAATAAGTAGGTTTTCAATTCACTGGCGTTCCTGATTGTATTTTCCTCCTGGCATGGAGATCCCTCGGCAGCGTCTCCGCAGAGCAGCTTGTGCCACCGCTATAACTAATGCGACATGCGGTCTGCGCTCGCGGATGCCCGGGATCAGTTCGACTAAAATTTTTCAGTTCACTGGCGTTCCTGAAAAATTAGTCTCACTGACTTTGAATAAAATTAAAAAACTTTTTATCTTTGCACGCGCATCCGCCAAAGGGCGGAAAATATTGCCCGATGGTGTAATTGGCAACACGTCTGACTCTGGATCAGAAGAGTCTAGGTTCGACCCCTAGTCGGGCAACATTTAAAAAGTTAGAACCCCCTGTTTTTGAATGAAGGCAGGGGTTTTTCTTTCCCTGCTTTTGTGACTGGGGGAGAAGTTTATCCCGATGAGTGAATCGATATCGGGAAGACCTGGGAGTTTATCCCGAGCCTGCCGAGGGAGGCAACACCAAAGCAAGAAGAGCCCTTGACTTTGAAAGAGACCAGGGGCTTTTTGTTTTATATTTGCCGGCATCACAGAGTGGTTGACGAACTAAGGTTTTATGATGACAAGGATCAAGTTATTTTTTGAACTCCTCTTCTGGAAGATCAAAAAAAACAGGGAAGGTAAGTTAGAGCATTCACATTACGAATTTTTCTACACGGATTATTTTTCCATTCAGCGATCATTCTATGAAGGCAAAAACATCCTCGATATCGGTTGCGGGCCCAGAGGCAGCCTGGAGTGGGCGGATATGGCAAAAGAAAGGATCGGGGTGGATCCGCTGGCAGACCGATATCTTGAGCTGGGGGCTGATCAGCATAAAATGAAATATGTAAAAGCCAATGCCGAGGATCTTCCTTTCGGGGATGATTATTTCGACCTGGTCTCCTCCTTTAATTCCATCGATCATGTCATCAGGCTGGAACAGGTCTGTTCTGAAATAAGCCGGGTGCTTAAACCCGGAGGCACCTTGCTCCTCATCGTGGATGTGCATGCTCGGCCCTGGATTACCGAACCCCAGGTGATTCGCTGGGATTTTATCAGCCGGTATTTCCCGGATTTTGAAGTACTGGAAGAACATCACCTGGAAAGTGTAAAGAACAACCGGATCTACAGCAATGTGAGGGCAAATGTAAAGGCTAGAAATGAAAAGAAACAAAAGGGCGTACTCACTGCAAAGCTGAAGAAAATACCTTAATTTCGCTTAGCGAAAACAGCCCTTAATCCGGGAAGTATTGAAGATTCTTTATCAATGAAAGTACATCGGGCAAAGCGTATTTTTATCCTCTTTCTGCTGGCATGTATTGCCATGCCTCCGTTTGCTTTTGCTCAACTCAGCCTGAAGACGGGAAACAGCAATCCCTTTTATCAGAACACGACAAATGTGCTAGGATTACAGGAACAGGAGGCGGATCCGGAAACATCTCCGGAAATAAATAGGAAAAGGCTCAGGGCTGTCATAATCACAGAATCAACGCTTTTTGCTGCCTCCATGATCGGACTCTATCAACTCTGGTACAAGGATTATCCGCAGAGCAGTTTTCACTGGGATAACGACAACAACAACTGGCTGCAAATGGATAAGGTGGGCCATGGGGTGACTTCTTATTATGTTGGGAAAATCGGCTATGAGGCCCTGAAATGGTGCAATGTGGATGAAAAAAGATCTGTTTGGTTTGGTGGGACCCTGGGATTCGTTTACCTGCTCACCATCGAAACCCTGGATGGATTTCTCCAAAGAATGGGGAGCTTCTGCCGGTGACCTGATAGCGAATTTTGCGGGCTCCGGCCTTTTCATCGGGCAACAGCTCTTATGGAAAGAGCAGCGCTTTACCCTCAAATATTCCTTCCATCAAACAAAATATGCCGATTACAGGCCGGACCTTTATGGTAAGAATTTTTTCCAGCAGATGATCAAAGATTATAACGGCCAGACCTATTGGCTTTCTGCAAACCTAAAATCCTTCTGGAAAGAGAGCAGTTTCTTGCCCGACTGGCTGAACCTGGCTGTTGGATACGGGGTGGACGGACTCACGGGAGCCGTGGAGAATGAAACGGTATATGATGGCAGGGAGTTTCCGGTTTTTGAACGGAACCGGCAATTTTACTTTTCCCTGGATGCCGATCTCACCCGGATCAAAACCCGTTCGGAATTCCTGAAGAACCTTTTCAAGGTGATCGGTTTTATCAAGATCCCTTTCCCCGCCCTGGAATACAACACAAAAGGGGAATTTCAATTCCATGCCTTTTACTTTTAATACATGCGGGCCAGTAAAGCCTTGAAATTATTTCTTGACAATATGGCTCCCGGATGCTAATTTTATTGTTCAAACCAAATTAAGATTTACAAAGCCAACCAGAGTGGGTCGGCTGCCGACGAATACCAGGTGCAGCTCACTGTTGATTAATGTTCCGTAGATTAAGTGGTCGGGTTATTTCCTTAAATCAGTGAGACTGATTTTTTAGGAGCGATAGCGAACTGAAAAAGCAAAGTCGAACTGATCCCGAGCTTGTCGAGGGATCTCGTGGGTAATATTCCCCGCCCCTTGGGGCGAATCAAATGAATGTTTTATAATGATACCCCGCAGGCTTGCCTCGGGGTAGTTCATTACCTTAATAACCTCAATCAATAATGTGAAAGGATGATTTTTGATTGAGCACAAGTTGATTTCAATGCTTATCAGTAATTAAATTTATTTTTGCACCATGAACTGGATTGATATTTCTGTAAGTATACAGGAGGGACTGGTGGTTTGGCCGGGGGATCCTCCCGTTGAAATAAAAATGATTAACGACATGCAGCTGGGTCATGAGGTCAACCTCAGCCGGCTCAACATTAGCGCCCACACAGGCACCCACATGGATGCCCCCAGGCATTTTGTCAAAAACGGATTGAGTCTGGATCAAATGCCGATTAAAGCTATGACAGGACCAGCCAGGATCATACAGATCCGGGATCGGGAATCCATCAAGATTCCTGAATTGGAAAAACATGATCTCAGGCAGGGAGATAAGATCCTGTTCAGAACCCGCAACTCTGAAAAGGACTGGGCCACCCAGCCTTTTATGTATGATTTTGTCCACCTGGAAACAGATGCTGCCGAATATCTGGCCCGAAAAAAGATTCAGTTATGCGGGATCGATTATCTCTCGGTCAGTGGCATTAAAAAGAATGAAACTGCAGTGCACCGGGCTCTGCTGGAGGCCGGGATCTGGATCATCGAAGGATTGAACCTGCAAGAGGTGGAAGAGGGGAACTACGAGCTTATTTGTTTACCAGTAAAGATCAAAGACAGTGACGGGGCTCCGGCCAGGGTATTGGTGAGAAAGACGGCGGAATGAAAATTAGCCTCTGAGTGGTTTCAGGAAAGCCTTAATGAAAGAAAATAAATGTGCAAGTTTTTTACCGGGTTTGTGCAAGTCCTGTATTTGTCTTATTTTGATCTTTTATTTATGACAGACCTGCCCGCAAATTCACAAGAAATTATCAGAAACTTTATAATATCATTGGAATCTGGTAGTTTTGTGATAAAGAAACTGATTATGCGTAAAAGATATCTTATCATTTTAATGATCATGCTGGGGGTTACCGGAATGCAGGCCCAGATCGACAGCCTGAATCCCGGCCTGGCCAAAGATTGTATCCGCTCTCTGAATTTTTCCGACCGTATGTTCGAAGAGGGCAATTTTGATATTTCCTATAAATACTGGCAGAATGGTTTCAGGATCTGTGACAAAGACATCGGTAGCGGAATCTATTTCCTGGGTGAGGCCCTGCTCGAATACAGGCTTTTTCAACTGGGCCCGCAAGAAAATAAGCAAGTGTTACTGGACTCCCTCGTACAGTTGATCGAGGAAAGGAAAGAACGCTATGGCAATGAACTGCAGTTGAAAGGCCAGCAACCTTTTTCGGCCACCAAAAAAATGAATGCCCTCAAAGTTTTTTACGGCATCAATGAAAAATGTGAATACATCCGTTTTGGTAAGGAAACCACAGGAGAGGGCTTTTCCATTGAGACCTTCCCCACCCTGCTATGGGAAGATTATTACCATTCCATCGCCGTAGCTCTGGATAAAGATAACATGCAGGTAAGGATGAACCTGATCATCGACCTGGGAGAAAAATTTGATATTGAACAGGGAGATATTCTGGAACTGCAGTTGCAGGATGGAACAAAGATCATACTGAAAGCCGACAAAGACGCCTCCTCGGTGGGTTTACAAAAATTCGACAATCTGGTATACCGGGCCAGAGCTACTTATTATCTTGATCTGAAGGAAGCAGCTTTTCTTTCATCAAAGACTAATCTGCTGGCAAAGATCGTACTGAATACCCGGAAAGGAAAAATCAGCAAAACACCACAATATCCTGAGCAACTTGCGGATTTGATGCGTTGTTTGAAACTGTGATGCAATTGCGATCCGTAATTAGAACCAGTACCCGATCTTAAGAGACAAAGGAAGATTTAAAGCAAAATAATTGCCTTCTTTCTCTGCAAGGTAATATGCGTTGGGTACTTTTGGTTTTTTTATCTTATCAAAGCTATTTTCTCTTTCAAAATGCCTGGTATTTTTGTGTTTTAAACCAACACCTGCGCTGAGATCAAACACAAAATGATTGAGGTAAACATGCATCCCAACATTGATATTGAAAGCTTCGGTACTTTTGATGATCATGATCCGGTCCTCGTAATTTACCAGGTAGGCAAGGGGTTTTCCCAGGGAGACTCTACGCCAAATCTCGTCGTATACCAGAACCTGGTTGAACAGGCCATGATCTCGGCACCATAATAAAAGTCCAGTTTTTTGCTCTGGCTGAATGCACGTTTGTAAGAAAGTCCCACCCGCAAACCCCTGATTTTTTCAAAATCAGAAAGACCGAATACATCTGTTAGTTGAGCAAATGAAACCTCAATTGCGTTATTCTTGCTGAAGAAAGTTTCAATGCTGAACTCATACCCCGGGTTTACCGGGTCAAATAATTTGAGGGGTGATATTTTAAACTGGTTGTTATAAAAGAACTTTTCTTCCTGTGAAAAGGAAAGCTGGACGATCAATAATAGCACTATTCCGAGGATGCGGCTTTTCATCGGGTGATGTTCATTGATAATTGTGTTCAAATGTACAACTTTGGATAATGTTTTTGAAAGCTATTCTTATTTTGAATTATTTACCTAGAAAATAGAACACACGAATATTTTGTATATTGTCGACTCGAATATGTTGTCAGCAATGATAAAAAGAATGAGCAAAAATCTCCTAATAATTCTTTGTTTAGTCAACATCATTTCTCCCTTTACAATTTTTGGACAACAGACTACTGAGCAAGAAATTTTGGAGTACATCTTTTTTGAAGAAACCTGGGATTCCGCTTCCTTTTCCTATCAAAATTGGACCAGAGAATATGACTACTGGCAGATCGATACCCTGGCAGGTAATCCCTCACCCTGTGCAAAATTTACTTCCGATTCTGTATTAAATGACTATGAATGCACTTTGCTTTCGAAGGATTACTATGGATGGGGTATCGGTGGCATAAGGTATGCAAGCAAATCACATATTGACATTAAACTTGAGGGATCAAATAACAGCAGCACTGAGAAGTTGATTATCAATCTATATGATAAAGAGTTGGGCATACTTTATTCGTCAGATACAATTATTAATAATATTGGATCAGACTGGTTTACCCTGGAATATTATTACTCTGATTGTGTATACATTGGACAAATCGAGATTATTGCAACCGGTGAATCTACAGAAAACATAGGTGCATGGTATATTGATAATGTGAAAGACCAGGTTTGTGGTCCGGTTCCGGTATATTTAATTAAAGATGTGCATGATACCAATGGATTGAAAATAATTCACCTGGACTGGGTAATCAACGAATCACCTGGTTGGGGATATTGGGTTAAGTATAATGATTGGGATATTAATAATGCTCTTGCATCACCCGACGGAGGTTATGGTTCGGCTCAACTATTTGACATTGAAAATGATTTTTCGGGTATGGGTTATCCTTTTACGGTTTATCAAATAGGTTATTATAATGATGGTTATGGAAATAGCAGTCAACAGGAAGAATTAATGTTGTTAAACGGTGAAGGCTCGGAAATTATTTCTGGTCCGTATTATATTCATAATGCACAACCTGATGAATACCTGCTCCGTCCAATTGATCCAATTGTTTTTGATTCAGGGAATTTTATGGTGGCAACAATTAATACTTATGCAGGCGGACCTTATGTTGGAGTTGATGATAGTTTTTATAATGAAACCTTATTTTGGGGTAGTGTTGGAGACTGGACAGAACTCGGAGAGATGGGATATCAATACGTTGGTTCGCATCGTGCCTTTTGTGCTCCCGGATCATGGTACACATCTCCTGTAAAATATAATGTTTACAGGAAAATACTGAGTGGAGAGTTTGAAAAATTAAATGATACATTGATTGGCGAAACCGAGTATAGGGATACAATTCCAAACAATGAAATTTATTGGTACTATGTAACAGGTGTGTATGAAGAATGCGAGTCAGATTCTTCCAGGAACATATTGATCGATCCCTTTGTAAATGAAGAATTAAATAATATAGAGAATGCAATACAACTTTTTCCAAATCCTGCCACAGATCAAATAAAGATAACATTGCCTGAAAATCTTCATGATATAATAATCTTGAAAATATTTTCGATTACAGGCAGACTTATTCTATCGAACTCTTTTTACCCACATAGTAGTCAAAAAGTTGTTGATATTTCAAAATTGCATTCTGGCTTTTATTTTGTGAATATATCTATTGGAAATCGAGGATATGCGCAGAAGCTAATCATTCAGTAATGCTAAATAGTTTGGTAAACAAATTGATCTGATTTGTGTAATTTCTCAAAAAACAAAAATCAGAACCCCCTGATCTCCAGAAAGAACTGATTTTTAATTAGTTAATCGAGGTCGCGGGCGGATTCGAACCGCCGTAACCGGTTTTGCAGACCGGTGCCTAAGCCACTCGGCCACGAGACCTTTTTTGTAAAAGGAAGGCAAAATTACGAATATTCTTTCAATCAGAGAGACTATTTTTTCAGGAGTTTTAGCGAACTGAAAAAATTTAGTCGAACTCCTGCCTGCAGCAGGCAGGGATCCCGAGCTTGTCGAGGGATCTCTTATTATTTTACCGAGTTTTCTGCGTAAGCACGCAAACATTCCGGGCAAAGACAATTATCATAAGTTTCCCTGAGCAATTTAAGGTTCTGCTCTGAGATCTGATAAGCCATGCACCAGCATTCCTTGTTGTGCAGGCACTCAAAGGAGCTGCCGCATTTAGCGCAATTTTTTATGTGTTTGCCTTCATTCATATCATAGATGCATTTTCAGGGCGACCCGCTCAACCCTCCCTCCTACCGGAGGATTCATCTTGGAGATCTTCAGGCTGGCATCTTTTACATATGGATATTTCTCCTTCAGTTTGTTGAGGATCCTTCTGCCCACATGCTCCAGCAGATTGGAACGGATCGCCATTTGCTCTTTTACCATCAGGTAAACTTCCTGGTAATTCAGGGTTGAGCTGAGGTCGTCGGTCTTCTCGGCTTCCTCCGTGTTGGTTTCAATGTATATGTCCACCATGAACTTGGTCCCGATGATGGCCTCCTCCCGGATGCAGCCATGATAGGCATAAAACTCCATTCCTTCAACAGATATCTGTGACATGATCCTTACTTATTAATTTCCCGGATGGCTTTTTCGATGCGTTGCATACTTTCTGCCTTTCCGATCATTTCGATGATCTTAAACAAACTGGGTCCCATGCCCGACCCTACCATGCACAAGCGCAGGGCATTCAACACCTTGCCAAATCCAAACTCTTTTTCTTCAATATAGGATTTAACGCTTTTTTCAATTTCCTCTTCCCGGAAATCGTCAAGCTGTTCCAGCCTGCTTTTAATGTCTTCCATCATGCCGGGCGTATCTTCTTTCCATCTTTTTTTCACCACCTTTTCATCATATTCGTCGGGAGCCTGGAAAAAGAAATGGGACTGATCCCATAATTCTGAAACAAAATTCACCCGCTCCTTGACCATGCCAATCACTTCCTCAACAAATGCTTTTTCTTCGCTGATGCCTTTCTCTTCGAGCATGGGCAGGAACAGTCCGGCAAGTTCTTCATCACTTTTCTTCTGCAGATACTGATGGTTAAACCAGCGTGCTTTTTCCGGATCGAAGCGGGAACCTGACTTCCCGATCTTGCCGAGGGAAAAGAGCTCGGTCATCTCTTCCATACTCATGATCTCTTTGTCATCGCCGGGATTCCATCCCAGCAATGCCAGGATGTTCACAAAAGCTTCGGAGAAATAACCCGATTCTTTATATCCGCCCGACACCTCCCCTGTTTCAGGATTTTTCCATTCCAGGGGGAAGACCGGGAAACCTTCTTTGTCGCCATCCCTTTTGCTCAGTTTACCTTTTCCGCTGGGTTTCAGGATGAGAGGCATGTGGGCAAATTCCGGGATCTCATCTTCCCAGCCCAGGTAACGGTATAAGAGTATATGTGCGGGCGTGGAATTTACCCATTCCGAGCCACGGATCACATGGCTGATCTTCATCAAATGATCATCCACCACATTGGCCAGATGGTATGTGGGCATGCCATCCGATTTGAAAAGGATCTTGTCGTCAAGCTGGGATGAATGAAAAGAGATATGCCCGAGTACGATATCATCGAATTCCACCCTTTCGTTTTCTGGCAGTTTTAAACGGATCACAAATGCTTCACCGGCATCCAGTCTTTTTTTAACTTCCTTTTCAGGCAGGGTCAGGGAATTCTTCATTTCACCGCGGGAAGCCACATTGTATTGCTGGCTATCAGCCTTTGCTTCCTGCAGCCGCTGGCGCATAGCTTCCAGTTCTTCCGTTGTGTCAAAAGCATAATAGGCGTGGCCTTTGCTAAGCAGTTGTTCTGCATATTCACGGTAAATATCTTTCCTTTCAGATTGACGGTAAGGAGCATAGGGTCCCCCCAATCCCACTCCTTCGTCAACATTTATGTTGCACCAGGCCAGTGAGTCTACAATGTATTTTTCCGCTCCCGGCACATAGCGGTTCTGATCCGTATCCTCTATCCTCAGCAGGAACTTTCCACCGTGTTTCCTGGTAAATAAATAATTGAACAATGCAGTCCTTACGCCCCCAATGTGCAACGGGCCGGTCGGACTGGGTGCAAATCTTACCCTCACTTCTCTGTTTTCCATAAATACGCTTGCTTTTGAGCCTGCAAAGATAAGAAATCTGAAAGGGATGAGGCTTGCAAACGATAAAGGAATGTTAAAGTTTCCCGGCAGAATGACTTTACATCCAAATACTTATTAATTTTGCATCTCAGTGTTTGAACAGGCAGTTACAGTATCAGCAATTCTGAAGGCAGGAGATTAACTTATGAATTATCCGGGCTAAGTACATGGATTCCGGAAAGCACGGAACACGCTTTTCATCCTACCTCAAAATAAAGGCCCTGGCAGCCCGTTTACACTCAAACGCAATACGGAGCTTATACATGAGCAGTTTTGAAAACATAAAGCATAAACTTAGGAAATTTCGCAGGAAGTATTACACCAATATGCTGATCCGGGGTTCCATCCTGTCACTGAGCATTTTGATTTTGCTTTTCCTGCTTCCTGCTGTGCTGGAGTATTATGGTTATTTTGATACCCTTATCAGAACCATTTTCTTTTTCAGTATGCTGATAGGAGGGATGCTTGTGCTCGGATTTTATGTGTTCCGTCCCATTATGAAGATTCTGAACCTTGGCAAAACAATCGATGACAATGCTGCGGCCCGCATGATCGGGCAGCATTTCCCCGATATCCGGGATAAATTGTTGAATACTTTGCAGCTCCGGGATCTGGGGCAGCAACCTGGAAGAAGCCTGCAATTGATCGAAGCCAGCATTGAACAGCGGACAAAGGAAATGAAGGCTTTTTCATTCCAGCAGGCGGTCAGTTTCGGGGTGAACCGGAAATACCTGAGATTGCTTCTGCCCCTGAGCCTGCTCTTTTTGTTTATCCTGATCGCTTCGCCTGACCTGATTACCGAACCCTCTAAAAGGATCGTACAGTACAATGTTCACTTTGAAAAACCGGCACCTTTTGAGATCAGCATCATGAACGATACACTAACAGCGATTGAAGGGGATAATTTTGAACTGAAAGTGAAAACCAGCGGGGAAGTATTGCCCGAAAAACTGTACCTGAGTAGTGGCGGAAACAGGATGAGATTGCAGAAAGAAAGTCCGGATCATTTTTCTTATCTATTCAGCAACCTGAACCGGGATGTGTACTTTTCCATACAGGCAGAGGACTATAAGACGGGAGATTTTCTGCTGAAAGTTCACCCGAAACCGGTATTGATCAGTTTCGACATATTGTTGAGTTATCCTGAATACACAAGGAAGGAAAATGAATTACTTGAAAATAACGGGGAGGTCATCATCCCGGAAGGTACGGATGTAAAATGGAAATTTTATACAAAGCAGGTTGAAGAACTTTTGTTTGCACTGAATGGAGAATCCAGCATTTTGCAAAATGAGAAATCCAATGTTTTTGAATACCGCAAAAAGATATTCGATAACAGCCGTTACTTTTTCCAGCCCAGAAACAAATATTCACAGCGTGAGGATACGCTTTTCTATGCCATCAATGTGATGAAGGATGCCTATCCCGATATCATCGTAAATGAGGAACAGGACTCCAGCATGCGTGGCCGCACATTTTTTACAGGGGTCATCAAGGATGATTATGGCTTCAGCAGCCTTAAGTTCTACTATAGTATCAATGAGGAAGACGAAAAGGAGATCCTCCTCAGCCAATTGATCGATCCGCTCACCGAAGAACAGCGATTTTATTACTCAAGTGATTTCAGCCAAATTGACCTGAAACCCGGTGATGAAATGGTCTATTATTTTGAGATCTGGGACAATGATGCAGTGAATGGATATAAGCCTTCACGCTCACGGACTTTTTCGTACAGGATGCCTACAAAGGAGGAAATTTCCGAAAAGATCAGGGAAGAAAAGGATAAGATTGAACAAGGAGTGGAGGAAAAACTGATCGAACTGAATATGTTGAACCAGGAGATTGATGAACTTTCACGGCAAATGCTGGAAAAGGAAAAGATGGAATGGCAGGATATGAAAAGGGTGGAGGATCTGTTGAAAAGACAGAACAAACTCCAGAATGATGTTCAGCAACTGGTGAATGAAAACAGGAAGGCCAACAAGCGTTTGCAGGAGGAAGACCTGCTGAAAAACCAGGAAATTCTCGAAAAGCAACAAAGGATACAGGAACTGATGGAACAGTTGCTTGATGAGGAAACCAAAGAAATGCTGAGAAAACTCCAGGAAATGCTGGAGAAAATGGATAAGGACCAGGTGATGGAAATGATGGAGAACATTAAGATGTCGAATGAGGAAATGGAGGAGAGCCTCGACCGCAACCTGGAATTATTTAAGCAACTGGATTATGAAAAGCTGCTGAACGAGATCACACAGAAACTTGAGCAAATGGCCAAAGAGCAAAAAAAGCTGAGCGATCAAACGGCTGATAAAAAAGCGGATAAGGATAAAAGCATGCAGGAGCAGGAAGAGTTGAAAAAGGAATTTGAAGAGGTTAAAAAAGATATAGAGGAACTGAAAAAGAAAAACGAGGAACTGGAAAACAAGAACAAGGAATTCGACAGCCAGGAACTGGAACAGGAGATACAGCAGGATATGGAGAACAGCATGGAGAACATGCAACAGAACAAGATGGGAAAAGCTTCAGAATCCCAGGAGAATGCCTCCTCCAAAATGAAAAAAATGGCCGAACAAATGATGGAGGTTTTCAACAGTAGCGTACAGCAAAGCACCGGTGAAGATATGCATGCTGTGCGGGAGATCCTGGAGAACCTCATTGAAACCTCTTACGACCAGGAAGAATTGATCCACAGGATCAACAACATCCATCCGGGTGATCCGGGATATGTGGAGATTATGCAGGAACAGAACAATATCAAAGACAATATGGGTGTGGTGGAAGACTCCCTTCGGGCCCTTGCGAAACGACAAATGGCCATCCAGCCCTTTGTTACAAAAGAATTGTCGAAGATAACCAACAACCTTAGGAAAGTAAATGAAAATTTAAAGGAACGCCGTACAAGCATGGTTTCAAGAGATCAGCAGTACATCATGACGGCAGTAAACAACCTGGCATTACTTTTGGCCGAAGCCCTGCAACAAATGCAAAACAGCATGAACCAGCAGAATTCCAACTCCTCCAAGGGTAGCTGCAGCAAACCGGGAGGCAAGGGATCAACGGCGAAGAGCATGAAACAACTTCAGCAAAAGCTCAACGAAAGCATGCAGCAAATGCAGCAGGGCATGGAAGGCAAAGGAGAGCAAGGCAAAAAAGGGAAGCGCTCACTCAGCGAGCAATTTGCCCGCATGGCAGCCGAACAGGCAAGTATCCGTGAACGGCTGCAGGAATATTTGGAGCAACTGGAAGAACAGGGTGTGAAAGCCGGCGGCATGGCCGAGATGATGGAAGAAATGGAAAAGACAGAAGAAGAACTGGTAAACAAAATCCTGACAAATGAAACCATGCAAAGGCAGAAGGACATTCTGACAAGGCTCCTCAAATCGGAAAAGGCAGAGATGGAAAGGGAAAAGAAAAAGGAACGTGAATCCGAGGAAGCAAAAAATGTTAAAAGAAGTAACCCGGAGAATTTTTTGGAGTATAACAGGATGAAAACGGGAGAAGCAGAATTATTGAAAAAGGTAAATCCGAAACTGAAGCGTTTTTACCAGAAGCGAGTGAATGAGTATTTTTATAATTCGGGTGTGATAACAAAGGAAAATCACAATGGTAGCAATTCAAATTAAGGATGATTATTTACAGGAAGTGGAGCGTTTCGTAGAGCAGATCTGCAATCAATACAAATTATCGGATAACTATTTTGGCAATATACTGATCTCGCTGCTTGAGATGATCGACTATCTGAAGGAACATGGGAACAATGCTTTAACTGTGCAACTTAAAAACGGAGAAATGCTGAGCCTGGATGTGATACGCAAAGAACAGACAGAACCTGAAATAACAACGGAGGAAAGTGCTGAGCTGGGTAATAAAAGCTTATTCATGATCAATCGGCTCACAGACAAATTCAGCATATCCGAAGATCAAAAAACAATTTCCCTTCAATTTGACATCAGTAATACGCTTCGGAAAAGGGCAGAAGATAGGGGAGAGGTTTTGAAGAATTATCTTTCACCCCGGGAAGCTTACCAGAAAAAAAATCATTGAGCATATGGGAAGTATTCATTTTTTCTATGATGGAATTCAAAAGATTCCGCTTGATGAATTGTATTTGAAAAAATTTCTGGAAGAATTGATCCGTGCAGAAGGACGGCGTTTAAAAGAACTGAATTATATTTTTTGCTCGGATGAAAAGCTGCTTCAGATCAATAAACAATTCTTGCAAAGAGATTATTTTACCGATGTGATCAGTTTTGATCTTTCAGAGGGCGATGAAATAATGGGGAGATCTATATCAGCGAGGATAGAATCAGGGAAAACGCAGAGAAATTAAGCCAAAGCATTGAAAATGAAAGAAATAGGGTCATTTTTCATGGCTTGTTGCACCTTCTGGGTTATGATGACCAGTCGCAAAGAGAAAAAGAGCAAATGAATACAAGGGAAGACCATTACCTGGATCAATATGTTTCACGTGGAACAAAGTAAAAATGATTTTTGAAGAAAGATATGATATAATAGTTGTCGGGGCCGGCCATGCCGGTTGTGAGGCAGCGGCTGCTGCGGCAAACCTGGGCTCTTCCGTCCTGCTCATTACCATGAATATGATGAACATGGCCCAGATGAGTTGCAATCCGGCAATGGGAGGTATTGCAAAAGGACAGATCGTACGCGAGATCGATGCCCTGGGCGGTTATTCAGGCATTGTTTCCGATAAGTCGATGATTCAATTCCGCATGCTGAATAAGAGTAAAGGTCCGGCTATGTGGAGTCCGCGTACGCAAAACGACCGCATGCTGTTTTCTTTGGAATACAGGAAAATGCTGGAGAATACCAGGGGATTGGATTTCTGGCAGGATATGGTGATCGGACTGCTGGTTGAAAACCAAAGAGTGACCGGCGTGCAAACCGGGATGGGCCATGAAATAAAAGCCCGGTCAGTGATCCTTACAAACGGCACCTTTTTAAATGGCATGATCCACATTGGTCGCAAAAAGATCGGCGGTGGCCGGATCGGAGAAAAGGCCTCTGTTGGCATAACTGAAGATCTTAATGAACTGGGATTTGAATCCGACCGCATGAAAACGGGTACACCCGTTACGGGTGGATGGAAGAACAATTGATTTCAGCCAACTGGAGGAACAAAAAGGAGATGAAACAATCGGTAGATTTTCATTCACGGATAGTCCCATACCAAACAAGCAAAGAAGTTGCTACCTGGCATATACCAACCTGAACGTACATGATACCCTGCGAATGGGCTTTCAGGATTCCCCCATGTTCAACGGGAGGATAGCAGGAGTGGGACCAAGGTATTGTCCCTCCATTGAGGATAAAATCGACCGTTTTGCAGATAAGGATAAACACCAGTTGTTCATTGAACCGGAAGGCTGGGATACGGTCGAGTATTATGTTAATGGTTTTTCTTCCTCTTTGCCAGACGAGATCCAATACAAAGCTCTGAGGAAAATTCCGGGATTTGAGCATGCGAAAATATTCCGCCCGGGTTACGCCATAGAATATGACTACTTTCCACCGGTACAATTGAAATATACTTTAGAAACAAAACTGATCGAGGGTCTTTACTTTGCAGGACAAATAAACGGGACAACCGGATATGAAGAGGCCGCCTCTCAGGGGCTGATGGCCGGGATCAATGCTCACCTGAAGCTGAAAGAAAAGGAAGCTTTTATTTTGAAACGATCCGAGGCTTATATTGGGGTTTTGATCGATGACCTGATCACCAAAGGCGTTGATGAGCCATACAGGATGTTTACATCCAGGGCTGAGTTCAGAATTTTACTCCGGCAGGACAATGCAGATATGCGATTGACAGAAAGGAGTTATCGAATCGGCCTTGCCGGCGAAGACAGAATAAAACGGGTAGAAAAGAAGAGAAAGGAAATAGACCAGCTCGTACATTTTCTTAAGAAAGAAAGTGTGATTCCGAAGGATATGAACCCGGTTCTGGATAAAGCCGGTACAAAAGCATTAAAACAAAAAGTTAAACTGGATGCTATCCTGCTCCGTCCTCAAATTTCAATCAACGATCTGATCAAAGGTTCTGCAGAGTTAAGGAATTTTCTGGATAAAACGAAACCTGCAGCAGAAAGCCTGGAAGAAGTTGAAATCCTGGTGAAATATGAAGGCTATATACAAAAGGAAAGGGATATGGCCGGCAAAATGAACTCCCTGGAGAATCTGGTACTGAGCGATAGTTTCGATTATCAAAAACTGAAATCTTTGTCGTATGAAGCCAGGGAGAAACTGAGTAAGATCCGTCCCAAAACCATCGGACAGGCATCCAGGATTAGCGGTGTATCACCGGCCGATATTTCGGTTCTGACGGTTTATCTCGGGCGATGATCTTCATTGTTCCACGTGAAACAAAACAAAAAATGAAAGAAATCAAGGAATGTCCGCTTTGCAAAAATGATGATTTTGAAAGCTATTTGCATACCCTGGATTATTTTTTAACCCAGGAGGATTTTCACATATCTAAATGCAAAAGCTGCGGATTTATATTTACCAACCCAATTCCTAATGAAAGGGATCTGGGGCGATATTACAAAAGCGAAGAATATCTTTCACA
Organism: Bacteroidota bacterium; assembly: GCA_034521425.1. Classification (GTDB taxonomy): domain Bacteria; phylum Bacteroidota; class Bacteroidia; order Bacteroidales; family JAIOZK01; genus JAIOZK01. The sequence goes on from JAXHMP010000001.1 coordinate 3,027,078, forward strand.
CACCAACAAAAAAAACTCCCTCAAAGATTATCTTTATCAGATAGTAAAAACCCGCAACCTGCGAAAAAAATATAAAACGGTATGCGATTATGCCGGCCTGAACAAGGGCAGGATTCTGGATTATGGATCTGCCAGTGGTGATCTGCTTGCTTTTTTCAAGTCAAAGGATTGGGAAGTAAGAGGCATTGAAGCTGACCGGGAAAGCAGGGATCATGCCATCACCAAACATGATATCAAAGTATTTGGGGATAAATCAGGTCTTGACCTGGAACAGTTCGATGTGATCACCTTATGGCATGTGCTGGAGCATGTCGCCGATCTGGATCAAAGCCTGGAATTTTTTCATGCGCATCTTCATACAAAGGGTAAATTATTTCTTGCTTTACCCAATATCGACTCATGGGATGCCCGGCATTACGGGAAATACTGGGCTGCACTGGATGTTCCCCGGCATCTGTATCACTTTAATAAACAGTCAGTTGAGAGGCTTTTATCCCGGCAGGGATTTCAATTGACAGCTGTACTGCCCATGCATTTTGATGCCTACTTCATCGCTTTGCTCAGCGAAAAGTATAAACATGGTCGCCTGGATTATTTTTCGGCATTTATTAAAGGAATGCGTTCAAATATTCACGCAAGAAAAAACAGGCAATATAGCAGCTTGCTTTATGTACTGGAGAAAGTTTGATTTTCTGGTTCGGTTTTTGCTATTTTAGCCAATCAATGGAATACCTATGAAAAAAGGGCTGGCTTATATCACGGTTTCGGTCGTGCTGCTCCTGATCGCAGTCTATTTTTCGAACTTTATCCTGCGGCAAAACCTGCATGAGGTTGTTGTGGAGCTGCAAGAAGACATCCTGCAACGGGAACAGGCAATCAGAAAGCTGAGCAAAAACCTGATCCATGCATATCACAGCAATGATAACAAAGAAGCTCCTCTCATCAACCGCATTTCGGAAGAGGTAAGTAAGCAGAATGCAGAAGTTCTGATCTATAAAAATGATTCTCTTTACTACTGGACAGGCAATAAGGTTCCCATTGGTTTTAAAGAGATCCGCGGTCCTGACATAATGCCCTTTGTGGAACTGAGCAATGGCTATTACCAGGTACTTCAAGTGCAGGACCATGATTTTTTTGCTTATGCCTTTATTTTGATAAAGTCTGACTATCCCTACCAGAACGAGTTTTTAATTAATGATTTTTCAAACTATTATCCCTGCGCCTCTTCATTTGATATTGAACTCAGCAAAAATGATTACAATTTGCTTGATGCCTCTGGATATTATTTGTTCTCACTGAGCCGGAATTCCCAGAGCAAACTCATTGTTTCATCCGCCAATGAGGTCTGGCTTTTCCTGCTCTATTTTGCTGGCTTCCTTTTCCTTATCGCATTTATCTATCGCCTGTACAGGCAGTTTTTCAGCATTTTCCGGAATGAATTCCTGCTCAATTTAACCTTTGCCATCGATATCATCATTATACGGGCCGTGTTGTATTATTTTCAAATACCAGGCATTTTGTATAAGACCACACTTTTCTCTTCCCATTTTTATGCCTCATCTGTTCTTATGCCTTCATTGGGTGATTTCTTCGTGAATATCATCCTGGTACTGGTTATTGTGCTGCTTATTGTCCGGTCACAAGGATTCAGCCTGCCGGAATCCTGGAGTAAACGGAGCAGGGTAATTACGGTTCTGCTCATGCTGATTGGCAGTGTAATCGTTTATGATGCGGTAATCTTTCAGATCGAAAGCCTGGTACTGGATTCCTCCGTGCCATTGCAACTCGATAATATTTTTGACCTGGATTTTGCCGGTATCCTTAGCCTGTTCAGCATTGCTTCCCTGCTCATGATTTTCTTCCTGTTTTCAGCCAGGTTCCTGCAAATGTATGAGGAGGTTTTTCACAGTAACTTCCTGGCCGGCCTCTTGCTTGTAATACTTGCGTCACTCATTAATTACCCCCTGATAGAAAGCCAACCAATTATAAATCAAATTTTTATAACGATATATTTGCTCAGTCTTTATATGTACTTTGCAAAATTCAGGGATGGTTTTACGGCAGGTTTCATCATCTACAATTTGCTCATTTTTGCCCTCATCACCACTTTTATTATCAATCATTATGATCGTAAACGGGAAATAAAAAACCAGGAAATGCTTGTGGAAAAGATACTGATGCGTGAAAATCCCTTGCTGGAATTCCTCTTTAAAGACGTGAAGGAGCGCATTGGATCGGATGAAAAGATCGTGGATTTTGTCCGGGAGGATTATTTGCAGTCCGCAAATGACGACAGCCTGTCTGTATTGATCATGCAACATTTCGATGATCCTTTCTGGCAACAGTATGATATTTTGATCACTGCCTGCGACAGTACCAAGGAACTCATGGTAGAACCGGATGATTATATCATTAATTGCCAGCAGTATTTCTCCAATTTTATACAGGATGTTGGGATGCCAACAGGCGTAAATGATCTGTATGTGCTGAATGACAACACCATTGATAAAAATTACCTCGCCAGGGTGAGGATGGATTATCCTGAAATCCAACTGGCCGTATACATTGAGTTTTACTCCAGGTTTATCCCTGAAGGACTGGGTTATCCGGAACTGCTGATCAATAAAGCGAGTGAACTGGATCCCTTTTTGAAAGAACATTCCGTGGCCAAATACAGGGAGGGCGAGCTGGTTTATAAATTCGGAAATTACCATTACAGTATTTATTTGGGGAATTACGCGGTAAACGACAGCATTCCGGGCAAGCTCCAGCGAAACAATTACGATCATAGTTTTTATAAACTGGATGATGATGCCTACCTGGTGGTTAGCAGGCAGGCCCTGAACTTCTTTGACTTCATTGCTCCGCTGGCCTATTTGCTCCTGAGCTTTTCCATTTATATCCTGGTCTTTCTGCTCATTACCCGCAAACCCCGTGAAGTTTTCAAAAATACCGTAACATTCAGGAAAAGACTGCAGATTTCCATCATCAGCATTGTATTTGTCACCTTCTTGTTTATTGGTATATTATCCATTTCCTATATCATCAGTATTAACAATGCCAAAACAGAAGATGTACTGACTGAGAAATCCCATTCGGTCCTGATCGAAATGGAGCATAAGCTGGCCGATATTGAGGCGCTGGATCCGGAACTGTATCCTTACATCAATGAGATCCTGATTAAGTTTTCGCAGGTATTTTTCACCGACATCAACCTGTACGACCTTTCGGGTAAGCTGGTAGCTTCCTCACGACCACAAATATTTGACGAAGGGCTCATCAGCACAAGAATGGATAATGTGGCCATGGGAAAGATCCTGGAGGGTAACAAATTGCTGTTTATTCACAGTGAAAGGATCGGTAATTATGAGTACCTCTCGGCTTATATGCCTTTCCGCAATGCACAGAAGGACCTGATTGCAGTTTTGAATCTGCCGTACTTTGCCAAGCAGGATGCCCTGAAAGATGAAATATCAACCTTTCTCACAGCTTTCATCAATGTTTATCTCATCATTTTTGTGATCGCCATCATCGTAACCATCATCATTTCACAGCAGATCACCAAGCCTTTATTGCTGATCCGTTCAAAAATGTCGCAGCTGCAACTGGTAAAAACAAACGACAAGATCAACTGGAGCAGCAAAGACGAACTGGGTCAACTGGTTGATGAATACAACCGCATGATCGGGGAGCTTGATAAAAGTGCTGAAATGCTGGCCCGTTCCGAGCGGGAAACCGCCTGGCGGGAGATGGCCAAACAGGTGGCACACGAGATCAAAAATCCCCTTACCCCGATGAAACTGAGCATCCAGCATCTGAAACGCATGATCGAACAAAAAGATGAATCCTGGGAAAGCCAGTTTAAAAAGATTTCCAATACCATCATTGAACAAATTGACAGCCTCTCGAGTATTGCCTCCGAATTTTCTGATTTTGCCAAAATGCCGCTTGGCAAGATGGAAAATATCGATCTTTGTGATATCCTGAACCGGGGCTTGGAATTGTATAAAAACACTGGCATTGAGATCAGCATGAAGAGCGATGTGGAAGCTCCCTGTATTATACATGCCGATGAGAAGCAACTGATGCGGGCCTTCAACAACCTCATCGAAAATTCCATACAGGCGGTGGAGGGGCTCAAAGTTCCAAGAATTGATATCCGACTGGAGGAGACTTTGCACCATTACAGGCTAAGTATCCGTGACAATGGAAAGGGAATAGAACCCGAAATTGTTGAAAAGATCTTTTCGCCCAATTTCACAACCAAATCAGGAGGTATGGGCCTTGGCCTGGCCATTGTGAAAAGCATCATCGGCGAATCCGGGGGGGAGATCGATTTTTCCTCCGAACCCGGTCGCGGAACCACTTTTGTTGTAGTTTTGCCAAAGCTAAATAGAGAAAACGGAATAGATCCTTGAATCCCTTTAAAAAGCTAGCCGGACAAACTGCCATTTATGGTATTCCCAGCATCCTGGGCCGCATCCTGAATTATTTACTTGTACCCCTTTATACCCGCACCCTCGACCAGGCGGAGTACGGGGTGGTCATCCTGATGTATTCCTTTGTGGCCGTATTCTTTATCATTCTCACTTACGGGATGGAAACTGCCTTCTTCCGGTACTCAGAACTGGAAAAAGACAAAAACAGGGTTTACAGCACCGGCCTGATCTCCATCATTGCCAGCACAAGCATCTTTTTACTGGCGGCATTGCTTTTTGCCGGCGACATAGCCAGCATGATCAAGTATCCCGATCACGAGGAATACGTAATATGGCTCGGGATCATCCTTTCGCTGGATGTGCTCACGGCCGTCCCTTTTGCCAGGCTGAGGATACAAAACAGGGCCAAAAGGTTTGCCCTGATAAAAATGCTCAACATCAGCATAAATATTTTTTTCAACCTCTTTTTTATTCTTTTTTGTCCCTGGGTGCTGGAAAATATGGAGCAGGGCATGGTCTATAATTTTGTCAGGCATGTTTTCAACCCGGATACGGGCCTCATTTCCTACATTTTTATCAGTAACCTGATCGCAAGCAGTGTGACCATCATGCTGCTCCTTCCTGAGTTTTTTTCGATACAGTTGCGTTTCGACCCGGGTCTTTGGAAAAAAATGATCATGTATGCACTGCCCCTTTTATTTGCCGGCCTGGCCGGGGTAATGAATGAGACTCTCGGAAGGATTATGCTGCGGTATTTGTTGCCCGAAGATATCGCGGAGGCGGAACTCGGTCTGTATTCCGCCTCTTACAAGATCGCCATCCTCATGAGCCTTTTCATACAGGCTTTTCGTTATGCCGTGGAACCTTTCTTTTTCTCATATGCCAGGGAAAAGGATGCAAAAGCGACCTATGCCCAGCTGATGAATTTCTTCAGCATTGCCATTGCTGTGATTTTCCTGGTCATCATGCTCTATATTGATGTGGTGATGCTGATCATCGGAAAGGATTTCAGGGCCTATGCCTCAGTCATTCCAATATTGCTGATCGCTTATATGTTCATGGGCATGTATTACAATCTCTCGGTCTGGTTCAAAATTACCAACAATACCAGGTACGGCGCCCTTATGGCCCTGTTCGGGGCTGCAGTTACCGTAACGCTTAATTATATCTGGATACCCCAATACGGTTATATAGGGTCTGCCTGGGCTACTTTTACCTGCTATGGCAGCATGCTGATCCTATCCTACCTGCTGATGCAGAAATTCTACAAGGTCCCTTACCAGCTACCCAGGGTATTCGTTTACCTGGCCCTTGCGTTTGCCTTGTATTTAATCAGCGACTGGCTCCCATTCGGGTCAGACCTTATCAAATACACAGTAAATACCCTTTTCCTGCTGGGGTATATTGCTGCAGTTATTCGATTGGAATGGAAAAACATTAAGCCGCTGATGAAAGATTAGCCCGAATAATTCCAGAAACTTAAAAGGTTAGGTCATTACTTTGCGAACTTCTTCAAGTTCTATCTTGTGCCCGTCTTTTGCGCATAGCGGACAGTGATGGGAGTGCTCCGTAAATTCATAACCGCAGCGTTTGCATTTGTAATGTAACTCGAAATAGGAAATACTCTTGCCGGCATTGAAAACAAAAATGAAGCCGGTGATGGGCGTGAGCAATAAACTGATCAACAATGTTCTAAGCCATCCAATCTTCCTTTTGGAACCCTCCAGTGTCAGCCAGATCACCAAACCCGCATAGACAATAATCGCCAGATAAATCTCTATCATATCAATCTTACTTAATTCATGGTAAGCGTGTGCCATTAGTCAGGGGAAGGAGCAAACGCTTCTTGTCAGCCTTCTGTGCAAAATTAACAAATAATTAATAATATTATTGTTAATGATTTTAACCCTCTTATTTTCTGTCATTTTGTTTTACAACATTTCAGGGGATCAAGAGTTATTTACATATTGTTAAATTTGCAGCTTTAAAATCATTTACATGAAGATTAAGATTGTAAACAAAAGCAAGCACCCCTTACCGGCTTATTCCACAGAAGCTTCTGCGGGTGTTGATCTGCGTGCAGCGCTGGATGAAGCTGTAGTACTGAATCCCCTGGAGCGGGCCATTGTCCCGACGGGATTGTACATTGAACTGCCGCCTGGTTATGAAGCCCAGGTGAGGCCCAGGAGCGGACTGGCTGCCAAAAAGGGCATCACCGTTTTGAATACACCCGGTACCATTGATGCCGACTACCGGGGAGAGATAAAGGTGATCATGGTGAACCTTTCGAATGAAACCTTTACCATCAATGATGGTGAGCGCATCGCCCAGATGGTCATATCGGCCCATGAAAAAGCAGAATGGATCCGGGTGGATGCGCTTAGTGAAACGGACCGGGGTGGCGGCGGTTTTGGCCACACAGGAAACAAATAAACCTTGTTTTATGAAAAGAATTTTAAATTATACACTACTGTTCTCTTTTGTTGCTTTGATCATCTCCTGTAAAAGTAGTGAGATACAATCAGAAAAACCACCAGCTGATGTAAAGCAAACGGATCAGAAAATTGTCAGGGAAGATAACTCAAGAGTTTTCACAGACGCTGTGATGCAAAAATCCCTGGGCAATACAGAGCAGGCGATCAGCCTTTTTGAAAAGGCCATTGAGATGAACCCGGATGACCCTGCTGCTCATTATGAACTGGCCAAACTACTCAAACAAAAGTCGCAGCTTGATGAAGCTGAATTCGAAGCCCGGAAAGCAGTGCAACTTGATCCCAACAATGAGTGGTATAAATTATTGCTTGCAGAGATTTATGAAAACAATGGTAAATACCAGGAAAATCTTGATCTCTGGGAACAACTGCTTGAGCAAAAGCCAGAGAATCTGGAATACCAGTTTGAACTGGCGGGCAAGTACATTTTCGCCGGAGAAAAGGAAAAGGCCATCCATCTTTTCAATAATATTGAAGAGAGGATGGGCGTGAATGAGCAATTGTCGATGCAGAAAATGAAGCTCTACCAGAGCATGGGAAAAAATGAAATGGCGATCGCGGAGATCGAGAAGCTGATCGAAAGCAATCCGGGCGATTCACGTTATTACGCCCTCCTGGCAGAGGCCTATATGAAAAATGATCAGAAAGAGAAGGCGCTGCAGGCATACCGCAAAATTTCCGAACTGGATCCCGAGGATCCTTATATCCATATCTCCCTCTCGGATTTTTACCGCAAGCAGGGAGAGCAGGACAAGGCTTTCGAGGAACTGAAGCTGGGATTTCAGAATCCCCGCCTGGACATCGATACCAAAGTACAGATCCTGCTAGCGTATTATACCGTCAACCAGTTGTATTCCGAGCACAAAGACCAGGCCCTGAGCCTTTCCAGAATGCTGATTGAAGCCCATCCGGATAATCCCAAAGCTTATTCCATCTATGCTGACCTGCTTTACCAGCAGGATCTTTTTGGGGAGGCCCGGGAGGCATTCCGCACGGTGATCAGCATCGACAGTGGCAAATATGTGGTTTGGGAACAACTCATGTTCATTGAGGCCGAACTCGAAGACTACCGCTCGATGAATAATGAGGCCAGCCGGGCCATCCAGCTATTCCCCCAGCAACCCCTGCTGTATTTTTTCGCCGGGGTGAGCGATATTCAGCTCAAGAATTATGAAAAAGCTGTAAAGCATCTTGAGCGGGGTAAAACTTTTGTGATTGAGAACCCTCCCTTACTGGCACAGTTTTATGCCAACCTGGGTGATGCCAATAACCAGTTGAAGGAATACGAAAAGTCTTATGAATACTACGACAAAGCCCTGGAAATTGACCCGGACAATGCACTGGTATTGAATAATTATGCTTATTACCTCTCCCTCAGGGGCATTGAATTGGAGAAGGCCCGGAGTATGTCTGAAAAGGCGGTCAGGCTTGATTCGCTCAATCCCGCAAATCTCGATACCCATGCCTGGGTGTTGTTTAAACTGGGAGACTACCAGGCCGCGGAATCGGTGATGAAGAAAGCCCTGGAACACGGTGGCGCCAGCGACGGCACCATACAGGAGCATTATGGGGATATTTTGTTTAAACTGGGCAGGAAGGAAGAGGCTGTGGGGCGCTGGGAAAAAGCCAAAGATCTTGGCGGGTATTCCGAACTGCTGGAGAAAAAACTAAAAGAACGGCAATATTATGAGTAGTTGGAAAACTTTTTTGGGACTCTTGCTTTTTGCAGGCAGCCTCATGCTTTTCAATGCCGGCTGTAAAACGAGCAGGAGCATCATCAAAAAACCCATAAAAGAGGAAGGGCCGGAATATCTTTTCGATAAGCTGAATGATAATGAACTGCAGTTCACCTGGTTCTCGGCCAAGATCAATATCGACCTGGTGATCGACAAGAAAAAAACATCATTCAAAGGACAGGTCAGGATAAAAAAGGACAGCCTGATTTGGGTCTCCTTTTCACCGGCGCTGGGGATTGAGGTGGCCCGGCTCTTGATCTCGGTAGACAGTGTGAAATACATCAACCGCCTGAACAATACCTATTTTATCGGTGATTATCAGTTTTTAAATGATTTCCTGGAAACCAGCATTGATTTTGATGTGTTGCAATCCTTCATTATCGGGAATGATTTCCAGTATTATGAAATCGAAAAGTTCCGGGCTTCCATCGATGCGATGGAATACAAGCTCTCCACTGCTGCAAGGCAGAAATTGAAAAATTATGTCAAAAGGCATGAAGTGCCCCAGGTCTTCCTGCAAAACATCTGGCTTGATCCTGAGAATTTCAAGATCACCAAGGTAAATATACGGGAACTCGACCAGCAAACACGTAAACTGCAAGCTTATTACCAGGAGTTTAAAGATGTGGGCGGCCAGCTTTTCCCCAGCAAAATGATCTTTGAGATCTCAGCCGGGGAGAACATCCTGGTGGATGTGGGTTTCTCAAAGATTGAAATAAAGGAAGCACTGCGTTTCCCCTTTAATATTCCCGACAGGTACGAGCGCATACGCTAATTGCTTATTTTTGGATCATAATTTTCTTGACGAAATGAAGCTTTTTTCCGGTAAAATCCGTATTATTCTTTTTATTCTGATCGTTTTTCTATCCCTGCCACTGCTGCTTTGCGCACAAAAGTCAAAAGAGGAACTGAAAGCAAGCAAGGAAAAGCTGGAGAAAGATATACAGTTTACCAACAAACTGCTCTCCGAAACCAAAAAGTCCAAATCTTCCTCCCTCAACCAGCTGGTGATTCTCGAAAATAAGATTTCCCAGCGGGAAGAGCTCATAGCAACCATAACCAATGAAACCGCTTTGCTGGATGAAAAGATCGAAAAAAACAATCAAAAAAGAAGGCAATTGAAAAAGGAACTGGAGCACCTCAAAGAGGAATACGCCAGGATGATCTATTTTGCTTTCAAGAACCGCAGTGTATACAATCGCATGGTGTTCGTTTTTTCTTCGAAGGATTTCAACCAGGCATACCGCCGTTTAAAATACTTTCAGCAATACGGTGCTTACCGGCAAACTCAGGCTGAGCTGATCATCCAAACCCAGCAGGAACTGGAAAACACCATCCTGGAACTGGAGGACCAGAAAGAAGATAAAATTGTGCTCATGAAGGAAAAGGAATCTGAAATACAAAAGCTGAAAACCGAGCAGGAGCAAAAGAACCAGACAGTTAGTGAATTGAACCGCAAGGAGCGAAAGCTAACTGCCGAACTCAGGGAGAAAGAAGAAGAAGCCAAAAAGCTGCAGGCGGCAATCGAAGAGATCATTGCCGAAGAAATGCGGGCTGCAGCCGAAAGGGCCAAAACCGAGAAAGCCAACAAGGGGCTGGCACTCAGTCCGGAGGAACTTGCGCTTTCGGGCAATTTTTCCGGCAATAAGGGCAAGCTGCCCTGGCCATCCGACAAAGGCATTATTTCCAGCACCTTTGGTGAGCATCAGCATCCCGTGCTGAAAAGGGTCAAGATCAAGAACAACGGGATCAACATTCTCACCAGCAAAGGGGGCGTGGCCCGTTCAGTTTTTAACGGAACCGTGATCAGTGTGCGTTACATCACCAATACCAATATCGCAGTGATCATCAAACACGGCGAGTACTTCAGTGTTTATTCAAACCTGGATAAGGTGTATGTGCAAAGAGGGGATGCAGTAAAGACCGGGCAGGAAATAGGCGTTATTTACACCCATCCGGCGGATAATAAAACAGAATTGCATTTTGAAATATGGAAGGGCAAGACCCTGCTGAATCCATCTTACTGGATCCTGTCCGGGAAAAGTTAATTATTCGGCCTTCTTGTCATCTTTGGTGTTGCCGTTGCCCTCTTCCGAAGGATTAACACCATCCTTGAATTCACGGATCCCTTTACCCAGTCCGCGCATCAGTTCAGGTATTTTCCTGCCTCCGAAAAGCAGCAAAACAACAATGGCTATGATCAGAATCTCCCAGCCACCGAAACGAAATAATAATATCAATAAGTCCATCTTATAGTTTTTAAACTCTTGCAAATATACAAATCGGCTCGTAAAACGTACATTGATTCTAAATATTTTAAATTTTATCTTTTATTCGAAAGGAGTTTTATCTTTGAAAAGAATTTAAATTACAACAAGATGAAAAAACTGATTTTTACCCTTTTTACTTTCGTAATCTGCAGTAATCTTTTACAGGCCCAGACCGATGTTCCTTTGTACAAGAGATCTCACTTCCTGTCGGAAGAAGAGATGAAATCGCATGATCCTACAAGGGCTTCGCGTGAATTCTATCCCACCGATCCCCCGGCCGGTTCCGTCAGGCAGGTTGCCGAATTTGAAAGGATGCAAAGCATATTGATCCGCTATCCTTTCGGGATTCCCATGACCATGATCGCTGAGATCTCCGAAGATTGCGGTGTTACAACCCTGGTGCTTAACCAGTTGCAGGAAAATACAGTGAGGAATCAATACATTGCCAATGGCGTTAACATTGACAATTGTGATTTTGTACATGCCCCAACCGATTCGCATTGGACACGCGATTACGGCCCATGGTACATTACCCACGGCCAGAACGAGATAGGCATTGTGAATTTTCCATACAACCGGCCCGCCCGCCCCAATGATGATGATGTTCCCATTGTGATGGCCAATGAACTGGGCATCGACCTCTATGGCATGGAACTGATCCACACCGGGGGAAATTATATGACCGACGGACTGGGAGTGGGCGCATCCACTACCCTGGTATATACAGAAAATCCCGACCTCACCCCAGAAGATGTGGATACCCTGGTGGAAGAATATCTCGGCATACATACCTATCACCTTTTGCCCGACCCCCTGGGCGATTATATCGAACACATCGATTGCTGGGGTAAATTCCTGGATGTGGACAAGGTACTGATCGGGCAGGTTTCTACCAGCGACCCCCGTTATGAAGATTTTGAATATGTAGCCGATTACTTTGCGAACGAAATAAGCTCTTACGGCAATCATTACCAGGTTTACCGTGTACAAACCCCCGGCCAGAGCCAGGTAACACCCTACACCAACTCCCTCATCATGAACGATAAAGTGTTGGTTCCCCAAACCGGTAACCAGCTGGATGATGATGCGCTGGAGGTTTATGAAGAAGCCATGCCCGGATATGAGATCATAGGTATTTATTACAACGAATGGTACAATACCGATGCGATTCACTGCCGTGCTCACGGAACAGTCGATCAGGGTCTGCTTTACATTAAGCACTTTCCGCTATTGGGAGAGGTGCCCTATGCAGACAGTTACCAGGTCTCTGCTACCATCACACCTTTTAGTGGAGAAGCACTTTACCCGGATTCACTCTTGCTATATTACCGGACCGGCAACAATCCTTTCTCTAAAATTACCATGACCAATGTGTTTGGGTATCAATACAGGGCCAGCATCCCGGCACAGGAAATGGGCAGCGAAATCTCCTATTATATTTTTGCGGCCGATGAATCGGGCAGGAGGGAAAAGCATCCCTTTATCGGTTCTGCCGATCCGCATGTTTTCACCATAGGTCCTCCTGAAAACCCGGATGTAAACCTAAATCCGGATTCACTGATCTATATGAATGTTCAGCAGTGCGATACCGGCCTAATAGCTTATGTACGCAACAACAACCCGGTTCCGGTAGAGGTCGTTTATCTCCCGGAGTTCGGGCAGGCCAGTAATTTTCAATGGATCATCGATCCCTATGTAATAGAACTGCCATATAGCATACCACCCTTTGACTCCCTGGCACTCAGGATAAAAGTTGCTCTTCCGGTGAGCAATAATCCAGGCCTGGTGGTGGGTACGCATCCTGTCGGAACCATGGTGGATACCCACAATATTTACATCTGTGTGGATGAAAGCCTGGTGGGCACAAAAGAGATCAAAACAGAATCGTTCAGGGCACAAATATATCCCAACCCGGTGAGAGATGCGCTGAACCTTCGTTTTAGCAAACTTACTGAGGGAGAGCTGAGAGTACAACTGATCGACCTGCAGGGAAGGATCCTGGCTGAACATGCTGAAAACCTGGAGGGAAAAGATGAGAAAATCCTGAGTCTCGACAGCCAGGTGCAGTCGCTGAAAGAGGGCATTTACTTTATCAGGATCATGAATGGCGGGGAGCAACTGACGCGCAAGTTCGTCAGGCTTCAGTAAGCTGGAAGATACTTAGCAGGTCTTCTGTTTTAAAAGGTTTTGTGATATAATGATCCATGCCTGAGGCGAGGCACTTTTCCCGGTCTTCCTTCATTGCATTTGCCGTGACGGCAACGATGATCACTTTTTTATTCCGGCCCTTTTCCTTCTCCATCTCCCGGATCTTTTTGGTGGCGGCTATGCCGTCCATCACAGGCATCTGCACATCCATGAGGATGAAATCATATTCATTGTTCCGGAAAAGTTCCAGAGCCATTTTCCCGTTCACTGCCACTTCAACATCATGTCCAAGCTGTCGCACGGTGGCCATGGCCACTTTCTGGTTGATCGTATTGTCCTCGGCCACCAGTATGTTGAATTTCTTTTTCCCGTTTTTCTTTTCTTCCACCGGAACTTCCATGGGATGAATGCCCGGACTTTCGCCCACTTCGAAAGAAATGCTGAACCAGAAACGGGAGCCTTTCCCTTCGGTGCTTTCCACACCGATCTCTCCCTGGACCAGGTCGATGATTTTTTTTGCAATCAGTAAGCCCAGTCCGATGCCCTGGAATTTACCTGCCATATCATTTTGCGAAAGCATCCCGAAAAGGCTCCTGCTCAGTTTCTCAGGCATGCCGATCCCGGTATCGGTCACACTGAACAATATTTTGCTTTCTTTGGGGTGGGAAGAAATGTTTTCCGCTGTTATCTTCACACTTCCCTGCTTGGTGAATTTAATGGCGTTGTGGGTGAGATTGATCAGAACCTGTTTGAGCCTGAGCGGATCCCCTTTGACGTACTTCGGGAGCCCTGTTTTGAGATCCACGGAAAAACCAATGTTTTTGTCCTTTGATTTATAGGCAAGCAGGCGTTCGATATCATTCAGGACCTCCACAAGGTTAAAATTCTTTTTTTCGAGTTGTATTTTGCCCGCCTCGATCCTGGAAATATCCAGGATATCTTTTACGATTGACAGGAGGTTATTCGCGGAAATATCGATGATCTCAAGGAAATCCAATTGTTCTGCCGATAGCTGTGTTTCCTTGAGCAGGGCTGCTGTGCCGATAATTCCACTTAGCGGTGTCCGGATTTCATTGCTCATTTTGGCCAGGAAAAGGGATTTCGACTGCGACACCTCCCTGGATTCCCGGATGGCATCGTCCAGTTCCATTTCGGCTTTTTTTCTTTTCTCGCTCTCCCGGGTGAGCTTTTTCTCTGTTTCCTTCAAATGGGTGATATCTTTGTCTGCACCCCTGTAAGCTATGATGTTGTTGTTCTCATCAAAAACAGGAATGCCATTGGTAAGCAAACAAACCCTGCGGCCGTCTTTGGCGATGTTCCAGTTGATGCGGTTGATGATGGGTTTGCCTTCCGCGAAAATCTTCTTCAGCTCTTTTTCTGTTTCTTTGCCGCTAGCAGGGTCGAAGATCTCAAATACTTTTTTGCCAATGATCTCTTGCGGTGAGTAACCCAGGATCTCCTTGATCTGGCCGGAAGTAAAGGTGTACCTTCCTTCCGGGTCGATCTCCCATATCCAGTCGTTGGAAATCAGTAAAATATCCCTGAATAGTTTTTCATCTGCCGGGCTGGCAGTTGTATTTTTTGATCTGATATTTTTTTGGCTCTTTTGGCTCATTTCCCGGCTGTATGCTTTAGGGATTAATCATACCAAATATAAGAAAAATTAAATCACATAAAAGGAGAGGGCGATTGTTAGTACAATGGCGATGATCCAGATAATGGCTTTTTCTTTTTGTGATAGGGGCTCAGACATCTTCTTCTTTTGAACAAAAATAAAAAAAAGGGCCTTGCGATCGGCAAAGCCCTTTTTAATTTTTTTCTTACTTACTTAATTACATTTTAATTCTGTCTCTATCTTGTATTTTGCTGAGGCAAGGTTGGGACCATCCGTTACCATTTTGTAGGTATCGCATGCAGCTGCCGTATCGCCTTTTCCTTCGAGGGCCCTGGCCTTTTCGAAGTAAAGGTTGGCTTTGTTCTTGTCTGCGATTTTCAGGCCTTTCTCTGCCGCTTCAAGGGCCTTGTCCCAGTTGGAAGAGGCGTTGTATGCAACAGCCAGGTAATAATAGGTGCTTTCCTCCGGATCGTTGTATTCCATGGAAGTATTGAATAGTTCAATGGCTTCGGCGTAAGCTTTTCCCTGCATCTTTTTCGCGCCTTCTGCCAGGTAATATTTATAGGCTACTTCGGTTCCCTGTGAAACATACTTATCATCAGCCGGCCCTGTCAGGATCAGTTTATCGATGGCTTTTTTCATTTCTGATTCCTTGCCCTGTGATTTGTAAACCAGGGCTACACCCAGCATGGATTTGGTGTTGGAAGGATCGATGGCCAGGGATTTATTGAAATAATCCATGGCCTTGCCGAATTCATCTTTCTTCCAGTTCGACATACCATAGGAAGAATAAAAAACAGACAGGTAATTCTCTGCCTTGAGCTGCGTGTCGAGGTCGTTCACCTTAGCGGCCAATTCGGATGCCTGCTGGAAATTCTTGATGGCCCCGTTGTAATCCTTGGCCTTGTAATCTGCAATACCTGCATTCAGGTATTGTTTGGCAATCTGTTGCATGGCTTTGAGCTTGAGGTCATCGCCTTCAGCGCCAAGCTGCTCTGCGATCTCCATTGCTTTTTGATGTGATTGGATAGCTTGCTCAAAATTGCCTGCCTTTGTTGCTTCAATTCCTTTATTGAAAGCATCTCCCGCTTCGTTCAATGTTTGTGAAATTGAGTTGAGGGATACACCCGAGATCAGGATAACCAAAAATAATTTGATGATTCCTTTAAATTTCATAATGCTTTTTTCTGTTTGTATTAATTTTTAATGATCTGCAAATATAGTAAGATCAACATATATGACTGGCAAGCTATTAACATTCTTTAATAATTGCCTGTCCTGATAAGAACGAAGCCTCTTGCATTTTGGTATACTATTTACCTGTCTCTGATCTGCTTAACCAGCTCCCTGCCCAGCTTGCCGGCAGAAGCGGGATTCTGGCCGGTAATGAGCCTCCCGGATACCACCACATTTTCCTGCCAGGTGGGTGCAGGGATATGGATGGCACCTCTTTCCTCCAGTTTGTCGGCCAGCAAAAAGGGTACTACCTGATCCAGGTCTTTCACCTTTTCCTCTTCATTGGTAAAAGCGGCTACCTTTTTGCCGTCAACCAGATAGCTCCCATCCGATAACTTTAAATTTACCAGACCTGCCGGGCCGTGGCACACTGCAGCGACGACTCCCTGGTTTTCATAGATCCGGGCTGCGATCTCCGCAATTTTTTCATTCTCCGGGAAATCCCACATGGTGCCGTGGCCTCCCACGAAATGAATGGCATCGTATTTCCCGGGTTCCACCTCTTCGGGTTTCATGCTGTTCTGCAGTTTTTTCTGGACTTCTTCGTTTTCCCAGAACAGGCGGTTCACCGGATCATCCAGTTTAAAGCCGGTAACAGGAGGCATCCCGCCTTCAGGACTCATGAAATCAACTTCAATTCCGGCTTCGTGCAATTCGTACCAGGGGTGGGCAGCCTCTGAAAGATAAAAGCCGGTGTTTTCTCCTGTATTACCCAGTTCATCGTTGGATGTCAAAACAAAAAGTACCCGCTGTGCCCGGGTTTCGCTGCTGGCGATAAACAATAATGCCAGGATCAATGTCCAATATTTCATAAATATCTTGCTCTTTTGATGTTTTTATGAAGCTATATCGAAAATTATGCCACACACTTAAGCAGTTAAGGAAAATAACTTATTCTTAACAGAATATTACAGCTTGATCATTTTCAACCCCTCGCATTTTTTCCCCGATTTCAATCTGAGAAAGTAAACATCCCTTGTCAGTCCCGATGTATTGATTTCAATCTGATGTTTTCCTTTTGGAAGCCTGCCAATCGGGATACTCTTGACCAATTGACCTGTTGAATTGAAAACTTCAATTTCTAAATTCTCAGAATCAGAAACATTCAGCTTGATCTTTACTTTTTCTGAAAATGGATTTGGATATGCATTGGTAAGTTTGAAAGTTGCAGTTTGATTTTCTTCAACGGATATGTCTGGGATGATAAATTTAAATCCTTCGATATACCAGTATTGCACCGGTTCCAGAGGGTCCAGATCATCCGAAAGTTCCTGGTAAACAACGGGTATATTAAATACTACACCCACGCCGGGTAGGGTATCCCTGAAAACATAGTGAGACTGGCCGGCAAAATAAGCATGCCACATGGCCTGGGTAAATTCGGTAAGATTATTAATTTCTGAATAGGCATCATCTTCTGTTGCATAAGTAATGCTGTAAAAGTTGGGCATGATATTGTTCTCCAGTCCTTCCACATCTGAGTCAATCCAGCTCAGGAAAAGGAATTGTCCATCCACATCCGAAGAAATATGCGGGTTGTTGTACTGGGAAAATTGACTATCAAAAACACCTTCAAAAGTATGATTGGAATACAAATGCCTGGCATCCCAGCTTTCTGATTCATTATTGAAAATGACATGGAAAGTTCCCATCAACTGGTACGAAGGATACCATTGCTGTAAACTATCGGCCAGGGCAATGAGTCCGGTGATATGAGCATTCCCTTCAAAATCAACGACCATATCCAGATGGTATTCCATGCTGAAGAACAAGCTGTCACGGTTGCTGACAGACCCGGGAAGAACACTGTCGGGAATAAACTCCTTCACCTCTTCCAGCCCGTTTTCGCCTCCCAGCTGGCAATGGATCGGCTCCGACCAGCTTTCGCCGCCATCTTCAGTTTTCAATAAAACCGGGTGAAAATGGGTAAAAGGAAGGCTTTCATCCCCAAGTTGAGCAAGGGCACAAATATATCCGGTTTGGCCGTTGGGAGCGAAAGCGATTTTTAGATGCCGTGATCGTATCATTTTCACTTAAAAAGGGTAGAAGATATTCTTCATATTCAAAGTCCTCAAGGCTATCATTAAAAGTTCCTTTGTTCAGGATCAAGCTTTCCTGGTATTCCTGATTGATAATGTCAAAGTTCTTGTCTGCCGCCCAGGAAAAGCCATCTTGAGTGATTGTAAATGCTGAAGGAACACACCTGTAAATACTATCAATATCGTCTGTGTAATTTCTTGATGGATTGGGCGGGTTTGTTTCAGATAGTTGATTGATACCAAAAGCATAATCACCATAAAAGTCATTATCATATGTAAATACCGGAGAAAAGTAAGTGAAATAAGCATTTTCGGGATCTTCATTTCCAAAAGGATTGTAAATGGCTCCTTGTGGATAACGTGACGAGCGGTGTTGCCATGCATTAGGATTTATTACCGGATCGTAAACCTGGGTATTGGATGTCCAGCTGCCGGAAGCTCCCATTTGTAATGATACATCGTATGCAATTCTTCCGGTCGCATCGCCGGTATTGTACTCGAAAACCATTCTGTGAACAAATGAAACACTATTTATTTTATCATCTGCCCAGAGACTGGTTTTTGGATTGCCGGCATAACTATAAGCATTGGCTGCTTCTCCTATCGGGATAAAACTAAGGTCATTTTTATCAAAATAACCATAATTCATCTGATTCAACTGATCCTGGGAAAAACCTGGTAAAAACAGCAACAGGCTTAACAGGAGGATGAGATAATATTTCATAGTAATTTGATTTGATGATATCAAATTTACGTAATTATCTATTTGAATGCAATACTTTAGTTTAATTTAAAAACCCACCGTCTTTGACGGTGGTAATATTCTTTTGGGTTTGCCTATATTTGTAATATGAGTAAGTATAAGAAGCTCTCTCATGTTATATATAAATGTGATTACCACATTGTTTGGGTTCCCAAGTATCGATTTCGGATATTGACAGGACAGGTTAAAGCGCTTATGGAGGAAGACATAAAGATGCTGTGTGAATGGAAGAAATGTGAGGTTCAAGAGCTGAGTGTTCAAATTGACCACATTCACCTTTTGGTGTCGGTACCACCCCGGGTATCAATATCTGAATTGATGGGGATATTGAAAGAAAAGCTTGCTATAAAGTTGTTCAAGACCTATCCCAAGATGAAGCAAAAGCCTTATTGGGGTAATCATTTCTGGGCTCGGGGATACTTTGTAAGTACAGTAGGAATAGATGAAGAAATAATAAAGAGATACGTCAAGCATCAGGAAAAAGAAGAAAAACTTGTAGAAGAGCAACAACATAAATTTGATTTTTAATGCCCCCTTTGGGGGCGACTTCAAAGCCACCTTCTAAGAAGGTGGATTTTTACTTGAGATTTTCAAATCAGGTCAGAGAACTTCCAACTACCAACTAACCAGCAACCCAGTTCTTCACATCATCAATTTGCACTGCCGGCACATCCAGTTTCTTCTTTTTGCGCATGCCGTTGAGGTCGTTGAAGAGTTTGTTGGGATTGGCATCTTTCAGTGCTTCGGTGGTGGCAAATCCGAGGTCCTGGATGATTGGGATCCAGACTTCAGGGATACCCAGTTTTTTAAAGTCTTCATCTGTGGAAACTTCTGTTTTCTTTTCCGGCCGCATTTGCGGAAAGAACAAAACATCCTGTATGGAATGCGAATTGGTCATGATCATGGCCAGGCGGTCGATGCCGATGCCCAGCCCTGCTGTTGGCGGCATGCCGAATTCGAGTGCCCGCAGGAAATCCTCGTCAAGCACCATGGATTCTTTGTCGCCTCTTTTTCCCAGCTCAAGCTGCGATTCAAAGCGTTTCCGCTGATCAACGGGATCGTTCAGTTCCGAGAACGCATTGCAAATTTCCTTGCCATTGCAAATGGCCTCGAAACGTTCAACAAGGCCTTCTTTTTCGCGGTGTTTCTTGGCCAGGGGCGACATCTCAACCGGATAATCGGTAATAAATGTCGGTTGGATCAGGTTTGGTTCGCAGGCCTCCCCGAAAATTTCGTCTATAAGCTTGCCTTTGCCCATGCTGGGGTCAAGCTCCACTCCGACTTTTTCGGCCAGCTTAGCCAGCTCATTTTCGCTCAGGCCTTCTATTTTTTCCCCGGTATACTCCTCAATGATCTCATACATGGAGGATCTTTTCCAGGGACGTTTGAAATCGATCTCGTTTTCTCCTGCTTTCACCTGGGTCGTGCCATACATATCCAGGGCGATCTTTTCCACCATTTCTTCCACCAGGTCCATCATCCAGTTGTAATCCTTGTAAGCAACATACAGTTCCATCTGGGTGAACTCCGGGTTGTGGAAGCGGCTCATGCCTTCGTTCCTGAAATCCTTGGAAAATTCATAAACGCCATCGAATCCTCCCACGATCAGCCTTTTCAGATAAAGTTCGTTGGCGATCCTCAGGAAAAGGGTCATGTCGAGGGTGTTGTGAAAAGTTTTAAACGGACGGGCTGCCGCACCCCCGTATAGTGGTTGCAAGATGGGTGTTTCCACTTCCAGGTAGCCTTTTTCATTCAGGAATTCACGCATGGAATTCACCATTTTGGTGCGTTGAACGAAAGTTCTTTTCACCTCGGGATTAACGATCAAGTCCAGGTAACGCTGACGATAGCGTTGCTCGGCATCGGTAAAGGCATCCCAGGTTTTTCCTTCTTTCTCCTTGACAACCGGAAGCGGTCGCAGGGCTTTGGCAAGTAATTTATATTCTTTAACATGGATGGTAATCTCGCCCATCTTGGTAGTGAATACATAGCCTTTCACGCCAATGATATCCCCAATATCAAGATGACGCTTGAAAACAATATTGTACATGCTTTTGTCATCACCCGGACAAATTTCATCACGCTTAAAATATAGCTGCATTTTTCCTGTTGCATCCTGTATTTCAGTAAAAGAAGCAGCACCCATGATGCGGCGGCTCATGATCCTTCCGGCAATGGAAACTTCCTGATAAAGCGAATCGTCTTTTGGGAAATTTTCATGGATCTCCCTGGCCGTAACGTTCACTTCGTATTGTTCGGCGGGGTAAGGGTTGATGCCCATGTTCTCCAATTCCTGCAGGGATTGTCTTCTGATTTGTTCTTGTTCGCTCAATGCCATCTGTGATCGCTTTTGAAAATTTTTGCAAAGATAAGAAATTGGGCTAAGTTAATTGCCATTGTAATGCTTTAAGGATGTATTTGTTTAAGCCCGTAACATTTATTCCCTTGACATGTCTGATTAGGTTTACTATCTTTATGATTACATATTATTTCAATTATCAAAAGTCATTGATATTATGCCTTCTCCCGAAAGGTGAAACCCTTCAGCCATCATAAGACCCATGCTTATTTAGAAAATTGAAACCATTTTGATTCGCTCATTTTCGGTAACTTTGCAGCATGACTTATGTTGAAAAGAAAAAGCGCCGGAAACCCGACTGGCTCAAGATAAAGATCCCGGCAGGGAAGGAATACCTGGCCGTTAAAGATATTGTTAAAAAAAACAAACTTCACACCATTTGTACCTCCGGGCTTTGTCCGAACATGAATGAGTGCTGGGGCAAGGGCACCGCCACCCTGATGATCCTGGGGGATGTGTGCACCCGCGCCTGTAAATTCTGCGCGGTGAAAACAGGCAGGCCTGAAGCAGTCGACCTGGATGAACCCAAAAGAGTTGCCCGTTCTGTTCAGTTGATGAAGCTGAAGCATGTTGTGCTTACTTCCGTCGACCGGGACGATCTGGAAGATTTTGGCTCCGGCATCTGGGCCAAAACCATCCGGGAGATCAAGAAGACAATGCCCGGAACAACCATCGAAACACTGATCCCGGACTTTATGGGAAACAAGGAATGCCTCGACCGGGTGATAGAAGCCGGGCCGGAGGTGATCTCACACAACCTGGAAACCGTGAAAAGACTTACCCCGAAAGTACGCAGCCGTTCGGTTTATCACAGGAGCCTGGAAGTGATCCGCTACCTTTCCGAAGCCGGTGTGCGATCCAAATCAGGGATTATGGTGGGTATCGGTGAAAAGGAGGAAGAGGTTTACGAAGTGATGGATGACCTGCGGGAAGCGGGATGTATGATCATGACTATCGGACAATACCTGCAACCTACCAAAAAACACCTGGAGGTGCTGGAATATGTGAGCCCGGAAAAGTTCAAACGCTATGAAGAAGCCGGGCTGGAAAAAGGATTCATGTTCGTGGAAAGCGGTCCGCTGGTGAGGAGCTCTTATCATGCGGAGAAACACGTTAAGTAATTAATAATTAACAATTAATAATTAATAATTAATAATTGGGTGGTGGAGTTGTTGTTATGGAAAAAGTAATTACAACATACCGGGATTTGGGGCGGATAGATTACAAGGAAGCCTGGGATTTTCAGGAGGAGCTTTTTGACGGAATCCTGAAGCTTAAGGCAGAAAACAGGAAGTGGCCGGCGGATAAGCAAACACTGCCCCCCAATTACCTTTTGTTCTGCGAGCATCCCCATGTTTTTACCATGGGCAAGAGCGGTGATGAAGCCAATCTCCTGTTTAATGAAAAGCTGCTTGCACAGAAAGGCGCTTCATTTTACAGGATCAACCGGGGAGGAGACATTACCTATCATGGTCCCGGACAAATTGTCGGCTATCCCATTTTCGACCTGGAGCAATTCGGACTGGGAGTGAAAGAATACATTCATATGCTGGAGGAAAGCATTATCCTGACCCTGCAGGAATACAAGATCTCCGCTTCCCGCCTTGAAGGAGCCACCGGTGTATGGCTTGATCCCGAAAATCCATTGAAGGCACGTAAGATCTGCGCCATCGGGGTGCGTGCCAGCCGTTTTGTGACCATGCACGGCTTTGCCTTCAATGTAAACACCGACCTGGATTTTTACCAGCTCATCAATCCCTGCGGTTTTACCGATAAGGGCGTTACTTCCATGCAAAAGGAATTGCAATCTAAGCAGAACTTCGTGAGAGATCAAATCGGTTTTGAAAGATAAGCTATCCGCAGTTTTCGGCTTCCGTTTCAAAAGCGCACAAGCCTGAGCCTGAAATCATCCAGCCTGAGCATGCCCTTTCGGTTGCTGTTCCAGATATAGATCTTCATTTTTTCGCTGCTGTCGTGCGTAGCTTCCAACACCTTGTTGAATTTGATATTATTCCAGCTGTATGGATGATTGTATACCGTCCGCAGTTTTTTTGAATAATAGGCGATGCGTCCCGAATCATTCATATGTTCAATGACCAGCACGGGTTTTGAGAGGCTGTCGAAACGGGCCATCACATCCAGAATAAGAATTGCCTGGCTGCTATCGAGATGATCGGCCAGGTAAATTTCAAAGCCGGGGGAGAAAATCTGAAGGCTGTCCAGGAGATAGTTGTGACTGCCGTGATAAGCCTGACTTGAATCCCAGCGGTTTCCCGGATAATGCCAGTTTTCGGGTACATCTTCAAAGTCGAGGGTTTCCTGATAAAGAACACCTTCATTCAGCAACAGGCTGTCGAGGGCTGCCTGGGGTTTAAAATACTCAGATATCATCCATTCCAGGCTGAATTCATCCCTGATTAAACCATCCCTTTCGTCGTAGCTGAGGCGGATCTCCCGGGTCTGCAATCCCGAAAGGGAAGGATTCAATTCAGCAATGTAGGGAGCTATCCAGAGACCGGCGCGGGCATTGGAAGGAGCAAAGCGGTGCTTTACAATGGCATCATTTTTTAGCTTGTATTCGATGTAATAACTGGCATCTTTGTACAGGGCACTGGCCAGTTTTCCGGCAAATGTTTTTTCGATATCAAAACGGCCTTGCAGTATGCCATTCGGATGCTGTGGCACGGGGATCCATTCCCTGAACCGGCTTTTTATAATGCCCAGTTTCCTGGGTGCTTCAAGCAATGAATCGCCGGTTTTCTTGTACAGGGCAAAGTCCTCATCCTGAATGAGCATACTGAAGTTATTGAAGAAAGACTGCAGAAAATGCTGTTCGCTGTTAAGCTGGTATCGCTCATCATAGGAGGTAAGTCCCGCGTATTCCTGGTCAAATTCCCAGAGCATATACTCCGCAGCATCCTGGCTTTCAAGGTATTCCGCATTGATCCTGTCGATGGATTCCGGAAGCGAACCGCTCTGTATCATCGGCCGCGGCTTGTAATTGAGGTCATTCACCAGGTAATAACTTACTTCCCAGGGATAGAAATCGATGCTGCTTTCCCCGATTAGTTGCAATACAGGTTCCGGCAGTTTCTGTTCTTCCAGTTTAACCAGTGAACTGTCGAGTGCATTTTCGCTGAAGGTGTTCAAGTGCAATACCTGCCGGTTGAAATTATGAAAACCTGAAAAAAGGTTTCTTTTGATCTCTTTGGCTGTGCCCAGTGTGAAGGTGTTCTCGTAAAAGAAAAAGAGACTCAGCATGAGGGCCAGCAGGGAAACGACCTTCAGTTTTTTGTTGCTCATCAGCATGACAAAAATGATCAGCAAAATGAAATCCAGGAAAGTCTGTATGTGAAAAGTATCCTCGCGGGCCATGGCGTATTTGAAGGAGGCAAATAATGCCAGCAAAATGCTTCCGTACAGGATACGGGTCTTTTTATCCTGCTCCAGGAAGGGTACGGCAAGAAAAAGCAGCAATGAAAAACTGAGCCAGTACCAGTTGTTGTCGGGGTTGAGACTGAGGGAGCTGGAGTTGGCAATGCTGAGGCTTACAAAAGAAGATATATAGCGCCAGAGGTAGTCGAAGTTTCCGAATATCAACAACCACATCAGCAGGAAAAAAAGGATGGTGAAAAGCATGCCGTATAATAATTGAGCGGCTTTTCTGCTGCTGAATGCATGGATCAGCATATAACTTCCGAAAATGAGGATGCTGATCAGGCCGATGTTGACCTTGATCAGGCAGGCCAGGGCTGTTAGAAAAGCAATCCGGATCACGTACGTCAGGGCCGGCCTTTTTTGGTGAAAGAGGATCAGAAAGAGGATCAGCCCGTAGAAATAATAATCGAATGACAGCAGAACAGCAAAAAAGAACATGAGCAGGATGAAGGGGATCAGCTTGCGGTTTTTCGCGCGGGCCGCCAAAAAAGCAGTGTAAATAAAGGCAAATTGCAGGATGGCCTGGAAAATGATTCCATACCAGAGGTTAGACCCGATAGGGAGGGGATGTTTCAGGATGGCCAGCGGCCCGAAGGTAAAGGTGAGGTATTGCAGGTAATCGGTATGATGGGCGAACATGTAGTTGTAAGCGAGCAGGTAGGAAGTGTCCAGCTGGGGAATGATTATGGCATCATTTCCCGGAAAGGTAAAAATAAGTAAGACAATGCTGAGCAGGAACAGAACCGGTTTGTGCTTCATTTTGCTTGCTGGTATTTGATCAATATCCATACAAAAGTAAAGATAATGATGGATTTTCCTGCTAACTGAAGATGCTTTGTAAAACACCCACGGATTTCATGGGCTTGAAATCAGGCAGGTGCAACTGGTAATACTTAATGATCGCCCCCAGGAGGTCTTTCCTGCTGCTGTTGTTGAGTTCTATCGCACCAGGCTTTTCCAGTCCCGCGGATAAAATTTGCAGCATGGCATGCACGATCTCCCCGGAAAGATGATCTTCGTGTGATGGCTTCGATTCCAGGAAAAGGCCTTCCCGCAGGTCAAAATGCCGGGCTTCGTTCATTGGAGGGTCCATGGGATAAAAACCCAGGAAACGCGTAAACTGCATGGCAAAAGCCAGGTGAAAGTTCACCACTCCGCTGTCCAATGCATCCAGACTCAGGATGCTGTTGTAAAGAAAACCGAACATTTCGGGGTTGGCTTCCTCCTCACGCACCGATTTATTGATCAGTTCGTTCATAAAAAGCACAATGGAGGATTTTCTGATATCGAAAGGAATATCCCTGAAAAGGACTGCCGGTTTTACCTCCCGGATGTTCTGTATGTCTTTTTTCTCTTTATGATAGACCACCAGTTCGAGCAGTGACAAATGCTGGAAAAGGGAGGCTTTGATCCTGGATTTTGATTTTCGCAGGCCCCGCACCATATACGACTGCAGTCCAAAGGCTTCGGTGTATATCTTCAGGATGTTGCTGCTTTCGGAATACTTGATACTTTGCAAAACGATGCCACGGGTTTTGTGAAGCATGGCTAGTTCACAAATAGTATTTTGCTTACTTCGGTTTCGCTTCCGTCCTCATTGGTGATGAAAACCAGGTAGACCCCGGTGCGCGCCCTTCTTCCGTCGAAATTATTGCCGTCCCACACGGCCTGTCCGCCCTGCGAACGTGTTTTAAATACCAGATTGCCGCTGATATCGGTGATCTTCACATCGGCATCCTTAACCAGTCCTTTGATCCCGATCTTTCCTGTAAAGGAAGGGTAAACAGGATTGGGATAGGCATACACATTGTTGAGTGTGGGCCGTGGTGGTGCAGATTCGGCCCGGAAGGAAATAATTCCGTTGGAGGTGCCAATGAATACTTCGCCTTCTTCATTGATCGCAATATCATTTATCAGGTTGGCAAAGAGCGGGCTGTCCTCGCTGGTGAAATGATAGATCTCATCCATCCCGTCCTCGGAAACCAGGAAAACACCGGCATTGTCGGTGCCGATCCATTTGTTGTTGTTCCCGTCGACGGTGATGCAGGTGATCACCTCATTTTCCAGCAGTATGTCTCCCAGTCCGCTGCCATCGTTTCTGGGGATGATGATCCGCTGTGCGTCATAGTCCCCGCCCGTGAAAATATTTTCGGGGGTATAGATCACACCAATTCCGTCATCGGTGCCGATCCATATCTCATCATCCTGGTCGGGGGTGAGGCAGTAGAGCTTATTGCCCGGTATGTTACCAGATCCGGGGCTACCGGTGATGTTTTTTACCTCATCATCCGCCGTATTCTGAAAAGTATTGTTTTCGGTGAAAACAGCTGCAAAAATGGAACTTTCGATGGTTTTTCGTTTGATGATCCATTTCTGATTGTAGGTGTCTACCGTTAGCGAGCCCACATCCACCGAAGTGAGGGAAGAGCCCAGGTTAAAGGAATACCATTTTCCGTCCTTGCTTCCGTCGTTGATCCTCACAGACAAAATGTCTTCGGCGCCCGAATTGGCCACCCAGAGGTTGCCATCCTGATCGAAATCGAGGCCGGTGATGGCGATTGAATTGGCCGCTTCCCATTTCTGAATGGAGGAATTGGTATCATTGTAAATATTTACCAGGCTGTTGTTGTTGAACTCAGCGATCCCGTATTTTGCCCTGAAGGCCCCCGCAAAGACCTGATCCGGATCCAGCGGATTCGAGGCCAGCACGATAAAGTCATGGAAATTTTGCATTTCGGGTGTATTGGATCTATTGAAAACAGACCAGTCTTCATCACCAAAAGCAAAAACTCCTTCATTGTTGTACACTGCCGACCACACATCTGTTTTACCACCGGGTGCAATCCAGACGGATTCTCCGGCCCCGATCATATCAAATGAATTGATACTGGGCGGACCCTCCGGCTCATACACCCGGGCATATTGCTCATTGTCGAAAACATATACCAGCCCGTGGTAGTTGTCGGCAATCCAGAAATCTCCTTTATTGTCCAGGATGGCTTCATTGGGTCGCAGGCCGATATATTCAAGGCCTACTGCACCAATGTAATAAGAAGTCAGCGTTTTTTCATAATCCAGGCTTGCATTGTACAGTACCACCCCGAGGCCGTCGGCAATGATCAGGGTTTCTTCCGCTGAAGTGATGTTATTGACCTTGCTGATGTTTGCCGTATCCAGGTAATTCCAGCCGTTTGCGTCATAATAGAAAAGGGTGTCGGATTCCCCCTCATTGAAAACGAAATTGGCCAGCAAACGGTTGCCAAAGCTTTCCAGGTGATTGACCATTCTGTTGTTGTGTGGCACAATCTCCATTTTCGACCAGTTGGCAAAATTGGCCAGGTTGGTTTCATCCCGGTAGGCGGTGTAAATGCCAGTTTCGGTAGCAGCGAAGAAGGAAGTATCATTGGCAGCAAAATCGGTAATATTGATCTGGGTACCGTTGGGGCCTATGTAATAAGTGTCTTTGATCTCTTCCCGGGCAAGGTCCAGGACTACGATACCGAAACCGCAGGAAAGATAGGCATATTCATCAATGAACAATACCTTGTTGATGGTCTTGTTGCCAAAGAGATTGGCTCTTTTGATATCCGGTATGTTGATGATGCGACCGTTCCTGATGAGGTCGATGTTTGCATTGGAATAGGCGATCAGCAAAATGTCTCTTGCTTTATTGTATTCGATGGTGCTGATGCCGAAATCCGTCAGGCCATTGATCTTCGACAGGCGGTTGATGCTGTTGTCATCGGTGTTGAAGTAAAAGAGATCGAAGGGAGTGGCACAATAAACCCTGCTATCTACTTTGGCCACTGCGATATTTTTCTTGTAGGGCAGATGGTCGCGCCACTGGCCGATGCCAACACCTTGTGAAAAAATAAAACCTGGGAAGAATACAAGGAAGAGGATTGTGGGAAAAAACTTGCTTATTTTCATTTCATTTATTTTGAAACAGGGATTTCGTTTGAAATCTATTAACTGAAATGCGGGCAATTTATTGCCTGAACCGGGCATTCTGGTGAAAAACTGTTTTATTCTTAATAGTCATAAGGAAATCGTGTAGTATTTCATTCAATGGTATTTCGGCTTAAATTGAGGCCTCGAAAGAATGAATTGTACCGGATGATTTGAATTTCATTAAATTTGTAATAAAAGAAATGGTTTGACAGCCTCCAGCAAATATATTACCCGGGAATTGTTTTTGAAGAATGTGCTGACCGAATGTTGCACACGCGTGATCGAACTGGAAATGGAAAAAATTGGGGTTGAGGTCCGCAGCAGCAAACTGGCGCATTTCAGGTTCAGGTTCAAGCCCGGAATAATCAGCATGGAAGAGGTGCTTGAAAAGTTGAATGAGCTGGGTTTTCAACCTTTGCAGGATCGCGAAAGCAGGATCGTGGAAGAAGTCAAAGCAGCCATCATCAAGCTGGTGCATCATTCCACCTACAATGCCATGGTGCGGAATTCTGACTTTTTGGTGGAAAAGTTCAATATGTCGTACCAGCATCTGAGCAGCATATTCAAGAAGCATACAGGGGTTACCCTGGAAAAATTCATCATCCTTCATAAGATTGAAAAAGTGAAAGAATTGCTTGAGAATGACGAAATGACCCTGAGTGAGATTGCCTTTGTGATGGGTTACAGCAGCGTACAGTATTTGTCTACACAGTTCAAAAGCATCAGCGGGCAATCGGTAACGGATTACAGGAAGAAGCCCGGGCGAAAAAATATTACATCCTTGTAGCTTTTGTCAATCCCTTTCGAGGAGCGGAAGCCGGATAATAAACCAGTAGTAAGTAAGCAAACTACTGAAGGCCAGGATAAAAATGAACCATATGGGCAACATCCAGCCGGCCTGTGTTTTAAAAATGGCCGTGGCAATATTGCCGATGAGGAGCCATTGAAAAATATAGAATGCAGTGACATTCCTTCCAGCCCACTGCAAGTAATTTGCCAGCGGAGGTATGCTGCAACATTTGCGGACCCATTTCAGTCCGATTGCCCAGAAGATCATAAAAGCAATGGCCCAGAGAAAGAAAACCCAGTGATGATGATAATACAGTTCCAGATTGGTCGAAATGCTGAAACCATGATCAAAGCCAATGATCAGCAGGATAAAACTGCCGGCCAGGATATAGTACTCTGCTTTCCGGATCTTTGCATACCACGCTTTTTGCCGGATCAATCCGAATGAAAAACCGGCCAGGGGATAAGCCAGCCACGGAAGGAGCGGGAAATAAGACCAGTCGTAATTTCCGTAAAAGAAGGCCTGCAGGTATTTCATTCCTCCTTCTTTCCCGAAAAGAGGAAGATAAGGATGCACGATCACTAGCAGGAGAGCAAGTATGAAATACAGGTAAAACCTCTTTCCGAATATAATTTTATTATCTTAGGAAATGTCACATGCCAAATGAGCCATGCCGAATGGACAATGATCATCATTGCACTCATTTTCCATTCGGCATTTTGCATTGCTGATTTTTCATGTTTCTCCATCTTAAAATCTTATACATCTTTCCTCAAATTTTGTAAACCATCATTCACAGAGTCCCGTTAATGTTGCATGATGTTAAACTCCAAAAACAAGAATATGCGAAAACCATCAACTATTTTTCTGCTTTTTTTCCTGGCATTCAGTTCAAGCGCGCAGATCAGCCTGGAACATACCTATACCGGCTCGGTTTATATTGCCGACCTGAAGGAAAACGGATATAAATACTACGATATGGATGTGGTATTGAACCAGTGCCGTTTGTATAACCTGGATCACAGCCTCTGGAAAAGCATTCAGCTGGATGTGCCCCAGGACCATTATTTGTACGATGTACGTTATGTAAGCCTGGACCTTTTCAACATGGACGAGCTGGTGGAACTGGCTTATACCTATTATGAATACAATGATGTGGATAGCTTTTATACCTATACCACCAACATCATCAATGAGGAAGGCACGCTTTTGCTGGAGGTGCCGGGTGCGTATTATTCGGAAGTGGTTTCCAATGGCAATGATGCGTATAAATTCCTGGCCTACGTATGGGACTTTTCCGTTTATCCTTCTACCCTGGAAACATCTGTTTATGCTTTGCCGGGACAGGCCGGCAATGTGCATGAACAGAGCCCCGAACCAATACTTGGAGAGATATTTCCCAATCCCGGCAATGACCAGATCATGCTGCCGGTTCTGCCCGGTCAGAAAATTAAACAGCTTCAGTTGCTGAATGTCCAGGGCAAACTCATCCGGGAATTCCAGCCGGCTCCTCGAAATTCAACTTTGAAGATGGATGTTGGTGAGCTTGAAAAGGGAACCTATTTCATCCGTGTGTTGAATATGAAAAATCAAGTGCAAATCAAAAAACTTATCATATCATGACAAAGATAAAATCCAATGTTGCCATCAGTGAATCAGGCTTTGTGTTCAATCCTTTTACGGGCGAATCCTATTCGGTAAATCCCGTGGGTGCAAACATTTTTAATAAGCTGAAAGAAGGCAAGAACTATGATCAGATCCGGCAGGAAATGCTGGAAAAATTCCAGGTGGATGCAGAAACCCTGGAAAGGGACTTCAGCGATTTCATCAGCATGCTGAAACAGTATCAATTAATTGAAGAGGAAAATGAAAAAGAAGTATAGCATTGCGGTCAGCGGTTTGAATGCCATCGACAGCCCGGGCCCCGGAGTTGCGGTGATCAGGGCCCTGAGGGAGGCCGCATCCTTTGATGTAAGGATCATCGGGCTGGCATATGAATCGCTGGAACCGGGGATCTATATGCATGATCTGGTGGATAAGACTTATCATGTGCCGTATCCCTCCACAGGCATCGAAAGCCTGTATGGCCGGCTCGAACAAATCCACAAAAAAGAAAAACTTGATTTGATCATTCCCAACTTCGACTCGGAACTGTATTCTTTCATCAAGCTCGAAAACCGGCTGCTTGAACTCGGTATACATACCTTCCTGCCAACGATGAAGCAATTCGAAGAAAGGCACAAACACAACCTGCCCGAATTCGGGAAAAAATATGATCTGAAAGTACCAAAAAGCAAAGTCATTCATACAGTGAACGACCTTTACAAGCTTCCGGATGATTTCGAATATCCCATTGTGGTGAAAGGCAAGTATTACGATGCCAGCATTGTGTATAATGCAGAGCAGGCCAAAAGCGCTTTCAACAAGATTTCTGCCAAATGGGGCCTTCCCATCATCATACAGGAATTTGTACACGGGACCGAATACAATGTCACCGGCCTGGGCGACGGGAAAGGAAACACCATTTCTGCCGTGCCCATGCGCAAGCAATACATCACCGACAAGGGCAAAGCCTGGGGCGGGATCTCCATTGCAGATAAGAATATGCTTGCTCTTACTGATAAGTTCATCAGCCAGACGAAGTGGCGGGGTGGTTTTGAGCTGGAGCTGATGAAAGACAAGAAAAACGATTTTTACATCCTGGAGATCAATCCCCGCATCCCCGCCTGGGTGTACCTGGCGGTTGGCGTGGGGCAGAACATTCCCGAAGCCCTGGTCAACATGGCCATGGGAGAAGAAGTGGAAGCCTTCAGGACTTACGATGTAGGCAAGATGTTCATTCGTTATGCTTATGATATGATCGTGGATATCAAGGAATTTGAACAAATATCAACTTATGGGGAATTGTAAAATCGATTGTTCTTGGGGCTATCCAAAAGGTGTCTCATTGCTATTTGGGTCACATCGAGAGTCTTGCCTGCCGGCAGGTGGGGAGTCGAAACCCACTGATAATCAGCGGTATTTAGGCTTCGACTCCGCTCAGCCTGACTAAACACCAGGCTTTTTGGAAAAGTTCGATGAATCAATGGAACAAATGAACAATTGGAGAAAAAATAAAGAAATTAACAAAACAATAATAGAGTCATGGAAAAACAAAGATATGAACGTCCGGTGATCAAAAAGCTGGAAACCAACATGCCCAATAAATTCGGAACGAAAACGGAATATACCCCCAAGACCCATATCGACGGGGTTCCGGTGAAAAAGCTCATTGAGCAGTACGGCTCACCGCTTTTTGTGATCTCGGAGAAAACCATCCGGAAAACCTTCCGGGAGGCAAAAAAGGCTTTTACCACAAGGTACCCCAAGGTGCAATTCGGCTGGTCGTACAAGACCAATTACCTGAGTGCGGTCTGCAATGTTTTTCATCAGGAGGGGTCCTGGGCGGAAGTTGTTTCCGGTTTTGAATATGAAAAAGCACTCAAGAACGGGGTCAGCGGGAAAAAGATTATTTTCAACGGCCCCGACAAAACCGTGGAGGACCTGGAAATGGCAATCGAGCATGATTCACTCATCCACATCGATCACCTGGATGAACTGTACACCATCATTGAACTGGCCGTTAAGATGAACAAACGGCCCAAGGTTGCCATCCGGGTCAACATGGATACCGGTGTTTATCCCATGTGGGACCGCTTCGGATTCAATTATGAGAACGGGCAGGCCTGGGATGCACTCAACAAGATCATGCGTTCCGACAAGCTGGAGCTGATGGGATTGCACACTCACATTGGAACTTTCATGCTTTCTGCCAATGCCTATTCAGTGGCCACATACAAAATGGCCGACCTGGCCCTGGGCATACAAAAGAAATACAATCATGAGGTCAGGTACATTGATATGGGTGGTGGATTCTCTTCCAGAAATACACTGAAAGGCGCCTACCTCCCCGGTACGGATACCAATCCGACTATTGATGATTTTGCGGAAGCCATTACAAGTGCCCTGGTCAACAGTGATTTCAAGCCGGATAAACTGCCCCTGCTCATCCTCGAAACAGGGCGTGCCCTGATTGATGATGCGGGTTTTCTGGTGGGAAGTGTGATCTCCAACAAACGTCTTGCTGACGGCAAACGAACCACCATACTCGATATCGGTGTGAACCTCCTTTTTACCTCATTCTGGTACGATCACAAAGTTTCCCCGGCACAGTCATTTACCCAGTATACCGAGGATACGGTGCTTTATGGTCCGCTCTGTATGAACATCGATGTGATCCGCGAAAATGCCAGCCTGCCCCTGCTGAATAAAGGCGAGCATGTGGTAGTGCATTCGGTGGGCGCATACAACATGACGCAATGGATGCAGTTCATCACCCTCCGGCCCAACATCGTGATGATCGACGAGGAAGGCAATACCCACCTGGTCAGGGAAAAAGAGACCATGGAAAGCATCACCGCTTTTGAAAAGTTACCCGCTCACCTGAAGGATTTTGAACTCTAAAACTCCCCGATGCAGAAGCTGAAGGAAAGAACGGAAAAGATTATCAACAACAAGCAATCGGGCTCAACAGAGATCCTGGAGCAGCTATTCAAAGACTTTCGCATTTCTGAATTGTTTAAATTTGAAATCGATTAATTAGATCAATGATCAAAAACCGGTACAACATATCAGCTTTTTATGAGAGCCTGCTGAATTCATATGCGCAGGTTTTCTTTTCAAATAATAAGTTGTTCGCCCTGGCGCTGATCATTGTAAGCTTTTTTGATCTTTATGCCGGCATCAGCGGTATGCTGGCGGTGCTCATTTCCAATGCCATGGCCTTTCTGCTCGGGTTCAACCGCTTCAACATCAGGTCAGGTTACTACGGATTTAACTCCCTGCTGGTGGGACTGGGTGTTGGGGTTTTCTTTCAGCCATCCGTGGAGTTTTATGTGTTCCTGGTGTTCACGGCCATCCTGACGCTGTTTATCACAGTTGCCCTGGAAGGAGTGATCGGCAAATACGGACTGCCTTACCTGAGTGTTTCTTTTCTCTTCGGCATTTGGATGGTGACCCTGGCAGCCAGGCAGTTTACCGCCCTGGAGATCAGCGAACGGGGGATCTATACCCTGAATGAAATGTATATGCTGGGCGGCATTTCGATGGTCAATCTTTATGAGTGGTTTAACAATTTGCCCCTGCATGAAAGTATCAAGATTTATTTCCGCTCCCTGGGAGCTATCTTTTTCCAGTACCACCTTTTTGCCGGCCTGCTGATCGCTCTTGGACTGCTCATCTATTCGCGGATCGCTTTTGTTTTGTCGCTGATCGGCTTTTATGCGGCTTATTATTTTTATCATTTCATTGGGGCCGACATCAATGAGCTGAGCTATAGTTATATCGGGTTTAATTACATTCTTTCGGCGATAGCAATTGGCGGATTCTTCGTGGTACCATCGCGTTACTCTGTCTTATGGGTCATCCTGCTTACGCCGCTGCTTTCGATTACTATCACCAGCACAAGCACTCTCTTCTCTATGTTCCAGCTTTCTATTTTTTCCCTTCCTTTTAACATCATCGTACTTTTATTCCTCTATGTATTGAAGTTCCGGGAACGTTCTTTCAAAACACCCGAACTTGTGGCCGTGCAGCAATTCTCTCCCGAAAAGAATATTTATATACAAAGGAATTACCAGGCCCGTTTCCATGAATCCAAATATGTTGCCCTGCAGCTTCCTTTCTGGGGTGAATGGACGGTGACTCAGGGTCATGAAGGAGAGGTGACCCACCGGGAGGACTGGCAACATGCCTGGGATTTTGAGATCTTTGATGATGAAGAGCGCAAATACAAGAACAGGGGCGAGGTCGCCGAAGATTATTATGCCTATAATAAACCTTTGGTTGCCCCGGCGGATGGCTATGTACAGGAGGTTGTCGATGGGATTGAGGACAACAAGATCGGCGACATGAACCTGAGACGGAACTGGGGCAACTCCATCGTGATCAAACATCGTGAAAAGCTCTTTTCCCAGATCAGCCATATCAAAGCCGATTCTTTTAAAGTATCCAAAGGTGAGTACGTGAAACAAGGGGATGTGCTGGCTTATTGCGGCAATTCAGGACGTTCCCCCGAACCGCATATTCATTTCCAGGTGCAGGAAACACCGCATGTGGGTTCCAAAACCCTCAACTACCCCCTGGCTCATTTCCTGAGCAGAAAAAGTAAACAGTACGAACTGAAAAGCTTCAATATTCCGGCAATAGATGAAAAGGTATCGAACATAGAAGCCAATGATACGCTGAAGCAGGCACTGCATTTTGTTGCCGGGCAAAACCTCCGTTTCGAGGTAGAAACAGCCGGACAGGCGGGTAAAAAGAGCTTTAAATGGGAAGTGCAAACCGATATGCTTAACAACAGCTACATTTTTTGCAAGACCAGCGGCGGAAGGGCTTATCTGAAAAATGAAGGAAATATTCATTACTTCACAAATTATATTGGCAGGAAGAATACCCTGCTTTACTACTTCTACCTGGCCGCTTTCAAACTGCCTGCCGGATTTTATAAAGGACTGGAAGTGAAGGATGAAATCCCGGTCAGCGGTGTCAGGCTGGGTGCCTTGAAAATTCTGCAGGACCTGGTCGCACCCTTTTATATTTTTATACGGCCCCGCTTCAGTATTCAGTACCGCAAGAAAAGCGAAGACATCTCGGGGAGTGCCATTGAGCTGGTTTCCAGTGTCAGTCTCAAGCTGGGCGGTCGATCCCTGAGGGAAACGAAATTTGAGCTGTACTTCGACAATAACAGCATCCATCAATTTGTGATCAGGGAAAAAGGGAGAGAGATTCGTGCAACTTATATCCCTGAGGAATTATGAAAAACTTCATCCCAAAAATAATGCTCTTTGGGTTGTTGCTGATGAGCCTCAGCAGCTATGCAGATGAAAGCCTTGATTTTATTACACTCGACAAGGAAACTTACCGTTTTTACCAGGAAGGGAAGTGGGATTCGCTGATCCTGTTGGGCAATGAAGGCCTCAGTCAGGGATTTGACTATTATTACCTGAGATACCGCATGGGGATCGCTTATTATGCTCTGGAAAATTATAGTAAGGCGGAAAAGCATTTTCAAAAAGCGCATGAATTCAATCGGCGTGATGAGACCCTGCTCACTTATCTGTATTACGCCAATTTATTTCTCAACAGGGAAAACCGGGCGGCTTATTATGCCCGGCAGATCAAACCTGAAAAAAGGAGGGAACTTACGGATTTCAGTGATTCATTTGTGGAAAAGGTTTACCTGGAAGCGGGCCTCCTGGGTGGGGACGATCTCGAAAAAAACGGAGATCTTGCCCGGGACTGGACCGACAGCACCATCTACATCGAAAACCAGCTTTCAGACAATGCCCTGTATACCCACAGTGGAATAAAATTTCGCTTAACGCCCAGACTGGGTTTGTATACTGCTGTGAATTATATACGTAAGAAAAAAATCAACAAATACAGGTATTATACCGATCTGGAACGCGACAGCATTGTTGACACGGAATACACGCAGGATTATTATTACAGTATGATACAGGAAGAGAAAAGCTTTTCCTCCACAGTCAGGCAGTTGCAGGTTTATTTAAAGGCAGATCTCCTGCTGGGAAGGGACTGGACTCTCTCCCCCTATTTGCATTATCTCAATGTTGGATATCGAAAATTTGATGTTTCCTACATAGCTCATGAAGTATCTGCCATTGCCTATTTTGACAAATTGCAGGATGAATATGTATACTTCGACTACATCAGGAACCAGTACAAATTCAAAAGGAAGGACACCAGCCTGAATGATTATATCGTGGGGATCTCTGCTGTGAAACATCTGGATTATTTCAGCTTTTCTCTTGGTGCTTCGGTTTCGCGCTTGAATTTTAACGATCAGCTGGCCATGCATGCGGGGGTCAGCTACTTTCCTTTGGGGAATCTTAAGCTGTACGGATCAACGAATGTTTCTTTTTATCATCAAAAAAATTCAGAAACGCAAAAGGATTCAAAAATTATCTTTTACCAGCAGGCGGGGGTGAAAGTATTTCCCCGCCTCTGGCTGGAAGGAAGCTTTGGAACAGGCGGGCTTGAAAATACTTACCGCGAAAGCGCTTTCGTTGTTTACAATGTTTATGATAAGATCCGTTACCTGCTTGAGGCCAATATGATCATTCCCTTATCCGAACATGTTGAACTGAGTCTTCGCTACCAGTTCAGGGCGAAGGAGTCTTCATATCTGCATTATTACAATGATTTTATGGAAAAACCCGTTTACAATATCATCGATACCCCTTACAACGAACAAATGATCATAGGAGGATTAACATGGAATTTTTAAAAAATAAATTGAAGATTGCCCTGCCAATAATTTTTGGCCTTTTGATGAACAGTCTGTATGCGCAGGATTTCGAAGCAGTGCAAGATGCGTTCACACAAAGCTATACTCTGGAAAAGGAAGGAGAATACTCCCGGGCCGTCGAGTTGCTCAAAGAGGTTTATGATGAGGACTCGTACGAGATCAATCTCCGGCTTGGCTGGTTAAGCTATCTCTCGGGTATGTTTACCGGATCCATTGCTTATTACCAGAAAGCCATCAGCCTGAAGCCTCTGTCAATCGAAGCCCGGTTCGGCATTGCCTATCCTGCTTCATCCATTGGAAATTGGGAGCAGGTGATCAATCAGTATAACAAGATCCTGGAAATTGACCCTGAAAATACCTATGCCAGTTATCGCCTGGGCAATATTTATTATGGAAGGGAGGATTATCAGAAGGCTGAAAAATACTTTGAAAAAGTAGTGAACTTCTATCCTTTTGATTACGATGCCGTTATCATGCTTGCCTGGTCCGAGCTGAAACTTGAGAAACTCCGTGAAGCCAAAGTGCTGTTCCGGAAAGCGCTGCTCATCAGCCCGGACGATGAGTCGGCGAAGGAAGGGCTGGGGTTGATTAAGTAGGCGTGTTGGGGACAGATCCCAGATTTCGGATTTCAGATTCCCGGAAACAAATAAACAGACTCTAAAAAGTTCAAAAACCTTGTTATTAGCTGGCGCACGATTGCAACTAAAATCCGCATGTCTGGTTTAGACCGCTGATAGTCACGGGGTGACTAAAAGAATCTTAATATTTAGCTTCTTGCAAATTAATAAGTCATCCCGTGACTTGCGCACTTTATATATTTTATCGGAAATTTTCCCTGTTCGGGATAAAAAACTTCCCGTTCGGGTAAGAATGCTGATTGATTTGCAACAATTCAATTAAATTCGCTGCGTAATTAATGATAAGAGTGCATCAATACCTGAATCACAAATGGAACCAAAAACAATAAGATTTTTTCTGATCGCAGGACTTGCAGTGCTTTTCCTTGCGGCCTGCAAACATGATCCCCAGGAGGTGGAACCCAGCGGGAACAACAATGATCCGGATACTTCCCTGGTGAACTGCGATACCCTGAACGTGACTTATGCCGGTTCGGTATTTCCGATCTTTGAGAGCAATTGCGTTGTTTGCCATAGCGGCCCCGACCCCAATTTCGGGATTGACCTCACCAATTATGATGATGTGGCTGAAATAGCCCAGAACGGCACTTTACTTGGCGCCCTGAAAAGGCTGGACGGGTATTATCCCATGCCCAAGGATGCCCCTCCGCTGAATGCCTGTCAGATCAGGACGATTGAGATCTGGATCAATGATACCACTTTCCAGGAAATAACTTGTGATACCAGCAATATTACTTATCCCGGAACGGTTGAACCTATCCTTATGGCTAAGTGCTCGGATTGTCACAGTGGCCCTGAACCAAAAGCCGGCATCGACATTACCGATTACAGCCAGGTAGCTACTCTGGCCCAGAACGGGGCCCTGCTGGGTGTGATCAGGCATGAAGCAGGTTTTGTGCCCATGCCCAAAGATGGCAGTAAACTCGATTCTTGTTCCATCGCCCTGATCGAAAAGTGGATCAGCGACACTACATTCACAGAACCGCCTTCAGGGGATCCCTGTGACCCGGATACCGTATATTTTGAACAGGACCTTCTTCCCATACTGCAATCGAGTTGTGCCCTGGCCAACTGTCATGATGATATTACACAAGAGGACGGGGTACAGCTGACCGATTATGCCTCGGTCATGGCAACTGCTGATGTGGATCCTTTTGATCCTGAAAGCAGTGATCTGTATGAAGTATTGATTGAGACCGATCCTGATGAACGCATGCCTCCTCCGCCTAACAATCCTTTAACACAGGAACAGATCGATATGGTTTATAAATGGATTGCCCAGGGCGCTCAGGACCTGCATTGCGATGAAGATTGTGATACGCTAAATGTTACCTTTGGCGGAACCATTTGGCCCAAGGTGCAGAATTCTTGCTTTGGATGCCACAGCGGCGGCAATCCTTCCGGGGGAATTTCCCTGGAAAACCACTCCGACCTGGTGGCTGTTGCGCAAACAGGCCAGCTGATGGGTGCCCTGAACTGGGAGGCTGGCTATGCCAATATGCCCAGGAACGGCATGCAGTGGTCGGAATGCGACCGGCGGGCAGTGGAGATATGGATTGAAGAGGGAATGCAGAATAATTAATAATTACCAATTAATAATTGTGATGAAAAAGATCTTGAAATTATTGCTAATTTTTTTGATGGGCAGTGTACTGATGACTTCCTGTTATTACGACAATGAGGAAGAACTGTATCCCACGGCCCAGGCTTGCGATACCACTGCTGTGAGCTTTTCGGGCG
Organism: Bacteroidota bacterium; assembly: GCA_034521425.1. Taxonomy (GTDB): domain Bacteria; phylum Bacteroidota; class Bacteroidia; order Bacteroidales; family JAIOZK01; genus JAIOZK01. The sequence goes on from JAXHMP010000001.1 coordinate 3,067,100, forward strand.
ATATCCTGGGTATGGCTGACCAGTACTGCCAGACCTGCCACAGCGGATCAACACCATCGGGCAACCTGAATCTGGAAACCTATGAACAGATCAGTGCTGCTGCGGAAAAGATGTACGAAAGGATCTCCAAACCCATGGGCGATCCCCAGCTCATGCCTCCGGGACAAAAGCTTGATGATTGTACCATCAAAAAACTGAAGATCTGGATAGAAGAAGGAAAACCAAACAATTAATTAAAAATCTTCTTGAAGCCTTTGTGCCTTCCTGCCTTTGTGGCAATAAGGCATCAGGTATCATCAAACAAAACAGAAATTATGAAAAACAAAAGAAACCTGATCGCATTCCTTTTGATCACAATGGTTTATCCCGTATTTGCACAGGACGACCTCATGAGCCTGCTGCAAGACGAAGAAACGGTGGATTATACTTACGCCACCTTCAAATCCACCCGCATCATCAAAGGGCAGTCCGTTGAAAACCCCGCCGCGGGCAACCTGCTCTTCGTGATCAGCCACCAGTTCGGCAGGGTGAACTCCGGTTCTTACGAGTTCTTCGGTCTCGACCAGGCCACCATACACCTGGGGCTGGAATACGGTATTACAGAGAGGCTCACCGTGGGCATTGGGAGGAGTTCACTTAAAAAGACGGTGGATGGTTTTATCAAGTTCAAGATATTGCGGCAAAGTTCGGGTGCCCGGAACATGCCCGTCAGCCTGTCTTATTTCGGCAACACCATCATCAATGGGTTAAAGTGGGTGGATCCCGAGCGGAACAACTTCTTTTCCTCACGCATGCAATATGCCCACCAGTTGCTGATCGCCAGGAAATTCAACAACAGCATATCTTTGCAGTTAACGCCAACCTACATCCATCGCAACCTGGTGCCGACCGAAGAGGATCAGAACGATGTATTTGCAATTGGAGCCGGGGGCCGGGTGAAAATCACCCAGCGCATGTCAGTGAATGCCGAGTATTTTTACCTGCTGCCGGGAGAAACGGCCGATAATTTTCAGAACTCCTTATCCCTCAGCCTCGACATAGAAACCGGTGGCCATGTTTTCCAATTGTTCTTTTCCAATTCAGCCGGTATGATAGAAGAATACTTCATCGCGGAAACCACCGGCCGCTGGGATAAAGGCGATATCCATTTCGGGTTTAATATCAACCGGACTTTTGTGATTAAGAAACCCAAACAGCCAGGGGATGAGGAGAAGTGGTAGGATAAAGTTTTGAATTTTGAGTTTTGAATTTTGAGTTTTGAATTGAGGGGAGTCCAGGTATTGAATTATGCTTTGACATTTCGAAAATCGAAAATCGGCAATCGACAATCCATGTTTATCTTGTCGATTGTCAATGGCCGACGTTTGATTGTCTGTCCCCTCGCCTCATTGATCATTTGAAACGAATTATTATTTCGTTCTGAGCTTGGTCACTACTTTCTTTTCATAAACATATACAAATTTGCCATCCAGTGATAGTGTAGTACTGGCGTCCTTCTTGGCCTTGAATTCTTTGTAATCGCAATTGCTCAGGTCGTAGGAAGCTATATCCGCCTTATCGGTTTTCATGATCAGGATATCGTCGATGCGGTCTTCCAGGTTCGACTTTTTATACTTGGCACTGCAAATGAGGTCGCCATTATCCACTTTGAATTTGCTTATCCCTTTTTCTCCAACCACCACGATCTCATTATCTCCGTATTTTTGTATCAGGGCGGCCTGTCCGACCCCACCGTTCTTCACATCCACTGCGTATTTCTGATCACCGTTTTGAACATTAATGGAGTACAATTCTTTGCCGCTGCACACGATGACATCATCACCATAACGCAACATATTTGTTATACCCTTTTTAAATTTTTCCGAATCCCAGGCCTTGCTGCCGTCGGAGGTGTTGAAAGCCTGCACCCCAAAAGGTTTTACCTCCGGGTAACTTCTGGCCCATTCAAAATAGATTTTATCACCGCTTTTATAGCGTCTGTGATACTGGGTTTCAACACGACCCCCTATTTGCAGCACCACTTTGTCGTCGATTACATACATTTCCGGGATTACCCTGGCTTTATTTATTTCGGAGGAAGTCCACAACAACTGACCTGTATTTACATCATATTTTTTTACATATTGATGCCTTTTATCACTCATATCAAGTACATACATATCGTTACCCACAATAACAGGGTCGGAAACTGTTCCATACGCACCGAACTTCAATACTTTGGGAGCAGGTTTTGGAACGCCTTCAGGTGTAAAGTCAAATGCGGCCGACCACAGGCTTGCCCCGGTATTGTAGTCGTACACCTGCATACCGTTCATTCTCAGGAATACCTTGTTATCAGAAACATCCAGTTCGTAAACAAACTCCTTGGTCCAGACCTTTCGTTCGGCCCGTCCGATATAGGTGTTTTCCCAGATGATCTCTCCATTGGTGATGTTGATTCTGGCAATCTGGTTTTTGAAACCGGAAAACAAAGCTCCCAGGCCGCTGGGAACGAAATTCACCATAACCAGGCTTTTGTCGTTGGGATTGTAAACATATTTACCAACAGCACCTTTGAATTTGGATGTTGACCAGATTTCTTCCCCGGTGCGAGCATTGATAAAGACAAGTTCCTTCTTCAAAGAAAGGATAAAGGCATCTTCCTCGGCAATGTACATAACCAGATCCTCACTGATGTTCTGGTATTTTTCGGTGTGCCAAAGCAATTTACCTTCTTTCATATCAATGCAGGCAATCTGGTCTTTGCCCAGCTTGCGGTCGAAAAGGAATACGGTGTTGGATTCCCAGAATGGAATAAACTCGTTCACTTTCCTGAGATCAGGAGTGATTTCCTTGTAGGATTTGGTCCACACAATGGATCCGTCCTCATTCCTGAAGACAGTCATTTCCTTATCCGAGGCGGCATAGCTAAATCCTCTTTTCTCCGTGCCGGTACCATTGTAATCTATCTTGTGATCCAGTTTTTTCTCCCAGACCATGGACATATCCTCCTGGGCCTTTAACAGCCAGCAAAAGGATAGCATAAGTAATGTTAAAATCGGTTTTTTCATTTTTCAAAGTTTTGGTTAATAATTTTTTATTAAAAAGAGAACGTATATCTGAATTTATAACTCTTTCCTTTGGGCATTTTAAAACTCAGTCTGAAATCTTTGATGGCATCTTTGATGCGGTTCTGATCGGGAATATTCCCTTCGATGCGTTCCACGATGTTTACTGAGGACACACGGCCTTTTTCCCGTATAGAAATATCAAATACATAGGTGCCTTTGATTTTATTTTCGCTTGCCAAAACATAGAGTTCACCTTCCGGGGCTTGCAGCGCTTTATCAATATCAGTTTTTGCCGTTTCGATGATCTTGTCGTGATCTTCTATGAGGGGCCATTTTTTTGCCTGACTGTTCAGGCAGACCAACGCAAATAGTATTAAGAATAGATTTTTCATAACCATGTGTTTTTATTTGTTTAATTCCATATCCCAGAGTATAAGGCGGTTACCCATCGTCATTAGAACGGAATCCCCGCCCGGTAAAAAATCAAATGATGTTCTGCTGTCTCCCATCACCACGCCGCTATCGTCTTTTTCAAACAATCTGTAACTCAACTCAAACCTCTTAAGCATATTAGCCGACTCAAAATCATACACATGGATTTCGAGGAAGCGGTTGCCCATCGAAACAATCCCCAGAAGTTTTCCGCTTTCGCTTAGTTTGAAATCCGGTTCGTAGGCTGATCTTGAAATGAAACCTTTGCGGGTGGATTTCCTGTTTTCCATATCGATGTATGTGATGTAGGACTGGCGGCCGCCTGCGTTTTGTGCCTTGCCGTGAGGAATATGCATGGTTGCTCCACCGGGTGGGTCAACTGCCACGACGACACGGGACATCTCCCCGGCTTCCTGCAAGCGGTTGGCCTGGATGAGCTTGGCGGTCCACAGTGCCCCCTCCACGTCTTCGAGGTATTCACCTTCCAGCTCCTGGCGTCCCAGGGTGGTGTTCTCGTACCTGGCTGGGGCTTGGCCACCACGGCGGGGGAGAGGTTGGCGAGGTATGTCCACCATCTTCATGTGGGTCAGGTGGTCGGCGGGCGGTATGCCTAGCTCCTCGTCACCGAATAACAGCCGCTTCACCAGGCCGTGTCCCATCTTTGGGGTGCCGGTGGCTATCACCACACCGGGCTCGAGCCGTACCGCGAAGGCTAAAGACTCGTCCCAGGCTTGCTCCCAGCGCTTCCACAGCCCCACCTCGTCGGCCCAGGCGCCCCCGTAGGTTCTTACCCTGCACCCGCAAGGCTCCGTCGTCAGCGCCGTCAGCGGACACCCGTGGCTCCGTTGTCTCAGACTTCAACTGGCCCTGGGAGCGATTCCATGCCTTGTGCCACGGCCCGTCGGTGTAGCCGGCGAGCGCAGAACGCAGTCCCGATGGTCCCTCAATGCACACGTCACGAGCGTCACCGAAGGTAGGGGCGACTCTCCCAGTCCCCATCTCATCACCCTCGCCCGCCTCGATAGTCGCAATGACCTGCTCTGCTAGTGCTTCGGAACCGGTGCGGGTCTTGCCCGAGCCTCTACCTCCGCGCACGTACCAGACCCAGGAGTCTCCATCGGGCGGTATCTGTGGGGGCGTCTGAGCTTCGGACCAGAGGGCGTTCACGCAGTTCTGCTTGTCCTCTGGACTCCATCTCTGCCACGAGTTGGGCGACTCGACGGTCAATGTCATCTGAGCCGTCATGGTAGGTGCGGGAAGTAGCCTCACCCATCTCCAAGCGGAACTTGTCTATCAGGATTCCCGCAGCCGTGGCGTAGTGCTGGGTGTCCTCCCCCGTCCCTGCCCCAGCGTCGAGAAGAGCGGTCCACGTGGGCCAGAGCTGTCTCTAGGAGGCGTCTGCGTAGCCTCTGGCGGGTGATTGCGAGCAGTTCAACCTCTACCTCTGCGTCCTCGGCTTTCTTTTCATCTGTGCGCACAGAATCGGGCGTGCCGGCGGTAAATGGTGGTGTGATGGGCTCCCGTAGCGGAGACCGCGGACCATATCCCCTCGGAGTCCAGTAGCTCCAGGGCTTCGGACCTCTGCTTCTCGGTGTAGTTGGCCATTGCTTTCAGGTTCGTTGTCGGTCCAGAATCCTGGCGGGGTTAAAGGACGTCGAGCTCGGTGCGCGGTTGGGCATGACGTAGCGCTGGATGCGTCGACGCCACCACGGGAACATCGACGATGGAGACGCCGAAGGAGCGCAGCGGCTGGGCTTGCCCGTCGTAGGGCGTCGCGGATTGCATCCAGGGCGGCTTGGATGGGGGAGGTCGGTCGGCTGTCTCCAGGACCAGGGTTTCCCGGATGCACTTGCCGCAGCGCCCGGCGTCTGTTCTACCCGCCGGTACTCTGTGGAACCGAACAGGGTCTGTGCAGGCGACAGGTGCAGTCTTCGGGGACCTGGTGGGTGTCTGAGGAGGGGGTCATTGGGTCTCGAACGCGCTCTGTGTGGGAGCCATCGCATACTCCGACCACTGAGCCAGATACGTGTCGGTGAACCAACTCAGCTGCGTGCCATCGATCGAATCCACATCCAACGACTTCGCATACTCCATCCGACGCCAACTATTCACCCGGCCCATATGCACCCACTTCCCCGCTCCTTAGCCTCTTTCACCAGTACGGCGGCTTCGTCTCCAAGTTTCCATTCCGTCGACCCCGCCGACGAACAGTGTGGAGATGCCGTTCCGCGGTATGTCGGCGACAGTTTGCACCGTCCTGGCCGACGATCCCCAACGGCAACCCCCGCCCCGCCATATCTCCCGACTCCACTTCGGGTGCTCCAGATTGAAGGTGGCCTCCGGCGTCCGCCACCACGTCCGGCGGCCGTCGCAAACGAGACACCCTGGTGTCCCTTCCAGATAGTCGAGCATCGCCGTATACGCGGTCGGCGTCAAGAAGCCGGAGAAGGCGTCGTTGTCCGCAGCGCCACGTAGCCGGCGCCGCACCGTTGTCAGGAATCCGGTCGATCGTCCCGCGGGCCGCAGCGCAACCGGGCATGCCGGATACCTACCTAGGTCAGAGAGTGTTTCGTGGGCTTCACCACCCCAACAGCGACGCGCTTCCTCCACCGGTCGGACTCCAGGACTCCACAAGGCGTCGAACCTTCCGACCCCGCGCACCCAGGCAACGCACGGACTTTCAAGAGGACCATGCGGGGAGTGCTGCCGCTAACGATGCGGCAAGGCAGAACCGAACCGAGTCTCTTCGAATGGAGCCGGACCCTTTTTTCGAGCCACAAATCGTGGTGGGCATCGTGGAGCTCACACGACTCATCGTCTGACGCTTGAGGATCAGTGCTCAACGCAAAAGCAATACTATCCTCATGGTTCCAGTCCCAGTATTCGGGGCGAGCCACAGCCTTTAGCTTCATCGACTTCGTTCAGGTCATGGTCGATGTTGTCGTGCAAGTTGGCGATGACGAAAGCAATCCCTTCGAGCTAGTTGGGCGGCTGGGTTTCACCCCTACGCCCACGACAGGCAGGACAGGGAACAGGCTCTAGTCGTGCCTTACCGAGATAACCACTCGCATCAGGGCATTCGTCGCAGGGTTCGACCATCGACGCCAGAAAAGCGATGGTCATGTAAAACCAAAGCGTCAGGCTGCCAGTGCAGGTCGTCCTTCATCTTGAGTAGGCGGGGCCAATCCATTCTTTCGGCTCCTTTCAGGGGTCACGACCATCAACCCGCCACCCTCGCGTCCCACCCTGCAAATCGAACACCATTGAATCCCGTCCTGAGGCTCGCCCCCGTCATGCTCATGGCAATCGGGGCACAGGCCCGCGCCACTCCCGCCGAGACCGGCCGTGCGGAGGATGGGCGTCCATCGAAGTCACCACCGCCGAAGATGTGACACTCGCACGGGTGAAGGCTGCCGCCGCAGGTTGTACGGTGCCGGGTCGAAAATCGTCGTCTCACTCATTTCGTTTCTCCTGTGTGAGACACAGACGCGCCCATTTCGATGAATCCGTGTTCAGCAAGTACGGCCAGCGTCTCCTTCACAATCCGATGCATCGACAAGACAGTGTGAGACGGCACGTCGGCCACCGTTCGTACGACTTCGTCAGTCACTTGCGCTGAATCAAGCATCAGAACCCTGCTCTCCAGCAGACTCGCACGCATGAATTCACCCTGCATCAGGTCAGACTCACGACTTTTCGCAAGCAACCACGCACCCCTCCGACCCACAGCATCGACAAGACGGTCGAATACGTGCTGACTCATCTCGGGGTAGTCCTCCCACTCCAACCAGTCATCAACGAAAGCGACACGCCGGGCCACGATTGCGAGGGCCAACTGGTCAATCTCGGCGTTGGTGAACGGCTTGTAGTCACCCATCAGCATCCCCCACACTCATGCCTAGACCACAACCTGTGGACTTCACACCCAGACATACCCGGCGAATAGGAGTTGGAGGTCTCTACTTCGTCATCTTGCGCCCCCATACGTCCCAGGTCTTTGGCAGCAGAGGCACCGAGAGACAGAGCAGCGATGCACAGCGCCAGGGTGGCTGCTCAGGGCCCCGCCGCAAGTCGATGGACACGAAGGCCCAGCGGGCACGCGCAGAGCCTCCAGGCGATTCTGAGGGCGAGAGCGTCATTGCCTTATCCGTTTTCTCTTCGCGTATCTCTTCGATGGCCTGGGTCAGCATCATGCCCCGACGTTGCGGTTCTTCGGCCTGGTCACTACTTCCAGCCAGTCCAGGGCTTCGGTGACGTTCTCCAGGACCGCGGCTTGGGCTACACTCGAGCGCAGTGTCCAGGGCGGTGTCCATGTGCTTCTGTGCGGCGGTTCGTTGCTTGCGCTCCAGATAGGTGACATCGCCGCCGCCTCTGACGATGCCGTACGTCTTCGATTGACTCGTTACCTGTCCGGCCTTTCATCGTTGCTCGTAGCATTGCGTTCAGTTCCCAGCGAAGGGTTCCCAACCCGTGTGGCGACCATGGAGGCCGATGGTGGTGATGTGCGACAGAGACTTCCGCAGTGCTCTTCGGTGTTCCGTGTCTTCGACCCCGCCCATGCCCCGATGCTCCAGGTGCGCTGGCTGCAAGGGGTCGAGTCCTGTTCTGCCGTGGACACAGCCGGGCCAAGCGCCAGCCACCGTCTCGGGTGGACGCCGGTCTCGCGTAGTTCGGACAGGCTCGAAACAGGCTCCCCTGGTCGGGGTGGGGGTCGCGCGTTAACCGCACGCATGTGTCGCCGCTTCGTGGCTGTGTTGGACACAAACCCTGGTGCGCACTTGGTGGCCCTCATTGCGTAAATCCTTGATGCGCGCCGCTACCCGGTAGATACGTGGCTCCCAATCGAGTGGTTCCATCGCACAGAGTGGCCCGGCGTTCAGCCGGCGAGAGTAGCCGGTCTTTCTGTGTCGAGCTTGGTGGTGGTCATGACGTCCATCCTCTCCTTAACGCCTTCCAGCACACCTGCGCGAACCGCTCGTCGGCGCCAAGTCAGCGACAGCAACGAAATGACCAGCCCGAGCCTGGGTAGCCCCAATTACGAACCCAAGCACTACGCCTACCTCGAACTCAGTTGCGCGCCTGCCTACCTGAACCAGTTCCGGTAGTAGTTGCGCAGTTGATACGGCCGCGCTTCCCGCTTGCCGTGCATGCCGTGGCCGTTCGACTGCGATGAGTATTCCTCCGCATCGGCCAGTTCAAGGGCTTCGTTCAAGCGCATGAGGTTGATAGCGGTGCGCCTAGCCGCCATGTCGATGTCAGTCTCCATGTCACCCATTGTGACAGATACTCCTCTCTGTGTGTCAGACACACGTCGCAGTCGGGATACGGACAGCCTTGTGGGAATCGTTGGCGATGGGCGTTCTCTATCACCGAGGTGAAGCGGTTGCGCTTTCTTCTGAGCTCTGCTCTCACTGTCTCGGTCTCCAACGGCTTGCCGCTTTGCACTAGACGGCCCAGGGCGGCCCTCACGGCCTCGGTGTCGTGTGTTTGGAGCACAACGCCTAACCGGGCTGCTTGGTCCACTGTGATGGGCCTGGGAGCCTCTCGTTCAGCCATGAGACGATGCCTAGCCATTCATCTGGTGTCATTGGTTATCGCCGGCGAGCCGAAGCGAAGCCGGACCTTCGAAGACTGCGGACGTTGCGGCCCGGTGCTTTCCCTTCCCTGTGGGTGAGTCCCGGGGACAGTTGCTCTAGCCCATACGCGGGCGCCACCCTGTAAACGCGTTGCAGGGTGAGCCTGGGGCCCAGAGGGTGAGCTTCCGTCAATCCTCCGTCCAGTCCGCTGAATGGGTGCCCCAGGACTTGCGAATGGCGCAATGAAGGTCACGGCGGTTTGTGTCGCGCAAGTCGGGCGAGCCGTGTAATCTGGTGATAGTGGAGTTCGCACAGTTCGACTCTAGCATCCCGGGGTCAGCCTCCCCGCCCCCCGGGGGATGCTTTATATTTCTTCCCTTCCACCGTTTTGACTCAAACTGCTCAACGTAGTGCTCGGTCCGCTTAACTAACTGCCCGGTGTATTCAGCGATTCTCTCTGCCTCAAGGTCATAACCTCCCCGCTTCGGCTTTTTCACGACCCTTGATGTGCGTGCCGCAATACCCAGTCCCGATCAGTCGGGTCTTTGAAATGTTTGCAACGCTCGCCGGTTGTAAGTGCCACGGCCTCGCAGCGCTCGTGCTCCAACGGTGTTTTATACTCAGGCTGGGGGTGGTCACAGCGAATACTGCTCAGCCCAGGCGTAATACGCTTGCCGAGCGCGGTCGGAGCTATCCCGAACCGGGTCCGGCGCCATCCCTCGTGGCCCTGACAATCTGGACAACGTCCTAAGCCCCTTGATTCGCAAAACACGGTGCCAGGGCGCAAACTTCGGGTGCCCGAGGGTTCCGTTGAGGTAAATTGGTCTATCTCTCACTGTTCCTCCTTGGTCAAGCTGGTCGTGCAGCCAGTAGTGCTCGTACAGGTGCAGACCTATCCCCGCCTTGGCGCAGGCACGCTTGAAGGCGTTGCCGACGCCGCCGAGGTCGGGGCCGTTGTCCTGCCCTACCGCCCATCGCAGGTCTCCTCGCCGATGGTCAGACTCTCCCATCACGGCCCAGGTTCCATCCACGCAGTTCATGGCGGTGGGCTTCCATGCGCAGCGCGCCGTGGGCGATGTTCGGAGCCGTCGGGCGTAGTGGGTCCCGGTTGACGTGGTTGTCGCCTCTGGGGGCAGCTTCTGGATGCAGTTGGACTTGAAGGGCTTGGAGTCCCGTATTCGCTGGTCGCGGGTTCTCACTTCTTGCCCTCGATGCGGTCGACGAGACTTCACCCACTTCTCCGATGGGTGGCTCGTCCAGGTCGCCCTCGTCTGCAACTTCACGCGCCAGCGACCATCACCGGACGCCCGGCATCGCTCAGGAGCTTTGCGTAGGTCGGGTCCAGCGCCAGGTGAGACTTGGCTGCACCAGAGGCGAGGATGCTCGCCGAAGTCCCAGTCGGCCTCAGCGAACGAGGCGATGCGGGCTGCGGTGTTGTATGCGAGCGGGTCGGCCCGGCGGGACTGGGTTACCTGAGTCAGTCCTTGCCCTTGACCGGCCCGTCAAGCGCGGCCAGCACGTTCGCGCTTCTTCTGGTTCAGCTCTCGTATCACCCGGCCCAGGCGTCCCAGCCAGTCGGCCTCGTCGCCCCAGGGGGGGTAGTTGCAGTTCACGTGCTGCTTGTTCTAGTCGTTCCCATTGTCAGTCTCCCATTCGTTGATTGTGTCCTCGTACCAGAGGGGTGAGCGTCCGCTGTCTATGTCGGGGGCCGGTATCTTGCCTCGCTCTCTCCATTTGCGAATTAGGGCGTAGTCCTTCCCCCAACGCTCCGATAGGTCCTGCATCGATAGCAGGTTCATACGGTCACTCCTTCTTTCAAGTCTCGCTACCTCCGACTCCAACGCCCAGCGAATGCGAGCATGGCCGGTGGTTGGCGCCTGCGGGACAGGTGCCGCATGCGCCCGCCCCGGCGATGTGGATGCCTGGTCGGTGTCGGTGTCCCCGTCCACCACTCCGGTGGCTGCGGGGCCTTCGGACCACTTGACGGTTACCCGGCGCTCCATCACCAACCGCACGGCCTTTTCCTCAATGGGCTTCATTGGCCTAGCTCGTGTATCTCGCCCCAGCGGTGGGCTGCGGTGAAGGCATCGGCAAACGGATACAGCCGGGACTCTTTGCGGCGCTGGGCCAGCATCCCGCACGCTTCCCGCACCCGCTCGTCGGGATGCCCGGCCTTCTCCGCCATCCCATACTTCACTTCGCCCCGGTCCCCGATGGTGTCGGCAAGCTGTTCGTCTAGTCGGTCGTCCCTCGCGCCCGGCCCTTCCACCCGAAGGTGGGGATGCCCCAGAGGTGAAGCCGAGCGGTCTACAGAACACGAACGTGTCGGAGACTTCGTTGCTCACTCCGAAGGGGGAACCGAGAATAAATCATCACCAGGCCGGCCTCGTCGGACACCGCGTTGCCGTGGAATCGCACCTAACAGCGTGTCCTCGGAGTCAGTGGCCCACCCACATCGACGGATGCTTGTCGATGGTGACGGTCTGGAGCACCGTTTTCCAGGATGCGGCGGCGTCTCCAACTCTGTCCGTTGCCTGCATGCCCAGGAGCCGAGCGGCGCCCGCGTGTCGAGTGGTCAGGTCTTCCTGCGGGCGTCGTCGGCTTCATAGAGCGGATGGCCCGGATGGGCGCGACAGGACCAGCCCGGCTGGCATCGACCCTGGCAAACACTGTGTCTGTGTCGTGGCACAGCCCGCACCGTGGGGCGCCGGTCCCGTCCCTCTCTGCCGTCGATCCTCAACTTCTCTTTGATGCTCATGACGCCCTCTTCTCTTGTGCCACAGGTCATGGCACTCCTGGTTGTGGAAGCTCTGCTCTTCGATGTCGGGGTAGTAATCGATGCCGCCAGTCAGACGCAGAAGTGAGATCTGGTCAGCCAGTTCGCCGTCGATGTAGTTGAAGTGTCCTCTTCAGGCCAGCTGCCGGTTTCGGCTTCCTCACGGCGCCAGACCTGGACAGGTCGCCGTGCGGGCGTTGTCCTGGACTGAGGAAGGATGGATGGTACCAGGCTTTCGTCTCGCCTGGCCTTGAGATAGTGGTCAGCGAAGGGCCATGTGTCAGTCTCCTTTCTGTCACCCATTGTGACAGGTTGGGAGGCTGATTGTTCAGAGGGGTGTTAGTCCTCGAGACCGTCGTCAGCGATGGGCACGTCGGGTACCCCGCCGTCGTCGCGGCGAGGTGATGCGGTAGGAGTGACGCGCTTCTCCACACTGACCCCGAGGAACAGGGCGACTGCTGCCGATGAGCCGTGCGCGACAGTGACGGTGTACGCCTCCACCATCTCTGTGGTCCAGTCGAGTCAGGGCCGAAGGCGCCTCCCGCTATCGGGACGACTCCGGCGACAAGAGACAGCGCACCGAGGGTCGGGGACAGCGTTCAGCTGCTGGTCTTGGCTGTTCACTCATGGCAACTCCACGTCTCCCGTGATGGTCGAGGTGTTCCTGACGGGCCCTGCGGTGCCGGGGGGACCTGGCTCGGCCACGCCGGTCCGGGAGGTCCCTGCACGCCTCCGCCCACCGATTGCTTCGACCTTCGGCGCGCTCCAGTCTCGCCATCTCCAGCGGCCGAATCTGCTCGCCGTTGGTCCGGACCACGGCCTTCAGCGCGTCGGCTACGGCGTCGCCGTAGACGCCGTGCGCTGCCATCGCCGGCGCCGGTGCCAGTACGAGCCGGTCGCCGAGGTGCTCCCAGGTCCTGGCCAAGTTGATACTCGACGAATCTGCAGTAGGCGACCGTGGGGCCTGTGTCGCCGCGTGATGTGAACATTTGCGCTCCTATCCCTCCTGGGACTGTATCCCAATCTACTTCGGTCCGTGACGGCGGCACCTGCAATTCGAAGTGCATCGTGTCACCAATCAACCATCCGAGGCCAGCACGGAAATACTTGCTCGCCGCGTGTGTGTCTACGATGGCCCTCGACCGCCTCTACCTGGGGGCGGGTGATCCTGGTGTCAGTCGAAGCCCCGTGCGCGTTGCCGAATGCTTTCATGAAGTGGGGGTTGCCGTAGCCGAAGGGGTCAATGTCCACTGCCGATGCGGTGGTTGTGGAGGAGAACGGTTGTCTCCGTCGGGCTGGCAGGTTCTCCCGCGCGATCCCGGTGGGACAGTTGCGGGGTATCCGGAACGGAGCGCACACCCGAGTATCCGGTGGCGATCGATGCCTTTTCCAGCGCCTTGAAGCCGTCGTAGGCGGGGGCGGCTGCATCCGGCATTGCGCCCGAACAAGGTGATGGGCTTGGATTGGGTGTTGGTTGGCGCCGGCGGTCATCACCGCCACCGTCGCCGCGTCTCCCTCGTACCGGGCCGCGTTCTGCCTCTCTCGTCGGTGGGCGCGCGCATTCTTCCGGTCTATGAGGCCGGACTGTGTTCGCAGGCTGGGTACCGGAGTCCGCCGTTCGGCGGAGAGTTGAGCGTGGTGGTCTGTGCGCTGGTCGAGGAGCATCCGTTCCCCGTTTCAGCGCCGCATCCCGATCCTCCTGCGCTGCTTCCCTCGTTTCCTTCCAGCATGCGATACGTCCATCGGACTATCAGGACAGCTGCCGTCAACAACGATCCTCCTCCGCCGATCCGTTCGACTGCTCCGGCGAGAGGGTCAAAGGCGGCTGCGGCCGAGCATGACGGCTGCTGCACCGACAAGAGTGCCTGCCGTTGCGAGGGCGGGAAAGGGTGCCGTCGGAGAAGCATGTGCAAAACAGACTAAAAGAAGTCGACGGTCCCGCTCGTGTACTCAGGGTAATGGCTCACGAGCCGTGGCATCCAATGAAGTTGTCTCCGTAGGTGGCATCGTTAGGCCAGTTCAGCTTGGTGTCGGCCCCTGGGTCACCGCAGAGCGTCAGTGCCGTAGTCGCCCGATGGCCCGAGGTCATTGCCGACCACGATGTTGCAGTTGCCTGAGACGTCGACGCCAGTAGCGGGTATCGCCCGTTGCCGCCCGGAGCCAGTTGCCGGACACGAAGTTGTCATCGCCTGCTATCGATATGTTGTCGTAGGTGTCTGATGTGCCGTCCGATGCTCCCTGGACGCGGTTGCCGGTGACGGTGACATCGTTGCCCTCGAGCAGGGATTGCCGTGCTGTGCCGGGAAGTCCGACGAGATTCCCACTGACCAGGGACTGGCGGGTTGCCGTCGATGTATATGCCGTTGCCGCCGGCATTGAGGATGGTGTTACCGCCCACCACGCCTTCTCCCGACGAGGAGAGGATATCAGACGCCGTGGACGACGGTGGGGCGCATGGTGTTGCCGGTGATGGTCGGTAGCCGCCGACCGACGCGCTGTCACCGAACGCGCCGTGGTTGTCAGACTCAAATATGTCTGTGCTGCGATGACCACCTCGGTGTGGGATGACCCGGTGATGTAGACGCCGTTGTCCGCAAAGGAGCCCGGGGTGGCTTGTGTGCGCTATTACCACCTGGTCATTGTTGCCGCCCAACGAGATGGCGTCCGCGCCCGGCGGGTCGATGTCGCTGGCGAGTTGATGCGACGCGGTGTCTCCACTCCCGAATTGAGCGAGAGTGTGCCGCCAGAGATGTTGCAGTCCTCTATACGGACGCTACCTGCGACGGTGACGCCTCCGGTGTTGGCGAACTCGGTGCTCGCTGCGCTCGCGCATGCGCTGCCGCCTGTGATGGTGGAAGCGCCTGCGGGCGCCTGAACCTCAGCCATGGGTGGTCACCCCCTAGAACTTCGCCGTGGCGCTTCACCAGAGAGGCCCACGCCTCACATATCTGAGAGCGGTTTCCATCGCGCCAGCTAGCTGCTCCCATATCCGGGGGGTGGCTGCGAACGCGTGCGGGCAGATGTGGTGGCCGCGTTTGCCGGCCATACACCAGCCAGAGGCGCATCGGATAGGGCAGAATGTACGGTGAGCCGAACGTCATCCTGGATCGGGATAGCACGTCGCGGTCCCAGCCCTCCCTGCACGCAGTGCAGCAGGGCGATCATCCCGGTAGGTGGGGGCAGATGGGCTGGTTGGTCTCCCACACCTCCCAGTCATCAGGAAGCGACAGCCGACGGTCGGGCCAGTAGAGAGACTGCGACGATGATACGCAACCTCCGGTTTGGGTGTATCCGAGGGGCCGCGTATCCGTGACCTGGCGGGTGCGGTCACGTCTGCAGTCGAGTTGGAACTCTCCCCGCCATCCAGATGGACCAGGCCCCCTGGTTGCCCTGTTCGGTCTCCAGAGCGTCGAAGATGTTCTGAGAGCTCTGTGCTGGCGTCGTGCTCGTTGACCACGAAATCGGCCTTGGCGCGCACCGACTCTGGCTCCGACGTGGAGACGATGAGCACATGAGCCGTGCCCCCGCCCTCGCCGAGTTGGAATGGAATCGAGGACTGGGTGGTCTCGGGGTACTCGGGAACTTGTCCTGAAGGCGCCATATCGCCTCGTTCGATCGCAGCCTGGCCGGTGAGTAGCGGGCGTCTCATGAGCCACCCCGGGGTCGTGGGCTGGAACTGTGCCCTCCCACAGAGTTTCCTGGGGGAGTCACCACGCACTGGTCAGTGAACGAAGCGCCCGGCGGTGTTGACCTCGGGGGGGTGGTGGATGGTGAGCTCGTCGCCTGTCCGTAGGCCAGCCCGGGCGTGTCCTGGGGGTCCACCAGCTCATACTTGTAGGCCTCGGCTGACTGGGGTGAGTCGGAAGCCTCCTCCAATGCCGCCTCCTGGACCGCCGATGACTCGGACAACTCCTTATCGATGCGCGCCGACTCGATGCGCCCCAGCGCGGTGAGCCGATCCGGTGTCGCGGTCCCGAGCGGTGTACCCCTTGCCAGTCCCTCGACCATGTACTCCGTCCCTTCAGGGATGACGCGAACCAGCGACCGGCGCACATCAACGGCACCTCCTTGAATCGCGGGAGTCTGGGAAGCGGAGTAGTCGGTTGACATTCCGCCCGGGTTGTATACCTGGAGCTGCCAGGTCCCGTTCTCCACGTCGTTCGGGACAGATGCGCCACTCATAGCCCCAGGACTGGGAAAAGCTGTGGTCGAGGGATCTGGCGGTAGGTCATCCTCATCCACAACTTGATGGACAACTCGTCGTGTGTCCAGGCGTTGCCCCCTGAGTCCACCGAGTCGGTGAAGTCGAGGGTCAAATAGGGGTTGCCGGGGCTAGAGTCGTCCTCCCACACCACGCGCCCGGCATGGTCGGAAGTGGCGTCGTCGTAGAGGTCGCCGAGGATTTTGCCGACTGTCGCTACTGCCTGGCCCGGGACCAACTCAGCATCGTCCACATCGGGACACCGAAGGGTCGGAGGGGCCGGTGTTCGGTGCGTGTGGATGCGGAAGACGATACTGGGATACGTTGTCGGGGATTGTCATATCTGTGATGGTCAACTGGTTCCACGTGTTTGCGGTGAGCGTGCCACCCGACACGCCGTTAGGAGTGCCAAAGGCTATCTGCTCCTCGCCCACGCCAAAGATCCCCAGACCGGAACTCGTCTGAGCTGCTCGTCGGCTGCTGCCAGATGGAAGCCTGGTAGATGCCACCTGGAGTCACAGGCACCACTTGCTGCGCTCCGGCGTTTCGATTGGTCGTAGCGCCCACCGGACCAGGATTGATGAGCAACGACAAAGAGCCGGAGTGGGCCTGCGCGTCAGAGACCCCGAAATTGTCATAGTTGCCATAGTCTTTGCGGTAACCCGGTTGAGGAAATCGCAGCTGCCTTCTGCCATCCGCTCGGTGAATACCCGCCATCGCGAGTCGGCGATAAGGGTGGCACTTCCACCTGTGAGGCTCCCGGTGTTGATAGAGATGGTCGGGCTGAATGGCGGATCGACATAGCCAATCAGAAACGTCCCGCCAGTTGAAGCGACAGATACATCGTTGATTGCTGCAATGTCGGCTTCGATGCGTGTTGCAATCGTGGACACGCTTACGCGTCGTAGGCAATAGCCGATGTGGTGTCGGTGCCGCTCGGTTAGCGTGTATGTGCCGCCGGTCAGCATCAATCGTCAACTGATATTCGAGCGGAGTAATCGCGCTGTCCTCCAACCCGGGGTTGGTAAGGATGTTCAAATCCCCCGTATACCCATCGTCGCAGTCATTGCAGGCGAAGTCATCGGAGCCGTGCCAGTCGAAGGGATAGGCACACCGCGTAAGTCCACAGTTGATCGACTTGATGCCGCGCCCGTTCAGATCAACCGATGGATCGAACTTGTCCTGGGTGGGGAGAAGCGAGGTCGGGAGCCACTCGAACACCGGGGTCGTGAGGTCTTCGTCGTCCCACACCCGCACCAGCGAGGACACCGAGTTGGCAGGGCTGGCCTCGTCTACCTTCAGGGATCTCGTCGAAGCGGCTGCAGAACCCTGAAGCGATGCCGCCGCGCTCCCCATCGTCCCAACAGGTTCATCCCGTCGTGAAAAGCGAAGTTGTAGGCGACGGGGGCCTCGTCTATCACCCGCCCGAAGTTGGCATCGCCGGGCCTGGTCTTTTCCAGAATCTCGTAGAACAGCCCCATTACGCCCAGGAGGGTCGATGGGTCACAGTCACGGAAACGTCGGCGGTGACGGAGTTGGAGCCGGGAGTGAACCATCCCCACTGCCGATTGTTGCGCCGGATGCGGTTGGTCGCCGCAGTTCCCCCCTCGGTCACGGTGCGGTCCCCCAGGTCCACCGGTCACAGCCCCGCCAGAGCCGGTCACCTCTATCTCCCACCCTTCCCCAAGGTGCTGGAACGTCCCATCACCGCGAAGACCAGTGTGGCGTCGTAGACGTTCCGGTTCCCTCCACACGGTGATAGAGCCTGCACCGGATATCACATCGGATTGCTGCGACCCTCCCCCTTCCAGTACGGTCGGGGGAGACAGAGAGGCCGCGGAGGAGTGGTGCGGGACTTGCGAGGCTGGCCGATGGGCCGCGGGGTGGATGTTGTAGACAAACAGGAATCGGGTGGTGCCGTCTGGCATGTCCACTTCCAGATACTCCCCGTCCGGGTTGGTCAACAGCTCCAGGAAGTCGTCGGTGTTCGCCTGCTTCTGCTCGCCCCTCGTTGCCTCCACGAGTGTCCCGAAGCCGTTTCAGGCCCCGAGTGGGGTCATGCGGATGTTTCAGCGTCGGGTATCGCTCCCGTCCCAGGAAATCACCGGAGGAGGTAGGCGCCGGGACGAGGAGCTGGCCGCGTGGCCTGGGCGTTGATGCCCCAGCTTGCCGGCCGGGCTGCGACCAGTCGGTGACCATCAGCGCGGTGAGAGTTGATCGAAGGTGCCCGCGCTTATCCCTGGAAGCTGGATGATGTGCCGCCTAGTCGAAGGTCGTCACAACTCATTCGACAGCATTCCTGATAATGGCGCTGGCAATCTGAGATGCGCGCTACGGTCTCGGTGCTGGGGGAGGGGGTTGAGGTAAAGGTCTGGTTGACGGTCACACCGCCACCAATGTTAGGCCCCGCGCCGGCAAGCTCCGGTCACCTCCACCGCCTCGGTGGCACTCGACCCTTGCGTCTGAAGTGACTGAATGACGCCGGTGACGTTCAATGGAACGGTGAGGTCGAGTGTGCCGCTTCTATCTCGTCGGCCAGGGTCCGGCGGAATGACTGGGCCTGGGTTCGGGCAAAGTCGTCCAACAGAGCCTCTGCACGCTGGGCTTCCTCCGGGGTCGGCTCCAGCGTCGGCCAAGGCTCCCGCGGCTTCCAGGCCCTCCTGGGAGAACACCCTCGGCGAGGTCATCCAGACCCATCGCCCGCAGGATGGCGAGGTTGTCAGCGAACGCCTGCGCGTTGCCTCGAGCTCGTCGTCCAGGTTGTCTCGAGAACGTGGTGAAGTCGGTGATCGATCTCGTTCTCTTCGGTGCGTAGTGCGTCGGCGGCGGCGCTCGACCCCATCAGGCAGTTGGTCGAACTGAGTCTCGATGCGGTCCACGTCCTCGGGGAAGTGCAGCCCCTTCCACCACTTTGACTGAAGCGGGCAAGTCTGGGGTGACGCTTCGCGCCGCAGCCGTCACCGCCTCAGCGGAACCCTCGCCGCCAATGGCTGCGAAGGCATCACGCCGCGGCCTGCTGCGGCGGCGTAAGAGTTCGGACGCTGCATCCCGAGCCGGCGACGGCAAGGCTTCTGCCGAAATCTCCACCCCCTCGGCGCTGAACCCTGCTTCGAGCCCCCGCCTCTTCCACGAATCCCAGCCAAATCGGACATATCCTCGGCGTCCGCCCCCTGCGGCTTCCGCCATTGCAACCGACTTGGTTGGTGAGTACTCCAGAACGAGTCGAATGGTGAGCTCGGACACGTCTCGCGTCCCAGGTCCACCGGCACCAGCTTCCAGCGCCTGGGCAGGCTCCACTCCTGCGGAAAGGGTCTGGATGAAGTTCTGGATGGTCTCGTTCTCGATGCCGCCCTCCTGGAACCGCTGCACTTCGTCGTTGAAGCCCCTGAAGCGGTCGCCCAACTCCCGAAGCGCAGCCCGAACAAGTCCTGCGACGGCGCCGAAGAACTGACCAGCAGCCCCTGCCGCAGAGCCGGTCTGTTGGGCAAAGGTCTCCAACGCCTGGGGGGTGCCAGCAAGGAAGGTGACGAAGCTCCCGGCGTCGAACTCCCCCCCTGCCTCTCCGAGCGCAGCGAGGGCCGGAACCAAGCCCTTTTCAATGGCTTCAATCATGGCAGGCGCGACCTTCCAGGAAGCGGTTCGACTGCCGGTATCAGCGCCTCGCCCGCGGCAGCCTGGAAGTCCTGGAACTGGCCCTTGATTCTCTCCAGGGCGCCTGCGGTGGTGTCGGCCTCACGGGCGAACTGGCCCTGAGCGTTGGCAGTCTGTTCGGTCAGGATGGACAGCGAGGCGAGGGCCTTGTCTTGCAATGTCATCTCGCCAACGGTCGCCGCCAGGCCGTCCTCCAAAGCACGCGCCTGGATAGCGGTCTGGTTCATCGACACGCCGTAACGCTCGATGGGGTTTATCTCGCCTCGCAGCAATGACCCGATGGCCTCGACGGCCTGGGAGTCCGGGCCTCGGAGGTGGCGGCGAGGTCGGCACCCCCGACTCGATGAGGTTGATGGTCTGAGTCGATGCCTCCTCCACCCGAGAAGCCGAACGACTGAAGCTGGCCTCCTACCTGGGCGGCGAGTTGGTTAAAAGACGACTGCGCCGGTCCCGGACTGATTGCAGCAGGCCGTTCTCCCCGTACAGGTGGATACCTCTTCGGCGCCCTCCCGGAATATCGCCCGGACTCCACCAAGGGACTGCTCTAGGTCGGAGGCTGCGGTGATGGCATCACCAAAGAAGCGGGTGACCTCCCGTATGCCCACAAAGGCGGCGGCGCCGATGGCGATGTTCCGCACCGTGGTGGAGAGAGTTGCGGAACGCCTTCGACCCCCGCTCTCCGGCGTCCTCTGCTTCGCGCCCCTACCCGCCTCGGCCTGCGTCGGCGGTGTCGTCGGCGTCGTCCCTCCGGTGATTCGCGAGGCTCTCGCTGGAGGTCCTCTATCTGCTCCTCACCCGTGGTGGTGACCGGCACGTCCACCTGCGTGTCGTCCACCGCCTGAACGTCTCGCCGCAATTCCTCCAGGGCCTTGGGTGGTCTCTACCTCGACAGGGGATGCGGATGGGTTGGATGAGGCCGTCTAGCTGGCGCTCGAGGTCATCGAGCTGGGCCTGTGCCTGGGACAGGTCGAGTAGCAGTTCGTCTCTTATGACCATTCAGGGTCCTCGCTGCCAGTCTCCACCGCACACATTAGATGCAAGAGTCAGACAGGGCGGATGCCCATCTCGGTCATGATTCGGTTGGCGATGTCCCGGTCCTGCTAGTCTGGCCGAACCGCTCCAGGCGCTTCTTATCAGCCTCGGTGAGCGGACGCTTCCCGCACGTCCCATGTCCACCACTTCGACATCCCAGTCGGGAACATGCCGGCCCGGAGATACGAGGTCAACGCCTCCGAGACGGGACAGCGACCTGCCACAACTCCATCTGGTCCACCTGGGTCGAGGAGTAGCCTGCGGGCCAAAGCGCCCGGGTCAGAGCTCCGCGCGCCATCGGAGCCCCGTCCCGTCCAGCCGGGACGATTGCGGCTCTACTGCCCGCCCCGGCCGCCGAGGGCGTCAGAGGGACTTCCGCCAGAGCGCGATTATCTCGGCGACCAGGGCGCCGGAGACGAACTCGGATGGTGCCTGAGATAAATCATCCGGCAGGGGGTCGGAGCCGAGCTTGGTCGAAGGCCTTGCGCAGCCACGGCTCGTTCACCGAGCGCAGACCGAAGTTGCGCTGCGACATCTCCTCCTCCACCTTGGCCCGCTCATCCTCGTCGCCCTCTTTCAGCCGGGTGTTCCAGGTCCGCGAGCTGTTCGTTGGCGGACTCCCGCAGCGGTGGAACAACTCCTCCAGCTCCCCCAACTGCCCGATCAGTCGGCCGCTTCAGGGTGTAGGTCTTGGCTCCCATGTCCACCGAGATGGTGCCGTTCTCATTGAATCGCATCAGTCCTCCTTGTCGAGTCTCCGGTGTGGTGGCAATTGGGAGTGCCAGTATGGCTCCTCTGCCGGTTGCAGCAGTCCCTTCTCCATCTTCGCCGAGACGTAGGGCGTGTCCTCCAGCCAATATACATCACCGGCCCTCATGCGGTCATGCGCCGCCGTTGCCCGATACCAGCTCACGAGCCTTCAGGAGCGCAAGGATTGGTGACCCGGAGACTCCCGGTAGCGGATACGCGGTCGCCCTGGGGTGAGTTGATTACCAGCGCCTCGATGTTCACGTACTCACAATCATTGATGTTCGGCTCATCGAACAAATCCCATCGGAGGCGGCGTGGGCGAGGGCGCACCAGATGGCATCGGCCTTGTCGTAGATGCTCGATGAAAGCGCCAGGTACTCGGCGGTGGTCAGATCGAAGCCGTCCTCGTGGAAGTCCATGCACCGCGTCGAGCCGGTAGTTGATTACGTAGGAGCGGCGATACACACAGCCCGCCTCGTTCTCCTGCGAAGCTGGATCGGCACAGGCAGCGCGTTGAATACCTGCGAACCCCACACGTACGCCGCAGAGCAGTCGTCGGAGGCGGCAGGCTCGCCGGGAGTCACCGCCACCTTCTGCACAGCAACGGTTGACTCGATGAGCGTGGCAACGTCTACGAGGAGGTCAAGAAGCATTGAACGCAGATCTTCAGATACTGGGCCAGCGCTCTGATCACTCTGTCGAAGAAATCGTTGGGCCCGGTGCCGGGATGGTTCACACGCTTGGCGAACACAGTCTGGCCTCCGGCCTGGAACACCAGCACCCCTCCCGGCTTGCGGGGCACTATCACGTGGGGCCGGGTGCCCATCGTGACGAACTGCGCGTACTCCACATCGGAGATGGCAAAAGCGGTTATCTGGTTCTTCGTCGCGGTGGAGAACTCCACGCCGGGCTATTGCGCCGCCAGCTTCGCCGGTGTCCACGGGAGCGTCGCGTTCGAGGTCGTCGGTCATGCGCTCCGTCGCAGACCTCACGGCCCGTTGGGACTTCTCCTGGAGCTGGTTTCGGAGGTTCTGGAGGTCAACCACTAGGAGTTGAGGCTACCAACCCTCCGGGACTTCCCTGGCAGCCCTGGCGACCACGCTACGGACCGTCTGGAGATTCCCTGGGGGTTGACACTACGGAGGAACAAATCGACCTCATACAGCCCCGTACGGCCCTGCTCGAGAAAATCCTGGGGGTCTAGCAGAGCGAAAGTCACGCCCTGTCTCGCCACAGAGGTGACGCGCTTGGGGAGTCGGCAGTCGTCGGCACCGTCACAAGCCTTCTGTAACTCACACGCCAGCCGAGCCGCGGCGAACTGGCCCCGAAGCGGGGAGGGACTGCGCCGTACTCGAGCTCGATATACCACGCGCCCTCTTCCCCGATATCTACCGAGAGGTCCTGGCAGCACGGCCAGTCCAGACCGATCGGCGCGAAGCAGATAACGCCCTTCGTCCAGACGGTAGGAGGATGCGGAGAGGTCGGTGCCGTCGATGTTCACCCGGAAGATTTGGGTCACGTCGCTGCGGCCCAGGTACAACTTGGGGGCACTCCGCCACAGGAGCAGGAGTAGTCCACATGGCACCCACAACCCAGGTTGAGCCACTTGTCACCGAACTTGGTCGGATACCACGCCGTCGCTTGACGTTGCCAACTCGACTTGGGCGCGCATGGCCGGATGGTTTCTTGCAACAAGCCCGGATACTGGCGACCGGAGAGGGCGTAGAGGACTTCGGAGGCGTAGAGCGCAACCGTGTCGGAGGGGGTCACGTCGCAGCAGTCGGCCAGCGCCCAGGTGTTACAAATCATCGAGTCATAGCCTATCGCAAACCCGGCGTCGTAGCCGGAGTCGTAGCCCCCGCTCACTTGGCGATTCCAACCGCGACCATATGGCCGAGGGTGGCGGTGAGGTCATCGGTGTCGGTCTCGTTGCGGACGGCGAGGTTGACGTAATCATCGGTCGCCATCTCCAGTATCCCGAAGGCGGTGAACTCCAAAATCGCGGTACCCACCTCGAACTCGACAGACTCAGAGCCGGGGAGGTCGGCGCCGTTCTTCTCCAACCGCATGTAAGCCGTGTCGCCGGTCCCCGCCGAGTTGATAGACGCCATGCCCCACACGAACACTTCGATGGTGGGAGTGCCGACGTACGTGAGCCGCCCGTTCCCGCCCGTCTCGTTGAACTGCTCTGCCTCCCCCAGCATCCAGGTGCCTGCAAGGTCGAAGAAGTTGGTGGTGTCCGAGATGGTGGTGGCTGCCGAGGCTGTGATGTAAAGCTCGCCGTACTTGACCTGCAGCGTGGCGATGATGTCCCGCAGGTCGCGTGGGCTGATGTCACGGGTGGTGTCGTTCGGTGCCAGCGCAAGTATCTCGGCAATGGTGCGGGCTGTCTGCGTCATTGCCTTGCAACTCTACGGCTAGTGGCCGAGCGGTAGCGGAGATTCGTCGTAGCCGAAGGGGTCGAAGGCGGGTGTGGGGCCGTCCGATTGCTGCTCAATGTAGAGAAACCCCGAGCCGAAGCCTCCCCATGATGTTTGGGCGTACGGTCTGCCTTGCGCTATCTGAGCGAGACGGGGATTCATTCCTCTTGCCAGTAACGCAACACCCAGGTCTCGGCGTTGTTGTTGTCTCTACCCCACCAGCCAACAGACGTCGGGCCACCTGTCAGAAAGGCTGTGCGCCCTTCCGTGTAAACATCTTCCACATCCCAGAGTCCCCAGAGGCACTGACACGATATGTCAAGTCCGTGCCGTCGTCCTGTATCTGCGCCCAATACCCGAATTGCAACCCCACCGAACCGAAGCTGGCTCCGATACGCGTTAAATGACGTTGGGCTGTTCCATCGCTCCACCTGAATGTCATCGTCTTGCAAGCGACGATACATGATGACCACCTGCCCACTGGAGGAGCGAAACCCCAACCCGGTGCCTGAGTTAGTCCCAAGCGGGCTGATATTGCGAACTTCCGCAGTAACCACGACATTGCCAGACACAGACCGAATACGACCAATCAGGTTGTTGGCAGCGGCGGGCTGGGTCCAGGCGTGTCCGCGGTTCTCCAAGGCGAGGGTGGCCGAACCCTGATTAATCCAAGTCCAACCGCTTGCCGGAGGATAGCCAGGCGTTCTTGGCGACGGTATCGGAATCGGCTGCGCCAACTCCGCAGTAGCCAGCAGCGTCACGAAGTCTCCACACCAGTCAGCGAAAACACCGCGTCGTCAGCCGTATCTGTCCTCACAGTCACGGCATCCCCACTCTGCAACACCAACGGCCCCAATCCCACATACGAATTGGCTACCGGAATCACATAGTCGAACATCTTCCAATGCACCGACCCGCCAGACGGCGTGATACCAACACGCACAGCAACCTCGCCCGTCCCGATATTCGCCACGTCCACCAGCACCGACGAGTCAGCCGAAGCCGTGAACAGGGTGGCCTTCGACGTGTTGGCCGGAGCCGACGATACCGGCGTTATCGCTGTGTCAAAGGCAGCCATTAGCTAGCGTTGGCAGGCAGGTCGATGAAGCCGCACGACAGCCCCGCCTGGTTGTAGGGCGAGACATCGGACTCTGGCTCATCGGAGGCGAGGAACACGCCGAAGAACTGCTGAATGCCTGCACCGGGCCAGTCGTTGAACGAACCCAGGCCTGCGTTGGCGTTGGCCTGGGCGCGTCCCGTCAGACCCACCTGGAGGATTCCTCGCTCGATGGTCCAGTCCCCGATGTTCCAGCGGGTACCGGGCCAAACCCAATGCCAGTAATCGCGGAGAGGCGACCTGGGATGAGCCGTCATATGCCTTGGTCCAGGACTCGAAGGCAACGAACGGAGCAGTGGCGCCAGGGTCGGGCGCTTCCACGCCGATGACTTCGCCGGAGCCGTCAACAGCACCTCGCCGCCGGTCAGAATCGAAATCAATTCCAGGTCCAACTGACACAGCGTGAGCGTGAGGTCTTCGCCGGTGGTCACGTCGGGGTCGGTGATGGAGACGCAGATGTTCCCGCAGCCGTCGCGCTGTTCCAGCGTCTCGCCGGTGGAGACGATGGAGAACGGTCCATCGAGATGGGAGAGAGGTTGTAAGCCCCTCCATTGGTCGCGCGGCTCCCCGCTTGGAGCCGTCCGTTTCCAATTGCGCCGCGCGTACCGCGCAGAGGTCTAGTGACTGATAGCAGCCGTACATACCTTTATCCTAACTCGCTAGCTTCCTGCATCGCTGCAATCTCCGTACGGGTCCTCCAGGCACACCGGCAATGCGATGTGAGCCTGTCGGTCCCAGTGGGCCAGAGCAAGACGCTCCGCCCGAATCTCTATTTGGTTGTTGGAGCGGTTGAACTTTTCCCCGTCGTCCCCGAATGTCTCGATGGGGCCCAAGAGGACTTCGACCATCGAGGTGCCGTATATCCAGGTGTGGAACTGAGATGCGGCAGTGGCATCAGGCCCCGCTCCGGTGTACCCGGTGCCGGGCACGACGACCGCGATCGCCGAGAGTAGAGATGAGGCGCTGGCCGTTCTGAATCACCAGGCCCAGGAACGCAAGGTCCACCGCCACCCGCTTCTCGACGTGGATCATGCCGCGCGCACCGCCAAGCTGGTCCGACAGTGCGTCGGTCATGTCCCGGAAAGCCGTTGCGAGAGGATAGGAGGTGTAGCCATTGGGGGTGTAAATCGTGCCCAGCGTGATTGCCGCCCGGTTGGGGGTGGTGGCTGACTGCGCCAGGTCGTCGTCTGACAGCCCCACGTTGGGATGGGATGCGCCGTAGTCGGCAGAGTCCACGGTGTTGGTCCACAGAATCTCCTCGATGAAGTGGGAGGTCTGTGCTTCCAGCGTGGCGCGAGCGCGTGAGTCGATTTCCTCGAACGTCGAGCCAAAGGCAGAACAGCGGTCGCCGGTCCAGACCCAGTAGGGGTCCCACTCCACTATTGCAGGGGAGTCGGTGAGGGTCTTCGAGCCTTCCCCCACGTCGCCGCAGGGGTCTACCGAGCCAGTCCCGTCCAGGGCGTAGCGGGGTGGCTCGTATTCGATGCCCTGTTCCCACCGGCCCACCTCGGTCGGGCGCGGCTCGGGGGAGACAGAGGAGAGAAGGTTAGGGCGTGTCGGAGAGGGTATCGGGGGAGATTGCTCGCGGCATGTGTTCTTATCGCATCCACTGCTCGTTGCGTAGCTCCCTCCACAGCCCCGAATATTTCGGTGACCATCTGGTGTCGGATTCCATCATAACCATCCGAGTCCTGTGAGGCTGTCAATGCGGCGTCTCGATGTAGTCGCCCAGATCCGCGGCCCGATGTCGGCATACTTCCAGAACCTGAAACCCGTCTCCTCGGAGGTGTAGTGCTTGGAGTCCATCACCACCACATCGAGCCCTAAAGCAGCAGCCTCGAACAGCGTCGAGGAGTTGTCCACCGCATACACGTCGGCCCACTCGATTACTTCATCGAACGTCTCGGCAACTCGTATCCCTGCTGCGGCGTAGACCTTGCGCGTAATTCATTATCCGGGGGTGGGCATGGCCCCGCACTTCCAATCTGTCGTCGGAGGCGAGTTTGGACATCTGGTCTTGATACTCGAACAGCGCGCTCCCGGCCTGGGAGTGGACGCGGCAGTTCCAATGAAAAGAGACGGCCACCCGAAGGCGACCGTCCCTACTTCCGCTGCCGGCGATTGCTCGCCGTCTCAGCCACTCTAACCGCGGCGAGCCGACCACGACGGACGGAACGTCATATATCATTCGCCCTGCTTCGCCGCGCGTTGGGGCAAAGGAACAGAATCACCCTTTCCCGTCCTTTGCCGCCCGAGTAGTGGGGTCTGACAATCCGTAGTTCCGCCTACTCCATGCTCCACGAAGATGAGCGGGCGCATCACCTTGCGGAGTCGGCATATCCGGCGATGAGGGTGGGGGTGTCGGAGCGTGATATCCCTCGAGCCTTGCGTCCGGGGCAATCGAGGTTGGGGGTTACGTAGAAGTCCCCGGTGCTGGGCAGGGCGTCCCAGATAGGCCAGAGGTGGTCGTGATAGTGGACATAGGAGCTATATGCGTCAATCTGCATGGCCCTTGTGGGGGTTCTCCTTGTCGTGCGCCAGCTTCCACGCCAGGAAGGCGTCGGTCTTCTTCGTGCACGCGCGGCAGTGGATGTAGCCCTGCATCATCTGCTTGCCTGCCTTGGAGTAGGGGATCGTTAACCAGGCATTCTCGAACGCTACCTGTTCGCCACAGCCTGCGCAGATGTAGAAGTCCACGCCCTTGTCGGCCACGTCGGGAGCCGGACCCACTTAACCGGCAAGGAGGGCCTCTATCTTCGGCTTCCAGACACTCCACGAGTGCGCCCGCGCCCATTCAAGGACTTGCGCTGATACTCCCTGCGGTACTCGTGGTCGGTCACCACACGGTCGATGGTAGAGATGAGCTGTCCGGCGATGGTGGTGTGGGTCTGGATGATTCCCCCCTGGGTGGAGGTGCGGCCTGCGGGCTTGGCTCCTACGGAGATGATGGGCCAGGTGTCGGGGTTGGGGGAGATGTCGGGCATTATCACCGCCAGGCCCCTGGCCATTGCCTCGTTTACCTGCAAGCTCTGTCCTCCATAGCGTCGAGGGTAGACCAGCACTCCCGCTCCCTCGTACAACTCCCAGCGTCCTCCACTCCCACGGGGTGACCCAGCCCATGACGCGGGGATTGAGTCTCATGCCGTCCTGGGACTGAACCCGCCAGGGATGAGAGCAGCGGGCGAGGATGCCGTGGACGATGTTCGAGCCGTTGCGGTCTGCCTTGGCCCCATGCCCTCCCACATGAAGCAGCAACGACGAGTCAGGAATGTCTGAGGCGATGTCTTCATCAGCGATGGGGGTGGGCACTATGTCGCCGGGCGGTAAGGCGTCAATTCGCCAGTTGGTGGGATACCAGTATCTCGCCGCCTTGTAGGGCGGGAAAAGCTCGGGGTTGACGTGGAGCACGAGGTTCATCTCCGACACCCTGGGGTCGTAGGGGGTCTCTGCGGAGTAAATGACATCGCATTGACTGAGGGCTT
This sequence comes from Bacteroidota bacterium, assembly GCA_034521425.1. Lineage (GTDB taxonomy): Bacteria > Bacteroidota > Bacteroidia > Bacteroidales > JAIOZK01 > JAIOZK01. Next base: position 3,095,587 of record JAXHMP010000001.1, read on the forward strand.
CGATTGCCTCGGGGTTGGTGAAGGGGGCGGTGTAGCCCTCCCACTGGGTGACGATAGCGTCGGGGTAGAGGTCGAGATTGAGGAAATTGGTTGCGGGTGTCAATCAACCCCATGTCCACCACCACGGTCACGTCGGGGTTCAGATGGCGGTAGAAGGAATACGTCTCGTTGGCCAGGCCCCTCCCGAAGTCGGCGCGGGCGATGATGCCTAGACGGGCCATAACACCGGAAGGACGAAGACCAGCACCGGGGCGATGAGACAGGATATGAGGAAGTGACGCCAACCCCGCCAGTAGCGCACAGTGATATAGACGGCGACGGGTATCCAAATCACCACCAGAACTCTCCCTTGTCCTCTCCCCCTCTCCCGTCGAGGTGATACGAGCGCTGCATGTCTCCCGGTGGGGCGTAGATGGCGAGGCGGTTGTGGTTCCACGGCGAGTTGGCCATCGACCCATACACGCAGTCCTCGACGTAGGTGCGGGCGTGGTCGGGGACGATGGCGAGTATGTCCCGCAGCCGGATGTTGCGCACTAGATGGGAGCACTGGGAGTACTGCACCGTGGCAATCAAGTCCCCGGAGCTTGCCTTTCATCAGATACTCGTGGGAGGTGGATGGTCTTGTCGTAGTGCAGCCGAATCAAGTGGGCGGTCTCGGTGTAGAGATGTTCAACCAAAATATCCCAGGGTATCTCTCCGGTTAGTGGGGTGTCGTGCTCCATCACCAGCACGCACTCGTCCAGCTCCCCCACTACATCCTTCAGCGTGCCGGCTTGATGCTTCCACACTCCTGAGTACCACAGCCACACTTCGGGCCAGTGGAGGTTGGCGTGATAGGCCACCCGCCGGATGTGCTCTTCGTACACCCCACGGTCGTCTGATCTCTAGGCCCGTCGAAGGCGATACAGATGTCCTGTCCCGGCAGACGCTCGCGCACGCTCTCCACCGTTTCCGAGAGGATGGAGAAGTCCGGATGGGATGGGATGGGCGAGCCGGTGATGACGGTCGACAAGCGCAGGCGCGGCGGGTCCACACTCCCGCTCCGGTCGATCATCCCAATCACTCACGAAGCGCCTCACGAGATCCCGCTTGTATTTGGTGTACCAGGCTCCCACGCGAGCCATCGGGGCAGGAGTGCTGAGGATGTCCCCTACGTCCCCCAGTCCCTCAATACATGAAAGGGATGGTTGCCGAGCATTTGTGACCACACGTCGGGGTCTCCGTGGGGAGTGGTGGCGTCGAGTATCGGCACCGCTCCGGCTTCGAGCCCTTCCCACATGCGGAACGAGTCGGCGCCCGCGTTTCCCGCAGGACGCAGCACCCAGGCAGCCTGCCACATCAGCTCCATGTACTTCTCCCGGTTCCAACCCTCCGCTGAACGTGGGGATGGAGATGCGGGACGGGTCTATCTGCTCCAACGCTTTGAAGGCTTTCCGTCGGCGCTCGTTGGTATTCTGTCCGGCAAGCACCCACCCGCCCTTCTCCGGCATTCCCCGCTCCCGGAGGGCGGGCCGGGTGTGCGGCGTGTACCCCAGTGGCAGAACCCGGTCGGGCCAGTAGGCGCGGTGGGGGTTGGGGAACTGACGCCAGACAGGTCCGCGCACGTCCCAGAACGGGCAGTCCCCTTCCTCGTCGCCGAGTATCCAGACAATCCAGGGCTCACCCTTGATGTATGAGTTGACCTTCTGTGCGTCCCGGAAGTGGCCGGGGGTGACGAGGAGGTTCGGCTCGAGCCAGGAGGGGAAGCGGGCTATCAGGTCTTGGGCTATCTGGTCGTGCCAGTAAGAGCCTGGTTGGTCGGGTGTCCCGGCGAATCCATGCCACACTATGCCCATATGCGCGTCGGCTTCCTTGGACTGGGGCGGTTGGGCCTACCCATCGCAGCGGTCCTCTCTCAGCATCATCGGGTCACAGGATACGACCCCGCACCGTCCACGGCCTCGCGCTTGAAGACAGGTCATGAATGGGAGGCAGGGCTTTCGGAGCTTCTGAATAATCGCATCGCCTTAACGCAATCCGCAGATGGAGCCACCTGGGATGCCGATGTGATTGTGGTTTCTGTGCAGACTCCACACGGCGACGGATTAGACGGAGCCACCGATACTTCTCGCCGTGAGCCGTTCGATTTGGCATGGCTCTCCGGTGCATTGGCGACAATCTCATCCGATGCCCCGGTGGTGGTGATGTCCACGGTGCTGCCCGGCACCTGCCGCTCCCTCGCTCCGCTCGTCCCAGGTCCGCTCATCTACTCCCCGGCCTTCCCCGCGATGGGCACGACGGTGAGCGACATCCTGGACCCTGAGTTCGTGCTCATCGGAGTGGATAAAGAAGGCGACTCCGGGGCGGTGGTGGAGAAGCTCTGGTCGCCGTTCGTCCATGCCCCCTTTATCACCGACACCTGGGAGACCATCGAGCTGGCGAAGATGGCCTATAACACCGCCATCGGCGCCAAGACCGCAGTGGCCAACACCGTGGGCTGGCTGGCCGACGAAGTGAACGCAGACGGGGAACGGGTGATGGACATACTCTCCCAGGCCACCAACCGAATCACCGGCCCCGCATACCTCTCTCCCGGACTCGGAGATGGTGGAGCGTGTCACCCTCGCGACCAACTCGCTCTGAGTTGGCTGGCGCGAGAGCACGGGGTTTACGACCTGTTCAGCAGCCTCATCGAGCATCGGTCAGCCCACTCGAAATGGGTGGCGGAAAAAGCCGAGGACACTGCGCAGGGCTTGCCGATAGTCAGACTCGGTGCGGCATACAAAGCAGGAGTCTCCCTCACAGATGGGTCTCCTTCGCTCCTCCTCTCCAACCAGACCGGCTGGCCGGTAACCGAAGCCCTCCCATCCGAACCGCATTGCATCATCATCGGCGCCCCCCATCCTCATTACGCGTCGTGGGACTTCAGCGGGCATCGAGTGGTTGACCCTTGGGGATGATGGAAGGAGCGGTGCCAATCGGGCGACGGCCTCGTCCAGATGATGCTGGCTAGCCTCCCACACCTTCTGGTTCACTCCGCCCTCGTTCGCGCTCGATGCGCTCTCGGTGTGTCTCATCCACTGGAGCCTTGCCGACTGCGGGGTGGAGGTGTTCGGTGTAGAGCTCGGGGATGAAGTGGAGGCGTCCAAGCTTCTCGGCGATGGTGTGGTTCCATAGGTCACCGTAGTCCGATGTGAACTCGGGCCAGGTGAAGTAGCCCAGCGCCTCATACCAACGTCGGTGCATGAACCCGTGTGTTGCCATTGCCTCGTCGTTGATTCCGTCCCGCCCGTAGACGTAGACGATGCGGTCGTCGTACTGGCTTATGGCGGTGCGCACCATCGCATCCCAGCCCGGCGTGCGGAAGCGTATGTCGTCGGCGCATTGCATCAGCACTTCCCCGAAGCTCGAGCAGCGCACTCGTTCCAGTAGGAGGACAGGGTGGTTCGTGGCCCGACTATCCACTCGTTGCCGTACTTCGGCAGGGACTGGTCATCCGAGTCGAGCCGGGCCACGACCTCTATCTCCGCAGGCTTCCAGGCGGTGGAGTATGCGGAATCGACCATCTGGTGAAACCGCTCGGGCCGGCCACGCGAGGGCACCAGGAGGGAAATAATCACACGCGCCTCAGCACCATGGCAAAGAACAGCCTCACCGGGTGGTCGCTCAACTCACGAAGCTCCTTGCGGCTCGCTATGCAGGCAGCGACCAGGCCGATTAGCAGGCCCCAGATGGCCAGGCCGGCGAGGATTGCGAGTACCTGCATCATCAGGGCCTCCAGAATCGGTAATGATGTTCCCCCAGGCTCCCTAGCCACTGGTCCTTGAACCCACGCTCTCGCATGAACTCATGGACCTTGGAGGGGTTCAGGGCGTGCGGGTCGCACTCATGGACCGATATCCACCACACCACGTTCTCAGACAGCAGCATGGGCGCACCGCGCAGGGCTTGCAGCTCGGCTCCCTCGATGTCCATCGTCACCGCATCGGGCCAGAAGTCGAACCACTCACAGAACGTGTCCAGCCGGATGCGGGCGACCTTCTCGTCCATCGTGACGAACCGGCGCTCCTCCACGCGCTTGCCTTCGATGTAGTTGTAGTCGTCAACTAACCCGGTGAAGCTCGGGCCTACGTCGAGGTCATTGGCTCGCAGCGTGTCGATGGTCTGGGTAATCCAGGGCATGGAGGGGTCGATGAACGCCACATCGGCGCCCCAGGATGCGTAGAGGGCGGTGAAGTCGCCTTCCTCGGAGCCTACGTCAAGCACCTTCGGTGGCACGCCTCCAACCTTCGGCGGGTCCATCGGCCACCAGCCCTCCGCCGACAGCCAGGCCCACATATCGGCCAGTCTCGATGCCTCCCACCAGGGCTTGACGTCGTGGAAGTCGCACGTTGGTCGGGAAGGTGAGGGGCCAACGACCGTCGATGAGCCCGGCCCTCATTCGATGTCCAACTTCTGCACCACTTCGGACCGAGCGGTTACCTCGCGTGGCTCCCTGCAACCCGGTACACCTTCACCGACTCACCATCGGATAGGCCGATTTCATCGATAGCGCGGTGGAGGTCTTTTTGCCTCCACTTCACGGATGCGCCACAGCTCCTCGTCGGAGTCGAGTGCGGCGACTAGATAACGGGCCATGTGTCAGTCCTCCTTCGTGTCTATACCAACTCTAGCAGACGCGCCATGCGGGGCTCGTAGGTGTGGTTCTCCAGGACGTGCTTGCGGTTGCGCTCCGCTACTTCTGAGCGCCAGTCCGGGTGGCCTAGCGCGTACTGAATCATCTCTCGCAACGTCTCGAAATCTCCCAGCGGATAGGTGGGCAGGTCGGGGTAGTGCTCGGCTATCGGCTCCACTTGGGGATGAATCAGGAACCCGCCCCGGCCCAGCGTCTCCGGCACGCGGTCAGACCAGTAGTGAGTGGGGTTGCCTGCCAGGCAGGAGTCGCCCACGCACACCTTCACCGAGGCGTAGAGGTCGGCCAGGTCTTGCCCGCGTATCTGTGGCCTGCCTCTGCCGGGGAACACCTGGAAGCGCCCGTGGTGCCACTGCCTGAGCTTGCCCCACAACTGGTGACGGTAGGTGCGCCACTCCTCATGGCCGTAGTCCTGGAGATTGCCCACGAACGCCACATCGGCCACATACTGCTTCCGCACGGTCCCGATCCGCGCTTCGTCTGACAGGATGGCAGGCGGCATCCACTCGTGTCGCACCGCCCAGGGGTGGTCCCCGCCGTCTGCGGTGTAGAGAAGGTCTAGATGGGTGAAGAACGGGGAGGGGTCGGAGTCTCGGGGCCCGCGCTCGGTTGCCTCTCGCCTGAGGCCCCACCATCTATCCAAGTGAATGCCGACCTTTGGCTGGTCGATTCCAGAAAGCGCCGCACGTTGTCTATCGAGGTCTGGTGGGTCGAAACCTGCGGTGCGTGTCCAGGTGAACAGCTCGCCTTCCACAAGCTCGGGGAGATCCGCCCACTCCAGATTCTGCTCGGGGATTCGTTGTACATCATGGCCCAGGTTCTCCCATGCTTTGGCGATGTGGGATTCAGTCGAGAAGTCAACAGAGAAATTCCCTACGTATGTCAGCCTCATGCCCTCACCCTATACGAGCGAGAACCCCGGAAGGAGTAGGGGGTGTCTTCTTGCTCTAGTGGACAGTGATTGGTCCGCAACCACTGCCGCTCATGCTAACCGGTCAACGGTCTAGCTACCGAATCCGGGGTTGCAGTCGAGCGTGGCGTCAGCGGCTGCTATGCCCCTCGGGCAGACAGTTACGCCGTCCAGCAGCCACGAGTCGTGGCCTATCTCACACACAGCCTCGAAGGACTCGGTGAAGGTCTGGAACTCGTTGGTCGCGTTGAGCGTCGAGTCCCGGACGACTCCGAGGTCGAGGTTGCCGCCGTCCAGGCGCACGAAGGTGCCCGGAGCGAACAGCAGCATGTCAGATGCGGTCGGCCAGCCGTCGTCGGAGGCGTCACCGATGGACTGCCAGTCCTGGACGAACTGGGTCCGCAGGTTGAGCGATGCGAACACCGCGGCAACCCTGGCTCGGGCGTTCTCGAACGACGTGGTGGAGTTCCTCGAAACGAGGTCAGCCACCAGCGCGTCATGCACCCAGGTCGGAAGCACCAGCTCCAGCGTCGCGGTCTGCGACGTGCGGTAGGTGTCCCCGGCAGAGGGCTGCGAGAAGAACCCGACGACGTTCGCCACGTTCACCAGCCCGCCACCGCCGGTGTCGCCGGCAGTCTGTGCGGTCGATGCGGTGACCATCGCTGCGATGTGCTGCGCGTTCACGTAGTGGTCGTGGAAGATCATCGAGTTCTCGATGGCGTTGGCCACCGTCTCGGGATCGAACCTGTCCGTGAAGTTTCCGAACTCCAGGATGACCGGGAACGCATCGGCGCTGCACGTGGTCGTGGCCGGGCAGGTTATCTCGAAAGTGTTCTTCGAGCTGCCTGCTTCGGCGTCGGACGACGTGTAGGTCTGGCCTGCCGCATTGGCCCAATCCGTGTTTGCCAGCACGCTGGCATAGGACGATGTGCGATAGGTGACCCGACCGCGTGACGCGTTCAGCGTCGGGGAGCTGCAACATGCCGGAGCGCTCCGCAATGCCGAAGTAGTCATAGAGCGGCTGTGCGCGGAGCACGGGGATACCGCTACGGCAGCCGTCAAAGCATCGGGCGTTGAGACCTTCAGCTCCTTCAGCATCGCATCGATGACCGGGGCGTCGTGGTCGAGCTCGCCGTTCACCGTGTACTCATGCTGAGTCGAGGTGTCGAACGATGCCACCAGCGCCTTGGCGTCGGCCTTGGCGCTTCTGCCGAAGCTGTTCCACACATCGAGTGCGGCACGACCCATCTCCTCGCGGGTGCGGAGACCCTTGGTGAACTGCGCCCGCACCAGTGGCCCGGCGTTGGCCACGAGGGCCTTCTCCGGCTCCGGCTCGGGGCGCTTGGGGGCGCGCTTGGCGATGGCTGAGATGGAGGGCTTGGCAAGCGGAACCGGCTGCAGCTCCTCTGGCTTCGACAGTCTCGGCTTCGACCTCAGGCGTCTCGGCCTTCTCAGGCTCTTCGTCCTTCTCGTCCTCGTCGTCCTCTTCCTCTGCCTTGGTCTCTTCGGTCTCTTCGGACACAGGCTCCTCGGGCGTGAACGCTACTTCAATCTCCGAAGCCTGGTCGTCAAGCTCCTTGTCCTCGGCCTCGAACTCGGTCAGCCGGGCCTTGACGGCCTCAAGACGCTCGCGCGCCTCGTTGGCAGCTTCGAGGTCGGCCTTCTTGTCGTCGGACTCGCCGGAGCGATAGGACGCCATGTAGGACTGGCCTGCTTCGATTAGGTCTGCCTTGGCCTGCTCCAACTCCTCGCGTCCGAGATTCTGTATCTCGTCGGGGTTGTCGGAGAGGCGCTGAATCAATGTCTTTTCGTCTGACATCTCTGTTCCTCCAGGGGCGCACGCGGCACCCCAATAGCTTCTAGGGGTAACCGGGGTGCGCTATGCGCTGGAGTCCCAGCCCTCACAAGATAACAGAGAATCCCCCGATCCGTGGAACCGGGGGATATCTGTCGGACCCGTCCGCTAAGGTACGGGCATGAGCTTCCCGACTCATTGATTGTACCCACAACACCCGAAGGTCGCCGCGACGCTATCCGTCGTGGGCTCGGAAACCTGCTCCCCATAATCAGTAAGGCGCACCAAAGCCGGGACTGGGAGCACTTCGGTTACGACACATGGGACGACTACCTAACCGGCGAATTCGGCGGCCCTCTGCGGTTGGCTCGTGGAGAGCGTCAAGAGGCCGTCGCTGTGTTGCGCGCTGAGGGGCTTAGCCAGCCGGCTATCGGAGCGGCGCTAGGCGTGAGCCAACCTACCGTGCACTCCGACCTTCAACATATAGATTCTGATAAGTTGCCGGACCGAATCACCGGACTAGATGGCAAGGCTCGGCCAGCGAAGCGTCCGCACGTCGCGTCGAACTCTGGTGAGAACGAGTGGTACACGCCGACTCACATTCTCGATGCTGCTCGTGAAGCGATGGGGTCGATTGACCTTGACCCGGCATCGAGCCACGAGGCGAACAACGTAGTTCAGGCTGAGGCCATCTTCACCAAAGACGACGACGGGCTCGCACAACACTGGTGGGGGAATGTCTGGCTCAATCCACCCTATGCGTCCGACCTGGTGAGCAGGTTCGCTGAGAAGCTACGGGCTGAGCACATCGCTGACCGAATTGACCAGGCCTGCCTGCTCTCCAACAACGCCACCGAAACCAAGTGGTTCCAACTGACTGCGCGCATCGCCAACGCCGTGTGTTTCCCGGAAGGCCGGCTGTCGTACTGGCATCCAGACCGCACCTCTCAAGACACCCCTACAAGGTCAGGCCATCCTCTACTTCGGGAGCGGAGCGTGACCGCTTCATCAAGGCCTTCGATGACATCGGCGTGGTGATGAGGATATCAGGCGATGGTCCGTCGACGATGTGGTCGAGGTTGACGACCTGGTTTCAGGGCCGTCCAGGGCCGCAAGGCACCAGAAGACTTGAGGCTCGAGGTGTGGATGGATGGCCGATGGGTAGCGGTGCCGATGAGTTGGGGCATGGTCATGGCCGACTTCTTCTATGAGAACGAGGACGTGCTTTACCCACCACCGGCCCAGGGTGGCAAGTACTACCTCGGAGCACTACACCAGGCAGCCAAGCAAGGGTGGGAGTTGGCCCGCAACAAGCTGCGCGGTGAGAAGTCTGCGCGGAACGGGGCCAGATAACACAAAGCCCCGCTGTGACGGGGCAATGTGCGCGGGCGGAGCCAACCGGGGCTTAGGGGAGGCCGAAGGACTCCGCCAACTCTGCAACCTCGAAATACTCTGCCAGCTCGTCTTCGGGGGAGCCGAACAGCGCCTTCTCCAGTCTGGCGATGCGGTCCACCATGCGGTCCGAGGCAGTGACTATTCCTGCAGAGGTGAGAGCGGTCTGAGTCTCCGATGCCACCATTGCGGTGGGATAGCCGGGGTTCTCCACGACCAGGAACGATATGAGCTCCAGGCCGCCGTTGTCGGAGCGCCAGTCACCGGAGAGGAACACCTCGCCGTCCTCCAGCTCTGATTCGCCGTTGACCCAGATGCCGTGGCTGTCCTCGCCTACCTTGGCCCGCCCCACTCGCTCACAGTGGGCGTCGTACCAGCGCTTGGCATCTTCCAACGAGAGGTTGAGGGGAGCGTGCACGTCGCCCTTGGGGTGGCGGTAGATGTTCACTCCGTCCGCTACGTGGGAGTAAGTGGAGGATGGGGGGGTGATGCAGGCGTCCTGGATTCCGGTATGACAGGTGCCCCAGCCGGCCCCGTGGCCGAATATCTTGCCGTCCCTGATGGTGGGCTTGGCTCAACCCGGCCAGGTTGGGAGCGCTTGCGACGAGGGCAGGCTGGCCTACTCGCCGGAAGTTCTGAAGGTTCCCCACATGCACCGCGTCGGCGTGGCCGGTGGACGAGTCGTTGAACATCAGCGGGGCGTTCTCCCGCCACTCCAGAGCGCCGGGGGTGATGAGTCGCCGGTCGGAAGTCTTCATGCCCTCAGGGGCGAGGTAGGCAACAGGGCCGGTCTCCTCGAACACGATCCGAGCATCGGCGAAAGCAGGCATGGCCACCTGGGTGGCTCCCATTATCTCGCCCTGGGTAAGGGTCTCCAGCCAGTCGGTGGGGAAGCCGTCCTCATCCATGTCGAGGATCTCGATCTCTGCGGTGACGTTGGTGAGGTCAACCGACACACCACTGAGCTTGTCTTCCTCCGCGAGCCTGCGCGCCTCTCGGGCGTCCTCGTCGGTGTCGAACACTACGTCTGCGACGATCCAGGTCATGGACCCCATGCTACGCGCATCTCGCTCCAGAGCGCCGCAATACGCCTCGGGCTCGTCCCGGCCCTGGTTGGCCTGGATGCACTCGTCCCAGTCTGCGTAAGGTCCGAGAGGGGGCATTACGTGGGCAACACCGAAGGCACCAGTCCACAGGTACAAAATCGATGGTCACCGGGGTAATAGCCTCCGAGCCTCGGGTCGTCTGCGCTCAACACAGTCACGCCGTTCAGGTTCTGGTGCGGCTCGTAAGGGTTCTGGGGGGTGCGGATGTAAGCCCACTCCCAGGTGAGCGATTCGGTCACGTAGCCGTGGTCTCGCAATGCGGCTCGGGTGCGCTGGCCCAACGCCAAGCCTCTCGGGGTCTCGGGGGTGAACTCGGCAATCTGGTCTCCACCGGCACGCGTAAGCAGCTCGGCCACCATCTGCCCGCTTGCTATCTCGTCTCCGAACTCCCCTACTTCGGCAGGGTCGGGGGAAGGCGCATCGGTGAACAGCCTTGCAGTTGCAACGGCGATAAGGGCTGCGATGAAGGCATCGATGGCGGAGCGGCGGTCTTCGGCTTCTCTCTGGTCCGGCTCTACTTCCTCACCGAACAACTCGGATAGCTCGGAGCGTGTCTCCTCCTGGGCCTCGGCCAGCAGGCGTTCGAGACGGTCGCGCAGCGGGTCGAAGGTATCCGCTGGGATGAGTTGGTCGTCGGTGAGCTGCAACTGCTCCACGCGCTTCGGCCCTAGGTGTCTGGTAACGAGAGCGTTGTCCACTCCGTCGATGGCGGAAGAGAGCTGGCGGTCCTTGCGTGCCTTGGCTCGTGCCTTGGCCCCGGCGCGCTCCATAGCCCGGTGGAATGCCGCCTCTGATGCCTCGGTGACTCTTTCCCCTAGTCGTTGGTCGATGCGGGCCAGGTTGGTGAGCTTCTTCGGTGCGGCAGCGGCCACGTTCTCTGGGGGTTCCTGATTAGCGCGAGGGTCCGCTCTTCGCTCGCCTCGGGTCAGAATAGGAGCCCCCGGCCCGGCGTAGATGTCGGGCACGTTGCCCACCATGCGCACATACTCGTCGTTGATGACTCCCCGCTCGTGCATCGCCAGGGCCTGCTCGACGGTCATCGGTCTAGACGTGAGGTCGGAGTAGTCCCGCCACAGCCTGAACCGCTTGAAGTCGGTGACTCCTGCTTCTTCGAGGTAGGGCCAGAGGTAACCCTCGGTGAGTGCTTGGAGGATGAACAGCACGTCCGGGTCCACGTGGTGCTTGGCGGTGGATTCATCCACACCCCAGAGGCTGTTGCCGGTGTAGGTGGTCTTGCCGTTGCGACGCATCAGCCATGTGGAGTTATCGGTGACCGGGCGCCGATACGTCCCTGAGTAAAGGACCGTGCTCTTGACCTCCGGGCGTGCCTTGGCCGCCTTCTCCGGCTTCGTGGTGGTGGTCCGCATCGCCACCGTCTGGTGACCGTCCTCGGTGGGTCGGGTGTGGGTCAGACGGCCCAGGAGAATCCATGCCAGCTCGTAGGCTTCGACAGCCTTGGGGTCACGCTGCCACAGGTCGTGAAGGTGGGGGTGTCTGCCGTCTCCGGCTTCGATTGCATCCACAAACAGGCGAAGCTGAGCACGAGTGAGGGAGTAGACGAACTCCGGCGTCGGGTACTTGCCCCCCATCTCGCGCAGCTTGTCGGCCGACAGTGTGTTCATGTGGAACACCGTCACCGGCCCGCCATGCGAGTGGGTGTTCTTCTGCACGCTCTCCCGCCATGCAGGCACGGTCGAGGAGCGCAGCGTCTCTTGTGCTGGGCCGCAAGCTCGATTAGGGCACCACGGATGCGGTCCACGTTCCCGGCGTTCACGGTGTGGCTTTGTGAGATGGTCGCCATGTCTCCGTCGGACCCTTCGGATGCGAACCAGCCCATCAGCTCCACGAAGGCATCTGAGTGCTTGGCCTCGGTGGGCCGCGCGGTAGGGCGCGCCACCGATCGACGACATCTCTTGACTCAACTCGTGCGTCTTGCGGAAGCGACGAAAGCCCCCGGCAGTTATGACCGGCCAGCGATGGCCCAAAGTGGTGAGCGACGAATGGCGAGTGGTTTCATAGGACACCATCGGCTCGTCGGTGACTTCGGCCCGGTAGATGTCTCGTACGGGCTGGAACTCCGACATGCCGGTGTCGTGGTCGAGGGTCATAACCTCATCGCCCACCGACAAGCTGCCTCGTCGTGAGTCTTCCAACCGTCACGCGTCAGGACTTCGGTCTTGTCGTCCACACACCAGTGGTTGAGGTCTGCCAGGCCGGTCGGTATCTCGGCGGGCAGGTTGATGCCTCCGGCTATCTGGCGCAGCAGCTCCTCGCGCATGTTGGCGAACGTCTCGTCCATCGAGCGGGACAGGTCGATGTATCGCAGGCCCTTCTCGATGTACTCATCAGGGGCCGCGCACGATGTTCGGAGCCACCCCGCGCTGCGGAGTCGGGGTCGGAGATGGCGGTGGTGGCAATCTGAATCAGCTCGTGCATGAAAGGGTCGCCCTCGGGCGGGTCTTCGGCGTCGGTGGCAAAGCTGAACTCGTTGGCAACGGCCAGGATGCCGGCGGGGATGCGGGAACATGGCGGTCGCAGCCACTTGGTCATTGAGCAACGGGAGGTTGTTCGCATTGCGCCTGCACCGAACGTAAAGCAGAGTCGGGGTCAGTGTGCTTCCAGGGGGCCTGCCGCCATATCCGCAACAGGTAGTCCTCGTCACCAATCTTGGGGTCGTCAGCCTTGGTGTTGCTTCGTCTTTCATTCACTTCAAGCGTGGACAGGACCTCGAAGTTCCCTTCGTCCTCTTCCGGCGCGTACAGATACTCCTCGCCCGCGACGTTGATGTGGACAACCGACTCCCACGATGCCGGCCAGGTCTCCAAGACGCTCTATCGCCTCGTTGGCGGTCTCGTCGTCGGAGGGCACCGGCTCGTCCTCGTCGGCGGTTTTCTCGGCTACGAAGTATGAGACGCGTTGGGCTGCGGACTGTTTGAAGGTCATGCCGTAGTGGACCGGGCCCAGGTCGCGGTAGATGTCCCAGAGGGTCTCCTGCCACTGCTTGCCCACTCGTTCCCGCCAGTCGAGCTTGACCCGCTTCGCTGCGGCGATGAGAGAACGCTGAGGGTTGTTAGAGCCGATCATTGACTATCCCCACTAGCTCGGTGACGGCCAACGCTGCGAACACGTAGACGAGGGATGGCCAGGTGACCCATGCGGCGAATGATGCCACACCCGACCCAGAACCCCGCGGACCATCCACAGGCAATGAGGTTCCCGAAAGGATGGGGATGGACCGCGGTACCAGCCCTCTACGTCGAGCACGTGAACTCCCGTAGACCGCAGAGTGCCCGATCTTGCGGCCAAAGGTATCGGTTCCGCCCACCTTCACTTCGGAGTCACCGAACTGCGTCGAGTCTGCGGGGTAGCGGAGCCACACCCACTCTCTTAGAGGTCGGGTGATGGAGTCGGAGACTATGAGCCGGGTGAGCCGGGACGCGCCCAGCGCCACCAATACGAAGGCGAAGGGGTCCATTACTTTGGAGGCGTTCTCACGTGCCTGGGCTTTGGCCCTGGCCTCGCGAAGCTTGGCGTTGTTCGCCTCGACGGTCTTTTGGGTCTCGGTCACTTGCTTGGCCTGTTGGCTCTTTGAGCCGCAGTTGCATCCCATGTCAGCGAATCCTAGCACCCCAACAGTTCCGATGTCCCCGTTCTCGACGCAGTGTCTCGCACCAACTTCAGCTCGGTGATGGCCCACACCAACGCGTTCCAGGCGGTTGGGGGACCATCCCGCCTCGGGGGTCCAGGTGGTCATCTCGGACTCCAGGTCCCCGAACGTGCCCACGTGATGGACCCGGCCCTGCTCATATAAGGCCACCACCGGCTCGGCCCGAACCTGCTTGCCTCTCGTAGCCCGCACGTCCCCATACGAGATTGCAGGGCGCACCGAGCGGACCACGTTACCCACCATGTCGCCGCCGTAGTTCACCTCCCCCACGATGCGGTCAGCCTCGGTCGCGTCGTAGAGGTCCACTGCGGCCTTTCCCCACTGGTCAGGCGTGCCCTTCAACGAATGGTCTGCCAGCACATAGGCATGAACCCCCGAACCCCCACAGAGGCATTGGCTGGTCACTCCCGCTGCGACGATGCCGGCCTCAGGCAAAGCATTCCTTTACCTTCTTGGATGTATTCGAGCCTGTATATAATGTCGAAAAATGAATCGATGGTAAAGAGCTTTTCATAAGATTCGGCATCGTAAACGGATATCATTTGTTTATACTTAGTGGTATGTTTTCTGGCCTTGCGATCATTCTTAAGCCTGGGGTACTGTTTTGCCATATTGTCGGAAACCCGGTGAGATACTGCTATATGCCTGCCATCCGGACTGATTGAAATGCTGTTGGCTGCTTCCGGAACCGTAAAAGAACCTGCTTTTTTACCGGCGGGTAGATCCCAGATGCTTATTACATCTCCTGAAAGGGCAATGGCTTTGCTTTCATCCGCGGAAATTTTCACACTGTGATGATCTCCGAAGCGTTTCACGGTACGTCCGCTGTTTGCGTCAATGATCTCGAAATTCGTTTCACGGTCCTTGTTGGGTGCGAAGTCGACATAATGAAGCTGCTGCAGCAGGATATAACTGCCGTTTTGGGAATAGTCGACCGAAGAGCCGGCAAACCAGTTCCCGACATTGAATTCTTTTACAATAGTGTTGTTCTGCCAGTCATAAATAAAAAACGGATAATGTTTGGTGCCACTTACTGCGGCGTATTTTCCATCGGGTGAAACAGCTATTCCCGAGTTGGTATAGTGATTTTCGCCCAGGCTGATCCTTTCGAATTTGCTGCCTGCGGTTTGTCCCGACACCATGGCTATAGCGGATATAAAAAATAACAGGAAGAGGATACACTTTTTCATAATCTTTTATTTTAATACAAAAAAAGCAGGGCCTCATCCGTTTTTTGCGTTGATCAAGCTCAAAACTTATGGATTGAAGAAACCCTGCAATAAAATGCCGTATAAGATTTGAGCATGAAGATCAACGGCGTAAAAGTATAACTGGAAGGGAGCCAGGTCAATAGGGTGAATTACGTAAATTGCTAAGGTAAATACCGTAGATGTGTGCCAGAACCCATAATACCTAAAATCCGCAAGTCATCGGATGACTATCAATCTGTTGTGTTTTTGACATGCGGATGTTAAATCCGTAAGTCATGGGGTGACTTTTTGATGTTCGTGAAGCCAAACGAAAAAATTTAAGGATTAGGATTCCGGTCCGAGTTTGCCATACCAGTCGATCTTTCGTGAAAGATACATGGTGATTGCAACTACAATGAACAGGCCGATGCTCCCAAACAGCAGGGCATAATCCTGAAGTTGCAAAATGGTGAACAGGAACAGGTAGAGGATGATCAGGGCCAGTGCCACAAAAAGGGTAATCCTTGTTCATTGAATCCATTATGTTCTCATCTTAATGCAGCTTAAGTCGTATATATCGAATTAAACATTACGTAATCAGTTGTTAAATCCGTTCCCCAGCCTTTTGCATTGGCTTTGCCTTCTTTCATATCAAGTTTTATGTGAAGATGAGATTCACGGAGCAGCTTTTTTAAGTAGTTTTTTTCTACGTTAAGCGGAACGCCGTCCTTTAGTATAATCGCCATTTTGCTTTCCGAACCCAGATGCAGGTCTACCTTTTCATAATTAAAGGGAACTCCGGCATTGCCAGCGGCAGAAATAATTCTGCCCCAGTTGGGATCCCTGCCGAACATAGCTGTTTTCACGAGGATGGAAGTTGAAATAGCCCTAACCAGGGTCCGGGCTTTCTCAATACTTTCTGCGTTAACAACTTCATACTCTATAAATTTGGAAGCGCCTTCGCCATCCGATACAATTTGTTGTGCCAAATGCATCATCATGTCTTCCAGATTTTTCCTGAACGCATGATAACCTTTGTCTTTCTTCGACTTCAGTACATCATTATTTGCTTTTCCATTGGCCAGTACAGCAAGCATATCGTTGGTGGAAGTATCCCCATCCACCGTGATCATATTAAAGGTTACATCAACCACTTCTTTCACCGTTTTTTGCAAAAGACCGGAGTCTATAGCTGCATCCGTAACGATAAAAGCAAGCATGGTTGCCATATTGGGATGTATCATCCCTGAGCCTTTTGCCACACCGGCCATATTCACTTCGTAACCTTCCAGGTCGAATTCAACAAAGCCTTCTTTGGCAAAAGTATCTGTGGTTAATATAGCATTGGCAACAAAAGTGCCTGCATTGGATTTCGTTGTCAGTTTACCCGCATTTTTCTTTATCCCCTGCACGATTTCGTCGGTAGGAAAGGGTTCGCCAATAACGCCGGTCGAAGATACCAATACCATTTCCTTATCTATTTTAAGCTCTTCGGCGAGGGTTTGCGCCATTGCTTCCGCACCACGCATGCCCTGTTCACCATTGGCAGCATTAGCATTCCCTGCATTGATCACGATGGCCTGCGCCTTACCGTCTTTGATGTGTTTTCTCGACAAGATGACAGGGGCGGCCGCTACCTGATTTTGCGTAAAAACTGCTGCTGCACTCGCCGGTACTTCAGAATATATGATTGCCAAATCCCTTCTTAAGGATTTTACACCCGTATGAGCTCCCCAGCATTTTATGCCCCTCACATTTGTAATGTTCTTGATCATTTTATTTCACTTTAAGATTCGTATTGAAATTTTACGGATTCACCGGAATCTGCCTTAATCCTTGTCGTTCATCCAGCCCAAACATGATGTTCATATTCTGGACGGCTTGTCCGGCTGCACCTTTTACAAGATTGTCAATTACGCTTATGATAATAATCATATTCGTTCTCGGATCGTAATTAATATTGATATCACAATAATTTGTCCCTTTAACATCTTTAATTGCGGGCGGATTCTCCCGTATTCTTATAAAAGGCGCATCTGCATAAAAATCCTTAAAAACATTGTTCAGTTCATTTTCATCAACTTCTTTTATTGGGCGCAGGTAAGTTGTGGATAGAATGCCACGGTCGACCGGCAGCAAATGTGGCGTGAATTGTACCAGCACATTGCTTTTTGAAATTGATTCCAGGATGTATTGGATTTCAATGGTATGACGGTGTGTTTTTAAGCCGTAAGCCTTAAAATTGTCGTTAACATTGGAATACATATTTATTGTTTTGGCTTTGATCCCGGCTCCCGTAACCCCCGATTTTGAATCGATGATGATGGATTTTGGATCCACATATTCAGCCATGAGCAAGGGTGCAGATGCTAAAATTGCACTGGTGGGATAGCACCCAGGATTGGCTACCAGTTTGGCCGTTTTAATTTTATCTGCAAAAAGCTCTGGGCTGCCAAATACGGCATCCTCGATACCTTTGCTAAAAATGTGCTCGGTGTGATACCACTCTTCATATAGATCTTTTGGTTTTAATCTGAAATCGCCCGAAAGATCAATGATCTTGAAGTCTTTGCCGGCATGTTCCTTTACGAAATTCATGGAGACACCATGCGGTAGTGCCAGAAAAGCCACATCCAGGTCGTAATGATCTATTTCTTTTATGGATTTCAATTCCTGTTCTTCTATATCCTGAAAGAAAGCATGAACATCTGAGAATTTCTCTCCGGCTCTGCTTTCAGAGGTTATGATCTCCAATGCTACATCAGGATGCTTTTTAATGATCCTCACCAGTTCGGAGCCGGTGTAGCCCGTAGCTCCTATGATTCCTGCTTTTATCTTACTCATTGTTTTTAATTTCTTTTATGGATCCGATCAGTACTTCTACAGCCTTTTCCAAATCCTGCTGCGGAATGTTCAGGGCTGGCAGCATGCGCAATACGGTATTTGCCGTGGAATTTGCCAGAACTCCATTTTCAAGCATTTTCGCCACCAGGGGTTTTGTGCCGAACTCAAATTCAATGCCTGTCATCAAGCCTTTTCCTCTGAATTCTTTAAAACCCGGCAGATTTAAAGATGTCACTTTGTTTTTAAGCCAATTGCCCTTTTCTTCTGCCTGCTTTAATAAATCTTCCTTTTCAATTACTTCCAAAGTGGCAAGTGCGGCTGAGCATGCCAGGGGATTTCCACCGAATGTTGTCCCGTGATCGCCAAAATTAATTGCCGAACTTACCTTTTGATTGGATAGGATGGCTCCGACGGGAACACCGCCACCCAAAGCTTTTGCCAGGGTCATGATATCGGGTTTAACCCCTGCATGTTCGTGTGCAAACATTTTTCCCGTCCGGCCCATGCCACATTGTATTTCATCAAATATGAGCACGATATCCTGTTGGTTGCATAATTCCCGCAATGCTATCAGGAAGTCTTTTCCGGCAACATGAATGCCGCCTTCTCCCTGAATGGGCTCAATAATAAAGGCGGCCGTTTCTTTTGTAATTGCGTTTTTGGCAGCTTCAATATCATTGAAAGGAATTTGCTTAAAACCTCCGGGAATGGGTTCAAAACCTTCTTGCATTTGTTTTTTGCCTGTGGCGGCAAGGCTTGCCAGCGTGCGGCCGTGAAAGGCTCCCTCAAAGGAAATAATCTCTCCGCCTTTGCCAAGGCTGTGTGCATATTTTCGTGCAATTTTAATGGCCCCCTCAACAGATTCAGCGCCACTGTTGGTGATAAAGACCCGCTCCAAACCTGAAAGATTTACCAGTTTTTGCGAGAGCTTAAGCTGTGCTTCACTTAAATAAAAATTTGAGATATGAATTAATTTGGCAACCTGCTCCTGCAGTGATTTTACCAGCACCGGATGGTTGTGCCCGATGGCATTTACTGCGATGCCAGCCAAAACATCTATGTATTCATTCCCTTCAACATCCCATACACGACTGCCCTGTCCTCTTGCAAGGGTAACAGGATATCTTTTGAAAGCCTGCAGATAGTACTTTTTATCTATTTCGGAATACCTTTCGTTTGTCATACTTTCTTCTTTATACTATTTTTTTATAAAAGTTCCAAATTTGTTTTCCTCGATGGATAATATTTGTTCGGGTTTTGTGCCGTTGATGATCTTTGCTGATTGGGCTCCCTTGAGGATGGCATTTTCACAGGCTTCAATTTTGGGGATCATGCCTCCCTGTATGATTCCGTCAGATTTTAACTTTTTGATCTCGCCCAGGTGCAGGTTTCTGATGATCGTATCAGGATCATCTTTATCCCTGAGCAATCCATCCACATCGGTCAGGATGACAAACTGATCCGCCTGAAGGACGCCTGCCAGCGTTCCGGCAAAGTTATCTCCATTGATGTTGTATGCTGTGCCTTGCTCGTCTGCTGCAATACATGCAATCACAGGGATGAAATCCTTTTCAAGCAACGCATCAATAAGGGTTCTGTCCACTTTTGAAACATCACCGACCTGTCCCAGATCAATCAGCTCTTCTTTGCCATTTGTATTTCTTTTGTGCATTCTCTTTTTGGCGATTACTGTCTGGCCATCCTTTCCGGACAATCCAACAGCTTTGCTCCCTATCGTATTGATGGTGTTGACCAGATCGCTGTTCACCTGGCCTTTCAGCGCCATTTCAATGTATACAAAAGCTTCGGGTGTTGTTACACGTTGTCCGTCAATAAATTCGGATTTGATCTTAGCCTGTTCAAGAATGTTTTTGATATAGGGTCCGCCGCCATGAGAGATGATCACATCGAATCCTTTGTTTTTTAAAGATATGATATTCCTGATCACATCTTGCTTTAAAGATTCGTTTGTCATGGCATTTCCGCCATATTTGAATAATATGATAGGCTTTTTATTCATGCTTGTTTTGAAAAGGGGTTTCGTTAAGTTCTTTTTGATCAAAAGTTTGAAAAGGCCATGCCAGTGCAGATTCAAGTTGTTGAATATCTCTTATCCCTTTTGTTCCTCCAAAGTTATCAATCAGGATTTCATGGATACGAGTGGCGTCTCTTATATTGATCATTGGGCAAGCTTTTGAAGCAATTCTCTATCTTCCCTCAACATCTTTCCAAAAATTTTTGTTAAATGAATTTTTCCAGAAGTGGTTTCTTTATCCTTGTTTAAGTATTCAAGGACTTCCAAAAGCACAGATTCAAAGGCTTCATCAATAGCTACAGTGATTCTGCGTTTTAAATCTGATTTCGTCATCTGATTTTGCTAGTATACAAATTTAATCATTTTCTGAAATGAAGGAAAACGCCCTGTTTTAAAATTTGAGTTAACTTGTTTATATGTTCACCTTTTATACTTTATCATCAACTCCTGATCGCCTCAACACCCGGCAGATTTTTACCTTCTATATATTCCAGCATGGCGCCGCCGCCGGTGGAAACATAACTGACCTGGTCTGCCAGGCCCATCTGACTGATTGCTGCCACCGAGTCACCGCCACCCACCAGGGAGTAGGCTCCCTTCTCAGTTGCTTTGGCAATGGCTTCTGCAATGGATTTGGTTCCTTTTGCAAAATTGGGCATTTCAAATACCCCCATGGGGCCATTCCATAAAATGGTTTTTGAGTTCCGGATGACTTCTGAAAAGCTTTTGATGGCCTCTTGCCCGATGTCCACACCCATCCATCCTGCGGGGATATTGTGTGAGGGGGTTTGCCTGGCATCTGCATCATTGTCGAATTCAGCTGCCGCGATGGCATCCTTGGGCAGGTATAGCTTAACTCCTTTTTCCTTTGCCTTGGCAATGATCTCTTTGGCCAGGCCGATCAGATCCTCTTCCACCAGGGAATTGCCGATATTCCCGCCCAGGGCTTTGATGAAAGTGAACATCATGCCCCCGCCGATGATGAGGTTGTCCACCTTGTCGATGAGGTTCTCCATCACCTCCACCTTGCCGGACACCTTGGCCCCGCCAAGGATAGCCGTGAAAGGCTTCTGCGGGTCTTCCAGCAGCTTGTCCATGTTTTTGATCTCGTTCTCCATGATGTACCCGAAGAGTTTGTCATCAGCAAAAAATTTTGCAATGATGGCTGTGGAAGCATGCGCCCGGTGAGCCGTTCCGAATGCATCATTAACATAAACACCGGCAAGGCCGGCCAGTTTTTTTGCGAAATCCTCATCGCCTTTGGTTTCCTCTTTGTGAAAGCGAAGATTTTCGAGCAGGAGCACATCTCCGGCTTTCAGGCTGCCGGCCATTACTTCAGCTTCCTCCCCGATGCAATCGGAGGCGAACTTTACTTCTTTGTCCAGTTTTTCGGAAAGATAAGGCAGCAGGTGTCGCAGAGAGAATTTATCTTCCGGGCCGGATTTGGGGCGGCCCAGGTGCGACATCAGGATCACGGCGCCGCCTTTTTCCAGGATCTTTTTGATGGTCGGGATGGCCGCATCAATACGGGTGCTGTCGGTTATTTGATAATCATCGTTGAGGGGTACGTTGAAATCCACCCGGATGATGGCTTTTTTGCCTTCGAAATTATAGTTGTCAATGCTTTTCATAAATAAGTTGTTTTTCGAATTCGGATGATCAAAATTAAGCATAATTCAGCTTAGAAATTTTATATATTTGGAAAGACCAACGGACATCTACACGACTCCTGATATTGCCATATACTATAAAAGAAGCGGATGGGAAAATATAAATCATTGGAATAGCTTAAAAGGTGCACATATAAACAAGTTACCTGCAAGGCTAAAAAAAGCAACCATGCATAAATAATGAAACCCTTCTATTTTAAATGTATTCAATTTTCACATCAATTCTTATCCTGTAAAATCATCATCTCAATAAAAACTATTTTTTTTTGTAATAAATTACAGGCTTATGCGAATCATTTATAAAACTCAATTTATAAGTTGGAAAATACGAAATTAATAAAGGAATTTAGCCGACTGATTGAAGATAATCAAAACATTATCTTCAAAGTATCGCGAATGTATTGCAACAATGAAGTATGTAGAGAAGACTTATTTCAGGAAATTCTGTTGCAATTATGGAAAGCTTTTCCGGCTTATGACAGAAATAGAAAATATTCAACTTGGATGTACCGGATAGCTTTAAATACAGCAATTTCTTTCTTCAGAAAAAGTAAATCGGAAAAAATTGATTTCATTGAAAATTATTCGGAAACTGCCGCTTACAATGACAATTTTGATGAAAAAAACGAAGAAATCAATTTATTATTCATTGCAATTTCAAAACTGAGTAAAACGGGAAAGGCAATCATTATGCTATATCTGGACGATTGTAGTTACGATGAAATTTCGGAAATCATTGGTATTTCGACATCAAATGTCGGAGTGAAAATCAATCGTCTTAAAAAGAAACTGAAAGAATACTTAAAAGAATTAAGCTATGGACTTTAATCAATTAAAAGCGAATTGGCAAAACTCTTTTAAGCAAGAGGGTTTGACCAGTGAACAAATATTAGCCAAATTAAAAATAAAAGGACAGTCGGATATTATTCTCAAAAAGATAATGAATAATTACAGGTTTAGTCTTATTGCTCTTACGATTATCTATCTGTTTATAGTTGCCGGACTTTTTATTTTCATAAAAACAAACATTGCTTATCTGATTGCTGTATTGATTACAATTTTATTTGGGGTAGCTGTATCTTATTGGTACAAAAGCCTGAGCCAAATAAAACAGACAATTACTTCTGACGATGATATTAAAACCGCTCTAAGAAAAACCATACTGATAATGGAGAAATCGCTTCGCTTTGGGATGGGTAACACATATAAATATTTGCTAATTCCTTTGGCTCTGATTTTTGGAATCGTAATCGGTATTTTCATAGGAGCAGGTGAGAAAAGTGTAATTGAAACAATCTATAATCTTGAAAACAAATCCATCATAAAAATAATTCTTATAATCGTTATTGGAACCGGTATAACAATCCCGTTTTCTCAATTTATGATGAACCGCATGTATATGCAGCACCTCAACGAACTTAAAAAATGTCGAGAAGAATTAGAAGAATACATTTAATAATTTATAAATAAGCATTATGAATAAAAAGACAAAGACCATCGGAGCATTTATACTTGGAAGCGCAATTATTTGGGCAGCAGTAATTATCGGCTGTTCTTACGCACTAAAAGGAACAGAATGTTACGATAAAATTCAGAACATTTTAGTGGCAGGCGTGCTCTCTCATCTGATTTTAATATGGGGACCAACAGCTCTACTGTTTAAGAAATTGAAAACCGAGTAGGTTCAACTTTCCTTCTGATTTAAAATTATTAATTAATCGGTGTACGCAATACCGACTGGGAATTCTTACGCCAAAAACTTAGAGTTATGACCAATAAAAAAACAGTACATGTTTTGCTTTTTACATTGTTTATCAGCATTCTTTTGTTAAATGTGCCGTCCGCATTTTCTCAAATAAATAAAAAATCCGTCTTATGGAAAATTTCAGGAAATGGATTAAAGCAGCCTTCCTATTTGTTTGGCACTGTTCATATTCTGGACTCATCAAATTATTTTTTGCACAAAACAGTAATTGAAAAAATTACCAAGTGCAATAAAATGGTATTTGAGGTAAATACAAATGAGCCGGATTATCAGAAAAAAGCATTACAGTTTTCTTTTATGAGTAACGATTCGTTAGAAAATATATTTACAAAAGAGGAATATCAAAATCTGGAACAATTCTTTAAAAAAGAATTTAATTTTCCGCTATCAGCCGTTCATAAGATGAAACCCTTTTATCTGTCATCTGTAATTAATGCATTGAGTATGTCTAAAAATGCCATGTCTTATGAAGCTGAATTAAAGAAAATTGCAACAGAAAATGGTCTTGGCATTTCAGGAATTTCAACTTTGGAAAAAGAAAATGAGATAATTGAAAAAATGGATATGGAAGTGCAAAAATATACATTATATCAAGCCATTGAAGAACATAAAACCGGATACAAACACAGAGAGCAAATTGTACTTTTATACAAAAAAAAGGACATCCAAGGAATTTATGAGTTAATGAAGAGAGAAAATTCAAAGGAAGATAGCATTGTTTACGATATAATGTTCCCCAAACGACATGAAGTCTGGATACCCAACATAATAAAACTGATGTACGAGTATTCTTGTTTTTTTGCAGTTGGCGTAGGGCATTTGCCCGGAGAATATGGCTTGCTTAGCATCTTAATTAAAGAGGGATATAAAGTTAAACCGGTAAATATGGATTTCAAATTTCACGATTAATAACAACAAAGATGAAAAAAAAATTGAGAATGAAATCAATTGTAAATAACAAAGTTCAAGTGACTGTAGCAGTATTTATTTAAACTTTTGCATTTATTCTTTGGGAATACTTTAATGGTGGAGTGATTTCTCATCATCTGCTTTGATAGACAATATTTACCAACTTATTTTTTAATTAACTCGTATTAACAACGCTTATTTATATCTTTATTACAAAATTGGCGTTGGCAATAAACCTGAATAATTTTCATGGTTTATGGACATAAAGTTGTATCCGTTTTTAGGAAAAATCATTAGAATTATAACATATAAAAAAAGCCCAGCAGGTAATAATTAGGGATCAATCACACGTATGATCCGGGGGACTCTACTCCCGAAAAAACGGGACAATTGTGATTATCCCTGTGTTAAACCAACCTAAAAATAGCGGGCTATTTTGATGTGCAGTTTCAATCTTGGGTTTTTTGCGGATTTAGTTTTTTGTTGAGGCTTTTGTAATAGGCATAAAAACTTAATTTGTATTTTTTGTAACAAAAAAAGAGGAAGCCTTTTGGATTCCTCTTGGGTATTTTATATGGTTTTGTTGGTTATCTGGTAAGCGTTACTCTCTCTGTGATAATCCCTTCGGAAGTTACTACTTTAATAAAGTATACTCCGGAATCATAAGTGCTCACGTCTATATCCATCTTTGTTGCATCCACCACAGTGGCATCGTAAACCAACTGTCCTGCGTAGTTTATTATCGTAATACGCTCAATGCTTAACGAAGATATTATGTTTATTTTTTCGTTGGCCGGATTTGGGTAAATGTCTAGCTGTCCCATGTCTGTTTCACCTACCGCAGGATAAAATGTTTCGCAAACATAACCTAAAGTATCCGATTCGCAGCTTTCGTAAACGGCACTGATATAATAGCAGTACTCATTCACTTCGTAAGTTGTATCATAATAAGTAACATCCGGCCAGTTGGCTTCGATCAGCTCATCATTTCTCCAGATATTATATCCTGTCAGCGCTCTTGATGCAGGTGCCTGTGCTGTAGCTGAAGTACCTGACAAACTTATATCAGAGATACGATTGTTGCTTGAAGCTTTTGGCGCCGTGAGTACGGAATTTACAACTACATTGTCGCCAATTTCAAGCTCAACATAAGCTTCATGACTGCCGGCATAGAAATATCCAAATTCCCCCATTTCAGTGAAATCGCCGATTGTACCGAAATACAAAGAGCCGTCATAATAGCTATTATCAACACCAATATAAGGTCCTCCCGCATCAACATTGAGGGTAGCTACCATAAAGTAGCCACTATTCAAAGTTACATCATCAATATCTATCGTTACCCAGTCATCTGCCGGGCCTTCATCAACATAATAGGGGCCGGAAAGCACCGTTTCTCCGTCACCTTTCAGGATCCAGATTTCACATTCCTGCATATATTCTTCATAAGAACTGTTGAAGTATCTTACTTCAGTAATTGTGACAGGGTATTCGCCTGGTGTGAACATCTGGGCGAGGCCTGCACCTCCATCGGTTGAAGCGAAGGCATTTTCAAATGTGCCATCGTTATAGGACATCCAATAGGCATTTGAGGGTTGAGGCGAAAGCCAGTTAAGCTCAATGATCCAGGTGCTTCCATTATCGAAAATTTTCTCCGATGTGAGATCAGCCGGTTCGGCGCAAAGCTGGTAAACCACAATATTATCAATATACCAGCCATCTATGTTGATGCTGTTTTCTCCTACGGCAAAAAACCCAAGCGTAAAATCATAGCCTTTTGCAACTTCGGTTATGTCAATACGCTGTGGTTCCCAATCCATGTCTCCTTCTGCGGTGAATTCCTCCATATCGGTCCAAACGCCATCGGCCCAAACACGAACCATTAACTTCTCGGTATCGACCGTATCAAATCTGTCATCAATTTTCAAGTCGAAATCCAGGTATATATCACCATCATAAACATCACTTCCCAGCAATGGGAATGTTAAAATGCCACAGTCGTAATTTTCAATGATCGGGTCCCACCGGAACTCAGCACAATTGCCGGGATTACCCAAAATGGTATTAATATCCCAATTATCACATTGCACTGTCCAATTCTTATCTGTAAAGGTACCGCTTTCCCAATCTTCCATGAAAGGCAACATATTGCAACACGAAATGCAGACGGTTGCCGGCCCGTCGGCCATGGATTCGCCTTCCTCTCCAAATTGTCCATACGGACTAAGATCGTAAACTGCAGTTACCGTATAATCGTAGCATTGCGGCCAGAGGCCATAATCCCACCACTCCATCTGGTCCTGCCCTTCATACCCCACATATTCTCTAAATTCCTCATCACGGTACACATTGAAACCCAGCACATTTTCCGGTACCTCGCAATCGTTACCAGTCACACAGATACCTAATTCCAATCCAAAAATTGTTTCATTCTGTATGATTCCGCCCAGGGTATAAAAAGCCGGTACAAAGTCCACTTCAACAAACAAACCTCCTGCAAGGCCAGAGCCTGAAGTGCTAAAACCTATTGCATCATAAGTATCGCCTGTTTCCTGGCCCGTATTCAGATTAATCTGAACGATCACAGCACCGCTTCCATCCTGGCTAAATCCATAAAGATGGGGAAAATCATAAAACGGGAATTTGTGCCATGCAAAACCATAATAGTTGCCATATGTACCAACAGGAAAACTATTCAGAATAACACCATCTCTGTCAAATAAAGTGATGTTGGTGGACCAGTTATTTGCCCAGAAGGCATCCAGATCATCGTCATATGCAATTGCCCGGGTGGCAACAGGGGCAGGAATGCTACCCACAACAACCTCATCATCAAAGTCCAATTCCCAGACTGTGGTACCGGCATTACTTCCGTAAAAATACATACCATCATATGCCAGATCGCGAACATCCTGACAGCCTGAAATTAGGAAACTGCCAAGGAATGCTCCATCCAATTCGTAGCGGAAAAAGGTACCGTTTCCGGCATTCCATTTGGTAGTATAAATGTAATTGCCATCCGATTCGATACCGGCTTCACCGGATGCATCTCCACAGGGGAATTCAAATTGCGTATCCCACATATCGCGACTTCCGGCATTATTGTTAACTACTTCCTGATAAATTGGTGAATATTCAGTATTCGGATTTGGCATGTCTGTACGTGGCCCTGCTGACAACACTTCGAACCAGGGAGCACAGGGAGGCTCCCAAATTAATCGTACAGCATCATCGTATGCGGCTGCTGCAAGATTTTCAGGCGGATACAGCCACTCGGAAGTGAATGTGTAGTAATCTTTCTCTGAAAGCCCCGAAGTATAAATGGCTCCAACGCTTGCCGTATATTCCGTACCGTAAACCAGATTCAGGTAGGTATAGGTTTCTTCCTGCACTTCTGCTATAAAGACATCATCCAAAAATACATGATATCCGGAGGGAGGGAAATCGCCATCGCTGCCAGCCGAGACTTCAACATTGTCTATTGCCCAGCCGGAAGACCAGTTGCCTCCATCATCAGCATGGAAAGCTATCCATTGCATAGGCTTATTGTAATCATTTGAATAAGCTGACAGATCAACCTCTTCATAAGTCCATACATTGCTTGTTGCATCCATTTGCTGCACGAGCTCCCAGGACTCTCCTGCATCCTCGCTAATTTCAATAAATGCAAGCTGTCCATAAGAACCATCGTAATATTGATCAAACTTGATAGAAAATCCTGGAGACTCCCTTAAATCAATTGGATGAGTAATCAAATAATCGCAACAACCATGTCCTGTACTTCCATACATGTCATCATTGGTACAGGCATAATAAGAGTCCCACTCAGGAATAGTCCAGCCCCAGGCCCCTCCACTGCCATCATCTGTTCTGAACCATCCTACTAATTTCTGGGTAGATGCAGACCAGCCTTGCGGTGGAAATTGTTCTTCTTCAAAATCCTCTTTTAAAGCAGTAATGCGTGATGCGTTCCAGGTAGCAATGGAAGTTAAGGGATCCACATATAAATTTGTTGGTGGATATTTCTTTTCTCCCAGTATTATATCATATGTTTTATCTGCATAAATACATTCATTTTCCAACAATACCGGTTCATAACCAGGCTTGTAAATAAATATGTCATAACAACCTTTCCAAACAGGACCGAGAAGTGATATTGAATCATCCGTAAATTCCGTATAAACGTCATATGGATAATCCAAACCGGTTAAAATTATTTCTGTGCTATCGGCAAGTGTTCCGTCCGTGGTTGTAATGTTAAATGTAATTGCAACGTACTTTAAATGCCCCACAATACTACTAACACCACAATCCGAATAAACGTCTTGTCCCATCTGACTATAGCGTGCTTTAACACAATAGGCATACCAGCCTTCCGGTAATCCACCATATGTATAATCTAAGTAACTTAATGAGGAAGTATTGTCGACCAATATTGTTTCATCGCCTGACAAAGGAGATCCGTTCGGGTCAAAATTAGAGAACCTTGATACTTGATAACCGGTCGTTTCCCGGAACCCTTCGATACTATATTCCGGGGCGGGTATTACTTTACCTGATTTAACATAACCCGGAATTCCACTGGGTTTACCAGTGGCAATGAATTTTTTGTACAATGAAGCTTTGGGGGGTTGTTTATATTCGGGGCTTAGCACAACATCACTTCCTGTTTGAGGGCTATGAACAACCGCTCTTATCATAAAATCCTGGTAAGCCGAAAGAGACCAGAAATCCGTTAATCCGCCGATATAAGTGTAAGAACGATACGCGGTGGGTACCGTCTGGTCAATCCCGATCGGGGCTGCATTCGGAGGCACATTGCCCTGGAACATGGCCAGGTAGAAGTCTCCTTCTTCCAGCTCCACATCAAAGCCTGTAAAATCAAGCCATCCGTATTGATCTACTGCTACCTCCATCGAATCCAGGATGGTCCCCGGTTTGTTATAGGGTCCGTTATCGTCCATCACAGCCATACCGAATTTGGAACCCAGGAAATTGGAGCCTGCCGGGAAGCTTCCGTCCCCGACAAATACTTTTCCACCCAAAACCTTTGCAGGATAGCCCGAAGGCGTGAATTTAACGGCATGGGCATTCCCGGGAACACTAAATACCAAAAAATCATCTGCTGTGCCATCATCATATGAAATTTCATATGCCCCCCAGGGCACTGTCCATTCTACAAGACATTCCGTATCATCAGGATAGTTAACTGTAGCTGTTACCCATCCCGGAAGATAAGGGAATTCACACATGCCGATATCGATAGTGCTTGTAACGCCTGCAGTTGCTGTGGTATCGTTAACCACAACCGACTGGAATCCCGCTTTTTCAAATAATACATCATAGGTTCCTGGATCCACATTAAAATAATACTGGCCTATATCATTGGTCAGGCTGTTGAAAGGGCCCGCAGAAACCTCAACGCCGGCAATCGGTGCACCGGTATTGCAATTGGTAACAGTACCGGAATAGGCCGCCGGTTGTGTTACGATCATGGTGTTGTGGATGCTGTCCGTAAGATGATCGGGATCATTGCTTTCGAGATACAGCCATTCTTCGTAGGTGCCCGGATCGAATCCTGCCGCATCATAGGTAATGGCAATTTGCTGTTCTTCTCCTTCATACAAAAAGCCTGAAGGGGGCGTTACATCAATAATAAAACCGGGTTGCGGGCAGAAGGCAGTTCCGGTTTTTCCGGTCGGATCAGTGCCATTGGCACCATCATGAATAATTTCATTGCCTTCGCCATCGTAGATCCGGTACTCACATTCATAGCACCAGTTACCACAAGTGAATGTTGTTGTGATCGTTTGTCCGCTTTCAGCAGTAAAATATTCATATTCCAGTCCTGAACCACCTGAAAGCGTTATGTTATTCAGAACAAGCACCCCATCCACAAAAACATCCAGTTCTCCTCCGTTCCAGCCATCCCCGAAATCATCTGTCATTTCGATGCTGTGTCCACATGAAAAGGCATCAACATGATCATAATCGGGGAATAAATAGGTTAAAGTTCCTAATCCTGTATTCTCGATTGTTGTTAGGACAGCGGCCTGGTGATTGGTCCAGACAACTGCTGTCAGGGAATCAGGGTTTATGGATAAACCGGGATTTGGCCATAAAATATATTCATTACATCCTGCACTGGTCCCTTCATCGTATACCGCAAAAATCTGGTAAGTGTACTCACCAAAATCCGGTAGATCATCTGTAAAAGACAGCTCCGTTGTGGAACCAATATAAACACCATCGCGTTCAATCCGGAAATATTCAAAAATTGCATCACCATACCATTCCCATAAAATATCAACACAACCAGTTACATCATCAATAAGGCAGGCCTCACAGTTAACCGGTGGTGAAAACGGACTACCAACAACGGTCATAGAACAGGGAATCACAATGGTACCCACATCCGGTGTGGAAGTAAAGGTGATATCGGCCGTTTCATAATCACCCGATTCAAAACCTGTTGCATCAAAATGAACAGGCAAATTAAAACTACCACCATTGGGATTGACATCGCCTTCGTACTGATCAAGTGACAACCATCCACCAAGATCATTATCTTCAATACACACTGCCAGGGGATCAACGGGGCTCCATGACGGGCCTGTTCCGGAAATACCGGTTCCGCCTGGTGAGTTCACCCAATACATCTGCGGACTTGTTGTATTCTGGCAACTGATAAAGAAATCAGTTTCATTACGCGTTGCAATTGTCGCAATATATTGCCAGATTGGATAGGATCCAAGCAATAGTTCTCCGGTAGCGATTGGTGTGCATTCAACCAAATAAGAAGCAATTTCTGCACCTGCTTGAGATCCGTTTTCATAAATGCCAATAAAGAAATCTTCTGTTGTTGGAGTTCCTGAAGTATAAACGCCCCACCAGCTAATGGTGTTCCATGAATCAGAAAGACCAGTAACCTGCTGATAGGCCTGGTATGAACCACCATGCTGCGACCAGTATGCATTGGTAGCGCCTGCTGGTTCGTTGGCAAACAAACTACCCTCGTTACAGGCAAAAAGATCTCTTGAATTTTCAGGGATTTGAACAGGATCCACATCTTTTTGGAAAAGGGGTGAATTACCCGAATTGTCGGCAAATCCCCGGATAGGAGGTTCATTTGACGGGTCAAGTGTTTGATAATTGTCATTGTATGTTATTTCAGCCTCCCAGTGCAATGGTCCGTCACCCGTATTGAGGATTCCCAGGAATGTTGTTAAATATTCATTCGGATTCAGGGTTTCATCCAATTGCAGGGGATTGATGATCATGCCAGGCTGGGTTAAAACGATATCCTGTTGGATAGTTGTACCGCCAACTATCGTAATTGGATAGGTAACAGCATTGTAGCTTTGCTTCCAACCCATCAATTCCCAGTTGCCGCCAAGAACCTGATCGAGAAGATAGTATCCGTTGCTGCCTGAAATTGTCTGTTCGTTCAATTCAGGAATTCCAACATTTGTTCCTGCAACGATCAGGCCGTCACCGTTAAAGGTATACCCTTCAACACTGCCCGATCCTGCCAGGGGCTGGTAGTAAACCCTCAGATTATCATATTGGTTAGAGGAAGCGGAATAGGGTGCCGGTGTTGTTACATCCGAGTAGCCAACCAGCATCCTGCTTACATTTCCTTCCGTTTTATAGGTTCTATAGTAAGGATACTCAAAATATCCGTTATCACCGTTCGAAATTTCAATGATCAGATTATTTGTTTGGGTGTATATATAATCATTTATATCAATTGTATTCCAACCGGTTGAGGTGGCGGGTACAAAATTATCTGCCGAAAAAACCTCTGTTGCGCCAGACATATCATAAAATGCACCTGTTGTAAGGGAATCGCCGGTAACTTCAAGAATTTTAACGGACAAGTTCATAAAATAGTTATCCGGTCCCGACAATTGCTCAAAATTCCAGGCAAGCTCGGTGATCATCATAGGCTGCCCGAATTCCGAAGCAAGATAAAGTGTTTGCGATCGTTGATTGCGCCAGTAATTTCCCCAGGGCACATAATAAGTAGGCCATGAGCCATAGCCGGCATTTGTGTTTCCTATTTCAAGCATGTTGTCGCCTGGCCCGGAAGCATTTTCTTGAGAGGAAGATGTTGTTGTGGAATTTTCCCTGTTTTGGGACAATGCCTGCATGCGGGCAAATTTTTCTTTTTGTTCACGTGTTTGATCATGGTGTGTGACCTGACCAAACATGATTGATGATGATAGTACAAAAGCGATGATCATCATTTGTTTAGTAGCATTTTTCATCATCTTACCTTTTGGTTTGTATATGATAGACACAGATGATGGCGGAATGGTTGTAAGCTAATCAATTCAGTGTGAAGTTTTTTCAGGGGTGAGAGCGAAATGATTGAGCAATGTTGAAGTTGAGGCGACTTGGGCGACGGAGGCGACAGGGCGACAAAGGCGATAGAGGCGACAAAGGCGACAGGGCGATAGAGGCGACAAAGGCGACAAAGGCGACAGGGCGACAAAGGCGATAGAGGCGACAAAGGCGATTGGGCGACATGGTGATTGAGATGGAGTCAGGGGCTTGGGGTCATTTCGACCGCAGGGAGAAATCTTATATTCCACATATTGAATGCCTGAATTTTAAACCCGCCTGCGAGGGAATAAGCTTAGGGTTCATGGCTGCATCAAAGCTACTAAGGTTTTTATCAGGATAATGTTTTGCTTGAAGAAAGGATAGAATTTACTTTTGGTTTGATTGATATATGGGTTGACTATTGGCTAAAGATACGGGAGCCGAAAACGTGGCAAGCTTTCTGGTTTTTGGACATTCCACTTCGAAATTCAACATTAAACTCAAGCCTCCAAATAACTTGAATATTAATTTAATTATATTTGTTAGAAGCAAAGCAAAAAACCATGCTTCAATTTGAAGAAAGAATAGTATCCAAACTACCCAATGCCGGCACTTCCATCTTTGCCGTTATGAGCAAGCTGGCCGCCGATCACAAAGCCATCAACCTTTCACAGGGCTTCCCCGATTTTGATGTTTCTCCCGGGCTCATCGAGCGGGTGCATCATTATATGAAAGAAGGCCATAACCAATATGCCCCCATGACCGGAACACGGATCATCCGTGAGCGGATCGCCAAAAAAGCAAAAGATATGCATGGGGCCGGATACGATCCGGAAACGGAGATCAATATCACTGCCGGTGCCACCCAGGCCATTTATACCGCTATTTCCTGTATTATCCGGGATGAGGATGAAGCCATCATTTTTGAACCGGCCTACGACAGTTATGCACCCTCGGTGATCCTGAACGGAGGAACCGTGAAATATTCAAGGCTTAGCACTCCCGGTTTCAGGATCAACTGGGAAGAGCTCACCGGCATGATCTCACACCGCACAAAGATGATCATCATCAACACACCCCACAACCCCACAGGCAGTATTCTCAGCGGGGATGACATGCAAAAACTGGAACAGCTCACCCGCAATACCAATATCATCATCCTCAGCGATGAAGTATACGAGCACCTGATCTTTGACGGCAAGGAGCACGAAAGTGTTTGCAAATATCCCGGACTGGCCAGGCGGAGTTTTGCTATCGGCTCCTTCGGCAAAACCTTTCACGCCACCGGCTGGAAAATGGGTTATGTGCTGGCCCCGGAAAACCTCATGACAGAATTCAGGAAGGCCCATCAGTTTGTTGTTTTTGCCTGCAACACCCCTGTACAAATGGCCATTGCCGATTTTCTCAAATACAAAAAGAACTATAATCAGGTGGGTAAAATGTATCAGAAGAAACGGAACTATTTTGTACGCCAGCTAAAGAAATCACGCTTCA
This sequence comes from Bacteroidota bacterium, assembly GCA_034521425.1. GTDB lineage: Bacteria > Bacteroidota > Bacteroidia > Bacteroidales > JAIOZK01 > JAIOZK01. The sequence continues at coordinate 3,129,364 of JAXHMP010000001.1, forward strand.
GGATCATTCCTTCCTACGGAACCTATTTCCAGTTGCTTGATTACAGCGACATCACCGGGGAGGGGGACATGGAATTTGCCAAAAGGCTGATAAAGATACACGGCATCGCCAGCATTCCGCTCTCTCCTTTCTATCACAACCGGCATGACCCGAAAATGCTGCGTTTCTGTTTTGCCAAAAAAGAAGAAACACTCAAACAAGCCGCAGAAATATTATGCAGGATCTGAAGCTCAGTTTTTTACAATCGGATATTCTTTGGGAGGATCCCGAAGGAAACCGTAGCCGTTTTGAAAAGCAGATCAAAAAGCTGCCGGAGGGAAACGACCTGATCGTTCTGCCGGAAATGTTCAATACCGGCTTCCCGGTCGATCCCTATGAATTTGCAGAAGAAGCCGAAGGGCCTACCTTTGCGTGGATGTACCGCATGGCCGCAGAAACAGGGTCTGTTGTTAGCGGAAGTCTGATGATAGAAGATGATGACCGCTACTATAATTGCCTGGTATGGATGAAGCCTTCGGGTGAATACCAGACCTATTATAAGCGTCATGTGTTTCACCTGGGAGAAGAATCTGCATTCATTTCCAAAGGGAACCGCCGGATCATTTGCGAACTGAAGGGATGGAAGATATGCCCGATGATCTGCTACGACCTGCGCTTTCCCGTCTGGGTAAAAAATACCTACCGGGATGGGGCCTTCGAATATGACCTACTGATCTTTGTGGCCAACTGGCCGGAGATCCGGAATTATCCCTGGAAGCAACTCCTGATCGCCCGGGCCATGGAAAACCAGTGCTATGTGTTGGGCGTGAACCGCGTGGGAACCGATGATAAAGGTATGTCATACTCGGGCGAAAGTATGTTACTGGGGGCTGATGGGAAAATTCTCCATGCTTGTAAAGCATCCGTGGAAGAGGAAATAACAACCTCTCTATCCATGCAATCATTGCAGGATTTCCGCAGGTCCTTCAATGTGGGTGCCGACTGGGATGAGTTCAATGTCCGGCTGTGAATCCTGCCCCCGGAACAAGCCAGTATTTAGAGACTTCGATCAATAAAGTGTATCTTTGCAAAAATTTTTGCTGAGGTTTTATGAACATTATTATTGCAGGAGACGGAGAAGTAGGATTGCACCTGGCCAAGGAGCTGACCAATGAGAATCACAACATTACCATTGTGGATCCCCATGAGGAACTGCTCAAAATGGTGGAGTCGCATACCGACCTGATGACCATCACCGGCGATTCAACCTCCATTGATGTGTTGAGGAGCGCCAATGTGAAAAAGGCCGACTTGCTGATCTCGGTGGTGCATGACGAACAGATCAATATTATTACCGCTATCCTGGGGAAAAAGCTGGGAGCAAAAAAAACCATTGCCCGTGTCAACAGCCTTGAAAACCTGAATGAAGAAAACATGCAAGTGTTTCATGAGCTGGGCATTGATGCCCTGGTATGCCCTGAAGCTATAGCGTCGGCGGAGATCATCACCCTGCTGCACCAGACGGCTGCTACCGAAGTTTTCGAGTTTTCAGAAGGCAAACTTTCCCTGTTCCTGATCAAGCTGGAAAAAGGTGCCATGGTGCTGAATAAAACCCTGAATGAGATCGCATCAGAAAACTCGCATCTTGATTTCCGTGCGGTGGCGATTCATCGTAATTCAACCACCATTATTCCCAAAGGGGAAGATGTGTTCCTGGAAAATGACCTCTCCTATGTGATTTCCAAACCTAGCGGGGTGGATGAACTGATGAAAATGGGCGGGAAACAGAAAATCGACATCCGCAACATCATGATCGTGGGCGGCGGCCGGGTAGGACGTACCGCTGCCCGACAACTGGAGAAGGAAATGCGCATTAAATTATTGGAGATCGACAAGGAACGTTGCATTTTCCTCACCGATTATCTCGAAGATACCCTGATCATCAATGGGGATGCCCGCGATATACAATTACTGGAAGATGAGGACATCCGCAGCATGGATGCTTTCATTGCGGTAACGGATAATTCCGAAACCAACATCCTTACCTGCCTGCATGCCCGTAAATACGGCGTTAAGAAGACCATCGCCCTGGTAGAGAACATCGATTATATCGATATCTCCCAGAACATCGGCATCGATACCATCATCAACAAAAAACTGATCACCGCCAGCTACATCATCCGTTTTACGATGGGAGCCGAAGTTACATCCATCAAATGCCTGAGCGGGATAGACGCAGAAGCCATTGAGCTGGTTGCCCGTCCGGGTTCTCCCATAACCAAAAAACCCATCTACAAACTGAAAATTCCTGTAGGTGCAATCATTGGCGGAATTGTGAGGGGGGAAGACAGCTATATTGCTACAGGCGATTTTGAAGTGAAAGAGAACGATCATGTGGTGGTATTTACCCTGCCACAGTCCATCCACAAAGTTGAAAAGCTTTTCCATTAGTTTCATGTCAACGGCACTTTTTCAGGTGCAATTCACCCGGTGACTAAAAATAAATGGACATTACTCAAAGTCATTGGGGGAATGATCCGTCAAATTAAACTTGACATGATATTAGAGTGTTGAGAATTTTATAAATTCGCACAAATTCTTTCTCATGGCGGCTAAACTGGGCATCAATATCCAAATGATCACCCGGGTGATCGGTTTCCTCCTGATCGTGGAAGGATTTTTTATGTTCAGCGGCATCCCTTTTGCCCTTTATTACTGCCAAAAATGTTATGCATTGATCTACTCAGGAGCGATCACTGCTGCAACGGGCGGTTTGCTAATGCTGCTGGCTTTAAAGCCAAAAAACAAGAACATTGGCAAGCGGGAAGGATATATCATTGTTTCTTTTACCTGGGTCGTAATTTCCCTTTCGGAACCCTGCCTTATTTATTAAGCGGCGCCATTACGAATTTCACCGATGCCTTTTTCGAAACCATGTCGGGTTTTACCACCACCGGAGCTTCCATACTCACTGATATTGAGTCCGTGCCCAGGGGGATCCTTTTCTGGAGAAGCCTCACTCACTGGATCGGGGGCATGGGGATCATTGTTTTATCCGTGGCCATCCTGCCGGTACTGGGGATCGGTGGCATGCAACTCTTTGTAGCAGAAATGCCGGGCATACAGCCGGATAAGTTGCACCCCAGGATCACCCAGACTGCCAAAAGGCTATGGGGAGTTTATTTGCTGCTTACAGTCGCGGAAACCCTTTTGCTGCTCGGGGGAGGCATGGATCTCTTCAATGCGCTATGCCATACATTCGGCACAGTGGCCACCGGAGGCTTTTCTACACAAAATGCCAGCATTGCCAATTATTCTCCTTTCATACAATATGTGATCATCATTTTCATGATCCTGGCAGGCACCAATTTTACCCTGCATTATTTTGCCCTGCACGGGCGGTTTGGCAGGGTCTGGAAGAATGAAGAGTTCAGGAAATATATTTATCTTTTTTTCATTGTTACCGCTATTCTCACAGTTTCCCTTATTCTGCTGAGACATGAGGAATTTGAACTTGCATTCCGGGAATCACTTTTCCAGGTGGTTTCCATTGTCACCACCACCGGCTATGTTTCGGCAGATTATCTTTTATGGCCCGGCATCCTCTGGATGGTCATCTTCCTGCTGATGTTCGTGGGTGGCAGTGCCGGATCAACCGGTGGCGGCATCAAGGTGGTGCGGCAGCTACTGCTGTTCAAAAACAGTGGTATGGAACTCAAGCGCCTGGTCCATCCGAACGCCCTCATCCCGGTCAGGCTCAACGGCAAGGCCGTTAACCAGGAGATAATTTTCAAAGTGATGGCCTTTTTCCTAATCTACATAATCATTTTCGCATTGGGTACCCTGGTGATGTCGATGCTCGGACTGGACTTTGAAACGGCCATCGGGGCTTCGGTGGCTACCCTGGGGAATATTGGGCCCGGGATCGGTGATGTGGGACCAACCGGCAATTATGCAGCCATCCCGCTTTTCGGAAAATGGTTTCTTTCTTTCCTCATGCTGCTGGGGCGGCTGGAATTGTTTACCGTGCTAATCATCCTTACACCGGCTTTCTGGAAGAAATAACATTTATGGTTTTTGGTTCAAAAAGCATTACTTTTGATTTCAAATACTGATCCCTGTATGATCAAACTTGCAGTTGTCATCATCACCTTCAATGAGGAAAAAAATATTGCACGCTGCCTCGAATCAGTGAAAGACATAGCTGATGAGATCGTGGTGGTGGACTCTTTCTCAACCGATAAAACCCGGGAGATCTGCCGGCAGTACGATGTGCGATTCTTCGAAAATCACTTTGCAGGTTATATTGAGCAGAAAAATTATGCGGACAGCCTTGCCAGCTACGATCATATCCTTTCGCTGGATGCGGACGAAGCCCTGTCGGAGGAACTGAAACAATCCGTGCGAAAGGCCAAAGAGAACTGGCAGTTCGATGCCTGGTCGATGAACCGCCTGACCAATTACTGCGGCACATGGATCAAACACTCGGGCTGGTATCCCGACCGGAAAATACGCTTGTTCGACCGCAGGAAGGCCAGCTGGGCCGGTAAGAGGATACACGAAAGACTAAAACTTGAGCAGGATGCAAAAACAGCTTTCTTGTCTGGCGACCTCCTGCATTATTCTTTCTATTCTATCGAGCAGCACAGCATGCAGATCAATAAATTTTCCAGCATCAAGGCTGAGGTAATGTTCGAAGAAGGAAAGCACAGCAATATGTGCAAGATCATCTGTCATCCCTTTTTCACTTTTTTCCAGGGATATTTCTTTAAACTGGGATTCCTCGATGGCCTGCACGGTTACCTGATCTGCAAGAACAGCGCGTATTCCACATTCCTTAAATACAGCAAACTTTACAAACTTCAGCAAAACGCTAAAAACAAAGCAAACGGATGAGGCTGTGTTTTCTCAATACAAGCTCTGCATGGGGCGGTGGTGAAAAATGGCATTTTGAAATGTCGGAACAATTGCGGAACCGAAACCACCAGGTCTACATGATCGCCGATGAAAACAGCAAGTTATTCGATAAAGCCCGCAAGACCGGAATTGAGGTCTTTCCCTTCCGTATTGGCAGACTGAGTTTTCTGAGTTTGTCAAAACGCCTGCAATACAAACGCCTCATAAAGAAAATCCGGCCGGATGTAATGATCATCAATGATTCTTCTGAAATAAAGCTTTGCGCTCCCCTGAATGCATCCATGGGTGTGAAAACTATTTACAGGCGTGGCAGTGCTATCCCCATCCGGAATACCCGCTTCAACAGACTGCTTTTCAGAAAATATATCAACCTGGTGATCGCCAATTCGGAACAAACCCGGGAAACGATATTGCAGAATAACCCCATGCTCTTCCAGAAAAAAAATATACACCTTATATATAATGGTATTGATTTAGGTAAATATGATAAACTGAAGATAACATCTATAAAAAATAGAAATGGTCAAAAGATTATCATTGGGAATGCCGGCCGCTTTGTACGGCAGAAGGCCCAGCATTACCTGGTTGACCTGGCTGGCAGCCTGAAAGAGCGCGGCCTGGATTTTATGATCCGCATTGCAGGGGAAGGACCGCTTAGAGAGGAGGTACAGGAGAAAGTTGCCAGGGCGGGACTGGATGAACATTTTGAATTCCTGGGTTTTGTTGAGGATATGAAAAGTTTTATGCATTCGCTGGATGTATTCGTGCTTACTTCTGTTTGGGAAGGTTTCGGATATGTATTGCTGGAGGCCATGGCATCCGCCCGACCAATCATCGCTTTTGACCTGAGCAGCAACCCGGAGCTGGTCAGGAATGCATACAATGGCTTCCTGGTTAAGAAAGGGGATGCCGATGCCATGGCCGCTCATATTCTGAATTTGAAAGATGAAGGCCTTGCAAAAAGCATGGGCATGCATGGCCGGGGAATGGCAGAAGAAAAGTTTGACCTGAAGATCGCGGTTAACAAGCTTGACAAACTACTGAAAGAAAATTTTAAGAAGATGTGATGCAGATCAAAGAAGAGCTCGACAGACAGGAAGAAAAGTGGCTGGTGGTGGTAAATCCCAATGCAGGCTCAGGAAAAGGCCGTAAGGACTGGCCGATAATACGGCAGCTTTTGGAGGATAAAGGTTTTATTTTTAAAGATGTCATGACCCGGGCCCGCTTCGATGCGATCGACATTGCAAAGGAGCAAATTGAAAAGGGTTTCCGTAAGATCATCGTGGTGGGGGGCGACGGCACCCTGAATGAAGTGGTGAACGGGATCTTTATGCAAAATGCGGTTCCTACCAACGGCATCACCATTGGCATGATCACCGTGGGTACCGGAAATGACTGGGGCAGGATGTATCATATTCCCGTCAAATACAAAAAAGCCATCAAAGCCATCAGAAAAGGCAAAACCTTTGTGCAGGACGCCGGCAAAGTGAAATACGATCTTAACGATAAAACCGAAGAACGTTATTTTGTGAATATTGCGGGCATGGGTTTTGATGCACTGGTGGCCCAGAAGACCAATGCACTCAAAGAAAAGGGCCGGGGTGGGGTCATGGCATACCTGTACAACCTGATCACGGGTTTGTTCCAGTACAAGATTACCCGCCTCAGGATCGCTGTTGAAGACAAAGAGGTTTTTGAGGATGATGTCTTCAGCATGAGCCTGGGCATCTGTAAATACAATGGCGGGGGGATGATGCAACTTCCAACGGCGGTGCCGGATGATGGGATTTTTGATATCACTGTAATCCGTAAAACCACAAAACTGAGAATCATCCGCAATATCAAAAACCTGTACGACGGAAGCTTTATTAAGCTGCCTGAAGTGGAAACTTTCCAGGGTAGGTCGGTTAGGGTAGTATCCATTCCCAGCAATTCGGTATTTCTCGAAACAGATGGTGAATCACTGGGACACAGTCCGCTCGAATTCAATGTGATCCCGGGAAGTATAAAGATCATCGTACACAAATCTTACCCGGCAAAAAATGCTGAGGGACAAGCAAGTTGATAAAATGAGTGTTGAATATCAGAAGTTTATAGGGTTAAATCAGTGAGACTGATTTTTTAGGAGCGATAGCGAACTGAAAAAGCAAAGTCGAACTGATCCCGAGCTTGTCGAGGGATCTCGTGGGTAATATTCCCCGCCCCTTGGGGCGAATCAAATGAATGTTTCATAATGATACCCCGCAGGCTTGCCTCGGGGTAGTTCATTCAGGAGTGTGACGTAGTCAGGAGAGTCAAGTTTCAAGAAGAGTCAGGGAAAGCAAATTTCAGTCTGTGCTTTCCGGCCAGTCACCCGATTCCCTGATCAGCCTGACCAGTTCTTCTGCCGCATGATTCAGGGGTATTTTCTTTTTTACAAGAGTTTGTCCGCGGTACAGGCTCAGCTGGTCTTTGCCGGAGCCCAACAGCCCGTAATCTGCGCCTGCCATTTCACCGGGACCGTTTACGATGCATCCCATCACAGCAATCTTCAATCCTTTCAGGTGGGATGTTTTGTTTTTAACCTGCTGTACCAGTGCTTCAATATCAAAGAGTGTGCGGGCACAGGAGGGGCAGGAAATAAACTCGGTGCGGGTAATCCGCATGCGGATGGCCTGCAGCAAATGGAATATGTTTTCGGTGGCCTGGGAGGCAGGTATTTCGTTTCCTGCATCGATCCACACGGCTTCAAAATCTTCCCGCATCAGCGGAGCGGCCAGGTCGATGGCTGAGTGGATCATGAAGTTTTCGGGCGACAGATCCCTGTACTTAGCTTTGATCAGGTGAAGACGTGATTCCTTGTCGGCAGTTTTATCCTTTTCCTTTCTTTCGAGGATGTAGGGGAAATTCCTTTTGTCAAAAGCCTTGCTTCCGCGTACATGCATATCTGCTGCGGTATCAGGATAAGTGCTCAATACCAGTGGCAAAGAAGTCCTGTCCGGCTTTTCCATGGAATAATGAAAAAATTTTGTCTTTCGCGACCTTGAAGCATATTCCAGGATCTCCCGGGCAACCGGGATCTCCTTAACGGGATCTTCGGTAAGCGAAACCCGGATAGTGTCGCCGATGCCTTCCCTGATCAAAGTGCCGATGCCGGCTGCGGACCGGATGCGGCCTTCATCAGCATTGCCGGCCTCGGTTACCCCCAGGTGAAGTGGATAGTCCCACCCGCGTGTTTTCATGCTTTCCACAAGCAGGCGGTTGGCTTGTATCATAAGCGGGATGGAGCTGGATTTGAGGGAGAGCACAAGCTGGTGAAAATCATGTTTGCGGCACAACTCGATGTACTCCATTGCTGAGACCATCATGCCTTCGGCAGTATTCCCGTGACGGTAGAGGATCCTCCCCGACAATGAGCCATGGTTTACGCCAATCCTGACCGCTGTGTGATGGGTTTTGCAAATGGCAAGCAGGGGGGCCAGTTTTTCCTCGATGGCCTGAATTTCTCTGTCCGTAGCGTCATCTGATAAAAACTTTTCTGATCCCTGCTCAACGAAATTACCCGGGTTGATCCGGATCTTTTCCACGATCCGGGCGGCCACTTCGGCAGCTCTGTGATTGAAATGTATATCGGCCACAAGTGGTACATCAATACCTTTCTCCCTTAACACAGTTTTGATTTGAGCCAGGTTTTTTGCTGCCCTTACCGACGGAGCTGAAATGCGTATTATTTCACAGCCTGCACTTGCAAGATCGATGCATTGGGCCACTGTGGCTCTTGTGTTCAGAGTATCCGTGGAAGTCATGGATTGTAAACGAACCGCTTCATTGCCGCCGATGCAGAGATTGCCAATCTGTATGATCCTTGTCGTAAATCTATTCACGTGCTGTGTTTAATTCATACAAAAATAAGACTTCAATAAACCTATCGGGTAATTTACCGGAAAGAAAAGCACAATGCTTGTCGGATGCAAAACACGAAACCCGAAATCCGGAACACGAAATCATTGATCTAACCCGTCAGGCTGATCTTTCTCAGCGCTTCCTTGTTCAGGATCTCGAAATGATTTCCTTCCACCTGGATCAGTTTGGCATCTTTGAATTCTTTGAGGATGCGGATGGCACTTTCCTTGGTCATGGCGGTCATGTCGGCCAGGTCCTGCCGGGAGATCTCAACATCAAAGGAGTCATTCTCATGCACCACATCGGCCAGATAGAAAATAGCATCGGCAATGCGGCCGGGCATTTGTTTCTGGGTGAGATTGATGAATTTCTCAAAATTCAAGATACCCTGCTTATTCATTTTGCGCATCATGGCCAGGGCGAACTTGCTGTTTGTTTTGATCACATTTTGGAAAGCCTCCGCATCCAGCAGGCAAACCTGTACTTCATTGAGGGCGCTAACGGTAAAATGATGCCTGAAATCGGTATGCATACCCGGACCTCCGACCATTTCTCCATTTTTTACGATCTTGATGATGAGGTTGCGGTTATTCAGGCCTTCAATAAATATCTTCGCCATGCCACTGGTAAAACACGCAATATGGGTTAAGGCCGAACCCTGCTTAAAAATTGTTTCTCCTTTTTTATACCTGACTTCATATCGATTATTGTTCAATAACTGAAGCTCTCCGGGCAGCAAATTGCCAAATAGTTGCTGCTTAAAAGAGCAATTTGTGCACATTAAATTCTTGCTGATTTCTGGCATCTTATTTATAATTAGTCCAAATTACTATAAATGAGTGCATTATATTTCACACAGGCTCAATAATTTAGTATATTTGTTACTGATGAATGATGCAAATATATTGATTTTTATCAACAAACAAATGTATCTAGTTATTCAAATATACTGATTCAAATCAGTTATGTTCTGAATGGCCTGATATTAAAAATGTTTAATATTGTTAAGCTTATAACAGCGAGATGAAAAACAAACAAATAAACTTTAAGATTATGAAACGATTCACATTTTTATCACTTTTTACAGCTTTGATCTTTGCTTCTGCGATGATCATGTCTGGATGTACGAAGGAAGGGCCTGCCGGTCCGGCCGGTAAAGACGGGACAGATGGCACAGCCGGTTGTGTTCAGTGTCATGATGACTCAGAGGCTATTTTTGCTGCTTCTGTTCAGTGGGAAGCTTCAGTACACGCTACTGGCGGTAACTTTGAAAGGAATAATGCCAGCTGCGGTGCCTGTCACACCAGCCAGGGATTTCTGCAAAGGATTGCCAACGGCACGATGGAAGCTGACGGTACCATTGAAAACCCGACGCCTATCAATTGCTATACATGCCACAACATTCACGAAACTTACACTCCTGAAGACTGGGCATTCACGGCCACAGAACCTGTTGAATTCTGGATCAACGGTGATGTAGTTGACATGGGAAGGGCTAACCTCTGTGCACAGTGTCACCAGGCTCGCGTTCCGAATCCTATGCCGGTTGTGGGCAGCACCGAAGAAGTTGAAGTTACCTCAGTCCGTTACGGACCTCACCACGGACCACAGGGTAATCTCCTGGCCGGTAGCAGTGTATACGAAGTACCCGGAAGTATAAATTATGTGAATTCAATGCATACCGATATTGAGAACGGCTGTGTTAGCTGTCATATGGCTGAAGCTTATGGTGCACAGGCCGGTGGTCATACAATGGGCGTTGGATATGATTATCACGGACATACAGAAATCAATGAAGCAGGATGTGTTGCTTGTCACGAAGGCGAAGATTTAACAGCACTTGTTGAAGAATATAAAGAGGAAACACATGCCTTGCTTACTGAGTTGAAAAATATGCTCATAACAGAAGGTGTTCTTGACAGCAGTGGCTATGCCATTCCCGATACCATGCCAATGCACCTGGCCGGTGCGATTTATAACTATAAATTCATCGAAGAAGACAGAAGCGGTGGTATCCACAATCCAAAATATACCAAAGCTACTTTGACCAATACCATTGAGTCATTGCAGTAAAAGAGTTCTTTAAATAATGAAAAAAGGCTTCGTTTATAGAACAATGAGGCCTTTTTTCGTATCTTTCGTTCAATTAATTAAATAAGAAGATGATGAAAAAAACAACACAATTATTGATGGTTCTCCTTGCACTTGTGTTTTTTAGCGCGTGCGAATATGAATTCATTGAACCCAAACAACCCGACATCGATCCGACGGATACACTCAGTTTCAAATCGGATATTATTCCAATTTTCCAGGGAGATGGCTGCACAGGATGTCACAGTTCGGTCAGCACTGCTTTTTCTCTAGAGGAAGGAAGCGCCTACCAGAATATCCAGGCCATGGGTCTTGTTGATGTAGATGACCCGGAAAGCAGCAAGCTATATTTTATACCCAACCCGGCCAGCACGGCTTCCCATACGAAGTACAGTACCGATAATGCCGCCAGGGTATTGCTCTGGATACAGCAAGGTGCTGAGAATAATTAATTGAATTGATTACTTTAAAACATTGAAGATATGAAGAAACTTACAATCTTAATATTGGCCATACTGATCGGGATGGGTTCACTTCTTGCACAGGAAGAAAAGAAAGAAGATAAACCTGTCCGCGATCCATTTGAAAGCGGAATACTGATCGATAACCAAACAGTCAAGATCCCGACCAGGAAAACCCTGGAGTTCATCATCGAGCACAGGATGGGAAAGATCAAGGATATCAAAGACCTTTTTGGTATTTATGCGGCTTCCAATATCCGTTTGGGGCTTAACTACAGCCTGATGGATGACCTGATGATCGGATTTGGTACAACCAAGGATCAGAAACTGCAGGACTTCAGAGTGAAATACGTGGTTTTTGAACAGACCAGGCAAAATACCATACCGGTTGGCATTGCCCTTTACGGTAACATGGCGATCGACGGTCGCGAAAAGAAGTATTCGGTTTGAATTATGAATTCACCGACCGCATGAGCTATTATGCCGCCCTGATCATTTCACGCAAGATCAGTTACGGGGTTTCGGTACAGATTGCTCCTACCTTTAGCCATATTAACAAAGTGGCAAAAGGCTACGAGCACGACAAGATTGGAATCGAATTCAGCGGAAGGGCCAAGATCAGTCCACAGTCGGCCATTACCGTGCAATGGAACCAGCCCCTGGAGATCGAAGGAATTTACGAAAACCTGGAACCGGAATTGAAACCCAAAGCTAACATAGCACTTGGCTGGGAGATCTCAACCAGTACACATGCCTTTCAGATATTCGTATCGAGTGGCAGGGCACTGGTCCCCCAGTATAACATGATGTACAACACCAACGACTTTTTTGATGGTGGCGTGATGTTCGGGTTTAATATTACGCGTTTATGGAGTTTTTAGAAAATAATAATCAACAAAAATAAAAGGAGTATATATTATGAAAGCACTTAAATCAATCAATGTATTTGTTATGACTACCATACTGATGGGAAGTTTTCTGATCTTCTCATTCACCAATCCTCAGGATCAGAAGAAACCCGAAGGATGGGATATTCCGTCAAAGTATGAAAAAATGGAAAATCCTTACAAGGATGATGCAAGCCTCGAAAGGATCGGCAAAATGCTTTATGCAAAACATTGCAAATCATGCCACGGAAACAAAGGCGAATGCGATGGCCCCAAGGCCAAACAGCTCGAAACCTATTGCAGCGACTTCACATCTGAAGAATTCCAGAATCAGAAGGATGGTGTCATATATTACAAATCATTCATCGGAAGGGACGAAATGCCAAACTTTGAAAGCAAGATCCCCGAAGAAGAAGACAGGTGGGCTGTTGTCAACTATATGAGAACAATGAAAAAATAATAACCAAAAAATTGGGTGCCGGAAAGGCACTCAATTTTATTTATCCAATTCAATTTTATTGTATTTTAAAACCTGAATCATGAGGTCATTAACGCTCATTCTCGTGATACTCATGGCTGGAATTGCCTGGGGACAAGATGATAAGGAAGTACCCGAAAATGTAATAGAGAACCAGAAATGCCTGAAGTGCCACGGAGATCATTTCTATACCTATTACAACGAATGGACCGAAGCAGATGTGAAAGAAAGGATGAATCCTTATTTTGTGATCGACTCGGCCGAATTCTATAACTCTAACCACGACGGATTTGTTTGTATCGACTGCCACTCTTATGAGTATGAAGAATTTCCTCATGCCGGATACCTGCGGATGGAATTGAAATATACCTGCCTGGATTGTCATGGTGGAGATGAAAATTATGCCATGTATAATTTTGAGAAGATCCAGGAGGAATTTGAAAAGAGCGTACATTCTTCCAGGCATGACGAAACCTTTACCTGCTGGATGTGCCACGATCCGCATACCTATGCAATTAATGCGAGGACCAACCTCAATGTTAAAGATATTGTTACCTATGATAACGAGATCTGCCTGAGCTGTCATGCCGATATCGACAAATACCAGCTGCTCACAGAGGCCAGAAACCCGAATATTCTCGAAACACATGATTGGCTGCCAAACCAGGCTTTGCATTTTAAGAATGTAAGATGTATCGATTGCCACGCACGAACCAGTGATACACTCCTGGTTGCTCACGAGATCAAACCCAAAGAAGAGGCGGTTAAAAGATGTGTTGAATGTCACAGCGAGAATTCCATCCTGATGGCCTCACTTTACAAACACCAGGCCCAGGAAAAGAGAAATAAGGCAGGTTTTTTCAATGCCTCCATTCTTAACGAAGCCTATGTGATCGGTGCCAACCGCAACTTTTACCTGAACTGGATCAGCGTTGTTTTATTCGGAGTGGTTTTTATCGGGATCTTTGCCCACGCAGTTTTAAGAATACTAAAAAAATAAACGAAAATGTCAGTTAAAGTATATTTATATCCCTTATCGATACGCGTATGGCACTGGACCAATGCCATCTTATGCCTCCTTTTGATCCTCACCGGCGTGAGTATGCAGTATTCAAACCCTGAATATCCCTTTATGAGGTTCGACCTGGCCGTGAGTATGCATAATATCTCCGGTATCTTGTTAACCATCAGCTATGCCTGGTTCATCGTTGCCAATATTGTAACTGGTAACAATAAATATTATGCATTGAAGATAAAAGGCTTAAAAGACCGCCTGATGAAACAGTTCCGCTATTATACCGTGGGCCTTTTTACAGGACAAAAATCTCCCTTTCCCATTAATGAGAAAAGGAAATTTAATCCACTGCAGAAATTTTCCTATGTGTTGATCATGTTCCTGGTTATTCCTATCCTCTTTATCACCGGATGGGCACTGCTTTTCCCCGAGATAATCCTCACCGAGGTTTTTGGGATTAGTGGTATACAAATTACTGCCTTGTTGCATATGATCATGGGATTTTTTGTTTCGGTTTTCATGCTGGTGCATATTTATTTCAGTACCATGGGAACCACGGCCTCCAGCAACTTCAAGGCCATGTTCAATGGCTGGCATAAATAAAAAATATTAATACATTAAACATATATCAATCAATACAATATATTAAGCATTAAATTACCAGTTGACCTAATTAAAAGGTTGGGTAAGAAAGCTGAAAAGAAATCATAAATATGCGAAGCAATCTCCGGGCGGGCTGGTCCGGAAGGGGCATACCGCTTTTTTTGTATTGATTAATATCAATATTATTCCGTTGCATACCTTTAAATATGAGGCTATTCATCTTCCAAAATACAAGCGTATTTCATCCCATATCCATTGTATTATATGCATTCTTGGCTTAATTTTGATAATAACTTACTAAACACATAACACAAGACTTGAAAATACTATGTTTGAGAACAATCCGGTAAAATTGGGTACGAACTATCGCATTTACGCCAAAGAGGAGCAAATAAAAGTGATCAATACCATTCTTAGGAATTTATGCATCAAGGAGCTTACCTCCGAGGGAAGGGTCTTTCTGCAAAGGATGAAAGAAGATCTTGAATTGGAAATACAGGTTTTAAGAAAGAAATACAAAACCGGGACTTCGCTCTGATGCAAGCAAGCACTGGCTTCATAATCCATTCATATTTATTCAACAATTTCTTTTTCAAATTGATATATTTACTTATCTTTAATAAAAAAAACAATGAAACTACCACATTCTTATAACAATTGGCTTTCCCTAATAGGATCAGTAATCGCGATCATTAGCCTGTTCATGATCGGCTTTTTGTTTGTTGTTTCGGTGATATTGGACCAGGGAAGCTCCTATCTGGGCTTATTCACTTACATCATCCTGCCGGTATTCCTGATCATCGGACTGCTCCTGATACCCATCGGGATGTGGCGAAAGATCAGGCGTGAAAGAAAGAGCGGACAGGTTTATGAAAAAAAATGGCCCCGTATTGACTTCAACGAATCAAAACAAAGGAGGGCTACCGTTATTTTCGGATTGGGATCTGTGCTGTTCCTTTTGCTTTCGGCCATCGGGAGTTATGAAGCATTCCATTATACCGAATCGGTTGAGTTTTGTGGCAAGCTTTGTCATAAAGTAATGAAACCCGAATATGTGGCCTACCAGAATTCACCACATGCCAGGGTGGCCTGCGTTACCTGTCATGTTGGGCCGGGAGCCGACTGGTATGTGCGCTCCAAAATGTCCGGTTTATACCAGGTTTATGCAGTTACCACCGGAAATTATCCCAAACCCATTACTACACCGGTCAGCAATCTGCGACCTGCCAGGGAAACCTGCGAGCAATGCCACTGGCCTGAGAAATTCTATGCCCGCCAGCTGATCGCTAAAAAGCATTATCTGGCTGATGAAAACAATACCGAATGGGATATCAATCTGAACATGAAGGTAGGACCCAAGCTAAGCGCACTCGGATTGCAGGAAGGCATTCACTGGCACATCAACCCGGATGTGAAGATCGAATATATTGCCACCACCGAAAAAAGAGATACCATCCCCTGGGTAAAATACACCAATCTGAAAACAGGAGAGGAAATAATTTATGTGAATGAGGATTTTGAGGGAGATCCGTCCACAATGGAAAAAAGTGAATTGCGGACCATGGACTGCATGGATTGCCATAACCGGCCTTCACATGATTATCGCGACCCGGTCGATTTTATTGATGATGCCCTGACCCGGGGTGCCATTTCGAAAGACCTGCCCGATATCAAGATCGTGAGCATGGACGTACTCAACAAGGAGTTTTCCACTACCGACAGCGCGATGGAATTCATCGAACAGGAAGTGAATTTCTATTATGACCTGATGTATCCTGAGATTCTCGACACCAGCGCTGCCATGGTAGAACAGGCCATTGCTACCATCCAGGAGGAATTCAAAAAGAATATTTTTCCCGAGATGAAAGTCAGGTGGGATGTATATCCCAATCACCTGGGCCACGTAGAAACCGATGGTTGTCATCGCTGCCATGACGATAAACATGTGAGCAAATCCAATCATGTGATCAGCCGCGATTGCAATATCTGTCATGATATCATCAGCCAGGGATACCCCGGCCAGCTGGAATATGCCACAAAGGATACAACACTCGAATTCAGGCATCCTGTCGACATTGGAGAAGCCTGGAAAACCACTGCATGTGCTGAGTGCCATTTCAAATTGTATTAAAGCGAAGTGCCTGCATGATCATGCAGGTCAATGATTAAATCAGTGAGACTGATTTTTTAGGAGCGATAGCGAACTGAAAAAGCAAAGTCGAACTGATCCCGAGCTTGTCGAGGGATCTCGTGGGTAATATTCCCCGCCCCTTGGGGCGAATCAAATGAATGTTTCATAATGATACCCCGCAGGCTTGCCTCGGGGTAGTTCATTGAAGGTTCATGCAATCACGCGAAAGCCTCTACTTTTGTGAAGCCCTTCCGACGAAGCCCGATCCGGGAATGGGAAAGATCCTGGTTACCGGGGCTACCGGTTATATTGGCGGCCGCCTGGTGCCGGAATTGATCAACCGGGGCTACCAGGTAAGGATCATGGTCCGCTCGGAATCCCCGGGAATACGGGAAAGATGGCCGGATGCTTATCCAAGAGAGCATGAACTGGCCATACAATTGCATCAACTTAACCCGCCGCCAAAATTCACTTCTTCCTATTGCCTCCATACATTCAAAAAGGAATCGGCCCTTTTTGATTCATTCTGTCATATAGGGTGCAAAATGGGCTGGTTCAACAGCAACTGGATGTGGCGGCTCAGGGGCTTGATGGATCGCCTGCTGATGGGCGTGGGTTCTTCGAGAGGCAGAAGGAGCTACAAGGACTTACGGGCTGGTGATGTGATTGATTTCTGGCGGGTGGAAAATATTGTAAAGATAAATTGCTTTTATTGCGGGCGGAAATGAAATTGCCGGCAAGGCCTGGCTTGAATTTTACATATCCAATTACGAAGGACTCAGCAAATTGCATGTCAATGCATACTTCCAGCCCGAAGGCATATTCGGCCGCATCTACCGGTTTTTTTTCCTGCCATTTCATGTATTCATTTTCAGGGACCTGATCCTGCAAATCGAAAAGAGAAATGTAAGCAAAGCCTAACCGTTCCGGCTGATCCGGATCAGTTCATCCATGTTTTTGATGATGATATGCCTGGCCTTTATTTCAATGATGCCGTCTTCGCGGAAGGAACGCAAAATTTTCGTGGCACTGTCGGATGACATACCGCTCAGCTCCCCCAGGTCCTTTTTGGATAAAACCAGCTCGAATTCAGGGCTTTCAAAGATCTCTTCACTCAGGTAGATCAGTCCATCGGCCATGCGGCCGGGGATCTGTTTTTGTGTGAGGTTCATCAACCGGTCGTAGGTAGTCAGTGTATTCCTGCTGAAATCCTCAAAGAACTTATCGGCAAATTCATTGTTTGAATGAAGCAGTTCTTTGAATGCATTTACCTCCAAAAAACAGGCAGAGGTATCGGTGAGTGCTTTTACGGTGTAATGATGCCTGTGGTCGACATACATTCCGGGCCCGCCGATAAAATTGGTTGCCTTGATGATCTTCAGGATCACATCGTGATTGTTCAGGCCTTCCAGATACATTTTGGCCATTCCCATATTGATGGAGATCACATGCGAAAGAAATGCCCCCTGCTTCCTGATGATCTCCCCGGTTTTGAACCTGACTTCTATTTTATTGGAATTGATGAAGGTAAGTTCATTTTTACTCAATACGCTGAAGAGGGGTGACTTGCGGTCGCAAAAGGCACATTGCTTTTCTTTTATTGTTGAATAGTTTATCATGTCACTAATCCGGATGATATGTACTTATTCAAATATATTAAAATTTCATCATTTGATTGATATTAATCATATTCCTCTCTATTTAAAATATTTATAAATATACTTAACTGTATATTTCTTACTTTTGTTTTTCTTGATTTTTCAGATGAAAATTGCCCGGAAGCCTCAATTGGAAGGAACTTAATTAAAAATTAAATGACGAAAATATCGAACTTGAAGAAGAAACGGAGGAAAATGTGGCAGTACCCCTGGGGATACCGTGAAAGCTTTGCCATTGGCTTTGCTTTGCTTATCATTGGATTTCTGATCGAACTGTTTTCACCGGCCGACGCCATTTATTTGCCAAGGTGGCCATTTAACATGATCCTGATCGTGGCCCTGATCGCATATATCATCATTTCATACAGGATGGTTCAACATCCGGTGATGAAATGGTTATCCAGCACAGCTGCTGCCATTGCCTCAATTTCCATTTTTACCATCCTGGTGCTAATGCTGGGGTTTATCCCGCAAAGCGATGAAACCGGAGGATCCCTGCTGGTGGACCTGGGCCTGACCCATGTGGTCAAAAGCTGGCCATACATCATGGTCTCTTTCTATTTGTTGATTATACTGGGTTATACGATCGTCAGGAAATTTTTACCGTTCAGCCTTAAGAATTTTGCATTCTTCCTCAACCATGCAGGTTTATTTGTGGTGATCATTGCGGCCTCCCTGGGTTCTGCTGACCTCAAAAGACTCAACATGACCCTGCAGGAGAACCAGTCTGTTTTTACTGCTTATGACAGCGAAGGCAGACCATACCAGATGCCTTTTGCTTTGAAATTGCTAGATTTCAGTATCAGGCAGTATCCTCCAAGCATCGGACTTGTGGATAAAAAGACCGGCAAATTTGCCATTGAGGAAATGGGGCAACTGATAGAGGTTGAAGAAGGATTTACAGGCACTTACGGCGACTGGGAGATCCGGATTGACACTTTCCTTGCGGATGCCTATCTGGATAAAGGCAGTTATATCCCGAGTAATAAGGTTGGCGCTCCACCAGCCGCAAAACTCAGTGTAAGAAACCTGAAGTCAGCTGATCTGAAAGAAGGCTGGGTGACCAGCGGGAGTTTTCTTTTGCCAAACAAATTTCTTCATTTATCTGAGCGCTGGGCCATTGCCATGCGTGTACCTGCTCCCAGGGAATATAGCTCGGATATCCGTTTTTTTACAAGCATGAAAGAGTATGAAGATTTCACGATCAAAGTCAATGATCCCTTCAGGATCCATGGCTGGACAATTTATCAAACGGGTTTCGATGAAAAAATGGGTAAGTGGTCTCAGATAAGTATTGTGGAAGTTGTAAGAGACCCCTGGTTGCCGGTGGTATTCGGGGGTATTTTTATGATTCTGCTGGGCTCTCTGTACCTGGTTTGGATGGGTAGAACAAAAAACAAAAAAACTGAAAATGAACTGGACTGATTTTCCAACCTATGTGATCATTGCATCAGCGCTGTGGATGGCAGCCCTGATTTTGCTGGTACTGCCAAAGAAAATTAAAATACTGCCTGATCTGCTATTGATTGGGGGTGTTATTTCTATCGGTATTTTTACCATAGGACTCTGGATGAGCCTTGAAAGACCTCCCTTCAGAACACTGGGTGAAACCCGCCTGTGGTATGCAATTTCTGTTGCACTGATCGGAATAATCCTGTATTACCGCTGGAAACTTTTATGGCTGCTTGCCTATAGCCTGCTTATGGGTATTGTATTTTTGTTCGTCAACATCCTGAATCCGGATACCTTCGATAAAACCCTGATGCCGGCTCTGCTGAGCCCCTGGTTTATTCCGCATGTGATCGTGTATATCATCGGGTATGCCTTGCTGGCTATGTCCTCCCTATATTGGTGTTAAAGGTCTTTACCTTTTGTATAATAATAAACCAACAGATAAAACCATAAAACTGGCAGATAATATCGTATACATTGGTTTCGCATTCCTGACCTTTGGTTTATTGTTCGGTGCCCTCTGGGCAAAGGAAGCCTGGGGCCATTACTGGACCTGGGACCCCAAAGAAACCTGGGCCTTTCTGACCTGGCTCGTTTACCTGCTATACATTCATTTCCGGGTGAATAAGAAGAAGAATGTAAAATCATCCCTTTGGATCCTGGCCCTGGCTTTTATAGTGCTGCTGATCTGCTGGTTCGGGATCAATTATCTGCCTTCGGCGCAGAACAGCGTGCATGTGTATTCGTCTTAGCCAGACCTAAGCTGCTTTAGTTGAGCATATTAAGCATTTGAAATAAAAACAAATTATGTTAAATACTTCCTTTATTGAATTGAACAAGGATGCCCTGAACAATAATATACAATACCTTAGGAACAGGATTGGTAAGGATGTCAGATACTCCATGGTTGTGAAGGCAAATGCCTATGGGCATGGAATTGAAGAATTGTTGCCCATGATTGAGGAATGTGGCGTTGATCATTTTTCGGTTTTCAGTCTTGCAGAGGCTATGAGGGCGTTTGAGATCAAAAAAGATCATTGTGATTTGATGATCATGGGTTTTATCGATGATGACTATTTGGCGTGGGCCATCGAAAAGGGGGTATCCTTTTTCGTTTTCACCATGCACCGCTTAAAACAGGTGATCATGGTTGCCAGAAGACTGGATAAGGCAGCCAAAGTTCATATCGAATTGGAAACCGGTATGCACAGAACGGGCTTTTGTGAAGAGGAAATGCAGGAAGTTGTCAACATCCTGAAAAAGGAATCTAAATATATCGAAATTGAAGGAATATGCTCTCATCTGGCGGGTGCCGAAAGCATCGTAAACTATAAAAGGATCATCAAGCAAATCGAGACCTTTAAAGGTTTATGTGATTGGTTTTATGAGGAAGGCTTTCAGCCCAGGTACCGGCACCTGGCCTGCTCAGCCGGGGTGCTGAATTATCCCGAATCCATCATGGATATGGTTCGCGTAGGAATTTCCAACTATGGTTTCTGGCCAAGCGACGAAACCATGATGACCCATATGAAAAACGAAGGATTTGATGAAGACCCCCTGAAACGGGTATTGTCATGGAAAAGTGAGATCATGAGTGTAAACAGGGTGCCCAAAGGAAAATATGTTAGTTATGGAAGGAGTTACATCACCAACAGAGACAGCAATATTGCAACGGTTCCTGTGGGGTATGGCTATGGTTTTAGCAGGACTTTAAGCAATAACGGCCATTTGCTTGTCAGTGGTAAAAGGGTTCCGGTGGTTGGAACAGTAAATATGAATATGGTGGTGATTGATGTTACCGATATTGAGAATGTGAAGGTTGGAGAAGAGGTTGTTTTGATTGGGGATCAGGGCGATACTTTTATTTCTGTGAGTTCCTTCAGTGATATGAACAACAGCATGAATTATGAATTACTGACCAGGCTTCCGAACCATATTCCGAGGAAGGCTGTTTGATTTCTTTTTTGAAGGCTGGTGCAGGATTATATTCTGCCCGGATACGGATAATCATCCTCTTCTTCCACCACTTCAGCACAACCGAATCCTTTGCTGTTAAGAACACCAAAACCGGCATTCATTCCGCTACGGATCAGGTATTCCGGTGCTTTGATCTCGAATACAAAGCTGTAGGCAGGAATGTCTTTCGGCTCCTCGTTCCCCGATTTGATGGGTGTAGGTACCTTAACCGGATCGCTCAAAATCTCCATTTCAATGTCTTCCAGATCCATTTTTGCTTTCGCCGGATCCATGCCGTTTCTGATCTGGTCTTTCTGTAACAGGTTCCGGAAGAAATAATATTTGTATTCCTCGTCTTGAGGACTGAGAAATGTTGCGGGGATCTTGTTTTCTTCAGGGATGCTTTCAGCACTCACAACCATGGGTGAGATCAGTCTGAGGCGCGGATGGTCGGGGATCTCTTCCCTTAACGAAATCACCTTGCTGATCTTAAAGAATACCCTGCTTTTTTTATCGCCAAGCGACAATTCCTGACCCTTGAACAAAACTTCGACATATTCACTGATGTCAACTTTGACCAGGCTGGAAAGGATCATCGTCAGCTCATCGTTCAGCAACATGATCCGGTCGCCCCGGACCTCGCACTCATTCTCCTCCAGCAGGAAATTCGAAAAAGTAAACATTTTGAAAACCTGCTTGCTGGAAATGAAGCCGTTCTTTTTCAGCCAGCCCCTGTAATCAGAATTGCCTTCGCGGATGGTTTTGTAAATCCAGCAGGAAACCGGGTACTGGTATTGAACCGGTAAGATGGGCAAAGGACTTTTTACCCTGTCAACGGTGAAAGTTAATTTGAAACGCAAAATCCTTATGTTTTGTTTTTTATGGAAAAATCAGATCTGTTCGTGAACTTGTTTTGAAATGCTTACCAATCTCTTTATCAATCCAAAAATACAATAAGAATCAGGGATATTTCATGACATATGCGGATTTTTTGCTTATTTATAAGTATTCTAACCTGCATTATTCAAAAAATAGCTTAATGTACTCAAATAATGTAGGTTAGCCCCGGCTTAGAATCCCGATATTTATCAGCGATTTTTTAGCTATTAAACAATTTCGTAAATGATTCGTAATTTGTTTAATTTCAGTTTGTTATTAACAATAAAACTAATGTTTTTTATGGTGGTCAACTCTTATGAGGCTTTTTGGTGAAACTTCGTGGTTTGGTGACTTTGTGGCAATTGTAAAGTTAGCCACTAAGCCTCAAAAGCACAAAGAAACACGAAGAAAAAATTTATCATTTCTGAAAATCTTCAGAAATGATAAATTTTTTTGGAGATTTGTAAAAAATCAATCAGGATGAAAAAATTATTTGTTTTCATTGCCTTGCTGTTCTGCATCAGCACGCAGGCACAATTTGAGAAATGTTTTCATAACAGGAGCCTGCGAATCGATTATTACCATACCGGTGATCACGAAAAGGAGATTTATTCTATTGATGAGTTGCTTGCAGAACCATACTGGGGTGGTTCAAAAGTGAATCTCATTGATACTTTCGGATATGGTAAATATTGCTTCAAAGTGTTTGACCTGGCCACCGACAGCCTGATCTATTCCAGGGGATATTCAAGCCTGTTTGGAGAATGGCAGACTACGGATGAAGCCAGGGAGACCAAGCGTTCCTTTTCCGAAAGCATTGTTTTTCCTTTTCCCAAAAAAGATGTACGGGTGGATTTTTACAGCCGTAGCTGGCGTGGTGAACTGATCAAAAAGTTCAGTTATGCGGTTGATGTGGATTCCTATTTCATCAAACCCGAACAAAGGCTTGAATACCCGGTTTATGATGCTTATGTTACCGGTGATCCGGCCGAAAGGGTTGACATACTTATCCTGCCCGACGGTTATACCGAAGCGGAAATGGAATTGTTCCAGCAAGATTGCAACACTTTCAAGGAGGCGTTGTTCTCATTTTCACCCTATGATCAAAACAGGGATAAATTCAATATTCGGGGTGTGATGGCTCCTTCGAAAGATTCAGGCATTGATATCCCCGCTGATTCCGTTTGGAAAAGGACCATCCTGAATTCCAGTTTCTACACCTTTGATTCAGAACGTTATTGTATGACCATGGATAACAAAAGCATACGTGACCTGGCAGCCAATGCTCCCTACGATCAGATCTATATTCTGGCCAATGACCCCAAGTACGGAGGCGGAGGAATTTACAATTTTTACTGTCTCAGCGTAAACAGCAACAGTGCTGCCGCCAAGATATTTATCCATGAATTTGGACATGGATTTGCAGGACTGGGGGATGAGTATTATGCTGATGAAGTAGCTTACAATGACTTTTACAATACGGAAGTGGAACCCTGGCAACCCAACCTCACCACCCTCAAAGATTTTACCTCCAAATGGGAGGATATGCTGGCTGACAGCATCCCGGTGCCAACGCCGCAAACAGAACCCTATATGGATGTGCTGGGGGTTTTTGAAGGAGGAGGTTACACGGCCAAAGGCGTATTCCGGCCCAGCTACGATTGCCTGATGCACACCTTTAGGGGAAGTGTATTTTGCAGGGCCTGCGAAAGAGCCATACAGCAGATGATCGATTTTTATGCCGAGTAGCTTTGATGCAGTGAGCAACCGGCAATAAGCAGTTATTTCACGAATACCATGCTGCGCTTGAGTACTTCCTTAGCAGTGGATAGCTGAAAGAAATAGACTCCTGCCGGTAAACTACTCTCATCAGGTTTAAAACTCTCGATGAATTTACCCCGAAAGTGGTATTTGTTCTCGAACAGACTTACTACTTTTTCCCCATGCAGGTTATAAATACCCAGACTCACATTGCCGGGTTCCATGACCTTGTATGCGATTTTCGTACTTACCTTGAAGGGATTCGGATAGTTTTGCTGCAGGCTCATCAGCCTGGGTATTTCTTCTTCCAGGCCGACAATATAGGGATCAATCAGTGCAGTCCATATACTAAGTTCACCTTCATCCTGCCTCGTCCAGACAGGTCTGATCACATTATTATGTGCCGATACATTGTTATAATCACCGAAGAAAACATTGGATCCTATTTCCGGGTAGAAAGGACTTTCACTTACTTTGAAATTGTGGAATGTTTCGCCACCGTCTCTCGAAACTGCCATGTATACATCCGTATTGTTGTCATCGTAATTTCTTCTGTCATACCATACAAACCATAAATAGCCGGTAAGCTGATCCACATCCATCCAGGTGAAGAACTGCTGTTTGCCCGGCGGATCGTCATTCACTCTGACCGGTTCTGTCCAGGTATCACCTCCGTCTGTGGATTTCACCAGCCAAACGTCTGTATCATCCGCCCCATTCCTCTGATCTGACCAGTTGATGTATAAGGTACCATGATGTTCACCTCCGCTCAGATCGCATTTGGTAATGGGCAAACCGTTGCAGCGGGAGATACCGGGAATATAATAATCCCAGCCACCCGGAACATCCGAAACGAAGATATCTTCTTCCAACCATGTTTCGCCTTCATCCAACGACCTGTCGAAAACCAGGCCTGCCGGGCCAACCCATGCAACATAAACCTCACCATTGGGCCCCACTGCCGGGACAGCTCCTTCGGTTGTATTGTCGCTGTCAACACAGTCGCCCGAAACTTCATTGATCTGCATAGCTTCACTCCATGTTTGTCCTGCATCTGTGGATCTGGAAAAATGTATGTTGCTGAAATAATTGGGATTTGATGTACCATACTGGTCGAATTGTGTCCAGGTGATATAAATGTTGTTGTTGGACCGGTCGATAATTGCCCATTCTTTGTCCTGGGCTTTGGATCCGTTTTTCCCCATATAAGTTTTCTGGCTCCAGGTTCCGCCCGGATGATCAAGCTTTTGAGAAACAATTCTGTCTATCCAGCTTCCCACCCCAATGGAGGGATTTGAAAGATGAAAATAATAATATGCTCCAGCGGTATCTATCACAACCACAGGATCACCCCATACTCCCCAGGGTGATTCAAGGAATCCGATCGACCAGGATTGTCCTCCGTCGATTGAATAATAATACCTGTTGATGACTGCCCCGGCAACCATATGCTCCGTATTATAAGGGTTGATTATGATAGAAGGTTCACAAGGCTTGTAAATGAACTGATTATCATCGATCAGGATATTGGTATGCTGAGCCATGAGCGTAAACGAAATTAAACTGATAAACAAAAGGAAATACTTTTTCATCTCGATATTTTTAAACCTTAAAAATACAATAAATAATCAGGAGCCCATCCCGACAATTTGCCCCTGCTGTTCAAATTTTATTAATTTAGACCTCTCAAAATACGAATGCTTGCACGATGAAGAAATTTCCTTTGCATTGGCAGATATTATTAGCTTTGGTTCTGGGTATTTTGTATGGAATTGTTATACCTGCCTATGTTGATTACATCAGCTGGATGGGTGATCTTTTCATCCGGGCCCTGAAAATGATCATTATTCCTCTCATCCTGAGTTCGATCATTTCCGGTGTTACCAGCATTGGCAACGCAGAGAATCTTGGACGTCTGGGCCTGAAAACAATTTCCTACTATGTTTTGACAAGTATTCTGGCCATCCTGACAGGATTGCTGTTTGTGAATATATTGCAACCTGGTGTGGGCGCCGACCTGGGCCTTTTAAAAAATGTGGAGGATCTGGACATCCTAACGGATTCTTTTGGACAGACGCTGATCAAGATCGTCCCGACCAATATCTTCCAGGCATTTGTGGATAATGCCATGTTGTCGGTGATCTTCTTTGCTATTCTGTTCGGATTTTTTATTACCCAGACCAATGCAAAATCCAAAAAAGTTTTAACCGATTTCTTTGATGCGGTCTTCGATGTGATGATGAAGATCACCTTTTTCATCATCCGTTTTGCCCCTTTCGGAGTATTTGGCATCGTTGCCCTGCAGGTAAGCGAATCAGGGAATATTTTTGAACTGGCACAAAGCATGGGTGTTTATATGCTGACTGTTATCCTGGCCCTGGCAGTGCATGCCATCATTACCCTGCCGCTGCTCACAAGATTTATTGGCAAAGCCAAACCCCTGAGGCATTTTCGGAACGTAACCACCCCCCTGCTAACTGCCTGGTCCACCTCTTCATCCAGTGCTACACTCCCGCTGACCATACAGGCAGTGGAAGAGAACGATGGTGTTTCCAACAAAATATCAAGCTTCACCCTGCCTCTGGGTGCCACCATCAACATGGATGGGACGGCGCTTTACGAGTGTGTGGCTGCGATTTTCATTGCCCAGGCTTATGGCATCGACCTGACTTTCGGGCAACAGATCATCGTTGTGGTAACCGCTTTGCTTGCTTCCATTGGTGCAGCTGGTATTCCCATGGCTGGGCTGGTGATGATCTCTGTAATTCTTTCTGCGGTTGGCCTTCCGCTCGAAGGAGTGGGGCTCATACTTGCTGTCGACCGCATCCTCGATATGTTCCGCACGGCAACCAATGTATGGAGTGATAGTTGTGGTGCCGTGATCATTGCTAAATCGGAAGGGGAGGTATTGAAGGTTTGATGGCACGAATTATTTAGCCACGAATTATTTGGCCACGAAAACACGAATTAATTAAGCGGATTTAGGGACGCGACAGAGACAATTATCGCAATCAAGGCCATTCAGCCTTATACCTACTATACCAATATAACCATATACCCAGCTACACCGAATCAAACCAAATCCCAGCACATTTTTACCTTTAAACAAAATCATTCGTGTATTCGTGGCTAATCCCCTGTTGATAAATCCTGAAAATTAAAATACATCTCCTTATCTTAAGTTATTACTTTAGTATTGATGTAAATCTACAAAGATGAGTAAATCAAGCAAAGGCATCCGGGTGGGTATCCTTTCTGCCGGGGGTGATTGTCCCGGTATCAACGCTGCGATCCGCGGGGTCGGTAAAACAGCTATCGTGGAATATGGCATGGAGGTCCTCGGGATCTCATCCGGTTTCCTGGGGATGATCAACAAGGAATATGTGCAATTGCAGGAAAGGGATCTTTCCGGAATTTTGACTTTGGGTGGCACCATTCTCGGGACTTCCCGCGAAAAGCCCTTTAAAAAAGAGGGCAGTGGCATGAACCAGATCGACAAACCCAAACTGATCAAAAAACATTACAAGGAACTTGGACTGGATTGCCTGGTATGCATCGGGGGAAATGGGACACAGAAAACAGCCAGCAGATTGGCTGATGAAGGCCTCAACATCATCGGCCTGCCCAAGACCATCGATAACGACGTATGGGGCACCGATGTAACTTTCGGATTTGATTCCGCCCTCTGGATCACCACCGATGCCATCGACCGCCTGCACAGTACGGCCAACTCACACAAGCGTATCATGGTGATTGAAATCATGGGACACAATGCCGGGTGGCTGGCGCTGTATTCGGGTGTTGCCGGTGGCGGGGATGTGATCTTGCTCCCCGAAGTGGAATACGATCTGGATACCGTTTACGAATATCTGCAAAACAGAACTATTAAGGATAAACCCTATTCCATTGTCGTTGTGGCTGAAGGGATTAAAAAACCCAAAAGCGCGTCTGCCGCCCAGTATATTGGCAAGAAGATCAGGAAAAATACCGATCAGGAAGCAAGGGAGACCATCCTGGGATACATACAACGGGGAGGCAGTCCTTCGCCCAACGACCGCATTCTGGCTACCCGTTTTGGAGCACACGCGGTACAGTTGATCCATGAAAGGAAATTCGGACAAATGGTAAATATCAGCGGCGATAATATCGGATCTATTCCCCTGGGGGATGTGGCCGGCAAACTGCGCACTGTGCCGCCTGACCATCCCCTGATCAATAAGGCCCGGAAAATGGATATTTGTTTTGGAGATTGTAATTAATGAAATATCATGAAAATACCAAAGATATTATTTGTCATCCTTGTTGTAACAATGTCAAGCTGCTCTTCGCCTCAAGCGACCGGAAACCTGAACTATGGAAACATTAAGTACTCCGGAGGGAACGGTAGAAATTATAAAAAGGCCATTGTGATCGAAAATGCCGGGAACATGAACCAGGGCATGAAAGCCATCAAACATTACCTCGCCGAAACTTACGGTAAGCAGGGCCCCGATTGGGTGATGTTCGGCAAAGGCATGAAAGAACAGGATGGCAAAACATATTACCTGTATGAGATCGCCGTTAAGGGAAGCAAAAAAACCAAAGTGATCTATTTTGATGTGACGGGTTTCTGGGAGGTGTTTTAAGAGTTAAGAGTTAAAAGTTAAGAGTTAAAAGTTAAAAGTTAAGAGTTAGGAGTTTTGAGTTATCTTCGCCTTCCGCGCCTTGTCGTTTAATCGTGTCTTAGCGCCTTTACCGGATCCACCTTCGCAGCCCTTGCCGCAGGGTACAGTCCTGCTAAAAGGCTGATCAGTATCGAAAAGACGATGGCTCCCAGGATCAGCCAGTAGGGGAAATAAAACAAATCAACAGCCACTTCATCATCCGGTATAATGTAATTGTTAATGACCAGGGTGGCGGCACGGGTAAAGAGCCAACCCAGAACCAATCCGAAAATGGCTCCAATAAAACCGATGGAACCCGCTTCCACGAAAAAGATGGTCTTGATCTCCCGGTCGCTGCCGCCGATTGCTTTCATGATCCCGATCTCCCGGGTACGTTCCAGGATGGACATCACCATGGTGTTGATGATGCCCAGGGCGGCGATCAATAGCGCTACTATGCCAATGGCTCCCAGGATGGAATCCATCACCAGGAAACCTTTTTTGATCTCCTCCAGCTGGTCGCTGATGGAGAAAACATTCATGCCCATTTCCTCGATTTCTTCGCGGATGCGGCCCATTTCCTGTATGTCATCCACACGCACGTAAATGGAACTGTACTGGTTTTTTTCTTTCCGGGTCCAGGATATCCCAGATGCTGCTGAAACCCAGCGTGGGAATCATTGCCGCTGTTTTTGCCGGGATCACAGCACCCCCTTTGATGTCGCCCGAACCGAAGGGGCCGGAGCGTTTCAAAATTCCTGTCAGGGTGAAGGTTGTTGAATCCTCGCTGAAAACTTCTTCACCTCCCCCGTTCATTGCGGCAAAAGGGTTTTTCATCACTTTTTTCAAATCAATGGTGGCGGCCACCAGGTAGATCTTTTTGCCGATCATGGTATCGGCATTCACCAGGATCCTGTTTTCTGTGGAGTCCTTTTTTGTAAGTTTCTTTTGTTTGTCATCCACGCAAACATATCCGATCCTGCGCATGGTTTCCCAGCTCAGCACGATCTGTTTCCCGGTATCGGAAGTGAGGAATGTGCCTGCCATCAGGTCTTTGTAAGGTTTGTATTTGCCCATGGCTGCAGGAAGTGCCTGTGCCCGGGTAGAGGTGCTCTTCTCGCCCAGGGCAAGTTTGCAGGGCAGGATGATCTCCGGGTGAGCAATCTCAACCCCTTCAAGCTTCCTGATCAGTTCCAGGGTGGAGTCGTTGAGTGGGGCGCTTTTTTGTTTCATGGCGTCCTGGATCCGGCCCGGATCCGGGTTTTGTATGTCGTTCAGGTCGATCTTTGCTGCCGTAACATTCATGCTGGTAAAAAGGTCATTGCTCTTAAAGGCATCCGTGATGTTCTTTTGTATGCCGGTGCCGAAGGAGATCATGGATGAAAGGGCGCCGATGCCGATCACCACCCCCAGGATGGTGAGGATGGACCTGAGTTTGGTCTGCCAGAGGTTGGAAAAGCCTATTTTGATTAAATCCGGAAGGTTCATCTTAATTTATTTTTTCGTCAATGATCTTGCCGTCTTTCAGTTGTATGAAATGATCCGATACCCTTTCGGCCGTTTCTTTGTCGTGGGTTACCATGATGATAGTGAGCCTGTTTTCTTTGTTCAGCTTTTGCAGCAGCTCCACGATTTCCTGTGAAGTACTGCTGTCGAGATTACCTGTGGGTTCGTCTGCCAGCAAAACCATGGGGTCGTTGGCCAGTGCCCTGGCAATGGATACACGCTGGGTTTCCCCGCCAGAAAGTTCATTGGGCAGGTGATCGAGGCGTTCACCAAGACCGACAGATTCCAGCAGCGCCCTGCTTTTCTCTTTTCTGTTCTTTCCGGTGATGCCATTGAAAGCCAGCGCCAGTTCAACGTTCTCCTGGGCGGTGCGGTGGTGGATGAGGTTGAAAGACTGGAAGATGATGCCTACGGTGGTTTTGCGGTAAGCCGATAATTCCTTGCGGTTCAGACCGGCAACATTTTTGCCGTCCACGATGATATCCCCTGAATCGGCCCGGTCGAGGCCCCCGATCAGGTTCAGCAGGGTGGATTTGCCGGAACCGGATTTTCCCACCACTGCGGCAAAAGAACCTCCCCTGAAGGAACAAGTCAGATGATCCACCGCCGGGATCACATTCTCTCCCTTATGAAAAGTCTTTACCAGTTGATTGATCTGTATGTCCATTGATTAGAATTGATGAGATATTAATAACAAACGAATGTACTCATTATTGAAGTATATTTTATGTACTTTGGCTGGTGATTTTTATTCAAGTAATTATGAAAATAAGATTAGTCGCTTTGTTCATTCTGGTTTCTGTGAATGCATTCACCCAGGAGGATCCCTGGATCACCTACTATGAAAAATCAGGATATAAGGCTACCCCTGATTATGAAACGACCATTGCCTATTTTAAAAAACTGGCAGATGCCAGTCCCTGGGTTCACTATACAACTTTTGGCGAGAGTCCGCGGGGTCGTGACCTGCCCCTGCTTATCGTGGACAGGAATGCTAACTTTTCACCAAAATCCATCAAACGCTCTGGCAATGCCACATTGTTTGTTGAGGCCGGGATCCATCCGGGTGAGATCGAAGGCAAGGATGCCATGATGATGTTTTTGCGGGATATTGCGATCCATAAAAAAGATACTGCATTGCTGGATCATGTATCCATTGTGTTCATTCCTATTTTCAATGTAGACGGGCATGAAAGATCAGGTCCTTACAATCGCATCAACCAGAATGGACCTGAAAATATGGGTTGGCGCACCACTGCCCAAAACCTTAACCTCAACCGCGACTTCCTGAAAGCTGATGCACCGGAAATGCAGGCCTGGCTGAAATTGTTCAATGAGTGGCTGCCGGATTTTTTCATGGATATTCATACTACCGATGGAGCGGATTATCAATATCCGCTTACCTGTCAGATGGAAACAAATGGTAATATGGACCCGGGACTTACGGCCTGGGCAAAGAAAATTTATTTGCCTGAGATGGAAATTGCCATGGAAAAAGCGGGCTTCCCGGTTTTTCAGTATGTGGCCTTCAGGACCTGGTTCGATCCCACCAGTGGCTTGCGCAATGGCGTGGCCGGACCGAGATATTCACAGGGTTATGTGGCTATGCAGAACCGCCCCGGTTTGCTGGTAGAAACGCATATGCTGAAGCCTTATAAAGTCAGGGTGGAATCCACTTATGAGTTGATCAGGATCACCCTGGATATCATGAATAATAATTACAAAGAATTGAAAAAACTAAACCGGGAGGCAGATCATTTTGCTGAGTCGGAAGTGTTCCGGAAGCAAAGTTTTCCCCTGAATTATGAAAGATCGGATGAAGACAGCATCATGCTTGACTTCAGAGGTGTAGATTACGAAATCCTGAAAAGCGACCTGACCGGCGGGAACTGGTTCATATACGACAGCACCCGTAAGAAAGATTATCAGCTTCCTTATTTCTATAAAATGGAAGTAAGTGATTCTGTTGATCTGCCCCTGGCTTACATACTGCCCCCTGAGTGGCTGGATGTTGCGGAAAGGCTTCGCTTGCACGGCATCAAATATTACCGACTGAAAAACAAACGGGAAATAAAGGTTGAACAGATGAAATTCAGGGACCCTTCCTGGCGTAATTCACCTTATGAAGGCCGTTTCCTGATGAACAATGTGGAGTTTGATGTAGAGGAGAATTCTGTGGAGTTTCCTTCCGGAAGTCTTGTGATACCTTTAAATCAAAGGACTGCCCGGGTCATTGCCCATATTTTCGAACCGGCCGGGGAGGATTCCTTTGTCCGCTGGGGATTTTTTACGCCCATTTTCGAGCAAAAGGAATATGCCGAAACCTATGTGATGGAAAAGGAAGCCCGTAAAATGCTCAAAGAAAATCCCGGACTGAAAGCCGAATTTGAACAATGGAAAACCGATAATCCGGGCATGGCCCAAAGTCAGTGGTTGCAACTTAACTGGTTTTACCAGCGATCTCCCTGGTGGGATCAAAAGCTGAATGTTTACCCGGTAGGCCGGATTGTGGATGAGGAAGTGGTGGAGGACCTCAGGAAGGATTTGTAGCAAGAGCGACTGATACGATTGAGAGACTAATTTTTCAGGTACGATAGTGAACGGAAAAATGGGTTATAGGGTTCTACTTTGGGGTAATTACCATTTATTCAAAACCAGCGAGTGCTAAAACCCGGATAATTCATAAACCTAAAAGCTGAAGCGCTGAATTATCCTAACGAAAAAGAAAAGCTAACAATTTAAAAACGAAACGTATCAAATTGTTAGCTTTTCTAAGTCGGAGCTTAACTGCATTATTTAGTGCATTAAGCTATTTTATGAGCAATGCAGGCTAAGTGAGCCGGCGATAAAAAGTGACCATAAATATTAATATCAGGCCAATTGTCAGAATCAGGGCCCAGCTTGAGATTGGAACTGGTGGCGGAGCCCCTTCATATACTACGGTCTCGCTTGCGCTTACTGAAATACCATCCACCTCAGCGGTAGCGGTATTCTCTACGGAACCATTAGAAATATCAGCCGCAGTGATGGAATGGGAGGTTTGCAGTATTTGGCTTTCTGCCGGAGCCAGGGTTATTGTCCATATATCACCGCTCAGGTCATCAGTAACTGTTATATTTTCCAATTGAGTACCACCAGTATTTTCAACCACAATATCATAAGAGATAAGCTGCTCCAAGTTCAGAGTAGGTTTGTGGGGTGGCAACTTTGGTAATTAACAGCCCTTCCTTTGTGACTACTTCATAGGCAAGCACAGTGGCATCAACTGTTTCAGCCGAAGCAATATTTGAAACAAAACCGTTTTGAAGGTCCGCCGCTGTGATGTTATAGGAGGTCGTAAAAGTTTCGCTTGAACCAGCATTAAGCGATTGCGATAGACCAGGTATGAATTCGGTAAGGTCATCTTCAACAGTAATATTGTTCACTACTTCCGTTCCGGTGTTTGTAACCACAATGTCATAGTCTATCTGTTCATTGAGTGCGGAGAAATTTTGCGGGTCTGCGGTTTTTGTAATTGAAAGTCCCCCTGTTACAACGGGGGATTCCTCTGGTTTATTCATAGTACCACCACCGGCAAATGTTACAGCTCCGTTTCTTGCAAGCGCTCTGCCATCTAATGTTGAACCAGTATTCATGGTAATAGAAACAAGCGCCAGAATATTGCCTTTAAAATCGGTATCATTCCCTATTGTAGCTGAAGACCCAACCTGCCAATATACATTATTCGCCTTGGCGTCATTTATGAGGACAATGTTGCCACCCACTGTAGTGGTAAGGGAAGATGCAATCTGAAATATCCATACAGCATTTTGATCTCCACCAGCATCAAGTGTTAAATCAGAGCCGTCAATTGATAGGGTAGATGTTGATTTATAAATCCCCGGTGCAAGTGTAAGGCCACCCTGGTTGCCGGAAATTGTTGCAGGTGCCGGCACATTTGCAGCAGCAGCATAAAAGTATGCATTCCGTAAGTCAATTTTGGCTTGTGGAAGTACATTCCCCGGATCCTGATCGGAAGCTAAAATACTCCCATTGTTCAAAGTCAGATTCTCTAGTCCGGAAATTGAAGACAAGACACCCGGATATAATCCAACATCCAGATCATTAATTGTACTCATGGGTGGAGCAAAACTGATTTCTGTAGCTGCAAGAATGGCAAAGTCACCGGCTGAATTAAGATCAGGCGCTATTTGCCCAAAATTTATAGCGGGAATTGAAATGCAAAGCATCGTTATCAATGCTATGTGTCTTAGCTTTTTCATTTTTTTCATTTTTGGATTCAGTTTTAAATTTTAAATATAGGATATCAATATAACAAATATAATAAAATTATAACAAAAAGTCAAATTGTATCTTGATAAACATCGTAGCTCAGGTGAAACTCGAACTCACACGATCAATTGCTGTTCAACAGATTTAATAAGTTTTTAATTTTATATTATATTATATAATTATAATTTCAAAGATATGATCCTAAACAAATTTAATACTTACATAATTCCGATTATTACTTACATAATTCACAGGTTTATTCATTAAAACTTTCTTTCCAGAACTCCTCCATTTCCCTTTTGGTATGGTACACCTTTGGCGGGCCCCAGCCATGGCGGCCACCGGGATAGATCATCATTTCGAAATCCTTGTTCAGGTCGGTAAGCTTATCCACGAATTGTATCATGTTCTGCATGTGCACATTGTCGTCCATGTCTCCGTGGGTAATGGTTAATTTGCCTTTTAACTGATCGGCATAATACATCACAGCAGTGGTGTCATAACCTTCCGGATTGTCTTCCGGCTGGTCCATATACCTTTCCGTATACACATTATCATAGAGGCGCCAGGAAGTTACTGCTGAGCTGCCGAAGCCATGCGTAAAGTAATCTGCACCTTTGGTGAGCGCCAGGCAGGTCATATAACCCCCATAACTACCCCCGGTGATACCAATCTTTCCCGGATCAATAAAACTGTGGCCGGTCAGCCATTCAACCGCCGAAACATAATCTTTGAGCTCCCACATGCCCAGCTTGCGGTAAACATAATTCAGGCCTTCTTTTCCGAAATGCCCCGAACCCCGGTGATCCACCACAAAGGTGATGATATCGTTTTCGGCAAAGAAATCCGGTTTGGGACTGATGTACATATTCCGGATGCCCGGATGGTCAGGGCCTCCGTAAATTCGGAAAACCACCCCGTATTTTTGGTCCGGATCGAAATCAGGTGGCAGCTTCCAGTAGGCCGGAAGTTCATACCCGTCTTCCGTTGGTATGGTGAAATACTCCACAGTGCAGAGTTCTTTTTCTTCCGGGTCGGCGGGTTCCCTGGCGTAAATGCTGCGGAGTGTGTTTCCTTCTCCATCAATTACCTCTATGGTCCTGGGGGTATGAAAACTGCTGAAATCATCAATGATATAAGATCCGCCGGGGGAGATCATTGCGCTGTGATATCCTTCATAAGAAGAAAGCTTTTTCTGATCTGTCCCATCGATCCTGACTTTAAAAATTTCCCGGTTGACGGGGTTTTCTCCTGTTCCCAGGAAATATACCCATCCATTGTCCAGATCCACTTTCAGCAGTTCCTTCACCCGCCAGTCGTTATTTGTCAGCCGGCTGATCAGATTGCCATCCATATCATAATAATAAAGATTACGCCAGCCGTCCTTATCGCTTCTAACAATAAAACCACTGCCATCTTCCACGAAATGAATATCACTGAAGAATTCTATCCATGTATCCTGCTGTTCGTCGTAAATCTTTGAAGTCCGGGCCTCTGCCAGGTCATATTTGAAAATCTCCAGGTGGTTCTGGTCGCGGTTGAGCACCTGGTAGGTCAGGCTTTCCGAATCATGGGTCCATTCAGGAAATGCGATATAAATGTCTTCATTCTCATTATCAGCGATCCAGGAGATATCGCCGCTGTCCACATCAATAATCCCCAGTTTCACACCCGGGTTGGGATCGCCGGCTTTGGGATAGCGGGTTTTTTCCCATTCCCCGTGGGTGCCCTGGGAATTATAGATCAGGAATTCCGGTACCGGTTCATCATTGAAATGCAGGAAGGCGATCTTTTTGCTGTCGGGCGACCACCAGAAAACCTTATACCTGGATGCCCTGCCAAAGATCTCTTCCCAGTAAACCCAGGAGGCATAGCCGTTCAGGATGAGATCGCTGCCGTCGAAAGTCAGTTGTTTTTCTTCTCCCGTTTGCAGCTTGACCACAAAGAGGTTGTTGTTGCGGGTAAAAGCGATCATATTCTCATCCGGAGAGAAGGATGGATTTTCCTCTGCATCTTCATTGTCGGTCAGTTGCCTGAGTTCCTCTTCCTCTGCATCGAAATAAAAAAGATCCGACTGCTGCTTGAAGATATTTTTTTCATAATCATCTGTGCTGGTGGTCGTCCAGTAGTTGATCATGAAACCATCGGGCAGCATTTCATTTACTTTGTCTTTGGGGGTTTGTTTCTGGTAGATCCTGCTTTTGCCGCTTTTGGCATTTATTTTCCAGATCTGTGAAACCCCCTCATCATTGATGATCTCCTGCAGATAAGTATCATCATCCAGCCATCCCTTTAGGTTAGGTGCTTCATCTTGCTGGGCCATGGCTGGTACGATTGCCGCCATCATCACGAATAAGAAAATCCTGAATTTAGTCATTGTCCTTTTATTTTTGATTTTTAAAGGAGTAAAAATAAGGATTTCCCTGCAACCCGTTTTCCGGGTTTGACGAATGGTTTAGCTGGTCTTTTCGATTGCCGGCCCGGCTGGTATGGATCAGTATTCCAGCTCGATCAATTTTTTATCCATGTGCATTTTATAAAACTCAGCGGCGATATTTACCGGGTTGTATTTTTCCTTTCCGGCTTTTACAAAATCGCGGATGATCAGGGTGCCAACATAAACATTGGAATTCACCAGGGAACGGGCAAGGCTGTGCGTAAAATTGCGGATCCCTGCTTTACCGATCGACAGGGAAGCATAATCGGGATGGGGATCGATCGACAGTCCCCCGCCGGTAATGAGAATGCTGCCCTGGTTGGCATCCCGCATAAAGGGGTAAACGGCTTTTACTGCAGTAAGCGCCCCGGCAACATTCACCTTGAAATCATTGATCAACTGGTCAAAGCTTTCTTCCAGCAGGTTAGCCCTGCGGATGTTGGCCGCATTGTAGAACAATACAGAAGTGGTTCCCATTTCTTCGTGTATGCGGGCGATGGCTTTCCTGAGGCTTACTTCGGAAGATGCATCCCCGGTAAAATAATTCGCCTCAAAACCTTTATCCGCCAGCCTTTCCTTTAATTCCTTCAGTTTATCTTCATTGCGGGCGATCATGGCCACGGCATATCCTTCTTCAGCAAACCTGGCCGCAACCGAAAAGCTGATCAACGGACCCATGCCTACAATTGTAATGATCTTTTTTTCCATAATTTCTTTGTTTTGTCTTTTGGTTTAACAAGAATCATTCCTGAAAGCTCTGAATTCGAATAGAATTATTCGATTAAGTATTTAGCCCCGCATTACTTCGTTTGCGGAATTTCGCTTCGCTCAACATCCAGTATCCTTATAATTGGCCTCTACTCTTCCAGTCCTCAATATATTCCTCAACAATTTTTTTGAGGGATTCGGCTATGCTTACATAGGCTTCATCTGTCAGGTTTGCCAGGGAAACCCTTACCGACCATTCGGGAGCGTAGAAGCCGCCTCCGTTCAACAGAACAACAGAACACAACTCGGCCAGCCTGAACAGGATATCCACAGGCTCGTAGTTCTTTTCCAGGTGTTTTGCGAAATCTTTTCCGTAATTCTTTTTAGCCCATAGCATCACATCCAATTCGGCATAGTAATCGGCGCTGGCAGGATTGTGTTTGACCTCAAATCCCATTCCTTCAAACAAAAGATCAGAAAGAAGATCTGTTTAACATCCTCTGAGATATCGATCTTAAGCTGGCCTACCAGCACACCAACAAGCAATACACTGGTGACATTGCCAAGTGAGAAGGTTTTGTATCTAAACTTTCCAATGAAGAATCCCAGGGCGATGGTAAGAAAAACCGCCAGCGTGGGGTTTTCCTGAAGCGTTCTGATGAACCAGTCCATAGAGGTTTGGTTTTGATTTCAGGCAAAGGGCCTGCTTTTGGTTTATGGACAAATATAGAAAAAGACTTGATACGTCTGCCATAAAATTAACAATGATCACGCTGCCCGGGGCAATTCGTTCAGGTTGACCATGTGAACGGCCCGGACGCGCCTTTCCGGGTTGACACAGACGACGGCGGACAAACGGGATTGGGAATATTGATTGCACGATTGAGCAAGCGATTGCACGATGTAACGATATTCGAAGTATTTCCGGTGCTGCTGTGGTTAGCGATACTTAAAACGCCCAAAAAGGCCGGAGGCCTTACTTATTGTAGCAAAAAAGAAAGAAGCCAGAACCGCAACCGCAGAGCGGTTGGATTATATAATAGCTCAGTGATCCGATCCTTATCATTATGCTTCAATTTAATAAAGCCCATTTCCATGCGGGAACAATTTCAATGTCATAGCCTTTGTAATTCAGGCTATCTTCCTCATTATAGGTAATAATTTGCAGTTTTTGTGCTTCTGGACTTTCTGCTGCTTTTATTAAACCGTTTAGTTCCCGTTGCATAGCTTGATCTTTATGCAAGCTGTCAGGAAACCTGTAACAATGCTTTACCCGGTATGTAAAAATCAACCTCAATATTGTCTCTGTAATAATATATATCGTCACCAAAATTTCTTCTTGCTTTCCCGTTCAACAAATTTGGCATTGAAATTACCAATGCTGGATATTAAAAAGGAGTCATTCAAATATTCAAAATATTCTATGAGTGTTTGTGTCCCTATGCCAACACCAGAAGATTTAATGATATTTTTCAGGCGATTGAAAGATGTTTCATCCATGGTGCTCTCCGCCATTTTTTTTATGAGTAGTTTTAAACCATAATCGTTCTTAATTTTATGACGGGCAATGATATCCCCAAAAAATATCCAGGATCCACTAGTGTCATGTCAAGCTTAATTTGACGGATCATTCACCCGGTGACTTTGAGTAATGTTCATTTATTTTTAGTCACCGGGTGAATTGCACCTGGTAAGTTAATTTTCAGTAATCAGTGTGTTTGGGGAGTACCCTATACCCTTATACCCTTATAACTCTATACCCTTCAGATTTTGATCGAATCGGATCAATTGCCAGGCTCCAAATTTCCAATTTCAATTTTCAATTTACCTTCCCTACTCCAGCTCCTTAACCTTAATATTCCTGAACCACACATCATCCCCATGGTCCTGCAGTCCGATATAGCCTTCTTCTGCCGTGTTCACAAATTCTTCCCGGTCGGCAAATTTGCTGTCGGCCACCATGTTCTTCCAGTCGTTGGTCCAGAGGTGATATTCCAGAACTGCTTCACCGTTCATATAATGCACTACGGTGCCTTTGTAAACCAGAATTTTAACCTTGTTCCATTCCCCTGCCGGTTTTGCGTTCTGGGGAACAGCGGGGATGAGATCATACAATGATCCCGCCTGGTGGTTGCCGTCTTTACCCAGTTTGGCATCGACATGCTTTTCATTGTCCAGGATCTGCATCTCCGGTGCGGATTTCCAGATCGGGGTACCGGGGATCTCTTTGGCCAGGTAGAAAATTCCGCTGTTGCCGCCTTCCGAAACTTTCCATTCCAGGGCCAGCTCAAAGTTGTCAAACTTTTTGTCGTAGATGATGTCGCCACCGTCACCGGCCTCGCCTTTGCCCGAGCCCATCACATGCAGGCTGCCATCAAGGATTTCCCAACCTTTACCCGGGAAGCTGTCGAGATTGTAGCCCCGCCAGCCGTCGGTGGTTTCTCCATCGAACAAGAGTACCCAGCCATCGTCGATCTCGGACTGGGTTAAAGTGTTGGGTTCTGCTTTCATTTCTGTTGTTTCTTTTGTTTGCTCTTCTCCATCCTTTTTGGCCTGCGGTCCGCAGGAAATCAGGAGCATCAGTGAGAAGAGGATGCTGATTGTAAAGAGGTTTTTTGTCATAATGTGAATATTTAAGCCACGAATGCACTAATGAATTATGATATTGAATCTACCCTCCAAATCACTTGTCATTCCGAGCGAAGGCGAGGAATCCCAGTGCGTTTAACCGGACAGTAGTTTCAAAATTCAAAACTGTGCTTCGCAAATTATTAATTATTAATTATTAATTCTTAATTATTAATTCTTAATTCCTAAAGGTTCCATCCATCCCGGTAAGTATGCTTAATATACTCTTCCGCAGCCGGTTTGGCTTTCATACTTGCATACTGGGTATCGAAATGGGGATGTCCTTTGATCACGGTAAATTTGTCCGTAGTCACCACCCGGATCTCGTCTTCGGGAGCTATGTTGGTAATGGCCATGTTCTCACCATCCCATTTGAGCCGGCGTTTGAGATCCTGCAAGCGAATTGCGAGATTACCCATCACCACCACCTCATTCATCGGACCTGAGTAAGCAAAATTCGAATGGCATTCGGTTCTGCTTTCCGGACTTTCCTTGCAAGCCCTGATCCAGTCCAGTTCATGACCGCCACCCATGGCGTTTTCCACTCTTCTAAGCTTGGGATCAGGACGTTTATATTCTTTATCCAGTTCTTCGGGCAGCAACCTGGGATTGCGTCCGTACGCATCGCACATTAGTTTTCCTTTGGTACCCACGAAAAGGCAGCCTCCGTTCCAGTCGCCCATGGGTTCGCCGTCCTTCAGTTCTTCCGGCCGGGGGGCAGCAAACCGCCATCATACCAACTGACTTTTACCGCCGGCATTTTTACTTTTTTATACTTTTCCCTGTCGGGAAATTCATAATGCACGGTAGAAGCGATGGGGGCACTTTCGGTATTCACCTGGCTGGAACTTCCATAAAAATAATCCGGTTGTCCCAGTCGCAGTGCTTTGTAAACGGGATCAAAGATGTGGCATCCCATATCGCCGAGGGCTCCGGTGCCAAAGTCCCACCAGGCACGCCAGTTCCAGGGCGTATAAGCGGGATGATAGGGACGCCATGGTGCCGGTCCGATGAAAAGATCCCAGGCCAGGGTTGGGGGCAGGGAAGGTGTTTCTGTCGGACGCTCCAGTCCTTGCGGCCAGATCGGGCGGTTGGTCCAGGCATGGGCTTCGGTCACATCGCCAATGGCATCATCCCATATCCACTCGCAAACCTGCTGAATGCCTTCACCTGAATTGCCCTGGTTGCCCATCTGTGTGGCCACACCGTATTCAGCGGCCAGATTAGTCAGAAAGCGTGACTCATAAACCGAATGGGTCAGGGGTTTTTGCAGGTAAACATGCTTGCCCATTTTCATGGCCTCGGAAGCCACCACCGCATGGGTATGGTCGGGAGTAGCGATGATCACCGCATCGATCTCTTTGCCCATCTCGTCAAACATTTTGCGGTAGTCCTTGTACCTTTTTGCATTGGGGTACTGCTCAAAAGTCTGCCTGGCGTATGCCCAGTCGACATCGCACAGGGCTACGATGTTTTCGGAGGTGCAATTTTTCACATTTGTGGCGCCCACACCACCCACGCCAACGGCAGCAATGTTCAGCCTGTCGCCGGGGGAAGGTCTTCTAAAACCACCCAGTACCACATTGGGCAAAATGGTGGCGCCGGCTGTGGCAACGGCCACATTGCCGATGAACCTTCTCCGGCTCATTGAAATTCTGTTATTTTTCATAATTGTTGTTTTGGTTTCGCTTACTCAAAGTTAATAAGTCTTTTTTCTTTTTGGGATAAAAATGCCATTTCAATTACGCGGATCACATCCCTTGCTTCTTCCGGCCGGATGGCCTGGGTAGCATCATTTCTCAGGACATCATATACA
Source organism: Bacteroidota bacterium (assembly GCA_034521425.1). Classification (GTDB taxonomy): domain Bacteria; phylum Bacteroidota; class Bacteroidia; order Bacteroidales; family JAIOZK01; genus JAIOZK01. The sequence goes on from JAXHMP010000001.1 coordinate 3,171,524, forward strand.
TTTTGATAGAAATCCATATATGAACCGGGAATGGTTCCGATGATGCGGGTTACATCCTGGCCGTTGGGAGCCACATACAGTTTGCCCCAGTTCACTTTAGGTTCCACGCCCCAATCAGGACCTTCCGGCATCTTTCCTGCTTTTAATTCTGCTTCTTGTGGATCAAGTCCGTGTTTGATGAAAGAACCCTGGTCGCCATGCAAAATGAAACGAGGCAAAGGTGCCTTGACCATCATGCCGGCTTTCAGAATGACTTTATGATCCGGGTAATGCAGGCTCAGTTCGAAATAATCATCCACCTGGCTGCCGGGCCTTTGGGCGCGTATATCTGCAAAAATCGAATTGGGTTTTCCAAACAACAGCAGGGCCTGGTCGATGAGGTGGGATCCCAGGTCATACAAAATACCACTACCCGGTTGATCAATGTCCCTCCAGGCCTCTTCGTACAAAACAGGCTTGAAGCGATCGAAATGACATTCGTATTCCACCAGCTTACCGATCAACTTGTTTTTTAAAACTTTTTGGATGGTAAGGAAGTCATTGTCCCATCTGCGGTTATGATAAACAAATATCTTTTTATTTAGATTTTTAGATAGTTCTATCAGCTTGTCCGCTTCGCGGGAAGTGTTTGTAAAAGGCTTTTCGATAACGATATGTTTACCTGCCTTCAGGGTTTTTTTGGCAAAATCAAAATGTGTGGTATTGGGCGTGCAAATGGCGACCAGCTCAATTTCCTTATCCTGAAGAATGTTGTCAAAGTCTCTCGCAACTTCCACATAGGGATAAATCTCTTTTGAGCTGTTGCTATGTCGTTGCAGAATTTTAGTAAGCTCAAAACCCGGATGAGTATGCAGGAAGGGGGCATGAAAAACTTTTCCTGATAGCCCGAAACCGATGATGGCTGTTTTGATTGGATTTTCCATCTTACAGATTCATTTTTAAAAGATTATCATAACTGATTTGGATGCTTTCCATGGGAGGCTTTTTGCACATGTCCTGTTCCACGAAAAAGTATTTCATCCCGGACTTTTCCGCGGCTTCAAAGATCGTTTCAAAATTAATGATGCCATTCCCGACTTCTGTAAAATCCTTGTCATCACTGTTGTTCATGTCTTTCACATGCCAGAGTTCAAATCTTCCGGGGTGATTTTCAAGATATTCCATGGGATTGATTCCGGCATAGAGCACCCAGAAAAAATCGATCTCAAAGCATAGCATTTCAGGATCGGTTTCCTTCATCAAAACATCAAAACCTCTTTCACCGCCCATCAACTCAAACTCAAAATCATGGTTATGATATCCCAGGCGGATACCGTCTTTGGCGGTTTTTGCTCCCAGGCGGTTCAGCTTTTCTGCCAGCTTTTTGTAATCGTCGATTTCATTTCTTTCGCTTTGCGCGAGATAAGGCAGGACGATGTATTCACATCCTGCTTCGGCATGTGCTTCAATCACCTCATCAATATTTTCATCTGAAACGCTGACATGTGAACTTTTGAGTTCCATATTCAGATTTTTAAGTATGCGGGCGAATTCCTTTGGTTTTTGATTATAAAGCATACCATCCCGGTAGCCGGCTGCTTCGAGGTAGTTGTAGCCGATCCCGGAAATTTGTTCCAGGGTGCCTTCCAGGTTTTGTTCCAGTTGATCGCGGACCGTGTAAAGCTGCAATCCGATTTTCCGCTCCTTCCCAAAAAATGGAAACGGCCGGGCAGGAAGCAGGCAAGGCTGCCGGCGGAGAGGGTTTTGATGAAATCTCTTCTTTTGGTCATTAAATATTCACTTATTAATTTCAATTTTCAACCGTTGTCAGGCTGAGACATGACATATAGCAATTTGTTAGACTACATTAAATTACACAATTTCCTGTTTCTCCTCATCCCAGTATACCTTTCGTTTTTCATGATAAGAGATGGTTCCCATGTGGGCGGCGATGGCTTCCTGGAATCCCTGGTCTATATTGCAAGAAGGCTGCCTGTTTTCCCGTATACAATCCACCCACTCCTTGATGTGCAGGAAGGTGGTATCCACTCTTTTTCCATCCCGGTAGGAATACAACAAACCACGACCGGCAAAATATTGCTCGGTAGGAGAGGTGATTGCATCCACCTGCTTCATGCCGGGTGTGTAGCTATATATTGGTACGTCAGGCTTAATGAGACCATTCTCGATCTGCTCCTTATAGCGGTCCGAATCCCGGTCAACATTGATAATCATATTGGAGCTGAGGTCCATGGAAGCATCATGTCCCATGATCACCCGGCCGCGTTTGCGGGTGCTGGCCAGGGTAGCGCTGTATAGCATGGTCAGGCCGCGATCGGGGTATTCAAAGGCGGTTTGCAAAACGTCGGGTACGCTGCGGCCGTCTTTGTAATAATAGATCCCACCGGACGACATGGCCGATCCCGGAATGCCCAGGTCGAGGATCTGGTTCATGGCATCGAACTCGTGCGTTAGCAAGTCTCCTGACAAACCGGTGCTATAATCCCACCAGCAACGCCAGCGGAAAAACCTTTCCAGGCTGAAATCGTGCCAGGGAGCGGGACCAATGAACTGGTCCCAGTCGATATTGTTCCGGTTGGCCTCTTCATCGATATGATACACCCAGGCCCCGTTGGGGCTGTTGCGATTGGTAGTTACCTCGATCAGGGTGATCTTGCCCAGCACATCTTTTTCGATGGCTTCGCGGGCTTTGAAATAACTTTCGTTCTGCCGACCCTGGTGACCCAGCTGGAAAATAATATCATTGTCCTTTACAGCTTTGACCACTTCATAAGTTTCAGGAACCGTCCAGGTCATGGGTTTTTCGCAATAAACATGCTTGCCGGCTTTTGCTGCCGCGATGGTGATGGGGGCATGCCAGTGGTCAGGCGTACCAATGATCACGGCATCCACGTTTTTGTCATTCAGCAATTCCTGGTAGGTTTTGTAGCGCACGGGTGCTTTGCCCATTTCGCCTCCCGTTGGATTTCGGTGGATATTGGCTCCTGCCTGGATGGCGTTGTTGGCCCGGACGTCATAAATATCACAAATGGCGGTCACTTCCAGCTTAAGGTCTTCCTGTGCCATATAATCGCGGTAGCGGTGATCGGCCGGATTATTTTCAGCTGCTTCTTTCCACGCCTGGATAAGGTCAGGGTGGGCAAAACCGGCTGCCCTGGCCAGGTGGTTACCGCGGCCCCCGTAACCGATCAGTCCGAGGCGGATCATTTTGCCGGAAGATTTTGTAAGGGGCGGAGGGGAAGCTGTGAGATTGAGCTGAGAAAGAAGCTCAGTATTCCGCAAACGCTCATATTGATGTTTTTTATACCAGCCGTAAGCCAGTCCGCCCAGAACGGGGATGGTCGCCAGTCCTTTCAGGATCTCCCTTCTGTTGAATTTATTTTTTTCTTCTTTATGCTGTTCGTCCATGTCCGAAAGTCCTTGTGTTAGTTTTTGGATGTTTTGCAGATGAATTTATCGATGCCATATTCAAACTGGGTAGGGAGCTTGAAAAGTACGGCCAGGGCGAATATTTCGATCAGTATGTTGTTCACGAAAAGATAACTTCCTCCGGCAGGAAAAGCATATTCCATTCCAACAAAAGGAGGATGGGAAAGATAATAAAGCGAAAGCAATACAATGCCGGCCATGATTGCCACTCTTGTGAACAACCCGATAAAAATGCCCAGCCCGATGGCGATCAATCCCCAGATATTCATAAAATCAACCACTTTTAAAGTTTCGGGACTGCCTGCCATCCATTCATAAAAACCTTTTAAGAAACCTTCCGAATCCATCAGGTAGGCCACGCTGGACCAGTTGGGGTTGGTGAGTTTCGCCAATCCTTCGTAGAGGAGATGCCATCCTACGGACAGGCGCAGGATCAGGAGCCAGGTTTTTTGCCAGGTTATAATCTTCATTGTAATTTCAGTAATTGATAACGAATTGTGCGGTTTTATTTTGTAAGTCAGTGGCTGTCAGTCTGAGCGGAGTCGAAGACTGGGCCCTCACACTTCGACTCCGCTCAGTGTGACCCTATCTATTAACAACTTAAACCCAAACCGCACAACGCGTTAATTGATATTTATTTATAATTTGAGATTTGTTATTTGGTGCTTAATAAATTATTTTTTCTTTATTATTTATTCTTTTAATCTTTTCAGGTAAATGTCCTTCCACCGGATCTTCACATCTTCTCCCGAGTGGATCTGCAAAGCGATCATCCCTTTTCCTTCTCCGATCTTTTCATCGCTGAGGTCGGTCATAAGTTCGTTGTTGAGCCAGACCATGACGCGCTCTCCTTCCACTTTGATCGTCATGTCGTTCCATTCTCCGGGTTTGAGGATGTTTTCCCTTTCTTCGGGGATCTGGTGCATCCAGCCTCTTCCGCCGCTTTCATAAATGCCGCCGCTGTCGAAGTTCTCCGGGGCCACTTCCACCTGCCATCCTTTGATGTTGGTTCCATTTAAAACAGAACGGAAAAATACTCCGCTGTTGCCATCCGATTCCTGTTTGAATTTCAGGCGTAAAATGAAATCATTATAAAGGGTATCTGTTGCCAGGTAGCCGTATTGTTTATCCGGACCGCTTTCGCAAACGAGGTTCCCATTTTCCACATACCATTTTTCCGTTCCATGGATTTTCCAACCTTCCAGGTTCGTTCCATTGAAAAGCGGTTTTCCTTTTTCCGTTAAGTCTTTTATTTTGATATTCCTGAATTTCACCAGGCTTCCGTGATCCTGCAAACCGATGTGTCCTTTACGGGCCAGCCCGTATCCGACATAATCCTTCCATTTCGAGTTTTTGACTCTTTCTTTCCATGCATCGGTCCAGAGCTCGTATTCCACAATTTTTTCGCCGTTCAGCCAGTAGGTAACACGGCCATCTTTCACCCGGATGCGGGAAGTGTTGAATTCACCCACCGGCATTAATTCTTTCTTGCTGTTATCGGCATTGTACATGGCGTAATCGGCGCCGGTTTTTTGCCATTCCTCCAGGGGAGAAGGAAAGCCAGGGTCATCGATCAGTTGGTATTCGGGGCCTGTGGCATAAACCGTAGGGTACTCTCCTTCCAGTACGTGGAAGAAAATACCACTGTTGCCTCCTTTGGAAATGGCCCATTCCAACGAAAGATCAAAATCCTCGTAGTTTTTTTTTGTGATGATATCTCCGCCAAGGTCGCCTCCATGGCCGAGGGTGACCAGGTTGCCGTCCTGCGCCAACCAGTTGGCGGGCAGGGAATCGCTTTGGAAGCCTCTCCACTGATTGGCATTTGTACCATCGAAGAGGTAAACGAAATCATTGAGCTGGTTTTGTTCCTTTTTGTTCTGGACACAGGAAGTATTCACAAAATTTACGCTGAGGATCAAAGCGAAATAGAAGAGTGTATTTTTCATCCTTATTGGTTTTCGGAAAATGAGGGGTAAATTTAGTAAACAAGAATGAACCGGGGGTAGATGTTGGGGAATATTTCTTAATTTATGGACAACTGTCTGAATTTTTGCTTTTGCCCTTTCAGGGCGCTGCAAATGATACCCGAATGATCCTTTCATGGTGCGATGCCCCATGCTATGGTATGCATGGCTTTCAGCCATTTGGTCCTGTTGCTGATTGTTTGTCCGATAGGAAGGCTGGCGGGAGAGTTTCCCGGATTCTGAAGTTTTAACCAATTGCTTATGATTTGTGGCCTCCGGCCCGAAGGGCCAGCATAACTTAGCACCGGGCAGCACCCTGTGATGTGTGGATTCAGATTCGTCAATCGCCCTGAAAGGGCAAAGAACTATATTTACTCAATGATCAGACCTCATCCAGCTCCTTCTCCGCAGGGCGCGTATATTCCCTTAGTTTTTCCAGATCCAGTTTGGGAATAATGTAAGGTGCAAAGGATTCAACGGGTTCATATAAAAAAGATCCCTCCTTCATTTTGGGAGTGATCAGCTTGTTGTTATCATCAAAAATATGAATGATATACAGCAACACGCTCAGGATAAAGGCCCACTTCAGAATGCCGAAGAAAAGGCCGAACAGCCGGTTCACAAAACCCAGCAGGAGGATATCGATGAATTTTTCGATGATCCTGCCGAGGGCATAAATCACAAAAACCACCACCACAAAGGTGATGATGAAAGCAATGATGTTGACCCATTTCTCCGACAGCTCAAAATTCTGCTCAAGCAGTTCGGCGGCATAAAAGGAAAAATTGATGGCGGCATAAATCCCCAGAACCAGGGCGGCCAGGGAGGCAATCTCGATTACAAAACCTTTCCTGTACCCCGACCAGGCTGCAAATAGTAAAGGAACGATCAGAATGATATCGAGTATGTTCATGACTGCCTATTTTAGTCTTTTGGTCAATTCGGTGGAGAATACAAATTCATTGAGTTCTTCATTATCGGTTTTCATGATTTCGTCTTTGTTTCCCTCCCACCAGAGCTTTCCTTTATAAATGTAGGCGATTTTATCCCCGATGTTCAAAACAGAATTCATATCGTGGGTATTCACCACGGTGGTCATTTGAAACTCCTCAGTTAATTCACTGATAAGATCATCAATAAGACCGCTGGTTTGCGGATCCAGCCCGGAGTTGGGCTCATCACAAAAAAGATATTTGGGATTCATGGAAATGGCGCGTGCAATGGCAACTCTTTTTTTCATCCCGCCACTGAGTTCCGACGGCAAAAGTTTGTTCACATTCTCCAGGTTGACCCGGTTGAGGCAGAAGTTCACCCTTTCCAGTTTTTCCTCAAAGGATTGATTTGAAAACATGTTGAGGGGGAACATCACATTCTGTTCCACGGTCATGGAATCGAAAAGGGCGGCTCCCTGGAAAAGCATGCCGAGTTCCTTACGGATGTCTTTTTTTTGTTTAAAGCTCATATCGGACATATTCCTGCCGTCGTATACCACCTTGCCTTTGTCTACATCAAACAATCCCACCAGGCATTTCATCAGGACCGTCTTGCCCGATCCGCTCTGCCCGATGATGAGGTTGGTCTTCCCGGGTTCAAATTGTACGGAAACATCCTGCAGCACATGGTTCTCCGCGAAAGATTTCGATATGTTCCTGGCTTCGATCATGTGAGCAGGATTTGGGTGAGTATGAGGTTGAACACAATGATTAGGATACTGCTGTAAACCACGGCTTTCGTGCTGTTGGTGCCCACTTCAAGCGAGCCGCCCTTAACATAATAGCCCATATAACCGGAAACCGATGTGATGATGAAAGCAAAAACCACTGTTTTCACCATGGCGTAAAAAACGGTGTATCCATCAAACCAGAAGCGAAGTCCTTCGATATAATCCTGGGGTGTAACCAGGTTGGTCAGCAAAGAAACGAGCCATCCACCCGTTAGGGCAATGCCGATGCTGATGATGATCAAAACCGGGTTGATGATCATGGCGGCAGTGATCTTGGGGAGGATGAGAAAATTGGCCGGGTTCACCCCCATGATCCTGAGGGCATCGATCTGTTCTGATACCCGCATGCTACCAATCTCGGAAGCAATGCGTGAGCCCACTTTTCCTGCCAGGATCAGGCTCAGGATGGTGGGAGAAAACTCCAGAATGACCGACTGCCGGGTGGTAAATCCCACCATGGTCATGGGAATCAGCGGTGAATCAATATTGTAGGCGGTTTGCATGGCCACAACAGCCCCCATAAAGACCGAGATGATCGCCACAATACCGATGGAATCCACCCCCAGGTTCTTGAATTCCTTAAAGAGGTGCGACCAGAAAACACGATCCTTGTCGGGCCTTTTAAAAGCTTCGGCCACCAGTATGCAATAGCGCCCCGTATGATAGAAAAAATTATGCTTCATTTGCAGATGCTAATTTAAAGATAATTTGAGAAAAGAAAGAGTTCCCGGCAAATAAAAATCAAATCAGAATGAAGAGCGTTTTTAGCTTTCCATTACATTTGCATATCAAATTCAGATTTGAGGCGTTAATAAAATGATGAAAAGCATAATCAGGATTTTGTGTGTAATACTACTCATTGCCTTTCCTGGCCAGCGCCTGTTCAAAGCAGCGCTATCCCTATCGCAGGAAACTGAAGAAGCGCGATTGCGACTGTCCCAGCTGGTCTTACCAAAAGCCTGCGGGTAAAACGATTTCAGTATCACATGATGGAAGAGAAGTATAAAAAGTTGTTGCTGAAATATATTCCTCCGGCTGCTCTTGAGCAGGTATATGAATACCTGCAAACTCATAAGGTCCACTTGCGGATCAGCCGGGCCCGGGCAAGCAAGCTGGGCGATTACCGTTCGCCGCACAACGGAAGCGGCCATAAAATATCGGTCAACCACAACCTGAACCCCTATTCATTCCTGATCACCCTGATACATGAGCTCGCGCATTTGCGTGTTTGGCAGGATCACAAAAACCGGGTAAGCCCGCACGGGAAAGAATGGAAAATGGCGTTCAAAAATATGATGCAAGCTTTGCTGCTTGAAAAAGTTTTTCCGGAGGATGTTGAAAAAGCATTGAAAAAATACCTGCTGAATGCCAAAGCATCCAGTGGCTCAGATGCATCCCTGACAAAGGTCCTGAACAAATACGACCATTATGAGGGATTTATCCTGGAAGACCTTCAGGAAGGCAGCCTTTTTTGCATTGAAACAGGCAAAACCTTTCGCAAAGGAAAAAAACTGAGAAAACGCTATCAGTGTATTTGCCTCGAAAACAAAAGAAGTTACCTGGTGAACCCGGTAGCAAAGGTTACCCCTGTAAAGGAGAGACCCTGAACAATTGACTAAAATCCAGCTCCGTATCACTTCATTTGCGGGATTTCGCTTCGCCAACCTCCAGCCCCCATTCCCCGGTTTTACCCTAAGTTTCATTTTCTTATCTTTGCCTTTCAAACCGTATAAGACAGATTATGAGTAAAAGGGAAAACCGTTATTGTGTGATCATGGCCGGCGGGATCGGCACCAGGTTCTGGCCCATGAGCCGAACTTCTCACCCCAAGCAATTCATCGATATACTGGGTACAGGAAAAACATTGATACAGCAGACTTTTGAGCGTTTCGAAAAGGTTTGCCTGAAGGAGAACATCCTTATCGTTACAAATGGGATTTACAAAGAAATGGTGATGGAACAATTGCCCGGTATTGCTGAAGAACAGGTGGTTTGTGAACCGGCCCGCAGGAATACGGCTCCCTGTATTGCGTATGCCAATTATAAGATCCATGCCAAAAACCCGGATGCCGTGGTTGTGGTAGCTCCATCGGATCATATCATCCTGAAAGAGCAGGAGTTTGAGAATGTCATCCTTTCCGCTTTGTCAGCGGCCAATGAAAACGACTGGCTGCTGACACTCGGGATCACCCCCAGCCGCCCTGATACCGGTTATGGTTATATACAGTTCAATGATGACATTAGCTATGATAAGGATGCAAGGATCAAAAAGGTGAAAACCTTTACCGAAAAACCCAACCTGGAACTTGCGGAATCTTTCCTCGCAAGCGGTGATTTTCTCTGGAACTCCGGGATATTCATCTGGTCACTGAAGAGCATCATGAAAGCATTTGAAAAACACCTGTATGATGTGAATGTGATCTTCAGGGATGGTATTGGTAAGTACAATACAGATGAGGAAGCTGACTTTATCGAAAAAGCGTATTCTGTCTGCAAGAACATTTCCATCGACTATGGTGTGATGGAAGAAGCCAGCAAAGGTGAGGAAGGAAATGTATATGTGCTGGCCTCTGATTTTGGCTGGTCCGACCTGGGAACCTGGGGATCACTTTACGATATCCGCTCCAAAGGTGAAAATGAGAACGCGATCATGGGTAAGAATGTACTGACCTATGATACACAGAATTGCATCGTAAATGTACCCGAAAACAAACTGGTGGTGCTGCAGGGTTTGGATGATTATATCGTGGTGGAAGAAGAAGGCATCTTGCTGGTATGTCACAAAAAAGCTGAACAAAAACTACGCGAGATCGTGAATGATGTGAAAGCAAAGAAGGGAGAAGAATACGTATAAATCAGTGAGACTGTTTTTCCAGGAGCGCAAGCGAACTGGAAAAATTTAGTCGAACTGACCCCGAGCGTGTCGAGGGGTCATACTAATAAAACGAGGTCTTCCAGGAGCGCAAGCGAACTGGAAAAAAAGTCGAACTGACCCGAACTTGCCGAGGGATCCCGGTTGTAATAAAACAGCAGGAGCGCAAGCGAACCGAAAAAACAAAGTCGAACTCCGTGCCCGTCTGGGATCCCGAGCCTGTCGAAGGATCTCCTGGACCTATAGCTTCCTGACGACCGTCAGTTACTGCTCCATTGAAGCATACAAAATAATGAATCCATTTAGCATAAGTTTTTACTCCTGTCGCAACGACCATTTGTTAGGCAGGAACAACCATTGGTTAGATGACAAAGTAAAATTCATCCACTATTCATCATTAAATAAGACGGTTATGAATTCTTTGCTAAATTTGTTCCTTCATTTAAATATAAACACGAAGCAGAAGTTATGAAAAAGACCATTATTGCATTATTCATTGCTTTGTTTTCATTTTCTTTGGTTGTAAAGGCGGATGAAGGGATGTGGATCCCCATGCTGGTAGAAGAACTGGTATACATGGAAATGAAGCAAATGGGACTGGAACTCACTCCCGAAGAAATTTACAGTGTGAACAATTCAAGCCTGAAAGATGCTATCGTGATTTTTGGTGGTGGCTGCACCGGTGAGATCATCTCTCCCAAGGTTTGTTGCTCACCAATCATCACTGCGGATACAGTGTGATTCAGGATATCAGCAGCCCGGAGAACAACCTCCTGAAAAATGGATTCTGGGCCAAAAGTAAAGACCAGGAGATACCCATTGACGGATTGAGGGTAACTTTCCTGAAAAAGATCGAACCAGCTACCGAAGCTGCACTGGAAGGTGTTACGGATGATATGACGGAAGTTGAAAGATCCGCAAAGATCAAGGAAAACATTGCCACAATCACCCAAGCAGCCAAAGAAGGAAATGACTATTCCGTCAGGGTAATGCCTTTCTTTGAAGGGAACCAGTATTTTACGTATTTCTATGAAGTTTATAAGGATGTCAGGTTTGTGGGTGCACCCCCGGAAGCCATCGGAAAATTCGGCGCTGATACCGATAACTGGATGTGGCCCCGCCATACCGGCGATTTCTCCATGTTCCGCGTGTACATGTCGCCCGAAGGAGGACCCGCAGAATATTCAGAAGAGAATGTACCGCTGAAACCCAAACATTTCCTGCCGGTGAATATTTCAGGCGTGGAAGAAGGTGATTTTGCCATGATCATGGGATATCCGGGCGGTACGGATCGCTACATGACTTCCTTTGCAATTGACCGGGCCATCAGTGAATACAATCCCAATTTCGTAGATATCAGGGCCAGGAAGCTGGACATCATGAAAAATGAAATGGACAAAGATTCAGTGGTACGCCTGCAATATGCATCAAAATTTGCCAGGACTGCCAATTACTGGAAATATTATATCGGCCAGACAAAGGGTTTGAAAAGGCTGAAAGTTTATGACAAGAAACTTGCCCTGGAAAATAAATTTACCGAATGGGTGAACGAAAGCCCCGAAAGGATGGCCAAATATGGAGAAGCCCTGCCGGATATAGAAAAAGCTTATCAGGCAATCCGTGAATATGATATGTTAAGCCTTTTTTTTATCGAAGGCATTTACCGGGGGCCTGAGATCCTGGGTTTCAGTTTGAGGTTCAGAAGCCTGCTGGAAGATCTTGAGAATAAAGATGCCGAAGAAAGCAAGATCCTGGAGCAGATCGAAAAACTGCAAGATGCGGCAAAGGATCATTTCAAGGATTACAGTGCTACAGTTGACCGGAATATGCTTGCTTCCATGCTGAACATGTTCTTTTACAATGTACCCCTGGAGCAGCAACCCGAAATGCTGAAAAATATTGCCAATAAGTACAATGCGGATTTCGATGCTTATGCCAGGGAGGTTTTTGAAAAATCTATTTTCGCAAGCCTTGACAGGGTCAATGAATTCCTGGAAAAACCTAAGGTCAGGAAAATTGAAAAGGACCCTGCCTTTGAAACCATGATGGCCTTTTATGATAATTTCAGGGAAATCAGGAAGAAAACAGCAGAGGCCAATACCCTGCTCGACCGGGGAAAAAGGCTTTTTATTGACGGTTTGATGGAAATGCAACCGGACAAGAAATTTTACCCTGATGCGAATTTCACCATGCGCCTCACCTATGGAATCGTGGATGATTATTATCCCGCCGATGCGGTGCATTATAATTATTACACAACTTTGGAAGGTGTGATTGAGAAAGAAGATCCCACAACATGGGAGTTCATCGTTCCCAAAAAGCTGAAAGAACTTTACCATGAAAAGGATTATGGCCCGTATGGTGAAGGTGATGTGATGAAAGTTTGCTTTCTGACCAACCACGATATCACCGGTGGTAACTCCGGAAGCCCTGTGATCAATGGCAATGGAGAACTCATCGGGCTTGCCTTCGACGGTAACTGGGAAGCCATGAGCGGCGACATTGCCTTCGAACCCGGACTGCAGCGGACCATCAATGTGGATATTCGCTATGTGTTGTTCATCGTCGATAAATTTGGCGGTGCAAAAAACCTGATCGATGAAATGATGATCGTGAAAGAAAAACCCAGGCAGAAAATTGGCCCCGCAGAAAAAGCAGATGTTGAAAAAGCAAAAGCCGGGATGGAATAATTTATTTGTTCCGGATTCCGGATCAGACCTTATAAATATGGATCAGAATTATAAATGGGAAAGCCGGAGGGTTTTCCCATTTTTTGTAAATTTGGGTAAGACCAACAGCAATGAGGCAATGATACACCAGCGTCGCACGAGCCGGGTGAAAGTTAGTTTACCGATAAACAATATGAAGGGACTGTATTCGATTTTAAAAAATAAGAGAAATGCCGAAGGAAATTGAAAGAAAATTCCTGGTCAGGGATGTTCGTTTTAAAAAGAACGCCAGCAAAGTATTTATTTGCCAGGCCTACCTGAGCCGGGCAAAGAACCGAACCATCAGGATACGGATCGCGGGGGATCAGGCTTTTCTGACGATCAAAGGCAAAAGCAGGTCATCCGTGCGCAGGGAGTATGAATATGAAATTCCGCTGCAGCATGCCAGGGAAATGCTGGATCATCTGGCAAAAAAGTACCTGGTTGAGAAATACAGGTATACGCTGGATTATAGAGGACATACCTGGGAGGTGGATGAATTTACGGGCAGGAATAAGGGGCTGTATATTGCAGAGATCGAACTGGGACGTTTTGATGAAGAATTTCCTTTGCCACCCTGGGTGGGTGAAGAGGTGAGTGATGACCCGAGATATTTTAATTCTAATTTATCCAAAAGTCCATATAGTACTTGGTAGGTGGGCGTTTTGGAGATATTGGATGCTTTATGTGAAATTTCGAGGTTTCACCTTAGAGGTTTCACCTCCAGAGGTGAAACCCCGGAAATTGGAATCCGCAACTCCCTGATTCATAATCAATCCATCCCAGCTTTTACTAATTACTATGCCTAAATACAATTCTGCATTTATTTTAATACATTTGTTCCCTCTTGATGGCGGGAAATATGGAACTGATAACACCAAAGGATTTTTTAAGCGCAAACCGCTACCTGAAATACCTGGGTGGTGAACCAGCAGCCAGGAGGCTGATGAAGCTTACCAGGCTCGACAGAATCAACGAGGAATATGCCAGGTTGGAAGGCTTGCCTGCCACAGAGTTTGTGGAACAATCCATAGAAAGCCTGGGCTTTTCCTGCCAGGTAGATGAAGCCGACCTGGAGAAGATCCCCAGAGAAGGACCTTTCATCACCATTCACAACCACCCTTTCGGAGGTGTGGATGGCCTGCTGCTCATGAAACTACTGCCACCCATCCGGCCGGATTATAAGATCCTGGTAAATTTCCTGATGACCAAACTGGATCCCATCGAGAATTATTTCCTGGCCGTGAATCCATTTGAATCCTATAAGGATGTGAAATCAAGTCTTTCCGGTTTAAAGGAAGCTATCCATCATCTGCGCAGGGGAGCCCCCTGGGAATTTATCCCGCAGGGGAAGTTTCAACCTATCGCTTCGACCGCAAAAGGGTAACCGACCGGCAGTGGCAGCATAGCGTGATCAAATTTATTAAAAAGGCCGAAGTTCCGATCATCCCGGTTTATTTCCACGGGCAGAACAGCAGGAAATTTCATGCCCTTGGCATGCTGCATCCTTTGCTCAGGACTGTGCGCCTGCCAGCGGAACTGATAAACAAGCAGGGCCTGGAGGTAAAGATTCGTGTTGGTAATCCCATCCCGGTAAAAGACCAGGAAAGTTTTAGTGATATTGTTGAATACAGCAATTTTCTGAGAACCAAAACATACGCTTTCAGCATCCCCATCAAATCTGAAGAAAAGAATAAGGAAAAGAAAGAAATCGCAAATATACAGATGGAGGATATCATTGCAGCGGTGCCTCAGAAAAGGATTGAAGAAGAGATCGAGCGTATTAAAAATGAATACCTGCTGTTCAGGCTGCAAAACAATATGGTCTTCTGTGTGCCTTCTCCCAGCATTCCCAATACCATGAAAGAGATCGGTCGCTTGCGGGAACTCACTTACCGCGATGTGGGTGAAGGTACCAATAACAGCATTGATATCGATGAGTTTGATGAGTATTACGAGCAGCTTTTTATCTGGGACGATGAAGCGAAGAAGATCGTTGGCGGATACCGCGTGGGAAAAGGAAAGGATGTGCTGGCCCTGTATGGAATAAAAGGCTTTTATGTCGATAGCCTGTTCAAAATGAAATCCGGGTTCCTGCCGGTATTGCGAGAAACCATTGAGCTGGGGCGTTCATTCATTGTTAAGGAATACCAGCGCAAAACCTATTCCCTCTTCCTTCTCTGGAAAGGCATATTGTATTTTCTGCTGAAGAACCCCGAGTACCGTTACCTGATGGGCCCGGTGAGTATCAGCAATGCCTTCAGCGATTTTGCCAAATCCCTGCTGGTGACCTTTGTGCGTGCCAATTATTACAATTATGAATATGCCGAAATGGTCAGGCCGAGAAAGGCTTTTAAAGTTCATATCGACCGGGCCATCGACATGAATACTTTTATCAAGCACACCAGCAATGATATTGGTAAATTCGACCGCTTTGTTCAGGATATCGAACCCGGTTTCCGAACACCGGTGCTGTTGAAAAAATACCTCAACCTCAATGCCGAACTGATCGGATTCAATGTTGATCCCAAGTTCAGTAATTGCCTCGATGGTTTGATGATACTTGATCTGTTCGATGTCCCCATGAATACCATCGAATCCCTTTCAAAAGAACTCGACGACAATTCAATCCTGGAACGTTTTAAAAAATAATCGTTTTCATTGTAACTTTATTACTTTTCATTTGTCTTTCTACTCAATAAAGATGAACAAACATTATTAGGAGTTGTTAACATGGAAACGTTTTAATTATATTTTGTTTCTTTCGTTTTTATGGTTTACTTTTGCGCAAAAATGTCGATTATATAAAAACTCAAATTATGGATAATAAGCTGAAAAATATCTTGATGAAGGCCCGCGATGTTTCCTTTACCTACGGTATCAGAAGTATGTCAATGGATGATATCAGCCGGAAACTGGGCATCTCCAGAAGTACACTTTACAAGTACGTTAAAAACAAAACTGATCTGGTGGAGAAGATCATGGAATATGAAAGGGAAGGTTTTAAGAGGATCTTTACGGAATATGATTTTGAAGGGGTAAATGCAATCGACATTTTATTGATCGTGAGTAAAGAGGTTTCAAAAAACTTTGCCGACGTAAACCCGAGCATCACCTTTGAACTCAAAAAGTACTATCCTGCCCTTTACCAGAAGCACATTGATGACCGTACCAATTTTATTTTCGAAAAGATCAAGATCAATCTGCAAAAAGGGATCAACCAGGGTATGTACCGCGAAGACCTCAGCGTGGAACTGGCAGCAAGGCTTTATATCAGCAGATTACACGACCTGCATAATGAAGAATTGTTTCCGCCCGACAAGTTCTCTTTCCAGACCCTCTTTAACTTCATGTTCGAGAGCTGGATCAGGGGGATGGCCAAACCTGAAGGAGTCAGGTATTTCGAAGAACGAATTGAACGAGAAAAACAACAACTGGATTTATAAGCATTGGAATTTATGAAAAGAATTATTGTACTGATTTTTATGGCTTCAACTTGTCTGATGAATGCCCAGGAGGTAATGGAATTCAGTATTCAGGAAGCACAGGATTACGCAATTGAGCATAATTATGATATGAAAAATGCCAACACCGATGTGCTGATCGCAAAGAAAAGGGTGAAGGAAACGCTGGCCACAGGTCTTCCACAGATCAATGGTAAGATATCAACCACCAATTATTTTGATATCCCCACCACGCTTTTGCCCGATTTCATTACCCCGACCGTATTTGCCGTAAATGAAAACTTTTTTGGCCTCCAGCCTGAAGAACCCCAGCCACCCACTCAGTTCTTTCCCGCCAAGTTTGGTACGGAATACAATGCAGCCGTTGAGATCAGTGCTTCACAATTGATCTTCAGCGGGCAGTATATTGTTGGCTTGCAAGCCTCAAAGACTTTCCTTGAAATGGAACGGATGAATAATATCAAAACCGAATTGGATGTAAGGGAAAGTGTTAGCCGTGCTTATTATAGTGTGTTGCTTGCTGAGGAAAGTTATGATATCCTGGACCAGAACCTGGAAAGCTTGCAAAAAATGGCCAACGACACCCGGGAAATATATAAATCGGGTTTCCTGGAAGAAACAGATGCCGATCAACTCGACCTGCTGGTATCCAACCTGGAGACAAACCTCAACAGCCTGAAGAACCAGCAGGAACTCGCCTATTTGAACTTGAAATACAATATGGGTATCCCGCTGGAAGATAGCATCAGACTGACCGATGATTTGAATAAACTGCTCAATGATATCGATTATCTGGCCTTACTGAACGAAGGTTTCAATTATAACAACAACATTGATTACCGCATCCTTGAAAAACAAAAAGAGCTTACATTTAGCCAGCTCAGGCTGGAACAGGTGGCTTACCTGCCCAATATTTCGGCCTTTTTTGCTGCCAGCGGACAGGCCATGCGCGATGAGTTCAATTTTTTCGACAGGGATGGGAAATGGTACCCGACAACGCTCTGGGGTGTGGAAATTAACATCCCCATATTCAGCAGCGGGAACCGCTCGGCCAAAGTACAGCAGGCCAGGCTTGAACTGCAGAAAATGCAGGAGTTGGATAAAAAAATCCAGGAAGGCCTTGATATGAATGTGCAGGCTGCCAGGGATAATTTTAGCACTGCTTATCTCACCTATGAGGACAAAAGTAAGAACATTGAGATTGCCAAAAGGATTTACGAGAAAACAGAGGAAAAATATGAACAGGGTGTTTCTTCAAGCCTCGACTTGCAGCAGATCTACAATCAATACCTGAATGCCCAGTCGGAATATATCAATTCAATTTTTGAAGTGCTGAAATCCCAGCTGGATTTGGAGAATATCCTGGAAGAAGTGAATTAACAGTTTCCGGAAAAGGAGAAGAAAATAAAATGAACGAGAAAGAAAAAAGAATTATCAGAGAAACCGAAGAGCTTTATGCCAAATACGGAATCAAAAGTGTTACCATGGAAGATGTGGCTTCCTGCCTGGGGATCTCTAAAAAAACCCTTTACCAATTCGTGAATGATAAAAATGAACTGGTGGAAAAAGTTGTGAAAAACGGGATTGAAGACAAACTGACCGAATTCAGGGCTATTTTTTCAGAGGAAAAAAACGCCATTGAGGAGCTCTTCGAACTGAACCTCTTTATCAAACAGCTTTTCAAAGAACATAATCCTGCCAGGGAATATGATCTCCTGAAGTACTATCCCGAATTGCACAGGGAATTCAGGAATGTGAAAAGAAAGAACATTTACGATGCATTCAAAGGCAATATTGAAAAAGGTCAGCGGCAGGGCTTATACCGCAAAGAAGTCAACGCTGAACTGATGGCAAGATTGCACGTTTTCAGGGTGGAAAATATTGCTGAAAATGACCTATTCGACCGCGACGAGATCATATCCCATGATTTCTGCATGGAGATCCTGCAGTATCATATCCGGGGCATTGGAACGGAAAAAGGTCTTAAGTATCTGGAAAAAAATTATTAACAAATGAATTAATAAAGCGATAATGAAAAAGACAATTTATTTTTTGATCATGGTGTTCCTGGTTTCTTGCGGAAGCGAAAAAGATGCAGAAACCATCAAGCAGGAAATAGGGAAAAAAAGAAAGGAAATACAGTCTCTTAAGCTGGAACTTTCGGAACTCGAAGATGAACTGGAAAAGCTTACCGATGGAGAGGATGACAAATTCAAAGTTCCGGTAAAGGTCAAAGAATTGCAGGCCGAGACTTTCAATCATTATTTTGAAGCCAGTGGTGTGCTTGAACCGGTAATGGAAGCATTCATAAGCCCGGAGATCAATGCTCAAATCGAGAAGGTCTATGTTGAAGAGGGTGAGCAGGTAAGCAAGGGCCAGTTGCTGGCAAGACTGAACACCAACGTAACGAATAATTCCATCGAAGAGGTGGAAACTTCTCTTGAACTTGCCCGCACACTCTTCAAGAAGCAGCAGGAACTCTGGGAAAAAATATCGGTTCGGAGGTTCAGTTCCTGGAGGCGAAAAACCGGGTTGAGTCTCTGGAAGGCCGGTTAGAGACACTGAAGGCTCAAAAGGCCATGGCCATGGTGAAATCGCCGATCAACGGAATCGTTGATAAAATTTATAAGAAAGAAGGAGAATTGTCCATGCCCGGTATGCAGTTGATGCAGATCGTAAACCTGGATAATATGCTCGTTAAGGTGGATATCGCCGAATCCTACCTGCCCAAGGTCAGTGTGGGAGATAATGTATTGCTGAAATTTCCCACCTATCCCGATATCAGCATCAAAACACCGGTTTCCAGGATAGCCAACGTAATTGAACCCGACAACAGAACTTTTAACATGGAACTCAGGATCAAAAACCAAAATAAAATGTTCAAACCCAATATGGTGGTTAAGGTGATGATCAATGATTATGCAACTGATTCCGCTATTGTGGTGCCGGCCATCGTGGTGAAGAAAGACCTGAAAGGTGATTATGTTTATGTAAGCCTGGAAAAAGACGGTGCGATGAAAGCAGTTAAGAAATATGTTGAACCCGGAATGTCTTACAACGAAATCACTATCATCGAAAAGGGTCTGAATACTGGTGATGAGGTTATCATCAGCGGGTTTAACCAGGTTTCTGATGGCTCTGAGATTGTGATAAAATAATTTGTTGAATTGAGTAAACGGGTATCCGATGGAAAAACAAAATAAAGGCGAAAAGATAACAAGGGAGTTTAAACTTACCACCGTTGCGCTGAAGAACAAGAATACCATTTTTCTCCTGTCCCTGATACTGATCGCATTCGGGATTTATTCCTACCGCTCATTGCCCAAGGAATTATTTCCTGAAATTTACATGCCCACCATAATGGTGCAGACCCTCTATCCCGGTAACCCGCCGGCCGATATGGAAAACCTGGTGACCAGGCCACTGGAGAAAGAGATTGAGACCATCCGCGGGATCAAGGAGATCAATTCTCTTTCCCAGCAGGATGTTTCTGTGATCTTTGTTGAATTTACCACCGGAACCGATATAGATGTGGCAGAACGGGAGGTGAAGGATGCTGTAGACAAGGCAGCCAGCGAACTGCCGGACGACTTGCTGGATGATCCCATGGTGACGGATATCGACTTCAGTGAATTTCCCGTGATCAATATTAACCTGTCGGGTGACTACAGCATCAATGAGTTGAAATCATATGCCGAATTTCTCGAAGATGAAATGGAGGGGATCTATGAGGTGAGCAAGGTGGAGATTACCGGTTTGAATGAACGGGAGGTAAAGATCAATGCCGATCCTTACCTGCTCGACAAATTCCAGTTGAGCTTCAACGACCTGGAAAATGCCATTTCTGCCGAGAATGTTTCCATTTCTGGCGGGGAACTGGATTTGGGCCGATCAAGACGTTCCGTCCGTGTGATCGGGGAGTTTGAGAACATGAACCAGATCCGGAACATCATCGTGAAACACGAAAACGGCAACATTGTTTATCTTAAAGATGTGGCCGATGTGATATACGGTTTTGAAGAAACGGATTCCTATGCCCGTCTCAATAAGAACCCGGTGGTAACCCTGCAGATCGTAAAGAAAAGCGGGGAGAACCTGTTGGCCGCCACTGAGCAGGTTTTTACCATCCTGGATGAAGCCAAAGAAACCAATTCCCTTCCGGATAACCTGAACATTACCATTACCAACGACCAGTCGGAAATGGTGAAAAAACAGCTGAGCAACCTGGAGAACAGCATCCTGATGGGAGTGATCTTTGTTGTACTTGTGTTGTTTTTCTTTCTGGGAACCCGCAACGCTCTTTTCGTTGGTATTGCCATCCCCATGTCGATGTTCATTTCTTTCCTGGTGATGGGGCTTACCGGGTTTCAGGTGAACATGATCGTGTTATTTTCTATGATCCTGGCCCTGGGAATGCTCGTTGACAATGCCATTGTGGTGGTTGAGAATATTTACCGCTTCCTCGACAGGGGCTATTCGAAATGGGATTCGGCACAAAATGCGGTGGGTGAGATCGCCTGGCCCATCATTTCTTCCACCGCCACAACACTGGCGGCATTTTTTCCGCTGGTATTCTGGGAAGGCCTGATGGGCGAGTTCATGAGTTATCTGCCGATCACCCTGATCATCGTGCTGACTTCCTCCTTATTCGTTGCCCTGGTGATCATCCCGGTGGTTTCTTCCACCTTCATTAAAACCGCGGACAAGGAATCCCGGCCCAATGTGAAAAGGACCGTGATCCTTGCGGGATCCATGATCGTAATTGCAGGTATTTTCGTCCTGGCCGGGATCAATATTGTCGGCAGCCTCCTGCTGATTTTCGGTTTACTTGGCTTTGCAAATATTCTCTTCCTTGACCGTGCTGCCCGCTGGTTTCAGAATGTATTCCTGGTAAAACTGGAAGATTTTTATATCAGGGTGCTGAGTGTACTGCTCAAAAAGAGAAACCCCCTCTATGTGTTGCTGATAACTGTCCTGTTGCTCATACTGACGATTATGTTCTATTTCTCCAGCAATCCCAAGATCATTACCTTTCCTTCAACGGAACCTGAATATATCAACATACTGGCCGAATTACCCATAGGAACCGATATCGATGTTACGGATTCTGTGATGCATGAGGTGGAAACCGTGGCTTATAAGATACTTGAACCCTATGAGGATATCGTGAAATCCGTGCTGACTATCGTGGGTAAAGGGGCCGTGGGTGAACAGGAAGGATTTGACGGAAGAAACGGAGGTCCCAACCGTGGCCTAACCACCGTGTGGTTCGTGGATTACGAAAACAGGAACGGGATCAACACCTCCGATATCCTGAAAGAGCTCAGCGATTCGCTGGTAGGAATTTACCCGGGAGTTGAGCTCTCAGTTCAGAAACAACAGAATGGTCCTCCGACAGGAAGGCCCATTAATATTGAAGTGAGCGGGAAGGATTTTGATAAGCTGATCTTTATTACGGATACGCTGATGCTTCTGATCGACGAGGAGAGGATCCCGGGAATTGAAGGATTGAAAGTGAACCTGGATGTAGGAAAGCCTGAATTGCTGGTGCACATCGACCGGGAAATGGCTGGGCGATTTGGTTTGTCGACCGCACAGGTGGCCATGACAATCAGGACTGCCCTGTTTGGGAAAGAGATTTCGGATTATAAGGTAGGCGAGGATGAATATCCCATCCAACTCAGGCTAAAGGAAGAATACCGGAATGATATTCCGGCATTGATGAATCAGAAAGTTACATTCAGAAGCGCTTCCACAGGTCAGATCATTCAAATACCCATTTCTGCCGTGGCCAGGATAGAATACAGTACTACTTACGGTGCCGTAAACAGGATCGACCTGGAGCGGGTGGTTACCATCTATTCGAATGTGCTGGAAGGATACAATCCGAAAGAGATCAACAACCAGATCGAAACCATTCTTGCCGATTACGACTTCCCGGAAGGCTACAACTATAAATTTACGGGAGAACAACAGGAACAGGAAGAATCTATGGCTTTCCTCGAACGGGCCATGCTGATCGCGGTATCGCTGATCATGATCATCCTGGTAACCCAGTTCAATTCCGTGGTCAAACCTTTCATCATCCTGATCAGCGTATTGTTCAGTACCATCGGGGTGTTTGGTGGCCTGGCCACCTTCGGGATGGATTTCGTGGTTATCATGACCGGTATCGGTATTATTTCGCTTGCCGGAGTGGTGGTGAACAATGCCATTGTGCTGATTGATTACATTGACCTGCTGAAAAACCGCAGGCGAAAAGAGCTGGGCCTGGAACCGAATGAGCTGCTGCCGGTAATGGAAAGTCTCGAATGCGTTGTGGATGCCGGAAAGACCCGTCTGAGACCTGTACTGCTTACTGCCATCACGACCATCCTGGGTCTGCTCCCGCTGGCCTCAGGCCTGAACATTGATATTGAAGGCTTCCTGACAAATTTTGATGCCAATATTTATTTTGGCGGCGATAATGTGGCTTTCTGGGGCCCGATCTCCTGGACCATTATTTTCGGATTGGGATTTGCTACCTTCCTTACCTTGCTAGTGGTTCCTTCAATGTACCACCTTCTCTACACTGCCAAGATCAATATGGTGCTCTGGTTCGAGAAGGTTAGGCGCAGAGTATAAAGAACTAAAAAACGATTATTAATTTCACGCAGAGACGTAAAGACGCTATTAGTATGGTATTGTGGTTCAATAAATTGCGCCCTGGTGGCTTTGCGTGAAATCAAATTTACGACTTATTGGACAAGCTCTTTCTTTTTATTGTTTGATAAATTTACCGGTTTCTGTAAATTCATCACCCTTTATCCTGATGAAGTAAAGCCCTTTCTCATAATTTGATAGGTCAATAGTTTTCAGTCCTGTTCCATCGATTTCAGCTTTGTAAAGCCTTTCACCAATAGCGTTGAATAACTCAACCTCCAGCTTCGAATCCACAGATTTTCCAGTTTCAATGGTAATCATCTGTTTGGCCGGATTTGGATAAACCTTAAGTATCCCTGCCTCTGCATGGATAATATTGGTAGTATTATCCACAAACACCTCAATGGCTTCTGACCATTCGCCAGTGCCGCAGCTATTCTTTGCCCTGGCACGGATCTCAGCGTTTCCGAGGAAATCAGGATTCCACTGAATAACAGCTGTTGTAGACATGCTCACAAAGCTTCCGGCTTCTTCCGGACTGACTTCCCATTCATAGCTTGTAGCATCTTGCACTGGATCAATGCTGTATTCGGAGGAGGTCACTATTTTCAGATCAATATAATCGGGGCCAAGTGGTGTGGATACCTGGGCCGGTTCGTTGATGAACTCAAGCCTGCTCACATCGTCAACAGAGGTGCCCTCGTCATCCCATACCGTGAGCGTCAGCTCCACGAAACCATTGTCATAATCTTCCTGGCTTGGTGTATACAAAGGATTCAGAATGGTGTTATCATCAAAGCTGCCACTGCCGCTGGTCGTCCATTCAACCGACTGGTAGTCGGTAGCATCTCCCTGGCACTGGTAGGTTTCGCCAACACAAATGCTATTATCGGGACCTGCATAACAGGTAAGACACATGATCGGTGGAAAAACCACGTAGTCGAGCCAGCCTACGTCGGCGCCCGAGCTGGTATTCCCGTTCTTCACATATACCCAGCGGAAAGTCTTTACACCCGTGCTCACCGGAAATTTTTCTTCCTGCCAGCTCTGGTTGGTGCCAGACCATTCCCCTTTCAGGGTATTGCCGATATAAAATTTCAATTTATCATTGGTTTCTGAGGAGACTTTTCTAATAAAGGAAATGCTGTCGGCGATCATGATATCCAGGCTCACTTTCAACTCTGTTTCCTGCCCTTCTTCGATATCTCCGGCTATGGCTGAATAAAATCCCTCATAAGTATACTGAGTGGTAATATCCCAGGGAAGGTCGCCATCGAACATCCAGTTGAACTTTGTGAAATCACCGCTTTCAAAATCATCGTAGATCAAACCAATCCTGGTACTGAATGTTTTTTCTGCCTGGTACATGCCAGCAACGACTTCATAATCCATTTCTGCGATCCAGGATCCTGTTGGGGCTTCCTCATCTACAACCACCGTGAAGGTGGCTTTGGTGGTTCCGAATAATCCTATGGTGCCCAGGGTGTCCACTGTGTTCAGCAGATCCAGGTAATGGCATTCTGTATTCAGGTAAGCAATACCGCCTGTGGCCATGCTGTGGCCGTCGTTGTAGTTATAAACAATGAGATCGGCGGTTTCGCCTGCATCCAGGCGGCCGTTGTTGTTTCCGAATTCGCTGTCATCAACCGTTAATTCACCAATTCTCAATACCGGGGCATTGACCCTGGCGGTGAAATCATCCGTCCAGCTTTCTCCTTCCCCGTCAGTGGCTGTCAGGTCAAATTCGATTATGTGCTGATCGGGCGTATTGCGTGCAACGCTAAAGCAGAATCCATGTGGAGCGCCATAGGTCTGACCTGCTGCAATATCTCCGTAAAATTCAGCTGAATCAATCAGGCTGGCGTATTCGTCATTCATGATAATGTCCACATCTACATCCTCTGCATTCACACCACCCAAATTGTTCAGGTTTACAGTTAGATAAAAAGTTTCGCCGGGTTCAATCACATTGTTGCCGCTGTATGTGGTATCCTGCACAGAATGGGATGTATACACCAGGTAGGGCGTATTGGAGGGCACAACCTGTACTTCCCCAATATGGGGGATGTAATTGTAGGCGGTGATCACAATGTCCAGGTTGCCCAGGTCAGTCAGGGCATTGAATTCAAGTGTTGCAGAACCGCTTTCGATGAATTCAGTATCCATAACAACTCCATCCTTCGAAAGGCAAACAAGTCCGCCTTCAGCATCACAGTTAACAACCAGTTCGTCCATCCCAAGAAAGACCGGATTCATATAGGAAACGCTCATTTCCTGCGCTACAGCAGTCCTGACTGTAATGGAGGGATCTCCGAAAACAGTCCAGGTATCGGTCATTTCATCACCTCCTGAGCCATACTCATCGTTCATTTGCATACAACCATGCATAGAGAGGGCACCGAATGTATGTACAATCTTATCTGAATAGGATTCAACGAGCAGGTCGGCCATTTCATCCTGTCCGCACATGGGCGGGTCCCAGCTCTGGTTGATGGTCGACATCAGTGTTGCGATGGCGCCAGCGGGCTCCCCATTGTTCTCTGCTCTGAGCCAGGCTTCTGCAAAACAACTGCCTGGTACAAAATTACCATTCACACAGGCTACCGACCAGATGAAAGGTAGCATGTCGTTGTTGGTAAGATTGTTGACATCAGAACTTGAAAATCCGGATGTACTCCATGCATTAGTGCTTCCGTGTCCGGTATAATTGATGATGCTGGTTCCAACGTTGATATCCGCAGCAACATCAGAGGGAGATGGGTTTCCGGGCTCATCTTCGCCACCCTGGCTTCCATCGAACAACTCATTGCAATAGGTGTAGGTATAATTCATCAGGTCGTCGTTGATGTTACGGATATGCTGGTAATCATATTCATTATCATCACCGGGTCCCTGGTCGGATGCGATCCCGGTACCGATCGTACTCCAATCGTTATCCGTATAAGGATTTTGCTCATAATCGAGCGTCCGGTCAACCTGGGTGATCACGTGAGCTTCGGTCTCAGCAGAAAAACGGCCGATGAAAAAGTCCGGATAGTGGTCGTTACCTGCAACATAGGTATAATCATTATCAGAATCTCCGCTTGAGAAAGAACTGGGAACCTGTGCAGCATCGCCAACAAGGATCACGAATGTAAGGCCATTATCATTATAATAGTCTTCGATATAATTTTTGATTGCCGCTGAATTGACACCAATGGTGGAAACATCCACCATTTCGGTAGGCCTGCCAGCTTTGATCCTCCAGTCAACATAAGGCTGCATGGCATTCATAAATGGGCCGTGGGAGATGATTAGCATATTGCCGTATTCTCCAACCAGGTCGTAACGGGAGGCAGTTGCTGAGGCATTAATAAAATGCCTGTTATAGAATTTGCTGAACTCAACATCCACCTTCTCAAGTGAATGATTTCTAATGAGCGGGTTGACCACTTCGCCATCTGTGCGGCTCACTTCCAAAGTAATGTCATAATATACTTTCAGGGTCTTGCTTTGTGGATTGTACTGGAAAGGCTGTACCACCAAGGTCTGTCCCCGAAAATCCCGTAAAATGTAGGGATCCCGAAGATAAGATGTTTCACCCGGAAAATCCTGGTTAACCTCATAGGCCGGACCGTATTCGAAGGGAACAGTGGAAGGATCAATGTCCCTTGTCAGGTTGCCTTTTGAAGGAGCGATCAGGATATTCTTGAATTCTTTGACTTTAAAATCCAGCACACTGACTTCCATGGCTGCCTGATCAGGAATGACCAGTGAGGCAGTGAGTTTCGGAAGGTCCGGTGCTCCTTTCTCGAGCAACTGGGTTGCATTTGGCAGTTTGATGATATAAGCCTCTTCCTGTCCTGTATTTATTTTTTCCCGAATGAATCCGTCGAAAGAAAACTGGATGACGGAACGGTTTATGTCAGAGGAAATGAGTTCAATGTTTGCCTTGCCGGCCTTATCTGATTGGATTGAAATCCATTCATCCGCTGACGCAGAAAGGACGCAGGCTAAAATAGTAAATAGTAAAGTAAAGCGTATCATTGTCTTGTTATTTGATGATTATTAGTTTTTTTGTTTGAACCTGATCATCCGATCTGAATTGAAGGAAATAAATCCCTTTTTCAAATTGATCGGCATGAATATCATAATGATACTTACCTGCTTCAAGTATTTTTCCTGGTGCTAAGTTCATGAGCCTTTGGCCAGAGGAATTGTAAAGATCTAATTGGATGTATGATTTGGCCGGAATCTGCAACTCAATCCTGCTGTAC
This sequence comes from Bacteroidota bacterium, assembly GCA_034521425.1. GTDB lineage: Bacteria > Bacteroidota > Bacteroidia > Bacteroidales > JAIOZK01 > JAIOZK01. The sequence goes on from JAXHMP010000001.1 coordinate 3,198,582, forward strand.
TGTTCTAAAGGATTGGGATAGATCTTCAGTTCGCATTCAGCCTTCAAATCCAAAATCCCCAGCGGATTATTCACTGTCACATACCTGGTTTCAGACCAGTCGCTGTTGCCACATTGGTTTATGGCCATCACGCTGATCTCAGCCTGGCCTGAAAAGTTGGTATCCCAGCTAAGCAGGGATGAAGTGCCTGAACCTTCGATCGTTCCTGCCTCCTCTGGCAGGATCATCCAGCCATATTCTTCAGCCCACTGCACGTTTGTGGTTGTGTAGGTTGAGGTAGGGGTGATACTGATATCCACTACTTCGGGTCCATCTGGCATCTCAGGGGCCAGAGGTGACTCAATGAAAATGATGGTGGTTTCATCTTCGGCTGTGCTCCCTTCCTCATCAGTTGCAAGAAGGCTGAGTGTTACCTCCCCGTTGTTTAGGTCTTCTGAACTGGGGGTATAAACCGGATCAAGGATATACGGATCATCAAAACTGCCGCTGCCGCTTGTAGACCATTCGAGGCTTTCGTAATCGGTAGCTTCTCCCTGACATTGATAAGTATCCCCTTCGCATACCTCTTGATTAGGGCCTGCATAAACCGTCAGGCACATTTCGGGCGGGAAGATGATATAATCAAGCCATGCGCAATCTGCACCGCTGCTGCCTCCTCCATCCTTGGCATATACCCATTTGAATGTTTTCCATCCCGAAGAGACAGTAAAACACTTCCTGCTGCCAGCCTATCACTGTTACCAGACCATTCTCCTTTTAGCTGGTTATTAATGTAGAAGCGGAGAAAATCATAATTTGTTTCGGATGATACCTTCCGGATAAAGGAAATACTGTCTGCTGTCATGACTTCCATGCTGTATTTTCAATTCGGAATTCTGCCCGTGGCTGACAGGAGCCGGAAACTGCACTGAAAAAACCTTCATATGGATACTGACCCGTAATGATCCAGGGCTCATCTCCCAGTTGTTCCCAGTTGAATTTCGTGAAATCACCGCTTTCGAAATCCTCATAGATCAGACCGATTTTCTTTGAAAAGCTTTTTTCCTCTTCAAAAGGACTTGAACTCAGGCTGCAGTTAAATTCGGCAATGATAGCCCCATTGGGTGTTTCCGGATCAACACTGAGCCTGAAAACAGAGAATACGGAACCGAATAATCCCAGGTCACCAATGGTATCTGTGGTATTATCCATGCTGATGTAATGGCAGTCGGTTTCGAGGCTAGAAATGGTGTTTTTTGCGATGCAATGCCCAAGATTTTTGTTCCTGATCTTGATATCAACGGTTTCACCCGGATCCATCCTGCCGTTGTTGTTGCCGAATTCACCGTCATCAATGATCATATTGCGGATGCTCAGTACAGGCGCATTCAGAACAATCTCAATTTCAGTTTCCCAGAGCTGATCAGAATCATCTTCGATCGACATTTCGAAAGTGACAATATGCTGATCGGGGACCACATCATCGATGCTGAACTGGTAAGCATTGTTTTCCACGGCCACTGACTGGGCAGGTATGGTGCCCCATTCCTGGTAATCATCTGTAAGCGTTACATATTCATCATCCGTGGAAATGCTTGCACGGGTGTTTTCAGCATCAGAATTTCCTATGTTTTCAAGACCAACATGCAGGAATACCGTTTCTCCGAAGTCAGCCCTGTGATTGTTATTGCCCAGTGAATCATTGATCACCATGCTGTTGATCATCAGATAGGGTCCGTCAGGATTGCCAACCGGGACTGTTCCAATATAGGGCTGGCCATTCTGCCGGGTAACCACAATATCTGCATCGCATGGAGCGGTGAAGGGAATAATTTCCACGATGGCCATCCCGTTGGCATCCGCAAGAGCGGCACCGTGGAGGACGCCATTATTTGAGATTGCGACATAAGCATAGGGATGGGTATTCACCTCGAAGCTTGTGGTATTCATTGGCAGGAAAGGTTCATGACTCACGGTAGTTGCCGGAGGATTCGAAAAGTAAACCATCAGGGAAGGATCTCCGCTGGTATTGTATATGTCCCAGTAGTAATTGGATGAAGAAGGTGAACCTTCCATCACGGCCAGGTTACCGGCAAAGATCATTTCATGCACGGAGACATACCATTCCCCGAATTCCTCACCATGATCATGGAATGCCCTGTCGTATGCTCCCAGGCCCGTTTCTTCGTAAGGAGGCGGGTTTTCTGCAATTTCTCCTACCCCTACACCGAAATAATAATCTTCATCCCAGTAAGTGCTGTTGGAGCCGCCAATATAACCGACAGCCCCTTTGTTTTCTGCCCTTAATAATGCTTCGCTGAAACATTCATTTTGTGCAAACTCGCTTGATGAACAACAATTCCCGATCAGCACCCCATATTGATCCTGGTTTTGCAGGCCGGGGATATCTGAAATTGTAAATGAGGGATCCGCCCAGCCGCTGGGACTGCAATGGGCTGTATAATTGCCGAAAGTTACCCCATCGCTGATATTTTGAATGATCTGTGCACTCTGACTGCCTGAAGTCGGATAGAGGTAGGTATTGGAAAAAATATCATGGTCCTCGTTGAAATAATTAATGGTACCGTAGTTGATCTGGCCATTTGCCCAGTCATTTCCGTGAGATCCATCCATGCCCGCTACCATAACAACGGTGTCGAGGTAGGTGGGATTGGGCATGGTGTACTGCTCGTACTGCAGTGTCTTATCAATCTGCGGTTGAAGCTGCGTTGTGGTTTGAGCCGACATCCTGCCGTAATATACTTCAGGTAACAAATCCCCGGTATAATCACAATATAGCCTGTCTGTTTCCCCGTTTCCATCTTCCCATGCAGGGATTTGCTGGACATCACCCACAAAAAGAATAAATGAAGGAGCAGGATCTTCTGCTGTTCCCTGGTTGTAGAGGTCCTCAAGATATGTCTTGATCGAGTTGGTTGTATTCCCCACATTCGGATCATCCGTATATGCTTCTATTACGGTAAATCCTTTTTTCGTTTTCCATTCTACCAATGCCTGGAGCTGGTTTTCAAACATGGGATCGGAAACAATGACATATTTGACGGGATATCGCATGAAATTTTCCCTTTGCGATAGCGGTTTGTAATTAAAGAGAAAGCGGTTAAGTCCTGAAAAGAAAGGATTTGCATTCTTTTGCTTCATTTCAAGGGTCTTGTTGATATCCGCACCTTCGAAATGAATGTTAATTTCCAGCAGGGTGTAAACGCGCAAGGTTTGGGATACGGGATTGTATTTGAAAGGGGCAAAATCTATTCTGGCGATCCTGTTTCCCCTCATGATCCCCTGGTTTTCAATCTTGCATAGCAACTTATCACCGAAGCCCTCATTCGCATAATAGGATTTATTGTAAACGAAAGGTGGATCATCCTCGCTTTTGCTGTGTGGTGGCTGTGCAGGATAAATGGGAGCAGTATATCCAAGTTCGGAAAGGGAATAATCAATATATTCCTGGCGAATGATCTCGAGCTTTGGAACAGCTCCGAATGGAATTTCGATAAGCTTTCTCAAAACAGGTAGTTCAGGAGTGCCAAATTCCTGATTTTTTGTGTAGGCCTGCAATTGTATCCTTGTAAATTCCTGTTTATTGTTGAAATATTTGTTCAGGTTGAAAATTGCTGATCTCATTGGATATGAGCAGGTTTTCATAAGTGTTGCTGATGATTTCCAAATTGTTTTCTGATGCTTTCCCTGTTTTTATTTCCTTTGATTCTGCGCTGATGCTCAATAGCATCATGGTGGAAAAAAGCAAGGTGATCGCAAATTTACATTTAGCCTTCATTCTCTTTATTTTCAAATTGTTAAATGCTAGACATGCAAAGTTAAGCATATTATGCCCGATTGATTAATGAGATATTGTAAGATGCATATAATGAGACAGATGGCATAAGAATTTATATCCTTTATAAATAATGTGATTGCCTGATTAAAAAAGGCTGCCCTCTGAAAGTAACAGGGCAGCCTTTAAAATATGTTACAAGGAATTTATTTCTGTAGGATCATTTTCTGGTTGAACTCAATATCCTCTCCTTTGATGTTAAGGAAATAGAGTCCTTTGGGATTTTTGTTCATATCAAGTGTTTTGTTGAATTCACCCTGGATTTCAACATTTTCCATTTTGAATACCACACTTCCGATGATGCTGTAAATAGTAACATCAAGAATTTGTGATTTTGCTGAAAGCAGGCTGATGTTGAATACACCTTTGCTGGGATTCGGGTAAACATTGATATTCAATCCGTTGATATTTTCATCAATGGCTACGGTATTGTAAACGTTTACTTCAAATCCGGCTGACCATTCGCCTTCGCCGCATTCGTTGATGCCCCTGGCTGTGATGGTGGCTGTTCCCATGAATTCAGAATTCCAGCTTACTGTTCCCATAAGTCCTTCGCCTTCGATGCTTCCGGCTTCAGCAGGATCAATAGCCCAGGAATAAGTATTTGCGTATTCAACCGGATCAATGAAATACTCTGAGCTAGTTGTGGTAAAGGCATCGACTTCATCCGGTCCGTTGGGCATTCCCGGTGCTTCAGGCGCATCAATAAAGTTCAGTGTCATTTCATCGTCCTGTACATCCCCTTCATCATCTGTTGCGGTAAGGGTAAGTACAACGAATCCATTATCGAAATCTTCCTGACTTGGAGTATAAAGTGGATCCAGGATGTTGATATCACTGAAAGTTCCGCTGCCACTGGTGCTCCATACAAGGCTTACATAGTCGGTGGCATTGCCGTTGCACTGGTAATCTTCACCAATACAGGAAACAGCATCCATTCCGGCGTTTGCTGTAAGGGTCATTACTGAGGGCAATTCGATATTGTCCAGCCAGGCACAATCGCCTCCGGCGACAGTGCCGCTGACTTTGTTATAAACAAATTTGAAAGTTTTCCAGCCCGGAGTGATAAAGAAAGCTTCATCCTGCCAACCCTGGTTTGTACCGGACCATTCAGCTTTCTTGCTGTTCCCGATAAAGAACTGCAGTTTATTGCTCTGATCGGATGACACCTTTCTAACAAAACGAATGCTATCGGCATACAGAACCTCCCAGTCGATAAGCAGTTCAGCGGTTTCTCCCTGAGCCAGGGGCGGGGTCTTGGCTGAGAAGAATCCTTGGTAAGGATATTGGTTCAGTATTTGCCAGTTCTCATCCCCGTCATGTTCCCAGGGGAATTTTTCAAAGTTCCCGGTTTCCCAGTCTTCGATGATTGCCCCGATCTTTTCCTTGAAGATTTGATTTTCGACAATATCATTGGAAACAACTTCATAATTCAGGTTTACAATGATGGACCCATCAGGTGCATCAGGATCAATAAAAACCTCGAAAACCGCGTTTTTGGAACCGAAGAAACCGAGTGTACCCAAAGTATCTACTGTATTGATAAGGTCGACATAGTTACAAGTAGTAGACATTGTGGCTATTGAATTTGTAGCCTGGCAGTGTCCGTCATTGTAATTTTTGACCTTTAGCAGTGCTGTTTCTCCCGGATCCAGTTTGCCGTTGCCATTGCCTCCGTCCGAATCGTCTACGGTAAGTTCCCCGATCCTGATCATAGGAGCTGCAGCGGTCATGTAGCAGAGGCTGTTCCAGGATCCGTCGGTATCATCACTAACCAGTACTTCAAACTCAATGATATGCTGATTAGGTATATCACCGGCTACTTCAAATCTGAAACCATCGTTTACAGACATGGTGTCGTTGGCCGGGATGGTACCATAAAACTCAGTGTCATCAATCATGGTCACATAAGGGTCATTGGTTATCATGCTCACTTCCGCATTCTGCGTTGGATTGTTCCCCAGATTCTTGATCACAATGGAAGTATTGATTGTTTCACCAAAATCAATTACGTGATTGTTGTTTCCTTCAGGGTCGTTGATCCTGTGAGAATTATATTTGCAATAAGGATTATCGGCACTAATTACCGGGAGAACTTCTTTGTATCTGAAGTAATTGGGTTTGGTAAGCGTCATGGTCACACTTGCTCCTTCGGGTTGGGGAGTGATGGTGATGGTTACAGGTGTGCCGATACCCTGGCCTGTTCCCGTACCAATGATCTGGTCACCTTTAGTAAGTGCAATAAAAGCTCCTTCTGTTGCCTGCACTGTGATTTGCGAAAGTCCTTCCAGGATCACACCGTCGTGTAAAATTTCAATATCCTGGGGCACTTCTGAATAAAGTGTCAGGAATGCACCACCATGGTGATGGAACAGATTATAGGTTACCTCCTTGTTATTTGTATTATACGGCCAGCTGGACTGTTGCAGAAAGTATTTTCCTGCGGAATTTCCGAATGCGGGGCGCATTTGTGCAGAATCAAACCAGGTACCGTAATCGGGCATGAAATCAGGCCACATATTGTCAAACATACCCCAGACGTAGGTATCATTAACAAAAGAATAGGATACCTCAGAAGCAGCTATCAGGCCTAGTGCACCGGAATTTTCACTATCGTGAGTGTAACGGTGGAATTTTTCGGTAAAGCATTCATTGCCCCAGTTATACTTACCGGTTAGGCAGTTGATGGAGAAAACGAAAGTAAGGTCAGTGTTTTCCAGGCCATCAATATCACTATTGGAGTAATCAGGTTCACCCCAGCCGGTTTCACCCCCGTGATCCCTGTGCTGAAGAATAAAGGCTCCATCGTTGATGGCATTGTTGATGTCTGCAGCAGATCCGCCGCTCCAGCCACCCAGAGTACTGGGAGAACCAGGAATGTAACCCAATCCATTGGGACCGAAATAATTAACAACAGTACTGGTGTTTTGTGCAGTTGACCAGGTACTTCCAGGATTTCCGGAATAGATCTCATTGATCCTGACAGGATCTTTTCCATGAACATGTTTGAAATATCCTCCAACAGTTTCGGAGCAGATCTGGAACCAGCGTTCTGTCTGCCATCCAAGTGCAGTGATCGGGTGATTATAAAAATCAGGATTTGTGGGCGGTGTGCGTTCATGATTGAGGAACTTGGTGATCATCACCTCCAGTTCATCTGCATTTCTTGCTGTAATGCGTGCAAAAACCATATCGGGCATGTGGTCCCCGTCAACATCGGCAAAGATGTTATCGGAAACGCAATAGTTATCATAGATGGGAGAGGTGACCTGTGTATTGGGATCGGAACCATAATCACCCAGCAATAAAACGGCTGAGGGGGGGATGGTCCAGTTGTTATAGGCATTGTTGAAATAATTCTCGAGGGTCACCACATTGTTGCCACCAATTTCTGAGATGGTAACCACATCGGTGAGAATGCCCTGTTCTATTCTGAATCGCCGGATGGAATCGGCCCAGGTCTGGAAGTCTGCCCCGTCGGGTGAAACGATGAGATATTCACAACCATCATCTGCCCGCTGGTTCAGGATCTTCTGATCGTAATTGACCTGAGGAATGGAAACGGCATTCAGGAAGGCATCGTAAACAATTTTGTCGAAGGAACGGCTTCTGAGCCTTTCTTCTCCGAACTGTCCTGTTCCGCCTTCAAATATCACTTCCAACTCCACGTCGCGGTAAACAATCAGTTCTTTGGTAACAGGATTGTACTGGAATGGCGTAACCCCCAGGATCACGGCATCCACACCCCTGATCTGCATGGGTTCTGACAGTTTAAAAGGATTTTCAGGATAAAAAGCATCCGAGGAATAAATCTTCATGTCCTTTTCAAATGTGAGCGGGGAATTGTCGTTATCCTTTGGAATTACAGGAGCCGGTGCGATCCCCACATTACTGAATGTTTCTTTTCTGAATGATTTGACGTTCAGCTTTGCTGTGGCTCCCTCTGGAACTGCAATATATTTTCCGTTGCCTGGAAGGTTGGGCGCCCCGGCATCCCCGGGCAGGAGCTGTCCTGGCAGGAGAGGGGTTTTCATCATTTCTCCCCTGACTTCTGTGTTCACGAGAGTAAATTCTTCAATTGAGTAGTTGACCTTAACATCTGTGCTGCTGGCTTTTTGCAGGGAGATCCCTTGCTTGCCCCAGCTGTCGGTGTAGGTCGTTTGTTGGGCAATAATGCCTGACATGATCAGCATTAAAGATGCCAGTAGTGTAAATTTGAATTTCATCTTGATTATTTTTAGGTATTTAACTTGTTGATATTTCACTCCTTAATGAATTCGCTAAATTACGGAATATTAAGAAATTACTGAAATATTGCCAGGGGAAATTGCAATAATTGTGCTTAATTTATATTTATTTTAAATAGATGCGAGGAAGAACGTACACAGCTCTTTAACTGTTAAGAATTATCACGCCCGGAAAAAGTGATCAGGATCAGCTTATTCCGGGCTTGATTTAGTTATAATACTTTAATTGTTTTACCGCTTAAGAACAAGCTTCTTGTAAACGCTATGATCGCCTGCCTGCAGTCTGACAAAATAGATGCCTTCCATCTGATCACTCAGATCGATCAGGTGTTCCTTATTGCCTGAGAGTTCTATTCCACTCAGTGTGTATACCATTTTACCCATGGCATCGAAAACTTCAATGCTGGCATCCTTAACCCCCATATTGCTCATGGAGATGCGGAAGCTGCCTTCTGAGGGATTTGGGTAAACATTCATTTGCGCACTTGAATAATCTGCAATGCCCTCGCAAATGTCCACGAATACACTCTGGAATGCGGTATCAATACAGGTTCCGTCGTCATAAATATAAGAAAGGGAATGCGTACCCACACCGGCAACGGCCGGGTCGAACCATCCCTCTTCCACGCCGGGTCCTTCATAAATACCGCCAGCGGGAGTTCCCTGGGTCAGTTCAAAAGCCGGGTACTGTAAACACTGGTCGTCAAGCGGGTCGAAAATGGCAGGAGTCCCCTGTACGTTCATGAAGTCTTCTTTGGTAGCAGTCTGGCTTTCGAAGCCGGTGGAAACCATCAGAGCCACATCCCAGTCGCCGGGAGTTTCAAAATAAACCATTGGGTTTTCTTCGTTGGAAGTAGCCGGAACACCACCTTCGAATTCCCAGTAGAAGGAGGAAGGATTACCGGTTGCTTCCTGGAAGAATTGTACCTGTATACCGGGGCAAGGGGTTGTATCACTTACGGAGAAATCAGAGCTCAGGGGATCTACATAGGGCGTTAAATTTTCAATCATTTTCTTGTTGCCCTGCAGGATCTCCTTGGTGTTGTCGTTCTGGATGAAAGCTACCAGTTCGCAGTGTTCTTCCACCCAGTTGCCGAGGGTGAATTCCAGTTCAAGCACGATCCTGTTGGTGTTGCTGAAATCCACATCCGTCCCGTAATGGTCGGGAATCATGATGCGTTCCACAAAGTTCAACTCTGTCTGGCCCTGCCATGAATAGGCAATTTCAGATTCGGTCAGCACAAGGTGTGCAACCAGATTGGATGCACTTTGCTGGTTCTTTTCATCCAGCACCAGGGTAATGGTATAGTCATCTCCGTCGTTTTCGCCGAAGATACCAATCTCAAAATCAGAGTCGATGGCAGCCCTTTGCTGGAATAGTGGAAGATATTGGGGGTATAGTGTCTGTGAATTACTTCCGCCAACATACTCAAGCACTCCATCGAAATGTGCTGTTGGGTAACCACTGACATTGTAGTAATTGTTCCTGAAATTGGATGCTACATTGGCAAATGGGTCGCCATTGTGATATTCCACCACTCCCACATTGTGGCCGTTGGCGATCAGATCATCAGCGCCCATGGCAGCACCGGGGCAGTATGGACACCAGGTACCGGTCGCAATTTCCAGGATTACCTGTTGTCTCGGGACCTGTTGTGCAAATATTGCACTCATTCCGAAAATCAATACAAATAGAATCGTAATTTTTTTCATCATTATCAAATTTTGGTTAATTCACTATAATTTTCTTGTTTAATATACCACTTTCATTTTCAAAAATCAAGAAATAGACACCTTTCTCAAAATTGGAAAGGCTGATCTTTTTCCTGAGTACATCATTAATTACCAGTCCTTTCTCTTGGTAAATCAGCTTTCCATAAGCATCTGTCATTTGTATATTGAGTTCTTTATACTGATCACTTGTCAACTCAATGTGGAGCATATCTCTTGCTGGAACAGGGTAAACATTAACATCAAGTCCGGGTATAATCTCTGCAATCCCCGCACATTCGGTAAAGGTAATGGTGCAGTAGGCAATTCCTTCACAAGCATTCTCGTCGCTTACGGTCAGGCTGACGGTTTTATCTCCCAAACCTACACCTGTCGAATCAATTGTCATACTCATGCCCGTTGTATTATCCGACCATAGGTAAGAAGCATAACCCGGAGGTGCTTCCAGGGTGATCTCATAATTGATGCAGATGCTGGTATCATTTCCAAGAACGAATTCGGGATTCTCGTTGACCGTCACCATGGCAACTCCCTCTCCAATATTGGAACAACCCGAAGCATCGTTTACACTGTCAATGGTGTACTCCATACTTATTTCCGGTGTTACCATTTCATTCCAGGGTGAATCAATCACTTCTACCCAGCTACCGTCACCCAGCCTTACGTTCCAGGGTGATGTTCCGGTAAGTTCCACACTTAACATGGCGCTTTCTCCCTGGCAGATATCCTGTGTTCCTGTGAGAAGAGCCGTTGGAGCTTCACTTATGGAAACTTCAAGGCCATCCGATTCGGGTCCTGCTCCCATGCCATTCATACCGCATACTTTGACTACCGCAGTACCACTAAAGGTTGCATCCCAGTGAATATTTATCACTTTTCCGCTACCGAACACCATGCCTGCTTCTTCGGGTTCCAGGGTCCAGACATAATAGTCTGCATTGGAAACGCCTTCAGTACTGTATTCAACATTTTCTTCGCCGGCACAAACTGTGCTGATACCGACAGGTCCCGGGGGCTGTTCCGGTGGTCCGGTAAATCCGAAGAACTGCAGGTATTTATCCATAAGTTCTTCTTTGGTATTGTTGCCATCAGTCAGTCCGCCGAATTCAAAAGAGGCACCAATGGTTTTGTAAGTTCCGCCATCATAGGCAACGGTGGTTCCGTAATTGGGCGACTGGTTTTCCAGGATCATGAATGCATCGCCCAGGGGGGCGATGTGATCGATGTAGGAATTTTCACCGGCATAGTTGAAAATGAGCCCATCGGTGAAAGATCCATTGATCCCCTTGATAACGCCCAGGTCGCCTGAGCCATCAGAGATCCCATTGATCTTGAAAAAGGAATGTACGCTGGTTGGGTCGTCGTAATACCAGGTATCGGCACCTTCCATATAAAGATTCCCACCTGCAAGGAGAAACTCCCGGAGTGCCGCACCTTCGTCAGATGCCAATACATGATTGCTGGAATAAACACCCAGGCAAACAAATATTGTGTTATATTGTAAATAGTCGGAAATAGCCGATGTTTCATAAGAGGCTGTAATCCCGATATCGTTGATGATATCGATCATATCGGATCCGGAACTCTGATTGGGATCCAGGTCAAGCACCAGGATGGGGATCTGTCCGATGACAATGGAGAAACTTCCTTCTGCTGTATGACCCGAAACGGCTTCAGCATCAAAAGTAAATTCAGCTTCATGACCTGTCGGTGTCGTTGGCAAAGCATATATTTCGAAAGTTTGCTGGGCCGTTCCTTCGGGTGCTATTTCACCGAATGTTTGATTATTGCTGAGAATCTCCACGTACTCATCGGTGGAGGCAATGGAGCCGTTCACTTCATAAGCCGGAGCCGATCCGTCATTATCGACTGTTATGGTGATCTGGGCTGTTTCTCCGGGATCGAGCCGGCCGTTGCCGTTTCCACTGGCATCATCCAGAACAAAATCAACATAAGCCAGGGATGGAGAATGCCCGGTGACGGAAATGCTGCTGTTCCAGGTGTTGCTGCCATCATCAGCCGTCAGGCTGAATACTACCATGTGGCCATCGGGGATATCATTGGCAAAATCAGCCGTGAAAGCGTTTTCTACAGTCACTGCATCCTGTGAAGGGATATCACCATAGTTTTCCGTGTTGTCAGTAATTGTTACATAAGCATCTTCGCTGGACATGGTCACATCCACATCAGATGCATCTTCATTCCCAACATTTTTCATGGTCACTGTGAAGATAATCTCTTCTCCGTTGTCCACCTGGCCATTGCCGTTTTCATCTTCAAATGTGAAGGCATCTTTCACCACATAAGGTCCGTTGGGCGGGATCACCTGGATCTGTTCCATATAGCGGTAATGATTGGTCTTGGTGACCGTGAGGGTAACATAGGTTGGCGGATATTGCGGTGTGATGGGGATGTCGATGCTCTGGCCGGTTCCTTCTGCCACACCGATGATCTCTTCACCCACGGTAAGGGCGATCAGGGAGCCTTCATCGGCAGTTACGGAAAAATAATCCAGGCCTGCCAGCAAAATACCATCATGCAGTACGGTCAGATTTTGTGGAACTTCTGAGTAAAGCTCAGAAAAGGAACCCCCATGGTGATGGAAAAGGTAATAGGTAACTTCCTTGTTGGAGGTATTGTAGGGCCAGTTGGATTGCTCCAGGAAATATTTTCCGGCCACATTGCCAAAGGAAGGATAAAGTCCTCTTGGTTCCGGGGGTGTTTCATAATCCGGCATGAAATCAGGCCAGAGGTTGTCGTAGCTGCCCCATACATAGGTATCGTTCACAAAGGAGTAGGAAACTTCCGTGGGTGCTATACAACCCAGGGCACCTTTGGGATAGCGGTGAAATACTTCTACGAAGCACTGCCCTGAAATATTGAATTTTCCGGTAAGGCAGTTGATGGAATATACGAAAGTCAGGTCATCATTGTCCAGGCCGGAAATATCTCCGGAATTGTAATCCGGCTCTCCCCAACCATCCTCGTAACCATGGTCGCGGTGTTGCAGGAGGAATGCCCCGCTGTTGATGGCGTTGTTGATGTCTTGCGCGCTGCCGCCTGACCAGTTACCCAGTTCGCCGGGCGTTTCCGGTAAATATCCCAGTCCGTCGGGTCCGAAATAGTCCGTAACCATGTGTGTGTTCTGGTTGCTGGACCAGATGTTTCCGGGTGTTCCCGAATATATCTCATTGATCCTGACAGGATCTTTGCCCTGGACTTCCGGAAAAAACCGCCAACCGTTTCAGAGCAGATCTGGAACCAGCGCTCGGTCTGCCAGCCCAGTGCGGTGATGGGATGATCATAGAAATCAGGGTTGGTCGGGGGATTGGTTTCATATTCGAAGATCTTTCCGAACATGGTTTCCAGTTCGTCGGCATTGCGGGCGGTGATCCTGGAAAAAGTGATGTCGGCCTGGTGGTCGTTGTCTACATCGGCATAAATATGATCTGAAATGCAATAGGAGTCATAAACCGGAGAAGTAATGGTGTTTCCGGAAGTTCCGTAATCACTGACCAGCAGAATAGCTGCCGGCACCGGATCCCATGTTTCATAAAGATCATCCACCCAGTCTTCGATGGTGTTGTAATTGTTGCCACCGATTTCCTCCACGGTAATTACCAGCGTGGAAATACCCTGTTTGATCCTCCAGCGTTTCAGCGAGTCGGCCCAGAAAATGAAGTCTTCATCATCGGGCACCACGATCACATATTCGTAACCCTGTTCACGCGAAGCCTTGCCGGTTCTTTTTGAATAATCCACATCCGGAATTACCTGGGGATTCAGCAATATATCATGCAGGATTGGATCCCAGTAGCGGTTGCGCAGCCTTTCCTCTCCGTAAGTACCATTGCCTCCGCTAATTTCCAGCTCAATTTCCAGGTCACGGTAAACAATGAGTTCTTTCGTCACAGGGTTGTATTGGAAAGGGGTAACACCCATGATCACAGCATCCACACCGCGGATCTGTTTAATCTCTGACAGCTTAACAGGACTGGCAGGATAAAGTGCATTGCGGGTATAGATCTTTTCATCCTTTGTATAATCAAGGGGTTCATTTTCATCATCTTTGGGAATAGCAAAAGCAGGTGCAATGGAAATGTCCTGATAGGTTTCTGTGCGGCTGTTCAGGATCTTTACTTTCACTTCAGCTCCATCAGGAATGGCTATGTATTTTCCCGATCCCGGCAGGTTGGGCGCCCCTGCATCATTGGGCAGAAAATGCCCGGGCAGGTTGAGGTTGATCATGGCCTCGCCATACAGTTCCATCTCGCTCATGTAAAAATCGGTGATGGAATAATTGACTTTGACAGCATCCCCTCTTTGTTCTTTTAAAGAGAAACCCTGTTTTCCCCAGCTATCTTTATAACTTATCTTCTGGGAAAAGGCATTATTACTGCTCAGGGCCAGCATCAGGCAAAATGCAGATATTCGAATTGCATGCTTTTTTAAGGTAGAGATTTTCATAAGGATAAAGATTTGATTACTAAAAACATGGGTGCAATTTACTAAAAGATTAAATTAAATATGCAAGAATTTATATTTTTCAGCCTTATTTGAAACGATTTTAAATCAGTGAGACTATTTTTTCAGGAGCGTCAGCGAACTGAAAAAATCTAGTCGAACTGATCCCGAGCCTGTCGAGGGATCCCTGAGCTACTTACCTAACAGCAGGAGCGTCAGCGAACTGACCCCTCGGCAGAGCCTCCGCTGAGCAGCTTTAGCGCTCGCGGAAGCTCGGGATTGGAGGTGCTATACACCTGGGATCTGGCATCCGCGCATTGGTTGCAACAAAGATTACCGGTGCTCCGCACCTTGGGCCAGGGGTTTCGCTGGTTGGTTGCTACAAAGATTACCGGGCTCGCACCTGGATCTGGTATCCGCGCATTGGTTGCAACAAAGATTACCGGTGCTCCGCACCTGGGATCTGGTATCCGCGCATTGGTTGCAACAAAGATTACCGGTGCTTCGCACCTGGGATCTGGTATCCGCGCATTGGTTGCAACAACGGTTACCGGTGCTCCGCACCTTGGGCCAGGGGTTTTGCTGGTTGGTTGCAACAAAGATTACCGGTGCTTCGCACCTGGGATCTGGCATCCGCGTATTGGTTGCAACAAAGATTACCGGTGCTCCGCACCTTGGGCCAGGGTTTTGCTGGTTGGTTGCAACAAAGATTACCGGTGCTCCGCACCTTGGGCCAGGGGTTTCGCTGGTTGGTTGCAACAAAGATTACCGGTGCTCCGCACCTTGGGCCAGGGGTTTCGCTGGTTGGTTGCAACAAAGATTACCGGTGCTTCGCACCTGGGACCAATTAATCACTTGATGGTTGCTACTGTATCCCTTTTGCAAAAGGACAAATCGACAATCGACAATCGACAATCGAAAATCAATTCCCGACTTCGTCAATGGGATACCTGATACATTTCTCCGTAGTTGATACGTAGTTTATACGTTATTTTTCGTTTAAACTACGTATGAACTTCGTATCAAAAAAAGCCCTGCAGATCATTTCCGCAAGGCTTTGTGTATATTTTTACAGGAAGAAAAGCAAGGTTATCTAAGCACAATCTTTTCCATTTTATAGTTTCCGTCCTTTTCGATCATCAACATGAACACGCCGGATTGCTGATCCTGCAGGTGGATTTCCTTTTTGAAATTTCCATCCACAGCGATCTTACCGGATTTGTAAACTTTTTGCCCGGCAGCATTCAAAATGCTGATCCTGATCTTTTGACTGGAAGGTGATTGAATGTTCAGGGTAAAGATCCCTTCGCTGGGATTGGGATAAACATCTATCTGTGTTTGACTGAATATTTCATCCATTCCGAAAGAACAGTTTTTCAGCTCAACCACAACAGTATCCGTATTCATGCAGGAGTTCATGTCGGTGACTTCCACCCATAATTCGTAAAATCCGAAATCAAAATTGTTTGTATCCACTGTGATGGTCTCTGTGGTAGCTCCTGTTGACCAATAGTATACGGCATCGGGATTGCCCGCATCAAGCACCAGGCTTTCATCTTCGCAGATGGTGGTGTCGGGTCCCAGGTTCACCTGCGGCAATTCATTTACATACAGGCTCACCGTATCGGAATTCACACAGCCAAACTCATTGCTTACTTCCAGCCAGTAATCGCCACTTTCGCTTACGGTAATTTCAGCTTCTTCGCTACCCATACTCCACAAGTAGGAGGCATAATCACCTCCGGCAAAGAAAGTATGTTCTTCACCCTGGCATATGCTGGCATCCTCACCCAGGTTTACTTCCGGTTCAGGATAAACATCGACTTCGGTTTCCCCGATCACCTGGTTTTCTCCGTCATCCACTTCAACAATGAATGTGGTGGTTTGCATGATGTTTTCAAATACCGGGTTTTGTTCACTGGAAGTGAAACCCTCCGGATCAGAGGTCCAGGAATAGGTGTATTCTCCTGATCCTCCCACAGCTACAGCATTGAGCTGGCTGGATCCGCCCGGACAAACGGCACCCGGATCAGCACTGGCTTCTACCAGCATGGGGATCACAAGAAATTCATAGCCAATGGTGTATTCCGGATCATTGGGATCATTGGAATTGATCACAATATTATAATAATACTCTCCTGCAGCCACCTTGCTTCCATCGATGGTGCTGGAAACCTCAACGGAATCCCTGGAGGCAATGGTGCCTGAAACAGGATCCATATTGATCCAGTTTTCCACATTGATTGTATAATCTTCAACTTCACCCTTGGGTGTGGTTCCACAGGGTGATAAGGCGGAGGTATAATTGATCCTGACCCGCATGCGTGTGCTTCCTTCCACGGCATTGGGCGGAGGGGTGATCGTTGCCGTATAGGGTCCCGATCCCGGTGAGCCATAAACTTTGATCGGCGTTTCATCGGCAAAGCTTTCATCCTGGTCCCAGTCGATCCAGATACCGCAGCGGTCGAAAAAGTTACCGTTGCCGTTCTCAACAGTCATTTCATAGGATTCACCTACCCGCATGGTTGTGGACTGATCCGTATAATCTGAGTAATTGTCGCAATCTGTGCTGTTGTCAATATCGCCCACCTGCACGCGGCTGATGTATTCACCGCAACCACCCGATGCCAGACAGTAAACCAGGTCCGCCCCATCATTCTCGGTATTGTAAAGATTGATATTGTAAGACAGCTCAAGTTCTCCCACATTGTAAATCCAGAAAGTTTCGGTCGACATGCTGCCTTTGAGCAGGGTATCCTGGATCAGGAGGGGGTTAGCTGCGATCTGTGCGCTGCCCCACTGAACATTGTCGGTGGCAGGGTTTGATTCCAGTCCGCCCTGGAAAACGGCCACCACTTTGTAATAATAATATCCGTAATCCGGCAATTGATCTGTATAGGTCATCAGTGCAGTAGATCCTTCATACACATCATTGCGGTAAATATCATATTTCTCGAAGCCAACGCCACCACTTTCCATTTGCCATGTCAGTTCTACATCACCTGTTTCCTCATCCAGTTCGGCCTGGAGGTTATAGGGATCGACGACATGGATCAATTGGTAGGGTGAGACATAAGTCATAGCCGGACTGTTGCGGTTGTCGGTCCAGCAGGGATAGACCCAGCCTCCCCGTGCCGTGATGCCGAGATAGTCTCCAAAGTAACCTGAAGCCAGTCCGGGGATCGGGCTGGGGGTAAAGGCTACATCACTCACCTTCATATCTTCCCAGGTTTCACCCCCATCCAAAGAATTGGATACCCAGGCCTCACATTGTTGCGTGCCGACATTCCTGTCATCATAGTAAACTACACTCAGGCTTCCTGTAACGGGATCACAGGCAATCCAGGGAAAAAAGTGCTCATTGCCCTGGTTAAAGTCATCCTGGTTCACCCGTATCGGATCCGACCAGGTTTCCCCTTCATCAGAAGATTTGATCATGTATGCACTGATATCGGGTCCGGTATTCACACCCGGTTCACCAACGTTCGACCATACCACGTAAAGATCCCACCGGTTGGGTCCGTTGCTGATGTCACAGTCCATCACCGGGAAGGAGTTTACCCGCATATTTTTCGAAACACCGAAATCTCTGATCCCTTTGATATTTTCGATGATCCTGATGGCCGGTTCCCAGGTTTCACCTCCGTCATAGGATTTTGCAAAACCCATGGCATCCTCGTCGGAGGGCCAGTTGTCGTATATGGTCCAGACCGCATAAACTTCACCATTGGGGCCCGTACTGAGGTTCACCCCCTGGTTGTGGTTGCCGGCATTCACTGCCTGGCTGATCCCCTGGCGGGATGACCAGGATTCTCCCCTTGTATTGGAATAGCATAGTTCTATTTCATCCACATTGGTTCCGGTACCGCTCAGGGGCGACCATGCATTATAAAGATTTCCCTGGTAAGGGCTTGTGGGGCTGTTGTCGATCCACATGTGGTTCTTGTCCAGCAGGTTGAATCCGCCATAATTGTTGGCTACATTCACACTGGTCCAGGTTTCTCCTTCATCATCCGAGTAGGCGATGCCCTGTCCGCTCGCATTTGTGATAAAGCCGACGTACCATCGGCCAAGGTGATCGATGGCTGTTGTAGGATCGCCGGAATTATTGCCGCCGGCACCCTGAATTTCACCATCCCAGGTTTCACCTCCGTCAAATGTATAGAGATCATTCGACCCGTAAAGTGTATTGGCGGGATCTGTCGTGGAGTTATTTGAATTTAAAACATGCTGATTATCATTTGGGTTGATAAATACCGAGTTTTCACTCTGTGTTGAATTTTCAGTGGTAACCGGTACATCCGGAGAATTGGTGGTAACAACCAGTTTGGATTTGAGTTCACTACCAGTATACACTGCCGGTTCTAAATCCCGATTATCGGGATTGAGCGTTGCCAGGCCCAGTTCCGCCATTTTGATCCAGTAACCGTTATTGTCGACCCAGGGCGTTACCTCGGTTTGCTTTTGCTGGAGTGTACGGGCGTCATCACCGATGACCAGTCCGATAATTCCTGAAAGTGCCAGTACGGCAACAAAGATGAGTATGTACTTTTTCATTTTTCTGAAGTTTAATTTTGTTTTTTAAAGTTACAAAATGATTGTGTTAATTCCAATTGAATGCAGGGGAGGCTAAATGAAAGTGGCTAACCAATAAGTCTGAATTCTAGTCAGGCTGAGCGTAGTCGAAGCCTTTTTCGCTCTTAATTAAAGAACATTTCGACTACGCTCAATGTGACGAAAAGAATTTGACCACATTTTGGTCAGGTACTTTGCATAATTGAATTGTTACTTCAATATCAAGTGTTTCGTCCAGCGGTATTCATCATTATCCAGGATAATGGTATAGAGTCCGTTGGCAAATTCCGAGAGATTGATATTCTCGGTATATTCCCCGCGCAAATGAATTTGTTTTTTGCTGTAAACAACTTCTCCCAGTTGGTTTATGATGCTGATGTTCAGATGCATATCTTTTTTGGGATTGAGTTTCAGGCTGAATTCACCTGCTGTTGGATTGGGGTAAACACTGATGTCCACATTGCTCAGGTATTCATCAATGCTGGTGCAATCCTT
This sequence comes from Bacteroidota bacterium, assembly GCA_034521425.1. Classification (GTDB taxonomy): domain Bacteria; phylum Bacteroidota; class Bacteroidia; order Bacteroidales; family JAIOZK01; genus JAIOZK01. The sequence continues at coordinate 3,217,929 of JAXHMP010000001.1, forward strand.
AAAGCTGATGTTGATGGTGTCGGATGAAGCACACATACCGTAATTGCTCACTTCCACCCAGATCATGGTTTCTCCCAGCCCTGTACCGGCCGAATCCACAAGGATCTCCTGGCTGGTGGCGCCTTCCACCGACCAGAGGTAGGAATAATTCTCTCCCGCCCCTGCATCCAGCATCATTTCCATATGTGCACAGATGGTGGTATCAGGACCCAGGTTGACCACGGGGTATTCAGCTACCGTCAGCATTACGGAATCCCTTTTGAAGCAATCGTTTTCGTTGGTCACTTCTACCCAGTAGATCCCTGTTGCATCAGCGGTGAAGCTTTGCCCGTCGGAGCCATCCTGCCAGAGGTAGGAAACAAAACCTGCCCCGGCATCGAAGGTATGTTCTTCTCCTGAACAGATCACCACATCATCGCCCAGACTGACCTCCGGTAAAGGATATACCGTTACCGTAACTTCATCGCTGGCCACATTGCTGCCATCATCCATTGTCCACCATGAAGGTGGTTGTTTCGCTGAGCGGGCCAAATTCCGGGTTTTGTTCTGTTGAAGTAAAACCTTCCGGATCGGAGGTCCAGGAATAAGTATATTCTCCTGAGCCTCCAACGGGTGTGGCATTCAGTTGTACATTTCCGCCCATATCGCACATTTCTGCCGGTATGGCATTGGCAATAACGGTATAATCCGATACCGTAAGATTGATTGGAACGACTACCTCAGGCAGCAGGGGATCGTTATTGGTGATCTGCAGTTCAGCATAATAATCGCCCAGGTCCAGTTCTCCGGCATCCAATGTTACTTCGATGATCATATTATCCCCTGCCGGGATGTTACCGCCGTACTGATCGATCTGCAGCCAGTTACTGACCATGATGGTATAATCTTCCACCTCTCCATAACTATCGATACCACAGGGTTCGGGAGTTTTACTATAGGTAATACGGATGCGCATCCTGGTCTCACCGCCCATTGCACCCGGAGGAGGAGTAATGCTGGCCGTATAAGGACCAACGCCGGGCGATCCGTTTACTGTAATGGGTTCGTCATCTGTAAAATCTTCGTTCTGGTTCCAGTCGATCCAGATCCCGCATTCATCCTGTGCCCATTGGGTACTGCCGTTGGTCACTTCCATTTCGTATGTGCTGCCTGCACTCATCAGGGTGGAAAGATCAGTAAAATCCTGGTATCCACCGGATACACTCCCTGAAGAATTGTTGATATCACCCACCACTACTTTTTGGATATATTCATCATCCCAGGTGGCTGAACCTGCATCACAATAGTTCAGAATTTCCCTGTTATCGCTCTGGATGTAAGGCGAAATATTAAATTCAAGATCCAGTTGTCCGATATTCTCAATGGTAATATAATGGGTCGAAGTTTCCCCTTGCAGCAGGGTTTCGTTGATCTCCATCGGGTCAACAGCAATGTGGGCATCCCCCCATTGTACAGAAGTTGAGGACATGATGGATTCACCTTCATCACCAAAAAACGCAGTTACCCCAAGCTGATAAATTCCATAATCGGGGAGTGCCTGTGTAAACTGCTGGTCGTTTATGGTAGCGACCTCAATTCCATCCAGGTAAATGATGAAATGTTCAAAACCTTCTCCGCCATCAAATTCCCAGTCCATGGCCGCTTCTCCCGATTCGAAAGTAACAAGGGCTTCAAGATCGTAGGGAGCAGGCAAAGGATTGGTCTGGTATGGGGAAGTATAGGTCATGGCTGTGCCGCTGCGGTTGTCGGTCCAAACGGGATATACCCAGCCGCCATTGGCAGTAATGCCCAGGTAATCACCAAAATAGCCGCCTGCCAAATTTGGAATGGGCTGGGGCGTAAAAGCCACATCGCTCACCTTGAAATCTTCCCAGGTTTGACCTGCGTCATAAGAATTGGCACAGAATACTTCGCACTGGTTGCTGTTCACATTGCGGTCGTCGTAAAAGACCACACTGAGGGCTCCGTTTGCCGGGTCGCAGGTGATCCAGGGAAAGTAATGCTCTTTACCCATTCCGGTGGGATCCTGGTTCACCCGTGTGGGTTCCGACCAGGTATCTCCGTCGTCGGAAGATTTGATCATGTATACATCTATATCACTGCCTGCATTTATGCCAGGTACGCCCACATTGGCCCAGACCACATAAATATTCCCGCTGTTGGGTCCATTGCTGATATCCACTGCGGCAACCGGGAATGAGTTCACGCGCATGTTCTTGGAAGTTTCTGTTGTTCGTACCCCCCTGATATCTTCAATGATGCGTGTTCCGTCTTCCCAGCTTTCTCCGCCGTCGTAGGAACGGGCAAAGCCGATGGCACTTTCGTCCGAAGGCCAGCTGTCGTATATGGCCCAGACTGCATAAGCTTCACCATTGGGACCTGTACTCAGGTTAACCCCCTGGTTGTGGCTTCCGGCACTGACTGCAGCGCTCAGGTTTACAGGTGATGACCAGCTTTCTCCATCGTCGCTGGAATAGGCCAGGGCGATTTCACTGTCGAAGGTAGAACCAAAAGGGGTCCATGCATCGTAGAGGTTTCCTTCATAAGCACTGGAAGGGCTGTTGTCGATCCAGAGGTGGTTCTTGTCAAGCAGTCCGCTGCCGCCGGAAGCGACCAGCTTGCTGGTCCAGGTCTCGCCCTGGTCGTCGGAGTAAGAAACTCCCTGTCCGCCGCTTGTGGCGATATAGCCTACATACCAGCGCCCACTCAGGCTGATGGCCGTGGTGGGATCACCCGAGTTGAAACCACCGGCTCCCTGCACTTCACCTTCCCAGTTTTCACCTGCGTCAAATGAATAAAAGTCGTTGGCACCATAGAGGCTGCCCACCGGGTTCTGGGTGGAGTTGTTTGAATTCAGTACCGTCTGGGGCTGGTTGGGATCGACGAAAACAGAATTCTCACTCTGGGTTGAATTTTCTGTGGTTACCGGAACATCAGGAGAGTCAAGGGTCAACACCGAATTTGCATCAATCCTGCTTCCGGTGTATATGGACTGAGCCGGTGTCATTTCCGGGTTCAGCTCGGCAAGTCCCTGCCGGGCCATTTCTTTCCAGTAGCCGTTGTTATCGATCCTGGTATCTACGAGCTCATTGTACTTTTCTTTCAGTTTGAGCTCTTTGTTACTGGTTGCCCAGTTCACACTGAAGATCACCAGGGCTGCAACAGCAACTGCAATTATATAATATGATTTTTTCATTTAATATGATTTACTATTGAACGATTGAAAATTTACCGCTTAAGGTTTTGTTGTTAAGTTCTGTTTGATAGAAATACAGTCCCGGAGCCAGAAGCTTGCCTGAGCGGTCTTTTGTATTCCAGTGTATCTCATTTGTTCCGGCCTTGATCTCCAGTCCGTTCAGAGAATTTACCAGCTGTCCGTTCATATTGAAAACCTGCAGGTTGAGGCTGGTATTAATCTCGCTGTTTATCCTGAATACCACAGCATCGCTGGCCGGGTTGGGATAAACCTGTAACTGTGAAGCATCCGAATTATTTTCTTCCACACCAACCGTAGAATTCATAATACCGAAGAATTCAAGATAGCGTTGCATCAGCACATTTTTTTCAGAAGGATAGGTCACATCGCTCAGGCTGCCGAAAATGAAATTGGCAGAGATGGTTTTGTAATCACCTGCATCAAATGCTACGGCACATCCATAATCTTCTTCCTGGCTGCGCAGGATGACTTCCGCACCTGCTTCACTGGCTTCAAAATAATACTTATTGTATGGATTGTTCTGATCATAGCCGAAGTTCATGCCTTCGGTGAATGTACCATCCTCACCATAGATATTTTCAAATTCATACCAGTTGTCATCAATTACTTCCTGTCCGAACATATTGTGAACCAGGGTCTGGGGCTCTGCCTGCCAGGTGGTGAAACCTTCCATGTAAAGATTCCCGCCATCCATCAGGTAATCATACAGGCGCTGTCCTTCCTGGGGCGTAAGGTTGTAATCCGAGTAATAAACACCGAGTGAAAGGAAAACGGATTTATAAATGATCAGGTCTTCCGTGGGCCAGGATGTCATGTAATCTGCGATCAGGTCGGTATTGTTGAAGGCTTGCAGCAAATCCGGCCCTGAATTGTTGTTTGGATCCAGGTCGAGGATGAGGGCTGAATACTGTCCGATGATCTGGTAGAATGTATCGGCTTCCAGGATGCCTTCATCTGCAGACATTTCGAAATCGAAGTTTGCCGTGAACCCGCCCGGTGTGGTTTCCAGGGCTGTTACGGTATAGATCTGTGCACCTGATGCGTCAGGCTCAAGGTCGCCATAGCTTGCTGTGGCTGCATCGATCACAATGTATTCGTCATTGCAAACCAGGTTGCCCATTACGTTAAAGGCTGAAGATGAACCGCCATTGGCAACATCGATGCTGATCTCCACGGTTTCACCCGGATCGATGCGGCCGTTGTTGTCACCGTTGGAGTCGTCGATCTGCAATTCGCCCATGGCCAGTACGGGAGCATGAAATTCACCCACAAAGCCGGAATTCCATGTTTCGGTACCATTGCTTGCAATTACATTGAACACTACTTTGTAAAGATCCTGTACATCAGATGCCACTTCGATCATGAAACCATTCTCAACCGATACGGTTTGATCTGACAATATGGTGCCATAATCTTCAAAGTCATCTGTTATGGTGATGTAATCATCGGGATCAATACTCAGGGTTACTTCAACATTCTCGGCATCTTCCAGCCCATGGTTTTTAACATCGATCGTAAAATAAACAGACTCTGCATAATCCATCTGTCCGTTTTCATTTTCATCACTAAAAGTGTGGGTTTCATAAATACAATAGGGGCTCTGTGGTGAAATAACGGGAACTTCTGCTTCATAGCGGTAATGATTGGTTTTGGTGATGGTAACGATCATTATGTCGCCTGGTGTTTGCGGATCAATACTGATTACTACCGGTCCACCGGTACCATCAGCCGTTCCAATGATTTCTCCATTTACGGTCAGTGCTATGAATGAGTCATCATCTGCGGTCACCGTAAAGGAATCCATGCCTCCCAGGATCACATCATTGTGTGCAATGGTGAGGTTTTGCGGGACTTCAGAATACAGTTCCATAAAGGCATCTCCGTGATGATGGAAGAGGTTGTAGGTAACTTCTTTATTCCCTGTATTGTAAGGCCATCCGGAGGAACGGAGGAAATATTTTCCTGCAGCATTTCCGAAAGCCGGCATGATGCCCCTGGAATCCGGGGTGGTACCGTAATCGGGCATGAAGTCGGTCCACATATTGTCGTAAACGCCCCAGATGTAAGTATCGTTTACAAAGGAGTAGGAGACTTCGGAAGCGGCGATCAGTCCGAGGGCTCCCGAGTTTTCGCCGTTATAAGTATAGCGATGGAATTTCTCTGCAAAGCTTTCCCCGCTGATGTTGTATTTTCCGGTAAGGCAGTTCACCGACATGATAAATGTAAGGTCGGTATTGTTCAGGCCATTGATATTGTTGTTGTCGTAATCAGGTTCACCCCAGCCGTATTCATAGCCATGATCGCGGTGTTGCAGGATAAAAGATCCTGCATTGATGGCATTGTTCACATCCGTGGCATTACCCCCCGACCAGTTACCCAGTTCGCCGGGAGTGGCCGGAATATATCCCAGACCGTTGGGTCCGAAATAATTCAGTACCGTGCCGGTATTGGGCGCGGTAGACCATGGATCTGTTGATGGATTTCCATCATACACCTCGTTGATCCTGACGGTATTTTTTCCATGTACATTGTTGAAATATCCGCCGATCACCTCAGAACAGATCTGGAACCAGCGTTCGGTCTGCCAGCCCAGTGCGGTAATGGGGCTATCGTAAAAAACGGGATTTGTAGGAGGAGTCCTTTCGTAGTCCAGGAATTTGGTGATCATTACTTCAAGCTGGTCGGCATTCTGTGCCGTCATCCTGGCAAAAACAATATCGGGCATGTCATTGCCATTCACATCCGCGTAGATGTTATCGGAAACACAGTAATAATCCCAGATGGGGCTGGTGATGGTGTTGTTGGCATTGCTTCCGTAATCACCAAGCAAAAGAACAGCTGCTGGTGGTATATCCCATGTATCATAAGCATTGTCGAAATAGGCTTCCAAATCATTGGCAGAATTGCCACCGATCTCATTCAGGGTGATGATATCGGTTTGTATCCCCTGTTTTGTTCTGAATGCTTTGATGGAATCGGCCCATTGGGAGAAGATGGGATCGTCGGGTACCACGATCAGGTATTCACATCCCACATCGCGGCTGGCTCCTTTGGTTCTGGCTGCATAGTCGATTTCGGGAAGAGTGCTGTGGTTCAGCAGGGCATCCTGCAGTATTGGGTCAAACCAGCGGCTTCTGAGCCTTTCCTCACCAAATTCATCGCTTCCTCCTTCAAAAGTCACTTCGATCTCCAGGTCGCGGTATATTTTGAGTTCTTTGGTCACCGGATTGTACTGAAAAGGGGTAACACCCAGCATCACAACATCAACGCCCCTGATCTCGGTTGTTCCAGAGATCTGCACGGGTTCTTCAGGATAAAAGGCATCGGTGCTGTACACCTGGTTATTTTTTGCATAAGAAAGCTCTCCTTTCTCGGTATCCCAGGGGATCCTGGGTGCCGGTAGGATGTTAACGTCTCTGATCAGTTCCACCCTGGAATTCAGAATATTCACTTTGGCTGTAGCACCTTCGGGAATGGCAATATATCTTCCGTTACCGGGCAGGTTCGGCATACCTTCATCATTGGGCAGCAGGCCACCGGGCATGTTAACAGTCAGCATTTGTTCGCGATCAACCCGGATAGGATCCAGGCTGAATGCTTCAACGGAAAAATTAACTTTAACACTTCCTCTGTCAGCGGTGCTTAAGGTGAATCCCTGTTTTGACCAACTGTCGGAATAGGAATATTGCTGGCTCAGGGCACTTATTGAAAAGCTGATGAGTAATAGGGTAGTCAATGTGTAAATCTTAAATAATTTCATAATTTTTCTTGTTAGTTTACTTTTATTAGTTTCCTGGTAATTGTATGATTGCTTGATTTAATTTTTACATAATAAATGGCTGCTGAATTCGATTTTCTTCCCGCAAATATATCATCGAAACTGATACGAATCATCCCGTCCAGGATATTCATTTCTTTTTTTGCGTAAATGATCTGGCCGGTCAAATTATATACACTAATTGATATATGTTCATCTATTTCAGGGCCAAAGGTAATATAAAATTCTTTCTTACAAGGATTTGGAAACAAATTGTATTGGAATTTATGGCTGTTTTGATTTGCGAGGTTTGATCCCGGTGTATACGCCATTGAAGAAGTTCGAGTATGTCTTTGCAGCAGTTCGGCTTTTGTAGATGGCGGTATGGTATCGACCAGTCCGCCGAATTCGAAAGAAGCTCCCACAGTCTGGTAAGTGCCTCCTTCATTGGCTATTGCACAGGTGTACCCGGGACTCACATTATCAAATAATTTTACGGCATAATCAATGGGTTTGATGCGGTCGATAAAATTGTTTTCTCCGGTATATTCAAACTCCATTCCATCGGTGATAAATCCAGGCATACCGAACAGTATTCCCAGATCGCCGTTTCCGTCCGACAATCCTTCGATATTAAAATAAGGATGGACTGGTGTAGCTGCATCATAAAACCAGGTATCCCCACCTTCCATATAAAGGTCTCCTTTGTTATCGAGAAATTCTGCCAGTTTCTGGCCTTCTGTCTGGCTGAGAACATGATTTTCTTCAAAAATTCCGAGGCACAGGAAAACACTTTGGTAAAAACTGAAATCATTGGGGAAAGCCTTGCGGTATTCGTAGATGACGCCGAGCTCTTCACAGCTTTCGGCGATCACCGGCCCGGAGCTGAAATTTTTATCAAGGTCGATGATCAGCACAGGGGTTTTTCCAACGGTGAAATGCATATCGTAAGAATTCTGATAGGTGCCGTTGTTGGCAGTAATATCCAGTGTTATGAGCAGTTGATGTCCGTGGGGTGTGGATTCGCTCAGGCTGATATTGAATAATCCGAAAGCGGTATCGTTGGCCGGGATATTTCCAAAATTAGCACTGCCGGTATTGATGGTGGTATAAATCGGATCGGCATCAATTACTCCCTGAACATTTTGCGCTGTGTTATCCCCGGTATTTTGCAGCCCCACCAGCAGATCGACGGTTTCGCCTGGTTCGATGTGATGGTTCCCGTTGCCGTTAGCGGTATCCCATACCGTGTATTCCGACAGGGCCAGGAATATGCCGGGTGAATGTTGGACTACCTGTACTGCATCCAGGTCGAATCCTGCATTTGCCCCGAAGGTCCCGTCGCCGTCGTCCACCAGCTTAATATATCGTGCGGAGTTGATGATCACATCTGAGAGATCGAAGTCGGTGGTTCCGGTAGCTTCCCCCAGTTCAAACCACGGGCCATCCATTCCGAATGAAACATAACAGCTATAGGATTCGGGTGTGTCGTCGCCTTCGTAAACGGTAAAGTCCTTTCCTTCTCCATTGATGATGGGCGTTAACACATCCAGTATCACCCAGCCATTCCGGCCGATGGAATAATTGATGCTGTCGGGCCTGCCGATGGCTTCCCAGCTTGCACCCTCGTCGGCAAAGCTATTGTTCGGGACCTGGCAAGCGATGATACGGTAAACATACTGGCCTGAATCCGTTTGCAGGCTGATATCCTGTATAACAGAACTGGTATGATCGGAAATGACAACATTGTTGATGGTGGTATCTTTGTAGCCATTGGCTTTCACCTGGAGGGAGTAGGTGCCGGGCACAAGGAATTTATGATAATCTCCAAGCACCGGATCGGTATAAATGGGCAGTTGGTTGCTGATCCTGACACTGGCCGGAACAGCTTGTCCGAAGGCATTGGTAATTTTCCCTTTCAGGCCGTAACCGGCATTTTCGATCAGTTCGATCATGCTGGCTTCGTTGAGGTTATAGTAATACATGATCTGGCCTGGCGGAGGTTGTTTATCTTCCGAGATCTCGATGACCATGCCATAAGTACCCATATCCCCGTAAGCTGTTTCGGTGGAGGATCCGTTCACCTCATAGAGGGTAGAGGCTCCCGGGCCGAATTGCAGGTTTGCATAAGCCGAGGAATTTGCGTATTCATTCGCCAGGTAATACATGGCATCGTGGTCGGGGCACTGGCTTTGCCTGTAAAACCAGGGGAAAATGAATATTTCCACACCACTATGTATGCTCAGGTTCAAGGAGAACTGATGATTCAGATACATATTCCTGAGTTTTTTGGATTCCACCTGGCTGAAAGCAGCCGGGCTGTTTCCCCAGGCATCCCACATATAACCAAAGTCGCGGTTCAGGTCCACCCCGTTGGCATTGTAGCGGGTCATGTTTTCCCGCCCGTCGGGATTGACCATGGGATAGATTATGATCTCCCGGTTGTCGACCAGGTAGGTAATATCGGGATCGCTGCCGTATTCGAGGCAAAGCATGCGGGCAAAACGGATGCAGTTTTCGGACCCGCCGATCTCGTCGCCATGGATTCCACCGTCAAAAAGGACTTCAGGTTCGTATTCATCCTGCGACACATTGTCGCTGATCTTCAAATAAGATATTTCGCGGCCCTCAACAGTTTGTCCTACCACATATTTCCGGCAAAAAGCAGGAAAAGCATTGCTCAGGCTGTCCATCAGATCGATGATCTCCTGGTAGGAATGATAGGACGTTGTTGTTTGCCAGAAACCCTGGTACCAGGCATTCAGGTTTTCTTTCTGAATGCTGTATTCCAATCCGGTTTTTTCGATTCTTTTAAGTTCTGAAGGAAGCACATAAAGCAGGGCATGCCCGGGGTAGATATCCCCGTTTAACTTGAGGGCCTGTAAAAGGCTGGCTTCGGCAGGTGATTTCAGTTCAACCCGTATTTCCATCTCTCCTTCACGCCATCCCTGCGCAAAGCTTTCGCCAGCTGAACAAAAAAGCAAAAATACCAACAGAAAAACTGTTTTGTGCATCAGTCATTAATTTTCAATACCCTGATCGTTTCCGCAGATTTACTGCTTGTTAAGCGGAAGATGTAAATGCCGGGCTTTGTATTGCCTTCATTCCAAATGTATTGATGCATACCCCCTGGCAGGTAATCATCCAAAAGTGTTTTGAGTTTTCTTCCCTGTATGTCGAAGATTTCCAGTTTGGTTTCAGAAGCCATCTCAAGAAAGAATGCCAGTTCAATTTGCGTGGTGAAGGGGTTGGGCCTTGCCCTTAGATCTGAGGATGCATGTTTTTCATACCCGATGCCCGTGTAGATCCCATCAAAGAAATCCAGATAGGTTTGCAGGAGGATTTCCTTGCTTGAAGGGATCTCTCCATCGATCAGGCCCCCGAACTCGCTTGAACTTCCGATGGTCCGGTAAGTGTCATTTTCGTATGCAACGGCTGTGTGATATGCCGGGCTGATGTTTGAGAAGATGATCGCGGCATCGTTGAGCGGGGCGATATGGTCCACATATTCCTTGTCGCCGCTAAAGACGAAACTCATACCATCGGTGAACATCCCGGGAGCGCCTTCAATTTCTGAAAGGTCATCTTCGCCATCATCAATACCTTCTATATTGAAATAGGAGTGTACCGCTGTCGGATCATCATAAAACCAGGTGTCTCCGCCTTCCATGTATAGCCTGCCTCCATTGTCGAGATAAGCGGCCAGTTGCTGGCCTTCCGCTTCCGAAAGGCTGTGGTTGTCGCTATAGGTGCCAAGGCAAAGAAAAACTTTGTCGTAAAGGTTCAGGTCATCCGGGATGGCTTCGGTATATTCACAGAGCACATCCATATCCTGAAAAGTTTTCTCGATCACGCTGCCCGAGTTCTGGTTCCCATCCAGATCCACGATCACGATGGGGATCTGGCCCACTTCGAAAGGTATCTGGATAACATCGGTATAATTGCCATTGTTGGAACTCAGATGCAGGTTAAATATCAGGGTATGCCCGATGGGGGCGTTGCTGCCGATTGTTACATTGAAAGTGCCGGAAGCAGTATCTCCTGAACTGATGTTGCCGAAAACCGCCTCTCCTTCATTTACAGTAACATACATGGGATCTGCATCAAGCGTGCCGGTGACATATTGTGCGGTGTTTTGCCCGGTGTTTTCAATCTGGAAGACCAGGTCGGAGGTCTCACCCGGATCCAGCTTAGAATTGCCGTTTCCCTCCAGGGTATCCACCACCGAACTGCCGGCCAGGGCCAGGTATACGCCTGTGGGGTGGCGGATAATTTCTATGGCATCCAGATCGAAACCGGCATTGTCGGCATAGGCGGAACCATCGCCATCATCTTCAATCCTGATGTAACGGGCATTGTTGATGATGGCTGTGGAAAGGTCAAAATATGTTGTGCCGTTTCCATCTCCCAGTTCGTGCCAGGGGCCGTCCATGGTCAGAGCGGCAAAACAGGTATAGCCTTCCGGGCTGTCATCGCCTTCATAAATGATGAGGTCATCACCGGGGCCGTTGATCACGGGATCCAGCAGATCGATCACCACCCAGCCGTTCTTCCCGATGGAGTAGTTCACCTCATCCGGTGGCCCGATCACAGCCGGGGTATTGCCCTCGTCCGCTTCGTTGTTGTTCGGGATCTGGCTGCATGAGAACCGGTAAGCATAGGAGGTGGTATCCGAATTCATGAGAATATTCTTGATGGTCAGGCTGGTGTAGTCATCCACTGTGACATTGTAGATCGTCCTGTCGATGTATCCATTGGCTTTTACGGTAATATCGTAGGTTCCGGGGCCAACATATTTGTGGTAATCTCCGACTTCTGGATCGGTATAGCAGGGGAAATAATCATCTACAAAAACAGAAGCAGCAATGGGATCGCCGGTAAGGGCATCTGTGATGTTCCCTTTGATCCCGTAACCGGCATATTCAATCATGGACAACATGCTGGGTTTGTTGTAATTGTAATACATCATGATCTGGGAGGCAGGCGGTTGCTTGTTGTATGAAATTTCCATTGACCAGGTCACAGAGCCCATGATCCCGTAATTTGAATCCTTGGTACTGCCATTGATGGCGTACATGCCGGTATTTCCCTGCCCGTATTCCAGGTTGGGATATCCCGATTCGGAAGAATAAACACTTGCCAGGTAATCGATGTGTGATTCATCGGGGCAGCCATCGGCGCGATAGCTCCAGGGATAGGAAATGTATTCGGTTCCGCTGTGATAGGAGGTATGGATCACAAACTGATTGTTGTACATGCACTCCCGGAGGGCTTTGGTTTCCACCTGGGAAAAAGCTCCCGGGCTGTTGCCCCATTCATCCCACATATAGCCCCAGTCGCGGTTGAGGTCCACACCATTATTGTTGTACCTCGACATATTTTCCCGGCCATCGGGATTTACCATAACATATAGCCAGATCTCGCGGTCGTTGATGAGGTTGGTGATGTAAGTATCATTATCGTATTCATAACAGAGGTGGCGTGCAAAGCGGATGAGGTTTTCCGGTCCCCCGATCTCATCCCCGTGGATGCCGCCGTCGAACATCACTTCTGCTTCGGGTTCGTCCAATTCCACATTGTCGCTGATCTTGAGAGCGGAGAGTTCGCGGCCACCCAAAGAGGTGCCAAAAACGGTTTTGGAACAAATATCCGGAAAAGCCGTGACCAGGCTGTCCATGATGCCGATGATCTCCTGGTAGGAGGTATAATCATCGCGGCTGGCCCAGAAGTTGCGATAATGGGCATTCAAATCTTCAATCTCTATATCGTATTCAAAACCCAGGGAACTGACTTTTTCCAGTTCACGGGGGCTGAGGTAAAGGATGGCATATTGGCCAAAGAAATCGCCATTGAGCCTGAGGTCATATAGTTGTTGCGATTCTTTTTGCGAATGAAGCTGAACTTTAACCTGCATTTCATTTTTCCGCCAGCCATCAGCAAAACTCATCAATGAAAATAAAAACAAAGCAATGCCAAGAAGTAATAACTTTTTCATTTTGATCATCTTAAATATTCACTCTGCAACCAGGAACCAGAAAGCCCCGTTTTTTTATGCTCCAAATGTATCAAAAAAAATCTTAGTCACTCTATTTAAAAATTGCTCTTTTCAGTAAATAAAAGACATGGAAAAATGCGGAATGGTTGCTTGCAGATGGTGTGTTGAAGGAAGAGGGAGCCGGCTCCAAACCCGGAAAATTCATAAACCTAAAAGGTGAAACGCTGATTAAATCACTTTCACCAGAAAATAATTCTTCTTTCCTTTCTGTACCAGGATGTATTTAGCATTCAACAGGTCTTTTTCAGATATCTCGTAACTGTCTTTAACTTTTTCCTTGTTAATGGCCACACCATTGTCTTTGAGCATGCGACGGGCTTCCCCTTTGGATGTAAAGATGTTTGTCTTTTCAGCCAGGAAATCGATGACTCCCGTGTTTGCACTCACCACCTCTTTGTCAATCTCAAACTGCGGAACGCCCTCAAAGACTGAGAGCAGTGTTTTCTCATCCAGTTTGCGCAACATTTCGGTTGTGCCCTTGCCAAAAAGTATTTGTGATGCTTCTACTGCTGTATTATACTCTTCCTCAAAATGTACGCGTAGGGTGATCTCTTTTGCCAGGGCTTTCTGCAGTTCCCTTCTGTGGGGCTCTTCCCGGTGTTTATTGATGATCGCTTCGATCTCCTCTTTTGTATAAAGGGTAAATACTTTGATGTACTTTTCGGCATCCTCATCAGAGGTGTTCAGCCAGAACTGGTAAAAGGCATAAGGGGAGGTCCTTTCGGGATCCAGCCAAATATTCCCGCCTTCGGTTTTGCCGAATTTGCCGCCATCAGCTTTGGTAAGCAGGGGAGTGGTCAGGGCAAAGGCTTCTCCGCCAATTTTGCGGCGGATCAGTTCGGTACCGGTGGTGATGTTGCCCCACTGGTCGGAGCCGCCCATTTGCAATTTGCAGTTCTCATTTTCGTAAAGCCACAGGAAATCATATCCCTGTACCAGTTGGTAGGTGAACTCGGTAAAAGACAGGCCGGCTTCCAGCCTTTTCTTCACCGAATCCTTGGCCATCATATAATTTACGGTGATGTGTTTTCCGATATCGCGGATAAAATCCAGGAACTCATAGCCTTTGAACCAGTCGTAATTGTTCACCACGATGGCTGAACTTTCCCCGCAATCAAAATCCAGGAAATTCATCAGCTGCCTTTTCTGTCCTTCCAGGTTTTTGTTTATGTTATCCACGTCCAGCAATTGTCTTTCAGCCGTTTTGCCGGAGGGATCGCCAACCATCCCGGTTGCTCCGCCCACCAGCACCACGGGTTTGTGGCCTGCCCGCTGAAAATGCACCAGCAGCATGATGGTGGCCAGGCTGCCGATATGCAGTGAGTCGGCTGTCGGATCAAAGCCAATGTACCCGGCGGTCATTTCTTTTTTGAGTTGTTCTTGCGTCCCGGGCATCATGTCGTGGATCATACCACGCCATTTGAGTTCTTCGATAAAATCCATTTTCACAAATTTTTTGCAAAGATAGGATTTTGGAGTCAACCCGCGGCTTTTTCGTATCTTTGTTTCTATGATATATGTAACTGGAGGAACTGGACTTGTAGGTTCTCACCTGCTTTATTACCTCAGCAGGCAAGGACATAAAATTAAGGCTTTAAAAAGATCGGGTAGTGATTCCGGTAGGCTCGAAAGGATTTTTTCCCACTATGATAAAAACCCCGCCGCTCTTTTGAAAAACATTGAATGGGTGGAAGGGGATGTGCTGGATTATTTTAGTCTGGAAGACAGTATTTCGGAAGGCGACCGGGTTTATCACTGTGCGGCCATGGTGAGTTTCAATCCTGCCGACCATGATCAGATGATACGGGTAAATGTGCAGGGCACAGGCAACCTGGTTAATGCCTGCCTGAAGAAAAATATTGACAAGCTGTGTTTTGTCAGCAGCATCGCTTCCCTGGGCCGCGCCAGTGATGGGGAAGCCATTGACGAAACTGTGGGGTGGAAAACTTCCCGCAACAATTCAGTTTATGCCATCAGCAAATACAATGCGGAAAGGGAGGTATGGAGAGGTACGGCCGAAGGCCTGAAGGCAGTGATCATCAATCCTTCGGTCATTCTTGGACCCGGACGCTGGGACCAGGGCAGCGCCCAGCTTTTCGAACAGGTATGGGAAGGGCTGAAATTCTACAGCAATGGCATCAATGGGCTGGTGGATGTGCGCGACGTAGCCCAGATTATGATCAAACTGATGGAAAGCAATATCCATGGGGAACGCTTCATTGTAAATGCCGAAAGTGTCAGTTACCGAAAACTGTTTAAGGAGATCGCCCTCAACCTGGGGAAAAAGCCGCCTTTCATCAAAGTAAATCCCTTTATCACAGAACTGGCCTGGCGGATCGAAAAACTGAAATTCCTTATCACCCGCAAAGCGCCCCTCATCACGAAGGAAACGGCCAGGACAGCCAATGCAAAATATTTTTATTCATCGGATAAACTGATACATGCCCTCAACTACCAATTTATTAATTCCTCCAAATCCATAAAAGATACTGCACAGGTTTTTCTAAAAGATCATCAACAGCAATGAGCAAGAAACGAGCTTATGCTTTGATCTGCCTGATGCTGCTGGTACTTGGCCTTATGATGGCAAACAGAACAAAGAATTTCAATTCGGAAATGGTAGATGCGGAATATTTTGAATTTAAGATCGGATTTGTTTTCTAATTCAAATAATCCTTAACTTTACAGCCAGAGTCTCAGTTAAATAAAAATTTCAAATCAATTCATAATGAGAAAGATCGGATTAATTTACTGGCCCAGGGGCGGAAATGTTGAAAGCGTTGCCAGAAGGATTTACAAACATTTTGACAAATCATACACTGATATGTTTGATGCTTCGGATATCAGTGCCACGGACATTGTAAATTACGCTTGTCTTATTATCGGGGGATCCACCACCGGTTCGGAGACCTGGCAGGATGTTGCCCAGACCAATAAATGGAATGATATTCTGAGTAAGCTGGATGACATCAACCTGGAAAATAAAATAGTAGCTGTTTTTGGGCTCGGCGACCAGATCCTCTGGCCCCAGAACTTTGTGGACAGCATGATCGAACTGCGGGATGAGTTCAAGGACCGCGGGGCTCGCATCGTGGGTGAATGGCCAACTGAGGGATATAGCTTTACCGAATCCAATTCGGTGGTCGATGGTAAATTTGTCGGACTGGCCATTGATGAAGATCAGCAGCCTGAACTCACCGATGAGCGCATCGAAAAATGGGTTCAACAGATTAAAAAGGAATTTGGCATCACCAAAGACTAATCGAGTACATTTTTGTAGTGCTCGTACCTTTCCAGTATCTCATTCACGAAATTATAGGTTTCTTCGCCACGGCAATAGCCATACTTCACAACCGAATCACGGTAGTATTTGGGCTTTGATTTATTGAGCAGGTAAAAATCCACGTTTTCCGTCCAGACATTGGGATTCTTATCATTTTTTTCTGCCAGCCGGCGGGCATCAAATACATGGGCAATACCCGCATTGTACGAAGCCAGAATAAATTTCAGCCTTTCTTTTTCATCTGTGATCTCTTCGGGGAGATTCTCATCTATCCATCGCAGGAATTTTACACCAGCAGCGATCTGCTCTTCGGGCGAAGAAGTGCTGTCGATCCCATACATGGCTGCTGTGGAAGGCATCAGCTGCATCAACCCGAAAGCTCCCACCCAGGAACGGGCATTTGGTTGAAAACCTGACTCCTGGTAGATCAGGGATGCCAGCAGCCGCCAGTCGAGACCGTATTTTTCACTGACCTCTTTGATGACCTCATCATATTGTGAAATCTTGCCTCCCTTGATACTGTGGTATTCACTCTGGGCAATGTTTACGGAGCGCGGGTTCCTGAAGTATTTATTGTAAGTTACCCTTGCCAGGAAAGAATCCTTGTATTCCAGCAGCCAGGCGTTGGTCACCCTGCGCAGTGAATCATTTCCCTCCCTGACAGCCCAGGCCAGTTTCTGCGGGAAACTCAGGGGTGTACGTACATCAATATTGGGATAGTATTTTTCATTCACCCGGGCCACATGCTCATCAGCCACTGTATAATCAATTTTACCTTCGGCCACCTGGCGGATGAGATCTTCCACTTCCATTTCGGGATCCTCGATAATGATTATGGTGTCCCCGATCTCATCGGATAAATTATGCAAGCGCTGTGAAAAGGAAGAATTTTTCTGCACATGGATGGTGTCGCCGGCCAGTTCGAGCGGGTTACGTATCAGTTGGGCTTCCACATCACCCCAGGTCTGCATCTTGCGCCAATCTTTTGGTTTGCGTTGTACCAGCACCTGCCTGGTTTGCAGTATATCTTCCGTGAAATCAACTTTTTTGTTACGGTCTTTGGTAACGGTTAGACCCATGGCTATGATGTCGGCTTCTTCTCTCTCGAGCATTTCAAAGCTCTTGTTCAGGTCGTTTTCCACAATGACCTCCAGCTTTACATCTAGCTCATCCGCCAGCAGTTTCAGTAATTCATACTGGTAACCCATGGGTTCTCCCCGGTAAACAAAATAACTTGTGGAGTTATAATCAGTGATGGCTATCAGCTTCTTGCGCTCAAGGATCTCTTCGAAATAGGTCTTTTCAATTTTGGTGCTGTCCTGTTTCAAGATCTCGTTGATCTTCTCGTTATTGTTGTCAAGACAGGATGACAAAAACAACAGAAAAACCGCTAAAAACAGGAATGATGAAAATCTCCTTAACAGTTTCATATTGCAGATCAATTTAATAAAAGATCAGTCATGAAGCAATAATAAATAAAAAAAATAATTAACAGAGTGGGGATGGCCGAACATGGGGTCCCGGCCTAAGGCGTTCACTTACTGAATGTAGCGGCTTTTTTAGCCTGAATTGCATCTGTTAAACTTATGTTAATCCGGCAAGTATTTAATTTTATACTTTTGTTACAGCATAACAAGAGCAGGGAAAGTTTGTTTCAACCCTTACCTGCCAACAGTTTTGTCATGGTGAAGGAGGCATGTTCATGAAACTGTCTGAAATGAAGAACACTGCGTTGTTAAAGATATTTGTCACTGCACGGTTGGTTTTCTTGATCAGCCTGTTGCTGCATTCGTGCAAAAAACTGGACCAGCCCGGGAATTTCCAGAAGCGCATTGTAGATTACAATCTCATTCATACACGTGTCAGTCTTAAATTCATTGATGCAGTCAGCGGTAAGCTGATCGGGAAGGATGGCAGCCGTTCGGTTAAAGTTGCCTTTAGCGGGGTGGATGCTTCAAAGGTCATTGATATCAGCGGTCTTCGACCCGATTTCCTCAACAGCCAGCACGGATTGCTCACATTTACCCTTATTCCCGGGGAGCTTCCAAAATCATCCGATCCGGTAAATTTTTCCCTGACTGCTGAATTGCCCGGCTATCTGAATGCCGTAAAATCATTCAGGATAAGCAAGGGAGGAAATTATTTTTACGAGATCAGGATGATGGATGTGAACAACATGCCGGAAGGCGTTTCAGAGATAAATACTGAGTTCATTGCCGACACCAATGGGACCATCACCGAAGATATTAGCGTTGTTACACCGGATAACCGGGCCATACTGGAAATTCCTGCAGGTGCGATTTTTTGGGATGCCAATGGAATTGCCCTTACCGGCAACCTCAGCTTGTCGCTGATCCATTTCAGCAATGTGGATGATGAGTGTCTGCAGGCATATCCTGGCGGCCTTCAATCGAGTGTTTTGGACTCTGGTGGTCAACAAAGGGAGGTGGTTTTTTTCCCTGCCGGACTGAACGCCATCCACATTGTGGATGGTTCCGGAAGGGTGGCTGGCAAAATTTCAGGAGGACTGCCCACCCTCCGCATGAACATCCCCGCACAAACAAGTTATTTTAACCGGGAGGAGAGCCAGTTCAAGAATATCAGCAATGGAAGCGAACTGCCACTCTGGTTTTACGATGCCAGCTCGGCAAGATGGGTTTTTGATACGCTCAGCACCGTAGTGATTAGTGGTCCCGGGCTTTATACGGTCTCCGGCAAGCTGGATCATCTGAGCTGGTGGGCATGGAACTGGACCTCAGCCGGTGACTGGTGTTCTGACGTTATGCGTATTAATTTTAAAGGGGATGATGCTGCTTGTAATTGCTACTGGGTGGAGGCCGAGATCCGGAATCCGCATACCGGTGCATTCCTGTGGAAGGAATGGATGTATGTTTGCGGCGAGGAGACCGAAGCTTTGAAGGGCATGCCATCGGGTTTCCCGGTGGAAGTTAGCTGGAGCGGATATTGCAACGAACGTGTGAGCACTGAGGCCTTTTACCAGTACCCGGACCTGTGCACAGGTGAAACAGCAGAGGTCACCTGGCAGGGATTCAACCAGGGGGAAGGAGTTGATCTGGAGATCGTGGCTCATTGTCCCGATGAACCGGAGATCGAAATACGCACCAACTTCGGGATCTGGTACCGCAAGGCCAACAGCTGGTGCTGGAATTATATTGCCACATACCAGGGAAAAGCAAAGATCTGTGATCTGGAAATGGGCCAGGATTATGTGATGGCCATCGTATACAATAAGAGTTATTCAGAATATGTTTTCACCCCCCAGTACGATGCCTTTGTTTACCAGGATATTAAGCTGAGTGCTGCTGTCTGCAATGAAGTCCTTGGCTTTTAACCTGCATTATTCACAAAATAGCTAAATGCACTCAAATAATGCAGGTTAACGCCGACATAGAAAAGCTTGCAATTTGAAAAAGAAGTGCATCAATCCCGATAATTTATATCGGGATAGCTTTTTTTTGTCGTCAGAATAATTCAGCGTTGGAACCTCAGTCAGCAGCTTGATCAGCCGTTCCAGTTCGGGAATGGATTCGGGGCGCAGGGTGGCTTTGTTGAATTCAAAGAATATATTCTTCAGCACGACCCTGCTGCCTACTTCCACTTTTTTCAGGAAAATGTCTTTGTACATTTCCTTTACTTGTGTGGTTGGCGGGATATCAAAATTCTCTGAATGGAAAAGATATTCCTTTGCTCTAACGGCCAGTCCGTAGCTTTTCCCGGATGGAAGCGAAACCAGGTATTCGCCGGTTTGTTCATTGGAGACAAAGCTGGCGATCAGCTGGTTGGTTTGGTTGTCGATGATCTCCACCATCACAGCCAGCGGACTCTGCGTGATCTGGTCCATGATCTTTCCGCGAATCATCACCAGGGCAAAATCCTTCAGTTCCACTTCGTCTTCCAGCAGGGTCTCATTCACCGGCTTTTCTTCAAAAGCCAGCAGATCATAATCAGCCTGGTGGATCACCGGTTTTTCCGGACCCAGGAAAGTGATCATGTAAAGGCTCTCTTCCGCCAAAGCTTGGCTCATCAAAAGAAGAATAATATCCATGCTTGCCCGTCACATTAGCGGAGAAGAACACATCATCATCGGGGTATTCACAGGATAACCGATATTTACGGGTTCCGACCAACTTCCATTTGTATATATGGTCTTGAAAATATCATAACCGCCCATGCCTTTATGACCCCTTGAACTGAAATACAGGGTTCTTCCATCTGCCTGCATAAAAACTCCTTCTTCCTCATAAGGAGTATTGATGGCTGATCCCATATTCACTGCATCCTTAAATTTGAATTTACCCGGTTTGGGATTTTCGATAAGCCGGGCCCGGTATATGTCACTACCGCCGTAACCTCCCTCTTTGTTGCTAACGAAATATAGGGTTTTCATATCCGGGGAAAAGTTGCCGATGTTTCATGGAATTTGGTATTGATTTCTTTGGGCAGGTCTTCCGGCTTCTGCCATTCATCTTCCTCTTTGTAGCAAATGAAGATATCTCCACCATTTTTTCCCCCTTTGTAAATCAGTATATACTGTGCATCTGATGAAAGACCTACAACTGCATCATGTGAGTTTTCGTTGAGCGGTTTTCCCGGGTTCACCGGTGCACGCCATACCTCACCATCTTTCCTGCTGATATAGATATTCTCGAAATAGGTATTGTAATCTTTATCGATATTGCCTCCGGTGGTTCCTTCGCGTGTGGAAGTGAACATCAGAACGTCTTCATTCGCATTGATGATGGGGCTGTATTCTTCATATTTGGTATTCACTACCTTGCCCAGGTTGTCGATGAATACCCGGATGGGCTTTCTGACCATCTCCTTGCCCACCTCGCATTCCCTGATCCTTTTCTCCACGGCAGCACCGTATTGGGTTAGTTCGTAGGGAGTGAGGGAGTTCTTATACTGCGTATAAAAATCGATGGCTTTGTTAAACTCGTAATTGTAATGATAACCCATGGCCAGCAAATATTTCAGATTGGGCTGCACATTGGGATCCAGTTTCAGAGCCATTTCCAGGTAAGGGATGGATTTGGCCTTCTGCATGGTATGCAGGTAACACTTCCCGATATTGTAATTCAGCATGGCATTGTTGGGGTTGAAATTATTGGCCACCAGGAAAAGCTCCAGGGCCTCGGCATACAAGGGCGGTATTTCCTCCAGCAGATCCATACCATCATCTAAGCGATCGATCATTTCCTTCAGGATCTTTTTCTGATCATCCGGGAAATTATCCTTGTCGAATTCAACATTCACCTGGGCGCGGATCGCCATCCCGGAGAACCAAAAAACGAGTATGCAAGCAAATATCCCTGTTTTCATAATCCTACTCTTTACATGTTTTTAAATACTCTCCGGCAGCCTCAATGCCAAGAGAAAGGGCTTTTTCCCAGTCGGCGCAAGCTTCTTTATCTTCACGCAACATTTCCTTTGATATACCCCTGTTCAGATAAAGGGCGCCACTGGTGGGTGCCAGTTTGATCGCTTCGTCATAATCCGCCACGGCATCATAATATTCCTTCTTCTTGTAATGGGCATTGCCCCGGTTCTCATAGGCCGCCACATATTCGGGATTGATCTCCAGGGCTTTTGTGTAATCATCAATGGCTTTATCAAAAGCATCCAGATGGAAGTATGCAATGCCCCGGTTGTTAAAGGCGAGATAGTAGCCGGGATCAATTTTCACTGCGGCTGTAAAATCCGTTACCGCCCCTTCATAATCAAACAACTCCATTTTTACACCCCCCAGGTTATTGAAAGCAAAAGCGAAAGTCGGGTTGTACATGGTCGCTTTAAAATAACCCTCTTTGGCCTCTGCGGTTTTGCCCGTTTTCCAGTTGGCACTGCCGCGGTCGTTGTATGCATGTGCATAATTGTTCTTCACACTCACCGCCCGGGTATAGTCATCTTTGGCCAATTGGTATTCTTCCAGTTTAAAATGGGCACCTCCCCGGTAATAGTAAGCCTGTGCAAGGTTGGGGTTGATTCTGATGGCCTCTGTGAAATCCTCCATAGCTCCCTTGTAATCTCCGATCTCAAAGCGGGTCAAAGCCCGGCCAAAATAAACCCTGTCGTTCTTATTCAGGTTCAAGGCTTTATTGTAATCCTGGAGGGCGCAGGGATAATCCTCCATTTCAAAACGCAACTGCGCCCTGTTATAGACAGCCTGAAAGAAACCGGGTTTTTGCATCAGGGCGATATTCAGTCGTCGCATGGCTGAATCAAGCAGCCCCTGCTCATAAAAACCGATACTTTTATTGTAATTGATCTCGGCCTGCTGATCATCTGCAAAACTTGTGTCAGGCAGATTGTGACTGTTTTGCGAAAAAAGGACAAAAACAGCAAGCAGGAAAAATAAGCTAAGATTGATTTTCTTCATATGACAAAATATCTGTGTAAGCCATAGCTAAAATAAAACATTTTAACCTGAAAATCAATGCATTATAGTGTTAATATGTGTTGGTGGCAGGGTTCAAAAAATCAGAATTAGCATAAATAACCACACAGCGGTGATAATGAGCCAGAACGGGAAAATAAAATTTGCCTTCAGGATTTTTATTTTATACTTTTGGAAGTATAGAACCAAAACCAAATTATATGAAAAGAACTACGATCCTGATTGTCAGTTTCTTTTTTCTGGCAATCATCCACGTCAATGCCCAGCTTGAATACAGTGCCTTCACGCAAAGCGGTTCAGCGTATTCCGTTTCTTCTGCAACTGATTATCAATGCCTGGGAATCAATCCTGCCAATCTGGGATGGAAAAGGAACCTGCACTCCTGGAATCTTGGATTTGCTGAAGCAGGTTTGATGGTATATTCCGAACCCCTTTCAAAAGAACAGATCAATAAAGACCTTTTTGGCAGTGGTTCTAAAAAGCTTGGATCCTACGAAGATAATCCGGAACAAAGGATGGAAGCGGTTGATAAATTTACCGATGCCAGGTTGCTTGCCAATGCCTCTATCATGCTTTTTGGGATTTCTTATCAGGATGAAAAATTCGGTGGCATTGCCTTTGCTTTAAGAACCCGATTGCACTGGAACAATAAGCTGAATGAAACGGCTGCCCGCTTTCTGTTTTTGGGTTATAATGATGATGCTTATTTCGAGAAAAAGCAGGATGAGGAAGGCCCGTATGGTGAAGCCATTAACCCGGAACCCTCTTCCAAACTTTATTATCCTTCACTCCTGGAACATATCTGGTATAATGAGTACCTTCTTGCTTACGGGAGGACCCTCGTTGATAATGAAAATTTTAAATTATATGGCGGCCTGGCCCTGAAGTACCTGCAGGGATACGGAGCAGTTTATGTAAATGTGGATTCTGAGAACCAGGCAGAAGGATACCAGGCCCTTTCTCCTTTTTATGAAGTAAATTACGGGGATAACGAAACACCCTCTCAAGTGGAAGGAGACGGTTTAAAAACAGTTGGTAGTGGTTTTGGTTTTGATTTTGGTTTCACTTTCTTTTTACAAAACAAATTGAAATTTGCGATAGCAGTAAACGACATTGGTAGTATTATGTGGGATGGCAATGTTTACAAAGGTCATAATCCTGATATAGAAGAAATCCGTTCATCAGGTTTGGGAAGCTACAATATCTTTGGTGAAGCCGGGGAAGTAATCTCAGACAATACCAATGTGGGTGAATGGGAAGGCCTGAATGAACTGAAGATCTCCCTGCCCACCAATCTGCGCGCAGGTGCAAGTTACCGTTTTGATGAACAATGGGAAGCCGGAGCCGATTTTTATTATGCACTGAAGCCGGATGTTCCGGGAGCTTATCATGAACCCGTTTTCGGACTGGGTACACGCTATGATCCCGCCAAATGGGTTCAGCTTTCGCTGGGATTCGTGAGCGGAGGGCAGTTTGGCTGGGGGCTTCCATTCGGCGCTACTTTCAGGCCCTTTAACAATAACAATACCAGCTGGGAAGTGGGATTCGCTTTCCGGGATGTTTCATCCCTTTTCAAAGATACAGATCCCATGATTTCTTATTGCATGGGCTTGCTGCGCTTCAGCTTCGGTTATGAAGAAGATGAGAAGCGCTTCCTGGATGAGTAGATAATGAGCGACGAATGAAATGGTCCCGGCTTTCGGCTGGGGATCCTCGTCCGCAGGAGGGGTTTGATTGGTATAATGGTATAATGGTATAATGGTATAAAGGTATATTGGTGTATCCTTATGTGCCGGGTGATCCGGTCACTCGCAAGCTGCGGTTTTTTTGATCAAACGGCTTTCCCAGGTGAGCGGATTACTGTAAAAAATAGCTTTTAGTTGCCGGTAATAACAGGACTTGCAACAATTCTCTTCCCATTAAAAATCATTCGTGAATTCGTGGCTTAAACCACTTTGCGATATTTCCAAACAGCCAGGCTCAAAGCAGCCACTGCATAAATGCCAAGTGCCAGAAATTCATGGCGGAAATCCCAGAAACCCGATCCCTTCAACAGGTTCATGCGGTTCACTTTGATGAAGTAGGCAAAAGGATTTACCACATTTACTTTCTGGGCCCATTCGGGAATGCTTTCCACCGGGGTGAAGATGCCGCTCATCATCACGAAAGTGAGAAAGAAAAAGAAAGCAATGAACATTACCTGCTGCTGGGTGCTTGAGAAAGTTGAGATGAAAAGTCCCAGTCCCAGCATGGCTAAAAGATAAATAGCGGCAAAGGCAAACAATACCAACAGGTTGCCTTCCATCGGAATATTAAAAACCACTTTCCCGATCGTCAAACCAAAGGCCAGCTCAAAGAGGGCAATGATCCAGAAGGGGATCAGCTTGCCGGCAATGAATTGATATTTCCTAATGGGGGTTACATTGATCTGCTCGATGGTGCCCATCTCTTTTTCGCGAACCAGGTTAAGCGCCGTCAGGAACATGCCGATGATGGTAACCAGGATGACCAGGATGCCCGGAAGCATGTATATCTTATAATCCAGCTCTGGATTATACCAGAAAGAAGAAGTGATCTTCACCTGCTTGAACTGCACAGGCTGGATCATGTTGATATTTTCGATGATGATATTACGATTAAAATCAGCGATGACTGAACTGGCATAAGCATTGGTCAGTCCGGCAGCCGTGGCATTGATGGCATTGATGAGCAATTGCATTTTCACTTTACCTTCCTTGTAAAGATCTTTTTCAAAACCCTGCGGGATGTTCAGGATGAGGTCCGCTTCGTCTTGCTTCAACTGGGCACTGGCTTCTTCCATGCTGAAGGTGCTCCCCTTGATCACAAAGAATTCCGAACCTTTGAATTTGCTGACCAGTTCCCGGGAAGTGGGGAAAGATCCTGGTCCAGCACCACCACTTCGATGTTTTTCATTTCCAGGGTGGCTGCGTATACCAGCACCAGCATCTGCACCAGGGGCATGATGAAGATAATGGGCAGCATGGTCCGGTTCCGGAAGATCTGGATAAATTCTTTCTGCAATATGAATAATATCGTTCTCATATCAACTCAGCCTGGTTTTAAATTTTTTGATGCTCAGCAAAATGAAAAAGGCAGTCATCCCGGCCAGGATCAGGGTTTCCTTCCAAACAAATGCAAATCCTGAGCCTTTCAGCATGATGTCCTTCACAATGATGATAAAATATTTGGGCGGCACGATCACACTGAGCCACTGCAATATCTCCGGCATATTCTCAATGGGGAAAATGAATCCTGAAAGCAAAATGGTGGGAAGCATCAGCGAGAATAAGGCAATAAACATGGCCGCTCTTTGTGAGCTGGTAAGTGTGGAGATCAGCAGTCCAAGCGAAAGCGCCAGAAAAATAAACAACATGCATTCGGCCACCAGCAGAAAAAGACTGCCTTCGATGGGAACCCCGAAAACATAATAACCCAGCAGGATGATGGTAAAGGCATTTACAAGGGAAAGGCTCACATAAGGAGTCACCTTGCCCAGGATAATCTGCACCGGTTTGAGGGGAGAGACCAGCAGGACTTCCATGGTGCCCATTTCTTTTTCCCGCACGATGGAAATGGAAGTCATAAGCGAAGAAACCAGCATCAGGATGAGGGCCATGGTGCCCGGTACAAACATGTAGGCGCCTTTCATTTCCTCGTTGAACATCATCCTGGGTTCCGCGATGATCTGCAGGGGTTGTGGGTTATTCTTGTTTAATTCCTTTACATAATTTAGGATGATGGCGCTGGTATAATTCACTACCAGGTTGGCGGTATTGGCATCCGAAGCATCCGCGATCAACTGGATTTCAGCCACCCCATTTTGTTCCAGTTTCTCAGCAAAATCCGTTTCAAATACTATAACTTCCCGGGCCAGCCCCTGTTTGAAAATCTCTTCCACTTCATTGATATCCTCCAGGTTCTCCACAAGGATGAAGTAGTCGGAAGCCTGCAGCTTGTTGATGATCTCGGTGGTGACTTCATCTTTGGAAGGATCGTAAATGGCAATGCGCGCATCATTGATCTCCGTCCGGATCACATAACCGAAAATGAGAATCAGGGTGATGGGCAAACCAAACAGGATCAGCAAGGTTTTCCGGTCGCGGAAAATATGGTAAAACTCTTTGATGACAAATGACCAGAACCTTTTCATCCTCTTGCCAGTTTTATAAAAACTTCATTCATACTATCCACTTTATAATTCTTTTTCAATTGATGGGGCGTGTCCAGGGCCTCGATTTTCCCGTCCACCATAATGGACACCCGGTCGCAGTATTCTGCTTCGTCCATGTAATGTGTGGTGACGAAAACCGTGATGCCATTGCGGGCCGTTTCATAGATCATATCCCAGAACTGTCTGCGGGTGATGGGATCCACGCCTCCGGTGGGTTCATCCAGGAAAACGATGCGTGGGTTATGCATGATGGCAATGGAAAAAGCCAGTTTTTGCTTCCAGCCCAGCGGAATGGAACTCAGGACTGTATCCGCATGCTTTTCCATCTCCAGTTTTTTCAGGAAGAATTTTGTCTTCTCCCGGATTTCTTTCCTGCGCATGCGGTAAATTCCCCCGTAAAAACGAAAATTCTCTTCAACGGTCAGGTCTTCGTAGAGGGAAAATTTCTGGCTCATATAGCCGATGTTCTGTTTGATCTTCTCCCTTTGCTTATAAACATCGAAACCGGCCACATTGATCTTACCCGAAGTCGGATACCACAACCCGCAAAGTATTTTGATGGCTGTGGTCTTGCCAGCTCCGTTGGCTCCCAGGAAACCAAAGATTTCCCCTTTCTTTACCTGGAAGGTAAGGTGATCGTTCGCGGTGAAATCACCGAATTTTTTCACCAGGTCTTTGGCTTCGATGATATTTTGATCCGTATCAGTCATTGTTTTCCTTCATCATTTGCGCCATAAAAGCATCCTCAATACTGGCTTCTATTTTTTCAAAAAACGGGTTCTCATGCCCCCGGTCTTGCAGATATTTTTTTAGCTGGCCTGGTTCCTTATTGCCACTTTCCGGCGCAAAATGCAGGCTTTCCCCAAAACGGAAGACCGAACGGGTGTTTTCATAGTTTTGGAGATCTTCCTTCAAGCTAAACATATCTTTTGCTTTCACTGAATAAAGATCCTTTTCATATGCGTGTACAATACCTTCGGGTGTATCAATGCTCAGGATGGAACCCTTCTGCATCAGGGCTACGCGGTCGCACAGTCCGGCTTCATCCATATAAGGAGTGGACACCATGATGGTGATGCCTTTTTGCTGCAGCTTTTTCAACATTTCCCAGAATTCTTTCCTGGAAACCGCATCCACGCCGGTGGTGGGTTCATCCAGGAAAAGATAAGCGGGGCTGTGGATGAGGGCACATGACAAAGCCAGTTTTTGTTTCATTCCGCCAGAAAGATTCCCGGCCAGCCTTTTTTTGAAAGGCTCAATTTGCTGGTAGATATCCTTAACGAGATGATAATTCTCTTCGATGCTTGTATTGAAGATGCGGGCATAGAAATTCAGGTTTTCTTCCACCGAGAGGTCCTGATAAAGGGAAAAGCGGCCGGGCATATAACCCACATTTTTTCTTATTTTTTTGTAATCCTTCACTACATCCAATCCTCCAATGCTTCCTTTGCCTTCATCCGGGATCAGCAGGGTAGTGAGAATGCGGAAAGCGGTGGTCTTTCCCGCTCCGTCCGGGCCGATCAGGCCGAAGAGTTCCCCGTCTTCCACCGAAAAACTGATGTTTTCGATGCCTTTGGTTTTGCCATAATATTTTGTGAGGGTTTCTGCCCTGATCATTGCATGTTTATTACTTTTCTTCTTTTAATTTTAAGCAACACTACCATCATTTCGAGCGCAGCGAGAAATCTCTCTTTGAAGGATGGGTCGATTTAGATTTCTCCCTGCGGTCGAAATGACCCAGCGCAACGGGGCTGCTTATTCCACTCTCGTCCAGTAGGTCGTCCTTCCTAACAATGAAACACCAATGTATCCTCTTATTTTCAACTCATCCTTGCTTTTCAATTCCATATAACAGGAATAGGTGCTGCCTTTCTTGGGATCATAGATCTTGCCGTCCTCCCATTCATCATCTCCGTCAAATTCAAAATCCTGTAGCAAGACCAATCCCATGATTGGACGGCTTTGCAAAGCCGGGTCGGAGTTCTCATCATCCAGCTTGGGTTTTCCTGTTTCCTCATCGATGGGATTTTTGAGCCATACGATCTTGCCAAAGAATTTCCCCTCCTCTTTGTAGATCCTGACATGGGCGTCCTTGTCTTCGTTCAGCCAGACACCCAGGATATCATTGGCTTTAAATTCCTGGGCTGACAGGTATGATGCTCCGGCGAACATCATCATGATAAGGATCAAATACTTGCTGTAGTTTTTCATATTTTTGATTTTAGTTGTTTATAAAATTGATCTCTCCGGGCATGCCGATCTTCAGGCTGCCGTTATTTTTAACCCGCACCTTCATTGCATATACGAGCTTTACTCTTTCTTCTTTGGTTTGTATGGTTTTGGGGGTGAATTCTGCCTGGTCGGAGATCCAGATAATCTTCCCCTGCAGGCGGGTATTTTCTGCTGCATTTTTATCCACCAGTACTTCTACCTCATCTCCGAGTTTAATATCCGGCAACTGGGCTCCGCTCACATAAACTTTCAGATTGAGGGCTTCCAGGTTCGCGATCTTGTACAGGGGCTTTCCGAAAACCGTCACCTCGCCTTCTTCGGCAAATTTGCTGAGCACCGTCCCCTGCACAGGATTGATAATAAAGCAATCCTCAATGCTTTGATTGATTTGATCAACCTGGGCTTGCAGGGCGCCAATCTCATCCAGGACATTCTGTTGCTGGGTTTTTGTGGCATGGATCTGTTTGCGTGTAAGCTCCACAGCACCTTTGATATCATCCACTTGCTTTTTGGTGGCTGCTCCGTCTTCATAAAGTTTATTAATTCTTTCCTGATCAAGCAGCAGGTTTTGCAATTGCTGCTGTTGAACCTCAACCTGGGCCCGGATGTTTTGCATTTGTGATGCCACCGCTTTGATCCTGCTTTGCACTTGCTTTTTTTGCATATGCAGCATGCTTGTATCGATCAAACCCAATGGTTGATCCTTTGACAATTGGCGGCCTTCTTCCAGATGCAGATTAACGATCTGTCCGTTTCCCTGTGCAGAAACGATTATATCTACGGCCTCGAAATTACCATAGGCATCCGATTTATGATTGTTGGATGAGCAGGCTGCCAGCAACAGAAGCAGCAAAATCCGGTTTATTTGCCTGATATTTCTTTTTTTCATTTTTATATTTCCCCTTTGGATGTTTGATAATCAATTTTGGCTTTTATCAGTTGTATTTTATGCAATTCCAGGTTCAGCTTTGCTTCGGTTTCGGCGTTCACATCCAACAGGTAATCGGTGGAGGTGATCACACCATTGTCGAACTGGGAGGAAGAAGTCCGGGCGATTTCCGATTTCAGTTTCACGATCTCCTGATCCTTAACCAACATGTTCTCATATTTGTTGATCTCTGAAAGCCGGCTTTCAAGTTCCATTTGCAGGTTCAGATCAAATGCATCTTTTTGTGTTTGCAGGATGCTGTTTTGCAATCCCAGGATGTTTCTCTCCTTCTTGTGTTTGTTCCAGTTCCAGAGGCTCCAGTTGAGTTTCACGCCCAGCATATAAAAACTTTCAAATTCATCAGAAAGCATATTCAATCCGGGCCGTCCATATCCGGCAGTTCCGAAACCAAACACTTTGGGTATATTTTTGGAAGAGACCAGGTGCTGGCTCTGGCTGATCTTTTGCTGGTTGATTTGCAGTAGCTTGTATTCCAGTCTTTGATCGGCTGAATACTGCAGATCCGGTTCTATTTCCGGAATTTCAAAATTTGTTTCTTTATCGTATTCCTCCCCCGTGAAGGTGGAAAGTTTTTTAAGATTTGAAGTAAGACTAACTTCTATGTTTTCAATATTCTGCTCAATCTTCAGAAGTTCTGCCTGCAGTTTATACACATCTTTTTGCAGAACAGCCCCATGAATAACGGCGGCTTTGAGATCTTTCAATTTAGATGCAATGTTTTCCTTCAGCAACTGGAGGAGTTCATGATTTTTTCTCTGCAGGATGATCCCGAAGTATAATTGGTTTACCTGCTGCTTAATGGAATACAATTGTAAGTCGACATTGGTTTTTTCAGCTTCCAGTGAAAGGGCTTCCAGTTCTTTTTGTTTGCTGGTGGCTCCCCCGTCGTAGATCACTTGCGAAAGATCCAGTGTAAGTTTATATTGGTCTTTCGAAGGCTCCGGAATATCAACATTGAATGTGGGAGGCAAATCCAGTATTACTTTGGTTACATCCGACTGGTAAGTCGCCTGCCCGTTGATCGCAAGCTGTGGCAAAAAGTTGCTGTTCAGGTTTTCAACTTTCAGTTCGCTGGATTCTTCCAGCATCTGGTATTGCCTGCTGAGAGGATAGTTTTTTACGGTTTGCTGCCGGCAAAGTTCCAGGCTGGTTTCCTTAACAAATTGCGCTTTTGTTAACAAGGAAAGCAACAAAAGAACAAGCGAGAATATGTAAGCTTTATGTTTCATTTTCTTTTGATTGCATTGATGATGAAATCAGATACTTCCGTTTTACGATCTTCAAGGAATATTTCATATGAACGCTGGTCGTTCTGGAATACGATCTTTTGCATGAGGGGCCTTGCAGCAATGGGGAAAATACAAAGGCTCATGATGTTGATGAACAAATGCTTGCTGGAGGAAATGACAATGTTTCCCGCTGCAATTTCTTTTTCTGCATGTATAAAAAAGAAGGAAGGATTCACCCCTGCCTGGGTGATGATGTGATAAAGTATGTTGGGATTTCGATTGATCTCCTGCAGGATAAAGCCGGGAACCAGAGGATTTTCGACAAGCAGGTCGATATAGGTGCTTACAAATAAACGGATCTTGTCAAAAAAATCAATTTCTGAATTAAAGATCTCCTGAGCCCTGGGAACGAATTGCCTGAATATTTTGGAGAAAGCCTGCTCAAACAATTTTTCTTTGCTCCGGTAATAATAATGTAACAGGGCTTTGTTTATCCCTGCTTCATCCGCGATCTTCTGCATGGAAGTGCCTTCAAACCCGCTCCTGACGAAGACCCGTTTTGCTGCCTCCAGTATCTTCTCTTCTGTATTTAAGGGATCATTCATTTTTTAACCACTTAATTTAACCAATTGGTTAAACCGATTGGACAAAAGTATATTATTTTTGATCTGAAGTCAAGTTTTTTTGGAGAACTTTTGTAATTGTCCTTTTGTATAATTTGGGAAATGGCCGCAAAAACGCGATTGAGGCAATAAAAAATAATGGACACGAACATTGATAAAACAAAGAACTTTCTCAGTGAAATTTTACAAACCACAGAGTGACGCAGCGTTTTTTCACAGAGATTCCACAGAGAAGAAGAGAACTACGCAGCCTCCCCAATATACCAATACACAAGATAATCCCTTTCTGCGGATGAGGATCCCCTGCTGAAAGCCGGGACCAGTTCTTCCCTCTTCCCGCTCCAACATTCTCCCAAATTTCCTACCTTTACACCCTCAAATTTTGAAAAGATGAAAAGCCGGATCAATATTTTGTTCAGTGCAGCAATCATGGCGATGTTACTCATCATTGCCTGCTCCGATACCAAAGAAAAAATCATTGGCGTATGGGTGGTGGAAGATGTGAAATTCGATACCGATACCAGCAGGATCAGCCCCGAGCAGATCCAGAATGCCATACAGATGCAGAAATCATATCATTATGAGATCTTCGAGGACAAGACCATGAACATTGTTTCAGGTTCCGGTACATTCCCGGGAAAATGGAGCCTGGATGTGGAGAAGAATGAGATTTTCGTCAGGCTGGATGGCAGCGAACTGAACGACTCCATCAGGATTGGTAAATTCGAGGACGGCAGGATCATCAACCGCGACAAGACCGAAGCCGGCTGGGTGGAAGTGATCTATGAGAAAGAATGACTAAGGCTTTGATTTAACTGATAGGTCTCTTTTATGAGGCTTAGTCAACTGCAGGGGGCTCATTCCGGATTCCGGATTACAAAATCTCAATTTCATAAATTCATGCCAATATCAGCACCCCTATTTTTTCACCAGCTTGATCAGCCAGATCTTTTCATCAGCACTTAATATTTTGCAATAGTATATGCCCTGATTCAGATCTCCTGCATGAATTAATATCTCCTTTCCAGCACCTTGTAGTTCCAGGTATTTTATTTTTGTACCCAGGGCATCATAGAGGGTCATATCATTTAGCAATACCGATGATCGCAAAGTAAATCCTTCCTTAAACGGATTCGGATAAACAGACAAAGGCCCATCTTCCCATTCCTCCAAACCCACAAGCACATTGATGTAATCTTCTTTTTTCAGGGAGTCGGATCCACCCGGACCACTGACCTTAAGGGCAACGGAATATGTCCCGGAGTTCTGGTAAGTATTCACCGGGTTCTGGTCCGCAGAGGTATTTCCATCTCCGAAATACCATTTCCAGCTGTCGATATTACCACTGGAAAGATCGGTGAATTCCACCTCAAGCGGAAATTGCCCGGAAGTGGGATCTCCCACAAAATCTGCGGTAAACTGGCTCTGGTTCACCTGGATGTAATCATTCTTTGTTTCTGTGCTGCTTCCACCGGGTCCGGATACTTCCAGGCTGACGGTATAGGTTCCCGGGTCATTGTAAATATGCTGGGGGTTTTGATCTGTGGAATTGCTCCCGTCCCCAAAATCCCAGGACCAGGAATCAATGTTTCCAGTGGAAAGATCCATAAAATCGACTGTAAGCGGGTTGGTTCCTGATAAGGGATCCCCGCTGAAATCAGCCACCGGGGCGGGATCGTCCACAGCAATGTAATCGGTTTTGGCTGTACTGTCATTTCCACCGGGACCTGCCACGCTTAACGAAACCGTGTAAATTCCCGGATCGTAGTAAGTGTGTTCAGGATTCGGATCGGTAGAGGTTTCCCCATCCCCGAAATACCACATCCAGGTATTGACAGAGTCCAGGGATAGATCGGTAAAATTTACCAAAAGCGGGGCATCGCCTGAAGTGGGATCTCCTTCAAAATCTGCAGTGGGGGTAGGGTAATCCACTGTTATGTAGTCCTCTTTAGCCAGGGAATCTGAACCGCCCGGCCCGCTGACGGCAAGCGAAACGGTATAGGTTCCCGGATCATTGTAAATGTATTGCGGATTTTGATCGGTAGAGGTTCCCCCATCCCCGAAATACCAGTTCCAGGTGTTCACCGAATCCAGCGACTGGTCGGTGAAGTCAACTGTGAGTGGTGACACTCCGCTGGTGGGATTTCCTGTAAAATCTGCTGTAGGTGCATTGAACCCCACAACAATAAAATCAACAATTGCAACAGAATCGTTGGCAGTCGGGCTGTTGATTACCAGGGATACTGTGTAGGTACCCGAGTTGTTATAGGTGTATTGCGGGTTTTGGTCGGTGGAAGTGTTTCCATCGCCGAAATACCACAGCCAGCTGAGCACATGACCTGTCGACTGATCCGTAAAATCAACGGTCAATGGTGCCTGCCCGGAGGTTGGGGCAGCAGTGAAAGCAGCCGTCAGTCCGGTGGCAGAATACATATCCGATCTCCAGACACCCCGGCCATAAGAGGCAGCATAGATGCGGGTATTGTTGGTGTCGGTATCATCATAATAAATATCCAGTTCTGTTACCACCACATTCGGCAACCCATTGTTAAAAGGGATCCAATTATTGCTGCCGACTTTCACATACACTCCGACATCGGTTCCGGCATATAATTCCACATCGTTTGCATTTTGTTTGTTCTGGATAACACTCATCACAGGGATGGAAGGCAAACCGGCTGAAATATTGGTCCATGTGGAACCACCATTGCTTGTTTCATAAACCCCATCGCTGTTATAACCACCAATGCTTACCCAAACCGTATTGGGATCATCGGCTTTCACGCTGACGTAAGTGATGTTAGCCGAAGAGACAGGCAGGGAGCCTGTGATATCCGACCAGGAACCGCCACTATTGGTTGTCTTGTAAATGATATCCTGCTCAGCAGCGTAGATATAATCATTATCCGATGGGGCCACTGCCAGCGATCGGAGGTCACTGCCACTGAAATTACTGATAGACGTCCAGGAGTTTCCCTGGTTGCTTGATTTATAAACCTCTTCATAACCGACATACAATGTGCTATGGTCATCCGGGTCCATCACATAGGGGGTGATCCACCAGCCACTTCCGG
This sequence comes from Bacteroidota bacterium, assembly GCA_034521425.1. GTDB lineage: Bacteria > Bacteroidota > Bacteroidia > Bacteroidales > JAIOZK01 > JAIOZK01. The sequence goes on from JAXHMP010000001.1 coordinate 3,252,958, forward strand.
GTATGCTGCCCGAAATATTGGTGCTGCTGTTCCAGTAGTTTGTGGTTCGATAAATATCTCCATAATAAAGGGCCCCGTACTGAATATCTTCATCGGTATAATCCACAATGCATTCGAAGCCATCGCCCCCGATCACGTCTGTCCAGGTGCCGCTTAAGCGTGCTTTGGTTCCGTTATCCTGCAGGCCGATGATCATCTCATCTGCCTGGGTCTGTCCAACACCCATGCGGTATATCTGGCTGATGGCCATACCGCTGGATAATTCGGTCCAGTTGCTGCCACCATCAGTGGTTTTATACAGGCCTCCGTCATTGCATTCGAAAAGGGTGGAAGTACCATTCTGGAAGGCCAGGTAATGCTTATCGGCATGTACGGTTTCTATACCGGTACATCCCGACCAGTGATTGACGATGGAAAAACTGTTTCCTCCATCGGTTGACTTCCAGGTATTCACGCCCCCCACATAAATTGTGTTTGCATCATTCGGGTCTGCTCCGATTACCAGGTCATAAGATCCCTGTCCGCCGCTGCCGTTCCCGTCGCAACTCCATCCCAGCAGGTTTTTGGTGGAGCTGCTGTATACTTCCGTAAAGGATGCACCACTGTTTGTTGATTTGTATACCGCTTTCAAACCACCGCCGGATTTTGCCACCAGAGCGTATACCCAGTTGGGTTCATCGGGGCTGGCATCCAGTTCAGTACGGATGCCGCTGTAGGAGGCAACTTCACTCCAGGAGGCACCGGAATTCGTTGAACGGTAGATCTTTGTGGTATTCCAATGTTCTGTTGAACCATAAATCGTAGCCGGATCACCGGGTTTGAATTCCATATCGATAAAAGCCGTGGTGGTCAGGAGCGACCAGTTCACACCTGCATTGGTGGTTTTATATACACCGGCCGTTGTGGCGGCATAAAGGGTATTTTCATCATTGGGATCCATCAGTAAACGGTTCACACGTTCTTTCTCATCAGTTGTAAAGCTGAGGCCTGTGCTTTGCCAGCTGGCACCTTCATCGATAGATTTCAGCACACCGATGCTGTTATTGTCGTTGCTCTGGCCTCCGCCCAATGACCACATGGAACCCCCATCCCGGTCACCAGTGGCAATGTAAAGAATATCGCTTCCCGTGGGAGGGTCGATCAAGATGATATCACTCACGCCGAGTACCTCATTGGTGTCCCCCAATGGGATCCAGCTGGCTCCGTCATCCTCCGTGCGCCAGATTCCACCGGATGCAGCTCCAACATAATAGGTATCCGGATCGGTTGGATGAAAAGTGACACAATTCAGGCGTCCCAGTCCGGCATAACCACCAGGAGTGGAGTTCGGTCCCATGCTCAGCCAGTCGCCGGCAGGACTGGGATTATAATTACGGGATCCTTCCAATTTCTTCAATTCTTCTATTGCCGTGGTATTCGGAAATGCTCCTGTTTCCTTGTCGATGCGGTCGTTCCAGTACCATTCCCACCTCTTGAAAAGCTTCCAGTAAGGGGCCCTAATTTTTTCGCCCTCTTTATCCAGGTAATACCCCTTTTTCACCTCATAGGGTTCCCAGTATTCGTTGAATGCGTTTTTGGATTTCATAGAATGTGAGATTGCCTTTCTCAAGTTTATCCTTTGGGAGATTATTGATCCATTCCTGTGCATTCAAGAGAATGCCGGTGATCAGCAACAGAACGGTAAATAGTGATTTCTTCATTTTTTGAGTATGTTTTTCAAGATATGATGAGATCACAAAACTAGTATAAAGTTAGCCTGAAACAAGCCCCAATTCAAATTTTAAGTAAATAATAACAATTGGGATGAAATGCGAAGTGTTATAAAGTAGAAATGCCTTGACAAAAACTCTGTAATAATGTCATTGGTACCGAAGGGAGAAATCTTATTTAAACTTTTCTGAGTAAAGATTTCTCCCTTCGGTCGAAATGACATGGGTGTTGGCTTTTCCGCTTTTATTGGATCCGGAAAAGTTGCAAAAATGACTTATTCTACCATTTCCACAGCCTGGCCCATTTCAGCCTTGACAGCCTCTGGTTTTTTTGGCTGGGCTTTAACGATGGTCAGCTCGTTAATCAGGTTGGTAGCCCCGGCAAATTTATCGATGATGAATAACACATAACGGATATCCACATTGATACAACGCTGCAATTTGGTCTCGAAGGCCAGGTCGCCGCTCATGGCTTCCCAGTTGCCGTCGAAGGCTATGCCGATCAGCTCACCATTGCCATTCATCACCGGGCTTCCTGAATTACCACCGGTAATATCGTTGGTGGTCAGGAAGGCCACGATCATTTCGCCATCCTGGCCATACTGTCCGTAATCTTTTTTGGCATAGAGTTCTTTGAGCTTCTCATCCACGATGAATTCATCATTTGAGGGATCCTCTTTTTCCATGACGCCTTCGAGAGTGGTATAGAAATCATAATGCACAGCATCTGCCGGATAATAATCCTGCACCGAACCATATGTAACGCGCATGGTGGAATTGGCATCGGGATAATAAACCTTACCGGGATTCATTTTACGGAGGCCTCGTACAAAGAGCCTGTCGCCTTTGCCAATGTCTGTTGAGGCTGCCTGGTATTTACCCCCATACTGGCCCAGTTGATTAAAAAATCCCTGATAGATCTGCATCAGGGGGTCATCTTTGATGGCATCGAACTTGGGATCCTTTAGGAAAGCAATCAATTCATCCTTGTTCGGGATGATGGACTGGTTGAACACAAAATCGCCATAGGCCTTCATATCGCCATTCATATCATTGTATGCCAGCAATAAAAATTCAGGCCAGTCGGCCGTACTCACATTCTGGGTATAAAGCTCCATCATCTTGATGAATACTTTTTCGTCCATACCTGCATTGTATTCCTTAAAGAACTCTTCAGCCACCGGGATGAGTGCTTTGGCCTGCTCCCTGATGGCTTCCTTGTTCTGTTTCCTTTCCTTTTTATCTTCCATCATTTTGTAAAGCGAGCCGATCTGTGCGGCAAAAGGAACGATCTCAGCGCCTCCATATCCTGCAAAATTTGCATAGAAGAAGGGTTTATAGAATTTCCTCATTTCGTCGTATCCGGCCCGGATCGTCGGGAGGGCTTCACCATATTCTTTTTCCCTGGCCGGATCTGCAATGTACCAGTCGATGAATTTATCTTCTATTTTCTTTTTACGCTCATAAACATTCAGGTTTTTCACCCCTTTATTCATACCGATGAGATACTTCCAGGTATTGGCTGAAACAGCATATTTGGAAGCATAATCCAGTTTCAATTGGGGATCCTGGTCCATGTATTCTTTCCAGATATCGAGTTTGGCGCCGAATACTTCAATGATGATTGGATAAAAATCATTCACATTGTAATCGATCCCGTATGAGGTCATGTAGCGGTTGGTACCACCGGGGTATCCCCATATCATGGCAAAATCATCAATTTCATAACCTTCGAGTGACACGGGAAGATGATGTTTTGGTTTCAGGGGAACGTTCTCCTCAGCATACTCTGCCGGACTGCCGTCGGGTGCCGAGTACACGCGAAAGATGCTGAAATCGCCGGTATGGCGTGGCCACATCCAGTTGTCGGTATCACCGCCATACTTGCCGATGGATGAAGGAGGGGCTCCCACCAGCCGGACATCATTATAGGTCTCATAAACGAACAGATAATATTCGTTCCCTTCATAAAATGCTTTTACAGAAACATTGTATTTTTCGTCTTCAGATGCACGTTTTTTCATTCTGTCTGAGATCTCCCTGATTTTGGCTGATCGATCCCCTTCCGACATAGTATCCGAAAGGAAAGGAAGTATGCTGTCGGTAACATCTTCCATCCTGATAAGGAAAGAAGCTGCCAGTCCTTCGTTTTTCAATTCTTCTTCCATGCTGTAGGCCCAGAAACCGTCTTCCAGGTAATTATGTTCGGCGGAGCTATTCTGCTGAATATAATTATACCCGCAATGATGGTTTGTAAAAAGCAAACCTTTACCGGAAACGATCTCACCGGTACAGAAAAAACCACCAACGCCTCCCCCGGACAGACCCACGATGGCATCTTTCAGGCTGGAGTTGTTGATTGAATAAAGCTCTTCAGGGCTTAGTTGCAGACCCATTTTTTCCATATCCACATAGTTCAGCCTTTCGATGAACATGGGCAGCCACATTCCCTCATCGGGCGGGGTGAATGCCGATACCAATCCATTCAGACTAAAAGCAAGCAGCAATGCTAGAATAATTCTTTTCATAACTTTTTCGATTTAATTTTTTATGGTTTTCTGTTCATTCGCATAAATTGTGCCATGCAGGCTTTATGTTGTTTGCCAGCAGCTTACAAATCCAATTGCTTGAATCCCTGCTGTAAAATGTTCACTTGCAAACAGCTTGTTGTCCGCTTTTGAACGCCCTTTAAAATGACTTCCAGTTAACAACAGATTAATCGATAAATTGTATTGTCAGGGTCATTTCGACCAAAGGGAGAAATCTAAATTCTTAAATTCAATAGATTTCTCGCATACGCTCGAAATGACCAAAGCAAATCTACTTTGAAAATAACCTGCACTATTTGAGCACATTAAGCTATTTTATGAATAATGCAAGCTACCATCTCCTCTTCAAAAATTTAGTTCAGTTTACTTTTAAACCAGTTATTTCAATCCCACTACTTCCGGTCCCTGCTTAAACACAATATCCACCGGGATGCTGGCAGCATTGATCCTGTCGAGATCGGCCTGGAATCCGGCTTTGATTACGCCTTCTTCCTCAACCCATTTTCTGGCAGTTTCATAGTCACCATCTCCCTGAACTTTCAGGATGTCCTGCATCAGGCTGATCATGGTCGCTTTCATTTTCTCAAAATCAACTGAATAATAGCCTTGCTCGTTTTTAGTAAACGCCCCCTTTTCGAGGAAATAATTAAAACGCATCATATTGGCTTTGCCGTGGGCGCTGGCTGCTCCGAACCGGCTTGAGCGGAAGATCCCGGCAAAGAAGGTTACATAATTATCCATGACTTCCCCTTTGTCGAATTCACCCATTTCGAAGAGTTTGGTTACCAGGTAAAGCCCCATGATATCGGCTTTGCCTTCCTCGATTGAGGAATAGCTTTCTTTCAGGGCTGTGCGAACTGTTCCGCTACCATCGATCACGTTCTTGATCCCCATGCCGTGAGCCACTTCGTGGAACATGGTATTGCTGAAGAAAGCATCGAAAGTTACGTGCTTCCTTTGTTCGGGTGCGATCACCACTTCGGAGATGGGCAGCAGGATCTTTTCAAATTTCGCTTTCATGGCGTTTTTAAGCTGTAGTTTTCGGGTCCCTTTTTTCAGTTGTACTTCCTCATCGTTTGGCAGGTTGATGGCGATGGTCTTACTACCGGCATTGCAATCACCTGCATAGTATATGGCATCGTAGGCATTCAGGTCGGCGTCGGCACCGGGCATTTCCTTTTTATATTCCGGCTCCACCGGGAGATTTTTCTGCAGGTCGGGAAGAAAGGATGCGTATTTGGTCAGCCTGTCGCTCCATTCCTGGTCTTTCACCAGGATAAAAGATTCACAGGCGGCTTTGTATCCAAAGAGCTGGTCTTCATAATTTTCGATGGGGCCAAAGACCAGGTCGATAGCATTGTTCTTCATTTCCATCCAGGCAATATCGCTGGGCTGGTATTCGTTGCTCAGCAGGGCGTCTGCTCTCATGTTGAGGTATTTTTTGAAGCCTTCATCCTCGGCCAGTTCCGCAGCCTGTTTAAGCAATGCGGATGCTTTCAGGAACTCTTCCTGGTAGGCATCGCTGTACCACACGGATTTGAGGGTTCCATCCTCATTCCGCCTGATTAGTGTATACAGGCTTTTTTTGTTGGGGTCGTCCAGGGCTTCGAATTCTTCCACACTCATGTCGGCCGGATAGAAGTTGGCACCTTTTGGTTTGGGGCTATAACCTTCTACAAAAGGCTTGTTACCGTTGAGTCTGTCCCAGGGACCATAATTGATCTTCACGAAATTCAGGGTATTCCCGGATGCTTTTTCAAAAAGCTCCTCTTTATCACCATAAGCTTGTTTCCAGAAAACCTGGTTCATAATATCGGCTGCCTGGAAAAGCAATTTCAGCATTTCTTTCTGATTATCCGACAAATGCGAAAGGTCGGTGGTGAGTTCAAATTCGGCATATTTCGCCAGGTTCTTTTCCATTGCTGTCATTTCTTTTTTTTCTTCTTTGGGGGCCGGGGCGCAAGCGAACATCACGCCCAGGAAGATCGTGGTAATCACGACCGCAAAAACTCTCTTGGTCATATCTTTTTGATTTATTGGTTTATATTCATTATTCCGGCATACGAAGGTACGAAATATTTGACAGTTGACACACCTAATCTACCTTGACGCCCACTCATCTCTGTCGCCCATTCGCCTATGTCGCCTCCGTCGCCCAAGTCGCTACTCTGTATACTGATCGATCACCCAGCCGATGGCCCGCTGGCAGGCCGGGCAGAAGTCATTGTGGTTGCGCGTGAACATGATACAATCGGGATAGGAGCGGTACATGCCATGCTGCATATAATTGGCTCCCTCGTATGCTCCTACTTTTCCGCTGTACTCGAAGTTTTCCAGCATTTTCGTTTCACCTTCCTTTTGTTTGTTGAAGAGAGCTTCCAGTTTTTCCTCGGGCGCTTTCTGGCTTCTCAGTTCTTTCCGTTTTTTCTGGATCTCATAGCTGAAAGCATCAAATTCCTCTTTCGGCCAGGGTGTAGGGATGGGTGTACCGGATTCCACCATTCCTTGCCATTTAAGATCAGATGGATCCGGAAGGGCCGTTACATTGGCTTCCCAGGGTTCTACCTTCACTTCGCCGATTTCATAGGATACTGCTGAAGAATAATATTCATCGGCCAGGGCGGCAAAATGATGCCCGAATTCGTGTACGAAGATATAATCGGAGAAAGCATTGTCGGCCGCCACGGTGGCATACAGGCGGTAGATCCCGCCACCCCCGTAGGTGCGCTCATTCATGAGGATAAACATGAATTCATAGGGTACCTCGGATGCTGCATTCCTCACGGAGCGATTATCATAAGTAAGGGCATACCTTTCGGAATCAAAAGCGCTGTAGCTCATCGAAAGAGGGGTCCGGTTGAAGATCCCGGGATGAGGCTTGTTTACACCGGAAACTATGGAAGGTGTTTCAACGGCCCTTACATTGAAGTCCTGTTTGCGGGATTTGAAGGGTTCGACTTTGAACAGCTCCCCGATCATCTTTTCCACATCTCCGTGGAATTTGTCCATTTGTTCCTGTGTGGAAGTAATCCAGGCGCATGGTGGCATCGTTGAAAAAATCGTCGAAGACAATATCCTGTGTAAATGCCTGCATTGAAAAAAACAGGCAGATGATAAGAAGAATCTTTTTCATCTGAGAATTGTTTTGGTTTATTGCAAAGATAGGGAGAGAAAAGGAAATGAAAGGTGAAAATTGGATACCAGGTTTCACCTCTAGAGGTGAAACCTCTAAAAGTATTGCGGTACTTCTTAGAGTATATCCCGCCGCTCAAAACACCGTAGCCCAAAAAGGAGCAACAAGCCTGTCAGCATCGCGAGGATCAGCAGGTCAAATACATAATTCTCTTGCCCGGACATGATCTCCTGGGGCTGGTAATAATTGAAGATGTTGAAATGCAGGCTGAAAGAAAGTTGCTCCCAGCGTTGCCCGAAAAAGAACAAGAGGTAGAAGATCAGAGTGATCATGGCGCTGATATTCCCCGAAAAACCACCTGCTTTCAGCCTGCTGGTCATCAGCATGCTGAAAAAGGCGTCATTCAGGAAAATCCTCAGGTTTTCAGGCAACTGGTTCAGAACCGATGCCAGCATTGCCTGTGTATCAAAAGTGATGACCAGGTCGATATTCGATGTATATTGTTAAGTAGCTGCCAGCCAGATATGCATGAACCTGACGATGTTCATTTCAATTTTTTTTCTACTTTTGTTTGCAAAGGAATTCAATTCGTTTTGATCAGGTTATCTAAAATACAAAAGGAATACATCTTCCTCAACATCAAAGACCGGGACAGCTATTAGGATATCGCTTAATCCCAGAATCACACCTTGTATTAAATCATTCATTAACCAAATTATTATTAGCGATGAAGTTACCTTATGCTGAATCCCACAAGATCAAGATGGTTGAGACCATCCGTAAGAGTACGCGAGAAGAGAGAGAAAATTGGATCAAAGAGGCAAAATTCAACTTATTCAATTTGCGGAGCGAGCAGGTGTTCATTGACCTGCTGACGGATTCCGGCACCGGTGCCATGAGCGATAAGCAATGGTCGGAAATGATGCTGGGAGACGAAAGCTATGCCGGAGCCTCCTCCTACTATAAATTAAAGAATGCCATCCGGGAGATTACCGGTTTTGAATATTTCCTTCCCACCCATCAGGGCAGGGCAGCTGAAAATGTGCTGTTTTCCGTGCTGGTAAAGGAAGGGGACTTCATACCCGGCAATTCCCATTTCGATACCACCAAGGGCCATATCGAATTCAGGAAAGCCACGGCGGTTGATTGTACTATAGATGAAGCCTTTGACACCTCGCGTGAACATCCTTTCAAGGGAAATATTGATCTGGACAAACTTGAATTCGTGCTCGACAGCAATCCGCCGGAGCACCTGCCCATGATCGTTGTGACGCTTACCTGCAACACGGCAGGCGGACAACCGGTTTCCATGCAGAACATGCGGGATGTGAGAAAACTGGCCGACCGATACAAGGTCCCCATAGTTTTCGATTCAGCCAGATTTGCGGAAAATGCCTATTTTATCAAGAAACGGGAAGCCGGGTATGAGAACAAATCCATTCGGGAAATCGTGAGGGAAATGTTCTCCTATGCCGATGCCATGACCATGAGCAGTAAAAAGGATGCCATTGTGAACATGGGTGGTTTTATTGCCATGAATGAAAAAGAACTTTTTCGTGAAGCCAGCACCTACAACATCTTGTTCGAGGGGTTTGTAACCTACGGGGGCATGTCGGGCCGGGATATGAATGCCCTGGCACAAGGGCTGTTCGAAGGTACCGAATTCGATTTCCTGGAATCCAGGGTGGAGCAGGTGGCTCTGCTGGGCCAGAAAATGCGTGATTTTGGTGTTCCTGTGCTGGTTCCCTTTGGCGGGCATGCCATTTTCGTGGATGCAAAGCAATTTCTGGAACATATCCCACGGGAGGAATATCAGGCCCAAACCCTTGCCATTGAACTGTATCTCGAAGGTGGTATCCGGGGGGTTGAGATCGGCACACTGCTGGCCGACCGGGATCCCCAGACCCGGGAAAACCGTTACCCCAAATTGGAATTGCTTCGGCTGGCAATCCCCCGAAGGGTGTATACCAATAACCACATGGAGTATGTTGCGGTGGCCCTGGGCAATGTTTTTGAAAGAAGAAAAGAAATCAAAAAAGGTTTGAAAATAGTGGAAGAAGCCACTATTCTCAGGCATTTCACCGTTGAGCTCGACCGGGCCTAAAATTTTTTATCGAATATTGTTAGTATCTTTGAGGCAGTATAATAACTGCCTTTTTTTATGAATAAAGAGAAGCGATACGAAAGATTATACAATCAAATAAAGGAGCAGATTGAACCCAGCAATGACCTCATTGCCAACATGGCAAGTATCACGGCCATATTGCATCATAAAATGGAATACTTCTTCTGGACAGGCTTCTACAGGCTGCTGGAAGGGGAGCTCATTGTGGGACCATACCAGGGCCCGGTGGCCTGTATTCAGCTCGAGAAAGATAAAGGTGTTTGCTGGACCGGAATCAACAAAGGGGAAAGCATCATTGTGCCGGATATACATAATTTTCCCGGGCATATTGCCTGCGATTCGAGGTCGAATTCAGAAATTGTGGTACCCGTTAGAAATAAAAAAGGAGTGATTGTTGCTGTACTGGATGTGGACAGCAAGGAGCTGAATTCTTTTAATGAGGAAGATGCCAGCGGGCTGGAAAGAATCCTTGCACTGCTCGCAAAACACGATTGAAATGAATTACCTGGAGATCATATTCCTGAGCCTGGCACTTTCGCTAAGTGTTTTTAAACTGCTGATGAATGCCGGGATTGCGCAGTGCTACACTGCCTCTGAAAGATTCAGGATTGCACTTGTGTTTGCATTATTCAAAAGCCTTTTGCTGCTTCTGGGTTATTGGATTACAAGTTTGTTCAGCAGCCTGATCGAAGACTCGGGCAACATCATCATGATGGCCATTTTTCTGGTGCTGGGTTTAAAAATGATCTTCGATGCCATCAAAGTGAAACCCGGCGAGCGGACTTTTCAACTGGATCATACAATCATCCTGGTTTTAATTGCTGTGGCCGCCAATATTGATGGCTTTATTGCGGGGATTGCCTTTGCATTCGCCGGCACTAAAATTCTACTTACGTCCGGAATCCTTTTCATCTTCAGCCTGTTTGTTTCCTGGAACGCATTGATATACGGCGAAAAAAGCGGGAACTTCCTGATGGCTTCCAGGGTCAATATTGCCGGAGGTTTTCTCATGCTGGCTTACGCACTTTTTTTATTCTTTGATAATGCAGGTGGAATAATTTAAAACGAATTTCATGACCAAGATCAGACTGACAAAACAATTCAATTTTGAAATGGCCCATGCCCTGCAGGGTTACGACGGGCCCTGCAAAAATATACACGGACATTCATATGAGCTTTTTGTGACCGTAATCGGGGAGCCCATTGCTTCGAGGGAATCACCTAAAATAGGCATGGTGATCGACTTCAAAGATTTGAAATCCCTGATCAAAGAAGAGATCATCAATGAGTTTGACCATGCCCTGGTTATCAGCCACGCCACCGACCAGGCCCACATCAATGAACTCAGGAATAATTATGAAAAAGTGATCGTTACCCCCTATCAGCCGACAACAGAAAACTATCTCATCGATTTTGTGAACCGCATCCGGGAAAAGCTCCCGCGAGGTGTGACACTGCACAGTCTTAAGATTAGGGAAACCGTAACTTCTTATGCTGAATGGTACGCCGGCGACAATGCATAAAAAGCCCGGGGTTTGACCCGGGCTTTCTGCAGCAATTCTGAAAATTGGTCAACGAAGCATTGTGTAACCTTTAAGATAAATTTTGCTCTGCTTACCAACTGCTTTGCATGTCTAAGACATCTAAATGTTAACTACTGGTAGTTGCGTAAAGTGTTTTCTTAGTTTTGTTTTGTAACTGATATTTCTAATAAGAAACACATTTCAAAGACATCAATATCTTTAAAAGGTTGCCTTGAGATCCATTAATTTTATCTTTTTACAATCTTTCCACTGGTCAGGGACTGTCCTTTGCTGTTACAAAGTTTATAAATATAAATCCCCGGCCTCAGTGTATTAACATTGAAATGATGGCTTTGTCTTGCGTTCCCTGCCTTCAGAATATGTCGCTGAACTTTCATTCCGAACATATTATGGATCTCAAAATAAAAGTCACTTGCCAGTGCTTCAATGATTTCCACATGCAATACCCCGCTGGCAGGATTGGGATAAATCCTGAGCTGTGAGGCGAAATCTGCAAAATTTTCTTCCAGTCCGATGATTTCGGTTTTGCACAATTCAATTTCTGCCCCTTCGAAATTATTGATCTCAGCCAGGCTGATATATTCGATGGATGAGTAAACACCTGTGATATCAGCATACAGTTGGTAATTTTCTGTGGGGATATTGCCGAAAGAAAAGCCACCGGATTGATTTGTGTATTTGAATCTGAGTGGATTGCCCGACTCATCTGCCAGGATCACCATGATATGCTGCAGGCTGTCGCCGCGCAGGAAGGCCACGCCCATGTTGCTGCACCAGTGTACATTTCCTGAAATATGACCGTTACCGACCGGCAGATCTGTCGTAGGGGTGAGGTGTACATTGGCCGAATAATAATTGCTGTCCCAGAGCGACAGGCCCGTGGTTTCTATCCAGTTCAGCTCATCGCTGAAATAGGTCGGGAAGTATTGATCAAACTTGCCGGAATGTTCCGTCAGTCCGATCTTGAGCAGATAATCCCCCTCGATGATGTTTACGAACCAGTAATAGCCGCCGGTATAAAACCTGAAAGTATCCACTGCCATGTGAATATTGTCGGGGTATTTTTTGTACAGGTAGGCAATGCCTGTATCCCCGGTAGGTACGGGATTATTAAGGGGATAGGCACCGGCAAAAACGAGCCCGCCAAGGTCGAAATAGTTAAGGGTCTGCAGCGTTTCGCAATGTGTGTCACTGCATTCGCCATAACCGCTCACCGTCAGGCAAACTTCATAGGTTCCGCTTTCCTGGTACTCATGTGAGGGATGTTGTTCATAGGAATAGGTGCCATCGCCAAAATCCCAGTACCATTCGTTGATGTTCCCTGTTGACTGCTCAGTGAAATAGTACATATTCTTTATGCTGGAAGTTGAATCAACCCTGGCATAAAAATCAGCTACACAGATATTGGCATCCTGAATGATGATAGTGGTGCAAAACTGGTCGTAGCAAGCCTGGCCCGAAACCGTAAGGCAGACTTCATAAGTACCGTTGCTGTTGTAATAATGGACCGGGTTTTGTTCATAGGAATAATTTCCATCGCCAAAGTCCCATTCCCACTCACTGATCTCTCCGGTCGAATTATCTGCAAAATGAATGGTCTGCGGATCAAGGCTGTCAGCCTGATAATCAAAATCAGCGATACACTCAACCACATCATTTACATAAACTGTATCACAAAAGGTATCATCGCAGTTTAAAGTCTGGTCGTAGATCCGCAGGCAGACATAATAAGCTCCGGCTGCTGCATATGTGTGGCTGGGGTTGGGATCGTCGGAGGTATATCCATCGCCAAAGTCCCATTCCCATGTATAATAATTTCCATAAGAAAGGTCGATGAACTGGTAGTGCAGCGGATCGGGTCCCTGCTGGGAATAGGTATAGGATGCATTGCATTCGCCCTGGTACGGGACCTGCAGTGGGGCACAGAATTCATCATTGCAATTTCCCATGGTATCCTGTATACTTAGGCAGACAGTATAAACACCGTCCTCCTGGTAAACATGATCGGGATTTTCTTCCGTAGAAAAATTCCCATCACCGAAATCCCACAAATACTCATACACATCGCCAGGTTCAGGCTCAACACTTTTGTTATGGAATTTAAAACGGTATACATCATTTGAATCGGGTTCGATATAATAGAGAGCTTCACATTCGATTGGCACGGGATTGTCAACACAGATTTCGAAGTTGAGCAATACGACCGGGCTGGGGTTTGTCCCAACGGCCTGCTTTGCCTCATTCTTACAATCAAGCACATACGCAAAGATCGTATTTACTTCATAAAAGCCACCCAGAGTATCCTTGAACTGGCCGTATTTGTCGGTGACCAGCGGAGGACTTATACTGACAGAGTCGTTGATCATGAGATAGACTTCCTGGCCTTTGATGCCTTCACCCGTTTTCTTGTCATTTACCGTACCCGCAACATAGACCTGCGAATGCGCGGCCAGTGGCAGGATCAATGCTGCCAGGTAAAGCAAGACTTTTATGTTATTGATTCTGAACATCATCTTTAAAATTTAAACATTACTCCGGTCCTGAACCCGATTGAATAAGGATGCTTTGCACCACTGAAAGTTTCCTTGCGGTAAAGCTTTCCGAAGTATTGCTGGTAAACCGGCTCCAGCGTTAAAAACAAATTATTTGACATTTGATAACTGATCTGCAATGAAGTGTAATACTTCCACGCGGTATTCATCCGGATGGGTGTTTCATCGGAAACATCGATCAGCTGTGCGTCAGACATACTCAGATTGGCTTCCGGGATATCCTTGCTCATCAGGAGCATGAAGATTGCACCCGACCTGAAGGAAAAACTGAACCTGCTGAAATCGAAAAGCCGGTATGTGAATCCCAGCGGAAGCTGAAAATATGAATAGGTATTTGCGGTATTGGAAACGCTTATGTGTTCCACACTATCGTATACACTTTCAGATTTCATATTCAGGATAACGGTATCCTGTTGTGGGTCATAGTAAAATGAAGTAACATTCATATAATAACCCACACTGTCGTAAGTCTGGTAATTAAAGCGGTAACGGCCATTATCCTTTTCATGATAAATCCCTGCACCCAGGTCGATGCTGAGCCTCTCGCTCAGTTCGTGGCTGGCCGTGAGGTCGATGCTGTAGAAGTTCTTCTGGGGTTTCGATCTGTAATAGGTGATACCCGGGGTAAAGTTTGCCGAAAGTAGGGCATTGGCTTTGCGGGCATAATCGTCGCGGAAACTGAGCCGGAACTTTTCAATTGTACGTTGCTGAAGGAGTTCCGGAGATTGCAGACCCGACTCCACATCCATCTGCAACAATTTCATTTTAAATCGCCAGTAAGCATCGCGATCTTCTCTGGTTTTTGTGAACCGGGAAGTTGATGTTTCAGGTTTCTCAAAACCGGCATTGTTTTCGGCAAATGCGGGTTTACCAACTGTTGCATCAGCTTGTTCAGCAACGGTAGTGGGAGCGGAGTGCTGATCATCGGTTAGGCTTTTTGCAGGCTTTGCGGGAGATGGAGCCTGTTCTTTAACTTCAGGTTTTGCAGGAATTGCATCTTCTTGAAAAGCATCTGATGTATGGCCTTCATCATTTCGCTGTATTGCCTGCTCATTCGATCTGTCCATGCCTGTTTCACCCGGGAGTGTATAATACCCGGTTATCCCGGCTGCCCCGAGTAAAACCAGGGCAATCAGCAAATATGCGCTTCTATAACTTCTGCCCCACTGCCTGCGTCTGATCCTGTGCCAGGTGGCATTGCCGGGGCTTATTTTGTGATCTGCCAGGGCCTCCCTGAAAAGATCATCAATGCCTTCCCGCTTGTTAAATTCTTCTGTGGCCATATTATAAATTGTATTTTTTTTCCAGTTCTTTAATTCTTTGCTTCAAGTTTCGTCGTGCTTTCGAAAGCTGCGATTTTGAAGTATTCACAGATATGTCCAGGATATCCGCAATCTCCTTGTGGGAGAATCCTTCGATGGCAAACATGTTAAAAACCATGCGGTAACCGTCCGGCAGATCCTGGATGAGGTCCATGAGTTTCTCTTTGGGTAATCTTCCGTTAAATTTATACTGATCATCATTGGTGGCATTCAGATCTTTTACTTCTTCCAGTTCATCAACATTTTCCTGGTAGTAATACTTGAGATTTGCATGATAATTATTGATCGCTGTATTTACCATAATCCTCCGGATCCAACCTTCGAAAGAGCCATCCATTCTATACTTTTCAATATTGTTAAAAATCTTGATAAAGCCTTCCTGCAAAACATCTTCGGCTTCCTCATAGCTTTTGCAATACCGCAAACAAACCGCCAGCATGACTGCCGAGTATTTTTATAAAGCATATTAAATGCTTTCCGCTTGCCTGCAATACAGCCTTCGACTATTTTCTTATCGGAAACCATCAATTACAAAACTATTGTTTAGACATTTTAGATTCCGTTTGGTTGCCTGATTCTCTATGGATTGTAAATATAAAAAAAGCATCCTTCGAAATGGAAGAATGCTCTTTATTCTTTGAAAGATTAATCTTATCGTGTCTTAATGATCTTGGTAGTGAACGCGATCCTATCCTGTGTAACGATCTGGAGCGTATAATAACCCACAGGCAGGCTGCTCATATTCACTTCAACACTTTGTTCGCCTGCAGCTTGTTGCGTGCGTTCCTGTTTCATCAGTTGTCCGAGCTGGTTGAATACATAAAACTCAAGACCGGAAGCTTTCTTCAGGCTAACATCAATGCGTGCAATGTTTGTAACCGGGTTGGGATAAACCTGGCTGATGGCATCCACATATTCGGAGGTGTTTTCCTGTATGGATGTATTGGTGTCAATTCCGTTGATCACGATGGCCACATTATCGGCGATGGGATTTTCTTCATCCAGGATAACCTCGATGGGTTCACAATTGAAACCGGTAAGATCGGGTTGTATGGAGTATAATCCGTGGGGAAGTTCTTTGAACAGAAACTCTCCTTTCTCATCCGAATAATTGTATTTGATATAATGACCGAGTGAATCGGCAAGTACCAGTTCGACATCGAAAGCCGGCTGATTATCAGTGAATTCATTGAAAAAACTAATATTCCCGTTAATATGCCCTTCCCCGCCCAGGTAATCATAACTGGGCACTATATTGATATCATAATCCGGGTTATCTTCGTGGTGTTCGATCATTTGTGCATCTTCCCAGAAAATGGCATCGCCGTAATAAGTAGGGATGAATTCACCGTAAAGTGGCGAATTGGGTGTGACCTGTGCTTTTACAATATAATCGCCCTCGATCAGAAAATGGAATGCATAGGCATAGATCACCTCATTGTTCTGGCCGATCACTTCTTCTACTGTTGTGGTATCCACGGGAATAATGCCGCTTTCTTCAACCCGGTAGAGATACACATTGATATCTTCCTCGAATGGGAAATAATCCGGTTTGAAAACCTGTCCGGCAAGATAGTAATAGTTGAAACCTCCAACATTTACAAGTTTGGTGATGCTGTCCATGCATCCGACACCAAAAATATCGTTAGACTGTATTGTAAGTTTCACTTCATATACACCAAGTTCTTCATACACGTGGCTGACGTTCTCACCCAGCGTTTCGGTTCCATCACCAAAATTCCAGTTCCAATTATTAACACCTTCGCCAGATGCATCAATGAAGTTGTAATGATAACTGCCGGCATCCTGTGCCAGGCTGTCATAAACAAAAAAGAAATTGGGTTCGCAATTCAGTAACTCTATTTCACATACATCAAAATCGACGAAGTATTTCTGGTTAGGGCTGATGAAACCTTCTGAAATTTTGAGTATGGTATCTTGTTTCTGCCCCTGGCAGTCGTAGGTATATACAAAGAAATCCACTTCCTGCTGGGGACGTGGAACGCTAACTTTGTAAAATCCGTTTTCGTTGGTGGAAACCTCAGCATAAAAATAATCAGGAATGTCGTAAGTGGAATCGGATTCAATATAGATCAACTGGTACTCAATGGGTTCAAGTGTAGTCTCATTGTTTACGTGTCCCAGGATATAGAACACATCATTCTGGGCAAAAAGCATGCTGCTTGTAAAGATCATGATGATGGCCAGAAAGACCATCTTCTTCAGGGAGGCGGGCATTCGCCTGTCTCCTTTCCTGAATAATAAGCTGTTGAGTAGAATCCGTTTCATGTTGATCTAATTTTTACTTTATCCTGAATTTTATTCCTGCTCTGATTCCGAAGGCAAATGGATGTTTGCTTGAAACATACTGCCTGTCGTAGGCCGAGTTGAGGTAATACCTGAAGGTCGGTTCTACGGCAAGGTCCATGTTGTTGCTCAGGCGGTATGTAATACCGGCGCCAAACAGCAATTGCCAGTTTGTTTTGATCCTCTCGGCCAGCCTTGCGTCGACATCGAAAACCCTTACATCTTGAGGCAGTTTCGCACCCGGGATGTTCTTATTGATCAGCAATGAGAAGTTGGGTCCGCCCTTGACGTAATAGCCAAAACGCTTGAACTTTTTCTCATACCCGATCAGCAAGGGTAGCTGGAGGTAAGTATATGTATTGGTTGATTTTTCAATTCTCAGATGGCGGATAGAATCATAGATATCCACTTCTTCTGAATGATATACCGGAACGATACCACTCTCGGTGCTATCATAGGTGATACCAACCAAATCGTTATAAGAACCGATATGATCATAGCTTTCGTAATCCACAAAATAACGCCCTTCATCCCGGGCAATGGATATACCAAGCCCTGTTTCCAGGAAGAAGCCAGATTTGTGATAGCTCACAGAAAGGTCGAAATTATAATTCCTGCTGTTGTTTATGCTGTCGTTAGGATAGAGCACGATTTCGGGATTTGCGGAAAGGCCGAACTGCCAGAATCCTTTGGTGCGGACAGGATCGTAGTAGGAATCATTGCCAGGCATGAACCTGCTTTCCCTGCGGGCATTCAGGTAATCGAAATTCGGGTTTACGAATTGCCACTCGATCCTGGATTTATTTTCCAGTGTTCCGAGGGCTTCCTGCTGGTGTTCGGGAGCAGTTTCCTCTTTGATGGCTTCATTTGTATTTACCGTGATTTCTGCCGGTAGCAGGATTTCTTCTGAAGATTCTGCATCAGATGCATCATCCTGAACTTCTGCAGGAGTCACAGATGCTATGGTATTATCGTTTTGTTGTTCTTGATCCAGGTAAGCAATATAATCGCCTGAGGCAAGGCTTGGTTTGGAATTGTTAAAGGGGTTGATCAAAAAGAACACGATCGCGATCAGGGACATCATGCTGATGATGCTCAGCAGGAAAGACCTTCCGAGATTTCCGGATGCACCGCCGCCCGGGGGATGCAACTTATCCTTTACCCTGCCCCATACCTCCTGGGGTGGCTCGGCCTCGAAGTTTTCGAAACGCTGCCTGTAAAGCTCGTCGATATGTTCTAAAGTTTTGCTCACCTTTTTCTATTTTAACAAGTTTTTCAATTTCTTTTGTAAAACTTGCCGTGCCCTTGAAAGCTGTGATTTGGACGTATTTTCAGATAAACTCAGCATCTGCCCGATCTCTTTGTGGGTATATCCCTCCAGTACGTTCAGGTTGAAAACAATCCTGTACCCGTCGGGCAATTCGCGTATGGCATCCAGCAATTCCCTTGTCGACAACTGGTCCAGTACAGTTTCATCGTCCGAATTGGCGATCTCTATACTGTCAATATCCAGATCTTTGCTGCTTTTGATGTTCTTGCGGTAAAAGTTGATGGCAGTGTTAACGATCGTCCGTCTTATCCAGCCTTCCAAAGAACCTTCATTCCTGTAGTCTTTTAAATGCAAAAAGACTTTGATGAACCCTTCCTGGAGTACGTCTTCGGCTTCCATGTGATTTTTGGCATACCGCAGGCATACTCCGAACATTTTGGGCGCATAAAGCTTATACAACTTTTCCTGTGCTTCGGAATCGTTTTGCAAACACCTCTTTATGAGTTCCTTTTCAGAAGACATTTATGTTCTTTGCATTTGACTCAAGAAATCCGGTTTACGGCTTCTAATAAGTATTTTACGTGAAAGTAAAATTACAAAAATATTTCAATGATCAAAATTTCTACATTGAAATTTATCTGCAAATACAAATATAACAATCAAGGCCTTCACAAAACAAGCTTTTTTCGCTTTATGCAATGACATTTTTTAGACACAAAAACTTTAAAAAGGGTTGCACTATAGTTTGTTCGGCAGCGGATTATTTTTTTTCCGGCAAAAATCAGCTTCTGAAACGCTCAACCGAAGCAGGTTATATAGAATGATGCTAAATAATAAATTGTATTATCTTTGTGACAAATCTTTATCACATGAAAATCTATCTTAATCTTTTCATTTCCATATTTGCCCTCCTGTTCATATCCATGCTTTATGGCCAGGAGTCGAAAAACTATATTGAAGGTCAGCTGATCGTGCAATTGAATCCTTATGTTGAAAAATCCACAACTGCCATAAACCAGCAGTTACAGCAGGATTTCAGCAAAGTTGGCTTAGAACCGCTCCGGCAACTTTCGAAACGGATGAACATCTGGTTGTATACATTTACTTCCGGGATCAAAGATGAACATGCTTTACTGGCTGATATGCGCCGGCACGAACTTGTCAGCCTTGCCCAGTTCAATCACCGGATGAGCCTGCGGGAGACCATTCCTGCCGATACGGATTTCGGTCAGCAGTGGGCCCTGAAGAATACCGGCCAGAACGGGGGCGTACCGGATGCCGATATTGATGCCACCGATGCCTGGGATATACACCCAGGCGGGGTGAATTATTTCGGCGACACCATGATCGTTGCTGTGATCGACGGGGGCGCCGACATTGGCCACGAAGACCTGGATTTCTGGAAGAACATCCATGAGATCCCGCAGAATGGCATCGATGACGATAACAACGGTTATGTGGATGATTACGACGGATGGAATGCTTACAATAATTCGGGCAGCATCTGGTCGGATGATCATGGCACCCATGTGAGCGGCATTGCGGCAGCAATCGGAAATAACGACAAAGGTGTGTGTGGCGTGAACTGGCATGCGAAGGTATTGCCCATTGCGGCTTCATCCTTACAGGAATCAACGGCCGTGGAAGGCTATGCCTATGCATTGGAAATGCGGGCGACATATAATGAAACAGGGGGCGCCATGGGAGCTTTTATCGTAACCACCAATTCTTCTTTCGGAGTGGATAACGGGCAACCCGAAGATTTTCCCATCTGGTGTGCCATGTTCGATTCCCTTGGATGGCAGGGAGTGATCAGTACCGGGGCCACGGCAAACAAGGACTGGAACATCGATGAAACCGGGGATGTGCCCACCGCATGCCCCAGCGATTTCCTCATTTCTGTCACCAATACCACCTCTTCAGACCAGCGTTATTATTCCGGGTACGGATTAACGACCATTGACCTGGGAGCGCCCGGAACACAGATCTACTCAACCCGGAATAATAACCAGTATGGTAATAAATCAGGCACCTCCATGGCAACGCCCTATGTGGCAGGGGCCATTGCTTACCTGTTCTCGGTAGCGGATTCGGCTTTTTTTACAGATTATATGAATAATCTTCCGGAATATGCGCTCAAGATCAAACAATACATCCTGGACGGGGTGGATCCCATCCCCAGCCTGAATAACAAAAGTGTTACCGGTGGCAGGCTCAATCTGTTCAATGCCCTTGGCATCATGCAGAACCCGCCATTGCTCGGACTGCAACCCGAAGACACCCTGTTTGCAGCTGTAAAGCCGGATGATCTGGATTCAAGTTATCTGTATATCAGCAATGCAGGAGGATCCATGCTGAACTATGTGCTGGAGACCGAAGACCTGCCTGCATGGCTTACACTGGAGAAATCTGAAGGAAGTGTGGCTGAAGGAGAAACTGATACACTGACCCTTTATTTGAAAACCATTGGCATGGAAACCGGGGAATACAATCACATGATCCGGCTCTCCCATAATTACTACAATTATGATTCCCTGGATGTGAACCTGATCGTATCCAATACGGCCATCGTTGAGAACAGGGATCAATCTGATATTACTTATGTGGCAGCCCGTCCCAATCCCTTCCGGGAAGAAACACAGATCGATTTCTTCCTCCGGAAAGATCACCGGATGGCGTGTTCTGTTTTTGATATGTCGGGACGGATGGTTTACCGCATTCCGGAAGCAGTTTACACGCAAGGGAAAAATACCCTGAAACTGAATGCAAGGAATGCTGAAGGACAAGACCTGGAAGCAGGTTTGTACTTTCTCAGGCTTGAACTGGAGGACTCTTTCCGGAGCCTGAAACTGATGATTCGCTAAGTTTGCAAAAAATTACATACTAGCAATCCCATTTCTGAGTTATTACCAAAATTATGTGCATGAATAGACTATTGATAATCGCCATATTGGTCAGCTTGATATTAGGTGCCAGGGCGCAGCATGATACCATTGCTACCGCAGATGCGGATGCCTTTGTGGAAGACTCACCGGTTGCGGCCATGCTTGACAGTCTGGTGTACTTGAAGTTTTTCGGGGATTATAAACGGATCACCGATACCGCCCTGCTGAACAAATATCATTTTGAAAAGGATGAAGTCCCGACTTATCCTGATTCCGTTTACGAAGCCCGCATTGCGGAACTGAACAGGCAAACCACCATCGAACTCACATACAATACCACCATCAAAAGTTACATTGAACTTTATGCTGTCAGGAAAAGGGAGCTTACTTCAAAAATGCTCGGTCTGGCTGAGATTTACTTCCCCATGTTCGAAGAACAGCTCGACCGTTTCGACATGCCGCTGGAATTGAAATACCTGGCCATTGTTGAATCTGCACTCAATCCGCGGGCCGGATCCTGGGCCGGTGCAAAAGGCATCTGGCAGTTCATGTACGGCACCGGCAAGGTTTATAACCTGAGTGTCACCACTCTGATCGATGAAAGATACGATCCCCTGAAATCGACCATTGCTGCCTGTGAACATTTGCAGGACCTTTATGGCATTTACGGCAACTGGTCGCTGGCCATGGCCGCCTATAATTCGGGCGCAGGCAATGTGAACAAGGCCATCCGCCGTGCAGGCCATGTAAAGAACTACTGGTCGGTATGGCCCTACCTGCCCAGGGAAACAAGGGGTTATGTGCCCGCTTTCATTGCCGTGACTTATGTAATGAATTATGCCCCCGAGCACAACCTTTATCCCATCGAACCAGGTATTCTGTTTCACGAGATTGATACCGTGAGGGTGAATCAGCCGCTGGCTTTCGACCAGATATCGGAATTCCTTGGTATTAGCCTGGAAGATGTACGTTTTCTCAATCCCATGTACAAAAAAGACATCATTCCGGCCAATGAGGGAACCTCTTATCCTCTCCGGCTGCCAAGCAACAAAGTGGGGGATTTCATCAACAACGAAATGGCCCTGTACGCGTATAAATCCTCCTCGGGACAGGAAAGGGAAAAAGTGCTTGCCGAAATTGAAAAGGCCAACAGTCGTCAGATCCATGTGGTGCGTTATGGGGAGAGCCTGGGACTGATCGCCCAAAGATACCATTGCTATGTGAGTCAGCTTCAGAGGTGGAACAACCTTCGGGGAAGCACCATTTATCCCGGGCAAAAGCTGGTAATATACAGCCCATTCAATGAAGCTTATTCGGGCAGAAGTACGGTTCCGGTCAAACGCTCGGGTGATAAATCCTATCACACAGTGAAGTATGGGGAGAACCTGGGACTGATCGCTCAAAAGTACAAATGCAGCGTGACCGACCTCAGGGAATGGAATAACTTGCGCAACAGCGTAATCCATCCTAAACAACAATTGATCGTTTACAAACCGGAAGGTGCCCCGGAACTGGAAAAAGGCCAGAAATATCTTTATTATACGGTCCGCCAGGGAGACACCCTCTGGGACATCGCCAAGATGTATGATGGGGTCACAGTCGACCAGATTAAAAGGCTGAATAACATCAGCAATACCAGGCGCATCAAACCGGGGCAGAAGATCAAAATTGCAGTTAGCAGCTAGTCATTTCAATAAAAAAGGTACTGCCGTCGTTTGTTTTTATATCTTTATATAAAACTTTTAAACGAGATGAAACGGATCGCATTTGGCCTCATTGTACTATCAGGTATTCTCCTCAGCATTACATCCTGTAAAGTAGAAAAATCAAGCAAGCCACACTCCATCGGCAAGTCTTCAGAGATCGTTGTGGTTACCGACAACAAAGCGCAGTGGAACAGCAGCATCGGCGACACCATCATGGATTTCTTTTACCAGGAAATGGAGGTGCTGCCCCAGCCGGAGCCCATGTTTACCCTGGTCAACATTACCAAGGATGTTTTTTCTCCGGTTTATGAAAAGAACAGGAACATCCTTATCATTGACATTGACCCGAAAGCAAAGAAAGCGATCATTGAGACAAAGCCCGATGTGTGGGCAAAAACCCAGCGGGTGGTGAAGATTATCGCACCGGATAAAAATTCCTTTTTCGAGAAATTTGAAAAGAACAAAGACCGCATCATGGAATTGTTCATCGAAATGGAATACCAGCGGATACAAAATGCTTTCAAAGCCACTGAAAACCGCAAGATCACTGCAGCCCTGAAAGAAACCTTTGGCATCAAAATGACCGTACCCAGTGATTTTCGCCTTGCCAAGAAAACAAAAAATTTTAATCTGGCTCAGGAAAGAAACGCTGGCCTTCAGCCAGGGCCTCCTGATCTATACTTATGATTATACCGATACCCTGGCTTTTGATCCGGATTTCATTCTCTCGAAAAGGGATTATTTTACCGAGACTTATATTCCCGGGCCTTCCGACAGTTCTTTCATGATCGTGTCGAGGGATGTGATCCTTCCCATGGCTGCCGAAGTCAATTTCAAAGACAATTATACAATTGAGACCCGCGGTCTCTGGAAGGTGGAGAATGACTTCATGGGTGGCCCCTTCCTCAGCCGCACCCTGATCGACCAGCGCAATAACAAAGTCCTCACCATTGATGCTTATGTGTATGCTCCCAGTGAAGAAAAGCGGGATCTGATGCGGCAGTTGCAGGCGATCATCAACAGCTTTCAGTTTGCGGATAAGAGTTCGGAGTAGATGCAGGGAAGTAGCAGACAGCAGGAGGCGTACGGCAGCATGCAGTAGAAAGGCGGAAAAGAAAATGAATGCAAAATGTATCACCGTCAGGAGGGCGCAATTGTTTATGTCAGTGATCCGATGACTTCCTGTTTTGTGCAATCCATGCCCTGGTTTGAATTTCCACATTGAACAGCCAGATCTGCACATCTGTGGGCTGATGAATTCTTCTTTTTGCCGGCATGCTGCCCACCACTGTTTTGCCTTATATCCCTTACACAACAAAGTTTCCAATGCGGCCCCGGAAATTGCCCGGCAGGCCTTTGCATGATTTTGTCATGATTACTTTATTTCTGATACAAAGTTTTTACGATGTTTATGCGTTATTTTTCGTGTAGACTACGTATTAACTACAGGTAAAAAGCGAAGGAAGTGATGAGCGATGAGCGGTGAGCGGTGAGAGGTGAGCGGTGAGAGGTGAGAGATGAGAGGTGAGAGGTGAGAGGTGAGAGATGAGAGATGAGAGATGAGAGGTGAGAGGTGAGAGGTGAGAGGTGAGTATTGGCATTGTTATCCAGATGCATACACAAATGCATTTTGTAAACCTTTGTCTCCATCAGCGTTTATCGGTGGAAAGTAATTTTTTTGAAGTAAGCGAATTAGCAACCTGTGAAGGCATGACTTCATTTCATATATTGGCCTGGCTTGATTTATTGAAGCTTATAGCTTACAGTTTTGTGTTTGTCCTCACATGGGCAGCTAAGACGAAAAAACTGATTGCAAAAGAAACAGGCCCTCTCCACAGGTGCGCGCCAGTGATACGCCAGAAAAGGGAAAAGAAAAATTATTGTTCATTCCACATGGCTCATTTGGCATTTTCCATTCTTTTGTGTCCAGCTTTTTTGAACAGCCTCTTCCACCTTCATTCTCTTTGTGAAAAAATTCACAATAACTTAACGCCCTTTGCCCATTAATTCGTAATTTTGCGCGGAAATTAAGCGCCATAGGTTAAACTTTTAAGAGTGAGACGAAATGATCAAGCATCTGACAGATTTAGTAGAGATTGCAAAGCAGAAAAGGACCCGGAAAATAGCAGTGGCCGCAGCCGCTGACCAGGATGTACTGGAAGCCGTGAAGAATGCCTGGAGTGAGGGAATCATAGAACCCATTTTTGTGGGTAACGAAGAGAACATCCGCAATATTTGTAAAAAGATCGATTTCAACATTGATGAGTTTGAAATGATCCACCAGGAGGACAGGCTGGAAGCAGCTCTCACGGCAGTCGCCCTGGTGCGGGAAGGCAAGGCGGAGATCCTGATGAAAGGCATGGTGAGCACCGGGATGTTGTTGAAAGCTTTACTGGACAAGGAAAAAGGTTTACGCAAAGGGGATACACTCAGCCATGTGGCCGTTTTTGAATCGCCTTTCTACCATAAATTGCTGGGGGTTACCGATGCGGCCATGAACGTTTACCCGGAGCTGGACGAGAAGATCGCCATCATCAAGAATGCCGTGGAGCTTTTCCACCTGCTGGGAAATGAAAATCCCAAGGTGGCCATCGTGGGTTCGGTGGAAACCATCAATCCCAAAATGGAGGCAACCATGCATGCGGCCACCATCTCCATGATGAACTACCGCAAACAGATCAAGGGATGTATCATCGACGGCCCCCTGGCCATCGACAATGCCGTATCCAAAAAATCAGCCCAGCAAAAGGAGATCATCAGTGATGTGGCCGGGGATGTGGACATCATCCTGGCCCCCAACATCGACGGGGCCAACATCCTGTACAAAGCCCTTAACTTTTTGGGAGGAGCCACCTCAGGTGCAGTGATCATGGGTGCCAGGGCGCCGGTAGTACTCACTTCCAGGGCCGATTCGGAAAAGAGTAAGTTCATGTCTATCGCCCTGGCAGCAGCCATCAGTTAGTCAAATTTTTATATTTTTACAGGCAAAGGAAGGTGGTAGGGCCAAATGCTGAAGCCCTTTCCATGCAAAGGCAGCCCGAATGGAAATTATCAGAATATTAGCAATCAACCCGGGATCGACTTCGACCAAGATCGCTGTTTTCCAGAACGAGGAACCGATCTTCATCAAGAACATCAAGCATGATGTGGAGGAGCTTGCTAAATTCGAAAAGATCACCGACCAGTTCCAGTTCCGCAAGGAGATCATCGTGAACGAGCTAAATGCTGCCGAAGTTTCCGAAGAGAACGTGAAAGCTGTTGTAGGCAGGGGCGGGCTTGTGAAGCCCATCGAATCGGGTGTTTACCTGGTGAATGAAGCCATGAAGTACGACCTCCGCAACAGCCCCATGGGAGAGCATGCCAGCAATTTGGGCGGCCTCATCGCCGACGACATCGCGCAATCCATCGGCGATTGCAAAGCATACATCACCAACCCGGTGGTGGTGGACGAACTGGAAGACATCGCCCGCATCTCCGGGCATCCCCTTTTCCAGCGCAAATCCATATTCCACGCCCTCAACCAGAAAGCCGTTGCCCAAGAGCATGCCAAGCAGATCATTCGCAAATACGAAGAGCTCAACCTCATCGTGGTGCATCTGGGTGGGGGCATCACCGTGGGCGCACATCAAAAAGGCCGTGTGGTGGATGTTAACCAGGGTTTGGACGGAGAAGGGCCATTTTCACCCGAAAGAGCGGGTACGCTTCCGGTCGGTGACCTGGTAAAGTTGTGTTTCAGCGGGAAATATACCCAGAATGAAATTAAAAAAATGATTACCGGCAAGGGCGGAATGGTGGCCTACCTAGGCACGAACAATGCCTATGAGATCGAGCAAAGGGTTGCTGCCGGGGATGAAAAAGCCGCTCTGATTTACGAAGCCATGGCTTACCAGGTATCCAAAACCATTGGTGAGATGGCCGCCGTGCTGCGCGGAGAGGTGGACGGAATCCTGATCACGGGCGGGATCGCCCACGACAAATGGTTCGTTAATCAGATCATCGAAAGGGTGCACCGTTTCGGACCCGTTCATGTGTATCCCGGTGAAGATGAAATGCGGGCACTTGCCTTTAACGTTCTCCGTGTGATCAAAGGCGAGATCCAGCCCAGCATTTACCAGTAAGGGCTTTTCTCAGTTCAGTGCTGCTGGTTAGTGAGATTTCTTTTCAGGAACTGAACTGAAAGAATTATTCAAACTCCCAGCTCGATCCTTCTTTCGAATCCCTGATCACAATATTCAGTCGTGCCAGTTCATCCCGGATCTTGTCGGAAGTTGCAAAATCTTTGTTCTTGCGGGCGTTTTGCCGGATGTCGAGCAGGGTCTGCATGAGATAATCGATCAATTCGTCCTGGCCACCAACGTTTTCTTCCTTCAGCCCGAGGATATCGAAGGTAAAACTGCGCATTAGCTTTTTCAAAAGATCCAGATCTTTCTCGCTGAGGGAAGCTTTTTTATCTTTCACCGAATTGATGATCTTCACCCCTTCGAATAAGTGGGAGATCACCACCGGACTGTTGAAATCATCATTCATGGCATCATAGCATTTTGCTTCCAACTCCCCTATATTGAAATCGGATTTGTCGCCGGGCTGCAGTTCATCCAGACTTTGGATAGCTTGCATCAGTCGTTTGAGGCCTTTTTCAGCGGCTTGCAGCGCTTCATTCGAAAAATCCAGTGTGCTGCGGTAATGGGCCATCAGGATGAAGAAACGGATCGTCATGGGGCTGTATGCTTTTTCCATGAGTTTGTGTTCCCCTGAAAAAACTTCATAGAGCGGGATGGCATTGCCTAAGGATTTGCCCATTTTCTTGCCGTCGAGGGTTACCATGTTGTTGTGCAGCCAGTATTTGACCGGGGATTTTCCGTAGGCTACGGTCGACTGGGCGATCTCGGCTTCGTGATGCGGGAAGAGCAGGTCCATGCCCCCTCCGTGTATGTCGAATTCATCGCCCAGGTATTTTACGCCCATGGCCGAACATTCGGTGTGCCAGCCCGGGAAACCATCACTCCAGGGCGAAGGCCAGCGCATGATGTGTTCGGGCTGGGCCTTTTTCCAGATAGCGAAATCAAAGCTGCTCTTTTTTTCATCCTGTCCTGCCAGTTGCCTGGTTTCGCTCAGGAGGTCTTCCAGTTTCCTCCCCGAAAGGATGCCATACTGGTGGTCCTGGTTGTATTTTTCTATGTCGAAATAAAGGGAGCCCTGGGTTTCATAGGCCATTCCCTTTTCACGTATCTTCTTGACCAGTTCAATTTGTTCAATGATATGTCCGGATGCATGCGGCTCAATGTTGGGTTGCAGCACATTCAGGGCATCCATGTTCTCGTGGTAGCGGTTGGTGTAATACTGAACCACTTCCATGGGTTCCAGCTTTTCGATACGGGCTTTCTTTGCAATTTTGTCTTCCCCTTCATCGGCATCATCTTCCAGGTGGCCCACATCGGTGATATTTCTTACATACCTCACTTTGTAACCGAGATGTTGCAAATAACGGTAGATCAGGTCAAAGGCTACGGCAGGGCGGGCATGGCCCAGGTGAGCGTCCCCGTAAACAGTCGGGCCGCATACATACATACCCACAAAGGGCGGTTTGATGGGCTGGAACTCTTCTTTCTTTCTGCTGAGGGTGTTATGAACAAAAAGCTGGTTTTTCATATTGCAAAATTAAGCTTTTTACAAGAAAGTCGATGGATCGATCTGCTTATCCTTTAACTGATTAAAACCCACCATAAACTGACTCATATGCAAAGAGGGACATTTTTTAATTTACTTTTTCAATTGGATTGATCGGCCTTTTCTTTTGTTTCCAAACGATCTTTCATTTTCCCATTCTCGTAAATGACTCTTTTAATTAACCTCCGGTCTTCGTCAAAATATTTCCACTCACCATGCCAGTAATAATGCACATCTACTTCACTGACCTCATACCTGGCCCAGCCTTTATGGGTAAGATGATTGAAGCGATCGAAATATTTCACCAGGATGCGGTCTCCTCTCTTTTTGAACTTAACGGCCTTATTGCCATTGTTATGGTAGGTCTTGGAATCCCATTGCTCCTTACCGTCTTTGTACCAGTATTTGGTCATGGGGATGGTTTCTTCCTCATCCCACCAGGTGATCCACACGCCTTTCTTTTTACCCTCTTTGTCTTTCTGGTTGAACTTGCCGAAGTATAAAGATTCAGTACAGGATGAGAACAGGAAAGCGCTCAGTACAAGGAAAAATAAATTTTTCATTTTCAATCTATTAATAAAGGGATGCCTGCAAAGTTAAGCATCCCTTTCAATTAAATGATTAGTTACAGAACTAATAGATTAGTTGTTTCAGGCAAAAAAATTATTTTGCGTCCAGTTTATACTTGATGGGCAGGTTGTACATAACCCGAACTACTTTCCCATTTTGTTTTCCCGGCTCCCAGTTCGGCATCTCACTCACCACCCTGATGGATTCCTGGTCAAGATCCTTCCTGACCCCTCTCAGTATTTCTACATTCTCAACTTCACCTTTTTTGCCAACCACAAACGATATAAATACCGTACCCTGTATTGAGTCTTTCTTCGCAGTTTCAGGATACTGGATGTTTTCCTGGAGGTATTTGAACAAGTCTTCCTTTCCTCCTTTAAAACCGGGCATTTCTTCCACAACAGTATAGATTTCTCCTTTTTCTTCCTGGGGTTTTGACTGTGGCCGGACTTCATTTTCTGTGCTTTGCATTGTCGCTTCCTTGGTCTCTTCAGCCTTTGAAAGTTCCTCTGCAGGATTTTCTTCTGCCATATTACTGCAGGCAAATCCCGCAAAAAGGAATGCAAGCACCGGAAGAACGGCAAGATACTTTAGCAGTCCGCTTGTTTTTGTTTTTTGTTTTGTCATCATAAGGATCCTCCTTTTTAAAATTGAGTAATTAAAATTATGGGTTATATCATTTAATTGAATACCCAAAGCATGATTTAACAATGCTTTCTGGTAGGCACTGATGTCATAACCCTGATTGATAAGTTCTTCATCGGCCAAAAACTCATGTGTTTCTTTAAGGGATTTTCTATACAGCCAGACGGCAGGATTGAACCACTGAAAAATGCTCAGTAGCTCAAGCAATATGAGGTCGAGGCTGTGAGCCTGTTTAACATGCACAAGTTCATGATCAAGTATTTTGTGTAACTCATCCGCTTTACTGTTTTCTTTGTTGATAAAAACATAAGCGAAGAAAGAGAAAGGTGAGTATTTTTTTTCAAGATGCACAATGGTGAAGCCAGGGCGTTTGGTTTTTCTGTTCTTTCGAATCAGGATTAAAATCTGGTACAATTCAAACAAGAACCTTAAACTGAAAATAAACACACCGGTTAAGTAAGCGATAAGGATTCCCTGAAAAATGTTCAAATTTTCATAGAACATCTGGTTGCTTTGATTGGCTGAAATAGTAATGGTATCAAGCACTACAACAAAAACATTTTCTTGCTGCTGGGCATCAAAGCTGAAATTGAAGGCTGGAATCAACAATGCAATGATGATAGACGTGATCAGAAAGAAGCGGTTCAGTTTATAAAAAGTGTCTTTTCGAAAGAACAACCAATACACCAGGTAAAGCACGATCAGGCTAACGGCTACCTGGGCGATATATAAAAGAAAACTATTCACTTTTTTTATCTTTATGTTCTTTAATCTTTTCCTCCATCAGTTGTTTAATCTCTTCCATTTCCTGCAAAGAAAGATTTTCTTCTTTGGCGAAAAATGAAGTAACGGCTTTGTAGGAATTTCCGAAATAGTTTTTTACAAAACCGCTAAAAAAACTCCTGGTGTAATCTTTCTTCGATATTATTGGATAGTATTCATGGGTTTTGCCATAAGCTTTATGCCCCACAACCCCCTTTTTCTCTAAAATCCTCACAATGGTCGAAACTGTATTATAAGCTGGTTTTGGATCGGGTATCCGTTCAAGGATGTCATGCACAAAACCTTTTTCCAGCCTCCAGAGGATGTGCATGATCTGTTCTTCCGCTTTTGTCAGTTCCCTCATTTCCTGTTCCTTTTCTTTTAAAACTAAAAGTTTAGTTTGTTATTGTGCAAACATAACTAAAAAATTAGTTGATGTCAAGAAATTTTAAAAAAGAGGCTGTCCAAAAAGGGTACTTTTTCGTCAGGCTGAGCGGAGTCGAAGCCTTTTAATCATTGATTATCAGCGCATAACGACTACGCTCGATGTGACCCAGGATGTATTTCGTGGCTTTTTGGACAGCCTCCAAAGCCAAGGCTTTACCCTAACATTAACCTGCTGCTGGTAATTTCAATTTATCATCCTTGCTGACCCCTTCCAGGATCTCTATGTTGATCCCGTCGGAAAGGCCCGTCTTCACATATCTTTTTTCAAATTGCTGGGGCGTGGTTTCCACTTCCACATAGGCCGAATCCTTGTCGTCGAACTGGAGCAACTTTTCCTGTATCGTAAGTACCGGTCCGCTGGTCTGTTCAAGCACGATGGAGGCAGTGGCGCTGTATCCTGCCCGGATGAACTGACTGGCCTTCAGGTCCACATCCGCCCTGATCTCAAACTGAATGGCACCGTTCTCTTCCACTCCTTTCGGGAGATATGTTTCAGGGTGGCATCAAAGGCGATGTTGTCGATGGCGCCCACAGTGAGAATGAGTGGCATCCCTTCGCGTATTTTACCAACCTCTGTTTCATCGATCTTGCCTTCAAAGATCATATCGCTCATATCGGCCACGGTGGCCACGGTGGTTCCGGGATTGAAGGTGTTTGATTCGATGACCGAATTACCCACCTCCACCGGGATATCCAGCACCATGCCTTCTACGGTTGAACGTACCATGGTATTGGTTTCCTTGTTGGAATCCTTCAACTGGCCTTCCTTGATCAGGGTGAGGTTGTTCTCTGCAGATTCCAGTTCTTCTCTGGCGGTTTTGTATGCCAGCTCAAAAGTCTCAAACTCGTTTTTTGGTGTAACGCCCTGATCAAATAATTTTTTCTGACGTTCGTAATTCACCTTCGCGTTCTGCAGGTTGATCTTTGCCCGGTTCAACCGGGATTCGGCATTGTTCAGGTTGACCATATTGGGAATGATCCTGATCCTGGCGATGAGTGCCCCCTTTTCGACCATATCGCCTTCCTGCACAAACATTTCATCAATGATCCCGGATACCTGGGGTACAATATCGATTTCCTTACGGGGATTCACGGAACCTGTAGCCACGGTGCTTTTTACGATCTCAAGCTCAGTGGGAGCGGTGGTTTCATAAACGATGGGCTGCGCCTGTGATTTGTTGTACAGGAAGTAAATGGTATACACAAAAACGCCCAGTATCAAGATCCCGGCGAATATTTTCAAAAACTTTTTCATTGTTCTTTTTCTTCTTTTAAATGTTTATCATTTTAATTTTCGTCATGTAATGCTTCCACCGGTTTAATTCTGACGGCCCGGCTGGCCGGGATCAAACCCGCGAAAATGCCTGCAATGATCAGAATGACCAGTGCCGTAATGGCTTTATTAAAATCGATGCTGGGGTTGCTGAACATATCATTGCTTCCGCCAAACTGGTTCAGCATATAATTGATGCCTTCCAGGATCCCGACCCCGGCCACCAGGCCGATATAGCCTGCCAGGGTGGTGAGGAAAACGGATTCAATGATGATCTGCGTGATTACATTGGCGGGCGTGGCGCCCACCGCCCTTTTTATTCCGATCTCTTTGGTTCTTTCCTTCACTACGATCAGCATGATGTTGCTTACCCCGATCACACCGGCCAGCAGGGTTCCGATGCCCACGATCCAGATCAGGCCGCGAATGCCGGTAAAAAGGTCCCGCATTTTATTGAACTGGTTTTCTACGTTGAAGGAGCCGATCGCCCGCTGGTCTTCGGGGTGGATGGAATGTCTTTCCCGCAGCAATGCTTTCACTTTTTCCTCCAGCACAGTGGCCGGGGTGCCTTCTTTGGAAGTGATGCTGTAAAAACCCACCCGGTCGCCCAGATTGAAAGCTTTTTGCAAGGTGGTAAAGGGAATGAAGATCGACTGGTTGTCGTTCTGCGCCCGCTGGTCGGTGCGTTTGGATGAAAATACACCGATCACTTTATAATATGCCCCGCTAATCTGCAGGTATTCCCCGATGGGATCCTCCCCGGGGGTGAACATTTCTTGCTTCACCCGGGTACCGATCACGGCCACTTTGCGTGTTTCCTCAATGTCGAGCTGGTTGATGAACCTGCCCGCATGGATATTGACCGGGTCAATCTTGAAAAAATCAGGATAATCACCGTTCAGCTGAAAACTGCCGGTACGTTCCCCGCGGATCACATTGTTTTCCCCCTGCGACATGCGAAACATCCCGCTCCAGCGGGGAGCAATGTATTCGATCTCATCCACGTTTTCGATCATGGCCCGGGTATCTTCGTTGTTGAACCTGAAGAACCGGCCCCTGGGAAAACCCTTGTATGGCATGGTGGTTTGGTTGCTCCACATGAAAAAGCTGTTGGTGGCCATGTCGCCCATGTCACGTGTGGTGGCGTTTTCGAGGCCGCGTCCCGAACCCAGCATAATCACCAGCATGAAGATCCCCCAGAAAACACCGAATGCCGTGAAGAAGGTCCTGAGCTTGTTTTGTTTCAGGGCCTGGTAAATTTCCTGCCATCTGTCCGGATCTATGATTGACATATTTTTTTTCCTTTATTCATCTCTTAATGCAACAACCGGTTTAACCGCCGAGGCTTTTCTTGCAGGTACGAATCCTGCAACGGAACCAGCAAGGA
Source organism: Bacteroidota bacterium (assembly GCA_034521425.1). Lineage (GTDB taxonomy): Bacteria > Bacteroidota > Bacteroidia > Bacteroidales > JAIOZK01 > JAIOZK01. Next base: position 3,286,811 of record JAXHMP010000001.1, read on the forward strand.
TCATCACGATGGTGGCCCCGATCGCAATGTTAAAATCAATTTCCGGGTTTTTAAAATAATCGATGGTAGGCAGGTAGCTGGAAACCAGCTCCAGAACTCCCACACCCACTACCAACCCAACATATCCGGCGAAAGCCGTGATCAGGATAGATTCCTGCAGTATCAGGCTGATGATGGACCAGGGTGATGCTCCCAGTGCCTTCCTGATGCCAATTTCCTTGGTTCTTTCCTTTACCACGATCATCATGATATTGCTCACCCCGACCACACCGGCAATGATGGTCCCGATGCCGATAATCCAGATAAAAAGCCGGATATTGGCAAAGAGGGTCATAAAACGCTGATAATTCTCAATGGTGTTAAAAATGAAGATCGCCCGGGGATCTTCAGGATTGAATTTGTGCCTGGCGGAAAGTTGTTGTTTAACTTCTTCAACCAGGGCATAACTTTCTTCGATGCTTGCATCATCGAGTATCAGTTGCATGCTGGGCACATTATCGCCCCGGCTGAAGATCTTTTGCGCTGTACTAAGCGGCACGTAAACGCGGTTCACATCCCTTTCGGTGCCCGGATCATCGAAAATGCCGATCACCTGGAAAGGAACGCCATTGATCTTGATGTATTCCCCAACGGATTCTTTGCCTTTGAACAACTCCTGGTAAACCGTTTTTCCCAGGGCCACAACTTTGCGGTCATTGGCGATATCGGTTTCATTCAGGTAACGGCCGGAAGTCATCCAGAGGGATTCCACGAATTGATAATCAGGGTGGACAGCATAGATATCGAATGTTCCGTATTCGTTCCCATAAGAAAGGGTGCTGGTGCCGAAAACACGTATACGGCCTGAAATCTTGTCTACATCATCCAAATTCTTCAGCATTTCAAAATCTTCATTTCTGAGCTGGATAAAACGCCCCGCTTTCATGCCTTTATAGGGCATGCTGGTTACGCCCTGGTTCACATTGATGTAATTCACCGCATCTCCTTCAAATTCATCCCTTACACCGTTCTCAAGTCCGTAACCCGAACCCAGCAGGATAATCAGCATGAAGATACCCCAGGCCACACTGAATCCGGTCAGAAAGGTCCTGAGCTTGTTTTTGCGGATGGTCGCAAGGATCTCCTGCCATTTGTCGGTATCAAACATGCGGTGCTGCTTTATGACTCATTGATATAGTTCGTAACAAATTCTTCGTCCAAATCTTTTGGAATGCCATTCCCGTTTTCGATCAAACCATCTTTAAGCCGGATGATGCGGTCGGTCATTTCCGAGATATCTTTTTCGTGGGTAACGATTACCATGGTGATGCCTTCCTTGTTGATCTCCTTAAGCAGTTCCATGACTTCGTAGGAAGTGGAGGAATCCAGGGCGCCTGTCGGCTCATCGGCCAAAATCAGTTTGGGCCTGGAGATCAATGCCCGTGCAATGGCCAGCCTTTGCTTCTGCCCACCGGAAAGTTCGTTCGGGGTGTGTTCGGCCCATTCCTTCAAACCCATCCTTTCCAACAACTCCATGGCCATGTGATTGCGCTTGCGCCGGCTGATCTTTTTGTAATAAAGCGGAAGGGCTACGTTCTCCACTGCGTTTTTGAAGGAGATCAGGTTGAAGGACTGAAATACGAAACCGATCATATGGTTGCGGTAATGGGCCGATTTTGTTTCCGTAAGGTCCTTGATCAAAGTTTTGTCGAGGTAGTATTCCCCTTTGTCGTAATTGTCCAGTATGCCGATGATGTTCAACAGGGTGGATTTGCCCGAGCCGGAAGAACCCATTACTGAAACCATCTCACCTTCACGAATATCCAGGTCAATGCCTTTCAGGACGTGCAGTTTGTTGCTGCCGCTAATATAGGACTTATGAATATTTCTTAAACTAAGCATAAACGCGTTGAGACTATGATGTGTTTTTATTAACCCATTTTTATGCCAACAGATGTAAAAACAACATAATCAGAGAATAACAAAGGTACGGCAGATTGTGCTTTGTTTAGAAAGTGTTCATCCTTCAACATAAGTGTGCGCCTGCGTTCAATTCAATTTGAAAATACAGCTGCCTAATTTTTTCTGCTTTCCTGCGTTTATATCATTGATTCAATAAAAAGATCCTGCCGGATGTTGAAGAACACGATATTGTATAAAACCCTGAAGTGGACCACTGGCCTGCTCCTGTTGGCTGTTATTGCCACCTGGCTGATTTTGTCAGTATTCAGGGAAGATATCCAGCAGGGCATCATTTCCAGCCTGGAAGAAGAATACGGGATCGAAGTGGATTATTCACAGACTGCACTAATTTTGTGGAAGAGCTTTCCGAATCTATCACTCCGGGTAGAGGACTTTGTTGTGGGATACAGCGACAGTAGCCGGCCCGCCATGGTGGATGTTTCCGGCTTCTATGCATCGGTCAGTTTACCTTCTCTGATTTCAGGCAGGTATTCAATCAAAGAGATCCTGCTCGAAAATGGACGGGTGAATGTGAATCTGGAAGATCTTTCGGGAGCAGAAGGTAATCAGCCGCTCAAAGCGGGTACTTTGGAACTTGACCTGATGAAAATGAGGGATATTCATCTCAAAATCGGGAGTCTTGACCAAGCTCAGATGCTGAGCCTTCACCTCCGTGATGCTGTGCTGAAGATCAGCGGGAAAACAGAAAACCTTAAGATCGAATTGTTGGCTGAAGCGCTTCCCCACTTTGCCCTTCCTCATCTGGAGAATATTCTCGGCGGGGAAGCACATGAGATCCGCCTGAAGGCAAATTTTAATACCGGCAGTAAAAATTTAAGCATTGAAAATGGAGCCCTGAATATTTCGGGGAATGAATTCCGGTTGAATGTCAGCCTGGAAGAAGAAACATACAGCATTGTGCTCGATTGCAGGCAAGCGAGAATTACCCGGCTCAGGTCATTGTTTACTGAATACCTGCAGGATTTTGAGCAGGAGGTGGAATTGAACGGGAAGATGAAAACCCGTATCGCTTTCACCGCAAAGTATTCGGATCATGTGCCTGAAATAGTTGTCGATTTCACCCTTTCTGAAGCACAACTCGGACTCTTGCAAAGTGGTTTGCAGTTTTCGATCGATGAATTGCATGCCCAATTTCAAAACCATGCTTCGGACAAGCTATCGGATTTCGAATTGAATATCGCGGGGTTCAAATTGCACAATGAATTCATGAACATGAATGGGATGGGACTTCTCAGGAATTTTGATGCACCCCTGATCGAGCTGGATATGCAATCGGAAATACTGCTGAACAAACTACCGCCTTCCATTGCCGACAGCCTTACATTTGATATTGCGCGGGGAGACTTGTTCCTGAAAACCAGGTGGGAACGCAAGCGACCGGGATGGGAAGCCCTCCGGCCACAGGATTTGGTGTTCAGCAGGATGCAGTCTAAATTTGAACTACAGGATTTGGTGATCAAAGGAGCAGGAGAGGAGGAGCTTATGATGCTCAGCAAGGCATACGGATCATTCAATAACAATGATCTGATGATCGACTCCATGCTTTTTCATAAAGGCAGGAATAAAATTGCATTGCGGGTTTCTTTCCAAAGATTCTTTAGCTTTCTGCTTATGCCACGGGAAGGCGAAGCGTATTATGCTGAAGTGCATGTAAATGCGGGAAAAGTTTATCCCGACGATCTCCTGGTCGCAAGTCCGGCCGGTGAACCACATGCCCTGGATCTTTACCCTGACTTTTCGGTTATGGCTTATGTTGAAGCGGATAGTATATCTTACCGCAAATTTCGTGCAGGCAATGTGAGGGGATTGTTGAGTTTCAAACGGAATGAATGGCAGGCCGACTCCCTGGAATTCTCAGCCTGGCAGGGGAAAAACGAAATCAATGCCAGGCTTAAAAGGATGTATGGTGCTTATGGCTTTGAAGCAGAGATATTTTTGAAGAGCGTGGATGTCAGGCAAATGTTTTATGAACTGGATGATTTTGGTCAGGAGGCTATCGGATTCAGGAATGTGGAGGGAAAACTGGATGCTTCCCTGCACTTTGAGGGCATGATGGATGACGGTCTTCATATCGTGGAGGATTCAATAAAAGCAGTGGCAGAGCTCAGCATCATCCGGGGCCGGCTGAGTGATTTTGAACCCCTGCTCAGCGCTCTTTCATTCCTGGATGAAGAAGATCTGAGGCGAATTGATTTTGATACCCTGAAAAACAGCATTGAGATCAGGGAGCGGAAAGTCTTTATTCCGAGCATGGAGATCCGGTCTTCCCTGATGGATTTTGAAGGCTTTGGGACGCACGGATTTGATAACCAAATCGATTACCATATGCGGGTGCTTCTTTCCGAAGTGTTATCCGGCAGGGCACGAGATAAAAAAACAAGTTTCAATGAATATGGTTATGTGGAAGATGATGGGCTTGGGCGCACTTCCCTCTTCCTCAAAATCACCGGCAATGCAGAGGATCCGGAATTTGATTATGACAGAAAAGCCGTGGCCAGGAAAATAAAAGAGGACTTTATCAGGGAAAAAGGAAATTTTGCCGGGGCTTTGAAAAATGAGTTTCACTGGCTCAGCCGTGATTCGCTCAAAAAACAAGAGGCTGAAAAAAGGAAAGATTGGATCCGCAAACAGGAGGAAGGAAAGTTTATCTTTGAATGGGATGCGGATACCAATCTTAATATTGAACAAAAATGATTCATAAAGATTATTTTATACCATGAACAGGACAATTCAGGATAGCATTGACTGGTTTAACCAGCGCATGCCCGACGGCGGGCCGGTGTATACGGAGACCGATCCCTCGCATTTGATCGTTGAGCCGTGGAATGCCGTATCATCTCTGCTGGTGATGATCCCTTCCCTGTATTTTTTGATGAAGGTATGGTGCGAAAGGGAAAAGTTTAAATTTTTTATTTACAGCATTGTCCTTGTAATGCTAGGCTCCATTGGCAGTACGGTTTTTCATGGCTTCCGTTCCTCGCTTGCCTTCTTGTTGATGGACATCCTCCCGATCGCCATCCTCACCATCTCACTCAGTGTTTATTTCTGGCTGAAGATCTTATCGAAATGGTGGTATGTAATTCTGATCCTGTTGCCAATATTGCTTTCCCGTCTGCTTTTCTTCAATGTGTTGCCCAATCACATTGCCATCAATGTTTCATACGGGATAACAGGTTTTATGGTTTTGCTTCCCCTTTTTATCCTGATATTCAAAACAAAAAAATTCGGGCTCAAAAAGGTGATCCTTGCCCTGCTGTTTTTTGCCATTGCATTGTTTTTCAGGCAAGTTGATCCCGGAAGTGGCGCTTATCTTGAGATTGGCACCCATTTTCTCTGGCATGTTTTCAGCGCATTCGGAACCCTGTATATTCTGATATACCTCTACAATTTCAGGAAAAAAGAACTGGAAGAAAACCAGTTTAGAAAAGCCAGCTAAGCCCAAAACGGCCTGTCATCGTTGTACCAAAACCCAATTGCAGGTTGGCTGCGATATGTTCGGTAAAAAAATACCGGTTGCCAAGGTTTACAGAATAATACAATGATGAATGCTGATCTCCCTCATAGTCTGCAACAACTTCCTCTTTCTCCGGCTGGCTCGCGACCATGGCAAATCCAAGCGCTATCCCGGCATAAACATTATACACTGAAGAAATGTTGAGCAGCTCATCGAAATGACAATTCGAGTTCATGGCCACAAGGAAACTGCTGTGTTTCCAATCCTCACCCTGCCAGCTTTCCCTGAAAGAACTGTACTGAACTTCGCCCCCGAAGCTAATGAGTTCTGTCAGACCGTAGTCCAATCCTGCATAAACAGGTACCCCCCTGTCTGATATCCCGAAACCGGCATTGAACTGTACCTTGTCAAAGGCCAGCGGTGCCTGTGCGCAAAGCATCGTACTTGTCATAAGGATCAAAAAACTTAACAAAGCTGTAATGTTCTTCATTGGCTAAACGGCTTTTGCGGTCGTTCAAAATAAATAAAAAATTTACATCCCTCGAAGCGGAAGAGAGATAAAAATTTGTAAATCACTTTGTAGTGTCTCGATAAGATGTTGATAAAAAAGTGCTATTTAACTTTTAAGCTGCGCCTGAAAAAATTAATTTTATAAGTTATAATTTAATCATCTTGATTCGCAGGGCGATACATACAGGGATCCTTTTTGTGTTGTTTATCTTAATTGGTTTCAACGGAGGTTTATTAATGGCTCAGACAGCTGATTTTACATTCAGCGAAGCATGTTTCGGCGACACCACCATGCTGATCAATACCTCGATCAGCACGGATTCCATCGTTAGTGTTAAATGGGACCTGAACGGCAACCTGAATTTCAATGATGCCGCGGGCGATACGGTCTATCATCTTTTTAATTCACCGGGAACCCATACGGTGGGGATGCGGATCATTACCGACAGCGGATTTCAAAAGGCGATATATAAACAGATTCCGATCGGCTATTCACCTGTTGCAAACTTTACATATAGCAATACCTGTTTTGGGGAAGAAACCGTGTTTAGCAATCTTTCGACTTTGCAGGATGGTGAGATCGAAGATTATATATGGAATTTCGGCGATGGGAGTCCGGAAAGTTATCTGCAGGATCCAATGCATTTTTTTAATTCCATTGATGTTTACAATGTCAGTCTGGTGGCCATATCCCCCCTGGGATGCAGAGATTCCGTTTCTTCCATGGTGAGTATCAGCGATAAACCCAATCTGATCCTGGATTTTTCAGGGGATACTACCTTTTACGAAGGCGACAGCCTGATCATCCGGGTGATCGGAACCTATGACAGCATTGAATGGTCGACGGGAGCATATGGAAACACAATTATCATCACCCAATCAGGTTTATACACGGTGAATGCTTACCTGGACGGCTGCAGTGCAACACAGACTATACCTGTAACTGTAAAGGAATTACCCGGCACCGGTGTGATGAATGTGATCACGCCAAATGGCGATGGCTACAATGATACATGGAAAATATTTCTGCTGGAGCGGATCGGTCCCTGCACGGCAAATATCTTCAACAAATGGGGGAACGAGGTTTTCAGCAGTCTGGATTACGCCAACGACTGGCAGGGAACATACAACGGGCAAGTCCTGCAGGAAGGAACGTATTATTACGTGGTGAAATGCAATAATGAGCAAATATTCAAAGGACCCATCAACATAATAAGATAAAGGAGGCATGGATAAAAAACTGAAATACATTTGTTTGCTGGGAAGCATATTGTTTCTGGGCCTGACCGGCCGGGGACAGATCTACCCTGTAAACAACCAGTATTTTGTTAACCCTTACAGCCTCTCACCTGCTTTTGCCGGCTATAATCAAACCTCACAGGTTTTTGCAGGATACCGCCAGCAATGGCAGAAAATGCCGGGAGCCCCGCAAACGGCTTTCATCAGCCTGGTGGTCCCGGTCTGGTCGAAAGTGTGGCTTGGCGGCTACATCTATAATGACCAGAGCAGCATTTTTAATAATTTTTATGCTTCGGCCAGTTATACCTACCGCCTGCAAATCGCCGAAAAGCATTTGGTCCGTTTCGGGGGATGGATAAGCATGCGGCAGAACACCATCAATCTGAGGAATATCAATGTGGAAAACGAAAACGATCCCTTGCTGCAGAACAGGGTTCAGCTAAACGGAACTGCGTTTAATGCCGGGTTTGGGTTTGTATACCAGAACACACACCTCATGATGGGATTCTCGGTACCCAACCTGCTGGTTAGCCGGAGAACGTATGGCCTCAGCAGCGAAAACAACCTGGCTGTAATGGAACGGAACTATGTGGCCTACGCCTTTTACCGGCATCCCCTTGGGGAGAACTGGTCGCTGAATCCATCCCTGGTGGTCATGGCCACCAAATATGCCCCTGCCAGCATTGAATTTGCTGCTTTGGCAAAGTACAGGGACATTCTTTGGGCCGGGATGTTTTACAGGACAAGCAGCATGCTGGGTTTCAGCCTGGGTGGCTACATCATCGAAAACATCAGCCTGAATTATACCTATGAGTTCTCCAACAATGGGTTTACACAGTATACTTCGGGAACGCACGAATTCACGATCGGGTTTGACCTGAACCCTGGAAAGGGCAACTATAAGAAGGCAGGAAAGAGCGGACCGCAATATCCGGTGATCATGGAATATAATAGAAAATACAGGAAATGATAAAATGAGGGTTTATTTTTATATATCGCTTTTCTTGATTATCCTGGTTTTATTTCCAGGAAGCACAGATGCACAGCAAGTTGGTGTAAGTTCTGTGACCGTCAGGTTTGTACAACCACCATCAACTTTTACTGTTGAGAAAGCTGCCTTGCGATATAACAAGGATTTTGCATTCGGTATGCATCTGGATGATAATTCAAAAGACATTTATACTCATGCTTTTCCGCTTCTCAATGGCGGCACTATTAGTGGTATTAGTTATCCCGGTTTGTATTATACGGATGGATGTGGTAATGATATTGCCTTTAAAATGAGCGTTTCTGTTTTCTCTTTTGAACAGGGTGGAACCATCGACGGGCATGATCCCAACGGACCCTATGCCAATTTAAATGTAACCTGGCCCGAGCTGGTTGAACTCTACCAGCATGAATGGGGCGTATACAATCATGGGCTGACATCTTCCACTTCACTGGATCCTTATTATTCAATTAGGAGAAACCATAGTTATGTTAAGAGAATGATGCATGAAGCCACCCCTGGTGGGCCGGAAATGAAGGTTTTTGTTAATCCGAACGGGAATGATGCCTTCACAACACCGGCCTTTAACGCGGATTATATTGTTGCTTACAGGCAATTCTCCTTCGGCGTTCCAAGTTTTGACGTCACTTTATATACTGTAGGGGATTCGCTGAGGATGGGCCGCAATGGTCTCGATGGAAGCAACAACATGGTAAGCCTGGTCAACAATATGGCCAATGCAAGTGTAAATGGGGCGCATCATTTTGGATGTGGATTCAATCATTCAATTACCGGTGGGACGGGAGGTTATTCCTTCCCCGTTTTTCGTGCTTATATGAATACAATCGCCAATGATTACGGGAAGAATGGCCAGGACAATATCTGGATGGCCACCGAAGAAGAGATCATTGAGTATCTCAATGTTAACGAGGATATCATTTTGAATACCCAGTTGATCGGGACTGATCTGATCATCACTTTCAGCGGTTCCCTGCGGACCGACTTTCGGTTTTATGCCAGCAGCCTTGTTGTAGATGCTGATCAGCCGGTTGATACCCTGTTTATCGAAGGAGGAACAAACAATTCTTTTACCGGGATAGGTAGCAATAGTATGCTGATCAACCTGGAATGGGACGGCTATGTCCAGGTACCGGATTCAATCAATGCAGAAACTTACGTCGGCATTGCCGAGCAGACCCAGGAACAATACGACTGGAACATTGCCATGGACTATGTTGAGATCCTGGAGCCGGGCCCGACAAAAGAATATTTCAGGGACAGACTTTGTGCCATCCCCGGTCCTGTGCCCCCCGAAGGATATTGTAACTGTACTACCAGCCTGGGCCCCGATACCACTATTTGTGACGGGGACTGCATCATCCTTACTGCTGAAGATGGTGGAGAGATCTATGCATGGAATACCGGCGATTCCACCCAAAGCATCACTGTGTGCCCTGATTCCACCACAACTTATTCCGTTACTGTATACAATGAAGTGATGTGCCCGGCCACCGACAGCATTGTGGTCAGTGTGGCCCCTTATCCCACAGCCAATGCAGGCAATGACACCACCATTTGCGGCGGACAATGTGCAGACCTGACAGCCAGCGGCGGAGCCACTTACATATGGAGTACCGGCGATACGGCACAAACCGTAACGGATTGCCCGGAGGATACAGCACAATACACAGTTACTGTGATTTCCCAGTTTAATTGTGCCTCCCAGGATAGTGTGATCGTGAATGTGCTTGAGTCTCCAATTGCCAGTGCAGGGAACGATACCAGCATTTGCCTGGAGGATTGTGCCAGCCTCACGGCCAGTGGCGGGATAGAATACCTTTGGAGTACCGGAGACACCACCAGTGTTATTGAAGTTTGCCCGGAAGATACTACCCTATATGATGTGGTTGTGACCGCTGAAAACGGATGTTCCGACCGCGATAGCGTGGAGGTATTCGTACTGCCCCTTCCGGTTCCGGAAGCAGGCAGCGATACCACCATTTGTATGGGTGATACGGCTTATCTGACAGCCAGCGGAGGAGTGCGTTATGAATGGAGCAACGGGGATACTACGCAGACCATTGCCGTGAGTCCCCCGGATACCAACCTTTATTTTGTGGAAGTGTTCAATGAATTTGACTGCAGTGCCGAAGACAGTGTGCAGGTTAATATTTTGCCGGCCCCTGTCATCTCTGTTGACAGCGATACACTGATCTGTGCAGGTGATTGTGCCACGCTGCAGGTGATCGGATCGGGTGAGATCCTCTGGAGTACCGGGGATACAACCCAAAGCATTACGGTTTGCCCGGATGTAACAACATCATACTGGGTAAGTGTTACAAATGAACTGGGCTGCAATGGATCGGATACTGCAACTGTTAGTGTTAGTCAGCCACCCATCCCGGATGCCGGGAACGACACCACCATTTGTGAGAATTCATGCATTGATCTGACAGCTTCCGGCGGTGTGGAATATATCTGGAGTACGGGGGATACAGCCCAGCAAATTAATGTTTGCCCGGCAGGAGATACCATGTTCTATGTTACGGTATACAATGCCATCGGATGCTTTGCAAGCGATAGTGTGGCCATTACAACAATTCCTTCTCCCAATCTCACAGTAAGCCCTGATACCGGGCTCTGCGTGGGGGAATGCACCAATCTTTCTGTAAGTGGTGCGGATTATAATCTGTGGTCAACCGGTGAAACCTCACCCATTATCCTGGTCTGCCCCGACGTAACAACTCATTACTGGGTGGAAGGCACGGGAGCGAACCAGTGCACGACAAGAGACACCATCCTGGTTGAGATCTTTCCGGCACCGGAAGCAGATGCCGGCAATGATACGACATACTGCCTGGGGAGCCAGGTGGAGCTGACTGCAAGCGGGGTGCAGATTACCTCTGGAGTACCGGGGATACGAGCCAGAGCATTTTCGTCCATCCCCTGGAAACCACTACCTATTATGTGCAGGTTTTCAGTGCGGAAGGATGTGAGGCAGAAGACAGTGTGAAGGTCACGCCCAAACAAAGCCCCCAGGTGAGCATGTGGGGACTGGAACCGGCCTATTGTGAAAGTGATGAAAGCAGGATCATGTACGGGCAGCCCGGTGGGGGAGTTTTTGAAGGAGATGGTGTGGATGGCAATATCTTTGATCCCGGCCTTGCCGGGGGAGGTTCCCATGTGATCACGTACAGTTTTGAGGATGTGAACGATTGTATTGGCAGGGATACGACCATCGTGCATGTGTACCCCATACCGGATGTTGAGCTGGGCAGTGACACAACTTTATGCAATACGGATTATCTGGTTCTGGATGCCGGTGCCGGATATGATACTTATTTATGGTCCAACGGAAGTACCAGCCAGGTAGCCAGTTTTTATGGTGCCGACCTGGGCATTGGCTTTAAAACAGTTAGCGTGATCGTTACGCTTGACGGTTGTATCAACCGCGGAGAGCGCATGCTGGATGTGATCGTCTGCAACCCGGGCATCAGTGAATATGGTAATGTACCCGGAATTGAAGTGTTCCCGAATCCCGCATCAGAAATGCTGCAAATACGCATCAGGGATTATTCCGGCAAATTCAATATCAGGATCACGGATGCGGAAGGCCGGGTGAAATACAAGGAGGAAAATGTTGCTTTGGGCCCACAGGGCAACAAAGAACTGATCCTCAAGAGTTTTGTCGCGGGTGCGTATTTCATGAATATTTATAATGAAGAGTTTCTTTACAGGATTACACTTCTCATCCAATAGAAAAGGCAGGTGATTTATTCCTTTGAGGTGAGATACTTTTGCATGTAATGGGCCAATTCAGATTTGCGGATGGGTTTGGTAAGATAATCATCAAATCCCCTTGCAAGGGCTTTTTCCCGGTCGCCCGACATGGCAAAAGCAGTTTGGGCAATGATAATAACATCGGGTCTTATCGACTTGATGGCTTTCATTGCGTCATACCCGTTCATTTCCGGCATTTTCAGATCCATGAGTACTAAGTCGATATTGTTGTTCCGGAAGGATTCTATTGCTTCCTGGCCGTTCCGGCTGTGGATCACATTTGCTTTCAGCTTGTTCAGATGAACTTTCAGCAGGTAAAAATTGCTGTAATTGTCCTCAACTACCAGGATAGTTTTACCGCTAAGATCCGGATCATATGATGATCCGGTCAAGGGTCTTTCTTCAACAAGCTGACTATTATAAATATCACTCATGGTTTTCTGCATTATTCTATATTAATGGCTGAATGCAGTTGTAAAGCTGTTCTTTGACTATTGTTTACTAAAATGGAATTTGAAAACCCCCGTTTTAATTCCCTAATCTTCAAATATAATACATTTATTTCAATTTATAAAGTTTTGCGGCCTCAATAAATTGCCTGCATTTTTGTGCATCTTTGAAAGTATTCGGGTATTGCAGGCCGGTATTGGCATCCACACCGAAAGGCCGAACCATTCTGATGGCTTCCTGAATATTGCCCGGGTGGAGTCCTCCCGCAAGGACGACCGGGATATCAAGGCTTGCAACGATCGCTCTACTGATTTCCCAGTCATGGGTTTTGCCGGTACCACCAATCCTTCCACTGGAATCATCCCGTGAGTCAAGCAATATAACGTCGGCCTGAGTGGCAGATCTACAGGCAAGTTCAACAGATTCAATATCTACGACATGAATTGCCCGGATGATCTTCAGCTGAGTATTCCAATTTCTTAGAGATCTTATGATCGAATCATCTGTTTCTGAATGAAGCTGCAGGCAGTTAATCCCGGTTTCGTTAAGGATTTTCCTGATGCTGTCTTCGCTGTTAAGATGGGTCACAGCAACTGCTTTTGTCCGATCAGGGAGTCTGCAGAGAATTTCATTGGCTTTGCTGATCTCAATGAAATCTCCGGATGGATATTTCTGCCCCAGCAAAAAGCCGATGGCATCAGCCCCGGCCCCGAGAGCCATTCTGGCATCCTCCACCCATTTGATTCCACAGATTTTAACAAACATAGTCAACAGGTGCAAAATTACGATTAATTATGCCTGCCTGGAACTGTTTCATTCATCCTGATTCCCTATTCCGGTTTGAACTTAATGATACGGTTTTTAATGGGTTTCAGTGTCCTGAGATATGCATACATGGCCTTCAGATCAGCCTCTTTGAGTGCGGCATATTCCCGCCAGGGCATTTCGGTATTGATGGAGCCGGGTATGATTGTTTCATCATCATATTCGGGATCCATGAATGATCTGAACTTATCAACAAATGCCTTCTCAGTCCAGGAACCAATGCCGGTTTCCCTGTCGGGGGTGATATTTGCCGATGTAGCATAGCCACCGCTTTTCAGGTGGAAACTCATGCCGCCAGCAAAGCGCAATGAATCAACAGGCTTGCCCTCCTCCAGCGGGGTATGGCAATCTGCGCAGGCTGCAGCGGTGACCAGGTATTTTCCGTAAGCGACCTGATCTGATGGATCCGGCCTTTCACTGAATGCAGGATCCGAGGGCATAAAATTCATGATGATATTCACCGGAAAATCTGCCTCTGATGTTCGTTCCTCAGATTCGATCGGAGGAAGGGTTCTCAGATATGCAATAACTGCATACAGATAATCCTTGCTCAGCTTTGAATAACTGTGATAAGGCATGATGGGGAACAGGGGCTTGCCCTCCTTGTTTACCCCGGCACTCAATGCCTGCAGGATCTCCCCATCGCTCCAATCTCCCAGGTGATAAGGTGTCAGATTGGCAGGATAAAATTCACCGGGAAGTCCCTTTTCATGACCAAATACGGTACCACCGGCACCCAGCTGTGCCTTTACCACCGGCGCTGCATATTGTGTCCAGTCGCGTGGGGAATGACAACTCATGCAAACCATCAGGTGATTGGCAAGGTATTCACCTCTTTCGAGACGCTCGGGAGTGGCTTCTATTTTTATGTCAGGAGCTTCTGATACATCCGGAAGAAATAGATTCACATAGATCAAAAAACCCCCGGCCACGATGAATAATAATACAATTATCCATATGACTGCTTTTAGGAAAATTCTCATAATTAATAAACGATTGGTTTAGAACAAATATAGTAAATAAGTAAAGGTGTACCTAAATAAATAAAAAAATATGAAAAATTTAACAACCGCTTCTCTCTGAGTTTATTTTGAAAGTTTGGGAATGATAAAGTCTTCTGGTTTTTCCAGGAAAAGTATCTTTGCAAAAAATTCAGAGCATATGGCAAAGATATTAGGCATTGGAAATGCGCTGGTCGATATCATGACGAGGCTGGATCATGACGATCATCTGGAGATATTCAGGCTGCCCAAAGGGAGCATGACCCTGGCCGATGAAGTGCTGGTTGAAAAAGTTAGCCGTGGCACCCTGCATCTTGAGAAGGTGCAATCGTCGGGCGGTTCTGCGGCCAACACTATCACCGGTTTGGCAAAGCTGGGCATAAAAACGGCTTTTATGGGTAAAGTTGGCCGGGATGAAGTGGGTAATTTTTTTCATGAAGACCTGGTGAGGAACAAAATCAATCCCATCCTTTACTTTAGTGAGAATCCTTCCGGGCAGGCGATTGCCCTTGTCAGCCCTGATTTTGAAAGAACCTTTGCCACTTACCTGGGAGCTGCGGTGGAATTATCGGCCGGGGATTTGCAAACCGGGGATTTTAAAGGCTATGATTTCTTTCATATCGAAGGTTACCTGGTGCAGAACCATGCATTGATCGAGAAGGCGCTGCAACTTGCCAAAGAAAACGAGCTGAAGGTTTCACTTGACCTGGCCAGTTACAATGTGGTGGAGGAGAACCTGGATTTTCTGAAAAGGATGGTGAAGGATTATGTTGATATACTTTTTGCCAATGAAGAAGAAGCCAGAGCCTTTACCGGTAAGACACCCGAAGAGGCGCTTGAAGAAATGGCCGGCATGGTGGAGATTGCAGTGGTAAAGACGGGCAGGAAAGGGTCACTGATCAAAAAGGGAAAGAATACATTCCGGATAGGGATCATTGAGGTGAAACCTCTGGATACCACCGGGGCTGGAGATCTTTATGCTTCCGGCTTCCTGTATGGCCTCTCCAGGGGATATCCCCTGGATAGATGCGGTAAGACCGGTGCTGTTCTGGGTGGCAGGGTGATCGAGGTGATGGGTGCAAAAATGGATGACAGTCGCTGGGAGCAAATACTCAGGGAGATCAAAAACATTTGATCCCTACAATACGATTCGCCGACGCGTAATTTAGACTTTTTCTTTTTCAATTTATAATCAGAATTTCATACCTTTGCCCCTATTTTTCAGGAGTTTTATTAAATAAATAATTAATTAAAAGAATATGAAGGTTTATCAAACAAGCGACATCAGAAATATCGGACTTATTGGTGGCGCAAAATCCGGAAAGACAACCCTGGCCGAAGATATGTTGTTCGAGGGTGGTGTTATTAACAGGAGAGGATCAGTTGATGATAAGAACACTGTTTCTGATTACCGCCAGATAGAACTTGAAAGGCAAAACTCCATTTCTTCAACTTTTATGTACACCGAAGTGAACGGGAAGAAAGTGAACATTCTCGACACCCCGGGAATGGATGATTTTATCGGTGAAGTGGTTTCAACTTTACGGGTGGTGGATTCAGTAGTGATGGTAGTGAATGCCCAGAACGGTGTTGAAGTGGGTACGGAAGTTACCGGCCGTTATGCAGAAAAGCACAACACCCCCATCATCTTTGCCATGAACCACCTGGAACATGAAAACTCCAATTTTGACGAAACCATCGAAAAGCTTAAGGGAAGTTTTGGCGGGGGCGTTACGGTTATGCAATATCCTTTGAATACAGGGGTTGGTTTTAATTCCATCATCGACCTGCTCAAAATGAAAATGCTCAAATTTGGCGATGATGGCAAAGCCGAATTGCTTGATATACCGGATGAAGAAAAAGCAAAAGCAGAAGAAATGCAGGCTGCTTTAATTGAAGATCTTGCTTCAAGCGATGAAAGCCTGATGGAAAAATTCTTTGAGAACGGAACCCTCTCGGAAGATGAGATCAGAGGTGGTTTGAAAGAAGGCATCAGAAGCCGCAGTGTATTTCCTGTGCTCTGCATCAATGCAAAACAGAATATGGGCGTAACCCGTTTGCTTGAGTTCATTTGCAACAATACTCCGGCGCCCAATGAAGTAACTCCCATCAAGACCAGCAAGGGCGAGGAACTCAAATGCGACCCGGCCGGTCCCATTGCTGCCTTTATGTTTAAAACCGTTATGGAATCGCACCTGGGAGAGGTTACCTTTTACAAGCTTTTTTCGGGCGAGATCACCGAAGGTGTTGACCTGATTAATTCACGCACCCAGAATAAAGAAAGGATCACACAGATCTATACTTTTTCCGGAAAGAACCGGGAAAAACTGGAAAAGATCGAAGCCGGAGATATTGGTGCTTTTATAAAGCTGAAAGATACAAATGCCAACGATACCCTGAGTAACAAGAATATCAAGATCGACCCCATTGTGTTCCCCGAACCCAAATTCAGGGTGGCTATCAAAGCCAAAAACCAGGCCGACGATGAAAAACTGGGTCTCGCACTGAACGAACTCCACCAAACCGACCCCACCATCCTGGCCGGTTATTCCAAGGAGTTGAAACAGTTGATCCTGCAGGGACAGGGAGAACTTCACCTGAACATTGTGAAGTGGCACCTGGAGAACATTGAGAAAATTGAGGTTGAATACCTGACACCCAAGATCCAGTACCGCGAAACCATTACGCGTGTTGCACAGGCTACTTACCAGCACAAAAAACAATCGGGTGGTTCAGGGCAATTCGGCGAGGTGCATATGATCATCGAGCCTTATCAGGAGGATATGCCCGAACCAAAAAATTTCAAACTGAAACAAACCCAAAGAAAGTCAAGCGTTACCCCTCTCTGTTTCCAAAGGTGACTCAGAAGTTACCGTGAACGTAAGGGGAAAAGACGAAATTGAGCTGGAATGGGGTGGAAAGCTTATTTTCTATAATTGTATTGTGGGTGGCGCCATCGATGCCCGTTTCCTTCCGGCTATTCAGAAAGGCCTCATGGAAAGAATGGAACAGGGCCCCTTAACGGGATCCTATGCCCGCGATATCAGGGTTATGGTGTATGACGGTAAAATGCACTCTGTCGACTCAAACGAAATCTCCTTTAAGATCGCCGGAAAGACCGCTTTCTCCATGGCCTTTAAAGAAGCCGGGCCCAAGATCATGGAGCCGATTTACGATTTGGAAGTGATCGTTCCCGAAGACAAAATGGGTGGCGTGATGACCGACCTTCAGGGTCGGCGGGCCATCATCATGGGAATGGAAGGCGGAACCATCAAAGCCCGCGTGCCGCTGGCCGAAATGAACCGTTATTCTACCGCACTCAGTTCCCTGACCAGCGGACGTGCAACCTACTCCATCAAGTTTGCAGAGTATGCTGCCGTACCTCCGGATGTTCAGGATAAACTGCTCAAAACTTACGCAGAAGAGAAAGAAGAAGAAGATTAGTAATACAAGTTTATGCCTGCGGCAGGGAAGGAGTTGTACTTAAATATAATGGTGTCTTTACAGAACCGGACGAGTACAACACATCAACTGAATTATCGGTGTTTCCCGAATCCAGCCCGGGAATATGTGAATATCTCTATTAAGGAAAGCAACAAGTCTAAACAACAAAATACAGAGTTTGAAAAAATAGAGATTTTTGATATTGCAGGGAGAAAAGTAGCCGCTTTTGAAATGAACCGAAATGAAGATATCAGTCTGGTTGTTCATCAATGGGAGAAAGGGATGTATTTTATCAGTCTCCGAAAATTGGATGGAAAAGCCAGAAGCATTCGGCTGGTCGTTGAATAGAATTATAATTAAAGTTTTCTATAACATTACTCAAAGTCACCGCGTGAATGATCCGTCAAATTAAGCTACCAATGACAGGCATTTTGTCATATTGTTATGTTGGCCAAAATTTTTTGGTCTCGAAGCTTGACATGACACCAGCTTAAATACCTCAGAGCATAAGCCCGAACAGCTTTACATAATCTTCATCACTGAATTTATAGTACTGTCCGCCTGCCTTATTTTTCCTCCAGTTAGCCAGGATCTCTTCTTTGCTGTCGCGGCCAATATTAATTTCGGATAAGTTCACCGGACTATCGACTGAAGAAAAGAAAGATTCCAGCTTGGCAACGCATTCTTCGGCATTCGGTTCATTAAAGATATTTTCCCCTAGCTCGGAGATGCGGTCATTCAATTTCTCAAGATGGAATTTCATCCATGCGGGATAAACAATGGAAAGTGAAGCTCCGTGCGGCACATCATAAAGTACAGATAAACTATGCCCCAGGGCGTGCACTCCCCAGTCACCGCCGGATTTTCCAATCACGCTTGTCCCGTTCAGGGCATAAGTGGCGGCCAGCATGATCTTTGCCCTGAGCTCATAGTTATCCAGCTTATTGATAAGCTGTGGCCCGTATAACAATGCCTCGCTGATGATGCTGAATATAAAACGATCGGCCAGCGAGGAGTTTCCCGCACCAAAATAAGCTTCCAGGCTGTGCGCTACCAGGTCGGTGATCCCGTAACCGGTGTAGTTTCTGGGAACACTTTTCGTATAAGTTGGATCCATGAAGGATTCTGTGGGATATGAAAACGCAGACCCTACGCTTTTCTTTTCCTGGGTATCCTCATTCTGCACCACGGCGAACATATTCATTTCCGAGCCGGTTGCTGCCAGGGTGAGAACCGAGATAATCGGAATGCCCGTTTTAGGGACTGCTTCACCCTCCAGGAATTTCCAGCCGGTATGTTCCACGGGGATGGTCATGGCGGTTACCTTGGCCGAATCAAGTACGCTGCCCCCGCCCAGGGCGAGAATGAGATCAACCTGGTTTCTCCGGCCGAGTTCGGCCGCTTTGTCTACATCGGTAATGAGCGGGTTGGATTTGATCCCGCTGTATTCCACAACTTCCGCTCCGATATCATTCAGCTGTTTCATCACATCATCGTATGAGCCGTTCCTTTTACCGATCCGCCCCCGTACATCAGCAATACCTTTTTGCCGATCTTTTGTACGGATTTGCCTAATTCGCTAACTACACCTTTACCAAATCTGAGCTTAACAGGATTGTATGCTATGAAATTTTCCATCGTATATTATTTATTGAGTTTAATAAAATCGTTTTCGGTATATTTTTTCTCAAAATCTTCCGGATAAAATATTTCGGTCAGGATTTCAAAACTGTCCAGCAGGCGGGGTCCCGGTCGATTAAAATAAGCGCTGCCATCAACAATATAAACAGTATTATTCTTAACTGCCTTCAATTTGTTCCAGTCCTCTTTTTGTTGCAAAACAGATATTTCTTTCATGGTTTGGGTAATGTCAAAACCGCAGGGTGCAACAATGATTTTGTCAGGATCTCTTTCAACAAGCTCTTCCAATGTTATTTTCTGCCGGTTTTCATTTTTCGGAAAAACATTTTTAACCGAAGCCAGTTCAAGCAGGTCGAACATCCAGTGGCCGGCCACCATTAATGGATCCATCCATTCCAGAACTGCCACCGATAAATCCTTCCCAAGCATATTGGCCTTCATGCTCTTGCTCTGAATTTCCTTGTTGATGGCAATTCTGAGTCTAAAGCCTTTGTCAAAATACCCCAATGCGGTTGCAATTTTGACGAAATCGGCCATTGCATGATCCAGTGTTTGTGGATAGAGGTCGATAAATTTAACCGGATTTTGCCGGAGATATTCCTGAAGCAAACTTTCAATTTCATCTGAACTAACAGCGCAAACCCTGCACAGGGATTGCGTGATGATATGTGTGGGTTTAAGTGCTTTAATTATATCAAGATCAATGTTATAGACTGATACGGCATCCTTCAGCACATCTTCTACGGCCCGGTTGATTTCCTTGCTTTTACCGTTAGTTTCATACCTGGGTGAACTGCAAACCGGTAAATCTTTCACCTGTTCCGGAAAATCGCAATCGTGGGAGCGGCCAACGAGATACTCACCCAAACCAAGGGCGTAAACAGTTTCTGTTGCACTGGGTATTAAAGAAATAATTCGTAGCTCACTCATAATATCTCCTCTTGTTCACTAATGATACCACTGCCAAGACAAATCCTTTCGTTTTCATCATATACCATCCCAAACTGTCCCGGTGCGATACCTGCAATTTTTTCTTCCGATTTAAGGATGTAGCTGGCGTTTTTTTTCATCAGGCTGCCTTTTGTGAATTCCGGTGTATGCCTGATTTTGAATTTTATGGCTTGCCCGCTTGAATAATCCCGGTCGGGGTTTTGGTTAATAAATAGAAAATCATCCAATACAATCTCATCCCCGTATTGCGACATGGGATCATATCCATGGGAAACATAAATAATATTTTCTTCAATATTTTTCTTTACCACGAACCAGGGGCCCTGACTAAGCCCAAGGCCTTTCCGCTGCCCGATGGTGTGGAACCAATAGCCTTTGTGCTTTCCCAGTTTTTTGCCAGTTTCAAGTTCAATAATGTCGCCCTCTTTATCGCCAACATATTTGCGGATGAAATCATTGTAGTTGATCTTGCCCAGAAAACAAATTCCCTGGCTGTCGGGGCGTTTGGCCGAAGGCAGGTTTAGTTTTTCTGCAAGTTTCCTCACTTCCCCTTTCTGAAAATCCCAGATGGGGAACATCACTTTGGAAAGCTGATCATAGCTGATCCTGCCCAGGAAATAGGTCTGGTCTTTCCTTTGGTCTTTGGCGGTGCCCAGGTAATATCGCCCGTTTCTTCGAGTACGCTGGCATAATGCCCGGTACTGATCTTGTCAAAATCCTTCCCGAACTTATCCTCAAAACTTCCGAATTTGATCAGGCGGTTGCACATAACATCGGGATTGGGGGTGAGCCCTTTTTTCACAGTAGTAATGGTATAATCCACCACCCGTTCCCAGTATTCTTTCTGCAAATCGACGATCTCAAACCTACAGCCATATTTTTTGGCAATAAAGCTGGCTATTTCGATATCCTCTTCCGAAGGGCAATCAATAAAACCCGGTACATCCTCCATGGCGATCTTGATGTATACGATCACCGGATCATATCCCTGATCCTTAAGGATAGGAACCGTAACAGAACTATCTACTCCACCGGATACCAATGCGGCAATATTCATGGGTGCAAAGGTACGAAAATGCAAAATTTCATGGTTTAACCCGAATAATTCCTAAACCTAAAAGGCGAAATGCTGAATTATCCTGTCGAGCTTTCAAGTGGTTCATTTGTTTGATTAAAATTAATCCATCATGCCTGGTATTTTTGAATACCAGAAATAGTGTATATTAGTGCTTATTATTAAAAAATGAACCTTGCGCGGACTTTTTATTAAAATACTGATCATTATTCTATTAGGCGGAACCAAAAATGGAATATGCGAACCAGGGAATATTGGAACTCCCCTGGTGAGACAATACAACAGATCGGACTTTAAAGCGGGCAGGCAAACCTGGATGATTAGTCAAAGCCATGATGGAATGATGTACTTTGCAAATAACGATGGTTTGCTCGAATTCGATGGAAGCAACTGGCGCCTGTATCAATTGCCTAACCAAACCATCGTTCGAAGCTTGAAAATTAACCAAAATGGACGTATATATGTTGGCGGTTTCAATGAATTCGGCTTTTTTGAATTGGATACAAACAATGAGATGCAGTATCATTCACTCGTGGACCTCATACCTGAAGATAAGCGCGATTTTGGGGATATCTGGAAAATTCATATTACTCCTTCCGGGATTATTTTTCAATCCTTTGTAGGCATTTATATTGTTAACAACGGAGCGGTTGAAGTGATTGAACCCTCAGCAAGATTTCATTTTTCTTTTTATGTCAGGGGGGAGTTTTATGTTATTGATTTAAAGGAAGGTATCATGCGGATGTCTTTTGGTAAGCTTTTTCCCGTTATGGGCACAGAAAAATTGATAGGGCAGGAAATCAGGGGTATGCTGCCTGTTGGAGAAAAACTCCTGATCGCTACTGCAAATTCGGGATGTTTTTTGTATAACGGAAGCCAACTGGAAGAGTGGAATGAATCTCTGTGTGAAATATTGCGACAGAATCAGATTTTTAGTGTCTCAAAAATCGGCGACAGCTCCATTGCTTTTGGTACCATTCAAAAGGGCTTGATCATTTCCGATTTTAGTGGCAACATAAAGCTCTGGATTAACAGGAACAATGGGCTGCAAAACAATACGGTTCTCAGTATGCAAGTTGATGATTTTAACAATCTTTGGCTGGGATTGGATAATGGTATTGATTATGTTGAAGTTAACTCACCTCTCAGATATCTTGCTTATCAACACGGCCTGAGTTCAGGTTATGCAGCGGTTATTCATGAGGAGATCCTTTATCTGGGTACAAACCAGGGTGTTTATTCTATTGACTGGAATAGAATTAAAGTTGACAATTCAACCGAAATGGCATTTGAACTGGTGGAAAACACCAGCGGTCAGGTTTGGTCACTGCAGCGCATCAAAGGGAATTTGGTTTGTGGACACAACAACGGTACTTACCTGATCAAAGGGAAAACAGCATATAATATTTCTGAAATAGATGGTGGCTGGGCTTATATTGAACTGGCCGGTCACAAAGATCATTTACTGGGTGGTACCTATTCAGGATTAATATTATTGGAATCAGGAGAGAACGGGATCCGGTTTAAAAGGCGAATAGAAGGTTTTCATGAATCATCGCGAGATATATTGCAGGACCGCAATGGAGATATATGGATAGGCCATGGCTTGAAAGGAGTTTTTAGGGTAAAGCTCAGCCCAAGCCTCGACAGCGCTGTTCAAACGAGATTCTATAATTCATCAGATGGTCTGCCATCCGATTTTGGGACCACTTTATTCGCGTTTGGAAACAAAGTTTATTTTGCCACTGAAAATGGAATATACGGATTTGACAGCGAGACCGATGAATTTCATCCCGATACAAAACTGAATGAATTGCTGGGCAGAAAGAATTTTAACAAATTGCAAGTGGATAATGATGGCAATATATGGTATTTTACACCATTAGCGGCAGGTGTTTACCGACTGCAGGAGGACGGTACATACCTGGATATAACTTTGCCTTTCAAACAGCTATATGGCAGCTTCATTGGCGGATTTCCTTTTGTGTACCCCTACAACGACCAGCACGTGTTTTTTGGTGTTGAAAATGGATTTGTACATTACGACCCCTCGTATTCAAAGGATTATCAAAAAAGTTTGAAGGCTTATATTCGAAAGTTGGTAACTGGGAAAAGCGACTCTCTTATTTTCAGTGGAAAGATTGAAAAGGTCAATATCAACCCGCCGGAAATTGATTTTAGAAACAATAGTGTGCATTTTTATTACGGGGCAAACGATTTTGAGAATCCTGATGGAATCGAATATTCTACCTTTCTTAATGGTTATGAAACTTCATGGTCAGGCTGGGATTCAGACAACAAGCGGGAGTTTACCAATTTACATGAAGGCGCTTATATATTTAGCGTAAAAGCCAGGAATATTTATGGTGTACAAAGCCCGCCGGTATCTTTCTCCTTTGTTATTGATCCTCCCTTACACAGAAGCCTTGCGGCTTATATTTTTTATTTCCTAATAGGATTAATTCTCCTGTTTGTTGTTTTCCTCTTTATCAAAAGAAAAATCAAAAGATCAAAATTAGAAGCCGAACGTAAAAAAGAAAACCAGTTCAGGGAAATTGAAGAAAACCTGCGGAGGGACACACTGCATGCAGAAAAAGAAATTATCCGGCTAAGGAATGAAAAGCTCAGGGAGCAGATGAGGCTGAGAGATAAAGAATTGGCTAACTCAACTTTCCAAACCATTCAAAAAAACAAGCTTCTGTTGGATATGAAAAAGGAACTTAGGCATTTCATGAATCAAATAGAGGATGATGTTACCAAAAGCAATATTAACTTTATTATCAAAAAAATAAACCGGGAAATAAATGATGAAAAGCAATGGGAGATATTTGAAACACATTTTGAAAATGTTCATGAGGAGTTTTTGAAAAGGATCAAGAGCGAATTCCCCGACTTAACTCCCAGAGAACTGAAATTGTGTGCTTACCTTAGAATGAATATCTCAAGCAAAGAGATCTCATTGTTAATGAATATTTCGACACGGGGCGTGGAAATCAGCCGCTACCGGCTCCGGAAAAAGCTGAACCTGGACCGTTCCGAAAATCTTACTGAATTCATTCTTTCTTACTAAGCAATTGCCAGATTGAATCTACAGCCTTATTCTTTGACAGATGTTCATTGAATGATGTATTATCTGTATGAATAGTTCTATCCTGCATTATTCATAAAATGGCTTAATGCTTACAAATAATGCAGCTTAGTCGTCAGGATAATTCAGCGTTTCACCTTTTAGGTATATGAATTATCCGGGCTATAGCTCTGCAGAATGTTTAATGAGCTTGATGGCAGATGTTTGAATACTCTATGATGTATTAATGTTGTAATAAAATATCTGCATTGTATAGTAATTGAAGAGGCCATAAAATTGATTTGGGCGGCAGTCATTGGCTGAACTTTCGGATTGAAATAAAAAATCCTGAGTGATGATCGCTTTTTGTCACCAATACTTTTTCGTACTCAGAATTCATTCAGTCAATATATAATTCCAAAAATAGCATTAGGATGCGGGTATTATTTATCACATTGGTCATAATAATCGGGTTTGGCTTTAATGACAGGGGTAAAAGTAAGCCTGCATCCTTTTTTAAATCAAATGTAAACATAGAAAGTTTGATTAGCCGGATGAGCCTGGAGCAGAAGATTGGCCAGATGAGTCAGGTTCAGGGTACAGAAGGAAATATTGCCACTGAATATCTTAACAGGATCAGGAGAGGGACCATTGGTTCCATACTGAATGAAAATGATCCGGATGCGATGAACGAATTACAGAGAGTGGCAGTGGAAGAGTCAGAATTGGGCATTCCAATTCTTCTTTGCGAGAGATATTATTCATGGCTTTAAAACGGTCTTTCCCATTAACATAGGCATGGCAGCTACCTTCAATCCCGATTTGATCCATGCTGCCTCAGAAGCTGCTGCTCTGGAAGCTCACAGCAACGGCATTCGGTGGAATTTCGGTCCTATGGTGGACATCAGCCGTGATCCCCGCTGGGGAAGAATGGCCGAAGGTTTCGGTGAAGATCCTTATTTGGTGGCACAACTTGGACGGGCTTTTCACCGGGGTTTTACCGGCCCCAATCCCGAAAATCCATTCATGGCAACTTGCGCAAAACACTTTGCAGGTTATGGAGCAAGCGAGGGCGGACGTGATTATAATACGGTAATGCTCCCGGAAGAGCAGTTATACAATGTTCATCTCAAACCCTTTGAGCAATTAGTAGATGATGGTGTTAGCACCGTGATGACCTCTTTTAGCGAATTAAATGGTGTTCCTGCTACAGGAAACAAATGGTTGCTCCGGAAAATACTCAGGCAAGAACTGGGATTTGAGGGGGTTCTGGTGAGTGACTGGAACTCAGTTCCGGAAATGATTACCCACGGCTACGCCAAAAATGAAAAGGATGCCGCCCTGAAAGCCCTAAAAGCAGGACTGGATATGGAAATGGCATCAGATACTTATCAGCAATACCTCGAAGAGTTGCTGAAAGAAGAAAAAATCGAAGAAGAGGCCATTGATGATGCAGTGCGCCGGATATTGGAGTTGAAAAAGAAACTGGGTCTTTTTGATCAACCCTATGCCCAACCGGATGCGTTCACCAGGGAAAAGGCCCGGGAACATCTGGCCCTGGCAAAGGAAGTGGCGGTGCAAAGCCTGGTGCTCTTGAAGAATAAAAAAGAAATTCTCCCCCTGGAAGATCAATATAATAGCTATTGTATTGTTGGACCGATGGCACACGACAAATACGAACAACTGGGCACCTGGATTTTTGACGGAGACACTAACCTGAGTGTAACGCCCTTGATGGCATTCGAGGAAGCCTTTGGAAAAGAAAGAATACATTATGTAAAAGGCCTTAGAAATACACGAGATCACAGTGAGGATCATTTTGATAAAGCCCTGGAAGCTGCATCAAAATCGGATATAATTTTGTTTTTCGGAGGTGAGGAATCCATTATTACCGGGGAAGCTCACAGCAGGGCTTTCCTGGATCTTCCGGGAGCACAGGAAAAACTGATCCGGTTGCTGGCAGAAAGCGGAAAACCTTTGATTCTGTTTGTGATGACCCCAAGGCCACTTGCCATTGGAGAAATAGTAAAACATGCAGATGCAGTAATTTATGCATGGCATCCCGGCTCCATGGGGGGGCCTGCCATATTGAATGTTGTTACGGGAAAAAGAAACCCTTCCGGTAAGCTTCCTGTTACCTTTCCGCGTGCTGCCGGGCAGATACCCATATATTATGCCCATAAAAATTCCGGCCGGCCGGCAACCCATAGCTCCTGGACGCATATGGATGATATTCCTGAACGCTCATTCCAGACTTCTATAGGAAATACAAATCACTATCTCGACATTGGTTTTGAACCCCTCTATCCCTTTGGATACGGATTGTCTTACACACATTTCGAATACTCCAATGTAGAATTGTCGAAGGATTCATACAAAATGAACGATACCATTGAGATATCCGCTTTGATATCTAATACAGGAAAGCGGGAGGGGGATGAGATTGTCCAGTTATATCTAAGGGATGTTACTGCCTCTGCAACAAGGCCTGTAAGAGAATTGAAAGGCTTTAAGCGGATAAGACTTAAAGCCGGGGAAAGCCGAAAAATCACATTCCAGCTATCTATGAGGGATCTTGGATTTTATAATACAGATAGTGAATTTACAACAGAACCCGGGCTTTTTAAGGCGTGGATAGGAGGAAGTTCAGCGGCAAATCTTGAAACCTCTTTTTATTTGAACGAATGATCATGATATGAAAAATAAAGCCGGCTTTACATTTAGAATATCTTTAATCGTTGCCATGGGTGGTTTTCTCCTGGGTTTCGACAGTGCTGTGATTTCAGGTACGGTACCTTTTATCCGGGAGCATTTCCAGATGAATGATTTGCAATTGGGCTGGGCAGTGAGTTGCCTGATATTGGGCGCTATGACGGGTAACCTGAGCGCAGGCCCGCTGAGTAGTCGCTACGGTCGGAAGAAAATACTCATTTTTACGGCCTTGTTATTTTTACTTTCTGCATTGGGCTCGGCACTTGCTACAAATTATACCATGCTTATCATTGCCAGGATCCTTGGAGGTATTGGCGTGGGAGCCGCTATTTTGATTGCCCTGTTTATATTGCTGAAATCGCCCCACCTGAAAAGCGCGGTCAGCTTGTTTCATTAAACCAGCTGAATATTGTGGTCGGCATATCAGCAGCATATTTTTCCAATTATTTCCTGCTGCAAACAGGAGAAAATAATTGGCGTTGGATGCTGGGTGTGGAAATCATCCCGGCCATTTTATACTTTATTTTCCTGTTTTGGGTGCCCAGGAGTCCACGCTGGCTCTGCAAAGTGGGGAAAGAAGATGAGGCCTTTGAAACCCTTTGCAAAATAGGCAATGAAAGCCTTGCTAAAAAAACACTCAGTGAAATAAAACAAAGCCTGGAAAGTAAAAATGAAAAGCTTAGGTGGAACTCACTTTTCAGCAACAAACTGCGCTTTGTCATGCTAATTGGTTTTGCCATTGCATTTTTTCAGCAGATTACGGGAATAAATGCCATTTTTTATTATGCGCCAACCATCTTTGAGCAGGCCGGGGGAGGGACAGAGTCTTCATTCTTTCAGGCGGTTATCGTTGGCCTTACCAACCTTGCTTTTACCGTGGTTGCCATTTATCTGATTGATAAACTGGGAAGAAGAATCTTGTTGATGATAGGAACTGCCCTGATGGCCATAGCACTTGTTTCAACGAGTATTGCCTTCTACCAGGCTTACTATGAAGTGGATAATGAACTTATCCTTGAACTTCAGGCCGCCGGGGCTTCACAGGAACTGATTGACAATATTGCGAGTTTGAACCAGAGGACCTATCAATCGGAGAAAATGATGCTGAATGAATTTAAAGCATTGTCTGTAGAAGATGATATTGATGAATTGAGAACGGTGATTGTGAGCAATACCTTGCATATCAATGCAATGATTGTATTAATCTCCATATTGCTGTTCGTTGCAGCATTTGCGATTTCGCTTGGGCCGGTGATGTGGGCCCTTTTAAGTGAAATATTTCCAAATTATATCAGGGGTTTTGCCATCTCAGTAGTTGGTTTTTTCAACTCATTTGTGAGCTTCAGCGTAACCCTGTTATTCCCCTGGGAGCTCAGTGTTTTGGGATCGGCAGGTACTTTTCTTATATATGGAATACTGGCATTACTCGCATTTGTTTTTGCCGTTCGATTTGTCCCTGAAACCAAAGGTGTGTCCCTTGAAGACCTTGAAAAGAAATTAATTTACAAATAATGAAATATCTGAACGCTGTATGAATCAAAAAAGTAAAAATATTGTATGGTTTATTTTGGTACTGGCCATTTTTGGACTTGCCTTCATAGAATACAAAGGGACTGGCAATCTCAGTAGTGAGGTGGTTAAGGTTAGTATCAAACAGGAAAGTGATGCTTATAAACTATATTGCAACAACAAGGAATTTTTCATCAAAGGAGCTGGGTTGGAGTTTGGAAACATTGAATCCCTTGCTGAACATGGAGGGAATTCTTTCCGCACCTGGAGAACTGAAAACGGGAAGCAAAGTGGTATAGAGGTTCTGAACAAAGCCCATGAAAATGGATTGATGGTTTGTATGGGACTTGAGGTGGGAAAGGAACGCCATGGTTTTGATTATAATGACGAAAAGGCAGTGAAGGAGCAACTGGAGTATTTAACAGCAGAAGTAAAAAAATACAAAGACCATCCGGCATTGCTTATGTGGGGTATTGGAAATGAATTGAACCTTGCCGCTACAAATCCTGCAGTTTGGGACGCTGTGAACGATATCGCTATTATGATCCATGAAATTGATAAAAATCATCCTGTTACCACCATGCTTGCAGGAGCAGGCAAGGAAGATGTGAAGAATGTTATGGAGCGTTGCCCCGATCTTGATCTGCTCTCTTTTCAAATTTATGGGGATATAATGAATCTTCCACGCTACATTGAAGAGAGTGCGTGGGATGGTCCTTATATCATCACTGAATGGGGAGCTACCGGCCATTGGGAAGTAGCCAGAACTGAATGGGACAGACCCATTGAACAAACAAGTCACGAAAAAGCCATGGCATATAAAAAGCGCTATGAAAAAGTCATTGAGGCGAATCCGGATCAGTGCCTGGGATCCTATGTCTTTCTTTGGGGGCAAAAGCAGGAACGCACGCCCACATGGTATGGGATCTTTCTTGAAACAGGGGAGGAAACTGAAGCTGTGGATGTTATGCATTATGTCTGGAATAAAAGATGGCCCGAAAATAAAGTACCCATTTTGGATTCTTTGCGATTGAATGGACTCAGCGCATACGATAATGTATACCTGGAGAAAGGTCAGCAAGCAACAGCAAAGGCTTTTATTACAGAACCTGATGATGATCCTTTGCAATACAGGTGGGTAATAATGAGAGAAGTAAAACGTGATCATATGAGCTTTGGCGGGGATCATGAAAAAAACCCTGAAAAGGTAAAAGAATTCTCTGGTGATCAGATTGATGCAATACTGGCTTTTGAAGCTCCCGAAAAGGAAGGGGAGTACAGGCTTTTTGTATATGGAAGCGATGGTAATGGCAATGCGGCAACCGCCAACATTCCTTTTTATGTTAAAAAAGATATGTAGTACCCATGAGTGCTAAAGCAGAAAAGAATAATAATCAAAAATACGGTGGAATTGCCGCGAGGAAATCTCAGGGTCCCCTGTGGAAGTTTTCTGAGGAGAGAAACGCAAAATTCCTTGCTCCTTATGCAGGATATGTTTCACGACTTTATTTTCCTTTGATGAATCAGGCAGGAATGAAATCTTACATCACCCCGGAACTTAAAGGAGATGTTTGCCTGTCATTCAATCAATATTTAACTGCACCTCTTGTGACTGAAGAAATTCACCGGAACAATGTTGCAAGAAATTTCTGGATAATATCAGCAGGGCTAAGTCCCTGGTCCCTTTCAGGAATAAGTGCGAATCAAATGTCAGAAAAGTGGGCAGATAATCCGGAATATCATGAAGTGGAAGGCCGACCGGGTATATTTATTGTGCGAAGAAGAAACCATGCTTTGAATATTTTGGCCGAATCAACCGTATTTGTTCCTGCCAATAACGATCCTGTGGAGATTATGATTGTAAAGCTTAGCAATGAAGGAGATGAAGCAGTGCGATTTAAAGCAGCCTATAGCCTCCCTCTCTTTGGCAGAAGCGCAGATAATCTCAGAGATCACAGGCAGGTAACTACCATGTTTCAGCAAGCCAAAATCCTGGATGCAGGAATTGGTATTAAACCATCCATAAAACACAATGAAGCCGGACATCAGATCAATACAACGGAATATTCGGTTTTTGCTTTTGACCAGGAAGGAAATCCGGCAAAAGACCAATGGGTCTTGATGAAAGATTTTGTGGGTGAAGGGGGCAGTATCCTGAATCCCGAAGCCCTGGCAAGGGATATTCCAGCCCCTGATTACAATAAAAATGATATTAATGGTCAGGAAGCGGTGGCAGCATTCCGCTGGGATGAAAGATCATTGTCTCCCGGAGAATCAGTTACTTTCGCATTGCTTCATTGCATAACGGAGAGTGAAGAACAAACCCAGGGGTTGTTCAAAAAATACCAGGTATTTGATAACTTAGTTTTCAGCCTGAGGGAAACCCGGGAATATTGGGATAAATTCACCAATAATATTGAAATCAGAAGTGCAAATAAAGATTTTGATAGCTGGGTTAAATGGGTTATTTACCAGGTAAAATGCCGTCAGATATTTGGAAATTCCTACCTCCCCGATTTTGGCTACGGACGAGGGGGCAGGGGATGGCGTGATCTTTGGCAGGATCTGCTGGCTGTCTTCCTGGTTGAACAGGATACCGCCGCAAATGAATTAATGAATCATTTAAAAGGTGTACGGATTGATGGTTCTAATGCCACAATAATTGGCACAGAACCGGGAACGTTTAAGGCCGACAGGAATAACATTGCACGTTATTGGAGCGATCATGGTGCATGGCCCTTGTTTGTGCTCAATTTTTACATCGATCAAACCGGCGATCTGGATATCTTATTGAATGAACTCCCTTACTGGAAAGATCAGTTCAGCTTCAGAACAAAAGAAATCGATGAGCAATGGAAGGAAACAGATGGCAATCTGCAACTGGACGCCTCAGGAAAAGTATACAATGGTAGCGTTTTCGAACATGTCCTTTTACAAAACCTATCCTCTTTTTACCATGTAGGTGAACACAATAATCTTTTGCTTGAAGGAGCTGACTGGAATGACACCTACGATATGGCCCGGGATAAAGGGGAATCCGTTTGTTTTCATCATTTTTATGGATACAACCTGAAACTGCTTGCAGAATTATTGGAATCACTCAAAGAAAAAGGTGTTGATAAAGTTTATTTGCTTGAGGAAGTAAAAATATTACTCCACCCCGGAAACAACAGCATGGATATTTTGAAAGATCCTGCAAAGAAACAAGAAATATTGAGGAGCTACTTTTCAGCAGTACACGCTGAGGTTTCAGGAAAGAAGATAGCTTTTGATATTGATGAAATGATTCAGGATCTTCATCAAAAATCAGATCATGTAAAGAAGCACATTCAGGAAAAAGAGTGGATCCTTATTGAAGATGGAAAAGCTTTCTTTAATGGTCATTACGACAATAATGCCAATAAGATTGATGGAGAGCATAAATCAGGTGTTAGAATGGATTTACCATCACAAGTGATGGCTGTGATGTGCGAAACAGCAAGCAAAAATCAAACAAAGGAGATATTAAAATCAGCAGCATACTATCTGAAAGATCCTGAAAGAGGTGGGTTGAGATTATGTACCAGGTTTAAAAATATTGATCTGAATATTGGCCGGCTTACAGCTTTTACTTATGGATACAAAGAGCATGGAAGCAAATGGATGCAGCAAAATATTATGCTCGCCTACGGATTGTATAAGCAAAACTTTGCCCAGGAAGGGTTTAAAATTTTAAATGAGGCTTTTATGCTGGCAACTGACTCCGGGAAATCCGGTATCTTTCCCGGCTTACCTTCTTATTTTGAGCCTGGAGACCGGGGCGCATACGCATACTTAACCGGAAGTTCAACCTGGTTTATGTTAACACTTGTGCAACAGGTTTTTGGGTTAAAAGGAAAACGCGGAGACCTTTTGATCGAACCCAGCTTAATGGCTATGCAATTTGATGCCATGGGTGAGGCTTCTATTGAACTTGAATTTGCCGGGCAAAAGATACGTGTGAGCTATATAAATAAAGAAAGACTGGATTACGGGGAATATCTGATAGGTGAGCTATCAATTAATGGTAGCCTCTTGCATAAACCCGATAAAACAGGCTTGCTTTTGAGGCGTGATGAAATTACAGGCAATTGCAAACAAAAAGTCAACATAATAAAAGTTATTCTGAAGCAAAAATGAGATTTTACAATAAACTTAAAAATGTGTGATAAGAATAATTAGGATTGTATGAGAAAAAACAATTGAAGAATTGAGAAAACGCAAAGTACATATAAACAGTAAAATAAAATGATAATGTTGAGTTAATGATGTATTCATTAGGAGGCTAAGATGAATTTTTGTGAATGTGTTTCATTTGTTTCTGGTGTTAACACAACATTAAATTAGTGTCAAATTTCATGATTTATTAACCTAATCTAGTACTATGATGAAAAAGAATTTATTAAGAATCAGCATGAATATACTCTTGCTTGGGATCGTTTCCCTGGTGGTTTTGAATTCATGTAAAAAAGATGATGAGGACGAACAACCCTCAGCAAAAGATCCAATTGCCAGTTTCCAGTTTGCAATTAGCGAGACAAATTTCCTGGAAGTTACATTTACGAACTTTTCAAAGAATGCAGTTTCCTATACCTGGGATTTTGGCGATGGTGAGACTTCAACAGAAAAAAATCCTGTGCATGTTTATGCTGAAGCAGGCAAGTACAGCGTAAAGTTAACGGCTAAAAATGAGGCAGGCAAAAGTGCTAATTATTCACAGGATATTACGATCACCGATCCCAACGAAGCATATAAGCTTTTAACCGGAGAGGAATCCAAAACCTGGAAATTGTTTAGAGAAGGCGTATCCATGTCGTTGGGTCCGAATCCGGAAGATCCTGCCGCTTGGTGGCCCGGCCTTGAAAATGATGGCGCAAGACCATGCCTTTATTATCAGGAGTTTACCTTCTATTTTGACGGAACCTATGAATTCAATGATAATGGTGAATTCTGGGGAGAATACGGTGTATTCGATGGTCAATGGAATTACGAGATCTGTTTCGAAGCTTTACCGGAAAATATGATTAATAAAGATGGGGTTGATGTGAGTGCGTGGCTTTCAGGAACCCATTCATTTACCTATGATCCCTCCGTGGGAGCTGCTACAATTAATGGTTTTGGTGCCTGGATCGGTATCCCCAAATTGACAACTGGTGGCGAAACAACTGTTCCTGTTGAAAGTACTACCTTTAATGTGGAAATTACCCAGGAAACCGGATATGATTTGATGACCGTATCCTTTAATTATGGCGAAGGTGGTTATTGGAAAATTGTGTATGTAAATTATTCTGATCCTTCACTGGAGCCCGACGTGGTTTTAGAAGAAGATCCCTATGGTGAAGATCTTCCTGACCTTACACCGGATGAAATGTATAATACTTTCGAAACCCCTTCAAGTTATGTTGTTCTGGATACAGCCCACGCAAACGGAGCTGCCTCAGCTGCTAACAATATGGAACTCACAATAGGAGTTGCTGACCCGGCAGGTGGTGGTACCAATGTTGCTGAATACGTGAGGATAGGTACTTACCAGGAACTTCAGTTCTTCATGGAGTACGATATTCAGTTTGATAATTTTACAACCTTATCTCTCGATGTTTATATGCCAAGCTCCAATGATTATTCGGGCAGTTTGACAAAAGACATTGCAATTGTCATTGGTGAGCACAGTGAAACTGAAGAATGGTGGACCGGTCACATTCAGTATGATGCCGAAGCAAGTGCACTGGATGAGTGGGTTACAGTAACCTTTAATCTGGATGCACCCACAAGTGGTCCCGGTATGGGCTCCTATACGCCGTTTACAAACGACAAACTCGACTTCTTTGCAATCTCCCTGGGTGGAGGTGGCCATAATGATCAGGGTACCTTCTATATCAGAAACTTTATGTTTGAATAATAATATGAAACAAGGAGCTATGGCCGTTATATAAATGGTCATAGCTCTTTTTTATTTATGCTAAAAACTTTTCCATACGCTGTTATCCTCCCGCTTCTTCTGAGCTTTTTGCTTTTTTCATGTGAAAAAGATGAAGCGGTAAATAATACCGGTGATCCTTATGATTTAACAATTGAGATTATTTCAATTGATCAGGAAAGTTATCATGTTGTTATTCAAGCAAAAGCAAAGAATGCAGTTGAGTATTGGTTTTATTTGGAATCGGAAGAAATGCCCGTTGAAATGAATAGCAGCGGTTATTTTGAGCACACCTTTGAAGAATCAGGAGATTATACGATCGAGGTAAGGGCTTACGGTCCGTCTGACAGATACATAAAAGCAAGTACGACGCTAAGTATTAGTGGAGCTGATCCGCCTCCGGAAGTTCCTCTCAGCAAGGGCTATTTCTCTCCTTTGGAATATGATGGCTATCAGCTTGCGTGGCAGGATGAATTCAATGATTTGACAATCAACATGTCGAATTGGGATTTTGAGATCGGTGATGGTTGTCCCAACCTTTGTGGATGGGGTAATAATGAATTGGAGTATTATCGCGCCGAAAATGCAAGTGTTGGTGATAGCGTCCTCATCATCGAAGCAAGAAAAGAAAGTTTTGGCGGACGTGATTATACCTCCACAAGGATGATCAGCAGGGGAAAGCAGTCTTTCCAGTATGGCAGATTTGATATTCGTGCATTGATGCCTCAAGGGCAGGGAATGTGGCCGGCCCTCTGGATGCTGGGGAAAAATCATAGCTCTGTCGGATGGCCCGAATGTGGCGAGATAGACATCATGGAAATGATAGGCGGAAGTGAAAACACCTGCCATGGCACTGCCCACTGGGACGATGGACAGGGACATGAAAGCTACGAGCAAAGCACAACTGTAACTCCCAATTCACTTGCTGAAGCATATCATGTTTTTTCCATAATATGGGATGAAAAATTCTATCAAATGGTTGCTGAATGACGAGGTGTACAATGAGCTTAATATCACTGCTCCTCAGATGAGTGAATTCCATCAGGAATTCTGGTTCATAATGAATGTTGCGGTTGGCGGAAAATGGCCTGGTAGCCCGGACGCAACAACGGTTTTCCCGCAGCAAATGAAAGTTGATTATATCAGGGTTTTTCAAAAATCAGGATAAGATCAATTGTGAAATGATAAATTGAACATTTTATTTGATAATGCCCATCTATTGATAAAAAATTTGAAAACCCTAATAAAAGAAATATGAAGAGAAATCTTACTCGAGCAGCAGTTACTCTGATATTCTTTTCTTTTGCTGTTAGCTTATCTGCCCAGCATACCGTTTCGGGAAAAGTAATTGATGAAGAGACCAACCAGAGTGTTCCGGGAGCTACCATCATAGAAAAAGGAACAACCAACGGTACCATTTCCGATGTTGAGGGGAATTACAAAATAACGGTATCAGATATTAACGACATCCTCATTGTATCCTATATCGGTTATGAAACCCTTGAAATAACCATTGATGGAAGATCACAAATAAATCTTATTCTGAGCCCGGATATAAAAGAGCTTGATGAAGTGGTGGTTATTGGTTATGGAACACAGAAGAAAAAAGTTGTTACAGGAGCCATTGCAACTGTTAACGCCAAAGAAATTGAAAAGATCCCTGTGCTGAGAGCCGAACAGGCCATGCAGGGAAGAACCGCCGGTGTTCAGGTAACACAGTTATCCGGTCAACCTGGTGAAGCCCCAACGGTACGAATCAGGGGTCTGGGGACTACCGGTGATGCGGACCCACTTTATATCATAGATGGGCTCCCGGTGGAAAGCATTGACTATCTGAACCCGGGAGACATTGCATCCATTGATGTTCTCAAGGATGCGGCCTCTGCTGCAATATACGGAACCAGGGCCGCCAATGGTGTTGTTTTGATTACCACCAAAAAAGGTACACCCGGGCAAATGCAGGTTTCTTATTCTACGTATTATGGTATTCAAAATCCTGCAAAGAAAATTGACATGCTCGATGCTGACCAATACAGAATGATGATGAATGAAGGTGCAAGAAATGCTGGTCTTACCGAACCTTTTGATTTGAATGAAGTGCCCAAGCATAATACCAACTGGCAGGATCTGATGTTCGAAAAAAATGCCCCCATTATGAATCATAATTTATCGGTGGCAGGCGGAAATAATGTGTCAACATACGCTTCTTCATTTTCTTATTTTACACAAGAAGGGATTATTGGTGGTGAAAAGTCACAGTTTGACAGGATCACAGCCAGGTTAAATACAAGTCACCAGGTAACTGATAGATTTCGGTTTGGAAACAACCTGGCTTATTCTCACATCGTTAGAAGGGGAATTGGAAGCAATGAGTCCTTTAACGGTGTATACAGCAGTGCTTTAAACATGGATCCACTTACTGCCTTATATGAAGATGACCCTGATGTTCTTTCTCAACCACCATATTCTGGCGAACCCGTTGTTGAAGATGAAAACGGAAATATTTTTGCTATTTCTAATTATGTTGGCGCTGAGGTAGTGAATCCCCTTGCCCTGCTCGAAATTCAAAACGGGGAAACAAGGGTGGACAGAATTGTTGGTAACCTTTATGGAGAATTGGAACTGATAGAAGGCCTGATCTTTAGAACATCCATTGGTGTCGATCTTTCTTACGTTAACTATGATTCCTACACCGATCTGTTCTATCTTAATGGTGCCCAGAACAATGTTAAAAAAACATCGGTTTATAAAAGAATGGACCGGTATTTTAACTGGCAATGGGAAAACACCCTGAGATACGAAAAAGAGATCAATTATCATAAGTTTTCTGTCCTTGCAGGTACCTCCGCAAAAGAGGATAACTGGGAGGATCTCGATGGTTTCAACGCAAAGGTTCCTACTTTTGACCCTGACAATATTTACCTGAATATGGCTACTGATACCGCATGGGTTGCTACGGGTGGTGCAGTGCATTCTTCATTGTTTTCTGTATTTGGAAGGATCACTTATGACTATAAAAGTCGTTATGCCTTTACCGGTATTATACGCCGGGATGGTTCCTCAAAATTTGGTGCAAACAACAGATATGGTACTTTCCCTTCAGTAGGTGTTAGCTGGCTGATCACAGAAGAACCCTGGATGCCCTCCCTTAAGCCTGTGGGCTTTGTTAAACTCAGAGCATCCTGGGGTGTTAATGGTAACCAGGAAATTGGTAATTATCAATATGTATCGTTGATCGATAAATCCCGTGGATATATATTTGGCAGTGGCAGATTGACAGGTGCCTCACCTGCATACCTGGAAAATGCCGATATTCACTGGGAAGAAGCCGAACAAATTGATATTGGATTGGACATGGGTGTATTTGGCAACAGACTTACTGCATCATTCGACTATTATGTGAAAAACACCAAGGGTCTGTTGGAAGTAATTCCTATCCCGGCTCACGTGGGGAATGATCCGCCTGTTGCAAATGTTGGTAGTGTGAGGAATAAAGGAATTGAAATTTCACTTAACTGGCGGGAAAACAAGAAAGAATTCCGTTATTCGGTTGGGGCAAATGTTGCCTTTAATCAAAACGAAATGACTTTAATTGGAAACGATGAAGGAGAAATTCCGGGAGCTACCTGGGCAATTGCCGGATTTGTCACAAATACGGAAATAGGATTGCCCATTGCTTATTTTTGGGGTTATGAAACCGATGGCCTTTTTCAAAACGAAGAGGAAGTTTTCAATCATATAGGTCCGGACGGATCATTGCTTCAGCCCAATGCAAAACCTGGCGATGTTCGCTTTGTTGATATCAACAATGATGGAAAAATTGGTGAAGAAGACAGGACAATGATTGGTAATCCTACACCTGATTGGACCCTGGGCGTTAATGCGTCATTTGAATATATGAACTTTGATTTCTCCTTTCTAATGGTAGGTGCTTTCGGACATGAAATATTTAATGGCTCACAGCGCCAGGACCTGCGCTATACCAACAGAACTACGAAAATACTGGATCGCTGGACCGGAGAAGGAACTTCTGATGAAATTCCAAGATATACCTGGAGTGATATAAACAACAACTATCAGGTATCAGACCTGTATATTGAAGATGGTTCTTATGTGAGGCTTAAAAATATTCAAATAGGATATTCAATTCCAACCAATATCTTGTCGAAGATAAAAGCCAGCAGATGGCGCTTTTATATCTCAGCCGAAAACTTGTTTACAATAACAAATTATACAGGTGCTGATCCGGAAATTGGCCAGAGAGGCCCATTCGATATTGGTATTGACAGGGGAATTTACCCGCAGGCGCGAACCTTTCGTTTTGGAACAAGTATTACATTTTAATTTGAAAACCTCGATGTTATGAAAAGAAAAATATTATATCCGGCTTTATTTTTAATGCTTGCTGCAATTCTCAATTCATGCAGTAAAGATTTTTTGGATCGCCAGCCCCTTGATCAGGAGGTTAGCTCAACTTTCTATCAGACTGAGGAAGATGCCATGCAGGCACTTGTTGCTGTTTATGATGTACTTGGATATCAGTCTATGCCTCTTATTTCGTGGGCTCCTTTTGTTGTGATGTCTGATATCCTCTCGGATGATTCATATGCCGGTGGGGCGGATGCCAATGACGGTATGGACGAAAATGAGCTGAATACATACAATATTCCACCAGGTAATTTGATTGTTCACGCTATTTGGAAGAAAAATTATTATGGCATATACAGGGCAAATCTGTTGCTCGAAAAAATTGACGGTATTGATGCTTCTGAAGAATTTAAAAGTCGCATTATTGCAGAATGTAAATTTTTAAGGGCTTATTTTTATTTTGAGCAGGTAAGATTCTTCTGAGAACATACCCCTGCTTACCGAAACGATCAAAGGACCTTCGGAATACCAACAAGAACAAAACTCACCCTCCGAAGTCTACAACCAGATAGCCAACGATCTTGTTAGTGCTATTAATAACTTACCCGAAGTTATAACTACTGCCGAGGCTGGCAGGATCAGTAAATGGGCTGCTGAAGCTTTGCTGGCGCGTGTTTATTTGTTTTATAATGGTGTTTATAGCAGTGATCTGGATGCCGGGGATGTAGTGGTTGACAGAGCCAGAGCGCTTGAATATCTTGAAGACCTTATTCTGAACAGTGGGCATGATCTTTTTGCTGATTACCGCATGAATTTTAAACTCGCCGGAGAGTTTGGCGTAGAATCCGTATTTGAAATATCGTATGGAGATACGCCTGAATGGTGGGCCTGGGAATATGTAGTTGGCGGCGAAGGTAATCTCACTGCCCAAATGCAGGGCCCCCGGGTAACAGGTTCAGATAAATGGGACCGTGGGTGGAGCTTCGGTACGGTGAGTCAAAAACTGGTGGATGATCTTGAAGGCGACCCGCGTTTATATTATACCGTCCTTTTCCAGGATAGCCTCGACGGTGTTTTAACCAAAGGTTATCAGCATACTGGCTATTATTCAAAGAAATATAGCTCTGATGCTGAGCACTGGGGAGCAGGCGGACAGTTTGAACTTAACAGAACCTGCAATCACCGTGTAATAAGATTTTCGGATGTATTGTTGATGGCAGCCGAATTGGGCAGTCCAAATGCTCAGGAATACCTCGACCGTGTGAGGTCAAGGGTTGAACTTGGAAGCGTGCCGGCAACCCAGGAAAACATTATGCGTGAAAGAAGACTGGAACTTTCGCTGGAAGGCATCAGGTACTTCGATGTTATCAGGCAGGGCATGCAGGTGGCCAGTGAAGAACTGACTGTAGTGGGATTGAGGGGCCCTGATTATATAGACGACCAGGTTGTATATGATCATACTTTCAATACCGCAACCAAAGGATTTTTACCCATACCACAATCTGAAATGGACCTTTCGGGAGGACTTTTTCAGCAGAATGAAGGGTATTAATATTGTTCGATTGTTCAATTGTTCGATTGGCCTGGCATATAGACGGGGATCTGTGTCTGAAGGATGACATTCAATCTCTAAGATGGTCTTTTTAAGTAATGGTATTAAAAAAACCGAACCAACCGGCCCGGTTATTAAATCCTTATGAAAATCGACAATCGACAATCGACAATCGAAAATCGACAATCGAAAATCTATATAAGTCCTTTCTTATGTTTCTCGCCAATAACCTTCAGCATGTCGTCTGTCATGGCTTCAAGGTCAAAGTTCGGATTCCAGCCCCATTCTTCACGTGCGCAGGAATCGTCCATTTTGTTGGGCCATGATTCGGCAATGCCCTGTTTCACAGGATCAACATCATACTCCATTTCAAAAGCGGGCATGCGCTTTTTAATGGTGTTGTAAATGATCTCAGGATCAAAACTCATGGCAGTAATGTTGAAAGCATTTCTGTGCTTCAGTTTTGCAGGATCTGCTTCCATCACCTGCACCGCTGCGTCCAGTGCATCAGGCATGTACATCATGTCGAGGTAAGTGCCCTTTGGCAAGGGGCAAACAAATTTTTCACCCTTAACGGCGGCGTAATAAATTTCAACGGCATAATCCGTTGTTCCGCCTCCGGGAAGCGTAACATTGGAAATGATGCCGGGATAACGCAAACCTCTTGTATCCACACCAAAACGTTTGAAATAATAATCACTCAAAAGCTCACCGGTAACTTTGGTAACACCATACATGGTTCCGGGACGTTGAATTGTGTCCTGTGGTGTATTGTCAAGCGGTGTTGAGGAACCGAAGGCTCCGATAGAACTTGGGAAAAAGACCGCGCATTTGTTTTCGCGGGCAATTTCGAGTATGCCGTAAACACCATTTACACCAACGTTCCAGGCTGCCTGTGGCTTTTCTTCGGCAACGGCTGAAAGCAATGCAGCCAGGTTATAAATCGTATCGATCTTGTATTTTTTTACCACTTCCAGAACTTTTTCAGGTTCTGTAGCATCCACCTGTTCCATCGGCCCTGATTCCATAACTTCCTTTTCAGGCATGGTTCTTCTGTATCCGCCTACAACATTGTTGCTTCCATAAATATCACGCAGACGCATGGTCAGTTCCGATCCGATTTGCCCTGCTGTTCCAATCACCAAAATATTCTTCATAAGCTTAATTTTTTTACTTTTGTTATTTATTTAACAGTGGTGGCAAAAGTAGTAAAATTTGGAAAATGCCCAAGAAAGACCGATTATAAATTAGGCTATAAAGCATTGAAAAATTGAAAGAAAAGGGCAAGAAATCATATATTTGCAGGCCATTTTAGAAAAAGAATTTAATTAGTAAAAACAAAA
Source organism: Bacteroidota bacterium (assembly GCA_034521425.1). GTDB lineage: Bacteria > Bacteroidota > Bacteroidia > Bacteroidales > JAIOZK01 > JAIOZK01. Next base: position 3,328,617 of record JAXHMP010000001.1, read on the forward strand.
AATATTCGATCATGTACGGAAAAATAAAAGAACATTTGCAGAAAGAGCTAGCTGATATCAAAGAAGCCGGTTTGTTTAAAGAAGAAAGAATTATTACCTCGCCACAGGAGGCTGAGATAGAATTGAATACCGGTGCCAGGGTTTTGAACTTTTGTGCCAACAATTACCTGGGCCTCTCCAATCATCCTGAGCTGGTTAAGGCAGCTAAAGAAACGCTGGATTCACATGGATTTGGTATGTCTTCAGTAAGGTTTATTTGCGGAACCCAGGATATTCACAAAACCCTTGAGGCAAAAATCGCAGAATTCTTTGGTACCGAGGATACCATTTTGTACGCTGCCTGTTTCGACGCAAACGGTGGTGTTTTTGAACCTATTTTAACTGCGGAAGATGCTATCATTTCAGATTCATTAAACCACGCTTCCATTATCGATGGTGTCAGGCTTTGTAAAGCGCAACGATTCCGTTATGAAAATGCCAATATGGAAGACCTGGAAGCCAAACTGAAAGAAGCTTCTGAAACAGCAAGGTTCAAGATCATCGTTACCGATGGTGTATTCTCCATGGATGGAAATGTTGCCCCGATGGACAAGATCAACGAACTGGCCAAGAAATATGACGCCATGATCATGGTTGACGAATGTCACTCAGCAGGCGTTGTTGGAAAAACCGGCCGCGGCGTAACCGAATTATTCAATATTCGTGGCGAAGTGGACATCATTACCGGAACACTCGGTAAAGCCTTTGGTGGTGGAATCGGTGGCTTTACAACCGGTAAGAAAGAGATTATCGAATTGCTGCGTCAGCGCTCACGTCCTTATCTTTTCTCAAACTCTTTGATCCCTGCAGCAGTTGGCGCCGGTATCAAAATGTTTGACATGATGTCCGAAACAAATGAACTGCAGGATAAATTGCACGACAATTCAGAATATTTCATCGGAAAGATGAAAGAAGCCGGATTTGACATTCTTCCTACATCCTCAGCTATTTGTGCCGTGATGCTTTATGATGCCAAATTGTCTCAGGATATGGCAGCCAAACTGCTTGAAGAAGGCATTTACGTGATTGGTTTCTACTATCCGGTAGTTCCCAAAGAAAAAGCCAGGATCCGGGTTCAGTTGTCAGCAGGACATGAAAAAGAGCACCTGGATAAAGCCATTGCCGCCTTTACCAAGATTGGTAAGGAGCTGAATGTGATTAAATAAGAGAATTCCTTGTAACAAATATTGACCCGGTGGCTGTTTTGGTTGCCGGGTTTTTTGGTTGCAAGTTGCAAGTTGCAAGTTGCAGGTTTCAGGATATTGAATAATTTTTTTCTTGACAATTTGATGAAAAATTAATTCGTGATAATTTTATAAAAATTTATGGTTGACCGTAAAAATTATATAGTAAAATTTATGGTAAACCATAAATATTTGCTATTTTTGGATCAAAAAGAATGTTGATACCAAGAAATATACAGGATCAGGTTGTATCAGATTTATTAGAATCCGGGAAAGTAGTTTTAATGTACGGCCCCAGGCAGGCAGGCAAAACCACGCTTTCAAAGCAAATCATTGATGCAATGAAAGTAAAAACTTTGTCAATTAATGCCGATCAACTTAAATATATTGATGTTTTATCCAGTCGTGACCTGAACAAACTGAAATCCCTGGTGGAAGGTTATAAATTTGTGTTTATTGATGAAGGCCAGCGTGTACCTGAAATCGGTTTAAATCTGAAAATCTTACATGATGAACTACCGGACCTGAAGATACTGGTAACCGGCTCTTCTTCTTTTTTGCTTTCCGGAAGGGTAACAGAATCACTTACAGGAAGAAAAAAAGTATATACGCTTCTTCCAATATCTTTTAAAGAACTCGCCTTAACAATGAATTCTTTTGAGCTGGATGAGCAGCTTGAAGAGAGACTTATCTATGGCAGTTATCCTGAGATTTTCAAGTTGAAAGGAGGGAATGAAAAGGAAGAATATCTGCGGGATATTTCGGAATCCTATATTTACAAAGACATCCTTGAACTTGAAAATATCAAGTACCCATTAAAGATCCGTGATTTGCTGCGTTTGCTTGCCTGGCAGGTAGGTTCGCAGGTTTCGATACATGAGTTATGCAACCAACTAAACCTGAACAGGGAAACGGTAGAACGCTATTTGCATTTGCTGGAGCAATCCTTTATTATTTACCGCTTGTCGGCTTTCAGCACGAATTTGAGAAAAGAGATCAGCAAATCACAGAAGTTTTATTTTTATGATAACGGCATCCGGAATATTTTAATTGATGATTTAAAACCACTTTCTTTCCGGAATGACCAGGGAGCATTGTGGGAAAACTTTGTTCTTGCCGAAAGGAAGAAGAAGTTGTTGTATGAAAAAAAACATCTGAACATCTATTTCTGGAGGACTTATTCGGGAGTTGAAATTGACTATGTTGAAGAGTCCGGTCAGGATTTGCTCTGCTTATGAAATCAAATATGCCAAATCAAAAGTCAAAGTTCCCAAGAATTGGTTAGATAACTATGGATCGGAGTTTGGGTTGATCAACAGGGAGAATTATAAAGAGTTTGTCCTAACTTAAATCAGTGAGACTGATTTTTTAGGAGCGATAGCGAACTGAAAAAGCAAAGTCGAACTGATCCCGAGCTTGTCGAGGGATCTCGTGGGTAATATTCCCCGCCCCTTGGGGCGAATCAAATGAATGTTTCATAATGATACCCCGCAGGCTTGCCTCGGGGTAGTTCATTTGATAAATTTTATCTCTTTTATGCTTCTACAAGCTGAATTTTGCTCTATGATAAGCAAAAGAATCTTTAGATGGATGGTATATTAAACTGCCGGTTCATTGATAAGAAATTAGCAGGTGAATTTTAACAAAAAGCAGTCTTTCTGAAAGATAAATATCGTATACTTGTAGTCTTCTTGAAAGAATAATGAAAGATCTGTTTAAGCAATGTGAAGGTCTGATATTTATTTTGCTTTTATCACTTAAAATTACCCACACATCTTTTCCTTCAGCCTTTCCCTCTCCTTTCTGATATTTTCAATTTCTTCCTCCGTCCGTATCCCCACACCCCGTTTCAGGTATTTTTCACCGAAGCGCAACCTTACCCGGTCCATGGCCTGGTAGAGCTCGATCATTTCCTCGCTGTCCTCGAACATGTTCAGTTGCTGGTGGCCCTGCACCAAATGGCTGAAACGCACCCCGATCAAACGGATCAACATACGGCGCTTGTAGAGCTTGTCGAACATTTCGGTGGCTTCCTTCAGTAAGATGTGATCAAAAGAAGTATAGGGAATTTGTTTCTGCTGGCTGTGGGTGTCGAAATTTGCATAGCGGATTTTTATTGTGATGCAGCCCGTGAGCTTTTGCTGCTCCCGCAACTGAAAGGCCAGCTTTTCAACCATGCTCACCAGCTTTTGCTTCAGCATGATCACATCAATGGTGTCTTTTTCAAACGTACGTTCGGTGCTCATGGATTTTTGTTCGGAATAAGGTGCAACGGGTGTATGATCGATGCCGTTGGCCTTTTTCCAGATCATTGTTCCGTTCTTGCCCAGCACCCTTTCCACCATCTCCGGGGGGATCTCCCGCAGCACTTTAATGGTGGTAACGCCCATGGAGCGCAGCAACTGGTAAGTCTTTTGTCCGAGCATGGGGATCTTTCGTATTGAGAGCGGCGCCAGGAACCAGGGCACCTGCGGCCGCTGCACTTCCAGTTCGCCATTGGGTTTGGCTTCGTTGGTGGCGATCTTGGAAACGGTCTTGTTGATCGATAACCCAAAGGAGATGGGCAAGCCGGTGTTTTTGATGATGCTCTCCCGCAACTCATGCGTCCATTTCAAACTGCCGAAAAAACGGTCCATGCCGGTGATGTCGAGGTAGTGCTCGTCGATGGAGGCTTTTTCGTATAGAGGCGCTTTTTCGTGAATAACATCAGTTACCAGGCGGGAATATTTGCTATAGCTCTCCATATCCCCCCGGATCACGATGGCCTGGCTGCACAGCCTGCGGGCCAATTTCATGGGCATGGCCGAATGCACCCCGAACTTGCGGCTTTCATAACTGCAACTGGCCACCACACCCCGGTCGGAAAGCCCGCCGATGATCACCGGCTTGCCGGCCAAATCGCTGTTTTTCAACCTTTCCACCGACACAAAAAAAGTGTCCAGGTCGAGGTGCACCACCATCCGTTTATCATCATCCCAAATCATTTTGAAAAATATTTTGCCTTTTGTTTGCTTTTTGATTAAAAAATGATCAAATTTGTGATTATAATATAAGCAGAAAAGTTGCAAGTTGCAAGTTGCAAGTTGCAGGTTACAGGTTATGGGAAATTCGAAAAGTTACCGGGATTTGGAAATATATCAGTTGTCGCATGATCTGGCAATAAAGGTTCATAAGATATCGATGGACCTGCCCAAACATGAATTGTATGAGCAGGGAAGCCAGGTCAGAAGGTCCTCGAAAAGTATTGTAGCTAATATTGTTGAGGGCTATGGAAGAAAACGGTATAAATCTGAGTTTATTCGTTTTTTGATTTTTGCCAACTCATCCTGTGATGAAACCATTTCCCACTTAAACATGATCAATCAGTTATATTTTGATAATGAAAATTTGAATAAGCTGATTAGAAACTATGAAGAACTGGGTAAAAGAATCTATCGTTTTATCGAATATGTAGAAATGCACTGGAAATAACCTGCAACCTGCTAACCTGCAACCTGCAACCTGTAACCTGTAACCTGTAACCTGTAACCTGGCTGCAACCTGATGAACCTGCAACATAACACAATGAAACAAGAACTTAAGCCATAACAAAAAATGATTTTCAGCAAAAACATCAAATTCTTACGCAAGCGCCTGGGCCGCACCCAGGACGACGTAGCCCATGCATTGAACATGAAACGTTCAACTTTGAGCGGCTACGAAAACGAAGTAGCCCAGCCCAGCGTGCCTGTGCTGGTGTCTTTTCGACCCATTTCAACGTGGCCATCGATACGCTGGTGAAGGTGGATCTGACAGGATTGCCCGAAAGCCAGCTACGGCAACTGGAACGGGGTTACGATGTCTACATCAAAGGAAGCAACCTGCGGGTGTTGACATCTACGGTCGACCGGGAGAATGAAGAAAACATCGAACTGGTTTCGGAAAAGGCCAAGGCAGGCTATAAAAGCGGTTTTGCCGATCCGGAATACATCCGGGTGCTGCCCACTTTTCAGCTTCCTTTTTTGTCGAAGCAGAAAAAATACCGCAGCTTTCAGATCAGTGGGGATTCCATGTTGCCCATTCCGGATGGTTCCTACGTGACCGGGGAATATGTCCTCGACTGGAGCTCCCTCCGCGACGGACAGGCCTACATCATCCTCACCATGGAAGACGGGGTGGTATTCAAGGTGGTGGAAAGTAAGATCAAGGAAGAAGGCAAGCTCATCCTGCATTCTTTAAATACCCTGTATGATCCCTATCCTATCCCGGTATCGGAAGTAAAAGAAGTTTGGAAATTCGTCAACTACATCTCAGGCGAAATGCCCGAGCCCAATCAGGAAAAAGAAGACCTGGCCCGGACGGTGAAGCAGTTGAAAAAGGAGGTGGAGGCGATTCAGACGAGGTTGAATCTTTAGTTGCAGGTTCCAAGTTGCAAGTTGCAAGTTAACCTGTAACTTGCAACATGTAACCTGCAACACCCAAAACAGAGGAGAAACTGCAAAATGTACGCTGTTATCGACGTAGAAACCACAGGCCTCAGCGCCAGAACCGAAAAGATCACCGAGATCGCCATTTATATCCATGATGGGAGAAGGTGGTGGATGAGTTTGTTTCGCTGGTGAATCCTGAGCGGAAGATCCCTTACCAGATCATGGCCATGACCGGTATCAACGACCGCATGGTGGCAGATGCGCCGAAGTTTTACGAGATCGCGAAACAGATTGTGGAGCTGACCGAAGGAAAAACCATCGTGGGTCACAATGTGAATTTCGATTATAACTTCATCCGCCATGAATTCAAAAGCCTGGGGTATGAATTCAAACGAACTACCTTTTGCACCTGCCGCATGAGCAAAAGGGCTTTTCCCGGCAGGAAATCCTATGGACTGGGAAAGCTGTGCAGGGAACTGAATATTCCCAATCATGCCCGCCACAGGGCTTCAGGAGACGCCCTGGCCACCGCAAAGCTTTTCGAGATGATCCGTTCATTGGATCCCTACCTGGTGGGGAAGCCTCCGCGCAGCCTGAACACCAACCTTAGCCGTTCACTGATAGACGGTTTACCTGAAACCGCCGGGGTATATTATTTCCACAACCACAAAGGGGATATTATTTATGTTGGAAAAAGTACAAACATCAAATCCCGGGTCTTATCGCACTTGAGCAACAACCTGAATAAGCGGGCCGTGGAAATGCGGGAGGCCATTGCCGATATTTCCTGCGAAATAACAGGCAGCGAACTCATCGCCCTGCTGTTGGAGTCGCACGAGATTAAACACACAAACCCATTTATAACCGGGCACAACGCAGGTCACGTTTCAATTATGGGCTGTATTCTTTTGAAGATGACAATGCTTATATTAATTTAAAGGTCACCCGCATTGTTGAAGAGGTTTCACCCATCCATTCCTATGGCTCGAAAATGGAAGGCCGTAATCATCTTTTCAAACTGGTGGAGGAATTCAATCTATGCCAGAAGCTCTGTGGATTGTATGATAGCCCGGGGGCTTGCTTCTGCCGCCAGATCAAAGAATGCAATGGGGCCTGTGTGGGTGAGGAAAATCCTGAAATCTATAACGAACGTGTAAACGAAGCACTTGATCATTATGCATTTCCGCACAAGAATTTTTATTTGCTCGATTATGGCAGACATGAGGAAGAAAAAGCTGTTGTTAAAATTGAGAATGGTAAATATATAGGTTTTGGTTTTATCAACTTGAATGGAGAGGAACCCACAGAAGAAGATTTATCTGACGTCATCAATTCTTTCTCTGATAATAAGGATGTACGACAGATCATCCGGTCTTACATCAAGCAGAAAAGTTCGAAGAATATTTTTCCGTTTGGTTGATTTTGAAACGGATCGTCTCATAAGCCTAAGAAAACTTGATGATATCAATGGAAATGTGCTTGTAAGTTTTCCGGATGAAGTAAGGGAAAAGGGGCAACATACAATTTATTGGGATGGTCTCGATGCTCAGAGCCATGAAATTCCCCCCGGTATTTATTTTATTTCACTGAAATGCAGCGATAAAGCCTTCACCCAAAAAATTATTAATTATTAATTATTAATTAAAAAGAGCCTCCTACCGGACTTGAACCGGTGACCTGTTCATTACGAGTGAACCGCTCTACCATCTGAGCTAAAGAGGCGTAAGGAGCGATGAGTGATGAATTATGAATTTTGAATTATGGTGGGCAATTCAAAACTCAAAACTCAAAATCTCAAAATTAAAAATTAAAAAGTCGGGATGGGGAGATTCGAACTCCCGGCCTCCACGTCCCGAACGTGGCGCGCTAACCGGACTGCGCTACATCCCGAAATTTTTGCAGATGCAAAGGTAATACTTTCCAGCGAGATTGAGAAATGTAAACCGAATCTCAACCATATGAATTTTCAGCATATTTGAAGATATAACCGGGATCGAGAACATTAAAAAAAGAAAAAACGACTGGAAAATTACGAAAACGCATTTTGAAAGCCTGCATAACACCATTCTGAAAAACCTCAGCTAAAAAAACTATTTTATTTTGTTTAAAAATTCTTGCCCGCTGAAGTTTGCTTTATATCCAAAGCTTTACTATATTTATACCTCATTCAAAAGCTGACAATGGGCACTCCCCTGACAGGGTCATTGCCTTTTCCGGCTAACCCGGGGAGCAGGCTGAGGAACCGGCCATCTGGTACTCCGGCTTATTTTTTTACCTTTCCCGACATGCATCACGACTTTTCTGATATTCATCCATCGGGAGAAAAGATTTATTTCAGTCAAGGTTTTAATGCGGACAATTATTTTGTGATGATGGACCTGGACGGAGGCAACTGGGTGAACATCACAGAGCCCAATTCATTTGGTTATTCCGAAGGGGGCCTGCAGTTCAATGAAGATGGAAGTAAAATCATTTTCAACACCACCGAATGGGTGGGCTACCAAAACGGCAGCGACCTGGTAATAGCCGATTCCGACGGAAGCAACTGGACCAGGCTGACCTATTCCGAAAATGGTGAATATTTCTATGTCGGCACTTTTAACAAATACGACAATAAAATCTACTATTCCTACACGGAATCCAATGGCAAGTTCGGCATCTATAAAATGGACATGGACGGCACCAACAGGGTGCAGATATCGAACTGCTCGGGTGTGGGAATAGACGAAAAGCCTGAGGTAAACATTTCTTTAATTTACCATAATCCTCTTTAAATCAGTGAGACTGATTTTTTAGGAGCGATAGCGAACTGAAAAAGCAAAGTCGAACTGATCCCGAGCTTGTCGAGGGATCTCGTGGGTAATATTCCCCGCCCCTTGGGGCGAATCAAATGAATGTTTCATAATGATACCCCGCAGGCTTGCCTCGGGGTAGTTCATTAAAGCTAAAATTTAAATACCACCGGAATATAGGGATGTTTTTGATTTAAAGCAGTCAATTTTTATGGTAATTTTGGTTGTGAAAACTATTCAGGCTAAGACAGATAAAATACAGATCAAAAGGGGGAAATATATTATGCAAGAAAATTCATTTGAAAAGATTCCCGATGGTTTTTTAAAGAAATGGCAGGAAATAGCCGACTTAATCGCAAATATTGTGAATGTTCCCGCCGCTTTGATTATGAAAACCGAAAACGAGTTTATGGAAGTTTTCACTTCAAGCAAGACCAAAAACAATCCTTACAAGGTGCGTGATAAAGAACACTGGTACGGATTATACTGCGAAACAGTGATCAAAACGCAAAAAAAACTCCGCATCCCCAATGCCCTGAAAAATAAAAACTGGAACAAAAACCCCGATATAAAACTCGGAATGATAGCCTACCTCGGTTATCCGATAAATTTCCCTGATCAGAAACCTTTTGGGACTTTATGCGTGCTCGACAACAAAGAGAGGGAATTCAGTGCTGAGAACGAAAAATTATTGGAACAATTCAAAAAGGTAATTGAACTGGATTTGGCCTTGATTTTTTCGTTGGGATTGAAAGAAAAAGACAGCCATGCCGATATCATTCAAAAACTGGTATGCGAAAATGAAGAATATCAGGCTATCAATGAGGAGCTGAAACAAACGAATGAGGAATTATTAAAAGCTCAACAAAAAACTGAAGAAAGTGAAGAAACCTATCGTAATCTTTTTCAAAATGCGCAGGTCGGGCTTTTCCGGACCAGCATTTCCGATGGGAAAATACTGGAAAGCAATAAGCAACTGGCTGAAATGTTCGGCTATGATGATTTAGATGAATTTATAGCTGAATATAAAACATCCGGCAACTATGTTGATGAAGGCACCCGCGAAAAGATGGTGGAAACAATCAAAGAAAACGGCTCCATTCAAAATTTTGAAGCGCGTTTTTATCGCAAAGATAAATCCATGTTCTGGGCAAAATATACAGCCAGGATATTTCCGGATAAAGGCTGGATTGAAGGCATAGCAGAAGATATTACAGAGCAGAAACTGGCAGAAGATAAACTAAAATCCAATTATGAGTTGCTGCGAATAGCCGGTGAAACCGCCAGGTTCGGCGGTTGGGACGTTGACCTGAAGAAATACATCTCCTACTGGTCGGATACCGTTGCCGATATTCATGAAGTGCCGCACGGGTATGCTCCGCCTGTGGAGGAAGGCATCAATTTTTATGCACCCGAATGGCGGGATAAGATTACAGAAGTTTTTACCGCCTGTGCCGAAAAGGGCATTCCCTACGATGAAGAGATGGAGATCATCACTTCAAAGGGGAAACGTGTATGGGTGCGGACTAATGGCAGAGCAGTGAAGGATGAAAACGGCAGGATCATCAAAGTGCAGGGTTCCTTTCAGGATATCACCGAACGCAAGCAGGTGGAAGAAGCTTTGCGGCAAAGTGAAAACTTCACCCGAACCATATTGGATAATCTGCCCATTGGTATCGCTGTCAATTCAATTGATCCTGAAGTAAGGTTCAGCTATATGAACGATAAGTTTCCGGAAATCTATCGAACGACCCGGAAAAAACTTGAAGAACCTGACAGTTTTTGGGAAGCCGTTTACGAAGATCCCCAATTCCGGGAAGACTTAAGAAAGCGGGTTCTGGATGATTGTGCTTCCGGCGATCCGAAGCAAATGCGCTGGACTGATATTCCTGTTACCCGCCAGGGTGAAGAAACTTCCTATATTACTGCCCAAAATACGCCTATCCCAAACCAGTCCTTAGTGATATCAACGGTTATGGATATCAGTGAAGTAAAGCAGGCACAGGAAGCTTTACAGCGCATTGAGTGGATGCTCAGCAAAAAAGCGGCAGCCGTAAAAAATGACCAGGCCCCGCTTTATGGCGATCTTTCGGAACTGAATACCAGCGGGTTGATTCTTGATGCCGTCGGGAAAAATGTGCTGAAAGACATCGCGGATGACTTTTTAAGGTTACTGGAAACATCATCGGCTATTTATGAAAAGAACGGCGATTATGCCCTTGGCATTTTTGCTTCCGGCTGGTGCCGTTTCATGGATCAGGCTTCCCGGGAATTGTGTGAGACAGACGACAATACAGAAGCGCTGAATTGTGGTAAATGGCTTTGTCACGATTCCTGCTGGAAGGAAGCATCGCTGCCGGCGATGGAATCCGGACGGCCTGCAGATATCGAATGTCAGGGCGGAATAAATCTCTATGCCTTGCCAATTTTTGCCGGTGATGAAGTTATCGGAGCTATTAACTTCGGTTATGGGGATCCGCCGCAGGACAAAGAAAAATTGAGCGAACTGGCTGAAAAATATAAGGTTCCCCTGGATGAACTGGTGAAAAGGGCAAAGGAATATGAGTCCCGTCCCGCTTTTATCATTGAAACGGCCAAAGACCGGCTGCAGGCTTCCGCCAATCTGATTGGTGAAATCGTAAGCCGCAAAATTGCGGAGAAGGAAATTATTGAACTGAACGAGGAACTGGAACAACGTGTTATTGAGCGTACCGCGCAGTTAGAAGCCTCAAACAAAGAGCTGGAGGCCTTTTCTTATTCCGTTTCCCACGATCTGCGGGCGCCCTTGCGCCATATCAATGGATACGTAGATCTGCTGAATGAAAATTTCCGCCCCGATCTGCCCGAAAAGGCCCAATATTACCTGGCTACCGTAACAAATGCCGCCGGGCAAATGGGTACACTGATCGATGAGTTGTTAAAGTTCTCAAGAACGGGCCGCCAGCAGCTGCGAAAAACCAATATGGAAATGAATGTGCTGGTAAAGGAGTTAGTTGAAAGTATAAAAAAGGATACAAAAAAAAGAAAAATAAACTGGAAAGTACAGAAATTACCGCAAGTGTCCGGCGATTACTCCCTGCTGAAACAAGTTTGGGTTAACCTGCTTGATAACGCGGTAAAATATACAAGGAATATCCAAAAAGCAGAAATTTCGATTGACTTCAAAGAAGAGGAGAAAAATTTCGTATTTTACATTCGTGATAACGGGGTGGGTTTCAATATGAAATATGCACACAAACTGTTTGGGGTTTTTCAGCGGCTCCACTCACAGGCCGAATTTGAGGGCACAGGCATCGGACTTGCCAATGTGCAACGTATTATTCATAAACATGGCGGAAGGGTTTGGGCCGAAGCGGAAACGGGTAAAGGGGCAACATTCTTTTTTAGTTTACCTAAGGTGGAAAATAAATAACAAATAACAAAATACAAATGACAAAACAGGTTTATGATTTAGAAGAACGAACTTATCAGTTTGCTAAGCGAGTAAGGTTATATACAAGAATATTAGATGTAAGGTACTAAAAGCAAGGAGGAATTATCATGAATGAATTAAAAACAATATTGTTGGCCGAAGACAATCCGCAGGATGTGGAACTTACCATTGAAGCACTAAAGGATCATAAGCTGGCAAACCATGTATTTGTGGTTAACGACGGTGTGGAAGTGATGGAGTACCTGAATTATGAAGGCCGGTTCAAAGACCGCAAAAAGGGGATTCCTGTGGTGCTGCTGCTGGATATTAAAATGCCGCGCATGGATGGCATTGAAGTGCTGGAAGCCATTCGCAGCAATGAAAAATTGAAAATGCTTCCTGTAGTTATGCTCACAGCTTCACGCGAGGAACCCGACCTGAAAAAATGCTATGCCCTGGGCGTAAATGCCTACGTGGTAAAGCCGGTGGACTTCAAGGATTTTCTGGAAGCGGTGAAGCACATTGGCGTATTCTGGGCTATGCTGAACGAAAAACCTCCAATGGAATAAAGATTATATGGAACGCGGATGAAAGATAGAACGCGGTTGAAGAATGGAACGCGGATTTGGCGGATGCTTCGCAACGCGGATAAGAAGATCAGCGATAATCCGCGTTTGAAAATCCGCTTTATCAGCGTGCCATAAAATATTTGAGTTATGAGTAAACAAACAAATAACGAAAGTAAAGAACTTAAGGTCCTTATCCTGGAGGACTCACCCAGGGACCTGGAATTAATGCGCGAACAGTTATCATCTGCGGGCTATCGTCTGGATTTGACCCATGTTGAAAATGAAGCAGGCTACACTGCCTCGCTGCGTAAAAATTGTTTCGACCTTATCATATCTGATTTTAAGCTGCCGGGTTTTGACGCATTCAGGGCATTGGAAATAAGCCTGGAGCTTTGTCCCGAAACACCGTTTATCTGCATTTCCGGCACCATTGGTGAAGAAACTGCCGTTGAACTGATTAAGCTGGGCGCTGTGGACTATGTATCGAAAGATAAACCGGAAAGCCTTCCCATGGCTGTGAAGCGGGCGCTGGAAGAAGCGGAAGTTAAAGCGGAATATCAAAAAACAGCGGAAGCGCTCCGCGAGAGCGAAGAAAAAATGCGCAGCATTTATAGTGTGGCTCCGGCTGGAATTGGAGTTGTTTCCAACAGAGTGCTGAAAGAGGTGAATCCCCGTGTTTGCGAAATGACAGGATACACACGAGAAGAACTTATTGATAAAAATGCGCGGATATTGTATCCTTCCCGGGAAGAATATGAATTTGTCGGTAAGGAAAAATATGACCAGATCAGAGAAAAAGGAACCGGTAGCATGGAAACACGCTGGCAGAAAAAGGACGGATCAATTATCAATGTTTTGCTGGCTTCCACCCCCATCGAACTAAACGATCATTCCATAGGAGTTACTTTTACTGCGCTGGATATCACCGAACGCAAACAGTCGGAGGAAAAATTAAAGACGGAACATGACCGTTTGAGCTTTCTCATGAAAGTTACCAGTACACATTTTAATATTTTGGACGCCGAATGCAATATTCTGGATGTGGATCTTAACTGGCAGAAAATATACGGAGATTTCCGGGGACGTAAGTGCCATGAATACTTTATGGGACGAAAAAAGCCTTGCCCAGGTTGTGGTGTTCCAAAAGCCCTTAAAACAAAGGAAATTGTTGTTGCTGAAGAATTTTTGCCGACCGAAAATAAAATTTTTCAAGTACACACAATTCCTTTTCAAAATGAACAAGGTGAATGGTTATGCGCTGAGTTTAATATCGACATCACCGAGCGAAAACAAACGGAACAACTGTTGCGCGAAAGCGAAAAGCAGAGTGCTTTCCTGGCTCAAACCGCATTCGAACTGGTTGAACTTACTTCCATTCAGGAAATCTATAAATACACCGTTCAGAAACTGTACGAATTATTTGAAGGCAATTCAATAGTTTCTTTGGTGGAATATAATTATAATGAAAACCGCTGGAAAATGCAGCAGATAAAAGGTGTTGGCAAAAAAGCTGCTGATCTTTCCAGGCTTCTGGGTTTTGACATCAAAAATTTGGAAGGTGATATCTCTACAAAATATTATGAACAGATAAGCAGCGGCAAAGTAGAAGAACTTGATTTTGATTTTCCGAATCTTTTCAATAACAAACTATCGGCTGCCATCGGCAGCGCTGTTAAAAAGATGTTCGCTATCGAAAAGATGTATTGCATTGCCTATGAACAGGACGAGCAGATACTCGGCAATATCACTTTCACCACCCACAAAAAAACTGAACCGATTAACACCAAATTGATTGAATCATTTGTTCAGCAGGTCTCCACTTTCGTAAAAAAACAGAAAGCAGAAAAACGCTTAAAAGAAAGCGAAGAAAAATTCCGCAGACTGGCAGAAAATACTTCAGATGTGATTGCCATCATGGATATGCAAGGCACGATCACTTATATGAGCAGAATGATCGAAAACGAAACGGGCTATACAAAAGTAGAAGTCGAAGGCACAAACATTCAGAAATTACTCACACCAGAGTCTTATAATGTTACAATGAACCGTTTTCAAAAACGGCTGAAGGGAGAAAATATCAATGCTCCCTATGAAGTTGGAATAGTGACTAAAACCGGTAAAGTTATTCCTTTTGAACTCAATACATCTGCCATAACAGAAAACGGAGAACTAAAAGGAATTCAGATCGTTGCCCGGGATATCACCGAACGCAAACAGGCAGAAAAAATTCGGCAGTTACAGTACAACATTGCCCATGCAAGCATTACCACAAGAAACCTGAATGAGCTTTTTGATTCCGTTAAAAATGAATTGAATAACGTTATTGATGCAAAAAATTTCGTTATTGCATTCTATAATGAAGAAACCGGGATGTTATGCGCAAATGTGGATAGAGATGAAAAGGATGAAATACCGGAATGGCCTGCCGAGAAATCACTTACAGGCTATGTTATCAAACAAAACCGGTCGGTGCTACTGCAAAAGAATGAAATCTTAAGTTTGTATGAAAAAGGTATTATTGAGCTACACGGAACCGTTTCAGAAGCCTGGCTTGGTGTTCCATTAAGGGTAGAAGGGAAAATGTTGGGGGCGGTTGTGGTTCAAAACTACGACAATCCGGATGTTTATGATCAATCAAGCATTGAAATCATGGAGTTGGTAGCCCATGAGCTGAGCATGTTTATCGACCGGCAACGCAGCGAAGAAATAGCCAATAAACTTTCCCGGGCCGTTGAACAAAGTTCTGTTTCGGTAATGATAACCAACAGGGAAGGCGCTATTGAATATGTCAACCCATTTTTTACAGAACTAACCGGTTACAGTTTTGAAGAGGCAAAGGGCGAAAACTCCAATATTTTGCAATCGGGCCATCAATCCAAAGCATTTTATAAAGAGTTATGGGATACCATTCTTTCGGGCAGCAACTGGGAAGGAGAAATACTGAATAAAAAGAAAACCGGTGAATTATACTGGGAGAAAGCGGTAATATCACCCATTGTAAGCAGTGAAGGAGCCATCACCAACTTTGTGGCCATAAAAGAGGACATCACCGAGAGAAAAAAGATGCTTGAAGACCTGATTGCAGCCAAAGAAAAAGCCCAGGAAAGCGATAAGCTGAAAACGGCATTTTTGAACAATATCTCACACGAGATCAGGACACCGCTTAACGGGATACTGGGTTTCGGAGCCTTATTGTCGGAGACGGATCCCTGCCCGGAAGAGAAAAAGAAATGCTGGCCATTGTGCAACAATCAAGTAAGCGCCTGATGAAGACCATGATGGATTATATGGATATGGCGCGGATCGTTTCGGGAACTATGGAAGTGCATAAAAGTGAATTCCTCCTGCAGCCATTTTTTGAAGAAGTTATTGAAGAAACCAGGCAGTTATCCGCCGCTAAAAAGATAGGCTTTGAAACCGATTGTCAAATTAAGGCTGATGTAAGCCTCGATTCCGATCCTGAATTGATCAGGAAAACATTACATATTTTGTTAGACAATGCATTGAAATTTACTGATAAAGGAGGTATACGCTGCGGTTACAAACCTAAAGAAAGCTTTGTTGAATTTTTTGTACAGGACACCGGCAAAGGGATAGACCCCGAAAAGCTGGATGCCATTTTCGGCATGTTCACCCAGGAAAATCCATCGGATACGCGGGCGCATGAAGGCAGCGGGTTGGGGCTTTCTATAGCAAACGGCCTGGTTAAGCTGCTTGGCGGCACTATCGCGGTTACTTCTGAAAAAGGCAAAGGTTCCACCTTCACATTTACGGTGCCCTGCACAGAAACGGTGTTTACAGAAAAAGCACCGCCGAAAGAGGAGAAAAATACCGCTGTTGAAGGGAAACCCCTGGTACTTTTAGCCGAAGATGAGGAATCGAATTATTTGTATATGGAAGTGGTTTTGAAAAAGGCCGGATTCGATTACCTGCTGGCCAAAGATGGAAAAGAAGCCGTAGCTCTTTGTAAGCAGCATCCCGATATTACCCTGGTGCTGATGGACATTAAAATGCCGGTAATGAACGGACTGGAAGCCACAAAACGCATCCGCGAATTCCGCCCGGAGCTGCCCATTATCGCAACCACCGCATATGCCCAAACCGGCGATGAACAGCGATTTCTGACTGCCGGCTGCGATGGCTATCTGCCAAAACCCATTAAAAAAGATAAGTTACTGGAACTGTTTCAAAAGTATCTGAAATCATAATCAACTTTCTAACAAGAATGAAACGCGGATGAAAAACACACCTGATCTTAAGAACTACAACGTGCTCGTTGCCGAAGATGAAGATGCTAATTATGAATATTTGCGGTTGCTGCTTACCAGAGCCGGTGCCAGTGTCTACTGGGCAAAGAATGGTGAAGAAGCCATTACAAGATTCAAAGAATTACCCGAAATACACCTGATCCTGATGGATATTCGAATGCCCGTAATTAATGGGCATATGGCAGCAAAAGAAATCCGTGCCTTGAATGCTGAGATTCCAATCATTGCTCAAACTGCATATGGAACCCAGGAGGATATTGAAAAGGCATTGCAACATGGGTGTAATGATTTTTTGAAAAAGCCCATCAGCATGAACGATTTTTATGAAAAGATCGGCCGTATCCTGCAAAAAAACTAAAAGCCCCGGACCTCTCCGGAGCTTTTATAATGGATACCAATCGACCAATGATTATCCTTACCAGGATAATATTTTCATTTCTTACTTGTTGATATACTTGCCAATCTTGTAAATCAAGTTTTCCTTATTCAGCGGTTTTAAAATGTAATCATCGCATGTTGATGCCAAGGCATCGAACTCATAGGTGCCCATGCGGCTTGTCGTCTGTGAAATCACCGGCAAATCATACCTGATCTTTTTGATCTCCCGTGTGGCTTCCCAGCCATTCAGTTTTGGCATGCTGAAATCCATCAACACCAGGTCGATGTTCCGGTTGGTTTTGCAATAATTAATGGCCTCCACGCCATCGTGAGCCCACAGGATTTTTGCTTTTGTCTTGCCAAGCATGGCTTGTAACAAAAGAAAATTGATCTTTACATCATCTGCCACCAGAATGGTCTTGTCTTTCCAGTCGGCTTCCCGGCCAAGCTTCCGGGCAGCTTCGCTTTGATTAATTGTTTTATTCATTTTATTGATCGATTGGTCCGTTAATTAGCATACAATCAATTTGCCAAAACGACAAGATGCAATAAATCAGACAAATAGAATTTGGCATCAGAATAAATATTTCCCGAAATCGTAAATTATTCCAAATATGGGAAGGGTAAAGGAGTAAAATGGCCTTTAATTTAATGCTACCAGGATTTGAAAAAGACAATAATACTAGTGTCATGTCAAATTTTATTTAACGTGACCATTCACCCGGTGACTTTGGGTAATGCCAATTTATTCTTAGTCACCGGGTGTATTGCACCCGAGACAGTACTGTCTGACATGACACTGGTACTACGCCAGAAAATTTCAGCTTGCATTCAGGAATGTCACAATCAACAATTCGTCCTGATCTTCCGTCTCCCTATCTCTCTGTCTTCTGTGCTCTCCGGTCTCCCGTCTCCTATCTTCTGTCTCTCCGTCTCACAGCTACTTCAAAAAATCCTCAAAATACTGCGTAATCTTCTCATACATATGAACGCGGTCCTTTCCACGCACATTATGCGGATGCCCGGGATAGACGAAATAATCCACCTGTACGCCTTCTTCCACAGACTTTTTCAGGAACGCCAGGCTGTTCTGCCAGACCACCGTCGGATCGCTGGTGCCATGCAGGATAAGCAGGCGGGCCTGCAAGCGGTCGACATAATTCAGCAGGTTGGCATTTTCATATCCCCCGGGATTGCTTTCGGGTGTGTCCATGTATCTTTCGCCATACATCACCTCGTAATATTTCCAGTCGATCACCGGGCCACCGGCTACGGCAGCTTTAAAATCCTCCGGATGTTTCAGGATCATGGAGATGGTCATGAATCCGCCATAGCTCCATCCATCCACCCCGATGCGCGTTGAGTCAATATAAGGAAGTGATTTGAGGTATTCCACACCGGCCATCTGGTCGGCCACTTCTTTGGTTCCCAGATTGCGGTGTATGCTGCTTTCAAATTCAAAACCCCGGTTGGAGGTGCCTCGGTTATCCAGGGTGAAAACCACGTACCCCTGTTGTGCCAGATAATACAGGAATAATTGTCCGCCTCCAAGCCATGAGTTGGTGACCAGTTGTGAGTGGGGCCCGCCATATACATATATGATGACCGGGTATTTCTTTGCAGGATTAAAATCTGAGGGTTTGATCATCCGGCAATACAATTCGTTGCCTTCCTCATTCTCTATGGTGAAGATGGACATTTCACCCGGATCATATTCTGCCAGCGGGTCCTTGCTTTTCAGCAATACCTGCTCGACTTTTCCTTTATGGCTAATCACCTGGTAAACCCTGGCTTCGCTGGTGCTGCTGTATACATCAATGAAATAATTCCCGTTTTTATTCAGGAGGGCATTGTGGGTTCCATCATCAGGCGTAAGTCTTTTTACATTATTATTCCGGATATCCACCGCATAAACATTTTTCTGCAGGGGATGATCCCTGTTCCCTTCAAAGAAAAAGTAACGTTCACTTTTATCGAAGCCCAGCAGATCATTCACCACCCATTTTCCCTTCGTGATCTGGCGGATCATTTTTCCGTCAGTATTATAAAGGTACATATGGTCGTAACCATCCCGCTCACTGAACCAGACAAACTGATCCCTGTTCTTTTCCAGGAAAGTCATGGGATGCTGGGGTTCAACATAACGATCACTCTCTTCCTCAAAAAGGGTTTTGATATAATCCCCGCTTGATGCATCATACTGGTTCAGCTTGAGGTGGTTCTGGTCCCGGTTCAATACGGCAATATAGATCTTATCACCCGCTGGGCCCCAGGTAACGGTTGTAAGATATTGATCGGCCGGTTCGCCGGTTTTGATGAAAGTAGTTGTTCCGCTTTCAATATCATAAACGCCCAGGGTCACTTCCTCGCTGGTCATTCCCGCCATGGGATAGCGGCTGGGTTCTACTTCTGCAATTCTTTTGGTGATATCCACCAGGGGGTATCCGGTGACCATGGTCTCATCCTTGCGGTAAAAAGCCAGCTTGCTGCCATCGGGCGACCAGAAAGTACCTTTGCTGATGCCGAATTCCACCCGGTGAACGGTATGTCCGGAAAGGATGCCGCCCTCTTCTTCATCGGTGACCTGAACCTGACTGCCTTCGAGTGCAACATGCAAATTGTTCTCAAGGGTATATGCGATCTGGAAAGTCTCTTTGTTGATATCCAGGTTCTCGGCTTCTTCGGGATATTCATTCATTTTCCGGAGTTCCTTTTCTGCAAAATCATACAGGAACAGTTTGTGATCATGGCTGAACATAGCGAGGGATTCCCCGATAAAGTCGATGCGGGGCATGCGTTTGATGGAATCGAGTTGAAGTTTGTTCAAGCCTGCATTGAGCTCATCCACTCCGAAGAGGCTATCCCGTTTTTCGGAAGTTGCCCTGCCGGCCACCACTTTATTGTTTTCCACATAGGCGAATTTATCGGAATCGCCCATCCACTGGAGCTGGTTCATGTATTCCGGGAAAACGCTTCTGTTCATGTATGCAGCTTCCTGCAGACTCAATTGTTTTTCCTGGGCGGTGAGGAAAGTAACCGCCATCATCATCACAATACTAAAAAGACTTAATTTTCTGATCATGTTAATAAAAGGTTTAAGAATAAAAGTTTAGACTTCGTGAATGGCTTTTGCAATTTCTTTAATGAGTTCCTGATCCGATTCGATGCTGTTTCCGACCACCACCACATCAGCTCCCTTTCGGGCTGTTTCGGCAGCTTTCTCAGGTGTCCTGATGCCACCGCCTACCACAATTGGTATTTCCACACTGCTGCTAACCATCTCGATCATTTCACTGGAAACAGGATTAATCGCACCACTGCCGGCATCCATATAAATAAGTTTCATCCCCAGCATCTCTCCGGCCATGGCGGTACAGGCAGCCACATCCATCTTGTCGGCAGGGATGGGAACGGAATTGCTCATGTAAGAAACCGTGGTGGGCTTGCCGCTGTCGATGAGCATATACCCGGTGGAGATTACCTCAAGTCTGCTCAGCTTAAGATAGGGGGCCGCGATCACATGCCGCCCGATCAGCATTTCGGCATTTCTTCCGGAAATCAGGGACAGGAATAAAAAGGCGTCAGCTTTATTGCTCATTTGCAAGGTATTTCCCGGAAACAAAATAACAGGGATGCTGCTGTGCTCTTTTAGCAGTTTTATGCAATGGTCGAGATTGTTATTGGTAAGAAGACTTCCCCCGACAAAAAAATAATCCACTTTTGCCTCA
Organism: Bacteroidota bacterium; assembly: GCA_034521425.1. GTDB lineage: Bacteria > Bacteroidota > Bacteroidia > Bacteroidales > JAIOZK01 > JAIOZK01. Next base: position 3,349,396 of record JAXHMP010000001.1, read on the forward strand.
CTTGCTTTTTCAGCAAGGCTGATGACTTCTTTGTCTGTGGGTTTGTCAGGGTCGACCAGAACGGTGAACATCTTTCTGTTTTGCCTGGACTTTTCCAGGATGGATTCATAAATGCTCATGTGATTTTCTTTTGAGTGCATCAAAGATAAGAAAGATCATGTAAAAAGTTCATGCATAATATATTTCAAACCAAGGTATATACAAGCACATAATCATCAATAAAGCGGTAAAAAAGCAGTGTTTCCAGTGAATTGCTTCCGTTGATAATACTTCCTGTGAATATAGCCTCTTTTTCAAGATCAAAGGGCTGGATCCTAATCTGCTTCTGGAAATCAAGGTTTCTTTTTCCATAAAGCTTATACAGGGCTTCCTTGGCTCCCCAGATGATATACAGGTATTTCAGCCGTTCAGCCTCCTGGATAAAATCCTCTTCTGCATTGCTCAAAAAACGGCAGGCGATCTTTTCTATTCTGGGTGTGATCTTCTCTATATCGATCCCCACCTGGTGTTTGTCTGACAGGATTACGGCCGAATACTCACCGGCATGCGATACGGAGATATTCCCCCTGTGGTTCCTGATAAAAGGTTTGCGGTGTTCATCATATTCCACATTGACCGGGATATCGCGGATGATCGCCCTCAAAAGGCACCGGTAGCTCAGCCATTGCTTTTTGCGATGCTCATTCACAAAGCTCTCATAGACATCCTTTTCCACTGTACTCAGTTTTAAACCAGAAAGGAACCAGTCGATCGTTTCTTCAATCTGCCAGATCCCGATCTGGGTATGCTGATTGATCTTTTCGGTGAACTTTAAGGACATTTGATTTGTTTTGATACAAAAGTAAGCATAGATATTCAAAGCTTTGAGATTTATGGAAATATAGCTAACTTTGCACGCCTTTATAATGTAATGATTGAAATATAGAAAATGGAAAATTTAACGATTGATAAAGTACTGGATTACAAGGTTGCCGATATTAACCTTGCCGAATACGGACGCAAAGAAATAGAAATTGCGGAAAAGGAAATGCCCGGCCTGATGTCACTCAGGGAGAAATACGGTGTGGAAAAACCTCTTAAGGGATCACGCATTACCGGTTCCCTGCACATGACCGTGCAAACGGCCGTACTCATCGAAACGCTGACTGCCCTGGGAGCAGATGTCCGCTGGGCAAGCTGTAATATCTTCTCTACACAGGATCATGCTGCCGCGGCAATGGCAAAAGCTGGTGTCCCGGTGTTTGCCTGGAAAGGGGAGACCCTCGATGAATACTGGTGGTGTACTTACCAGGCCCTTTCTTTCCCCGGCGCAAAAGGACCCAACCTGATCGTGGATGACGGCGGCGACGCTACCATGATGATCCACAAGGGTTACGATATTGAAAACGATCCTTCCTTGCTGGAAAAGACGGGAGACAGTTCGGATGAAAAGGCTTTGTTGAAAATACTGAAAGAGGTTTATGTTGAGGATAAGCAGAAATGGCACAATACAGCCAAAGAATGGAAAGGTGTTTCTGAAGAGACAACAACCGGGGTGCATCGTTTATACCAGATGAAAGAAGCTGGAAAATTGCTTGTACCTGCTATCAATGTGAACGACTCTGTAACAAAATCAAAATTTGATAATCTTTATGGTTGCCGCGAGTCTCTGGCCGATGGCATCAAAAGGGCCACCGATGTGATGCTGGCCGGGAAAGTGGTTGTGGTATGCGGTTATGGTGATGTGGGCAAAGGTTCTGCCAAGTCCATGCGCTCATATGGCGCCCGTGTAAAAGTGACCGAGATCGATCCCATCTGTGCACTGCAGGCTGCCATGGAAGGTTTTGAAGTAACCACCGTGGAAGATGCCCTGGCAGAAGGGAATATTTTTGTGACCGCCACCGGGAACAAAGATGTGATCACCGCAGAGCATATGTCGAAGATGAGAGACCAGGCCATCGTTTGCAACATCGGCCATTTCGACAATGAAATTCAGGTTGAAAAGATGGAAGCCATGCCGGGTGTTGAAAAGATCAATATCAAACCCCAGGTGGATAAGTATACTTTCCCCGATGGAAACTCCATTTATCTGCTGGCGGAAGGCCGACTGGTGAACCTGGGCTGTGCCACGGGGCATCCATCCTTTGTGATGAGTAATTCCTTTACCAATCAGACGCTGGCCCAGATCGAGCTCTGGAAGAATGATTATGAACTGGATGTGTATCGCTTACCCAAACACCTGGACGAAGAGGTGGCCCGTTTGCACCTGGCACAGATTGGCGTAAAGCTGACAGAACTTACTACTGATCAGGCCACTTACCTGGGTATTGAGAAAGGCGGACCGTTTAAGTCGGATCACTACAGGTATTAGGGAGACGGAAGACCGAAGACCGGAGACGGAAGACGGAAGACGGAAGACGGAGGTGCTTGCATTGCTCACTTCAAGTAATTTTCTTGTTGTCAGATTAGTTAAAAGGCTGTCCATTAAGCCGGGTTTTTCAGTCAGGCTGAGACGGAGACGGAAGACCGAAGACCGAAGACCGAAGACCGAAGACCGAAGACCGAAGACAGAAGACCGAAGACGGAAGACGGAGGTGCTTGCATTGCTCACTTCAAGTAATTTTCTTGTTGTCAGATTAGTTAAAAGGCTGTCCATAAAGCCGGGTTTTTAGTCAGGCTGAGACAGGAGACAGAGACGGAAGACGGAAGACGGAAGACAGAGGTGCTTGCATCGCTCACTTCAAGTAATTTTCTTGTTGTCAGATTAGTTAAAAGGCTGTCCATTAAGCCGGGTTTTTAGTCAGGCTAGACGGAAGGACGATAGAAGACGGAAGACGGAAGACAGGCCGAGACGGAAGACGGAAGACGGAAGACAGAGGTGCTTGCATCGCTCATTTCAAGTAATTTTCTTGTTGTCAGATTAGTTAAAAGGCTGTCCATAAAGCCGGGTTTTTAGTCAGGCTGAGACAGAAGACCGAAGACGGAAGACAGAGGTGCTTGCATTGCTCATTTCAAGTAATTTTCTTGTTGTCAGATTAGTTAAAAGGCTGTCCATAAAGCCGGGTTTTTAGTCAGGCTGAGCGGAGTCGAAGCCTAAGTGTATTGATTATCAGCGCATCTCAGCTACGCTCGATGTGACCCAATGCGTGATTTCTTACTTTTTGGAAAGCCTCTTTATCCCAATGAATTTTAATTCTTCCTCATTTGTCTGCCCAGTCCGATCAGCACAATGACACAGACTGCAAGCATGGCCAGCGTAAGTGAAATCAACGAAAAGGTAACGATCCCCTCGGCAAAGGCCGGCCCTTCCTGTCCTTCCGCCGCCACATTCAGCATTTTGCCGGCATTGAATATGGCCGCGATCAGGATGCCGAACCAGTTCGCAAAGGTGCCGTAAATGGCCAGCCAGAAAGTTATTCTCAACCATCGTGCAGTCACATCAATCTTATACCATATCAATCCCAGGACGATGAGAAAGATCCCATTCATGATCCCTTCCAGATGACTGGATAATCCCATCCTGGGATTGGCAAACAATGGAACTGTAAGACCTACAATCAGCCCAAGGAAAAACAATAAAACGCCCAGGAAGATTAATTTGTTGGATTGATTATGCTGGATTTTCAAGGTATTCATAAGTTATTGTTTTGAATGTTCATAGAATATTTGAATTTTCAATAAATACACCTGCTCAGATTCAGAGATCTAATTTTTCTGAACCCGCGCTGTGTTTTCATCTGATCAATATGGTTTTTGGCGGTTTACCCGGCGGGAGTAAAACACAAAGGTAAAAAAATCTTGATTATTGTTAGACCTGTCTTGATCTTTGCAATTGAATTAGCCCATGCTTCAGCATGGGGGCAAGGACAAAGGGTCCTGGAGCTTTAGCCCCCAATCCGGAATTAGCATGCGGGGCTTAAGCCCCCGGCAAAAACTGGCCGCTGTTATTCCCGCGATGAAGCGCGGGATAATTCAGAATCAAAACAGACCGGCATGATGTTCTGATTACTTTGCTCTATCAAAGGCGTATGCATCATCCTGTACGAAGTGAGCAATATATTTCTGCCCACCTGGGAGGTATTTGTTACGTAGTTCATACGATATTTTTCGAACATAAACTACGTATGAACTACGTTTAAACTACCAATAAGAAAGGGATAAAACAATGCTAAAAAACGGATCCTCAAATTTCTCCATACACGCGGGACAAAGGCATCCATCATATTCCTTCTCCAGTTCTTCCAGTTTTTCAGAAAGCACATCATGCTCAAAACACCAGCATCGCTTTGATTTTGAGCAATCAAAGGCATTACAGCAGGATGGGCATATATCTTTTTCAACAAGATTTCTTCCCATGATCAAAAGACTTTTTCCGCAATTCTTTTTACATTATCCGAAATCCCGATGGTGAAATAATGAATGGCCGGCACCCCGAATTCCATCAATTCTTTGGATTGTTGTATGCCCCATTCAATGCCTGCCTGGAAGGCTGCTGCATCGTCTTTGCATTTACTGATCTCTTTGTTGAGATCTTCCGGGATATCGCAATTAAAAGTCTTCGGGATCATTTTGATATCCTTTTTGGTATTGATGGGCTTGATGCCCGGGATGATGGGAATTTCGATGCCGGCTTTCCTGCACAGTTTCACAAACTCAATGTATTTCCGGTTGTCGAAAAACATCTGGGTAACGATATAATCCGCCCCGGCATCCACCTTTTCTTTCAAAAATTGCAGGTCGGCTTCCATGTTGGCTGCCTCGATGTGCTTTTCAGGATAGCCTGCCACACCAATGGAGAAATCGGTAGCCGTGCGGTTCTGTGTTTCTTCATCCAGGTATTTGCCCCGGTTCATATCCGTGATCTGTTTTACCAGGTCTACAGCATAAGCATGGCCATCGGGCTCCGGCTTGAAATATCGCTGTGATTTGAGCGGATCCCCCCGCAGGACCAGCAGGTCCTTAACACCCAGAAAATGCAGGTCGATCAAAGCATATTCGGTGGCATCTTTACTGAAGCCACCGCAAATGAGATGGGGTACCACATGCACTTTGGGGTATTTATATTTGATGGCTGCAGCAATGGCCACTGTACCCGGCCGTTTCCGCACCGATTTCTTTTCCAGCAAACCACTGGGGTGTTGCCTGTAAACCACCTCCTCCTGGTGATAGGTAATATTGATGTTTAAGGGATCAAAATCCATCAGGTTGTCGATGGAACGGTACAAGAGGTCAATATTCCTTCCCTTCAGCGGCGGCAGCAACTCAAAGCTGAAATAGGTTTTGTTGGTGTTTTTGAAGTGTTCTATTACTTTCATGTTAGCAAGTATTTAAATTGTCTTGAAAGTGCCTAAAGTGACTAAAGTTCATAAAGTGCCTTGAGTCCGCAAGGTTCCTTGAGCTTATTAGTGCTTTTAGTTTTGGCATCTTTGTTTTAATTGCTTGATAGATTTCTGCTTATTGAGGTCAGGATTGCAAGAATCTCGCTTACTTCTTTCATGGTGGTCGATACCCTTTGTTTTAAATTAACATGTACTTCCATGATTAATTCCAGCCAATACAATGTTTCGCTGGCTTCGCTTTCGCAAATTCTAATTTTGCTTTTGAAATCGGCTTTACTTCTTGACCGGTTAGCCTCCCGGTAATTAGCCCCGATACTGGTACCTGATTTGCTCAGTTGATATCTGATTACCCTGTTTTCAGGAGTATCAGGCAAGGAAGCCGAAAGCCGTATGATATCAATCGCCAGCCTCTTTGTCCTTTCCTCCAACAATTTTGCAAATTCTTTATTCTCCATAACTCTTAACTTTTAACTTTTAACTTTTAACTTTTAACTTTATGAACTTTAGTCACTTTAGTCACTTTAGTCACTTTAGTCACTTCAATAAGCCAAATTCGCATTCAACAATCGCTCAACTTCCTTCACAGCCATATCCTTCCTGCGCGCATAATCCTCCACCTGGTCTTTCCCGATCCTGCCCACATTGAAATACTGTGCATCGGGGTGAGAGAAGTAGTATCCGGAGACCGAGGCCGCAGGGTACATGGCGAAGTTTTCCGTTAAGCGGCAGCCGGTGTTTTTTTCGGCTTGCAAAAGATCAAAGATTTTTCTTTTTTCAGAATGTTCCGGACAGGCCGGGTAACCGGGAGCAGGCCGTATGCCCTGGTATTTCTCTTTCAACAGTTCTTCCTGGCTGAGACTTTCATGCTTTGCATAGCCCCAGTATTCTTTTCTTACCTTTTCATGCATTAGCTCGGCAAAAGCTTCGGCCAGGCGGTCGGCCAGGATCTTCATCATGATGGCATTGTAATCATCATTTTCCCGCTCGTATTTTTCCACCCATTTTTCCAGGCCTTTCCCGGTTGTTACCACGAAAAATCCCAGGTAGTCCTTCCTGCCGGAATCTTTACCTGCCACAAAGTCGGAAAGGCAGAGGTTGGGAAAGCCCTCTTTCTTCTGTTGCTGGTTCCGCAAAAAGTTAAAACCTAAATTCTTTTCAGCTAAAAGGATGTCATCCCCCTCGCGCTGGCAAGGATAAAACCCAATGGCTGCATTTGCCGTGAGTCTTTTTTCAGCAAGGATCTTGTCCAGCATCTGCTTTGCATCATCAAATAGCTTCCGGGCTTCTTCCCCTTTTAAAGGATCCTCGAAAATGGCCGGATATTTCCCGGTGATGCGCCAGCTATGGAAAAAGAAGGTCCAGTCGATGTACCTGCGTATCTCCTCCAGGGGGTAATCGCGGAAGTATTTGTTGCCGCTAAAGGAAGGCTGATAAATATTGGATTTGTTGAACGGCAGCCTGGCCCTGTTTTTTCTTGCCTCTTCGAGAGTGATGAAGCCGGCATCTGTTTTTTTCAGTTCATATTTTTCCCGAAGATTTTTGTATTCTTCTTTGGTATCTCCTACCAGCTTTTCTTTTTTATCTGAAAGCAGTTTGCTTACCACCGGCACAGCCAGGGAAGCATCCCGCACATGGATCACCGGCTCATCATAGGCCGGATCTATCTTGACGGCCGTATGGATCTTTGAGGTGGTAGCCCCGCCAATCAGCAGCGGTACTTTGAATCCCTGTTTTTGCATTTCCCCGGCCACATGCACCATCTCTTCCAGGGATGGGGTAATCAAACCGCTTAGCCCGATTACATCCGCTTTTTCGGCGATGGCTGTTTCCAGGATCTTCTTTGCCGGACTCATCACCCCCAGGTCGATCACTTCGTAATTGTTGCACGAAAGCACCACCCCCACGATGTTCTTGCCGATGTCGTGTACATCACCTTTCACCGTGGCCAGGAGAACCTTTCCTTTGGTTTCTATTTTTCCGCTTTTCTTCATTTCGGCTTCGATGAACGGCAGCAGGACGGCCACACCCTTTTTCATCACCCGGGCGCTTTTTACCACCTGGGGCAGGAACATTTTGCCGGAACCGAAAAGCTCCCCTACTTCGTTCATGCCGTCCATCAGGGGGCCTTCAATCACTTCCAGTGTAATGTCAAAGTGCTTGCGGGCTTCCAGTACATCGTCTTCGATATGATCTACGATTCCTTTTACCAGTGCGTGCGACAATCTCTTATTTACCGGCCATTCGCGCCATTCTTCGGTCTTCTTCCCTGCTGTCTTCTCCTCCTTCACTTTCCCGGCATATGCGATCAGTCGTTCGGTGGCATCTTTCCTGCGGTTGAGGATCACATCCTCCACAAGTTTCAGTAGATCCGGGGGGATCTCATCATATATTTGCAACATGCCCGGATTCACAATGCCCATATCCATGCCGGCCTGGATGGCGTGATACAGAAATGCAGAATGCATGGCCTCCCGTATGGTATTGTTTCCACGGAAGGAAAAGGATAAATTGCTCACCCCGCCGCTCACCAGCGTATGGGGCAGGTTTTGCTTGATCCATTTCACCGTGTTTATATAATCCACGGCATAATTGTTATGTTCGTCCATGCCGGTGGCAACGGTCAGGATGTTGGGATCGAAGATGATGTCTTCGGGTGGAAATCCAATCTTGTACACCAGGATTTCATAGGCTCTTTTGCAGATCTCCGTTTTTCTTTCAAAGCTGGCTGCCTGGCCCTGTTCATCAAAAGCCATGACAATGCAGGCTGCTCCGTAAAGGCGGATCTTTCCGGCTTCTTCCAGGAATTTTTCCTCTCCTTCTTTCAGGCTGATGGAATTCACAATGGGCTTCCCCTGTATGCATTTGAGACCCGTTTCCAGCACAGTCCATTTGGATGAGTCGATCATTACCGGGATTCTTGCGATCTCAGGTTCCGACTGGATCATGTTGAGAAAAATTTTCATTTCTCCGGCAGTATCCAGCATGGCATCATCCAGGTTCACATCCAGCACCTGGGCCCCGCCCCGCACCTGGTCGAAAGCCACCGAAAGGGCTTCCTCGTAATTCTTTTCCCGGATGAGGCGGGCGAATTTGCGGGAACCGCTTACATTGGTCCGCTCGCCCACATTGATAAAATTGCTGCCCCGGAAAACCGTCAGGGGTTCCAGACCGGAGATCCTCAAGCGATGTTCCCTTTCGGGAATTTTCCTTACATCGGCATTTGCTGCAAGTTCAGCAAATTTCGTGATGTGTGCTGGTGTGGTGCCGCAGCAGCCCCCGATGATGTTCACCAGTTTTTCGTCCAGGAAGCTTTTCAACTCGGCCGACATGATGTCCGGCCCCTGGTCATATTCTCCAAGCTGGTTGGGTAATCCCGCATTGGGATGTGAACTCACAAAGAAAGGGGCCTTCGCAGACAAGTCCTCCAGGTAAGGCTTCATTTCTTTTGCTCCCAGGGCGCAATTGATCCCGATACTCAAGAAATCCATGTGGGAAACGGAATTCAGGAAAGCCTCCACGGTTTGTCCTGAAAGCGTCCGGCCACTGGCATCGGTGATGGTAACCGAGATCATGACCGGGACTTCGCGCTTCAGTTCATCAAAAACCTTCTGGATGGCATAAATGGCAGCTTTTGCGTTGAGGGTGTCGAATACGGTTTCTATCATCAGCAGGTCGGCGCCTCCTTCCATCAGTCCTCTGGCCTGTTCGGAATATGCTTCAGCAAGATCATCAAAATTCACGGCCCTGTGGCCGGGGCGGTTCACATCCGGTGAAAGGGATGCCGTTTTGTTGGTAGGCCCGAGGATGCCGCCCACCCAGCGGGGTTTTGCTTTGTTCTCTTCCAGGAACTCATCAACAGCCTGCCGGGCTATTCCTGCAGCGGCTTTGTTGATCTCAAAAGCATACTCCTGCATGCCGTAATCTTCCAGCGAGATGCGGTTAGCGTTGAAGGTGTTGGTTTCGATGATATCGGCACCTGCCTCCAGGTATCTTCTATGGATCTCCTTTACAATTGCGGCTTTGCTCAGGTTCAGGGCTTCATTGTTGCCTTTGATGTCCTTCTGCCAGCCGGCAAAGCGCTCTCCGCGAAAATCTTCCTCCGTCAGTTTGTACTCCTGTATGAGGGTTCCCATGGCCCCGTCCAGCACCAGCACACGATATTTTAAAATTTCCCTTATGTCCGTTTCATTTCCCATAATTAAAATATTTTGGGTTGTCCGGGGGATAATGCTAATCAGGTATAATGCAAATGGATTATTCCGTTATAATTTATCATTTCCCTTCCGGGCCAGGTCTTAGCACCTTTTCCCGCCTGAGGCGAGAAGGTTGCTAGCGTTTCGCAGAGCCTGATCTCTCAACGCTTCTCAATAAATCAAACGACCTTTTGAAAGGAAGTCTGAGTGAGTTTTACATTTGCAAATATAATGTTTTTTTAGAATCAGTATAAATTAGTGAGACTAATTTTTCAGGAGCGTAAGTGAACTGAAAAATCAAAGTCGAACTAATCCCGAGCTTGTCGAGGGATCTTCAGGATTACAGCTTGTTTCTTAGCTAATCCACCTATAAACGCGAATCAGATGAAAATCTCCCAAGATCTTTCGTAAATTTACCCAGGGAAATTTCATTTTCATTTGTTGTGAACTAATTGGAAACATGCAATAAGTTCCCGTCGTAATGCGTCGTATACTGCCGCAATGAGCGGATGGCCGGTCCGTCGAAAGGGGAGCCATCGGTGAGGAGATACTGTGATTCACAACAGGGACACCTGGCAATGATGTTGTCGTCATCTACCTTTACCTGGGCGCAGTCCTGGTCCCAGTCGTAAGTACAGGCCCTGTCGAAGGCAAAATAATTATCCTGCGAAGCATGATAGATCACAATGCCACGGTATCCGCCCGTCACATAAGCCCAGTTGCCGGGGATGTTCAGCGATCCGAATTCAATGGAAGCCGGATTAATGGAGAAGTTGACATACTTATAAGGTATCTGCCCCTGCTCGCTTTCTTTTCCGCAACTACTGTAAATGCCTGCCAGCAGAACAATTAACAGCAATCTGTATAATTTTTGCATGCTGATCGAGTTTGAATATTAACGGAGATGTAAAAATAATATTTCGGCTGCAATGGCTTCAGGCTTATTTAACCCGAATAATTCAGCTTAACAATTTAAATTAATGGTTAAATTAGCCTGATATTTGTTTTTGGTATGAAGCGCAGAACCGGATTAATAATTGTATTGCTTTTTTCCGCCCTGATGATAAACAATGGCTGTTCACTCACCCGGAAGATGTTCGGTGAGAGATACAAGAACGAGCGGAAGATGCAGCAGCAGGAAAAGGAATCGGCTAAAACTTATGAAAAGATCAAAGAAGTGCACTTTAACAGACAGCCTGAAAGGACACAGGAAATGATGAAGGAGAGCCGGAAGCGCAATAAACAGTTAAAAAGAAGCCGGCAGGCACCCTGGTGGAAACGCCTGCTCGGTATCGATAAATAAACCATTATGTGCAGGCTGACAAAATATTCAAGCCTTATTTTGCTGCTGATATCATCCAGGATGTATGCCCAGCAAGAGGATGCCATATTTTTCGACCGGATCTCCTCGGAGCATGTGAAATTGGAAAGAGGCCTTTCACAAAACAGCGTTTACTGCATTATTCAGGACCAGACCGGCTTTATGTGGTTCGGCACCTGGGATGGCCTGAACAAATACGATGGTAATAAATTCACCATTTATAACCGGACCAACGGCCTGGTGAATGAAAGCATTTATGCCCTCGCCCAAACGACTGATGGCAGGATCTGGATCGGGACTGAAGATGGCCTGAACACCTTTGATCCTGAATCCGGGAAGTTCAAAACCTATGTGCATGATGATGGGGATACTACAAGCCTCAGCAACAACCGGATCAATTGTATTTACGAGGACCGGCGTGGCCTTGTGTGGGTGGGTACCGCCCGGGGAATCAATCTTTACAGGCCGGAAACAGATGATTTTTTTCACTTGTTTACCGCTAACAGAGACAATACTTCTATCCGGAGTAACTGGGTGAATGACATCTGCCAGGATGAAGAAATGAATTACTGGTTCGCCACCCGTTACGGCTTGATCCGCTACCATCCCGGTACCCGCATCATCTCACGCTATTATCATAAACCCGGTGATGAAAACAGCCTTAGCAGCAATTTTATTGTGAGTTTGTGTGAGGACAGGGAAGGAAATTTGTGGATCGGAACAAACCAGGGCCTCAGTAAACTGGATTATGAAACAAAACACTTCGTCAATTATTATCATGATCCTGCAGATCCGGGCTCATTAAGTGATCATGTCATCAACGATGTTTATCTCGATAATAGCGGACGGATCTGGATCGCCACCAATGATGGCGGCCTGAATCTCTACGAAGCGGATTCCGGATCCTTTACGCATTTTGAAAACAATCCCAACAATGCCAGCAGTTTGAGCAACAACCGGGTGTACACGGTATACCAGGACAGGGCGGGAACCCTGTGGGTCGGAACTTTTAAGGGACTCAGTAAAATTGACGATAAATCCAGCAAATTCATGGTTTATCGCCACGACCTTGCAGTGAAGAATAGCCTGAGCAATAATTTTGTGCGGGACTTCATGGAACCTGACAAGGGGGTGATCTGGATCGCAACCGATGATGGCATCAATATATTCAACGAAAATACCGAAGTGTTTTCCAGGTTGCCGCTTAAACACTTTGAAAAGGATGCCAAATCCGCTTATTCTGTCAGGGACATTTATATGGAAAACTCCGGCAATATCTGGATCGGGACCGGATCATCGGGTTTGATGAAAATCGACTCCGGCGGGAAGGTGTTGAAGCATTACAGGAATGTTTTGAAGGATTCCACAAGCCTGGGAGGAAACCAGGTGGTTTTCATGTCGAAAGACCAGGCCGGTGACCTTTGGGCATCAACCAATAATGGTCTGAGCCGGCTGATAGCAGGGACGGATCGTTTTGTAAATTACAGCTTTAAAATCGATGATCGTCGCACGGATAAATTCAAACTCATCTATGATATGCTGGAACTGGATAAAGGGGAGATCTGGTTTGCTTCCCAGAACGGATTAACCCGTTATTTTCCCGAAAGTGATTCCTTTGCCAGCACCCGCATCAGGCAGGAAAAAGATCAGAGGGTAATCAGCAATAAGCTGTTTTCGATAAAAAAGATCAACGACAGCATTTTTTGGTTTGGCACCCGGGGAGGAGGCCTTGTGAGGTATAACAGATTTAATGATTCATTTGAGATCTTTACGGAGGAAGACGGATTACCCAACAATGTGGTATACGGCTTCCTGATTGATGCCGACAGCAATTACTGGATCAGTACCAACTGGGGGCTCTCCAGGTTCGATCCGGAAAGACGTTCATTTGTTAATTATGATGTGAAAGACGGCCTGCAGGGATATGAGTTCAACGGAAATGCACTTTTAAAGACCTCGGCAGGCAAAATGTATTTTGGCGGCATGAACGGCTTCAATTGCTTTTTTCCCCGGGAGATCAAGACCAATAAAAGCATTCCCCCCGTCGTGATCACCGGCTTTAAGGTATTTAACAAACCGATGTCTTACAATACTTTGCAAAAAGACACCCTCTACCTGGAACATGATGATAATTTTTTTACTTTTGAGTTTGCCGCACTGGATTACACCAATCCTTCCAAGAATAAATACCGCTATAAGCTTCAGGGTTTGGATGAGTCGTGGCGGGAAACGGATGCTTCTTACCCGGCAGCCGAATATACCGAAGTGAGCCCGGGAACTTACACCTTCGAAGTGATCGGGTCAAACAACGACGGTTACTGGAACAGGGAAGGTGACCAGCTTCACCCTGGTGATCACCCCGGCATGGTGGAACAGCTGGGCTTTCAGGATCCCCTTCCTGATCATTGTGAGCGGTTTTATTTCATATTTCATTTATTACCGCTTCAAAACCATCAAGAATAAACACGCGGCCGAAAAGAAATTGCTCGATATCGAAAAGCAGATGTTCGACATTGAGCAAAAAGCCTTGCAATTGCAGATGAACCCGCATTTTATCTTCAATTCACTGAATTCAATCCAGAGCTTCGTGATTAAAAATGACACCGACAAGGCCATCAATTATCTGGCAAAATTTTCTCAGCTGATGAGGCTTATTCTGGCGCACAGCCGCGAAACCTATGTACCTGTAAAAGATGAGCTTACTGCTTTGCGATATTATATGGACATTGAGAAATTGCGCTTCGATAATAAGTTTGATTATGATATCAGGGTCAGCCCCAAGATCGATGATGAATTCATGGAGATCCCGCCCATGTTGTTGCAACCTTATGTTGAAAACGCCATTATTCACGGATTGATCAACAGCAGCAAAAAAGGACATATCGGGATCCATTTCGAATTGCGGGACGAAAAAATCTATTGCTCCATCGAAGACAATGGCATTGGCCGTGAGAAATCAGAGATCCTGAAAAAGCAAAGCGGCTTTAACCGCAAGTCAAGGGGTCTCATAATCACAAAAGAAAGGCTTGAATTACTGAGCCGCCAGCAAAAGCAAAAGTTTTCTGTCAGGATCATCGACCTGAAAGACGGTGAAGGAGAAGCCAGGGGAACACGGGTTGAACTCGAAATACTTTATCGTGAGTCGTAAAATTTGTATAATTTTACCTTAGTGTCCGGATAATCTATAGTGATCCCTCGACTTCGCTCGGGATGACTGGTAGTTTGGAGTATCATGCACTCCCTTGCCTAAGCACATAAAATGTGGTCACTCCGAGAAGTCGAGGAGTCTTTGCGCTTTTATCCGGACAGTAGTGATAATATTAATATGCTGCCAAAACCAAAAAACAACATATGATTAAAGCCATTATCATCGAGGATGAATTGAAATCAAGGGAAGCCCTGAGAGGCTTGCTTGAGCGCTATTGCACGGATGTCGAAATCCTGGCGGAAGCAGATGGGTACAAGTCGGGGCTTAAAACCATCAGGGACCACAAGCCGGATGTGATCTTCCTGGATATACAGATGCCCGACGGAAGTGGATTCAAGCTGCTCGAAGACCTGGGCGAGATCAATTTCGAGATCATATTTACCACGGCCTACGACCAGTTCGCCATCAAGGCCATCAAATACAGCGCCCTCGATTACCTGCTGAAACCCATCATCCCCGAAGAGCTCAACAGTGCCATCGAAAAGCTTGCACAGAAAAAGAAAAAAGGCAATCTCAACAAAAATGTAAATGTGCTGCTGAGCAATATCAAAGACAAAGCAGATGAGCCCAGGAAGATCATTCTCTCCACTTCGGAAAAGATCCACGTGGTGAATATCGGGGAGATCATCCGCTGCGAATCAGACAATTATTATACCCGTTTTTTCTTCACGGATGGCAGCAAATTACTGATATCCAAAACCCTGAAAGAAAACGAGGAGTTGCTCAGCGAACATAATTTTATCCGGCCACACAAATCACATCTCGTCAACATCCGTTATATCAAAAGCTTTAACCGGAATGAGGGGGGATATATATTCATGACCGACGGCAGCAAGATCCCGGTATCCAGAAGAAAGCGCGAAAGTGTGATCGACATGATCAACCACCTGTGACTTGTGATTTGTGAAGCTCTGTAATAGCCGGAAACTGATCGCATGAAACCGTTAACTGATTATTTCTTTTGCATTCATGTATAATTTTCTATTTTTACAAATTGAATAACTTCAGCAAAATAGTATCCTGAAATGGAAGATCTGATATATATATTAATAGGTGTCGCCTGGATCGCTTTCTCCATCTACGGGCAACAGAAAAAGCTCAAAGAGAAGCAAAGAAAGGCAGCACAGCGCCGGGCTGAAAGCCGGGAGAGCTCAGAGGATTATTACCATGAACCCGAAAAGGAAGAGCAAAATTCCGGATCCTTCCTCAACAATATCATGAATGAGTTTGAACTGAAAGAAGAAAAACCTGAATACGAGACCATCTACCACAGGAGGCTGCGCGAGGAAAAGGAACGGGAAATAGAAGCTGAAAAGGCACGGAGAGCAGCTCATGACCAGCCCACGATCGAATCTGTTGAAAGCATTGGCGGGGGGGTTGAAGGAAATTCTTCTCTCTCGAAAGATTATTTCGAGTCCAGGGATAAAAAGTACAAAATCAGAAAGAATATACAATCGAAAGATACACAGGAAGTCATCGAAGTGGGTGACGAAATTGGGGTGAATATGGCAGTTCGTTCAGCCTGAGAAATGCGGTTATTTATAACGCAATTCTGGAGCGCCCATACGAATGAACCGATTGATATTGCTAAATAAAAAAAATTATGCGTTCATTATTTTTTTTGGTTATTAAGTTAATTTATTATTAACTTTACCGACTTTTAGAAGCGCAATGTATAATCTAACATAAAATTTTATGATATGTTAAGAACTTTACTTTTAACTCTTGGTATCATACTAACTTCTAGTTTGTTAGTGTTTTCACAATCGGGAACCCTGAAGGGAACAATTACGGACAAATCAACCGGTGAACCGATTCCTTTTGCCAACATTGTAGTGGAACTTGGAGGCACCCAGGTTGGCGGAGGCTCATCTGATTTTGACGGTAACTACATCGTAAAACCGATCCAGCCCGGAAAGTATGACATTAGAGCCACTTTTGTTGGTTATAAGACAAAACTGATCCAGGGGGTGATCATTTCGTCAGACCAGATTACCTTTTACAACATTGAGCTGGTGCCGACAACCGAAACACTGGAAGAGGTTGAGATCGTGGACTACAAAGTTCCGCTGATCAGCAAGGACCAGACTTCCTCAGGTGCTACCGTCACCTCAGAAGAAATTGAAAAAATGCCCAACCGTTCTGCCGAGGGGGTTGCAGCCACCGTGGGTGGTGTATTCTCCAGGGATGGTGAAAGGGGTAGTATCCGTGGGGCACGTTCCGATGGTACCGTTACCTATATTGATGGTATCAAGGTTACTTCGGGCTCTGCATCGCTGCCTCCCTCAGCCATTGAACAGGTTTCCGTGATCCTGGGTGGTTTGCCGGCTCAGTATGGTGATGCCACCGGTGGTGTGATCAACGTAACCACCAAAGGACCCTCCAGGGAATTTGGCGTTGGTGCAGAACTGGTAACCTCTCAGTACCTGGATGCATTTGGCTACAACAGGCTTGGTTTTAATGTGAATGGTCCCTCTTCTCAAAGAAGAATGAAAAAGGAGAAAGAGTGAATTCATTGCTCGGTTTCTTTATCGCCGGCGACATTACCTACCGCGAAGACGGCGAACCCAGCCCCATAGGCATTTACACTGCCAAAGATGATGTGCTCAGAAGACTGGAGCAGGATCCCCTCAGGATCTCCGGGCTGGAAGCCGGGGGTACCTGGCAAAATGCCGAATTCCTCAGGCTCGATGACCTGGAACACCAGAAAAACACCCTGAATACATCGCGTTACGGAGTTAATGTTTCTGCAAAGATTGATGTGAAAACCACAGAAACCATCAACCTAACCTTCGGCGGACAGTACGTTCAGAATGAAGGCCACCTCACAGGCGTCGGTTACCAGGCCAGTCAGTTGCTTAACTATGATAAGAATACCCACTACCTGAACAGAACCTACCGTGTATTTGGTAGATTTACACAGCGCTTCGAAACCGATAGGGAAAATCCCGGCCTGTTCACGAATGTATTCTATTCTATCCAGGCGGATTATTCCAGTTTCTATCAGAAACAGGAAGATCCTGATCATAAAGATCAGTTATTCAAATACGGGCACATTGGTAAATTTGAAGAGTATAAGGAATCAGCTTACCAGCTCGGCAATGATACCATCAATGGACAGGTTTATGAAGATGTTCAGTTATTCACCGGTTGGAGGGATACCCTTTATACATTTGATGCCGGGGAGTTCAATCCGCTGGCAGCCAACTGGACCACGGATTATTACAGCATTTATGAAGGCCAGCCCGTTGGCAATTATGAGAACCTTTTCCAGGTGCAGGGTAATGGCGGTTTGCTGAACGGCAATATGCCCGGAAATGTTTACCAGCTCTTCCAGAGCCCCGGTGCAGTGCAAAGCGGTTTTTTTGAGCAGGATAATACACAGATCGGTATCAATGCCGCATTCAGCGCCGACGTGGGCAACCACGAACTGAAACTCGGTTTCCAGTACGAACAACGCACGGAAAGATTTATCAATTATGGTGCTGTTGGCCTGTGGACACTCATGAGAGGTCTGACCAACTTCCATATCCAACAATTGGACCGCGAAAACCCCCAACTGGTTTACCAGGACGGTGTATTCCAGGATACCATTAACTACCCCTTCCGCTATGATGGCAATACCCAGCGTGTGTTTGATAAAAGGCTCAGGCAAAGACTCGGATTGCCGGTGGATGGTATTGATTACATTGTTACTGATTCTTACGATTTTGAAAACAGATCCATCAGTTATTATGATAAGAATGGAAAACTGCGTACGGCTTATGTTGATCAGGATCTCTATTCGATCGACCTGTTCAGCCCCGACGAATTGCTGAACGATGGTAACTCATTCGCTGCATGGCAGGGTTATGATTATAAAGGGAATAAACTCACCTCCAAACCCAGCTTCGATGATTTCTTCAACGAACAGGATGAGAACGGCGTTTATACCCGCCCCATCGGCGCTTATGAGCCCATTTACATGGCCGGTTATATCCAGGATAAATTTGCTTTCAGGGACCTGATCTTTAACGTGGGTCTGCGTGTTGACCGCTTTGATGCCAACCAGATGGTGCTGAAGGATCCTTACCTGCTTATACCCAGCCTTTACCGTTGGCGAACTTACGCCCGACCAGTACCTGAAACTCGGACTTGACCAGGTTCCCGGCAATATGGGAGATGATTATGTAGTCTATGTCGACAACGCGAACAATCCTTCGGCCGTGGTCGGTTACAGGAATGGTGATGTATGGTACAATGCCAATGGTACAGAGATTAACGACCCCGCGGTGCTTGACAAAGGTTCGGGTATTTCACCTTATGTTGAAGATCCCAACCTGAACAGGGTTACCATCGAATCATTTGAAGATTATGAGCCGCAGTGGACCGTGATGCCGCGTATTTCATTTTCCTTCCCCATCTCCGACGAAGCCCTGTTCTTTGCACACTACGATGTGCTTACACAGCGCCCGACTTCGAATATTACGGTTAGTCCGGCAACCTACTGGTTCTTCAATGAGATCTCAGGCAGGGTTAACAACCCCAATCTGAAACCGACCAAGACCATCGACTATGAGCTTGGTTTCCAGCAGAAACTGACCAATACATCCTCCCTGAAGATCACAACCTTCTATCGTGAGATGAGGGATATGATCCAGACCTTTGAGTTTACAGGTGCCTACCCGAGAAGGTATATTTCTTACAGCAACCTCGACTTTGGTACGGTAAAAGGTCTTACCGTTACTTACGATCTCAGGCGGACCAAGAATGCAAGGGTCCGTGCAGCTTACACACTGCAGTTTGCAGATGCTACGGGTTCTTCCCCGACAACTGCTGCCGCACTGATCGCTGCCGGCCAGCCCAACCTGAGGTCAACATATCCGACCCCCTGGGACAGGAGACACCAGATCAATCTTGTGCTTGATTATCGCTTCCCCGAAGGAAAAGATTATACAGGCCCGATGATCAAGAATACCCAGATCCTGAAAAATACAGGTTTCAGCCTCACTTTCATCGGTGGTTCAGGAACGCCTTACACAGCATCCCGGTCGATCAACTCACCGATCTCCGGTGGAAACAATTTACTGAAAGGTACCTACTCGGGTTCCCGCCTGCCCTGGCAGTTCAGGATGGACCTGAGGATCGACAAGGAATTCTATGTGAAATTCAAGGAATCCTCCGATCGCAAATCTTATTTCAATCTTTACCTGCAGGTGCTCAACGTATTTGATACCAAGAATATTCAGGGCGTATATCCCTTTACCGGCAACCCGGACGATGACGGATATCTCGCCGCTGCAGAATGGCAGAAAGAGATCAATTCACAGATCGATCCGGAATCTTTCAGGCAGCTCTACGGAATATTTGTTGACAGGCCCGGTAACTACACCAGCCCGCGTTATATCAGGTTAGGATTGATTTTTAATTTATAAGTAAAGAATTTAATAATGGTACATAAAAAATATTTACCCATGAAGAATAATTTGCAAAAACTGGCTATACTTCTACTGAGTCTTGTGATAGTCAATATAGGTCATGCGGAAAAATATATAGGCGCTCCTGAAAAGAGAAGCAACAAACTGAAGGAATCTACTGCCGGTTGTTCACCGGCTACCAGTTTCCGCTTCCTCGACATCAACAATGTCAGGGCCAGGATCAATACCGGTGGGGATATGTGGTGGGATATCCAGGCTATTTCACAGTATTTTATCCCCAAGGAAGGAACGGCCACTTCCCTTTATGCCAGCGCTCTCTGGATCGGGGGTAAGGATATCAACGATCAATTGAAACTTGCTGCATTGCGTTACCGCCAGGTTGGTAATGACTACTGGACCGGTCCCCTGACCGTGAACGGAACGGCTGCTGTGGATGCGGAGGTTTGTGCCGAATGGGATAAACATTTCGTGATGACCCGTTCCATGGTGGATGAATATCTTGCCTGGTGGAACAGTGATAACCGGGCGGAGGAGTATCCGGATTACGTGATCCCGGAAGAGATCCTTGACTGGCCGGCACATGGTGACGAAGCCAAAAACCAGAGCTTTTACCTCGCTCCCTTTTATGATAATAACAATGATGGAGTATATGATCCTTATAGTGGTGACTATCCATACTATGATATCGACAACAGCCTTTGTCCGATCAACCGGCTGCTGAACCCGGATGATCCGCCGGAAAGAACCTTTGAGGAAATTTATGAAGACTACCCTGTTAAAGTGCATGGCAGTATCCTTTCCGACCAGGTAATCAAAGGTGACCAGACCCTCTGGTGGATCTTTAACGATAAGGGCAATTTCCACTCCGAATCACAGGGCGCTTCCATCGGCCTGGAAATCAGGGCACAGGCTTTTGCTTTTACCACCAATGACGAGATCAACAACATGACTTTCTACAGTTACGAGATCATCAACCGCTCAACATTCGAACTTTCAGATACCTATTTCTCCCCATGGATGGACACCGACCTGGGTTACGCCTGGGACGACTATGTAGGTTGTGATGTGGGCCGCGGACTGGGTTATGGTTACAATGGTACCGATGTAGACGGTAACGGACAGGTGGAAGCCTATGGTGACCAGCCGCCTGCTGTTGGTGTTGACTTCTTCCAGGGACCTTATATCAACCCGGACGACAGGGACAATCCCGCATTTACAGGTGATTGCTCCATCCTGGGCTCCCCCTTTGAATGGGATCCCATGGCGATCAATGGTGTAAACTTCGGAAACGGCCTCGTGGATGACGAACGCTTTGGAATGAGAAGATTTGTGTATTATAACAACAGTGGTAGCAATATCAATGGTGCACCCGATGAGGCTATCGACTATTACAATTATCTGCGTGGTATCTGGCTCGACAACAGCCGCATGCAGTATGGCGGTAACGGCCACCCCACGGTAGGCGCGGTTGGCCCGGCTACCAATTTTATGTTCCCCGGTAATTCTGATAAATGTAACTGGGCAACCGGTGGTACGCCCCCGAACGGTGGATTTAACCAGAATGGCGTTTACTGGACAGAGGAATATGTTGACAACGCCCCCAGTGACCGCCGTTTTATGCAGTCAGCCGGACCCTTTACCCTTGAATCAGGTGCGGTGAACTATATTACCGTGGGTATTCCCTGGGCTAAGGCAGGTGCCGGCGGCGCATGGGCATCCGTAGAATTACTCCGCACAGTGGATGATAAGTGCCAGGCGCTTTTTGAGAACTGTTTCGACGTGATCGACGGTCCCGATGCTCCTGACCTTACCTTTGTTGAACTGGACAAAGAACTCATCGTATATATTACCAACGCCATCACTTCAAATAACTATAATGAAGCATACTCAGAGTATGACAACACCATTGCTCAGCCCAGCTACCTGAACCCGAGCGAAAGGAACGACTCTCTGTACCGTTTTGAGGGTTATCAGATATTCCAGTTGAAAAATGCTTCCGTATCGGTTGAAAGCATTCATGATGTAGACCTGGTGCGCCCGGTGGCTCAGTTCGATAAAGCCAATGGCGTTACCAGGCTGATCAATTATTACAAAGATGAAGATCTTGGAACGCTGGTACCTGTGGAAGAAGTAGACGGTGGCGACGATGGTATCCGCCATTCCTTCCGGATTACGGAAGACGAGTTCGCCTCGGGCGACAGGAGCCTGATTAACCACAAACAGTATTATTATCTTGCAGTGGCTTATGCTTATAATGAGTATATGCCCTTCAAAATAGATGAAACAGACCCGATCTTCCTGTATGGGCAGAAAAAACCTTACCTGGCCGGCAGGAGAAACATACAGGTTTATACAGCCATTCCACACAAATCTATCAATGGTGTTGTAATGAACTCTGATTTTGGTGACCAACCGCAGATTACCCGCCTCGAAGGCAATGGTAATGGCTACTGGCCTATAGAGTTTACAGATGAAACTATTGAAGAGATTTTATCAAAAAAACCTGTTGGTTCCTTAAATGAGCAAGGTGAACCTGTTAAAATTGGTGACCCAGAATATCCAATAGCATATGAGCCTGTTTATGTAACAGGACTAGGGCCAATTGACGTAAGGGTTATTGATCCACTGAATGTTAAAAGTGCTGATTATATACTCAAGTTTACGGATGTTGTTTTTGATTCTATAAACGATTCGGCCAGGATTGAAAATGCTAAATGGGAAGTTATTGACCAGGAAACAGGGGTTGTTTATAAATCAGATACAACAATAGATCTGGTTAATGAACAACTACTTATTGATATTGGACTTTCAGTAAACATATCTCAGATAGTTTACCCGGGTGATACAACGGCAATTAAAGAAGACTATAGCGGGTTAATTCTATCAGGCCTTGTATATGAAGATGGAACCAAGCGTTGGTTAAGCGGAGTAATGGATAATCAGGTCCCCGGTTCGCCCCAGAACTGGATCAGATCAGGAAACTATGCTGTTGGACAAGCCGGTAATGTAAAATTAAATGACTGGGATCTTCCCAAATTTGCATGGGATCCGAATGAATACTACGAAAAGATCCTTAACGGAACCTGGGCTCCATATGCTCTAACAGCCAGTGCCACGCAAAATGTTGGAATTGAATCAGTTGGACCCGCATTTAGCACATCTTCATCTGTTGCAAATAAATCAAAAACTCTTGCAAAGCTTGACAATTTGCATAGTGTCGATATTGTGTTTACATCTGATAAATCAAAATGGACCCGTTCCATTGTATTGGAAATGGGTAGCGATCCTGCACTAACTCAACCACAACCTGATGGAACCCCTTCTGAAAGATTTATGATCAGAGGAGGACAATCTGTTGATAAAGATGGAAATCCTGCTCCTATTGGAAGCGGACCCAGTAGTAATCCTGATGATCCGAACTATATCAGTGAATTTGGCATGGGATGGTTTCCCGGATATGCTATTAATCTGGAAACAGGTGAAAGATTGAACATTGCCTTTGGGGAAGACTCCTGGTTGGTTGGGCAGAATGGCAGGGATATGTTATTCAACCCGACAAAGAGAAATAGCGACTTGCCGGCTCAACTTGATCCAAACATGTATAATCCTGTAAGTGGAAATGTTAGATTTGGTGGTAAACATTATGTTTATGTGTTCGGTCATAATTCTTTGTATGAAAATACATTTGAGGTTAACTATACAAGTCCTGCTTATGATGCTGGTAAGTGGAATCACTTTATACTTGATTCCTTGTTCAATGCCGGCCCGGTTGCCCAGAAGTTTATCCCGTTTGTATTTGGGAATGTAATGTATGTAGGCATGCCAATGGGATTGGAAGGAACTGAATGGCTTTCGAACCAGGCTGAGGTTAAAATAAGGATCGGTAGACCCTATAGGCGTTTTGTTTCTCAGTTGGATGATACTACATCCTCCTATCTTACACAAAACGATTACAACCCCATGTACAAATTCTCAACAGCAGGCATTGCAACGGACTTCTACAGCGCTGATAAGGCAGAATCCGATCTTGATTTGATCAATGTGGTTCCCAATCCCTATTATGCTTATTCGGGATCTTACGAAGAGAACTCACTCGACAATACGGTGAAGATCACCAATCTGCCCAAAACCTGTACCGTTACCATTTTTAATGTAAAGGGTACGCTGATCAGGCAGTATAAAAAGGACAGTGAGATCACTTCCATCGACTGGGATCTTAAGAACTTTGCCGGTGTAACCATCGCAGGCGGTGTTTACCTCATCCATGTGAAATCGGACGAGGGAGAGCGCATCCTGAAGTGGTTCGGAGCGGTCAGACCCATTGACTTGAACGTATTCTAAAAAAAACGAAATAAATTTTTATAACAAAAAATATAAAAGGCATGAAGAGTTTTTACAGATATTTTATCGCACTTTTCCTTTTGGGATTGATTGTTATGCCAACGCAAGAAAACTATGCGGGTAATAAGGACCGCTCCGGGCAGGCCGGAGCCTCCGAATTGCTGATCAACCCCTGGGCGCGCAGCTCAGGCTGGGGAAGTGTTAGTGTATCCGGTATCAGAGGCCTTGAATCGATGTATGTGAACGTTGCCGGCCTGGCTTTTACCCAGGGAACCGAAATCGGCTTTACCCACACACAATGGCTCAAAGGTTCTGGCATTGATATCAATTCCTTTGGCTTTGCCCAGAAAATGGGCGAATCCGGAGTGCTTGGATTGAGCGTTATGTCGATGGCCTTTGGGGATATCCAAATTACCACACCCGGTCAGCCGGAAGGAGGCATCGGTACCTATTCGCCCAACTACCTGAATGTGAATATCGCCTATTCGAGGATCTTTTCAAACTCAATCTATGGCGGTATTAACTTCAAGATCATTTCCGAATCCATTTCGGATATGAGCGCGCAGGGAATGGCCATTGATGCCGGTATTCAGTATGTGACCGGGGAACTGGAAAATATCAAATTCGGTATTAGCCTGAGAAATGTAGGTCCGACGCTAAAATTCACCGGCGACGGCCTTTCCCTCAGGGTGATCCCCGATGATCAAACCACGGCCTTTACACTGGAACAGCGCAAAGAAGATTTCGAAATGCCGGCACAGCTGCATATCGGCGCCGGTTATGATTTCCTCTTCGAAGGCAATTCACGCCTCACCCTGGCAGGTAATTTTACCTCCAACTCATTCAGTAAGGATCAGTTCACCGGTGGCCTTGAATTCAGCCTGAAGGATTACCTGATGCTGCGTGCAGGCTATACATACGAAGACGGGATTGGTAATGCAATAGACGATTCCGAGAACAGGACCAATGCTTTCAAAGGCATCAGCGCGGGATTTACCGTTCAGGTTCCCATGAACAAAGAAAGAGGCACGAGTTTTGCATTCAGTTATTCTTTCAGGGCGATGGATGCCTTTGATAATACACACAGCTTTGGTGCGTTTATCAGTTTGTAGGTAACAGCCACATTTACATATAAATATTAATTTGAAAATTACAAAAGGACCCTTGTAAAAGGGTCTTTTCTCGTATATTAAAAAGAAAAGTATTATGTCGAAAATAAGATATTATACGGAGGAGGGATTGCAAAGGTTGAAGGATGAACTGGAGCAGATGCTCCATGTGGAACGGCCCGCGATCTCAAGACAGATTGCGGAAGCCCGCGACAAAGGAGATCTTTCGGAGAATGCAGAATACGACGCCGCCAAAGATGCCCAGGGGATGCTGGAAATGAAAATATCCCGCCTGCAGGAGCTGATCAGCAGTGCAAGGGTGATCGATGAATCCAAGATGGATACTTCGAAAGTCTTCCTCTTATCCACGGTGAAACTGAAAAACCTTAAAAACGATGCCACCATGAGCTATACCCTGGTACCGGAAAAGGAGGCAAACCTGAAAGAAGGTAAGATCTCCATCAGCTCGCCCATTGCACAAGGTTTGCTGGGTAAATCGGTTGGAGATCATGCGAAGATATTGGTACCCGCCGGAGAACTGGAATTTGAGATCATGGAAATCAAACGCTAAAAATTATACGTCATGGCCAGTATATTCACAAAAATTGTAAAAGGCGAAATCCCATCCTACAAAATAGCTGAAAACGAACATTGCTATGCCTTCCTGGATATCAATCCGCTGGCAAAGGGCCATACACTGGTCATTCCCAAAAAAGAGGTGGATTATCTCTTTGATGTGGAAGATGAGCTGTACAAAGAACTCTTTGCTTTTGCCAAAGGAGTTGCAAAGGCCATTGAGACCGTGATCCCCTGCAAAAGGATCGGCCTTGCCGTGCTGGGCCTGGAAGTGCCGCATGCACATATCCACCTGGTGCCCATCAACAGCATTTATGATATTGACTTTAAACAGCCTAAACTAAAGTTCCCGGAAGAGGAATTTAAAGAAATCGCCGCCAGCATCCGTAAGGCCTTTGAAAAAGTAAATCAATAAGCCCTTTCGTTTTTACCTTCAATATAATTGATAAATGAGCGGTTAGCCACCCGGTTGCCGCCGGGTGTGGGATAATCGCCGGTAAAATACCAGTCACCCCGGTGATCAGGTATGGCCACATGCAGGTCTTCTATGCCCTGGTAAATGATCTCAACTTCCGCACGGATCTGCGCGGGATGCAGCATTTCGGAGATCTTCCGGGAGATCTGCTCAGCCGTAAAAGGCTTGTAGATCCTTTTTACCGTATTTACGATCTGTTCTTTTGGCAGTTCACCCTGTGCTTTGGCTTCTTTATAAACTTCATTGATGATATGTTCCTGCCTGGTTTCTTTCAGTAAGGCGATGGCTGCCCTGAAAGCGATAAAGTCACCCAATTTGGCCATATCGATGCCATAGCAGTCGGGATACCGGATCTGGGGGCAGAGGAGGCCACAATGATCTTCTTCGGTCCCAGGCGGTCCAGAATGCGAATAATGCTCTTTTTCAGGGTTGTGCCCCGAACAATGGAATCATCGATCACCACGAGCTTGTCTTTGCCGGCCCTCACCGAACCGTAAGTGATATCGTAAACATGGGTTACCAGGTCATCACGCTGCGTATCCTGGGTAATGAAAGTCCTGAGTTTTACATCCTTCACAGCCACATCTTCAGTCCTTGGACTGATGGCCAGTATTTTGCGTATACTTTCCCCGGAAGCATCGCTGCCAAGTTCGATGAGTTTGTCTTTCTTGATCTCATCGCAGAATTTGTTCACTTCCTGGATCAGTCCGCGGTAAGCAACAGAGGCAGTATTGGGAATAAACGAAAAAACGGTGTTTTCCAGGTCGTAGTCGATGCTTTTAAGGATTGAAGGTGCAAGCAGAGCCCCCAGGCGTTTTCTTTCCTGGTAGATTTCGGCATCCGTACCCCTGGAAAAATAGATCCTCTCGAAAGAACAGGACTTCTTTTCAAGGGCTTCCCTTGTTTTGTATTCGCCCACCTGCCCATTCCTTTTTACCACGAGGGCATGCCCGGGTTTCACCTCTTGTATGGCATCGAAAGCTACGTTGAAGGCAGTCTGGATTGGCGGCCTTTCTGAAGCTGCCACCACAATCTCATCGTCGTGGTAGTAATAGGCAGGCCTGATGCCGGATGGGTCGCGCATCACGAATGCATCCCCGTGGCCCACCATGCCGGTGATCACATAGCCGCCATCCCAGTGTTCGCATGAATTGGTCAACACCCGCTGGATGTCCATGTCCTCAGCGATCTTGAGAGATATTTCCTGCTTGGAAAATCCCGCCTGGCGGAATTTCTGATACAATCGTTCGTTCTCCTCATCGATAAAATGGCCGATCTTTTCAAGTATGGTGATGGTATCTGAGGTTTCAACGGGATATTGCCCGAGCTCCACCAGTGTATCAAAAAGTTCGTCCACATTGGTCATGTTGAAGTTCCCGGCCAGCACAAGGTTCCGGGTCATCCAGTTGTTTTTCCTCACCACCGGGTGCAGGTTGGATGTTTTGTTGGAACCATAGGTTCCGTAACGCAGGTGGCCGATAAAAACT
The DNA here is from genome assembly GCA_034521425.1 of Bacteroidota bacterium. Lineage (GTDB taxonomy): Bacteria > Bacteroidota > Bacteroidia > Bacteroidales > JAIOZK01 > JAIOZK01. Next base: position 3,376,841 of record JAXHMP010000001.1, read on the forward strand.
TCCCCGGTAAAATCAAGGTGTTCTTTAAGCCATACCGTATCATTGATGCGTTCGGGATGATCTGCCACAGCCGTTTCTATTTTGTCGTAGATCTTGTTGAAGATATCTGCAATGGGGGAGGAGACATTGGAGCGGATCCTGGAAATATACCTTGTTCCCGGATGCAGGCCAAATTTGATGTTGGCGATCCCGGCGCCGTCCTGTCCGCGGTTATGCTGTTTTTGCAGCAGCAAATGCAATTTGTTCAGTCCGTAAAGACTGGTTCCATATTTGGAAAGATAATACTCAAGTGGCTTTAACAGGCGGACCAGAGCAATCCCGCACTCATGTTTGATCAATTCACTCATCCCTCTTTATTAATGCACAAAATTAAGCTTTTTATTTTAGCTGAAATTCATCAGCGGGTTTTGACTGAAATTAATAGCTTTGTTTGTGAAAATATCTGTTGAATGAAATAAAGATAAAAAATGAGAAATTTACTGAATTATTGCACACTTGGTTTTACATTGGTTTTTTTAAATCTTTCTGCCCAGGACAAAAGCGACTGGGAAGGCGGAACCCCGGACGGATGCACGTCCATTACGGCCGGTAAGCTGGCCACTGCCGATGGTTCTGTGATCACTTCCCACACCGACGACAGTCACCGCACCCGCTCCTGGATGGATATTGTCCCTGCAAAGAAGCACCCGGAAGGGGCAAGTGTGGATATGTTTAAGCGAGTGGCATGCGATACCTTTGCTATGCCCACCTATGCCCATAATAAGATTGGTGAGATCCCACAGATAACAAATACTTACGGATATGTGAATACGGCTTATCCCTGCATGAATGAAAAGCAGCTGGCCATTGGAGAATCCACCTTTGGCGGCCGGGAAAGCCTGCAGTCGGATGAAGGCCTCATCGATTGCCAGCGCCTTTGCCAGCTGATGCTTGAACGTTGCAGCACGGCGCGTGAGGCCATTGAAACAGCCGGTGAACTGATGGAGGAGTATGGCTGGAATGACTACGGAGAATGTCTGACTATCGCCGATAAGAAAGAGGTCTGGCACCTGGAGATCGTAGGACCCGGAAAGGGAAAAACAGGGGCAATCTGGGTGGCGCAGAGGGTGCCGGATGAGGAGATTTCGGTGAATGCCAATGCCAGCCGAATCATGGAGATCGACCTCAAAGACAAGGATCATTTCATGGCCTCGGATAATATTTATGATATGGCCCTGGACTCAGGCTGGTGCGAATCAAAAAATGAGTTCAAATTTGCTTATGCCTATGCCCCTGGAAGTCGCACATCGCTGGCTTCCAGGAGAAGGGAATGGCGCGTTTTCGATATGGTCGCTCCGAGTCTCAAGCTGGATCCCAATGCGGAGAACTATCCTTTCAGCGTAAAACCTGATCAGCCGGTCGGTCTGGAAAAACTTGTGGAAATTTTTGCCGATTATTATGAAGGTACCCCTTTTGATATGCGCAAATTTGTGAAGGTAGAAGATGAGGAAGGCAAAAGTGTTATCAGTCCGCTGGCCAATCCCCAAATGCCTTATGATGAGAACAAGATCTTTAATGTGAACGGCGGCTGGGGCTGGCGTGGCGAAAGGACCATCGCCCGCTGGTATACCATGTATGCTACCATCATTCAGTGCCGCGACTGGCTGCCTGATCCTGTTGGTGGAGTGGTTTGGCTTGCCCAGGATAATGTTCAGTCTTCTGTTTATATTCCGGTTTATGCAGGAGTTACCGATCTGCCCGATTCTTACAAAACACCCGGAAGACCCAATGGATACACCCGGGAATCTGCCTGGTGGGCTTTCAATCGTTTGGGAACCCTTGCCTGTCAGCGTTGGGGCGATATGCGGCACGATGTGGAAGCAGTGTGGAAACCCATGCAAACACAACTTTTCGAGCAACAGCCCAGAATTGAAGAAGAAGCCCTGCAGTTGTATGATAAGAAACCGAAAAAGGGTATTGAATTCCTGACGGATTATACCAATCAATGGGGCAATAAAGTAGTTGAAGAAGCCTGGAAACTGGGCGACCGGCTGTGGACGAAATATGATGAGAAGTTTTAGGTGGTGAGTTGTGAGTTGTGAGTTGTGAGTGTAGTGGTGAGTGGTGAGTGTGAGTTGTGAGTGGTGAGTGGTGAGTGGTGAGAAGTGCAATTCGGAATCCGGAATCCGAAACCCAACATCCAATAACCAGTGACCAATGACCAGTGACCAATGACCAATGACCAGTGACCAATGACCAATGACCAGTGACCAATGACCAATAACCAACTCCAAGCCTTTCCAACCAAGGAGTACCTAAGACTGCCGTCTTCCGTCCTCCGTCCTCAGCCTCGTTCGAAATCCTCTTTATTGATCTTGTTGCCGTAATGGCAAACGGGACAAAAGTAAACGTAATCGGTTTTGACCGGAAATACCGGGAGGAAGAAAAGGGTCAGGCTCTGCACCTGTTTTTCGCGTATCCAGAAATCTTCGTTCCTGCAATTCGGGCAGAAAGTCTTGAAGTTGTCTCTTTTTTGTTCCGACCTGGGACCTCCGACACCCACGATGAATATCATAGTTTAAAATCTTTCTATTCAATGAATAAACGGGATTTTTCCTAATTTCGTCCCTCCAAAATATAATTAATATGCTGAAGAAAGGAAAAATCCCGCATACTTATGTGATCATTTTTTACATCATCATCATTGCTGCGGTCATGACCTGGTTTATCCCCGGCGGTGACTATGTTAAGAAGGAAATTGTTACGCCCGACGGAACGGTAAAAACGGAACTGGAGTTTCAGTATATACAAAGCCAGCCGCAGACCTGGGAGGTTTTCGGAGCTCTGTTCAAAGGTTTTGTGCGGCAGGCCGGCATCATTGTTTTTATTCTGATGATTGGAGGAGCTTTCTGGATCATGAACGAGAGCAAGGCGATTGATGTGGGTATTTTTTCATTTCTGAAGCTTACCAAAAAACTGGAAAAAAATCGCTTGTTGAGAAAAGTCGGGGTGGAGAATATCCTGATCATTCTCATTATGTTAATGTTCAGTGCTTTCGGGGCCATTTTTGGCATGAGTGAGGAGACCATTGCCTTTATTATCATCCTGGTTCCTTTGGCCATTTCGATGGGATATGATTCCATTACAGGGGTGGCCATGGTGTTTGTGGCGGCCGGACTGGGTTTTGCCGGGGCCATCCTGAATCCTTTTACCATTGGTATTGCACAGAGCATCGCAGAACTACCCCTTTTCTCAGGGATAGAATACCGTTTGATTTGCTGGATCATCATTAACATCGTGGGTTTGGTGTTTGTTTTAAGGTATGCCTCCAGGGTGAAGAAAAATCCGGAGAGATCACCGGTTTATGAAGAAGATAAATACTGGCGGGAAAGAGGCGACAAAGATATTGAATCCATTCATTACCACACACCGGCCTCCGGCTGGATCACATACGGGATCATCCTGGCCGTACTGATTGCGTTTTCTTTGATTTATCCCACAACCGAGATGAAGGTGGGGAACTCATCTGCCAGCGCACCCATGATCCCCATCTCTGCCATTTTATTTGGCATCACGGGAATTCTAACGCTCAGGAAATCCATTCATTTTTTTGTATTGAGCCTCTTGTTATACACCATCTATTTTCTGATCGTCGGGGTGATGGGTTACGGGTGGTATATCATGAAGATCGCCACCCTTTTCTTTGCCATGGGGTTCATGGCCGGGGTCGCCATGAATTACAATCCTGATAGGATCACCGCTTTATTTCTGGATGGAGTTAAGGATATTTTATCCGCTGCAGTGATCGTAGGGCTGGCCGGCGGTATCATTGTGATCCTGGAGGACGGGCAGGTGATCGATACCATCTTGTACGGTCTTTCAAAATCCATGAACAATCTGGGAAATATAGCTTCAGTAGGGATCATGTATGTAATACAATCCATCATCAACATCATCATCCCATCAGGTTCGGCAAAAGCTGCTATCACCATGCCGATCATGGCACCCTTTTCAGATCTTATTGGGATTTCCCGGCAGGCCACGGTGATGGCTTTCCAGTTTGGCGACGGTTTCACCAACATGATCACTCCTACTTCGGGGGTTTTGATTGCCGTGCTTGGCGTGGCCAGGATCCCTTACGAAAAGTGGGTGCGCTGGATCACACCCCTGATGATCGTCCTGATCATTCTGGGCTTTCTGCTCCTGATCCCAACGGTTACCATGGATCTGAGCGGGTTCTGAGTTATTAAAACTTGAATGAAAAGCCGGCATTGATGTCGAGGTGGCTGATATTTTCACTTTCGTAAAAGTAATACCGGAAACTGCCGTCATCAATGGAGTTTAATTTTCCGTTCAGGTAGCTGAAACCCAGATTGACAAAGAAATTATTTTTGATCCTGGTTTCGGCAAGCAGGCCAACGCCAAATCCAATGGTACTGCCTGTGAGGGTTAAGTTCCTGTCCCAGCGCAGGTCGTCCTGGTAATACATATAACCCAGGCTGAAAAAGCCGTGTATCCTGATCCTGTCATTTAAAATGGCCTTCCTGGCAAAAAGTGCGGGGCCCAGGTAGCCAATGCTTAGCTTTTCGGTCCAGTCGTGGGTTTCATAAACATTGGTGTCAACCTCCTGCTCCAGATCCTGATAAGTATTCTGGAGGAACATAAAATTAGTAACTAAGCCCAGGCCATATTCCTGCGAAAAATAATACACATAGCGCAGTCCGATGTTGAATCCGTGATTCAGTCCTTCCAGATATTTCTCCCAGTCATCTTCGGTTCCTGCCGGGATATTTCCAAATCTGTAGGAATAGCCCCCGACAATGCTCAAACGGCTTTTCTGTGATGTTTCGATGGGATTATTCCTGGCTGAGCTTTTTGAACTCAGCTTTTCCGCTCTGACCGAATTATCAGAAACCTTCGCCTGCTTCTGCTCCTCCAGGGCTTTTTTTTGCATGAAGGCCACCATAGAGTGCTGTCGCCAATCAGACTGATCGAAAGCCCCTGCCAGGCTCATCAGGCATTCCTCAATGGCAGTTGTATAAGCATTTGTACTGCGCTCATTCAGGTAATTTTCGCTGGTATATTCCCCCAGCATGATGAGCATGTCGCCGTTCCTGATAAAAAAGGCTGCTTCACAGCTTACAGTACCCCTGCTGTTTTCGTCCCCTGCAGTTAGTTTATTGATGCTGATGATCACCGGCATGGCATCAGCCGGGAATTCAAGGTATTGATTGAAAAAGGAGCCGATCTCATTAACAAAGCCCAGTTTGAAAGCAAGATACTGATCCCCGGAGTAAAGCCGGACTTTTCCTTTTTCAGGCCGCTTGTCGATCAACTGAACGATTTCGAAGTCTGTTTCAAGCCTTTCAGCAGTATTCAGATCCACGATCATTTCCTGTGCCCGCGAAAGCTGACAGAGTAAAATCATACTGAGTACCAGGATTGTATATTTCATGAGCAAAGATTGTGATATAAAGGTAGAATAAAGAAAAGAAACGAGGAAGGAATAAATGGATGGATCTTTGGTTTGAGGCAGTTTTTTAGCTATACCAAATTCTTATAGATCAGATCAGGCAAGCGTTGCAAACACTCGCCAGCGAAGCCAAAAGCCAATTGCCAAAAGCCAAAAGCCAAAAGCCAAAAGCCAAAAGCCAAAAGCCAAAAGCCAAAAGCCAAAACTTAAAATGCAGCAACAAATCCCAGGCTGCCGCGCCACCATTCATCATTTTCGCGGGAAAAGTTGTAGGTGTATTCAGAAACGAGCCGTACATTCCTTCTGAGCAGGTATCCTGCCTGTATGGAAGCAGACTGGTAGTCCAGCTCATCCAGGTCAGAATCTGTCCAGTTGTATAAACCCACGAAATACCAGCGGCTTTTATCTCCGCCCGGTGTGTAAATGATCTCTCCGAAACCGCCCTGTGTTTCAACATCCTTATAAAGTTCATATTCCCCGTCTGCATTCATATTAATGATCCTGCTGTCGGTTCGTTTGATATATTGCAGGTTCACTTCGACCTGATTATTCAGTGCAATGCTCATATCCGGTCCCCAGAGCAGGGCTTCATTCTTCCCTTCATAGCTGGCAATCTTTTCGGAATTAATATAAAGATCTTTGAAATGAATGGCTTCGTTGCCAAAATAAGTAAATGCCCCGATTCGCAGAAAATCTGTGAGGTCTTGTGAAACCCGCCCCATCAGGTTTTTGTATTTGTCCTGGTCGAACTGCCATCGTTCATCGGCTTCACCAATCCCGTCCCCGTTCAGGACCTCTCCGACCAGGGTCATGCCGAAATTGGTTCCCAGGGAAACCATCATCCCTTTTTCATATTTGAGGTTGATTTTTGAGATGCCGGGCGTAACCGTATAAATATGATAATCTTCCAGTGTCAGTCGCAATTCTCTTTTAAAGAGGGGATCCGACACCTGGAACTGCCCCAGGTAAATATCCAGGTCGATGTTGAAAAGATTGTTGTACATGAGGAAGGCATCTTCTACCCCGGCGACCTTGCCCCTTTCATCCATGTAAAAATAAAAATAATAGGCCAGGTGATTTGAAAGTGATCCCCCCGACAACAATTTGAGCAGAAAGGGTGTTCTGAAATCGGTTACCGTCTCCTCTTTCTGGTTCTTCCTGTGTTCGATGTTCATATATCCATCCAGCCTGATTGCCAGTGGAAAATCCCTGATAAGGGAAAGCAGATTGTCGCCGGTTTCTACGGTGTAGCGCGGGGCCTCCTGGTCCTCCAGTTGAAAGCCGTTCCCGGCAAAACTATCGCCATAGGCTTTCAGTCGTGGAATGGGGTTATGGCATGTAGTGCAACTCATGCGGTATTTCCTGGCAAAAGCAGGAATGGCCTGAACGGCATCTGTTATCAATAATGTTAATACTAAAACGGATACAAAATGTAATGTCTTTTTCATCATTAAATCCTCCTGAATTAGGGCAATATTTCAATTTCGGTTTCTGTTCGGTTGATCTCATGGATGGCATATTCTGATTCGGGAACGCCCAGCAATTCAGCCACCGGTTTTACAAGCAGTCTGTAGTTCAGGATGGCCCTGACTTTCATTTTTCCCGGTGCCACTTCAAAAGGCGGGGTAAAGGTGTAGGTTTCGATTTTGGTTTCCCGCGGGCCGATGCGGTAATCCACCCCCAGCGAATCGGTATTCCATTGCATGATGGTCATGCGGCCCAGCGGATCGAAATAGGGCATTCTGAAAATACGATCCCCCACCGGAACATCTTCTCTCCTCACACCCTTGAATTCGGGTTTCTGGAGTGGCACAGACATATCCTGGTATGCCAGCACATCGCTTGCAATGGTATATTCTTCGCCTTTAAAACCTTTTTTATCCACCGGCAGGTGAAAGATATTTCCCTTGGCATCTTCGGCTTCCACATGGACCCAGAGTATGCGGTCCTCGACCGAGCCCGTGGGGAATTTATGACCGGTTTTTTGGTTGAACAGAGCGAGGGTTAAAACCACCGGCTCACCCGGAACAATTTCCCTGATATCGGGGTTCATCCTGAGTTCAACCACCCCTGCGATTTTTGTGGGACTGTGTGCCCCATGGAATAAGTGCAGGCGGGTATTGTCGTATTCTGTTCCCATCTCGGCCGTTTTGAATTTTGCTTTTGGCATGTGGCAATCCTGACATTGAACACCTTCTTCGGCATAAGGGCCTTCTTTCCATTCCAGGTGTGTGGACTTCACCCATACATCGAAGGGACTTTTTTCGTTATGACATATTCCGCAAAACTCTGACTTTGAATGGATCTCACTAACTTTGATCTCGTGGCTGGGAGATGCTTTGTCCCCTTTGCGGGAGCTGTATTTTGTCTGTCCCGGATCTACCGTATAATTGAAATTAAAGGGGATATCTCCTTCAAATCCCGTAATGGTATGGCAAACATCGCAGGAAACACTTTCGTTGGCGCGGCTGCCTTCTTCGGGTCTTGGCGGAGGTACATCCCCGGCCAGGTAGGCCATGGGGGTGTGGCAGCCATTGCATCCGTCATCCACCCCTTCGAAATCGGGATCATTTTCTGAATGGGCCACTGCCAGCTTGAAATATTCAATTTCATCCCAGGCATGGGTGTAAGCTTTTGACATCATGGCCTGGTCCCATTGCTGGTAAAATTGCACATGACAGGATGCACCGCAATATTTGGGTGTTTCAAAGTCTTTGTATTTGAGGCTTCCAAAACGTTTGTCGATCTCGCTCACAAGCGTGAAAGAACTGATCAGGATCAGTATTGCCAGCAAGGCAAAGCTGGACTTGGGTTGTATTTTCATCTTATGAATAATTTGGTTACTAACAAATCTAGCAAAAATTTTCCTGGAATCAAAACCAAACAGCTTGTAATTGAAATTTGATTATGATAAGAAAATGCCTTATCTTAATTAAACACAGTTTGCTTAAAAACTAATCAAAGCCATTGTGGTATATCGATGCTCTTAAAGGCACATTCATATTACAGTTTGCGTTATGGTACCCTTTCTATTGAACGAGTGGTTGAAGGGGCCCGGCAGAATGGTTTTGATACACTTGTATTGGCCGACATCAACAACTCCACCGGCACCCTGGATTTTGTTAAGGAATGCAAAGAAAAAGGCCTCAAAGCCATGGCCGGGATTGAATTTCGCGATGGCGACCGCCAGTTGTTTACCGGGATTGCCCGGAACAACCAGGGATTTCAGGAACTGAATGAATACCTTTCTTATCATAACCTGGCCCGGAAAAAGCTGGGAACACTTTGCCCTTCATTCGAAAATGCAAGCATCATTTACCCGCTGGGCAGCAAAAATGCAGAAGAGCTGGCTGAGAATGAGTATCTGGGAATTGCACCCAGGCAGATAAGCCGGATCTACCAGCCGGGATTCAGGAAAGCGGATCACAAATTGCTGGCCATGCAGACTTTGAGTTTTGAAGACCGGAAGGCCTATCAACTTCACCGTAACCTGCGTGCCATCAATCATAATACCCTGATCACGAAATTGAAGCCGGAACAAGTGGCGCCGGAGGACGAACATTTCATCAGCAGGGACCGCTTATATGAAGCTTTCCGGGATCATCCCGGCCTGATCAGGAATGCAGAAGGTCTTATCGGGAATGCAGGAATTGATTTCGATTACAAATCCATTAAAAATAAAGCTACATATACCGGCAGCCGCTACGAGGATAAACTCCTGCTTGAAAGAATGAGTATGGAAGGACTGCAATACCGCTATGGAGAAAACCACGGGGAGGCCTTGCGTCGAGTTAAGCACGAACTCGCTATCATTGATAAGCTGGGATTCTCGGCTTATTTCCTGATCACCTGGGATATCATTTCCTGGTCGATGTCGCAGGGTATCTATCATGTCGGTAGGGGCAGCGGGGCCAACAGCATTGTGGCATACTGCCTGAAGATCACTGATGTGGACCCCATAGAACTGGATCTTTATTTTGAACGTTTCCTCAACCCCCATCGCAGCAGTCCGCCGGATTTTGATATTGATTACTCATGGAAAGACCGCGACCGGGTACATGATTATATTTTTAAGAAGTTCAGCCGGGAGCATGCGGCATTGCTTGGAACGATTACCACTTTTAAGGGAAAATCAATTTACCGGGAACTGGGCAAGGTTTATGGATTGCCCAGGGCCGAGATTGACGATCTGGCCAATGAGCCCCACAAACATATCAATGACAATGAGATCACCCGGACCATTCATTCTTTTGCGGAAATGATGCTTGACTTTCCCAATATCCGGAGCATCCATGCCGGGGGGGTGCTGATATCCGAAAAGCCCATCAATTATTATTCGGCCCTCGACCTGCCACCCAAAGGATTGCCTACCGTTCAATGGGATATGTACGTGGCCGAGGACATCGGATTTGAAAAACTCGATATTCTGAGCCAGCGCGGCATTGGTCATATCAACGAAGCGGTCGAGATCATCCGGGAAAACAGGGGGAGGAGGTGGATGTTCACCGGATTAAGCAATTCAAAACCGACGCCCGGGTACAAGCCCAGTTGAAAATGGCAGAGACCAACGGTTGTTTTTATATTGAAAGTCCCGCCATGCGGGGACTTCTGCGCAAATTGAAGTGTGATAATTACATCAGTCTGGTAGCGGCCAGTTCCATCATCCGTCCCGGGGTGGCCAAATCAGGCATGATGCGGGAATACATACAGCGTTTTCATCACCCGGATGGTTTTGAGTATTTGCATCCGGTGATGGAAGAGCAGTTGAAAGAAACCTATGGTGTGATGGTATTCCAGGAAGATGTGATCAAGGTGTGCCATCATTTTGCCGGCCTCGACCTGGCCGATGCCGACATCCTGCGTCGGGCCATGAGCGGCAAATACCGGAATAAAAAGGAGTTTCAGCGCATTGTGGAGCGCTTCTTTGCTTACAGTCGCGAAATGGGAAGACCGGAAGAAATAACCAAAGAGATCTGGCGCCAGATAGAATCCTTTGCGGGATATTCTTTTTCCAAAGCCCATTCTGCCTCTTATGCCGTGGAAAGTTTTCAGAGCCTTTACCTGAAGGCACACTATCCCCTGGAATTCATGACTTCCGTGATTAATAATTTTGGGGGATTTTATCGTTCATGGGTATATTTTAATGAAGCCAGGCGACAGGGGGCAAACATTAAGCTTCCATGCGTAAATCACAGCAATTTTAAAACCCGCATCATTGACCGGGACATTTATATCGGCTTCATCCATATTGCGGAACTGGAAAACAAGATTGGGAAACAAATACCGGAAGAAAGAAAGCTCCGGGGAGCCTTCAGCGATCTTGAGGATTTTGTGAAAAGGGTGCCTACCGGTGTTGAACAGCTGGTGATCCTTATCCGGACAGGAGCTTTTGCCTTTACCCGTAAAGAGAAAGCACATCTTCTCTGGGAGGCTCATATGATGCTGAACAAGGGCAGGAGGCGGGCAGGAGATCATGAACTCTTTTTTTCCCCGGCACGCAGATTTAAGTTGCCCCGGCTGGAGTATAACAAAGTTGAAGATGCTTATGATGAGATTGAGTACCTGGGTTTCCCGGTCAGCATGAGTTATTTCGATCTGCTGGAAACAAGTTTCAGAGGGGAAGCGGGTGCCAATGACCTGATAGAACATCTCGGGAAAAGTGTACGCATGGTAGGATTGCTGGTAACACTCAAAAAAGTAATCACGGTAAAAAAAGAGTGGATGGCCTTTGGCACTTTCGTGGATCAGGGGGAGGATTTTTTGATTGCACGCATTTTTCCCGGTCATTGTTGCGGTATCCTTTCCAGGGATTCGGGGTTTACCTGATCAAAGGCAAGGTTGTTGAGGAGTTTGCTTATGCCACCATCGAAGTGGAAAAGATGGCCAAGTTGCCGATCAGGAAGGATCCGCGAGGGGATTAGTTGATTCAGGGTGTTGTAATTATATTGACCCTTTTTGGGGGCCCGCAATCCGCTGGCGTTTGGCGCACAGGGCGATGCCCTGTGAACATTTGCAATAACCTTTGCCGCGCCCTAAAAGGGCAAAATAAAAAGCCCCCCTCACGCAGCGCAAAGGGGGCCAAACAAACAAATAAAACAGTGATTAAATCAGTGAGACTGATTTTTTCAGGAGCGATAGCGAACTGAAAAAGCAAAGTCGAACTGATCCCGAGCTTGTCGAGGGATCTCGTGGGTAATATTCCCCGCCCCTTGGGGCGAATCAAATGAATGTTTCATAATGATACCCCGCAGGCTTGCCTCGGGGTAGTTCATTCCTTTTGGTGAAGGCCTATAACCGCTGAAACTCAAACCTGGGATAACCTTTATCCCCCAGGTCATTATAAAAATCCACGAATCTTAATTTATAATAGAGATCTTCCTGGGTATGGATGATATAATGCAGGTTTTCCCGCACGATATAACTCACATTCCCTGATTGTACATCGCCAACCACGGATTTCCAGTCGTAACCGATCACATCCAGCTTGTTTGAATACTGCATTTCCTGTGCAGTCTGATAATCCAGCAACTGGAAACTTAAAATGCTGTCTTCAGCAACCCGGGTTTGCTGGTATTGGTTGATCAGGGTTCCGGTGACCAGGTAGGGGTATGGGTTTCCTTCATTTGTGAGTAATATGGTTGTGTATTGTGTAAACCAAAGGTCCCAGTCCCGCTTATCGGGCTCCAGATTTTTTTGTTCTCCATCCTCAAAGGAGAAAAAAACATAATTCCGGCTGCTGTCTTTACTGATCGTGTATAAGGTGGGCTCGACCGCATCCACTTCGCCCCAGGCAATTTCGTAATGATCTTTATCCACTTTCCGGAAAACGATCTTTTTCACACCCCTGAGGTTCCCTGAAGGTGTATACCCCTGGTTGATCGCATAAACATGCTTGGTATAGCTGGTGTCATTATTCGTAGTTTCAAACCATCTTTTAATAGCTGTTGAATCCGGGTTCCCATCGGATTTATCAAACTTCCACACCAGGCCGGTGGTGTCAATATTTTGTGAAAAATCCGTTAGGCCTGTGTTCCCGGCCCACATGAAATTCCCCGTATTCAGGATCACATGCCAGCCGGTATCGGAAGTTTCAAACCCAAGGTCCCAGTCGGTACGCAGGTTTTGCGCTATCACACTGCCTGATTCCAGGTCGAAATAAGCCTGGTATTTATAATTCTTGGTCATTTCGACCTGGGCCACTTCCACATTGCCCGGGTCGTGAGGCTGAACCCTTTCATCTTCCTTAAAACAGGAAGTAAGGCTCAGGAGTATAATCACTAAGTAAAGTGCATTCTTCATTATCGTAAATATTTTATGGTGTAGGAAGCAGAAAAGAAAAACGTTCTTCCGTATCCGACCAGTGATGATCCGTCTCCGCCGGAATGAACTCCTCCACCCGTGTTCCCGGTGTATGGTATTCTTTTATTATCAAAAATGTTTTTGAGACCGGTACTGATATACAGGCTGTTTTCAAGCATGGATTTACCAATCGTAAGGTCCATGTTCTGGTAATTTTTCTTATAGGAAAGTGCCACTTCATCATTGGCATCCACGCTGAAAATGGGCAGCTTGCCATTGTATTTGTAGAAAAGAGAAACATTCACATCATGCCGGATCCATTTATAGTTCAGGCTAAGGTTATAATCTGTGCTGCTGGCCTGCTGGTCAGAGACATTTTCATGTGAAATGCTGCTGTTGGTCAGGCTTAGGCCACCCTTAACATTCAGGTTGGGGTAGAAGCGGTAATTCAGGCTTAGCCCGAAGCCGGTGGTTGCATATTTATTCAGGTTGAGGTAAGTATACGGAGGAACTGCATTGGCAGGGTCGTTGCCGGCAAGATCCTCCCGGATAACCAGGTCAATGCTGTTTTCGATATAATTATAGAAATAGCTCAACTCCGCTTCATAAACATGAAATTCACGGTCGGCATGATACAACAATGAACTGTTGATGTTGTATGAGCTTTCAGCTTTCAGGTTTTCATTGCCATAAATTTTATGATTAACATCAACGAAGTCAAGGTAAAGCTCCTTAAGTGAGGCGCCCTGAATCCTCTTGCAAACGATCCGCGCCAGCTGAGCCGTTCATAAAAGTCATATTTTGCATTGATTGAATAAACCAGGGGCGCATCATAATTGGTATTGTAGATCACCCTGATGCCGGGTTGCAGGGTCAGTTTGCCGAGTGGTTTGTATTTTATGCTCAGGAATGCGGCATAATCTCCGATCTCTTTGGATCCGCCGTCAATTTTTTCACCCGAACCGTAATCCAGGTTCAGGTCGATGCCCAGCTGGTAATTAAACCGGCTTTCGTTACTCTTGCTAAAAGTACCCCTGAACATGGCTGAACGGAAGCGGGTGGTATCTGCCTCCCGCAAATTCTTTTCCAGTTTGGTCAGATCAACAAAATAATTCTTTGTTTCGCGATTGAATATGGAATAGGCTGTTAGCAGGTGCAGGTAACGGCTGGCTGGCAATTCAATGCTGGCATCCAGTTTATTGGAAAATCTCTTTGTATAAAAATAACTGTCAAAGGCTGTTTCAAAATAGGGTTTCCTGAGGTTTCCCTTGCTCAGCAGCAATTCATCATAAAAGGAGGTTTTGTATTTGATTTTCAGTTTTTCCCTATCATAAATATATGAACCATCAACGAAATAGGCTCTTTTCGGTTTCCACATCTTTGAGCGGCCGTTATCGGTTTCCGAATATCCACCGAAGAAATCGCGGCCCCCTGAGAGCTGGAAAATATGATCATTGTAACGCAGGGAGGTGGTCCCGTTAAAATTATACTCACCAACGGATTCGTAATATCCATGAAGGTTTGTATAGCTTTTGTAATTCTGGTTTTCGTTTGTAATCAGATTTACCACACCGGCCATGGCGTTGCTGCCATAGATCACCGACATGGGGCCCTCCACGAATTCGATATGATCGATGTTGTAGACATTGAGCTGGCTGATATCGATGTTGCCATTAAGACGGCCGATTACCGGAACCCCATCTACAAGAAACTTCAGGTGCTCGCCAGACAGCCCGTTCAGGCTCATTCCGGATCCCAGCACTCCATCCCGGGATACCCGGATATTCAATTCGTTTTCCATCAATTGGTCAAGGCTATTAGCGGCTTTATTTTGAATGCTTTGCTGATTGATTACTTTGACCTTGTAAATGGATTTGTCGGCCCGTTCCGGGGTGAATTGTGCGGTTACCACAATCTCATCTATAGCCAGGATAGTGGGCTTTAACCGGATGGTATAGTTTTTACCGGGTTCTACCTGCGTAAAGCTGGTTTCATAGCCTACAAAACTTATTCCCATCGTGGAAGGAGCGCTTGCTTTGTTCTCAACAACACCCTGCTCATTTGTGATGGCCTTGATAACCTCCCCATCGTCCACCGGGTCGAAACTGACATGAGCATAGGAAACTGCTTTTCCCGTTTTTCCATCAACAACGGAAATAACAGCCTGCTGGCCGAAAGCTGTGAATCCGGCCAGCAAGCTGATCAATGCCAATATTGTTATTCTGTTGTTCATTTAATTCTCTAATTTCTGATCATGAGTTTGCGGCTTTGCTTTGTATTGCCTGTTTCGATGATCATCAGATAAAGACCCTGTTTCAGTTCATCAACATTCACCGTAACTGACTGTCCGGCTGTGGTGTTGATAGTTTGGCTGATCATTATCTTGCCTGTGATGTCATAGATCCTGATCTGGCTTTTCCCCTCAGTATCCTGCAAACGGATATTCACCACTTCACTGGCCGGATTGGGAAAAACCTCAAGCTCAGCAGCAGCAAAGTTTTTATCAACATCCGAAACGGAGATCACTTCCTTTTCAAAAACAGTTTTTCCGGTTCCTATTTCAAAGGAATGGAAGTAGAGTTTGAATATGTTTGCATTCACATCCTTCACAAAGAACACCATTGAATCAACGATCTCGTACTGGAAGGTTGTCATGTTAATTTTTTTCCAGTCGAAGCCAATCCCTGATTTGATACTGTCAAGGGGAGCGGCAAGCCAGTCGGTATAGTCAAGCGGTACCGGGTGAAACTCATTGCTGGCTACATTGATGTTGCTAAGGATGCCCGTTACAGGATAAACCCCGCCCTGTGGCTGAACGGCAACATATTTTGTCCAAAGGATATCCCAGGTTTCTTTTGCAGGTTCACGATCGATCAGTGCATCATCCGCAAAGGAATAATAAATGAAATTCTTTCCCATGTAAGGCATCAGGTCGTATTCTTTTTCAACTTCAGCACTGTTATCAAGATTGCCAAAGCGGAAGACATAAATGTTCAGGCCCGAATATTTCTTTACGATCCAGAGCTTCTTATATTCACCGGAAAGCAGTTTGATGATGAACAATGAATCTCCCGTAAGGTTATGGGTGATAGGATTATATATTCCCCAGCCATAATCAGGGTGTCCGCTGGCATTTGCATTGAAAGCACCTTCTTCCCAACTTTCTTCGGAATTGTAAAGACTGGGCCAGGTATGCAGGCCGGCGGTGTCAATGTTATTCCAGGCAGTGGTATCTCCATTGGGATAAGCCCAGAGCTCAGCACCGCTTCCTTCATTGATAATGATACTTGAGCTGAAAATGGTGGTATTGAAAGCAATATCCCAGTTTGCCCTTGCTTCGCTTTTTACCTCACCGTTCTCAAAGCTGTAAAATATATCGTTGGCGTAACTGCCACCCATTGTGATTGAATCTGTTTCCTGGGATAATCCAACAGTGCTGAAAGCCAGCAAGAATATCCCTGCGATTGTTAAATGTAATTTTCTATTCATGATCTATAGTTTTAATTGATTGATTTTAATACAATAATTGGATTGCATAACTTTATCAGTATGCAAATAAGAAATGTGTAAGGAATTACTTCCGGGAATTAAAGGCTTGGCGGGCCCCTGAGTTTCTCATAACTGGGAAATTCAGAGATCTTCAGGGTCTGCACAAAAGCCGGGAAATAGGTTTTTCTCCAGCTGAGTAAATAGCCGATGATCGACAGCAGGAAAGCTACAAAAATGAAGGAATGAAAGTAGCTGTGTTTTTCCTGTTTATCGGTGACTTTTGCAAACTGTAAGGAGAGTGTTTGCTTGTCTTTGGGTTTGATCACCGGCGCGGCTTCTTCGATGAGCTGTTTGCCCCAAATACGGTGCTGGTGGAAATTGATCAGCGAGCCCAGGAAAATCCAGAGCACGGTTGCTGCAATCACCACCGACAGGTATTTCCGTATTTTATTATCCAGCTTCACTCGTATGTTAAAAATTTAACACAAAGATATGAATATATTTTGTTTGGTGGATATATAATCATTTTAAATTGCCTTAATAACTGTTTAAATCAGTGAGACTGATTTTTTAGGAGCGATAGCGAACTGAAAAAGCAAAGTCGAACTGATCCCGAGCTTGTCGAGGGATCTCGTGGGTAATATTCCCCGCCCCTTGGGGCGAATCAAATGAATGTTTCATAATGATACCACGCAGGCTTGCCTCGGGGTAGTTCATTGCAGACTTATTATATATGGTGAATTTTGAATTGGATTTGATTGCAGATTTCAGATTTCAGATTTCAGATTTCAGATTTCAGATTCCGGGTTTCGGATTTCGGATTATTGACTGCAGAAGAAGGGTTGCTCGTCTTCTTTCTTTTCTTTTCTTTTCTTTTGAACTGGAAGCTTCATCCTGTCTGCTCCTGCTCCTGCCAACTGCCTACTCCTCCCTTGCTTCAATCAGGATCTCCAGCAACTTCACACCCGCTTCCGGGATCACCGTTCCGGGACCGAATATTGCCAGTGCTCCGGCTTGATACAGGAAGTCATAATCCTGGTGGGGGATTACGCCGCCCACGATCACCATGATATCTTCCCTGCCCAGCTTTTTCAGTTCTTCGATTACCTGGGGGACGAGGGTTTTATGCCCGGCGGCAAGGCTTGATACACCCAGTATGTGCACATCATTTTCCACGGCCTGCCGGGCTGCTTCTGCAGGGGTTTGGAACAAAGGACCGATATCCACGTCAAAGCCGATGTCGGCAAAGCCGGTGGCTACCACTTTTTCTCCGCGGTCGTGACCATCCTGTCCCATTTTGGCCACCATGATACGGGGCCTGCGGCCTTCCAGCTCTGCGAATTTGTCGGCCAGTTCCACAGCTTTCTGAAAGGTTTCGTTGTCTTTTGATTCTGATGAATACACGCCTGATATACTTCTGATAACTGCTTTGTATCTTCCGAAAACTTTTTCACAAGCATACGAAATTTCTCCCAATGAAGCACGTTTTTTTGCTGCCTCTATGGAAAGCTCCAGCAGATTGCCTTCCCCGGTCCTGCAGGCCTCTGTAATGGCATCCAGGGCTTGCTGCACTTCTTCATTGTTCCTTTCGGTTTTCAGCTTCTCCAGTCTTTTGATCTGCGACTGCCGGACAGCGGGATTGTCAACTTCCAGGGTCTCAATAGGATCTTCTTTTTCGAGGCGGTATTTGTTGATGCCCACGATGGTATCCTTGTTGGAATCGATGCGGGCCTGTTTCCTTGCGGAAGCTTCTTCTATCCTCATTTTGGGAAGACCGGTTTCGATGGCTTTTGCCATACCCCCCAGCTTTTCGATTTCCTGGATGTGTTCCCAGGCGCGCTGAGCGATCTGGTGAGTCAGGTATTCCACATAATAAGAACCGGCCCAGGGATCCACCTGCCTGCAAATCTCTGTTTCTTCCTGCAAATAAATCTGGGTGTTTCTGGCGATCCTGGCAGAGAAATCCGTTGGTAAAGCAATGGCTTCATCCAGGGCATTGGTATGCAGCGACTGGGTATGCCCCAATGCTGCCCCCATGGCTTCAATACAGGTACGGGCAACATTGTTGAAAGGATCTTGTTCCGTGAGGCTCCACCCCGAAGTCTGGCAGTGCGTTCTCAGGGCCATCGACTTGGGGTTTTTCGGATTGAATTCCTTTACCAATTTTGCCCAAATCATCCTTCCGGCCCTCATCTTGGCAATCTCCATGAAATGGTTCATGCCGATGGCCCAGAAAAATGAAATACGGGGTGCAAAGGAATCAATATCCAGGCCTGAATTAACGCCGGTTCTGAGGTATTCCAGTCCGTCTGCCAGGGTGTAAGCCAGTTCGATGTCGGCGGTGGCACCGGCTTCCTGCATATGGTAACCACTCACGCTGATGGAATTGAATCTGGGCATCTTTTCTGAAGTGAAGCGGAAAATATCCGCAATGATGCGCATGGACGGCAATGGAGGATAAATGTATGTGTTTCTCACCATGAACTCTTTGAGAATGTCATTTTGTATGGTGCCGCTCAACTCTTCCAGTTTCGCACCCTGCTCTATACCGGCCACGATATAAAATGCCATCACCGGTAATACGGCTCCGTTCATGGTCATGGAAACCGACATTTTATTCAGGGGGATCTCATTGAAAAGCACCTTCATATCCAGAATGGAATCGATGGCAACACCTGCTTTTCCAACATCACCCACCACCCGTTCGTGATCCGAATCATAGCCGCGGTGTGTGGCCAGGTCAAAAGCAACAGACAAGCCTTTTTGGCCTGCTGCCAGATTGCGACGGTAAAAGGCATTGGATTCTTCTGCTGTGGAGAAACCGGCATATTGCCGGATGGTCCACGGACGGGTGACATACATGGTGGAATAGGGCCCCCGGAGATAGGGCGCCAGTCCTGCGGCATACTCCAGGTGTTCCATTTCTTTCAGGTCTTCTTTTGAATAAACCGGTTTTACGCTGATCATCGATGGGGTTTTCCAATCGGATGAAATCTTGTTCTCTTTTTCCCATTCAGCGGCTGACTGAGATGTTTTGGGTGAACGACTGATATCTATATTTTTAAAATTCGGCTTCATAATCTGATTTTTTCAAGTCTTCTTTTCTGCCCTATATTATTTTCAATTGTTTTTGAAATTTTGATAAAGTTTCCAATACATCCGATTTGATGTGTATGAAGTTTTCGATACCTTTTGCCTTGAGCGTATCCAGGATGTTTTTTGGATAGCCTGCCACCACCAGGATGGCATCATTTCCGATCAATTTTTTAGCTGCAGGGGCCACTTGTTCATATTCCTCGTCGGAGCTGCAAAGAACGATGATATCAGCATTTGCATCTTTGGCAGCTTTAACGCCTTCTTCTGCTGTTTTGAAACCATTGTTGTCGATGATCTGAAAACCGGCACAGGCAAAAAAGTTACCTGAGAACTGTGCGCGTGCCCTGCGCATGGCAAGATTGCCATAAGTCAGGAGAAATACGGAAGGCCGCTTGTTTTCCATGGCGAACTTATCCGTTGCATACCTGGTTTTTTCAAAGGATTGCGAAGCACGGTAAGGTTTCAGGCTTTCGATGATAGCATCTTGTTCAGTAAGATCCAGGGCCTCGAAAAAAGCTTCATCCATTTCGTTCTCTATCTTTTCGTCATATCCCGGATACTGGTTGGTACCCAGAATGCTGATCTTACGCGTAGCAATGGCCATTTCCTTTTCCTGAACCGATTGTTTAATTCTTTCCTGCACAAATCCATCTTTCAGGCTTTGCAGGTATCCACCCTTTTCGTCGATGGCAAGGAAAATTTTCCAGGCTTCATCAGCAATGGATTTTGTGAGGTTTTCGATGTAATAGGAGCCTGCAGCCGGATCCACCACTTTATCGAAATAGGATTCTTCTTTCAGGATTAGTTGCTGGTTGCGTGCAATCCTTTCTGAAAAATCCGTGGTATCTTCATAAATACTGTTAAAACCTTTAACAGTAAGCGAATCAACTCCGGCAATGCTGGCCGACATGGCTTCGGTGGTGGTGCGCAACATATTGACATAGTTGTCGTAAAGGGTTTTGTTCCAGTCGGTGGTTTCGGCATGCAAAAACATTTTGGTTACATCCGGGTGTTCCGGTCCGTATGCATTAACGATATGCGCCCATAACATGCGGGCTGCCCTTATTTTGGCGATCTCCATGAAGTAGTTGCTGCCCACACCAAAATTGAATTTAATCCTGGGGGCTATTTCATTAATGCTGTGTCCCTCTTCGGTTGTTCGTTTCAGGTATTCGTTTCCATGAGCAAGGGCAAAAGCCAATTCTTCCACCAGTGAAGCACCCGCATTTTTATAGGTAGTTGCATGCACATTCAGTAGTTTGAAATTGGGGAGGTGTTTGGCTTCTTCCAGCAAATCACTGATGGCTTCAAAACTCTCTTTCTCATTATTGAGGAACTTACCATGCAGGAGCAGGTAATTAATGGGATCATAATCAACAGAACCCTTAATCTTTTCCAGCTCGCGCTTGTATTTTCTAAGCAGGCTGTTGATGATTTTTACCACTTCCAGGTGGTGAGCCTTTGTCATGTAGTTCAGTTCAACAATGTCGGCAAAGATGTTTTCGAGCAGCTCCTCAATATCTCTTTCTGATGGCTGATTATCAGGCAGCTTAAAACCCAGTGAGGTGATCCCTTTCATCAAAATATCCAGGGCTTTTTTGTTTGTCTTTTTGATATCCTCAACTTTTAGTTCCTGTCGCACGAGCCAGTCGTTGCTACATTTTTTATTGCTTCTCACAAAGGGAAAATCCCCCGGGAAAACATCCGAATTATCCAGATCCTTCAGGTCTTCAGCACGATAAAAAGGCTGAACATCAAAACCTTCCCTGGTTTTCCAAACCAGCTTTCTCTCATAATCTGCACCTTTCAGATCTTTCACGATCTTCTCTTTCCAGGCCCCGGTACTTACCGGCGGGAAGTCTGTAAAAAGCTTTTCATTTCTCTTACTATCCTGATCCATAATTCAGACTTAAGTTTTAAAAATCAATGTTTTATTTTTAAATGGGAGTGCAAAATTACAACATTTAAACTGGATGGGGGAGGCATTGTTAAAAAATTAACAGTTAATTTTGAATGTATTTGCCTTGGAATGAATTGCTCAAAGTAAGCCGAAATCCATATATTGGCATTCTTTGTATTTTTGATGCTTTCAAAATTCAATCAATGATTCGAAAGCAAATATTGCTGATAAGCTTTGTCTTAATTTGCTTTGCGGTTTTTTCTCAAACTACAGGCAACAAGGAGTACCAGTTTCAATGGCTTCCCAAAGCACATCTTTTTGAACCCGTTTACCAGGATCCCACAGAAAACCAGATTTACGGAGGTTTATATTTGTATTGGTTCAACGAAGAATTCCAGGATAGGATTTATGCTTCTTATTCTCTGGGTTTCCAGCGGGAGATCATGCGATGGGAGCAGGGACCGGATCGGGGTTTTGAGTTCGGCATTGCTGCCACTACTTTTACACAGTTTGAATTTTTGCGGCCCAGGGATTTTTTTCAATCCAACCTGCTGAACAATGACTTTAAAGTGGGCGGACAGTTTAATTATCGCGATGGGAAGATCTCTCTAAGAGTCCGGTACTGGCATGTTTCTGCCCATATGGGCGATGATTTCATTTTCCGCTACAATGTGCCGGGCTATTATATCAACCCGGTTATTTACGAGCAGGCTGATATTTTGTTTTCGCAGGAAGAGGGAATCTTCCGCTTTTATGGCGGACTGGGCATTGTAACCCATGTTACTTACGAAAGAGAAAGAGCAAGCGTGCAACTGGGATTCAATTTTAAGAAATCTTTCCGGAATGAGAATTTCAGATGGATTGGTGGGATCGACTCAAAATATCTGGAAGAATATCATTACCGGCCAAATATAAATGCAGTTTTTGGGATGGAGTTGGGTAAACCCCAAAACAAACCGCTGAGATTGATGCTGCAGTATTACAATGGTCACCTGCCTTATAGTCTTTATGAATTTGTGACGGTGCAATGGTTGGGCCTTTCGATGAGTTTTAATGCATTTTGATGAGCTTTTTGCCAAGCCTTTTTTCACCGCCCAGTTCCAGGTTCAGCAGGTAGGTGCCCGGGATCAATTCATTTGTCAGTATACGGATCTCATTCTTTCCCTCCTGCAGCTCAGTTCTCTGGAAGATTAAACAACGGCCGTTCAGATCCAGAATCCTGACCCGTCCGTAAATATTTCGATCAGAATTAATAAGCAACCTTAGTTCATCAGAAAATGGATTTGGACGGAGGCTTATCATTCCCGCCATGTTTTCTTCGGTGCCGGTGTACCAGAACAGGCTGTATATTGCTTTCCACCCGGCCAGGCTCACACCCGCATCGCTGCTGAAGTACAGGCACAGATAGGGCTGGCTTGAAAAGACCGGATCGGGGAGCACATTGCCCGAATATTTCCCGATCAGGGGTGAAAGGGTATCCGGTCCATCGTAGATCCACAGGGTATCATAGCCCGGTTCAAGATCCAATTCTTCAAAGCTTAGCGACACCCTGTCGAATACTTCACTTCCGATCACATAAGCGTAAACTTCATGGTCGTAATAATCCCAGGCGGGGCCTCCCGAATCGAATATGGTATCGGCAGAAACAGCCGTGCCATCCAAAGTGAACTTATCGGCGATCAGCTCCCAGAGTTCGGAATAACCATCGTCATAACCCAGGGCCCAGATCCCGATGCCGGCCAGTTGGCGGCGGTTCACAATATCATATCGTTTGCCCAGGCCATAAGCCTCTTCCAGAAAGCACTGGTACCACTGCTCATTGATTTGAAAAGCATAATAGTTCGAAAAGCTTTTATCTTCCCAATTTCTGTTTTCCGGGGAATAAAATCCGCTTCCGTTATTCTGAATATTGGCATAGGTGTAGGCTGTTCCATTGCCGGAGGTATTGGAAGGTGCATTGGGGCCCTGAACCGGCCACTGCCGGGCATAGTATGGCTGCCCCAGCAACATCTTTTCGAGCGGTATGCCTTCCGATTGATAATAAGAGATCGTTCGGCTCAGATTATAATCGTATGTATCCGTCAGGCTATAAAGCGGTGCCACCGGTCCTGCCTGGCTACTTCCGTTCCAGTAGTAATCATATCCCATGATCATGAAAAGGTCGATATAATTGCTGAGCATTTCCACATCGAATAGGCCGCTCCAGTCGACGGCCGGCATGGCGATGCTGACAATCCCGTCTGGTATTGCCGCATGAAACTGATCCGAAAAATCCATGATGAAATCCTGGTATTCATCAAGGAGTGAGTATGGTACCGCCTCAAAATCCAGGTTCACGCCATGGGCATTTCTTTGCTGGATATACCAGACAAGATGGTCGATGAGATTTTGCTGCGCGGCCGGGCTGTTGAAAAAGGTGGAATGGGACGAAAAAAGGGTAACACACAGATGAGCTCTTGTTCCGTTTGCCAGGGCCGAATCCACGGCATCTGCGGTCAGCCAGTCATGTGTGGTGACAGGATCACCTGTTGCGGCCTCAACTTCATAAGAAAAGTAACAAAAATCGCTTAACAAGTCCCAGGGATAGTTGAGAAAGGTGTTTTCCATCCAGTAGGGGTGGTAACCGAAGACGTTTTTTTGGAGTTGATAAGATAGCCTGGGTTTTGAATTTTGAGTTTTGGGTTTTGAGTTTTGATCCCGAAAGCTTTCGGGAGAGTTTTGTCCTTCTGAGGAAGATGCACGACGCGCCATAAGTGAGTCGGCATTTTGAATTATTTCAGCCGATTGATTCTCCGGGGATTTTTTATAATATATTGACTGTTCCTGGTGGATGGAATGGGGGATGAAGGTTTGTGAAAGAAGATTCACATAAAAGAAGATCAGGATCAGCGGGATGCAAATTTTCATGGCTTGTCAGGATTGATGATCAGGTCTGAGAGCTTTCTTTTGGGTACGTGATGGATGTTGTTTGCATCGCGCCAGTAGTGAATGTCTTCATTATCTTGCATGTCCTCGATCACCACTTTCTCCCTGGGTTTGCCCAGGGCCAGCACCAGCATGATTTTGAGGTTCTTTGGAATGGACAATGCAGTGGCCAGTTCATCTTTTTTTACCGAACCCACGATACAGCCTCCATACCCGGCCTCAACGGCTCCAAGCAAAATGCTCTGTGCTGCAATGCCTGTATCGAATTCAGCCGGTTTGGGACTGTTTGTGTCGGCCAGGATGATGATGTAAGCAGCCGGGCGCTCGCCATCCGAAGGCCCTGGCCAGTCTTTCAGGTAACCTGCCCATGAAAGTTTCGGGAAAATGATATGATTGGTATCGCTCTGATGGGAAAGAAAAAATCGCAATGGCTGCAGGTTGGCAGCGCTGGGTGAAAGGCGGGCCAGGTTGACCCATATCTCCAGGGTATCCCTTTCTATTGCGTCATCTTCGTAGAATCTCCGGTAACTCCTGTTTTTCAGTACTAGTTGATTGATCATATGATTATTTTTTAAACGGTCTGATAATCAGTCTCAGCGGACTGTCGTAATTAATATAGCCGACAAACCAGTTGAGC
This sequence comes from Bacteroidota bacterium, assembly GCA_034521425.1. GTDB lineage: Bacteria > Bacteroidota > Bacteroidia > Bacteroidales > JAIOZK01 > JAIOZK01. Next base: position 3,401,639 of record JAXHMP010000001.1, read on the forward strand.
AATACGACCAGTTTGTTCTGGTAGCCAACCAGAAATATCAAATGTACAAACAACCAAACGACCCAGGCCAGGAAGCCCTGCATTTTTAGATTTTTGAAATCGGCAACTGCTTTCTTGCGGCCGATGGTTGCCATGAGGCCCTTGTCTTGATAAGAAAACTTTTTAGGATCTTTTCCTTTTGCAATGCTGTTCAGGTTGTTTGCCACCCGTTTACCCATTTGTATGGCTACCTGCGCCAGCATGGGATGTCCTTTGGGATTTTCTTCTGTGATCATGGCTGCTGAATCACCGATGACGTAGAGGTTTTTATAATTCCCAGTCTGGCAATATTCGTTCACCCGGATGCGGTTTGCTTTTTCGATGAGATCATCGGGAATTCCTCTGGGTACCCAGCCTTTAACGCCGGCAGTCCAGATGAGGTTGTAGGTCGGTATACTTTTCCCCATTCCGGTCTTTACCCTTTTGCCATCGTATTCCTCCACCATGGTATTCAGGTGAATGCTGGTACCCAATTTCTCAAGGAATTGGGATGTTTTTTGCGATGCTTCCTCCGACATGCCGTTAAGTAGGCGATCCAGGCCTTCCAGCAGGTAAATGTTCATTTCATCCATGTCGAGGTCGTGATACTCCTTCCTGAAAACAAATTTCTTCAGTTCACTGAGGGCACCTGCCAGCTCCACACCGGTCGGACCGCCGCCTACGATCACAAAGTTCAGCAGTTTCTTGCGTTCTTCTTTATCATCGGTCATTAGGACCATTTCGAGATTTTCGAGCACCATGCTGCGGATGTCCAGGGCATTGGGAACCGATTTCAGTTCCAGTCCGTATTTTCTGAGCTTTTCATCCCCGAAAAAATTGGTCTGGCTTCCTGCGGCCAGCACCAGGAAATCATAATCCAGTGTACCTTTTGAAGTGATGATTCGGTTTTCATCAGCTTTCACCTCCTGAAGTTCACACAATCTGAAAAAAACATCCTTTCCGAGGACCTTCACATATTTCCTGAGGGGATAGGCAATGGAATCGGGTTCCAGTCCGCCCATAGCCACCTGGTAAAGTAGTGGCTGGAATGTATGATAATTGTTCTTATCGATCAGGACGATCTGGAACTTCTTTTTGTCGATCCGGTCCAGGAATTTCAATCCACCAAATCCCCCGCCAATGACAATGATCCTTTCTTTTTTCGTATTGGGTATGTTCAATTTCATCATGAACGAACATAACAAAAATCCTGCAATTTTTGAAAATAATATTAACTTTGCAGTCCCAAAAACTCTCCGTAGCTCAGTTGGCAGAGCAGCTGACTCTTAATCAGCGGGTCGAAGGTTCGAATCCTTCCGGGGAGACAAGATAAAAGAAAAGCCCGTACCGCAGGTGTGTACTTTTCCCGTTTTTACACTGAAGCTTGCTTAATGATGTAAAAACGGGAAAAGTACACATGTGAGTGAAACGAATACGGGCTTTTCTTTTGTTGCCGCGAGCCAATAAGGATCAATGAAGTTAATCCTTGTGGATATTAAAAAAGCCCGCAGCGAGCCGGACTTCTGTTTTTGAACGACTATATTAAGGGATCAACGCAAGTTAATCCTTCCGGGGAGACAAGATTAAAAGCCTTGCGTGTTTCATACATACAAGGCTTTTCTCTTTTAAGTTATTTTCATTAAAAAATCCCATGGTTGAAACATAGTTGAAACATTTTGTCCAAAAAACACCTATTGCATTCAACTTTCATTTAAAACGCTAATTATTCGTATATTGGGCATATATTTTTTTACATCATAGCATTGTGGAGTTTGAGCAAAACGGGAAAGACCAGGCGGAATATGGGAAATCACTATTGAAGTCAATTGCCGGTAATTTGACTCACATCAAAGGGCTTGATGAAAGGAGCCTTCGCCGGTTTCGGCTTTTTTATCTTTATTATCCACAAATTGCAGATACAATTCGGGAATCGGTGAACCCCGTTTTTGAACAAATTGAGATTCGGGGTCACTGACCCCATTTTGCCAGATACTGAGAAAATGGGGTCAGCGGCCCCACAATTGAAAACCGGATTATTTGTGCCGGGAGATAAAATCCTTTCAAAACTTTCATACACCCATATCGAACAACTCTTAGGAATTGACGAACCACTTAAACGCACCTTCTACGAAATTGAATGCATCAAAGGTATATGGAGCGTGCGGGAACTGAAAAGGCAAATCAACAGCCTGTATTTCGAACGCAGCAGCCTATCCAAAAACCCGGAAAAACTGGCAAAACTGGTTAAACAGAAAACAAAGCCGCAGGAATCCAGAGACATCATTAAAAATATTTATGCTTTCGAATTTCTCGATTTACCGGTAAAAGAAATTGTTGAAGAATCGGACTTCGAAAAAGCCTTACTCAATAACCTGCAGAAATTCATCATTGAACTGGGTTATGGATTTTGTTTCGAAGCCCGCCAAAGACGCATTCTGATTGGTGAAAAATATTATTTCATCGACCTGGTTTTCTACCACCGTATTTTAAAATGCACATTGAAAAGGAATATAAAGGAAATGTAATATGAAACTATACGAAGCCAAAAATATCATAACCGAAGTTTTTGAAAAATGGCACCATCCCCGGGCCAGTAAGAATTGTCATTATTCTAGCATGCCCCACATTGCAAAACTCACTTCAGTCACTCCCTCACTCACTACTTCACTCCGCTCATTTCACAATTCTCCCCACCACACAGGCCTTTTATCGTAACAAAAAACCCCGCTTTGCCCTTTGCGCCAACCCTGAGCGTGCCTGTCATGCCTTTTGTACCCCTCCGCCCACCGCACGAAAAACCCACCACTCCTCACTACGAATATTTCTCTGCTGATGCTTGCATAAATTGATCTCCGTTATTTCATGATCATGCTTTTTAGCATCCCGGTCACTAACAAAAAGGAAACAGAAAACGGCACCAATATCATTCTTTTGCTAACTTTGGTATAAAAAAACAAAAATAACCGGTCAAATTGCCAGGCATTTCCAAAGAACAAGCAAACATACAGACCGCAGAATTTAAAATTAGCGGAATGACTTGTTCGGGTTGCGAAGAACACGTAAACAACGAAGTGAATAAACTGACAGGAATAATTAATACGTCTGTATCATACAAAAACGGAAACGCAATCGTGGAGTTTGACCAGACCAAAACTGACATTCAAGAAATAGAAAAAGCCATTGCAAAAACAGGCTATTCAGTAACAGACAAGAAAGAAATAAGATGATCACTATACTGCAATCAACAATCACTTGCCCCGACTGTGGACACAAGAAAGAAGAAACAATGCCGACAGATGCTTGCCAATATTTTTACGAGTGTGAAAACTGCAAGAAAGTTTTAAAACCAAAACAGGGCGACTGTTGCGTTCATTGTAGCTATGGGACAGTAAAGTGTCCGTCAATACAAGAAGGAACAAATTGCTGTAATTGAGAATGAAATGACTGACTGAAAAAAAGCCGACCGCATAACATCGGCTATAGCAAATGCGGGCTGACTGCTTAAAAATGAAGATATTGCAACTAAATAAATTGGCGATAGGCAGCAAGAAATCGGTTTCAAATCCCGCACTTGCCATAGCCACGGCCTTTGTGTAGCCTTTAAAATAGAAACTAATGACAAATAAAAAATCTGCTTCAATTGATAAAATAATAACCTACATAGGTGGTGGAATTGCGGTTTTTTCATTAATGTGCATTATTCAAGTTTCAATCATGTCTGCTGATTTCATTAATTCACTGAAATCAGTGTGGATAATATATATGCCAATTTTAGCTTTAATTGGTGGACTATACTTCCTTTTTGGACTACGATTTAAAAAAATTAAAAAGAACAAATTGATAATCCATATAATCATAAGTATAGCATCATTGATTTGGTTGACACTTTATATAAATGCACTTAATAAATCTGATTCTATTCCAAATGATTCTATTGAAACATATTTCTATTTCGGTGGAATTATTACTGGAATAGTAATAATGATTATACCTCAATTTATAATAGGAAGGAAAATATATAAAATTGAAGTTGAAAAAAACGCCACACAACAAAAAACATAGTGCAGCATTTGGCAAATAGTACAAAAATTGATGATGATAGCAATAAACAAACATAGTAGAAATATGAAAAATTGGAGCTTTGAAATGCCAAACGCCCCATATTCAAACCGTCAGCCTGTGCAAAAACCAACACCCAATTGTTGATAATCTATCTCTGGTATACCCATCCAAAGGTTATAAGCCCTACCTTGTATAGAAATCAATAACCGATCATGAAAACCCACGTGGCCAGCCCACATGATCAAAATATGCATGCAATAGTGCTACGTATAATTTTCTGTTAATGCTTGCATAAATTGATCTCCGATATTTCATGATCATGCTTTTGAGCATCCCGGTCACTAACAAAAAGAAACAGAAAACTGCGGCATATCATTCTTTTGCTAACTTTGGTATAAAAAAACAAAAACAACCGGTCAAATTGCCAGGCATTTCCAAAGAACGAGCAAAGCATAAAAGCGAAATAAGGAGAGTAGCGTAGCGGTTATCCGGGAGTTGTAACACATTTGTAAAAATGAGATTATGGAAACAAAAGTGATATTTAAAATTGGGATTATAATATTAATTTTCGGTGTTATATCATTTTCAAGTATAAATGATGAAAAAACCTTTGCCTCATCAAGAATTGAGATTTTTACATTCTCATCAAATGGTGTGACTACAAAAGGGAAAATATATTTACCTGACTCATATGCAACTAATAAAAAACTACCAGCTATCTATTTAATAGATTTTACAGAACAACATTTTAAACTTGCAACAGACGAATTTGAAAAGGTCATTGATGGTGTTCAACAGATTGAGGGGTTTGATGCATTGGTTGTTAGTTTAGAAAACATACTTGATTTTGATGCTGAACCTGAAACGTATCAAGAGCACTATGAAATTTATCAAAATATGGCATCTTTTGTTGATAAAAAATACACCAATAATCCTTCAAGAACATTTATTGGGAAAGGCAGTGAATCTGGTGTGGTGCTTATGGCTCTTTTTATTGAAAACTCAGAAACCTCTGTATTTGATAATTTTATTGTAACAGATCCATCTCCTAAATACGCATCGGCTATTATTGACTTAATTGAAAAGGATGATTTTCCAAAAAACAAAATAAACAAAAAGCTCCATTATTCTTTTTCAACAAGTAATGATCGTGCAAAATGCACCAAACTTATAGATCTAATAAAAGACTCTAATTATGAATGGTTGCAAGTTAAATCAATTAAATACACAAATAGCAATTACGAAAATACATACCCAATTTCTTATGCAGAAGGAATAAAATATGTTTTTAATAAATAACGAGATAGAGCATAAACAGTCCAACGTATGAATAATGTAATCAAAATTATATTGGTAATTTTCACAGCTGCTCTTTGGGCTTGTAGTAACAATCAAAAACCAAAAGCAACTTTGGAATCGGAAGCAATTCAAAATATTATGTACAGAAATATTGAATTTAAATCACAAGGAGCCATTCTTAGAGGGAGGTTATACTTACCAGAGGATAAATCGAAAAAAAAACCCGTGGTTATAATGGCTCACGGATTTACAACTACCATCAAAGGGATGACAGCCGATAAATATGCGGAAAAATTTAGAGAAGCTGGTTTTGCTGTTGCACTATATGATCATCGAAATTTAGGGGTTAGTGATGGAGAACCACGTCAAGAAATTAATTTTTGGGTTCAATCCAGAGGTTATATTGATGCTATCGATTTTATTACAAATCAACCCGAAATTGATGAAAATAAAATTGCCGTTTGGGGGGCGAGTTTGAGCTCACGTGAGGCATTCCTAGCAGGAACAACCGATGATAGGGTTAAAGCCGTTGTTACTATGATTCCAGCTTTTGGTGAAGAAATTCCCAAAGAAGATAAAGATGGAAGTTTATTTGCTTTTGCTAAAGAAACCCTTCTAAATGATGATATAATGAGTTTACCACATACAACCACAGAACAAATGCCAATTGTTTCGACAGACCAAAAAGGAACACCTTCTGCATTAACAGATTTAACAGCCTATAACTGGTTTATTGAATATGGTGGTCGGTTTGGCACGCATTGGAAAAATGTAGTTTCATTTTCAAACATTGAAGTTCCTGATGATTTCAACCTTGGTCAATTTGCAGGTCAATTAAAGGCTCCAATATTAATGGTTGTTGCAACCAATGATGAAATGAATGGAGCAAACCCAAAAGTGACACAATTTGTTTATAATAACATCACCCAAGCAAAAGAATGGGTTGATATTGATGGAGGGCATTTCGGATTACTATATTATCCAAGTTCTCTATTTGATAAATCGAGTAAAGCACAAATTGATTTTCTAAGAACATATTTAAAATAAACTATCTTGAAAAAAATTCGAAAAGAAAAAGAGAAAATAATAAGAACGTGGAAAGGCTGGACTACAATAGAAAATGCACCGATTTATGAAGATATGCTTATTAAAGAGGTCTTTCCCACAGTGAAAAAGAACGGAGTGGATGGTTTGGAAAAAGTTAGTATTTCCACTAAGAAAAATATTGACGAAATGGAGTTTTTTCTTGTTCTTCAGTTTGACTCTCTGAAATCGGTGAAGAAATTTGCGGGAGAAAAATATGAAACGGCATATATACCTGATAATGCAAAGGAAGTATTAAAAAGGTATGATAAAACAGCTGAACATTATGAATTAAAAGGAGAGTTAATACTCTAATAGCTGTAAGAATAACGTGTTACAAAACATTTTGTATAAGTAATGGCAGGGAAAGTGATAATTTTCAAGGTTTGTAGCCCTCTCAAACTGCATAGCGGTTTGACAGGAAAGTGCAACGCAACTTGCCACTACTCATACAATTTACCGTTATGGGCTAATTCAACAATATACCAAAGTAGTTGTTTATAATAGTTAATAATGAATGAGATGAACAAAAGGTCAATTTATCTCTTTGAGAAATAAAAAAGTTATGCCAATATTCATGGATCGTCACGATGTTTCTGAAGCTGTTACTGCCGAAATTGTTGCACAAATTCACCAGGAAGATTTAAAAATTCAGCATAAATATGATTGTCGGGGATTAACATATTGGTTCGATGATGCCCGGAAAACGGCCTTTTGTTTGATTGAAGCACCTAACAGCAATGCAATTATTGAAATGCATAAAAAAGCCCATGGCAACGTACCTCATCAGATCATTGAAGTTGATAAAACCATTGTTGAATCGTTTTTAGGCAGAATTGAAGATCCGGAAAAAGCACGAAACACAGATTTAAATATTATAAACGATCCCGCTTTCAGAACAATAATGGTGGTGAGCCTTGAGCATCACTCCTTCAGGAATTTTAATCCTTCTACAATTAATTCAAAATTGCAGCAGATTTACAAAAAGATACTTGCAATTCTTATATCTTTTGACGGAGCCATTGTTAAGCAGAACGAAGATGGATTCTTAATTTCATTCCAGACAGTTACCAAAGCAGTTTTATGTGCTTTAAAGATTCAGGAAAAATTTAAAAGTTTCAGGATAAAGTATCAAATAAAGTTTACTGAATTAAGTATTGGTTTACATGCTGGAGTTCCGGTAACCGAAAAAAAAACGATTTTTGAAGATACCATCAAATTGGCAGAACGAATGGGAATTATTTCCACTGCTGAGATTGTTGTTTCAACTGAAGTACAGTATCTGTACGAAAGCGAGAACCTGGGCAAAGTTTTGAACCGAAACATGATACATATGCTGACCCCAGCGGAAGAAAAATTCATTAATAGCTTTATGCAGTTCACTGAAAAAGAGTGGCAGAATAACGAATTGAAAGTTGACGATTTCGAGAAAAACATTGGAATCAGCAAATCAAAACTTTACCGGGAAATGATTCGTTTAACCGGAAAATCACCAAATGTTTTTCTACTTCATTACAGGCTGCGGAAATCATTGTATCCGTTGCAAAAACAAAAAGGAAATGTATCTGATGTGGCCTATGGTTCCGGTTTTAACAGCCCTTCCTATTATGCAAAATGTTTCCGAAAAAAATATGGAATTATGCCTTCAGAATTAGTACTGCCATAAACCCTGTAACTTTTCATATTTAAATTTAATCCTCGTTCGCGTTCTGTCTTTGGCGGATGGGATCAGTGGTAGACTGCCTGTTGCTATCACGAACGCCCACGCTGCTCAGCGGAGATGCTGCTGTGGAAACAAGAGTCCAGAGCTTACTAGCGAATTTTAAACCATGTATTTATTTTCTTGAACCAAATTTGCTTGCAGAAGAACCAAATTTGCTATTTAATGAATATTACTCACCGTACTTTTGATGACTATCAACTAATAGCCAAAAAGATGAAAAAACAAACCATTGAAGAGTTTGCAACAACAATCAGGGGAGAAATAATCTTTCCCCAACATCCGGAATTTGATAATGCACGAAAAGTCTATAACGGGATGATAGATAAAAAACCCGGGCTCATCGTAAAATGTGTTGATGCTGCAGATGTTATTGCATCGGTGAACTTTGGAAGGAATAATAACCTGTTAACGGCTGTCCGAGGTGGTGGGCACAACGCGGGCGGTCTGGGTATTTGCGATGACGGATTGGTTATTGATTTATCGGGAATCAAATTTATACGGGTAAACACATCGGATAATACAGTCCGTGTTGGTGGCGGCAATGTTTGGGGAGAAGTGGACCATGCAACCCATCCCTTTGGTCTTGCTGTTCCGGCCGGAATAATTTCAACCACAGGTGTTGGAGGTTTAACACTAGGCGGGGGTGTCGGTCATCTCTCCCGAAAGTATGGATTAACCATTGATAACCTGCTTGAAGCCGATATGGTTCTGGCAGATGGGAGTTATGTTACGGTAAATGAAACCCAGCATGCCGATCTTTTCTGGGCAATCAGGGGAGGTGGTGGTAATTTTGGAATTGTAACTTCATTTAAATTCCAGGCTTATCCGTTAAAGACAGTTTATGCAGGACCAACCCTTTGGCCGGTTGAAAAAACAGAAGAAATAATGGAATGGTACCATGGTTTTATTCATCATGCACCAGATGAACTGAATGGATTTATTACGACTTTAATTATCCCCGGCCCACCATTCCCCACCCAGTTACATCATAAGAAATTTATTGGTATTGTATGGTGTTATTCGGGTAATGTTAAAAACGGCCCGGAAATATTCAAGCCTGTAATGGAGATGAATCCTATATTTGAACATGTAGGAGAAATGCCCTATCCCTCTGTGCAAACTTTATTTGACGGGCTCTTTCCTCCCGGACTGCAATGGTACTGGAAAGCTGATTTTTATACTGACATACCACAAGAAGCAGCAACTGTTCATAAAAAATTTGGATCTGAAATACCTACACCTCTGTCACAAATGCACATGTACCCGTTAAGCGGTGCAGCCAGCCGGGTGGGTAAAAATGATACTCCCTGGGCTTACCGCGATGCAAAATATGCTGGTGTAATTGTAGGAGTTGATCCGGACCCTGCAAATGCAAAAAAGATTACAAGTTGGAGTAAGGCTTATTGGGATGCTCTTCACCCATATTCATCAGGAGGTACTTATTTAAACTTTATTATGGATGAAGGACAGGAACGCATTCAGGAAAGCTATAAGGATAATTATGAGAGGCTAACAAAAATTAAACGAAAGTATGACCCGGATAATTTTTTCCGGGTCAATCAAAATATCAAACCTGCTGAATAATTTTTTGTCTATAAATTTAATTAAATAATCGCCTATTGCCTTAAATGGATGCAGCAATAGCGCAAAAAAAAGATCATCCATAATAACAAAGGAGGAACAAAAAATGAAAATTGCAAAAGAAAATATCGAAGTAAAAATGGAAATCCCTGGTGCAGTTATCCGTCAGAGAACAGATTTCGGTGATGCAACCGGATTAGGTAAAATTAGCGGTGAGTATTTCAGTCTTTCTGCAGGAGTCGATACAACCCCGCTTTTTGTGGGACTTGAAGGTAACATGTGCCAGTGTCCGCATTGGGGCTACGTATTGCACGGTCAGATTACAACCACCGATGCCGCAGGCGTCCAGGAAACTGTAAACGCGAATGACCTGTTTTTCTGGCCTGCCGGACATAATGTCAAAGTCATTGCTGATGCGGATATCATCATGTTCAGTCCTCAGCATGAACACAGCCATGTAATTAACCACATGATTGAGAAAACCAAAGGTTAAACTCAAGAAAAACATCAACAATCCTTTGGTTTTTAATAAACGATTGTAAGTTTTACTTTCAAACATTAGTTTTCCAGTACAACTTAATGATTTGTTTCCGCTAAGCTGGTCACCAAGGCTTATCGTTAATACACTTTAGGGAAATTCCAGTATTAATTTATTGACGCCAACGGATATTTCAATCAACCGGCTCTAAATTTTTTTATCATATCTTTTGCTATAAGGGTATACTTATTAATACCCAAAAAGCAAAAATGTCGCGCTTTAAATCAGTGAGACTGATTTTTTAGGAGCGATAGCGAACTGAAAAAGCAAAGTCGAACTGATCCCGAGCTTGTCGAGGGATCTCGTGGGTAATATTCCCCGCCCCTTGGGGCGAATCAAATGAATGTTTCATAATGATACCCCGCAGGCTTGCCTCGGGGTAGTTCATTAAAAAACCTTCAATCGAACATCACATCGACCATACAGAATACCGAATACAGAATTTTATATCATTTACCTTGATGGTGAGCCTCAGCGGGAACAGATTGGGAGATCCGTTTGGGTGAGAAACTCATCTCCTGAAGACATGCAACTCCAGGACATGAATCAAGAGATTCGCCAGCGGGGAAGTCACTGAAACACCCGGCTACATAAAATAATTCTTCATAACATAAGCATAAGCGCTCATTACAAAATGATCCAGACCTACATCATTTTGCGTGGCACGATATGAAATCCCGGGATCCACCAACTCATCTGTTTCTTTGTCCTTTATCAAAAGTTTGTAATGCCAGGATTCAGGCGGATCATCAGGGGCGGGTTCCTGAAGCTGGATGATCACCAAAACATCCTCATCTATTATTTTACCGGATTCTATGGCCGATCCTTCTTCAACCAGGCCTGATCCCGACAGTTCCTGCTCCTGCATGATAAGATCCAGATTTTCCCTTTCCAGCACTACCATACCGGGCACTTTACTGAATTTGGCATTCAGCAAAGCATAGATGCCCAAAATAGGCCCGCATTCCCTGGCTTTTTCATCTCCACCGGTTTTGCAGCCTGCGGTTACAACAGCCACCTTGTTCCTTTGGGGCTTGTCAGCCGTATAATTTGTGGGCCGCATCCTGAGGTTTATGCATTGTGTCCATTTGGTGATACCTTCTTCATTAACAGCGGTCATGCGTGATATGGTTGTTTCGCTGATGGCCCTGTATTTCAGATGCCTGTAATTATTCCATTCGGCCTTGCTGATCACTGTTGTCTCCTTATCATAAGTGTAACCCGACATATGCTTCGGAATATCTTTGAAGACGAAAGAAGCGGTTTTTTTCTCCTCGAGATGCGCTTTGCTGCGGTCCGCTAAATTGTATTTCACATAATGCTGGTCGATGCTTAATGTCTCAATCTTCTGTTGATCCTCAGAAAAAACACCGCTAAATGAGATGATTTCTTCATAAACGGGAAAAGTGTTAACTTTTATTCCTGAAAAATTATTGCCGTTTAACTGCATATCATCCAAACTTAGATTGATCATGACGGATGTTTTCTGCTCGTCCTGCTGCGTTGTGGTTATGCCTGTTTCGAAGCGGAGTGTCTTTTTAACGTTTTCTATAACTGCCGGAACACTTATATTAATGCTGGCTTTGCGATATTCCTGCTGTCCCTGTAAATAAGTTAATGTTAGGAAAAAATGAATGCCGTGGTAATAATCCTGCTTATTGGTTTCATAAATTAAGTTTTGGTTGATATTTTGCAAAGCGAAAATAGAATTAAACAGGGATATTTCAAAATCGAGCGTGGCAGTGCGTAAAAATATTAAGCAATCAACAAGCAAAAAGCGGAAATTAGGATATTTTCATAATATTGCTGTTCCAGTATTAATTCTTGAAAAAACCCATGCATTTTCTTTCCATATAGCAAAGATTTAATACTTTTAGCCTTGATTAACCGCTGCAAACCAAAGCCAATGATGAGAAAGACAGCGTTATATTTTGCAGGCCAATGAGTTACCTGCTACAAAATGAAGCTGTATTTGGGATTATCCTGATTATGATCCTGAGCCTGAGCCTGACCTTTATGGTGGCCTGCCATGAAGTAAACTCGAATGAAGCACCCATCTGGAATCAATTAAGCCTGGAAGAAGGAGATATTGTTTACAGGCGTGGTTCCAGCCTGGCCAGTCAGGTGGTTTTGGCTTCAGATACCAGGGGGAACTATTCTCATATTGGAATTATTGTCCGTGATAGCGGAGCATACAAGGTTGTTCATGCAGTACCCGGTGAAAGTGAGCCAGGAGCACCCGATCTGGTAAAGATGGATCCGCTAAGGGATTTTTTTGCTGACAACAGGGCAGTGGCCGGTGAGATCATGCGGCTTGAAATGAACGATTCCTTGCGTAGCCTGGTGGCTGAAAATGCCAAAGATTGTTATTTCAGGGATGCCCCGTTTGATCATCATTACGATCTTAGCGGGCAGACAGAATTATATTGTACTGAACTGATCTGGTTTGTTTTTAAAACAATAGATATTGACATTACACGGAATAGCCGTACGCATGTGAACTTTCTTTCATTTAAAGGAGATTTTATTTTTCCTTCGGATATATCAAACAATACGAATCTAATATCAATTTACTCATTTAATAATCACTAAAACTTTTAACATGAAAAAATTTATTTATTTGTCGATGATTCTTGGAATTGCAGTAATCCTTAGCGCATGTGGATCCGGTGGCGGTAATACCCCTTCGGATGCAGCACGCAACATTATGAAAATGATGCAAAAAGGGGATTATGAAGAAGTCGTGGATCATATGAGTCTGGAGGTCAAGCAAGGTGAAGACCTCGAAGCTCAAAAGGAAATGCTTGTTGCCCTGATGGAAGAAAAGGCCGGCAAATCAATTGACGAGAAAGACGGATTGCAAAAATATGAAGTCCTCGAGGAAGACATTTCTGATGACGGAACTTCTGCCACAGTCAAGGTAAAATCCTATTACGGTGATGACTCTGAAGAAACACAGGACATGGATTTTGTGAAGGAAGATGGCAGGTGGTTGCTTGAATTGAACAAATAATTGATTCAAGAATTTTTACTGCGCTTAGCAGGTATAACGCAAGGATCGGCGACAGATGCTGCATTCTGCAATTGTTGCCTGGTAGGCGCAGTTTTTATTTTATGGGAAAGGTAAGCGGTATGTAAAGCTGGAGAGCTTATCCCGCTAAACAAAATGCATAATTAAAAAATGTTGATTTTCACATGCATTTTGTGAAAATCAACATTTTCCTGGTTCTCTGCAATTCGTTCAGGCAATGGCCATTGAACGAAGCTCGTTCAATTTGGGTATGAAGATGCTTATAAAACCGGTTGAATGATTATATCAATCCGACGGTTTTGCTTTCTCCCCTCTTTTGTTTCGTTGTTGGCAACGGGGTTGATCTCCCCATAGCCCACTGAAGTTATTTTATTTCTAGCCGCTGTGTTAGAATTTGCGATTAGATATTTTGTAACCGCATCTGAACGATCTTGAGAAAGTTTTAAATTCGACGCATCTCCACCAAAAGAATCTGTATACCCTTCAATAATTACTGCGCTTCCGGGAAATATTTTGATGGCATTCTGCACCTTGGTCAGCAAAGGAAAATTTTCCGGTTTGATTTCTGATTTTCCAATATCAAAACCAAAACCATGCACTCTTATGATAACATTATTCTCAGAACGTAAAACCGAAGCTTCTGTGCTGTTAAATATCCTATAGACTTCTTCAAACTGATCATCCAATTGTTTTTGTCTTTCGATTTTAGCATCCAGCAGGGCCTTTTCGTCTTCAAATTCCTTCATTTGCACTATCATGGCCTCACTACGTTTTATTGATTCACTCTCAAGCTCATTGTTAAGTGCGTCATTTTCCTTTTCCAATAAGGCAATGCTTGATTCAAGGTGCATGATTTTATAATCCTTTGCGAAGTTTTCAGCAAGAAGGTTTTTGTTTCTTTTCTGTAAATCAACCACATAGTCTATTATTTTGTTCTCAGGTTTTGCCAAACCTTCATCAAATTGTGCCACAAAACCAACTGTTTCTGCAATTCTTGTCAGGGGTGTTTCATATTGCAGAATTACATCTTCCATTTCAAGGTCATTGTCATCCATTTCAGATATGGCGTTATTAAGATAAATGGCATGCCTGGCTTCGTATTTGGCTTGTTTTGCCAATATGCGGGGGTAATCCATATCGTAGCGATTCGTTTCGAGTTCATTTTCTGTTTCTGCCAGCAGGGCTGTTGCCTTTTTAAGAGTTCTTGGGGCCTTTCGGTCAACATTCAAGTCATCTGCCTTCTCCAGCAAAGCACGTGTTTCTTCAAGCAAAGCTGTTTTAATGGAAGTTAATTCTGCTTTCCGGTATGATTCCATTGCCTCTTTTGAATATTTGTAGGCGTCATCCTTGTCTCCATCTTCCAGTTCTTTAGCTGCTTCGTAAAACGCTTGTTCGGCTTCTTGCCACATTTCCTTCGCAAATTTGTTGGCTCCTGCTGATAATGCATCTTCACGTGCATCTAAAGTATTGGCAAAAACAATTTTGGCGGATACACTAAAATCTACAGACCGGTTAAAGTAATTTACAGCTTCAACAAGTGATGCTTCTACCTTAGCAACATCTTTATCTTTGTTAAAGGATTTTTCAGCATCTTTGTAGCTATCTACCCCCTTATTGTAAGTAACAGGTACAAGTATGTTGGCTTGCATTTGTTGTGCATAAAGCCTGGCTTTATCAGCTTTCACAAATAAGGCGCTTTTTGTTTGTTGTGCATAAGCAATAGTACTTATCATCAGTAAGGATAGGCACCAAAGAATCACAATCGGTTTTGTTCTTTTTTTAAGTTTTTTCATTTTGATTATTATTTAAATTAGTGTTAATGTTTAAGATTTGTTATTTTATTGGAATTGATGCTTTCGGTTTTGTTAATTCCTTAGCCTGACCAATCCAGTTATCCGCTTGAATTCGCTCTGGTGAAACTTCCAGAATCTCAGAGATGGATTTTACGTCCCCGGGGAGAGCTTACTAATCTGCTCAAAGGTGTAAATATCCAGTAAGTTAAGCCTTTCCTCTATCCACAGGCTGATTCCTTTAATTAAAGTTAAGTTATTGGCCTGATGTTTTAGGGCTACCCCTAATCTATTGGTTGGAATCACATCCTTTTTCTCCGTCATTTTTTTCAGAAGATTTGCTTTTTTGCCCTCAATTCGCACAAGGTCTTTGGCCTGATGCACCCATTCATCCCTTTCAATTCGTCCGGGGAAGTACTCAATGGCCTTGGTAACCAGTTCTATATCCTCATTGTTGAAATTCGCGATCTGCTTAAAAGTATAGATCTCCAAAGCATTAAGCTTTTTCTCTATCCATCCCCCTATGCCGGATATTGCAGTTAAATCATCGGCCTTTTGCTTGCTGGCTATCCCGATTCTGTTAAAATAAATTTGGGTTTTTCTGGCTCTTATCCGATCTAATGCTGCCTCTCTCTTCTCCTTATTCACCAGTTCCCTGGCCTGGGCAACCCACTTGTCGCGCTCGATCCTGCCAGCAAAGTACTCTATGGCAACATTAATCGCTTCAATATCCTTTTTTGTGAATTTGCTGATTTGCCTGTAAGTAAAAATATCCAATGCATGAAGCCGCTCTTCAATAAATGGCCCAATACCGCTTATCATTTTCAAATCATCCTTTTCGGCATCTGAAGCTGTTCCGAAACTATTATAATCCAATAAATGTTTACGCAGTGCTATTTCAGCCAAAGCTTCATCTCTTTCATGCAGCAATTGTTCTGTTTCTTCGTTTTTCGTGGTCAAATCGTCGCTTTCGTGAACAGCTTCAGCAAGATGAACTTTAAAGGCTTTAATTTCTTTGTTCAAATGAATAATTTCATTATCTCTTTCCTGAAGAATTTTTTGAAGATTACTATTATCTGCTTTCAGGCCTTCGATTTTGGTTTTCAGCTCTTGGTTTTCAGATTCAATTTCTTCCAGTTTCTTCGAATAAATAGATTTAAAGTATAGCCATGCAGTTACATAACCAATGATTGCAGCACCCAGTAATAATAAGATTATTTCGATGGTAGCTGCAGTTTTTGTTTGTGCTAAAAGGATTGCTAAAGTGTTCATATTATTGGTTTTTTATAGTTGTTACAGTTCTTCTGTTATTTGCTCTTCCTGCTACTGTATTATTCTCATCTGCAGGTTCATTTTCACCTTTGGAGGTTATGATAATCTTACTGGCAGGCACGCCTTTCTTTTCAAAATAGTGCTGCAAACTTTGCGCTCTCCGATAAGCCAGCGCCTGATTATACTCTTTGGTTCCAATTGCATCGGTGTGGCCTGTAATAATGAGTTTGGCCTGAGTGTTTTGATCCAGATATAAAGTTGATTCATCAAAGTACTTATCAGCAAGTGCATCAGGTCTGAAATCAGAATTGTCAAATTCAAAGTAGGTGATAAAGTTTTTTGGAACAGGGACTTGTTGAACAAATTGCTTTTGTATAGTATCTTTCGCGATGATGGTGTCGTTGTTGACTTCACTAATTTGCATGCTTACCGGTTCATCGCAAAGTCCTTTTATGACACATACATAAATATAGGTTGATACCGTTGAGTATGCTAAAAATGTAATCAATCCGATGATTAGTATTCTCATTTTTTTATGATTTATGTGTTATAATTGTTTGATTCTCTATCCTGAAATCATGAAAATCTTTCAGGCTAAAGCCATCATTATTTTTTCAATGCTTAGCATTCAGAAATTGCAGTAACTGAGGTTTGCTTCCGCATCAAATATCATCTCAAAACACTTACAGTAAGCTTTTCTATACCAAAGGTTTCTATAGTTAGATAAAGGTAAAGGCATTGATGCCCCAGAATGTTACACAATAAAAAATTTAAGTTACATCATTCACACATTCACATCATTGATACCGGAATCATTTCAATAAAGCCATGCTTTCTGACAATTTCGAGCTCCCCGTTTCACGCCTATGAAAAAATCACAACTCCGGGCTAAAACATGTTTAAAATATCGGATTACCGGAAACGGGAAATTTTCGTAATTTCACATAAAATTTAAGAGGAAATTAATCAAGCACATGATGAAAAATACGCTTACTTTATTGTTTTTACTGGGATTTCTAAGCCTTCAGTCTCAGGTAACGTTTATCATTGATTCTCTGCCCGACTATACCCCTATGGAAGATGTTCTTTACATTGCCGGAAGCTTCAACGGTTGGGATCCCGGTGATCCAAACCATGCCATGCAGAAAAATGCCCAGGATCTCTGGGAGATCACCCTGGATGGGTTTTCCAACGGCGAAACCATTGAATTTAAGTTTACCCGGGGTAGCTGGGCAACAGTTGAAAAAGGACCCAATGGCGAAGAAATTGAAAACCGCTCTTTTACCTTCGGTAACGGGGAAACGGTTTATGTAATAATTTATAATTGGGCTGATAATAACGGTGGCGGAGGATCAACGGCTGCCGAAAATGTTACCGTGATGGATGAAGACTTTTACATGCCCCAACTGGACCGGTATCGTCGCATTTGGGTCTATCTGCCCCCGGATTATGAAGACAGCGGAGAAGATTATCCGGTGCTTTATATGCACGACGGCCAGAACCTTTTTGATGTGGAAACTTCCTTTTTAGGCGAATGGGAAGTGGATGAAAGTCTGAATAGCCTTGCCGACCAGGGTTACCAGGTGCCGATAGTGGTTGGTATTGATAATGATGGCCAGCACCGGGCCAATGAATATCTTCCTTATTACAATCCGAATTTTGCCGGTGGTGAAGGGGATGAATACATGGCTTTTATCGTGGAAACCCTCAAGCCCCATATTGACGACAACTACAGGACCCTGAGCGATCGAGAGAATACCGGTATTATGGGTAGTTCCCTGGGTGGGGTCATTTCCCTTTACGGTGCTTTAAAATACCAGGATGTGTTCAGTAAGTCAGGGCCTTTCTCTCCGGCTTACTGGGCAAACTATGACAGTTTATGGCCGTTCATTGCCGAAACAGGTTTCCAGCAAGACATTCGATTTTATCAGAATGCAGGAGAATACGAAGGAGACCAATACATAACAAGAATGTATGAAATGGAGGACAGCCTCAACTTCCAGGGCTTTCAGCATGTTTCCTCCAAGGTAATCGAAGGAGGCGATCACAATGAGGAAACCTGGGCGGGAGATTTTGCTAAAGCTTATTTGTGGCTGTTTGATACTTATGCAACAGGCACACCAGAAAGAAGGGGAGTAAAACAACTTCTTGTTTTTCCCAACCCGGTGCGGAACCATCTCAGGTTGCATGCAGACCCCCGGCTGAGAAAGGGTGTTGTTGAGATATTTGATGCGCCGGGGAATCTGATCATGAAAACAAATGTAAACCTGAAAGAGAGAATCGATGTTTCCGGATTACGTCCCGGAATATATATTCTAAGCCTGCAAACAGATGAACATGTTTCCGCAGGACGATTTGTGAAATATTAGTGGACGGATATTAACCAAAATCAAATAATAATGAAAATGATTAAAATATTAAGCGCATTGTTGATTGTCCTTTCTTTACAATCAAGCCTTTATGCAGGATATGTGATCAAAACAAAGGAAGTTTATGAGGGTGTTGAAAGCTTTAGCATTATCTATGTGCAGGACAATAAACTCCGTTTTAACGATGAGGAAACCGATGTGATTATCGACTTCGACCGGGACAAGATCATCATGATCTTGAATAATGAAGGCTTTTACATGGAGGAAAGTATCAGCGGACTGGAAAAAAAGGTTATCGCTTTCCGGGATAAACTTATTGAAGAAATGCTCCAGCAGATGCCTGAAGATCAACGGGAACAAGCAAGAGCATCCTATGAACAGATGATGGGGAGCACAGGTGAAGCTTACGAAGGAGAGGTTGAAGTGAAATCTGGAGGTGAAAAGGAACGAATCGCCGGATACATGGCCAGCCGTTATGAGGTCTATGATGACGGAGAAAACGTGGAGAGTGTCTGGATTGCCGACGACCTGAAGGTTTTCGATATGAAAAAAGTCAATGAGGTCTTCAAGACCTATGTTGGCATGACAACCTATGAAGACACGGATGCCTACATGGAACTCATGGAAAAAGGGATGATCCTGAAAAGCATTGATGCATACGATGGCACTTTGGAAGAGGTGGTTGAAGTAGAAAAAATGGATATCCCCCGATCCCGTTTTGAAGCGCCCGATGGCTTGCAAAAACTGAATTTCGAAGAATTCAACAGCATGATGATGAATGCCGGAGAAGAAGACTATTGATCCTGAAATGCTGATCTGTCTTTGAAAATTCCAAGCTTTGCAAGTTCCCCTGGCAGGAGTGAGAAACATTAGTTTCCCGGATAAAGTTTTAACGCATCTGTTTCCAGTAGGAAGATATGCTCTCCGCCTTCTGTGAAAAGGCAATTCCGATCAGAAGCAATAAAATGCTGAAAAGAAAATACTGCCTGAAAATGGTATCTTCCTTAAAAATGATGGCAACGATTAATAGGGAAAGCAATGGTAGCAGAAAGATGATAGAAGCGATTTTAGAAATGTTGATCTCTAGTTTTACCGCATTTTGCAAGGCCCGGGTCCACATGATATAACCCAGGGCATCAACCAGCACCCCGAGGGCAAAGGCGAAAAACACATCCGAAAGGCTGATCTGCAAAATTGCTTCCTTTACCGAATCAACGGTAATAACGAAAGTAACCATCATGGCCAGCAGGCTGGAAGAAACGGCCGCCAATAGAAAGATGGGCTGATCTTCCTCTTTTACTTTAGAACTGTATGCGCTGAAAAATCCGTAAGCCATGCCTCCCATCAATCCCCACAGCAAGCCTTCCACATTTGAAAAATTGAAAGTACTTACTTTGCCTTCCACGGCAAGCACATAAACAGAAAGAAAACAGAACAACACCCCTACATTGCCCACAATGATATTGGTGTTGATCTTTTTGGGCCTGTTAAAGATCAATTGAGAAAAAAACACGGTAAAAATGAGCCAGGTATAATTCAATACCGTTGTTTCTGATGCTGAATTGTAAGCAAGAAAACTTTCGGTGTTGCCCAGCCAAATAGCGTAATAACCCAGGATTCCAACGAGGAAATATTGGGGGGGGACCCTTTTGAGTTTTGTCAGAAGTTTGTTCCCGTAAAACCTTCTTGCGTATACCAGGTAAATGATAAGTGCAAAGGCAAAAGAAAAACAGAACAAAAGATAAGGGGAGGAGAAAGTGAGCAAACGCGCCAGTGCGCTGGAAAAACTCCAGAATACCACAGTTAGTGCGGCCAGTATTTGTGGACTTTTCATCAGCCTTTTTTGTTTTGATGCATCAGGTAAAATACAAGCACGCTGACAAAAAAGGCCAGGCCAAACCACATCATTGTGTTGGGTTCGGCCCACTTAACCAGGTTATAAATACCCCATACATCCTGATTGATGCTGTCGGGTTTGAAAATATACTGGGCCAGGCCACTCAGAAAATCCAATATGGCAAAACCACTGATAAAAAACAACAAAATTTCGGCCGCCCTTTGGCTGTGGTTAAATCGCTTCTGGTCAATTTTTGTGCTGTTTTCTTTACAAATGACTATTTTCCTCTGAACATTGTCAATGATGTTATCAAGGGTCCAGTGCTGTTTCAGCTGCATGAAGAAATAGGTGCGGTTAGGCTGCATACCCTGAATAATATCGGCATGGTTTACAGAGATGAGGTCGGTGACATTAATCATTTCTTCCAGCAATTCTTTATATGCTTTTGAATTTTTGCTAAAGTCTTTGCTGCCGGCCAGCCCGATCAGTTGCGACAGGCTCTGGTTCAAACTATCAAAAATGGTGTAATAGTACTGGGCAAGTCCAAGGGCGAAAAATGCATCCTGAATCACCGTATCCTGAATGTCACCTCTCATGATGCTGTTCATCCATCCCAGGTAAACATTGCTTTTTTCATCTCCATTTTCGTTTCTGATGTTTTCAAGAATATCCTGTTTGGAAGCAGTAGCCAAAACCCAACGCTGGAAAAAGGCTTCAAATTCATTATCCTCATTGGCAATAACCATGACCCGGCTCACCCAAAGGGGCTTGTACAATTTGGTTCGCTGACTGATTATGCTCTTATGATCATCATCCACCAGCAGATCAGGAAATCCCAAATGTCTGCTTCTGGTATTGAAAAACAAATTATTTTTTTCTTCTTTCGATTTAAATAATGTCAGCAAAGGTTCTATGATTGATTGTTGCAAAGCTTGGATAATGCTTCCTGAGAAGGCATTGGAACAGTTTTCCAGTTTTTTGATCCATGCATGATCAGCCTCCCGGGTTTTTTGCTCCATTTCCAAAACAAACTCAATGGTGGCAAAAGTATTTCTGTAAATAACGATTTTGCAGGAGTTGGGCTGATAAATAAGCTTCTTTTGATCTTTCTCGCCAAAATCTTTTTCGTATTGTTCATCAAATTCCTTCATGATGATCTCATCAAACCAATCAGGAGACTGTATTTCAAGAAAGGAAGGAGAAAAAACGTCATTCATGCTGGAATCTGCTTCTACACTTTCAAATTGCAGGGCATCATCCTTGAAATCCAGGTGAGGAAAACAAAAATTCAAATCTTTTTCCTGAAGGTATTCTTTGATATTGGCATTTTTGATCCTGCCAAGTAGTTTCTTATATCCCTTAGTGTCGCTAAGTATTTTAGCCTCATTTAAACTTAAATGAATGCGAAAAGGAACCTTGAAATAGAAATAGTTTTTTGGCATCTGTGTTAATTCTTTGTTTGGATTTAAAGCACAAAATTAAGAGAATGCATGGCATGCTGCCAAATAAATAATAAATTAGAATAAATTTGTATTAATTTCAGCATTCATAATTGTAAATTTGTTTTGTTAATAATTACACCACAATATGTCGGAAAAACGCCCCAAGCAAAAAAACAAGATTAGCAAGGAAAAAATGAGCAAACAGGAGGCTTACCGTGAATTCATGCGGCAATTTAAGCCACTTCTCATTGCGGTTGCCCTCTGGCTCTTAACGATTAACCTGATCCACTTGCAGTTTATCAGGGATGAGGTTCAGCATTTTTTCGTAAGTTTCATCCTGGAATCTTCGGTACTCTTCGGTAAAATGCTTTTCCTGCCGGTAAGCAGTCCTGCTTTTCCCTACATCACAGTGAGTGGCTATACCATGGAGGTGATCATGGAATGCACGGCCTATAACTTTTACATCTTTGTGATCTACCTCAGCCTCCTCTCACCGGTTAGCTGGAAAAACCGCATCATCACCCTGCTGGTCTTCCTGGCTGCCATTTTTGTGATCAACAATCTGCGGTTTATCGTGATGGGGTATATTGGTAAACACAACCCGGAACTATTTGATTACATACACGATTATTTGTGGAATATTTTGTTCGGCTTCCTGGTTTTCCTCATCTGGATGTGGAGATACCAGCCGGCAATGGATAAACTAAAGCAGGAAAAAGATGCAGATCATTAATTTGTAAATATTGTGTTTGAAATGAAATTTTTACGTAAAACCAGAAATAAAATACTGTTGATCATCGGGATCTCCATCCTGGTGTTTGTTGGCTGGGAAGCCGGCCTGGAAATCATTTATGCAAAAAGCCTTGTTGGTGCCAGCAATGTTGTGCTCAGTGTAATGAAAGATCAAACCCACATCGAGCTGGAAAAGGCCCGTAAGGGGTATCAGTTCAGGGTTCATACCCTGGTTGGCGGAAGGAAAGGCCATTACCCACAGGAGATCGGTGGACTGCTGCAACCTTTTGTGATTGTTCTTTCCTGGCAGTTCTTTCTTTTCTTCGTGCTGAGGCCTAAAACCGCTTTTGCCTCCCTCGGGATCAATATCGGTGTTTTCCTGCTGATCCAAATATACCTGCTGTATCTGCTTAGCGGTTATTATAACTCTGATACCAATAAATTGATCTATAGCAGCATGCTCGACAGTTTCTATGTTTTTGCGGTCATCCTGGTGATCAAGGACAATTTGTTGTACAGGGTGTTCGGGAAAAGTGTGTTTCACAGGCAGTCACTCCAATAGAACTGACATTACTTTAGTAAGTTATTGCGGTATTGTGAAGGTGTGAACCCGGTTTCCTCTCTGAAATAATTATTGAACGAAGCCTTGGAACGAAAACCGGCCATGTGGAAAATTGTTTCTATGGTGTAGCGGTTATTTTCAGGATTTGAAAGCAGTCTTTTCGCTTCCTGTACCCTGTACTTATTGATCAGGCTGTAAAAATTTGTATTTATTTTATAATTCAATACATACGTTAGTTTTAAATTATCGACACCAATTTCCCTGGCAAGATCCGTTAAGCGAAGATCGCTTTTGAGGAAAGGTTTTTTTGTGGAAAGCATTTCTTTCAGTTCGACCATGATCTGCTCCGCTTCAGTTTCAGGGACTATGGTATAATTATTATGCCTTTCGTTGTTTTGTTTCTCTGACAGGCGGATCTTTTCCATATTGGGTAAAGGCTTATTTGCTCGCAGATTTCTTTTTTCTTTATTGTAATTATGTTGTTTGAGTGCAAAATATCCGGCCATGCCACCACTTAGGATAAATGCACTGTTTAAAAGAATCGTGGAAAAATGATAGATTTCCTGATGGAGTATGTTTTGTAAAGAACATATTACAATGAAGAGATTGAGAGAAACCAGCAGCATGCGGTTCCACCTGAGATTGAAAAATGGAGACCCGAGAATGATTTTACTATTATCTTTTATTAAACGCCTGAACCATATACCTGACAAGATGACTTGCCGCCCAATCAGGATCACATTGGCTAGAATAGATACGACAAACAACAGGGCGCTTGAAAAACTATGTAACTCATATTCCAGCAAGGGAGTATGCAGGAATGTATTTATCTCATGTTTGCTGAGGCTCAGGTACAGAATAATATTCAAAGAGAGAATAAACAATGGGGAAAAATAATAGGCAAGCAAAGAATTCTCCAGTGCCGGTACCGGCTTACCGATTAGTTTCTTGAAATATACGAAGTATGTAGGAATAATGGCTAATACTACTGGCGTTGTGAACAAATAAACGAAATTTTCGAAGGGTGGAAGATGTCCTAGATATTCTACAAGGTTCAGCAACAAGTAAACCGACATGAAAAGCATGATCATGCCCAGTGGCAACTGCGAGGGATTCTCTTTCTTACGGAAGGTAATTAGTTGCACCGTATAAAACAGCATCTCATACAAGGGGATGAAAAAAAGATAATATATAAGGTTTGCTGATGGTTCATTTTGGATTCCAAGTGTTCAACAAGGAAGTAAATCTAAGAAAAAAATCCTTACCGCAAGGCTGGTTTGTCAATGTTTTAAAAAATATTTCATATACAGGCCTGTATTGGCAAAGATGACAGTAAGTTAATCATTGCTTGTATTCCTAATATATTAAATGAACAGATTCATAGTAATTATATTTCCAGTATTTTATAATGCTTAGACGTTTGTCTAAATTTTAGATGAACAAATAAAAATTGACAAACCTCTTTGATTTAATAATATTTGCAATTGCTTAACAAGTTCAGGGAAGTAAATTAACCTTATTATAAAAACCGAAATTAATCCAAGATGAAAAAAAAAGCACTTCTATTGTTAGTATTATCAATTTTTATTTACACAGGTACTATGGCACAATGTGGAAACATTGGCATTGTTGGAGAATTTAACGACTGGGGAAATGATGGAGATCACTGGATGACCCAGGATCCCGGTAATCCAGACCTCTGGACTACAACACTTAGCCTGACACCTTCCATGAATCAGGGTCCCCCAGCGGATATCAACGAGCTCAAGTTTCGCGAGGACGGATCCTGGGTGAGGAACTGGGGGGATTCTGATTTCCCTTCAGGTACAGGATTTCAAAATGGACCAAACATTCCTGTTATCGTTGATCCGGATATGTCCTTCACTACCTACAATGTAACATTTAATTGTGCTACTGGTGAATACACTTTTGAGAATACGGCTACTATTCCTTTAGCAGATTGGGCAGTTGGGATCGGAATTTTCCTGATCCTTGCATTTACGGCAATCCGTTTCAGGAGGTCGATCTTCTAAAGATATTTGAAGGGAGTAAAATAAAGAGGTTGTCCAAAAAGCCAAATATTACACACTAGGTCACATCGAGCGAAATCGAGATGCGCTGATAGTCAAGGCATCCAGGCTTCGACTCCGCTCAGCCTGACTCTACATTCGGCTTTTTGGGCAATCTATTTATTTTATCTGTTTCGGACTCGCTCAAAAATCCATATTCGACTGAACCACCAGGTTTTTACTGTTCAGCTCAAGGGCACAGAGGTTCCCGAATCCACCCCGGTTTTCCATGTAAACCCCGTTGTCCAGATCGATGAACCCATAGGCATTGCTTTTTAGGGTCATATCAATAAAATCCAGGCTCACCGGCACATGACCGTGGATCAGGGTTTTATTTTTAATTTTTTCCGGTTTCACCTTGAAATCCCTGAGCCAAAGCATGGCCCTGATATCTTCGAAAGGATCCTTGATGTCGAAGTTTAAACCGGCATGCACCAGGATGTGATCTTCCAGTTCAATATAAGGCTCGAGATTTTTCATCCATTCGATGTATTCTGCAGGAAAGTCTTTCAGGTTCTTTAATCCAAAACTTTCCTGGGCCTCTTTGCCGCCATGCTTTTCCCACTCCTTCCGGATGAGGTTTTGCTTTTTCATCCCCAGGAATTTTTTGCGGTTGGTTTCGGCATGCACTGCCTTCAGACAAAAGTCTTCATGGTTTCCCAGCAGCAGCCTCACATTGTATTCGTCTTGCTGTAAGTTGCGGATATAATCGATCACCCCCTTTGAATCGGGGCCCCGGTCGATGTAATCGCCCAGAAAAAAAAGGCCATCATGCTTTGACGGCCTGATCTGGTTCTCAACGAGTGTTTTTAATGTCTTAACACATCCGTGAATATCGGGTATTACCCAGCGGTTTTTCATACCAGTAGTTTAGTGAGCTTGCTTAAGTTTTGCAAAGATAAGCTTTTGAGCGCTAACCGAAAAATGTCCTTATTTTTTAAGCAGCTTAAAATGCTGTATACTTGCGCCATCGGAGAACTGCAAAAGGTAGAATCCTGCTGGCAGGGCCACCAGCTCAAGTTTTATTTCAGTTTTTTCCAACTGCATGCTGATGCATAATCTGCCAGAAAGATCAAACAACTTCAAACTGACTGACTGCCCGGAATATCCTGTATTTTTGATGTTTACATAATCCCTGAATGGATTTGGTGAAACACTGAAAGCGCTGTTCTTTTCATATTCCTCAAGCTGCGTGGAGCTGCTGTCGGTAATCTCGTAAATCGTTCCGCTCGACAAACCTGCCACATACAGTTTTCCGTTCGCTGCTTCCCCGAAAGTACTGAAATTGTTTCCGGAATACTGACCATGTTGGGTCACGACCCATTCGCCTGAGAGTTCATGCAGGCTCCATATCTTATCATTGCAGTAATCCGAAAAGAAATAATAGCCCTGCATGGCAGGGAACTCACCACCCCTGTATACATAACCACCTGTCACAGAACAACCGCCCGTGGCATCGTGCGAATATTCATGCACGGGGAAAGTATAAACACTGCTTGAAGCACATCCGCTTGTATTGTATGCATGATTGCCTTCATAGCATCGCCAGCCGTAATTTTCTCCACCCGGGCTGGCTGCCGGCTGTAAGTTAACCTCCTCATACTGGTTTTGTCCCACATCGGCGATCCAAAGATCACCCGTCTGGCTGTCGAAACTATAGCGCCAGGGATTGCGCAGGCCAAATGCCCATATTTCTTCCCGCACACCAGAAACGGAAATAAAAGGATTGTCCTCCGGGATAGTATAAGGATCTCCATTGTTGATGTCGATGCGCAACATTTTTCCCAGCAGGTTCAGGGAATCCTGTGCCCTGTTACCGGGGTCACCGCCGCTGCCCCCGTCGCCGGTCCCGATGTAGAGATATCCATCCGGGCCAAAGGCGATGTTGCCGCCATTGTGGTTGGCATATGGCTGATCCAGGGTGAGGATGTTAAATTCGCTGGAAGCATCGGCCTGGTCCGGGTTGGTTTCACTTACACTGAAGCGTGCGATGTGGGTGTTGTTGTCGTGATCGGTATAATTCACGTAAAAATATCCATTCGTTGTATAATCCGGATGAAAAGCCAGTCCGAGCAAACCCTGTTCACCCCCCGACTTTACACGCTCACTGATGTTCAGGAAGGGATCAGGCAATACATTGCCATCTTCCTCCAGGATGCGGATGTAGCCCGACTGCTCCACCACGAAGAGCCTCGAATCACCGGCATGAACAATGCCCAGCGGCTGATCGAATCCCGTGGCGAAATCTTGCAATTGTATCTGCTGGCTGGGATTGTGCGGGCTTCATGAACAGAGCGAATAAACAAATGATAAGTATGCTGATATTGTTTTTCATATCTGAGCCTTTTTTACAAGATACAAAAAAAACCTGTCCCCGGGGCAATTTCCATAGACAGGCATTATCAATTATTTAACAAATAATGTGTTGTGCGGTTTGAGTGTGAATCAGTAATACTCAGGGTCGCACTGAGCGAAGTCGAAGTGTAATGGACCAGTCTTCGACTCCGCTCAGACTGACAGCCACTGACTTACAAAATCAAACCCCACAACTCGTTAACAAAGTATTACTTCTTTTTCGCCTGGTTGGCAACCTTTTCCATAGCCTTTCTCACTTCTTCCTCGTCGCCGGTGAAATAGTCCTTTTGCAGATTCAGGTCTTCGTCAAATTCAAATATATACGGAATTCCTGTCGGGATATTGAATTTCAGGATTTCATCTTCACTCATGTTTTTGAGGTATTTCACCACGGCACGCAGGCTGTTACCATGGGCCGACACGATCACTTCCTTGTGTTCCTTCAATGCAGGAGCAATGGTGTCTTCCCAGTAGGGTAGCATCCTTTCCACCACATCTTTCAGAGCTTCTGTTAGTGGGATGTTTTCAGGATCAACATCAGCATACCTTGGGTCCAGTTTCGGACTGCGTTCATCATTTTCGCTCAGTGGCGGGGGCGGGGAGTCATAACTCCTCCTCCAGAGATGAACCTGCTCATCACCATATTTTTCGGCCGTTTCAATTTTGTTCAATCCCTGCAGCATGCCGTAATGTTTTTCATTCAGGCGCCAGCTTTTGTATTCGGGCAGGTACATCATATCCATCTCTTCCAGCATCAGCCAGAGGGTTTTGATGGCCCTGTTCAAATAGGAAGTGAATGCCACCTTTGGTTTGAAACCTTTTTCTTTGAGGGCTTTCCCGGCTTTGCGGGCTTCCTCTATTCCCTTCTCGGAGAGGCCGACATCTGTCCAGCCCGTAAACCTGTTCGTTTTGTTCCAAACGCTTTCTCCGTGTCTTACAAGTATCAATTTAAGCATGGTTTCTTCTGTTTTTAATGAGTGCAAATTTACAAAATATTAAAAAGATGAAATCAAAGCCGGCTGGCATAGGAATGAATTTTTGAAGAGCCCTGCCAGAATTATTTCCCCAGCCATTTCTTCAATTCCGGTGCTTTAAGTTTGCTTACAATGATCTTTTCGGCCGGTGCGGGATGGACGTTCAAAACCAGTTTTCCGTTGAAATAAATATTCAGGTCGCGGATGGCCTCGCGGCTAACAATGAACTGCCGGTTTGCTCTGAAAAACTTATCGGGGTCCAGTTCCTCTACCAGGCTTTCAAGTTTCTGGTCGAGAATGTGTTTTTTCTTTTCATGGGTCATCCCAAACACGATCCCGTTCTCAATGCAGAAATATGCAAAATCTTCTACAACAAGCGGGATCAGGCGGTCTTTGTATTGCACCAGGAAGGATTGCCTGTATGATCCCCGGTTCATGGACCTCATTTCTTTCAGGATATCCAGTATTTGTTCCCCGGAAAAATTGAGCGCGATTGAACGCATGCTCTTGAATTTATCCAGGGCATGGGCCACAGCATCCTTGTTAACGGGTTTCAGAATATAATCAATGCTATTAACCTTAAAGGCACGCACTGCATACTGGTTGTATGCCGTGGTAAAAATAACCGGGCAATTTACTTCGCATTTGTCGAATACTTTGAATACGATATCATCCGAGAGTTGTATATCAAAAAAGGCCAGGTCGGGCTTTGCTGAAGAATTAAAATAGTCCACGCATTCAGATACACTTTCGAGCACATTCAGCACTTCGATGCTTTCATCGATCTCTCCCAGTATGGCGATCAGGTTTTTTGCGGCGGCATATTCATCTTCAGCGATCAGTACTTTCATGGCTTCAGGATTATGGGGATCTTTACTACAAACTCATCGTCATTTGCCTGGATCAGGATATCTTTTCCGGAAAGCAATTGATAACGTTTCGATAAATTGGACAATCCCAAACCCAGTTTATCCTGGTCCATGGCTTTTTTCTGTAATTTATTCCGGACTCTTATTTCATTTTCTTTCCCATCAATTTCTATATGAAGCGGAGAAGCAGCCGATACCTCGTTGTGTTTGATCGCATTTTCGATGAGTACGTGCAGCGCCATGGGCGGCACATAGGCAGATTTCATTTTTTCCGGGATATCTATCCTGATAATGAGCTTATCGCCGAAACGTTCCTTAAGCATGAAGATATAGCTTTCAAGCACCTTCAGTTCATCCCGGAGGTTCACGGTATTTTCTTCGTACCTTTCGAGCACATAGCGGTAAACATTCGACAGGTCATCGACAAATTGCAGGGCAGATTCTTTTTTCCCCACCCGGATCACCGAGCTGAGTGTATTCAAACTGTTAAACAGAAAATGAGGATTGATCTGGTCCTTGAGAGATTTGAGTTGGGAACTCAGGCTTTCTTCCCGCAATTTGATGTTCTCAATTTCTATGATGCGCGATTTGGTAAGCAGTTGCAGAATATAGGCCATGAGCAAAGCGGTCGGGTAGATCAGGATATATTTCCACAAATAGAAATATATGGCCTTGTCCTTGCCAAAAGGATTGCCCACGGTATATTCGGCAAAAAAAATGGTTAAAAACAGCATCAGGATGATGAGCAGGATGTTGTAAAAGGAAAGCAGCAGGTAAAACAGGAAACCGGAAAATCTTGCGGGCATCAGGTAATCCTTCCAGCGGAAGTTGAAATAAGAAAATACGAGCAGGGATACAAAGCTTTGTGCCAGATACCAGAGGCTACGGGGGATGACCCAGTCCGGATTCGTAAACAAATTCGCACTGTTTCCGCTGCCCATCAGTCCGCCAACGAAAAAGGGCAGGGTATAAACCATGGCGATCAACAGGGATACAATGATCAGAAAGTTGTTTTCGTAGCGCCTGACGCTTATGACTTTCATTGTGGTAAGTTCTTTTTTGAAGACCGAAATTAGCGATTTATTTTATATTGGCCCGTGGGCTATTTAAATAAAAATTCCGTATCCATGATCTCATCATCATGCCCTTCAAATGTAAGGTTATGATATTGTACATTGGACCCATAAGCCCAGGAAGCTGTTTCGGGATCATTTGTGGCCTTCAGGGTTTTAATAAATCTTTTACCAATGGATTTCTTATTGTACAACCGTTCCCAGGATTCCTGTACAACTTCCTCAAATTCCTCAACTTCCATCATCTTCGGTTGATATACTATTTCTGAGAATGAATAGCGTTCCCAGTCATGGGGATAATTGGTATACAGTAAGCGTTTTTCTTCTTCAAACCTTTTGTACAATCGGGTACCCGGCAAAGGGGTGAGGATGGTTGTTTGAATGGAATCAATTCCGGCACCCAGCATATAGTCAGTTCTTTTCCTGATGGATTCGGTTGTGTCACTGTCAAGACCAAAGATAAATGCTCCCAGTACAGCAATCCTGTGTTTGTGAAGACTGTGATAGATATTTGCAAAATTGTCCACCCCGATCTTCAGGTTCATATTTTTGTTTACTGATTGCAGCTGGTCGATCAGTTCCGATTCAATGCCCAGGAAGATCATCCTGCAACCGGCCTGTGCCATAAGTTCGAGTAGCTCTTCATCCTTTGCAATGTTCATGGATGCCGAGCAGAACCAGTTCTTTTTAACACCCGAATTGATAATGCCCCTGCAAATTTCCTTGATCCGCTCTGCAGATCTTTTGGAATATCCAACCAGGTTGTCATCAACAAAATACACCTTTTCCTTGGGTATGAGAGCGTATTCTTCAATTACGTCTTCCACGGGTCTGGGCCGGTAGGCCGTGCCGTTGAAAGTATGAACGGAACAGAATTCACAATCCATCGGACATCCGCGGGTTGTTTGGATACTGCCAAAAGTGTAGCCCGGATGATAAAGATCAATGCGCGGCTTGGGAGATTCTACCATTGGGAGCAGGCGGGCTTCGTAAAGGCGTTTTATCCTGCCTTTCTCAAAATCCTGTATGAGTTGCAGCCATACATTCTCTGCTTCTCCTTTTACCACAGTGTCCACATATTGCAGGGCCTCATCCGGAAGCATGGAAACGTGTATGCCTCCGATCACGGTAGGTACCTTATTCTTGCGGTAAATGCCGGCAAGCTCATAGGAACGGTTTACAGAAGAGGTCAGGGCCGTAAAACCCACCAGGTCGGCTTCTTTATATTCAAACTTTTCAAAATTCTCATCCAGGATCTCTACTTCCCAGTTGGGGGGGGTGAGCGCTGCTATGATGCCCAGCGACATGGGAGGATAAATGGACTTTGGGTCTCGTATCAAGCCACTGCGCCTTCTGTTAAGCGGATTGATCAGTAAAAGTTTGTGCCGTTTTTTGCTCAAGAATTGCTACTCCTTCTTAGGTTACAGGTACAAATATAAAAAAGATTGACTTTACCGGATGAAATATGTTTTTTTATTTCCTATATTTAGGCAAGCATTTCTGATTATTTGTATTGATGGCTTTTAAAGTACTTGTGTTGGCTCCCATGGTGGATGATGTCCAGTATCACCTG
Source organism: Bacteroidota bacterium (assembly GCA_034521425.1). Taxonomy (GTDB): domain Bacteria; phylum Bacteroidota; class Bacteroidia; order Bacteroidales; family JAIOZK01; genus JAIOZK01. The sequence continues at coordinate 3,433,891 of JAXHMP010000001.1, forward strand.
GATCTGAATGTGAGATTCAGAAAGAATGATTTGGAGATGAGCTTCGATAATCTCAACCAGTTTTTCCTGCACGACTTTGATGAAGATAAAATACCGGCTGATAACCAGCATGAAGAGGATATTCCTGCTGCCGGTTATTACCTTACAAGTTTACTGAAGAAAGCCGGATATGAGGTTTGGCTGAGCAGTGCCAATGATGAAAGAAGGTTCCGGCAGGTTTCTGCCTTTTCTCCTGAAATAATCTGCCTTTCTACCACTATGATCATTTCTGTTGAGGCATTGAACAATATTGTTTCCAGGATCCGCAAGTTTATGCCCGGAGTCTTTATCATTGCCGGAGGGGTATTTGTATGGAAAAATTACCTTTCTGCAATGTCTCATTTGTTTGAAAGTACCGAAGGACTTGAAGATTACGGGCTTTTCAGCAGTAAGAAGAACAAGGTGGATGTTGATGCCTGGGTCATCGATTCACACGGAGCCAAAACCCTTCTGAAATTATTGGATGAATTATCCAAAGGAGGTAAAGCAATGCCTGGCAATGTTCCAAATCTGATTCTCCCCGATGCTCAGAATTTTCTAACAGAGACCAAACGCCAGGCGGAGCAGGTAGATTTTAATCAGGATATTACCGACTGGACCTTGATTGATGAAATGCCTTCCAGGATTCCTTTGAGAACTTCCATAGGCTGTCCTTATCGCTGCAGTTTTTGTGATTTTTGCAAACTCTTTCCTGAAATATTCTTGCGATCCAAAGAAAGTATTGAAAAAGAGTTGCAATCAATCCTGCAACGAAAAGGCGATGGCACTTCACTCATCCATGTAACAGATGATAATGTGTTTCTGAACCAAAAACGACTCCATGAGATTTGTGAGGTATTTATCCGGCAAAAACAACTGAATTGGATCTCCTTCATGAGGGCATCCTCGATCAATGAAATGAATATTGAAAAAGTAAGCCGTTCAGGTTTGCTTGTGTCGCTTGTTGGTTTGGAATCAGGCGATGATGATCAGTTGAAGAATATGCATAAGCAGATGAATGTTCATCAGCAGAAGAAGGGAATAGAGTTGATGGATGCCCATGGAATCTATACTTACCTGTCTTTGATCGTGGGCTTCCCGGGAGAATCTGATAACAGTATCAGAAACACCACTGATTTTCTCAACGGACTTGCATTGACCAATGCTTTTGTGAGTTATAATCTCTACCCCTTGTTTATTTTCCCCATGAGTGAGATGAGTGAAAAGGCATTCAGGGCAAAATGGTCGCTGCAGGGAATGTATGATCAGTGGAGCCATTCTACCATGAACGCTAAGGAAGTCAATGCATCTGCTTATACATTGTTTTCAGGAGTTAAAAGTTTGCCCTATAATTATTTCCATGAAAGCAATTTTTATCTCAGGGGAATGTTTTCCCTGGCTGAACGAAACAATTTATTTTCGCTTCGAAATGAACTGACAAAACAGATCATTGTGTCAGGACCTGAGCTGGAAAAGTTCAGATCATTGCGCTCGATCGCCCGGATCATGGACCATGATATCCCGTGGCAAAAGAAACACATTGTTGAAAAATTATACGTCAGGGACAAGGCAAAAATAAAATTATAAAATCAGCATTGATACTAATGATAAGAACCCTAATCCCCTGACCGTCAATTATTAATTATTAATTGTTAATTATTAATTATCTCCTAAACCTTCTCCTCCATGCCAATACTCACCAGTTCTGCAATGCTGTTGTTTTCGAAGAAATCGCTCAGGGAAATTTCTATCTTGAATTTCACCTGCACATCCCTTTCAAGTTCTACAGCACCCATTGAGTCGAGGCCGTATGACATGATGGATTTGCTTGTGTCAATCTCCGATGGATTCATTTTGAGTTTTTTACAAAGCCAGGCAATCAGCCATTTTTCAAGATTTTCTTTACTGACAACACTGCTGATTTGATCCGGATCAGGATAAGCCGAATGATCTTCTTGCTTTTGCCAGGATGAAAGGATGTCCTTATGATTCATGATATTGTTTTTTACAAAGATGCCGTTGTATTTTTCCGCTGCTTGTTTTGGGCAGTCTCCCGGGTTTGATCAGTTTGATCGCATATACCGGAATCTCAAATTCCCGGCTGACTGCTTCCCGGATGGAATTGAAAACCTCAGTTTCATTTAATTCACGGATCGCTGTGCGCTTTATTTCCTGCATGATGACCAGCTGCTCACTTTCTTCCTCTTCAACTGAGAATACAGCACATCCGCCTTTCTGCAGGGCAGAATGAGCATTTTCCACCACTTCTTCAATATAATCCGGGAAATAGTTCATTCCCCGGATAATGATGATATCTTTTCTTCTTCCGGTGATAAATAGCTGTGATTCGCTAACAAAGCCAAGGTCGCCGGTTCTTAGCCACAGGCTGTTTGGATCTTGCCTGAGCTTTGCTTTGAATACCTCCCTGCCTGCCTCAGCATTTTTCCAGTATCCCTGGCATACCGAGGGACCTTTGACCCAGATTTCACCGATCCGGGTTTCTTTCAGTTCCACCAAATGATCGGGGTCAACGATCTTTATTTCATCGTGTCTCCCAGGTATTTCCACAACCAATTGCCTGCATGCTGTCTTCGGGTTGCCTGGCAGGAACTGCAATCGAATTTCGTTCAGCATCCGACCTGGAAATGCTTATACTCAGGGGTTCCTCTTTTGCATCAATACCGCTTACCATCAAGGTGGATTCGGCCAGTCCGTAACAGGGCAGGAACTTGTTGTTGCGGAAGCCCTGTTCCCTGAAGGCCTTGTTGAAACGATCCAGGCTTTGCTTGCGTACTCGTTCAGAACCACAAAACATGACCTTCAGGCTGGAAAAGTCAAGTTCTTTTTTCTGCTCTTCGCTTACTTTTTCAACACAATACTCAAGTGCAAAATTCGGGCAGCCGGTAGTGATTCCCTTGTATTTTGTGATGGCTTTGAGCCAGATAAATGGACTCCTCAAAAAGGTGTTGGGATGCATGATCACGCTGGAACCACCCACGTAAAGTGGCTGAAGGAGGTTGCCGATCAGGCCCATATCATGAAAAGGCGGGAGCCAGTTGATCACCACCAGTTCTTCGTCGTGATTGAATGATTGCCGGATGACCTCCGAATTTTGCATGAGGTTCCCGTGGCTGACCATCACCCCTTTCGGGAGCCCGGTGGAACCCGAAGTGTATTGAAGGAAGGCAATATCTTCAGCAGTAATTCCATAATCCGCAGGTTCTTCCGTAAAATTTACAAAGGATCTCTCAACGCTGATCCGCTTCATATTGTCCAGCTCCCGCCTGTCCTCAAAATGCTTTTCCAGCAGTTCCCGGTTCTCACCGTCCATCATGATACCGGCCGGTGAGCAATCAGACAGTATGGCCCAGAAACGTTTGTTTGTCTTGTTCCTTTTTGGTGGATTTACGGGTACTGCGATAATGCCGGAATAGAAACAGGCCAGCAGGCTGATGATTAGTTCCATGCCGGGCTGAAAGATCAGGATACACCGGTCCCCTTTCTTAAAGGCATTCCTCAGCTTGTGTGCCTGAAGAATGATATTTTTAAATAATTCCGCGTAGGTGATGCTGCTGATTTCATCCCCATTGTCGTCAAGTAAGTAATATACGGTTTTGTCAGATTTATGGATTGCATGAAGGGCGATGATATCATTAAATGTATCCCGCCCGCCTGCTGATCCTTCAGGTGTGTATGCAATCATAGCTATCTCAGGATTTTCTGGTAAAACAAATATATCAGGAAGGGGAATAGCTTGTCCCGTCACTGGAACTGAAATGGAAAAAGTACAGGGTCAAGTGAATTAAAACCGGCCTGAAGTGAATGGGTGGTTTTTTGCCTGCTTGCCCCAGGGCAATAAAAGAATTCAGTTTCAAGCCCATGTTCTCAGTTATACTGCCACAATGGCCGGCAGGAAATGCAACAGCCTTATGAGAAACTTTTCTTCATCAGAACTGGAAATAGATAAATTCAGTGGGATTGCTCATGATCCCGAACATGACAATATAAAAGAAAAAAGAGATATAGATGCTCCACCTGAACCAAAGCCTTTTGCGCCGGATGGCACCGATCAGGTCCCTGCGTTCGTGATACCATTCGGCACCACATCAGCAGAAGGATGTTCAATATGCCGAAAATGACTTCCCGGTCGTTGAGAATCTCCCTGATGGCTGTGCTGCTGTTCGCAAAATCAAAGCTGTTGGAAAGCATGCCAAATCCTGTCCTTATATCGGGTGAACGGAAAAAGTTTGCCACGATCAGCAGGAAGAACATGGTAAGGGCCCACCCCAGGAAATTTCGCAAAAGAGGTGCGGAGTTCAGTCCGGTTTTTCTGAAAAAGGCCTGTCTGGCTCCGGTTGTGAGATCCTCAATCACCAGGGCCAGTCCGCTCAAAAAGCCAAACAGTAGAAAGGTCCAGTTCGCGCCATGCCAGAAGCCCATCAGGATAAATGTGATGAGAATGTTCAGTTGCAGACGCCACATCCGGATCTTTCCGTGATATTTATCCGGCAGGGAAAAATATAAATAATCCCGGAACCAGGTGGTGAGGGAAATGTGCCAGCGGTCCCAGAAGTCCTTGAATGATTTTGCAATCAGCGGCCTCCTGAAATTGATCATGAGATCATAGCCCATCAGCCGGGCTGAGCCCCGGGCAATGTCGGTATAACCGGAAAAGTCGCAATACAGCTGGAATACAAAGAGTATTATGGCCAGGATTGACGGAATACCGGCATTTTCTGCAGGACTGGCGTATACCGTGCTCACAAAAATGCCGAGGCGGTCGGCGATGACGATCTTTTTGAAAAAACCCCAGAGGATGAGTTTCAATCCGCTGATGATCTGTTCAGGCCTGAATTCTTTCTTTTCATGGATCTGGGGCAGGAGATTGCGCGAACGCTCAATGGGGCCGGCTACCAGCTGGGGAAAAAGGAAACGTAGAGGGCAAATTTGCCCAGGTGTTTTTCAGGCTTTGTCACTCCCCGGTAGATATCGATGGAGTAACTCATGGTCTGGAAGGTGTAAAAAGAGATCCCTACCGGGAGAAGGACTTTCAGTTCAGGAAGCTGGTAAAAGAGATTGAAATCACTGAAAAGCAGATTCAGGTTTTCGCTGAAAAAGTTGAAATACTTGAAACCCGCCAATATGCCCAGGTTGACGATGATGCTCAGGACCAGGTATTTTTTGCGCTCCTTCCGTTTTGACAGCTTGCTCATCTTCAGGCCGGTCCAGTAATCCACAGCTGTGGAGGCCATGATCAGAATGATATACTCCACCTTCCATGACATATAAAAAAAGTAACTGGCCGCCAGCAAAAGCAACCAACGCCATTTGTGGCTGATGGAGTAATAGAGCACTACCACCAGCGGCAGGAAGATCAGGTATGCTATGGAGTTGAATAACATGGCCTCTTGATTCGCTATGCAAAGAAACCAAATATATAATTAAGAATTAATTATTAATTATTAATTACTTACGATCGTCATTTCCTCCACCAAATGCCCTGCCCCGGCATACTTGTCAACAACAAAAAGCAGGTAACGGATATCGATCATGATGTTGCGGCAGAGGTCGGGATCGTACATGAGGTCGCTCATGGTGCCTTCCCAGTTGCGGTCGAAATTGATACCGATTAGCTGCCCTTCTGCATTCAGGGCCGGACTGCCGGAGTTTCCGCCTGTGGTATGATTGGTCGCGATGAAACAGGTATGCATGCTGCCGTCATCATCGGCATAGCGTCCGTAATCTTTGTTTTCGTAAAGTTCTTTCAGCTTGTCTTCCACCACATAGTCGTAAATATCAGGATTTTCCTTTTCCATGATGCCTTCCAGGGTGGTGAAGTATTGATACTTTACCGCATCCCTGGGATTGTAATCATCTACCTGGCCATAATGCACCCGCAGGGTTGAATTGGCATCGGGATAAAACCTTTTGTTTGTGAGCATTTTCATCTGCCCTTTCATATACAGTCTTTGCAGGCTGTCGATGCGGGTATAATGATTTGCCAGTGCATCTTTTAATTCCCCGTTATAAAGATCCAGAAGGCTCAAATAAATCCTGACGGCCGGGTCTTTCAGCAGTTTCTTGTAATGCCTGGCCTTGTATTTGTCCAGGAATTCATCCAGTTTTTCTTTGGAGGAAAACACGGATTCTTCAAAGACATAATCAGCGAAAGCATCGTAATTTCCCCCGAATTCCACATCGATCCAGTCGAAAATACCGGGCCTGAAAGTATCACTCACTTTTGCACGGTAAATCATGAACAGTTTTTCCAGCACCTTTCTGTCGATATCCTGGTTATAATCTTTGTAAAAGCCTTCGGCATTTTGCCGGTACCAGTCGAGGGCGGATTGCAATTCTTCATCGCTCAGGTCTTCCTTCTGGCTCAGCTTGATGAGATGATCGTAATTGCGTGCATAGCGGATGATCTCCACTCCCAGTCCGGCCTCAGAGATATAATCAATGGCCAGTTCATAAGGGCTGATGCTTTCATATTCTTCCTCAAAAGCGGGTAATAAACCGCCATAGGAAGCTTGCAGTAGCGGGTCGGACGATGCCCACTCTGCGAAGTCCGTTTCCAGCTCTTTCTTCCTTTCGATGGCATCGATGGCCTTGATGCCCCGGTTCTCCCCGATCATCTTTTTCCAGTAATTGGCCACGCCGGCCAGCTTGGCTGCATATTGAATACGCACCAGGTCGCTCTGGTTCATGGCCTGCTTGAAGGTATTGATGCGTTCCTTGCGCAATTCAATCTTGGCCGGATTGGTCACCTGGGTGATCATCTCGATGGCGTAGGAGGGAAGGTATTCCTGGGTGCGGCCCGGGTAACCGAATACCAAAGTAAAATCGCCTTCTTCATAACCTTTCAAAGAGATGGGAATGTGGTACTTGGGTGTATAGGGTAAATTGTCGGGAGAATATTCTGCCGGCATATTGTTGCTGTCGGCATAGATCCTGAAGATGGAAAAATCGCCGGTATGGCGGGGCCACATCCAGTTGTCGGTATCCCCACCGAATTTGCCAATGTTCGACGGGGGCGCGCCCACCAGGCGGACGTCTGTGAAGGTTTCGGTGAGGAAAAGATAATACTGGTTGCCATGGTAAAAGGCCCTGACATAAGCATCATAATGCGTATCCTTTTTGGCTGCTTCGCTAATGTCTTTGATGTTCTCCCGGATCAGAGAATCCCTGAGCGCCTCTGTTATACCGGCATTCACGCCTTTGAGGGCTTCTTCCGTAACTTCTTCCATGCGCACCAGGAAAGTGACTTTCAAGCCGGGGTTGGGCAGCTCTTCCGATTTGTCCATGGCCCAGAAACCATCGGTCAGGTAGTCGTTCTCCAGCGAACTGTGTTTTTGTATGGAGCGGTAACCACAGTGATGGTTGGTCAGGAGCAATCCCTGGTCGGAAACCACCTCGGCCGTGCAACCCCCGCCAAAGAGGACGATGGCATCCTTCAGGCTGGAATGGTTCACGCTGTAAATATCTTCGGCTGAGATCTTCATGCCCATGGCCTGCATCTCGTCTTCGTTCAACTGCTCCAGCAACATGGGGATCCACATGCCTTCGCCGGCAATTGATTTGAAAACAAAAAATATCGTAATAATTAATCCCAGCAATAAGTTTTTCAATTTCATATTTGTGTGCTTTGTAATTTGGAGATCAAAGGTAGGGAATTTTGGGAAATTTTGGAGGTTGCAGGTCCCGACTTTCATTCGAGGATCAGCGCCTCGCCTGAGGCGAGACGGGATTGCAGTTTGTTTACGCTACTTTCTGATGTCCACCTCCAAATCGCTTCCATTCTTAATCCGGTTAAAATCGGGGGAATTGGCTTATCTGATCAAAAGAGTCGACAGAGTTAAAACGAAGAAGCTCCACATGGAAGATATGTGCCAGATAACAGAAAGATTAACCGAGCATAAATACAGGGGCTCACATGAGCAGATAGCCAAAGCCATCAGGAAGTATGCTGATAATCACGGGCTGGATGTAATTAACTTTTACGAAGTGGTTGTTTTTAGTTTTTTAATGGGAAACAATGATATGCATTTATCGATATAAGCTTCCTGAATAAAGATTTTTCTGCCACAAAGACACCAGGAAAACACAAAGAACTTTTATTTCCACGAATTCATAAATGGATATTTCAAAATAATTGCACGAAAGCCATTGTTAAAATCTTTATTCGTGTATTCGTGGCGACTCTTTTAACCGAGCCTCCAACTTCCAAAAAATCCTATATTTGCCTAAATACAAAACGAACTCAATGATCAATCCCGACAAACTCAAATTCATCCAACTCGACTACCACGGCCTACAAACCCTCGTTAAATGGGCGGAGCAGGAAGGCTGGAACTCCGGGAACCTATGATGCCGAAGTTTTTTGGATCACCGACCCGCAAGGATATTACGGCTTCTTCCATGAAGGCGAAATGATCGGGGGTGGTTCCATTGTTTCTTATGAAGGGGATTTCGGTTTTATGGGATTTTTTATCATGAAACCCGAATACCGTTCACAGGGCATTGGCAGTAAGCTCTGGAGCCTGCGAAGGGATAAGCTGATCTCCCGGCTAAAGCCGGATGCTCCCATTGGAATGGATGGTGTAGTGGATATGCAGCCCTTTTACAGGAAGGGTGGTTTTGAATTGGCCTTCCGGGATGAAAGGCATGAAAGGCGGGGAGAAACCTTCGATGTAGATCTGAATATATTACCCATACAGGAGAAAGATTTTCAAGCTGTTGTGATCTACGACAAACAGGGCTTTGGCTATTACCGTCCGCAATTTCTCAAGCCCTGGCTCAACATGCCGGAAGCCCGGGCTTTCAAATATGAGGAGGATGGATCATTGAAAGGATATGTGCTTATGCGAAAGGCAGGAAAAGCTTATAAGATCGGCCCCCTCTTCGCTGACAATGTTGATATTGCTGAAGAGCTATACAAGGTCTGTCTGAATGCTGTTCCGGGGGAAGCTGTTTATCTGGACATTCCCATGAAAAACCCTTCCGCTGTGGCCCTGGCTAAGAAATACAAAACCACCTGTTCTTTTGAGTGTGCCCGCATGTACTACAATGGCTGGCCGGATGTTTCCCTTGAGAAAGTCTTCGGAGTGACGACTTTTGAATTGGGGTAGATTTGCAAGGTCTAAGCCCCGCCCAATATTATTGGCCAGCCGGGTCTAAGACCCTTATTCAAACCTTGTCGCCAGGTCGCCTTTGTCGCCCATTCGCCCACTCGCCTCCGTCTCCCAGGTCGCCTACTGCTTCACCGCTATCGTCTCAATCTCCACCATCACATTCAGCGGCAGGGCTTTTACAGCAAATGCAGCCCGGGCCGGGGGATTCTGCGGGTAATATTTTGCATACACCTCATTCATGGTTTTAAAGTTATCCATGTCGGAAAGCAGGCAGGTTGATTTGATCACATCCTCATAAGCAAAACCGGCTGCTTCCAGGATGGCACCTATGTTAAGCATCACCTGCTCGGTTTGCTTTTTGATACCGCCTTCAACTAATTTGCCCGTTTTGGGATCCAGAGGGATCTGGCCGGAAATGAATAACATTCCATTCGCTTCCACTGCCTGGCTGTATGGACCAACGGCCTGGGGGGCCTTTTCTGTATAAATGATCTTTTTCATAAGAAATTGATTTTACTTTGAAAACAAAGTTATATCATATGTTTCACAAAAAACCCAAATATCAAGCAACAAATAACAAATAAATACTAAACTCGAAAACTCAATGACCAAAATAGCCCTGGCTAAGTGCGGTTTGGGATTTCAATATTTGGTATTTGGTGCTTATTTGGGTATTGGAATTTATAAATTGATGCTTCTAAAAGGCATCCCTAAAGTCCTTCTTCTTATTCACCTTCAGATCCTGCAACATGGATGATTTAACATTGAGGGAAAAGTTCCAGCTTTTCCTTACACCCATGGGGATCCAGTTAAAACGCATCTCCCAGCAGTGCAGGTCGCGGTAGATGTTGATGGAGGTATAGGAAAGCTTTCCCTGTTCAAAGTCATATCCCGACCGAAAACCGATCTTCCATTTTGGCGTGATGCTCAAATCCCCGCTGAAGCTCATGGTTTGCACCAGTTTCTCCTCCCTTATCCTTTCTCCCTCCTTCATTCTGTAGGTATTGGAAAACCGCATATTGTAATTCAGGTTCAGGCTCCAGGGAATGGACCAGTCGAGGTATTCGTCCTGGTTTTCCATATATTCCTCAAATTGGTTATCGGTGGCACCCGGAGGTTGTTCCACTTCCTCTTTTGCTTCCTTCGCCGCTTTGCTTTTAAAGGTATCAGAATTCAGGTTGAAACGCATGCCCAGGTTCCAGGTGGTATTGTTCAGCCGCAGCAGCCGCCTGTTTTCTTCCCATTCGAATTTATTGATGTTGTTGCCGTTGGTATCTATCACATAGGGATCCCACTCGCTGGAATAAGTCAGGTCCATGCCTTCCCACAAGCGTGTCCTTCCGCTCATCCTGATTTTGGACCAGTTGAGAGAATCTCTGGCCAGGTCATAATTACCTGAAAGGGTGAAATTGTCGATCAGCACGATCTTCTTCATGCCTTCTACCGTATCTTTTTTTGAAGGTACCTTGATCTCCAGGTTGTTGCTCAGGCTGAAATTGATGCGCCCGGAACGTTCAGCCGGTGGTCCCCCGTAAACTCCGTCTTCAAAAATCGAATAGCGGGTGGAATCATCCATGCTGGCATCATTGTAGTAATATTCGTAATAGCCCCATTGTTCAGCCGCAAAGTCAGGCCGGTAAGAAAAACCAATGGTCGGAGTGAGCACATGGCGGACCGCCCGGAGGGGTCCTTTTCTGAAGCCCAGCATGCCATATAATTTGGTGGTCAGGGAGGAGTTGAAACTGAAATCAACCGCATTCCTGAAACCGGAAATGGTATCCAACATCACATTGTTATCATAAGTGGAATCGCTGGTATAGCTTTTGCGGATGGTTTCAAAATACATGCGGTCGGTAAATGTGACTGAATTGGTAAGATTTAGGTATTTCAGGATTTTGATGGTGCTGCTGATGGGCAGGTTGTGCTCGATCCCGTTCCGGAAGTCTTTCTCAAATCCCGGTTTGAAAAGCAGGGAATCGTACGTATCGATCTGGTTAACGGCATTCATGTTATAGGTAACACTGATGTTCTCGTACCATTGCTCACTGCTCAGGCTGTTTTTCTTTCTGAAAGGATAAAAGCGGGTCACATTGAAACTGATCTCCGGGATCTTCATGCTCACCGTTTTATTCTGCGTGCTTTGCTGGTGGGAAGCATTCACGTTCAGGAAGTATTTATTATTGAAGCTGGTTTCATAATTCACACTCGACTGGAAGGTGTTAGACAGGAAGTCGTTGGTACTGCTGGGATTGTAGCGGTTAAACTGCCGGCTGACAATGTTCACATTGGCCGAAAAGCGGCTGTTAGGCCTGGCCTTGGGATCCTGGCTGTGGGTCCAGCGGATCTCAAAATCCTTGTTTTCCTGGTAATCGGCAGAGCCTTCATTTCCAATTTTGTTGACTGCATATCCCAGCCGGATATTTCCATTGTATTTATAGCGCTTTTTGTAGCGTGCCCGCGGCTCAATGGCCCAGCTGCCCCGGGTGTAAATGTCGCCCACCAGTTCAAGGTCGAGGTAATCGTTTAAGGCCCAGTAATAACCTCCGTTCTCAAAATAAAATCCCCGGTTGGAAGACTCGCCGTAGGTGGGGATCAAAATACCCGACTGCTGGCCTGACTGGTTGGGGAAAAGGCCGAAAGGGATAAAGAGCGGGGTGGGAACCTGTTCAATGGTCAGGTAGGCCGGCCCGGTGATGATCTTTTCCCCGGGGATGACCTTGGATTTATAAAACCGAAACTCAAAATGCGGATCCTCTTCCAGGTTACAGGTGGTGTAGGAGCCATTTTTGATATTGATGGTGTTGTCTTCCATCTTTTTGATCACTTCCCCATGCAGGTAGCCATCACCATCTTCTGTGAATACTTTCAGGATGTATCCCTTCTTGGTCTTGTAATTATATTTCATGGATTTCGACTTGTATTCCTGCTCGCCTTCAGCAAAAACAGGCGACCCCACCAGCTTGCCGGTGGAATCTTCAATGCCTTCGGCATAGGCGAGGCTTTTCTCGAAGTCGATCTCCACATAAGCCGATCTCAGGTTGATGTTCTCATAACTGATATCGGCTTCATTGAACAGGAATACCTTCCCGGTCTTAACGTCGAAGCGGATGGAATCCTGTGCCGAATAATCCACCCGTGCATCGATGGCGCTGCTGCTTTTCTTCAACTCGAGGGTATCAGCGGCAAGGCTGTCTGAAACAATGAGGGTATCAGAAAGGGTGGTGTCCTGCTGTAATAAAAGTGTATCGGAAACGTTTTGAACCAGGGTGTCCTGTGCCGACAGGCGGGTAACAAACAGCATTACGGCAATGAAGCAGTAAGTTTTTAACCTGGCCTTTGTTAATAATTTAGCTGACAATTTGGAGCGAGCTGTTTGTTTACTGTTAATTTTGTGTATCGTGCATTGTATCGCGCGATATACATGAAAATTAAATGGTCAAAGCTAATTAAAATTCATGATAGTGGTCAAACGTCTAATTGCAATTTTTGGTATCCTTTCGATGCTGTTTCTGGCTCCTGCCGGTTTGCTGGCAGATAATGAGGGCAGGATCAGGAAGGTGGTGATTGATGCCGGCCATGGGGGAAAAGATCCCGGGGCCCTGGGCCGGAATTCCCGTGAAAAGGATATTGCCCTGGCCATTGCCATGAGGACCGGTGGATATATCGAACAGTACCTGCCGGATGTGGAGGTGATTTATACACGCACAAAAGATGAGTTTATTGAGCTGCACCGCAGGGCCCAGATCGCCAATGAAGCCCAGGCCGATCTCTTTATTTCCATTCACTGTAATGCCAATAATTCGAGCCAGCCATACGGAACCGAAACCTATGTGATGGGTTTGCACAAAAGCAAGGCCAACCTTGACGTGGCCCAGAAAGAAAATGCCGCCATCCTGAAAGAGGAGGATTACCAGGCCGAATATGAAGGCTTCGATCCCGAATCCCGGAGGCATACATCATCTTCAGCCTTTTCCAGAATGCCTTCCTGGATCAGAGCCTGCATTTTGCTTCCATGGTGCAGTCTCAGTTTAAAGAGCGGGTTGGCCTGCGCGACCGGGGTGTGATGCAGGCAGGCTTCCTGGTGCTTTACCGCATCACCATGCCCGGAGTGCTTGTGGAAACAGGCTATCTCACCAATTCCAAAGACGAAAAATACCTGAAGTCGGAGAAAGGCCAGGTGTATATCGCTTCTGCCATTTACCGGGCTTTTAAGGAGTATAAAAAGGAAATGGAAAAAGACCTGCCGGAAGTGATCGTGCCCGAACACAGGCCGGTGAAGGAAAGCGAAACAACAGCAGCGGCTGAAGATCAGCAAAGGCAGAATTCTGCCCGGGAAAGCGAAACAGGGAAGATATATTTCAGGGTGCAGTTCGCCACTTCGGCCGAATTGCTCAGGAATTATCAATCGCAGTTTAAAGGACTGAACAATGTGGACTACTACGAGCATAATGGCCTGATCAAATATACCAACGGGAATTTCCCTTCATACCGCGATGCCAATGAGCACAAGAACAGCATCCGGGAAATAGGATACAAAGATGCTTTTGTTATTGCAGTGAGGGATAACCAGCGGATACCCCTGAAAGAGGCCAGGAAAGAACAACCATAATGCCCATTGTATATGAAGATTAAAATTAATTTTGCAGAAAATTCGTTAAAAAAGTCTATATTCGTTAATGATTACAAAATAATATTGTTGTGAAATATTCAAGAGAACTTGTCATCGGATTGATGTTTATTGTGGCCCTGGCCGTCCTGTACTGGGGCTATAGTTTTTTAAAAGGCATGGACGCTTTCAGCAAGGAAAGAATATTTTACGGGCAATATGAGAAGGTGGACGGCCTGACACGCTCCAACCCGGTTTCCATCAATGGGATGAAGGTGGGCCTGATTAAAAGTCTATACTTCAACCCGGATGTGTCGGGGAATATCATTGTTGAGATGGCCGTTAATAGCGATTTCCCCATTGCAAAGAATTCTGTGGCCAGGATATTCAGCTCCGATCTGATGGGTTCCAAAGCTGTGGAGATCATCCTGGGGGATTCTGAAAAACTGGCCTTGAGCGGAGATACCCTTTATACTTCCATTGAGATGGGCATCAAGGAAGAAGTGAACCGCCAGGTGCAGCCCCTGAAAGCCAAGGCTGAAAACCTGATCACCTCCATTGATACCATGGTGACGGCCATACAGATCATTTTCAATGAGAGCGCCCGGGATAACCTTATCTCTTCCTTCGAGAGCATCAAGAGCACTTTTGATAACCTGCAGAACACCACTTACCAGGTAGATACTTTCCTGACTTCCGAGAGCAACCGCCTGGCCAGCATCATCGACAACCTGAATGAAGTGACCATGGAGTTGAAGAACAAGCGGGCCGAGATCGGCAATACCATTGATAATTTTTCAGCCATTAGCGATTCACTGGCAAAGGCCGATATCCCGAAGACTTTCGAAAATGCAAACCGTGCACTGGCGGAACTGGCTGAAATCCTGCGCAAGGTGAACGAAAGTGAAGGCACGGCAGGCCAACTGGTCAATGATAAAGAGCTCTACAAAAAGTTGGTTGAAACGGCAGATGCCATGGAAGCCCTTTTGAGGGAAGTGAAGGAAAATCCGAAAAAGTTCGTGAAGTTCTCAATCTTCTGATCCGGCATCGGGATCTTCTTTCCAGTAAAAGATCTCCCACTTCACACGGGGCCGCTGGTATCCGTACCAGTCGAAGCCTTTCAGGAACAATTCATTTTCCTGCAGATCGCCCGGCGGATACATGCTTGCCTTGGGCATGGTTATGTAGGTGATGGTGCTGATCTCCCGGTCCCTGATGAATACCAGCATATCACTGGCCACCAATTTGTTGATGCCCATGAGTTCCTGGGTCTGGTCATCCCGCACAAAAAAGATCGTTTCTGAGTTCCCGATGATCCTCAGCTTATACATTTCATTGTTTTTGAAATAGCCCACCATGTTCTTGCCCTTGATCTGGTTGAATGAACCCGAATCATCGATGGAAATGATGAAGCTGGAATTATAAAACACGATAGAATCGATCTGATTGTTACTCAGCGCCAGCTTGATGGAATCGGAAGTGATCTGGTTGTCGTCCGACCAGATCATGGGGCCATTGTACATCCAGATCAGGGAATCGGCTACTTTGTAAACCATGGAATCACAGGCCCCCTGCAGGTCATCCTTAAAAAATTTAACATGATTGAAGGCAAGCATTTCGCGGGCCTGGTTGCTGGAGTCCATCAGTACCTTTAGGGTATCCCCGTGCAGAAAAAGGGAATCTTGGTTTTTTTCATCAATGAAGATAGCCACCGCACTGTCGGTCACAAATGCTAACTGCCGGTCTTTGAAATACTGGGCAAAATTCCCTTTGACCATGCCATCCTGAACCGTATCGAAGATCACCACATGCATGATCGCTTCCCCAAAGCCTGCTTCCTTATCATAATAAACCGAGTCGGCTTTGATGCTCTGCTCCAGGTGGCGAATGAATACATTTTTCTTCAGGTGAGAAATATCCTGTTTGGTATCATACCATCCCCGTTCGCAATAGATCGAATCTTCCGCTCCGATCATGTGGGTGGGCCCGTAAATAAAGGCGGTTTCTGTATCCGTATTGTATTTCAACGTATCGGAATACATGATATAATCGGGGGTGTTTACGATCACATCCTGTTTGAAAAAGAATTCATTCTGATCGGAATAATAATAACCGATGGAGCTCACCAGCTCATTTTCGGCGTCCACGATGCGGCCCCAGGTGATGTAAGAAGCAATGTTGGTAGTGCGGTTGTAGATCAGGTAATCGGTGTACAGGGTGGCTTTGTTGTCGACGAGCTTTACCTTGCCGTAAAGCTCTGCCATCCTGTTTTCCCCGCTGTAATCCAGGCTGTCGCCGTAAATATTCACCGAATCATTCACAATGATGTGGATGTTGTAAAAAGCCCTGAATGAATTGGTTTCGCGGTTGAGATTGGCGCTGTCGCAGTAAAAGAAAGTGTTTTCATGCTGCAGTTTCACATTGCCCTGCAGCACCTGTATCTGCTGACCGTTCTTTTTGATCCCGATCAGCTTGTCGGCTCCCAGCAGCTTCACTTTTTTTGATTCCTGTGCCTGCATCCCCTGCAGCAGGAATGCCGTTATAAAGCTCAAAAGAAAAATCCTGAAGATTGCCGGATGCCCGTTCATGAATTCCTGGTTTAGCACAAAAATAATTAATTAAAATCAAGTCACATATTAGCTAACGACCAATACATCATTTTCGCTTTCTCAGGCCCTGAATATTTTACATCTTCCCTGTTGATCTGTTTATAAATAGTGAGTTTAAATTATGGAATGGATAGCTCCAATTTGCATATTATCCGTACATTTGGGGCTTTATTTTCAAACTATACCGATACAGCAGAAATGGCAGGAAATAAGGGAAAAAAGTTCGATGCTCAAAAGAATTATGAAGCTACCCGCAAAGCAATAGGATACCTTCCAAGAAAAAAAGCAAGCCAGAAAGATTACGACCGCATAGGATTCAAGTCAGGACTGGAAGTTCATCAACAGCTGGATACCAAAGAAAAGCTGTTTTGCCATTGCCCGGCAGGCATCTACAACCACAGCGATGATTATGATGCCGAACTGATCAGGCATATGCGGCCCACACTCAGCGAACTGGGGGAGTATGATGGTACGGCACTCATGGAGTTCAAGACCCGCAAGGAGATCATTTACCGTATCAAGAATGAAACAGCCTGTACTTATGAGATAGACGACACCCCGCCTTTTCCGCTGAACCGCGAAGCCCTGGAGGTCGCTATTGAAATATCCCTTTTATCCAAGCTTAATATTGTGGGCGAGGTACATGTTACGCGCAAGCAATACCTCGATGGCAGCATCCCGACAGGCTTCCAACGCACCGGGATCATCGGTGTGGAAGGTGAATTGCAGCTCAGGAATAAAAAGATCAGGTTGATCCAATTGAGCCTGGAGGAAGATTCCTGCCGGGAGATCTCGGATGTGGGCCATGTGCGTGTTTACAAAACCGATCGTTTAGGCATGCCCCTGATCGAAACGGTGACTTATCCTGATTGTGTGAACCCCGATGAAGTGATGGAGGCCTGTGATTATATCCGTTTCCTCAACAGGAGCACGGGCAAGGTGCGCACCGGGATAGGAGCCGGCCGCCAGGATGTAAATGTCAGTTGCGAAGGCGGATCCCGGGTGGAGATCAAAGGGGTAGCTCATACCAGGTGGATCCCTGAGCTCACACATGTAGAAGCTTTCAGGCAATACGCTTTGCTGAATATTCGCAAAATATTGAAAGACCGCATCCGCGAAGCGGAAAAATGGGAAATGCAGTCTGAATTACTGAAATTCCATTCTTATAACTTTAATTACCAGCCCATCCTTGACGCCAAAAAGGGAGGTGAACGAATCTGCGCTGTCAACCTGCCCGGATTCAAAGGCATACTGTCACATTTTACCCAGCCGGGAAAAGTTTTTGCCAATGAGATCAGCGACCGCCTCAAAGTGATCGCCTGCATCGAAAAACCCAACTCCACCAATTCGGAAGACCTGGATGCCGTTGTAATGAAGGAAGACTTCAGCAGGATCGCCCAGCTCTTCAGTGCCGGCGAAGAGGATGCCCAGATCATTTTCTGGGGTCCGGAAGAAGATATCAAAACCGCCCTTGAGACCATAGAAGAAAGATGCCGCATGGCCTTTGAAGGAGTGCCTAACGAAACCCGGAAATCCTTCGAAGACGGAACCACCATTTTCGAACGCGTATTGCCCGGTGCCGACCGCATGTACCCGGATACCGATACTGCACCCATCCCCCTGGCAAGCGAATATATTGAGAAGCTCAGCAACAATCTCCCGGAGGATATTGCCGACCGCTACCGCAAAATGAATGACTGGAAGATCCCGGAGGATACCTACAATTACATTCTGAGCAAGAACCTGTTCCCATTGCTTGAAAAGTCCATCAATGAACTGAAGATCGCTCCCCGCTTTGCAGGCACCTTTTTCGGTCATACACTGAAATTTGTGGAAGGTCAGTATGAAAGGGCCCCGGAATTCGAATACAAAATGCTTTACGGTATGTTCAAGTACCTGCTCGGCAAAAAGATCGAACTGGAGATCGCCGGGAAGATGCTGCCCGAGCTTTATGAACATCCCAAAATGGATTTCGACAGCGTACTCACAAGCATCAAATTCAAAAAGCAGGATCGCAAGGATATATTTTCCCGCATTTCCTTCCTCAAGGAAAAATTTGATAATATCAGGCGTTCTGCTAAAAAAGAGAATGCCGTCAACTGGATTATGGGTGAGTTACGGGAAATGGCACTGGGCAATATCAGCTTAAGTGAATTAAATAGAGAGATCGCTAAAACAATTTAAGGAAGATGAGTGAAGATTTTTTTCAGGGATATAAGGGTGATGCATTGGATACACTCAAAAAGTTCAATACCCGGGTGTGGGGACAGGCAGAAATTGAAACGACACGCGGAAAGTTCGTGGGAACCGTTTTGCCGCGATCCGAAAATGACGATGACCAGCATATTGTACTTAAGATCCCAACCGGCTACAATGTGGGCATCGATATCCGCACCATTGAAGATATGAAGGAGACCGGTTATAAAAAAGCCAATTATAAGATCCCGGAAAAGGAATTTCCCTATACTGAAGGATTGCCCAGGGTGAAATTATTCGGGACCGGGGGCACCATTGCTTCCCGTCTCGATTACCGGACGGGTGCCGTTATCCCCGCATTTTCGCCGGGTGAACTTTACGGTGCTGTGCCTGAACTGGCCGACATCTGCAACCTGACCACCGAAAAAGTATTTGCTGTTTTCAGCGAGAATATGGGCCCCAAACAGTACATGTCCCTGGCCAAAGCCATCGGGAAAGAAATTGAGAACGGGGTTGACGGAATCGTGATCGGTCACGGGACAGATACCCTGCATCATACCGGTGCCGCATTGACTTTCATGTGCCAGAACCTGCCGGTGCCGGTGGTGCTGGTCGGATCCCAGCGTTCCTCCGACAGACCCAGCTCGGATGCTGCCCTGAACCTGATGCATGCCATGAAGGCCGCCGGTAATTCGGATATTGCCGAAGTTATGGTTTGTATGTTCGGCCCCACCTCGGATGAGTACGGCCTGTTGCACAAGGGAACCCGCGTTCGGAAAATGCACTCCTCCTACCGCTCCACCTTCCGGACCATCGGGGATACCCCGCTTGCAATGATCAGCAGGGATTATATCAAACCCATACACAAAACTTACAAAAAGCGGAGGGACGACCGCAAGGTGGACATTTATCCCTATTTCAGTGATGAAGTCACCATGCTGTATTATTACCCGGGCATGAAGCCTGATACACTGGATGCCCTGGTGGATGCCGGCTATCGCGGGGTGATCATCGTAGGTACCGGACTGGGCCATGTGAACAAGGAACTGTACCCGGCCATCGAAAGAGCCCATGCGAAAGGGGTACACATCTATATGACCCTGCAGACCATCTGGGGATATGTGCATATGTTTGTTTACGATACCGGAAGGGACATGATGGCCAAGGGGGTCATCCCGGCCGGAAACATGCTGCCCGAAGTGGCCTGGGTGAAACTTAGCTGGATACTGGGCCAGACGGATGATCCGGAAAAAGTGAAGAAAATGATGCTCACTCCCATCAACGATGAAATCACACCCCGCGAGCCTTACAATGGATACCTGGTTTACCAGGGCGGTGTGCCCGAGGTAGAGGAATTCATCAGGAAGGTGCATAAATAAGGCAGATTGCCTACTTTTGCAGGAAACTGAATTCTATGAAAAAAACAAGTTTCCTTCTTCTTTTTCTTTTGCTGTCTCTTATATCCATGCCCAGGATACCCTGAACATGATCCATTATAACCTTTTGCATTATAATAATTTCACTTCTTATTGCACCACTTACAACAATCCCCTGGATGAAAAAAACGAAAGCCTGCGGGTGATCCTCAATTTTAACCGGCCGGATATTTTTACGGTGAATGAGCTGCAATGTAGCGCTACTTCCGCAGATATTTTGCTGGAGGAGGTCCTGAACAACCAGGATATCGCTTCTTACGCAAGGGCAGCCATGAGCTGCAACGGCTATCTTTCAAATATGATCTACTATAATACCCAAAAGCTCGGACTTGCCGGGCAGGACGCCGTGCAAACCAATGTCAGGGTGATTGATATTTACAAGCTTTATCATAAACCTTCGGGTACCGACCTGATCATTGATACCGTGTTTTTGCATGTGATCGTGGCCCATTTGAAATCCGGGAATTCAGGCCCTGATGCAGCCGAAAGGGCCGACGAGGTGCAAAAGCTCCTGGATCACATGGAAGTGAATTACCAGAGTGGTAATTTCCTCTTTGCCGGAGATTACAATGTTTACAGCAGCTCAGAGGAGGCTTTCAAAAAGCTGATCGATCCCGGTTCTGCTTTCCGCTTTTATGATCCTGCAGACATGATCGGTAACTGGCACAACAATGCTTTTTTTGCTCCGGTGCATACGCAATCAACCCATACTTCGGGAGGATGCCCTTCAGGTGGAGGTATGGACGACCGCTTTGATTTTATTCTGGCTACCGCCGATATCCTGCAGGGGACCAAAGATGTCAAATACCTGGCAGGATCTTACCACGCAATCGGTCAGGATGGGGAGCATTTCAATAAAAGCCTGTTGGACCCTCCAACAATTCCAGGCATACCGCTTGAGGTGGTCGAGGCCCTGTATACGGCCTCCGATCATTTGCCGGTAAACTTGCAATTGATTGTTGAGGAAGAGACCGGTTGGGAGGAACAGGCCGTTACCCGGTACAACTATATACTGATTAACCCGGTGAGAGAACAGGCTGAATTGCTGATTTCTGTGGATATTTCCCAGCAGGCCGAATTTGCAGTTTTTGATTTGACAGGCAGAAAGCTATTGAATAAAAAGCTAAGTCTTGAAAAAGGATCTAACCGGTCCCGTATAAGCCTGGGCACATTGCCACAGGGAGCTTATATATTTCATTGCCGTCTGGAAGATGGATCCGGTTTCAGTGGTAAAATGATTCGCTGAGGTCCATAGCTAAAAGAAGTCATTTGTTTTTACTCTAAGTCATTCACCCGGTGACTAAAGTCTCTTGCATTTTACCCAAAGTCACCGGGTGAATAGCAAACAAATGAGGCGTGGCAAGAAACTAAAAATACTCCTGCAAACCGGATTCAATCCATTCAAAACGGGCCACCTGGTTCCATTTGGGGATGTTCTCGTAGGTTGTAAAATCTGAAGTGCTTTCCAGGAAAAGCGAGTTGAATTCATGTATTTCCTGGTTGTCCAAAACAATCGCTTTACCAGCCTGCATCTTTTCCACAACGATCTTTTTGTTTTCCGAAAGCCTGATCTCTTTGAAAGGATTCCTGTAAGAAAGCCCGGAAAGAAGCTTCACATGGAAATAGGTCAAACGAAAACTGAGATCATTTTGAATTGATTTGGTTTCATCCAGAACCATTGATAAAGCTTCGGGATGAATGAAAAATTCATGTTCGGATATTGCTTTGAACTTTATCCGGAGACTTTCTTCTTTTTCAATTTTTGATTGCAATGCTTTGATTTCCTCTTTTGTACCGAAACATTTGATCTGTCGTACGAAACCGCTTTCCGTCATGCTTTCATAGGGTTCCATGATCTCGGGAGCCACTCTTTTGCGGGCCGCCGCATTTTGGAAACGGTTTTTGTATACGAAGGAGCAATAGTTGATCGGCAGGTCAATATTATTTTTTATCCCATATTCAATTAATTTCAGGGCAGTTAATTCAGATTCAAGAACCGTCACTTTGTTTCCATGCAAAAATGCATATTTCCGTTTTATAAGGTTTTCAAAATTGTGAGGCGTGAGTCGTAATTGATGCAAATTCAGAAAATCCACTCCTAAATCTTTAAGTTCCCTGATCAGGTCTTTTAACAATTCAAAATCCTCCGGAATGGCTGGTATTTCGACCGTTACATTTCTGATTTGACCTATGGCATATTTGATCTTATCGAGTTTATAATTCCGGGCGCCGAGGTCGAAGCGGATCTCATCCAGGTCATATTCTTTTAGCGCTGCAATTTTTTCTTCGTCCACCAGGGCGCCATTGGTATAGAGCCAGATGTACTTCTCACGGCCAAATATTTCCCTGATGGCTTTCAAAAAGCCGATATTTTTCAAATGTCATGCAGGGGTTCGCCGCCACTCAGGCTGATCCCTTTAAAATTGAATTTTTCTATATATTTGATATAGTTCTCGGGGTTTTCAAACTGAAGGCTGCTGGTAGTCGGTATATCAACCTGATTCTGTGTTGCCGGACAATAAAAACAATTGCAATTGCAAACGCCGTTCACAAAGAGACAGGACCAGTTACCCGCTCCGCATATTTCACAACCCGGCGACAATGTCCTTGTATCCAGCTTGGTATCTTTGCTATAAGGATTTTGCCGTTTGAAGGATCTCTGCCATCAATGCATCCCGAATGCCACTGTAATGTTCGGCCTGCTCAGGTTGTACTGAAGTTGATCTGCTCATAATTCTCTCCATACTCCTGCTTGTTCAATGCGATGACGCCGCGCCTTGTCGTAGTCAAGTAATTTCATCTGAATGTCAAATAAAAACCAGGCGGCAAAATTCTGCAAAAAAGCAATATACAAGCCTGCAAATGCAATTTAGCATCATTTATTTTTTGTAAACTTGTATACAGCAATACAGAAAGGATGCATATGGAAAAGAATGCTTTGAATGAGTTCTTTGAGGATTCAATCAAAAATAACTGGGAGAATAAGGCCTTTTCAGATTACCAGGCTGAAACATATACCTATGCAGCCGTGGGACAGCACATTGCCTTGCTGCACAAGATCTTCGAAGGACTTGAAATAGCCAGGGGGGATAAAATCGCATTGCTGGGCAACAACAGCTCGAAATGGGGCATGACCTATCTTGCCGTATTGACTTACGGTGCCGTGGTAGTTCCCATCCTGCCTGACTTTAGTACCTCAAATATCCATCACATTGTCAATCATTCAGATGCAAAATTGCTTTTTATCAGCCAGGGGATATTTGAGCGGATTGAGCCGGATAATATGCGGGCCATACAGGGTATGCTGAGCATCAACGAGCTGGAGATACTTACTTTCAGACATAAAAAACTTGAAAAAATACTTTCAGAAGCCAAAGCATCTTTTGAGAAGGAACCCCTTCATAAAGAGGGTATCAATTTTAGGCGTTTTTCCCTGAATGAAACTTGTATGATCTCCTATACAAGCGGAACAACCGGCTTCACCAAAGGCGTTATGCTGCCCCGCAGAAGCATCCTCTCAAATATTAATTTTGCACAGGACAACATGCCCTTAAACGCAGGGAACAAGCTGGTTTCCTTTTTGCCCATGGCGCACAGCTACGGGATGCTTTTTGAATTCCTGTTCCCCTTTACCCTGGGCTGCCACATCACCTTCCTCACAAAAATACCTTCACCCAAAATCGTAACAAAAGCATTCGGTGAGATCAAACCCCACCTGATCCTGTCTGTGCCACTGGTGATCGAAAAGATCTACAGGAAACGTATACTGCCCGGGATTGAGAAGCCGGTGTTAAAACTTCTTCGGAACATACCCATTCTCTCAGGCAGAATTTACGACAAGGTGAACAGAAAACTCACCGAAAGTTTTGGGGGAGAGTTCAGGGAGGTGGTGATAGGCGGAGCGCCTATGAGTGAGGAGGTGGAAAGCTTTTTCAAAAAGATTGGCTTTAAGTATACCATTGGTTATGGCATGACAGAATGCGGCCCGCTGATCAGTTATGCAGCCTGGGATGTGAATAAGTTGCGTTCGGCCGGAAAAGTGGTCGATCGGATGGAGATCCGTATCGACAAACAGGGGAAAGATGAAGTTGGCGAGATACAGGTTAAGGGCGAGAACGTGATGCTGGGATATTACAAGAATACGGAAGAGAGCAAAAAGGTCTTTACGAAGAATGGCTGGCTCAAAACCGGCGATCTGGGCTATCTCGATGAGGAAGGTTTTCTCTTCATCAAGGGCAGGAGCAAGAACCTGATCCTGGGACCCTCCGGACAGAACATCTTCCCTGAAGAACTCGAAGCACGCATCTGCAATCTACCCTGTGTACAGGAATGCGTTGTCAAGGAAAAAGGCGGCAAACTCATTGCGCTGGTCTATCCCGATTGCGAAGCTGTGGATAATAAAGGCCTGTCAGATCAGGATGTGCATGAAGTAATGGAAAAGAACAGGCTCAGCCTCAACGAGGAATTGTCGAAATGGGAACAGATCTCAAAGTTTGAACTGGTGGATGAAGAGTTCAGGAAAACGCCGAAGAGGAATATAAAAAGGTATTTGTATAGTTGATTGGTGGATCTGTTAATTATTAGTGACAAGGGATTTTACTATAAGTGATAATTATGTCTCAGCCTTACTTCATTCGAGCCATTACAAATATTTTTTATTCGTGTATTCGTGGCTAATGAAAATCAATCTTCCGAAAGTTGTTTCAACAAACTCCTGTACCGGCTGAAAACCTTCGCCCTGGAAACAAATCCCATATATTTCCCCTCCTTAACCACAGCCAGGTTGAACTTCCCGGATTCATGGAATTTATTCACTACGTTTTCCATGGGGTCATCATAATTCACAATAAAGTCAGGGGTGATCATCAAACTGTCAACCAAAGTCGTATCATATAGTTCGGGTTTGAACATGATGTTGCGGATGTCGTCGAGGCGGATGATGCCCTTGAAGTTGTTGTCTTCATCAACCACCGGGAAGATGTTCCTCGAAGATTCTGAGATCACATTTACCAGGTCGCGGAGTCTGGCCTCGGGATTGATGGTTTTAAAATTCCTTTCGATCATCTTATCGAGGCTCATACGCGACAATACCACTTTATCCTTATGATGGGTGAGCAATTCTCCCCTTTTGGCCAGTTGGTGGGTATAAACGGAATTCCCGATAAATATCTTGGTGGTTGCGTATGATATGGTAGAAGTGATCATCAGCGGAACAAACAGTTCATAACCGCTGGTGATCTCGGCTATGAGAAAGATCCCGGTCAGGGGTCCGTGCAATACCCCGGCGATCATGCCGCCCATGCCCACCAGGGCAAAACTGCTTTCGGGTATGGGACCCAGATCAAAGAAGTTGAACACTTTGGCAAAGAACAATCCGGCAAAAGTCCCGATGAAAAGAGTGGGAGCAAAGATCCCTCCGATGCCCCCGGCGCCGAAAGTAACCGAAGTGGCGATCACCTTGAACAGGATGATCAGCACAAAAAGCAGGAAGATCAGCCATATATTGTCTTTAAAGGAATAAAAGGGGCTGTTATTGAACAGGGGGCCGATATCCCCGTGCAGGGCCTGGTTAACAGCCTCATAGCCCTCTCCATAAAGAGCGGGGAAGAGAAAAATTAACACACCCAGTATGGATCCGCCGATCAACCATCTTGTCCAGTAACTTTTGATATTGGCAAACTTTTGTTCGATGAAAATATACATCCTGGTAAAATAGATGGAAATGAAACCCGTGAGTATACCAAGCAAAATATAATAAGGGAATTCCGCCATCTTGAAGCCCTCTTTGATATCGAAAGGATAAAGCACTGCCTGCCCCATGAAAAAGTAGGAGGTAAGCACGGCTGAAACCGATGCAATGAGCAGGGGAACGATGGAAGCGGCGGTAAGGTCGATCATGATCACCTCGATGGCAAAAACCACGGCCGCAATGGGTGATTTGAAAATAGCCGCCATGGCTGCAGCAGAGGCCAGGGCCAGCAATGTGGTGATCTGCCGGTAGTTCAGATGCAGCATCTGGCCCAGATTGGATCCAATGGCGGCCCCTGTGGCTACCGTCGGGCCCTCAAGTCCCAGCGAGAACCCCCAAACCCAACGGTGAAAGTACTGGTTACGATCGAGGAAAAAATGTTATGCCTTTTGATGATCCCGTTTGATTTGGAAATGGCATACAAAACACTTGGAATGCCATGTCCTACATGTTGCCTCACAATAAAATGTATGTAAAGAAGTGCGATCAGTATCCCGATGGCAGGATAGGCAAAATACAGGTAATTCTCATAATTCTGAGCAAAACCACTGGTAAGCAATTCCTTGATGAAATGAACGGAGTTTCTGATCACAACCGCACTCAATCCACCCAGGACCCCGATGATCACACTCAATATTAGGATCAACTGTTTGTCGCTGATGTGGCGGATCCTCCAGATCAGAAAGCGTTTCAATAATGAATACCTCTTTTTCATATCTGCCTGAAAAACAACTGCGAAATTAATGTAAAATTATCAGGAGGAAAAGGCATCTCATATTAATCTTTTATATCTTAGTCATTCATAATAATTCTAAATTAATACTGTTGATGAAGATCGTTTCATACAATGTAAACGGAATTACGAGCGGCCATCAGGAAGGGCCTGCTGGATTGGTTAAAAGCATGCGGATGCCGGATGTGGTCTGCCTGCAGGAAACCAAGGCTCAGCCGGATCAGATCCCTTTGTTTGATTTTGAAGAACTGGGTTACCTGAATTACTGGTTTTCGGCAAAGAAAAGAGGTTACAGCGGTACGGCCATTCTCAGCCGGATAAAACCCGATAAAGTTGTGATGGGCATGGAAATGGAGAAATATGACAATGAAGGTCGTTTTATCCGGGCCGATTACGGGGATGTCTCGGTGGTTAGTGTTTACCACCCGTCAGGGTCGAGTGGTGATGAGCGGCAGGCTTTCAAAATGCAGTGGCTGGATGATTTTTATGATTACGTGAATAAACTCAAACAAGAAAGGCCCCGGCTGGTCATTTCGGGAGACTACAACATCTGTCATAAACCCATTGATATTCACGATCCCGTCAGAAACGCTAAGAGCTCGGGCTTTTTGCCAGAAGAACGGGAGTGGATCGGAAAATTTATCGACAGCGGTTTTATCGACTCGTTCCGCCATTTCAATCCGGAACCGCACAATTATACCTGGTGGAGTTACCGGGCCAATGCAAGGACCAAAAACCTGGGCTGGCGCATCGATTATCATATGGTGGCCGAAAGCCTCGAAAACAATTTGAAAAGGGCATTGATCCTGCCGGATGCTTATCATTCGGATCATTGCCCCCTTACGGTAGAACTTGACCTGTAGGTCTTATCGAGGAAAATTTAAAAAATAATTTGATCAAATATGAAAGATAAAATGGAAAGAAGGTTCAGGGTTCTGAAGGAAGTTTCCATCTTCAAGGAATCTGACGATGAAACTATTGCGGAGATTGCCGCCGCCCTGGCCTATTATAAATTTGATGCCGGTTCCACGGTTTTTTATAAAGATGAAATGGGTGATGCCATGTTCATCATTGAATCGGGTTCCGTAAAAGTGCACGACGGTGAGTATGTGTTTTCAGTGCTGAAGGAAGATGATGTGTTCGGAGAGTACTACCTCATCGATTCACAGAAAAGATCCGCCTCCGTTACCACGATGGAAGAAACCGAACTGCTTCGCATCGATCAGGAAACTTTTTACCGGCTGATCGCGGGAAACATCGAGATTACAAAAGGTATTTTGAAATCCTCCATTGGCAGGCTCAGACAAATGAACCTGATTGAGGAAGAACTGGCCGCCAGGAACCGTGAAATTGAAAAGCAGAAAGCAGAGCTGGCTGACCTGAATGCCACAAAGGATAAATTCTTTTCCATCATTGCCCATGATCTGCGTGGTCCGCTTGGGACCATCATGAATTTTTTCGATTTCTCAATTCCTCAATCCATGACCTGGATAAGAAAGAGATCATTGAACTGGTTAACAGCATTCACGAATCAACCGACCGCCTGCTGAAATTGCTGCGATAACTTATTACAATGGGCCCAGGTGCAGACCGGGCAGCTAACAACTGAGCAGGAAGACTTCGACCTCAGGCATCTGATTGATAGCAATATTGATCTGCTGATGATCAATGCCCGCGAAAAAGGTGTGAACCTTAGCAGCAATTTGGATGATCGTATGCTGGTTCATGCCGATAAAAATATGATACATACCGTGATCAGGAACCTGATCAGTAATGCTATCAAGTTTACCGAAAAGGGAGGAAAAGTCTGGCTTAATGTTACACAAGAGAATGGTTTCGCAAAGATCAGCGTGCATGATACCGGCGTAGGCATCAGGAAAGAAAGTCTGGATAAATTGTTCAGGATCGATATAAAACATTCAACACCCGGCACAAATGATGAAAAGGGTACCGGTCTGGGGGATTGAATTTGTGCAAGGATTTTGTTGAGATGAATGGAGGCGGGATCCATGCTGAAAGTGCACCCGGGAAAGGGACTGTGATCAGCTTTACCCTCCCCTTGATAAAATCTAAATAAATTTGTTCTTTGCTTGCCTGCATTTCCTGTGAATGTTTATTTTTATGCCCGCTATGAATTCATTACAATTGCTATTATCTCTCATCATTGTTACCATGATCCTGCCCGCTGGAGCCCAAGTCACTGAGCCCGATATATGCGAAAAGGCAAATACGATGATCCGTACCATCAAGGCTTTCTGATCTTAATTATTTGGAATAATAATAAATTACTCCAAAGTATTGACAAAGATCAAATATGACTTAACTTTACAAAGATTAAAGATTGCCTGCCCGGCATTTTTCTGATGGATACCTGTTTAAGCCCATTATTGATAAGTAAAATGCACATCGGATAAATTTCTGTCAGATATCTCTGTTGTTTGCAGTCATGAAACAAGAATTTTCAGCCAAAACCAAGATGCTAATGCAATTGCATTACAGTCGTTTGTCAGAAAAAGACAGAAGACACTACGCAGCTTTAGAATCACTCAAGTTAGGCCGTGGAGGGATTACCTATATAAGTGAGGTGTTAGGGGTTGCCAGAGGTACCATTATTCAAGGAAGAAAAGAGTTTAAAGAAAATTTGGAGGCATTTCCACTTCTGCAAGATAGACAGCGCAGACCAGGAGGTGGCAGAAAAAAAAACGGTAAGCCATCCTGAAATAAAAATATTACTGACCACTTTAATTGAACGCTATAAAGCAGGCAGCCCAACGGACACCACTACGTATTGGATAAGCCTGAAACCCTGTGCCATAGCTAAACTTTTTGAAGAGCAACATCAAATCAAAGTAAGTAACGGTTTGGTAAAACGACTTCTTAAAGAGTTGGGATATAGTTATCGTAAGCAATCCAAACAGTTGGCCACAGGCAACTACGCTCATCGCGATGAACAGTTTAAAATCATTTGTTCTTTGATATTGATAATGAGTTTAGATAGCCCTGTTTTGAGTATCGATTGCAAGAAGAAAGAGCGTTTAGGCAATCTTTACCGGAATGGGAAATGCTTTTGCACTAAAGCCGTCAAGGTATATGACCATGACTATGAACATTTATCAAAAGGCAAGGTTATTCCTCATGGAATTTACGATATGCAAGCCAATAAAGGATATGTATCCATAGGGAGTAGTAGTGAAACAGCTGATTTTGTAGTGGATAACCTGCTTTGGTGGTGGTGGGGATATGGTATTCATCAATATCCTGATGCTAAGAAATATCCTGCTTTTATGTGACGCGGGTGGAGCTAATTCTTATCGGCATTTTATATTTAAACACAGGCTCATGAAATTTGCCGAACAAAAACCGGATTATCAGTTATTGTTTAAAAAACCAAAACCAAAAGAATTATAGAAAAATGTATTACTTATCGCCGGCATTTTCCTGCTCGGCATTTCGTTATGCCTAAAATCCCAATCAATTACCATCGACAGTACATTTACCTCCGATGGCGAGATCTTCCCCTTTTCACAGGTAGATTCTATCTACGGCCTGAGCTTAACAGGCCATGTCACCCTTAACAGCGACACCAGCCTGGTGCGTGTGATCCTTGTGGATGAGAATTATGATGAGTATATGGTGTATGAGGCTTATCCGTTGATTACGACGAGTATGGAGTTTGATGTTACGGAGGTATGTGATGAGACTTGTTATCTGAATGCAAACAAACCATATTCTCTAATAATTCAAATTAATTATGCTTCAATTTGTATAAGTTCATTACAATACTCAGCAAATTTTGTAGAAGATGCAGATTCATTACAATTTCTTTCCAAAAGGATAAATGATTCTTTGAAAGTAAATAATATGAACTCCTGATATTAGTAATATGGGGTGGAATTGGTTAGCTGGACATACTAGATTTGTAAAACAGTATTATAGTGAGAAGAAAAGCAGATTTGGAGAAAAGCACAATTTAAAAGGAATAGATTATTATAAAGGTGGTGTGTATGAATATTACTACGCTGGAGGAGGCGAAGATAATGGATCAGGGATTATTAAAAATTTTGATTGGAGAACCAGGCATTCTGCAAATAGTGAAACCACCCCTTATTTCACATATAAGTATCCCAATTCTAATCATAAGAATCCTTATTGGGATGGGAATCCAGATAATGGAGAAAATGGAAATGGCTGGATAACAGGGATTGGAGATCAGGGAAACTGTGGCAGCTGTTGGGCATTTTCTACAACTGCTTCAGTTGAGGCTGTTACAAATTTGTATTTTAACCAACATATTGACCAAACAGATAACTTAAGAATTTCCGAGCGGCATGTTTTAAACTGCAGCGGTTTTAGTAATAATTGTGACGGAGGATTTGCTTATTCTGCGCTATACTATTTTGTGCTTTACGGTAGGGTTAATGAAGAATGCTATCCATATCGACCTCCATTTTGGGATGACTTTAATGGACAATGTGCAAATAATGACAGCATATGTGAAGACCCTGATCGTATAATTAAAATTGAAAACAGGGGTTATTTTATCGATACTACTGTTTTAGAAATAAAACAGAAATTAATTAAATATGGCCCTTATCCTCTTGCTTTACCAGTGGGATATTTTTCTCAAGAAGCTCCTCATTCAGTATTGTTAGTAGGCTATAATTATAACGAAGAAGAACAGAGAACAGAGTGGGTATTTAAGAATAGCTGGGGGTAGGATGGGGTGATGATGGTTATATCACGATACCAGCACCCGTAGGAGATTTTAATGATCTTGGCTTTGTAATTACGCCAATTTATCAAACTGGACATTATTCTTCAATCTATGATGAAAATAAATGTCGTGATGAGGACAATGACGGATGGAGAAATTGGGGATAAATGGCCAATCGAATAGCGATTGTCCGGAAGGTACACCATCACTTATTGACAGCGATGACAGCGATCCACGTGTTGGGCCATTTGATACCAACTATTACAGCACTCCTGTTGCACCTCAAATAACTGTAAATGTCGGATCCTACGAAATAAAGCATGGAGGCTTTTACTCTTTTAGTGGGGATACAACCTTGATAAACTTTATAATAACAAATAATGGAGACGCCCAGCTTAATCTCAAAGAGGAAATAACCGGTGAAGGACCAATTTATATAACCGGTATAAATTCCGATTCCTTTAATGTTTATCATGAACCGGCAAATCACATTGCAATGGATGGTGGACAGGATACCTTTACAATACAATACATCGGTGAAGACTGGCTATCAAATATTGCAGAAATAAGAATTGCACTGGATGAGTTCGATATGGATGACTTTGCATTTGGATTGGTGCATACAGCCCAGGATTGTCCTGGCCTGGGAACAATTGAAGTTATAAATGGCAACGAAGAATGGTCCGGCTTCCAGTTCAAGGATCATGGTGTAAGGGTGAATGACGGCGGGGTGTTGACCATTACCGGGAATATCGGTTTTGTGGAAGATGCTTATTTGAACATTTCCCGGGAGGAAAAGTCTATATTGATAGCGGCACCCTGACGAAAGCCTGTAATTATGGGTTGTGGAAAGGGATCAATGTTTCAGGTAATGCGAGGGAAAGCCAGGGCTATGAAGATGAACATGGGTTACTCAAAATTCAAAATGGCGGGATAATTGAGTATGCCGAAATTGGCGTTGAAACCGTAAACAATGATGATACACCCGACCCTGATTATTACGGAGGTATCATTTATGCAAACAAGGCAATTTTCAGAAACAACCTTGTAGATGTAAAACTTAATCCATTTAGAAACACCCATCCTTCTACAGGAGCACCATACAGAAACCTGTCCTACTTTACAAATTGCTATTTCCAAACCACTTCCGATCTTTACGATTTATTGCCGGGGTTCATGGGCCAGTATTTACCCGAAAATCACCTGATGCTTTTAGGTGTGGATGGCATCCCCGTTAAAGGATGTTTCTTTGAGAACAGCGACATGACCAAATCTGATCCTGATGACAGGGGGAATGGAGTTTATGCCTATAATGCCGGCTTCGAGGTAATATACAGCAAGCCCTGGCTGCAGGGAGGCGACAGGCTGCGTAGCGAATTCAGGGCACTGAATTATGGTGTTAAGGCCATGTCCGGCCTGAGTTCTCCCCCCATTCGTGTGGATTCCTGCTATTTCAGGGACAATTCCCGCGGGATATACCTATCTGCCATCGATTATCCCGAGCTTATTTACAATGAATTCCTGCTGAAAGGAGACAATACACTTTATGATGAAACGGATACCCTTGCCGGGATATATCTCAATGATGAATCGGTGGGATATGTGGTAGAGGAGAATACTTTCTATAATCATGAGGAATATAATCCTGTTTCAGGAAGGTTGCATACAGTTGGAATTGTTGCAAATAGTACGGGACAATACCCCAATGAAATTTATAACAACGATTTTGAAAGAATGGATTTTGGGATACTGGCAATGAAAGATAACAGGGGCTATGAAACGGGTCTTCAGATAAAATGCAATGATTTTATTTATTGTGAATCGGATATTGCTGTTACCCCTGAAAACTGTGACGGAATTGCCGCATATCAAGGCTCAGACGACAACTCCCCCGAAACCTCAGCCAACAATATGTTTACATGGATGGGTCCCCAGGGAACACCAACGGATTTTAACAATGAAGGGGAACAATTGACATATTTTTATCCACCTGATGGACCAACATATCATGTTGAACCCCAATACTATTATAACATAACACCTGATGCCAGTGACTTTGTGGATGAATGGTCTCCTGAGATTGGATGTCCGTCCAATTTGGTGGAATCCGGTTCGGGAGGTGAATTAAGATCTGAAATGACTTATTTCGAACAAAAAGCTGATTCTACTTCAACTTTATTACAACAACTTGAAGACGGCGGAAACACGGATGAACTGAACACGGATGTTCAAACAAGCTGGCCCGATGAAGCTTATGATATATACTCCCAGCTTATGGCGGATTCACCCTATCTTTCGGATACGGTAATGGTTAGCGGAACCCAAAAAGAAAATGTTTTGTCAGGTGTAATGGTAACGGATATTCTTTCAGCAAATCCACAGGCAGCCAAATCCGACACGGTGATGGATGCAGTAAACAACAGAATCAATCAGCTAACGGATGAGCAATTGGCAGAAATCAACCAGGGCTTGTATATGGTCGGTGCAAAGGAAACTCTTCAATCCAAAACAGCAAAATTTAAAGCAGGAAGAGCCCGGGCATTATATAAGTTGTTGCGGCTGTTTAGAGCGGATACCATCAGCCCAGCTCCGGCAGATAGTATCATACAAATACTTGAGGATGAAAATCAACTTTGGGCAAAATATGCCCTGATTTTTGAATATCTCAAAAAACATGATTCATTGAATGTTGTAAATACACTCAACAACATCCCGTCTGATTTCAATCTTACATCTCAGCAAAACAACCAACATCAGTTGTACGAAGATTATTTCGATATACTTTTACAACTTGATTTTGAGGTTAAAACAGTTTTTGAGGCGGATTCTTCAGACAGGGTTGAACTTTACTCATTATATGGCAGCGCCAAAGGAAACCTCAAGGCCAATCTTAGAAATGTATTGGTAAACATTGATACCCTGACATACCAGGAGCCTTATATATTTCCTGATATGAATAAAAGTGCCACCGCTTTACCCCCGGGAGGTTTGACAAATAACAAGATGAATGAATATTTGCTTGTTTACCCCAACCCGGCCAATACATACGTTTGTATTGAGGTTAAGCGGAATGCTTTAAACAGCAAGGATTATGTATCAATAAGGGATATTTCCGGCAAAGAAATTAAAAAGTTTGAAGTAGAAGGGTATAAGATGCGTAAGATAATGGATGGAAAAAGTTTCAAACCGGGCATATACTTCGTTACATTGTATGTTAACGGGAGTTCAAAAGAAAGTGTTAAATTTACGGTGAGTCATTAATTATATCATGAATCATACCTTCTGCAAAATTGTAGTAGAAGGTATGATTCTCAAAAGAAATATTATGAAAAGTATAACATTCTTAGTAATATTATTTTTTATTACACTTGTCACCTTTTCGCAAAGCAGATGGGATAATGTTTTCGGCCTCCCAAATAAAAAGGAAGCATTTAGAGATATTATCGAGCTATATGATAAAGGTTATTTTGTTGTTAGTGGCGAAATTACCGAACAATATACCTGGGGAGTTAAAACAGATATCAATGGTAATCCATTATGGAATAAAACAATAGGCAACATCGACTCAATGTTTTCAGCAGTTACTGCCATTCAGAATATGGATGGTGGCTTGGTAATGGTAGGAGGGTATAGAGAAAGTAGTGAAATTCATGGTGAAATGATAATTAGGTTGGACGGTTGTGGCGAAAAATTGTGGTGTAGCTACCTGGAAACATACAACTATACATCAGGTCATTTTTGGGACATTATTTTGTTGAAAAACTCCAATTTCCTCGTTTTGGGCCGTTTAGGAACACCAGAACAAATAGAACAGGTTTATCTGTTTTGCTACAGCCAGGAGGGAGAATTGTTATGGACTAAACCCTATGCAACTAAATATGATTATCCGGAAATTGGATTTGCAACCGGTAGAGACCTTTATCATTTTAACGATTATTACTTAATTTCAGGCTATTGCTATTGGCCTTATCCGGATAATCCCGAGATCTATTATTTACATCCGATGATTATAAAAGTTGATTCGGATTTTAATGAGGAATGGGTGCTTCCTTACGGTATTAATGATTCTGTTTTTGGCTTATTACAGGGTGTGTTACCTCTTTCTGAATCAGAATATATGGGATATGGAAAATGCCTTGAAGACCAGGATACCAGGGCACTAATAATACAATTTGATGAAGAGAGTAATGAAACGGCTTATACGATCGTTCCGAATGAAGCCATCGATCCACCTACCCGTTTTAATTTGATACAAGGAGCTGTTCAGATTACCGATTCTACATTTATCGCTGCTGCCAATTGGGGGCCAGAAGAACAAGGAGGAAATCCAAACGGAGAGTATATATTTGATCTATCAGGTAACATTTTTCAATATAATTCACGCCCCAATAGTGCTGGTAAAAGTCGAGTAATTAAAACTTCTGACGGAAATTACTTGTTTGGAACATATTATAAGAACGGAAATGATTATGATATTTATTTATACAAACTGGATTCAAATCTCCAATCCGTACCTATTGATACCAACACTTATACCTATGATAGTTTATGTCCGGGTTCAATTCAATCAGGATATATAAGCCTGGAGGATTGCGGAATTATAACAAGCATGCAAGATACACCCAGCCCGCAAGAGTATTACGCAAGCTTAAAAACCATACCCATAAGCACTTTTCCAAACCCGGCAAAGGACAAGATCACTTTTGCGTTTGAAAATACCGCCAAACACGAGAATATCCAATTGGAGATATACAACATATTTGGCCAAAAGGTGCACGAACAAAAGATTTATACCGGGCAGTTGGAAGCAAAAGCAGATGTTTCCGGCTGGGGAAAGGGATTTATGTTGTGGTTGTCAAGAGCAATGGGAAAACTGTTGGGAGAACAAAGTTTATTGTGGAATGAATGGATTCATTCTGAAAAAAGGAGAAACAGCCAGAGATAGTATCATTTATTATATGGCGGGGGAAAATACACTCAAAGCAAAATACGGTCTGGCCCTGGAATACCTCGGTTTCGGCGATACGACCCAGGCAGCATCCTGCCTGAATGCAATACCGGATAATTTCAATCTGAATACAATGCAGTTAAATGAATATCAAAATTATCAAGATTATTTCGATTTACTCATTGGAATGAAGGCTGATGGGAGAACAGTTCTTCAGGCCGATTCAGTAGAGATTGCTACTTTATTTTACCTGTTAAATAACAGTTATGGTAAGATTCATGCCCTGGTAAGAAATACACTGATCAGCATGGATAGCCTGGAATTTAAAGAAGATTATATATTTCCGAGTGGATTAAAAACAGGAAGGGTAAGGTATAAACCTAATGATTCTAATTATAAGGAAGATAAACTGAAACTTTATCCCAATCCTGCCGGAGGTTATGTTGTCGTTGAATACACACTTGCTAATGAACATGGTGATTCAAGGCTTGCTTTTGTAGATAGCAAGGGTATGCAAGTAAAAACAATCAATCTTGAAAACAAACACGATTACCTAGTTGTATCTATTAAAGATTTACCAAATGGCTTTTATATTTGTACTTTATTGACTAAAGGTAATGGTGTGAAAACTATAAAATTAACAATCACAAATTAATTATATAATATTGGGGGGCTAGGAAAAATCTTAGCTTCTCTTTTAATTATGATTTTATGAGATTTTTAGAATACATTTTCGTTATATTGGTTTTGTTTCCACATAACTTAATATTTGGGCAAGAGACAGAATACTTTAATAAGCGATATGAACTCACGGGAACAGGGACTGTTGATCATAGTTATTGTATTATTGAAGATGATAATTCTCTTATTACTGCTGGTTATTCGTTTAACCAAAACAATTCCAGGGTAAATATAATTTTGTCCTCTGTTAATTACGAAGGTGAATTAAATTGGATAAAAACTTATGGGATTCGATATCTGATTATTTATTAGGACGATCTGGCTGTTTAATTAGATTTAGTGATAATCAGTTTTATTCTATAGGATATAAGAGAACATTTACTTCAAATTGGGAGCACAACAGGGTAATGTTAACAAGTTATAATCAAGACTTTGATACATTATGGACCCAATACTTTGGCGAATCTATGAAGCCCTTTGATACATCTTATATCTTCAGTCAACTAAAAAAAACAAGTGATAATAATTTGATTCTTGGTGGTGAATGGATGCCTTATGGTGGTGCAATTAGAATGTGCCTGATAAAAACTGATACCTCTGGGAACATGCTCTGGAAAAAGTCTTATGGAAGTGGAAGCGGATACTATAGGGGCTTCAGTGTAATCGAGACATCCGATAAAGGATATGCATTGGGTGGTTTTTTATTTTATATCGGGCAGGATGAATCCGGGGATCCTATTGTGGTTAAAACCGATAGTCTTGGCAACCAACAATGGATGAAAAATCTAGGTGGTTCCTATACAGATCATATTGCTATGTTAACCAATACTTCTGATGGAAATATTATTGCAGCATATTCGTATGCAGATACCATGCTAAGTCCATATGATCCGGTTAGCAGGATTTGTATCACTAAAATGGATAATCAGGGCAATATTATATGGCATAAGTTTTATGGAGCACCGGAACCTTTAAACTATGTTAATAATATTAAAGAATTGGATGACGGTTCCTTGGTTATTGTAGGAGTATTACCTGATGTATTTCCTGCATATGCAGGTTGGTTATTAAAGACCAATTCAAATGGGGATAGCATCTGGTACAGAAAATATAAAAATATTTATGGTGAGGAGAGCAAAAACTATCTTTACGATGTAATTGAAACTTCCGATAATGGATTGGCGGCATGTGGGTATTTACATCCTGTATTACCCGATACAGGTGATAACGATACCTGGATTATCAAACTTGATAGCAACGGCTGCGATACGCCGGGATGTGACCCTACGGTTGTTATTCCTATAGAAGTTATTGATGGTGATGGATTGCATGTTTTTCCCAACCCGGCCGGTGAACGGTTTATTGTTCGGTATGCATTTTTTATGGAAGAAGATTGCACGATTACGATATTCGATCTTTTTGGCAGAAAGATAAAGGAGATCAGAGTTCCTAAAGGTGATGAAAAAATAACAATAAATGTTGAAAACTGGCAAAGGGGATTGTATCTTGTGAAGGTAAATTCGGGGAATGGTTATTCTGAAAGTGCTAAAGTTATTTTGGAATAGTTTTCCAATCATTCAGTTCCATTGCCTTACCCGGTTTCCAGTTATGCTACGGACCTAAATACTGATCTTGTAAGTTCATTGTAAAAAAAGCCACCTAATGGAAGCTTTTCCCAGTGATTGTGCGTGGTATTATGAACTGTGGAATGACCGAACCGAGGCTTTTTTCGAAAGGCACAGCCGTTAATAGATCTTGTTGATCATCCTGCACCACTGATCCCTTTTCTTTACCACAAAACGCAACTGATTGCCTTCCTTGGTGATGATGTTCAGTCCGTTGGGCAGGATCTTAAAGGTGTTAAACACCATGACTTCTTCGATCTCCTCAGGATTGACCTCCTTGTTGAAATCGTCAGAGCCCAGTTGGGAACTCTTGAAATATATCCGCTGGTTGGTCAGGATCAGTTTTCCTTTCACTTTTTCATTTCCACCATTGATAAAATGATTGGCGTCACTTGCTTTCGTGACCACTTCGTTCGGCTTTAAGTCTACTTTCATTTCGTTGCTTTTTAAGATATCAGAATCTATAATTATGCCAATTCATATAAAATATAGTAAAACAGATATTTAAGGAATTGCACATGGATACTGTTAGGACGATCATTGTAATGAAATGTTACAGTGAATGTCCGTTAATGCACAAGAATAATCCGGGAAATCACTGGAAAAGCTTCATAAAAAGCTCTTCCACCTTTCTCACAGGGATTATTTCAATGCCGGGTTTCTCCAGGTCCAGGCCTTTCTGATTGAATTTTGAAATGAAGATCTTTTTAAAACCGAGCTTATCGGCCTCGCGGATGCGCTGGTCGATCCTGTTCACGGGCCGGATCTCGCCGGAGAGACCCACTTCTGCGGCGAAGCAAACTTTCTGGTCGATGGGTATATCTTCGTTGGATGACAGAATTGCTGCGATCACGGACAGGTCGATGGCCGGATCATCCACTTTGAGCCCGCCGGCGATGTTCAGGAACACATCTTTCACTCCCAGGCGGAAACCGCTTCTTTTTTCCAGCACTGCCAGCAGCATATTCAAGCGTCTGAGGTCAAAACCTGTGGAAGAGCGCTGGGGTGTGCCATAGGCGGCTGAGCTTACCAGGGCCTGAATCTCGATCAGCATCGGACGCATGCCTTCCAGCATACTGGCAATAGCCACCCCGCTGACGTCCTCGTCCCTTTGTGATATCAGGATCTCAGAAGGATTGCTGACCTCGCGAAGGCCTTCGCTCTGCATTTCATAGATCCCCAGTTCGGAAGTTGATCCGAAGCGATTCTTGGTTGCACGTAAAATGCGGTATCCGTAATTGCGATCGCCTTCGAATTGCAGCACCGTATCCACCATATGTTCCAGGATCTTGGGCCCGGCCAGGCTGCCTTCTTTGGTGATGTGTCCGATCAGAAAGACCGGTAACGCTGGTATATTTGGCATAACGCTGCAATTCGCTGGCGCATTCGCGGATCTGGGAGATGCTGCCTGCCGAAGAATCAATGATCTCGGTATTGAGGGTTTGTATGGAATCAATGATCAGCATTTCGGGCTGCATTTTCTCAAGATGCTGAAAGATCACCTGGGTGGAGGTTTCGGTAATGATGTAGGTTTCCTCGTTTTCGATTCCCACACGCTCGGCCCGCATTTTGATCTGCTGATCGCTTTCTTCTCCGGTAACATAGGCGATCTTTTTTCCTTTCATCTTCAAGGCCACCTGCAGCAACAAGGTGGATTTACCGATGCCCGGCTCTCCGCCCACCAGGATCACGGAACCGGGAACCATGCCGCCACCCAGAACCCGGTTCAGTTCATGGTTCTGCGTATTGATGCGGTATTCTGCCGAAGAGCTGATCTCCTTTACCGCCTGGGGTTTCCCGCTTTTCTTATCATGGGCAAAACCGCCCGGTTTTTTGTCCTTCTCCCTTGAGATTACTTCCTCTGCATAGGTATTCCATTCTTCGCAGGCAGGGCATTTGCCAATCCATTTAAGGGACTGGGCGCCACAGTTTTGACAAAAATAAACGGTCTTGGTTTTGGCCATGATTAAATTTTGAAATTTAAGTAGAACTTTTTTTGATCTTTTCAATGATCCGCGTGGTGGAATACCCTTCCACCAGCTCCAGGGTAAGGATCTCACCGCCTTTGGCCTTTACAATGTCATAACCCACGATATCTTCGGCTTTGTAATCACTTCCTTTCACAAGAATATCGGGTTGTACTTTTTTGATCAGTTCATATGGTGTGTCTTCATCAAATAACACAATGGCATCCACAAAGCGGAGCGAAGCAAGGATCAAGCTCCTGGCATGTTGATCGTTAAGAGGCCGTTGGGGTCCTTTGATCCTGCGCACCGACTCATCTGTATTGAGGCCTATGATCAACACATCACCCTGGTCCTTTGCTTTAGCCAGGTAGTCGATATGACCCAGGTGCAGGATATCGAAGCAGCCATTGGTAAAAACGACCTTGTGGTTTTTAAAGCGCCAAATGGCCAGGAGGTGTTCAATCTCTTCTCCTTCAAATATTTTTGATTGTATCAGTTCCAGGTTTTTCATGTTGATCTTGCTTTCTTTGTAAAATTAGCATTAAATATGAAAATATTCCCAGGAGGATCATGAGCACAGCCTGTGAAGCATGCATGAGGGTAGCCCAGGAAGCAGCCGTAGCCTTTTGAATACCGTATAATTCGAAAAGTACCAGGCTCACAAAAAAATGATAGGCACCCAATCCGCCCGGGACCGGGGCCACCATGCCCAGGCTGCCGATCACCATCACCGTGAGGCCGTCGAGGAAAGTTAGCTGGGAAGTTTCCTGCATCGAAAAAAATACAACATAGCTCATCAGGGTATACATCAGCCAGATGATGATGGTCCAGAAAACAAAGAGCCATTTGCTTTTCAGTCGCTGTATGGTTTTCAGACCATTGAAGAACCCGCTCACAAACTCACTCATCCGGATAAAAAAAGCCCGGTCTTTGAATTTTGTCAAAAAAAGCCTGAAAAGAAGGATCCCGATCACCAAAATAAATACAAGGCTGAAGATGATAAAAACGATCCATTCCAGGTTGTGTTCAAATTTCAGGTAGATGGGCGTAAAAACATTCCTTTCTATGAATGCACCC
Organism: Bacteroidota bacterium; assembly: GCA_034521425.1. GTDB lineage: Bacteria > Bacteroidota > Bacteroidia > Bacteroidales > JAIOZK01 > JAIOZK01. The sequence continues at coordinate 3,475,381 of JAXHMP010000001.1, forward strand.
AGCAAATCAAATTGAAAGATGACGACCAGGAAAATCAGCAAAAGCAGCACCAGGGTATCGAAAACCCTTTCGGCCACAACGGAGCCGAAGAGGGCATTCACGGGTATTTTTCCTTTCTGGCTGAGGGCACCGCATCTTGAGATCTCTCCCAGGCGCGGAACCGCGAGGTTGACAAAGTAGCCAATCATCACCGCATAAAAAGTGGTGCTTGTACGGGTTTGGTAGCCCAGGCTGCGGATCAGAATGTTCCATCGGATCGCCCTGGCCAGATGGGCCATGCTTGCAAAAACGAATGATAGCAAAATCCACCAGTAGTTGGCATGGGCAAACTGGTAAAGGACAGCTTCCAGGTCAACTTTCCTGAATACAAGCCAGAGCAGCAGAATACCAAACAGCAAAAAGACAACATACTTTAGTATTGACAGGATGCTCTTGCTCAAGGCTTTATTTTAATTTGTTGTTGCTATCGGGGAATACGATGGCGGGTTTATAGGATTTGGCTTCTTCAAAGTTCATGCTTGCGTAAGAAACGATGATGACCAGGTCGCCAACGGCTGCTTTGCGTGCGGCAGCACCATTGAGGCCGATCACTCCTGAACCTCTTTTACCTTTGATCACATAGGTTTCCAGGCGTTCTCCATTGGAAATATTGTAGATGTGTACCCTTTCATTTTCGATGAGGTTTGTTGCGTCCATCAGGTCCTCATCAATTTCAATGCTGCCGATATAGTTCAGGTCAGCCTGTGTGATGGTTGCACGATGAATTTTCGATTTTAATATCTCAATCTGCATGACCCTGCAAAATTACGAATTTATTATAACATTGTCGATCAGCCGCACTTTGCCCAGATGTGCTGCCAGGCATATCACGTAGGCATGGCCTTTTTCAAATTTTTCAACTTTCCCGAGTTCCCGGGCTCCGGCAACTTCAAAATATTCCAGTTTGAATTTAGGATGTTGTTCGATCTGTTCTCTGCCCCATGCGGCCACTTCTTCCGGACTGGCAGCCGGGATCATGGAAGCTGCCTTTTGAAGGGTTTGATAAAGAAAGGGGGCTTTTTCCCTTTCAGCATAGCTCAGCCTCTTATTCCTGGAACTCATGGCCAATCCGTCCACTTCCCTGACGGTCGGGCAGGGCACGATTTTCACGGGGATATTTTTTTTCTCCACCAGTTTTTGAATGATCAGCAATTGCTGAAAATCTTTTTGGCCAAAGAATGCCCTGTCGGGTTCAACAATGTCGAATAACTTTTTAACAACAACAGCTACTCCGTTGAAATGACCCGGACGGTGCTTCCCTTCCATCACACGCTCCAGCCTCCCAAAATCGTATTTTGTAGTCACAGCTTCGGGATACATTTCATCAACCTCCGGCACAAATACCAGGTCACAGGCGTTTTGCTTCAGCAGACGAAGGTCATTTTCAAGGGTCCTGGGATATTCTCCAGGTCCTCCGTGTTATTGAATTGAATAGGGTTTACAAAAATACTGGCCGCCACAAAATCGCAAACTTGAGCTGCCTTTCTGATGAGTTCAAGATGGCCTTCGTGCAAGGCCCCCATAGTTGGGACGAAACCAATGTTTTGATGCTTTTCCCGGGCCTGCTGCAGGACTTCCCGCGTATACTCAATGGTCTTTGTTGTTTCCATTCAAAAGGAAAATTAGTTTAATTCAGAGCTAATAAATCGCGGAAACGAATGCATGGCTTTTACAGCTTTCTAACGATTTTGTAGATGTCCTTTTCCAGGGTTTTTTTAGGTGTTTCAACGATCCTGCCCACTTCTTCTCCTTCGCTGTCGTAGAATATGAAGGTGGGTACCCTTTCAATGTCCATTTCCGAAAGGTCCACGGTATAAGAATACTTCTTGCTGTCGACACCCACCATGCGGATATTTTTCTCTTTTATGCCTGCTTCATCCATTACCCTGATGAAAGGAGGAACCCAATCCCGGCTGTCCTGGCACCAGGTGCCCAGTACGATCATGATACTGAAATCCTTTCCCTTGGTTTTTTCCATGATCTTTTTGATGGTTTCGTAATCCGGTTTGTGATTTTCATAATAGATGCGGAAATAGTTCTTAAATTCCACATTTTTCTTCAGTCCTTTGCGGTTGCATTCACCGATCAGGATCAATTCATCCAGCTCATTGTCTTTGATTTGCTGATTGTAATTCTGTGAAAATAAGGCAGGTGCTGCCATCAGGATGCCCAAAAGTAAAAGTGTGATTTTCTTCATCCAATTAATGTTTTGTACTGCAATTAAACTGAAATTTGACACATTTATTTTTTAGCCAGACGGATTAATCACATAAGAAACAGAAATATTATAGTTTTGCAGGGATCCAAACATCAGCTTTTATGGATACTGGTAATTTTATGTTTGCTTTTGGTCTGACGCTGTTTGCCGGTCTTTCGACTGGTATTGGCTCCGGTCTGGCCTTTTTTGCAAAAAAAACCAATACAAAATTCCTGGCTGTATCCCTTGGTTTTTCTGCCGGAGTAATGATTTATGTATCCCTGGTTGAGATTTTTTTTAAAGCCAAGGATGCGCTGGAAGCTTCCCTGGGCAGCCCGAATGGTTATTGGATCACCGTGGCCGCTTTTTTCGCCGGAATCCTTTTCATAGGGATCATTGATAAGCTGATCCCTTCGGCCGAAAACCCGCATGAGATGAAAATGGTGGAGGACCTGGATGAAAAAACCAAAAGGAGCAAGGAACTTAAACGCATGGGGCTCTTTACGGCTCTGGCCATTGCCATACATAATTTCCCTGAAGGGCTGGCAACTTTTACTGCCGCTATGAATGACCCGGGCCTGGGTATCGCCATTGCAGTTGCCATAGCCATACACAATATCCCTGAAGGTATCGCAGTTTCAGTGCCTATTTATTACGGGACTGATAGCAAAAGAAAGGCTTTCTGGTATTCATTTTTTTCCGGACTTTCCGAGCCTGTGGGCGCCATCATCGGATATCTGGTGTTGATGCCCTTCATGAGTCCGGTCGTATTCGGGATACTCTTTGCCTGTGTTGCAGGGATCATGGTTTTCATATCAGTGGATGAGTTGCTTCCCGGGGCACGCGAATATGGCGAACATCATTATTCAATCTACGGCTTCGTTGTGGGGATGGCTGTTATGGCAGTGAGTCTGTTACTTTTTGTTTAGTTAAATTATGAATAATTTGAAATTCACATTAACGATATTATGCCTTATTTTGGGTTTAACAATAAGCGCCCAGAATGATGAAATGATCACCGACCGGCCGGATCAAACCGAATCTGCTGTTACAGTGCAGAAAAGTATGTTCCAGTTAGAAACAGGATTTTTATACCAGTATGATGAAATCGGATTGCTGCAGATCAAGGATTATGTTTATAATACCAGCCTGATTCGTTACGGATTGCTGGATAATCTGGAATTGCGGTTTGGCTTTGGTTACCAGGCCCGTAAATATACCAATGAAACAATTGATTTCGAAAATACCAATCGCGCCTGGAATCCCATGACCTTTGGCATCAAAACAAATATTAGCGCACAAAAGGGAATGATCCCTCAATTGGCCCTCCTGACCACCTTGAATCTGAATACCGCCGGTGACCAGGTTTTCGGTGAAGAATATACCGGAATGGATCTCAGGCTGGTAGCTGCACATCAGCTTAACGACTGGCTGGGACTTGGCTATAATGCCGGTGCTATATGGAGCGGCGGACAGGCCTGGCCGGTTTACTTCTATTCTGTTTCAGCCGGCATCAGCCTTTCCGGCAGGCTGGGCTGCTTTGCTGAAGTTTATGGTTACCTGCCCGAATTCTCCCATCCCGATCACAGGATGGATGCAGGCTTTACTTTTCTGATCCTGGATAAGCTGCAACTCGACCTCAGTGGCGGGATAGGACTATCTGAAATCTCTCCTGATTATTTTATCGGAACAGGACTGTCCTGGAAGTTCAGGCCCTGGCCCGAATAATTCATAATGCCGGCTAGTGTCATGTCAACAGTACCTTTTCAGGTGCTATTGACCCGGTGACTAAAAATAAATGGACATTACTCAAAGCCACCGGGTGAATGATCCGTCAAATTAAGCTTGACATGACAGTAGTTTAAATCCAATCTAAATAGAAAATATTCCTTAACTTTGCACCGTTAAATCAGTGTGATAAGTACATGCTTAAGAATTCAATTGGAAACTGCGCTGCTCACTGGCGGCAAAGTTCACACAAAAGAAACATATAATTACAATGGCTAAAGTTGGTATTTTTTACGGGTCTTCAACGGGAAACACCGAATTCATTGCTGAGAAGATCAGGAAATTCTTCGATTCAAAGGATGTGGAACTTTTCAATGTGGATACCGCCGAAAAGACGGATATAGAGAACTGTGATTACCTGATCTTTGGTACTTCCACCTGGGGGATCGGGGATATGCAGGATGACTGGGAGGATTTTGCTGAGAGCATCAGGGATGTCGACCTCTCAAATAAAAAAGTGGCTTTGTTTGGCCTGGGCGACCAGGAAGTGTATACCGAGAGTTTTGTTGACGGTATGGGTCAGCTTTATGAGCTGATCAGGAATAAAACAACAGTCGTGGGTAACTGGCCGGCCAAAGATTACCGCTTCGAAAATTCTGCGGCCCTCAAAAAGGATAAATTTGTGGGACTGGCCATCGACCAGGACAATGAAGCTTCCAAAAGTGACGAACGCATTAAAAAATGGGTTCAGCAACTGAAAAAAGAATTCAAATAAAAAAAGAAACCCGCAACCTGAAAGTTGCGGGTTTCTTTTTTTTATTCACCTTATGAATAATGATTATGCAATCTCGATTTGCTTCTTTACTTTCTTTTCTTCTTCTTTCTTTGGCAGGTTAACACTCAGGATACCATTCTTGTAATTTGCTTTTATCTTTTCAGCATCAATGGTTTCGGGCAGTGAGAAAGAACGGCAGAAGGAGTGGTTGCCAAATTCACGATGCGTGTAATTGGTGTTGTCTTCCTTGCCATTTTCGTATTTAATGCTTAAGACGTCCTTTTCCACATCTATCTGGAAATCCTTTTTACTCAGTCCCGGAACAGACAGATCCAGTTCAATGGAATCCTCATTTTCGATGATGTTGGTTGCAGGTCTGTAACAATTGTGTTTTTCCTTTTCTTCGTTTTCATTGAATAAACGATTATAAGCACTGCGAAATGCGGGGTGGTTATTCCATTTTACGATATACATTGTTTTTCCTCCTATTTATTTTACGTTTTTTAATTTCAAACAACTGTTGCTATCTTTTCAATTGCTGTGCCAATGGAAAATTTGCTGTGAATCTCATAAATAAGAAGACATAATGGCAGTTAAAGCACGAAGTATGTGCCAAATAGGCAGTAGGCTAAAGTAGGATTTAGAAATGATTTTGTGTTTATACCCTGCTGGCGAGCGTTTGCAACGCGTACCTCTCTGTTCATTTTATTAGAAACAATTCATTTCCTACTTTTGTTGTTTACCTGATAATTCATTTGAATAATGATAATTACATACGCTATCATCATTTTACTCTTACTGGTATTGCTTGTGTTTCTGGTTTTAAGAATGGATGTTTTCGGCAGATTGCCAGACAGGCAGGAAAAACGGAAATTGAAGTTATCGCCGAATTGCAAGCATGGGAAATTTTTGAATTCCGTTTCTACCCCCATGAAAATGAATCTTTTCAAGCTGATCAGGGCCTTTTCACAAAGTGATGTGAAAAGCAGGAAACCCGCAATTCAGATACCGGTTCTCAAACACAGCAGCAATGATTTCAAGCAGGAAGCTTCGCAGAAAATGAAGATCATGTGGTTGGGGCATGTGGGGCTTTTAATCGAGATTGGCGGGAAACGCATACTGGTGGATCCCGTCTTCTCTCAAAGGGCTTCCCCGGTCAGCTTTGCCGGGCCGGAGCGTTTTCATGAAAACCCTCTCGACCTGGATGATCTGCCCCACATCAACCTGGTGTTGATCAGTCATAACCATTACGACCACCTCGATCACCAAATGGTGAAACAACTGAAAGATGAGGAAACACAATTTATAAGTACCCTGGGACTGGAAACAACTTTCAGTTGCTGGGGTGTGAAGCCGGGCTGGCATCATTCCCTCGACTGGCATGAAAGATTCAGCCTCGGGGACCTGGAGATCATTGCCACGCCAAGCCGTCATTTCAGTGGCCGTACCCCATTCGACCGAAATAAAACTTTCTGGTGTTCTTTCGTGATCCGGACAAAAGATGAAAGTCTTTTCTATGAAGCAGATTCAGGATATTTCAACGGCTTCAAAGAAATCGGGGATCAGTACGGTCCTTTTGATGCTACGGCCATGGGCATCGGCGCTTATAATAAATTGTGGGCAAACATTCATACCTTCCCGGAAGAAGCGCTAAAAGCACACCAGGAGCTCAGGGGAAAGAAAATGCTGCCCATCCACTGGTGTACTTTTAACCTGGCACTGCATCCCTGGGAAGAACCCATCGAACGGACCATAAAGGCTGCAGAAGAAAATGATATTGAATTATTGTTACCTGAAGTGGGGGAGTGGATTGATACTGAAAAGAAATATAAGAACAAATGGTGGCGCTGAATATAGCCTTTCATTGTCAAATTTGATGTATCTTTAAAGTATGAACAAGACAGCCATCGTAATCGGAGCTACCGGACTGGTAGGATCATCCCTCCTGGAGCAATTGCTGGAGGACGACCATTTTGATGAAGTTAAAGTTTTTCATCGCAGGACAACCGGACTTAAAAATCCCAAACTGAAAGAATATATTGTTGACTTTGAGAACCCGGCTGCCTGGAAAGGAAAGATCACAGGAGATGTTTTATTCTCGGCCATGGGCACCACCATCAAAAAGGCCGGCAGCAAGAAAGCACAGTACGGGATCGATTACACCTACCAGTATAACACCGCAAAAGCCGCCTCAGAAAATGGAGTGCAAAATTATGTCCTGGTAAGTTCTGCAGGCGCTAATCAAAGATCAAAGATATTTTATTCCCGCATGAAGGGAGAACTGGATGAAGCTGTTCAGAAACTTCCTTTCAGAAATATCGTCATTATGAGGCCTTCCATCCTGGCGGGGAATAGAAATGAAAAGCGGAGCGGGGAACAGATTGGCCTGGTTTTGGCAAAGGTTTTTACCAGGATTCCCGGACTGAGAAAATACAGGCCCATTCACGGAAAGGAGGTGGCGGCAGCCATGATCCGGGCTTTCGAAATAAAACAAGAAGAAAAAATCAGGATCTTCACGCTGGATGAGATTTTTAGTTTGTTAGCACCAGGGGTTTGAGACCCACTTGCATTTTCCATTCGACATTTTGCATTGGTCATTTTAACTAAGCTGCAATCCCGTCTCGCCAGATGCGAGACGAGGATCCTCCACTGAAAGTCGGGACCTGCAACTTGAAATCACTCCAGCCAAAAGCCCATCGCCTCCGTTGCTACTCGCCGTTCACCGAAATAACAGAGATCCTCTTCTTTCCGTCCATCCTTACCACCAGGGGTTTTTCAAAGCGAATGTGCCGGAAGTATTTTGTGCTTTCCACCTTTTTCTGTTTTTCCAACATTTCATAACGGATATACGCATTGCTGATTTCGGGTTGTACGCTGAAATAGCCCACATTCATGGAAGTAACATTATGAAAAAAGTGAGAACCTGAAGATGCGTCCAGCGGATAGTCCTCCAGGGACGTTTCAACAATCACCTTGGCATTGGATATCTGCGGCCATTTTACCGGGATACCGATCCATTTGTCGCGGGTGCCCCAGCGGCCCGGACCGATGAGGATGTATTTACGGTTTTCCTCAACCATCTTTTTGTTGAGCTTGTCGATCTCGGCGGCCATCTCTTCAGTCCTGCTTTTGTCAAAAGCCTGCTGATCCACATAGATCACGTCCTGTACCTCTTTGATGATGCCGTTGCCCATGCCTTTCTCTGTGTAAAGGACAATATCCTCCTCATTGATCTTCGACATATCCACATTGTAATCCTGGGCGCTCCCGATCAGGGGCTTGATCTGTAAAAGATAGAAAGAAGCCCGGTTGTATTCATCTTTGTTCAGGTCTACGGCAAACTCGATCTCCACCGGAGAACCGATGGCCTCTTTCACGATGTCCAGCACCACTTCTATGGTCTTGGCCAGGGGGATGTAGTTATACTTTAAAATATTGGCAAAGTTGATCACCCGCGGCCCCGGGCGGTTCAAGCCGGGATAGAACATATTGTTATCCGCATCATAAACCGAGGCCATGTGCTTGAGGTTCCCGTGCATCTCGGCCTCGTCAATATCCAGCAATCGCAGTCCGGCGGTATCCCCCTCCAGCAGGTTGATGCTTTTCTTTTTCATATCCACGGCAAAAAATTTCACCTGTGAATTCTTGAACTGGTCTTTGGGCGTCAGAATTTCGGTTGAGGGATATTGTGGTGAAAAGCGGAATGCAGTATCTCCGTCTACCACGTATTTTCCTAAACCCACGGCAGTGACCGCAAAACCTTCTTCAGGTTTCATGTGGGCGAAGGGATAGTAATTATAGGACTGCGCCACCCCGCTGACATGCGGATAGAACACATCCTGGTACTGATTGCCAACCACCTCCTGGATGATCACTGCCATGCGCTCTTCCTCGATTTTATAATTGATGGCTTTCACGTATCCGCGTGCGGTGTCGGAATAAGTCGAAGCAAAGACCAGCTTGATGGCATTCATCAGTTGCTCCAGCCGCACTTTCAGGTCGGGATGATTGTTGGGCAATAAATAGGTTTCAAAGATACCCGCAAAGGGCTGCATCATGGAATCTTCAAAAAGCCCGGAGGAACGGATCGCCAGGGGTTTTTTGATCTTTTTCAGGACCAACCGCAGGCGTTTGATCAGGCCATCGGTCAGGCTGCACTGGATAAACTTTTTCTTGATCGCTTCATGGCTTACTTCTTCCAGAATGAAATCGTGGAGTTTATTTTTCTCCATGAACAAATCGAACTCATCTGTCCCGATCACCGAAGTTTTGGGTGCTTTGATGTTGATGGTGGGTATATGCTGAGAAAAGTCGTAATTATAGATCAGGGAGTTGATAAAGGCCAGCCCCCTTCCTTTGCCACCCAGGGAGCCGTCCGACAGGCTAACCACATTGCTTTCGTCCAGGATGGCCGATTCCTCAAAGGGAATGATCTTGCCCTTGTTCTGTTCATTTCTGAATTTCTGGATGACATCGATCAGGACCTCCCGCAGTTTGGAAGGACTTTCAAAATCAGTTATTTTGTATGGATTGAGGATCTTGGCAGCCTGGATCTCACCCCTAGCCATCAGCCAGAGTGAAAAGTGATCTTTGCGGGCGTGATACAAGAGGGACTCATCAGGAATGGTTCGCAGGTGGTGCTCAAATTCTTTCAGGCTTTTGGCCACACCGATCTGCTTCCCGCTTTTATCCCGGTAAATAAAATTGCCGAAGCCCAGGTAATAATTGATAAAGCTCTGCAGATCCTGTACCAGTGTTTCCGAATTCTTGTTGATGAAAGTGGCTTTCAATTCATGCGCTTTTTCCTCATTTTCAGCATCCGAGGATTGCACAATGGTGGGAAGCCCTTTGATCATGTGCCGGGCAAACCTGCCCAGTTCGAAACCTGCTTCTGGATCTGTTTGTCCGTCTTTTTTAAATTTCACATCCGTGATGAGACAGAGCAGGTAGTCTTTGTATTTGTCGATGATCTTGCGGGCTTCTTCAAAATTTGCCGCCAGGATGATCTTGGGCCTGGCACGCATCCTCAGAACCTTGTATAGCTCATCCGTACTTACATCCTGGATGATGCGCTTGGTTTGTTCCATCACGATTTTGTACAGCACCGGCAGGTAACGCGAATAATACTTGGGTGAATCTTCCACCAGCAGGATCACACGTACCAGCCCGATCTTGGTGTCATTCTCCAGGTTGATGTTGTCCTCCACCAGTTTGATCATAGAGAAGAAGATCCTGGAGTCACCATTCCAGACGAACAGCCGGTCGATGCCTGAAAGATCCTGTTCCCGGGTCTTGAAATCCTGTATGTCTTTATTGTTGTTGAGTAAGAGGAAGATCGGGATGTAGGGAAAATTTTTTTTGATCTCTCCACTCAGCTCAATGGGTGTTTGCTTGTCGGCTCCCACCATGATAATGATGAGGTCGAAATGTTTGTTGCTGAGTTGTTCAAAAACTTCATCAGGGCTGGAAACACCGGTGATCCTGGGTACAGAAGTCAGGTTGAGCTGATGATATTCCCCCAGTACGTGTTCCGAAAAACGGCCTTCCTTTTCAATGCTGTAGGCATCATAAAGGTTGGAAACCAGCAGGATCTCTTTCACTTTGAAGGTCATCAGGTCGTGGTAAATATCCCGGTCGAAGTTGTTCTTGTTCAGGAACTGTTGCAGCAGTTTGCGGCTGGTAATGGGCGACTCTTTATAGAACTGCTGCTTATCGCTGATCTTTCTCTTCGGGGAAAAGGATTTCCGGATGATGGAGGTTCCTTTTAGTTTGTCGATGTAACCCGAAATAAGGTTGGAAAGGTTGCTGATCAGATCCCTTTCTTCTTTCAGGAAGGGGCCTTCATCGGCTTCATCAAAACCTTTCAGATAGCAGATCTGGATATATCCCTTCTGGTTATCGATGGTCTCGAATTCCTGCTTTTGTGTCCAGTTGGACCTTACGAAGCCCGGGGATTTGAATTCCATTTCCCCATAGCGGATGCGGGCTACGGTGTCGTCGGGGTATTGCCAGGCAGCCGGCAGGATCAGCACAATATGCTGTAAAGTTTCCTCGATCGACTTGCCTTCCCTGAGGATATTGGTGGTTTTATTGATGCACTCAAGCTCTTTCAAACGCTCGCGGTATTCCGCCTTAAGCTCCTGGTATCCCTTGCCTGTTTCTTCTTTCATCTGCCTGTTGGATTGAACTTTCAAAGTTAGTGAATATTGAGGAAGAGGGGAAGTGGCAGGTGTATATTTTGGGATTTCGGATTTCGGATTTCGGATTCCGGGTTTCGGATTCCGGATTGAATCACCCATGTAAATGATGCCATTGTCTGTTGGTCTTATTTTGAAACTTTTATTTTTGCTAATCAACCAATTCACCACTCAATTCACTACCCATAAAACACCATTTTATCTGGCATTATTCTAAATTAGCATCTTGTGTTAAAAATTTAACATGCGTGGGATGGGGTATAAGTTATTTTAATTAATATTGTCCGGTAATTCAATCTTTATTAACCAATTAAACATATTTGAAGTTATGAGTAACAACGCTTATGACAAATTAGTTCAGGATTTTATGGCGAAGATAAAAGCCAAAAATCCGGGCGAAGTTGAGTTTCATCAGGCAGTAGAAGAAGTTGCCGAATCTTTGATCCCTTACATCGAAGAAAATCCTCAGTATAAAGAGGCAAAAATTCTTGAAAGAATTGCTGAACCCGAAAGGGTGATCCTTTTCAGGGTTCCCTGGGTAGACGACAAAGGTGAAGTTCAGATCAATAAAGGATACCGCATTGAGATGAACAGCGCAATTGGCCCTTACAAAGGCGGTTTGCGTTTCCATCCCACCGTTAACCTTGGCATTTTGAAATTCCTCGCTTTCGAACAGGTATTTAAAAACAGTTTGACAACCCTGCCCATGGGTGGTGGTAAAGGGGGTTCTGATTTCGATCCCAAGGGAAAATCAGACAATGAAGTAATGCGCTTTTGCCAGAGCTTCATGACCGAGCTTGCAAAACACATCGGCCCGAACACCGACGTGCCAGCCGGTGATATAGGCGTTGGTGGCCGTGAGATCGGTTTCCTTTTTGGCCAGTACAAAAGGCTCAGGAATGAATTTACCGGTGTTCTCACAGGAAAAGGCCGTGAATGGGGTGGATCACTCATCCGTCCGGAAGCTACCGGCTATGGTGCCACTTATTTTGCAGAAGAAATGTTGAAAACCCGTGGCGAAAGCATCAAGGGAAAAACAGTTGCGATCTCCGGTTCCGGTAACGTTGCCCAGTATGCAACCGAAAAAGTTACTGAAATGGGCGGTAAAGTAGTTACCCTATCCGATTCAAGCGGTTACATTTATGATCCCGATGGCATCGACAAGGAAAAGCTCGAATTTATCATGCATCTTAAGAATGTGAAAAGAGGCCGAATCCGTGAGTATGCTGAAAAATACGATGTTGAGTATTTCGAAGGCAAACGCCCCTGGGGTGTTAAATGTGATGTTGCCATGCCGAATGCTACACAAAACGAGATCAACAAAGAAGATGCAAAAACACTCATCGCAAACGGTTGTTATGTAGTTTCAGAAGGCGCCAACATGCCTTCTACTCCCGAAGCTGTTGAGGTTTATCTTGAAAAGAAAATTCTTTACGGTCCGGGTAAAGCAGCCAATGCCGGTGGTGTTGCCGTTTCGGGTCTCGAAATGTCACAAAACTCACTGCGTCTGTCATGGACACGCGAAGAAGTGGATGAAAAACTTCAGCGCATCATGAAGGATATTCATGCACAATGTGAGAAATTCGGAAAAGAAGGTGATTACATCAACTACGTAAAAGGTGCCAACATCGGTGGTTTTGTGAAAGTTGCCGATGCTATGTTAGCACATGGTGTTGTGTAAAATCACTTGATTCGATATTTTATAAGCACGGGCTGATTGGTCCGTGCTTTTTTATTATTCAATCTTTTGTGTTCTTATTTGCCTATATGTGGTTCACTGTTTAAACATTTGTTTTCCCTCACTCACCATAAAAAACAAAAACACATTGAAAAAGGCATAAAACACTACTCCGTCCTGTTTTTCGAACATAGATTCTACCAGCAGGTTGAAAGCCACCAGCAGCAGGAAGACCAGGTAGAGGAAGGATTGCTTGCGCACGGACAGGTACAGGGGCAGGATGAACATCAGCATCAGGGCAACAAATCCAATCAGACCCAGGGCGATGAAGGTCTGTAAATACTGGTTGTGGGCATTGAGCTCCTGCTCAAGGGCGGCCTGCACATTATTCTGCCTGTACTTTTCAAGCAGTTTGTCCTTTACATCACCGGTACCGACTCCTGTGAAAATATTTTGCTCAATGATCTCCAGGGCATAGGTCCAGATGAGGATCCTCTCGCCTGTTCCTTCCTCGGTTGCTTTACTGATCTCTTCATGTTCATCTATTACTTCGGTGGAAGTGATGATGCGACTGAGGGAAAAACTAAAAAATGAAAGTGAAACATAGAACATTACAAAAACAAGAATCAACAGCAGCAGTGCCTGCAAAAACTTTTTTTCAATCACGATAAAATGCCCGATCGTGATGAAGTAGATGATCATCAGTCCCAGTATGCCGGCTTTGGAGCTCAGCAGGATCACGATCACACTGAAAAAAACGATCAGTAGGATAAACAGGAAAATGCTCCATTTCTTAAACCCGAATTCAGTTTTCCGCATCATGAAAAAGATCAGGGCAGCCACTGCAAAATCCAGGTACATGGCCATGTAACTGGAGTGATGGAAATAAGACAGTTCATCATAATAAAATACCCGGGTGGAACCTCCCACAAGATATTGCTGGTAAGAATCCCATAATGAGTACAAAGAACTGAAGAGGCATCCGGCAATGAAGAACATCAGGATCAAAGCAATATTTCGTCTGCTGAGGACTTCCTTGTTCAGGGTGGCAAAAACCAGCGGAAAGATGAGCATGGAAAATTTCACTTCCACATCGAAAGAGCCATAATCCAGGTTGGAGGAATAGATGAGCCCAATCATATATAAAAGATAAAAGGCCGCAAAGGCCAGGATGTTTTGTCGAAAGGGCTCATTCCGAAGGGAATCAAAATGTCTCAGACGGGTTTTTCCCCATAAATAGAAAACCCCTTCCAGCAAGGCAACCGAGAGGATGATCCCTCCTGCGATCAGGATGGCAGATCCGGTGTTCCAAACGATCGCCACATAGATCAGAACCAGTACAAAGAACCAGAATCTTTCAGTGAGCCAGACTACCAGGATCAGGCCCACGATATAAGGAACAAAGGATTTCATCAAAGGAAGAAACAGGGCCATGGCTGCGAACAACACCAGGTAGATCCAGTTGAAGATTTCGGGTTTTGCCGGAAAAAGTTTCTTCATGCTATTGTCGTATCAATGTTGTCAAATATAACAGGATTTTTACATTTGCCTTCATGATTTAAGTTTTTTAATGAATCCTGCCAGGGTTCCCAGAAAATAGGCAAAGTGCATGAAGGGTATAATGCAGATCAGCCATACCAGGCCGGTCTTCTTTTTCAGAAAGACCAAAAATATTGCATTCAAGCTAATAAATCCAAGATACACAGCCAGTGCAGCCAGGCTGAGCCACAAGAAAATTTTCAGGAAGGCACCCAGGATCAGCCCCAGGATGATGGCTAGAAAAAATGCACCCGGTGCCAGGTGGCGCAAGCGCAAACCTCCCATGGAACTTTTCCCGGCCAGGTCGGGCAGGTAATAACCGATCCGGTACATTTGCTCCAGGAGGCCGGGAACATTGTCACGGCAGTAATAGCCAGCCTGCATCTCCTTGTTCATGTATATTTTGAATCCCTTTAGCAGCACCCTGCTATGAAATTCATTGTCTTGGTGCCGCACCAGCAATTCATTAAAAAATCCTGCTTTTTCAAAGACTTCTTTGCGATAGACCCCGTAAACGGCTGTATCCTTATAGCCGCTTTCCGCCTTGGTACGAAAGGAGGAATTGCCCACACCGGCTCTGGATGAGAGGGCCTCCCGGATGATATTGCCCCAGTAATTTCTCGCCAGGGTTTCCAGTCTGCCACCCACCACGCCCACTTCGGGCATGCTTTTGAGCTTATGCAATCCACGACTGATGTATTCCGGATACAGGATGGCATGTGCATCCGGGCGGATAATAAAATTCCCCCTGGCGGCCCTGATCCCCAGGTTCCAGCCGGTAGCCAGTGTTTTGCGATGATTTTCGAGAATGCGGAAATCCCTGATATTCGCCTTCTGGATGGCCTCTCTGGCAACATCCAGGCTGCGGTCCTCCGACATTCCATCCACCAGCAGCAATTCCCACTGATCGTTTTTTGAGAATTGCCTGCTTACCGAGCGTATGCATTCGCGGATGAACCGCTCCTCGTTGCGGGCCACGATGATGACGGATATTTCGGGCTGTTTATTCTGCATACTGAAGGGCATAAAGTTTTCTTTTTCCTGTATGTACTGAGTCAACAAAGATCCATCTGCCCTGCTGATCCCAGCGGGGATGGAGGTCGCAGCGGGTTTCTTCGCCAAAGCGGAATTCTTCAACAAATTCAGCCACCTTGTGCAAGTGACTGCTAAACATATCGTAAACAAAGAGTTCCTTCATCCGGGATTTGTTGGGATAGGTGTCGATTATGGCATGCCTCCCAAACACATTGGGATGGCCGTCGCCCAAGCCATCCAGCAAGGGTGTCTTAGCCAGTACAGGATCTTGCTGTGACAGCTCAATGGTGTAATATGCTGCCTTTTTCCCTTGGGCGCCATGTACCCGAAAAGCTGATCATTGTTCATCCAGGCAAAATGGCTCACCATGCCTTCGGCCAGCAATATCAAGTCTTTCAACTGCAGATCGAAAAGGATCAGGCGGTCGGTCTTCATACCCTTGTGTAGCCAGCGGTGCAGGAAAATACAGCGGCTCCCGCCGGGAGAGATCATGATATGGTTCACTTTGTGGAGGGACTTATCAAAACCCGGCCGGCTTTTGAAGTTCTTTAATTCCTGCAATGAGATGAGCAGTTCCTGATTATCCTTTTCCAGATCAATGTAAAAGATCCCGTCTTTTCGGTCATCAAGCTTTGACAGGGATATGCTGCTTTTGCGGTTGAAATAACCATAATCGGGACGCAACAGCATGAGGCGGTCGAAATTCAGACCCAGTGCAAAGTCCTTGTGGCAATCATAAACAGCAGCAGCAATTGTTTGGGTGACCTGGCCCTTTTTCGTATCTACGATCCTTGATACATAGCGATCCCCCGCCTGATCATAATCGTTGAAAATAAACCGGTCTCTGTCCAGCCATTGCAATTTGGTCCCTTGTTGCCAGTTGTATGCCGAAGAAGAAAAAACTTTTTTCACCTTGCCCTTTTTCCAGTCGTAAAGAACCACTTCCACGGGTGTCTCCGGGTCGGGTTTTAAGCGGGTGCTGATGCCTGCGGCCTGGAAGATGAGGTAATTCCCGGCTTCATTCAGGGGCGAATGATCATAGTATCCGAAGAATGTTTCTTTATTTTGATAATTGACTTCCTGGAGGGAGTACTGTGTCTGGAATTGATAATTCTTTTTGTGCAGCAGGTATTGCAAGCGCTGGTAGGCAGCCTTGCCGGCTTTCTTCAGCAGGGGGAATTTCGACAGGGCCGTTGCGATCAGTCTTTCTTTATGTCCGTATCGGCTACTCATGAAAGGATCTTTTTATAGAGTTCCTGGTATTGCTGAGCCATGATATCCGCACTGTATTTATTGCGGATGATCCCAAGCATTTCTTCTGCTTCGGGCCGGGCCTTCATGATCTCCTGCATTTTACTGCTCATTAAATCTACATCTTTTGGCGGGAAAAAATATTCATCCTGTTTTTCCGAAAAGATCTCGCGGTGCTGTGCGATGTTGCTCAGCAATACAGGCAGGCCACAGGCCATTGCTTCCAGTACGGTATTTGGCAAACCTTCGCTCAGGGAGGGGGAAATAAAAGCATCGGATAACTGAAGCAAGTTTTTTACATCGCTACGTTGTCCCAGGAACCGGATGTTCTTGCTTCCTGAGGCTTCTCGTATCAGTTCCTCCATCATGGGACCACTTCCGGCGATCAGCAAAAGTGCATTCGTGTGCAGCCGGGAAAATGCATGCAGCAAGCTTTGCACATTCTTGCGCTGTATCAGGCTACCGGTATAAATAAATACAAAGTGATTATCCGGGATTTGATGCTTTTTGCGCAGCCTGGCTTTTACTCCTGCTGATGCCGGGTGGAACTCCGCAGTATCCACACCATTGGGTATACAATGCCGATCAATCCCGTATACCTCCTTGAACAATTGCTGCAGACTCTCCGAACAGAGCACTGCATTTTTGTTTTTCCGGATAACAGAAAGATGTTTGTGTTTCATCCACTTCCCAAAAACTTTACCATATTTCATTGGATAATCCATGCCCGGGTCCATGCGGATGGTGCTGACCACCGGGGTCATCCTGAGACCCGACACCATTGCATCCGGCCTGAATCCCTGGGTATGGATAATGTTGGGATGCAATTTATTGAGATGCTTCCTGAAAAGTTTCTTCCCCCTGATCAGGCCCTGCAGGCGGCCAAGGTATAGTGACTCGATCGGTATGCAGGTTTCATCGAAACGATTTTTCATGCTGTCCTCCCCTTCGGGGGATAAGCTCAGGATCACCGCTTCGAATTGTTTCTTATCGAGCCGGGTTACCAAATTGTAAAGCTGGTTTACCGGGCCACAGCGGCGGAAATTGGACGTTATGTAAAGGATGCGGATCAAGTTCCTCGATTTTCAAGTTTTGCAATAAAATCTTTGATGCGGAGGACATTGCTGCCATACTGATGAAAATCACCGGGGATGAATTCATACTCATCTCCATTAAAACGGTAAATACCCGGCACACCGTCTTTTTTCATCTGGTGGTTGTTGTATGAACCGAAGATGGTTTGCAATTCATTCACCAGGAATTTGCCATCGCCGGTTTCAAAGATATCAACATCCATGCAATCGAAACCGCCCAGATCACATATCTGACGTGCCATGTCAAAGAGCTCACTCGGCGGAGCCACCCAGCCAACCTCGTTGGAGCCACTGGCAAATCCTTTCTTCAGGAGCTTCTGATGGCCGGCATAAACATTTCCTATCTTCAGGATCCGCCACTCCCACTTGATGTTGTAGTATTGCTGAACGATAAGATAGTGTTTTTGCATCCTGCCAAACAGGGGCATGGGTACTTTGAGCCTGCCACCGTATTTAAGGCGTCCGAATGCCATGGCAGGGTGAAACCTGCCAAAAACCTTGCGGGCGATCCTGGAAGCCTGTGATGCTGAACGCACAATATCTACACCGGTTGCGCTGGATCCTACATTGGTTTTGAACACCAGGGGAAATTCAGCATTTTTGAAAAAAGCCAGTGCATCCGCTTTGCGTGCAAATATCTTTGAATCAGGATGGGGAATATCATGAGCCTGCAGCCAGCTGATCATATTCCGCTTGTTCTCATAGATGTAAAGGCTTTCAAAATTGGGATAAATGGGCCGGTTCAGCACTTTGCTGATGATATAGGCTTTTTCGTCATAAATGCTTTTGGTTTCCTGGATGTCGTTAGGAGGATGGCAGAGAAAGCCGTCACAATCCGAATCCTTGATCCGGTCGAGCCAACCGGGCAAGAGGATATCGATGATCTCATGATCGATCCCCATGGATTCGCATGCTTTTACATAATTGAGGTGATCCTCTGCGTATGCCTTCAGTATTCCAAGTTTCATAACAGATCCAGGATATTTTTACAGGGCATGTTCTTTTTTTTCGCGGAATATTCATGGGTCAGATTTCCCTGGAAACAGGAAACTCCTTTCCTGAGGGATTCATTTTCTCTGATGGCCGTTTTGATTCCTTTTTGTGCCATTTCCATGATGTAAGGAAAGGTGGATTTTGTAAGCAGCTTGCTGGATGTATGGGCCGTCAGGGAAGGGATATGGTCGCAATTGTAATGGATCACCCCATCGATCACATCATAATGATGGATATTTTCCGATGAAATGCAGGTCTCGATCAGGTCCTTGTCGCAGGCCGTTGCATCAGCAGATCACCGAGCCCTTTTTCATGCTGCCGGCCATTTTGCGGTCGATCAGGTATTCCATCTTTTCTTTCGGCAGGTCGGGCCTGCGCACCGCACAATTAATGATGATATCGTACTGGTCCATGATCTCTGCCAGATAGTTTTTGGTCTTTTCCGGCTTCTGCATATCGAAAGGTATTACTTCGATCATGTAGTCCCTGAGGTAGTCTTTTTTCCCGGTATTGAATCTGCGGTTCAGCCGCTGGTTAAGCTCCAGGGGTTTCTTGTCCACCACAGTGATTTGTAAATGATTGTCGATGGCATACTTCAGGGCAGAAGCGCCGATGGTTCCGATGCCGATGATCATGATACCTGCCCCTTCATACAAACCTTCATAATCGCCGCAGAGCAGACCCTTATGTTCCGTACAAAGCTGGACAGCCTTCTGGGCAAAAAGGTATCCGCTTAAAATGCTCATGGGTTCGAGCAGGGGATATCTTCCCTTTGCTTCCACCCATTCGTAAGCAATTCCCATAAAACCGGATTTTATGAGTTCCCGGATCTTTTCCGGTGGGATGTTCTCATCAAAATGCAGATACGTAAAAAGTGTTTGCGCAGCGGAATAATCAAGGATCTCCGAAGCCTGGGGGGCTTTCACCTTCAACAGGAGTTCAGCTTCTGCAAGCACTTGCTTTTTGGAGGTGATCCGGCCACCGGCCGCCTGGTATTCGGTATCCACAAAACCTGCCCGTGCGCCGGCACCGCTCTCCACGAAGATTTCGTGGCCGTTTTCATGCAGTTGCCTGAGCTGGTCAGGCAGCAAGGCTACCCTGTTCTCATCAGTTTTTATTTCGTTGATCAGTCCGATTTTCATTAGTCGCCTTCCCGGTTTTCCTGTAAATATATGAAATCAAAAATACGTTAAAAATCACACCTGTGCCAGCATAAAGCATAACGGCAGGGATATCCTCCCGGAAAAGCAGGTAACCCAGGTATATGCTCAGCACCCTGAAGAACAACATAAAGCTTTCATATTTCAGGCTGAACTTTTGCAGGCCCAGGATGTATAGGGATGCTGTAGAAGGTGGATTGATAAATCCGAGGAAGGACCAAAGGATCACGATCTGTGCATATACACCAGACATTTTCCATTCTGCTCCAAAAATCCAGGAAAACAAAACAGGTGCGAAGATGCCGATCAGGATAAAAGGAAGAATTCCCAGCTTTGCCAGGCCCAGGGTGGTTTTTTTGAAAATGGTACGGATGGACGCCCCCGCAGAGTGGATCTCTGCAGCCCGCTGGTAATAGACCTCACGGGTGGATTTGGCAATGAGTGTTGCCGGCGCATGGAGCACCCGCGCTGTGAGCATGTAAAACCCCGCCATTTCTGCACTGAAAAGGGTGGAGAACATCAGGTAGGGCACATTCTGTGAGAGGCTGGAAAGAAATTGTGCAAAACTCTGGTATCTGGGAAAATCCCTGTATTCTTTGGCATTGATCTTTATCCCCTCACGGGATACCAGTTTGAGGTTGATGGTTTGTTTTTTAATTTGTACCAGCAGGAGGTAAAAAAAAGCAAATACATCTCCTGCCAGCTTGCCCCAGACCAGACCCAGGGAAAACAAGTTGAATCCTCCTGCAGCGGCCTGCACTCCCACGCCCGAACTGGCCTGGGTGGCCCGGCTAAGGGAAACATTTTTGAACATCTTCTTTTTGGTCCCGAAGGAGATCAGTACCTGCAACCAACCGGCGAACAAAACACCCAGCGGGACGATCCAGATGAAGGTATTGATATCATGGGTGGCATATTTTGCCAGCAAAGGCCTGAAAGCCAGTATGAGGACAAATGCGACAATCGATGTGAGCAGGGTGGCCAGCATCGACAACACAAAAAGGGATTGTACATCTTTTTCTTTTTCGGGCAGCATAATGGCCAGTTCATATTTCCAGCTTGCCACCGAAGCAATGATGGAAACAATGGCGGCATAAACGGAAAACACCCCGAAAATCATCCGGAGTGAATATTCTGGAAAGAAAAGGTGTGGCGGCAAAGAGGATGCCCTGCGAAATGGCCGTCCCGGAAATTAAGGTGAGGATATTAAGTACAAAGGTGTTTTTTTTTATTTTATCAAAGTATGACACTTTATGCGCAATTAATCACCCCTAAAATAGGAGAGGGGCCTGAGGATCTTATCGAAAACGAAATACTGTATCAGCACAAAATCTCTTCCGCCATGCAGAGAGGCATACAATCTGTCGATATCGAAAGGTTCAAGCACCGGTCCTTCGGTTATTTCATCGTAAATATACTTAAATCCTTTCTTCTGGTAAGTAATCACCTTTGTGGTATCATTGTTCTTATCCACAATGGTGATGATGTGCACGGGTGTTGTGCTCTTTACCGAGTCAATGTATTCCTGTTCGAGCAGGTTATTCAGCAGAGATTCGAAGCGGATGTCCTCGAAGGAAGTAATAAAAGTGAGAAGCTTCAGGGTGTCGTAGCGGGTCAGTACTTCACCTGTGGTTTTGTCGATCAGTCTCAGGTTGAGGTTGTCGATGTTCTCAACGCGATAGCTTTCGCCATCTTCCTGCACAAAATCCATGTCAATGCTTTTGATCTCTTCCAGGCGGTGCTCGAAAACCTGGTGGTCGCGCCAGTCATCTTCTACGGTGGTGTACTTGGGACTGATATATCCGCGGAGCATGGGCACATAGGTTATATAGGGCTGGGTTGAATTCTCCATCAGCATATAGGTACCCAGGTTATCCTTGGTGGCTCCGCCAACATAATAGGTTTTGGTGTTTGTTTCGCGGGGGAAAAGGGTGATCCAGTCGAAAATGTTGATCATGGGTTTGATTTGGTAAACTTCCACCTTGATGGATTTGGCTGCCAGGCGCCTGACAACATTGTTATGCTCAGCCTTTGAGACCGGGCGCATCACCTGGATGTCGGCCATGGTTTTCATCAGGCTTTTTATTTTGTCTTCGCTGGCAGGATATTGGCCGTTTAGCAGCCATTCGCCGGGCGCGGTCTTTTCCAAAGTCACCTCCTTATCAGCTTTATCCGCCATGTAGATCTTTGTCACCTTTGACGTGTCGTCAATGGCAAAATCACTGATATCCCGCCTCAGGGTTGAGGATGAATTGGTGATTACCAGGCCTGCTGCAATGACCAGAAGGATAATGATGATGATAATTACCAGCTTGTTTTTCTTCATATTCAATTTGTCTTTAATCTGTTTTCCAGCTTTTGCTGTACCTCCGTTTCCTCAGGGATGCTCTGACCAGTCCGAAAAGGAGCAACAGAACGACCGGCAGGATTACGTTTGCCAGTTGCACCAGCAGCCGGTTATCATTTACTTTCGATTTATCCAGCAGGCGAAGCTTGAACTCCCGGGTCCTGCTGGAGATCAGTTCGGAATCATCCACCAGATAACTGATAGCATTCATGATGAACTCCTTGTTCCCATATGTTTGACCGGTGTATTGATCGTATCCCAGTGGCAGTGGATAACCGTCTTTATAATGGAATTGATTTTTAATGATATCCCCGTCAGAAACCACGATCATTTTGGTGGGAACACTGGATTCCATAAAAGCAATGTCTTTGTTGTTGGCGATCACCGGCGGAATACGATTCTTGTAAACCGATTCGAATTTACCTTCCAGCAAAACTGCAATGGGTTGCTCCGGCCCTCTGTATTTGCTCTCGTCAGGTTCTTCACGCAATACCCTGAGGGTGATAAAAGCAGGCGTATTGATCACTCTTGAATAGGGCGATGTTTTCAGGAGGATGGTCTTTTGAACATTTTCCACACGGGTTGTATCCAGGCTGCTTACGAATTCGGTCTTGATGGCATTCAGGTTATTGGTGATGGGGTGTTTAACAGTTGGCGTGATCAGGGGGAAATAATACCAGGGAAAAAATTCGATCTGGGGCTGTCCGCCCATGCTTCCCACATTCAAAGGAATGGGAACTGCTGTGAGGTCCATCACCAGATTGCTATTCAGCCGCACCCCATAGTTGAACAGTTGGTCGGCGATGTTCAGGCTTTGGGTAATGCCGACCGTTGACTCCTTGTTCTGAATGCTGTCCATGCTGGCGAAAACCGGATCGATCAGCCAGAGGATCTTTCCGCCACGCATCACAAACTGATCGATGATGAATTTGTCCCGTTCGTTGAAAACCGAGTCGGGTTTGGCCACCACCAGGGCATCGAACTTATTTATAACCCTTGTTTTTGAAGTGTCTACTGAGGTCCGCTCAGACAGGCTGCTGATTTCCTGATTGAGGGTAATACTTTCCAGTGCATAATTTTCGGAAAGCGTATAGAGAATATCCGCCATCTGCCGGTCGTTCAATTCTCCCTGTCCCCGCAAGATCGCAATGCGCGGCTTTTTCTCCTGCGTCAGTTTGCTGATGGCATTGGCCAGGTTGTACTCCAGGGTCTGGATGGAATTGTTCAGTTGTTGTTCTGGTGGGATACCTACCTGCGTCCTCAGCAATTCCACCACGTTTTCTTTGGAACCATAAGTTACAATGGCTCCCGGGAAGATGATCTTCTGCGACATGCCCTCATTGGTTTTCACCTGCAGGTCGGTGGGACTCAGTCCCTTTTCCATCAGAAGCTGATAAATGGTATTTCTTTCTTTTTGATCCCCGCTTTCGGAAGGATTGATGAACTCGTATTGCACAAAATCAGAATAAGCCCGGAATTCATCCAGCATTTCTTTGGTGGCATTGCGCAGGCGTTTGAATCCTGCCGGGAACTCTCCTTCAAGGTATACTTTAAAGAAAACATAATCATCCAGGTTCCTCAGTACTTCTTTGGTTTGATCCGACAATGAATAACGCTTTTCGGAAGTAAGATCAAAGCGGGTAAACACATAGCTGCCGATGACGTTCAGCAGGACGATCACAGCGATACCGACCAGTAGTTGGATGATGTTGTTTTTCTTGATATTTGTCTTTTTACCTGCCATGCTTTCTTCTCCTTTTTACCATTTCCGGCTTTGAACAGATAATTTGGTTAACAATAAGAACAGGGCGATCAGGCTCAGGAAGTACAGTACATCCCGTGTGTCGACCACTCCCCGGCTGATGGAGGCATAATGCGTACTGATGCCCAGGGATTTGATGAACAGGTCGGCCTGCCCGAAAAGATCAAAGGAAAAGATAAATTCAAATCCCAGGTAGAAGAAGGCTGAAAGCAATACTGCGATCAGGAAAGAGATGATCTGGTTATCGGTGAGGGAGGAGGCAAAAAGGCCGATGGCCACAAAGGAAGCCCCCAGGAATAGCAATCCCAGGTATGATCCCCAGATGCCTCCGGTATCTATATTTCCCGGGGGAAGTGCCAGAACATAAACGGTGATGAAGTAGATCAGTGTGGGAATGAGGGAAAAGATCACCAGGATCAAACCCGAGAGATATTTGGCCCAGACGATCTGCATATCACTGATGGGCTGGGTGGTCAGGAATTCGAGGGTGCCGCTTTTCTTTTCATCTGCAAATGATCGCATGGTAATGGCCGGGATAAGAAAAAGAAAAACGAAGGGTGCCATCATGAACAGCCCATCCAGTCCGGCATAGCCGAAATCCAGGATGTTGAATTCAGATGGGAATACCCAGAGGAATAAGCCGTTGATCAGCAGGAATACCGTGATCACAATATAACCGATCAAAGAGCTTAAAAATCCACTGACTTCCTTCTTCAGCAATGTAATCATTCGCGGTAAATTTTCAGGGCGCTAAATTAATGTTTTTTAGCCAAACGGCAGGGGGGAGGCTTTATTATAAATGCTTGTTTAAAGAAAGTTAAGATGCGGGTGAGATGTAAATTGAAGCATTTATTATTGCGCGATTTAGGAGATTGAACGATTGCCCGATATTCGAAGGATTGCCGATTTCGTGCAATCTTATACATCGTGCAATCGTTGCGATCGTGCAATTCTATTGCCGCTGCTTTGCTGTCTGAATGGTTCTATAGAAAATAGAAACTAGTTGATGACTTTCATCCATGGCCCTTTGCATCTTATCTTCATCTTTAATGATTTTAGTCTTTCTTAAGATCTTAAGATTTACATTTGATTCCCGAAGTTCTTTTAAGACCACTCCTATCTTATGGATGAAGTCCTTTTTTGTTTCCGCACTTTGAGCTTCGCCATAGTTCAGGGCAGCACTAGCAGTTGACCTGAGCAATTGATTGATTAAATAATTTCCTAAGTAATCTTTATCAGCTAATTTACTTATCTCAAAGATTAAAACAGAAAAGTCTATTAGTCTCTCCTCAAGTTCTTTTCGCATGACACTTAAGTTTAGGTTATGTCTATTAATACCCAAATTCCTAAAATGTCGCACCTGAAAAATGACAAATTATGTAAAAAATTGCGCGATTTAGGAGATTGAACGATTGCCCGATATTCGAAAGATTGACGATTTCTTGCAATCTTATACATCGTGCAATCTCCTGCATCGTTCAATTCTGCTGCCGCTGCTTTGCTGTCTGAATGGTTCTATAGAAAATAGAAACTAGTTGATGACTTTCATCCATGGCCCTTTGCATCTTATCTTCATCTTTAATGATTTTAGTCTTTCTTAAGATCTTAAGATTTACATTTGATTCCCGAAGTTCTTTTAAGACCACTCCTATCTTATGGATGAAGTCCTTTTTTGTTTCCGCACTTTGAGCTTCGCCATAGTTCAGGGCAGCACTAGCAGTTGACCTGAGCAATTGATTGATTAAATAATTTCCTAAGTAATCTTTATCAGCTAATTTACTTATCTCAAAGATTAAAACAGAAAAGTCTATTAGTCTCTCCTCAAGTTCTTTTCGCATGACACTTAAGTTTAGGTTATATCTATTAATACCCAAATTCCTAAAATGTCGCACCTGAAAAATGACAAATTATGTAAAAAAATTGCGCGATTTAGGAGATCGAACGATTGCCCGATATTTGAAAGATTGACGATTTCGTGCAATCTTATACATGGTGCAATCGTTGCGATCGTGCAATTCTATTGCCGCTGCTTTGCTGTCTGAATGGTTCTATAGAAAATAGAAACTAGTTGATGACTTTCATCCATGGCCCTTTGCATCTTATCTTCATCTTTAATGATTTTAGTCTTTCTTAAGATCTTAAGATTTACATTTGATTCCCGAAGTTCTTTTAAGACCACTCCTATCTTATGGATGAAGTCCTTTTTTGTTTCCGCACTTTGAGCTTCGCCATAGTTCAGGGCAACACTAGCAGTTGACCTGAGCAATTGATTGATTAAATAATTTCCTAAGTAATCTTTATCAGCTAATTTACTTATCTCAAAGATTAAAACAGAAAAGTCTATTAGTCTCTCCTCAAGTTCTTTTCGCATGACACTTAAGTTTAGGTTATGTCTATTAATACCCAAATTCCTAAAATGTCGCACCTGAAAAATGACAAATTATGTAAAAAAATTGCACGATTTAGAAGATTGAACGATTGCCCGATATTCGAAAGATTGACGATTTCGTGCAATCTTATACATCGTGCAATCGTTGCGATCGTGCAATTCTATTGGTTGTAGGAATTTTATGTTTTAAAGATAAGCGCTCTAATTTATAAGTTCAGGGAGTCCTGTCTTCGTCAATGGGACACCTGAAAGTAAAATTGAATCCGATCAATTTGCAAAGACTGTGTATTGCTGATAATATGTTTGTTTTAATTTTATTTCACTTTTTTCTTGACAAAAAAGTGACAAACCTGTCTGCCGACAGGTTTGTTATCCCGATAAAATCGGGACCAAAAGTAATTTAAAATAAAATAATGAACCGAAAGTAACATTAATGAACTTCATTAAAAATCATAAAAAATGGCTGTGGGACACCCAAATTCAAAAACTGGGCATTGAATATCAGTGTTTTAAGTGTCAATTTTTAGGTTGTGACGAAGACAGGAAATTGCGCGATTTAGGAGATTGAACGATTGCCCGATATTCGAAGGATTGCCGATTTCGTGCAATCTTCTACATCGTGCAATCTCCTACATCGTTCAATTCTGTTGGTTGTAAGGGTTTTATGTTTTAAAGATAAGCTCTCTAATTTATAAGTTCTGGGAGTTTTGTTAATGTTGACGAAATTAACAATCAAAGGCATATGGTATCAATTGCTTTCAGCCTTTTTCAGCCAGTGCCTGCTGCCATTTCCAGGCCGAAAGGGTCATATCGTCTATGCCTTTTTCCGCTTTCCAGCCGAGTTCCTCGTTGGCAAACTGTGTGTCGGCCCATACCTGCTCAACATCTCCCGGGCGGCGATCCACGATCTGGTAATTGAGTTTTTCTCCTGTGGATCTTTCGAAGGATTGTATCACTTCAAGCACGGAATAGCCATTTCCTGTTCCCAGGTTGAAGATCTCGAAATTTTTCTTCATCTTCTGGTTGACCATCCGTTCCACCGCGATCACATGGGCTTTGGCCAGATCCACCACATGGATGTAGTCACGAATGGCCGTTCCGTCCGGGGTATTGTAATCCTCCCCGAAAACCCTGAGGAATTCACGGATGCCAATGGCCGTTTGCGTGATGAAAGGCATGAGGTTGTTGGGCACCCCGATGGGCAACTCCCCGATGATGGCACTATCATGTGCCCCGATTGGATTGAAATAACGTAGGGCGATGCCTTTGAGTCCGGAGGTTTTGATGCTGTCCGAAATGATCTCTTCGGAGATCTGTTTGGTATTGCCATAAGGCGATTCAGCTTTTTTGATGGGTGCATTCTCGGTTACCGGCAATTCGTCCGGCTGGCCGTAAACGGTGCAGGAAGAGGAAAACACCAGGTTGGGGATGCTATTGTCTTTCATGCCCTGCAGGATATTCACCAGGGAGAAGAGGTTGTTGCGGTAATACATCAGGGGTTTTTCCACGGATTCGCCCACGGCTTTGTAAGCGGCAAAATGGATGATGCCTTCGATATCCTCATGGCGTTTAAAGAAATCGCTGGTTTTCTTTTCATCGGCCAGGTCGAATTCCTCAAAGTCCGGTCGCAGACCGGTAATCTTTTCAATGCCGTCCAGCACCTTAATATCGGAATTGGAAAGATTGTCGACGACGATCACTTTATGCCCGCTGTTCTGCAATTCTACCGCTGTGTGCGAACCGATGTAGCCGGTTCCGCCAGTTACGAGTATTTTCATTTATTTTATTTCTGTTATGAGATTGTCAATCTTGGTTTTTAAGATGGGGATGTGTTTTTGAATGATGCCCCAGACTTCATCCGCATCAATTCCAAAATAATCATGGGCAACAATGTTCCTGAATGCTTTGATCTTATCCCACTCAATTTCGGTATGCTTGTCTTTAAAGTCTAAACTAAGTTTTTGCGTTTGTTCACCGATAATCACAAAATTCATCATCACAGCGTCGAAAGTTTTTACATCTTCATTAAACTCTTCAGGATTATGGAAAGACTTCGAAAACTCAATAATCTTATCAATGGATTCACTTATTGATAATAAGCTGATCAGGTTATTATCATACATAGATTGCCTGTTTAAGGATGAGATCTTTCAGGTAGGGTTTGATATACTTGATATTACAAATATCTATTTCCCGGTTGAATTTGTTTCTCAGAATATGTTTTATTTCCCGCTTTTTTTCAAAAATATCTGAAGTGCTAGCATCAAAATCCACGATCAAGTCGATATCACTATTTTCATGGGCATTATCATTTGCAAAAGAGCCGAAAATACCCAGGGTATGAATATTATACTTCTCCTTGAACTCACTTTTGTGGTCTTTCAAAAATTCTATGATTTCATTGGTTCCCATTTCAAACAAAACTTACACACAAAGTTATGAAAAGCAAAGTAGTAAACCAAAATGTTATTTGCCGGGAATTTTACTAAGCTTGTTTTGTTCCAGTTTGTATTTCTCCCCGCTTTCCGGGCAGGTCGCAATACCTCCCTCGTCAAATTCCAGGCGGTGACCATATTCACTCATCCAACCCACTTGTTTGGCGGGATTGCCAACAACCAGTGCGTAGGCCGGCACTTCTTTGGTCACCACGGCCCCGGCCCCGATGAAGGCAAACTCCCCGATGTCGTGCCCGCAGACGATGGTGGCATTGGCCCCGATGGAGGCTCCTTTTTTAACAAGGGTCTTTACGTATTCTCCCTTCCGAACAACTGCACTTCTCGGGTTTACAATATTTGTAAAAACCATGCTGGGTCCCAGGAAAACATCATCCTCACAGATCACACCGGTGTATATGGAAACATTGTTCTGCACCTTCACATTACGCCCCAGTTTAACTTCAGGCGAGACCACCACATTCTGCCCGATGTTGCAGTTCTCTCCCAGATCGCAATTTTTCATGATATGCGAGAAATGCCAGATCTTTGTGCCCTTGCCTATTGAGCAGGGTTCGTCGATGACGGCGGTTTCGTGGGCGAAGTAGGGTTGAGGGTTTTCGTTCATATTATGTTATTTCCTTTTTTATTCGAATATTATGTTAAATGATATTGTCATTGGTCATTAGTCATTGGTCATTGGGTAGAAGTAATAGCATTATATTATAATCCATAAGGGGTTTCATCCTCATTGATAATGTTATTATTTTTCCCAATGGAATTGATGTATCGATTAAGCAATCTTCCGCTGTTGTTTATTTTTTCTTTAAAGAATTCATGTTTTTCTATTGAAATAAATCCTCTGTTAAATGCTTTCGTGATCCAGGTCATGGTTTCAAATAATGATCCTCTGGCATAATAACAGAAGTTTTTATTCTCTTTATAATGAAACCTGCCGAATCCTTCACTGATATTGGCAGCAACAGAATCTGCAGCCTCAACCAATTGCTTCCCAATAGTTCTTTTAGAGAATTGATCCCAGTCTTTTACACAATCCCATACTTCTTCACCCAACTCCATTGACACATTATAAACATTCAGTTCCTCAAGTTTCATAATGAGTTGAAATTAATAATAATCCAAAAATAAGGAAAAATGACCAATGACCAATAACCAATGACGGATGACCAATGACCAATGACAGATGACCAATGACAGATGACCAAGTATCACTGATCGTTGCAGAATACATACGCCTTACCTACAAACTCCAACACCGCTTCCGCAATAAACGCCATCTGCTCCTCATCCAGCTCCGTATGCATGGGCAGGGAGATCACACGTTTGCTGAGGTCTTCGGTAACCGGAAAGTCGCCTTCACCATAGCGGGCATCCTGGTAGGCCTTTTGCATGTGCATGGGCACCGGGTAATAAATGGCGCAGGGGATTTTTTTGCTTTGCAGGTGTTCCAGCAATCCGTCGCGGTTTACATCTTTGGTTAACAGGGTGTACTGGTGGTAGACATGGGTTGAGTTGCTTGCCGTTAGGGGGGACTGGATTTTTGGATGATTTGCAAATGCTTTATTGTAATATTCAGCTGCTTTGTTGCGGGCTGCTGCATATTCGTCCAGGTTTTTCAGTTTGGCATTCAGGACGACCGCCTGTATGCTGTCGAGGCGGGAATTCACGCCTATGTCGTCGTGGTAATAACGCACTGTCATGCCGTGGTTGACCACGGAGCGCAGCTTTTTGGCCAGTTCATCATCATTGGTAAAGATAGCCCCTCCGTCACCATAGGCTCCCAGGTTTTTGGACGGGAAGAAGGAAGTCGTGCCGACGTGGCCGATGGTTCCGGTCTTGGCTTTGGTTCCGTTAGAAAAAGTATAATCGGCTCCGATGGCCTGGCAGTTATCTTCAATCACAAAAAGATCATGTTTTTTGGCGATCTCCATCAAAGGTTCCATGTCCACGCTTTGTCCGAAAAGGTGCACGGGAACGATGGCTTTTGTTTTGGGGGTGATGGCTCTTTCGAGTGCTTCCAGGTCCATGTTGAAAGTATCGGGATACACATCCACCAATACGGGCGTAAGATTCAAAAGGGCGATAACCTCCACGGTAGCTACAAAAGTGAAACTTACGGTGATCACCTCATCTCCCGGTTTCAGTCCGAGGGCCATCATGGAAACCTGCAGTGCATCGGTTCCGTTGGCACAGGGGATCACATGTTTCACACCCAGGTAATTCTCCAGATTTCCCTGGAATTTCTTTACGGCCGGGCCGTTGATAAAACTCGTGGTATTGATCACTTCCTGTATCCCTTCGTTCACTTCCGTTTTGATCTCTTCATACTGACCCTGCAGGTCAACCATCCTGATTTCTTTCATTTGCTTAGTGCTTAAATTTTGTGTTTTAAAATTGAAGGGCAAAGTTAGCATTTAAAGTGAATCGGGGAAGGTGTTGTTAATTTTTTAACACTTGTTTTTTACATGAGACCTGACAGGTTTTCAAAACCTGTCAGGTCTGTCAGGTTAAAGAAACCCACGTGGGGCTCAACGAATTTATAGTGGCAGGACAAATCCCCTGCCCACCTTAATACTTGTTTCCCTATCTTTGCGTTTATTTGTGTGATATGAAAACACTTTACGCTACTTTGCTTGTCTTTGCGGTCGCTTTTATCGCTTCTCCGGCCAGTGCCCAGAAAGATGTCGAAAACGAAGCCCTGAACGTGCCCATGTTCAGCGCTGCCTATGCTTACCAGTTTCCCGGGGGCGATATGGCCGAACAGTTCGGAAGCAATTCGGTGCTGGGCGGGGATTTTAAAGTAAAATTCAAATCCGGCTGGATCATCGGGGCCGATTACAGCTACCTCTTCGGGCCCAACATCAAGAATCGTAACCAGATTTTGAAGTGGGTGAAAAACTCCGAAGGAGAGCTTATCGATCAAACAGGAGGTTATGCTGCCTGGCAGATGTTCGAGAGAGGCTTTTATTCCACCGTGAAAGTGGGCAAGCTTTTCCCTTCCCTGGGTCACAACCCGAATTCGGGTCCTTTTTTTACCCTTGGCTTTGGTTATATGCAACATAAAATTAGATTCGACGTGGAGAACAATACCGTTCCCCAGCTGAATGGCGATTACAAAAGAGGCTATGACCGGCTAAGGGGTGGCTTCGCCGCCAAGCAATTTATCGGTTACCTTTACATGGGAAATACCCGGGTGATCAATTTCTATGCAGGGATTGAAATTGTGGAAGGCTGGACCAAAGACCTGCGCGACTATAGTTTTGATGAGATGAAATACAACAGCGGCACCAGCTTCGATCTGCTTATCGGTGTTAAGGTGGGCTGGTTTATTCCCATCCATGGGAGGGCTCCCGAAAAATTCTATTATAATTAACAAGGCATTGCTTTATGTTCCCGATCTACAATCTTGCAATTCGTGCATACGCTGGCGCCGTCCGGCTGGCTTCATTGTTTGATCCCAAGGCTGCAAAGTGGGTCAGGGGCAGGATCGATTGGGAAAACAAACTCGGAAGCATTATCAGGAGCAAGGAAAACTATATCTGGGTGCATTGTGCTTCGCTGGGAGAATTCGAACAGGGACGGCCCGTGATAGAGGCGCTTAAGAAAGAATACCCCGGCCACAGCATACTGCTCAGTTTCTTTTCCCCGTCTGGTTTTGAGATCAAAAAAAACGATGATCAGGTGGATGGAGTCGTTTACCTGCCCCTGGATACAGTGGGAAATGCCAGGCGTTTTCTGGATATTGTAAGACCCGATTTTGCCATTTTTGTAAAGTATGAATTCTGGTTTAATTTTATGCGGGAACTGAACCGCCGCGATATACCCGTTTTCGTGGTCTCGGCCATATTCAGGAAAGACCAGCATTTTTTCAAAGCCTACGGAGGCTGGTTTCGCAAGCAATTGAAAAAGATCAGCTGGATATTCGTACAGAATGATGACTCCCTGAAGCTGCTTCAGGAATATTCCATAGAAAATGCCAGTAAAAGCGGAGACACCCGTTTCGACCGGGTGGCAGATATTGCCAGGAACAGCAATACTTTTCCTGAAGTTGAAAAATTTGTAAAAGGCTATCCTGTCTTGCTGGCAGGAAGCACCTGGCCTCCCGGGGAAAAACTTGTAAAGGATTTCCTGGCGCAGGATAAAAGCGGACTGAAAGTGATCATCGCCCCCCATGAAGTACATGAGGACAGGATCCGGGATATCCTGGAAAAATTTCCCGGGATGTGTGTCCGCTTTTCCAAAATAGATGAGCGTAAAGGGGATGAAAGGATACTGATCATTGATTCCATCGGCATACTTTCGCAATTATACAAATATGCCGACCTGGCATACATTGGGGGTGGTTTTGGTGCGGGAATTCACAACATCCTTGAAGCTGCCACATTTGGCAAAGCTGTCCTTTTTGGTCCCAGGTATAAAAAATTCAAGGAGGCCCGTGATCTGGTTGAACTGGAAGGTGCTTTCCCCGTAAAGAATGCTGCAGAATTTTCTGTTCGGATGAATGGACTGTTGAACGACAAAAAGCAGTACGAGCGGGCATGCAGTATCTGTGAAAAATACACTCGCGAAAACCAGGGTGCCACCCGGGTAATCCTGCAGAAAATAAATTTGCTTATGTCCGGGGAAAGTTAATGCAATCAAAAATCGGGGTAAATTTGCATTTTAAGAATTATTTTCGTAAAGTACTGGCTGATCGAGCAATTATTCAAAAATTATTAAACGGAAGGGGCAAATGAATACAGTAATAAAAAGAATCAACTCTGTTACCGGTGTCGACAGCGTGGTTTATCTGGTGTCAGATACCAAATATATCAGTGCCAATTTTTTATCGGGTTCGGAACTCAAGCACATTGAAAAGTATAAAGGGACTTACGAAAAGGACCTTGTTTTCTTCAATAAGATCAACAAATGGATCTTTATTCAATTCATCAAAGATGAGAAGGATGATGCCAAACGAATGGAGACTTTGCGCAAATCCGGCAGCGAGATCGTGAGACGTCTCAACAACAATAAGATCAGCAAGATCGTGGTCAGGGATGTTGAAGGCAACTCACAGGAATTGCTGGCATTACTCGAAGGCATGGCCCTGAGCAATTACCAGTTTCTGAAATACAAAAAGAAAGACATTGAGAAGGAAACCCATTCCCTGAAAGAGATCAATGTTTTGAGCAGCATTCTGGAGGATGGGGCACTGGAGCAACTGAATATCCTGAACCAGGCCACACTGAAGTGTCGCGACATCATCAATGAGCCGGTTTCTTACCTAACAGCCGAAAAACTTGCTGCTGAATTCAGGGCGATGGCGGAGGAAGCCGGGATCAAATGCGAAGTCCTGAACAAGAAAAAGATCGAATCCCTGAAAATGGGCGGTTTGCTGGCGGTGAACAAAGGCAGCGTAGATCCTCCCAGTTTTACCATCCTGGAATGGAATCCTGAGAATAAGTTAAACAAAAAGCCAATTGTATTCGTGGGCAAAGGTGTGGTTTATGATACAGGAGGCATGAACCTCAAGATCCATGATAATATGAATGATATGAAAAGTGATATGTCGGGAGCTGCAGCCGTGGGCGCTGCCATTTATGCCATTGCAAAGGCAAAACTTCCGGTTCATGTCATCAGTCTGATCCCTGCCACAGATAACCGGGTTGACGGCAATGCCATCGTTCCCGGCGATGTGATCACCATGGCCAGTGGGGATACCGTGGAGGTGATCAATACCGATGCAGAAGGCCGGCTCATCCTGGCCGATGCCTTAAATTACGCAAAGAAATATGATCCCCTGCTGGTCATCGACATGGCTACCCTTACCGGCTCTGCCATGCGGGCGATCGGGACAGGCGGTATTGCCGGTATGCAGGTAAAAGCAGACAGACTTTTCAGGGACTTGCTCAAAGCCAGCCATTTGGTCTATGAAAGGATCGCCGAATTCCCCATGTGGGAAGAATATTCGGAAGAACTGAAATCGACCATCGCAGATATCAAGAACATCGGGGGTAGCAATGCCGGAGCCATCACGGCGGCAAAGTTTTTGGAATTCTTTACGGATTATCCTTTCATCCATCTCGATATCGCCGGCCCGGCATTCCTGGACAAAAAAGAGACCTATCGCGGAGAGGGTGCTACCGGCATCGGTGTGCGCCTGCTTTTTGAATTTATTCGCAAATTTGCAGAAAAAAATATGCCTGAGGAATAAACCAAACTAAAATCCGACAGATGCGCAAGAATATACCGAATGATGAACAACTTGCCCGGGTGGGCATCACCCATGGGGATATCAACGGGATCGCTTATGAGATCATCATGAAAGCCCTGGAAGATAAGAGAATGCTGGAGATCCTCACACCAGTCGTTTTCGGACTTTCAAAAGCGGCTTCCTATCACCGCAAAACGATCCGGCAGAGCGATTTCAATTTCAACATCATCAGGAGCCTGAACCAGGCATCCCCCCGCAAACCCAACCTCATTGATATTTATAAGCGGGAAGTGAAAATCGAGTTGGGAAAATCCACACAGATTGCCGGGGAGATGTCGCTCAGCTCCCTGGAGGCAGCAACTGAAGCCCTGGTGAAAAATGAAATTGACGTGCTGGTTACCGCCCCGATCAACAAATCCAATATACAATCCAATAATTTTGATTTTCCGGGTCATACCGAATACCTGGCCAGCAAATTCAATGTTCAGGATTACCTGATGATGATGGTTTGCGACAGCATTCGTATTGGTGCGATCACCGGGCATGTACCTTTGAAAGAGGTTCCAGCATTGATCAGTGGAGAACTGATCAGGCAGAAAGTCAATATCATGCATGATTCCCTGCTACGGGATTTTTCCATCCAGAAGCCCCGGATTGCTGTCCTCAGCCTGAATCCCCACGCCGGTGATAACGGACTGCTGGGATCCGAAGAAAAAGAAGTGATCATTCCGGCAATCAATGAAAGTTTTGAGAAGGGGATCCTGGTTTACGGCCCCTATTCTGCCGATGGATTCTTCGGTTCACTGGCCTATAAAAATTTCGACGGAGTGCTGGGCATGTACCACGACCAGACCATGCTGCCGTTTAAGCTGCTCGGCTTTGACAATGGCGTGAACTTCACTGCGGGACTGCCTTATGTCAGGACTTCCCCAGCACACGGAACGGCTTACAACATTGCAGGCAAAGACCAGGCATCACCGGATTCTTTCAGAAGTGCCATGTACCTCGCCATTGATATCTATAACAACCGCCTGGAGTATGATCAACTCACGAATGATCCGCTGAAGGCGGAAGAGCATGTCAACAATGGGAATAATAAGAACCCTCAGGAGTTTCAATCCAATAATAAAAACCAGGCTAATTAAAGATACATGACAGCGGAATACAGTATCGGAAAGATAAATGAAATCATACACGGTGAACTGATCCGGACGAAGGATCCTG
Organism: Bacteroidota bacterium; assembly: GCA_034521425.1. Taxonomy (GTDB): domain Bacteria; phylum Bacteroidota; class Bacteroidia; order Bacteroidales; family JAIOZK01; genus JAIOZK01. The sequence goes on from JAXHMP010000001.1 coordinate 3,511,435, forward strand.
AATATGTGATCCGCGACATCCTCATCGACAGCCGCCGGTTGATCGATGCAGGCTCTACGCTGTTCTTTGCCCTGCAATCCAAAAAAAATGACGGGCACAAATATATTGAAGAACTTTACGGCAAGGGTGTCAGGAATTTTGTGATCTCGCATAAGAACATTCCCATGCAGGACTTCCCGGATGGCAATTTTATCCTGGTGGATGATACTTTAAGAGCTCTGCAGCTTCTGGGTGCATTTCACCGAAAGCAGTTCCAGATCCCGGTAATCGGGATTACAGGCAGTAATGGCAAAACCATCGTTAAGGAGTGGTTGTTCCAGCTGCTGAGCCCTGACCTGAATATCATCCGCAGCCCAAAAAGCTATAATTCACAGATCGGGGTGCCGCTTTCGGTATGGCAGATGAGGCCGGAACACGATATGGCCATTTTCGAGGCCGGGATCTCGGAGACCGAAGAAATGGATCAGTTGCAGAAGATCATTAAGCCCAGCATCGGGATCTTTACCAACATCGGCAATGCCCATGATGAAAATTTTATTCATATGGTCCAGAAAGTGGGGGAGAAGCTGAAACTTTTCACCAAAGTGGATACCCTGGTTTATTCCATCGATCATTCGGAGATCCAGGAAACCATCATCCGGTCGGAGATCCTGGGCAACATCAAATCATTTATCTGGAGCAGCAAGCAGGCTGCCGACCTGAAGATCAGCGGGCTTGAAAAGGGAGAAAGTTCATCCATCATCCGGGCGCTTTATGACGAAAAGGAGATCAGCATAGAGATCCCCTTTACCGATGCCGCATCCATCGAAAATGCCACCCATTGCTGGGCTTTGATGATACTGCTGGGTTATGAGAACAAGATCATTGCCAGGCGCATGAATAATACTGCAACCCATTGCCATGCGCCTCGAACTTAAGGAAGGCGTGAATAATTGCACCATCATTAACGACTCTTACAATTCCGATTTTAACTCCCTGGTGATCGCCCTGGACCTCCTCAACCAGCAAAAGCAGCATAAGAAGAAAACGCTCATCCTTTCAGACATACTGCAAAGTGGCAAAAATGATGTTGAATTGTATTCTGATATAGCCAAGTTGATCGAAACAAAAGGCATTCATAAATTCATCGGCATCGGTCCGGGAATGCTTCGGCATGCAGCAAAATTCAATACGGAAAAGTTTTTTTACAGCAATACACAGGAGTTTTTGAAAAAATGTTCTTTTTCCACTTTCATGAATGAAAGCATTTTGTTGAAGGGCGCCAGGATCTTTGAATTCGAACAGATCAGCCAGGCCCTGCAGCAAAAAGCCCATGAAACCAAACTGGAAGTGAACCTGAACGCTCTCATCCATAACCTGGATTATTATCGTTCGAAACTCCAACCCGGCACCCGCATCATGGCCATGGTAAAAGCCTTCAGCTATGGAAGCGGAAGCTTTGAGATCGCCAATGTGCTTCAGTTCCATCATGTGGATTACCTGGCAGTGGCCTATGCCGATGAAGGGGTGGAACTCAGGAAGGCCGGGATCAACATTCCCATCATGATCATGAACCCGGATGAAGAGAGTTTTGACAACATCATCCTGCATCACCTGGAGCCGGAAATCTATAGTTTCCGGGTTCTGGCCATGCTTGAAAAGGCCATCGAGAAGAACATCATTCCGCTGAATAAACCCGTTAAAGTGCATATCAAAATCGATACCGGCATGCACCGGCTTGGATTTTCGGAAGGGGAAATCGATGCGCTCATCCAAAAACTAACAGCCAACAGACTGATCCGTGTCGAATCGGTATTTTCCCACCTGGCAGCAAGCGATGATCCTGAGCAGGAGGAATTTACCCGGCAGCAGATTGCGAAATTTGAAAAAGTACGCGCTAGCTTCCGGGAAAGACTGGAGCATCCTTTCCTCTCACATATTTCAAATTCTGCAGGGATCAAGCGCTTTCCTGAGGCCCGCTTCGATATGGTGCGTCTTGGTATCAGTTTGTACGGTATCTCGTCTAATGCGGAAGAACAGAAGGAGCTGGAAAATGTGAGTACGCTTGTCTCCAGCATTTCCCAGATCAAAAAGGTCCCGGCAGGAGATACCATCGGCTATAACAGGAGCTGGAAGGCGGAGCAGGACATGCAGATCGCCATTATACCGGTAGGCTATGCCGATGGCATCAGCAGGTTAGTGGGCAATGGCAAAGGGCATGTCTTTATCGGGAATGGACTTTATCCGATTGTTGGGGATGTTTGCATGGACATGATCATGGTGGACATCAGCGGCAAGAAGATGCAGGAAGGTGAAGATGTGATCATTTTTGGGAAGGAACGGCCCATTTTCGGATCTGGCAAAGGAAATGGGCACCATTCCGTATGAAGTCATGAGCGGGATCTCAAAAAGAGTAAAAAGGGTGTATTTTCAGGAATAATTTTCAAATATTTTGCATTTTTGCAGATCAAGCGAGAGGTTATGAAATTTAATAAGCTAAGCATTATCATCCCGGCCTATAATGAGGAAAGGACCATTCACCTGATCCTTGAAAAAGTATTTGAGGTTGAGCTGCTTGATGGTATCAAAAAAGAGATCATCATCGTGGATGATTGTTCGGCAGATAATACCCGGGGCAGGATCGAAGAGATCATGAAGGCAAATCCGGAACAAGACATTGAGCTTTTCCAGCATGAGGTCAACCAGGGGAAAGGGGCCGCATTACACACTGGAATTGAAAAAGCCAGCGGGGATCTGCTGGTGATCCAGGATGCCGACCTGGAATATGATCCGCGGGAATACAATCTTTTGCTTAAACCTTTTGTGGAAGGCCATGCTGATGTGGTTTACGGCAGCCGGTTTATGGGTGGCAACCCGCATCGTATTTTGTTTTTCTGGCATTCCCTGGGAAATAAATTCCTTTCCTACGTAAGCAATATGTTCACTAACCTCAACCTTACCGACATGGAGACCTGTTACAAGATGTTCCGTTCGGATATGATCAAAAAATTAAGTCTTAAGGAAAAGAGATTTGGCTTTGAACCAGAAGTTACCGCCAAGATTTCAAGAATGCATGGAGCAAGGATTTACGAAGTGGGCATTTCTTATTACGGACGCACCTACCTGGAAGGCAAGAAAATCGGAGCGAAGGATGGTTTCCGGGCTTTGTGGTGTGTGTTGAAGTATAATTTTTTTGACAGGAGTTATCTGAAGTAGTTTAACCGCAAAGTCCGCAATGTTTGTGCAAAGTTCGCAAAACTTTTCCTAAGCTTGAATACCTCGTTATCTAAATGGTTCCTCCAGGAGCATTTCGGTTAAACTTAATCCCTTCCCATCTCCTGATTGGCCATATAAACCGCATCCCTTCGGATCATGGTATCCAGAGGCACGCCTTCCCGTAAGGCTTTTACCCGGATGGATTCCAGCCATTCTTCCTTCTTGTTGATCTCACGGATGAAACGCTGTACCAGTTTATCGAAGCGGATATTCATGCACCGAATCCTGAGCGGATTCAATGAGGAATGACTTTATACAACTCAACCCAGGCCAGGTTTTCCCTGTATTTCTTTTGCAGTTCAAGATTGTACCATTTCCTGATCCGGCTGAATTCGGGGCTGTATTCGATGTTGGAGAAAATACAGTAATCAGTCTCATCAGTGAATCTGTCGCTCACATTCTGAAACTTTTGTGAAGTATCGCTTAGATACCCGGCATATGGGCTTGTGAGGTTCACCTGCATCAGGAAGTGGGTGTAGATATCTTTATCGAACAGATCATGATCTTCGCAATAGTTTACCATTTTCTGATGAACTTTTACCTGGTCGCGGTAACCCAGGGTGCTGTCCTGGGTATTTTCGAACTTCGTTAAAAAATCACCCAGTATGGCCATGACGATGAGGGTGCCGAAAACACTGTAATAGGGCTTCTTTTTGAAAGTGTCCTGCATCGCATAGGCAAAGACCAGCAGGAAAAACGGCAGGGTACAAAGCAGGTATCGATCTGAAAGGAAATTGATGGAACTGAAAATAATAAAAAGGAAGATGAACAGGATAAAAAGCTGGATCACCTCCCAGTCTTTACGTTCGAATTTTTTCTGTAAGAAATAATAGCGGATTGCCAGGACCAGGATCAACAGGAAAGTAATGCTGTAACGGCCCTGTTCAAAGAAAATAAAACCGATGCTAACCCATAGCTTTTCGCGGATTTCCTGGAATTCCCAGGAAATAAAATCCACATGGGCAGGAAAGAAGTACCATCCATGGATCATCTTCTGCACAACAAAATAGATTGCAGCGATTGCTACAGGCGCCAGAAGGATCAATTCACGGCCCAGGAAGGTTTTAAAACCGGAGCGGTAGGCTTTGGGGAAGAAAAGTCTGGCAAATTCCCAGATCATCAGGGTGATGATACCGGCAATGGCAGATTCTTTGGTGAGCAGGGCCGCTGCCCCGAAAACGACAAACCAGAGGATTTTTCTTTTGAGATGGAAATAAAAGCTCAGCAGGATGAACAGCGATAGTTGTACTTCCAGCAAGAGAAAGCTGGCTTGTGCGGCAAATACTGACTGCATGGCCAGTAAGAGGGTTGCGATCAGGCCGGTTTCCCTGTTGAAGAGACCCTTGCCAACAAAGAATACAGCCAGCAGGCTAATCACCGAAAGGAAGAGGGGGAAGCTGTTCATGGCCACCAGACTGGTCCCGAAGATGTTCATCCAAATAACGGTCAGGAAATGGAAAAGGATGGGATGCCCCCGGGAGATCTCCGTGGGAATGGCATCTGGTGAAAAACTCAAACCGTGTTCGTAGAGTTTAAAGATGGCGTGGCTGAAAGGCCAGGCTTCATCCCAGTAAAAGGGTAATTTTAAATCCGGGATCTTCAGGATGACAAAAACTACAAGCGAAATTGCGAGAATAATGTAAATCCTGTTTGTTCTGATCCAGTCGCTGATCATGTATATGTTGTTTTGGTTGGTGTAAAGATAAGGAGTTTGGTGTAAACTTTTATTCAAATGATTTTTGAATTGATTCCCTGCTGTTGATTCAGTCTTGAAAGGCTGTTTTAAAGTTTATCATTAATTTTGGTACGCAATAATATTCAGTTGCTCACAATGGGTTTTCATGAAAAGGTAAAATATAAAAGTAAGGATTCCGGGTACAGAAATCTATCCATCTTCGCGGTTGTCTTATCTGTCCTGCTCATTTCGATCGTGGGTTTTGATCTTAAAAAATGGGATCAGAAAATGATTATCAGGTCGGATACCAGAATATATTATTCCTATTTGCCTGCTGCATTTATTTACAATGATCTGACTTTTGACAGATCAGAAGATTTGATAAAACTATTTGGTAAAGAGTGGAAAAATACAGCACCCAATGGGAATAAAGTGGTAAAAATGACCATGGGCAATGCCGTTTGCTGGCTACCTTTTTTTGGCCTTGCGCATTTGTATTCAGAACTATCCCCGTGGCCGTCAGGGGGGTTTTCCGAACCATATCATATGGCTATTTTTGTCTCAGCTCTTTTTTATTTGTTTGTTGGTTTGTTTTTTCTCAGGAAACTATTGCTAAAATATTTCGGTGATTTAACTGTGTCAATCGTGATTATTGTCATCGTTTTTGGAACTAATTTGTATTACTATGCAGTAGATGAACCCGGTATGTCTCACTTGAATAGCTTCAGCCTGATTATTGTGTTTTTATACTTCTCCCTTAGTTTTGTTAAGAACCCTGCACGGAAAAATGCCATTTTATCCGGAGCATTGTTGGGTTTGATAAGCCTGATAAGACCAACAAATGTGATTGTCGGTATTATCCCTTTGCTGGTCTGGTTTATCAACCATAGATCCACTGACCGGAAGCTCACTAATCTGAAAGAAAATGCAGTGAATATCATTTTGCTGATAGTATTCTTTTTGCTGCTTTTTTCTCCCCAAATGATCTATTGGAAGATACAAACAGGACAGTTCTTTTATAATTCCTATCATGAAGAAGGGTTTTTCTTCTTTGAACCTCATATCATTGATGGCCTTTTTAGTTACCGCAAAGGCTGGTTGATTTACACACCTGTTATGTTTTTTTCAATCGCAGGATTCTTTTTCATGAGAAATAGAGCGTCCGGGTTGAGAATTCCACTCCTAGTGTTTTTCGTGCTTTTTATATACCTGGTATTTAGTTGGTGGTGCTGGTGGTATGGAGGAGGCTTTGGTTCTCGCCCCATGATTGATACCTATGGCGTACTGGCGATATCCATGGCAGCAAGTGTTGACTTCCTGATCAGGCAAAACACATGGATAAAAGCAATTTCATTTGCTGTTTTGGTTTTTTTAATATCATTAAATATTTTCCAGGTGAGTCAATACCGGAAAACTTTAATACATTACGACGGAATGACGAAAAGTGCTTACTGGGCTGTCTTTTTAAAAAAGGAACAACCAACAGATTATGAAAAACTTATTGACAATCCGGATTATGAATCGGCCTTAAAAGGTGGAGATGAATAGAAAAATTGAAGATCTGATGAAGTACATTGGTAGCATTAAACTTGAAAAAATAAACCAATTTTTTCTCTTTGCACTTATCCTTGTGTTGTTCGTGGCTGTTGTAGTTCAAATTGCCTGGAAAATCGATGAAGGGCCTGTTAAAATCTGGGACGAAGCCTGTACCGCGCAGAACGCAATTGAAATGCTTGAAAATAAAAACTTTCTAGTTGTTTACAATGACGGTAAACCGGATCATTTCAATACGCGACCCCCGATGGCCGTCTGGACAAAAACAATAACATATGCAATATTCGGGATCAATGTTTTTGCTATCCGCTTACCAAACCTCCTGGCTTCTGTACTTCTGGTTTTATTGTTTATTTATTTTTATAAAAAGCATCTTGGTCATTCTATATATATTGTTGCCACAATGATCATTATTGCCTGTACCAGGGGATTTATGACCTATCATGTGGCACGAACAGGAGATCCCGATGCAATGCTGACTTTTTTTGTAGGTTTTTATGCGATTGTCTTTTTTTTACTGGTTGAGTATTATCCTAAAAGCAGGATCAGGTATCTTTCTCTGTTTGCAATGGGGGTTGTATTGGCCTTTTACACCAAAAGCATCGCTGGTTTATCTCCACTGGCAGGGCTATTCGTTTATATGCTCACGCAAAAAAACGGTCGCAGGTTGCTTAAAGATTACCGGCTTTATATAACTGCGTGTGGAGCAATTGTGCTTATTGCATCTTATTACCTGATCCGGGAGCTCTATGATCCTGGCTATATAGATGCTGTATTGAAAAGTGAATTCGGTATTATCAGTAATCCGGCTGTGGTGAAACATCCGGAAAAGAGCTTTTATTTCAACTATCTGTACAATGATGGATTTGCTCCATTTTTCAAATATATTCCTTTCATCCTGATTCCTGCTATATTCAGTTCATCGCAAAGAGTGCGTCGCTTGCTTTTATTCAGCTTCCTGGGTGCAGGTTTCTTTTTGCTGGGCAACTCACTGGTTACCCTTAAAAATGAGTGGTACATCGCTCCGATATTCCCGTTTTTATGGTTGCTTACAGGAATTGGTTATGCTGAGTTGATCAGGATCATGTTTGGATTGATCAGGAATTATTGGTATCGATTCATAGCATATGCTGTTGTTTTATTTATGTTGGTATATCTGTTTTATCCACATTACAAGGATATCTTCAAACTGAATACAGAAAATCTGAATAATTATATTTATGAACCGGAGCGCGCTGGTGCATTCCTAAACAGGTGTAAATTGGAATTTCCCGGTCTCAGGAATGTTAAAGTGTTTTCGACTGAACATCCCAGGCAGCTTAAGTATTATGCAAAGAAATATTATTATAAAGACGGTACAAAAGTGGATATTTACAACTATATCACCGAATTTCAGGAGGATCAGAATATCATTATTTGCCAGGATGATTTGCAAATGCAATTTCAGAATACCTATCATTTTGAGATCCTGATGGAAGGGAAATATTGCAAGCTTTACCAGGTAAAGAATAGTTTGAGTAAAGAGAATTAGGCTTCTTTTTTGATGGTAATTTCTTCTCTTGCATTGATAAATGAGTCCCAGTTTGTCCCGATCCTATCCAGGCTGTATTGCAAAGCTTCTTCAAGGGGGGTGGGTTTAAAATCCATGTCTTCCTGCAAGGCTGTAGTATTAAGCCTGGAGTCCTGCAATATGCCTTTCACATGTTCTGCTGTGAAAACCGGCACTTTCTGCGTTGACTGAAAGAACCTTCCCAACATAGAGGCTACAAAAACAGGAAGCGGAATAAAAATCTTATTACTTTTCCTGATCTTCAAGATCAACCTGATCAGATCATGAAAAGACAGAACGGTGTCTCCGCCAATTTCATAAACTTTTCGATTTGTGTTGTGGCTTTCGACTGCCTTGACGATGTATTTGGCAAAATCTTTAACGAAAATGGGATGTTGGGTTTGTTTCCCCGAGCCAATCATAGGCACAAAAAACGGAAAGCGAAAAACATTTTTTAATACCCTGTTAATACCAAGGCTTTCAGGACCCAGTATCATGGCCGGAATAAAAATTGTATAATCAAGGTCGGATTTTTCAAGTATTTCCTGTCCTTTCAACTTTGTTATGCCATAAGGACCCTTGATCTTTTTTAAGACGACCACACTGCTGATCTGAACGAAATTTTTAACCTTGATCTCCCTGGCAAAATCAATCATGTTCTGCACCCCTGCCGCATTTACATCAAAATTGCTTTTGTAATCGGAACTGCCCAGCAAAGCCGCGGTATTGATGATCCCAACAATATTTTTACCTTCAACTTTTTCTGTAATATTCTCCTGATCCGATATTTTTTTGCGTATATCACAATGCATGTATTCTACATTCGGATGTTCAATCATGATTGAGCGAACATGTTCATACTTGAACCCAATTACATGATAATCCTGTTGTATGGCTTCCAGTAATATATATTTGCCAAGATAACCATTGGCGCCTGTTACGATCAAATATTTATTCATTTTCTATTTCTTTTCTTCTTTTCTTATCTGCTGCCAGAAAAATTTGTCCAAATATCATCGAAAGAATCCCTCCTCCAAACTGGGCTACCAGCAAAACACTGATCGAAAAGGCCAGTACCGAAGATTGAGCAAAGGAACTGAATATACCCAAAAAAATCAACTCTCTTGTGCCCAGTCCCATAATGGTAATGGGAAGCATGTTTAAAAGACCGGCAAGTGCCACACCTGCCGAAACATCAATTAACGGAATATCAAGTAATACGCTTTTTGCCAGGAAATAGCATGAAATAAAATAGCTGAAGTTGCTGAGTATTGAAAGAAGTAAAATAATACTTACACGGCCTTCGGGGTATTGTTTCCCTTGAATTTCAATTGATGAAAACCTGCCCGGAAGACGGTTTACGAGATTTTGCAAAAGCAGGAGCGTTTTTCTTGAACTCAGGAGTAAATAAGACATTACCAGCAGGAAAAGCCCCCCTGACAAAAACAGCCAGTTAAGCCAGGTTTCAAGCCGGATAAACTCTCCAAAAAACAAGGCTGCCACGGCAACAAGCACAAAAATGCTGACATCAAAACCTCTTTCGGAAACCACGCGGATAAAGGTATTTACCTTGTCGTTTTTATTTTCTTCGTGTCCGGCCTTAATCAATTCTCCCAGCCTTCCCGGTGTAACAACACCAATGGCATAACTTTCGAAAAACCGGCCGAAACTTCGGATCCAGAATTGCTTTTGCATTCGGCCGTCGTTCATGGCATGCCAGCGTATCCCTTTAAACACCAGCACTAGGATTTGAAACAAAATCCCATATATAAAAAAGTTAATATCCAGATCTTTCAGATCATGAGCAATTTTAGCAATATTCATGTGTGATAAGATCACCACAAACAGGATAATTCCGAGTAAACGGAAAATTAAAAAGGGGCTTATTTTTTTCTTCCTTTTCATTGCTGTTTTGCTCACTTTAGTTCGCTACGTTTAATCCTGTGCGTAGATTTTTTCCAGGCTGTCCTGGCTTTCTCAAACAAGCTTCCGATAAATCCCGGCGAAAATTGCTCAACTGCCCATCTTGCCGGGCCGGTTCTTAAAATCAGGAACATCGAGCTGATGATCATTTCCATCAGGTAACGGATCAAAGGAAAGCCGTCAATCTTATATCCATAATCGGGGATGCTTTTCCCGTTCCATTTCCTGAACTTTATCCTGATGAAGCTTCCTCGCTTTTTAAAATCATAGCCATGGCTGTGCATACTGATGGCGTCCTTTTCATTAATCCGATCTACTGACAAAATGTTTTGCTGAGCCATCTCATCCAACAACATTTGGCCTTTGCTGCTTCTTGTAATGATCATAGAGAATCCCTTGCCTCTTTCCTCATAAACAGGAGCCCAGGCATCTCCCCCGCTGATATCGGTAAATTCGTTGGTGAAATCGGTGCAATACAGGCTGTTTTGCAAAACATGAAAGGGGATGAGGTAGTTGGCATGAAATTTCTTGAGTTCGATCACCCTGCCCGATTCCATTTCCACACGCATGTTTCCGGGCCATTCGCCATAGCGGAAATATAACTTTATGATCTTTGTATAATCCTTTTCACCATATGTTTTCAGGAAACTTTTGACAGAGGAAAAATAGAGTGTATTTCCATAAAAAGGTCCGAAAATATATTTGATGTTTTTAACCGATGGATCGTCGATCTTCTGCAATTTTCTGATGGATTGCACCTGGGGAGGAATGCCAACAAAAGCAAGCCTGCCATCGAACTTTTCAGTTTCCGACAAGATCTCATTTACGGAGCTGATAGTATATTTGCTTTGAGCGGCTTCAAGTATCTCTTCCCTGCTACTGGCAATAAAGGGCTCACTTAGCCAGGGTTTTTCATGCGACATGCGCAAAGTGACGACCCCGTTTATTTCTCCCTTTTCAAGCAAATAGATCAGGATAGCTGAAATGATGCCGCCGCTTGCCGAATTTATCCTGACCTCCGGATCGTTTGCATGGCCAACATAAATATTCTCGTAAGGTCCGGTATATTCATGAAAATGAGATGCATTGGGATAAAAGTGCCTGCGGTAATCAGGAAAGTTGAAATCCTTGCCTGAACAGGAAATCCATAAACGTTCAGCCAGTTCGCTATCAATATTACCTTTGATAACAGGTAGATATTTTCCCTCCCTGTTTTCGAAAGCAATCCTGCCACCCGAAAGTCCCACACAGGAGCCGCATCGATTGCACAGCTCCGATCGCATCACTTTTTTTAGCTTATCAATACTTTTCGCAGACATAAAATTGCCGTATTCCCAATTCTGATACAAATGTATTTTGAAGTTTGTTTATTATCCATTCACCAAGGTCCTGGAATTTCTTAGGACCTATGGGAAATAATACTGTTCCTTTATGCAGCAATAATTTCCAGCCTGTTTTTTTGAACATGATCTTCACTTCCATTGATGAGAGAAAACGATGGGGGCCTTCTCCGTGTCCGCCAAACAATTTTGTGAAGATCTGGTATGGGATTTCGCTTGTGGCTGGCGGACAGCTTAAAACCATTCTGGCTTTTTTGTTCGAAACCCTGTGAAGCTCATTCAGGAACTCAACCGGATCGGAAACATGTTCGAGGGTTTCAAGTGATACAATCCTGTCAAAGACATCATCCTGAAAAGGCAGGTTTGAGTAGGTTTCAATTTTCACCTGTTCCACCCAGGGCCTTGCTTTTTTTGCTTCCTGCATCAAACCGGAAGAAATTTCAGCATTTACAACATGAACATCTCTGTTATGTTTTTTAATATAATCATCGGCTTCGCAATCGCGACTTGTTATGTTTAATATTTCCAATCCGGCTTGAAGGGCGAGGTGCCTGACTGTTTCTTTGAAGCGCTGGTCGTGGGCTTCTTTAACTTTATTATTTTCCTCAATATAAATAGATGCCACACTGTCCCAGTGTTGCTCAACGGCCTTATCACTCCATTTCTGCCAGTGATTATTCTTCCGGGAAGTCATGATCAGCGCTTAATACGGTTAAGCATTGCAATCTGGTCGGCAAGTAGGCCAATGAAAAACATCATCATACCAAAAATAACAACCAAAAGGGCACTGTTGGGAAAACGATAGGTCATGAAATAACCATAAACACCCCAGGTCAGTCCAAGAAAAGTAGTGATAAGGCTAAAGGGAAAAAATATTTTTAAGGGATTGAAAAGCATGATGATCCTGAAAAGCAACAACATGGTTTTGGATCCGTCTTTCACCATTTTGACATTGCTTTTTCGTCCCACCCTTTCCTGGACTTTGATCGGAAAGGTACCAATGGTATATCCTTCTTTCAGAAATGCCAGAGTTGAAGTTGTGGAAAAGGAAAACCCATTGGGCATCAGGTGCAACATTTCTTTGATCAATTCCCTGTCGAAGCCACGAAATCCTGAATTGTAATCGGGTAGTTTCTGTTCTGCGAGATACTCCCCAACCCTTCGGATCAGTTTCTTGCCCGTCTGTCGCCTTTTTACCTGGAAAGAATCATCATCCCGCTCTCCTATCACCATATCGAATTCATCTAGTTGTTCGATCAAAGTATCAATGTACTTTGGATCGTGCTGCCCATCGCTGTCGAGGATGATCACTTTTTCTCCTTTTGCTTTCCTGATACCGGTTTTCAAAGCAGCACCATAGCCTTTGTTCACATTGTGGTTATACAGCTGAACAGGATACTCCCTGATAATCTCGGCTGTTTTGTCCGTGCTTCCATCGTTTATATAGATCAACTCGTATTTCTCATGGAAACCCAGTTCGATAAACTTTTCGAGCCCATAACGTATGGCATCTTCTTCGTTGTATGCAGGTACGATGATACTAATTATACTATCCTGTGGCATGCTCATTTTAAATAAAACTACAGACTGCAAACATATTATTTTATATTTTACTATCGTAGGACTTTGCTATGTTTTATTCCAAAAAATTTGATTAACCAACAAACAATTACATTTTCTAAAGCATTATATTTGCCTATTGAAATTTTGACAATATTCATGAGAACATTTAGATGGAAACTTAACACCCAGTCGAACAAGTCTTTTTTAGATTTATTTATCATTCTTTTGTTTATTGCCATAAATATCTTCCTGAAAAGCCTTTATCTGGGAACAACTTCGATATGGCTGGATGAATCTGCAACAGTAAATTTTTCTTTACATTCATTCAAAGAGATTCTTGAGATTTCTCTCGTAGATCCTAATGGTCCGCTTTTTCAATTCCTGCTTAAGATCTGGATCAGTATTTTTGGGATATCCGAAACTTCCATCAGGATCTTACCCATGTTATTTGGCAGTTTGACGATCTGGCCTTTGTTCCTGCTTGCAAAAAAAATGTTTAACCGTGGCGTTGCCATTAATCTTCTGCTCATTTACACTTTGTCCAATACCATAATTTATTATTCTCATGAAACCAGGCCGTATACATTAATTGTATTTCTCAGCGTTTTTTCATTTTACTATTTCTATAAGACTGTCATGGATGGCCGTATGCGTGATTTCTTATTATATATCCTGATCAATACATTATTACTCTATACCCATTTAACCCCCATAAGTATATTTTTTATACAATTCCTTGTATCCATATTGTATTTGAAAGCGAAATTCAAAAATGTTTTATTTGTATATGCGGGAATGGCAGTTAGCATGGGCATATTTGCCATCTGGTTTTTAAACAACAATTGGTTTGGCGGTGGAGAAACGATATGGGTAGAGCAGCCCAATATGAAAATTGTTCTGCGCCTGTTCAGCGGTTATTTTAATTCAACTACCATTGTATATGTATCATTAGGTTTAATGCTTTTATTTTTTCTGGGAAACCTGCTCGCTAAGCAAAAATTCACCAAAATCAAAGAAATGGCACTTGTGCTTATGTGGGGGCTTCTTCCCATAATAATCACCTATGTCGTTTCACTGATATATAATCCCAGATTTCTGCCAAGATACATGATCTGCACTTTGCCAGCTTTATATTTAGCTGTTGCAGTTTTTTTATGGCATACTACCAACATAAAATGGATTGGTGTTTTATTGTCAATTGCCTTCCTAATACTTTTTGGACGAGAAGTCCGGTTAAATCAGGGTAAAAGTGAATTGTGGCCTGAAACTGTATCTTTTGTAAAGGAAAACAAAGATGAAAATACAATTGTGGCTATTTGTGCATTCTATCAACACATGCCCTTTTCTTATTATTACGATAAAGAAATATTCAAGGATTATGAGAACAGGATTTACAGGCTATCCAATGATCATGTATACGCGATGTGTGCATCGGAATCCATCATGAATAAATTAAGTGAATTGCATGATAAAAGCAAATTAATACTGGTTCTCAGTCATGAGGCAATGGTTGATAAGGAAAACAAAGAATTGAATTATTTTTTGAATAATTATTATTTGGAAAATTCCAGATCAATGTTAAAAGGAATCAGAGTTTTTGTATTTGATTTATCGAGATCAGCAAATGATAAAGAAATAGTTTTTGAAAAAGATAAAATTGATATTGAGGCAAAAGAATTTAATGGAATATATGGTAATAAATTTAGTGAAATCTCTATAAACACAATAACAAGCGCTAAAGTATCCTGTACCATCAGATCCGATCATCGATTGGATGATGCAATACTTGTAATTTGTACACGAGGTAATGGGGAGCGGGATTTTTGGAAAGGCATAAATCTTAAAAGTGTTAAACCCGGATCGGATTGTGAAATACTTGAAAAGGTTTATTTGCCAACGGAGCTTGCAGAATCAAGCGACTTCGCTACTTATGTTTGGCAGCCCAAGGAGAAGAAAAAATTTCAGGTTATTAATATTAAAATAGTATTGAAATAGAAATCAAACTAAAATTCAAACCCCTCCTCCTTATCCTCCTCCACCTGTTCTTCCTGCTCCAGCTTCTCGCAATCCGTCTCGATCAGTAATCCGCCAATGGGTTTTTCGAAATCGTCCTTGCTGATACCCAGAGATTCGTCCGCATAGACTTTTTTCATGTACAGCGCCCAGATGGGCAAAGCCATGTTGGCGCCCTGGCCCAGGGTGATGGTTCTGAAGTGAACGCTTCTTTCTTCTGCCCCTACCCAAACGCCGGTGGATAATTCGGGCACAATGCCCATGAACCAGCCGTCGCTCTGGTTGTTGGTGGTGCCGGTCTTTCCGGCGATCGGGTTATCAAAACCGTATTTATAACGCAACCGGATCCCGGTGCCATATTGCACCACACCTTTCAGCAGCTCCAGCATCAGGTAAGCGGTCTGCTCGCTCATGGCTTCCTTCTTTTCCGGGATGAAACGATCGACAACATTGCCATGCTTATCTTCAATGCTGGTGATGAAAGCAGGCTTAACATATACCCCGCTGTTGGAAAAGGTATTGAAAGCGCCAACCATCTCGTACAGGGTCAGGTCGGCGGAACCCAGTGCAATGGAATATACCGGCGGGATGTAACTTTCTACGCCCATTTTCCTTGCGACTTTGATCACCGACTGCGGTGAATATCTTTTGATCAGATGCCCCGATATCCAGTTATTGGAAGTGGCCAGGGCATACTTCAGGGTGATTTCCTCGCCCAGCTTTTTGGTAGCGGCATTCTTAGGTTTCCATACACCGCCTTCCACAAGGGGGATGATGGGCTGAATATTGGGCAGTTTGCTGCAGGGGGTAAGCTCTCCCTCCTGCATGGCCAGGGTATACAGGAAAGGTTTGAAAGTGGATCCCACCTGCCGCTGGCCCTGAACCACGTGATCGTATTGAAAATGCCTGTAATCAATCCCTCCAACATATGCGCGCACAAAGCCGGTATGCGGCTCCATCGACATCAGGCCCGCCTGCAGGTAATATTTGTAATACCGGATCGAGTCCATGGGGGTCATGACCGTATCAATGAGACCGTCCCAGGAAAATACCGTCATCTCCACCGGGGTATTGAAGATCATCCGGATGCTGTCCATGGGCTTGCCCGCATTGCGCAACAAGCGGTATCTTTCGGTTCGCTTCATCGATAGTTCCATGATGCCCTTTACGATCTTGCCGATGCTGTCGCTTTCAAAATCGAATGGCGCATGGGTATAACCTTTCCAGTGTTCAAAAAAAGCAGGCTGCAGGTCTTTCGACAAATGTTCCACCACGGCTTCCTCGGCATATTGCTGCATTTTTGAATTGATGGTGGTATAGATCTTCAAACCATCTTTGTAAATATCGTAAGGAGTGCCATCGGCTTTGTAATGATCCTTGCACCAGTCTTTCAATGTACCGCGCAGGTATTCCCGCAGGTAAGTGGCCATTCCGCTGGTATGCGACATTACGCCATATTTCGACATGTCGATGGGAATACGGGATACGGAATCATACACAAACTCACTAATGAAGCCGTATTTCTCCATTTGCTTCAATACCAGGTTACGCCTTTCCAGTGCCCTTTCGGGATTTCTTACCGGGCTGTACCAGGTAGGTGCATTCACCACGCCCACCATCAGGGCTGCTTCTTCCAGATTGAGGGAATCGGGTTCCTTGTTGAAAAATGTTTTGGAGGCGGCTTTGATCCCGTGCGAGTGGCTTCCGAATGCCACAGTGTTAAGGTACATGGCTATGATCTCTTCCTTGGAATAATTCCTTTCCAGTTTGATGGCCGTAACCCATTCTTTGAATTTCGTCATCACGAGGTAAAGGGTGGAGGGATTTCTTTTTCGTGGGAAGAGGTTCTTGGCGAGCTGCTGGGTCAGGGTGCTTCCGCCGCCGCGATCATCACCTGAAAGCACTCCGAAAGCTACGCGGAACAGGGCTTTTTGGTCAATCCCCGCGTGCTTTTTGAAGCGGATGTCCTCTATGGCAAGCAAGGCGTTTACCAGCTGTGGGGGCAGGTCGCGGTAATGTATGTTGGAGCGGTTTTCGATGTAATAGGTGCCGAGCAGCTTTCCATCGGCAGAATAGATCTCTGATGCCAGGTTGCTTTGTGGATTTTCCAGTTCTTCGAAGGTGGGCATGGGGCCGAACCATTCACTGCTAACCCCTACAAAAAAGAGGATCAGTATTCCCGCTCCCAGTCCGTATATCAGCCAAAACTTCAGGCTCAGACCCGGTTTGATGATGGATTTTGATTTTTTATCATTCATTGACTTATCTTGCTTCTGCTTTTTCAATTCTGATTCCAATATCTTCGATACCCTGCAAATCTTCAACCCGCATGGCCTGTTCCAGCCTGAAACAGTACTCACCGGCAACAGGAAAAACCAGGCCAGGACGGACCAATATGTTGTTTTCTTTCACACTGCCCATGCCCCGGCCGATCCATTCACCATCCTTTTTGGCAAGGATGAATTCAATGGTATCATGCATGGTATTCCCGTTCGGAAAGCTTGTGTGCATGAAGATATACAGGT
This sequence comes from Bacteroidota bacterium, assembly GCA_034521425.1. Classification (GTDB taxonomy): domain Bacteria; phylum Bacteroidota; class Bacteroidia; order Bacteroidales; family JAIOZK01; genus JAIOZK01. Next base: position 3,528,832 of record JAXHMP010000001.1, read on the forward strand.
TGCTGTAACGGTAATCCTGATTGTTCCTTATATCCACATAGAAATTGTACGGCTGCCCGGTATCTTCCACATTCACGCAAAAGCCTGCAGTGTCGGCGCGGTTCCAGCTTCCCTCCAGGTCGATGCTCTTGCTGTAAAATGAAGCATTGTTGCAGGCAAGATTAAACAGAAGCGGGAGAAGCAGCACAATCAATCCCCTGGTGTTTATAAGTATTTTCATTTTGTTGATTTTAAAATAAATGCAAAAACCTTCTCAAATATTGCCCGCTACTGCAATTTATCGAAACGTTTCAGGTCATCCGTATCCCCCGCATTTTCAAAATTTGTCTTTTGTTCTTTGGTAGCGGCAAATTCCTCAAGCTTCTCCGGCATTTTATTGTGATTGTTCATCTCGATGATCTTCTTCACTTTGTCGAGCGGGATGGCCATAATATCCGAATCTCTTTCATTATCATAAGAATACCAGATCAGTTTTTTAAAGACATCGGCTTTCTGGTAAAGGGCATTTCCTTTTTTGGTTTTCAGCACCAGGTTCTGATCGGGGAATTCTTTCAATGCATCCAGGTAGGTGGAAAACTCATAATTCAGGCAGCATTTGAGTTTACCGCACTGCCCGGCCAGTTTTTGCGGATTGAGAGATAATTGCTGGGTACGGGCCGTGTTGGTGGTAACCGAACTGAAGTCGCACATCCAGGTGGCGCAACACAGCTCCCTGCCACAGGATCCGATGCCTCCCACCCGGCTGGCTTCCTGCCTGGCGCCGATCTGCTTCATCTCTATCCTGACCCTGAACTGTTCGGCCAGCAGCTTGATCATCTCCCTGAAATCCACCCGTTCATCAGCGGTGTAGTAGAAAATGGCCTTGGTGTCATCTCCCTGGTATTCCACATCATTGATCTTCATTTCAAGTTTTAGGTCGGAGGCGATCTTACGGGTTTTTAATTTGGTTTTTTCTTCTTTCTTTACGGATTGCACCCATTTTTGTATGTCGCTTATTCTCGCTTTGCGGTACACCTTTTTGATTTGTTCCGAATGAGGATCCACCTTCTTGCGTTTCATCTGCAACTTCACCAGTTCACCGGTGAGGGAAACGATCCCGATATCATGTCCCGGACTGGATTCCACGGCGACGATGTCGCCCGTATTCAATTCATAATCCGTGGTATACCTGAAAAATTCCTTGCGGCTATTCTTAAACCGGACTTCCACACAATCAAATTTATCCCCGAATCGGCCGGTTGTATGTTTTTGAGCCAGTCGAATACATCATATTTGCAGCAGCACGACTGGTAAATGCCGTCAAGGCGGTTGCTTTCCTTGGGCAAGCTGGCACAACCCCTCGAAAGAAAGGAGTACTGTGCATCCTTGAGATGCTCTTCGGAAAGCTGGTTATAATTTTGAGTTTTATTGTTGTCGTCGTTCATTACATTCATCTTATAATAGCACAAAGCTATGAAAATCAATTTTTACTAACACTCCCTTTTTGCATCAAAGCTGCTAATTTCAGGGTGAGATCCATGAATACAATGGATGGATTTGCATTTCTTTCGATGTGATAAATGGCCGAATTGATCTCTTGATTGATCGCATGGCCGTTTGCCGGATTCATGAAAGGATGGAATTTCTGCATGAAGTCCTTTTCCATTTCATCGATGCGGGCAAGTTCTTCCAGATTGTAGTTCATGAGGATGCTGCTGCGAAGGGTGGTGGCGGCCCGCTGTAAGAAAAGTTTTTGCTTTTCCCGTCCGATCTTGGATATCATGCTCACAAATGCATTGATCTCAATGATCTTGAAAGAGTAGCACAAGCGCATCCAATTCCTGAATTCCTCGAAATTATCCGCTTCTTCTTCCTGCTTGTCGATCATCTGGACGGCCTTGTTCAGGTTGCCCCCGGCCTGTGTGGTGATCCTTCGCACCTCTTCCTCCGCAAGGCCTTTTTCGCCGCTCAGGTATTTCTCCATGGCATCATCAGCTATCCGGGGTATTTTTACAATCTGCGATCTGGATAGTATGGTATTGATGATCTGGTACTGGTTTTCAGCGATCAGCACAAAGAGAGTTTTGTCAGGCGGTTCCTCCAGGATCTTCAGGATCTTGGGCGCTGCCGCATGATAGAGTTTCTCAACCATCCAGATGATCATCACCTTGTACTCCGACTCATAACTTTTGTAGTTAAGGGTCCGGATGATATCATTGCAATCTTCGGTATAAATCACTCCCTGCTTATTCTCAATACCGATTTTGTTGTACCAGTCGGACAGACTGATGCAGGCATTCTTCTCCAGCAGCAGCTCCCGCCAGTGTTTCAAAAATTGTTTGCTGGTGGGTTTGCCTTTTACTTCACTGGTATTGGCCACCGGGAAAATAAAATGCAGGTCGGGATGTTCCAGTTTGTTGTACTTAATGCATGAAGGACAAATCCCACAGGCATCCCCGTTCTGTTTGTCCCTGCAATTGATATACTGGGCATAGGCAATGGCCAGTGCAAGCTTTCCGTTCCCTTCCGGGCCCAGGAACAACTGGGCATGACTGATCCTGCTGTCCTTTACGGTCTGGACCAGCCTGGCTTTCACATTTTCCTGTCCGGTGATTTTATTAAAAAGCATCTTAAGCATCAAAGCTACATAAAAAGACACAATACTTTCCTAACGCTGAAGCATTAAATATGGTGTTGGAGGGAATTTTAATTTATTCTAAATTTATTGCAAAACTCAATTGCAAGTTTGCAATTGCTATTGCTTGTATTTATCTTGATTGGGCTCAAACATTTTTATTTGTCCGGCTTTTATCTTATACTTTGAAATATTCTTTGCCGAAATTAAATTATTAACAGTTCCGTAATCTTTTCTATTATATGCTTCCGTAATAGACAAGGCAATATTATTAGGAATATTATCAATAACAGGTATTCTAAGTTTCTTTAAATTTTGGCTTTGCCATCTTGGGTAACCCCCGTTCATTTTATTCCCAAAGTCTAACAACTGGTTTTTAACAAAATCCGACATAAGAATAGCAGCAAGTAATACAAGCTTCTTAGAGTTCTTACCTGTAATATAATACAGATTGTGATGCGGATAATAATTGCCCTTATCAATAAACAAATGATAATTACCAGATATATCTGGCAATAAAATTTTATACATATTCGCTAATCCTGGCTTGATACGATCAATAGTTTTATACCATGCGTCAGGATTTCTTTTAGCAATATGCCTGTTCAATAGAATTTCCTTGTTAGATTCAAAATACTTTTTTGTTTTTGGATACTCATTCAGGTTAATAAGATTGCCACTTTTATCAAATGGGTTTAAAATGTAATAACCCATCCAATTGAGATCATTATTTTTCAAGTCTTTTGATGATACAATTGGTAAGAGCAATTCTTTCTCAACTATAGAATCAAAGTCTTTTCTGATAAAAATTTTATCAGCACCGGTAGCTACTCCAATTCCAATTTTAAAATCCTGGTCCTCTATTGCACTCAGCAACTTATAATATCCCTTTGCAAATGAATCGTTAGCAAACCAGTTCATTGAGTTATTAATATTTAAAGTTTTTTCATATCCGATACTTTTATCTATCTCGGAAAGTTGTTCAATTTGCTGAATCTTATAATAATAAGCTGGTTGTTCATGATTGGAATTAGAGATGGTTACAATAGCAGGGTATGCCATAACATCCTCCTCAAAAGGAGAGGTTCCTTCCATATCAATAATTTCAACTACTGAATAAGATAATCGTATCAAATTTCTGAGACCTTTTCCGTATTGGTTTTTCAACCAGCGATTTGAGCAGATAAAAGAAAGCCTTCCTTTTTCGCTTAATAATGTTAGTGATTTTTCAAAAAAAGCAATATACAGATCACTTCGGTGAGTGAATGTGGCAAAAATATTCCTATAAGTCTTCAGGTAAAACTCTGGTATCTTTTCGTGCCTAACATATGGAGGGTTTCCAATAATTAAATCGCATTTTGAGACTTTTGCAAGTAAGAAATTCTCCTTTCTAATCAGCCTGTTTGGTAAAACCACCCCATACTTACATAGAAGCAACTTAACTCTATTCGTAAGTCTATCGACAAAGGATTCATTTACTTCAAAAAATGCCAAATTAGACAATGATTCCTCAAACGAAAACCGATGATTCACTGATGACTGGTGAAGCCTTTTAATAATTTCAATTGCAAATACTCCATCACCGGCGGCTGGTTCGATTATCTTTATGTTTCTTAGGTCAAATTCTGCAACATAACCTAGCCTGTTTAACATATTAACAACCACAGCATGCTTAGTAAGTACTGAACCATGTTGTTTTCCATTTGATCTAGTGCCATATAACATATCAGAATTCCTTTAATTTACCTTGAATAAATCCCATAAAAGACAATAAGAAGGAATTAAATGATAAATCGATGTCAGGACTATCAAACTCCATTTTTTTGTTGGTCCAAATTAATGAGGTTGACGTATAATGCCTTTCTGTCATTAACTTTTGACAAAATATCGTATAACGATCCAAATAACTTGTATTGTGAAATTCAGAACGAACATTAAAATATGGTTCTTTGATTCTTACAGGATTAGTTGATTTACTGGATTTTTCGATCAGAATCATATATCCGATCCATGGTGGTTGTTTCTGGGAAAATCCATTTTCTCTGAAAGCGGTCCACAAATCAACAGCACTACCCAACGCCTCCTCAGTACGGTTATTAAAATTATTTCCAAAAGAACCAACCTGTGATTTTAGTTCAATAACTGCTATTAAGTGTTTCTTCGGTGAAATAATAAGAAAATCCCAGTCTTTAGTTGGGCGAAAATATCCGGGGAGGTAGTTTCCTCTTTTGTATATGCAATTCTCGGGAATCCCTAAGTCTTTTGATACTTTATAAAATAACTCAATAAATCCATCAAGTTGCTTTCCTCCTGTAACTGAACTCCTTGTTCCTTGATCGGGTTTTTTATTACGGATGGCTTGTAATTCTCTTGTTTTCCAAAAATGCTCAATCGCCTTAATCAAAAGTGTCTGATATTTATCAATCGATATCTTTTCCATTTAAAAAATCTTTATTGAACAATGTATTGAAAATAATTACATGCTTAAAATCAAAATACTAATAATTCTTTATATATCTAGCATTATATATGTTAGATCACTTTAGAATTATTAGCTTCTTTACATATGAACGATTGTTAGTACTAACATTTAGATAATACATATCCATCGGAAGCTTTCTTAGATCTAATGTTCGCTCCTGCCTGGCTTTCAAATCCCCACTTAAATGCATATTTCCATTATTATCGAATAATTTGAAATCTAAACTATGATCTGAATCATTGCGTAAAAATACATTATAATGAGTTGGATTTGGGTAGACTACAATAAAATCTTTAGGATTCAAATTATTGATCACAGTATTTATTTGATGCACTTTAACCAGATCGATGCCATTACCGGTACCCAGATTTCGGGTATATTCCTTGTGCAGTGAGTCATTCCAGTGTTCATGCACTCCAAGGCTGGTAATAATGATTCCATCATCCTCCGGATCATAGATGATCCCATCCGGCCAGTTATCGGAACTTGCAGCCTGATGTAGATAATCGTCTACCCCTGGCCAGTTTGGCCTGCTTTCAGCGATTGTCTGTTCATTGTATTCGGTACGCAGGAAATCGTGGCAAACAGACTCTATCGCCACAGGGTCTGAAGAAGCAAAGATTGAAGAGCACCAGTTATTTTCAAAGGGTGGCATATTCCACTTTTCTGGCACACCCAGTGCATCTTCGCCAGGGTAGAGGCCATCAACCAGAATCAGGAGGTTTTTCCCTGAAAGAAGTTTGTGCATCATGATATCCGTTTGGACACGATAGAGACCATAACCAAGTCTTTGTGGATCATCCACACCATCAAACAAGCCTGTGTGCAGGTGCATGGCCCATTGCCGGGTGAAGGATCCGAAATGATTTTTGGCAGCAAGTGTGATGCCGGCCGTGCTGTGTGCTTTCAAAGTGGGGATATTGATCAGGTAATCCATTTCTTCAAAAATGCTGAACAATTCATCATCGATGGCCGATTGCATAACTTCTCCCTCATCAGACCAAAAAACCAGTTTTCCCTCACTTACCGCAACAGGCGTTCTCCCCAGGGCTTCCACATCCAGTTCCGGGTGAAGCAGTTCATTCCCCAGGTAGTTTATTTCCGGGAAGTCAGCGTGCCAGAGATCGTAGAATTCCTTGTAGATATTCCTGGCGGGATCCCCGACATAGATCATATTTTCCGGAATGCCGGCTTCTTCCACCAGTTGCCTCAGAACTGCCAGCACAAGGTAAGGATTCGTTTCAGCTGCAAAGCCGTTTACGTCCGTATCATCGTTCCTGCTGAGGTCGTTGTAATACCTGATGCCGGGTTCCCCATGCAGACTTGTTGCATTCACTTTAATAAATATCTTCTCATTTTCGCGGTAGGAGCGAGCGTCCCCATCATTTACTGTATTAAAATAGGTGAAAAGCGCTTCCCAGGCCAACGGAAGGTTGGAAGCCCCGGTAAGGGCACGCATTGACTTTCCAAGCATGGAGTCAATTGCGTCATAATTGTTATTGTGGTCCATGAACCAGGCATCATCCCCGTCATCAATTATTCCGTTTCCGTTGGAGGTATTGCTGCAGTTCTCGTTCGTGGCGTTTTCATCCCACATCCAAACCACGCGTCCCGGAAAAATTCCCTGTGCCGATCCTATGGGTTCATTCGGTGGGAACTGGCCGCTTTGCAGTCTTTCCCGGGCCATTCCCTTCTCAGAATATAAGGTATGAAAAAGCCCCCAGGCGCCCATCGAAAGCAGGAAGAAGAACAAACCGCTGAGATATTTTGCATTTTTAAAAGCATTCAGGCTGCGCTTTACTGCCAGCAAACCTCCGCCCAGGCTTATAAGCCACAGCACAAAGGCCGACATGAAGGGAGCGGTGGCCTGCATGCATGGGTAGGCAGCCCGGCTGGGTTTGGGGATTACCCGGATCAGGAACCAGAGGGTGGATAAGAGGCCCACTATTATGAAGCTCAGGGTGTAAGGGAACCTGGAGGATTTCATCGCCCGGATGAGTTTTTGGAGCTTTGCCGGAAGTATAGGACTGCGGGGGATCATAATTTCCTGATTTTACAAACAGGGTAAAATTACAAAAAGGCAAGGACTGAAGCAATTAATCCAGGGGTTTCTTTAGCCCGAATAATTCAGTTAGCACTTTTGCGGTGAGGGAGTTTCCCTTTTCAGCAACTTCATGGGGCCTGCCTGCAGCCATTATTTTGCCGCCTTGGTCACCTCCACCGGGACCCAGGTCAATGAGCCAGTCGCACTGCATCATGATATCCGGATCATGCTCGATCAAAAGGATGCTGTGCCCCTGGCGGATCAATTTTCTGAATAGTTTCATCAGCACTTCAACATCCTTGAAATGCAGGCCTGTTCCGGGTTCATCAAAGAGGAACAGCTTCTTGCCCTGGCTCTGTGTGATCAGTTCGCGGGCGATCTTCAGACGCTGGCTTTCCCCACCCGAAAGGCTGTCGGCCGGCTGCCCCAGCTGTAAGTAGCCGAGGCCCGTATCCCGGATCAAATGCAATTTTCCGGAGATATTCTGATGATCAGCGAAAAAGTCGGAGGCTTCGTTTACGGTCATTGTCAGCACATCAAGTATGCTTTTATCCCGGAGTTTGCAAAGCAGTACTTTTTCCTGGTATCTTTTGCCATGGCATACATCACAAACTACCTTTACATCCGTAACGAAATCCAGACTTACATTCAGCTGTCCTTTTCCCTGGCAGTGCTCGCATCTTCCGCCTTTGGTATTGAAAGAGAAGTGGGATTTTTTTAGCCCCTGTTTCCGGGCTTCTCCGGTAGAGGCAAAGAGATCCCTTATCGGATCAAAGATGCCCGTCAGGCTTGCAGCATTGCTGAGGCTGCCAGCACTCATACTCTCCTGGGTGATCTGCAGCACCTGCTGGAAGTTTTCAAGACCCTTTATCTCGGCACATCCAACAGCCTTCCTTGCTTTTGCTGAAGCTGCGATCACTTCAAAGAGCAGGCTCGATTTGCCGCTACCCGATACACCGCTGATGCATACCATAGCCTCTAGCGGTATGTGCAATCCTTCTGTCTTCAGGTTGTTGGCATGTGCATTTTTGATGAAGATCCCGGGAAACCGGAGCGTACTATCCCCGGGGATCTCAAACTTTTTTTCAAGGTATTTTGCCGTCAGCGATGCAGGATTGCTTCTGATATCCTGCAGCTTTCCTGTGGCTATGATCTCCCCTCCCTGTCGTCCAGCCCCCGGGCCCATTTCGATGATATGATCGGCTTCCCGGATGATCTGCGCATCATGTTCCACCACCAGCAAAGTATTGCCCATATTCTTTAGTTCGTGCATGATGCGGATCAGTTCCTCCAGGTCGGATGCATGCAATCCAATGCTGGGTTCATCCAAAACATAGGTCATACCGCTCAGGCCATTGGTGAGTTGGGAAGCAAGTTGCAAGCGCTGGGCCTCTCCTCCCGACAGGCTGGCCGACCTCCGGCTGAGCTGCAGGTAATCAAGCCCCAGGCGCTTCAGGAATTTTAATTTTTTAAGTATGTCTTTCCTGAGCTGCTTACTGATCAGCAGCAGTTTGGGGGAGGCCGCGCCATGATCAAAACTTTCGAAAAAATCAATGGAGGAGCGGATATCCAGCCCGGCCACCTCTGCAATGTTTTTGTTGAGTATGCGGCAGGAGAGGGCTTCTGGCTTAAGACGGGCGCCCCGGCAGGCAGGGCAATCATTCTCCTTCATGACGTTCATCATTTGCGTTCCCCGCTGGTCCTGGTGTTTACGCCGGTATTCCTCTTCTATCAGATTGGCCAGGCCTTGCCACCTGCCCCGGAAATGATGCTCTCCGCTTCTTTTGCCTCTTTTGTATTTCCATCGAATATCATAGGTCTCTTCTCCGGTTCCAAACAATGCGATTTCCCTGGCCCTATCCCCAAGCTCTTCCCAGTTCCTGGAAAAATCGACCTGGTGTTTTTCTCCTGCAGCAAGCAGGGCATGCACATATTGTCCGTGGGGATCTCCGTAAAAGCGCCCGGTTTTTGTTCCATCCATGGCACCCGCTATGAGTGGCTTACCGGGATCGGTGAGCAGTTTCTCCGGATCACACACCATAATGTGGCCAAGTCCATCGCATTGCCTGCAGGCTCCCTGCTCATGATTAAAGGAAAACGTAGAGGCCGTTACATGGGTGTCATCTTCTTCCGGAACAGCAGCGCGGGCAAAGAGCAAGCGGTACATTTCATAGATCCCGGTGATCGTGCCAACGGTAGATCGCGCTGAGACACGCATGGCTGCCCGCCTGATGGCCATGACCGGTGTTAAACCCTGTATCTCGTTAAAATCAGCCGTTGCGGTCATACCGATCCTGTTCCGCACATAGGCAGAGTATGACTCCAGGAAGCGGTTCCTGCCTTCGGCATAAAGAGTGTCGAAAGCCAGGGAGGACTTACCGCTGCCTGATAATCCGGTGAGCACTGTCAGCTTTCTGCCGGGATCCACAGATCAATGTTTTTACAATTATGTGTGTTCACGCCTTGCAGGCGGATGCCCGTAAGCGGGATCTTTCTTTCAGGAGAAGCAGTGATGCCTGTATTCCCCTGCAGGTATTCCCGCATGGCTGCGGCGGTGAGGGAATCGTTGCATTGCAGCAATTCCTGCAAGCTGCCCTGGAAGACCAGCCTGCCTCCCTCGTGGCCGCTTCCCGGGCCCAGGTCAACAATGTGATCGGCCGGGATGATGATCCCGGGATGATGCTCGATCACCAGCACCGTATGATGTTTTTCAAGCAGGCTCCGCAACGAGAGCAAGAGTACTTTTACATCGGCATTGTGCAGGCCCGTGGTGGGCTCATCAAGCAGATAAAGACAATGCCCGGCTGTGGGCCTCGCAAGCTCCGATGCCAGTTTAACCCGCTGGGCTTCCCCGCCACTCAGGCTTGTTGACCGCTGGCCAAGCTTGATATAGCCGAGGCCCAGTTCATGCATGACGCTCAGGATGCGGAGGATCTTTTTCTCTTCGGAAAAAAAACCGAGGGCTTCTTCCACCGCTAATTCCAGTACCTCAAATATATTTAAACCCTTGTACCTGATCTCCAGCGTTTCTTTGTTAAACCTCTGCCCGTTGCAATGTTCGCAGGGGATCTCGACATTGCCCATAAAATGCATACCGATTTGCTGATAACCGGCGCCCTGGCATGCTTCGCAGCGCCCGCCTTTAATATTGAATGAAAAGCGGCCTTTGCCCCAGGCCCTTGCTTTTGATTCCGGCCGGGAGGCGAACAGATCCCTGATCAGATCGAAAAGTTTGGTGTAGGTGGCCGGGTTGCTTCTGGGGGTTCTTCCGATGGGGGCCTGATCGATGGAAACCAGCTTCTTAAGCTTTTCCCAGCCGCGGATGGAGTCGAAGGCTCCTGGCCTTTGACGGGAAGCGTGTAATTTCTTTTGCAGAAAACGGCCCAGGGACAAGTTTGCCAGGGTGGATTTCCCGGCGCCTGAAACGCCTGTTATCACGTTCAATGCCTGCAATTTGAATTTCACATTGATGTGCTTCAGGTTGTGCTCACGGGCACCTTCGATGATCAGCTCTTCATGGTGGTGGTTTATGGGCGGCAGGGGGGAGAACTTTTCAGTTCCCAGCAGGTATTTCAGGGTTTCACTTTCGCTGCGGATATTATTGAGTTCTTTCAGGGGAGCATTGAGCATGATCTCACCACCGGCTTTCCCCGCCCGGGGACCCAGGTCGATCAGATGGTCGGCCTGCCGGATAAAGTCATCATCGTGTTCCACCACCAGCACGGTATTGCCGCGATCCCGGAGCTTTTTCAGTACACCGATCATCTTTTTGTTTTCGGACGGATGCAGGCCGATGGAAGGCTCATCGAAGACATAAAGCACCTCCCTGAGTTCTGCATTTACCTGATTGGCCAGTCTGAGCCGTTGTGCCTCCCCGCCCGAAAGGCTGGTGGATTCACGCTTTAACTCCAGGTAGCTTACACCCAGTTGATCCAGCAAAGCCGTTCTTGCAAGTATTTTTCCGATGATAATATTCCAGGCTTCATGGCCGGGATTATTATCTTTTATCCTGTTAAGCACCTGAGCTGTTTCCTGCAGGCTCAAAGCTGCAAACTCAGCAATATTCCTTCCCTGCCACTTCACCGACAAGGCTTTTTGGTTTAGTCGTCGGCCGCTGCAGGCAGGACATGTTTCGCTGCGTGTGAAGCGCAGGATGTTTTTGTTCCTGTCGCGTTTCAGGATCTCTTCCATCACCGGGATGATGCCTTTATAATATCCCATGTTGCGTGGTTTGGCAGTGATCCCGCTCCAGCGCATCCTGGATTCGAGGGTATGTTTTCCAAAGGGGATCTCGATCTTATCGCTTCCGTACAGGACTATTTTTTTCTGGTATTCGCTGAGTTCCTGCCAGGGAATGTCCACATTGAAGCCTTCTGCCTCGCATACCTGGTTCAACACATCCATGGTAACCTGCGAATAGATGATATACCCGCTGGGGGTGGTGATGAGCAGGGCCCCTTCCCGCAAACTTTTCGCGGGGTCTTCGATCAATAGATCCGGAGCTATCCTGTCTTCAACTCCCAGGCCATGGCAATTTTCACAGGCACCTTCTGGATGGTTGAAAGAGAATAGGTTGCGGTCGACCCTGAAACCGCTCTCCCTGTTTGTTGATTTTCCGAATCTGGCAAAGATCAGCCTGAGGTAATCATAGATCCCGCTGAGTGTGCCAACAGTGGATCGCGGATTGCGCACCACTGTTTTCTGATTAATGGCAATGGCCGGCGAAAGACCATCGATTTTCTCAACTTCGGGGCTTTTCATCTTCCCCATGAACTGTCGGGCCTGGGAGGAAAAGGAAGCCAGGTAACGACTCTCCGCTTCTCTGAATATCACATCATAAACCAGGGAGGATTTGCCGGAACCCGAAACACCCGTTACGACAACAAGCTGGTATTTGGGGATTTCCAGGCTGATGTTTTTGAGGTTGTTCTCCGAAGCATTAACTATTTGGATCCTTGAATGCAAAGGCATTTATTTTTTGCAAAGGTCGGAAAATGGTGGAATTATACTTATTCTTTCCAAAAGTAAAAACTGACATCAGGACGCGGAATTTTTCCAGAGCGTATTCATGGCATTGATCAGATCATCTTTTTTCAGGGGTTTGAGCAGGTAGTCATCACAACCGGCTTCAAAGGCTTTCACTTTTTCCGCTTCCTGTGCGTATGCGGTTTGCATTATGATCTTTACGTTCTTCTGACTGGCCTTCAGGATCTTTGTTGCAGTAATTCCATCCATTTCAGGCATTTTGATATCCATCATCACCAGGTCGTACTTCTTGTTCTCTGACATTTCAATGGCCTTTTTGCCGCTGGCTGCCGTATCAATAAATTTTGTAAAAGAGGACATAATGATCTTCAGGTAATCCTGGCTGGCCTGTTCATCTTCCACGATCAAAACCCGCAGGTTTGAGAGGTGTTTGAGCATCTCCTCTTTTTCTTCGGTTTCCATAGCTTCCGTTTCCGCTTTGCCGGGCGTAAACGGAATGATGAAAAAGAAGACCGAGCCCTTAGCGGGTGTTGAATCTACACCGATCTCACCATTCATCAATTCTACCAGTTCTTTGGCAATGCTCAGGCCCAGACCGGTTCCCCCCGAACTCCTTTGCTGGGCTGATTCACCCCGGAAAAAGCGATTGAAAACTTTTTTCTTTTCTGTTTCCAGGATCCCGATCCCGGCATCCTTTACAAAAAATTTCATCCTGTGATCATCCATCATGGTACAGGAATATATGACCTGGCCTTTGTCGGTGTATTTCAATGCATTGCTGATAAAACCGCTCATGATCTGGCGGATCTTTTGCCGGTCGGCTTCCAGGAACATATCCCGGCAATTCTCATCCAGCTCATATGATAATTTTACTTCAGAATCATCCATGTCAGACCGGTGTGTATGGTAAAGGTCTTCGAAGAGCTCTCTGATGGAAAAGCGGCTTTTTTCAAGGCGGGCCTTATTGCTTTCCAGCAGGGAGATGTCGATCACATCATCGATGATCTTGATCAGCTGGCTGGCGTTGTTGTTGATTATCTTTATAAAATTAAGTTTGTCTTCTTCAGGGAAATCCTCGGTGAGCAGATTGGCAAAACCCATGATGGCATTCATGGGGGTGCGGATTTCATGGCTGATATTGTTCAGGAAAGCTGTTTTCAGCCGGTCGCTTTCTTCGGCTTTCTCCCGGGCAATTTGCAGCTCCTGGTATGCTTTCCTGAGCGAATCCATATTCTTATTCAGTTCCTCATTCTGGGCAAGGTATTCTTCATTCAGGCTCTGATATTCTTTGTTTTGTTCGAGGAGTTTTTCTTCGTACTTCTTTCTTTGGGAAATATCCTGAATCATTCCAAGCGATCTGATGACTTTTCCTGCCTTGTTTTTTTCATGATCACATTTTGTATAAACATAATGAATTTCGCCATTTTCACCTCTGATAATTCTGTGTTCCAGCTCAAAGCCTTCTTCTTTGTTTTTAATAGATTGTTGATGAACCTGATCCACATGGTCACGGTCATCAGGATGAACTGTTTCCAGGAATACATCATAAGCCGGTTCAACTGAGCCCGGCTTGTATCCGAGTATTCTGTAAACTTCATCCGACCATTTCAGGGATTTGTTAAGCAAATCGTAGTCCCAACTACCCAGCCGGCCGATCTCCTGCGACTTTTGCAGCATCAGCTGGCTCTTGCTCAGTTCTTTTTCGTTGCGGTAAAGGTTTCGGTAAATATTCCGCTGGTGATAATGATAGATCCATGCCAGGACCATCACGCCAAGAGCGAATAAGAAAATCAGTACAATGATGACAACGGCTGATTTGTAATCAAGGATTGAAAAAACTTCGCTTTTGTCGACTTTTGCGATCATGTACCAGGGCGTTCGCGGAACCTGCTTGATCACGGTTAGGACCTCTACATCCCGGTAGTCCTTCCCTTCAAAAACGCCCTCATGCCCCAACACGGCCTGTACGGCCGGAATATCTTTCCTGTCAAGGGAGAAGCGCAGTTTCAAGACAGTGTTTTTCTGGTGCCTGAGTTCATTCATATAAACCACACTGTCGCCAAATTGCCTGACAATTAAGGTTTCGGATGACTTGCTTGGCGTGGGCCAGGATTGTATGAGCGGAAATAGATAAATGCTGGGGTCTGTTCTGAATACGATTGCCCCCCGGATACGTTTGTTATCATCAAAAAGCGGGGCGATGATGTCGAAATGAATGCGCTGGTGCCGCTTGCACCTGTAAAAATCACTCACAAGCAAGTCACGCATTCTGAATGCAGAGTCGATTAAGTGTTTTGTTCGTTTGTCGAGCGAATCCTTTCTTTCCTCAATACTGAACAGAATATTGTTATTGGTGTCGGTAATAAAAATACTTTCGTATTCGTGTCTGCTGTTGAAGGGTTCCAGCCGGCTTTTAAAATAACTGATCGCCTTTGACGAATCTCCCTCACTGAGCTCGATTGTATGTTTTCTGAATGAAGGATTTTCCGAAAAAAAATATGCCTCTGAAATCCTTTCTGTAAGCCACCGGCGGAGCTGGTTAACCTTCAGCTCGGCAATTGCCTGAAGATCATTGATCTTTTCCTGCCGTACCTCTTTTTTGCATGATTGTAATAAAAGTAACCCCCTGTGATGATGATGGCTGTGAATAAGAAGAGGACGAGAAGCAGCCTGATCTTTGGGATGTATTTGGAATTTGGTTTAGCACCCATTAATTATGTATGGATTAATAATTTGATGATAACATAACAGAATCTGAATTCCGGTTTGGGTAAATATATAAAAATTATCTCAAGCGAAAGTATTCATCCATTAAATTCTGTGCGGCAACATATGAACTCATGCGGTCTTCCAGTATCTGCTTTTTCAGATCGGCAATTTTTTCTTTGATCTCCGGGCGGGAATAAAAATCTTCCTTAAGCTTGGCATCAATGCTGTCGAACATGATCCTGATGGCCTGTTCTTTCCTGTTCCGGTCGAAATATTTGTTTTCTTTTGTCTGCCGGATATATTGTTCAACAGTGGCCCAGGCATCTTCTATACCCTCTTTTTGCAAGGCGGAGCAGAGGCTCACGACCGGTTTCCATCCGGAGGTGTGTGACGGATAAAGATGCAATGCATTTTCGTACTCCCTTTTGGCCATGCGTGCTTTGTGCAGGTTGTCTCCTTCTGCTTTGTTGATCAGAATGGCATCGGCCATTTCCATGATCCCTCTTTTGATGCCCTGCAATTCGTCGCCGGCGCCGGCCAGCATCAGCAGCAAAAAGAAATCCACCATGGAGTGGACGGCTGTTTCGGATTGCCCCACCCCGACCGTCTCCACGAAGATGACATCAAAGCCGGCAGCTTCACAAATGATGATGCTCTCCTTGGTCTTGCGGGCCACCCCGCCCAGGGATCCTGCGGAGGCAGATGGGCGGATAAAGGCCTGCTCGTGATTGGCCAGTGTCTCCATGCGGGTCTTGTCACCCAGTATGCTGCCTCTGGTCCTTTCGCTGCTGGGATCAATGGCCAGTACGGCAACTTTCTTGCCCTGCCCGATCAGGTGCATACCAAGGGCTTCAATGAATGTGCTTTTGCCTACACCGGGAACTCCCGTAATACCTACCCTTACAGAATTGCCTGAGTAGGGGAGGCATTTTTCGATGATCTGCTGGGCCAGTTCCTGGTGCCTGGGCAGGGTGCTTTCCACCAGGGTGATGGCCTTGCTGAAGACTGTGCGTTTCCCTGTTTTGATCCCTTCGAGGTACGTTTCCGCATCCATTTCCGCCTGCCTGACAGAACGGTATTTCTGCAGTGCATCCCGGTTGATCGATGAGGGTGGGTCCACCCCCCGATTCACCTTTAAAGCGCTCTCATCTTTCTTTTCTTTATCCTTTGGCATCTGCTTTCCTCTTGAATAAACAAAGATATAAAGAATCTAAATAAGAATTCTATGCTATTGAATTAGTGATTTTTAGAAGTGTCAATAAATCACAATCCCCTTTAAATCATATAAAACCATAATTTTGTTTTTAATCAAACTAAATTAACCTATGGACTTTCCAATCTTTCACCTTGATTTCATGGGAAACCGCTGGCTGATCGCCATGATCGCCATCGTTCACGTGATGATCAACCATGCCCTGGCAGTTGGTTTTGCCCCCCTGGTCACCCTGATGGAGTACCGGGGCTACCTGGCAAGAAAAAGAGATCCCCTGGAGCAAAAGCGCTGGGATGAACTGGCATACAAATTCCTCTTCGTAGCCTTTGTGGTTACTACCACCCTGGGTGCCCTCACCGGCGTCGGGATATGGTTTTCGGCTGCCCTGGTCAATCCGGCCTCCATCGGTAGTTTGATCCGGGTATTCTATTTTGCCTGGTTCACCGAATGGATCGTATTTGTGGGTGAGGTGCTCCTGATCGTGATCTATTTCCTCAGCTGGAAGAAATCCAATACCTCCGAAAAAGCCAAATTGCGTCACATCCGTTTCGGATTGTTCCTGAGTATTTTCTCCTGGATCACCATGGCCGTCATTGTGGGAATACTTGGTTTTATGATGGATCCGGGGAGCTGGCTCAGTGATAAGACCCTATTCAGTGGATTTACCAATCCCATTTATATTCCTCAATTGCTTTTCCGCACACCCCTTGCCATGATCATGGCCGGCACCATCGGATTGTTGCTGGTTGCAATCTTTGCTAAAAAGGATAATCCGATCCGGCCCAAAGCATTCCGTTTTGTCTCCATCTGGACCCTGATCTGGGTGCCCCACATGGTAATTGCAGGTTTGTGGTATTACTATAAGATCCCTAACCTCATGATGGGGAATCTCCCGTGGCTCTCGGAACACAGCTCTTTCAGCAATGGTACGATAAATTGTTGTATGTGATGTTCGGGGCTGTCGGACTGGCTGTTCTCATTGGCCTCTGGACCCTGATCAATTCACGCCGGATCCCTAAATGGCTGATGGTTTTGCCCATCATCGGGGTTTTTATTTTCATCGGTATGTTTGAAAGGGTGCGGGAATTTATCCGCAAACCATACGTGATCGGGGATTATATGTATGCCAATGCGATCAGGGTGGATGATTACCCCCTCCTGCAAAGGGATGGCATACTGCCGCATTCCACTTTTGTGAGTGTGCAGGAAGTGACTGAGGAGAACAAGCTGGAAGCCGGCGAAAATGTTTTCCTGATCGCCTGTACCCGCTGTCATACCACAAGCGGGATCAATTCTGTGGTGAACCGCTTTGAGAGGATGTACGGAAAAGACAATCCGCTCAATGTGGAAGCCATGAAGACCTATATGCGCAATATGCACAATGCAAGATATTATATGCCGCCTTTTCCGGGAAATGAAAAGGAACTGGATGCCCTGGCGCAATATATCCAGAGTCTGCAAATATATCCCAGGCCTATTGAAGGGGCTCAGCTGAACGGCACCCCTGCCATCGAATACGACATTCAAAAGATTAAAGAAAAAATTATCAATTAGCGATGAACACAATATTATTCAACATACTACAGGTACCCGTTCCAAAGGACATCCCGCTGGACATGCCCCTGCCGCACTGGTTGCTGGTTTTCCTGCTGATCTTTTCCTTTCTCTTGCACATCCTCTTCGTCAACCTGATGATCGGTGGTACAGCCCTGACCTTGTGGGCTGAGATTATGGGACTCAAAAGAAAGGAATACTATGAGGTATCCAGGGAAATTGAAAAAACGGTCACCCTGAACAAAAGCCTGGCGGTGGTGCTGGGGGTTGCCCCCCTTTTATCCATCAATGTGTTGTATACGGTTTATTTTTATTCGGCCAATGCCCTCACCGGGCTTTTCTGGATCTCTATCGTACCGCTGGTCACGGTGGCCTTCCTGCTGGGTTACTGGCACAAATATACATGGGAGAAGCTGCGCAACAACAGGGCTCTCCATATTGCGATCATCGGGGGAGCCACGCTGATCTATTTCTTTGTTCCTTTTATTTTCCTCACCAACATCAACCTGATGCAGTTCCCGGAGAAATGGAACGAAGTGGACGGCTTCTTTTCCGCCATGACCCTGGCCAATGTTTTTCCACGATATCTGCATTTTATTGCGGCTTCTTTTGCCGTAACTGGCCTGTTTGTTTTCTGGTTGTTCGGCCGCAAGTCCTATGCCTTCGAAGAGCATGTCCGGGGCTTTACCCGGCATGAAATCCGGAAAAAGGCTATGAGCCTTGCTTTTGCAGCATCCATCGCACAGCTCGTATTCGGACCGCTGCTTTTCCTCACCCTGCCTGTTGTTGGCATCGACTGGGACCTGGTCATTACGATTGGGGCCGGAGTTACGGCTGCTATTTTCGCCATGGTCTGGATGTGGAACAGCATCAATGTTGAAGCAGAAAATATGAACAGGCGCTTCTGGCCCATTGTGCTGGCTTTGACCATCACCGTTGGTTTTATGGGCACAGGACGGCAGCTCTACCGGGCAAATGCGCTACAAACGCACCAGCAGGCCATGAAAATTAAAACTGAGGAATATATGAAAAAGGCAGAGGAAGCAAAACTGGCCTTGGAAAGGGGTGAAGTGCAGGAAGCTCAGACTGCATCCCTGGAAGGAAAACAGATATTTGAGCAGAATTGCGCGGTATGCCATAAAGAAGAAGACCGGCTGGTAGGCCCCCCACTCAAAGAGATCGTTCCCATGTATCAGGGGAAGAAAGATGCCCTGATCGCATGGATCAAACAGCCCGGCAAGAAACGTGAAGATTACCCGCCCATGCCGGGCTTTCCTCAGATGGAGAAGGAGAAGCTGGAAAGTGTGGCTGAGTATATGATCAGTCTCTGAAACACGCTTTTAACCAAAATGGAAAATGTCGAATGAGAAATACCAAATGCCTGCCTGCCATTCAAGGTAGGAGCATTGATTATCATTGTCCATTCGACATGGCGCATTTTGCATTTTTCATTTGAGGGCAGTTGCAGATGTAAAGTCACGGGGTGACTTTGTCGTTAGCTTTTCTATAGATGAAACATTTTGCTGAGTCACCCGTGACTAACACAATTCGCTGAGATGAAGATGTTTCATGATTCGTTTTCATGGTTTCAATATGCAATTTATTTGCACTATTTTTGATTATTAATATTGTTTCTAAATTATTATATTAAAGCCTCTTTTATTATGATTCGGTGACTCTTTTTCTTATATTTGGGAGAAATACCTCAAACACCCATTGAGTCATGATTATCAACACACACACACAAACACGAGGCTGCAAGCGAGGCTCTTTTATTTACCATTAATAACAACATCGGTCAAATTATCTGGGATACAAGAATGGTTAAAAACGGATTATATATTTATACCCTTGAATCAAATGGTAATAGTGTAAGCGGAAAAATTCTGATTGAAAGATAATTGATCTGCAACAGATGGGTCACTAAGGTGTCTCATCTGTTTTAAAAATGTTTATGATGAAAAACACAATCATATTATTAATCTTATCAATTCAGGCAATATTAACTCAAGCCCAGGTATTTGATATTACCTGGCAAAATTGTTTTGGAGGGACTTATCAGGATGAAGCATATGATATTATTCAAGCTGAGGACGGATATTTGATAATTGGTGCCACACAATCCATAGATGGTGACGTAAGTTACAACCATGGAGGTGATGACGTTTGGATTATTAAAATTGATACGATGGGTAATTTTATCTGGGAAAAATGCCTTGGGGGAAGCTATGGAGATGGGGGAAGCCGAATACTTAATACAACAAATGGAAACTTTTATATACTTGCAGGTGCTTATTCCTCCGATGGAGATATTACTTATGATCCCTATCCCAATTCATCCGATTTCTGGATAATAAAAATAAATCCTGAAGGAGGAATTATCTGGGACAAAATTGTAGGTTCTTCAAAACTTAATCATATGTCAAGTGGGGTTGCCACAGATGATGGAGGGGTCGTTGCAATAGGGTGGTCGTCTACTAATGATGGTGATATGACCGAATGGTACGGTTACTATGACATGTGGATGATCAAACTGGACAGTACAGGTTTGGTAGAATGGGACTTTACATTGGGAGGATCAGATTTTGATATTGGGTACGACATCATACAAACGAATGACGGTGGTTTTTTGGTAGCTGGTTCTGCAGTTGTTAAACCTGGGGGGAACCTTGAATGTGATTTGCATGGACAGGCTGATGCCATGCTTATTAAACTGGATTCAGCCAGGAATATAGAATGGCAAAAATGTTATGGCGGTAGTGATTATGATGGGGCAACGCGGGTTATGGAAATTAATAACGGGCAGCAAGCTTGCCAAACAATACAAAGACTACATGAGTGGATTTTGGCGCTGGGACCAACTGGATCACAGCCAGCAATGGGTTTTGTTTGCAGATAATGTTGAACATGTGGTTTGTATTGATGAAGTAGCCCTGTCGGATGGAGAACTCTATACAGTAGTTACCAATGCTAAAGCCCGCTGCCAGAAAGGTTCTTTAATAGCCATGGTCAAAGGAACCAAATCAGTTGATGTTCAGTGAGATACTTAAAAAACTGCCAACAGAGAAAAGACTCGCAGTAAAAGAAGTAACCCTTGACCTTGCCCAAAACATGGAGAAGATTGCCCGTGAATGTTTTCCCAAAGCCAGCATCGTATCAGATCGTTTTCATGTGCAACAACTACCCTCGGAAGCCTTGCAGGAAATGCGTATTAAGTTCAGATGGCAAGCCATAGATCAGGAAAACAAGCTGGCCCAGATAGCACAATCTCATGGCAGAAAATATTACCCACAAGTTCTGGAAAATATATTTATTCTCAGGATATACAAGTTCATATGATGGAGATGTTTCAGGTTTTCATGGGAATGTTGATATTTGGATAGTTAAAGTTGATTTCTATGGTAGTATTATATGGCAAAAATGTCTAGGAGGTTCGGGTGACGAGTTTGCTCAAATAGTCTTCCCAACAAATGATCAGGAATACATGATTATTGGAAATACTACTTCTCATGATGGTGATGTTTTAGGGAATAATTCATTGCCGCAAAGTGAGGATAATGATATTTGGCTTGTTAAATTGGATTTTAATGGAGACTTTGTATGGCAGCAATGTTTTGGCGGCACTAGAGAGGAGAACATTGATTTTGGTGCCATTAAAAAGGATTCCGAAAACTATATTCTTGCAGGCCACTCCAATGTTGCTACCGGTGATGTCCAATGCGAACTACATAGTTATTTGGGTCATAAAGATTTCTGGGTCTTCGAAATCAAAGACTGCTCTCTATACGCTCCCCAAACCCCTTCACAACCCACAGGCCCGGATACACTTTGCTACACAAATGACTCCACAAGCACCTATTCGATCAGCGCTGCAGCAAAAGCCTGGGGCTATGAATGGAAAATAGAACCTGAAAGTGCCGGGAATTTAATTGAAGATTCCCTTTTGGCTTATGTTGAGTGGAACCAGCAATATGAGGGAGAAGTTAGTGTTTTCGCCAGGAGCAATAACGATTGCGGAACATCAGAATGGTCGGAGGCAAAAGAGACCTGGGTTTATAATTGTGTGGGGATGGAAGAAATTGGTTCGGGAAATGTGAACATCAGGGTGTATCCTAATCCTGCGAAGAATTTGTTTGTTGTTCGTTGTTCTTTGTTTGGTGTTAAGGATGCAAGCATCCAGGTGTTTGATGTTTTGGGCCAAAGGGTTGAAGATATAAAAATCCCCAAAGGACAGGATAAAACAGAAATTGATGTATCCCACTGGCAAAAGGGTTTGTATTTTGTAAAAGCCCGCTTTGAAGATGGTGGATTTGGATGTGTTAAGGTGGTGGTGGAATAGAATTTGGTACGCGTTGCAAAAGTGTGCCAGCAGGGAATGACTATTTCAGTTTGCTGATTGTCACGGGGTGACTTTACACCTTCTATAGCTAAGTGAATTCTTCCTTTGCCAGTCACCTTGTGACTTTCAGCATGGGGATATCAGTTTAGCTTTTATTCGGATTTGTTTTTGTTTGTCTGCCAGGGCAATTTCCCTTCCAGTTCCACCTGCAGTGAAAAGCTCAGGAAAGTCCTGATCAAAACGATCACTGCAAGTACCAGCACACTTTTCATTGTAGGTTCGGTAGAAACCGTGGCAATGATGTCGCCGGCAACCAGGACTTCAAGGCCCAGCAAAATGACCTTTCCCAGCTCCTGCCTGAGCTGTTTGAAAATGTTCTGTTGTCCTTTGTTTCTGGTGAAAAGCGCTCTGATCAGGAAAAACAGGCTGCCGCCTGCAATGATCAATACGCCGGCTACCTCAATAATTTTTGCCACCAGGTCGATATATGTTCCGAGTTGATCCATAAAGTTAGTTTTGAGGTTTATTCGTAAATTTCCTGTGAAGGTTACCTAAACTTATATTGCTCCTGCCAGGGATCATTTGTTTTTGATTCATTTTCATCATTCCTCAAGAAAAAGAAAACAGAATCCTTACTTTTGCGTCAGCGGATAACCGCATCATTTTTATCTTCGCGCTGGATTATATTTGCATTCAGCTGCAGGGATTTTGAATTTATCAGGAATATCAGAAAGAAAAAAGATGCATGATCCAGGAGACATACCGATCTTTTTCATCATCGGACGGCCCCGTAGCGGAACCACTTTGTTGCTGAAGCTGTTTGATGCTCATCCCAATGTTATTATTCCCTGGGAATGTCAATATATTGTCAATCTCTACCCCAAATACGGTAAGATAGCCAAATGGAGTCGAAAGGAATTATTATCATTTTACTATGATGTACTTGCTACATGGCAATTTAAAGTATGGAGTATTGACAGTAAAGAATTAAAAAAAGATATTCTTTCAAGTGATCCTGACATCAGTTATGCTGATCTATGCAAAAAAGTCCATCTTAGTTATCAGTCACTCTATCCCAAAGAAGAGATCAGATTTGTCGGTGATAAAAATCATGGTTATACCATTTATATTGCCAAAATAAAGGAAATCTACCCCGAGGCAAAGTTTATATATATAAACAGGGATTACAGGGATCATTTTTATTCTATAAAAAATGTCGATTTCGAGTTGCCCTCCATATCAGTGGTTACTTACAAATGGAAACATTTTTTCAGGAAAGCATTGCAGGCGAAAGAAAAATATCCTGATTCCATTTATATTCTACGATATGAAGATCTTGTGAAATATCCGCAGAAGAAATTTGGTGAACTTTGTGATTTCATAGGATTAAATTTTGATGACTCGGTAATGAATTTCCATAGGAAAAAGGATGAACATCTTGAATTGTTCCAATCAGAGGAGGTATACCGGCATCATAAAAGTTTAATGCAGCCGCTAAACACCAAACGTATCGGTTTGTGGAAAAAGCATCTCAGTGCGCGCGAGGTTCGCATCGCAGATTGCATAGCTAATAAATACGCCGAAAAGGGAGGTTATATAAGAATTTATGATAAATGCGGATTCTTAACCTGTCTGTTAAGCCTGCCAGGTATATTCTATGCAAAATTTCTATACATAATGACGCATATCATCGACCATTTTCCTTACAAGCTAAGAGCATTATTATTGAATAAAGGACCTTTATTTCTTGCCAGGATGTTTATGAAGATAAGCGGAAGAAAAACAAAAGCGTAATATGAATTTTTTCCAATGGCAGCATTTTATTCCACTGCCAGATCTTCTTTTAATCGTTTTGTGAAAAGTTCGGCTCCTTCCGGATTTAAGTGGTCGGCGTCGAAAAACAATTCCGGCCTTAAAAAGAAAACATCATGATAATCCAGAACTTTCTTTACATTCGGATATCTATTGTAGATTCCTTCAATTTTATCATATAAGCTGTCAACAGGAATTTTGCTTGACACATATTCCCAATAAGCTTTGGTAACAGGCACACGGATCAGGATCACCTTTATTCCATGTTCATGGCAAAGTTCAAGTATCTTATTGAAATAAATGGCCAGGGTGGGATCAAAATAGCCTTTCATGCTAAAATATATATCCGATTTATACCTTGCTCGTCTTTTTTCTTCACTTTTGTCAACTCGTCTGGCTCCTGACCAGTCGTAGTTTTCTTCAACAGAAAAACCCCCCATGTCCTCGGGTTTTTCATAGGCAAAATTATTATAATTGCGGGGTGATCGGTATCCATTATGCAAATCAAGTTTTCCGATCTTGATCAGGTAAACAAAGGTGAGCATGATTTCACGGTAACCACCGGCATAGGAGAAAAATTTACCCTCCACCCATTTGTTCAATATGTTCTTGTCGCCTTTGATCCTGGCCAGTTCAAAGTAATCAATGTATTTGATCCAATAGGAATTATGTTCAAAATATTTGCCTGCCCTCGGGCTAAAGGATGACATATCAATAAACAACAGGAGGTTTTGGGGTTTTTTGTTCTTTTCTTCAATAATTGATCTGAGCTTGTAATAGGTCTGAACATAGTTTTCAGCAGGTGAATTATAGTTATATGTATTATCAAGGATGTATGTATTGACAACATTATGTGAATTTCCCATTGACAGATATTGCAGAGTTTCATTATAATTCGTGAAATCCCTGTCTTTTTTATTGTTCAAAATATTATGGGCAACATAGTTCTTATAAAGCTGATCAAGCACCACATTTATCAGGATCAACAGCAGTAAAAACCACAATGTACGTATTAAGAATTTCTTTTTCATTAGAACTGATAATCTATTAATTTCCAGGGATCATTCAGGAGGCCAAATATAAGGATATAAAAGGGAAAAACAGGTATTCTGCAGTTTTGAACAGCATAGGCTAAAACAATGCAAATTATTTACTTTTGTACTTTGTATTCACAAGGGAAATGCTAATCATACATTTCAGATGGCCAGAAAAAACCTCTTCAGGGATATTGCCGGTGTTTTTAGCAGCAATGTATTTGCATTGATCAATGCCCTGGTGGTTAGTATCATTCTCACCCGGGTGCTGGGGCCTGAAGGCTTCGGGATCTATTCCGCCATCATCGTCATTCCCATGGTGGTGATCGCACTTAGCCAGTTGGGCATCCGGGCGTCTGCCATTTATCATATCGGGCACGACAAGGAAAACATCGACAAGAATATCTCCGGGATCATGATGCTGCTACTGATGACCAGCCTGGTCGGGATCATCCTGGCATCACTTGCTTTTTTGATCACGGATACGCAGGACTACTCCCTGCTGATGATGTTGCTGGCCGTGCTTTTTATTCCCATGCATCTGACAAGTTTATTTACGGGAGGGGTTTTCCTGGGAAAGGAAGAGATCGCCAGGGCCAATTTTATCCGCTGGTTCCCGGTACTGATGGACCTGATATTTGTACTGATCTTTGTAGTGCTTTTACAATGGAGAATAGAAGGAGCACTTCTGGCAATTTTCTCAGGATACTTTGTAATCGCCATCTGGTCGCTGCTGACCCTTTCCAGGGATCATATCATTCGACCGCATTTTTTAAAACCTGTCATCATTCCGCTGGTAAGGATGGGCATAGTATTTGCCCTGGCGGTTTTTATCATTCAGTTGAATTACCGCATTGATGTATTGATCCTGAAAAGCCTGAAAGGGCCCGAAGAGGTTGGGTTTTACGCACTGGGCGTTTCCATTGCAGAAGCCCTGTGGCAATTGCCTCTTGCTGTGGGTATCGTGGTGATGAGCCGCACAGCCAATACTACCGATCACCGCTTAATGAATGAAACGACTGCCAGGCTGCTAAGACTCTCCCTGATAGTTGGTGTGCTGGCAGCGATCATTTTGTTCTGGCTGGCACCCTGGATCATTCCCTTTATCTGGACCGAAGATTTCATGCCCAGCGCGGAGATCTTGCGTTTCATTTTGCCCGGTATTTTGTTCATGAGCGTTTTCAGGATCATCAGCAGCCGTTTGTCGGGCATGGGAAAGCCGCAGATAGCAATTTATGTATTTTTGCCTTCCCTGCTGCTGAATGTGATCCTCAATTACTGGTGGATCCCGGAACATGGAAGCATGGGTGCGGTGATGGCCACCAATGTGAGTTATATTATCGGTGCACTGGTTTTCCTGTGGGTTTATGCCAGGATCGTTGATATGCCCCTGGCAAGAATCTTCACATACCATAAAAGTGATTTTAATTTTATTGGCAATCTGCTCAAAAGAAAGAAAAAGGATGAACAAGGCTAAAGATATACCCTTCTTTTTTATCATCGGGCGGCCCCGCTCCGGGACTACGCTGCTGAGGTTGCTGATCGAAGCCCATCCCCATGTGATCATTCCGCCTGAGAGCCCGGTCATACTCAGCCTTTACAAAAAGTATGAAGGGAAAAAGGTCTGGCAAAAAGAAGATCTGGAGGATCTGATTGAGGATCTGTACCGGCAGCAATATTTTGAAGCCTGGCTCATCAAGAAAGAAGTTCTTCGGAAGCGGTTGATAAAGCTGACGGGAGAGATATCCTTCTTAGAGATCATCCGGGAACTATACCAGGCTTATCCTTCCATGTTTCCCAAAGAAAACATTCAGCTGATCGGTGATAAGAATCCGGTTTATGCCCTTTATATCAAACGAATTCATAAACTCTTCCCGGATTCAAAGTTTATCTATATCTCGCGGGACTACCGCGATAATTACCTGTCACTGATCCGTGTGAATTTTGAGATCCCTTTGGTACCTCTTGTGGTTTACCGCTGGAAGTTTGCTTACCGGCAGTTCAGGAAATTAGAGAAGGAGCACCCGGC
Source organism: Bacteroidota bacterium (assembly GCA_034521425.1). GTDB lineage: Bacteria > Bacteroidota > Bacteroidia > Bacteroidales > JAIOZK01 > JAIOZK01. The sequence goes on from JAXHMP010000001.1 coordinate 3,555,648, forward strand.
CCGGTTTTATTTCATCCGCTATGAAGACCTGGCCAGTAATCCTGAGACAGTAATTAAAAAGGTATATGATTTTCTGGGGCTGGACTTCAGGCAGGAGGTTTTTGATTTCTACAAAAAGAAGGAAGAAATGCAAAAGGCCTACGGCCATTCCGAAGAGCTGATGGATATTCACCGTAGCCTGCTGAATCCAATAAATACCGGCCGCATCAATACCTGGAAAAAGAAGATGAGCGAAAAGCAGATAAGAATGGCCGATCTGGTTGCAGGCAAGACGGCGGATGAATGCGGCTATGAGCGAAAATACAAAGGCTTTGATTTATGGCTTTACCTGCGGATGCTTCCGCTGCTCACTTACGGAAAGATCATGTATCAACTGATGTTATGGGGGGAAAGGCTGCCCTATAAGGCCAGGAGTGCTTTGCTGGAGTTCCTGGGGATTTTTTTGAGAGTGTACTGGTCGCTGAATAAAGAGAAACTGAACAAAAAAGAAAAGGAAACACCTTGATTTGTTGCGGGGTATTTTTCTACAATACGATAAGCCTGCCTGTGAATTGCTCATCTTCAAGCAAAAGGCGATAATAGTAAATACCGGGTTCATAACCATCTGTTGACAGCCAGATCTGATGCTGGCCTTTCTGTTTAATTCCGAGCTGCCGGTTTTTAATTAAGATCCCCTTTTGGTCAAATATTTGAATGCTGGCATTTAAATAATCCTCAAGAAAATCGCCCAGCGGAATACTGCCGTCGCTTCCGAAAGTGATCAGGCTTTCCAGCAGGTCCTCATCATCATTGATGGAAGAAAGGTGGGTCATTAGATGGCGTATACTGATCGTTTCATCCGGATGGCCCGGATTGTATATATTAAAGGGCAAATGCTGGTTCACGTCATCATCCAGCCCGAGGAGGTTTTGATCGTATAACTGCATGGCAGCAGTAAGAACAATAATTTTTGATACCGAACCACATACAAAAGCTGTTTGATCATTCACGCTTGTTTGTTCCTGCAGGTCGGCAAAACCCTGGTGGGCCTGCCAGTAGAGCTCGCCATCTTTTAGAAAGCACAGCGACATGCCGGGGATCATTTCTTCTTCCATGATCCACTCCACCCAGTTAAGGATGAATTCGGGATCCAGGTTGTCGATGATCGGTTCAATGGATTTTTGAAAAAGGTTGTCATTAATAAGCTTTAAGTTAATGATGCTGTCAGGCAGGGAAGTTGAAGTTACGTTTGAATGCCTCTCGTTTTCGGCGAATCCTTCCATAATAAGTAATGGAGATAACATCAGAAGCAGCAGGCTTTTCTTGCAAAATATAAACATCTTGGATATATTGTGTGGTTAAACTATTTTGTATGCCCAATACCCTTTGTGCCTCAAAGAGCGCTATGAACTTTCTATTCCCCCAATAATGCGGTTTACCTGTCTTGTATGAAAGACCCTTTGATCAGGAAGAAGTTGTCTGAATGGGTCTAACCCGGATAATTCATAAACCTAAAAGGTGAAACCCTGAATTATCCTGACGACTAAGAAAAGCTACCAATTTGATGCACTTCGTTTTCAAATTGCAAGCTTTTCTAAGCCGGGGTTAACCTGCATTATTTGAGTACATTAAGCTAATTTATGAATAATGCAGGCTAAAACAGATGATTGGAAGGTTTAAATGGAAATATTAACCGGTGAAACTGTCAATCGGGATATTTAACTACAGGAAATTTTTAATGTAAAAATATCGTCCATCATCATTCTCTTTAACTGATTCGATGGATTCTTTATCCATTTTGGATTCCATAAAATCAGCCAGCCCCGAATCAATATCCTGCTGATCGAAATAAATAAATTGTATTGCATCATCCCCCTCTGCCAATAGAGTTGCGGCACGTATAAGTTTGGGAGCTTTTCTGAGAAAACTTTCACGGGTGAGTTCATACAGCTGGTTATAGACATCATCCTGACCTTCCATCAAGGTATATCCCAAATGGGTATTGAGCTTTTTTGCACGTTCGTTATCCTTCAGGGTTTTGATGTATGATTTCTTTGCCTGCAAAACGAAAATGCTTGTTTCCAGCAGCAGAAGGGAGGCCCACACAGGCACAAAACTTTCGTAGTATTTATCATCCCAGAGAAAGATCCCGCCTTCTGAATGACCTTCATCATAGTTTGCTTTGCTGGTATTGATCAGGCCGATCTTTTCGCCTTTGTATTCAATAATGAAGTAGAAGTTCTCATTGTTGTTGATGGATTGGAACCATTTTTTTGCATTTCAGGTGTTATTTCTTCCCTGTACTCCATGAACTGATTGATTTTCCTGGAGTTTCTCCATTTTCTTACCAGTTCGATGTCATCCTCTTTGAGGCGGTTCAGGCTGATACCATATTTAAATAATTTCATGAGTTCCTTTTATTAAATGAATAAATCTTTTACATCCTGGCGGGTCCGGCTGTTTTCCAGGAATACATTATGGTACTGGACATTGGCTGAGTAAGCCCACTTTGCCGCATCCGCATTCTGTGTGACCCTGGCTGTTTTCATAATCCTTTTGCCAAGCGCTTTGCTGTTGTAAAGTTTTTTCCAGCATTCGGATGCAACTTCCTGAAATGCTTCAGGGCTGATATGGTCCGGTTTGTAGACCAGTTCCGTAACATTGTATCTTTCCCAGTCCTGCGGGTAATTTGTATACAGTAAATTCCCACTTTCTTCAAGCCGTTTATACAATATGGTACCGGGCAAGGGGGTTAGCACGGTTACCTGCATGGCATCCACACCCGAGTTGAGGATATAATCTGTTCTTCTTTTAATGGATTCTGCCGTATCCGATTCAAGTCCGAAAATAAAAGCCCGAGTACGGCAATACCTGCTGCATGTATGTTTTCGTAGATCTCATTAAAATGATCCACCCCGATTTTGTAATTAACCCTTTTGTTCATCGACATGAGGTTGTCGACCACTTCTGACTCAATACCCAGGAAAATCATCTGACAACCAGCTCTGTGCATGGCATCCAGGAGTTCCTTGTTTTTTCCGATATTCATGGAGGCCGAACAGAACCATTTTTTTTGCACCCCTGAATCGATAATCAAATGGCATATTTCCAGAAGACGTTCTTCCGATTTTCTGGAATATCCGCAAAGGTTATCATCCACAAAAGCAATCCTTTCCTGGGTCAAGGCCTTGAATTCCTCAACAACATCGGCAGCCGGACGGATGCGGTACCTGCTTCCATTGAAAACATGCACACTGCAAAAATCACATTTCATCGGGCATCCGCGTGTGGTCTGTATACTGCCGATTTCATAGGATTTATGATATAAATCGATACGGGCTTTTGGTATTTGATTGATATCAGCCGGTTCCGACTCGTATACTCGTTTCAGTTTTCCCGATTCAAAATCCCGGATGAGCTGTGGCCATATGTTTTCAGCTTCTCCCTTCACAATGGTATCCACATATTGCAGGGCTTCTTCGGGCATCATCGAAGCATGGATGCCCCCGAGCACGCATGGGATGTTTTTCTCCCTGAAAAATGCAGCGATTTCGTAGGCGCGATTTACCGTGGGCGTTAGGGAGGTAATGCCCACAAGATCTGCTTTGCGGTATTCAAAATCTTCAAAGATCTCATCCAGGATCTCCACCTCCCAGTTATCAGGTGTCAGGGCGGCAATGATCCCCAGGGAAATGGGAGGGTAGATGCTGATGACCTCCCGCTGAACGGTTGTTTTTCGCCTGTTCAGGGGGTTGATCAGTAATAATTTGAATTTTTTCCCTGTGTGTCCCATTAAATTACTTTTTTGATGGAATAGGGTGGTTTTTTGTTCTGGGCAAAATAGATCCTGCTGATATATCCTCCCAGAACGCCCAGACTGAAAATAATGATCCCGGTCGAGAATGTGATCACAACGATCAGGGAGGTATAACCCAGGATGGGGGTGTTGAAAAACAACTTCTTAATAAAATAGAAAATGCCGATTCCAAAAGAAAGGGCTGAGAACAGCAGTCCGCCATAAACCATCAATCGCAGGGGAACATTGGAGTAAAAAAATACGATGTTCGAGAACAGCCTAAGAAGTTTACGGGAGCTATAACCGGATTTATCATTTTTACGCTCCTGGTGTTCAACCATTACGTAAGAAATATCCGAGGTATACCAATTGATGATCTCGTCCAGGAATACAAAGCTCTGGAAATGATTCAGTATGTTGTTCACCAGGTCTCGTGTCATTAACCTGAAAGAAGAGCCTTTTCCGGGACCTTTCAGGAAAATTTTTGATGTTTGATTGAAAGAAGCGCTTCCAATGTTGCGTGCCGGGTTGTGTTTTTTGTCTTTAAAGATCCCATAGATCAAATCTGAATGAGACCCTTCGTAACCTTCAATCAGTTTTTTGATTTCTTCGGGAGGTAATTGCAAATCATCATCAATGGTGATAATGAATTCACCTTTGGAGCGGGCCAGACCGCAGAAAGTAGCATTGTGCTGGCCGAAATTCCTGGCTAATTTAATAGCTGTGACATACCCGGGGTTTTCATGCTTTATTTTCTCTAATACCTTCCAGCTGTTATCCCCGCCATTGTCTTCAACAAAGATCATCTCAAAGCTTTTACCGATCTCATCGAAAACAGCTTTGGTTCTCGTAAACAACTCATGCAAGCTGTTTTCGCTATTGTATACCGGTATGATAACAGAATAAGCTGGCTTATCCATTTTATTTGTTTTTATTCAAAGTTTTTAATTAATGTATCATCCTCCGCCCAGGATCAGATTGGTAGCCGTGATCCATTTCGAAGCATCCGACATATAAAAAACGGCTGTATTGGCAACATCCTCGGGCTCACCCAGACCCAGTATTTGCTGGTCTTCAATTTTCTTTACGGCTTCCTGTGAATAGTTCGCGGCAGTACCGTCCAGCATGGGTGTTTTTACAAAGGCCGGTGCAATGCAATTCGAACGAATCCTTTTGGGCGCAAGTTCCAGGGCAAGCACTCTGGCATAGCCTTCAAGTGCAGCTTTGGCCGAAACATACATGGCTCCGCCTACGAAGGGATAGCGCGTTGAGATGGATGAAATGAATAAAAGGGAGCAATTCCCTTTAATGAGTTTTTTCTTTGCCAGCAATTTGCCCGTTAGTAAAACGGATGCATCAAAGCTGATCCTGAAGGTTTTTTCAATACTTTCTTCCGTGATAAATCTGGCAGGGCTCAGCTCAGAGATGCCTGTACTGTATATGACCCCGTTCAAACCCGGGAGCTGATCAACCAGTTCTTCAACATCCTGTTTTTTGGTAAGGTCAGCAGGGATCATCAGGTGTCCCTCGCCCTGCAGGCGGTCAAAAGTTTGCTGCAGCTTATCCTGCTTCCTGCCTGTAATAATCAGCTTACCGCCATGTTCACTGATGCTAATGGCGCATTGCCGGCCAAGCCCAGAAGAAGCGCCGGTAACCAGGATGGTTTTGTCTGTAAGATCAAAAGCGTTCATAGATCTGCATGTTTAATAAGTTATATCTCCTGGATCTCAGGACAAACGATACGGTCCAGTTCGATGAAGGCCGTTCCCCACGAAAGCCCTATTCCGAATGCAGTAAGGGACAGATTCAGTTTTTTTGTCCTGATCTCATCCCGCAGTTCTGAAATGATCGTCAGGGGCAGGGAGGCACCGCTGGTATTGCCAAACTTATGGATTGAGTAGGGGACCTTTTCCTTGTCCAGTTTCAGCATTTTCCGGATGGTTTCGTTGATCATGCGGTTGGCCTGATGAAAGATAAAATAATCGAAATCTTCCGGACTGCGTTCAGCGTACGCCAGGGTTTTTTTGATGTTGGGTACTACCTCCCGCAATGAGAAATTGAAAACTTCAATCCCATCCAGCACCACATGCATGCGGCTGCGATAAATTCCCTGGCTGATCTTTTTTGTTTCCAGTGATTTTTTGCTGACCAGGTTTCTAACGCCTCCATCGGGTATCATGATGGCCTTGTGACCTGATCCGTCGGTTTGCAGGTTGAAAGGAATAGGTGGGGCGCTTTCGTCAAATTCCAGCGCGGTGACCGTTCCAGAATCCCCGAATAAGGGATATGTGCTTTTATCCCGATAGGATGAAGTAACAGCCGACAGATCGCCGACCAACAGCAATGCCCGTTTCATTCCCGAAGCACTCATCAGACTGCCCAGCATGGAAAGTCCGTAAACATAGCCCGAACATCCCAGGTTGATATCCATGGCCATACAGGAATGGGGCAAACCGAGCCGGTCCTGCAGAATTGTGGAAGAAGCGGGAATGATATAATCACCGCTCTGGGTAACGAAAATCAATGCCTGTATTTCCTTTTTGTCCCATCCCAGCTCGTTTATCAGTTTTTCCGCTGCCACAAAGCAAAGATCGGAAGTAGTCATTCCTTTGGGTGCCACCCGTTTTTTCTCAACACCAATGTTTTTAATAACGGATGCCCGGTCTTTTTTGGAGATCCATTTATAGTCCCAGTTGGAAATTTCATTTTTGGGGACTGTCGCTGCCATTCCCCTGATCCGTATGTTGGATAATTTAAATAGAGCCATTCTTTTGTATTAAAAAGTCACCTGATAGCCAGGGTAAAACACCCTCATTCTCAAAACATACAAAGCTAATTAAATATTCAGAGCTATCCAATGAATTGTTAAATTTGCAGTTTTCTAAATCAACGCACGAACCTATGGACTTATTGAATTTCCTGAATGATAAAATACAAGAAGAGGATACCCTGCATTATTCAATTACGGATGTGTTGAAGATGAGGGCAGAAAAGGAAGCCGACAAAACAGCCTATATATTTCTCCGGGATGGTGAAGATGATGAAGAAATCATCACTTACAGAGAGTTGTATGAGGCGGCGACCTCCATCGCCCGATCAATCAGCTTAAAAAGCAAAGAAGGTGAACGGGCACTGATGTTATATCCCCCTGGTCTGGAATTTGTGAAAGCTCTTTTCGGATGTTTCTTTGCGGGTATTATTGCAGTTCCGGCTTATCCGCCGAGAAAAAACCGTTCCCTGAACAGGATCAAATCTATTGTGATAGACTCACAATCATCTTTGATATTAACAACAAACCAAATCTATGAAGCTTCCCTGAAGAACTTTACGGATGTAGATGAACTCAAGAATATGGACTGGTGCATTACGGAAGAATTGCTCATGCATAATGATGAGCCTGCCAGTTTGAAACCAGTTAGCAACGAAAGCATTGCATTATTGCAATATACTTCTGGCTCAACAGGTCAGCCCAAGGGTGTGATGGTCAGCCATAAGAATATCATGCGCAATTCTGAATATATCAGGCAAAGTTTTGAGCTGAGCAGAAACAGTGTATCGGTTAGCTGGCTTCCGAGTTTTCACGATATGGGTTTGATCGATGGTGTTTTGCAACCTGTTTTTACTGGTTTCAAAGGCGTCCTTTTACCACCCGTTTCATTTTTACAAAAACCTTCCCGCTGGCTCAGAGCCATAACAAAATACAGAGGCACGCATTGCGGAGGGCCCAATTTTGCGTTCGACCTCTGTGTTGAAAAAGCGGAAGAAGAGGAACTGGACGAAATTGATCTTTCCAGCATGCGTACCTTATATAACGGCGCTGAACCTCTCCGCAAAAGTACTTTGCTGTCCTTTACCGAAAAGTTCAGCAAAGCAGGTTTCAGCAGACAAGGCTTTTACCCATGCTATGGCATGGCCGAAACCACCCTGATTATTTCAGGAGGATATGTGAATGAAAAGCCTAAATATCTTTCGCTGTTAAAGGATGCACTTGAGAACAACAAAGTATTGCTTGCAGATATTGACAGTCCTGAAAGCAATGACCATGTAGGTGTTGGACATCCCTGGATAGATACAAAAATAAGGATCGTAAACCCGGATACCCTGCTTGAATGCGCCGGTGATGAGGTAGGAGAAGTATGGGTTGCTGGATCTATTGTTACAAAAGGTTATTGGTCAAAACCACAGGAAACGGAAGATGCATTTCATGCTTATATTAAAGAAACCGGTGAAGGTCCTTTTCTGCGTACCGGTGATCTTGGGTTTTTTCATGACGGAGAATTGTATATATCAGGCCGACTTAAGGATCTGATCATTATCCGGGGGAGGAATATTTATCCCCAGGATTTGGAGCTGACTGCAGAAAACTGCCATCCTGCATTGCGTTTCAATTGTTCAGCAGCATTTTCTGTTTCAGAAGACAGTCAGGAAAAACTCTATATTGCTGCCGAACTGGAGCGAACCTATATGCGAAACCCCAATTTAAACGAGATCGCCGATAGTATACGTCAGGCTATATTCGATGAATTTGAACTTGATCTCGAAGGGATCATCCTGCTTAGAACTGCCAGCATACCAAAAACCTCAAGTGGTAAAATTCAGCGAAAAGCGACAAGGAAGGCATATCTTGAAGGGAACCTGAATATAGTTGGTGAATCATGCCTCAAATCAGATAGTAGCGGAAATGACAAGGAAAGTGAAATCAGCCTAACATCTATTCAATCCTGGCTGATCGCCTGGCTCAGCATCAACCTGAAGATCGGTATCGAAAAGATCAACCCACAAAGGCCCATCGTAGCCTACGGTTTGAATTCGATCAAAGCCGTCGTTCTGAGAAATGATTTTCTGAAGAATTACGGGGTGGATTTTCCACCTTACCTTTTCTTTGAGAAAATGAGCATTGAAGAAACCGCGGGAAAGCGCTGGAGTTGATCAGGGAAAAAGAAAATTAAAATTCCAAATATCAAAAGACAAATTTCAAATAAATTCTAAAATACTAAAAAACAATGACCAAAACGCCCTGAGCAAAGGACTGTTTGGAATTTAGAATTTTGAAATTGGTAATTATTTGGAATTTGATTTTTGGAAATTGGTGCTTCATCAAGCTGCCACCCGCTTCTCAATAATCCCAAAAAGATCCTTGATGGTTTTGGAATCTCTGATATCCTCGGCATTGATGCTGACATCGTATTCTGTTTTCACCAGGGCAATCAGGATCAGTGCATTGATGCTGTTCCATTCAAAATGTTCCCTGAAATTACTTTCCGGCTTGAGAGTGCCGGATTCAACATCGTCGAATTCTTCTTCTATTGTAGCGATAAAATCTTCCACCTTCATCCTTTGTATAATTTTTTAGTGCTGCAAAGTTACTTCTTTTTTAAAAACAAATACTGTTTTGAAATATTGTACAGGCGTCTGAACAATTGCGGGCAGGATTAATGGTAAAACCGGTAGACCTGTTTAACCACATATTCCATTTGCTCTTCCGTTAAGCGGTTGAAGAATGGCAGCCGGATGAGGCAATCCGAAAAGCGGTCGGTATTCGGGAGTTCCCTGCCATCGTGCTTATCAGTAAAATACTTGCTGGAGTGCAGCTGAAGATAATGGATAACCGCCATCACACCCTTTTTATTCAGATACTTTAGCAAGCGATCCCTTTCGGATGGGGAGGAAGTGACCAGGTAGAACATATGCCCGTTATTTGTAGCCCACCCGGGGATAATCGGCAGCTGAATTTTGCCAGCCTCCTGCAGGGCTTTCAGTCTTTCAAAATACTGTTGCCAGATATTCAGGCGCATTTTCTGGATCTTATCCACCTTAAGCAACTGGCCGTAAAGTAGGGCGGCGATCAGGTCGGAAGGAAGGAAAGAAGACCCCACATCCACCCACTGGTATTTCTTAACTTCCCCGCGGTGGAAAGCTGCCCGGTCGGTGCCTTTCTCCCAGAGGATCTCCGCGCGTTTTCCGAATCGTTTATCATTAATTGATATCATCCCGCCTTCACCGCAGATCACGTTTTTTGTTTCATGGAAGGAGAATGCTCCCAGGGTCCCGATGGTGCCGAGCTGTTTGTTCCCATAGCTGGATTCGATGGCATGAGCCGCATCCTCCACCACGAAAAGATCATGCCTTTTTGCCAGGGCCATGATCTTTTCCATTTCACAGGCCACTCCGGCATAGTGCACCGGTACAATCGCCCGGGTCCTTGCCGTGATCAGTTCCTCGAGCTTATCGGCATCCAGTATGGGAATATCCTCCCTTACATCTGCAAAAACAATTTTCGCACCCCGCAGCACAAAAGCGTTGGCTGTTGACACAAATGTGAAGGAAGGCACGATCACTTCATCCCCCGCCCTGATGTCCAGCAGAAGTGCAGCCAGTTCAAGGGCATCTGAACAGGAGGTGGTGAGCAATGATCTTGGCATCTTGTATCTCTTTTCAAACCACTGATGACAAAGCCTGGTATATTTGCCATGCCCGGAGAGATGACCCGTCATGGTGGCATCCATTACATAATCTTTTTCGTCACCTTCCAGGTAAGGCTGGTTAAAATTTACTTTCATGCCTTTTGCTCAAATTGCGTTGATGCATCAAAATTACATTAAATCAGGGAAACAGTTATCCCACTGCAGGATGAATGTATTTGGTGGCGGTAAGTATCTGTTCATTATCATTATCTTTGCCGTCCGGGCAGCAAAAACAAGCAAGATTTTACAATGGATCAATACCAGTTATTAACCTCCGATAAAAACGAATATCATCCCGAATTCAGGGATCTGATTGACCTTGTGCTGCAGCAGTCCGGACGCTATGCTGATAAAACAGCTTATGTTCTCCTGGATGACGGCACAAACGAAAGCAGGCGCATCAGCTTTTCCGACTTGGAAAAGGACTCCCTGAAAGTGGCGGCTTATCTTCAAAATCACTACCAAAAGGGTGATCGCTGCATTTTGCTGTTCCCCAGTGGAATTGATTTTATTGTGGCCTTGCTGGGAACGCTTATGGCCGGGCTCATTGCAGTGCCGGCATATCCGCCGCGCAGGAACCGCAATGCAGAGAGGTTCTGGTCCATACTCAGGGATTGTGATGCCTCTGCAATTCTGGCAAGCGATGGCAACAAAAGAGATTTGCTCAGGTTTTTCGGTGAAGACGAACGCCTGCCGGTTGAACATGTTTTCCAGATCCAGGAAGTTTCGGAACATGAACCGGGCTGGAAAAAGCCCGGTATCCTTCCTGATGATACTGCTATCCTGCAATATACCTCGGGTTCCACCGGAGAACCCAGGGGTGTGATGGTAAGCCATCGGAACATTCTCAATAATTTTGCGGTGGTAAGCAAATCATTCGGGCATGATGAGAGCCTGGTGGGTGTTAACTGGCTGCCCAATTACCACGACATGGGATTGTTCGGAACCACTCTGCAAACTTTGTACAGGGGAGGTACCAGTTATATCATCCCGCCCCAGGCTTTTATCAAGGATCCGGCTGCCTGGCTAAAATCGGTTTCCAGGTACAGGGCTCAAACCATTGGCTGCCCCAACTTCGGACTTGATTATTGCTGTGAAAAAATATCAGAAGAGGATAAGCAGCAAATTGATCTTTCTTCAGTCAGGGTTTTCTTTTGCGGGGCAGAGCCCATTCATAAGCAAAGCCTGGACCGTTTCCGGCAGGAGTTTTCAAATTGCGGTTTCCGGGAAGAAATGTTTTATCCGACTTATGGCCTTGCGGAGGCAACTCTTATGGTCAGCGGAGGAGATTACCGTGAGAGACCGGTTTATTTCTCCGCCAGGCAGAAGGCGATGGAAGCAAGGAATGAATTAGAGCTTTCCGCTAAGGATGAAGCAGGCAAAGATATCGTTGCCTGCGGTTTTCCATGGCTGGGAAATGAAATTCTTGTTGTTGACCCCGAAAACGGCAATATCCTTAAAGAAGGAACAATCGGTGAGATCTGGACTTCCGGCCCTTCCGTCTGTAAAGGCTACTGGAAAAAAGAAGAGGCCACCAAAGCGGTTTTTAAAGCCCGTATTGCAGGAAGTGATAAACGGCAGTATCTTCGGACCGGCGACCTGGGCTTCATTTTTGAAGGTCAGCTTTATATCAGCGGGCGGCGCAAGGATATGATCATTATCCGCGGACAAAACTATTATCCCCAGGATATTGAAAGGATCGCAGAATCTTCACATGATGCAGTTAGGGATTACGGAACAGCTGCCTTTGCCATCAATAAGGCCAGTGAGGAACGCCTGGTGATCGTGGCGGAGATCGAAAGAACCTACATGCGGCACCTGCAGGCCCCTGAAATATTTACCGCTATCAGGGAAAGCATTGCCCGTGAGTTTGAATTGCAGGTGTATGCCATTGTACTGATCAAAACCGGCAGCCTCCCCAGAACCACCAGCGGGAAGATCCAGCATCGCGCCAGCAAACTTGCCTTTCTTGACAATGAACTGGATATACTGGCTGTGTGGGAAATGGATCTTGCTGCAGAATATGATGCCATTAGCATTGAGCTGGAAAACCTGAGCGAGGATGACCTGCGGCAATGGTTGATCCACTGGTTAAGCCGCAAAGTAAAGATCGCCCCCGAAACCATTGATCCGGGACGCTCTATGTTCTCTTATGGAATGGATAGTATTGCAGCTGTTGAGCTGGAAAGGGAAGCCCGCGAAATATTCGGGATAGAGTGGTCGCTGCCGGATTTCCTGGAAGATAACCGGATCAATCACCTGGCAGAGATAAGCTTTCGTATGTTGCAGGATAAATAGTAACTGGTTTAATCCAGAGAATTTTTATTGAGTTCCAGGCATCGCTAAAACCGGAGCAAGGTTCCTGCCCAGCTCATCCCCACGCCGAAACCTGCTGCAATCACTTTGTCACCTTTTTTGATTTTTCCCTGGTTCATGGCCTCTTTCAGGGCAATCGGAATGGTAGATTGCACGGTATTGCCCCATTTGTCGAGGCAATAAAATTCCTGATCTTTGCGGATTTTTAGTTTTTTGAAAATGCTTTCGAGGATGATCCGGTTGGCCTGGTGCAGGACAAAGAGTTTGATGTCTTCTTTTTCTAATTCATGCTTTTGCAGGATCTCCGCGATCATTCCGGGTGCCTTGTTGAGTGAAAAAGTGAAGACATCCGAACCATTCATGTAAAAGCATCCGTCGTTGCGCACATTCCCGAAATCATCCTGGTAGTCTTCAGAAATTGTATCCGGGTATGGAAAGCGTGCGCCACCGTGTTTGATAAGTATGGTGGTATATTGGCTGCCGTCGGTTCCGAAGACGAACTTGCCGATCCCTTCTTTCTTTTCTGAGGCAGCGATCCAGGTGGCTGCTGCACCGTCACCGAAAATGGCCATATTGCTCTTGTCTTTGGGATGGATCTTCTTCGAAATGGTTTCGGAGGTGATCAGGAGTACGTTCTTTGCCTGTTCCGATTCGATGAGGGCTTTGGCCATGCTCAGCCCATAGGTGTATCCAGTACAACCCTGGTTAAAGTCGAAAGTTCCGCAGCGTTCGGATAATCCGAGTCTGTTCTGCAAAATATTGGAAGTGGCAGGGGTGATGTAATCTCCCAGGCTGGTACACAGGATCAGAAAATCAATGTCCTCACGCGGAAGCCGGTTCCGGGTGAAGAGCTTTTCGGCGGCCTTTATTGCAAGATCGGCAGCGGTCTGGTCCCTGGCTGCAACATGCCTCTCATATACCCCGGTCAGGCGTGTCAGGTCATCAATCTTCAAACCGGGAAATTTCGCGGCAATATCCTCATTCCTGATGATCTTTTCCGGGAGATAGTATTCGATGGCCCTGATATGACTGTACATTAATTCTGATTGTTTCTTTTTTTCTCAAATTCCCGGGATTTCATATCGTAAAGATAGGCCTGTTTGCGGTTTCCCATTTCAAGATACATCCGGGTCATGATGGAATAAATATTGCCTTCGTAGCCTTTCTGAACAGCTTTCTCAAGGTTCTTTTCCGCCTGCAGGCTATCGCCTTCCCGGGCTGCATAAAATCCCAGGTTCAGGTAAGGGAAATAAGAATCCGGATGCAGTTCCATGATCCGGTAATTGGTTTCCTTTGCTTTTTCGGTCTCTCCTGCCTGGTAATAAATATTTGCTATTCTTGATAAGGGTGATACGCGGGAGGAATCCAGTTCATAAACCTTTGAATAGAGACGAATAGCGGTGTCAACACTTCCTCTTTCGGCATAGATATCTGCCAGGTTTACGTAAGGATTTGGAAAATCGGGTTTGATCTCAATGGTCTTTTCATAAAATGGAATGGCCAGATCCGGTTTTTTCAGGATCCTGTAATGGATGGTCCCGATATTGTTCCAGGCATTGTAATGTTCCGGGTAGATCTCGATCACCTTTTTGTAATGTTTTAGTGCAGTTTCAATGGGCCGCCTCTGAGAGTTGATGGGCGGGGGAACCCGATTGGGGTCCTGACTGTTGAAAATATCATTCAGCTGACTGACCAGTTCGGTGGCCAGCAGGTCGTTGGCTTTGACTGACTCTTCCAGATGTTTGATGTCGTGACTGTAAAGCGTATAATAGGTCCGCCAGTTTTTATTCCGGTTGAAGGTATAAGCCGAATAAGGAATGAGGATGACCAGGGTAAGGATTATAATACTGCTTAATCTTGAGGTAGTGAGGATGGGATTTTTCGGATCCTGTTTGAATAGCTTAAATATGAAATAAGCCAGGATAATGGCAAACGAAATCCCTGGCAGAAATAAAAATCGCTCCGCCATGATCCCCGGAACGGGAGATAAAATGTTAGAAACCATTCCGATGTTGAGCAGGTAAAAAAGGATGGCAAAGGAAAGCAGACTTTTTTGTTTAAAATTACGGATAGCGTAAATAAACAAAGCCAGGTGAAGCAAAATGGAAAAGATCACCCAGAAATCAAACAATCCTTTAAGGGGTATGGTATTGTATCCGTAATAATATAGCAAAGGGTAAGGGAAGATCAGTTTTTTCAGGTAAAGAAGAATTACGTACATTCCCGTGGTAAAGCGGGTGAAGAAATTCTCATCTACCAGGGGGTTTTCTGTAAAACGGTAGGTTCGTCCCATATCAGGGATGAACCAGCCGGGCCCGAAGATGAGCACGAGTGTGAGTAATAAGCCCGCCCCAAAAAAGATCCAGAGCTTGCGTAAGCTGATATTTGTAAAATAATAAAAAACAAGCGGATAAAGAAAAATGAAAGCAAAAGCTGTTTCTTTGGATAAAACTGCCAGGATGTAGAGGAAGATGCCGCTTATGAGGGGGATGGTTTTTTTATGGTCAATCCATCTGATAAAGGCCTTTAAAGCAAGAAGCCCGAAAAGGGAACTCAGGATAATATCCCGGTTTTTAAGACTTGCCACTACCTCGGTAAATGCCGGATGTGCGAGGAATAATACCACAATTACAAAGGGGAAATAGGGATTATAATTTCTCAGCAGTCTTTTCAGCAGGCTGAATAATACCAGGATAAAGGTTATATACAACAGCAGGTTGAACATATGGCTCCATGAGGCTGCTCCTTCCCAAAGCTCATGATCAATTGTGAAGGAAGCCCTGGTAAGGGGTCTGTAACCGTATTTGTTCCCCATTTCGTCTCCGTAAACGGAAGTAAAAATATCCGGTATGGCACTGAAGCCCTGGCTGGTTTGCATATTGGTGGCCGTCACATAGTGATCGTCCATGTTGAAGCCATTCCAGTAAGTATTAAAATACAGGCCGATGCAAAACAGGATAATCACAGCGGTGAAAAGCAGATTTTGTTGATTGCTTTCCCTTGTCAGGTTTTTTTTCTGATAACTTTGCTTTCCCTTCTTCGAACTTGCCATAATTGTGATAATGAACGACAAATCTACGAAAATAATTGTTCCGGCCAGGCTTGCTGCCGCTTCCTTTAGCAGTTGTTTTTCTGACTTAGTTGGTGTGGGCGTTTTTGGCAAAGGAAGTCATCGCTTGCAGGCATATTTTCGGGGCTTCAACAAAGCCCATGTGGCCTGCCTCTCGAAGGAAGATGATTTCGGAATGCCGGCATAGGCTGACTTGTGCCAGGATCTTGTTGAAGGGGATTTTCTTATCCTGTTTCCCGATGATGAACTGGATCGGGATGTCCGTTTCCGTCAATAAGTTTAACTGACTTTGTCTGTCGCGCATACCTTGCAAAGCTGCCTTGATGCCCTCGGCCGATGTTTCCCTGGCCCATGCTTTCAGTTGTTCGATTTGCTCATCAAAGGCAGCCACATTTCCTTTTGCAAAAAGTGTGGGTATGAAATTGTTGATGAAGTTCTTCTTTCCTTTGTCAACGATCTCAAGGGTTCGGTTTCTGTTTTCTTTTGCTTCCTCATTGTCGGCAGCGGCATGGGAATGATACAGGCACAAGCCTTTCAGCATTGCGGGGTAATTCCTGGCAAAAGCCAGGCTGACATAACCTCCCATGGAATGGCCAGCCATAACGCATTGATCAATCTTATTCTCCTGCAATACGGCATATACAACTTCAGCCATGAAATCCATGTTGTGATTTTCGGAAAAAACATCGCTTTTGCCAAAGCCGGGCAGGTCGATGCAGATCACCGTAAAATCATTTTCCAGTGGCTGCCTGAAGGAATCCCATATCTGCAAAGATTCCAGAAATCCATGTAATAAAACCAGACAGGGGCCATTTCCACTCTGTGAATAATGAATTTGTTTGTTCCGGAAATCAAGGTTTTTTTCCATGATCATAATATTTTAAAAGGATCAAAAATAATTTTCAGGGTAATCTGTCATTTCGACCACAGAAAAACCTCTGCAAACCGATTCAGTATAAGATTTCTCCCTGCGGTCGCAATGACACTAATACAGAATGAAGATTCAATTACTTCGCTGCAGCCTCTTCCACTTCATCCACCGTTTTAGGGATGGGCTTGCCCAGTACTTTGTAAGCGGTGTCAGTTACCAGCACATCGTCTTCTATCCTGATGCCACCAAAGTCCTTGTATTCTTCCAGTTTATCGTAATTGATGAACCCGGTGAATTTGCCTTCGGCTTTCCACTGGTCGATCAGGGCTGGGATGAAGTAACATCCGGGCTCCACTGTGAGTACAAATCCGCTTTCCAGCTCACGGCCAAGGCGCAGGAATGCTGTTCCGAACTGTTGGCTGCGTTGGGTCTTTGTATCATATCCAACATAATTCTCTCCCAGACCTTCCATGTCGTGAACGTCCAGTCCCATCATATGGCCCAGTCCGTGTGGCATGAATAGGGCATGGGCTCCCTGCCTGACGGCTTCGGCAACATCACCCTTCATCAGGCCCAGATCGCGCAGGCCACTGGCCAGGATGTTGGCTGCCTGTAAATGGATTTCCCGGTTCGGTATCCCCGGTTTGCAGGATTTGATGCATTCTTCATTGGCTCTGAGAACGATTTCATAGATATCTTTTTGCCGGCTGTTGAACTTCCCGCCAACCGGGGTGGTGCGGGTAATGTCACTGGCATAATGCATGGGCGTTTCCGCTCCTGCATCACATACCATCATGCGGCCTTCCGCCAGGGTGTTGCCATGGTAATGGTTGTGGAGGGTCTCACCATGGATGCTCAGGATGATCGGGAAGGAAACAGGCCCACCCTTGGCCAGGGAGATCCCTTCGATGGTCCCGGCAATTTCCCTTTCCACTACACCGGGTTTTGCCATGCGCATGGCCGTGGTGTGCATCTCATAGGCAATGTCGACTGCCTTTTCGATCTCTGCGATTTCGTATTTATCCTTGATGGAACGAAGCTTCACAATGGCCCGGATCAATTCTTCAGACACATAATTATCCACACTTCCCCAGCGGATCCCCAGCAGCCTGGATATTTGCAGAAAATGTTCCCCCCGGTACATGGGTGCAAAATGGACTTTGCGCCCTTTGGCTATTTCACCCTGAAGGAACTCGGCCAGTTTGTCCATCGGGAGGGTTTTTTCAATACCGGCTTCGGCGGCTCTTTCTTTCATCGTGGGCTGGGGTCCCATCCAGATGATATCATCTATGCTCAGATCATTCCCGAAAATAATATCGATGTTGTTGTCAACATCCACAACCCCTGCCAGGTTATCGTGATCCAGACCAAAGAAATACAGGTAATTACTGTCCTGCCTGAAATGATAGCCGTTTGCAGAATAGTTCATCGGGGCTTCGTTATTGCCCAGGAACAATACCAGTCCCGAATTCATTAATTCTTTCAGTTGGGTGCGTCTGTCAATATAAACTTCTTTTGGAAACATAATTTTTTGTTTTAATTATTTATTCGATTGTTCAATTGTTCAATTTTCGCCAAGGCCTCCTGTCTTTCCTCAGGATAGCAAGGATTCAATTTTTTTTGGTCATCCGATGACATCAATGCACATTGTTTGTGATTCATTTAAACATTAAACCTTTCGCAAGATAGTCATTCGATGACTGGCAATTTCATCCGAGCTTGCTGCTTTGAAAAACCTAAATCAAAACTCCTTCCTGCCTGCCGGCAGGCAAAACTCAAAATCCCGTCCTGCGGACGAGGATTCTCAAAAACGATGAAATCAAAGATTTCTGGTTTTTCGGAACTCAAAATTAAGAATTAAGAATTAAGAATTCATAATTCCTTCGATCTCTTCGATTTCCACCGGGATATTCTCCATCAAATTTACCGGTCCTTCCTCAGTGATCAGGATGTCATTCTCGATCCTGATCCCGGTCTTTTCTTCCGGGATATACAAACCGGGTTCGCAGGTTAATACCATGCCCGGTTTCAGTTCAATGAACCTGGATCCCACATCATGCACATCCAGTCCGATGAAATGTGCGATGCCGTGTACAAGATATTTAAGAACAAGGGGTTTGGGCGACCCGGCCTTTTTGATTTCTTCCTCCGTGATCAGTCCCAGTTTAAGTAACTCTTTCTCCATCAAGCTTATTACTTCCCGGTTGATATTTTCTATGGTATTGCCCACCACAAAATGTTTCACAATTTCATTTTGCACATGGAGTACCGAGTTATAATATTCTTTTTGTCGTGCCGTGAATTTGCCGTTTACCGGAATGGTCCTGCTGCAGTCGGCTGCATAGTTGAGATATTCGGCCCCAAAATCCATGAGCAAAAGCTCAGCATCCCGGCATTCACTTTTTTTCTCCACATAATGCAGGGTGCAGGCATTGATGCCACTGGCAACAATGGTGGGATATGCCGGTCCCCTGGCACCTTCCGAAAGGAATGTGTGCAGGATCTCTGCCTCTACCTGGTATTCTATAACACCCGGCCTGGTAAATTTCAGGACGCGCTGAAAGGCAGTGGCAGTGATATCGCATGCCTTTTTGATGGCATCTATCTCTTCCTGCTGTTTGATCAGCCTGAGGCCGGCCAGGTATGCTTGTAAGCGCAGGGGCTGATGGGCAGGGTACTTCTTCTTCAGCTCATTGGCAAAGCGGGTATCGCGGTTTACGGTATCCGGGCTGAATTTGGGGTAATCATTGGAATTGAAATAGATCTTATCCGTGTATGACAGGGCTTCATCGAGTATTGATTCAAAAGCTTCCAGGTACTGAACATTTTGTACGCCTGAGATGGCGGTTGCTTCTTGTCCTGATAATTTATGGCCGAAATAAATCTCCAGGCGTTTGTCGGGCTTCAGGATGAAAAGGACCTCCCGGTTCTTTTTTACGGGGTGATCAGGGGCCAGTAAAAGAATGCTTTTTTCTTGTTCAATGCCCGTAAGGTAATACAAATCTGAGTTTTGCCTGAAAGGAAAATACTGGTCTCCATTCCGCGGCATCTCATCATTGGAATGAATGATGGCGATAGAGCCTTTCTCAAATTTGTCTGAAAGCTTTTGGCGCTTATTAATATGAAATGTTTCATTAAATGCCATGTGCTGAACGAATTACTATTTAAAATGATTCAAAATTTTAAAATTAAAAATATTTAGAATCGCTTCAATGCAACAAAACCCTAAATTTGCTTGATCGATACAAAAAACGGCATTTTATCCAAGTTTTCATAGTTAAGCGGCAGATTATTTAAGTCAAACATCTAAATTATGGCAAAGACAGGATTTTACCAATCTTCTTTAACAAAGAAATATGTAATGGCCCTGGCGGGTTTGTTTTTAATCACATTTCTCTTCGTGCATCTCAGCATCAACCTGCTTGTGTTGTTAAAAGGATCAGAAAATTATGAAGCCAGGGAGTTATTCAATATCGCAGCCCATTTCATGGGAACAAATATCTTGATCAGGATCTTTGAAGTGGTGTTGTTCGGCGGTTTTATCATTCACATTGTTTATGGACTGGTTTTGCAAATTCAAAACTGGCTGGCAAGACCACAACGTTACAAAAAGGAAAACTATTCTTTCACATCTCCCTTTTCAAAATTCATGATCCACACCGGAATCATCATTTTTATTTTTCTCATCATCCACCTCTTTGATTTTTATTTGAAGGTTAAGATCTTTGGTGAGGTTGATGAAGTGGTATACGGTGGTGAGCATTATCATGATCTTGGATTGCTGGTTATTGAGAAGTTCCAGCACCTGGGTTATGTGATCTTTTATGTGGTTATGATGATTATCCTGGGCTTCCACCTGCATCATGCGTTTCAATCGGGTTTCCAGTCGCTCGGATTGAATCATCCCAAATATACCCCTTTGATCAAAGCCGTCAGCCTGATCATTTCCATCATCCTGCCCATTGGCTATATCATCATCCCCCTCACGATTTATTTTGGTAATTATTAATTTGTTAATAATAAGGAACGATATATTATGATGAAACTAAATTCGAAAATACCCGAGGGTCCCATAGCGGAAAAGTGGACAAATTATCGGTCACATCAGAATTTGGTCAATCCTGCTAACAAAAGGAAACTCGACATCATTGTAGTGGGCACCGGACTTGCAGGAGCTGCCGCAGCAGCCAGTTTTGGAGAACTGGGTTTCAACGTAAAAGTTTTTTGCATTCAGGACAGTCCGAGGCGTGCGCACAGCATTGCCGCCCAGGGAGGGATCAATGCTGGCAAAAACTATCCGAACGATGGCGACAGCATTTACCGTCTTTTTTATGATACCGTTAAGGGAGGTGATTACCGGGCCCGGGAAGCCAATGTTTACAGGCTTGCCGAGGTAAGTAACAACATCATCGACCAGTGCGTGGCACAGGGGGTTCCTTTTGCCCGTGAATACGGCGGCCTGCTCGACAACCGTTCGTTCGGGGGAGCACTGGTATCCAGAACATTTTATGCCAGGGGCCAGACGGGCCAGCAGTTGCTGCTTGGTGCTTATGGTGCCCTCAGCAAAGAGATCGGCAGGGGATCTGTAAAAATGTATACCCGCCACGAAATGCAGGATGTGGTGATCATCGACGGCAAGGCCCGCGGGATCATTGCCAGGAACATCGCAAACGGTGAACTGGAAAGACATTTCGGCCATGCTGTGGTGCTTGCCACCGGTGGTTATGGAAACGTTTTCTTCCTGTCGACCAATGCCATGAACTCAAACGGAAGCGCTATATTCAGGGCTTACAAAAAAGGAGCATTGTTCGGAAACCCGAGTTTTACGCAGATCCATCCGACCTGTATCCCGGTACACGGCGATTACCAGTCGAAGCTTACCCTGATGAGTGAAAGCTTGCGAAATGACGGCCGTATCTGGGTTCCAAAGAAGAAAGAAGACGCGGAAAAAATACAAAAGGGTGAGCTAAAGCCCACCGGGATCGCTGAAGAAGACCGCGATTATTATCTCGAAAGGAGATACCCGGCTTTCGGTAACCTGGTGCCCCGTGATGTGGCCTCCAGGGCAGCCAAAGAAAGATGCGATGCCGGTTATGGTGTGGGATCAACGGGTCTGGCAGTTTATCTCGACTTTACAGATGCGATCAATCGTTTGGGAAAAGATGTAATCGAAGCAAAATACGGCAACCTTTTCCAGATGTACGAAAAGATCGTGGATGAGGATCCTTACACCACACCCATGATGATCTATCCTGCGGTGCATTATACCATGGGAGGCCTCTGGGTGGATTACGAACTGCAAACCACCATTCCGGGTTTGTTTGCCGCCGGCGAAGCCAACTTCTCCGACCATGGCGCCAACAGGCTGGGGGCATCCGCACTCATGCAGGGCTTGAGCGACGGTTATTTCGTGATCCCCTACACCATGCAGAATTACCTGGCCGACCAGATTGGGGTGGCCAGGATCTCAACCGGTCACGAGGCATTTGAAAAAGCTGAAAAGGAGTCGATGGATAGAATCAGCCGCATCAATTCCGTGAAAGGAAAGACCAGTGTGGATACCTTCCACAAAAAACTGGGCCACATCATGTGGGATTATGTTGGTATGGGCAGAAATAAGGCCGGCCTTGAAAAGGCGATTGGCATGATCAAAGAGCTGAGAGAGGAGTTTTGGAAAGATGTGAAGATCACCGGTGAACTGACTGGCCTGAACACAGAACTGGAAAAAGGTCTTCGCGTAGCCGACTACCTCGAATTGGGTGAATTGATGGCTTACGATGCTCTTCAAAGAGAGGAATCCTGCGGCGGACATTTCCGCGAGGAGCACCAGACCGGGGAAGGGGAAGCCCTCAGGAACGACAAGGATTTTTCTTTTGTTTCCGCCTGGGAATACAAAGGCGAAGGAGAAAAACCCGGTCTGCATAAGGAAGATCTGAAGTTCGAGTTTGTGGAGGTGAAGCAGAGAAGTTATAAGTAGTGAGTGGTGAATTGTGAATGGTGAATGGTGAATTGTGAGTGGTGAAGGGTGAGTGGTGAATTGTGAATGAGTGTGAATGGTGAATGGTGAATTGTGAGTTGTGAATTGTGAATGGTGAGTAGCAATCTGTTTACGGGGAAAGCAATTGAATGTGAATGATAAAAGGAAACAAGCAGAAGGGGCTTTAGCCCCGGAGAAAGAAATAATTTTTACCTGTTGAGGTAAGTTGAACAAATGAATTAGCGAATTAAACACAGATATACAATGAATCTTACGTTAAAGATCTGGCGGCAAAAAGACGCAAAAACCAAAGGGAAATTCGTAACCTATAAGATCAGTGATATTTCTCCGGATTGTTCTTTCCTGGAGATGCTCGATATACTGAACGAGCAACTGGTGGCCAAAGATGAAGAAGCGGTGGCTTTTGACCACGATTGCCGGGAAGGGATCTGCGGTACCTGCAGTCTCTATATCAACGGCCGTCCGCATGGCCCTGACGAGGCTGTGACAACCTGCCAGTTGCATATGCGTAAATTCAGGGACGGGGATACGATCACTATCGAGCCCTGGCGCGCCAAACCTTTCCCGGTGATCAAAGACCTGATCGTTGACCGTTATGCCTTTGACAAGATCATTCAGGCAGGAGGCTTTGTTTCCGTAAATACGGGGGGCGTCCCGGATGCCAATGCGATTCCAGTACCAAAAGAAAAAGCCGACCTTTCGATGGATGCAGCATCCTGTATAGGTTGCGGCGCCTGTGTGGCTGCCTGTAAGAATGCCTCAGCCATGTTATTCGTTTCAGCAAAGGTTTCCCAGTTCGCTCTCCTGCCCCAGGGCAAGGTGGAAGCCAAAAGAAGGGTGCAGAAAATGGTGGCCAGGATGGATGAACTCGGATTCGGTAACTGTACCAATACCTATGCCTGTGAGGCGGAATGTCCGAAAGAGATCTCGGTGGAGAATATTGCACGCATGAACCGCGAATTTCTGGGTGCCAGGATCGGTGGCAGAAAAAATGAGAAATAATTTGCCGGGCGACTGAGCTTATTGGAAATCCTCTCCGGGTTTAACGATCTTTTTCTTTTTTGGAAAGATCAGCGATGCAAGCATGCCGATTCCCAGTATGCCCACGACTATATACAGGAAGTGAGCTGTTTCAAAACCAATGCCTTTCAGCCAGTGGTGGATGAGCATCTTCATGCCAATAAAAACAAGCAATACCGACAGCCCGATCTTCAGGTAATGGAAAGAATTGATGATATTACTCAGGACGAAGAAAAGTGATCTTAAGCCGATGATCGCGAATACATTGCTGAAGAGTCCAATATATGGATCCCTGGTGACAGCAAAAATGGCCGGGACGGAATCCACCGCAAAGATCATATCGGTGAACTCAATCACCAGCAAGACGATGAAGAGGAGGGTGATATATTTTTTGCCGCTGATGCGGGTGAAGAAATTCTTGCCCTTGTAAGAGCGGTCCACGTTAAAATATTTTGAAACAAGCCGGACAATGATGTGATGTTCTGTTCATGATCTCTTAGATGCAGCCATATCTGTTAATGTATTAACAGTGGGGAGAATTTCTTATATTTGCATCCCTTTTGAAGAATTGAAAATTGCTGAATTATGAAAGAACAAATTGAAATGCATCCCAACCCCCTGGTACAGTATCTGAACAAAATGCCCGAAGATTTTACCAAGGCGGATCTGATGCGATACATCGAGGACAACAACATTGAAATGATCAATTTCCGTTACATGGGATGGGATCTGCGATTGAAGACCCTGAATTTCATCATCAGTGGCAGGAAGCACCTGGATTCTATACTGACGGCCGGTGAGCGGGTGGATGGTTCCAGCCTGTTCTCCTTTATCGAAGCTGGTTCAAGCGATCTTTATGTGGTACCGAGGTATAAAACGGCATTTTTGGATCCCTTTAGTGAAATACCTACACTGAATATCCTTTGTTCGTATTACACCAAGGATGGAGACCCGCTTGAGAGCTCACCCGAATATATTTTGCGAAAAGCCCATCAGAGCCTCAAGGACCAAACAGGCTATTCTTTCCAGGCCATGGGCGAGTTGGAGTATTATGTGATCAGTGAAAAAGAAGACCTATTCCCCGCAGTTGACCAGAAAGGCTATCATGAGTCCACGCCTTTCAGCAAATGGGGGATGTTTAGAAAAGAGGCCATGCGTATGATTGCGCAAACGGGAGGTAATATCAAATACGGTCACTCTGAAGTGGGAAATTTCAGTTTAGGTGATAAAATATACGAGCAAAATGAAATAGAATTCCTGCCGGTGGATGTGGAAGATGCTGCTGACCAGCTGCTCATTGCCAAATGGATCATCCGTACGCTGGCTTTTGCGTATGGACTGACCGTTACTTTTGCCCCAAGATCACCGTGGGCAAGGCAGGAAGCGGCTTGCACATTCATACCCGCCTGATGAAGGATGGCAGGAATGCCATGATCGATGAAAATGGTTTGAGTGATATAGCCAAAACCGCCATTGCCGGATTTCTGGATTGTGCTCCTTCACTCACCGCATTCGGGAATACGAATCCCATGTCTTATTTCAGGCTGGTGCCCCACCAGGAAGCCCCAACCAATATTTGCTGGGGCGACCGCAACCGTTCGGTACTTGTAAGGGTTCCCCTGGGATGGTCGGCCAGGAAAGATATGATCTCCCATGCCAACCCTAAGGAAGCCCCGGTAAAAGTAGACTTCAGTGGCAAACAAACTGTGGAGTTCCGTTGCCCGGACGGATCTGCCGACCTGCACCTTCTCATGGCAGGACTCGTGGTGGCCGCCCGGCATGGTTTTGAAATGCAGGATCCGCTCGGCTATGCGAAGAAGACTTATGTGGATGTGGACATATTCAAGGATAAGAAAAAACTATCCGAATTGTCAAGTCTACCGGCCTCATGCTGGGAATCAGCAGAACAACTGAAAAAGAAAAAAGACATTTATACCAAATACGGGGTTTTTAGCGAAGGCATGCTCGACTGGATCATCGAATATCTGAAAAAATACAATGACAAAAACATCCGTGAAGAAATCGGTGATAATGAAGAAAAGTTGATGCAACTGGTTAACCGGTTTTTCCACTGCGGTTAGGCCGTTTGGCGACTTGGGCGACCGGGCGTAAGAGTGATAGCTAAGGCAGAAAGGGATAAGTTTTGCAAAGATAAGACCTGTCAGGTTTTTAAAACCTCACAGGAACAGCAGTGAGCGGTTGACTCCAGGTCACCTGCTTACTTTTGCTTTATTCCAAAAAGGATTTAACAGGTTCTTTAATTTAACTAGTTAATACGAATATAGCGAGTAAGTCAGCTCTTGCTGGTGCACGTCTGAGGCGCGTGCCCGTTGATAAAAACACTACTCCACCACCTCATAAACCATCATCGGCCCCGACTTGTTTTTCATGCTTATGTCGCCCACTTTTTTGCATTTGAAGTACTCTTTAATCTTGTGGTACGACTTTTCGCTGATCACGATCTGACCGGGTCCGGCGGCCGACTCAAGCCGTGAGGCTGTGTTCACCACATCGCCGATTACGGTATAGTCCAGCCGTTTGAGGTTTGCCGAGCCGATGTTTCCCGAAATCAGTTCACCACAGTTAATACCAATGGATACACTGGGTTTGTATGTCACCTGATCGATGACAGGGGGCAACTCATTGATTTTTGCCCGCAGTGCCAGAGAAGCATCAATGGCGCGGTCGAGGTGATAATCGCCCCGGAAGACGG
Organism: Bacteroidota bacterium; assembly: GCA_034521425.1. Taxonomy (GTDB): domain Bacteria; phylum Bacteroidota; class Bacteroidia; order Bacteroidales; family JAIOZK01; genus JAIOZK01. The sequence goes on from JAXHMP010000001.1 coordinate 3,581,875, forward strand.
CCATGATGGCATCGCCGATGAATTTATCCACAAAACCACCCTGGTCGATGATCTCCTTCACCATCACATCAAAATAACTGTTGAGCAACTTCACCACCAAATCGGGGGGCTCGGATTCGCTGATGGCCGTGAACCCGCAAATGTCAACAAACACAACGGTGGCTTCAGTGGTTTCACTGGCCATGATAGAACTCTCAAAAGCTTTGGAATCCATGAAGTTGAGCACTGTTTCGTCCACGTACATTTTCAGGATGTTGTTTTCTTTAACGGCCTTCAGGGTGTTGCGCAACTGCTGCACATGGCTGAGGGTTTTCTCCATGGTCAGCTCCAGATCGGTGAAATTCACCGGCTTGGTTATGAAATCAAAAGCGCCACGGTTCATCGCTGTCCGGATGTTCTCCATATCGCCGTAGGCCGACACAATGACCGATTTTAACAGCTGATGGGTTTCATTGAGTTCGCCCAACAGGGTAAGCCCGTCCATAACCGGCATGTTGATATCACTGAGCACAATATCCACATCCTGGTGCTTGCTGAGAATTTCCAGGGCATGTTTCCCATTCCCGGCAAATAAGAATTCGTATTTCTTTTCCCTGATCTTTTTTCTGAATTTCTGTTTGATGAGTACCTCAAGATCCGGCTCATCGTCAACTACCAATATTTTAGCCATTTTGAATTGATTTAATTTTTTGCTTTAATTCGTTAAAATCCACCGGTTTTGATATAAAATAATCTGCACCGAGTTCCATGGACTTTTTATGGTTTTCCGAATCCCCATAGGCCGTGATCATCATCACAAAGGGCGGCGGTTCATTATATTTTTGCTTTATTCGGTCAAGTAATTCCAGCCCGCTCATTCCAGGCATGTTAATGTCGGAAAGTATTAAAACAGCCTCATGCTTATGACTGTCCAAATAGCGCAGGGCTTCCTCCCCCGACCAGGCAAACTCAAAATCAAACTCCCCGTTTCTGATCTCTTTTCTAAATCGCTGCATAAAAAGCGGTTGTACGTCTTTTTCATCATCAACTACCAATATTTTCATATCTTTTATTTTGATAAAGTAATTATAAATTCTGTTCCTTTTCCTTCTGTTGTGTTCATTTTTAATTTTCCCCCATGGCCTTTGGTGATGATGTCGTAACTCAGGCTGAGGCCCAATCCGGTGCCCTCGCCGGTGGGTTTGGTGGTAAAAAACGGCTGAAATATTCTTTTTGCAATATTCTCAGGGATGCCATCACCATTGTCAATGATTTTGATAACCACCTGATCATTCATCCTGCTTGTTTTTATTTTTACCTGCGGTTTAAAACCCTCACCGGCATGTTGTCTTTTTTTATTCACAGCGTAAAAGGCATTATTGATCAGATTGAGAAACACCCTTCCCAGATCCTGCGGAACGACATTTATTTTGGGTAAATTTTCATCGAAGTCTGTGATAAATTCTGATTGAAATGATTTGTCTTTGGCGCGCATTCCATGAAACGAAAGACGCAGGTATTCATCAGCCAGGCTGTTAAGGTTAATAGCAACTTTTTCGCCACCACTGCTCCTGCTGTGCTGTAACATTCCGCGTACAATGGCATCGGCACGCTTACCATGGTGGTTGATTTTTTCCTCGTTCACTGCAATATCACCGGCAATGGCTTTCACCTCCTCCAGATTTCCGGCTTCCAGCTCTTCCTTCAATTCAGCGATCAGTTCAGCGTTGACTTCCGAAAAATTATTCACAAAATTCAACGGATTTTGAATTTCATGAGCCACACCTGCAGTTAACTCACCAAGCGAGGCCATTTTTTCGGCATGGATCAACTGCGCCTGGGTGGATTTCAGATCAATAAAAGCTTTGTTCAGTTTTTTATTTAACCTGGTTTTTTCTGTAAACCTGATGTAAAAGATCACTGACATCACGAGGATTACAAACATTCCGAAAAGGATAAAGTTCCGCAGGATTTTTTGCCTGTCGATTTCAGCCTGTTTCAGCTTTATCATCTTTTCCTGGCTTTCGCGCTGCAGGGCCTGCCGGCTTTCAAACTCCATCCGGTTGGTGAGCATGGTGACTTTTTCGAGGTTTTCAGCCCGGGTTACTGAATCTTTCACCTGGCCATAGCGCTCCATATTTGCAAAAGCATTTTGGTAATCACCAAGCTGTTCATAGGTTTTCGCAATCCCAAAATAGATTTCTTCAAGATAAGCAAATGAGGAATTCGGGACAGCCTCTTCGGCGCTTTCAAGCCATTGCAGGGCTTTATAAGGCTGATTGCGCAAATTATGAATTTCTGCAATTTTCATGGATGCCAAAGCCTGGCCGGTTCGATCTTCCATTTCACTGCTCATCTCCTGGGCCTTCATAAAATGTTCCATGGCCCGGTCAGATTCGCCGAGCTTGAACATAATATTGCCTACGTTAAAAAGAGCATCTACTATGGCAACACGACTGCCGTTTCGCTTCGCAAATTCAAGGGCTGATTCGTAATTGTTAAGGGCCTGTTTATGATGTTCCAGGGATTCATAAATACTTGCGATATAAAAATATGATGCAAAGGTGTAGTAATATTCATTGGATTTTAAGCGAATTTTTAGGGCTTTCTGATGTTGCTCCAGGGCTTTCTGATAGTTCCCTGCCGCCATGTTAACTGCACCCATATCGTTAAATATGCGGGCAATCCCCAGCGAATCGTTCATTCCCCGGTAAATCTCCAGTGCCTGCTGTTGAACCTTCAAAGCATCGTTCCATCTTTCTACATACAAATAAACAAATCCAATGGCAAGCAAGGTTTCCACAAGGTCGGTGCTATCGTTTAATTCACGATAAATGGCCAGGGATTCCAGCAGGTTTTCCATGGCGTCGCCGTAGTTACCCAAATTCCGGTGCGAAATGCCGATATTGGTCAATTCCATGGCCAGCCCGCTGCGGTCGTTGGCCTCTCGAAACAAGGCCGCACTTTTATTATGGTATTGCATGGCAAGTTCGCTCTGCGACTGAAAATCGTAAATGATGCCCAGGGAAGAATACAGCCTGGCCTGCTCTGCAATGTCACCGGTTTCGATCATCAAATCAACAGCAAGCCCGAGTGTGTCGAGGGCAGCCTGCAGTGCGGCATTTTCCATGGATAAAGCCCAAATGTTCATTGCCTCTGCCTTTAATTTCTTCACATGATTTATAGATCCTTTGCTATGATCTGTTTCTTCGCCATTTAAAATGTTATTGGCCATTTTGTTTGCGTCAAAGGCCAGTGCCTGTGAACTATCATAATATCCCCGGTAATAGAAATCAGTTGCACGTTCGTTGATTTTCCTGATTCCGGCTGTATCAGGCTCATGCCCGTGCACAAACAGAGTGATCGGAAAAACCAGGCAGATCATAATCATGCTCTTTATTTTGATGATAATATTCATTTTTCGATATTGGGTAGATGAATAATAAATGTAGTCCCTACTCCGGCTTTCGATTCAACCTCCAAGTTCCCACCATGCCCTTTGGTGATAATGTCATAACTCAAACTCAACCCCAATCCTGTTCCCTGTCCGGTTTGTTTTGTGGTGAAAAATGGCTGGAAAATTTTGGTCTTGATGTCGTCCGGGATGCCGGGGCCATTGTCATGAATTTCCAAAACGGCTTTCTGATCCAGTTTTTTTGTAATGATGCTCAGGACGGGTTTATAATCCTTTGAATTCAGGCTTTTCTGGCGCATAGCATCAAAGGCATTGCTGCAGAGGTTCAGGATAACCCGGCTGAAATCTTCGGTGATCAGGGGCACTTCTTCCAGTTTTTCGTCCAGATTAAAAATGATTTCAGCATTGATGGGGTTTTTATTGGCCCGCATGCTGTGGAAGGTGAGGTTTACATTTTCTTTGATCAGGTTGTTAAAATCAACGGATACCTTTTTGCCGCTGCTCCCCCGGCTGTGCATCAGCATCGACTTTACAATGCCGTCGGCGCGGGTGCCATGTTCGTGTATTTTATTGAGGTTTTGCCTGATATCAGATAGTATGTCTTTGATATCGTCCAGGGTTTCATGGTCGGGAGATGAGGCTGGAGACAAGGATGGAGCAGAAGAAGGAGACAAGGCATGCCTTGTCTTTACGAGTGTGAGATGCTCAAGTGCTTCATCAATGAGTTCGCTGGAGACTTCGGAAAAGTTATTCACAAAGTTGAGCGGGTTCTTGATTTCATGTGCAATGCCGGCGGTGAGTTCACCAAGGCTGGCCATCTTTTCGGCGTGGATGAGTTGTGATTGAGTGGATTTTAAATCTTCAACAGACTTTTTCAACTGAGCCGTGCGGTGGTTTACTTTCTCTTCCAGTATGGCGTTTTCCTTTTTTAGTGCCCTAGCGCGGTATTGCACAATGGCACTCACAACAATTAAAAAGGTGAATATGTACAATAGCCAAGCCCACCAGGTATTCGTCCAATGTGGTAATATGGTGAAGTTGAAGGTTGCCGGCTGACTCCAAACCCCATCAAAGGTTTGACTGCGAACGTTGAATGTATAATTCCCCGCAGGGAGATTTCTGTAGTTTTTGCTGTAAGGCTCAGCCGACAGGTCACTCCATGCTTCATCAAAACCATCTAAGTAATAGCTGTACCGGGTTTTGTTTCTGTTCTTTAATTGAGTTCCCGTAAATTGAAAACTCACATAATTTTGCTCGAACGGGATTTTCAGATTTACCGGTAGGTTATAGCTTCCTTCTAAGCCATCCCACTGTATATCATTCTCCTTCAACCAACCCGTTTCTTTGGGACGTTGATCTGCGAGGTAGAAGGTGTCCTTTTGTGCTCCAAAGAGGGTATCCAAATCAGTGTATGATTGGCGGGCGAGCTCGTAATCGTAAAAGTTTCGGGATTGGTCTGAAATCGCTACCCCCGAAATATAGGTTGTGCCGGGCAGAGTATCTTTCTTGGGGGTATCGGTAACGGTAAGCGCTTCTGTTTCAATTCCCCACCATAGCTTATCATTGTAAGCAATGGCTGCATCTGCATTGAAATCATTGAATATAAAACCTTGCTCTTTCGCGTATGATTTGATGTCAAGAACAGATGTATCGGTGCTAAAACTTGCGGGTGGGGTGAAAGTGCTCAAGCCATTTCCCGTACCGGCATATATCACGCCATCGTATTGATAAAGTGTGTAAACCGCTTTAGAAATCAGTCCGTTTTCCGGGGAGATGGAAGTCAAGAGACTGTTCTTTTGATCGGCAACCAGAATTCCCGTTCGGGTGCCCATCCATAACCTATTTTCCTTATCTGTCAGGAAGGCTCCAAAATTTCGCGCAGTGGTGCTTTCTCCCTCCATGAGGTAGGAGATGGTATTTTCTTCGATATTGATAATATTCACTCCTAAATCTGTGCCTGCCCAGATCTGTCCTAGCATATCTTCATGGATTCCCCAAACGAAATCCCCCATCATGCCATCTTTATTGGTGAGTCGCTTGAAGGCGTTGGTTTTCGGATCAAAAACCTCTATGGCTCCATTTCGAAAGGAACCCGTCCAGATTTTCCCGGAGCGGTCTACAAAACAAGACGATTGCTGAAGGTTTGTCAGTCCATTCTCGGGAGTGACTTTCATGATTGTTGATCGATCAGGATTGAAAATTGCCAACCCAAGGGAAGGTGCTTTAATGAGGTAGTTCCCGGAAGGCATGCGCAGCGGTTCGAAGGAAATGCTTACGGTTTTCTCAAGTTGAAGCGCGAGATCAACTCTTTTGATCGAATTACTTTTCGGATTGTAAAGGTCCATGCTTTCCCATGCACCCAACCACAAATCCCCTTCTCTGTCTTCCATAAATGACCACACATTGGGCCAACTCAACCCATCTTCTTCAGTTAGGAAGTTGGGCATAAGCCCTTCGGTATCCAGAAGGTTGAGCCCTTTGGCGGTGGCTATCCAAATCTGTCCCTGACTATCTAAGAATGATAAATTGACTCGGTCATCAATTAATCCTTTCACTTTGTTCAGGTGCTTTAGTCTTTGAGTGACCGGGTCAAAAATATAGATACCTCCACCATAAGAAGACATCCATATTTTGCCATGTTTTCCTTCGGTAAACTGACTTACGGGAGCCCGCACCCCCTGAGCACTCCCGAGAACCTGACTACGTTCTCTACTTGAATGAATCTTTGCGGTTCCTTCCTCTTCCGTACTAACCCAAATGTTGTTTTGGCTGTCGCAAAAAAGCCCGTTTACAGAAGAAAAATAAAAGTTTGGAAGATTTCCCGGCGCCTGAACCTGGCCTGACTCCATATCAATCACAGAGAGACCCGTGTCAGAGCCGATCCAGATTTTTCCAAATCCATCTTCCACCATTTGGCGAACATTGTCACCATCTCTCCGTTGGGGAAAATGTTTGGAGCTGAACTCGTTTGGGTCGACGATGAAAATCCCGTCAATCGTGCCGAACCAAATCATGCCTTTGCTATCCATGATCATGGTATTTCCCAGATTGAAGCGGAGTCTATCTTCAGCGAGAAAGGCATTTCTCACTATTCCTACTTGCGGGTCTATGACATAAAGTCCCATATCCGCGGTATAAACCCAAATGCGGCCATTTTCATCTTCCAGGATACTTAATACAGCGGTTTGTGCACCGGTAAATCGCTCGTCTAAGATGTCGTAGGTATCTATGTATTCACCATCAAAACGACAAATGCCTTTTTCGGTGGCCATCCAGATCATTCCTTGGCTGTCTTCCATCATGTGAGTTACCACCGATGAAGGCATATTCTGATCTTCCCCAAATTCAAAAATACCCACGGAGGCATTCACGTTTAATTTTGGCAAACGGGCTTTTACCCGAACGGGAGGTTCGAGAATCGACGTTTTAAATTTGATTGGCTCTGAAGGTAGTTCCTTCAAATTGATCAAGGTATCTTGCCTCATGGCAAAAGACATTTCAATCATGGATTTGTCAAGCGGAAGAAACCCATCAGGGTAGAAAGGCTTAGTGGGAACAGAAGCCAAATCCACCTTAACAGGAACGGGCTGTGCGAATGTTGTTGAATCATTGACCTGCCATTCAAATTTTTTGGGCTCAGTAAATTTTAAAGGCTCGCTTTTCGGGGGTAAAAATTCAGTTTTATCCTGAGGAAACGGAACAGACTCCGGTTTTCTATCGCAAGAGAAAAGAATCAATGCCAGGGCAGCACTTAGGGTAATAAAGGATATGCTCTGATTCGGTCTCAAATTCGTTGACTTTAGGATTTTCATTTCGGTAGTGTAATTATAAACGTGGTGCCTTGGTTTGCTGTGGTTTCTACTTTTATTTCCCCGCCGTGCGCCTTCACAATATCATAACTCAAACTCAACCCCAATCCCGTTCCCTGCCCGGTGGGTTTGGTGGTAAAAAAGGGCTGGAAGATCTTATCCTTCACTAAATCAGGAATGCCATTGCCGTTGTCCTTTACAGTGATTTCGATGTGATCGCCGTGGTTTTTGGTGGATACGGTGACAGTGGGGGCATGTTGAGACAAGGCACGCCTTGTCTGTGCGGCGTAGAATGCATTGTTGATCAGATTCAGCACAACCCGCCCGATATCCTGGGGTATGACGGCGATATTTGGCAGATCGGGATCGAAATCACTTTTGAAATCTGCATTGAAACTTTTGTCTTTTGCCCGCAGGCCATGATATGCCAGCCTCAGGTATTCATCAACAAGGGCATTGAGATCCGTTGGAACTTTTTGGCCTGAACTGCTTCGCGAATGTTCCAGCATACCTTTCACAATGCTGCTGGCACGGTGGCCGTGATGTGTGATTTTTTGAAGGTTTTGTTTCAGGTCTGCGGCAATGGCCTTAACCTCCCCGCTATCGTTATTTTCAATTTCCTCAAAAAGGTCTTCAATAATATCTGCGCTTACTTCGGAGAAATTGTTCACAAAATTCAGAGGATTTTGTATCTCGTGGGCTATTCCTGCTGTGAGTTCACCGAGTGAAGCCATTTTTTCAGAGTGGATCAATTGCTTTTGTGTGGCTTTGAGTTCCTGGTAAGCTTTTTCGATCTCACGTGCTTGTGCCAGTTCTTTTTCACGCGCCTGTGCCCGTTCTTTTTCCCGGAGCCGCTTGCGCTGAAACCGGTCCAATGCAATCACCCCTAGTATTAAGATCAATCCATAAAAAATATAGGCCACAGTGGTTTGCCACCAGGGAGAATGAATAAGGATTTGCAATGAAGTGGTTTTGTCATTCCACACACCATCGGCATTGGTTGACTTCACCATGAAGGTGTAGGTTCCGGGATCCATGTTGGTGTAAGCGGCTGTCGTGAAATTACCTGCATCAATCCAGTTGTCATCATGGTTGACCAGCTTGTACCTGTAATGGATCTTATGCGGATTCGAATAATCCAGTCCTGAAAAGGATATGGAGAAGTCATTTTGATTATGACGGAGGTCGATTTTATCGGTCAGCAAAATGTTTTTCTGCAGCGGTGATCCGGGGTCAATTTCCAGACTTTTTCTGAACAGTTTAAATCCGGTTAAAGCAACGGGCGGTTGGAATTCACTGACTTGGATATTCCCCGGATCGAAGGTATTCAGGCCGTTCAGTCCGCCAAAATACATGGTTCCGGAAGAGGAGGTGTAAGCTGCAAAACGGTAAAACTGAAATCCCTGCAAACCATCGTCAGGATCATACCTAACCAGGTCTTTTGTTAGCGGATCATACTTAATGAGGCCGTTGTCGGTACCCATCCATATTATGTCCTGATCGTCCACAGCAGCACTTTCTCCGCCGATGATACGATTACCGTCTTTATCGGTCAATGGGCGTACGGTAATTGTATCCTTTAAATATAGTTCCGACAATCCGAAAGAAAGGGCATCAATGAATATCCGGCCCCGGCTGTCTTTTACCGAATTCAGGAAGGTGTTAAAATTAGGCCGGGTAAGCGGTTCACTGAATTTTTCCGTTTCAGGATTAAACCGGATGAGGCCGGCCATTGAATTTCCGCCTACGTAATAATTGCCGTCATCTCCCAGAAACGGGATCCATATTTGATTGTCGGGAATGCTGGTTGAATCGTTCGGGTTATTTACGAACCTTCTGAATGCATCCGAATCATAGGTGTAGATATTCAAGCCTCCTCCATAGGTACTGATGAGTATTTCGCCCGGTACAAGCTCCGCAATGGCAGATATTCTTTTTTGTGAGACTGAGCCCGGACCATTTCCTTTCGAATAATGGATTTTTTTACCTGTCTTTGGATTGTAGCGATACAAGGCATGGGCATAGGTCCCGATCCAGAGATTATCGCGGCTGTCGTAAAAAACGTATGTGATCTCGATGGGATCATCGGGTGAATTGAATTCCTGAAAGTGATTTTCGAATGTTTTACTATCCGGATCAAATTTGGATAATCCCCCCGATTTGGTGCCAATCCAGATGTTTCCGTTTTTATCTTCCGTAATACCGGAAATCCAGTTGTCGGGAAGCCCTTCTTTTATTCCCGGGAGGTGTTTGTAATGGGTGAACTTTTGCAGGGCCGGACTTAAGAGCGATACGCCATCGCCCCAGGTGCCCAGCCACAGTGTTCCCGACTGATCCACCAACATCGACCGTATGGCATTTTCGGTTACCAGGGACCCTTCATCATATTCATTGTATTGATAGTTGAAAAACCGGTCCTGTCCGAGGTCATACAGTAAAACGGCATTGTTCCGGGTTCCCACCCAAAGTTTTTGCGGTCCGGAAAAACAGACTGAGAGAATATGCCGGTCGGGTATTTCGCCCGGATGACTTTCCCGGGAAAATATTTTGGAGTCTCCATTTTCCAGGTCGATTCGCAACAAACCACCGAGGCTTCCACGGCCCCAGATATCCCCGGTCGCACACCAGACTATGTTTTCGTTATTCGGGTCAAAAGCTATATCATTAAAACGATTTTCGAATACGTCATTTGACTGTTCAAGGGCATGTACAACTTTAAATTCACCGCTGCTTTTGTCGAACAGATAAAGCTCTGTGCTCCCTACCAGTAAATGATTGGGGAAAAGGGAGGAATACAATTGAACAAGGATCAGTGGATTTCGATTGGCGGGAATGGTAAATGAAACCGCTTCATCGGTTTTCGTGTTCAGTTTGATCAATCTCCCCCGGGAGGTAATCCATAGTGTGCCCGGTTTTTGTTCATCATGAATAACCCTCAGAACCCCCAGTCTATCATATTCTTGTGCGTTTTCTCCTTTCCATCGATAATGATAAATCCTGTCCTGTTCCCTGGAATAGCGGTTCAATCCAATGGATGTTCCGATCCAGATATCACCATTTTCATCCTCACAAAAATCAGTGATATAATTGTGGGATAAGCCCGTCGAATCACTGTCCTCAGTCGTAAAGGTTGTGAATGATCTCCCATCGTAACGTTGCACACCGTGATGCGTCCCCAGCCAAATGAAGCCGTAAGAATCCTCGAAGATGGCCTGAACGGTACTGTTGATCAAGCCATCAGATGCCTTGATGGATCTGAATTTCAATTTCGGCTTCTGTGCAGATACCGGTCCTGCAAGTAAAAAAATCACCAGCAGTAAAAGGAAATATGATATTGGTTTATTTATCATTGTGTCATTATTTATTCACAGCTAAGCGAACAATGAATTCCGTTCCTGTTCCTTCTTGCGATTTAACTTTTAATTCGCCTCCATGGCCTTTGGTAATAATATCATAACTCATGCTCAATCCTAAACCGGTTCCCTGCCCGGTGGGTTTGGTGGTAAAAAATGGCTGGAAAATTTTGTCTTTTATTTCATCGGGAATGCCCGGGCCGTTGTCTTTGATCCTGATCTCCACAGCCTTCCGGTCCCTCCCGGGGTCCCGGGAATGGGGAGGGCAGGATGTTGATACAATAATTTCGGGTTTATATTCCGGATGCGGGGGCAAGGCATGCTGTGAGGGCAAGGCATGCCTTGTACCTGCAGCATTTGCCTTTTCCGAAACCGCATGAAATGCATTGTTGATCAGATTCAGCAAGACCCTGCCCATATCCTGCGGAATAACCTCGATCTTTGGAAGCGATTCATCGAAATCCGTTCTGAAATCAGCCTTGAAAGATTTATCCTTTGCACGCAGGCCGTGATATGCCAGGCGCAGGTATTCATCAGCGAGGGCATTGATGTCAGTTGGAACTTTTTCTCCTTTTCCTGATCTTGAATGTTCCAGCATACCTTTAACAATGCTGCTGGCACGCTGACCGTGATGCGTGATTTTTTCGAGGTTTTGTTTCAGTGCTCCTGCAATGGCTTTCACTTCTTCGATATCGTTGTTCCCGAGTTCATGATGAAGATCTTCAATAATGTCCGTGCTTACTTCGGAAAAATTGTTCACGAAGTTGAGGGGGTTCTTGATTTCGTGGGCGATGCCGGCGGTGAGCTCACCAAGGCTGGCCATTTTTTCGGCATGGATAAGCTGGGTTTGTGTGGCTTTCAGATCACCCAGTGCTTTTTCAATGCGCTCTTTTGCTTCTTCCAACACCACAAAATCCTGGTAGCGGGCATAGGCAAATGAAAATGTTTCGGCCAATGATTTAACCAGGTCGATTTTTTCTTGTTGCAGTTGTTCTTCATGTCCAACGTAAAGCATTCCCTGTGCAAACGGAATAAAATGGAGATGCAATGATTCAGGGGGTTCTTCGGCTCCCTGGTATTTTTCGGGTTTTTCAATCTGCCGGAGTTTCGTCATTTCCTTTGTCCATGCGGTGAATTCCTCACGGTTCCAGTGCGTTTGATAAACTTCATTTTTCCGCCAGCTTTCCACGGTATTCCGGATGAGGTTGCTCAAATCAAAGGCAAGGTCGAGCGCTGCAATTGATTTGCCTTCGGGTGTGGTAAGAAAAACCTGGACATGTTGTTGTTTTTCGTTTACAATAAACACCCCGCAGCGAAAAAACGGCACTTCAAGGCTTTTCAATTCGTTCCAGATCAAAGGTGTTATTTGTTGCAGGTCCTCAGGTTTTCGCATGCTGGCTACCTGACCGCGCACACGGTCCAGGCTTGCCTGTTTAAAGGCTTCTTTTGTCCGGGCTTCCGCACTTTTCAGGTCTTCAAAACGGCGATAAGCCAAATCGAACACTCCGGCAAAACGTATCAGGATGGCAATGTCGTCTTCCGGTGGATTGGGGACAACTCCCGGCAGGGTATAGCCGATCTCCCCGTGGGTGGTACGGGCCATCACAAAGGTGAGACCGCCCATATCGCGCACCTCATCCGGGCCCGGTGCAGTATGATCGATCTCCTGGAAACGACCCAATGTGATCATTTTATCGATGTACCCGGCGGCTGTGTCGGGATCCAGGGCAAAAACCGCAGATGGCTCGTCCGATTGTTCCCAATCCATCATGTTTTTCAATCCATGAAAACCACGGGGCAGTTCCAGCACATTCCCGATGCGATCTCCTTCAGCATTGGTCAATGCTTTTTCATATTTATCCGGCAACCAGCGCATGTGCCAGAAATAGTGCGCTTCATGACCCAGTTTGTTGAACTCGGCCTGCATCGTCACCACAATATCGAGCAACTCTGTTGATTCCTGCATGGCGGTAACCTGTGCCCGGATCCGTTCCAGCGAGAGTTCAATCAGCGCTTCACGGGCCTGATGTTCTGTCTGAACCATATCATTGTATCGTTTGTAGGCAAAGGTGAAAACATTGCTGAACCGGGCCAGAACAGTTTTTTCTTCCTCGCTCAATACACCGAAATTGGAAATTCCAATGGCACCATTTCCAAAAGAATAGAGGTTGTAGGTAAGTACTTCAATTTGATCCAATCTAGGATCCGGCGCTTCACCGTTTTTTATCCTCATTTTTTTCAGATCCTCCAATTCTTTTCCTTCAAGAATGAGCTCAAAAAAGTCGTTGGTGGTGGTGGCCATCATTTTGAACTGACCTTCCAGCGTGGGATCATCGTGATACGACATTTGTGTGATGGTTCCCGACATCTCATGGGAATAGTCATAGTCGGTAAACGTATCCCCATCGCCGTTGCGGATATCAATGATTGCATTCCGCATATTGGAAAAACCAAGCTCAAGTAGTTGTTCATAAAGGGCTTCAGCAACTTCTAACATCTCTTCGGATCTGTTCAGGCCAAGCGCCACCATACGAACCCTTTCGAGCGCAAGCTGAATTTGTCCCTCCCGGGCTTGCGCTTCGGCTTTTTGAAGGTCGAGGAAGCGGGTGTAGGTTTGATCAAAGACTTTGGCGAAGCGCTTTATTATTTCTTTATCTGATTCTTTGGGTTCATTGGCAGAGAAAAAATAAAGTCCACCAGCTCCAAATGGGGTATAGTAGTAATACTCCTTTGATAAGGAGGTTGAAGTATCAATTGCATCTTTGGATAAATGAAAGTCACTAGTAGAGACAATGCTGTAATAGTCGAGTAATTCCTGCCCTTCCAAGACATAGGAAAAGGGCTTTTTTTCCAGCCAAGCGTCGAAGGTCTTGATCAGCATGGGGTGAATCGTAAGGGAAGTCACTCCTCGTGCGAGTTCCACTAAACCATTTGAAGCTATCACAGTAGTCCAGAGATCACAATCTTTGGTCTCAGGATCAAAAATCCCTATCCCACTCCGCTCGATCGAAAGATTTAATTTTTCTAATTCTTCGAAAAGGATCGTAGTGCTTAGTACCAGGTCTTCACTCTTATGCATGGCCATGGATTGAGCTCTGAGCCGTTCGAGAGCGGCTTCAATCTGCGCTTCTCGGGTTTGATCCTCAGCTCTTTTGATATCTAAAAACCGTGTATATGAAAATTCAAAAACTTCAACGAATCTGCGGGTAATTGATAAATTTTCTTCCGAAAGTTGCTTTTCTCCGAGTAATGCCAAATAACCCAATTTAAAGAATATATAGTGAGCTGTACTTTTTTCAGGAATGTTTTTTAGTAATTGGGATTTTTCCTCATCTGAATATTTATATTGTTCTGCAACCGCATTAATGAATTGTGATCGTTTGTCTCCTGATAACTCATCTGTTAAATAATTTTTTCTTTTCCCTAAGGCTTCAAAGAATGTTGGAAACCAGTCCGGCATATATTTTTTCAATAAATCCATTGATCCGGTAAATGAAGTACTTTCAAATGGTTTTACAGCAACATTTGATCTGGCCCGCCAGAGTTCCATTTTATCCGCATCTTCGTCAATAACAGCGATAGAGGCGCCATTCACTTCAACACTAAGATTAATTAACTCTGCAAAAAGTCGATCAGTAACCTTCCCAACCTCTTCACTTTTTCTCATACCAAGTGCAAGTGAACGGATTCGTTCAAGTGCGGCTTCAATCTGTGCTTCCCGTGCCTGTGCCTCTGCTTTTTTCAGGTCGAGGAAGCGGGTGTAAGTTTGTTCAAATACCTTGGCGAAGCGTTTGAAAATGTCATGCGATTCGGGTACGGGTTTGTAGGTGATAAAAATGACATACCCAAATTTAAAAAATGCCACATGGTCGATTTGATACGCAGGAAACGGGATACCTGCCGCCTTCATTGCCAGTAATTGTTCTCCTACTCCGGGGAGGCTGCATAAGTATTCGTAGTGGGCAGGGCATTTCGTTTCATCTATTTCGTTGACGAATAAAGATTTGCCATTTTTTCCCGCTTCATAATACTGAAGAAAAACCCCCTCCCTTGGGGTACGGTATTGTGGAAATGTACCTTGACCATTGCTTCCCCACTCCAGAGAGCCGGCCGGGTCATCATCATAAATATTAAAAGCACAAAACCAGGTTTCCACACCCAGTGCCTGCACTTGTTTGACCAATTCGAGAGATAGATTCGCCAGTTCATCACTCGTATGCATGGCCATACTTTTTGCCCGCACACGCTCAAGTGCTAATTCAATTTCCGCTGCCCTTGCCTGGGATTCGGCCTGCTGAATGTCCATAAAACGGCGGTAAGCCATTGTAAATACTTTGTGGAAACTTTTGAATATTTCCAGGCTTTCGCTGGATATTTCGTGATAAGTGGTTAATCCCAGGCCTCCCTCACCGATTGAATAAAAATAATAGTATACCGCAGAAGATTTGTCCAGCAATGGATCGGGAAATTGATTAAATTTTTTTCGCCAATACCTGAATTTTTGCAATTCATCATCCTTTATGCTACCTACAAAAAAGGAGTTGGTGGATTTTCGCATTTCCCCAACCATAGCTTTGGAAGCCGGATTCTTTTCATATAGGGTTTCCTCAAATACCGCTTTTGCGTAAGCGGCAAAAAACTGGTAATTCGAGTAATTCTTTTTCGATTTGTCAATGATGGCTACCTGTACATTTCTGACGTGTTTTACATTCAACAATTCCAGTTGTTCGGATATGATCCGGCAAACATCCAGCAAATCATCCGGTTTTTGCATACTCATGGCAACTGTTCTAACCCGCTCCAGGGCAGTTTCAATTTCCAGCTCACGGTTTTTCCCTGCCAGGTCAGCAGTTTTCTCATCAACCATACGCTGAAGCGCTTCATTTTTTGCTTCCACTCCTCTTTGTGCCATGGATCGCTTCCACCTGAATCATATTCAGGTTTTGAAGCATGGAAGTGAACCGCTTTCCATTTGCCGTCAACAAGTTCCATGATTACACTCAAACGTATTTGGAAACTCATGGGGTTGCCATCAAAAACAAAAATTAGTTCTACCTCGTCAACAAATACAGCGCTTTTGTCATGATTCATTACTTTGCGGAAAACCGGAGTGGAATTATAATGGAAATTTTCATCGGAGGTTTGTTCACGCTGAAGCCGGGCAAGATTTTTCAAACCTGTCAGGTCATGGATTACTTCGTCAATGGTGGTGCCATAGCCCATGGTATTGTGGGTAGCAACATCATCAAGCTGATCAATGGCCCCATCCGATATTACCAGCCTAACAAAGGTCTCATAAGCACTATTTAATGATTGTTCTTTTTCAGTTGTCATCTTTAAAATATTATGCCGGTATTGTGATCAAGATCCGGATACCCTGTCTATCTCTTGACTCAATTTTAAGCGTGCCGGCACAACTACTGTTAATAGCTGGGGGGCAATCAACTGAGAATAAAAAAATTCCCTGCATTGATTTGTTCTTTCGGTAAATGCATGGAAGACCATGTAATTGGTTGCATGCGGTAAAGCATGAGTACGGAAAATATAAAACGGCCGTAAGATTTCTTTCATACGAAGATATTTAATTTAACATATGCCAAAATTAACAAATTACTGATTATGAGGTTGTTAAATATATGTTAATTAAGTTTAGCAACAAGAATAACTTTGACGCCAGAGGATCTAGCATTATTCATAAAATAGCATAATGTACTCTTGCTGGAGCGCGTCTGAAACGCGTGTCCGTTTTTAAGTTGTGTTATGGCACACTTTGCAAACGCACGCCAGCAGGGCAGAAGTGGTTCAGAAGAATCTCCCCTGAATAGCTATGCATTCAAATATAATCAAATAAGGAAGCAGGCAATTATGTGATCGGCATCATGGGTGCTCTGAACAAAGAATTACTGATCCTGGAAAATGAGATGAAAAATATCTGTGATGAACTCGTGGTAACCACGGATGACGGAAGCTACGGCCAGCAGGGATTTGTTACGGATCCCCTGAAGAAATACATGGAGGAAAGGCATGTGGATTTTGATGAACTCATCAACCGGAACCAGCTTTACCTCAAGGAGGAAAAAGATTCCTTGTTGTTCTCAATCAGATAAAAGCTATGCCCTATGCTCGACCACGATATTAAATATCTAAAGTTTAAAACCTATCTCAATACCTATTGCCCGCACTGCCACAATAGCTTTAATGTTGAGAAAAAGGAAGAGAAAAGCATTGATTTCAAAGCCAAATACAAAGGAAATGAGATCGACCTGCGACTGAGCCCTTACCTCGACGTTTTTGAAGTGGAAACCTCCGAGCCCATTGATAAAGGGGATTCGGTGGATGATCTGCTTTGCCCCAAATGCTCTAAAAGCCTGATCAGCCGGGAAATCAAATGTCGCGAATGTGGCTCCGATGTTGGAGAAGTGCTTATCTCCGCAGCTTCACGTCTGGTGCCCTTCTTCATTTGTACAAAATATGGTTGCCAATGGCATGGCCTGACCAAAGCAGACGAAAGAAGGATCAAACTGAAGATCCCGCGCCAGGATATGCCGTTACCGTATTTGAAGCCCTGCATGAAACAGGTGGGGTGCTTACCTACGGTATCCCGGAGTTCCGTTTGCCAAAATCAATTGTGCAATTCGAGATCAATTACCTGAAAGAAATGGGCTGCCGGGTGGAAATGAATCATGTGATCGGAAACATCCTTACCATCGATGAATTGCTCGAACATTTTGATGCTGTATTTATCGGGGTGGGGGCGGGATTGCCCACTTTTATGGGTCTGGAAGGAGAAAGCCTCGGGAATGTGTTCAGTTCAAATGAATATCTCACCCGGATGAACCTGATGAAGTCCTATAAATTCCCGGAATATGA
Organism: Bacteroidota bacterium; assembly: GCA_034521425.1. Classification (GTDB taxonomy): domain Bacteria; phylum Bacteroidota; class Bacteroidia; order Bacteroidales; family JAIOZK01; genus JAIOZK01. Next base: position 3,599,301 of record JAXHMP010000001.1, read on the forward strand.
CACTCCCATGCCCAAAGCCAATAAAGTTGTGGTTGTGGGTGGTGGTAATGTTGCCATGGACTGCGCCCGCACTGCCCTCAGAACAGGCGCTGATGTGACCATCGTTTACCGCCGTTCAAGGCATGAACTTCCGGCCCGCGAAGAAGAAGTTCACCACGCGGAAGAAGAAGGTGAAGGTGAATTAATTTTGAGTTTTGAGTTCTGAGTTTTGAGTTATTTGGGAATTTTCTATGTATAAATGATATTACAAAAATGGAAATGGTTCATTTTTTCCTAAGGAAAATTAAAGTCTTTCTTTCCCTCTTGACAATTGGACTACTTTATCCAATCTCAATCGCATGGACACGAACTCAAAATTCAAACCTCAAAACTCAAAACTCAGAACTCAAAACTCAGAACTCAGAACTCAGAACTCAAAACTCAAGACTCAAACTCAAAAGTTCCAGCAATAGTTCCGCAACAGACTCATCAAACAATTCTCTTTTCTGCACCCGGTCGAAAGTATCAAGTAGATCCTGAATGCGCACACGCTTTTTTTCCGCTTTCTGAAAATCTTCCACGATCTGCCCCCGGTGCATCATCACGATACGGTCGGGCAGGTCGATGGCCTGCTGCATGGAGTGGGTCACCATCATGGCGGTTAGTTTTTCTTCCCGGATGATCTTGCTGGTTAGTTCTGCCACCTTGGCCGCACTTTTGGGATCCAGGGCGGCAGTATGCTCATCCAGGAGCAGAAGCCTGGGCCTGAGCCAGGTGGCCATCAAAAGCGTAAGAGCCTGCCTTTGTCCTCCTGAGAGCGTCCCGATGGGATTGTCCAGGCGATCCTCCAATCCCATATTCAACATGCGAACCCGCTCTGCCATCTCTTCTTTCATTTTTTTGCTGACCGCCCTTGTCAGGGGTCTCTTTTTACCCCGGCGCATGGCCATTACAATGTTCTCGGCGATGCTCATTTCTGCGGCCGTACCGGCAAAAGGGTTCTGAAAAACCCTGCCAATCAGCTTTGCCCGCCTGAATTCCGTCCAGCGGCTCACTTCAAAATCATCGATATATATGCTGCCGGTGTCGGGAACAAAAGTACCGGCGATGGCATTGAGCAAGGTGCTTTTGCCGGAACCATTGGTACCAATGATCCCGGTGAAACTACCCTCTTCAATATACAGGTTGATGCTTCTCAATGCCCTTACCTCGTTGGGGGTATTGGGAAAAAACGTCTTGGAGATTTTTTTTACTTTAAGCATGATAAGAGGGTTTAGAGAGTCTTTTATGGATGTTCCTGAAGAATTGCGGAGCCACCAGAGCTGCAAAAACAAAGATGGCGGTTACCAGCTTCAGGTCGTTGGGGTTTAATCCCCATCTGAGCGCGATCGCAATCAACAACCTGAAGAGTATGGTGCCGAGGATCACACCCGTGATGGTGATCCCCAGACTGGATTTCCCCACAAGGGCTTCTCCGATGATGATACTGGCAAGTCCCCATACCATCATGCCGATCCCCATCTGCACATCGGCAAAACCCTGATACTGGGCCAGCAGGGCTCCCGAAAGAGCAACCAGGCCGTTCGACAAACCGAGGCTGAAGATCACCATGGCATTGTTGTTCACACCCTGTGCCCTCACCATTTGCTTATTATTCCCGGTCGCCCGCAGAGCAGTGCCGAAATGGGTTAACAGGAAACGGTAAAGCAGCCAGGCGATCAGGGAACATATCAGGATACTGCTGATAAAAACCGAAAGGTCCATCAGGGAGACCGGCCAGCCGAAAACAGAGATCTTTGATCCGCCATTTGAAAAATTCAACAGCAGTTGTTCGGGAAATTCCGAAACCGTTTTTGTGTCCAGCAAGGGAATATTGCTTCTCCCCATGATGCGGAGGTTGATGGAATACAGGGCCGTCATCATGAGGATCCCGGCAAGGATCTCCTGGATCTTGAAACGGGTATAAAGCACCCCCGTAAGCGATCCGGCCAGCATCCCGCCCAGGAATGCTACCAGGCTTGCCAGCCAGGGCGACCAACCCGACATGATCAGTACCGCCGTAACGGAAGCCCCCAGGGTAAATGATCCGTCCACCGTAATATCTGTAAATTTTATCATCCTGAAACTGATGAGCATACCCATCGAAAGCAGCGACAGGATCAGGCCGATCGTAAAAGCGCCGATGATCAGATTCATAATGCTTCCTCCGTATTTTTAATGGGCGAGCACCACATGGCCCCCCGGATGAATGTACTTTCTCCCAGTCCTCTAACCGGCCTGTTGTCTTCGATCAGATGCATCAGGGTTTTTGGCGGCGGGCCGTTGAAGAATTTGTTGATCTGTTGCCTGAGTTCCAGTTTGCCGTTTTGCAAGGGCTGGTGTGGAAAAACAACAGCATGCATATGGGCTGCAATCGCCGGTCTGGATGGCAATTGGCTGAGTAGTTCTTTCCCGGCGGTGGTGGCATCATATACGGCTACTCCAAATACCAGGGCTTCCTCACCGGAGAATAAGGGCTCTCCGCAGAAAGAAATCCAGTCCCTGATATCCGGATAGGCCGGATACGAGTGTCTTATTCTCTGATGGCGACTTGATCATAACAGCGCCAACCAGCCCGTCGATCTCCGCCAGTATGGTAAAAGCCACCATGTCCGAATCACATAATTGTAAAGCCTGAGCCACAAGTTCTCCAATACCGCATGAGGTTTTATCACCCTCTGGCGCGAAGCGCAACAGGTGGGCCATTTCCCCCTGGCAAAGCAGGCTTTGAATACTGAGCAATGCGGGCGTGAAATTTTCCAGGGGCAGCAGGTAGTCAGGATGGCTTCTTTCCTCGGGGGGCTGGTATACCAGGTTTCCCCCAACAGCCAGGTATTCCCCAAATTTCACACCTGATGTCACTTCTCCGCTTATTGGGCTCCCGATACCGAGGGCGTATGAATCCGGCTTGAAACTGATCTTTTTAACCTGATCCTCTTTTACTGCTTCCCAGGGTTTCCAGGTATTTTCACAATTCAGTTGCATGAAGGCTCCTTCACGAAGCTTAAAATAATTGCCGGAAACAGCCTGTTCATTATTGGAAATGCTTTCATCAAAAGCTGTATCTGTTACTTCCTTCATAAGCCAGCTTCCCAGTCCGGTTGTTTCCAGAGTTGATCTGACAAATTCATTGGCTTTGATTATGATAAACTTCCCTTTGACCCTGGCGAGTTCTTTGTTGATCATGATCAGGGAGCGGATGCCGGCCGAGCTGAGAAAATGCAATTCCTTTGCATCCACCACCAGTTCATGTTCCCCCTGCCGTATATAACCCAGGAAGGCATCCGTAAAATAATCCGACCAGTTGGCGTCCAGGCGGCCCCTGGCTGAAACAACAAGGGCATTGCCTGTTTTTTTTGTTTGAAGTTCCATTTAGTCTCGCATTTTTTCGGCTTTTGCTTTGAAGGAATCCGGAATGCTGAGTTCGAATTTCTCCAGCAAAGCTTCGTTATAAATCAGTTTTTCCGATTGGGTGTTAGTGAAAGGGATATCCCCGGGATTTTCACCCCGCAATACCCTGATGGCTTTTTCGGCGGCTTCCAATCCTGCATCATAGTAATCCCTTGCCAGGCAGAGGCATGCCCCTTCACGCATCTGGTCGCTGTCGAAAGCAAAAACCGGCAAATCATTGTCATTTGCCCTGCGGGCAATGAGCGCAAAACCGGGCCGGGTAAGATTGTCCACGATCTGTGTCACCGCCTGGATATCATGGCGGCACAATTCACTGGCTGACTGGGAAACTTCGGCACTGGAGCTGACCGGGATGGCAACCAGTTCAATACCGTGTTCGGCCAGGGCATCTTTGAACCAGTCCTTATACAGCACGCTGTTGATCTCTGCCGGGGTGAAAAGGGTTCCCACCTTTTTGGCCTCCGGCATGATCTCGCTGATCAGCCTGGCCATTCCAGCGAAAGGCGAACGGGTTGAAATTCCGGTTACATTCGGCAGGTGATCCGTTTCTGATTTTCCAGCTCCGGCTTTCACCCCATCCCCAACACCGGTGAATACGATCTTTGTCTCTGGGCCTGCCTGGCGAAGAGCCGCCTGCAGCGTGGGTGTGGAGATGACCAACAGCAGGTCCACCTGGTCTGCCTTCACGGTGGTCATGATGCTGGAAAGGGTTGACATATCCCCCTGGGCATTGTAAGATTTTAATTCATAATCCTGTCCCTCCACCAGTCCGGCTTTGATGATCCCGTCCACAAGTCCTTCGTGGCATCTTTCTGCAAATTCCGTTTCGCTGTAATGAACAATACGAAGTTTATAAGGTTGATCTCTTCCGGCTGTTAAATTTTTCGGATCGATTATCACAAGCTTGCTGGTAGGCCGGATACCCAGTTTTTCAGGCGACAGGCCGCAGAGCACTTTTGCAGCCATTTTTCCTGATTCCACGCCCCAGTGATGAAAGTCATCCCCGATGGCCCCGGTGGCACCCTGTTCGACAAGCTCTTTTTCCGTGCTGTAAATGGGAATGGAAGCCGACCGGGCAACTTTCAGAATGGCCGGGAAACCCGTATAAGCGAGGTTATCGGCAGAAAGGATGAAGACCTGGGCTCCCCGTTGTAAAAGGGACTGTGCTGCCATGCTCAGTTCAGAGGTAGTTGAGGCTGTTGCTTCAAGGATCTCAATATTCCTTTCCCTTCCGGCTTTCCTGAGTTTTTCCACTGATAACAGGGAGTTAGGCTGGGCAGCATCATAAATGATCCCGGCTTTTTTAAGGCCTTCCTTATGCTTCATGGCCATATCCAGAACTTCTGCAACAGGCGGATCGTCGTGAATGCCGCAGATATTCGGGGGCAGTTCTCCTTCATCAAATAGTTTTATTTTATAGGGATTGCTTGCCACAGTATAGAGTAAGGGTATATCTTTTACTTTACCGGCGGCGGCAACAAAGGCCGGCGTTGTTACTGTGATCACAAGATCAGGTTTATCCTGCAGGGCTGCACCCAGGATCTGCGAGAGCTGTCCGATCTCTCCCTGGGCGCAATATTCTCTGATCTCAAAGTCTTTGCCTTCCTCCAGGCCGCTTATTTCCAGTCCCTCTCTCACCCCCTCAATCGCATTTTCAAGGGCCAGGTTTTGAACCAGGTTGATCAGGGCGATTTTCATGCTTCTGCCGGCATATTCATGCAGGTTAGTAAAGTGCTCTGCTGTCAGCAGCTCTTCATCTGACGGGGCGTTTTTTATATATTTTTTATCAGCAAAATCAATGCTTTCGTTAATTCCGGTCCCTTCCGCCTGTAATTTCAAAAGTTCCCGAATCTCATCTGTCAGCCTCCAGGGCTTGCCCAGCCAGCTGAGTGTTTCCTCATTCAGCTTCAATAATTCAGGTACCACATTCTTGATGGGGAATTCAGCAGGACTTTTACCCTTCAGCACCTCTGCAGCCATGTCGCCGGTGTAAAGGCCCACCGTGTAATAATCTGCTCCCAGGCCAAAAAGTGCCCCTTTTTCAACATCGGTGGGATCATTGGTAATAACAGGCACATTATGTTGCCGGGCGATATCAACGATCATGTCGGCAGATGCAGTGGCAATGGTATCTCCACCAATCCAGATGGCTTCCGCGCCTTTGGCCAGCAGTGACCTGGCTGCTTCGGAAACTTCCGATGTATTTGTTGCGATGGCCTCCAGCAGTGTGATGCCGAGTTCGGCACATATCATGCGCGCTTCTGTCAGGCAGGCCTCTGAACATTGTTCACCGGGGTTCCAGACAACACCCACCTTTTCAATCCCCGGATTCATTTTTTTCAAGACGCGGAAAGCTTTTTCAACCGGCTGAAAGGTCCCGATGCCACTCATGTATGCAGGATGATGATTCGGAGCCGGTCCTGTAATTCCAACCCCTGCTCCGTAGGGATCGGTTACTGCTCCGAAAATGTGGGGTTTTCGGCTGCTTTTATTGGCATTTGCGATGGTTTGCAGGGCAAGCGTGCTGGAAGTGATGATTATATCATAGGGCCCGTTTACCAGATCTTTTGCAATGGCATTGGCCGTACTCATATCCGCCTGGGGGTTGAACTGTCTGATGTTACTTTCATCGGAGGCAATAAAGCCTTCCGATTGCAAACGGTCCAGGACGCCTTGCACATGCTTGTCCAGCAGGGAGGTGCTGGATATCTGCATGACCGCGATCCCGGGATATTCTTTCACAGGGCCCGGAGCTGAGGTTTGCCGCTGCTCCAGGTCGGACAATAACAGTATGGCTGATACGCCCAGGATCAGCGCGACTGCAAGCCAGAGATCTTTGATAATGTTTCTCATAAGTTTGGTTTTTCAATGGATAAGAACTGATGGCCTGGACTGCCGGTGTTTCCTTTATCAGTATTTATTGTTTCAGCTTTATTCATTCGGCTTGTCTGGTCTGGTTTATGGTATTCGAATTCCGGCCCGGAGGAGACCCAAAATTCAAGTATTAGCTAATCTTTATTAAAACAAATTTAGGGATTTTTAAATATCCAAATCAAGTCCTTAACCTGCATTATTTATAAAATAGCTTAATGTACTCAAATAATGCAGGTTAACCCCGGCATAGATAAGCTTGCAATTTGAAAACGAAGTGCATCAAATTGGTAGCTTTTCTTAGTCGTCAGGATAATTCAGCGTTTCACCTTTTAGGTTAGGAATTATCCGGGTTAAAAGCCTCATTGTTAATCAAATCACAATATTCTGTGCGTTAATTGGTTAAAGTGCTGATTATTACCCTATTTAGACATCTTTTAAATTATCAAATCCAGCCCTTTCCGTTGAAACATTTTATAATTTTACCCCCTTAATTTAAAGCGTTGAGCGATGCGTATTGCAAGAATAAGTAAGAAACAGGAAGTTATTCAGGAAGCTGAAGTCGATCTTGCCCTGATCGATGAATTGATCGAGAAATACCGGACAAAAAAAGGAAAGCTGATCCCGCTTCTCCAGGGCACCCAGGATATATACGGGTATATACCCAGGGGAGCTTTTGATAAGATCTCAAAAGCCACAGGGCTTAATCTCAGTGAAATGTATGGTGTTGCAACATTTTATGCGCAATTCAGGCTGAGTCCCGTTGGGAAAAACATCGTAAAAGTATGCCATGGCACAGCTTGCCATGTGCAGAATGCCAATGAAGTGACCGAAGCCCTGGAAGAAGCTCTAAACATAAAAGACGGAGAAACCACCGAAGACGGCCTTTTCACCCTGGAATCGGTTGCCTGTCTGGGATGTTGCTCACTGGCTCCCGTTATGATGATAGGCAGTGAAACCTATGGCAAACTGGACGGTAAGCAAGCGGTGAAGATCGTGAAGAATATCAGAATTAAAGAGAGTAACTGAAAAGAAAACAATACAGAAATGGAATCAACTCCAAAAGTAATCGTCGGGTTGGGAAGCTGCGGGATCGCAGCGGGTGCTGCAAAAGTCTTTGATAAGATTGCTGCTTTAAAGAAAGCCGAGAATCTTAACATTGAGTTAAAGAAGACCTCCTGCATCGGGATGTGTTATCGCGAACCTCTGATCGAGATCATCGATGAAAGCGGTTCATACCTCTATGGCGACATCGATGAAGAAAAGGCCATCGAGGTGATCGACAAGCATATAAACCAGCATAATCCGGTGAAGGATTATATTGTGAAATCGGACCTGGTGAAAACGGAGGATGACTCTTTAACGAAGATCAGGTAAAGATCGTTTTGCGGAATTGCGGCTACATCGATCCGGAAAAGATCGGGAATATGAAGCCCGTGACGGATACCGTGCCCTGCGCATGATCGCCGGACAGCAGATGTCGCGGCTGGATGTGATCCAGACCGTACTCAATTCCGGCCTCCGTGGCCGTGGTGGCGGCGGTTTTCCAACCGGTTTGAAATGGAAGTTTGCCAACAATAATAAATCAGACGAAAAATATATTATTTGTAATGCTGACGAGGGCGACCCCGGTGCATTCATGGATCGGTCGGTGCTGGAAGGTGACCCGCATTCGGTGCTGGAAGGCATGATCATCGGTGCTTACGCCATTGAGGCTACCGGCGGGGTAATATACTGCCGTGCAGAATACCCGCTGGCCATCAAACGATTGAATATTGCCATCGAACAAGCCCGTGAAAAAGCTTATCTGGGAGAGAACATCCTTGGCATCGACGGCTTCAATTTTGATATCTTTATCAAGGAAGGAGCCGGAGCATTTGTTTGCGGGGAGGAAACTGCATTGATCGCTTCGGTGGAAGGGCAAAGGGGCATGCCCCGCAAACGTCCTCCTTTCCCGGCATCATCGGGACTCTGGAAAAAACCGACCAACATCAACAATGTGGAAACCCTGGCCAATATCCCGTGGATTGTTCAGCATGGGGCTGACGCCTACAGCAAATATGGAACCGACAAAAGCCGGGGTACGAAAGTTTTTGCCCTTGCCGGAAAGATCAAAAGATCAGGGCTGGTGGAAGTGCCCATGGGCATGAGCATACGCGATGTGATCTTCAAACTCGGAGGCGGAATCAAAGGCGATAAGGAATTTAAAGCGGTCCAGATGGGTGGCCCCTCTGGCGGTACCATCCCTTCCTATCTTTCAGAAACCATTGTGGACTATGATTCGGTGAATGCCACAGGCGCCATCATGGGATCCGGCGGTATGGTAGTGATGGACGAAACCACCTGCATGATCGATGTGGCCAAGTTCTTCCTGGATTTTACCCAGAAAGAAAGCTGCGGAAAATGCACCTTTTGCCGCGTAGGAACCAAACGAATGCTGGAGATCCTGACTCGTATCAGCCAAGGTGAAGGCAAGGATGGCGACCTCGAGAAACTGGAAGAACTTTCTTACCAGATCAAGGATAACTCCCTTTGTGGTCTCGGACAAACTGCACCCAATCCCATTCTGACCACCATCAAATATTTCAGGGATGAATACGAAGCACACATCCGGGATAAGAAATGCCCGGCCAAGGTCTGTAAAAAGCTGCTGACCTATGAGGTGGATCCTGAGAAGTGTACGGGATGCACGGTCTGTGCCAGGAATTGCCCGACCAACTGTATTGATGGCGAAAGAAAGGAAGTTCATTTCATCCGCCAGGAAGATTGTATACAGTGCGGTACCTGTTACAGCAAGTGTAAATTCGATGCAATTAAGCTTTCGTAATAATAATTTAAAAGGATTTGAGGAATGAGCGAAAGACTGAATGTTATATTAAACGGTAAAATTACCCAGGCATATAAAGGGGAAACCATTCTGGCATTATGCCGCCGGAGCGATATAGAAATACCAACCCTCTGTGATGATCCACGTCTGGATCCTTACACTTCCTGCTTTGTTTGCGTGGTGGAAGTGGAAGGGATGCGCGGACTGCAGCCCTCCTGTTCCACGAAAGTGATGGAAGGGATGAAGATAGAGACCCATAACGAAAGAGTGGCAAAATCCAGGAAAACCGCTCTTGACCTGCTGGTGAGCAATCACTATGCCGATTGTATCGGGCCCTGCAAGGAAACCTGTCCGGCAGGGGTGGATGTGCAGGGATACATTTCATTGATCGACAAAGGGCAGTACAACGAAGCCGTGGCCCTGATCAAGGAGACCAACCCCCTGCCGGCCATTTGCGGGAGGGTTTGTGTAAGGCCCTGTGAAGTAGCCTGCCGCAGAAACCTTTTGGATGAAGGTGCACCCGTGGGTATCGACTACCTGAAAAGGTTTGCCGCTGATTACGACCTCGAATCCCAAAATAAATGGAAGCCTGAACTGAAACCCAAAACAGGAAAAAAGGTAGCTGTGATCGGCGCCGGTCCCGGAGGCCTGTCCGCCGCTTTCTTCCTGCAAAAAGAAGGACACCAGGTGGATATTTTTGAAGCGGCCCCGCATGCCGGAGGATGGCTCAGGTATGGTATTCCGGAATATCGCCTGCCCAACGATATTCTGCAAAAAGAGGTTGACAATATTACCGAATTGGGTGTGAATATTGCTTACAACTCCAAATTCGGAAAAGATATTACTTACAAAGAGCTTTCGGAAAAATATGATGCCACCATTTTGGCCATCGGTTCCCAGAAAGGTACCCTGATCGGTTGTGAAGGCGAGGATGCGGAAAATGTCTTCTCCGGTATCGACTTCCTCAAAGAAATGCAACTTTCGGGCAAACCCATGGATTTCTCCGGAAAGAAAGTCGCTGTGGTCGGGGGTGGTAATACCGCCATGGACTGCTGCCGGACTTCCATGCGCTGCAGTGCCGAAAAGGTGTATGTGATCTACCGGCGTACTGAAAAAGAAATGCCTGCCAACCCCATCGAGATCCATGAATCCAAGCTGGAGGGAGTGGAATACCTCTTCCTCACAAATCCCTCCAAAGTGAATAAGGACAAAGACGGGAAAGTGAAATCGGTAACCTGCCTGAAAATGGAACTGGGTGAACCGGATGCATCCGGCAGAAGACGTCCTGTTCCTGTTGAAGGATCGGAATTTGACCTGGAAGTGGATTACATCCTGGCAGCTATCGGGCAGAAAACCCAGGCGGAATTTGTTGAGAACCTTAACAAATATTCTAACAAAGGAGAACTGAAGCTCAATCGCTGGGGAGACATCGATGCCAAGGCAGAAACCCTGCAAACCGGCGTGGATTCTGTCTTTGCCTGCGGTGATGGCGTTACCGGCCCGGCTACCCTGATCCAGGCGATCGGTCAGGCCAGAGTGGCTTCGCACAGCTGTAACCTTTTCCTGAAAGGGGAGGAAGTAAAGCCCATGCCCAAAGAGTTCCTTAGCAAAAAAGCAAACTTCAGGGAGCAGGTGCAGGAAGATTACAAAGGCTTCTTCCTGGAGCAGAAAAGGGAAGAAATGCCGACCCTCGATCCGAAGGACCGGCTTAATTTTAAAGAAGTTGAACTGGGTTATACAGGTGAAGATGTTGCAAAACAAGAAACCCAGCGCTGCCTGGAATGCGGATGTACGGAATTGTTTACCTGCGACCTGAAAAAATTCTCTACCCAATACCATGCTGACCAGTCAGCGCTGGCCGGGGAATACAAAGAGTACGAAGTCGACTTCAGGCATCCTTATATAGAAATCGACAACAATAAATGTATTCTCTGTTCAAGGTGTGTAAGAATATGCGACGAAGTGGTCGGGGCCAAAGCCCTCGGTCTGGTGAACCGCGGATACGACACTTTTGTGGCTCCCAGCATGGGTGAAAGTCTGATGGATACCACTTGCGAAACCTGCGGATTATGTATTTCCACCTGTCCAACGGGTGCCATTACCGAAAATGTGATCTTCAAGCCGGGACCGGTAAAACTGGATCAAACCGGTACGATCTGTAATTATTGCTCGGTGGGTTGTGAGATCACACTCAATCACAAAAACGAATTCGTCCACCGGGTAACCGGCCAAAAAGGCCGCATCAACAAGGACGGCAACCTGTGCAAGTATCCTAAATTCGGTTATAACTACCTGAATGATACTTCCAGGCTGACCAGGCCATTGTTGAAGACCAACGGGAAATTCTCAGAGATCTCTTTCAAGAAAGCCTATGAACTGATTGCCGAAAAGATCGGAAAGACCGATGCGGATGAAAATGCTTTCTTTGCCGGCGCACGGCTCACCAACGAAGAAATGTATCTGGTGCAGAAACTGGCCCGTGCTGCGGTGAAAACCAACAATGTTTCCAGTTTCCATTACCTGAACCGCGGCAAGGGTTATGCCCTGAACGCAAAATCCAATATGCCATTTGAGGAGATGAACGGGGCATCCAGGATCTTTCTGGTCGGATCAGAGATCAATATGGATAATCCGGTGGTGGGTTACATGATCAATAATGCCCAGTATAAAAAAGGCATCCCGGTAGAACTTGTCAGCGAACACGAGGACAGCACCATGAAACACAAGGTGGATAATGTGCTTCCGGTGAAATCTTATTATCATTTCATCAAGGCGGTGAATTATTATCTGGTGGCCAATAATTTTCACAATGGTATGTTCATCAAGGACCGATGCCAGGGATTTGAGGAATACAAGCAAAACCTGATGAAAGAGAATTTCGTGGATCTGGTTGAAAAGTCCGGGGTTCCTTTCATGGACCAGGTCATCGAATTCGCCAAGCGCTATAACAAGGAGATGAATGCCATCATCGTGTTCTCCGAAAAAGAGATCTCCAGCAATGCCTCGGATGAATTGTTCAACCTCTGCATGATCACCGGAAAGATCGGAAAAACTTCCAGCGGCCTGATCGCCCTGAAAGAAAAGAACAACTCCCAGGGCCTATTCGACATGGGTATTGATCCCAAATTCGGTGTTGGTCTGCAGGACATCAACAACAAAGAATTTGCGGAAAAACTGCAAAAGGCCTGGGGCACTGACAAGCTTCCTGAAAAGGTAAATGAGAATCTTTACAGCCTGCTGGAAAAAGGCAAGCTGAAAAATATTTTCATTTTCGGGGAAGATCCCATGGGCACCGCCAACAACAAAGTACAGGTAAGCGGCTGGTTGTCGGTGGCTGATTTCGTGGTGGTGCAGGATTACTTCATGACGGAAACAGCCAAAATGGCGGATCTCATCCTGCCGGCCTCTTTCCCCATTGAATCCGGCGGAAGCTACTCCAACACCCTGCAGGTTATCCAGGAGTTTGATGCAGTCTTTGAACCTAAAGTAAAGGACCTCAATTACCAGCAGACCGGCAATGTGCTGAAAAAGCTGGGATCAAAGGTGAAGAAAGATGTAGCTGATGTCCGGATGGAGGCATTCTCCCTGCTGGATGGCAAAGACAGCGAGATATCCTATGTTTTCGAATACACGCGCAACGACAACAACAACCGTATGTTCAACTATGGTTGCGACAGCGTGAATGCATATTTTGAGAAGGATTTTGAACAAAGGATGAAGGGATAGAACGCGGAGGAGGCGGTTTTTCTCATTTAGTTGTTCTATTATATTGCCCGAAAAAAGCAAACTGGTTTAATAGTTTGAAATAAAGTTTTTAGGCTCAAAATTCAAAATTACAAGCTCTTTATTATTAGCAATGAATGCGAGAGTATAATTATCTATAAAAGAAATGAAAGAATTTAAATTTTGACTATACGGTGATATATCTATGTTGAAAGAATAATTATAATTACCTGTTTGATCAAGAACAACCATCCTGTAGGAACCATTACTCGTGTATAACAATACGTAAATATGGTCCTCTGAGCTATATATATCATGAATTATATAATCAAAATTAGTTTTTCGATTATACATATCAATCACGAGATGGTTCTTTTCTAAAAAATTAAATGAAGTATTATTTTTAATATTATAAATTTCTGAGGAGAATATTGTGTTTATAAAAGGGAAATTTATTTTTTGTTGAAGTGAATTATAATATAGTTCATTGTCAACATATATCTCAGGTATACAATAATTAACAAAATCAACGAATTCTAAATTATTATTGATTTGATTGAAAATTGCGTACATTGCTAACTTATTCTTATCCTTTTCCCTGTCATTTATTTTTTTTACAGAGAATAAGTATTGGTCTTCGTTAATAAACAAATCATTTCCTACAACATAATATGAATCATTATAAATTTTTTCAGGTAAATCAATAATTTGTTGTATTGTGTCCTTTTCTACTATCAATAATTTATTGTCACTCATAACATTGAACCCCGAGTCTACTTTTATTGGAAAAGCCAATGCAATATTAATATATATATAACTACCATCCAATTGGAAACCTTTAAATTCCATCATACTGTAATTGGTTTGCTCTAATTGTCTTAAAGCATTTTCGAAATCTGGTGCTGATATAACACTCAAATCCATGCACATTTTGTAAACATTTAATATATCGCTAAAAGAATAACTACACAATTTTGATTTTTTAAACTCATTCTCTTTGTCCAATGTATCAACATAATAGAACTCATTGAAGCGTTTATCATGAATAAGAATACGTTCACCTCCAATAATAACCTGACACCCATGACCAAAAACAATGTCTTCGTTACTATATTTTAATAATTTGGGCTTTACATTTGTGTAATCATTTATTTTATTAATATTATAACCTAAGTCTTTTATATTACAGATAAAGACAATAGAATCTGAGTGATCAATCCAAACATTCGCACTATTGTTCCTGTTTAATTTATAATAAAGAGAGTCACTGATAATAACGTTAAACTTTTCTACAAAACTCGGAAAAAATTTTGATAAGGTCTTTGTGTAGGTAACGCTATCTTTCCCCCTGAAAACAAAAGTGGTATTTAATTCCGGATTTACTTTGCTTAAATATGAATAAGAAACAAAGCAACTTTTACAATCATCTGTATCAACGTTAACCAAGCAAGTTTGTGCATTTGATTGAATTGCTATAAATGCAATATAAAATAATAAACAATAATGTTTCATAGTCAACTAAATTTATCTATAAGAAAGCGAATGCCTAAGTGAATAATGACTATTTGCTCTAATTCGAGTTAAACGAAGACCAATCAAAGGAACATAATCTATTCTCTGGAAAACCTGTTTTACAATAAACACATTAGACATCCACCCTCTAAAACCTTTAATAAAAACACTCTTATTACTTATTCGGGATAAATAGTAACCAAAGTAGAAGAGGGATCTGATTCATCAACATCATAGTCTGACCCCCACCCGGAAGGGCCTGCTGGTCCATCTCCTTGTTGAGGGCACCACCAATATATTCTGTTTTCATAAACCATAATAGATATGCAAGTCCAATGATATGGAGGAACACATTCAATATGGTGATTCCCAAAGCGAATCATTCCACCAGTTTCTTTCACCTGGAATATGAAAAGTAAAAATTGGATCTTCAGCAAATTAAATAATCGAAAACATTACAAATGCAATTGAAATGATAAGTTTTTTCATAAATTTAATGGTTTTGATTGTTTACTCAAAAATAAACAAAAAAAATGGTCATCCAAATTATTTATGTTAAGAGATCGTTAATTTTACTTTTAGATTCCTGCATTTAAAAAATTAGCAAAATTTGAAAAAGAAAATTTTTACAACAAAGAAACTATTCAGTCTATTATGTATTTGGTTTTTATATTTGATGCCTTCCCGCTTCAAACCGCCGTATTTTCATTTGTTTTACTTTATCCAGGTTAAATGTTGATTTCCATGTTTTGAAGATGATCTCAATTTGCCATCTAAGAGATAAACCGAACGAATTAATTCAGTTGGCAGAACATCTTGATCTGCATTTGTGATGTATGCATTCACATCACAAAAAGCCAAACGTTCTTTACTTATATTTTTTCTTTTATTCTGTTTATCGGTTTTTAGTTTTCTTCTCTTTTCTGCTGCAACCTCATCCGGTACCCGTTCAAGGATCAATCGCACAGGAAGCTTTTCTTTTGCCCAAGATAAACTTGCAGTTCTAACTTTTCACCTACCTTCATCTTATTGACAAGTTTGTCTATATTAATCCGTTTGTATTGGTCATCATCTTTGCTAAATACCGATATACTATACTTCAACCTGGATAAGAAGTAAGCTTTGCTATTTATTATTTCATCAAAGCGTTTTAATTTGAAATAACCTAAGTCTTCTATTCTTAGGTCTTTGGGTTGAATGTTTTGCAGTTTACTCTTGATGTCTGGTACGCATGACGATTGCAATTCTATGTCTAATCCAGTATTTGCTTTTAAATTATATTCATACTGTAGTTTTATACCTGCTTCAGATGCCCCGCCTCCTGAACCCTTATACTTTTCTGAATATTCTGCAGGTAACTGAAACACTGTTGAATCTTTAACTATTATCCTGTTAAAAAATACTGCATTTTCCAATAGCTCATCCCTGTCTAATTTTCTCGATAGAACATTGCACGTCAATTTTTTCATAAACTCTACGGCAGACTCATTGAAGCGATTATCAATACCTTGCTTGCTAATGAGCACTCCTTCACTCTCCAATTTTATACTAAGCTCATTCAAACTTTCAATATTTGTTTTTCTGATCTCGAAAATCATTAACAGCATAAAAGTAAATCCCGTAAGCTTCCTTTGTCGACTAACAAATCCTGTGTTGCGTGCAATCTCCTCTATTTCGTTTTTATTAAACAGACTTATGATTCTTTTTACTATTTTAGCTTCTTCTGAACTAATTGATGGCTTCATGATTGCTTAAGTTTGGTTGCTTTGCAATCTTATTGAAGTCATCTTTTAGTTCAATTATTAATAGCTATTATTTTTCAACATTAACTTGTTGATAATCAATATTGACAATCCTTAAATTGACGGCTATGGGCTTTGGGGGGTGCGCAAAGCGCACCTCCCAAAGCCCTCTTACCCACTATTCTATGCGAGGAAGGATCCCTGGCGTAATGCAGCCCATTGGTATTAATTATCAGTGTAAGCTTAACCTATTCACCGAAAAAAAACGCCTCTTTTTCAATGAAAGAGGCGTTTTTGTTCTCACCTAAAATTTATGAAGTTCCCTGACCCCGGCCTTTAGTCATCAAATTCATCAATGACCGGAGCATTCTTGATCGCCTTCCCTAAATAGATAAGGCTGCTCAGAACAATCACTCCTAAAATTATGAGTGCAACCATAGCAATTTTAGTTTTATGAGTTAGTTGAATAAGTGATGTAAAAATAACGATAATTTTTTATGAATAGTCTGTGAACACTTATTTTTACTCAGTCTAAAGTTAATATTATCAAGTCTTTAAACAAAGCTTTATTCAGGCAAAGGCATCTTCGGATCAGTTAAAGGTAATGCTGTATTAGTGAATCGGATGACTTCGCCTTAGTACTTCGCCTTATTACAGATTCATATGATCCAATGAGCTGTTTATACAGAATCTTGCAAAGTTCAAAGTATATTTCATCTTGCCCACAATTCAGTACATTTGTATTATAATTGTCACGATGATGGAGCAGGAGAACAAGAAATTTTCGATCAATGCCAAGAAGTTCTATTTCAGCGATACTTCTTTCAACATTCTCATGAAAAAGAGGATCTACCATGTATTGCTGATCTCAAGCGCCTACGATGCCTTTGCACTGGAAGATGACGGCCGCATCGACGAACAGATCTTCAACGAATATGTTTCCCTCAACCTGCGTTACCCGCCACAGTTCATGATCGCCCATACCGAACAGAAGGCTTTTGAGATGCTGGAAGAGGGAAGTATTGATCTGGTCATCACCATGCTAAGCGCCGATGAGAAAGATACATTCGAGCTGGCCAAAAACATCAAGGCCAATCATTCCGATGTTCCCATCGTCGTGCTTACACCTTTTCCAGGGAGGTGTCCGTTAAGTTAAGCCAGGAAGACTTCAGTGCCATCGATTACATTTTCAGCTGGCTGGGTAATGCCGATATACTGCTGGCCATCATCAAGCTGATCGAGGACAAGATGAACGTGGAATACGATGTGCGCGAAGTGGGCGTGCAGGTGATCATCCTGGTGGAGGACTCCATCCGCTTTTATTCCAGCTACCTGCCCAATATGTATAAGATCATCTTCAAGCAGAGCAAGACCTTTATGACCGAGGGCCTGAACGAACACCAGAAGATGCTCAGGATGCGTGGAAGGCCCAAGATCTTGCTGGCCACCAATTACGAGGAAGCCATTACTTTTTATGAAAAATACAAGAAAAACCTGCTGGGCGTTATTTCTGACCTTTCTTACAAAAGGGATGGAAAGAAGGACAAGCTTGCGGGCTACAAACTGGCCGAACGGATCAAAGTGGATGATAAGTGGATGCCCATCCTGCTGCAGTCGTCCGATACGGAAAATGCCAAATTTGCCAAAAAGCTTGGCGTAGGTTTCATCAATAAGAATTCCAAGACCCTCTCCATCGAACTGAGGAATTTTATCCGGGAATACTTTGCCTTCGGGGATTTTATTTTCGAGAACCCCGAAACCGGCAAGGAGATCGCCCGGGCAGAAGACCTGAAAGCTTTGCAGGAAATGGTCTTCCAGGTACCGGATGAAAGCCTGCAATACCACATTGTAAGGAATCATTTTTCGAAATGGCTGCGGGCCCGTGCACTGTTCCCCCTGGCAGAAATTTTCAAAGGCCTCACCCCCGATGATTTTTCCGACCTCGACGAGATCAAAAGGTTTCTGTTTGATGCCATCGCCAGTTTCCGCCTGAACAAGGCCCGGGAGTAATCGCCGAATTCAACCGCGACCGCTTCGATGAGTATTTCACTTTCAGCAGGATCGGGATGGCTCCATCGGGGGTAAGGCCCGGGGGCTGGCATTCCTGGATTCCCTGATTAAAAGGAACCGCCTGTTCGACAAATACGAGAATGTGGTCATCACCATCCCGCGTACGGTGGTGCTCTGTACCGATGTCTTCGATGAATTCATGGAAGACAATAACCTATACAAGGTGACGCTCTCAGATATGACCGACAAGGAGATCCTGGAAAGATTTACCGAAGCGCGGCTGCCTTTCAGGATCCATGAGGACCTTTATACATTTATTTCGGTTGTTCGCAACCCAATTGCCATCCGTTCTTCAAGTTTGCTGGAGGACAGCCATTACCAGCCCTTTGCAGGGATCTATTCAACATATATGATCCCGAGTATCCGGAATGATGAGCGGATGATGATCGAGAACCTCAGCAATGCCATCAAGAGCGTGTATGCTTCTGCTTTTTTCCGCGAAAGCAAAGCCTATATGGCAGCAACGGCCAATGTGATCGACGAGGAAAAGATGGCCATCATATTGCAGGAAGTCTGCGGTAAAAAATACGGCGAACGTTTCTATCCCACTTTCTCCGGAGTGGCCAGATCGGTAAATTTTTATCCCATAGAACCTGAAAAATCCGAAGACGGTATTGCCAGTATTGCCATGGGCCTGGGTAAGTATATTGTTGATGGCGGAGTGACCCTGCGTTTTTCTCCCAGATATCCTGAAAAAATACTGCAAACATCATCTCCTGCAATGGCCTTGAAGGAAACCCAGCGAAAATTCTTTGCCCTTGACCTGAAAGCAGATACCTTTACTCCAAATATCGATGACAGCATAAACTTGCAGAAATTGCGTGTGAAAGAGGCCGAGAAAGATGGGGCCCTGCGTTACATCGCTTCCACATATGATTACCAGAATGATGTAATACGCGATGGTATCCAGTATGAGGGAAAACGGCTGATCACTTTTTCAAATATCCTGAAGTATAACACATTCCCCCTGGCAGACATCATATCAAACATCCTGAGGGTCGGTCAGCAGGAAATGGCCAAGCCGGTTGAGATTGAATTTGCAGTGGAGCTGAATCGCAGGAAGGGAGAACCTAAAATTTTCAATTTATTGCAGATCCGGCCCATCGTGGAAAACAACCAGACCATCAGCAAAGACCTCTCAAAGGTATCCCCCAAAAAGTGCATCATTTATTCTGAATCGGCCCTGGGGAACGGAATAATCAAGGGCATCCGGGATATTGTTTATATCAAACCGGATAAATTCGATCCTGCTAAAAATCCGGAGGTTGCTGACAGGATCGGTAAATTGAATGAAAAATTTATTGATGAACAGCGGAATTATATACTGATCGGGCCGGGCCGGTGGGGCTCGTCAGATCCCTGGCTGGGTATCCCGGTGAGATGGGCACAGATCAGCATGGCCAGGATCATTGTGGAATCCGGCCTGGAAGGTTATCATATCGACCCAAGCCAGGGCACTCACTTTTTCCAGAACCTGACCTCCTTCCGTGTGGGCTACCTGACGGTTAATTCCATGGTCAGGCAGGGCCATTTCGATGTGGAGTACCTCAACCGGCAGCCTGCCTATTATGAGGATGAACAGATCAAACATATTCGATTTGATAAAGCCATCCTGGTGGAGATCGACGGGAAGAAAAAAATTGGATTGATACACAAAAATCAAAAGTAATTGATCTTTAATTGAATGAATCTTTTATTTGTTAAAAATTTGTATTAGCATGTAAAATAATGTAATTTGGTTCTGATTTTTTCAAATCTGTTAATAATTGATTTTAAAACTTTTATTTTATTGTTTTCGCATTTTAAAATTTTCAGGATATGACAATAGCAGTACAACAAAAAAACAGCTCGGCGGTTCTTGTTAACTCCCTGGTATTTTTCCTTCTGTCCTATTTTTTTGTGATCTATCTGAACAATTTATTTTCAATATTCCTTGCCTTGATCATGGGATTTGATGCAACATTATACTATTATGGTTTTGATGTATCAGGAGACTGGACGACCCGCTCAATTTTTACTGTATACCTGATCGGGCCTTTCATTACATTGCTCAGCGGGATTGTATTTGAGATATTTTACCGGAAAAGCAAAGAGGATCAATCACGGGTAAAACTTTTTTACCTGTGGGTTTATATCATTTCCTATACATGGTTTTTCGGAAATATGATCATTGGGGCATTTTTCTATTTTGGTCCCGGCGTTGCTTTTGAAACGGTTCAACTGTCGATGGCCTACCGTATCCTTATCGCACTTGTGGCACTTTTGATCTTATTTTTTCTGGGATATCGTTCCACAAAGAATATTTATTACACTGCCAACCTCTATTACCAGGAGCTTGAAAATGCAGCAAGAAAATCTTTCCTGCTGAACCAGGTTCTCTGGCCAGTAATTCTGGGCTATATTTTTATCATTTTATACAAAGCTCCCAATATTGCTATATTCCAGTATTTTGATATGTACATCATGGCCTTCCTGTTTCTCTTTGTGATTGCCATGTTTATCAATGTAAAAAGCATCACACAGATCTCCTTCAGGGGTGATAATTTTAAAGCTTTTATCAATTATAATTATCTGGTGCTGCTGGTGATTATCATCCTGGTTCTGAGAATCGGCCTGGCAAGCGGCCTGAGCTTCAATATATAGATCCCGGATTACTATTCAATGATGTTATAATTAGACCGCATGAGGTTCATGCTGAGGCATGAATGCACCGGAATGACTGCAAGCAGATCACCGATCCCGATCAATTCGAATTGATCCCTGCTACAACGAATGACGCCATGTTCCTGTGAAAGTTTCCTCAGGTAAGAATCCTCTGATACCTGCTCCCAGCCCTGATCATCGAACATGGCAATTGCTCCAAAGTCCAGCGATCCATCGGGCTGCTGCAGCGAATCTTTGGAAAGATGTACCGCACCGCCATAGATAATGATCTCCTGACGTTCGGGGTGCCTGGCAACAACCGGGCAGACAATAGCGACTGCAATATCTTCCAGTTTGCAGGCTCCCAGCCTGTATTGCATGAGATCGTAAAAAACGAAATTCCCTGGCCGGATCTCATCAATGCCTTCAAAATCATTCATCAGGCTGCAGGAAGGTGTGTCACCGATGCTGAGGATGAGGTCAGGGTAATTCTCTGAAAACTCTTTCTTCAGTTTGCTGAGCTTGTAAAGGCTGTCATCATGGATTGCCTTTATTTCCTCAACATTCTTTGCTTCGTAGGTATTGCCGGCATGTATCAGGAAACCTGAAAATTTGAGCCGGGGATTATGCATCGATTTATCCAGTAACTCGCGGATGCCGGCGTAATTATGCGAATCCATCCCCGTCCTGTGGTATCCGGTATCTATCTTTATGTAAAAATTACAATTGTGCTTGAGGTTTTCTTCAAGGATATCCAGGGTGTTTGTTGATTCGATCAGCACAGACAGGCTGAGCTGTTCAGCCAGTTCATTTATCTCCTCTATCTCCAGTACATTCAGCGGAAAGGCAATCAATATATCCTGCCAGCCATGATCTGCAAAATAGCGGGCCATGGAAACCGAGGAAACGGTGATCCGGTCCACCCCGAAACCTTTAAACCAGTTGCCCACCTCTGCCGATTGATGAGTTTTAAAATGTGGCCTGAACATCAATCCGTTCTTTGCAGCCTTTTCCGACATCTTGCAGATGTTCCTCAGGCAGATATCTTTCCTGATCAGCAGTGTTGGCTTTGTGATCTTTTTATTCATTTCTTAAGGATGAATTTTAAACTGCACATGCCGCTGGCTGTATTCAATTGCAGAATATAGATCCCCGGGGGCAGCTCCGGGTCAAGCTGTATCTTTTTGCCCGCAGTTTGTTCAGAATAAAGAAGTTGTCCCTGCAAATTGACCAGGCGGATCTCCCTGACAGATCCATCAGACTGGATGAAAACAGTTCCACTCCCCGGATTGGGATAGACGCGTATGTTGCCGTACTTTGTATATGCTGTTGATCCGGTATACAGACTATCCGAACAAACGGTTTTGGTCCAGCCATGCAAATAGCGTTCTTTTGCCGGTATGTTGTATTCATTTGTGTCGTGAGGCACACCGATGGGAGGCCATGGATCGCTGATGTCCCAGTAAGGCGGCACATCACTCCTGTAATAGGAGGAATCGGGCAGGTCAAAAGTTCCCGGGGGTACGATCGTTCCCCTGATATTATTGCCATACTCGAACTGATCTTCTCCTGTCAGTATATAATTGCCATACAAAACATTGGTATTGTTAACTTCATTTCCAACAAAATTCTGTACGTTTGTTTCGGTGGTATCCGAGCTGGTCATTATGATACCATAAAGTTCGGCGCGGTTCCTGAAACATGTGTTCCAGGGTCCGGAGGGCCCCAGTAGTGATCGATGATGATGTTTTGTACGATGTTTCCCTCAAAGAGATTGGCAAAGGCATAATGGCCGTGCAGGGAAATATCCCCGGAAAAATCATGAATGGGTTCGCTGCGCATGGGTTCGATAGAATAATTGTATGCGAATACATTTCCATTGGCCCCGGTCTTCACCATCATGGCATGACGCAGCCGCCTCAGGATGTTGTTCTCGATCAGGCATCCGCCGCTGTGCATATTGAGCGTGATCCCATAACCACGGGTTCCAGATCCATCGTAAGCATAAGCATCATGAATATAACATCCGGATATTCCGATCCCGCTGGATTGTGTCAGGTAGATGTGGCTGCCGACACTGTAATGACTTTCAATCCCCCTTATCCAGCAATTTACAGCAAAAGCAAGGTAAAAATTGTAGCCCACGCCCTGTACCGTATTATCAGCCCGCGTTATTTTAAAGCACTCTATCCCGGTTTCTCTGATAATATCCAGTGGCCGGATTTCAGGGTCAAGTTCATCTTCATAATCGATCCGAAGAGCATTTTTGAGCAGCAGGGTATCACCGATAATGTCTTCAATAAAAAGGATCTGTCCCACTGAATATGCGGCCCATGAAATTGGCTCTGTGTCCCATTCTCCGTTTTCCTGACGGATTTCAGCATAAGTGTTTGCCTGAAAATGATCCGGGTCTTCAACGATCAGTTTTTTTGACCCTTTTTCGAATCCTTCCGAAACTTCAACGAATTCTTCACTTTGTGACCGGCTGATGTTAAAGCAATTCTCAGCAGCACCGTCGAGGTCGAAAATAAAATGCGTCTGATCCGATGATGTTCCCCGTATAACCAGGCTGTCGTTGAGGTTAACCGGAGAATTGAAAATGTACTGCCCGGGGGGGAAAAAAACAACACCCCTTTTCCCGTCCAGGTAGTCAATGGCACTGGCAAGAGCCTGAGCATTATCTGTGAGGCTGTCGCCAACAGCTCCAAAGTCGGTTGCATCAAGCACAAGCGATGGATCGGGAATGGGAGCCGGATAACCTGCCCGGGTCCAGTCCACGAGTCTTCCGGCAGGGATTACCTGGGCAGTTCCCTGCAAAAAGCTCATCATATACAATAAAATTATCCCCATCCTCATACCTACAAATTTACATTTTTGGTATCTTTATCTCAAGATAAATATTGAATATCATGAGAATTCCGAAAACAGCCCCTTTGCTTTTGCTTGCAGTTTCCATCATGTTTTCATGCCAGAACCGGCAAAAACAGGATGCGCGCCAGCTGATTGCCGAAAAAATGCAGTATGATGTTTTCATCAAAAATCCCAATCCGGATTATGACTGGTGGATCGAAAACCTGCCGGGTCCCCAGCGGGAAGATCTGCTGGAATGGATCTTCGACGTGGCAGAAAGTGGCGAGATGCAAGTGTATGATTATTTCGACAAAGCCCTGAGTCCTGAGGAGGTCAGGAACATCGGTGTGGATACGATCTATCAGGCGCTTATGCGCACCGAACCGCCCTTTGAGACCTACGATACCATGATCACCACCTCTCTTGAAAAAAGAATATTACGAAGATCAGGTTCCTGGAAAGATGGTATTTTAACGAAAAGAAAAATGGCATAGAAAAGGAAGTGATTGGCATTGCGCCGGTGCTGGAGCGAAAAGATGAGAACGGGAATTTTTTGGCAAACCATCCATTGTTCTGGCTCTATTTCGAGGAAAGATAATCGCAATAATATTGATTTCAGCTTGCACCGTATTTCTCTTATCTTTGTCGCCATTTTGCATACTGATGGAATACAAAGAACACATACTGAGCAACGGCATCCGCCTTATCCACCGGGAGGTGAAAACGGAAGTTTCCCACCTGGCATGGATGCTGAATGCAGGGACACGTGATGAAAGTGATGAGGAGAATGGGATTGCTCACTTTATTGAGCATGTGATATTTAAAGGGACCAAAAAACGGAAGGCCTTCCACATCCTGAGCCGCATGGAAAATGTTGGGGGTGACCTGAATGCATACACCACGAAAGAGGAGACCGTAGTTTTCAATTCTTTTCTGAACCGCTATTATGAGCGGGCAATTGAATTGGTGGCTGACATTGTGATCAACTCCACTTTTCCTGAAAAGGAGATCAGCAAGGAAAGAGATGTGGTGATCGATGAAATCAATCATTATAAGGACACTCCCTCGGAAGAGATCTACGATGAGTTCGAGAGCCTGCTTTTTGACGGACATCCGCTGGGTAAAAATATACTGGGAACTCCCGAAGAGGTGCAGGCCATCAACAGGGCCAAAATATTGTTGTTTGTAGAGAATCATTATCATACCAGGCGAATGCTGATTGCATCGGTTGGCAATATTCCCATTGATAAGCTGGTGAAACTTGCGGAAACCCATTTTTCAGGATTGCAGGCGAAAGTTTCCGGAAAACAAAGAAAAGCTTTCGAAAATTATGTGCCTGCCACGAGGAAGGAGCAAAGGACCACTTTTCTTTCACATGGATGCATCGGGAACCTGGCTTATGCCCATGACGATCCCCGTCGGCTGGATCTTGTTCTGCTGAACAACCTGCTGGGAGGACCGGGAATGAACTCCAGGCTGAACCTGGCCATCCGCGAAAAATACGGCTTTACTTATATGATCGATTCCCAGTATTTGTCTTATTCCGATACGGGCGTGTTCTGTATTTACCTGGGTACCGACAAAGGTTACCTGGAAAGGACGATCAGCCTGGTGCATCAGGAACTGAGGAAGTTGAGGGAAAAGAAACTGGGTACCTTACAACTGATGCGGGCCAAGCAGCAGATCATCGGACAAATGGCCATTGCCCTCGAATCCAACCAGAACCGCATGCTGGCGGCCGGGAAATCTTATCTGCACCTGAACCGGATTGAAAGTTTTAAGGATATTGCCGGAAGGATCGAAGCCATCACTGCAGCAGAATTACTTGAAGTAGCCAATGATATTTTTGATCCGGCGATGATCAGCACACTCATTTATCAATCTAACAACAGCAAACATGATTAAAGACGAATTTCAGCAATATGCTGAAGAACATACTAAGCCGGAATCAGAAATGCTTTCGGGCCTTAACCGCGAAACCCACCTCAAAACCATTTATCCGCGGATGTTATCGGGGCATTACCAGGGTAAATTCCTGGAAATGATCAGCTGTATGCTGCATCCTTCCAGGGTTCTTGAAATCGGCACATTTACCGGTTATTCTGCCATTTGCCTGGCACAGGGGCTCAAAGAAGGGGGATGTGTGCACACCATCGACCTGGATCAGGAAATGGAGGATATCTTTAAAAAGTATTTTGAAGAATCAGGTTTGAAAAATAAGATTATTACCCATTTTGGGAATGCCATCCACATCATCCCCGGCCTGAATGAAACCTTCGACCTGGTATTTATTGATGCGGATAAGGAAAACTATTTGAATTATTACCAGCTTGTTTTTGACAAAGTGAAACCCGGTGGTTTCATCCTGGCTGACAATGCTTTCTGGAGCGGACAGGTGATGAAAAAGGACCATGACAAAGAAACAGCCGGAATAGCAGAATTTAATGATTTTGTTCAGCAGGATGAGCGGGTTGAAAACATGTTGCTAACCATCAGGGATGGTCTGATGATGATCAGGAAGAAGCATATATAAATACCTTATGTCCGGGTTTGTATTTATTGCGGCAAAATTGTTACCCGGACATAAAGTATGGATATTGTTAATTTGTCTTGTAGTCGTAAGTTACTTTCTTAAGATCCTCATTTGCCTTCACGATCTTGGATTTTAAGGTCTCTTTGAAATCGATGGTTTTTTGCATGATAGATTCATCGCCTGTGGCGATCATCTGGGCTGCAAGTATTCCGGCATTCCTCGCACCGTTGATGCCAACTGTTGCAACAGGTATGCCCGGAGGCATTTGCACGATTGCGAGCAGGGAATCCATACCATCGAGGGATGCTTTGATGGGCACGCCGATTACCGGCATGGGAGTCATGGCTGCGATGACGCCGGGCAGATGCGCTGCCATGCCGGCGCCGGCAATGATCACTTTAATACCCCGGCCTTTTGCTCCCCTGGCAAACTCTTCCACCTTTTCGGGGGTGCGATGTGCCGACAATGCATTGATCTCAAAGGGGATTTGCATGTCATTCAGGATCCTGGCGGCTTCTTCCATAACAGGCAGATCTGAAGTGCTGCCCATGATGATGCTAACTTTTGGTGTCATATTATTTTGATTTTGTTATCTTTTTGTTGACAAAAATATAATTTTAATTTCAGGCTACAATTTCTCAAAACTTATATTTGTAACATCAGATATTCATAAAAGTTCATCCAATGAAGAAAGTACAAGTCAGAGACAAGGAATTCGCACTCTACCTCAAGGAAAAGCAAATCCAGAAAGCAGTTGATAAGCTGGCCGGCCAGATCAATAAGGAAATGCACGGGAAAGTCCCGCTCTTTTTGGTGGTATTGAATGGTGCTTTTGTCTTTGCCTCCGACTTGCTCAAAAAGATAAAACTTGATTGTGAGATATCTTTTGTTAAGCTTTCTTCCTATGCCGGCACCAAATCCACCAATACGGTGCGGGAACTGATCGGCCTCGACCGGGTTTTGAAAGACCGCACGGTGGTGATCCTCGAGGATATCATTGATTCCGGCATTACCATGGAGTATACCCGGCATAAGCTTAAAGGCCTTGAGGCAGCGGATGTAAGAATTGCCACCCTCTTATTTAAACCCGATGCATTCAAGAAAGATTATAAAATTGACTATGTCGGGATTGAGATCCCCAATGATTTTATCATCGGCTATGGTCTGGATTACGATGGATTTGGCCGAAACCTCCCTGATATTTATAAGATCGTGGACTAGAGCAGATGCAGGTTAGAAAACTTGATAAATTAAAATTCTGTTAGAGATACAATGATCCGGGGATTCCAGATCCCAGATGGTAGCTGCCCTAATTTTGAACCTGAAATCTGCAATCTGCAATCTGCAATCTGTAATCTGTAATCTGTAATCTGCAACGTATCCTCCCTTGCGCCCAATTTCTTATTTTTGCAGCCATAACAATTCAGCTTAAATACTAATAAACCAATAAACAAGTTAACCAATAAACTAATAAACTAATCAATAAAGTAACAAGTCAACCAATTCACAAGCCCCATGGCCAATCCCAATTTCGTCGATTATGTAAAGATCAACTGCCGTTCCGGCAAAGGCGGGGCAGGTTCTGCCCACTTGCGGCGGGAGAAATTTGTTCCCAAAGGAGGCCCGGATGGTGGTGACGGAGGAAGAGGCGGTCATGTGATCCTGAGAGGTAATACACAGTTATGGACTTTGCTTCATCTGAAGTATACAAGACATCTTAAAGCCGGTAACGGAGAAGCCGGGGGGAGGCAAACTTCCACCGGAGCTGACGGCAAGGATGAAATTATCGAAGTTCCCCTGGGAACCGTGGCAAGAAATGCCGATACTCACGAGATCATCATGGAAATCACCGAAGATGGCGAGCAAAAGATATTGCTGGAAGGTGGCAGGGGAGGACTGGGAAATTCCCATTTCAAGTCGGCAACCAATCAAACACCACGCTATGCGCAACCCGGGGAGGCGGGCAAAGAAAGTTGGGTGATCCTGGAACTTAAATTATTGGCAGATGTGGGATTGGTAGGATTTCCTAATGCCGGAAAGTCCACCCTTTTGTCGGTGGTGTCGGCAGCGAAACCGGAAATAGCGGATTATCCTTTTACCACCCTTCGGCCCAACCTGGGAATTGTTTCCTACCGGGATCATAAATCCTTTGTAATGGCTGATATCCCCGGGATCATCGAAAACGCCCACCAGGGGAAAGGCCTTGGATTGCGGTTTCTGCGGCATATCGAAAGAAACTCGCTATTGCTCTTTCTTGTTCCGGCCGATGCGAATGATATCAAAAAGGAATTTGAAATACTACTGAATGAATTGAAAGAATACAATCCTGAATTACTCGATAAGGACAGGCTCCTTGCCATCACCAAATCAGACCTGCTGGATGAAGAACTGAAGCGGGAGATTGAAAATGAATTGCCGGATGTTCCTTATGTGTTTATTTCCTCCGTCGCGCAAATAGGACTGGGAAAAATGAAAGATATGATTTGGGAAAGATTGGTAAAAGTATAATCTGATATATGCATGGAAGTTTTGCTGGATCAACTCATAAAACTCGATAAGGAATTATTCCTTTTTCTGAATGGGATACACAATCCCTTCTGGGACCAGGTGATGTTTTATATAAGTGATAAATGGATCTGGATCCCGCTTTATGCTTTTTTCCTCTTTTTGGTTTGGAAGAAATACCGTAAACAATTCTGGATCATTCTCATTGCGGCAGCGGTGCTGATCACCCTAACCGACCAGGTTCACCTGCACCTGTTCAAAAATTTGTTTGAGCGCCTGCGACCAACGCATGATCCGGACCTGCAAGGAATGGTGCATACCGTGAATAATTATTTTGGAGGGAAATACGGTTTTGTCTCGGGGCATGCTTCCAATTCCTTTGCCATTGCGGTGTTTCTTTCAATTTTACTGGGAGCAAAGTACAAATGCTTTACCCCCCTGGTTCTTTTATGGGCTGCACTGGTTTCCTACAGCCGGATCTACCTGGGTGTGCATTTTCCCGGCGATGTGATTGGGGGAGCAATCCTGGGCAGTTTGCTCGGGATTTTTATCGCCATGATTGCATTGGAGATCATAAATAAAAAACACGATGAGAAAATCCGTTTTTAGCTTGTGGTGCATATTGATTTTTGTAAACTGCATCAGATCGCAGGAAAAGAAACACATTGTAAAAATATTTCCGGCCGGTTTCATTAATAAAATCAAGGTATCATACGAAAACCCCATTCATGAAGATATTACCTGGGGAGGACTCTTCTCACTTTACTACGGGGGCCCAAATAATGAGTATAAAGGTTATAAAATCGAGCCGGCCATCAGGTTTTATACAGGGAAAACCCCCGGTTTGGGATTTTACCTTCAAATGAAAATTGGAGGCGGATATTTCAGCCAGGACCAGACCATTTATATTCAGGACAAGATATTCAATGCCGAAGGTAAACAAATTGGACATCATGAGCATGTGAGGCAGAGAAAGCAAGATTTTGCAAGCATCGGGGGTGGGATGGCCATCGGTGTGCAATTTGCCGTTAACAATAAAAAAAGCCTGCTGGTCGACTTTGAGCTGGGTATTCAGTATTACAGCAAAGAGGATGAATACCGCAGGGAGTATGTGTATCAAGAAGCGGATGGCATAGTTCACAGAGTTTCAGAATCAGATGATTCGCCTTACCCTGCCATGTTTGAACCGGGCTGGTATTTCACAGGGCCGGGGGCCATATTCAATCCCAGCATTGCCTTTGGATACCGGTTTTAAATTGTGACAGTAATTTGAGCTTTTCATTGGATGAATTCATCTTCCCGTATATTTTACCACTTCAATGAGATATCTTTTCTGAATACAAACTTGCATACTTCCAGGCATTTTCGTAATTTAGATTCCTTTTAAATCAGTGAGACTGATTTTTTAGGAGCGATAGCGAACTGAAAAAGCAAAGTCGAACTGA
The DNA here is from genome assembly GCA_034521425.1 of Bacteroidota bacterium. GTDB lineage: Bacteria > Bacteroidota > Bacteroidia > Bacteroidales > JAIOZK01 > JAIOZK01. The sequence goes on from JAXHMP010000001.1 coordinate 3,629,451, forward strand.
TCCCGAGCTTGTCGAGGGATCTCGTGGGTAATATTCCCCGCCCCTTGGGGCGAATCAAATGAATGTTTCATAATGATACCCCGCAAGTTTGCCTCGGGGGTAGTTCATTAAATAAAGCAATTTAAAGAATGGAAGAAGAAACACTACAAAACAACAACAAACTCCCGATCTCAATCCGTTTTGTGATGGCTTTACTAAGCTCATTCATCGTGGTTATCGGCATTTATTTTATTTCTTCCTGGCTGGATGCCATGGAGCCTCAAATGCAATTACCGGGTTTTACATACAAACCCTTTTCACTGGTTCCGTCCCTGGTAGCTACCCTGATTGGAATATCTCTGGGTGTATTCGTTTTCGTGATCCTGAAAATGAATACCACCGCCTGGCGTGTAAGTTTTAACATTATTGTAATCCTGGTTTTGATCCTGGCATTTGTGGCAACATTGATGGTTCCCGATGCAAGTAATAGCATGATCATTACTCTCAACCTGATGCATATCGGCGTGGCTGTTTGCACGGTGTATTTCTTCAGCTATTTTAACAAGCTTTTCAAATAGTCACTAGATAGCGGGACAAATTCCTGGTGAAAGGTATTAATAGTTGGATAGGCCTTGGATGAAACCATTGTAAATTTGGTTAATCCAGCCAATCAATTAATCATGAAAAACTAAAATACCATGAAATCAGGAACTTTTACTCAGTTATTCATTCATCTAGTATTTGGACCTCAGTTGCATTGCTTACTTTCGAAGCGGGAGGAGAGATTGGAGGTGTTTAAATTTATGTCGGGTACGCTAAATAGTATGGGGCATAAGTCGCTGGCCGTAAATGGGATGCCGGACCATGTACATGTATTGTTCTCATTAAAACCAGATGTGTCCGTTTCAGAAACGGTGAAAGAGGTGAAACGATCTTCAACCAGATTTATTAAACGTAATAAAATAATTAAGGATTATTCATGGCAGGCAGGTTTTGGGGCATTTAGCTATAGCCGGTCTCAGATTGACAAAGTGATTAAATATATGATGAACCAGGAGGTTCATCATGGATCAAGAAGTTTTAAAAGTGAATATATTGAATTATTGGACAGATTTAATGTTGGGTATAATTCAAATTATTTGTTTCAGTTTAAAGATTGAATAATCCAACCCCTACGGGGTTGAATGGGTATTTATTGCTTCGCTACAATAATCAAAGTCCTTTGGACTTTGGTTTGGAAGTTGTGGTTCCCCCAAAAGCCGCTCATTGAGATCAACCAGAACCGCAGGTGATTCATTAGCCTTTCGCATGATAGAAGTAGTAATAGGAGATAACCCAGGCCCTTCAGTACTGAACGATTTTATTGATTTTTTACTTTCTTGACAATAATTATAACCCCAACTGATTTGGGAGCTTTGGAAGTTGTGATTTCAAATGCGTCGGCTCAGTGGTTTCGGAAGGAACCGCACGCGGTTCATTTATTGTAGCAAAGTAGCAAAATCCAGTTTTTAAAAACCGCGTAGCGGTTTGACTTTTCCATATCTTTGTAAAAACGAATAACATGACCGATCATCCCTCAAGAACAAAGATCATCGTCACCCTGGGCCCGGCTTCAGCCAATGAGAAAACCATCACTGAAATGATGCGTGCCGGAGTGGATGTTTTCCGTCTGAATTTCTCTCATGGCACACATGAGGTACATCAAAAAACAATCGAGATCATCAGGAAGCTGAACAAATCCTTAAGCGTCAATGTGGCTATCCTGGTAGACCTTCAGGGGCCAAAGATCAGGGTGGGAACGCTGGAAAATGATGCTATTGAGCTACAAGAGGAACAGGAAGTTATACTCACTACACGCAATCTGAAAGGGAACAGGAACAGAATTGGCGTGGACTTTAAAGATTTTGCCCGGGATGTAAAAGCATCCGAAACGGTATTGCTGGATGATGGAAAGATCAAGCTGGAGGTAATTGAATCTGATGGTGAAGAAAATGTAAGATGCCTGGTAAAACACGGCGGGAAGTTGCTGTCCAGGAAGGGCGTTAATTTGCCGGATTCCAATCTCTCACTTCCCAGCATTACGGAAAAGGACCGGAAGGATGCGGAATTTGCCCTCAAACTGCGGGTTGACTGGATGGCTTTATCCTTTGTGAGAAAGGCCAGGGATGTTGAGGCACTCAGGAATATCCTGGAGAAAAATGGATCATCAGCCCGTATCATTGCCAAAATTGAAAAGCCGGAGGCAGTCCGCGAGATCGATGCAATACTGGATGTTTCAGATGCTATCATGGTGGCACGTGGCGACCTGGGGGTTGAAATGCCTTTCGATCGAATCCCTCTTATTCAGAAGGATCTTGTGAAAAGATGCATTGAAATGGCAAAGCCTGTTATCATTGCAACACAAATGATGGAAAGCATGATCAGCAATTTTCGTCCGAGCAGGGCAGAAGCCAATGATGTTGCCAACGCAGTTCTCGACGGTGCAGATGCATTGATGCTCAGCGCCGAAACATCCATTGGGGAGTATCCGCTGGAAGCAGTAAAAAGCATGCAAACCATCATCAACTGGACCGAGGAGCACGGGTACCAGTTTCACCGGGAGCACAGACCGGATCAGGAAAGAGAAGATTACCTGCCCAATTCCATTTGCTTTAATGCCCAGAAAATGGCTGAACAAAGCAAGGCCAGCGCCCTGATAACTTTCACCCACTCCGGGAATACTGTATTTCGGGTGGCCAGTCACCGGCCCAGGGCCAGGATTTTTGCCTTTACCGATAGTGAGATTCTTCTGCAACAATTTTCTCTGGTATGGGGTGTGCAGGCATTTCTCTTTAGCATGACCCGGTCTTCCGATGAGTTTTTTGAGCAGACAACAGCATTTTTGCTTGAGAAGGATTTGATCGGGAGCAAGGACATTATCATTCACATCGGAAGCATTCCCATTCCGGAAAGAACCGATACCAATATGATGAAGATCAGCTATGCCTGATTGAGTAATTCTTTCCACAAGTATTCATTCTCTATTTGTTTCCATCCATGAATGTGCCGTGCAGGGCTATGCTTATTTTCATCATGTGAGGGAGCTCCCGGATGCAGGCTCAAAACAGAATGCATTTCGATCTCATTTGGCTTGATATTTTCACTAAAAAAGAAAAAAGGAAACATTATGATGGAACAATTAAAAGGGAAAAAGATAGCCATACTGGTTGAAAACGGATTCGAAGAAGAGGAATTAACACGACCCAAAGATGCTCTGGATGAAGCCGGAGCGATCACCCATATTATTTCTCCGGGCAATAAAAAAGTAAAAGCATGGGATCATACCGACTGGGGAGGTGAATATGAAGTGGATGTCCTGCTGGAGGAAGCCAGCCCGGATGCCTATGATGCTCTCATACTGCCCGGGGGGGTGCTGAATCCGGATAAACTGAGAAGAAGCAAAGAGGCAATTGCTTTTGCTGAGGATTTTATGAATAAAAACAAGCTGGTAGCTGCGATCTGCCATGGAGCACAAACCCTGATCGAAACAGGTCTTTTAAAAGGCAGAACCATGACCTCCTTTCATGCAGTTAAAACGGATATGGAAAATGCCGGTGCCAACTGGAAGGACGAGGAGGTGGTTCACGACAATAACCTGATCACCAGTCGCAAGCCTGATGATATCCCCGCTTTTAACAAAGCCATTATTGGATATTTGTCCGTTTAGCCCGGATAATTCAGGTCAGATCAATTATTGTTCTTCCTGACCTCCGCCTCCTCAGGTCTTTCACTACCGGGAGCAATGAACAGATCAAGTGGATATTTGCGTATGATCCCGAGCAGGATATTGAGTAATTTGCGCGATTGCCTGAATGTGATGGCCCTGGATTTAATGGCTACGATAAGGGCAAGCACGAAACTTACGAAGAAATTCAGGAAGCCGATTCCCATCAGGCTGATGATGATGGGTAACAAGGCATTAAAACCCAGAACAAAATCAAAGCCAAACAGTGCCATACCTACATTGGCTGCTGAAAAGGTTATGTGTCTGAACTCGAGCGGGATGCCGAAAATATAACCAATGCTATTGATTGAGCCAAACAATATTCCCAGCACCAGGTACCCGGAGATATTACCCAGGTTCATTCCGAGATAAGTGCTGAATTTGTCCAGTCGTTCCTGGCCCAGGAGTTTTCTCAGATTATTGCTGTGGGCGATCCGGCGTGGTATCTCACCGTAACGCACGCGATTGTCGTAATAACCCGAGGCCAGGCCTGCAATGAACAGGGCCACGCCAGCGAGAGCGGCAAAAATAAGAGATCCGCTGTGGATGGGATCCAGATCGCGGAAAATTTGCAGGCCCATATTTTCTCCTACCAGTTTTTCACCAAAAACAAACAGGAAGATCCAGCTGAACAGGATGGCTGAAGGCAGGGCTGCCAGCAGGTTGCCAAGGAATGAAATAAACTGGCTGCGGTTGATCCTAACAATAATGAAAGCCAGTCTTTTCAGCGCTTCAGCGTATGATTCATCCTGTTTCTTTTCAAGACTTCCGGCAATGGTGGAGGCAGTCATGGCTGGTTGCGTTGTGGCCAGCATTGAGCGGGTGAGGTAAATCAAAACAAAGGCCAGTGAGTAATTGATGCTTTGGATGAAGGCATAACCAAAAGGGGAGGAATCCATTTGATTAAGCATGATCTTACTCATGGCAAAAAAGGCCACGATCACTCCGCCTTTCAGACTTTTAACAAGAAATTTGCTGAACTCCTTGCGTCCGTTGGCAATATATGAAATCCCTGTTTTGGCAGCATGTTCAACAACCTGGAATGCCAGCAGGTCGACATTGTCTTTCAGATGCTCACGGATACTGTTCTTCCGGTTTTCTGATTTTACAAGGATCTTAAAAAAGCAGACGGTGGTGTTACAGAACTTTTGCGAATCGTTCTGGTGGATCAGAAGCAGCAAGGTTTTCAGCCTTTTTATCTGCTGGTTGAGTCTCCTAACCAGAAATGTCAGCCGCAGGCTGGTGCCAAACTTATGTTTGTTTTTTCGCAGAAACTTGAATGCTTTCTTCGCATTGGTTCAGGATGACCAGGATGTGCTTATAGTCTTCATTGTTGATATCGGTGCTTTCGTTAAAACGGTCGAGGTAAAGCGTAACTTCTTTGTTTTGCTGCAGGAAAGGCGAATTGATCTCATCCAGTTTGGGCATCTTGTTGGTGATCTCAGATTCCGTTCCGAGTGCGGAAATCCGGTGGGAGAGGATCTGTATGGAACTGATGAGGCGGTTGAAATTTTTATCCTCTTTATCCTGTTTTTTAAAATGTTGAAGTAAACCAAGTTGCCCGATCAGCTCTTCCCACAGGGGTTCTGGGATGGCTTCGATCCATTTGTAATCAGACTTTTTGTAAAAGACTTCGTTCAACAGGCGGCGGATATCATTCTCATTTTCAACCGCGGGTAAAATATGATGCTTGATCTTGTTGTATAATTCAAAAGAAAAACCTTTTAGCGACATGATACCGGTTTCCACGAAGAGATGCACTGTATCATATTTTACAAAAAGTTTTTTGAGGTAAGATCCCAGAGCCTGGCGGTAATCAGGATGCTGTTTGACAAGATCGGTGAGTTCCCGGACTTTTTCTATGGTATACGACAGGTCATTTTTCTTGGCCGGCCTGATCTTACTCACCAGTTCATAAAGCAGGAAAGGGTTTCTTTTCTCCTCATCATTGTATATCGCCCGCAGTATTTCCTCCATAAGTGTTCTTGAAATCCTTGGCTAAAATAAAAAGAAAAGTTCAGCCGGAATTATTTATCATAATAAATGCGATAAATACATCCCCTGAAATCATCCGACACCAGCAAGGACCCATCCGGCATTATTTCCACATCCACCGGCCTCCCGCGTGTGGTTTCTCCTTCGAGCCAGCCGGAGGCAAAGACCTGTTTGTTCTGGGCAATATTGTTTTGAACCGGAACGAACATTATCCGGTAACCGATCTTGCTGGAACGGTTCCAGGAACCATGTTCGGCGAAAAAGATACCTCCTGGTAATTCTCAGGAAACATATCCCCCTGGTAAAAACGCATTCCGAGGGCAGCCACATGTGCTTCAAGGTTTAGCTGTGGTTTGGTCCATTCAAAGCCCTGTGGCCGTTGTTCCCAGAATTCGGGATCATGGATATCATCACCGTGGACGAAGGGAAAGCCGAAATGCTGCCCTGCTTCTGTCAGGCGGTTCAACTCATCGGGTGGAATATTATCACCCAGGTTATCCCGGCCGTTATCCGTAAACCAAAGATCTCCCGTTTCCGGATTCCAGTCGAACCCGACCGTATTCCTCACACCCTGAGCAATGATTTCCATTCCGGTACCATCTGCATTGATTCGGGTAATAGAAGAAAATATAGGGTTTTCTTCCAGACATACGTTGCAGGGTGCTCCTACCGGAACATATAATTTCCCGTCGGGGCCGAATTTGATAAACTTCCAGCCGTGCCATGTTTCCCTGGGGAAATCATCTTTGATGATGATGGGTTTGGGCGGGGCTTCAAGGTTTTCAATAATGCCGGGGTATTTGAAAATTTTGGATACGGCAGACACATAAAGGTCGCCATTGTAATAATCAAGACCGGCAGGCATTTCAAGACCCTGGTCGATCACGATCACTTCCCGGTCGGAGGTGATCGCATAAATACTCCCATTGTTTCTGGAACCGACGAAGAGGGTTCCGTCATCAGCCAGATCCATGCCCCGGGCATTGGGTATATCCGGGGCATACATTTCAATTGCAAATCCATCCGGGAGCTTTATTTTTTCCAGCAGTGCATTATTGCCTTCCTCCTGGGCTGAACATGCTGGCACAATTAAAAACCCAAACATGCCTGCCAGGATCACGTTCCTTTGGTTCATATTATGTCTTTTGACCGAAGATAAAAATTTTTCAGGGTTCTTACAAGGTTTTCACAGCTCCAATAATTGATTGTATCTTTTCATCGATTGTTCCATTCTCGAAATTGCTCAGCTCGTCAAAATCTCCCCTGAGCGCTTTGAGGGCATACTTTTCACTATCGATCTCCTGCCGGGTTCTGAAGCCCAGTCGCCTGAAAAGAGCAGAGGAAGGGCACCAGCCACTTACAGCATGATTGCCAAGAAAACCGACGGCAGCTATAGTCAGCAACCACCATTTCTTTGAGCCGATCACCCCCAGCAATATACTGCTTACGCCCACTCCTGATATGCATAATTGTACCAGGCGGTCAACATCCCATTCTTCCTCCAGTTCATCAATGCGTTCGGTGATCATTTCTTTGTTCTGGGTGGCGTAGAAACGGATGTTGTTTTCTGTGAAGCGATCAATCCGGGCGTTGTATTCTTCACTGGTATTTGCCCTGATCCTGTCTGCCTCGTCGGGTATAATGTTATTTTTTGCCATAGTTCTCCTGTTTTTATTAATAAACGCAAAAATTTTGCCACTTGCAGGGAGGTGCACGAAATCAGATACTTAATTTAATTCTTTCACAAAAGTGTGGAGATAATTCCTTGGGTGTGGAGGAATGGGAGAAGGTAATTTGAAGAAAGTAAAAGGAGAAAGGGAAAAGATGAGATTTTTATTGATGGGGCTTTAGTCAGTTAGTAATGCAGCAAAATCCCCTTCCCTTCACCAAAGCGATTGTCAATGGTAGCGGAGCGAGGAATCTCTTAGAATTTGCCGGACACTTAATAAAATCCGGAATCTATTTTATCATCTCATCCAGTTTCTTCCTTGCACTTTTTAAGCTGTTTTTTTTCTTTTCAAAATCCTTCCAGGGATCTTTTTTACTGCCCAGCCGGCGGAAGATGTTGCTGTGGTTATAGCTTTGCGCATCAAGGTCTTTGTTCCCGATTTCATCCCAGTCAAGCGGAGTGGCAACAGGAGCGCCTTTTTTGGCTCTTAATGAATAGGGCGCCACGGCTGTGGCTCCATGCGAATTCCGCATGTAATCAAGGAACAATCTTCCTTCCCTTTTCTTTTTCAATGTTTCAACCGTGTACTTATCAGGTTCCCGGTCGGCGAGGAGGTTGGCCACATCCTTTGCAAACTCCCTTACTTCCTTAAAATCCGCTTTTTCATCCAGCGGCAAAACCACATGCAGGCCTTTGGAACCTGTGGTCATCACAAAGGCATTTAATTCCAGCTCTTCAAAAAGCTTTTTAAAATCCTTTGCGCATTCCCGCACCACTTCAAATTCTCCTTCAGGAGGATCAAGGTCATAGATCATCTTATCGGGATGATCCAGATTGCCTTTTTTGCTCAGAAAAACGTGCGGCGTAATGGAAGCCTGGTTGGCCACATAAATAAGGGCGGCCTCCGAATTGCAGCTGGTAAATTCCTGTTTATCCTGCTCTTCTTTTTTCACCTTCACCGTGATGGTAGCGATCCATTCCGGAAAATAATCCGGCACTTCCTTCTGGTAAAAATCCTTGCCGTCGATACCGTTCGGATAGCGGTGCAGCATCATGGGCCGGTCCTTGATATATGGCAGGATGTATTCGGATATTTTCCGGTAATACTCCACCAGGTCTTTTTTTGTGAGGTTTTCATCGGGAAAGATAACCTTGTCAGGGTTGGACAATTCAATTTCATGTCCGTTGGATTTTACTGTGCTCATTTGAGCACCTCCTTTTTAACATCTTTTGCTTTTTTGCAGGCCTCTTTCAGGAATTTTTCCCCTTCCTTGTTGCGGTGGGTGGTGTAACGAATGTTTTTGTGGTCATAATTCACGGCCTCCTTCAGCAGGGCTTTGCGGTGCTTCAGGCCGAGCTTTGAAAGATCGTGGCCGTTCAGGTAAATGATGTCGAACACATAATAGAACACTTCCACATCCGTATCGGGATCGCTGCTGTGCATCCTGGGTTGAAGCTTTGAAAAGGAAGTCACATCCCCGTCAAAAGCAACGATCTCCCCATCAATGATAAAATCGTTTTCCTGATCTTTCAGACCATCTTCGATCTCAGGATACTGGTGGTTTTTCTTTTTCTTGTTGCGCGACATCAGACTTACCTTTTTCCCTTTTTTAAACGCCAGGCAGCGCTCACCGTCCAGCTTGCGCTCATAGATCCAGTCCTCTTTTGAAAAGCGGTCTTTCGTTAAAGTTGCCAGCATGGGAGAAGTCCAGTCGGGCTGATCTTTCTTCTGGAGCTTGTCACGAGCGTTTTCGGGTAATATGTTGAAGATTTCATCCATAATCGCTTAAATTCCAAATCTCAAGCATCAAATAACAAATAAGCACAAAATTACAATTATCAAATGACCAAAACTTCTGGCATGTTGCTGAGGTTTCGAACATTGTTATTTTGGTCATTGGATTTTATTTGTAATTTGTTTTTTGTGATTTGTGATTTTTTATTTTTCATTTGGTGCTTTTTTTCATTTCTTCCTCCATTTCCTCAATCGTCTTATCCGAGAGGATGGATTTGGGTTCTGACTTTACCGGTTTCTTGCGGGCGTCCGCTTCATCATCTTTCATTTTTTTAAAGAGCCAGTTCTTATCGCTGCCTCCCAGTTTGGTGTGTACCAACACATAGCCACCTTTCAGCTTTTTGCCTTCCAGCCAGACTTCTATCTTGCCGTCATCAAAGGACTCCTGCATCGACAAGCCGTCATCTTCCTTCTCCTTGCGAAGATTGCGGTAGGTTCCACCGTCCCAGACGATCACCGTACCGCCGCCGTATTCGTCTTCCGGTATGGTTCCTTCAAAATCGGCATATTCCATGGGATGATCTTCCGTTTGTGCGGCCAGTCTTTTATCAGAAGGATCCGTTGACGGGCCTTTGGGGATGGCCCATGATTTAAGCACTCCGTCAATTTCCAGGCGGAAATCATAATGCAGGTTGCTGGCATCGTGCTTTTGGATCACAAATCTCGGTTTGTCCGAACTTTTCTTTTTACCGCCTTTGGGTTCGGTGGTTTTTTTGAAATCGCGTTTTTCTTTGTATTCGTTGAGATCGCTTTTATCGTAATCCACGTCTTTCTTTTTTTTGCTCATGTTTTTAATCTCCTAATGCTTTTTACTCATAATTCAGGCACTTTCTAATTCAATTTACGTTTCAGAAACTGTGCATTGATGGCAACCGCCACCGTACTCAGGCTCATCAGAATCGCACCCACCGCCGGATTGATCATGATGCCGGCCCAGAAAAGAACGCCTGCTCCGAGGGGCAGGGCGACCACGTTATAAGCGGTGGCATAAATCAGGTTTTGGATCATTTTTTTGTGGGTGGCACGTCCGAATCCGATCAGCTTGGTCACATCCATTGGGTCGCTTTCCACCAAAATGATATCGGCGGTTTCGGCAGCCACATCCGTGCCAGAGCCAATGGCAATACCTACATCCGCTTGTGCCAGGGCAGGGGCGTCGTTTACCCCGTCGCCGGTCATGGCCACGAATTTGCCCTCATCCTGTAACTCTTTGATCTTGTCCTGCTTCTGATCGGGAAGGACTTCGGCAAAATATCCTTTCAGGTCGAGTTCGTCGGCAATGCTTTTGGTTACTTCTTCATTGTCGCCGGTGAGGATCCAGGATTCGATTTCCATTTCCTTCAGCTTTTTGATGGCTTCTTTGGAAGTTTCCCTGAGTTTGTCGGAAAGGGCGATAAATCCGGCGGGTTTATCATCGATCAGCACATACACCAGGGTTTCGGTTTTATCCGGTTTGGGTTTGTCCTTCACTTTGATGTTGTTTTTGTCGAGGTAAGCCGGACTTACGATCTTCACATTCTTACCCTCCACGTTGCCTTTCACGCCTTCACCGGTCATGTTTTCCATGTCTTTTGAATCGGGAATATCGAGTTCTTCTTCTTCAGCTTTTTTAAGGATGCCGCCTGCAATGGGATGTTCAGATTCTTTCTCCAAAGCGGCTGCCAGTTTCAAAATTTCTTTTTTGTCCTGATCATCGTTGAGACTTTCGTAGCGAGAAACAGCATATTCCCCCATGGTAAGCGTTCCGGTCTTGTCAAAGACCACCACATCGATCTTGCGGGAATTCTCGAAAGCGGTCCGGTTCCTGACCAGCAATCCGTTTTTGGCCGATTCGGAGGTGGAGATGGCCACCACCAGCGGAATGGCCAGACCCAAGTGCATGCGGACAGGCGATTACCATCACCGTCACCATGCGGGTGAGGGCAAAGTTGAAATCCTTTCCCACAAATAACCACACTGCCAGGGTTAATGTTCCTGCGGTGATGGCAATGATAGTCAGCCAGAAAGCTGCGCGGTCGGCCAGGTGCTGGGTTTTGGATTTTTTCTTCTTGGCTTCCTGCACCATGCCGATAACCTTCGAAAGGTAGGAATCATCCTGACTGCTTTTTACCTTTATCTTGATGGATGAATTGCCGTTAATGGAGCCCCCCACCACTTCATCGTCCTTTTTCTTTTTAACCGGTTTGGATTCCCCGGTGATCACAGATTCATCAATAGAGCTGCTGCCTTCGTATATGATGCCGTCGGTGGGGATCCTTTCACCGGGCTTTACCAATACTTTATCATTTTCTTTTAATTCATTGACTTTAATCTCCTCGGTACCGTCATTGGTAATTTTATGCGCGGTATCGGGCATCAGTTCCATCAGCTTGTTGAGGGCGCCGCTGGCCTGCATCACCGATTTCATTTCTATCCAGTGTCCGGCCAGCATCACCACGATCAGGGTGGCCAGCTCCCAGAAAAAGGGTTTCCCGGGAAGCCCGAAAACGACGGCTGAGCTGTACACATAAGCCACCGTGATGGCCAGGGCAATTAGGGTCATCATGCCGGGTTGCTTTTCTTTCAGCTCATCAAACAATCCCTTCAGGAAAGGCCATCCTCCATAAAAGAATAAAAATGTGGCGATGGCAAAGATCACATAACCTTTACCTTCGAAATTAAATGTGTAGCCAAACCAGTCCTGAATCATGGAGGAAAGGAAAAGCAGGGGGATGGTTGCAATAAGTGATATCCAGAATCTTCTGCGGAAATCTTTTACCATGTGTTTGTGATTTTTATTTTCCATATAATTCATTCAAACAACACCTCACCGCTCATTTCCTCCGGCGGTTCGATATCCATCAATTTCAGAATGGTCGGGGCCAGATCGGTGAGCTTGCCGTCATGCAATTTGATGTTTTCAGGCCCGTTCAGGAGAAACAAGGGAACCGGATTGGTGGTGTGGGCCGTATTCGGTGAGCCGTCCTCATTTTTCATGAATTCAGAATTGCCGTGATCGGCGGTGATTATGACAGCATAGCCATTTTCCACCGCGGTTTTGGCCACTTCTTTGGCACATTCGTCCACCGCTTCACAGGCTTTTTTGGCCGCTTCAAAAACTCCAGTATGCCCCACCATGTCGAGGTTGGCAAAGTTCAGGCAGATGAAATCGGTTTGCTGTTCCTTTAATTTGGGAATGATCTTGTCCTTCACTTCGTAAGCCGACATTTCCGGGTTTTGATCATAGGTGGCCACATTCGATGATTTCAACATGATGCGTTCCTCCCCTTCAAATTCCTTTTCACGGCCACCGGAGAGGAAATAGGTCACATGCGGGTACTTCTGGGTTTCCGCGATGCGGATCTGCTTTTTGCCCGCTTTGCTCACCACCTCCCCCAGGGTATTTTCCAGGTTGTCTTTTTTAAAGATCACTTTGATGCCTTCGAAGCTGTCATCGTAATTGGTCATGGTCAGGTAATCCAGGTCGAGGGTGTGCATGCCCTGCGCTTCCATGTCTTCCTGGGTAAGTGCATGGGTCAGTTGCCGGCCGCGGTCGGTGCGGAAATTGAAAAAGACCACCATATCGCCTTCTTGCAGCGTAGTTAAAGGCTCGTCCGAATCCTTCTTTGTTTTGATGATGGGCTTGATGAATTCATCGGTTTCATCTTTATCGTATTTTTCTTTCATCGTTTTGATGAGATCATTCGTCTTTGTGCCCTTACCTTCCAGGAGTGCTTCATAGGCCACTTTGATGCGGTCCCACTGATTATCGCGGTCCATGGCATAATACCGGCCGGTGACCGTGGCGATCTGCCCGGTGGTTTTGTCCAGGTGTCCCTGCAATTCTTTGATGAATCCGGTGCCGCTTTTGGGATCCGTATCCCGCCCGTCGGTGAAGGCATGGATGAACAGTTTTTCGATCTCATTGCCGGCGGCGATATCGCAAAGCGCCTTTAAATGATTGATGTGGGAATGAATGCCCCCATCTGACACCAAACCCATGAAATGCATCTGTTTGCCTTTTTCTTTAGCTTGTTTCAGGCTTTTAAGCAGTATTTCATGATTGTGCAGGGTTTTGTCCTCAATGGCCATATTGATCTTCACCAGTTCCTGATAGACCACCCTGCCGGAGCCGATGTGGATGTGCCCCACTTCGCTGTTGCCCATTTGCCCCTCGGGTACGCCAACGGCCACGCCGTTCGCCTTGATGCGGCAATTGGGATATTTCTCATAGCATGAATCGATAAAGGGGGTATTTGCCTGATCCGGGGCGGAAGCTTCCTTATCGGAAGCGATGCCCCAGCCATCGAGTATCATTAAAAGGACTTTTTTGCTCATTTTTTCTTCTCCGCTTTTAAGATATTTTCAATGCCCTGCGCTATGGCATCGGGGTTGAAAGAGATGCTGTTTATACCTTCGTTGACCAGGAACTGCGCTATTTCCGGAAAATCGCTGGGGGTCTGTCCCTGGTTCAGCCCGAAACGTTCCATCATACAAGCACAATTGCAAATTCCAAATTACAAGCACCAAATCACAAATAAATTCCAAATTCTAAATTCAAATGACCAAAACCTTATGCAACCAGCTGAGTTTTGTCTCGATAATTATCGGGATTTGGAAATTCGGTAATTGTTATTTATTTGTCATTTGTAATTTGTGATTTTGTCCTGATATTATTTTCCACTTTAATTATTACTTGTCACTTATTCTGACTAAAGCTCCATGTATTCTGCAGTCCGTATCATCTGACACGCATATCCCCACTCATTGTCATACCAGCTCATCACCTTGATCAGGTCGCCGTCGATGGACATGGTCATGTCGAGGTCCACGATGGAAGCGCTGGGATCCTTTACGATGTCCGATGAAACCAGCGGTTCAGTGCTGACCGATAGCACTTCTTTATACCGGTCGCTATGGGCCTCGTCCTTGAAAATCTTATTGACCTCTTCCTTGCTGGCCTTCTTCTTTGTCACAAAATTCAGATCCGAAATGGAGCCAACGGGAATAGGGCCGCGGATGGCAGAGCCTTCGAAGATGCCGTCGAGTTGCGGGAGTACTTTGGCGGTAGCTTTGGTGGCACCTGTGGTTGTGGGTACAAAATTGGCTGCCGCGGCGCGTCCGCGTCGTATTTTCTTATTGGGTGAATCCACGATACCTTGTGTGGAAGTATAGGCATGAACCGTGGTCAGGCTTGCTTTTTTGATACCCAGGTGCCGGTCCATGATCTCCGCCACCGGTGCAATGCAATTGGTGGTGCAGCTGGCACAGGAAACGATGTCGTTATCGCCGGATGGTTTGTTCACTCCGAAGACCACCGTTTCAATGCTGTCGTCCTTGGCCGGGGCGGAGAGGATCACCTGTTTGGCGCCTGCTTCCAGGTGCTTGCCCAGATCCTCGCGGGTGTTGAACATCCCGGTGCAATCGAACACGATGTCGACCTTCAGGTCTTTCCAGGGCAGTTTGGCGGGATCTTTCTCCGCGTACACTTTATAATCCTTTCCGTCCAGAATGATTTTGTCATCGCTGAACTCCACCTTTTTCTCATAGCGCCCGTAGGCCGTGTCATAATTGATGAGGTAGGCTAAATTTTCCGGATCCACCAGGTCGTTGATGGCGACCAATTCCAGTTCGTCGGTTTCGTGAATCAATTTAAAGATCGCTCTGCCGATCCTTCCCAATCCGTTAATGGCTACTTTTTTCATAAATATTTTTTTTGCTGATTTCTTGTTGTGGAACTTCCAAATTGAGTGCCATGTATCAAAAGAACCTCAAATAGCGACATAGCACGAATGCAAAAAAAATATGTGTTGAAAATGGGGAAGGGGTGTGGGGGAGATTCTACAGGATTGTTGAAAGCATCAAATGTCAAGCACCAAATGACAATCCTGATGATTATCGGGATCAAATCACAATACTCAATGATCAAAACATGTTTTTGGTTGTTTTGTGCAAGTTTGCTGATGTCTTTGTCCGCGAATTTTTGCGCAATTGAACAATGCGCTAATGATGACGTGAATATTGCAGGTGATATTTTTTCGCGATTCGCGATACGCGAATTTTCAGGATATTTTAGAGCCGGCAATTAACCTATTTATTAAATTTTGTTATATTTGATTCCACAATATTTCGCCTTATAAACCTCTTATCATGCCGAAACCAATAATAACAATCCGATACTGAACAGTCCCTATGAAGAACCGCAATTACATTACGCTACCTCTGCCGATGGTTCTTTGAATTACCAGGATGTTCGCAAAGGACGCAGAATTTTCAGTCCGAGATTGCTGCGATACCAGAAAAGGTTAAAGGGCAGCAAGAAGCTTTTGATGTAAATGATTATGAAGAACAGTATGGCATACACCTGATCAACTTGATCCGCAAGGAGATCTCCGCTTGGCGGGAGTCAAATTATCCGCAGGTGACACGCGTTACCTCCGATCTTTTACATTGCTGGTTCCTGAACCCCGACCGCCATGAAACCAAGCAGCTTTTCTTTGCACAGCGCGAAGCCGTAGAAACGGCCATCTGGCTGAATGAGGTGGCTGATAAATCCAATGCCGGACAGAATATCCTCAATGAAATACAAAAAGCACAAAAAGCTGTCGGGAAGACAAAGTACGAACAATTGCCCCGCATTGCATTTAAAATGGCCACCGGAACAGGGAAAACCGTGGTGATGGGCGCCCTGATCCTTTACAACTATTTCAACAGGCAGGTTTACAGAAATGACACCCGTTTCGCAGATTATTTCCTGATCGTTGCTCCCGGCATCACTATCAAAGACCGCCTTGGTGTTTTGAAAGTTGACAAGAAAAACAAATACGACCGAACGGATTATTATTCAAAAAACAAAGAGACCTGGTGCCCCTGGCCTATGAAAAATATCTCGACGGCTTGAATTCACGCCTGGTGATTACCAACTACCACAGTTTTATGCCACGCACCCTTCAGGGAAATAAAAGAAGTGTTTATGATGGCAAAATCACCCATGACGATGAAGGCAATGCAGTGAAGCAAGAGGCTCTCGAAGATTACACCCAGGTGATCAAACGGGTAATGGGCAATTTTAAAACCGGTAGCCGGCTGCTGATCCTGAACGACGAATCCCATCATTGTTATAAACCCAAATCCAAAGGAAAAACAAAAGACAATGAGGAAAGCGATGAAAACGCTAAAGCGGCCGTCTGGTTTAGTGGATTGACCGAGATCAACAAAAGGTTTAAAGTGCGAAATATCTATGATTTGTCGGCCACGCCTTATTATTTATCGGGTTCCGGTTATGTGCCTTATAGCTTGTTCGGCTGGGTGGTTTCCGATTTCGGATTGATAGAAGCCATTGAATCCGGCTGGTAAAAATCCCCTTTCTGCCCGAAAAAGATGACACCCAGGAATTAAAAGCTCCTGTTCTCAAAAACCTATATGAATATGTAAAAAAGGAATTGCCTCGCAAAGGCCAGCGCAGGAAAAAGTCGGAAGCCAAAAAAGAAGGTAAGAAGCTCAGCGAGGAACCGCCGAATTTACCCGGGCTGATCAAAGGAGCATTGGACCAGTTCTACAACCATTATCACGACTATGACGAAAACATGCGTGAGAAGGGTGAGAAAAGCGTTGATCTTTTCACCAAACCGCCTGTTTTTATTGCCGTTTGCAACAATACTTCTGTTTCAAAGGAAGTGTACAAATTCATTGCTGGCTATGAATATACGGATGATAACGGAGAGACCTATACCAAACCGGGCGCCTTTGAACTGTTCTCAAATTACGAAACCTCAGGCATCAGAAAAGCCAAACCACCAACCTTGCTGATCGATTCAGAGGCTCTTGAGGATTCAGGGCAGATCAACAAGGAATTTAAAAAAGGTGTTCTCTTCCGAGATAGAAGAATTCAAAAAAAATTATGCCCGGCAATACGGACAGGGTACAGCGGACCGCCTCACTGATGCAGATATATTGCGGGAAATTGTCAAATACCGTTGGTGAACCCGCTAAACTGGGCGGAACATATCCGATGCGTGGTTTCGGTTTCCGATGCTCACCGAGGGATGGGATGCCAACACCGTTACCCACATCATGGGATTGCGTGCTTTTGGCAGCCAGTTGCTTTGTGAACAGGTGGCAGGAAGAGCCCTGCGCAGGAGAAATTGTTATTTGCAGGGATACGATAAAGAAGATAATCCGACCTCCGATCAAAGAAAGATCGTGAAGTATAAATTCCCTCCGCAAATATGCACATATCATCGGGGTACCATTTAAAATGTTTAAGGGTGGTGAAACCGAGCCTCCTGAATCCTGTGGATATGACACGTATTTTCGCCTTAAATGAAAGGGAAAAGGATTTCGAATTTGAATTTCCCAATGTGATTGGCTATCGGGTGGAAATACCCGGTGATACTTTGGAATATGATCTGAATGCCATTGAAATGTACGAATTCGATGGATCAGCTTACCCGCTGGAAACTACCATGGGAAATGCATTTTCAGATCAGCGCGAGATTCTGAAAGTGGAAACGGTATTGGAAAAACGTGACCAGGAGATCATTTACATTATCACCAAAGACCTGATCAGGTATAAATTCTCTGATGATGAGAACATGCCCAAATACCAACTTTTCAATCAACTGAAAGTGATTGTTGAGCATTGGTACCGTGAAAAAGTTAAATTGCTCAATATTACTGATCCGGCTTACAGAAGGTTGCTTTACTATGACAATCCCAAAACCATAACGGATCATGTTTTCAAAGCCATTAATACGAAATACAACCAGGAAGAATTTATCCGCCCGGTTTTCAATCATTACAACCGTTTCAGCAGCACGAAATACGTACACGGGCAAACTTCCAAAGATGTTTACCCCACAGTGAAAAGTCATGTAAACTATGTGGTAATGGATTCGCAATGGGAAGGCATTTGCGCCAAAACCCTTGATGAGATTGAGGAAGTGCAGGCTTATGTAAAAAATCAATTTATGGGATTTACCATCCCTTATATAAAAGATGGAGTAGACCGGCTGTATTATACCGACTTCATCGCAAAGGTGAAAACATCATCCGGTGAAACGGTAAACCTGATGATAGAGATCACAGGCATGAACAAGGAGAAGGCAGAAAAGAAATGGTACGTAGAAAACCGCTGGCTGCCTGCAGTGAATTCAGTGAGAGAAAAGTACAAATACGATAGATGGGAGTTTATAGAAATAGCCAATGATGTAAGGGATATCAGAAATCAGGTAATTGAAAAGATAAAAAGCTTGAAATGAAAGAATTATCACCAACCGAATCATTGATCGTAAATAAAATATATCACATTCGTGGAATGCAGGTGATGCTGGATTTAGATCTGGCAGAACTTTTCGATGTGGATACCAGAGTATTAAAACAACAGGTCAAAAGAAATATTGACAGATTTCCTGAGGATTTCATGTTTGAATTAACTGAGGATGAGTTTGAGGGTTTGAGATCACAAATTGTGACCTCAAAAAGAGGGTGTACCAGATACGCACCCTATGCATTCACGGAGCAGGGTGTTGCTATGCTTTCCAGCATATTAAGAAGCAAAACAGCCATAGAGGTCAATATCAAGATCATGCGGGTGTTTGTGAAAATGCGATCCCTTATCAGCAACCATCAGGAAATTCTTCAAAAGATAGAACAACTGGAAGCCGAAAACATAGAACAAAACGTACAGATTGCGACAATTTACGAAAATCATTAAAGAACTGATTGAACCTAAATATAAGGATAGAAAACAAATCGGTTATAAAAGAAATGAAGACCTATAGATACATAAAAAGAAACAGCCCGTTGCCGGGCTGTCAAACCGGAGATGCTATCGCCGGCGCTGTTAGTGTTGCAAATATACAACAAAAAATTGAAATGTCAAATATGTTATGGAAAATGTAATTGTTTACATTGATGGTTTTAACTTGTACTTTGGTCTGAGGTCAAAAGAATGGAAGCGCTATTTATGCGCTAAATCATCGTGAGTCTTTCAAGTAACATTCTTAAACCCGGTCAAAACCTTGTGCTTACCAAGTATTTTACTGCAAAAATTAAGATACCTCCTGAAAAAAGCCAGAGACAAAGAGCCTATATAGAAGCTTTAGAAACCTTGGATCAAATTGAAATATTTTATGGAAAGTACCAATCCAATAAGGTTGAATGCAACAAATGTGGAAACATCATGTTGAAGTCAAATGAGAAAATGACAGATGTTAACATTGCCGTTGAAATGCTGAATGATGCATTTTTTAATAGATTCGAAACTGCTATTTTAGTTTCTGCCGATAGCGATTTATCAGCACCCGTTAAAACAATAAAAAAGAATTTTCCAAACAAAAGAATCGTATGTGCATTTCCGCCAAAAAGATTTTATTATGAACTTTCAGTTATTTCGGACGCTCATTTTATAATAGGAAGAAAGAAATTTAAAGACAGTTTGTTCCCGGATGAGGTTGAGAAGCCTGACGGGTTCAAATTAAAAAAACCCATTACGTGGATATAAAATAAAATCAAATATGGCCAATACCAACTCATATCATCACAAATCCAAACGCGCACACATCCCCTCAAAGGAAGAGGCGGGCTATGAAGATGCCAGCAGCAAGGTAAAAGAGGGAAAGCAAAAACTGGATGTGCCCAAAAATCCCGTGGTGCATCGCGGGCAGGATCCGGAGCTGTTCTGGATGGAGAAATACGGCGAAGATGATTTGCAAGATCGCCTGCAGATTGACATCCGTTCTCTTTATCGCCACGAGCACATTGCCCCCGAAAAGCTGATCGAAGGCCTCTACAAAATGGTGGAGAAAAAGAAAGATGAGAGCCAGATGGACCTGTTCTCGGCCAACGAATTGTTTGGCAATGCCCTGGAATACGATGAACTGGATAAAGTAAGCGAATATTACAAACATTCCGACGGCTGGAGCAACCGCCTCATACAGGGCGACAGCCTGCTGGTGATGAGCAGCCTGCTCGAACGCGAAGGCATGGCCGGACAGGTGCAGTGCATTTACATTGATCCGCCTTACGGCATCAAATACAACAGCAACTGGCAGATGAAGCTCAACGACCGCAACGTAACCGACGGCAAAGACGAGCACCTCACCGGTGAACCCGAGATGATCAAAGCCTACCGCGACACCTGGGAACTGGGCATACATTCCTACCTGAGCTACCTGCGCGACCGCCTGCTTGTGGCCAAAGAGCTACTGACCGAAAGCGGCTCTTGCTTTGTACAGATATCCGATGAAAATGTACATCTTGTTAGATGCCTGATGGATGAGGTGTTTGGGAGTGAGAAATTTTGTGAGTTTAATCACCATGAAAAAAAGTGGTGGTATGAGTGAACAGATAATAAATAATATTTCTGATTATATTTTATGGTATGGCAAAGATCGAGATGCAATTAAGATACGGAGGCTTTTTGTTGAAAAATCTTTATTGGAAGGTAGTGGAGCAAGATATAATCAAGTCAAATTGGTGGACGGGAAAGTAAGACCTATCTAAATTTGAAGAGAGATTAAATCCAAGTTTATTACCAAAGGGTGCAAAAATATTTTTAGGTGGTCCACTCACATCGCAAACTCCAAGTAAAACTACAGTTTTTGAACTTGAATTTGAAGGGAATACCTACCATCCTAAAAATAGAGGGTGGAGTACGAATATTGATGGGATAAAAAAATTGATTGAAAAGAAAAGAATTTTTAGTACGAAATCTTTTATCAATTTTAAAATATACTTTGACGATTTTCCTGTTTCTAACATTTCCAATTTATGGGCAGATACAATGGGAACAGCGGAACAATCAGAAGAAATTTGTTGTTCAAACTACTACAAAAGTAATTCAACGTTGTATTTTAATGACAACAGATCCTGGTGATCTTGTCCTCGACCCTACATGTGGTAGTGGTACCACTGCACATGTAGCCGAACAATGGGCCGGCGCTGGATCACCATAGATACCAGCCGCATCGCCCTCAACATCACCAAAACCCGCCTGATGACGGCCACCTTTCCTTATTATCATTTATATAGTGATGTGGAGGTGCAAAGAGAACCTACCAAAGAAGGCAAGATCAAAAAGAAGATCGCACCAAAAGTGGATGGTGACCGGTGGTTGGTGGATAGTGATAAACAAAAAATCGGATATTATGACAGCATTAAAAAGCTATCGGGAATTGAGGGTCTGGAAGCAATCAATCAGCTTGGTGAAGATGATTTACGCTTCTACGGCATCCTTTCCCAAAGAAGAGATGTATGGCTTGACTTCGCAGATCAGGAGAGCAGCAGTGAGCATTCCGGCCAACATAGCGGAAGGCCAGGCAAGGACGGGAACCAGGGACCTGATCAGGTTTCTCATCATGGCCCGCTCTTCTTCAGCGGAGCTCGAGACCTTAATGATTATCTCAAAGGAATTAAGCTTTCTGACAGTGGAAAGCTGCGAAGTTATCTTGAACGAATGCGAAAGTATCTCAAACATATCAACGCCTTGATCAACTCCTTAAAGAAACGTCTCTAAGCACCATCCGCCGCCCACTAACCACCACCCACCAACCACTTCCAACCAGCGATATCCGGCAGGGTTTTGTGTACGAGGAAGTGCCGCACATCACCCTGAAGTCGCTGGCCAACGACGAACCGCCGGCAACGGAAACATTGTATGACAAACCGTTTCAGGACAAAAGAAAGCTCAGAGTATCGGGGCCCTTTACCGTGGAAACCCTGCAAAACTTTGAACCGGTGAACCCGGCAGAGCTGGAAGAACTCAAGCGCGACGATGAAGAAAACCAGAACTTTCGAAGCAAAGGGTGTTCGAACATTTGAAATCGGCCGGGGTGAAAAACGGCATCCGCAACGAGCAGGCTGTTTTTAAAAGGCCGGAAAGGCTCACCTCGCCTTATCTTCATGCGGAAGGATTTTACGAAACCCAGCGGGAGAAAACAAGGCCTATATCCATATCGGGCCGAAATGTCGGGACGGTTTCCAAAACCGCCGTCAACCATGCGGTGAAAGAATGCCGTCAGCGCGGCGATGCCGACTGGCTGATCATTCTGGGCTTCAGCTTCGAAAGCGACATCGAAAACCTCAAGCAAACCACCAGCATGGGCAGCTTCGAGGTCACCAAAGTCCGCATGCACGACGACCTCATGCAAGAAGGCCTTATGAAGAAGGACAAAAAGGCCGGCTCCTTCATCACCATCGGCGAACCGGATATTTTGGTGGTTAGTGATGAGTGCTTAGTGGATAGTTCTGGTAAAATATTATGCAATTATGGAATCTTTAAAAAGTTATCAGGAATTAACAGTCTGGCAGAGATCAATAAACTTGGCAAAGATGATTTACGAAAACACATCTACTTTTCCCAGAGAAGAGATGTTTGGATTGACATCGCAAATGCGGAGGGCATCCGTTTCGATTTCAGCGAATATAGCCGAAGGGCAGGCCAGGAACTCGACCAGGGAATTCATTCAGTTCTTGGGGATAGCGAAAGGTTCTTTGGCGGAACTGGAGACTTTGATTATTTTATGCAGGAATCTGGATTTGATGAACAAGGAAAACGAAACCAGCTTATTGAGCAGTACGGCAAAAATAAACAAAATGCTGAACGGATTGCAGAAATCACTGCGCAAACGCCTCTAACCACTAACCACTACTCACTAATCACTATCAAGGGTCTGGACATCTACGATCCAATCACCGACCAGGTGAAGGCCCGCAACGTAAACGACATCGCCTACTGGATGGTAGACGATGATTACGACGGCAGCAACTTCGTGGTAAAGCAGGTCTTCTTCTGCGGCGGCAGCAAGGATGAATTCAGAAAATGGCAAAAAGGCCTCTCCGACCTGTCCAAACAAAGCAGCAAACGCAATGCAGAAAAAACATTAAAAATAGAAATCGACGAAGAAGCCTTCAACCGCCTCTACGGCTTCCGCTCCCATCCAATCAAAATCAAAGAAGATCAAAGGATTGCAGTGAGGGTGGTGAGTCAGTTTGGGGAGGAGAGTATGAAGGTGGTTCAAGATTAATTAAAAAATTAATGTTGAAAACATTTGGATATAATTAACCTATAGCTTAATTTTGTGCGCAGGAACTGTATCGAAATAGAGAGAAGTGATAAGATCAAACTATATGTTGATGAGGAAAACGCAGAAGACATCCTATCATATTGCGAGCAAAACGAGAAGTATAGTAAAAAGTATAATCATATTAAGGAGGCTATTTTACGCCGGCTTGCTCCAAAAACTCTATACGGTAAAGTTAAAACAACCAAAGATATTTGGGAAATCAGATTTTTTCCTAATGTCAAAGGCAGGAATGACAGAATTTACTGTAAGCAATATGATGCGGATCCGACGATAATCATAATTGTAATGGTGGAACTTTTCCAGGGTAAAAAATCGCAAAAGATCGACAAACGCATACAAGACAGATTAGATGTTATAAAAACCTATACATATGACATTGAGTAAACAAGAAATTCAAAAACGTTTCCGGGAACTCTCAGCAATCCGTTCAAGCGATGAATATTTTGAAATCGAAGCCATGATGCTTCATTTCAGGGTTATGCAACTTGTAGAGCAATCCATGGAAAAAAAAGGCTGGAATAAGAAACAGCTTGCCGAAAAGCTGCAAAAATCCAAGAGTTACATCACGCAATTGTTTACCGGGTCTAAAATGGTTAATATGCCCATGATGGCCAGATTACAGGAAGTTTTGGATATCAGCTTCAAACTCGAAACCAAGTCAAAAGATGAGCGCTGCATCTCATGGAAGTATGTTAATTCTTTACCATCGGAAAACGAAAATTTCAAATCCAAACCTGTCACGACAGATGTATATGCAGGTGAGTACTTCATGAAGAAATCGAAAGAAGCAAAAGCAGCCTAAGCTATGAAAGCAAGACAATCCTCATTAAAACTGCTTGGGTTTAATATATTCAAATCAAGCATTGATTTTGTATCAACAGAAAATCCTGAAGAGGTTAATTTATACAGCTTACCAATTGATATAGATTTTGATATCTTTGAACCAAAAGATGAAGAAGATTTTCACCGGATTGGTGAAATCAAACTCAAAGTAAACCCGTCCGGAAAGAAGCCCGGCTATTCGATTGAATTAACAGCTTCTGGATTTTTTGAACTAACAAATCCCGAAAAATTTGAGAAGGAAATCAAAGAAAACCTGTTAGGAATTTCCATTGTGAACATCCTGATCGGAAATATCAGGGGCTATTTAAAAAATGTCACTTCATACGGTGCTTACGGCCCTTATCTATTGCCATCGATAGACATGAGCCATTTACTTAAACAAAAATCAAAGCAAGCATCTGATCAATCCTGATTTTAGTGGCTTTTAACTACAAAGCCATTTTCCCCGAGGTACCCAAAAACGGTTAGGAGGCTGTGATTTTAGGATTCGGCCGTTGCGCCGGCAACCTTTTTAAAACCTGCATTTTTCATGGCATCCAGGATGCGTTTGCCCACCTGGTACCGAACGCCTATGCGTTCGATGTCGGCGGTTTGTCACATCCTCTTCCAGCTCAGAGCCGCTGCTGTGGCAGGCTGGGTGGAGGGTGCCAAGCTTTTCGAGTTTCGTTATTTGGTGCTTGCTATTTCCCTAATCAATAACCTTCACTCCCTTCAACAACTGAATCGTTCCAATGATTGTCAAAACAACAGCCCCTACCAGTAACCACGCCTCCATTCATGCTCAATTTGCATTTCCATCATTTATGTATTATTTGCATTTCGCGAATCGCGAAATGAAAGAAAGTACTATGAAAAAACATAACGGGATGCGGCCCCAGGATATCATCGTGTTACTGAAAATTGTATCTCTAAAAAACCAACACTGGCGGATCATTGATCTCCAAAACGGACTGAAAATAAGTCCCACAAAATATCGGAAGCATTGAACCGATGTAAGATTGCCCGCTTAATAGATCAGAGCAAAAAAGATCCATCTGCTCTCATTGATGGAATTCATTATGGTTTGAAGTATGTATTTCCTGTTTCAACCAGGTGCTATTGTGAGGGATAACTACGGCTCATTCTGCTCCCCCTTTGAGCGAACATATTTCCGGCAAAGAAGCATTCGTCTGGCCTTAATGATTCGGGAAATTCACGTGGTCAGGCAATTGAGCCATTCGGCATAAACACCATCCCGGAAGGCGGGTAGAGAAATATCCGCTTTTCTATGAATTACGAGCTTTGATGTATGCAATCCATATGGAAAAACAAGAGAAATAAATCTGGCAATGGAAGAACTTGAAAACGATTGCAACATGCAGAGCCATGATTAAGAGGACATTGTTTATTTGCTTGACAACTACCCAAAAATTTGACAGATATAGACGCCATATCCGGCCACTAAAAAACTACCTGAGAGAAACGTGTAATGAACTACTAACAATCCAAACCCTTAATGAAGGTATTGAAACTGCTTTGCCTTATGGATCCGGGTGAACAAGTAATGATCGTTATAGATAATTGAAACGAGATTTCAAAAATTTAAAAATAATGAATAAAGAAATAATTATGATGCATTGGAATCTTCCAAGCTTTGCTTGAAGAGGAAATTCAGACGGTTGATATTGAGGCACCTAGTGAAGAGTATAAACACGTGTTGGAAAAGATTGACCATGCAATCAAAAAATTAAAGGATAAGCATTTGGTTTGAAGAAACAGTTCATTAACTTTTCCGGTGATAATCAGAGAAATAATACAGAATCAAATTATTTTAATAAATATTTTGATTTTGTGATGTTTATTTATATTTTTAGAAATTATTGGTAAGAATTTAAAGTTTCTTAAATGCGTAACTTATGTTATTTGCTATTAGAAGGAATTATTGTTCGCTATAATATGAATCAAAAACCAAACAAACCAATTATTCCTCCTTGGAACACGACCTTGAGATGCTTGCTATCAGGGATATTTAATTGAACAAGGGTTTAAGGATTTTACCGGCCAACCACAGATTGACACGGGTGAAAAATTCATTGATCTTCGTTTAACATTGGGAAAACGTTCACCTGGAAAAGCTACAATACAACATATCACATAACGCTCCAAAAAGAAATATAGACACAATTGGAGTGGAGCTGCATAATTCGAGAAGTATTACAAAAAACCAAGAGAATGCGAGCCAATTGACGATAGTAATGAAGACTTCGCATAAACCATCCTCGCATAGAACAATTCGCCGATTAAGGTTCAACTGCCAAGCTCTGATGGGTTTCAACAATTGGTTGCATGCTAACGATAAAGCGATATATCCCAGCGATGAGAGAAATGGGAGCTACAGGTGAGGAAATTTCAATGATCGAGGAAGCTTGACAGGGAAGCGCAGGAGTGAGTAAACTGCAAGAACAAATAGCAGAAATAGATGTGAATAACTTGAAGCTGATTGATGATATTGAAATTGTAAAAACCCAAATTGATCGCTTTTCCCGATCAGCGGATCGTCTTTTTGGTGAGAAAATAATTATCTACAACGAAAAAACCATTAATTATTACGGTAAGACACGCAGCCAGATGCATTTAAACATTTGAAGAGCTTGATCAAAGAGGGACATGCTTATTCAGGAGGAGAAGGTGAAAATGGATATTTTGGTTTTGTAGATGATTTTTTAAGAAGCCAGGAAATAGAAGAAATGGCAATCAATACCATACCGCAGTTAATTAAAAAGTTATGAGTAAAAATTTATCCACATTAAAAAGCTATCATATTTTTACATTTCCTTTCAAATGGGAGAATACCTCATAAGAAAAGAGTTACCTTTTCTGAAAGAACAGCCATTGAGAAAATTGTCTTACCTATCGGTAGCTTTCACGGAAAAACATGGCAGAGCCATTAGACCAGGATGGTATCAGAGAGAGCTCTATAATGAAAAGAATTTCTTTTACAATTTTCGTTCATGACGCCTCACATGATTCGGGTAAAAAAGAACCCTATACTCGAAGCATTATGAAAGGTCTGAAATATTAGATGGAAATGATGTGTTATATGAATTTAAATGTTCCGACCGGAACAAAAACCTTACGTGCTTAATGTAAAATCTATTAGCCCTGACTTCGTTGTAACCGGTGTAGGTATTTTATCATTTTATCATCTGTAGAATCACTTACCATGATGATATTAATGAAATATTGAAAATCAACCAGTTCGGAAGAAGAATTTATCCTCCATTTCTTGATCGGGAAACCGGTGTGGCGGGAACGAAAGAATCAGAAATACCTGATTATATCTCAATTAAAGGTCTCAAGGCAAGCCCCCACTCTTTGCATGAGGATTTTGAAAGCTACACTGAGCGCTGATATGTGGGAACCGGCCAGATTTCTGCATACTTTAATGGAAGATTTCAGGGAAAGTTCAAGATGTTGAAAATCGAACCGGTAATCGACGGCAGGATGTTCGTTAGCTGTCTTGGATTGGAGAATTAATAAACTCTCAGAAAAGTTTAGCAAGGATGCGGAAGCCTGGAAAAACGATGAACTCTGGTATAGCTTGATTTTCGTTGATCGCAGTCAAAACCTACCTGCCAGAATGATGAAACGTTAAAAAAGCTGCTGGAAGAGCATACTTTACCACGATGGCAGAAGCAAGGATCTCTTTACGGTTTAACCAGATATTCTTTTATTGCATTAATGAGCGATAATGATGGATTAAAAATACCCTTCTTCCGCATGTACGATGTATTATCGCATTGTTGAATTATGTATAATCCAGCGCGCTTCCCAGCTTAAATTCGCTGATGAGGTATCCTATATCTTTTCACCTGAACCTGCCAGTACTTCACAAACAGCAAATGAAGTTAGAAGCCTTTATCGGGCATCAATAAACATCGTCAACAATATTCAGCAGAGCATACCGCAGGAGCAGGGAAGAGAAATATACGAAAGTCTAAAAGTAATGAATATCCCTGAACATGTCAAAGACCTGGAAAGTGAGATAGGTGAATCGCACAGCTATTTATCGCTGCGTGAAATAGATAAAGGAAAGCAAACAAAAACTTGGCAAGGCTTACAGTTATTGGTGCCATGTTCGTGATTCCCACATTTCTCATGGACACCACTGGAATGAATGCTGAAGTAATTCGGTACGGACTCGAAGAAACTGGATTCCTCCAGCAGGATGAACTGGTCACAAATTCTGGGAGTGATTGATTTCAATTGTTTTAACACTACGCCTCAGGCCAAAACGGCGAAAATGGTTTTTTGGCGCTTTACTCGCTTTGTTCATCATGATGGCCATTTTACTACGCAAATATTAAAACTAAACAGCATATGAATAATAAAGACCAAATCAAAAAAATCTTGTCAATTGGGGTTGTTGCAATTTCCTGTATTGATTTCTTTTCTAACTATTCCAATGCAAATCTCTTTGATATTTTTTCAGTTCCATTTAAATTTCTATAATATGAGAGCAAACACGTGCCGGTAATATTCATTATATCCGGTTCTGTTTTACTATCACTTTATTGGCCGGAAGTGTCTTCAGCAATGCTGATATACCTCCGGAATTCCAGACATATATCCGAACTGCAAAGCAAGGTTGAGCTTGAACAAATGCAATACAAACATATTCTCGATCTAAAAGCAAGGGGAACTTCCAGCAACAAACAAAGTGCGCTCTGGGACTCCATCAATAAATTGATCGATAAAGAACCCATTGAGAATAAACAATGGGATGATATAATAAATCTGTTGAAAGACATTAAAAATCAAAATCATGAGTAATCCGTATAAGCTGGAGTTTGAATTAGTTCAACATACGCCTATTATCCCAGCTTCCAGCATGATCATCATGGTGCGACACTCAGAGCATCGGAAAGTTAAACCAAAACCACAGAAATTTCTGATTGAGATTCAAATCCATACTAATGACCAGAATTGGCTAATACAAGAAAACATGGCATTCGACGATAAGCTTAAAATAATTGATCAGGAACCAGGACTACAAACACCTGTTCGGGTCAACATCATGCCATCAAACATTGATTATGCAGTATTTAGCAAAAGATTCAATTTTGTGCTTCGCCGTTTAAGGTTGATCTAATTAAAGAAATTACTGAAAAGATTAATTTATCCTTCGCATTGAAGAATTTTGAAAAAAGACAAAGCAAGGGATTGGAATGCTTTTATCCAACTAATTTAACCGAACAACAACTTCCCGATTTAAGAATTGATAATAATTATTCTTTGTTTAAAGACACAAGAATTTGAGGGATGAGGTGCAGGAAGACGAATTCTTTTATAAGATCATATCAGATAAATGGCATGAGTTAAAAAGTGGTACGAATATGTTTTGGAAACGACCCAACCCTGTTTACAGAAAATCAGGCATTTTTGATTATTTCGAAAGAGAAGAACAAAGATGGAAATAAACGTTTCACAAAAAAGTAATGAAAATATTTATCAATAAGGGCGAATTACCAGTTGGTTTAAAAAAAGACCGCGGAAATCCCAAATGACATCAATGGATCAAAAAGCGGAGGATATAAGGCTTCGAAGACAGATATGGAAGAATAATTAGGTCTTGCAGAACATTATGAGTTTCTTACAAAAAGTGATATAAAATATCAAGTCAAGGTTAACCATGATAAAATAGATCGTTTAACTCCTGTCGTTTTTAAAAAATCTTTAAAAGGTCAATTTATGCTTTAGTATTAAACATTGAAGATGAAATGTATGATACGGAATTTACATTCAAGTTAGAAATAGGCTGAAGAATTCAAGAGACCAATTAAGTTTTCCTCAGGGATTAAATTATCCCAAAAATCAGAGTTCACCAAAACGATTTTTTAAAAAAGCAATTTCCTAAAGTTGGATTTAATGAAATAAAAAGATGAAATATTTAGCCCTTACAAATCGCCCGTTATCAAAACACTTCAAAGTGTTAAAAGCACAAAAGCTATATGGGCTGCAAGTTATATGTTTTCCGATTTTATGAAGGAGGTGATAAAGGAAATTAACAAAGAAAAGATATAGTAATTCCATATTCCGGTAAGATTTATCCGCGCGTTGAACCAGGCCAACAGGAAATGGAAATAGATCCTATGAATGATCATTCAGGGGCCCGCCCTCCGACAGACTTATCCTGAAGAAAAAAGATATTTCTTTTGATAGGTCACAAACCACCAAAAGGTTGTGCTCGAATTTTGCCGGCAAATGGCTGATTCGAAAATCGAAAAACAAAATGAAAACCGCTATTATGGAATGGATGACCGACTCGAAAAAGCTGAAACGAATATCTTCAACATTACCTGAAATTTGCACCTTTCCGTTGATTTGCCGGATGAAGAAAAGGGGAATAAAATTAACCCTGTTCTTGAGATCAACAAATGACTCGATAGCCTTGAACTGCAAAACCAAAGCCATCTTGAAGAACACAGCTATCTTGTCGATTTCTTTGAATCGACGTATTATAATTTTCTTGCTGAAAATGAATTTGACAAAACTGGAAAGTTCCCAGCACCATAGAAAAATCGCTACCGAAAAAGACAACAGGAGAGAGCCTTATAGAACAAAATACCAGGAAAACCCGAAAGATTTAAAGCCACAGAAAAGCAATGAATCTGCGGGTGATGAAGATGACAAAGATGATGACAAATCCCAGGAAGGATTTGTAAAAAATCTTAAATCCGAATTTAAAAAAGATTTCAGAAGTTACCAGAAAATATATATCCGAGTGGCAGCCCAATAGAGGGTGGTTTTATCAGATTTCTGTATGGGAAGAAAAGCGGAGACGAGGATCTTTTCCAAAGATTTTCAAAAAACCTGCTGACTTTTGACCGGGAGGCTGTTCATCTGATCAGTGATTATGGTGCAAACCCGGTTTATGCCGGTGGTGATGACCTCTGTTTTTTAAACTCGTCGCCAATACAGCAGGACTTGAAGCAAGCAGTGGCTCTACCATCTTTGATCGGATTCATAGCATCGACAAAAGTTTTGAACATTACTTTGAAGGGGATG
This sequence comes from Bacteroidota bacterium, assembly GCA_034521425.1. GTDB lineage: Bacteria > Bacteroidota > Bacteroidia > Bacteroidales > JAIOZK01 > JAIOZK01. The sequence goes on from JAXHMP010000001.1 coordinate 3,660,608, forward strand.
CATTGCTTGTCCACAGGTTAAAAAGATAGAGAAGAAACCGGGAAACAGCCTTCCACGTCTTCGGTATTTTCGATAAGCGATTATAAGTTTCCGCTTAACGAAGCCCTAGAAGGTGAGCCAGCTATTCTATACGGCTAAAGACCAAACAAGAATGCTGTTTCCGATGCCGTTTTAAAACACAGCGGCCAGCATTTGGAAACCACATTTCACAAAGCTTCCGGATCCTATCGGCTCTTTAAGCAATTGCTGGATAATATTGACGGAGAAAATTTTATCCATTCCATTGCCTATAAGATCAAGCCGCAATCTTCGGTGATCCGGGAATTGTTTGAACAAAATGAAGATGAAGAAATAAAATGTTCATAACTTTTTCCTTCAGAATTTTAACGAGCAACCATAAGATAATAATGGCGAATTGGTTGAAATTCCAACATACTCGTGATCTCTTTAAAAGGTTTACAGCGAAAACCCAATAAAGCATGATGATGCAAAAGAAAGCGATCGTAAAATGAGGAAAATCAGCAAAAAATTTACAGCGCTTTAAGATTTATTGATTTTGAAAGAAATAAAGATAAAGATGACGAAAAAAAGTTTTTGGTAAAACTAATACCGAAGGAAAGTCCTTTTTCGGAAACGAAAAGACTTTCAATACGGTAAAGGGTAGCAATTACCTCGTGAAATCCAATTATTTTCCGCAGCAAACGGGCATCCTTGGTTTGATAAGGCATCAGTTGTTAATTCAAAACAACCTTATTCCATCGAATAAAGACAACCGTAAAGAAGCCGGTCATAATCCGAACTACAGTTTCAGGGTACAGGAAGAAAGAGAACTTGATTTCGGACTTATCCAAAAGATATCATCCCTCTTAATCTGCGGACCCGGTGACACATTTTTGTTCCCTGCCAATAAGGAAGATCAATGGGTCGATAAAGGAAGATCAGGATGGCAAGGAGGTGAGGGTTGAAGAATTCAAATTAAGAAAATACACAAAAAACCCATACAAAGGAAAAGCTTTACAGGTGTATGGGATAATAATGAGCCGAAGACGAATGATTATATTCCTTCTTGAAGCTTTAATCCAAAGGATGAACTGCCTGAGCTTTTGATCGACTCAAACAATCAGATCCGGAGGTATGATTTCGATCCCGAAAAAGAAGAGGATCCGTTTAACGGTGTTTTTATCATGCAACAACAGGTGGGTATCAGAAAAGATTACCAGGGAAGGACCGGAGATGAAGCTTATTATATGCAAACATCCCTGAAAAATGAGGACAAGGGATAATGTTTTGCCTTCACGCTTGAATTACAACAGTAACTTTAATTTTGATATGCACAGGTCGTTTTCGGCGGCGAACAAGTGTGTCCAGATTAAGACACAATAATGAATACGAAATCATGGCCGCAGTTTGAGTCCACTCCGGGGTCCAAACTATATCCATGAGTGATGCTTATGTGCCGCCCGACATTTTCGGTAATGGTGAGTTTGCTGGTTCAGAAAGTGTGGATTTTCGTTTCCTGCAAACTTTAACCGGGAAAACAGGAAAGTTGGTAACCGCTCGTTTCCAATCAAAGTTCCGAGACCAAAAGCCATACAAAAACAATAAGTTCAATCTGAAAAAAGGCTCGGTTTATAACGGGATTACCAATAAAACCGTACAAAAGTTAAAAAACATAAATTTCGAAAAAAGAATAAACCAATATAAAATTGTAAAATCATGCAACTTATCAAAACAGATGCATTTCATCATCCTGCAAAAGCCAATTCACGTGGAGCGGCGGGGTCAATCACGGTGAATGGACAAACGACGTCCAGCGCGACGTGATCATCCAAAATGCCCACGATTCATCCATCGAGCTGAGGCCCTGAGAGAGTTCTTCAAAGAGAATGGGGCGAAAATGACGAAAAGTTACTACATTTTCGGAACCCGAAAACAACAGGAACAACGGTCAGGATGAAAACATCGGTCATTATAAGTTTTTTCGCTGACCGCTTTGCCTGCCTGTAAGGAGCAACAAAAAGCCTTTTTTCAGGGCTACTTCCGATTTTTATTCTAAAGGAGTTAACTTCAAAAGCAAATCATTCGGTGTGTAACTGGTATTCAAGATACCTATGAGGATAGAGTTCGGTTCACCCATTAGCAAACCAGGGTGAAAATGGGCTTGTAAACGCCGGAAGACTTGGAAAGCCGAAACAGGCTCGTTGAATGAGATACACATATTGGAGAAAACCCCGCTCTCTTCCATCACGATGATTTCAAAAAGCTGGCTAAAAAACTTCCGGTTATTGCCCGGAGCAGTCTCGAAAAAACGGAGAAGAAAAACCTCTGGTATGAGGAGGTGGTGCCCCGGCGAAAGCCGTTTTGTGTTTTCTCGTGAGCAAGCTTAGTGATGGAGTAAGCAATCCTGAACATTCTAAAGAGTTTGATGATGCCTTTAGCGGAAAACTAATACAGATAGGCGCAAATGCCTCTATCGGATACGGTTATTGTTCAATCGAAAAAATCAGTTGATATGAACGAAAAAATAAACAATCTGATGGTATATGCCATTGATGCGATAAAAGAAAGTGGGATCAGTGATGGTCAGGGTAACGTCAGCGACGAATACAAGGGATATATCTACTTCCGATGGGCGCCAGCATCCGGCAGGCTGGCCTGTCGCCCACACCTGGCCTTTTATTCCCGCAAAGGGGATAGCGGAGCCGACAAAAGAAAAGTGCTGAAGGCCATTATGAGTAGTATCCTTAACATGGAAGAGCAATTCAACAGGGGCAGGAACCTGCTAAAATTTGTTGTTGATACGGCAAAAAGAGCCGGATAGCACATGGAAGTGACGTATACCGCCTCAATGATCTCTGTGATTTTGATAAGCTGGCTTTCGTGGAAGAAAAAATTAGCAATGCATTGATCGCCCTGAAGCTTGCGTCGAGAACGTATAAAATCCAAAACTGAGAATTCATGAGAAACCTGGGTTATTTTTTTTTTGATAAGGAATACTTCAATCTCACTTTCTTTTAAAGTAGAAGAGAGTCAACCGTTAAAATAAGCTTTCAACCTGTATTTAAAGGAGGATTTTCTTGATCAGGTGCTATCCTGACAATGATCGAGCCGGAGCTGCCAGATCATTTCTCATGCGTTCTGGCTGGAGTCCATTTATCGCGGGACTTCTCTCACCGGATCAGGGTGTAGTCGCGAAGTCGGAAAACAGGGAGGTGAGCGATCGGAGGAGGACCAGGCGGGTGAATTGGAGCTGGGATTCTTTTTTGATCATACCACAGGACTGCCCATGATACCGGGTTCAAGCGTGAAAGGATCGCTGCGCTCTGCATTCATGAAAGACAAGGGTGGTTATGTAAAAAGCATTCTGAAGGAACTTGATGAAAAGAACAGGAAAACAGATGAAAAGGCAGATAAGGCCCTGATCAGCACGCAGGCTCACCATAATATCGATACAGATATTGAGTACCTTATTAAAGTGATCGTCGAATGCAAGGACAATGGAAGGATATATTCCGGTTTATAAACGCGATGTGTTTTTCGATGCCTGGCCGTGCTTGCTAACAAATAACATCTAACAATTATTTCCTTGGAACGGATAACATTACGCCGCACAAACACCCAGCAATCCAGCCCTGCATCCTTTTGCGTCGCCCTGTGCCTCTTAAAATTCCTTAAACTTTTGCCACAACTGGTTTTTCAGTTTTCTTTCCGACTGGTGCAGGAAAGGCTTTGCCACCGGAATTAAAAAGCGAACTTTTCAGGCAGATATTTCTGGACCTGGGCATTGGCGCCAAAACCAATACAGGATACGGACAACTCAAAAGAAGTATCGGGACAACCCTGACCGGGAAAGATGGAAGTCAGGCGGAAGACGGCCGAAATTCAATACTCACAGGAAAGGGGTCTGGATGATAATGAATTAAGGACCCATCGGTGTATATGAAAGGCAAAAGCATTTGATGTGATCGTTGATGGAAGAAACTGAGGGATTATGTTAGTGATGGAGATGCGGCAACGAGCCCTGCTCGCTCAAAGAAAGAAAGCATACAGCCCGGAAATGGGAAAAGAAGAGGAAAAGCTTTGATGAGGCACGATACTCAAACGCCGGCGCTAAACTGAAGATAAGGATCGACCAGGAGTTTACTTTTACGGATAAAAACTTTACGGTGCTGCCCCCCCCAAAAAAAATAATCTTTATTATATGTCTGAAATACCTGTGACGGCGGCAACTTTTGAGTATTCCCGTTTACCCGCGGCAGCTAAGCGATTTCAGGGCCGCCATCATAGAAGTGGTATTGCAGCAAATGAAAGAGCAGGTTCGATGAGGCCGGGTGGCCAAAACCGAAATGGTTCCATAACCGGGATGAAGAAAGCAATATGGAAAAAAATCGCTACCATTATCCCTTGGTGCTCTACCAGGTAAATGGTAAACGGGCGGCCATAACGGCTGTGGGCGAGGCCACGGAGGCTTTGCAGATGTTGCTGGACTTACAGTCCTGCTGTCGGTCCGCTTTCGACAACAAGGCAGCACGATTTGGTCTTGTACGATAAGCACAACGGGACCTGGAAGGTTGAGCAAACTGCAGACGAACAGCCCGTTACCGCATGTATAAATGGCTGCCTTTGAACAAGGATAATTTTAGCCTCTACAACGAAACGAACGACCTGCTCAAAAGGGTTGAATTGTTGAACAAATGCCTGCACGGCCATGTGATGAGCTTCCTAAATACAACAGGGATAAACACAAAGCAACTTCATGTTTATTTACGCTCCATTGGCAAAGAGGAATGGGTGAAGTTACATGACGAGAAAATGCATGCATTCGATGTAACCTTCATGAGCAACGTAAAGCTGCCCGGAAAGGATCGGACTGGGCGAGGCCTGCTCGACATGGATATGGAAAAATTATATTTCATGATGCCGTTGAAAAGATGAAGCTTAATTAAAAAGTATTGAAATTCAAAAAGTTCTTTGACATCCTGAAAAAATAAAATATGTATGGTCATCTAAAACAAAGACAGGTTGCACGTAATTTTGAAAGCTTCATGCAACTGAGGACAGAGCGAGGACCTTGCTGCTTTGCTCTCAGAACTCCACTTTATCAGTTGGAGGCAATGACACTCAAAACCCATGTATCATTCATTCGAGATACGCAAAAAGAATGGTACACGTCCGATTGAAGAACCTGAAGAACGGCTGAAAAGATTATTGAAAACGCTGAACAACTATCTGCAGGCCACTTACTATTATATGAAATCCGATGCCGCCTATGGTTTTGTTCTGTCCTCTTCGAAAAACAGCCCGTTCTCGTGAATATTCTGACCCAGTGCCAGATGCCATCTCAATCTAAGCACATGACCAATTCGATGAATTTTTTTCATCATGTCAGCAGCAGGCATATTATTGAAACATTTGGCAGATCGCCTTTTGGCTTTAATAGAACTGGTAAGATTACTCAAACTTTGTACATTTAATAATCGTTTGACCATGGGAAGCCCGGTTTCTCCTGCCCTTTCTAATTTTGCCATGATTTCACCTGATCTCGAAATGTTAAAAATTGCAAGAGGGGAGAATGTAAAATTCACCCGTTATGTTGATGATTTAACCTTTTCCGGAGATAAACCCATTACCTCTGAATTCTTTATAAAAATTGAAAATGTACTGAAATCATAGGTTCCCATTAAACTTCCAAAAGGTGAAAACTTTTGGCAAGAAGGATAAAAAGATTTAAAGGTTGAAGTAGGTAAAAACAGTAGCAATTCCAAAAATATACTTTGAAGAACTTGCTAAAGATTTTAGATTAAAACATGCTGAAGAAACTAACGGAAATGTAATAATTTCCATTCATACAAATGGATAACTGAAATTGATACCGTAATGGGTAAAATAAATTTTGTCGGATTAATATACGGTTACCGTAGCAACGAATACCTAAATATATTGGGAAATATGAACAGGCTGTTGAAGTCAAGGAAACACCGGAATCCCTGAGTTGGATGGAATTTTCATATCAATTTTAAAAGATCCGAAGATGGAACTGATTCTGATACAACGGGATTAAAAGTGAGCAAAGAAATAATTGCTTTTTTTTACAGAAAAATATCAACGAATTATCAGCCCATACAGAAAAACAAGCATAGCATCGTTAGCGAGTGCCATTTTGCAGTTCCTGCTATTTTACTCGCAAGTGAAACCAGATACCCATTGTTTGATTATTCAAGAACGGGTAAAGTTAAATGGAGATTATGGTCTCCCTCTTTTTCCAGTATTGCGACCCTGCGGAGAAAAAAGATATGGAATTCGCGAAAACTACCCATGCTACAAAATGGGTAATAAGAACCTTAATGCTAAAAATACAAGGACAACAACGAAATATTAACTTATTGTCAAACAGGTAGAAAATACCCTTGATGCACGAACGAAAGAAAACCATACAAAAAAGTTATTCATTCAATGAATTGCAGGAGAAAAACATACAGGAGACAAGAAATGTAATAATGAGACTTGAGGCGCATTGGCCCATGAATACTGGAAAACCGTTGCCCAAACCATTGGCAGAAAATACAATTTTACAACAAGAACCCGGAGGCCCTGCATCTTATCCCTTTAATGCCGCATTAAATTATTGGTATGGTATGTTGTATTCGAAAGTTGAGGGAGCACTAATTTCAACAGGACTTGATCCCTGTGGATGTCGCATCCGACGAATACACTAAACCTACCCTTGCTTTCGATATGATAGAAGTGTTCAGGCCCTGGGCTGATCGATTATTAATAGAAACCTGTTTGGCAGGAAAACTTGATGAAGATTTTTTTGAAATAAAAGACGCTGGATTTTGGTTAAATAAAAAAAGGAAAAAATTACCTGATACCTGCATTTATTGAATATCTGGAAGCAAAAAGGACCGATGGATGGCAAATCCAAAAAGGAAGAACCATATTATTGCATTAACCTTAACCCGCCAGATTGATAAATGCCAATATTACATCATTATGATTTACATGATCATGTATGATATAAGCAACGATGCCCTAAGGAAAAAAACTGCTGACAGATTACTGGCTTATGGTTATGAAAGAATTCAATTCTCTATCTTTATTGGAACACAAAACCCAAAACAGATAAAAGGAATGTGGAGGCAATTGAAGGATTATGCGAAAGTTAATTGCCCCGGAGACAAAATGCTTATCATTGGATGATAAAACTTCCTTAAAAACATGGTAAAAGTTTTGGGTAACTTTATGCAGATATTGCTTATCTTACCGGTGAAAAAAAGGCGATGATTTTACAGGGTGAAGAATAGTTTGTTAAAACCGGTAAGATGCATAATAACCGCTTTACGCATACGGGGTGTATTGTTGCTTAATCTTTTAAAATCAGCATTTAAAGCCCCATAAAGGGGTAGGAAAAGAAACTATCTGATGAATAATCGACTGCGACACGAAAATCAGCTGCTTTAGCAGCTTCAGCTTCCTGTAGGAGAAACAAACTATCAATGCAATAATCGACTGCGACCAAAAATGTGTCTTTGGATGATGACATTATTATTGTGTAGGAGAAACTATCTGATCAATAATCGACTGCGACAAGACATTAAAAGCAGGGGAGATGTCGCTTTCCGTAGGAGAAACTATCGATGAATAATCGACTGCGACTTTTTTATCGAATCGGAAGCCACCATATAAATATGGGGAGGAGAAACTATCTGATGAATAATCGACTGCGAATCTTGCGGTGTTAGATTAGACTCAATAAGCTTGTAGGAGAAACTATCTGATGAATAATCGACTGCGACTTTGGCGACCGCCCCGCCCCCGCGACGCCAATGTGTAGGAGAAACTATCGCGACGAAGAATCGACTGCGTCAATTGGCCTGCCATGTCTTCTGCATCTTTTGTAGGAGAAACTATCTGATGAATAATCGACTGCCACTTTAGAGATCCAAGACGATGGTCAGGATGTACCACTTGTAGGAGAAACTATCTGACGAATAATTCACCGCGACTCTTTGTCTTAATCTATTATGGAACCACTAACGAGTAGGAGAAACTATCTGATGAATAATCGACTGCGACCGTAACGGTTTCCGACAAGATTGCCGAACGGAGTAGGAGAAACTATTGATGAATAATCGACTGCGACGTGGTAGGGTGCATTCCCCGGCTGCTTTGGCGGTAGGAGAGAAACTATCTGATGAATAATCGACTGCGACATTTCCGCTTCCATCCTTAGAATAAAGCTTACTAGTAGAAAAACCACCCACCAAAAAATCGACTGCGACGATGTTGTTGCTATCACCTGTCATTTCGACTCTTTGTAGGAGAAACTATCTGATGAATAATCGACTGCGACATTTTTTTAATATCGTAGCAACCGCTACCATAGCGTAGGAGAAACATCTAATGAAATAATCGACTGCGACTTTCTGTTTATGTCAGCACTGGTGTAGACCTTATCGAGTAGGAAGAAACCATCTGATGAATAATCGACTGCGACAATAAGGCAACCAACGATAAGGCAATTCTTGCCCACTGTAGGAGAAACTATCTGATGAATAATCGACTGCGACGGGTATATCGTGTTGCATGCCTACGTCAATGACCGTGCGTAGGAGAAACTATCTGAATGAAGCAATCGACTGCGACTCTTTATTGGTTCAGGGTTCGCGGTTGACTTCGCCTTGCTCGAGGAGAAACTATCTGATGAATAATCAACGACTGCGACGTCCTGAAGTCAGCGGTTATGCCGGGGCTCTCTCCAGGTAGGAGAAACTATCTGATGAATAATCGACTGCGACGATGGAAGAACGATGCCATACTTCGGGTGATAATTGTAGGAGAAACTATCTGATGAATAATCGACTGCGCAGCCTTTTGGTAGTCGGTCCGACTCAGCTCAACATTTGTAGGAGAAACTATCTGATGAATAATCGACTGCGACTTTTGTAAGTCGGTTTGTACTTCGAACCAACATTTGTAGGAGAAACTATCTGATGAATAATCGACTGCGACTCCAAAGCCCAGGGTTTGCCGGCTTCTCTACAGGTAGGAGAGACTATTTGACGAATAGATCGACTGCGACCTTGTAAGAATCAAGGCGGTCAACTGCGGTTCTGAGTAGGAGAAACTATCTGATGAATAATCGACTGGCGATTGTATCCGCCTGAAATTTTAATGAAGGTGGGCACAAAGCAGAAAGTCAGCCTTCGTTAATGCATACAATTTACAGGATAGGATTCATTACTGAAAACCACGACGTTTTTACAATAAATGCATGCAGAATCTCGCTCATCTTACCGGTGAAAAAAAGCGATGATTTTACAGGGTGAAGAATAATGTGTTAAAACCGGTACACTGCATAATAACAGCTTTATACATACAGTTTATTGCCTGCCTAATCTTTTTAAAATCAGCGTTTAAAACCCGATAAAGGTAGGGAGAGACTATTTGAAGAATGATCGACTGCGACTTTGCTGGGCCATCTTCCCTATGTCTTTTACTATTTTGTAGGAGAGACTATTTGAAGAATGATCGACTGCGACCTTCAGGATGTTATTTCCTGTGAACATTTGATTCGTAGGAGAGTACCATATTTGAAGAATGATCGAATGCGACTTACTTTGCCTGGTTGCCCCAGCTAGCAGCTGACATGCTCAAAAGGGTAGGTAGAGACTATTTGAAGAATGATCGACTGCGATTGTATCCGCCGAAATCTTAATGGAGATTGACGCAAGCATAAAAGTCAGACCTTCGCTAAAGCTATGGCTGACACAGTAGGAGATTCTATGTTATTAATGAAAATGATTTTAGGACCATTCAATCAGGTAATCATAAGAAAAACGGGGATGCCAGAAAAAGTATATTATTCGTGTACATTTGTGTAATTCGTGGACTAAGAAAACAAATCAGTTGATTTTTCTTATTCTTCAAAGCGGATCAGAGCAGGCGAGTAATTCTCTGCCCGGAAGTTTGCCCGACAGGCATTGAAATATCTTAACCAGAGATTCCTGTATCCGTAAAAAATCCTGTCTCCGAACTGGCAGAAGGACCAAAGGCATATACTTTTACACCTTCCAGGCTGGGCAATTCATTGTTACGTTCTTGTTTGAGGATATAGTTTTTCATGTTGGAAGTGTCGCGTGAGACCTGGCTAAAACTGAATTCAGGGGCTGTTTCTATCATGTCGGATAAAATTACCAGTACGTGTTTCTTGTCAGGATAATTGGCGAAAACCTTCTCCGCCAGGTTCATTGCACTGAAAATGTCAGTGTACTTTGCTTTCTTCTCGGAAAAAAAGTAAGCGAATCCGCTACTTTCATCAGGGAGTCTTTGACCTGCTTTAATGCGGAATCATAAATCCTTCTTTCAGCTTTCATATACATTGGATTATCCGTAGTTGTCTCGAAAGGTCTGAAAGCATGATTAATCAGAAGCCGCGGCTGATTATGAGAAGATGCGAAATAACTCCGGCAATCAAAACGTCACCGGGCTTTACACGATCCATTATTTTACTGAAGTTTTCACTAATGAAAGAACTACGTCCTGCTCATTCACACTCATGGAAACGTCGAAGAAAACAAGAATTACCTTTTGCTTTACCCGGGTCTCATTATTTTCTATATTGTAATTACAACATTGCAGGCTTGTCATGAACAATGCAAGAAGAGGTAAAGCGGAGTAAATTCATAGGTTCATCATTTCGTTTCAACCGGCTTGATATTTTCATTTTTCTTTTTTAATTCAGCGTTACCCCTTTTTTCCTCTTTACAGATCCAATTGAGCGTTCTGGATTCAAATACCGGAGGCACTTCCAGGGCAAGTGGCCTGTTCTTAAAACAGGGAGGGGTAACCGCAGATTTACGAATGGATAAATTGGCGTCTCTGTACACGCTGATATAGTATTGGTACTTTTCAACGACATTTTCAACCTTAATGCAATATTCTTTGAATTCATTTTCCCGTTTCTCCATAATGTAAGAATATTGTGCGTTGCCAGTTAGCACGCCTGGACTCGGCAATTTTTGCATCCTTGCTGTCTTTGCGCAGCCTTCTCATTGCTATGCGATGCTGCCGGGCAATGGCTTTGTATTTTGTGGGTTCATGGTGGCTGGCGAAATAGGAAATCATTGTGGCAATTACAAACATGATCAGGTTGATGAAAATAAAAAGAATAACGGCTGTTTAGCATTCCATATTAATATCCAGAAAATTGCTTTGGTTGATCTGTCGAAAAAGTGTTCACGCACAAGAGAGATAAAGAGGATGAGGACCTGACGGACAGTGACAGGAATAATATAAATAAACACAACCTCAACAGTCCCCTGATCTGCTTTTTTAGCAGTTTCAGAATATGGGCCAGCAGGGAAAATACATACAAATGGCTGCTGAGAATAAAATTGTTTCACGCATGCTGGCTCCGAATATCTGAAAAACAGAGCTGTTGAGCGGATACTCAACAATTCCTATCAGGATCAGCCAGAAAATAGCCCAATTGTGTGAAATGGTTGGGAAGACCAATTGATTGTATTTTTCCTCAATCTCAAAAGCCAGGTTGGCTTCTTCTTCATCCTCCACTTCTTCTCTCCATATCCGGTCGGCCCGCTCGAATTCCAACTTAGCCGTGCAATATGATGGCTTGAGTTCGTAGTCCCTTTTCATTCCACTCTTCAGCAAGTTGATCGAGTTCCTTTTCGGCGGTCTCCTCTTAAGTATCCTTTCAAATTCAGGAGGGTCAATCTGATCCTCTGCAGGCCGAATGATCGTTTTGGTTTTAAAAAAAGGCCAGAGTTTCCAGTGGAAGTCTGCCATTGAATTTGCCTTCTTTATGGACTTTACTGTGGTTGTATTTCATAGAATATTGGTTTGTGTTTAGTATTTAAAAGATTAAATGTAAGCAGATTATCAGAATGTATCAATAGAATATGTAATTTAGAATGATTCCATACTTGAGTAAAACAGAAAAAACTGTTTAATTTTCTAATCTACAGAAGGAAAGAAAAGTTTTGTAGACTTCAATTGCGAATTTAAAATGAAGAAGTGAAAATGTCAATTAACAAATAACCACGGCTATCAGAGGTATTTGTTTTTGGTGTCCTGGTTGATGAAGTTCTTTTCATCACTTTCGGGCATGTCAACTGAAGATTTTTACCACGGATGGTCAAAGATTTACAATATTTGTAAACACAAAACTGGGAAGCATCAAATGTCAAGCACCAAATGACAAGCACCAAATCCCAAAAGCCGTCCGCCTTCTGGCGGATAAATCACAATGACCAATCCCGAAAGCTTTCGTGAAAAAATTCCAAACTTCAGCAAAATAACACGAGTTTCGGTCATTGGAAATTAGATCATTGGAGCTTAATTGTAATTTGTCATTTGATATCTGGAATTTCCCCTGTGAATATCCCTTCATAACTTTTCCTCAGCTCCAAAAGTGTATTTCTTAAATTTATCCCCGCTTAAAAAATATAGCATTATGAAAATCGAAAAAGCGGTTAAAAAACAGATCAATACGTTAAAAAAAGAACTGGATGGAAAATGCCTGGCCCTGGGTGAGATATATTTTCTGAACGGGGCCTGCCAGGTGCTTTCACAGTCGCAACTGATGTATGAGCTGCTGGTGAATGCGGATGATTCGGAGGAGACCATCGGGTATGCCTTGCTGATAGATGAGGAAACAGGGACCATCAGTCCTGCCGTTAAAAACAAAGTTACCGAATGGGACAGCTATGCTTATGCCTGCCTGCTGCAGGTGGAGAGCGAGCTGCACCTGCTGGATCCGGGTACCCATGTGGAGCATAAGAAATACACCCGCAAGGGAATGATTGAAAGGGTGCTGAAGGAGCGAAGGCAAAAGGCCCAAAGTGCCGAATACCGCATTCAGTGGGCTGACAATATTTATGGCGATCATATCCTCACCAATGAAAGAGGGGTAAAGTACATTGTTTTTCTGCGTGATTTCGAAAAGGAAACCGGCTACAGCAACAGCATGGATTCCAGGATCAACAAACTGGGAACCACCAAACACATCATGTATGCTTTCGATCAACTGAAACAAAACAAAGCTCTTTACAAACGCCTCAACAAAACCTTTCCTTTTATCGAGATCTATTGCGACCCGCTGAACGATTACAAGATAAGCTGGTACTACCCGCACGAGCTTACGCTGGAAGAAAAGCTGTTGATTTCGAGATATTTAAGAATGCACAGCATCTTGAGGATGAAAACCTGACTTCTTTTCTTGGCTTTATCAAAGAAGTTTCGGGAAACAAAAAGTTCCGCATCCGTCCGGAAGTGCAGGAAAAGCTTGAAGAGGCATTTGAGGAGGAGATGCTCCGCGAGCTGGAGAAGAAACACCGCCCGGATTTCAGCAAGCTGAAGATAGAACTTTTCCCTTATCAGAAAGAAGGCATTGCTTTCGCGCTTTTCCGCAAGTCGGCCATCATCGCCGATGAAATGGGACTGGGAAAGACCCTGCAGGCCATCGGCACGGCCATCATGAAAAAAGAGATTTTCGGTTTCAGGAAAACCCTGGTGGTTTGTCCGGCTTCTTTAAAAGAACAATGGAAAAAGGAGATCGAGAAGTTCAGCGATGAAAAGGCCCTGGTGGTGCAGGGTTTCCCGGATGAAAGGGTGGAGCAGTACAAAGATGAGGCGCATTATTTCTTCATCGTGAATTATGAAATGGTGATGCGCGACCAGCTGCTGATCAACAAGGGAGGGTTCGATTTCCTGATCCTGGACGAGGCCCAGCGCGCCAAAAACTACGAAACCAAAACCGCCAACTCACTGAAACGGCTGGAAGTGAAACATAAGCTGGTGATCACGGGCACCCCCATCGAAAACCGGCTGATTGATATTTTCTCCATCATGGGCATTCTCGATCCGCATTTCCTGGGTCCGCTCTGGGAGTTCTCTTACCAGCACTGCCTGTTCGATCCGCTGAGGTACAACAAGATCAACGGCTATTACAACCTGAAAAGCCTGAACAAGAAACTGGAGAAAGTCCTGATCAGGCGGGAGAAACGCAAGGTGATAGAGCAGTTGCCGAATTTACAGCAGGTAAACATCCCGGTTCATTTGTCGCCCATGCAGGCCGATTATCATGCTTCCTATGCCAGGGGCATCGCGCAGATCCTGCAAAAAAGATACCTGACGCCTTTCGATATGCAGCGCATGCAATTGCTGCTGGCCAATATGCGCATGGTTTGCGATTCGACTTATTTGATAGATGAAGAAACCAACGAATCGCCCAAGCTGGAGGAGCTGCATTACGTGCTGCTGGAAAAGCTGGATATCAAAAATACCCGGCGTAAGATCATCATTTTCAGCGAGTGGATCAAAGTGCATAAGCTGATCGGGAAAATGCTGCGGGAGAACAACATCGGTTTCGTGGAGCTGAATGGGAAGATCCCGGTGAAATCCAGGGGGAGCTGATCAGGAAATTCGAAGAGAATGAGCAGTACAAGGTCTTTTTGTCCACCGAAGCCGGCGGCTCGGGACTGAATTTGCAGGTGGCCGATATTTTAATAAACTTTGAATTGCCCTGGAACCCGGCGAAAAAAAACCAGCGCATCGGCAGAATAGACCGCCTGGGACAGAAAAGCAAAAAACTCACCATATTCAATTTCATTAGCAGAAACTCCATAGAACAGCAAATAGCTTCGGGCTTGCTGGTGAAGCAGAGTTTGTTTGACGGCGTACTGGGCGAGGAAGCCGCCCGCGACATGGTGGATTTCAGCACCAAGGGCCGCTCGCAGTTCATCGAGCAACTGGAAGAATTCATTTCCGGTACGGACAAGGAAGAAAAGCCAGGAAAAGAAGAAATACCGGAAGAGGTGACAACAGGGGAAGAAATTCCGGATGAGGTCACACAGCAGGGAGAACTGGATTTCTCGGGTGAAGAAAGTGCGGAAACAAGCCCGCGGGAAGAAGGCCCGGAAGCCAGGCCACAACAAAAGCGCCTTGCAGCCAAAGAAATGGAAGAGGTGATGAACCACGGCATGCAGTTTCTCTCTGGGATGTTCAAAATGTCGACCGGCAAGGAGCTGGGGATGGAAAACCAGAAAATCAGCATTGATGAGGAGACCGGGGAAGTGGTGATGAGGTTTAAGTTGCCGGGGTGATAGAGAAGCACCAAATTACAAATACCAAAACTTGTCCGCCCTCATGCGGATAAATCACAAATAAGAATCCCGAAAGCTTTCGGGGCAAAATTCCAAACACGGAGCGCAACAGTTTTGTATAATAATCCAACCGCTCTGCGGTTGTTAGGAGGATCAGGCCATGTTTTTGCTACAATAAACCAATCGCTCCGCGATTGTTGGAATGTTGGGATAAATTTTGCAAAATACAATCTATCAGATAATACAGGATATAATAAACTGAATATTTTTGCTTGCAAACATGACCAAGAAGCGCGGAGCGCTTCGTTTAATGTAGCATATAAAGTTGAGAGATGGCCCATCAACACCGGAGGTGTTGGTTTATTTACGTGGTATTTACAATTTTGGAATCAGAATCCATATTTGTAAACACCAAAATTGGGAAAGCACCAAAACCCAAGCACCAAATCCCAACTTAGCGAAGCGATCTCATGAACACCAAAAAAATTAATAACGAGTGAATAAATAATTTCGAAATCTCAATTTCCAAAATTCAAAACACGCGGCTATTCGCACAGCGTTTCGGTCATTGGAAATTAGAACATTGGAATTTATTTGTATTTTGTTATTTGGTGCCTGGGATTTATAACTGAATTGTTTTAAGCTAATACAAAAAGTATTTACATCAACCTCTCCTCCAACTGATCTTTCCAAATGATAAAACCTTTTCTTTCATCAGAATAATCATGGATAATCCTACTGAAGTTTTCGGGAGGGTTTTTTAGAAACTCCTGCCGACCCTTGTTTCTGATAAGGGTTAAATGTCTGTTGATTATTTCAAGATTTTGCCGAAGGCTTATTTTGTTTTTTTCAAAATACCAAATGTAAGTTGCTTCTTCCGTATCAAGGGTTTCAAGAATAATGTGATATCGTTTTGATCCTTGTAGGAGAAAAACAAATGAAAAAGGATTTAGCACGAAACGGAGTTTTACAATGGTTCCTTCATGCCTTGATGATAAATAACGAAGCTGACGGTAATGTTTTATTTTTTGGTTTTTGAGAAGTGTTTCCAGCAGTTCATCTTCCTGATCAAACAAAATATTTGATGATTTTCCCTCCTGTAACTCATTAAGGTCAAGTAGCATCTTTCTCTTTCCTGAATAATCTCTGCCGATAATACGCTTTTGCAAGTATTGAAATTTTACGCTTTCAATTATTTCTTTGTTGATCTTTTCAAGGTCTTTTGAAACAGCAATCTTGGAAATTAGCCGCTTGCTTTCAATTTCAAATTCAATTTCCATTTTGTTCGACGGATGCTCATAAACAAAAGCAATTGCACCATAGCGAAAATCCAGTTTTTCTATAGGCACACTGATGGTTTTTCTTATGGTTTCAGTATTTGTTGAATGTTCTTCTAAAGAATCAACATCATCAAATAAGGTAGCCTGTCGGTCAAGATTTCGATACCATGCATTTCTTTTCAGGAATAAGTTATGGAGATAGTTTATTTTATAATCATCATAGTCATAAATTACAGGTGTGTTTTTCGATCGTTGTACCCTCCCGATGTATTGTATTAGCTTCCCTTTGAAAGCAAATGGATATGCCAAAAACAAGCAGGTGGCATTGTCCAGATCACTGCCTTCACCGAAGTATTGGCCGGTGGTGATCAATGCCTGATAGTTACCGCTTTTCAGGGCATCCCATTTTAATTTTCTATTTGTTTCGGAATCTTTTCCGCTGAGTGTAAGCGTTTCGAAGGATTGTTTTAAAAACTGGTTCAGTATGTCTATGTGCTCCTTTCGTTCCGTAATGATAACTACTTTTTTCCCCTCATCCAGTTCACCAATAATGTCTTTAATCAGTAATTTGTTTCTGGCTGAATCATGAACCAACACTTTCGACAAAACCTCAAAAGGATCGGTCTTTGGATTGAAAGGTATATCCAATGATGTTTTTCTGACAATTAGTTTTGGCCTTTTATACGCCTCAATGTCAGAAGGCTTAATATTGGCAATAATCTCTCCCAGATAAGCTGAAATAATTTTATCATTCGTTTGCTTGCGAAAAGGTGTGGCAGTTAGGCCATATTGATAATACGGAAAGAGTTTAGCAATAATATTGCTATAGGTTTGAGCCGGAACGTGATGACACTCATCGATAACAATTGTTCCAAAAGAATTCACAAAGTCGAGCGGTTCTTTTTCAATAAGCTTTCCCAAACTCTGAATCATGGCAACAGTGATGTCCTTCCTATTACTTGTCTTTTTTGCAGATTGCATTTTGTTGCCTGAACCGATCCTGCCAATTTTATTTTTCGGAATACCAAGAAATCCCTGAATACGCTCAATCCATTGTTCAAACAACTGCCTGCGGTGCACAAGTATTAAGGCTGGTTGTTTTTTGTCCGCAATAATCTTTAAACCAATAACTGTTTTCCCTGAACCGGGCGGCGCAGAGATAATTCCAAAATTTTTTACTGAGGCAGCTTCGGTGGCAGGGATTTGATAAGGCCTGAGGTTTAATTTTGAAGAGAATTTAACATGGTCTTGTTTTATTCTTTCATCATGAAATTCAAATTCAATCTTATTTTCTCTGCAAAACCTGATGAGGCTTCCGATAAATCCTCTTGGTATTTCAAGATACCCTTCTTTTTCTTCTATCAGATTAAAATATTTTTTTGTTTTCCAGGTGCTTCTATTGGTTTTCTTTTTGATAAAATAATCTGAGTTAGCAAAGGCAAAGCTATTAGATTTCCAAGACCTTTTCCGGAGAGATAATCCTGATTCGGAAAAAGTCTGTCGAAACTGGATTGTTTATCGAAAATTGAGAAAATACCGGTTTTCTCCAGGATGTTGATCAGTATCTTTCTACTTTTAATTGCAGGAAATGGTTTTTCAAAGAATATCCAAACATGACCTCCTTTACCCGATCGTGAGCGTTCAAGATATGTAGGAATCCCTTTTTGCTTAAGCGCTTTTATCAATGTTACAGATTCTTCGGTCCAGTTTTCCTTATCAAAATCAGCCACAATAAACCATGAGGTGTTGTTTTTCAATAATGGATATATCCCAATGAGTTGTTCGCCACTCAGGTGACGAAGAAGCTGGTAATCGGTAAGGGGTAAATAAGATTTGTCAGGATAATTCTTAAAAGTACCACCTTTCATTTTATGCAAACGGTACCTGTACGGATCATAATTGAAAGCAGGCATATACCCACTTTTATTCCCTTTTTGCCAGTGAATGGCGAAAACATCTTCTCTTCCTTTGAAGAGGGCTCTAAAAAGATTCAGTTTATCATCATCAGATAACTTGTTTCTGAAATTCATAAAAGTTGCTATTCAATCAAATCTTGCTTCGAATATAAGGCGAAATGCCCTGAATAAAAACTATTTATTTCTTTTCAATGCATTAGTGGTTGGAATAATCCAACCGCTCCGCGGTTGTTAGGAGGATCAGGCCGTGTTTTTGCTACAATAAACCAATCGCTCCGCGATTGTTGGAATGTTGGGATAAATTTTGCAAAATACAATCTATCAGATAATACAGGATATAATAAACTGAATATTTTTGCTTACAAACATGACCAAGAAGCGCGGAGCGCTTCGTTTAATGTAGCATATAAAGTTGAGAGATGGCCCATCAACACCGGAGGTGTTGGTTTATGACATGGCATCTACAATTTGAATCAGAATCCATATTTGTAAACACCAAAACTGGGAAAGCACCAAAACCCAAGCACCAAATCCCAACTTAGCGAAGCGATCTCATGAACACCAAAAAAATTAATAACGAGTGAATAAATAATTTCGAATCTCAATTTCCAAAATTCAAAACACGCTGCTATTCGCACAGCAGTTTCGGTCATTGGAAATTAGAACCTTGGAATTTATTTGTTTTTTGTCATTTGGTGCTTGTGATTTCAATCAATCACCTTCACTCCCTTCAACACCTGTATCGTCCCTATGCTTGCCACAACAACAGCTACTACCAGCAACCAGGGCTCCAATCCCATTGGCTGGAAGCTCAACAGGGTGTTCAGGCCGGGGATCAGGTAGGCAGCGATTAATGCAGCTGCGCAGAAAACCACAGCCATCCAGACATATTTATTCCGGGTGACCTGATTGAGGAAAACTTTTTCGTCGCTCTCACGCATGTCTAAGACGTGGAAGACTTGTGTGAAAGCCAGGCCGAAAAAGGCGATGTTGTTGGCGATCTCTTTATTCACACCCATGGAGTAAGTGGCGAAGAAATAAGCGCCAATGGTATAGGCAGCAATGATGGCTCCATAAATGGAGATCATGGTCCAGCTCTTTTTGGTCAGTATGGGTTCGTCGGGGTCTTTGGGGGCTTGTTCCATCACCTTGCCGCGGCCTTTGCCGATACCGAGGGCCAGGGCGGGGAAGACGTCGGTGAGGAGGTTAAGGAAAAGCAATTGCAGCGGGCGCAGCGGAAGGGTGAAGATGGTAAAGCTTACCGCGGCGATCACCAGGATCTCAGCAAGATGGTAGCTGAGCTGATACACGATGAACTTGCGAATGTTATTAAAAATGATGCGTCCCTGCCTTATGGCGGTGAGGATGGAAGGGAAGTCGTCGTTTTTGAGCAGCATATCGGCCACTTCCTTGGCCACCTGCGTGCCGCGCTTGCCCATGGCAATGCCGATATCGGCTTTTTTGAGGGCGGGGGCGTCATTCACTCCGTCGCCGGTCATGCCCACGATCTCGCCTTTGTCCTGGAAGAGCTTGAGGATGTCAAGTTTCTGCCCGGGATCCACGCGCGCAAAGATGCGGGATTTGGTAAATTTCTTTTTCTCTTCTTCTTTGAGATCTTCGTAGCCCTCCACATCCTTGCCGGTATATGCGGCGGCCTCGTCGTCCTCTATGATGTTCACCTGTTTGGCAATGTTGCGGGCGGTTTCGGGATGGTCGCCGGTGACCATGATCACATGAATGCCGGCTTTCAGGCAGGTTTTGATGGCGTCTTTTACGTTTTCAGCCGGGGGATCGATGAAACCCAGCAAGCCAAGCAGGATCAGGCCTTTATCATAGCCTTCTTTTTTATCCGTTTCCTTGTAAGCCAGTGCAATGGTGCGCAGGCCGTCGGCCGACATGGCATTGCTTTCTTTATCCCATTTTTCTTTTTGTTCATCGCTAAGGTCTTCTTCGCCTTCTTCGGTGAGCACCTTGTTACACCTGTCGAGGATCACCCCGGCCGCCCCTTTCACAGCGGAGAAATATTTCCCGTTCTGCTTATGCAGGGTCGACATCATCATGCTTTCTGAGTCGAAAGGATCTTCCTCGATGCGCTCAAATTTGTCGCGGTATTCTTTGGTAATCCCTTCTTTCAGTTCCACGGCGTACTGCAGTATGGCAATCTCCAGCATATCGCCCTTGCCGGAGCCATCTTCCTTTAATTCGGCATTGTTACACAGCAGGCTCACCTTCAGGATCTTTTCGAAGAGACTGCCTTCTTCGGGCACTTCGTCCAGCTTGTCTTCCTTTTTGCGTTCTTTATTAAAAAAGAACTGGCTTAGGCTGAGTTTGTTTTTGGTGAGGGTGCCGGTTTTGTCGGTGAGGATGACGGTGGTTTCGCCCAGGGTTTCCACTGCGGCCAGTTTCTTAACGATCACCTGATCTTTGGCCAGTCGCAGCATGCCCTTGGCCAGGGCTATTGTAGCTACGATAGCAAGGCCCTCAGGGATGGCGGCAATGGCCCAGGCAATGGAAGTCTGTGCGATAATGTGCAAATCCTTGCCGGTGAAATAGCCAAGTACCCCGTAGGCCGCAGCCATGCCCACCACAATCCAGACCAGTCTTTTCGAGAGTTTATTGAGCTTGATGTTCAGGGGAACACTTTCTTTATCCTCGGCGCTCACCATTTCGGAAATACCGCCAATCTCTGTGTTCATGCCGGTGCCGGTCACGATGGCTTTTCCCTTGCCCATGGTGATTGAAGTGCCTTTGTAGGCCATGTTTTTGCGGTCGCCCAGGGAAGCATCCTCCTTCACGGTATCGGTTTGTTTGATGATGGGAACGGATTCCCCGGTGAGGGCGCTTTCGTTGATTTGCAGTTCGGAAGTTTCTATAATGCGGGCGTCGGCGGGGATGAGGCTGCCGGCCTGCAGGATGATGATGTCACCCGGAACAAGCTCTCTGGCGTCCACCTCCACTTCCTCCCCGTCGCGGAGCACGTGGGTGGTGAACTTATCCATTTTTTGCAGGGCCTTCATGGATTTTCGGGCCTGGTATTCCATATAGAAACCAATGGCGGTATTGATCACGATCACCACGATGATGGCGATGGCCTCGGGAATGTCGCCGAAAAGAAATGAAACGATTACGGCAGCTACCAAAAGGTAGATGACGGCACTTTTGAGCTGATCCACAAAAAGCTGCCAGAGGCTTTTCTCTTTGGTTTCCTTGAGTTTGTTGGGACCGTATTCTTTGCGGCGGGATTTGACTTCGTCGGAAGATAAACCCTTCTTGGGGTCCACATTGAAATGTTCAGCTGATTCTTCTATATTTTTGGTATAAAACTTTTCTTTTGTCATCCTTTCAGTAAATTCCAAAAAATAAATTCCAAATCACAAATAAGCACCAATATCGAAATTCGAATGACCAAAACTCTCTACGAATAGCTGATGTTTCGAATTTGGATATTTGGTCATTGGAATTTATTTGTTATTTGTGATTTGAAATTTGATACTTTTATATTTTCTATAATTATTTCTTTCGCTTAGGCTTGTAGATATGCGTTGGCTCCCCGAAGTACACCTCCGCTGCTTCCATGATCGTTTCCGAAAGCGTGGGGTGGGGGTGTATGGTCAGGGCTAAATCTTTGGCGTTGGCAGCCATTTCGATGGCCAGGGTAGCCTCCGAAACCAGGCTGCCTGCTTCCTTGCCCACGAATCCTGCGCCCAGCAAACGATCGTTCTTTGGATCAATGATCAGCTTGGTGAGGCCCTGGGTTCTGCCCATGGCCACTGCCTTGCCTGAGGCCGCCCAGGGGAATTTTGCTACTTCCACTTCACGCCCCTGCTCTTTGGCTTCGGCTTCGGTGAGGCCGGTCCAGGCGATTTCCGGTTCGGTGAACACAACAGCGGGTATGGCTTTGGGTTCAAAGGCTGTTTTTTCCCCGGCGATGGCCTCGGCCGCCACACGGCCTTCATGGGATGCTTTATGCGCCAGCATAGGCTGCCCTGCCACATCACCAATGGCGTAAATGTTGTCCACATTGGTTTTTCGCACAATATCTACCTTGATGAATCCCTGCTCGTCGGTTTCCACGCCGGCCTTATCCAGTCCGATCTTTTCGCTGTTGGGTTTCTGCCCGATGGCGATCAGTATTTTATCGAATTCCTTTTCGCTTTTGTCGCCATCTTTGGTTTCTAAAGTCACTTTGAGCTTTTTTTTGTTCTTCTTCACATCGCTCACTTTGGTCTCGAACAGGGCGTCATCCATCAGGTCTTTTCTTTCCTTTTTGAACACATCCTTCAGATCTTTGTCGATGCCGGGCATGATGTCGGAAGTCATTTCCACGATGGTGATATTGGAACCAAGTGCTTTATAGATCACGCTCATCTCCAGTCCGATGTAGCCCGCTCCGACCACCAGCAGTTCGCCGGGGGCGTCTTGCAACTCAAGGGCCGATCTGGCATTCATGATCCTTTTATGATCGAAATCCACACCCGGCAGTGCATTGGCGCTTGCGCCGGTGGCGATGAGAGCACTTTCGAATTTCAATTCCTTTTTACCGCCTTTATGTTCATCTACTTCAAGGGTGTTCTTATCCTTGAATTTGGCCGTACCTCTTATGTAATTGATCTTCCTTCTTTTGCTGAGCTGTCCGAGCCCGCCAGTCAGTTGCTTCACCACTTTTTCCTTCCATTCGCGGACTTTCTTCACATCCACGCTCACGTTGGAAAAATCCAGGCCCCAGTCTTTTGCCCGGAAAGCTTCTTCCTTAACGCCGGCAAAGTGCAGCAAGGCCTTTGTGGGGATGCAGCCTTCGTAGAGGCACACGCCGCCGGGATTTTCCCGGGGATCGATGAGTGTGACATCCAGGCCGAGATCGTTGGCATGAAATGCAGCCGCATATCCGCCCGGTCCGGCGCCGATAATTACCAATTGTGCTTTGTCCTTCTTATCTGCCATTATTTTCCTCCTTTAAACATGGTTAGCAATGGATTTTCGAGGGCTTCGCAGAGCCAGCGCAGGAATCTCGCCGCTTCGGCCCCGTCGATCACCCTGTGATCGTAGGAAAGGGTAAGCGGGAGCATCATCCTGGGTTTGAACTTGCCGTCGATATATACGGGTTCGGTTGAAGTGCGGGAAACCCCGATGATGGCTACATTGGGACGATAGATGATGGGGGTGAAGTTGGTCCCGCCTATGCCGCCCAGGTTGGAGATGGCCAGGTTGCCGCCCTGCAACTGATCGGGTTTGATCTTTTTGTTGCGGGCTGCTTCCGCTACTTCTCCCAGTTCCACTGACAATTCTGTGATGGATTTTTGATCGACATCACGGATTACCGGCACCAGCAGTCCCCGCTCGGTATCTACGGCCACACCAATGTTGATGTATTTCTTGTAGATCACTTCTTCATTCTGCAGGTCGAGGCTGGCATTGAATGACGGGAAGACCTGCAGGGCTTTGGCTGTGATCTTGAGCAGGATAGCCGTAACGGTCAGCTTGCCGCCTTCTTTTTCCACCTGTTGGCCGTATTTCTTCCGGAAATTCTCCAGTTCGGTCACATCCGCTTTGTCGAACTGGAACACATGCGGGATGCTTTGCCAGGAAGCCTGCATATTTTTAGCCGTGCGCTTGCGGATGCTGTCCATGGGTTTCTTTTCGATCTCGCCCCATTTGCTGAAATCGGGTAAATTATAATCATCCGTGGCCATGCCTTTCTGATCTGATTTCTGAACGGCTTCTTTTGCAAACGACTTAACATCATCGCTGGTGATGCGATCGGCGGGGCCTGTGCCTTCCACCTTGTAGATCTCAACTCCGAGTTCGCGGGCCAGCCTCCTTACCGAAGGAGAAGCAGGGACTTCCATGCCTTTTGCTTCAGGCTTCTTGCTGTCTTTTCGCTTCGGCTTCTTCTTCCTCTTCTTCATCTTCTTCACCTTCTTTCTCCTCTTCTTCCTCGTCGCCTTCGTCGCTCTTCTTCTTCGTCTTCTCTCTTCGCCCTCTTCGCCTTCGTCTGCTTCTTCTGTCGCTCTCTTCTTCACTCTTCTGCCGCTTCCTTTGTCGTCCTCTTTCTTTTTCAGCCTTTTCTTCGCCTTCACGCTTCCGTATCGATGGTCATTACCACATCACCCACTTTTACGTCATCCCCTTCGGAGATCTTGATTTCCTTAACGGTTCCTGCGATTTCCGACGGCAGGTCGAAGGTGGCTTTATCGCTTTCCATTTCGGCAACGTTCTGTTCTTCTTCTATTTTATCCCCTGCTGAAACCAGCAGTTTCAAAACGGTTGCTGTGTCAACATTTTCCGCTATTTCGGGGAGTTTTAGTTCTTTGATCATTGTTTTGATTTTTTTAACCGCAAAGACGCAAAGTCATTTAGTAAAGGACGCCAGAAAACTTTGCGAACTTTGCGTCATCCTGGCGTCTCTGCGGTTTAAATTTTAAATATCTGTTGGATTCGATTTATCCTTATCAATTTTCAATTCCTTTGCTGCTTTCAGCACGGTTTTCTTTTCCACTTTGCCATCCAGGTAAAGACTGTGCAATGCCGTATAGGCAATGTGTTTATCATCCACCTCGAAATAATCCCGGAGTGCCCGGCGGTTGTCGCTTCTGCCGAAGCCGTCGGTGCCCAGTACGGTGAGGATGCCGGGGAACCATCTGCAAACGGTCATCGGGATGGCTTTCACATAATCATGGGCTGCGATGCAACGGGCTTCATCTCCTTTAAGGCATTCTTCTATATATGTTTTTTTGGCCTTTTTATCGGGATGCATGCGGTTCCAGCGGTCGACCTCACGTGCATTGTCGTACAGTTCCTTGTAGCTGGTCACGCTCCACACATCGGCCATCAGTCCGTAATCCTTCTCCAGGATCTCCGCTGCGCGCAATGCTTCATTGAGAATGGCGCCGCTGCCCATCAGATGTACTTTTTCACCGGAACGTTTGCGGCTCTTCTTGTACCGGTACATGCCCTTCAGGATACCTTCCTCCACATTGCCCGGCATTTTTTGCATTTTGTATTTTTCGTTCAGCACGGTGATGTAATACATCAGGTCTTCCTGTTCAATGAACATCCTGCGGATGCCTTCCTTCACGATCACAGCTACCTCATAGGAGTACGCCGGATCATAGGCTTTGAGATTGGGAAAGGCAAGGGCATTCAACTGTGAGTGCCCGTCGGTATGTTGCAATCCTTCTCCTGCCAGGGTGGTCCTTCCGGAAGTTCCGCCAACCATGAAGCCTCTTGCCCGGGCATCGGCGGCGGCCCAGATGAGATCACCCACACGCTGAAATCCGAACATGGAATAAAAAATAAAAAACGGGATCATGTTCACGCTGTGCAATGAATAAGAAGTACCAGCCGCAATGAAGGACGACATGCAACCCGCTTCTGTAATCCCTTCCTCCAGGATGGCGCCGTCTTTGGCTTCCTTATAATATAACAGGGAGTCTTTGTCGACAGGCTCATAATTCTGGCCGGTATGGGAATAAATCCCGACTGTTCGAAAAAGGGCATCCATGCCAAAGGTTCTGGATTCATCTGGTACGATAGGGACGATGCGCTCGCCGATGTTCTTATCATTCAGCAATTTTCCCAGCAGGGAAACAATGGCCATGGTGGTGGCAAAATCCCTGTCGCCGGAACCTTGAAGCAATTCTTTGTATACTTTATCGTCAGGAGCCTTAATTGGATCGGCTTTTGCTTGTCGCTTCGGCAGGTACCCGCCAAGTTTTTCTCGTCTTTTTTTGAGATATTTTATTTCCTCACTATCATCTGAAGGCCGGTAAAAAGGAGCTTTCATAGCATCCTCATCAGAGAGGGGAATTCCGAATCGATCCCTGAAGTCAAGTAGTTCTTTTTCATTTAACTTTTTCTGTTGGTGGGTAATATTCCTTCCTTCTCCTGCTTCGCCCAAGCCATAGCCTTTGATAGTTTTGGCCAGTATCACGGTAGGTGAACCCTTATGGTTCACTGCTTTTTTGAATGCATTAAAAACTTTTTGCGGGTCATGTCCACCGCGGCGCATTTTTTCAAGCTGCTCATCGGAATAGTTTTCTACCAGCTTTTTTGTTTCTTCACTTTTTCCAAAGAAATCCTTGCGAATATAGTCTCCCGAAGAAGCAACATATTTCTGGTATTGCCCGTCAGGCGTTTCCTCCATGATCCTGACCAGTTGTCCGTTCTTGTCTTTTTGCAACAGTGGATCCCAGTCGGCGCCCCAGATCACTTTGATCACATTCCATCCAGCACCTTTGTAGGCAGCTTCCAGTTCCTGTATTACTTTCCCGTTTCCTCGCACGGGTCCATCCAGGCGTTGTAAGTTACAATTGATCACAAAGACCAGATTATCGAGCTCTTCACGGCTGGCAACTGTAAGTGCTCCCATGGATTCGGGTTCATCCATTTCGCCATCACCCACCATTGCCCAGATCTTTTGGTCATTCTCTTTGATCAGCCCGCGGTCTTCGAGGTATTTGTTAAAACGTGCCTGGTAAATAGCCGTGATAGGACCAAGTCCCATAGAAACAGTGGGGAATTGCCAGTAATCAGGCATCAGACGGGGATGAGGATAGGAGGAAAGTCCTCCGCCTTCGCGCAATTCCTGCCTGAAATTATGTAAATCTTTTTCGTTGAGTCTTCCCTCCAGAAATGAACGGGCATACATGCCGGGCGAGGCATGTCCCTGAAAGTAAACCAGATCGGCCGGATGGCCGGCATCACCCCCTTTGAAGAAATGATTGAATCCAACCTCATACAATGTAGCAGCTGAGGCATAGGTAGAAATATGACCGCCAATACCTTCGGATTCCTTATTGGCCCTAACTACCATGGCCATGGCATTCCAGCGGATCAGGCTTTTGATCTTGCGCTCCAGCTCCCGGCTGCCGGGATAAGGTGACTCCTTACCAGCTGCAATGGTGTTGATGTAAGGCGTGTTGGATGGACGCATGAATTCAATTCCATGCTTTTGTGCCCTCACACGCAGTAAATGTAAAATCTCCTGTACTCTTTCAGGATCCTCGTTCTCGATGATATAATCCAGTGAGTCCAGCCACTCACGGTTTTCGATATCGTAATATTTTTTTTTGTCCATAGACTTGATTTTGGAGTGTGGATGAATAGTAGTTAAAAGCATGCCAAACACCTCCTTATAAGGATCAGCATTCTTAAGCTGCTGATATTATTGGTACAGGGCTATTGCTAAGAAGCTCGCACAGGGCACAGGCTGTTATAGAGTGTGGATATATTTCCACAAATATTAGGCATAATGAATTCCTCGAAAATTGCTTTTGGATTTTAATATGCATTAACTTTACATTTTTAAAAACTGTCAATATGAGATCTGTCATCCTTGCCACTGTCTTAATTTTAATTTCGTCATTCGCCTATCCCGGAATCACATCCGACAGCCTGTATGCCGAGGTGGATGGAAACAATGTTACCTTATATGATGTTGGAGCCGAGAGAAATTGTTGTGCAGTTTACGCGATGATCCTCACGGGAGAAGACCATCATATTAAATGGTTACAGCAAAGCGAAGGGGACATCTGTTATTGCCTGTGTTATTTTGACCTTTCGGTTACAACCGGCCCCCTGGAAGCCGGTAATTATCTTGTCGCATGTATACTATAATGATGATCCTGGTGAAGAAGATGTTTTTGTTGGAAACGATAGATTTTGTAATTGAATCAGCCCGGAGGCTTGATACGCTGGCAATTATTGATTTTATCACAGAGCACTTGTTATAATTGGGTGTCTCTGCCTGAAAAAATCTATGAAACACGCAAGCTCACTTGTTATCCCAATCCCGCCGACCTGGAATTAAATTTTGAAATAGAATGTCATTCAGCAGCGAAACTAAGTGTGATTAGCCTGCTGGGCACTGAAGTATGGTCCTCAGAAGTCAGGGGAACAGGCAAAAAAATCCTTAGCTGGAACCTGGAAAATGAATCCGGGCAAAGGGTGACACCGGGTATCTACTTTTATTTGCTGGAAAGCGGAAAGGAAAAGATCACCGGGAAGGTGATGGTGAAGTAATGAGTCATTTTTATACCGGATCCTGTTGTTATTTGGATATTGATTATTTAAGTTTTAATGTCCATTAATCAATAAACAATATTCAATATCCAAATTAGGTACTGGCCTCTAAACTAACTGTTTTGCTTAGCTAATAGCCATAAGCCCGCCCATCCATCCGTTCAATAATTACTTTAAAAGGCTGTACATCCCTCACAGAAGGATCATTGTATGAAAACTTTCGATCGGAATAATTGGCCATGATATGATCGAGGGCTTCACGTTTGTCATTCATATCATCAATAAATTCAACTTTCCCGTAAGCCAGCACGCTTTTGTATTTCATGCTCCAGCTGCAGGCGACTTCTTCGTTCACCCAGTTCAGTTTATGATCGGTAGAAAAAGAAATACATACTTCTGGGTTCTTTTTGAGGATGTCGATCTTTCGACCCTGGCGGGCCGAGTGCAGGTAGATCACTTCTTCGTGATACCCGAAATTCATAGGCAATACATAAGGTTTGCCCTCCTCATCCACCATGGCGAGATTACAGAAGTCGCATTTTCTGATGATCTCTTCGAGTTCGGGTTTGAAAGTCAGCTCGCGGTTTTTCATCATTTAGTTGTTTTGGAATATATTGGAGCGCAATCCGAATAAATAGGAAAAAAGGCTCATGATGAGACTGAATAAAAGGGCCCACCAGAACCCATCCACGTAAAAACCTGATACGATCTCGCTGGCCAGCAATATAATCAATGCATTGATGACCAGTAAAAACAATCCAAGAGTAACAATGGTAATAGGGATTGTTAGCAAAACCAGGATGGGTTTAATCACCAGGTTAAGCAATGCCAGGATAAGTGCCACGATGATGGCATAGCCAAAGCTTTGTATGGCCACGCCGGGAAGCAGCCAGGCTGTGAGAAGCACGGCTACTGCCGAAACGAGTAATCTAAGAATGAAGTTCATTGTGTTGAATTTTTGTCATTAGCAAATATAATGAAAAAGGATGGTTTGGGGGAGACAGAAGACAGAAGACAGAAGACGGGAGACGGGAGACGGGAGACGGGAGACTCTTACCTCCTTATACCCATATAACCAGTCAACCAATCAACCAATTCACCAATCAACCCATTTGCATTATTTTCAATTTTGCTGTATTTTTATCAGATAACAAAACACAAAATCATGGAATTTACAATATTAACATTACTTGTTGCTATCCTGATCAGCATATTGGTC
The DNA here is from genome assembly GCA_034521425.1 of Bacteroidota bacterium. GTDB lineage: Bacteria > Bacteroidota > Bacteroidia > Bacteroidales > JAIOZK01 > JAIOZK01. The sequence goes on from JAXHMP010000001.1 coordinate 3,690,168, forward strand.
GGGGGCTTTTTTATGTGGATGGGAGCCAATATGGCTGCTGTCAAATACGCCACCTTTGGTCGTGCAGTGATCGCTGCTCTCTGGGTAGCACTGATCATGTGGATCATCCCCTATATCTTTGCTTTGCTCACTTTCAGTACCTGGTTCGGCTGGCTGATAGGCGTGATCCTTGCCCTGTTTGCCATACAGGGTGCATTCTCGACCAGTTTTTTGCGGGCACTCCTGGTATGGGTATTTAGCATTGTTGCACAGGTATTGGTGGCCTTCCTGCTTACATTGATCTTTGGGATAGAATTCGGGCTAATGTATAATTACACGCTTTAATACAGGGCTCCGAAATTGATCCCGAACAAGAAGCTCTGCTCTGATGTCGTTGAAGTCGGGAAGATAAATACCACGGATCCCGATTTCGACCGGTGCGATCGATCTCAGGAAATGCAATTCGGTGCGGACCTCCATGCCTGTGGAAACATAATGCACCCAGTGTATTCCACGCTGTGTATATGTGTAGTCATAGAATAGCCCCATGCTTAACCTTTTTATGTAAAACAGGGATGAAATGCTCAGGTCGGGGCTTAGCAGGGGCATGACATAATCAAGCTTTGCAGAATACAGCTCATCTGCAAAGATTCCGCTGAAACCCCTGGAGACGGAAACAAGATTGCTGAAGGTGTAATTATCGCCCCTTGTCCACTGACTTCCCCCGTAAATGCGCAAACCCTGGTGTCTGATGAATCCGGGGAAATACAGGTATGTTTCAGCAGCCACGAGATGATCATCATATCCGGGTTTGAAAACCGACTGCCGCAAATTCAACTCAAAGCTCTGGCCCCAGCGGGGATAAATATCCCGCAATGAGCGTCTGATCTGGTGATAATAGAACAGCTGGAAATTGAATATGTTAATGGAGGTTTTGTGAACCGTTATTTCGGCGCTTTCATCCCTTCTCAGGAACTTCTGTGTTAGGCTGATTTTGGGTGTTAGTCCCTGAAAGTACTTGCCATTGGTCAGGTTCAGGGGAATGCTGATCGCGGGGCTGAGGTTGGTTTCGTACCAGCGTGCTGTTTGCAAAACTCCATTGGTATCGGTAAAGGTCGTTTTCCGTCTGCTGAAATCCACTTCCATATCCAGTACCGGGAACCAGCCTTTATAGCTGAAGTTCAGGCGATACTTACCACTTTCTTCGTTCAGGTCATAGTCCCATCCCAATGTTGTAAAAGCTGTGCTTAGTGTGTTTTGCGACATGAGGCTTATGCCGGGGGCAAAACTTTCCTGGTCGATGTCGATGTAAAATGGTGCCCAGCTGTGAAAACGGAAGAGGTTTTTCAGACGGGAGTATTTCCTGACCGGATGGGTCCTGTCAGGTATAGATGCCTCTTCAAGGACCACGCCTCCGTTATCGCTGCAGATAGCCGGATAATTGCAGGCCCTTTGTTTTGTATTCCGGATTTAAGCTCCCATGGCAAATCCTCAATCCTTACGTAGGCTGGCCGATAGCCATCCGCTGTGTAAACCGAGAATACCAGTTTTTTTTCATCCGGACTGATGCCCAGGTCGGCAATACCATAGGCTGATCTGAGAACCCGGTAATGTATACCGCTGTTCAGGTCGATGGCATAAACATCACTCACCCCCGAAGCGGAACCAATATAAAATAGTTTATCCTGAACTACGATGGGTACTGATATTTCCTCCCAGGTATATTTGCTGACTTCCTCAATACCCGCTGTAGCCAGATCAATGCTGATGATCTTCTTGCCGTAATCACCCACTGCCATAAGGATCAGTTTTTGATCATGATCATACCAGGAGGGCAACTGGAAAAAATAGTTTTCTTCAGATCCGATTTCCTGTAAGATCCTGCCATCATCGGTGCTGATAATGATGATGCTGTATTTACCTGCAGGACCTGTTTTTACAGCGGCAATCCGGTCGCCTGCTGATGAAAAGGCCGGGGCAAAAAGGTTTTGTCCTTTTGTCAACTGGCGCAGCTTCCCATTTCTCAGATTGAGTATTTTTATATTGGAAAAGCTTCTGGCTTCCCACCTGGGATGGCTTTTAAATTCGGCCCAGGCGATCATGCTGTCGGCATAGCTCAATGCATCGGGCAATATTGCCCCGGGGTGAATGAATATTTGTTCATTTCCCGCTTCGTCAATACTGATGATCCTGCTGATATCTTCCATTCCGGATTTCAGGCTGAGTATCAGCTGTTCGTTCACAAATGATGGCAGTCTGTAGTTTGTATAAAAGTCATTTTTTGAAATCTTAATTCTTTGATGATCTGATGTTTTGGTTTCCAGCAGTTGTTTTTTCCAGGCCAGGCTTAACGACTGAAGGCTTGTTTTGTAAAGCTCCGTTTTTTGCAGGCCACTGCTCTTTCTGATTCCCTGATTAAAAGGGGTGACAGCATAGGGTCTTTTCCCGGTATTGTCAAGGGCTTTATTCCAGATATCGGTTCCATACCGGCTTCTTCCAAAAGCTACCAGTTGATACCCAAGTTCATAATGGTTCGGCACAAAATCCCGGTAGGAGCCAAATACTGCTTTATCATAAGAATACAGATCCTTTTCAAGTACCTGGGTCCTGATCCGCATTTCAAAATCGGGTACCCTCCCCCGCCCGCTGTGGCTCAATTCAGTTTCCGCAACCACCGCGTCGCCTTCCAGGAACCAGGGGGGTATGTACAGGCCGATTACACCTGCAGTACCCTGTTGACCCAGAATGAAAGAAAGGATTTTGGTCATTCCCTGCCTGACTTTCGTTATCTGTACCACATGCCGGTATTCATGCAGCCCCAGTTGTTGCAACCATCGCTGCGGATAGGACGCCTGAGAGGGTGTGGTGAAAAACTCCATTCTACTGGGGGCCCAGGCTACATAGGCATTTGAATTGGATGTGGTGGTATGCATTACGAGGCTGATCTTTGGGGGTTTTGCATGCAGGCTCCGGGTATCCATGTAGTAGACCGTGTCCAGGATGTTGGCCATCCTTTGTGCCTTTTTCTCGTATCCTTCCGGAAAGAGGATCCTGAAATGTTCCGTATTAATCTGCCTCCATTTAATGGAAGCCGGCTCCTGTCCGGTTTCAAAATATTGTGCCTGCGCCCCAAACGGGATGCCTGCAAAATAAAGCAAAAGGATCAATATGTAAATCTGTGTCTTACCCACTCTGTAAAAGTAAAAATCTTATTGCGAAAGTATTTTTTCGAAGTGTTGCCAGAGATTGTCATCGTGGGGGATGGGTGCTGTAACCGAAATCTTTTCCTTTTTTACCGGGTGGATGAATTCAATTTTCCGGCTGTGCAGGTGAATGGAAGCATCCTCATTGGTGCGGTCGAAGCCGTACTTCACATCCCCCTTTATGGGACAGCCAATACTGGCTAACTGCACCCTGATCTGATGATGACGTCCGGTGAGCAATTCCACTTCCAGCAAACAATAATGATCACTCTGGGCCATCAGTTTATATTTCAGCTCGGCTTTCCTGGAATTATTAACTTCCTTTTCGTAAGCAAAGGACTTGTTCTTTTTGCGGTTTCTCTGGAGATATTGTACCAGGTGGCCGGCATGTTGCGGGGGCGGGTTTTTAACCACCGCCCAGTAAATTTTTTTGATGTTGCGATCTTTCAGCAGGTCGCCCATCCTGAAAAGAGCTTTTCCCGTTTTGGCAAAGATCAGGGCACCGCTTACCGGCCGGTCGATCCTGTGAACCAGTCTTATGAAGACATTGCCGGGTTTGTGATCGCGGATCTTGATGTATTCACGCATTTTTTCCACCAGGGGCCGGTCTCCGGTCTTATCTGATTGCACGATCTCCGATGGAAATTTGTTGATGATCAACAAGTGATTGTCCTCATACAAAATATCTTTCGCAGAGATGTTTTGTGAGTGCGCACCAAAGTCCATATAAATTCTTAATATTGTTCTCTTTCGTTCGGGAAATTCACGGTTTTCACATCACTGATATAAGCCTGCACCGAACCTTTAATTTCTTCACGCAGGTTATGGTAACGTCTCAGGAAGCGGGGGAGAACTTCTGGGTGATTCCCAGCATATCATGCAGCACGAGTACCTGCCCGTCAACCTTACTGCCTGCACCGATCCCGATGGTAGGAACCTTCAGAGCCCGGGTTACCTGCTCGCCGAGTTTGGCGGGGATCTTCTCCAGCACTACTCCGAAACAGCCCGATTCTTCCAGCAGGTGAGCGTCTTCAACGAGTTTGTCAGCCTCGTCTTTTTGGGTAGCCCTCACCACATAAGTACCGAACTTATGAATGGACTGCGGAGTAAGGCCAAGATGGCCGATCACGGGGATGCCTGCCGATAAAATCCTTTCAACAGATTCGATGATCTCCCGTCCGCCCTCCATCTTGATACCGTTGGCACCGGATTCTTTCATGATGCGGATAGAAGAATTCAGGGCTTCCTTGGAATTCCCCTGGTAGGTCCCGAAAGGCAGGTCAACGATTACCAGAGCGCGAGTGACTGCCTTCATCACCGATGTGGCATGGTAGATCATCTCGTTGAGTGTGATGGGCAGTGTGGTCCTGTTCCCGGCCATTACATTGGAGGCTGAATCGCCAACCAGGATCATGTCGATGCCCGATTCATCAAGGATGCCGGCCATGGAAAAATCATATGCTGTTAAAACGGCGATCTTTTCGCCTTTGAGTTTCATCTCCTGTAAAACATGGGTGGTAACCTTTTTAATATCTTTAAATTTTGAAGTCATTGTTCAACAGATCATTAAATAAATTCTGTGCAAACTTACAGCAAATATACGTCCTGCGGTAGCTTTTTTCCAAAAATGCCTGCATTTACCATAATATATCATCGCATTTTAAGTTAAAACATATATATTTGACGCCTCAAAATTGCGAAAATGAAAAAACTTTTTACACCTTTTGTTTTATTGATCCTTTTTGCATTTACTTCCTGTGAAACAGAGGTTGATCTCATCGGTGAATTCAAAGAAACCACCATCATCTATGGTCTGCTTAATCAGAATGACAGTGTTCATTATATCAGGATAAACAAAGCCTTCATAACATACGAAAACGCTTTTGAGGTGGCAAAGATCGAAGGGATTAATGAATATGATCCCGACAGCGTGAAAGTCTTCCTGGTGGAAAAGGATGAAGACGGCTATCTGCTTGACAGGGTTGAGTTTGACACAGTGACATATTATACAAAGCCCGGCGATTTCAATTCCAAAAAATTATATTATACCGGTATTAAGGTATTGAATGATGATAATAAATATGAAATTGTTGTAAAACCTGCCAATACAGACAGTGCCTATGCAAAAACCGAGCTGGTCCGTGACTTTCAGATCATTATTCCCAGACCCTTTGGATCTGCTAGCTTTATTTCGCCCACAGGAGCCCCCCAATCCTTTAAATGGAATCCCTCCAGATATGGAAAGAAATATGAAACAGGGATCTATTTTTATTACAAGGAAAAAAGATCAGACATGGCCGACTCCCTTACCCGTGTGGTTGAATGGCCGATAGGTTCGCTTACAGTGAGCAATCCCGGCAATCCCCCGGGCGAAGAGAGCATTTCTTATATCCCCGAAACATTTTTCCAGATCTGTGAAAACCAGATTCCTTATGATGATCCGCAGGAGGAAGCCAAAGTGAGCGGCAGAAGGCCGGTTTCGGTTGATTACCTGATTTCGGTTGCTTCAGATGATTTTAACACCTACATGGAAGTGAATAATACCAGCGGGATAGTACAGGACAGATCCATTTATACCAATGTGGAAAATGGCATCGGTCTTTTCTCCAGCCGCTATGATAAGATTCGCTCCAAACCCCTCAATCTTGAAACTTTACTCAGGCTGAGAGATATGGGGCTGAAGTTCGAATAATCTGACGATTTGTCAGAAAATTTGTCATCCAATAATTGTCCCTTATTTTTATCAATGATTTGATAATCGATGGTTTTATTTTTTAAGCATCTGTAGATCAATTGCTAATGTATGTCGGGATGCTTTGTTTTCCGGGTTTCTGCTGTTCTATCAGGCAATTTTCATTGCCGGTATCCGTCTCATGGCATAATCATTGACAATATTTTTCACCGAAAGAGAAAATTGTAAACAAAAAAAACAATAAAGAAAATGGGAAAAATAATTGGAATTGACTTAGGAACAACGAATTCGTGTGTTGCTGTGATGGAAGGAAACGAGCCCGTCGTTATCCCCAACAGTGAAGGCAGACGAACCACCCCTTCCATTGTTGGCTTCACCGAGAATGGAGAAAGGAAGATTGGTGATCCTGCAAAAAGGCAGGCCATTACCAATCCGCAAAATACAGTTTATTCAATCAAGCGTTTTATGGGTGAAACCTATGACCGCGTGGCAAAGGAAATCAAAAGAGTACCCTATACAGTTGTAAAAAGTGATAATAATCTTCCCAGGGTTAAGATTGGTGAAAGATTGTATACCCCTCAGGAAATTTCAGCCATGGTCCTGCAGAAAATGAAAAAGACTGCAGAGGATTATCTGGGCACGACGGTTACTGAGGCGGTTATTACCGTTCCGGCTTATTTTAGTGATTCACAGCGCCAGGCCACCAAAGAAGCCGGTGAAATTGCCGGGCTGAAAGTAAAGAGGATCATCAATGAGCCGACGGCTGCTTCACTTGCATACGGACTTGAAAGAAAAACAGCCGATGTAAAAGTTGCTGTATTCGACCTCGGTGGAGGTACTTTCGATATTTCCGTTCTCGAGCTTGGTGATGGCGTATTCGAAGTAAAATCAACCAATGGTGATACACACCTGGGTGGTGATGATTTCGATGATGCCGTGATCGAATGGCTTGCAGAGGAATTCAAGAAAGACAATGGTGTAGACCTTCATAAGGACCCCATGGCAATGCAGCGCCTGAAGGAAGCAGCTGAGAAAGCCAAGATCGAGCTTTCAAGTTCAACCGAAACAGAGATCAACCTGCCATACCTGATGCCGGTTGATGGTGTGCCGAAACACCTCGTAAAGAAACTTTCCAGGTCGAAGTTTGACCAGCTCACCGACGATCTGGTACAGAAGACCATCGAGCCTGTGAAGAAAGCTATGAAGGATGCCGGACTAACACCATCTGATATAGATGAAGTGATTCTGGTTGGTGGATCTACCCGTATGCCATCCATCCAGAAAGTGGTAAAGGACTACTTCGGAAAAGATCCCTCAAAAGGCGTTAACCCGGATGAAGTGGTTGCCATTGGTGCAGCTATTCAGGGTGGCGTACTTGCAGGAGATGTAAAAGATGTTCTGCTGCTCGACGTAACCCCGCTTTCACTGGGTATCGAAACACTGGGCGGTGTATTGACCAAACTGATTGAATCCAATACGACCATTCCGACCAAAAAATCGGAAACTTTCAGTACGGCTGCCGACAACCAGACTTCTGTCGAAATTCATGTGCTTCAGGGAGAAAGGCCCATGGCCAATCAGAACAAAAGCATTGGTCGCTTCCACCTGGATGGCATTCCACCGGCACCAAGAGGTGTTCCGCAGATTGAAGTGTCATTCGATATCGACTCCAACGGTATCCTGAATGTGTCGGCCAAGGATAAAGCCACCGGAAAGTCGCAGCAGATCAGAATCGAAGCTTCTTCCGGACTTTCAGATGATGAGATCAAGAAGATGAAAGAAGAGGCGGAAGCCAATGCAGAAGCCGACAAGAAAGAAAAGGAAAGAATTGATAAAATGAATTCGGCGGATGCTTTGATCTTCCAGACTGAAAAACAACTGAAAGAATTTGGTGAAAAGATCCCGGCTGAAAAGAAACAGCCAATTGAAGATGCACTTAAAGAGCTGAAGGATGCGCATACCAAAAAGGATCTCGATGCCATCGATGCAGCTACCGCAAAACTTAACCAGAACTGGCAGCAAGCCAGCGAGGAAATGTATAAAGCAACACAGGGCCAGCCAGGTGCTGAAGGTGCCCAGCAGGCCGGTGATGCCGAACAACCCAAAGATCAGCAAAAAGGTGGCTCTGATGACGAGGTAACCGATGTTGACTTTGAAGAAGTTGATGACGATGACAAGAAATAATCTGTATTGATTGTTTAGTCAAAATAATTCATAAGCATTAAGCTATTTTGCAAATAATACTGGTTAGAAGGCCCTTCCGGATTCCCGGAAGGGCCTTCTTTGTGCTATTAACAAAGTTATCAACAATCAATCGGTCGATCGTTGATATTTCTTAACGAAAAAATAATGCAGAATCGCTGATTGCTTATAACTTTAGTGAGATTTTTGTAACCCGGAACGTAATTCTATTAATCTAACAATAAAAATTCAATGCTTATGAAGAAAATGTACTTGCTGAGTAAATTCTTTACTCTAATGCTCGTGCTGGGTGTTGGCTCACTTTCGGCACAGAATATCTGGATCAACGAATTGCATTACGACAATGCAGGAAGCGATGTCGGTGAATTCGTGGAAATCGTGCTGGAAAATCCAGGGAGTTACAGCCTGGCTGACTTTACAGTTACCCTTTATAATGGCAACAACGGTGAGCTATACGAATCGGAAACCCTTGACAACTTCACCGCTGGTAATACATCAGGGAACTTTACATTTTATACATGGTACCATTCAGGTATTCAGAACGGTGCTCCCGACGGCCTTTGTATCGATTACCAGGGGGCGGTAATAAGTGGACAGTTCCTGAGCTATGAAGGAACGCTGACGGCTACAGATGGACCCGCAAATGGGATGACATCCGTGGATATGGGTGTTTCGGAAAGCAGCTCGACTCCTATAGGTGAATCTTTACAATTATCAGGAAATGGTACCCAATATGATGCTTTTTCATGGGAACCCCCGGCCAGCGAAACCCCCGGTCAGATGAACAATAACCAAAGTTTCAGCGGACCGGCACCTGAACCTACTGAGTATCCCACAAATTTTGTAGCTGACGCTACCGGTTTGTCGATTGAGCTTACATGGACTGACTCGGATGGTGCACAGTTGCCTGATGCATACCTTATCAAAGTGAGTGAACAGAATAACATCACCCCGCCTGTGGATGGAACTGCAGAAGCGGATGATACCGACCTGAGTGACGGAATGGGTGCGCTTAATGTAGGATATGATGTTGAAATGGCTACTTTCTTCAGACTGTTGTCAGAAACAGAATATTTTTTCGAGATCTATCCATATACCAATGCAGGCACCAACATCGATTACAAAACCGATGGCAGCGCCCCTGCAACACAAGCCACTACCGATTTTGCCATCAATACCAATGATTTTGAAGACGGAGACTTTCAGACCTGGACCACTTATTCCGTCGCCAGCGACAAGGACTGGGCAGTGTTGGATTATGGCGGAGCACACAATACAACGTATTTTGCCGAAATGAACGGCTATCAGGAAAATGAGAACAGCAATGACTGGCTGATCTCCCCAGCCATCAACCTGGATGATTACAGTGATGAACTGGTGGTTTTCTATACCAAATGGAAATACGGCAGTGTAGATGATGAGCTGGAATTCTTTTATTCAACCGATTATACCGGAGGCGACCCGACAGCGGCCAGCTGGAATGAACTGGATTTTGAAAAAGCCGATGATGATGATACCTGGGAATCATCTGATTATATTGATATATCAGGCATTAGCGGTGAGAATGTAACTTTCGCCTTCCAGTATCTCAGCAGCGGAAATCCCAGGAGATGGGATGTGGATGAGATCGAGATCACAGGGACTGTCACCCCACTTGGTGTAATCAATGTTACCTCTCCCGAGGCCGGTGATCAGTGGCAACAGGGAACTGCGCATGATATTATCTGGAGTGCATCCAATACTTTTCAGTATGTGGATATCGAATTGACCCTGAATGCATCCAGCGGGAATCCAAGTTGGGAATACCTGGCAACCGATGTTCCGGCAGATCAGGGATACTGGACCTGGAACATTGCTCCTGACCAGACTACCAGCTATGATTGCAAGATCCGTATCTCCGATCACGCTGATTCGGATGCAAGCGGAGAATCAGGCCTGTTCTCAATCATCGAACCGGTAGTGCTTCCCGACCTGGTGATCTCAGAGATCATGTACAATCCTCCCGAAGAGGGAAATGATTCCATTGAGTTTATCGAGATCTATAACAATGATATGGATACCATCAACCTGAATGCATTCAGCTTCCGGGATGGTATCGTATTTACATTCCCCAATATGGATATCAATCCGGGTGAATACATCCTGATCGCCCTGGATGCCGGGGTTATGCAGAATACTTTTGGTGTAACAGCCATGCAGTGGAGTAGCGGAAACCTGAACAATAGCGGAGAAGCGCTGGTTCTGATCAATAATATGGGGTTTGTGGTTGACAGTGTGAATTATGATGATAATGCACCCTGGCCCACAGAACCGGATGGAAACGGCCCCTCATTGAGGTTTTGCGACTTTACACTCGACAATGCACTGGGTGAAAACTGGAGTGCATCAGTGCACCTGGCGGCTGTGAATGCAGACAACGACAGCATTTTTGCAACACCCGGCTACGGATGTGTTTTGGAACCCATGGCTGATTTTGAAGGCAGTCCGACTGCAATTGCAACAGGAGATACGGTTTATTATACCGATCTTTCAACCAATGGCCCAACCGCATGGAGCTGGACATTTGAAGGAGGAGAACCGGAAACTTACGAAGGACAAAATCCTCCGGCTATTGTTTATCCTGTGGCCGGTGAATTCGATGTAACGCTGAGTGTGAGTAACGAAGCCGGCGAATCCGTTGAGATCAAGGAAGACTATATCTTTGTTACCGAGGGCCCCCTCGCCAATTTTACAGCCAGCGACACCATCGTCGATATTGGAGCCTTCGTTGACTTTACGGATCTTTCAACTGGTGATCCCGAAACCTGGCAGTGGAGTTTTGAAGGCGGTCTCCCGGATACTTCCAGCCTGCAAAATCCCACGGCAATCCACTATCCGACCATGGGTCTCTATGATGTCAGCCTGACCGTTACCAATATGTTTGGTATGCATACCCTCGTTAAAGAGGATTATATGCAGGTTGGGCCAGTCGGTATGGCTGAAGTGAGTGTGAATGAGGTAAAAATTTATCCCAACCCGGCCCGTAATTACCTGAATGTTTTGTGCGATCCTTTACAGAATAACACGATCAGGGTTTTCAACAGCCTGGGAGCGCTTGAAATGGAAATGGAGATCTCGGATTTCAATACCAGGATCGACGGTTTCAATGCGACCGGGATTTATATTATTCAGGTTGTGGCCAGTGACGGTGCAAAACAATCACACAGGATACTGATACAATAAGAAAAATTTTCAGAAAGGGCAGGGGATTGATCTGCCCTTTCTTTTTTGTATATTTATTAATAGTAATACATTTAAGGAGGAAAATATGAAAAATCGTTACAATATTTACAAAGTGTTGGCACTGGCCATGGCCTTGTTCGGGATCTCATTACCGGGCCTTGCACAGAATATCTGGATCAACGAGGTCCATTATGATAACTACGGTACGGATGAAGGAGAGTTTATAGAAATTGTGATGGAAGATGCCGGAAGTTATACCCTTTCCGATTTTGAGATTTACCTTTATAACGGAAATAATGGAGGTTCATACGACTCAAAATCCCTTGATTTATATACAGAAGCAAACCAGGTAGATAATTTTACTTTCTATTATTATGATTATCCCGAAAACGGGATACAGAACGGAGCCCCTGATGGTATTGCACTCGCATACCAGGGGACACTCATTAGTGGTCAATTCCTCAGTTATGAAGGAAGCATGACCGCTACCGATGGGCCGGCTGCGGGCGTGACTTCCACCGATATCGGCGTTGAAGAACCCGGTGAGATCGGAGAATCGCTTCAACTGTCGGGAAGTGGAACTACCTATGCTGAATTTAGCTGGAATCCTCCGGCTGCAGAAACCAAAGGCATGATCAACACCGGGCAAGCATTTGGTGGTCCCATGCCTGAACCGAGCAGCTATCCAACGGATTTTACAGCACTGGCTGCAGGGCTGTCGGTAGAACTTAGCTGGACCGATGCAACGGGCGAACAACTGCCTGCTGCTTACCTGGTGCTGGCCTCAACCAATAGTTCTTTTACGACTCCTGTTGACGGCACTCCCGTGCCGGATGATACGGATCTGAGCGATGGAAACGGAGCCTTAAACGTCAATTATGGTGTTGAATCCTGCAACTTTGGTAATCTGGAATCCAATACACAGTATTATTTTATCATCTATTCATACACAAATGCTGCTGCAAATATCGACTACAAAACGGATGGAAATCCCCCGGAAGCCGATGTCACCACGCCCGATGTTCTCATTTTAAATTATGAGAATTTCAACGATATCAGTTTGGGTACCTGGAGCCAGTACAGTGTTACAGGCCCCGATCAGTTTTGGGAAGCCCAGGAACAATACGGGATTGATAATTCACCCAATGCAGTGATGAATGGTTATGAGGGTGGTGCAGTTGAAAATGACGACTGGCTGATTTCTCCCGAATTGCAGGTACCTTTGGATACTTACAACCCGACCCTGGAATTCTGGTCGGCCCGCAACTACGACGGACCGGATATTGAAGTAAAAGTCTCAAACGATTACACAGGAAGCGGTGACCCGAATGCAGCAAGCTGGCAGGATGTGGATGCAGAACTTTCATCGGGTAACTGGAGCTGGACCTATTCGGGATCCATTGATCTTTCTGATCTTATTACTGAAGAAAGCTTTTTTGTGGCCTTCCGGTATACTTCCACTTCATCGGAGGCGCCTACCTGGAAGCTTGATGAAATTCTCATAACTGCAGAAGTCACCATTGGCATCCCGGAAAACCCGGAACAAGATATGCTGCAGTTTTATCCCAACCCCGCACAGCATGTGATTTATCTGGAGGAACTACCGGTTGATGCGAGCATCATGATATATGATCTTTCAGGAAGGCTGGTAAAAAGTGCCAGTAATGGCCCCAACAGTTTGGAAATTAATGATCTCAACCCCGGGATCTATTTCCTGAAAGCGTCTTCAGAGAAAAATAGCAGCCAGGGGCAAAAGCTGATCGTTTACTAATTGAATACCAGAATGTATTGTTAAAGGCATCTTTCATTCAGGAAGATGCCTTTTTCATATAGTCTGGAAAAATATGTTTAACAAATATTAATTAATATATTTGTTGGAAGAATACCAATCAATGAAAAGCCTCTTTAGATTATATATCCTGATATTTGCCTGCTGGCCGGTGTTGGCTTTGCCGCAGAATAAGGATCTCATGCGGATCGAGATCAATGCTTCCCTTGAGAATGAGGCTTTTTACCTTACCCCTTGCAATGAAACAGGCTTTCTTGTGTATTACGAAAGCGTTGAGTCTTTTGATGAGAATCATACAAGCTGGATATTTTCACTTTTCGGAATAAATATGGAGCAGCAGTGGACACGCAATATTCCCGTGCTCAGGAATGCCCGGCTGCAAAAAAAGCTGAATACGGAGAATAGCTCCTATCTCTTCTTCTATTATGATGGAAAAATTAGGGAAGGCGAATTTAACCTTCAGGTCTTGAAATTCGATCATAGCAGCAAGGAGTTCATAAGTGTTTATGGTAGTATTGCAGAAAAAGGCGGCATCATTGATGCCGAAGCATATGCCGATCAGGTCTTTATTGCCCTGGCCCTGAAAAAGTATGAGACTGCCGTTTACAAGGCCAGTTTTAAAACTTCAGTAGTCGAAAGGATTAGTACATCAAGCGAGGACAGGAATTTGGTGGAAGACATTTATTTTGATAAACAGGCAAAAAAACTCAATGTGATCATCAATCACTTTGTATCGCGCAAGGAGAACTACCTGCTCATCAAAGAAATTGATCTGAATGGCAATACGCTTGATACCACCCTTCTCCGCCCCGGCATGCCTGATATTGAACTCAATGCCGCACGCATCAGGAGCCTTGGCAAAGATCGCAAGATCGTTTTGGGTACATACAATACCGGTGGTTCTGCATCAACAGATCTAAAAAATGAAGAAGAAACCATTTCGGCAGGATTCTTCTCAGCCATGATCCAACAGGGTGTTGCTTCCAGGCTGAAGTTCTACAATTTTCTGGATTTTGAGAATTTTACGGCCAATATTCAATCACCCGGTATTCTCAGGATGAAAAAGAAAAGCGAAAAAGGTGATGAAAAAGAGTATTCATTGAATTATCATTTACTACTGCATGATATCATCAGGGAGGATTCACAGCTGGTGTTCTTTGCAGAGGTCTATTACCCAGAATACAGGACCGTAAGTTATATTACCTATGATTATTACGGCCGGCCGTATCCTCAGTCCTATACGGTTTTCGACGGTTACAAATACCTTGGCGGTGTGGCCGCAGGTTTTAACCGGCAGGCCATAAAAATCTGGGATAATGGCATCAAGATCTGGAATATACAGACCTTTAACCTGAGCAAGAAGATTATTGCTTTTGCCGATCAGGATGAGCTGGTGCTGGCCTATAACTCCCAGGGAAAGATCGCTTCTGAAATTTACCGTGCGGGCAGGGTGGTTGGTGATTTTGAATATGTCGATCTGCAAACCAAATATTCCAAAGACAGGATCACACAGGATGTGAACAGCAATATGATCCACTGGTATGATAATTATTTTTTGTGTTACGGCTATCAGGAAATCAAGAACAATGCCCTGAGGGACAGCGACAAAAGAAGCGTTTTTTATATCAACAAAATAGCATTTGATTAATTCCGAATTTGGACAAACTGAATACCATACTGCGATATCTTGACTACAGAAAAAAAGCTGTGGGCAAATTCAGTATTCATTCACCATTTGTGTATGAGCTGTACACCAAAGTTTTGTATGATAAAAGTCATTATCCCGAATACGAGCAAATGCATAGTATACGGCACGCATACAATAAGAATCACACACCCATTGAAGTGATCGATTTCGGAACCGGCGCCGGGAAAAAGAAATATGAATCTTATTACCGGAATGTAAGTGATATTGCCCGGCGTGCCGGACAGAAAGAAAAATATTCCCGCTTGCTCTTCCGTATGGTCCGTTATTTTGAACCTGAGAATATCCTGGAACTGGGAACTTCGCTGGGGATCAGTACATCTGCTTTTGCCCTGGCCAGCCCCGCTGCAGTGATTCACAGCATCGAAGGTTGTTCGGGGATTGCATCAACCGCAGTGGAAAATTTTGAAAAGAACGGATTTGATAACATAAAAGTACACATCGGGAGCTTCGATAAAATACTGCCACGCCTCCTTGAAAAAGCGACCAGTCTTGACTTTGTCTATTTCGATGGAAATCACCGGCGCGAGGCCACGCTGTCGTATTTTGAACAATGCCTGTCGAGGGTGAACAATGAAAGCATTTTTGTGTTTGATGATATATACTGGTCGAAAGGCATGCAGCAAGCCTGGGAGGAGATCAAGGCTCATCATGATGTGATGCTGAGCATTGATATTTTTAAAATGGGTTTTGTCTTTTTCAGAAAGGAATCATCCAGGCAGGATTTTATACTTAAGTATTGAAATAACTATTAATTTTACCATCCCAAAAGTTAAGCTATGAGTGATGAAATAATTCGTTTGGAGCAAATCGCCCGCCATTTCAAGGTGGGAACGGAAGTCGTTAAGGCACTCAGGTCGATTGACCTTTCTATCAAAAGGAATGAATTTGTGGCTCTGATGGGTCCTTCCGGTTCCGGGAAAAGTACCCTGATGAATCTGCTGGGCTGCCTCGATACAGCCACATTCGGAAAATATTTCCTGAATGGTACCAATGTAAGTGACCTGGATGACAATGAACTGGCAGAGATCAGGAACAAGGAGATCGGGTTCATTTTCCAGACCTTCAACCTTCTGCCACGCTCCACCGCTCTTGAAAATGTAATGCTGCCACTTGTTTATGCCGGTTTTGGAAAATCAGACCGCTTAGATAGGGCCAAACAATCACTGAGTGACGTTCACCTGAGCGACCGCATGCTGCACAAACCCAATGAACTTTCCGGTGGTCAGCGGCAACGGGTGGCTGTGGCGAGAGCCCTGGTTAACAAGCCTTCCATCATCCTTGCTGATGAGCCCACCGGTAATCTGGATTCGAAGACTTCCATTGAGATCATGGGACTCCTGGAGGAGATCCACAAACTCGGGAATACCATCATTGTTGTTACCCATGAGGAAGACATTGCACGCCATGCCCACCGCATTATCCGCCTGATTGATGGAAACATTGAGTCGGATGTGAAAAACAAAAATATCAGAATCATGGCGGATTATACCACTGCCTGAAAGGATGGATATACATGACGGATTTTAAGATCTATACAAAATACGGCGACAAAGGCGAAACTTCCCTGATCGGGGGCAAAAGGGTTCCAAAATATCACGACAGGATCGAAGCTTACGGCACGGTGGATGAACTCAATTCATTTGTCGGGCTGATCCGCGATCAGGAGATCGATGCACACACCAGAGAAGTGCTGATTGGCATACAGGAGCTCCTGTTCACCCTGGAATCTATCCTGGCTACCGACCATGAGTCGGAGATCAAAAGGAACCTCCCGAAATTGCATGAGGAGGATATCGAATTGCTGGAGAGGGAAATTGACACCATGAACGAGCATTTGCCTGAGATCCGATCATTCATACTTCCAGGCGGACACCCGGTGGTTTCGTACTGCCATATTGCCCGGACAATATGCCGCAGAGCCGAGCGGATCACCATTCGGCTTGCTGAGCAATATCCCGTGGAGCCCATTTCCATCAAATATCTGAACCGCCTGTCGGATTATTTCTTTGTACTGGCCCGCTTCATGACAAATTATTTCAATGCCGGAGAAACACCCTGGAAAGCCAGGGTCTGAATGTATTCCGGCTTATTCTTTTCTTATTTGCAATTTTCTTCTATTGTTGTGCTCAATTTCGCAATTCCCATCGCATAAGCTTTGCGCAGGTCATCGCAAGCGGCTGCATCATGGATGTTGAGCCTGGCCATTCCGCGTATGGCGAAAAGCATCGGGTCCTGATCGCTGTGACGGAGTGCCTGGTTTAAGAAACCAATGGCCTCCCTGTAATTCCCCAACTGATAATGTGTAAAACCCAGGTAACTGAAAATCAGGGGATCTTTCGATCCCGCCTTGAATGCCTTGTTTAGCATCTTCAGAGCATTTCTGTAATTGCCCAGGTGGTAATGACAAATTCCTCTTATAATGCTGGTATTTGAGTTTGTTAATCCCAGTTGTTCTGCATTGTCAATGGCATCGAGCGCTTTTCCATAAGCTTCTATTTTGATCAGAAGGGAAGATTTTATCTCATATACAAAGGCTGCCTCAGGATTTAGCGAAAGAGCGGTTTCCAGGGCCTCCAGTGCCTGCTTTTCCTGGCCGGCCTGCCGGTAAGCTTCAGCCAGGTTGAGCCAGGAGATGAAGAGACCGGGCCTGAGCCTGGTGGCGGTTTTGAAATCCTCTACGGCTCTCCTCAGCTGTCCGCTCTTTTCATATGCCAGTGCCCGGTTGTTGTATGCCATCGCATAATCGGGATCCGACTGAACAGCTTTGTTGAACAACAGTAAGGCCTCCTGGTAATTTCCCTGCCTGGCTTTCAGGTTACCATAGTTGTTATAAGCCGGGCTTTCCTCCGGTTTCAGTTCTGATTGCCTTCCGGAAACTGGCTTCAGCTTCTGCAATATTCCCTGCCGCCGCACTGGCCGTGCCCAGGTCATTGAGGGCCTGGTAATTTTGCGGGTAATGCTCCAGCACTTTCTTCCAGAGGCTGATGCCGCTCTCCCAGGTTTTGCTTTGCCGAAAAGTGGTGATCCCAAAGAAAAGAACATACAAAGCAAAGATCGCATACAACAGCCTTCTGGCATTCTTTAGCGATCGGGCTAACTTAATCAACTGGCTGCCAGTTATTAGATATATACCAATACAAGCCAGGTAAGTATAGCGGTCGGCCATAAAATAATCACCGTATGGGGTTCCGGTGATCTTTAGCAGGAAGCCAATGTGCAGTCCGAAAAACAAGAGAGAAAATGACAGCAGGCGGTTTCTCCTGATGAAGTGAAGGATCAATATTAAATACAAGACCGGTACTGCCAGGAATAAGTAAAGATACGTTGGCAAGACCTGCCCGGAATCAATGGGGTAGGGATAAATGGCACTCAGTTTTACCGGGATCAGCAATTTAAAAATATACAAACTAAATGCCTGGGCTGCAAAAACAATCCGGCTGAAAAATGCGTATTCAAGCTGTTTGTCGTTCCAGAAAGAATTTTGTGCCTCAACAGCCAGGATACCAAAACCTGCTGCCAGGAGAAAGAAGGGAATTTTCTCCAGCCAGCCCTTTTTGCTTATTAAACTCCCTTGCCGGAAATAATCGATCAGCAGGATGCTTAAAGGGAAAATAATGGCCTGTGCTTTTGATAATAGCGACAGGATGAAAGCAGCCATTGTAAACCAGTAGAATTTCTTTTTCCCCGTATTATGATATTGCAAATAGTTTATCAGTGCCAGTAAATAGAAAAAGCTGTACAAAAGGTTTTTCCTTTCCGACAACCAGGCAACAGATTCCACACCCATTGGTGTGACACCAAATAAAACGGCGGTTATGAAAGCGATCTTTCCATTTTTTAGCAGTGCAGCAAGAAAGGTGAAAACAAGGCCGGTATTGAACAAATGAAGGAGCAGGTTGCTGATATGGAAGCCAGTAGCATCGAAATCAAACAAGAGATGGTCGAACATCAGGCTCAGCATGGTCAGGGGATGGTAATGACCATCAAAGAAATGGGTGAAAAAATACCCGATGTTTTCAAAACTGAAACCTAAATTTTGATTTTCAAGAATATAGCGTTTATCATCATAATTTGTAAACCCCAGCTTGAATAAGGGTATGTAAGCAAGCAGCGTTATGAGCAAAATGAGCAGGAGCCAGGGGAGCTGCTTACTGCTTAATGGCATAAATTTTGATGTTTGCCTTCCTGAAAGGTTCATTTATCAAAGGATTCATGAATTTGAACAAAGTATTCAAATTTATGTTTTTTTACTTGACCATGAAATAAAAAAAAGTATTTTTGCAAAAAATAACCCCTTAACAAAACGCATATGTACTGGACATTGGAATTGGCATCAAAACTTGAGGACGCTCCCTGGCCAGCCACTAAAGAGGAGCTGATCGATTATAGCATTCGGTCTGGTGCACCTATGGAGGTTATCGAAAATCTCAAGGAGATTGAGGATGAAGAAGAGATTTACGAAAGCATTGAAGACCTTTGGCCCGACTATCCCACAAAGGATGATTTCTTCTTCCACGAAGATGAATATTGATCTATCTGTTTTTTCCTGTAGTCTTTATCAAGAAAAGAAACTGAACATTACATGACCGTATTTCCTTTGTTCCCGGAAACCTTCAATCTTGCTGAAGTCCTTATCTTTCCCGTGCTCAAGGATTAGCATGCCGTTTTCTTTCAGCAGTTGTCTTTCGAAAACCAGCTGTATGATCCTCCCGTGGTGTTGAAAATCATAAGGAGGATCCGCAAAGATAAGGTCTGCAGCTTCATCCGATCTTTCCAGAAAGCGGATGACATCTGCACGTATTGCCCTGATGCTACTCATATCCAGTTTTTTTGCGAACTCACTGATGAAAGAAATACACTGGTGGTTCTGGTCAACAGAAGTGATGCGGGGGGCGCCCCTGGATGCGAACTCAAAGGAAATATTACCCGTTCCGGCAAAGAGGTCAATTACCTGAAGTTCTTCAAAATCAATGCGGCTCATCAGAATGTTGAAGAGGCCCTCTTTGGCTACATCGGTTGTTGGTCTGACGGGAAGTTTCACCGGTGGCTGTATCCGGCGCCCTTTATGTTTTCCGCTGATTATTCGCACAAAGTAGTATTTAGAAGGTTGTAATAATAATTCACCGGTACATCATCAAAAACATAGGAATAGCGGAAGAAATCGTTGCGACCGATAAAATCAATGTGCCGGATATAGCGATAGGCGATCTCGTATAAATTGGAATTCTTATCGATCTCACCCAGGAAAATAAGCCTGACATCTTCAGGATTGAGCCCCGACTGGTGCAAAACATAAAGCAGGTAATAGGCAAAATCTTCCCGTGTCCTGTATTGAAAGCTGCTGGTATGCTTCAGCTTGTTGCCTTCGATGGTTACAATATCAAAATACGAATTGCGTACATTTACAAAAGCTGTATTGCCCAGGTTCTGGTTTTTGTGATTGATCAGCAGAACCTCGATCAGTGAACTGAGGTAGTTATGAATGCTGTACCGGGTAAACTTATTGGTGAAAAAGGCTTTCAGGGGGCGTGGAAGCGCAAACACATTGTAGGCTTCCAGGTTCACAAGTTCATCGTACATGATCTCATCATTCCTGGAGAGTGCATGGTTGAAGCGCAGGTAATTACCCAGCTCATTGATATCGAAAAGGGGATAGGGGATCAGGGTGTTTTTGTGGCCTTCAAACAGGATTTTAATATTCGGGTAGTAGCGTTGAAGCAATTCGTCCTTATTAAAGAGGCTTTGCAATTCCTGGCAGAGCTCATCATAGTCCTTTACTTCCTGTAATAAATAGGATTTCAGTGCCAGGTGTCTGTTTTTCTCGGTATCGTAAACTACAAATGAAAACCCATCCAGTGAAACCCGGATGGATAGATCATATGCTTTATAGTCTGAAGTAGATTTTTTTCCTTCCCGCTTCAGGGATTTATCGGTGTGGTTTGCAATTAGTATTGCACTGGCAGACATGCATTTCCCCCTGCTTAATATTCCCAGTTACCGTCGGTGGAGGGTTCTTCCATCGAGCCGACCTTAAGCCCCGGGAACTGTTCCAGTTGCTTGCGGGTAGCCACCAGGTTGATGACCAGCTGCTCATCCATTCCTTTCAGGAACTGGGTGTACAGGCATGAAACCTCGAATACGCTAACTTTCACGGACCCTTTTATAATTTCACCAGCATCGATCATGAAAACTTCTCCTTCTGAGAACGGAATATACTTGATTTCCTCTACAGCGATCTTTCCCTTGAACAGGGAGTCGGCAGCCTTGATATATCCGATGGTATCGTTGATCGTTTTGGTAAAGGTAGTATCATCCGGATCAGGCATGATCTTTACGATCGGGATCTCAACGGTTTTCAGGAAGTTGATCATGGAATCCCATGTTGGTGCATAGCCATCGTAAACATTTTTGAACAGCAATTGTGCTGAGCGAATATCTTTCAGGCGGTTGATAACAACCGTTTCCCTTTTTTCCTTCTCTTTGTTGAACTTTACCGGTTTGCCAACGCTTCGAATAACCAGGTATGCCAGAACAACAATAACAATGGCCAATACGATCTTGATGATTAACTGTTTCATGATAACAATTTTTAATGCCCTTGCAAATTTAAAATAAATTTTTGATCCTGCTTTTGGTTAGCATTTATTTATACCGAATTTAAAGAGAATTTAATAATCTTTTCAAGTTCAGTGAAATATGCTTGCTGCGGGCTGGATGAATTTTGAATGTATTCTGATTTTTTGTATATTTAGATGTTAACCTTAAAAACCTGAAATTATGCAGACATACATTCTGTTAACCAAGCTGTCGCCCGAACTGGGTGTTCAGATGAAAGACCGGGCGCGCATGGGCAGTAACTGGCTCGACCAGGTGAAGAACAAATGCCCGGAGGTAAAATTCGTTAGCCATTATGCATTGCTGGGCCATTATGATTTTATGGATATTTACGAGGCGCCTGATGAAGAAACTGCCGCCAAAGTTTCCATGATCAGCCTGGCCAATGGTGCTTTTCAATCGGAAAGCCTTCCGGCCATACCTTATAAAAGATTTCTGGATCTGGTGGACGAAATCTAAGCTGAATTATTTAAGCCTACCATTCATCTTCAACCACTTCGGGTGCGGGATGCATTTTATCTTTTAAATTAGCGATCAGGCCTTTGGCGAACTCATCCACCTGCCTGAGATATTCGTCCCATTGCTCGTTATAAGCAGGATCTGTTTTATCCAGCCAGTTTTCCACCGGAAAACGGCTGGCTTGTTTGAGTACGAAATCGTTTATGGTATAACGGTACCGGCCATCTTTTAGCTCAAGGATGCAGGTATACAAGATCAATCCTGCCGGCAGGTCGACACCCTCCTTTTTATAGGTGATCCTGAACTGGTGCCGGCATTCCACACGTCCGGTTTCAATGTCCCTGATCTTGGTAACGGCCACGGGGTTGGCATAATAATTATTCACCCAGTTGATGGCCCGGTAAAACAGTTCTTTTTTACTGCCTTCTTCTTCCACCACGTTCTGGTAGGTGATCAGACCACTTTGCTCATCCATGGGCATGCCCGAAATGCTATCCTGGACCTGCGCCCGGAGACCGAAGGAAGTGATTAGTAAGCTAAGTATGACAAATGTTTTCAGTTTCATGCTTTTGCTGAATAGGTTTTCTATTACAAATTTAAGATATATAATCTTTTTAGAAACGGATTGGAAGGAGATTTATTCTGAGAATGAGGGAGGGAAGAATTAATAAAGTATCATGCAGGCAAAGAAGTTAACAAAGGGCTATTAAGTGAAATACTAAAACAAGCAGGTATTAAAACGAATAAAAGATGACCAAGCAAAATATTAAAATAGCAATCACCAAGGAAGATAAAGGTTATAGCGCAACAGCCCGTTTGGGTGGTAATTTTATAGGCACGCAGGCTGATGATTTTGATGAATTAAAAACAAATGTTCTCGAAGCTGTTAATCTCGCTTTTGAGGAAGAAGAAATATTCTACACATTGAATGATCTTACTTTCCAATACGATCTTGAAAGCTTCTTTAGCTTTTACAGGGTGATCAACGCAAAAGCGCTGGCCGAGCGTATAGGTATGAATCAAAGTTTATTGTCACAATATATCAAGGGAATTAAAAAACCTTCCAAAAAACAAACAGAACGAATTCTCAGAGGAGTACGACAAATTGGTAAAGAATTGACAGAAGTGAATTTTTGATTTTGCAGAATAAAAAAACCCCCGATCTTCGAAACCGGGGTTGCAGATATTTAAGGAAATTTATTTTAGTACATTCCTGGCATTCCGCCGCCCATGCCTCCCGGAGGCATTGCACCGGCACCTTTATCGTCGTCATCCTTGTGCTCTACCAGAACACATTCGGTCGTCAGCAGCATACCGGCAATAGAAGCTGCATTTTCAAGCGCCACGCGGGTTACCTTGGTAGGATCGATCACACCCGAATCGTACAGGTTTTCATATTTCTCGGTTTGTGCATTGAACCCAAAATCACCTTTTCCTTCTTTCACTTTCTGCACGATCAGTGAACCTTCGATGCCTGCGTTTTCAACAATCTGACGCATGGGTTCTTCAAGTGCTCTTTTCACGATAGCGATACCGATTTCTTCGTCTTCGTTTGCGGCCTTCACCTTATCCATTTCTGAAATAGCCCTGATGAATGCAACACCACCGCCAGGTACGATGCCTTCTTCTATGGCTGCCCGGGTGGCGTTCAGTGCGTCTTCGAATCGGTATTTGCGTTCTTTCATTTCCACTTCACTGGCTGCCCCCACGTAAATTACAGCAACACCGCCTGCCAGTTTAGCAAGCCTTTCCTGTAATTTCTCCTTGTCGTAATCGGAGGTCGTGGTGTCGATTTGTTTCTTGATCTGGTTCACACGGCCGTCGATGTCTTCTTTTTTTCCTTTACCGCTTACGATGGTTGTGTTTTCCTTGTCAACAGTGATCTTTTCAGCTTCGCCCAGCATGTCGATGGAAGTATCTTCCAGTTTGAAACCTTTCTCTTCTGAGATTACGGTACCGCCGGTAAGGATAGCAATATCCTCAAGCATTTCTTTTCTCCTGTCGCCAAATCCCGGAGCTTTCACTGCAACTACTTTCAGTCCGCCCCTCAGTTTGTTTACAACCAGGGTTGCCAGTGCTTCGGTTTCTACGTCTTCTGCAATGATCAGCATGGGTCTTCCGCTCTGGGCAACTTTTTCAAGGATGGGAAGCAAATCCTTCATCACGGAGATCTTTTTATCGTGGATCAGGATGTAAGGACTTTCATATACAGCTTCCATTTTTTCAGTATCGGTAGCGAAATAAGGTGAGATATATCCGCGGTCGAACTGCATACCTTCAACCACATCTACATAGGTTTCGATGCCTTTTGCTTCTTCCACGGTAATCACGCCCTCTTTCTTCACTTTGCCCATTGCTTCGGCAATCAGTTTGCCAATTTGAGCATCGTTGTTGGCCGAAATAGAAGCAACCTGTTCAATTTTATCGGTGCTGTCTCCGATTTGTTTTGTTTGCTTCTTCAGCGATTCAATAACAGCCTTAACTGCTTTGTCGATACCTCTTTTCAGATCCATTGGATTGGCGCCGGCTGTAACGTTTTTCAGTCCCGTTGTGAAAATCGACTGAGCAAGAACAGTAGCTGTGGTTGTACCGTCACCGGCGATATCATTTGTTTTGGAAGCAACTTCCTTTACCATTTGTGCGCCCATGTTCTCGATGGGTTCTTTCAGTTCGATTTCTTTGGCCACGGTAACACCATCCTTTGTGATGGCAGGTGCGCCAAATGATTTGTCGATGATTACATTGCGGCCTTTGGGGCCCAATGTTACTTTTACAGCATTAGATAGTGCGTCAACGCCTTTTTTAAGTCCGTCTCTTGCTTTGCTATCGAATATAATGTCTTTTGCCATTGTTCGATGATTTTATTTTAGGTTAATAAACTTATTAATTACTTCTTTAAATTTCTTTTATCAGATGATGGCCACGATGTCAGATTCGCGCATGATCAAATAATCTTTTGCGTCAAAGTTGATCTCTGTGCCGGCATATTTGCCATACAATACCACATCACCCTCTTTCACGGTAATAGGCTCATCCTTTTTACCGGGGCCTACTGCCACAACAACGCCTCTCTGTGGTTTCTCTTTGGCTGTATCAGGAATGATGATTCCGCCTGATGTTTTCTGTTCAGCTTGTGAAGGCTCTATCACAACTCTGTCTGCCAGGGGTTTAATTTTTAGTTTTCCCATTGTATTTTTTTATTTAGATTAAACAATATTTTTTGATTTATTATCTGTTTGCCTAATGACATATTTTGTGCCAAAGGCGCAAATAAAAAAAATGTCAGAATATACGTGACATTCTGACATTTTTTCTTTTGGGATCTTAAATATCTTTGGGCCTATTCTTCTTCCTGTTGGGGAGGAGGAAGCTGGAAATTATCATCAACCACAACATTGGAATTTTCGATCTGTTCTCTCAGCTCGGTATCAATACTGGGGCTTTGTGTCCGGTTATTCGGAATGACAAGAATTGTTGAAAGGCTTAACATCAGCAGGGCAAGGGCCAGTGTCCAGGTTGATTTTTCAAGAAAATCAGCTGTTTTCCTGACACCCATGAACTGGTTGGATCCTGAAAAATTTGATGCCAATCCACCGCCCTTGCTGTTCTGCACCAATACCACAAGTGTTAGCAAAACGCATGCGATGAGAATAAGTACGGAAATAAAAATATATGCACCCATTTTATTATTTTTTCAATTTGTTAATTTTTTCCTGTATCTTTTTAATTTGGCCTGCAAAGTAACTACTTTTTTCGGGAAATTTCAAGCTTAATTTCGTATAAATTTTTATGGCCTTTTCATAGAGCCCCTGGTCGAAGTAAATTTTTGCCAGGGTCTCGCTCACAATATTTTCTTCATCCGTGATGCTTTTCTGGGAACTTTCCACGGGGTCGTAAAATTGCTGTTTGGGTTTGATGCTGGGTTCCTCACGGATAAATTTGTCGATCAGGCTGGCATGCTTCTCCATGGTTTTTGGTTTGCCGGAGCTTTCCTCTTTCACAGCCTTTTCTGATTCCGCTCCCGAAGATTTCTTTTCCTTTTCAAGCTGGATCTCTTTCAGGCGCCTGTCGATGATCTCTTTCAGCTTCCTGATCTTTTCTTCTTCCTTGTTCAGGTCGGTGGCCTCTTCAATGGAATATCCCCGTATGTTCAACTCAGCAGCAGCCTTTTTAATATCTTCGTGTTCGTCTTTTGTCCCTGCTTCGGTTTTTGCCGGTTTTTCTTCAGGTTTTTCAGTTGCCGGGGGGGAATATTTTCTGGAATATTCATCGGGCAGCTCGGTTTGGGGTTTCAGCTCTTCATCCAGGCGGTCGATATGCTTGCGCAGCACATTGCGGTCACGCACAAGTGCGGCTGTTTTTTTTAATTGCTGCTCGAAATTGATATGTTTCTCCTTGAAGAGGTTGAGGCTAAGAAGCATGCTGGCCGACTGACAATAACTGAAATCCTTCAGAATGGATTCCAGCTCTGGAATGCTTTGGTTGTCAAGCGTATCAGGCGACTTTAAATATTCTGCGAACTGCTTTTTGTTCATCTTTTACCAATTAACGACTGCTTTATTGAAAATATCTTCCACCAGCATCTTATTGATCTGTTCGATCAAACCCTGCTGTACCGATGACTGGTTCTCAGTGCTGGGAAAGTCTTCATAGCGGCTGAATTTCTGGTCGAAATCCTTACTTTCTTCCAGTGTGTTTGTGTATCTCACTCTTACCGTTATTTCCAGGCGGTTCAAAGCGGCTGTCTGATCACCGGTAATGGCCACCGGATTTACGGTATATCCTGTGATCTCCCCATCCAGTTGCAGGTCGCCATTGTTATTCACCAGGGTCAGGTCGGTCTGCGAAACGAATTTGTCTTTGAGGTCATCGGTGAATTGCTGGCTCAGGGTTGGTTCCACAAACCGGGCATTATTCGGGAAATGCTGAATGGAAATGGTCTTTGCTCCTGGGGAATGCTGGCTCCGGTAAAAGAGTAAACGCCACAAGCCGTGATCGTTAAACAAATCACGACCAGGAGAGCCAATACATATTTTAGTTTTATTTGCATCGCTTAGCGGATGTTGTATTCTTTGATCTTTCTGTACAGGGTCCTTTCAGAAATACCCAGTTCCCTTGCAGCATCTTTTCTTTTGCCCTTGTGTTTATCGAGTGCTTTTTTGATCAGGTCGATCTCCTTGCTACGCAATGAAAGGGATTCTTCGATCACTTCCGATTGTTCGATGGGCTCATCCTCTTCGTAATTATCCTCCTGTCCGTTTTGTATCACGATCTGGTCAAAATCTTCCTTGAGGTTGTCATAATCCTCGTAAAGTTCATTGATAATTTTGGTTTTGTTCTCCTGCAGCTTTGCCGTAACACCTCCCTCACTAAGGATTTCAGCAATCACTCTTTTCAGATCATTGATATCCTTTTTCATATCAAAGAGCACCTTATAGAGCAGGTCGCGTTCCGAAACCGATTTGTTATCTTCTTTCTTGTAGAGCACCGGCAGGTCCCTTCCCTGGTTATCCGGCAGGTATTTCTTCATGGTTTCGGCATCCACTTCACGGTCTTCAACAATGATGGACATTTGCTCGGCAACATTTTTCAATTGCCTCACATTCCCGGGCCAGCGGAAATTCATAAGGAGTTTTTTCGCTTCATCACTCAGGCGCAGGGACGGGATATGGTATTTCTCTGAAGAGTCGGCAATAAATTTACGGAACAGCAGGTAAATGTCATCCTTGCGGTCGCGGAGAGGCGGTACAACAGATCGGAACCTGGTTTAGCCGGTAGTAAAGGTCTTCCCTGAATTTTCCATTGTTGATGGCTTCCGGAAATGTTAACATTTGTGGCGGCTACCACGCGTACATCCGTTTTGATCACCTTGGAGGACCCCACCTTGATAAACTCTCCTGATTCCAGCACACGCAGGAGGCGCACCTGGGTCGAGAGGGTAGTTCGGCCACCTCATCGAGAAAAATTGTACCTCCGTTCACCACTTCAAAGATAACCCTTGCGGGCCTCATGCGCTCCGGTAAAGCTTCCCTTCTCATGCCCGAAGAGTTCGGAGTCGATGGTGCCTTCAGGAATGGCACCACAGTTGACGGCTATGTAAGGACCGTGTTTCCGGGCACTCGACTGGTGAATGATCTTTGGAAAGGCTTCCTTACCTGTGCCGCTTTCTCCGGATATTAAAACAGTAACATCCGTCGGAGCAACCTGTCTGGCAACATCAATTGCCTGGTTAAGGACCGGGGAGTTACCGATAATTCCAAATCTTTGCTT
Organism: Bacteroidota bacterium; assembly: GCA_034521425.1. GTDB lineage: Bacteria > Bacteroidota > Bacteroidia > Bacteroidales > JAIOZK01 > JAIOZK01. Next base: position 3,718,307 of record JAXHMP010000001.1, read on the forward strand.
GATTGTTTGTAAATCCATTCCAGCTGCTTTCTTTCTGATGTGTTAAAAACGCAGGTGTAAAATTAATTATTTTGAAGCACCTGACAAAATTGCATTCATGAGGATATACCTACGGCTTTGTATTCCGGGAAGATTTATCGTCTGAAAAACAGGTGTCGAATTAAGGACTCTCCGGTTCAATTACGAGAGGTCCCCTTCGATCATCTTTTCAGATATTGTTCTTGACTTGCTTTTTGATACGCTGAATATGGCCCCTGCCGAGTGCTTTCACTTCGCAACCCAGTTCAAAATAGCGTTTGATCTGTTGGTCGTCCAGGATACCGAAACAGTCAATCACCGCCAATGGCTGGCCTGCCCATTCCACGATATCCTCAGGATCCAGATGTAAATATTGCTCATGGGGTACTGCAAAAATGACAGCTTCCATGCCCTTCAGCGATTTTTTAAGATCTTTCTGAACGCGCAGCTTTTTCAGGTGCTCCTGGTTCCGGAAGAATCGCTTCCAGGAGATGCCGGGTGCAGGATAAGTGTCCTGAGATTCCAGTTCATACCAGTGCTCCACATAGGGATCGTGTATATGCATTTCTGCTCCCATTTCACTGAGTTTCCGCACCACCATTTCGCTTCCCGAATATCTTGTATCGCCAACATCCTGTCGGTAACTGGCTCCGCAGATCAACACATCAGAGCCGGCAATGTAGCGGGCCATATTGCGGAGGGCATCCCGCGTGAGCTCAGCCACGTGCAGGGATCGGGTATCATTGATATCAATGGCATTGGGAGTGATTCGGAAAACCTCTTCACCATCATTGAATCCAAGAATGTGTTTGTAGGCCCAGTAACCCAGTCCTCCATCCTTCGGCAGGCAATAACCGCCGATCCCGGGACCGGGGAAGATCATGTTGCTGTGCGTGGGACGCATCTTGATGGCTTCGATCACTTTGATGAGATCCACCCCGTTCTTCTCCGCAAAAAGCGACCATTCATTCAGATAAGCCAAAATGGTTGCCCGGTATGAATTCTCAACGATCTTGGTTGTTTCGGATTCAATGGGGCGGTCCATCACCGTGAGCGGAAAATCTTTGGTGTTCAGGACTTCATGCAGGAATTTTTCGACCCTGTTCCTGGCCTCCTCATCACAACCTGCGCAAACCCTCCAGAAGTCACGGATACTGCTCACATATTCCTTACCGGGCATAACCCTTTCGAAGCTGTGGGCCAGCAGGGGCGTGGCATCCATTTCACGGTTTTTAAATTCTTTTTTGAGTATGGGCCAGGCAACGAATTCCGTTGTTCCCGGTGCCACGGTTGTTTCAATCAACACCAGGCATTCCTTCGGGATCTTTTCGCCTATGGTTTTCATGGTTGCTTCAAGGGCTGCCATATCGGCCTCCCCGTTGCGCATATTGCCCAGTTCATTCTTTTTATAATCGCACTGAACATCTACCACTACGCAATCGGCAAGTTTGAGGCAATCGCTGTTGTAGGTGGCGGTGAGGGTTTTGCTTTCCTTTACACAGCGCCCGATCAGTTCGTCGACTTCGGGGTCTTCCGCCTTAACCGGCGAAATGCCCCGGTTCAAAACGGGGATCTTCCAGTAAGAGCGTTCACTGGGCCGCTGGCAACCGATCACAAATTTGCTGTTGTTTCCATTTTCATCCTTTGTGTCGGCAATGATGGCTGCCATCACTGCACCCACAAAGCCTACACCCATCACCACCACGATTTCTTTGTCATCCGCACGGGCTTCATCAATCTGCTTCTCCAGTCTGATGAATTCGTCATTGTATTCTTTGTCTTCCGGGATGAGGAATTTTACACCCTCCGGGCTGACGGAATATTTCCTTTGTACAGCTTCTTTCATAATATTTGGTTTGAATACTGATTAGCGAATGCTTGCATCCAGTTCGCTTTCGCAGGCCTGTAGCAGCCTTTTCATTGTTTTGTCGATGATCTTGTCGGTCAGGGTCCTCTGGGGATCCTGGAGCAGATAACTCACCGCGTATGATTTCTTGCCTTCGGCGATGTTCTTTCCTTCGTATATGTCGAAAAGATTCACTGATTTCAGGATCTTGCGTTCAGTCTTGAAAGCGATCTTTTCGATATCTGCGAATTTTACCTGTTTGTCAACGAGCAGTGCCAGGTCGCGGCGTACAGCCGGGTATTTCGGGATTTCCCCGTACTGAACTTCGGTTCTGGCTGCTATTTGCAGGATTGTATCCCAGTTTATATCAGCATAAAATACGTCCTGTTTGATGTCGAAATATTTCAGCAAATCCCTGGAAACACTGCCCAGGATGGCTATCGCTTTGTTCTGGTAATAATAGTTCAGCCCGTATGCAAAAGTCTTTCCCCGCTTCTTCTTTTATACTCACTTCATTGCCGGCTATTCCCAGCCTGCTGAAGATATTGTGCAGATAAGCTTTGAGTTGGTAAATATCTGTTTTTTCTTCCCTGTTTGCCCAGCTTTCGGGTTGTTTGTTGCCACTGAGCAACAGGGCCAGATGCCTGGCTTCCTCATATTGCAAAAGAGGATTTTGGCTGCTTCCCTGAATCTTTCTATAGGATGTACCAAATTCGTAAAAGCGAAGATCTTCATTTTTACGGTTCAGGTTGTAGGCAGCTGATTCCAACATGCCAAAGATGAGCCCCTGGCGCATGATATCCAGGTCGGCACTGATGGGATTGAGCATGCGTACATTGTTCTCTTCATTGTATTCTTGGCTTTTGGCAATGTACCTGGCATTTGAAAGGGAATTGTTCATCACTTCGTTGAACCCGTTCGATGTCAGCAGATCGGAGATTAAATTCTGTATTTTCTCCGGATCCGGTTTGGGCATAAATGACAGCGACGAACGCATCTGCCCCGAATAATCAATGTTATTGTATCCGTAAATCCGCAGAATCTCCTCGATCAGGTCGACCTCTCGTGTTACGTCGACCTTGAAGGGGGGAACGCTGACCTTCAGGCCTTCCGCCTTTTCATCTTTAATTTCAATTCCAAGGTCTTTGAGGATCTTTTTAATGCTTTCCCTGTCGATCTTCTTTCCGATGAGACGATCCACATTGGTATACGCAATATCTACATCCCAGGCTTCAATTTTTTCCGGATAAACATCCACGATCTCGCTGCTCACCTGTCCGCCGGCCACTTCCCGGAACAATAGAATTGCCCGTTTCAGTGCATATTCTGTAATGTTGGGGTCGGTTCCCCGTTCGAACCTGAAGGATGCATCGGTTTGCAGGCTATGATATTTTGATGTTTTCCGGATGTGCACCGGGTTGAAGCAGGCGCTTTCCAGGAAGACGTTCTTCGTCTTTTCCGTGACTCCTGAGCTGATCCCGCCAAAAACACCCGCAATGCACATTCCATCTTCTGCATTGCAGATCATCAGATCATTTGCAAGCAGTTCACGCTCCACCTCGTCCAGGGTGGTAAACCTGGTTTTGTCCGGTAGCATTTTTACGATCACCTTCTCCCCTTTGATCTTGTCCGCATCGAAGGCATGCAGCGGCTGCCCCAGCTCGAAGAGAACATAATTGGTTACATCCACAATGTTGTTGATGGGCCGCACGCCGATGGTATTCAGCCTGTTCTTAAGCCAGTTGGGCGATTCCTTTACCTCAATGTTGGAAAGCGTGATGCCGGTATACCTGGGACAGGCTTCCGGATTTTCAATTTCAATGTCTATATGACGATTGTCGTTGTCAACTTTAAACGCACTCGTATCGGGTATTTTTAATTGATATTTTGACGTTTTCTGTGCCTGGTTCAGCACAGCTACCAGGTCGCGTGCCACACCCAGGTGGGAAGCTGCATCGGCCCGGTTGGGGGTAAGGCCGATCTCGTATACATAATCCTCGGTGATCTCGAAATATTCTTTGGCGGGCATTCCGATCTGTGCATCCTCTTCCAGCACCATAATGCCTTCGTGCGAGGTGCCCAGTCCGAGCTCGTCCTCGGCACAGATCATCCCTTCGCTTTTTTCCCCGCGGATCTTTGCTTTCCTGATCTCAAAGGGTTTATCATCCATGTAAAGCCTTGTGCCAACCGTTGCAACCACCACCTTCTGGCCGGCGGCTACATTGGGTGCACCGCATACGATGTGAAGCGGTTTATCCCTGCCCACATCCACGGTGGTAACACTTAGTTTGTCTGCATTGGGATGTTTTTCAGCTGTCAGGACTTGACCGATCACAATTCCTTCCATTCCGCCCTTCACTGACTCTGCTTTTTCGAGTCCTTCAACCTCCAGTCCGCAGTCGGTCAGGATCTCGGACAGTTCTTCCGGGTTCAGGTCGAGATCAATGTATTCTTTCAGCCAATTATAAGAAATCCTCATGGGAAGTATAGTTTTGATATTTCAACAAGAGGCAAAAGTAATGATTTTATAAAGAAAATTCCCGCATAAAGGCGGGATATTAGCTAATTAAGCCCCAGTTGGTTTTATGCTTATTCATTTGTGCCAGGTATTTGGCGAGCGGTTTGTTTTCCTCAGAGTTAAGGTTTGGATCTTTCTCTATTATCTCAATAGCATGATTGCGCGCCTTTATAAGCATGGTTTCGTCCCGGATGAGGTCGGCGATTCTGAGGTTGAGCACACCGCTTTGCTGGGTGCCTTCGATCTCTCCCGGGCCTCTCAGTTTGAGGTCAACTTCCGCGATCTCAAATCCGTCCGTGGTGCGGACCATGGTTTCCAGTCTTACCCGGGCCTCATTGCTAAGTTTGTGGCTCGTCATCAGGATGCAATAAGATTGGTCGCCACCACGCCCCACACGACCCCGCAACTGGTGAAGCTGCGAAAGACCAAAGCGTTCAGCATTTTCTATCACCATTACGCTTGCATTGGGTACGTCCACACCCACCTCGATCACTGTTGTGGCAACCATGATCTGGGTTTCTTTTTTCAAAAACCGCTGCATTTCAAAATCCTTGTCAGCCGCTTTCATTTGTCCGTGTACAATGCTTAGCTGATAATCCGGGGGCGGAAAATCCCTGACGATACTTTCGTAACCATCCATCAGGTCTTTGAGTTCCAGCTTTTTTGATTCCTGGATGAGGGGATAAACGATGTAGACCTGGCGGCCCTTCTTAATTTCCTTTTTCAGGAAGCCAAACAGCCCAAGGCGGGAGGAATCAAAGTAATGATAGGTTTTGATGGATTTCCTGCCGGGAGGCAACTGGTCGATCCTGGAAACATCCAGGTCGCCATATACGGTCATGGCCAGCGTACGTGGAATGGGGGTTGCTGTCATTACCAGCACATGGGGTGGGGTACTGTTTTTTTTCCAGAGGCTGGCCCGCTGGGCCACACCAAAACGATGCTGTTCGTCGATCACCACCAGTCCGATATTTTTAAATTTAACGCTTTCTTCGATCAGGGCATGGGTCCCGATCAGGATTTGCAGGCTGCCGTCTTCAAGTTGTTCATGAATTATTTTCCTTTCCGCCCTGGGGTGGAACCTGTCAGCAATGCAAAACGAATATTCATTTCGCCCAGGAACCTGCCGAAGGTTTCGAAATGCTGTTGCGCCAGGATCTCAGTAGGTGCCATAAAAGATGCCTGGAATTTATTGTCGAGGGCGATCAGCATGCTTAGAATGGCTACCAGGGTCTTCCCGCTACCCACATCCCCCTGGAGGAGACGGTTCATTTGTTGTCCCGAGCCCAGATCGGCGCGAATTTCCTTTGTTACCCTTTTCTGCGCATCTGTCAGGTTGAAAGGAAGGAATTTATGAAAGAACTCGTTAAAATGATCACCTACACTATAAAATACATGGCCCCGGATCTCTTCCTTCCTGCTGGTTTTTTGTTTTAGCAAACGGACCTGGATCAGGAAGAGTTCCTCCAATTTCAGCCTGAGTTGTGCCGCCTTCAGTATGCGCTGGTCCGCCGGAAAATGTATGTTGATCAGTGCGCTTTCCCGCCCGGTCAATCCAAATTTTTTTCTGGTGCCGGGTGGCAGGTTTTCGGGTATCATACCTTGTACCTGCCGTACCAAATTTCGCATGATTTTGAGGATGCCTTTACTACCCAGGCCGACAGACTTCAGTTTTTCTGTTGAGGGATATACAGCCTGCAGGCTTTCCCCCAGGCTGTCATCCTGCTCAGAAACTTCCTCTATTTCGGGGTGGGCAATGTTAAAATTGTTTTTGAAGATGGAAGGTTTCCCAAAAACAAGGTATTCGGTATTGGGATCGAAGCGGTCCTGAAGCCACTTAAAGCCTTTGAACCACACAAGCTCGATCATACCGGAATCATCCACCAGCCGGGCGGTCATACGGCGCCCCCTTTTTTGCCCCACTACCTGCATATTGGTGATCCTTCCCTTAAGCTGTACGTAGGTCGTGTCGTTGATGATATCGGAGATCCTGAAGAAGCGGCTTTTATCGATATAGCGGAATGGAAAATGCATCAGCAGATCACCAAAGTTCTGGATGCCCAGTTCTTTCCTGAGCGTTTCTCCTCTTTGGGACCGACACCCTTCAGGTATTCTATGGAATTATCAAATATCGATAAGGACATAATCAGAGGGTATACAACAAAAATAGAAAATTCTGGCAGAGGTAGAAAAAAAAATCCCGTGATTGGATCACAGGATTTTTTATGTCGGCTTATAATTTTTTAATATTCCCAGAGGTCATGCTCAAACTCGAACAATTCGTTCTTTACCCGCTCGGATTCGAGTAAAGCGTCAAGTCCTGTGGCATATTCGGATATCCTTCTGTCGTATACGTTCTGCTCTTTATAGATAAAGCTGCTGAACATACGTTTCAGGAATACCTCGTCGTAGGTTCTTCTTTCCGCATCGTTCCGTCTGTTGTATACTTCTGCTTTTGCAAATACCGGGCGTGCTTCGGGATAATGGATCCAGAAAAGCGGGGTAATTCTTTCCTCTCCTTCTTTTTCAACGATCATCACCGGGCAAATGCCGATGACCCTGACCATCATCTGGGACCTCTGTTTGTCGAAGTACCAGTCTTCCTTCACCCTGATACGGTACACATCCGCCGGATCAAATTCTGTAAAGATCACGGTATCGTATGTGTCGTAGGGCGGATAAGGCCGGGTCAACTGCCGATAGATCGAATCCGTTTGCCGGTTGATGATCTCCTGATAAGTAAGCGGTACGAGGAATTCATCTGTATTGGAAATATCGTATGCTGTGATGGAGCCTTCCTTGAGGGCATCCATGACTACCTGCATAAAACTTCTCCAGTCGTTATGCGGTTCGATCGGGTAATAGAAAGGCTGATTGAGTTTCTGTTTCATGTCAATCACCCGCCACATACGTTTCGACCACATCACATCCGCTTTCCTCAGAGGAGGATAGGGGATGGGTTTTTTGTCGATCATGCCTTCATCAGGAAACAATCCGTCCTGTGGAGGCGTATCCAGTATTTGAGCATTTGCATTTGCACTGAATCCCAGCACAAATCCGAGTAAAAATAATCCGAGCACTAAATTTTTCATATAACCTCCAAATAGGTTTTTTAATTTATCGTTAAGTTAACTGAGTTCAAAGTACGTATTGTCCCGTCGGGTCCTTCGGCCTGTATGTTTTCGAAAAAGAACTTCTGTCCTTTGTTGGCATCCCTGATGATCTGCTGTATTTCTGCAGTAAATCGGTTGCCCTGAGCTCTTTTCGGGATCCAGTCACCATTAATGATGGTACCCAAAGTAAACGAGCGTACTGTGAAATACAATTCAAATTCAAAATCCTTCATTGCCGGGATAATAGCACCGGCTGCCAGCAAGGTGTTTTTCTCAATCACGCCTTCTTTTTTGCCAGCAATCTCTGCAACCGGGTCGGGAACACGTTTAACACGGAATTCACGCGATCCAAGATTCATAGTCGTTCCCTGATAATTTGCAGAAGCGCTGACCGTTGCTGAAGTAATCCCTTTGGTCGCCCGGACGATATAATTGTGATCGTCTGCTTCAACCGGAACCAGTTCACATCCTTCGGTAATAACCGGCCGGATGCTTTCATCAGCCATGCCTGGAGCGGTGATGGACACCGGGTTGTCAACGCCAATATAAAATACATTCATTTTGGTCGCCGCAACTGTCAGTGAGGGAGGTGCAACAATGTATTCCCCGTTAAATGGGTAGGATATTTCTCTACCCAGTGGATTTTTAACCTTAATCACACCGGCATAACTATGAGAACCTATTCTGTTAGCAGCGAATGAAAGAGGCACCATGCCTTTTTCTCCGGTAAGTTGCTGGGCCCTATCAATATAGCTATCGTTCCACTCAGATACACCCTGCAATAACATAAACTTCAGGATCTTGCATGGTATCATAAGCAGCCGCAAAAACTGCAGCTTTGTATTTCTCCACCTTGCAATACATAAGAACGCTCAGGGATAACTTTAGCATCAATACTGGTAAACTTGAAGTCAGTAGCATCAATACGTTCGTACAGATTTGCTAAGAACGTCAAACTCAGCGTTTCTTACCTCGGCATAAAGTTTATTCAAAATGGTAACATCTGCCGCAAGGATGGTGTAATAAAAGTTATGCTGTTCCCAGTATTGTTCTGTTGCCATCGGCATCATAATATGGTCCTTCGGTTCTTAATCCCAGTCGTATACTGGTATCTGGCTCACCAATGACCGACAGCATTTCATCACTGATAATCATTTATTTTTCTGTTTGAGTATTCCAGCCGGTTTATTTATGGTAATGGCTAGCATCACTGCCAAAAAAGAACTCGGTGGGCGCAGAGATACATATCTTTTGGATTCTACCTCTTTTAATGGTGTTCTTCTGGCCTCTTCGATACTTTTTATCTTGCCATCGGTATGGTCAATCAAAGCATATTTTAAACTATCGATATATTCAAGAAGATTGTCGGTTTGCTGCCTCACATATTTGGCACTATCATAATATTTTGCAACTTTATCAGGTTGTATATCGTATTGCATTTTAAAATCTGCCATGATCTGGTCGATCTTGTCGGCAAAGTTTTGTTTTGTTTTTTCAACACTTTGATTTACAACCACAAAAGCATCTAGCATCTCTTTTGAAACGTTCAGCGCGAGGAGTGCCGTCAGTACCAGGTACATCATGGCAATCATCTTCTGCCGGGGGGTTTCTTTGTATCCAGCCATATGTTAATTCTGTTTAGTATTCAATTAATAAATAATGAAAAATGCTGTTTGTTAAGCGTTGTTGGGGTTAAAGTTCATTGCTGAAAGCATATTTCCATATACTTTATTCAAGGAAGCTACCCTTTCGGTTAACAGATCAAGCTGGTTTTTATACTGAGCTGTTTTTTCTGAAGATGCATCCATGTTTTCGAGGAAACTGTTCATGGTTTCCTGGAGTCTGGAAGCAGATTCCACCTGCGTATTTGTGTTTTGCAGTTGCAGCTCATATACTGCATTAAGTGCTGCCAGGTTGTCGGAGATCTTCTTCAGTTGCTCGTTATATGATTTACCTTCCAGTGCTGAAAAGTCGAGTGCTTCAACCGATCTTGCGATCAGTTCGGCTGATTTTGCATAATTATCGTTGAGGGCGCCGGCTGATTCAGTAGCATTCTTAACGGTTTGAGCAAATTCCCTGGTGGCATCCATATCGGTCCTGATAACTTCAGAGGCCTGTGAGTAGGCATCGCTGAGTCCGGCAGCACTGGTGGATGCTGATTTGATATTGTTTACATACTCATTGGAAGCTTCGGCGTCAGCATTCAGAGCCTGTGAGGTTTTTTTGTAGCTATCGTTGAGTTCGCTGATTGACTCTGAGGCATTCTTAACATTATTTGCGTATTCATTTGTTACCAATGAAGCATTGGAGATGTCGGCCATCTGGGCGGCATTTTCTCCAAACATCCGCAAACCTTCACCAAAGCGGTCAATCACTTTCTGATCAATATCAGCTTCTCTGAGCATCTGGTCAATTTGCTGAGTGGGTTTGGCCGTGATCTTTTGCGAATCTTTATCACCGCGATAAAGGCCTGCCAGTTCAGGATAAACAAGGCTCCAGTCGGGTTCTACGTATGGAGGTTCGAATGCAGAGAAAGAAAATAATTGATTCTGTTCCAAGACCTACGATCAGCATGATATCGGCATAGGGGTAGTGGTTAATTTTGAACAATGCTCCGAGAATTACCACTGCAGCACCCCATCCATACAATTTTGCCATGAAGTTTCTAAAACCTCTACTTCTGACTACATTTTTTAATCCCATAGTATTTTTTCTTAAGTTGTTTAATAATGCTTATTTATTTCGTTTAGTTATAAATTCGTGATGCGCGTGAAGGATTGTCGTCCTTGTTCCTTCCGAGATACGGCTGGATACAGCGGAAGCCGATGTACGACTTGGAAGTATCCTGGTACTCGTAGGCGCGTGTAGTTACCTGCAGATAGTAATTGATGTCTTTCCAGGAACCACCTCTGATCACTTTACGCTTCATTGCAGGGGGATCGGATTCCTTGGCATTATAGGTATAGTTCGGGTTCATATCCCAGGTTACATCATAAGATACGGGATCAAAAGCACTTACGGTCCATTCGGCAACATTTCCTGCCATGTCATAGAGCCCCCAGTCATTCGGAGGATAGTGCGCCGCGATGACTGTGCGCAATCCGCCGTCGGCGATATAATTACCGCGCATGGGTTTGAAGTTGGCAAGGAAACATCCTTTTTCGTTCCTTGTATAAGGGCCGCCCCATGGATAAGGGCTGAGCGCATAACCTCCCCTGGCTGCCCATTCCCATTCGGCTTCGGTCGGAAGCCTGAACTCGGCCAGTCCGGGTTCGCCCTTCTTGGCTTTGAGGTAATTGTTGAGCAATTCTGTTCTCCAGACACAGAAAGCACGGGCCTGTGGCCAGTTAACTCCCACCACCGGGTAATGATCGTAGGCCGGATGCCAGAAATATCTTTCAGTAAGGGGGTCGTTGAATGAATAAGCATAATCGTGGATCCAGGCAAGTGTGTCGGGATACACATTGATCACTTCCTTGCGAACATAAACTGAACGGTCTCTAAGTCCCTGCGGACGGTTGGCAAGGCTGGCATTCCTGTAATCGGCCTCTTCGGAAAAATCCTTTTTGGCAGCCGCTTTCAGGTCAACCCAGTAATATTCATAATTGAGTTTACGCGTATCGATCTCTTTTCTGCGGAAATAACGCTCATGTTCCGGGAGGTACATTTGTTCCAGCACATCGCGCATATCCGGATCTTCGCTCTGCCACTCAATGTCTTCTTCCCAGTTGAGGTAGGGCGGATCGTAGATCTCGCCGGTTTTTTCATTCTCTTCGATCAGGTATTCCTCTGGCCTGACTTCTCCCAGCAATGTCCTGGCAATGGAGTCACGCACCCAGTGAACAAACTGACGGTATTCGTTGTTTGTAATTTCAGTTTCGTCCATGAAAAAGGCAGAAACAGAAATTGTTTTGGGTTTATGTGCGAACCCATAGGTGATATCTTCGTCACCCACACCCATGGTATAACTTCCCTGTGGTATGAATACCATGCCATAAGGATCAGGTTGGTAGAAAGGTTTTGCTTTACGGTTAACACCAACAAGCTCTCCGTTGCCGGAGTTGTTACAACTTGCAAGTATCAGTAAAGCAACTGCGTAGAAAATTAGTTTTTTCATAATACCGTTCAATTTTATTGTCTTTCTAACGAGTTATGCATTTTTTTATTATCGCGCCAAAATTAAAAAAATATCTGTATTAATTACAAACATTATAAAAATCTCGTGTTTCTGTAAATTTTTATGGCCCTTTCAAATTCAAGCTTGAAACAATATCCGAGTCTAATTTCATGGGAGCCACCGATCTTATAACCACTGGTATTTATATCATAAGAGTAGCCGATCATGAACTTCTTGAACAAAACCCCCACGATCAGGCCAACGGATTCCTGCGGCCTGAAATTAACGCCACCCCAGAATTTGTCCTGGTATTCCACGATGGTGCTTACATCAAACTGCATGGCACCTGGTGTAAGATGCACCATGGCCGAGGGTTTTATTTCATAAGACGGATTGCTGGGCCAAACATAATTATAACCGCCCAGCAGGTAGATGGACCGGTCGGTGCTGTATGAAAAATTAACTTCTTCCCGGAGACTTTTGCCATTGGATTCAAGAACATCGAAAGTGGACACACCTATATAATATACATCGGGTACTTCATAATATAAACCCAGGGCGAAATCGAACAACATATCCGAGTCTTCTTCTTCACTTTTGATGGGATCATCCTCATCCACGAAATTCAGTTTGGAAAAATCCGATTGATCTGTTTTCAAATTCAATCTGAAAGCCCGCTCCAAAATCTCCTCTGCCAAGGCTTCCGATGTAGGTATACCCAAGATTCACACTAATGTCCTGCCAGAAGGCAAGTTTCTCCTGCAGTATGGTAAGACTGAAAGCACCGTGAACGAATTTGAATGGAGCATCCGCGGCCAGAAGGAAGGACTCAGGGGCTACATGAGTGCCATCGGCATTCTGAAAACCGGTCCATTGTTGCCGCACAATGCCATTGATGCAAATGCCCCCTGTACTGCCTGCAGCGCCCGGATTGATCGCGGTCTTCGCAAACATATACTGCGTGAAGTGACGGTCCTGTTGCCCGTAAAGCATGCTGCTAAACAGCAAGAGTCCAAGAAATAATATAATGCTCCTCTGGATCATGAATATGCTCAGTGTTCCTGATTTTAAAAGGTGAGCTAAGTTAATTATTTTTTCTCTAATCAAGACCTATATCCGTTTTTATTGATTCTAAATACTCCATGCTTTTGTTGCCGGAGTATTGAGAAAAAATCACCAATTTATATTGCGCTGGCTGTTCTTTGTTGAAACAAACGATGCAGTTTAATGATTAATTGTTCCTTATGACAGGAGATTTTATGCAAAAGTTGCCCGGAAACGCAATAAATAATTAACAATAAACCCATGGCGGGTAGATGAAAAGGATTTACTTTTGCAGCCATTTTTAACAAATCGTTTGTTATGGCTTTTATACAAAGGGATAAACCATTCAGTAAGAGGTGGTTTGTGAATTACAGCCTGATCCTTGCCGGTTCCTTTATCCTGGCATCAGGATTTGTTTTGTTCATTACACCTTATAAAATAGTACCGGGCGGGGTATATGGTATTTCCATCGTACTTCACTGGATGCTCGGCACACCGGTGGGACTTGTTGCACTTGCTTTTGATATTCCACTTACCATCATAGGCATCCGGGTGCTGGGGCCGCGCTTCGGGATCAAAACGGTACTGGGTTTTTTCCTCACTGCGATCTTTGTAGATACTCTTAGCTGGTTGTATGGGGCGGATCCGCTCGTGGAGGGCGATGCACTGCTGTCGTCCATCTTCGGCGGGGTATTTATCGGGCTGGGCCTCGGAATGATCTTCAAGGCCAAGGCTACTTCGGGTGGAACAGATATCGTGGCCATGATGATCAATAAATACACCAGGATCCCCTTGGGGCATCTGATGATCATGGTGGATTCCGCCATTGTGCTGGTGGGCCTGATCGCTTTCCAGGACTGGAAGATCCCTTTGTATTCTCTCATTGTGATATTTGTTACGGGCAGGGTGATCGATATCGTACTCCAGGGAATTAGTTACGACAAAACCCTTTTCATCATTTCTGACAAACATTCTGAGATACGCGACAAGATCATCAACGACCTGAACCGGGGCGGGACTTTCCTGAAAGGTGAAGGCATGTTCAATCATGCTGACAAGACCATCATCTTTACGGTGGTCAACCGCCGGGAGCTGTCCATGCTGCGTGAGTTTGTCCACCAGATCGATCCCAAGGCATTCTTAACGGTTATCAATGCCAACGAGATCCTTGGATCAGGCTTTAAGTCGCTGAAGGAAAAGGTGATCGAAGACAGTTTGTAAAAACTTATTTGAACAGGCGGATCACGTCATTGCCATTGGCCCATATCAAGAGGGCGAACAGGATGATCATTCCGGCTACCTGTGCATATTCCATGAATTTATCGCTGGGCTTTCGGCCGGCGATGATCTCGTAAAACAGGAACATCACATGGCCGCCATCCAGGGCAGGAATGGGCAGTACATTGAGGATGGCCAGCATGATGCTGAGAAATGCTGTTAGCCGCCAGAATTGTTGCCAGTCCCAGGTAGACGGGAAAATGCTCCCGATGGTGATGAAACCCCCGACCGATTCATAGGCTTTCACTTCCGGGGAAAACAAGAGCTTCAATTGCTTCAGGTAGTCCCCAATGCCTTTGTAAGCTTTCATCGCCCCGGCCGGAATGGCTTCAAAAAAGTTGTAGTTCTTTTCCCTGAAAGTGAAATACTCCTTGATATCCTTGCGGTATGCTCCAATGGTACCTTTCTTAGAAACATTAACCGGGATGTCGAGAGTATCCGAATTCCTGGCAATGGTGATGATTGCTGTAGTATCTTTATATTTTGGTATTTCCTGTACGAATTCTACAAAATACAGGATCTCTTTGCCATTGATGCCGATGATCTTATCATTGATCTGTATGCCGGCTTTTTCCGCGGGAGAATCTTCGGTAAACTTACTGACTTCAAAAGGGAAGCCGACCGAAATGAATTCCGGTGTTTTCTTTTTCACCAGTTTGCCCAGTGTGCCTTTCGGGATGTCGAGATTGATATTTTTCCCCTTACGGGTCACCTGAATGCTTTTGGCTTCTTCCAGGATCAGGGTAACGGGCACCTTGCTGAAATCTTCTATTTCCTGGCCGTCGATCGAAAGGATCTTATCACCATTCCTGAGTCCCATCTCGTAAGCAAGTGAATCAACAGTGATTCCATACTTATTGGCTTCGGAAGTGGGCAGGTATTGTTCTCCCCAGATTGACAGCATAAAGATATAGATCACCATGGCCAGGATCACGTTCACGATCACACCTCCCAGCATAATGATCAGGCGTTGCCAGGCGGGTTTTGAGCGAAACTCCCATGGCTCGGGCGGCTTTTTCATCTGCTCCTTGTCCATGGATTCGTCGATCATACCCGAGATCTTGACGTAACCGCCCAGGGGCAGCCAGCCCATGCCATATTCGGTTTCCCCCTTTTTAAATTTAAAAATCGAGAACCAGGGGTTGAAGAATAGATAGAACTTCTCCACCCTTGTTTTGAATATCTTGGCTGCAAGAAAATGCCCCATCTCGTGGAAAACCACCAGGATGGAAAGGCTAAGCAGTAATTGCAGAATTTTGATCAGTATCTCCATAAATGAATCTCTAAAATGATTTTATAAACTCCTGTGCTTTTCTCCTGCTTTCTTTATCCGAAAGGATAAGATCCTCTAAGGTCGGATCCTTGATAAATGATACATCCTGCAGGCATTTTTCAATTACTGTGGAAATATCCAGGAATCCAAGCCGGTCTTTAAGAAATGCCGAAACGGCTACCTCATTTGCGGCATTCAGAATGCAGGCCTTATTTCCGCCTGCAAGCAGTACTTCAAAAGCGAGTGCAAGATTACGAAAATTTTTTAAATCAGGCGCTTCAAATGTGAGCTTTGGATAATCAGCAAAGCTGAAGCGCTTAAATTCCGAAGAGATCCTTCTGGGATAGGACAGTGCATATTGTATGGGCAGCTTCATGTCGGGCAGGCCCATCTGTGCTTTGAGGGAGCCGTCTTCGAACTGCACCAGTGAATGCACGATGGATTGCGGATGTATGATCACTTCTATCTGCCGGGGCTCCAGGTTGAACAGCCATTTTGCTTCGATCACTTCCAGGCCTTTGTTCATCAGGGTGGCTGAGTCGATGGTGATCTTGCAGCCCATTTCCCAGTTGGGATGGTCCAGGGCTTCTTCCCGGCCAACATCTCTGAGGAAAGCCCGGTCCTTACCCCTGAAAGGTCCTCCGCTGGCCGTAAGGATGACTTTTTCAACCGGATTTAAATCTTCTCCTGCAAGGCATTGAAAAATAGCAGAATGTTCCGAATCGACCGGAATAATTTCTGTTCGGTTTTCCAGCACTGCCTGTTGTACGATGCCACCTGCTGCCACGAGGGTTTCCTTGTTGGCCAGTGCAATTCGTTTTCGGGCTTTGATGGCCTGCAGGGTGGGTTCTACGCCTGCAAAGCCAACCAGGGCCACCAGTACCGTGTCGAGGGATTCCATCGCCACAATCTGCTTCAGGGCTTCTTCGCCTGCATAAACCTTGATGTTATAGGGTGCCAGTGCTTCATCCACTTTGCTGTAAAGATCCTTGTTCGAAATGACCACTGCATTGGGCCTGAATTGTATGGCCTGCCGGATGAGCAGTCCGGCATTGTTCTGGGCAGTGAGTACTTCAGCTTCGAAAAGATCGGGCTTTGCTGCGATCACTTCCAGGGCCTGTGTGCCGATGGAACCTGTTGAACCAAGAATGGCTATGTGTTTTTTTTGCATGCTCATTAAAATGCGATATAATCTTCGGGATTTACCGGGGTTCCTTTATACCACATTTCGAAATGCAGATGCGGACCGGTACTCAGCTCACCGGTCTCGCCAACAATGGCAATGGGTTCACCCGCCCGGATGTTGGCCCCAACCTTTTTTAAAAGGGCAGAATTGTGTTTGTAAATGGACACAAAATTGTTCCGGTGTTGCACACCGATCACATAGCCGGTCTCTATTGACCAGTCGGATATGATCACCGTTCCATCCAGGATGGATTTGATGGTTTCCTCTTTCCCCGAGACGATATCAATACCGTAGTGTTTTTCGGCCAGGTTGAAGGAGTTGGTAATGGAACCCTTCAGGGGGTGTAAAAACTCAGGTTGGAAGAACTCAGGCTGTTGTATTCATCATCATTCTCATAAATATACAGGCTGTACCTGTTCTGCTGCTCGTAACTTGCCCTGAAAAGGGAGTCTTTCCTGGAATTCCTGAGCTGTATGGTGTCGTAGTTAAGCATCGGTTTGTTTTCCACAAAACCCGAATCGAAATAATCATTCCCGCTGATGATGTTCCGGATGGATTCGATATAAAGATTTTTCCTTTCGGCATCCTGCCTGAGAGAATCGGCTTTGATCTCAAGTTCATATACCCGCTTGGGCAGCTCAGGGTCCATATATCCCGGAATGAACTCCCGCAGGCGGGTGAAAGCAATGATGACGGTGGTGAGCAGGATCAAAATGATACTGAGGGTGCCCGAAAAAACAAATACATTGAGGCGCGATAACCTGAATGAAACTCGCTCTTCATAGGTTTCGTCATTGAATATTACCAGCCTGTATTTATTCTTGAGTTTCTGGTACCACCTGGTTTTTTCTTTCCTTTTTTTTCTGGACATTTGTGATCGTAAATTACGCATCAAAGATATAAAAGTGTATTAAGCTATTTTGTGAATAATAGGTTAGAATTTCGGAAAATTTAAAATATTTTTGCGTTTAATTAGTTTAATATCCTAACAAAACAATTGATTGGGTGAATTTTAATAAGAAAATCCGCGTTTCAGGCATATTCCTTCTTGTGTCGGTTTTTATTTTCATCTCGTGTTCCACAAAAAAGAACACCTTCACGCGCAGGGTATACCATAATCTCACCTCTCATTATAATGCCTACTGGAATGGGGACGAAAGCTTCAAGGCGGGTGTCATGGAGATGGAATCCAAACTTCATGATGACTTCAATAAAATCCTTCCGGTATATAAATATGGTACCAAGAACGAAGCCCAGTCGGTAAACCCTGCCATGGACAAGGCCATAGAAAAGGCCTCCCTGGTGATCCAGCAGCACTCCATGAAGTTTAACCGCAAAGAATATGTTCGTTGGATCGACGATTCATACCTGCTTATCGGCAAAGCGTATTTTTACAAACAGGAATATTTCAGTGCCCGGAGGACTTTCAAATATGTGATAGACGAATATCCTGAAAATGAAATAAAATATACCAGTATGCTCTGGCTGGCCAAGACATACAACCAGATGGAAGAATATGAGAAGTCGGAGCCCCTGCTGATGTCTATATACGATCTGGAAGACAAAACCCGGATCCCTTTTGCGGTTACCAAGGAACTGCCTATGGTACTGGCCAATACGTATATCCTCCAGGAAGATTACGCCAAAGCCATCAGGTATTTGTTTCGGGGCATCGAACTGAATAACGACCGGGATACCAAGACCCGCCTGATGTTCATCCTGGCACAGATACAACAGCACCTCGACAACCTGGCCGAAGCATCCAGGTTTTATCTGAAAGTGATCAAAAGAAATCCGCCGTATGATATGGCATTCCAGGCCAAGATCAGCCTGGCCCAATCCTATGAATCAGAATCGGGCAATAAAGAGCAGATCGTGAAGACCCTGAACAAGATGCTGAAAGATATCAAGAACAAGGAGTACCGCGATCAGATCTATTATGCCCTGGCCGATGTGGCCCTGAAAGATGGTAATGATACCCTGGGAATCCATTATCTCAAACTTTCGGTCGCCACCAGCACCTCGAACAATTACCAGAAGGCTACTTCTTCCTTAGAGCTGGCGGATATACTATTCGAGATACCGGATTATCAGCTTTCGGAAGCATATTATGACACGGCCGTGACTTCCCTTCCGCAGGATTATCCCAATTACAAAGAGATTAAGGCCAAGTCGCTGGTGCTTTCAGACCTGGTGAAAAATCTCAGCATTATCCAGCTGCAGGACAGCCTGCAGAACCTGGCCCGAATGCCTGAAGAGGAGCGGCTGGCTGTGATCGACGCGATCATTGAGGATTATATTGAAGAGGAGAAAAGGAAAATGGAAGAGGAGCTTTTCCGGCAGGAAAATGCCCTTGCCCAGGGAAACGCTTTTGCATCCCCGGGGGGAACAGGTTCCTGGTATTTTTACAATAATGCGCTCAAAAGCCAGGGCTTCAATGAGTTTAAGCAACGCTGGGGAAACCGGAAGCTGGATGATCTTTGGCGGCTTGCCAACAAACAGATGCTATCATTTGGCGGAGAGGAACTCTATGCTTCCGACACATTGCTGGGCGATTCTGCAAAGATGATCTCAAGCAATCCAAGGGAACGGGATTATTATTTGAAAGATATCCCGGTGACGGAAGAAGACTTCATCGCTTCGGATGAGAAGATGACCGAAGCCTATTTCAACCTGGGAAGGGCTTACAAAGAAGGATTGAACAATTATCCCAAGGCCATCGAGGCATACGAAACACTGGTAAGCCGTTTTCCTGAAAATGAATTCCTGCTCAAGGCTTATTACGATCTGTATAAGATCTACCAGGAACAGGGGGATTCAGCCAAAATGGAGAATTACAAAAGCCTTATATTGAATGATTTTCCCGACAGCGATTATGCGAAGGTCATCATCAATCCGAATTATTTCAAAGAGCTCAGTGAAAAAGAAAATGAAGCGGGAAGATTGTACGAAAGAACATACAATGCTCATCTGAAGGATCAGTATTTCCTGGTGATCAACTACAGCGACCGGGCCATCAGCCAGTATCCGGAATCGGAACTGATTCCCAGGTTCCTTTATCTGCGTGCACTGTCCATGGGCAGGATAGAAGTGCAGGATTCACTTGTTGCCCATTTGCGGTATATTGTGAGCACCTATCCCAAGAGCGAGGTCAAGCCGCTTGCCGAAAACATGCTGCAGCATCTCACCACAGGAAAGGCGGCGGAGGCCGCAAAAGTGGAAGAAGAAAAGTCCCCCTACGCATACGCACCCAATGAATCACAATTTGTGGCCTTTACCGTGAACAGCGACAGTGTGAATGTCCCGGCATTGAAGATCCGCCTCTCTGACTTCAACACCAAATATTTCAGCCTGCGGAAACTAAAGGTGAACAGCATTGTGCTGGGGCCGAAAAAGCAGATCATCACAGTTGGCAATTTCAACAATAAGGACGATGCAATGAATTATTATGAGCTGATCAAGAAAGATGAGTATGTAATATCCAACCTGAATCCCGAAAATTATAATTTATTTGTAATTTCGGCGGGCAACTACCCGGTTTTTTATAAATCTAAGGATGCGGAACAATACATGAGATTTTTCGAAAAGAACTATATCAATAAATAAAATTGAAACTCAGGAAGTCAAAAAGCATGGCAAAATCAAACGGAACAGAGAACACAGCTGTCAATCTAATCGGTGTTGGCACGACCATACAGGGTGATATTAAATCGGATGGTGATTTCAGGATTGACGGTACCCTGATCGGCTCCATCGAATCCAAAGGCAAGATCGTTGTAGGCAACAGCGGCAAAGTAGAAGGAGAGATAAAATGTAAGAATGCGGATGTTTCGGGCAAGGTATCTGCAAAGATTTATGTCGAACAGCTCCTTTCCCTGAAAGCAACCGCCGACTTTTCCGGAGAATTGAAAACCGGGAAACTCGCCATTGAGCCGGGTGCGAAATTCACGGGTTCCTGCGAAATGAATTCAGGGAGCGGCCCCATGACCCAAAAAGTAAGTAATGAAAAAGAAAAAGGAGGAACAAGGTAAAGAACTACTCGAGAATTATGCCCGATATACCAGTATAGCTTTCCAGATGATCGTAATCATTTTGATCGGGGTCTTCGGAGGGATCAAACTGGATGAATGGGTCGGGTGGAGTTTTCCTGTTTTTACCGTGATACTTTCCATACTTTCTGTAATTTTATCTATCTATTATGTAACTCGCGACCTGATCAAATGGAAAAAATAAAGCCTGATATCAAAAAATTTCTCCTGCAGCTTTTTTACCTGAGTCTTGGGCTTGGGATCATTGGATTTTTATATGCCTGGCTTATACCCAATGCTTATTACACTGCCGCTCTGCCGTTCCTGTATCCGTTTTTCTACGGGATAACAGCGCTGATCTATTACATTATTTTCCGGACCTCACAGAGCACTTTTCCCCGTTTTATCAATTATTACATGATCCTCACCGTATTGAAACTCCTGCTCTTTGTTGTGATCATCGTAATTTATGCCCTGCTCAACCGCCACAATGTCATTCCGTTTTTTATTGTTTTCTTTGTGTTTTACCTGGTATATACCTCCTTTGAGGTTGTTTACTTTTTGAGGACACTAAAAGATAAAAAGGAAAAGAGTGAGAAGGAAAAAAACAAAGGATGAAACAATACCCAATACTTTTAATTTTTCTGTTTCTGATCCTTTCGAACCATCTGGCCAGCGGTCAATCGGTTTCGATTGAAAAAGATCCTAAGTTGAATCCTGCATATATCAGGGATTACAAAGAAATGATCACGGCCCGCACCTATCTGCTGTATGAAGGTATTGGCTTTACGATCAATCCTTCCCAAACAGATATCAATGTAAACTACCTGCCAAACATTCACACCAAAGTGGGGGTGGCTGCTTTTTACAAATGGTTCGGGCTGGGGCTGGCGGTACGGAATCCCTTTTATATCCGCGACAGCCATGAAAAAGGCAAATCGACCATCATCGATCTGCGGGTGAATGCATACGGGCGTTCTGTGGCCGCCGAGATTTCTTACCAGGATTACAATGGTTTTTATCTTTCCAATTCGGGGCAGATCATTCCCGGATGGAAACCGGGAGATGTATATTACCAGCGGCCTGACATAGAAATTGAAGCATTCAGCATATTGTTCTATTATCTTTTCAACAGCCGGAAGCACTCCATCCGGGCAGCTTACATACAGAATGAGCAACAGTTGAAGAGCAGCGGAGCGCTGGTACTGGTTCCTTCTTTTATGTATACCAAACTGCATGCCGATTCCAATTTGATCCCCTCCGTTTTTTCTGGGGGGGGCGACATATTACCCCAAGAGAATATTATTAAAGGGGTATTCTACAATTATGGGATTTCTATCGGTTACTCCTACACTTTTGTTTTTTTTAAGAATTTTTACCTGAATATGTCTTTGATCCCCGGCGCGTTTTTACAGGCCTCTGAATATTCGAGCCATGCAGGAAGCATCAAAAACCACGAAATGGCTCTTTTATGGCTTGGCAGGGGTGCTCTCGGGTTCAGCAATAAGAAGTTTTTTGCCGGGGCCGGCGGTGTTTTAGGATACAACACCACCCCGCTTCCCATTGGGAATACCAACTTTCATGTGGATATGAACCAGTTGCGGATCTGGGCCGGCATGCGCTTCGGGATCAGGAAATAAGAACATAATCCATATTTCGAACAAAAGATTTGTAAATTTGTTATTTATACAAATTTCAGGAAGATGATATTCATTACGCGCAGGGAAAGATTCAATGCCGCACATCGTTTGTTCAGAAAAGATTATTCAGATGAGAAGAACCTGGAAGTGTTCGGGCAGTGTTCCAACCCAAACTGGCACGGACACAATTACGAATTGTTTGTAACAGTGAAAGGGGAGGTGAACCCGGAGACGGGTTTCCTGGTCAACCTGAAAGACCTTAGCAGGATCATCCGTGAAAAAGTCATCAGCAAGCTGGATCATAAAAATATCAATCTTGAAGTTGACTTCATGCAGGGAAAGTTTGCCTCGACCGAGAACCTGGCAATGTCCATCTATCACGAACTGGAGGCATCTGTTGCAGGGCTGGGAGCTGAGCTGCATGCCGTGAAGGTATATGAATCAGAAAATAATTTTGTAGAATATTTCGGTTAAAACAAGCAATGATGAGCGAAGAAAAAGAAAAAGAAAAGATATACGCACGCACCTATTACACCAGCGACAATGGTGAACTGGATTATCAGCGCATCGAAAGCCACAACCCCGGTAAGATCCGCAAGTTGAGCGAGCATTATCGTGGCATCCTCGACCTGCTCGGGGAGGATGTGAAAAGAGAAGGCTTATTGGATACCCCCGAAAGGGTTGCCAAAGCCATGCAATTCCTAACCCATGGCTATGATATTGATCCGGTTAAGATCCTGGAATCGGCCAAGTTCCGCGAAGATTACCGCGAAATGGTGATCGTAAAAGATATAGAGATATATTCGATGTGTGAGCATCATATGATCCCGTTTATCGGCAAAGCCCATGTGGCTTACATTCCCAATAAGTATATTACGGGACTGAGCAAGATCGCACGGGTAGTGGAAGCCTATGCACG
The DNA here is from genome assembly GCA_034521425.1 of Bacteroidota bacterium. Taxonomy (GTDB): domain Bacteria; phylum Bacteroidota; class Bacteroidia; order Bacteroidales; family JAIOZK01; genus JAIOZK01. Next base: position 3,741,287 of record JAXHMP010000001.1, read on the forward strand.
CAGGCTGCAGGTACAGGAGCGGCTTACCATGCAGATCAAGGATGCCATCAACAAAACACTGCAGCCCCTGGGTGTGGCCGTGGTGATCGAGGCGCAACACCTGTGCATGGTAATGCGCGGAGTGCAGAAACAGAATTCGGTTACCACTACCTCCGATTTCACCGGGGCTTTCAAAAAGGAGGAGACCCGGGCCGAATTTATCCACCTTATAGGATCCCGACTGCATTAAGCTATACTAATTAAATTTGCACTTCGTTATCCTAAAAAATAAATCGAAATGGATCAATTATCAAGAGAGCGGGATTATGAATTGAATATTTCCAGGGAAAAAGAAGCCTCAGTGGTAAGCACCTTCATGGCAAATGTTTTTCTCTGGATGTTTATGGCGCTGGCCATTACCGGTTTGACTGCTTACTGGGTCTCGACCAGCGCCGGATTGCTCAGTATGATCTACCATCCCGAAACGGGGGCGCCGACCATACTGGGCTGGATCGTATTTCTATCTCCACTCGGATTTGTGTTGCTGATGTCAGCAGGATTCCATAAGTTCTCGGCCAATACTTTAACTCTGTTGTTCATCATATTTGCCTTATTGCTGGGAATGAGCCTCAGTTCGATCTTTATTGTTTACACGGCTGCCAGCCTTACCAAAACTTTTTTTATTGCCGCCGGTATGTTTGGTTTAATGGCCGTTGTGGGTTATACCACCAAAACGGATCTGACCCGTTTCGGTTCCCTGATGACGATGGGCCTCTTCGGGATCATCATTGCCATGGTGGTGAACTTCTTCCTGAAAAGCGCTATGATGGATTATATCATCAGTGTGATCGGGGTACTGATCTTTACAGGACTCACCGCCTATGATGTGCAGATGCTGAAAAAAGTAGGCTCAGGGCAGGCTTATGATTATGATTCCACCAGAAAACTTGTGATCATCGGAGCACTCAGATTATACCTCGACTTTATAAATTTATTCTTATTTTTGCTGCGACTTTTTGGAAACAGAAGATAGAAATCAAAAGAAACACTATTTGAAAACTCTTTATCTCCTTAGAAAATCTACGGTTAATTATTAAACTAAAATCTTATTAAGTATGAAAGCATATGTTTTTCCCGGTCAGGGCGCGCAGTTTGTTGGTATGGGAAAAGATTTATATGACCGCTCACCACTGGCAAAGGAACTGTTCCAGCGTGCCAATACCATCCTGAAATTTAAAATTACCGATCTGATGTTTGAAGGAACCGATGAGGACCTCAAGCAAACAAAGGTTACCCAGCCTGCCATTTTTCTTCATTCTGTAATACTGGCCAGGACCCTGGGAGAAGATTTTAAACCGGATATGGTCGCCGGGCATTCTCTGGGTGAATTCTCCGCCCTGGTTGCCAATAAGACCCTCACTTTTGAGGACGGCCTCCGCCTCGTCTCAAAACGTGCCCAGGCCATGCAGGAAGCATGCGAAATGAACCCTTCCACCATGGCTGCCATTCTCGGACTGGATGATAAAACCGTTGAAAAAATACTGGATTCCATCAAAGGAGAAGTTGTGGTGCCCGCAAATTATAATTCTCCCGGACAGCTTGTAATCAGTGGTTCCAATAAAGGCATCGAGATAGCCTGTGAAAAAATGAAAGAAGCCGGAGCCAAGCGAGCTCTTCCGCTGAAAGTGGGAGGTGCTTTCCACTCACCCCTGATGGAACCTGCAAGGGTGGAACTGGCCGAAGCCATCAAGAACACCAAATTCAATCATGGGACCTGCTCCATTTACCAGAACGTAACCGGACAATCGGTAACAGATCCGGAAATCATCAAAACCAACCTGATCGCCCAGCTGACCTCACCGGTGCGCTGGACACAGATCATGAAGAATATGATCGCCAATGGCGTGAAAGAAGTGATCGAAGTGGGACCGGGCAATGTGCTTCAAGGCCTTTTCAAGAAAATGGATAAGAATATTATTACCAGCAGCGCAGGCTGATTGTGATTTTGGATTTCGGATTCCGGATTCCAAATAAGCACCAATAGCTAAAAGTCCAAATACCAAAACTGTTGCATCAGTCAAAAACAATTTCTTACTTTTACAACTCCCAATATAAAAAAGTACCTCTGTGCCCAAGATAAATATAGCTAAATATAAAAGGAGGCGGGATGTTGAAAAGACAAAATCCGGATTGGCTGAAAAGACAATAGTTTTTCTAAATAAGGATATTAAATTTGGTTCAGGTGGATTTGGTGATAAGAAGAAAGTTATCTGTATGAAAACCTTTATGTACTGCTCAATTCAGGCATTGATATTAAAAGTGCTTTTGAAATCCTGCAGGATAATTTTTCCAAAAAGAAAGATGCTGAGCTGATACAAAAGATCCAGGATGATGTGGTTGCCGGAAAAACAATATCAGAGGCTTTTCAGGATAGTGGAAAATTTACGATGTATGAGTATTATAGTTTAAAAATAGGCGAGGAAACCGGAAGAATAAATAAGGTACTCAAGGACCTCCACCAATATTTTGAAAAAAAGACCGAGCAAAGAAGGAAAATAATTGGAGCAATAACCTATCCGCTCATTGTCATCATAACTGCGGTTCTGGCTGTTGTTTTTATGATGGCATTTATCGTACCCATGTTTGAAGAAGTTTACCAGCGATTTGATAAAGACCTGCCTATCTGACAAAAGTTGTAATTGCTGTTTCTCATTGGTTTGAACGATACTCATTATACTTAGTTCTGTTTTTGGTCTTTGTCGGCATTGCATTTATACTGCTCCGAAAACAAGAAAACTTCAAACGGCAAACAGATAACCTTTTATCCCATCTTCCGGTGATTGGTGATTTGATAAGAAAAACCTATTTGGCCAGGTTCTGTCTGACCATGGAGTTACTTATTGGAGCAGATATTCCCTTAACCAATGCCCTGGCCCTGGTTAGAAGGATCGTACCTTATTATCCGATCCGTGATTCTTTGAAGGAAATTGAGGCAGATGTTATGCAGGGAAGATCACTATTTACCAGCATGCAAAACTACTCTGTGTATGATAAAAAGATCATTTCTTTAATAAAGGTTGGCGAAGAGGTGAACCAGCTAGAAAAATCTTTTCACACGCTGAAAGAGCAATACCTTGTGGAAGTGGATCATAAAACCGCCCTGTTAAGCTCGGTAATTGAACCTGTTCTGATTGTTTTTATTGGTGGATTTGTTGCTGCCATATTAATTGCGATGTATTTGCCGATATTTCAGATGAGTACTTCTTTTCAATAATTTATCATGGATTATCGGATATACTTTTTCTCAAACTAGGTTTAAGAATTTAGAAGGGAGGGTACATCTATTTGCTATTTAATTAATATTCCTGATTTATATAAAATATTTATAAAGCAAGTTTTTTCTTTACTTTACTTATTATATTAATATCTTTAGATATTTCAATATTTCATCTTTGATAAACATTAATATTTACTACCTATTAATTAAGTGTATTTCTTAATTATAAATATTTATCAGTATTTAATAATCCAACAATAATAAATATTTTTAAAATAATTTTGAATATTTTATAATTAACAGTTGGACAGTGATATAGGCAATTTTTATTAATTCGGTTGCATAATTACCTTTAGCCCAAAATCCTCAAAATCTTTATGAAATGACATTCTTGAAAAAATCTCTTATTTTCATTCTTTGCTTGGTGTTTACATCAAGCTTTGCCCAATACAGTGGGCATTACTATGGTGCAGATATAAGTCAAATACCATTTTATCGGGAAACATTTGACTTTTCATCCTCTGGTTATCCTGCAGTGCATTCACAGTGCAGGGGTGTCGAAATCAGGAATAAATCACTATAATGGCGTATACACGAATTCTTTTGATTTAGGCCATGATATATATTTATCCTATAGCGCGAGTGGGATAAGAGTAGAATCAGGTTGCCTCATGGGTTGGACTAGGTTGGCAGCTTCAATGTGGCGGTATCATTTCAAGAACTGTTCGTTGCCTGCCAGATGATTATCACAATTATATTACTATAGATGGGCAAGATGATATTTGGGAGTTCGGATGGATGCCCACCTGGATGTGGGCTAATTCAAGAAAGGTTTATGATTTTCCTTCCTCGATAGATCCCATTGATTATTATGATGAATCCGCTGCTGTTGCAGGAATGTTGGCGGAAAAATGTATGCCAGACGGCTGTTATTTCCAAGGTGCAATTGAAAAATATGATACTGAACCAGATCTTTTTCATATAAGTGTTGGAAAATATCAACTGTGATTTTGTATTTGATACGGCTGATCTTGAAAATGGCAGTAAAATATGCAGGGCTTTAACAATACCATATTCAAATATCAGAATCCAATATACGAAAGATGGTAGTGACCTTTATCTGGAAACCTTTACCATAACAGATGGAAAAGGTGTTATTTATAGATTTAATGATAAAGAAACGATTTACACAAATTCATACGTTGAAGCCCGGCAGGAAGAAACGGAGGATGAAAACACAACTGGTGCTTATACCATTGTGAGTCAATCAAAAGGTAGTTATACTGTGAATTGGTTGTTATCTGAAAATAATACCCAATGGAGAGATAGTCACTTTTACTTACGATTCAGAAAAGATTGTTTTGGATGAGGGTTTTTATGAAACGTACAGGGATTTTCAAAATGATGGAAGCGATTTGCCTTTTACGGTTGTTTGAAGAAATAAGGAAGTAGCATGGGAAAACAATACACCACATATTGAAACAAAAAGGCTTACTGCTATTGAGTCAGAGGTTTACAAAATTGTTTTTATTGCGAATCATCAAAGAGAAGACCTCAAATTTATTTATGATGTCGGTCATGTTCAGGATCCAAGTAGGGCTTTAAATAAAATAAAGATATACCGCAAACATGCGGGCAGTTTTGAAATTAATAAAGTTATTGAGTTCTTTTATTCATACTTTGAATATTGATCCCCATGAAACCGGTTATGAGTTTGAAACCTATATTAATGATCCGAGTGGTTATAAAAGACTCAAGCTAGATTCCGTCCAGTTTTCTGGGTAAAGATTATATACTACCACCCTATAAATTCTCCTACTGATGGAATTCCTGGAAAGGGAAATGGCGACTGGATGCCCCGACGCTTTGCTTATGCTCAGGATTATTGGGGATTTTTTAATGGAAATCTCAATAGCAGCACCTTAATACCTAAATCGTATATTTATAATCAGGATACTGGTTCTGCTCGATTTAGTGTTTTTGATTATGATCCTGGTGTATGATTTAGAGGGAGCTAACAGGCAATGTGATGAGGATTTTGATCAGGTTGGAATGCTCAAACAAATCGAAGTTCCTACAGGTGGAATTACTGAATTTACTTACGAGGCAAATGAGTTTCTTGTTGGTTATGAAAATAACTATGATGATAAGATTGGAGCAGGTTTAAGATTAAAAAAGATAACAATTGACCCTGTTGATGGACAAAAATAGTAGTATAAATTACGATTATGATAAATCCGGTGGGAACCTTCAGGTAAGTTAATCAATGAGCCTCAATTTGGATATCTTGATCCTTACAATAAAAGTAATACGAACTGTGGTAATTATGTAAATAACATTGGATATGACTTTTGGGACAATAACGATTATCAGCACTTCAGGGATTTTTATGTGCGCGTCCCATTTGACATGTCAGATTATTCTGATGGCATCATTGGATATGATTTGGTTACTGAGGAGGTAAACTCCGGTGAGGGATATACTGAATATTATTTTTATAATGAGGCTACATATAATGATTACGACAATATTTCCTATCCCTCTTATACCAATGTAACACCTCAGTTAATTCCCAGCTGGAAAGATGTTAAATCATATGAAATAGATAATCAATTGATTGCGCCGGTTTCGCACGAAGGACTTCAATTGGATGTGAATTCTTATCCCTTTAGTGCCAATACAAACTATTCATGGTTTAGGGGACTTCCAAAGAAAACTGTTTATATAGATGAGAATAGCAAAAAGGTACAGCAGACAGATTACCAGTATACATTTTTATGCCAATGGAAGCTCACCTACTTATTCATACGGTTTGAAAATTAATTTCCTTGAGAACAACATTAGACCGTTTGATATGGGATGTGCAGATCCTGTTGATCCTGCCTATTTATGGAACAAGCCTTACCTAATATGTAAATATCCCATTCACACACAGGTAGCTGCATTGCCACAAACAATTACTAATACACTATATGATGGTAGTGAGAATGAGATCATAACCACCACAAACCTTACTTATAACCGAGTTTGCTCAATTAAGAGAAAAAAAGATCGTACATGAAAACGGTAGTGAAGACATTACAACATACAGTTATCCTTTGGATTTATGGAATTTTTATAATCCTCCTATAGAAGATCCTGGTACTATTTCAGATCCCATGACCCAGTCTATTGTAACCCTGGGAACAGAAAATATGATTGAAAAGCCCATTGAAATTTCAAACATATATAAGGATGAGGGTGGACAACAGTACCTGCTTGGAAGCACCTTGAATTTATTCAAACCTTATACATTTTCAGGTGGGGGAGATTCAAGAGACATTGCACTGCTGGATAATAACAAGAACATTTACTTAAGTTCACCATTGTTACTGGGTCAATTTGATAACTGCCAGATCAATTTAATTGACCTGTCTTTCGAAAGTGACGGAAAGTACGAACCTGATAATGAGGTGTCAATTAGAAATGATCTTGGGAAAGTAGTTGAGTATCATGATGAGAACAATTACACGCGTATCAATGTTTATCTCGATAATCAGCGTACCGTTAAAGCAAAGGCCGGAAATACATTAAATAAAGAGTTTTTTTATTCCAGCTTTGAGGATAATGAAAGCCAGACAGGAACTCAGGGAGATGCAAAGGCTGGGAATTACTACTTTGCAATATCAGACAATACCCTGACCAGGCAAATCAATCTGACCCAGGAAGATCTAATCGGGAATAATGGATATAAGGCTACTATATGGTGTAAAGGCCAGACGCCTGGTTATTTGGAAATACAAATCAATAATGATGCTTCATCAATTCAAACCGCAACATCAAGTGGTCGGCCGGATTGGGAGCTATTGGAAGTTGAACTTACAAGAAATGATTTGGAAAGTTACCAGGGAACCATTAATTATATTCTGGTAACGGTTGGAAGCACAAATACTGTACTTGATGCTTTTTTTGATGAATTTAAAGTATTCCCAGTTGATGCTACTATTACATGTAGCACTTTAGATGAATATGGAAACAAAACCTCCGTATCCGGCAAAAACAATATTTACCAGTACTTTGAATATGATGGCTTAGGAAATCTGATTTTGTCACGTGATGATGAAAACAATATTCTTACCTACAACGAATACAACACGGATAACATTGCGATGTTTACGGCATACCAAACAGAACCTGGAGATGAAATTTTCCCTGGCCAGGTATATTTTGTACCTGCTTATAAATATGCAAGCAACTATCACATTGATTACGGTGATGGATTCAGATGCAAATTTTGGCCCCGATCAAATTCCTCATTTATATGATTTAGAGGGTGGTTACAGTGATGCAGGTACCTATAACGTGAGTCTTACAATTACCGATACCTATGGTAATCAATTTACCAGTACAAGAAAAATAGTAGTTAATGAATTCTAAATCCAGATAAAATGAAAAAGCCATTTCTGATAGTTATATCCTTAAGCTTATTTGTTACGAGTTACTCTCAGACCTATCAAAAGAATTTTGTCAGGAAGCAGTTTCCAAAATCTGCAATTGAATCGGTAATAGGTGTACAGGAAGCACAAGTTATAGAGGGTGATAAAGTTGATGTGACAACTTATTATGATGGAGTAAACAGACCCATTCGAACTGTAAATAAAGAGGCATCCCGGCATTCCAGGGATTTTGTGAGTGTTGCCGAATATGATGAATTTAGCCGGCAGGCAAAAGAATACCTGCCTTTTTCAACCAATGAGAACAATGGTAATTATAAAAACAATGCTTTGATTAAGCAAGCGGATTTTTATGAGACAGCTCAAAAGGTAGCACATTCGTCTTATCCGTATGCAAATACGGAATATGAATCATCCCCGCTGCAACGAATACTTAAACAGGGCTTTGCCGGATATGATTGGCAGACCAGTAGCAATGGACATCCACTGAGTTTTTCATATAGATTTAATTATGCCAATGAAGTTAGAAAATGGGATGAAAACCAGGGAGATTTTTCCAGTAACTCTTTTTATCCTGCCAATTCCTTAAGTGTTACAATTCAAAATGATGAAAACCGGGCTGAAAATGGAGATGGACTGCAAACTATTGTTTTTACAGATACGCGTGGCCGTAAAATAATGAAGCTGGTTAAGCGGTATTACGAACAATCAAAGCGAATCATATGTTACCTATTATTGCTATGATGATTTTGGAAAACTAAAATGCATTATTCCTCCCAAAGCTTATCAGGAAATGCAAACTTCCGGAACTTATAATACTTCTTCCCTTCAGGATGATTTATTGTTCAAATATGAGTATGACAAGAAAAAGCGGTTGATTAAAAAGAAAGTCCCCGGGGTGGCCGAAGAATACCTGTTTTACGATAAAAAGGGCAGGCTGGTATTAACTCAGGATGGTATCTTGAGGCAAGCCGATAAGTGGAGGTTTATTAAGTACAACACGCAGGGCCAGATTATTTTAACTGGGATATACTTTGACGATCAGCGTGATGAGTTCGCTGAGATGCAATCCTACATAGATGGTTTTGTGGACAACCAGAGTACTTTTTTTTACGAATACTACACAGGAATAGATCAGAGCAATTTTCACGGTTATTCAAACCAGTCTTTTCCAACACTGGATGCAAATGATAGAATTCTTTCGATTAAGTATTATAGTGATTATGCATTTGATGTAAACAGTGAATATGAATTCTCAGATTTTGCTAACGATCTTCCACCTTTGGCCCTTTTATAGAATAGATAACAAACTCACAGCCTCAAAAAATAAAATACTCGATAATACCACAGATGAGTGGATCACGGAGGTTTTCTACTATGATAAAAAAGGAAGGATGATCCGTCAGATACAAGACCTTGAGTTTGAAGGGAACTCCGATACCGCCCATGCCGATCATGAATACGATTTTAGCGGTGAGTTGATGCGGAAAAAATGTATAATACCTCCGTTATCAGTGGTACAACTGAAGATCATACGATAGAATGGCATTATTATTATGATCATGCAGGGCGGTTGTTGTCTGTGGAGAATCAAGTGGATGAACAGGGATTGTTTGAGATGTTCTCATACAAATACAATGAACTGGGGCAGGTTATCGAAAAAATATTCATAAGGCGAACGAGTTGGAGTACCTGCAATCGGTTGATTATAAGATATAACATCCGCGGCTGGTTGACCAACATCAACCAGAGTAACCTCCAAAACGACAATTCTATCATTCAGCTTGACCAGGAGTTAGAGCCGGATGAAAAGGTATATGGTATTAAATTCGATACCATTTACCTGGATACGGAATATGAACCGGGTGATACAGTAACCGGGGATAATGTACATTATGCCTTCACAGAAAGCAAAAGGTTACTGGTTTGTAATATAAACGATACATCCATAACAAGAGAAATTTCTTTGAATGAAACCGCTGTATTTACCTTTAACGAATACAGGACGGATAGTTTGAAGTTTATCCGTTTAAAAGAACTCACCAATGATGATTTCTACATACTATTCCATGCTACCGCCTTTGATGCTTTCCAGTCTCAGTCATATATCATTGATTCATTGTTGAAAATTGTAAACATTGATCTTAACAACCAGGGTGTTTCGGATGAGAATGTCAGGGAACAAGCTCTTGATGAATTCCGCACTTTTGCTCAACAAAGAATTGGGATCATTTATTTCAATGAAGACTCAGATGATCTGTTTGGAATGGATCTTTTATACAATGAAGGTTTTGATGAATTGAACGGGACTCCGCAGTACAATGGAAATATTTCCGGGATAAAGTGGCAGGTGGGAAGAACTGAGCGTATTGAACGGGGATATGGTTTCCAGTATACCGGGAAGAATTGGCTTGCCGATGCCTCATACGGTGAAAGGGATGATATGAACTGGAACAAAAACATGGGAAGGTACAATGTGTATGATCTGGATTATGATAAAAACGGCAACATTACCCAACTCAAACGCAAAGGCTGGTACAATGACGAAAAGGGTTATGAGTACCGCAACATTGACCTGTTATCTTATACCTATAATGGCAACCAGTTACAAGCTGTTGAAAGATGACGTGAGTGGCAACCTGACTACAAATGATTTTCGGGATCATGGTTCCCATTCCGGTACCGAATATACTTATGATGTAATTGGAAGGCTTTTGACGGATGACAACAAGCATATTACAAACATTCAGTACAACTACCTGAACTTGCCTGAGCAGATAAATTTTGGTGATACTGCCAGAATTGTTTACCTTTACGATGCGGCTGGGCGCAAGATTAGCAAAAAAGTAATACACGGACTGAACCAGGAAAGCGTGGATCAAACAGACTACATCAACGGATTTGTTTACAGTAACAACTCACTTGAGTTCATCAACATGAGTGATGGAAGACTGTTTAAAAAGGGCGATGGAACCTTCCGTTACGATTATCACCTGAAGGATCACCTGGGTAATGTACGTTGTACATTTACTGATCTGAATGACAATGGCCATGCGAATATCATACAGGAAGATCACTTCTATCCATTTGGAATGAGCATTGACGGTTTAAGCTACCGGGGAGACCTGGAAAACAACTTCCTTTACCAGGGTAAAGAACGGCAGCCAGAAGCCCTGGATACCGATGATGACGGCATCCCCGATAAACGCTTCCTCTGGTATGATTTTTCTGCCAGATATTACGACCCGCAACTGGGCCGCTGGCATGTTTCCGATCCGGCAAACCAACATTACAGTGGGTATTTGGCTATGGCAAGTAATCCAATTAATAGTATTGATCCCGATGGATTGTTTGCTGACAGATTAAGTTTCCTTGGTACTACGTTAATTGGAATGGATGCCTATAAAAAATCTACCTGGAATAGAACACATTCTCATTTCGAATGGAGGTATGATGGTTCGTTGGCATTTGTTAGAAAAGGTGACTGGGTTTTTGAAACTGAGTATCCCCGCTGTTGATCAGGCAACCTCTTGGATTGATGCTGTTGGAGGCGGAATGGCAAGGAGGGAATTGGATTGGAGAGTTGGAGAGGGAATGTTAAATCAGTTCTTAGCAAATGCAGATGCCGAAACAAAAGAAAGGGCACAAGCCGCTTTAGATATGGGCGGTAATCCAAGCGTTATCTCTTGCACAACTGGAGTATGAAATGGAACTCTTGATGGCCGAGGCCCAAACGGGGATGAAAGGGCCGGATGGAAAGCCAGAAGGAGCGGACAATCAAGAAATGGCAGATTTGGCATGGAACGCTATGGTGAATGCTAAAGACACTGATACCAAAATAAGAAGGTTTATGGAATATTGTGCTTATTCTAGTAGTTTTACACCGGATGTGGAATACAAAGTTGAACAAGCCTTATTGGGAATAGTGGATAAAGCCAACTCATTTAATCCTCTTGTTAGCATTGCAAAAGGAATTCACTTTTATAAACTTGAAAACTGGAAAGAGGTGGGATTAATACTGCAGCTGGAGTTACCGGTATTTTAGGAAGTCTTCCGGGTATGGGGGTTTTAAATGCTGCGAGTACGGCTTTGACACTCTATGATTTTAGTTTTGATTGATTGATAAGATATAAATATATGAAATATACAATTATTAGAAATCAAAAAAGTAAAATTGTATTTATAATTATTGGAGGATACATAATACCATTTGTTTATTTATATCTGGCTAACGTACTTCCTTTATTACTATTCGCTCTATTACTCTTGGTTTACTTGGTTTTATTAGGCATTTATGTTTCAACTGCGAGAACTTATAAGAAAATTGGTATTATAGAATTATCATTAGATTCTATTAAGGTTAAACTTAATGATATAAGTTATACTTTGGATATAGCAGATATTATGAAGTTCTATGTTTCATATGCCGGTTATGCTGGTCAATTAAAATTGTATGGATTGTCATTATGGAAAGGAGGATATGGTATCGGGTATAGAGGTAGTGGAAATGTTTTCAATATTGAAACGACTAAAAAAAAGTTTAGATTAAATTGTATTCTATATTCAGCTGATACAAAATCTAAGCTTAAGGAATATATTGAATTATTAAAAACTGAAAATCCAAAAGCAAATGTTAATTTTAAGATTTCTCTATTTTAAAAACTTTTTAAGCTGGTGATAGTTCTTATTATTATGTTAAATACATCCTGTGAAACAGGAGACTACCAATGTAGGCGTAATGATAAAATAACAAAATTAGGTGTTGATTCATTATGTAATATATTAAATAACAAATTTGCAAAAGCTAAAGAAAGGTGCCATTTTAAAATTACTAAAAATAATATATTAGAAATAAGAAATGAAAAAGGTTATATTTGGTACACAAACATATGTAATATTGATTGCCAATCTTTTACTTATACAATTTGGAGTGAAGAAAAGGCTACAATAGGTATTAATATAATAGACAATGCTAAAAAGGTAAATGTTAAAGATGACTCTGGAAAAATTTATGTGAAGAATCATTATGAAAGTTTAGATTTTGCAGTTAAACCAGCCAAATTATTTGACGAAGTTAAGGATCCATTATGTGATTTGCTTTGTAAAATACAGACTTTAAAAACGGATTGTGAAAAATAATATGCAAACCATGAAATGTTTATGAAACTGCAATGCAGAAAACACGGATTATACCAGCAAAGCGTGGATCAAACAGACTACATCAACGGATTTGTATACAGTAACAACTCACTCTAGTTCATCAACATGAGCGTAGGGAGTCTGTTTAAAAAGGGCGATGGAACCTTCCGTTACGATTATCATCTGAAAGATCATCTGGGAAATGTACGTTGTATTTTTACTGATCTTGATGATGATGACCAGGCTGATATCATACAGGTCGGAGCGAAGCGGAGGACACCCGCCACCTTAATATATTGTACCATGGCGGGAAGGATCGACTTCAATCCATTTGGAATGAGCATAGATGGTTTAAGCTACCGGGGCGATCTGGAAAACAACTTCCTTTATCAGGGTAAAGAACGGCAGCCAGAAGCCCTGGATACTGATGATGACGGCAGCCCCGACAAACGCTTCCTCTGGTATGATTTCTCTGCCAGGTATTACGACCCGCAACTTGGCCGCTGGCATGTTTCCGATCCGGCAAACCAGCATTATAGTGGGTATTTGGCTATGGCAAATAATCCAATTAATAGTATTGATCCCGATGGATTGTTTGCTGACAGATTAAGTTTCCTTGGTACTACGTTAATTGGAATGGATGCCTATAAAAAATCTACCTGGAATAGAACACATTCTCATTTCGAATGGAGGTATGATGGTTCGTTGGTCTTTGTTAGACGAGGTGACTGGGTTTTTGAAGCTGAGATCCCCGCTGTTGATCAGGCAACCTCTTGGATTGATGCTGTTGGAGGCGGAATGGCAAGGAGGGAATTGGATTGGAGAGTTGGAGAAGGGTTGTTAAATCAGACTTTGGCAAATGCAGATGCGGAAACAAAAGAAAGAGCTCAAGCCATGTTAGATAGAGGCGAGGATCCAAGAGTTATCCGGGCCCTACTGTTGTATGAGATGGAACTTATAAGGGAGGCTGGTCAAACGGAAATGTATGCTAATGAGGATACGGAGAAAGACAAGAGTGGGCCATATATGGATAATGATTTGTTTTTTGCATTGAATAGTCCTGATGATCCACCTCCAGGCCAAATTACTTCTCCAGCTCAGGCTGAACAGGCGGAATGGATGAATTTAGCTATAGAATTAAATATTCAAATGGAATCCAAATAATTATAGTAACAATGTATCAACTACTTCTAGCAAGATGTTTAATATAGGTGTTAAATTTGGAATTGAGGCAATAATGCTTCCCCTCATTCCTGTTCAGGTGTTGATTATTGAGCCTATGTATGCAGAATTCAGTTTTATGAACCTAATTACGATAATCTTCCCAAATATCAATAGCTTATGATTAAAGGACTTTTTGTTTTTTTCTATAAATTTAGTGCAGCCCATGAAAATTTGAATTCTGACAAAGTAATTAGTTCAATTTCTAGAGCTATGGGTAACTATAAGATTCGTAAGATAAGTGAAAATGAATACATATTATCAAAAAGAGTCTCATTTACTACCCACAGTGGTAAAAACTTTTTACAAGTTTTTCATCTTTTTAACACATTTAAATTTGTAATTGAAAATGAATACAATAATTATATTTTAAAGATTTATTTTGATTTACTAAAAATATTGGTATTTTTTTTCGGATTTCTTGGAACAATTACAATCTGGCTGCTTCTAATGGGAACGTATAACTTAAAATTTATTATTTGGGGTGTGTTTCTTTTCGATAATTGTCTTATTATTTAATTTGATAAAACTTTCAAAAGTGGAAAAGAATATAAAAGAGCAAGCAAAGCTTTTGGAATAAATTACTCAGGTAATAGAGCAAGCTCAACAAAAAGTAATACATGGACTGAACCAGGAAAACGTGGATCAAACAGACTACATCAACGGATTTGTATACAGTAACAACTCACTCGAGTTCATCAACATGAGCCAGGGGAAGACTGTTTAAAAAGGGCGATGGAACTTTCCGGTACCACTATCACCTGAAGGACCACCTCGGGAATGTACGTTGTACTTTTACCGATCTGGATGATGATGACCAGGCTGATATCATACAGGAAGACCATTTTTACCCATTTGGAATGAGCATAGATGGTTTGAGCTACCGGGGCGACCTGGAAAACAACTTCCTTTACCAAGGTAAAGAACGGCAAGCCGAAGCCCTGGATACTGATGATGACGGCAGTCCGACAAACGCTTCCTCTGGTATGATTTCTCTGCCAGGTATTACGACCCGCAACTGGGCAGGTGGCATGTTTCCGATCCGGCAAACCAACACTATAGTGGGTATTTGGCTATGGGGAATAATCCAATTAATAGTATTGATCCCGATGGATTGTTTGCTGACAGATTAAGTTTCTTGGGTACTACGTTAATTGGAATGGATGCCTATAAAAAATCTACCTGGAATAGAACACATTCTCATTTCGAATGGAGGTATGATGGTTCGTTGGCATTTGTTAGAAAAGGTGACTGGGTTTTTGAAACTGAGATCCCCGCTGTTGATCAGGCAACCTCTTGGATTGATGCTGTTGGAGGCGGAATGGCAAGGAGGGAATTGGATTGGAGAGTTGGAGAGGAATGTTAAATCAGTTCTTAGCAAATGCAGATGCTGAAACAAAAGAAAGGGCACTAGCCAGGTTAGATATGGGAGATAATCCAAACACCATTCTTGCACAACTAGAGTATGAAATGGAACTCTTGATGGCGGAGGCTCAAACGGGAATGAAAGGGCCAGATGATCCTGAAGGTAAAAACACACCTAACTATATGAGGAGTCTTTTTCAGAAAGTGGAGTGCAAAGTAGCCCCACACTAGGTGAAAAAATTGGAGTTGCTGGACTATTTGAATATTCGCTAGCAGGTAAAATAATACAAGCTGATGATGGAAGATGGTATGTTTATGCTTCTGCAACAGCTTATGCACCAGCGGCAGAAATGAATTCAGACAAAATTGAATATTTTTCTGAAAATTTCAGTTTACGATGGTAATAATTTATTATATTCCGGAATGTTAAAAGTTTGGGATAGCAGCATTCTGATGTTTACATCTCAGAACCATACATTTATTGGGGATGGGTATATGCCTTTACCTGACTCTGGTAGTAATATCAATATTAATATAAGTATATCTTACGGTATTTATAAATGGTATAATGGTAGTACAGGAACATTAAATAGTTATAATTATAAAAAATATTTTTATGATGAAAAAATATCATTCTTATATTTTTGTATAGCACTTATATATCTAAATTCGTGCGCTCAAGAAGAAAATCCTAAGGATAAGAACGTAAAGGGATTTGAAGGAGGAATAATTAAAGAAACAAGTAAAAAAGATAGTAGTTCTGATATTCCAGATTTCCCCTAAAGCCATATCATTTAATAATGAAGCTGTAAAACTTATTAATAACAGAGATAGATTTGATTATGAGAAGGCTATCACACTACTGGATAAAGCAATTCAAATTGAATCTAACTACCCAGGCATATTCGAATAAAGTGACCGCTTTAATAAATTAGGTAATTATACCGAGGCAATAAAATTATGCAAGCTTATTGTTGATAGTATTAAGCCAAATTATCCTGAAGGATTTGCAATGTTAGGCTTATTAAACGATAAGCTTGGCAATGATTCAATTGCAAGATTGAATTATGAAAATGCAATTAAAAGTTATAATATAAGATATAAAACTGATAAAAATATAATAGATATGATTAACAAGGCCCATATAAGGTTTTTGCTAGATAGGGCGAAAGGTTTGAAGAAATGGATTCCTTAATTAACGCATTTCCTTCTGAAAATGATCTTATGAATTTTTATAAAAAGCATTTATTCATTGATTATGATCACAATGAAATGTTGAAAGAATTATGATTAAAAAAAGAATTATTATTTTTTTAGAATTTGAAAATTGTTTCGATTAACAAAGCATGCAAGTATAGATTGTTGATGTCTCTTGATTGAATTAAACGTCGCTGCAAAAGATTTAAATCCGTATTTGTGAACTTTCATATACAAATTTTCTAATGCATCTTTTTTCGCAAACAGGTTATTTCTCCTAAAGACTCTACGGATACTGGCATCAGGAATACCTGATAGAATTCAAGTACAAACTTTTAATAGAATCTATTCTAGTGAAAATGGGAGTGAAATTTAACCCTAGCGCGCACTCAACTCAAAACTCCCAGCTTCCTCAGCTCCTCATTCTTCAAACGCCGCTTTCTTTCCCGGAGAAGCTTTGGTTGAAATAATCCGACGCGACATGAGCATCCCCAAGGTTATCAATGGCGATGGAAAAAAGGTTTTTTGCAATTGCTTACACAATTCAATCCTTATTTCGTGTTTTTGCGTCCTTGAGCTTTTGTACTTGTTTTTACGCCGGATTTGGGATTCCCTGGCCTTCTGGTATTCTTTATGGATTCTAATAATGCCTTCCCGTAAATCCTTGTTCACGACATCAGGATTGGTTTTTAAAAATACCAGTATCCTGGTTATCTTTGGCTCAAGATTGGACTTGGTAACTCTGCAATACTCACTCAATCCATTCGGGAAGATTTCCAAATACAGATTATCCTTTTTGGAATACATACTCCGAATATAGCCTTCAATCCTCTCTGACCTGTTCCTTTAGTTCCGATATTATTTCATCAACACTCAAGGTTTGTTTTTGTCTTTCCATCTCTGCGGAATTGTTCACTTTCACAGCAGCGATGTACTCGTAAAACAACGGACTTGTGTCTTTAATCAAATGATCGTATTCACCTGTTACATTTTTTTGAAACAAGTTTCTGCAGATGATCTTCAGTGAACAGCATCAAGCTTTGCTCACTGACTAAACGGTTGTCAAAGACAAGATTAAAAAATGATCCTAAATCTTTCATGTATGGTGTTTTGGTTAGTAATTCCATCAATCCCCGGTAATTTACTCATTAAACATCCATACCTGAATAAAACCCCTGGAAAAGGTGAATGGTAAATGTTTACCTTTTCAATGCCCAAAATAAACAAATTATTTTCTGATTGTCAAGGAAATTCGTAATTTTTATTTAGTTTAAATTATTGATTAACATAGATATAAATATGATAGGGATTCTAAGCAAATAAAAGATCTAAAGATTAATATGGATTGGGAAACAGAAATAAATGTATAGCATAATATAAATAATCTACACATGTAATAAAATAGAACATCATAAATATCAATATTTGGATGTATGTATAATTCAGATTGACATGAATAAGAATAATCAGTGTTTAATATGCAATTAATATTTCCTATGTATCTGTATAGCAGGTGATAATTAGTTTGGCAGGAAGACCATGAACAAATAACTTCGTAACATTATTAAATGTTGACAAAATGCGAAAACTAAAAGCCTACACCCTGAATGAATTGCTGGTGGTTTTGATAATCATTGGAATTTTAATCCTGATTGCCCTCCCAAGCTTAATGCCGCTGATCTCAAAAGCAAAATCAACGGAGGCACAATTACAACTTGGGCATTTGCATACCCTGGAAAAAAGCCACTTTTATATGTATTCCAAATACAGCAACGATCTGGAAGAGATCGGTTTTGAACACGAAAAACTTACTACTGAAGGTGGCAAGGCTAATTACCTGGTTGAAATTGTTGAGGCAGGGCCTGCAGGTTTCCTTGCCAGAGCAACTGCTGTTGTGGATTTTGATGGCGACGGCACGTTCAATGTATGGGAAATGGATCAGGATAAAAACTTGAAAGAAATCACAAAGGATTAGTACATGATTCACACCCTCAACATAATTCTGCTGCTTATCTCTTGCGCTGCTTTATTACTGGTCTTTTATCAGGATATGAGGTTTAGGGCGGTATCCTGGATACTTTTTCCGGTTTTAGCTGCTGTTTTCTTTATTGCCGGGATTATTGATAAAGGCCTTGATAAATATCTGGTGGGGACAGGCATTGCTTTATTGCTAATCATGATCCAAATGCTCCTGATTTTATTGGTATTCACCCTCAGGAAAAATAAAGAGAAAAAAGGGTTCATAAACCATGTATTCGGCCTGGGTGATCTGCTTTTATTTGTTGTTTTATGTTTTGCATTCAGTCCGTTTAACCTTGTATTGTTTTTAACTTTATCATCCATAATCACAATGGGGATTTACTTGCCCCTAACCATACTTAAAAAGGATTCGGTCCTGAAAATCCCTTTGGCCGGCATGATCAGTCTTGCCTATGTACTTTTTATTATTCCACTCCGACGTTGGTATTTGAATGTGATCCCTTGAGCTGATTCCTGGGTACTCAATCTGACTAACAAACTTCTAATGAATGGCCAGTATGGATTATATTAAGCTCGATACTGAAACCATGCAGTTGATTACGGCCGAACAAGCCTGGCACTACTCAATCATTCCAAAAAGCAACGGACGTGAGCTGTTTCTGTTTATTAGTGCAGAAAAACACAGGGCTGCCATCAAAGACGAACTGGAGCTTTTGTTTGGTAAAACAGTTATACTGGAGCAGGTTCAGGACCAAAAAATAAAAACCACCCTTTCCAGGTATTATCACACAAAAAGGAACCCACAACCGGTAGCAATGCGGCAATTACTAAAAATCATAACTCTGATGATTTTTTACATGTACTACTTAATGAGGCGCAATCCATCAACTCAAGTGACATTCATATTGTAGACCTATGAGCAGCGGTGCCGCATCCGGTTCAGGATTGATGGGAAACTTGTGGAAAGGTATACCATCAATAAAAGTGAGTATCCGGCACTAATTAATAAAATAAAGATCAAATCTGAACCTGGATATTGCAGAGAAAAGACTTGCCCCAGGATGGCAGAATGAGCTACGGCAATGCGAACAACCAGTTTGATATTCGTGTTTCGGTCTTACCTTCCCTGCATGGTGAAAAAGTTGTCCTCAGGTTGTTATCACGCCAAACTACAAATATTGACCTGAAAACACTTGGATTTACCCCCCGGCAAATGAAAGACTACCTGGAAGGCATAAAGAAACTCACAGGAATCGTATTGATTAGTGGCCCGACAGGATCCGGTAAAACCACAACTTTATATGCAACTTTAAAAGTTTTAAAATAGTATAGAAACAAACATTCTTACCATAGAGGATCCGATTGAATATACCCTGGAAGGGATCAACCAGGTTCAGTTGAAAGAAAGCATAGGGCTTACTTTTGCGAGTGCCTTACGCACTTTTTTAAGGCAGGATCCTGACATAATCATGTTGGGTGAAATCCGCGATAGTGAAACAGCTCAGATGGCCATCAGAGCAGCATTGACCGGGCACCTGGGTATTGTCCACGATTCATACCAACTCAGCATGGGGAACGATCTCACGATTGATGGATATGGGCGTACCGGGTTATTTGTTGAGCGATACAATGAATCTTAGTGTGGCCCAACGTTTACTCAGGTTACTTTGCCCTGAATGCAGGAAAGAGGTAAAAAGATCAGATACAAATCAATGGAAGCATCAGGTGGCCAGGGGATATTGCATCAGTTTATGAGCCACAGGGGTGTGAGCATTGTTATCAGGCCGGATACAAGGGCCGAAAGGCTGTTTATGAGGTAATACCAATTACGGGGCTTATTTCGGATAATATCAGGAGGGAGAAAAATAATCCGCAGGAGAATAGCAAGGCTTCACTAGAAAGCATGCAAGATACAGCTTGGGAATTACTGAAGAAGTGGTCAAACCTCTTTCCAGGAGATTTACCCCATATTGTTAAACAACGAAAATCAGTCATCTTGAAAATTAAAAGACGATACATATTAAGTTTTATTATTTGTCTGCTTTCTGCCACAGCCTTAAGTCAAAACAGGATTGATAGCCTGAGGTTTGAACTGGATAGCCTGACCGTTGATATCCCTGCTCTTCAGCATGAGATCGATCTCTCAGTAAGTAAGATTTCGATCCAGGAGTTTATCAGGAGCATGGCCAATCTTACGGATCTTAATATCAGTATTGCTTCAAACATAAAAGCAACTGTCAGCAATAATTTCTCAAAGGTCCCGGTAAAGGATGTTCTGCTATTTTTATGCCGGGAATATGAGCTGGATTTGATCATTACCGGCAACATTATATCCGTGGTTGAATATCGGCCTTTCTCGGAGGAATATATCAGTAAGCCATTGAAGATTGAGTATACATCAGCCGATTCAAGCGTTAGCCTTGATCTGAGGGGAGACAGTTCAAGCAGGGTGGCCCATGCAATAACCGAGATCAGTGACGTGAACGTAATATGTCCACCTGAGCTTGAGGGGCAAACAGGTCTCGCTGTTTGTTAAAAATGTATCCCGATTCAATGCTCTTGATAAACTTGCCACTGGCCAACAATCTGGAATTGAATGAAAAAGATGAAGTGTTTATCTTTCAAGGCCTGTATGAGTTGCAAAACTCCGGATCTTCCCAGAATCGTAACAGGCAACCCAGAAGCAATGCAGAATCTGAGTTCGCTTACACGGCAAGAGATCAAAATAATATTGATGTATATGCAGTAGAGATGCCTATTGGACAGGTAATAGCTGAAATAAGCAAAGAGCTGGATCTGAATTATTTCTTGCTTTCCGAACTCACTGGAAATATTAACCTCAACCTTGAGAAAGCTTCCTATGATAAATTCCTTGGGAAGGTATTTAATGGGACCAATATGACCTATATTAAAAGGGATGGGATTTATCTGATAGGAGATCGATTGAAGGAAGGATTACGAGAAACCAGGATCATTCCACTTCAATACAGATCTGTGGTTGAACTTACAGCCGTGATACCTGAAAACCTGAAAAAGGATGTTACCATTATTGAATTTGTCGACCTGAATAGTTTTATTCTGAGTGGTTCGGCACCGGCAATACAGGAGTTGGAAAAGTTCATTGTTGAGATCGATAAAACGGTACCCCTGGTTTTAATTGAAGTGATCATCATTGAATAACCAGACCGGATATGCGATCAATACCGGTATTAGTGCCGGAGTGGCAGATGAACCTGTCCAATCAGGGGGGAGGTTGTATCCGGGCATGGATTATACGTTTAACTCGGAATCTGTAAACAAGCTGCTTAACAGTTTCAATGGTTACGGGTTTGATCAACCTGGGCAAAGTAAACCCCAACTTTTACCTGACCATACAGGCCATGGAGGAAGCCGGACTGCTCAAAGTACGTTCTACTCCGAAGTTATCCACTTTGAATGGTCATGAGGCGACTTTATCAATTGGCAATACCGAATACTACCTGGAAGAAAGAACCGATTTCATCGTTAATCAGAGTACCTCTCAAAAAACCACGGCGATCTATAAATCGGTAACGGCTGAATTTAAACTGGTGATTCAACCTGTTGTTTCAGGGGATGACAACATAACTTTAAATGTTGCAGTGGATCAATCTGATTTTACCGGGAGGATATCAAAACAAGCTCCTCCCGGACAGGTTTCAAGAAGTTTCAGCTCATTGATAAGGGTTGGAAATGAAGAAATGATCCTGCTTGGGGATTGGGAAGAAAAGACTTTGAAAAACACGGGTAGCGGATGGCCATTGTCTGAGCCGGATCCCAATTTTGAAATGGTTGTTTTCAAACCAGTCCAGAGAAAACCAGGATAATAAATTAAACATATTTATCAAACCTACTGTGATTGAATAAAATGATGAAAATAAGGAACCTGATTAGTGAATTGTATATGACAGTTGATGTTTCATCTGGGTGAAGAGGCAACATTTATCATTTCCTGCTGCTGAAGAGAAATGGAGATAAATTGAATATCATTGAAAAGCAATATGATGAAAGTAATATTGAGAACGTAAAGAAATATCTTGGTAAAGGAACCAGGGTAATACTAAGTATAAATGGGAAAGGCGTGTTGATCAGGAAGTAAGTATTGAAGGTGGTTCAGATGCTGAAAGCTTGATTTCACAAATTTTACCAAATGCCCGTCCTGATGATTTCATAATCAATAGCAATATAATTGATGAGGAAAATGCACTCATTCGCCTGGCAAGAAAGGACCTGGTGAAAGAAGTCATTGAACTGTTTCATACAGATCACAGCTTTATTCTTGACGTGATGATAGGGCCCTTGCAAATAGAACAAATCCTGCCTTTAGTAGGATATGAAGAGCAGAAACTGTTTGTTGGGGAGTATAAGTTCCTGCTACAGGAGGGAACGATCATTGATTGTGCACTTGCAGGTATCGTAAAGGTGAATTTACATCGAACATTGGGGGGGAGGAAGTAAACGAAAAGTTATTGATCCCATTTGCCAGTTGTTTTAGCTTTATAATCAATGGAGATACACAGAAGGTGAATCTGTCTGAAATAATTGATAAGCAAAGGAAAGACTTTAAATTCTTTAGGCTGTTTACCCATGGGAGTATGATAGCTGGAGGCCTGATATTCCTTTTTCTGTTGATTAATCTTTTTCTCTTTCGATTCCTTCAATAATAAAAATCTTGCTTTGTCAAATGAAGTCTCCTCATTTGAAGGGGTCATTCATGAAATGGAGGTCTTGCAGGAAAAAATATCAATGAAGAAGGAACTGGTTAAAGAAGCGGGATTTTTGGAACAATCAAAGTATTCATTCTTTGCAGACAGGCTCATTGCCTGCATGCCCGAACAAATCATACTTGATGAGTTATCGGTTTTTCCGGCTTCTCAGGACA
Organism: Bacteroidota bacterium; assembly: GCA_034521425.1. Taxonomy (GTDB): domain Bacteria; phylum Bacteroidota; class Bacteroidia; order Bacteroidales; family JAIOZK01; genus JAIOZK01. Next base: position 3,764,778 of record JAXHMP010000001.1, read on the forward strand.
AGCGTTCGAAAAAGCTTTCATTTGTCCAGGGGGTCATTTCTGTAAAAGGCGAATTGCAAGATCCGTCTATATTGAATAACTGGATAAATAACCTGCAGAAGAAGGATTGGATCAGTGAGGTTCAGGTAGTCAAATTTGATCACAATACCAGAAGAAATACTTCTTATTTTGAAATCGAAATCAGTTTATCATGAAAGGAAGAAATAAACAAAAGGTGGCTGAAGGGAATATCCTTTACTGAATAATTTCAGCTAAAGGAGGATACGAAAGAAAATGCCTTTGGTCGATAGTGGGAGTTGTTGTTGTTCTTTTCATTGCTTATCAGTTTGCATTTAAAAGGACAATTCAGGTATATCATGAGAACCTGTTGTTAAAATCCCAGGTCAGGATGATCCAGAATGCTCCTCAAAAACTAATGAGCCCTGAGAAATAGAAACAGTTACTACGATGGGTTTATCGTGGAGAAAGATAGCCTAAAGACAAATAAAGGAATGACCTCTTATCCATCACAAGCTCATTTTGTTCCGATCATACCATATCCATACGAGAGATACCGGTTCCCTTGCATGAGCGCATCAATGAGTTTCATGATAGAGAACAACAGGTTTACCTTGCAGGGCGATTTCAAAAACCTGATGAAATATTTGAATTATCTGGAATCCCAGGAGAATATCGGGGCACTTAGATCGTGAGGTTTTACGCTCAAAAGCAACCTCAGACTAAAGCAAAAGAGCTACTGCTTGATGTTTATGTTCAGAATCTTGTAAATACTAATTAGGATGCACAAACAGAAAAGAAAAATGTGGCCCCAAATGAAGTTCCTTCTTTTAGCCATGATATTGGTCGGTTTTGTATTTCTCTTGCACTGAAGATTTTCGATTATGATATCAGCGGTGAGAAAGTGAACCTTCTTACACCACCCAATGGATACCAAACGGATATTGCATCTTTTACTTTCAATTGGGAAGTTGTGGAATTTGCCGATATATATGTACTGCAAATTGCCTCACCAACTTTTGAATGGATGGAATATCTGAGTTCTGGACACAACGGTCAGTAAGAATAGTTTTATGTACACATTGAGTCCGGGAAGCTTTCAATGGCGGGTTAAAGCCATAAACAACTCTTACGAAACCGGGTTTGTGACCTATTCATTTGAAATAGACAGCTCCAACGATCTCTCTGGAGAAACACTACAACTGCTCTTACCTTTTAATCATGATACCACAAATAAGGTTCAAATGAACTTCAAATGGTTGGCTTTATACAATGCCACCCATTATAATCTGGAACTGTATTATGAGTCAAACTTAATACTTGTGGAGTCCACAACGGATGATAATATGAATCTATCCATGGATGCGGGAGAAGGCGACTACACCTGGAAAGTCCAGGCTGTAAATCAAGTATCAGAAACGAATTTCTCAGAAAGGCACTTATTTCTGGATACTGACATCACCTTTACAACCGGACTTATCATCACCTGCAAATGATAGTTACTGGCCTGATTCAACGACACATTTTAGCTGGGTAAGACATACCGATAACGGATCCGGCTTTTTGACAGTTTATTTGTTTACAGTGATTCATTGCTATTGGTTGACCTGCTATCTGCCAGAATAGATCAAACCCATTTTGCTGATTCCATCGGGTCCGGGCGAATATTTCTGGCGTGTCAGGACCTATGATGTTGCAGGGTAATTCAAGTGAGTACAGTGATACCTGGAAATTTGCAATCAACCCATGAAAAACAAAAAGGAAATATATCTGCTTTTGCCTGTCGTTGTTCTTATCTGGGCATTTATAATCTACAGGCTAGTCGATTATCGATCGGGTGATAATACCTCAATGTTTCAGAATACACAAAATGACCAGGTGAGAAAACCAGGCTTTGGTCCTGATACTTTTAGCTTATATTTGAATTACCAGGACCCCTTTCTCAAGAAAACCAGCCATTCCAAAATCCCTCCCAAGTCATTATTAAAGAAACCAAAGCTCAAAATGCAGGAATCGTTAAAGTGGCCGAATATTCAATATTTCGGATTGGTCAAAAGTCGGATCAATGGGGAGGTTGCCGTAAACCTTGAGATCGATAACATCAGCTACATTGTCAAAGACCGGAGTGATTGCAAGGGGATCAGTTTGAGAAAAATTACACCTGACTCAGTTATCTCTTACTGGAGTGGAGAGCAAAAAACAATCTACCGGAATTAAGCTTCTGGGAAATCCAGTAATTAAAGAAATTGCGGGAAAGCAAAATGACAAAACCCATACACATAAAAAGTATTAGCAGAATAGATGCCTCTGTCACTACGTATGCCCTGTTCGTATCAGTGATCATATTGATCATAATTTCGGCACTTTTCCTTCTTTCATACATAAACAGGACAACAATCAACAGTTATCATTTAAAAGAAAGATTCAGGCAAAACTGCTCATCCGGTATTAATTTATTATTGGCCGATACAACTTATCAGTATGGAGAGACCTATATGCTTGATCTTTATGAAACCGGCATTGATACTGTTGAAATCCGAAAATCGAAATGGGGCCTGTTTGACCTTTTGCACTCTAAAGCCTGGTACAGGGATTGATTAAGCGGAAAATGGCACTGTGCCGGTGGCTTTTATCCTCAAGCAGGCACGCAGGCCATATATCTGGCTGATCAGGGATCTCCTCTTTGTGTATGTGGAAATACAAGTATTCAGGGAGACTGTTCTTTGCCTGTCGCCGGCATAAAGCGCGGTTATGTTGAAGGCAGGCATTATACAGGATCAGAGCTTCTCAAAGGGAATGTAAGTTATTCAAAACCTACGATCCCTTCACCAGAACAGGATGTGATCAATGCCAATCTTGGGACAGTTCAACATAGAAACGGATCATGAAAACTGGGAGGTTATCAATTCCGATGATATTGGCCGGGATAGTATATACAGGAGTTTTTTGAAAAGACTTTGGTGATTGTATGAACCGGAAAGCGCTTTCCCTGGATAACATAACATTGATAGGAAACATTTTATTAGTTACCAATGGAGATGTACTGATCGGTTCTCAAAACAAATCTGGATGGAGTACTTTGTTACGGTAAAGTATTTATATCCTACCTGAAACCCAGGCGAAAATTCAATGTTTGGCGCGAGACACAATATGGGTAGGAGAGAACAGTATTTTGCACTATCCTTCTTCAATTGGCTTAATACCTGATACACTTTTGCAAAACAGCAAGTTAATCCGGCTCAATGAAGGTGTAAGAATTGAAGGCGTGATAGCAGACTTAACCACTTCAGCAGACCCCGAGGTAGATTTATGTACCATTAAGATTGGCAAAACCAGCCAAATTATCGGACAGGTATTTACGCGAAACTCAATGGAGATGAGAGGGAATATATCCGGGCAGATCATTACCGGAAAGTTTCAACTTCCTACAGCATCTTCCCTGTATATTAATCACTTATTGGATGTAGGCATTAATATTACAACACTGCCACAAGATTTCATCGGATGTGAATTTTTGCAGATTGATAAACCGAAGAAAATTGTCAAATGGCTTCATTAAGATTGAAAGTACCGGGAAGTACCTTGATTGAGACCATCATCAGCATGCTAATCATAACTGTTTGCATGGGGATAGCCCTGGTAGTTGTCCGACAGCTTTTCCGCACTGACCAGCTAAAGAATCAACTGCATGCTTTTGTTATCGCAAAACAGGAGTTGACAGAGGTGGAAAATAAAAGGAGCTTTTTCAACGAGACCATGGAAATAGATAATCTCATTCTTTACAAAGACATTGTGAGCTTTGATGGAAATGATAATTTGATTAGGGTTGAGATAACAGTTCAGCTTAAATATAACAAGGAAGTACTTTACAGGATAAATAAACTTTTTGTGAATTACGATGCAGTTGATCCGGATGAAGAAAAATAAACTTACGGCATTTACTATTCAGGAAATGGTGATTGTAATGGTCATATCCTCTTTGCTGATTGGGATGGCATATTTCACTTATCAGGCCATTCATCAGTACTACTTTATTTATAAGCGTCAAAGTGAAGAAGTGCTTGAGCAATATCGTCTGATCGATTTATACGAGGAGGATAGTGAACGCGCTATATACACAAGCAAAAAGCAAGCAGAGAATACTTTCACCACAGATGAAAAAACCATAAGGTATATTCAACTTGAGGATATGATTATCAGGGAGGGGTGTTATTAGATACTTTTTTTGTTGAAGAAAATTATGTGAAGAGCTTCATAAATGATTGGTTTCAATTGTGTCAAGACAACAGGTAAAACTCATTGATTACAGCCGTTTTACTTTCTTCCTTTAATTTTTCCCTGTGATTTAAAGAATTTAGCATGTCGGCTTCGGTTTTTTTATTGCTAGTTTATTTTCAAATGCCTATGAATATTTGTTTTTATACCGGTTTTTTTAATTGCAAAGCAGGTATTATTTTTATTTATGAAATATACTTAAATGTATGCATGAATAATCTTATTCGTTCACGACTTATCTTTCTGGAACTATTCATTTTTAGTATCATGTATCACATGAATTTCTTCCTATCAATAGATATTCCTGCCAGTTACCGGTAATTATCAGGTGACGCTTAATAAGATCCAGATTATCCGATATATATCAAATTTGGAAGTTTTGTAAACCTAATTATTTTTGGAATAAATGATTATAGCGATGACAAAAAAAATCTTATTCCTAATTGCATTTGGTTTTGTGATCACATCAACCATTCATGCTCAAAATCTTAGTACACCGGATAAAGCGAATAATATTGGTAATCCCGCATTAACCAACGGAGTATTGAACTATAGTATAGGATTATTTGAAAGTGTCAACCAAGGGAGCTTCTGTTCCTGTTTCAATCAACTATACTGCAAATGGTATTATGACCGATCAAATTGCTTCAAGTATTGGACTCGGCTGGAATTACAAGCCGGAGGAAGTATTGTGCGGGAGTTAAGGGGTGAGCCGGATGATGTAAGAGAGAACGGTAAAATGGGATGGATTCGATAATTACAATGATACCGAAAATGACCCCTCATCTGCAAACATGATAGCAAGTTTTGATCCTCAAAATATGAGTGAACAAGAAATTGCAAATTTTCTTGCTGAAGTTAATGGAGAAGAAATGAGCCATTATCATGATCTTGAACCGGATATATTTAATTTCAATATCAATGGCAGGGTTGGTCAGTTCATTTTTGCCCCTGGAGATAATAATGATTTTGCTAATGAAATTAGCAAGGAAGTTTTGCTTATACCTTATCAGAACTTGAAAGTTACGTATGAGATAATTGATGAGACTGAGGGCATAAACAAGTTTACGATTACGGATGAAAATGGCGTAAAGTATCTTTTTGAGTCTGAAAGGAAGAAACCCATACGTAAAATGAAAACAATAGCAAATGAAAAAAGGAGGGATCATGCACACCAGTTTAATAATTTGATTTCATCACAAGCATATACCTCTGCTTGGTTCTTAACGAAATAGAAACACCGTTTAACAAATCAATAAACTTCACATACCAAGCCGAAACAATTGATTTTGATGAATATACTTATAAGGAATTTAGAGAATACCCTGCAAGTAATCCACAGCCAATTACAGAAATTATTACAAATCTAAATGGTTCGTCCTATTTGAAAACCCATAGACTAAAAGAAAATCAGTACAGATAACATGAAACTTGAATTTATCGCATATCAGGATCGATTGGATGTTCTGGGTTCATGCAAAATATTAAATGAGATTGAATTATCAAGTAAGATCCCTGGCCATCTTGACCGTAATAAAGAGGGTCGTTTTTGAACATGATTATTTTACAAATTCAAGTTGTACAGGTGAAAATGAACACCTTTGTAAAAGATTAAAACTTACCGGGCTTACTTTTTGCACCAACAATGATCATTATCCACCCTATAGGTTTGAATACACATCTGATGATTGGACTACCCAGTATCCCAAAGCGAACTTCAAATGAAAAAGATATTTGGGGGTTTTATAAATCAGGAGTTACTTCTTCCATCCCAAATATCTATGTGTACAGATCCGCATTACCTGCCTACAAGAAGTTCAAATTATATCCAAATTCAAATTTTGGATACGAAGTAAGCTTGGTTGGCATTCAGATCGACTACCGGATGAAACAAGCGAAGATGTCAAGGGTAGCAACCCTTAACAAGGTTATTTTCCCATCTGGCGGGTACAAGCGTTTTGAGTTTGAACATAACAGTTTTTTGCTGGACAATGAGGAAGAGATAGGGGCCGGTATAAGAATAAGCAAAATCTATGTTTGTGAAGATGGAATACCTGCAAATAAAAGGCTTGTATCTGAGAGTACAAATACGATGAACCCTGGAAGCCAGGGGATAACAAGTGGAGATTGCTTAGAAAACCTCAATATGGGTTTTTTGATAATTATGAGTTTGATACGAATCCAGTTAATGCAAATGCTGAATATTTTAATCAAAACTATGTTAAAACAAATTTTGATTTAACAAATTCAAATGAAGTTTCACCTATAATTTATGAAAATATAGAAATTATTAATCCCGGCTATGCAATTCAACTGAATATCATTTTCTTGCCTTGTATGGTCAAGATGATTCGGGAAGTGGAAATGAGTATTTTGGTACATATCCCATAAAGTTTTCCAGGCATCAAGATGATATTACTGATAACAATACCGCTAACCTCACTTATGCTTTTGATGGAATTTATACATATCCATATAAGTATTTCAATAACTACGACTGGAATAGGGGACAAATTCTATCGGAAAAACAAAGAGATGAAAATGAAAATTTGTTAAAGAAAGTTGAGTATGACTATGAATATTATTACAAGGAAGATAATAGTCCCATCATTGTTGATGGTTTAAGTATAGGTTTGTTACAGAACAATTATAACCTTCACAATGGATCACATATTTTCTGGAAAGGCCATTATATAAATATGGTAAGTATAAAGTCCTTGCAAATATTGCTAAATCTAAAAATTCAGGAACGACATCATTACTATCCTACAACTCAGTATCCTCCGCAAGTAGTTTATGATTATGAGTATAATGATTTTATGCAACTCACTTCAACATCAAAATCGGTAGATGGAGATATTTACAAGAAGGAAGTAAAAAGACCTTTGGATCTTGGGAAGTCAAGGCACGACGCCTCCATATTGTAATGACGAGCATACACTTGCTATTGTCAGTTTGGTTAATGAGAATATATTGAATATACAATAGAAACAAGAAGCTTAAAGAATAACAAGGTAATTTCCGGTAACCTAAATTTATTTAAAACAAAGAGTATTGGCCAGGGGCTTAGCATTGTTTTACCGGATGAAACAAAATTAGCTGAAATCTCAACTCCAGTTATTACAGGAGAATCTTTTATTGATGCGGAAGGGGATTATGAACTGATTTACCCGGGATTCTATCACACAAATACACTCTTTGATTCATATGATGATGCGGGAATCTATTGTCATATCACAAAGATGGTAACAATTATAACACCATACTTTACGGATATAATAATTCAATACCGGTAGCTGAAGTCTGAATGCCTTTGACCCAGGAACCATTGAAGGAGGTGATTGTGGCTATTTGAGTTTTGAATCAGGAAACAAGGATCTATCCTTAAATAACTATTGGGAAATTGGAGCTGAAGCCGAAATCAATGTTTCAGATGTGCATACTGGTGATTACTCCTGCAAGGTTGGAGGCAATGGGCAGGCAGTTACCTCTACACAGAGAACGTTTTATCCAACCCATCAGGAAGACATATATGTACTATCAGCATGGGCTGAACCATTTGCCACATATACGAACAATGGCGGAATCGCTTTTGAATTGTATGACATGAATGACCAGTTGATCCCTTCCACATGGCAATGGGTAAGTTTTGATAATACGATAAATGATTGGCAATACATTGAAAACAAAATTGATCTTAAAGAGATCAAGGAACAATATGCAGATTGCCGGAGATGTCAAAGTTAAAGCCTTTCTCTGTGAATAACAATACCAATGAGGCATTTTTAATTGACGATTTGATGTTTCGTCCGGAAGCTTCCTCTTCAATATCAAGGCAATTGATCCGTGAAAGGATTAACGGCTGTTACTGGCTCAAATAATACCACTGCTTTTAAAACCCATGATGATCTTTCAAGGCCAAAATTATTGTTAAATGATGACTATCAGATCTTAAAACGTAACAATTATAACTATTCAAGTGACCTGATCAAAACCGATATCAGATCCTACGATTTTGGCAACGTTAATGTAGAGTAGTCTTGAAGAATCAAAGTTGTTCAAAGTCTATAATAATGTCTGACGTTACTCAGAGTATTAGTTTAAGTAAGTTTGGTGATGAAGATTTTCAATTAATAGCTGGGACTGGAAGTATTCAAATTGCGCCTGGCTCGTTTTATTCAATAGAAGTTAAATTCGATCCGGTATCTGTTGGAAAAAAATCTACAATTGTATTGATTGAAGATGATGATGACGTACATAATCGGGCCATTAATATTGTTGGAACCGGAGTCGGTATTGATTGTCATTTCAGTTCCAATGATGAGAATAACAATTTTGGACTGGTTCGGATCAATTCACCTGAAATTGCATTTTATCATATTGAAAATAACTTCGGATCAGTTATTTCAGGCAATATAACCATAACAGAAGGTGACTGATACCTTTCTATTGAACCTGGTAAAGAGTCATTCGTCATTGAAGATGGGGATAGACACTTATTCCATTTGAATTTTCACCGGTTGATAACACACAGCCAGGATGCAGAAGCAACAATAAGTTTTATTAATCCGCAAGGAATTCCTCCTGAAACAGCTTCAATGACTGGTTTGGGGTTTCATACGATAGATTTTGATATCCAATCCACAGAAAACTATTGTAATAACCTTGATTGCAATTATACATTTGAAGCCATTAATCTCATCGGGAATCTACCACCTGCCAATTTTGATATTGATTGGGAAATAACAGATGTGAATGGAGTGTATCAAAATGCAGGGTCTTGGAAATTCTATCAATTGGCAGGTCAACTTTATCCATTACCCTTGTTTAATACGAATCAAGTGTGTTGTTTCTCAGATAAACGGTGACGAAGTAACCAAAGTAACTTATATCGAAAACTGCTAAAGATTGGATGTGATTAATTATTTAAAAACAGGCCTAATGAAAAACTCAGTTCAATTAATTCTTGCCCTCATTTTTCCAAGCGTTGTTACGTTTTCACAGACCTCTTCTGAAAATTACATTCATCAGCAAAGTGTTAAAGTTGAAGGTGTTTCCGAAGCTGATCTTGCCAATGAAGAGTACAATGCCTACCAGGTTAGTGAAAATGTCAGATATTACTGATGGTCTTAACAGGCTGCAGTTGAATATACAACGACAATTTTCCCTACCATGAAAGATCTTGTGGCTGATCCTGTTTATGATGAATATGGTAAACAAACAACTGTTTATCTGCCATATACCGAACATACCGAGGGTTCTTTTATCAATCAAAGCCAGTCAATTAATACGAATATCCCTGACTTTTACAGTGAAACCCCCAAAATATCACATACTCTCTTCCTTACCAAAAAACCGAATACCGAAAAAAGCCCTTACAATAGATTGTTAAGTTCGGGAGCTCCTGGATATTCTCATCAGCCTGAACAAGGCCATACAATAGACAACACTTATACAATGAATGGTAGTTATGCAAGTGACAAGATTTTCCTTTAACCAAAGTACAAACAGCATTGACAATGATGGTTTGTACACAGCAGGAAAAATTGTTCAAAAAGCTGAAGTAGTGATCAGGGATGGTAAAAAAATCCATAAATTTACTGATGCAATGGAAAACTCATCACAACTGTTGAATTGCTGGATGAGAATACCTTTTTACATACCTATTTTGTATACGATGATTTTGGATTGCTGAGATGTGTAATACCTCCCTAAAACTTACTGAGCTATCAAATGGATTCAATATCAACACCGAACTGGCAAAAGCCAATATTTATTATTACGAATACGATGAAAAAAAGCGACTAATATTGAAGCGAGTGCCTGGAAAAGAAGCTGAGTTTTTTGTTTATGATGAACAGAAGACCGCCTTGTACTAGCCAGGGATGGAAATCTCAGACAACAAGCAAAGTGGGTTTTTTACAAATATGATGTTCATGACAGGTTGATTCGAACTGGTTTACAGGTGTTGAATTCTTCTGATCAGGTTGCGGCAAGCAACGAGGTAATGGATTATTACCAGGTTTCAGGTGCAGATTGCTACGAACAAGCGTTGAAAAGGACGCACAACACCCCCATGCTTCTACCAATGTATCTTATCCCTCCGCCCTTCAATCAAATGTTGAAGTATGAAAGGTTAACTATTATGATGATTACAGTTTTGATGAAAACAATGATTATTCTTATGTAGTAATGATGCGTTTAAGGAACAAAGGCCATTTGACAGAAATCGAGGACGACTTACAGCTACCAAAGTAAAAATACTGAACTGCGGATCCTGCACAATGGTTGAATACGGTAAATTGCTATGATAAATATGGAAAGAGTTATTCAGACCATTTCGGATAACCAGTTGAACGGAAGAGATGTAGTTGATATGGATGTTTTGTTTGATGGAAGAATACAAAGAAACGAATCCCGCCATATTACGGATTACCAGGATGCAAATGAGAAAACCATTCTTGAGCAAAGATATTGGGAATATGACCAGGCAGGACGTGACCTGACCCTCAAATACGCCATTGACAACAATACTCCCTTTGTAATGTATTCGAAAAAGTTACAACGAACTTGGGCAGTTGGTTGAAAAAAACCTCTTTTCTTACGGTGATGAGGAATATTTGCAATCTTGTCGATTACAAATAAATGTTAGGGTTTGCTAACCAACATCAACCAAAGTAACTTATACAACAGCAATAAGATCATTGATTTTGACACGGAACTGGAACCGGATGAGGTAGTAGTAGGTATGCAATTGGATACAATTAAAATCAAAGTTTCCGAGGAAATTTCGGAAAGGGATGTTAATATGTTGTTTGTTGAATTGAGCGACAAAAAGCAACTGATCATTGCCAACATCAATGAACCTGAATATACAAGAACCCTAAGTGTTAACGAAACAGAAGTTATTGAGATCAATGATCGGGTGGTTGATTCTCTGGATATGCTTCTATTAAAAGACATGAGTCCGATAGCTTGGTTTTCAACTTGGCAATCAATTGAATTTGATGAAGACGATGAGCAAGCTGTCATCACAAACTTTATACAGGATGAGGTTAGGAGTCAGTTGAAGGACCAGGGGTATTTAGATACAACCTGAAATTACCGCATTGGACTAAGGTAAGTGAGTTTTTCAAAAAACATTCATCCATTGTTTATTTCAACGAAGATCAATCCGATTTGTTCGGGGAGGATTTGTTGTACGAAAACATCCAGGATCTGGATGCCCTTGGAGGTGATAACCAGTACAATGGAAACATCTCAGGAATGCGCTGGCAAGGGGCAGAAAATGAAGGGGTAAGGGCATATGCATTTGCCTATGATAAGCTGAACAGAGTTCTGGGTGCCAATTATGGAGAGGACATTTCTGGATCATGGGTTGATAAATCGGATTTCGATGTATATGGGAATTTTTACGCATTACAACGGAAATATCCAAAGCCTTAAAAGAAACGGCCTGAGAACGGACCCGGGTGATGGTCCGGCTCAATTCGGAGCCATGGATGATTTGAACTATTCTTATGATTCAGGGAAATAAACTGCAAAGTGTCAATGACGATATTCCCGACTTTACATTCAATAGCAACGATTTCAGGGATAATGGAGCCGAGGGAAGTGAAGAGTATTCTTATGATGCAAATGCCAATGTGAAATCAGACGCGAACAAAGGCATTACTAATATTACATACAATTTTCTGAATCTTCCGGAAACTAATAAACTTTGCTGATGGAACAGTAATTTCATATCTTTACACTGCCAACGGCTCAAAACTCGAAAAAGTGATCGACAACGGAAGCACAAGCACAACAACGGATTACACAGCCGGTTTTGTTTACATTAGCAATAACTTGCAGTTTGCCGGTATAGAAGAAGGTCGCATGCTTTACAATGAACAAAGTGGAGAATTTGACCGCGAAGGTTTCTTGACGGATCACTTGGGCAATGTACGTGTTGTGTTTGCCGATAACAATTCCGATGGAGAGGCAGAAGTGGTACAAGAAAATCATTACTATCCCTTCGGCCTTACTTATGGCGGACTCTGGTGTTTACAGCCACACAACACAACCGCTTTAAATACAACGACAAAGAGCTGGATGACGAAGCCGGCTTGCGCTGGTACGACTATGGTTTCCGCAGGTATGATCCGCAAATTGGCAGGTGGCATGTGGTGGATGCTTTGGCGGAGAAAGTATTTGTCTTCGAGTCCGTTTGCCTATGTCAAGAATAATCCAATTAATTTTATTGATCCAAATGGACTGTACAGAGCTTATGTTTGGCCACAACTCAGGAGGTCAGGCCTTTGGACATAATAATTTTGGAAGATATTATTATGGACCCGGCAGTAACACTACCCATGATAATTGGATGGTTTATTCAGACGCACATTTACATCATGCTGGAGATAAGTATTTTGATGATTGGAGAGCTGAATTTGATGCAGGCAATGCAGTATCATTTAACAACTTACAAGCGGCAAAGGGAATTCCAAGAAGTAGTTAATGAAATTGCTGGGACACCCGAAGCCACTTGGAGTCATTCAGTAGAAGGAGATGAGCTAACATTAAATATTAAACTTTCAAGCGGATCCTAAATCGGACTATGAGGTTTTGCTTTACATCTTAACAGATTATAGAGAAAAGTATCCGAACAAAAGTTTTGAGTATAACTTTGTTGGAAATGAAGATTATGATGAAATAATTAGTGAGTTAGAAAGTATTGAAAACCTTGAATATGAAGTAGCGAGCCGTTGTACACGGAATAAATAGTTTAGTTATCGAGATGATATTAGATCATGATAACACATTAGACTATTTAAATGGAGTACAAAGTATTACAACACATCTTGGAATGTGGTCAGCTATTGTTCCACCTGCTGGTTTATTAGCATCTACTTGTATGTATTTAAAAAACGTTGAATGGAGTTACATTGAACAAAAATATAATAATATCGGTAATGATAGTGGACTTCGAGTTGTTGAAACAAGTATTTGGGGATCGTTCTATCCTGTAAATGTCATTGATTTTTATACTGGTGAGGGAAAACTACTACATCATACCACAATTCCATAAATAGTATGAAACAAAAGCTTGGTTTTAAGATAACTATGTACTCTATTTCAATAATACTTTTAATAACATTCACATTTGTGTATTTAAAAGATCCTTTAGTATAAAGGTATTGAATCATCAAATTACTTTTTATTATTAATTATAGTGTTTTCAATCCTTTTTTTAATGATTGGGTTAAGCGATTAATTGCTTTCAATCTGATTATCATTATATCTATTGTGTATTATTTTCTAATTTATTCAATACTATAAAATAGTATCAGCTACTTAAACACTGAAAGTTGCAATGTCAAGATTGGGAGATATAAAACCACCTAATTCGTTATATAACGAAAACATGGACCGGTGATTATAATTGCACTACCATAGAAATCACAGATATTCCGTATTAACCAATATGTAAAATATGAAAAATATATAAACTAGTCTTATTATTTTTTTTTGCTACTAATGTAGTTTGCTGTTTCGCACAAAAACTCAATGGCAATAAGAATTGTATATCTGATATTGACAGTCTTTATTCAACTCCATATAAATGATTTTATTGACTCCCTCGACAGGCAAAAAGCTCTTAATAGACATGTTGTATTTGTAATTAACATTGTTGACCAAAACCTAGAAAAAGTGCTAAATTAAATTTTTCGATCAAAGTTATATCTATAGTAAGTCTGAATTTTTTGAAGTAAACCCAATTGGTTATTATAAATGGAATGAATATTATGTTATTATAAAGTCAAAAAATTCAGAGTTAATAAACAAAATCAAATCATTTCATTCATTTAATGATAATTCAGATAGAATTATAATCGGTGTGCTATGTGATGATGACTGATCCCTTCAATAGTGTGCTTTATAGTTCGACGTATAGAGTTGTGGGATTTAATAATGGAATCACAAAGGTAAGCGACTTTGATAACAGAGAATAAAATTGACCCAGATTATAGGATTATCCATTATAATTTTGATTCCAGTGATTTTATTATAAGGAAGATACATCCTGATTCAATTAGTGAAAAAATTTCATATTGAGAATGGGAAAATTTGTGCAAGTGAATCAAGTAAAATTGGCTGGCTTTATTCCTAATAATTCGGATTTAATCCAATAGAATACTATTTTCATATCTTTACACAACCAACGGCTCAAAACTCAAAAAGTGATCGACAACGGAAGCACAAGCACAACAACAGATTACGCAGCCGGTTTTGTTTACACCGACAACGAGCTGCAGTTTGCCGGCATAGAAGAAGGCCGCATGCTCTACAACGAACAAAGCGGGAAATTTGACCGGGAAGGTTTTCTGACAGACCACCTGGGCAATGTACGTGTTGTGTTTGCAGATAACAATTCCGATGGAGATGCAGAAGTGGTACAAGAAAATCATTATTATCCCTTCGGCCTTACTTATGGCGGACTTGGGTTTACAGCTACACAACACAACCGCTTTAAATACAACGGCAAAGAGCTGGACGACGAAGCCGGCTTGCGCTGGTACGATTATGGTTTCCGCAGGTACGATCCACAAATTGGGCGGTGGCATGTGGTGGATGCTTTGGCGGAGAAGTATTTGTCTTCGAGTCCGTTTGCCTATGTCAAAGAATAATCCAATTAACTTTATAGACCCAAATGGACTGTACAGAGCTATGTTTGGCCACAACTCAGGAGGTCAGGCCTTTGGACATAATAATTTTGGAAGGAAGTTTTATGGACAGGGCTTAAACTGAACGCATACTGCTTGGGAAACCCATAATGAATCAATAAAATATATTAATGATGAGGATTACCAGAGATGGAAAGAAGCTTATAATAAGGGTTATACAAATCTCAGTTTTACCCAATGGAAAAGCATTTATACTAATGCAATAAGATTTTCTTCTAGCTATCAATATGGGACATTAGGAGCTACCGTGTACGATGATGAAACACACCATTGGGTATATGGTTTTTCTACCTATGATGAATCTCCAGGTTTAGTGACATCTTATGAACCAGGTGCAAGTTCTCAGGTTTCTTCTTTTGTTAGCTTAGGCTATTGGGAGTATTTTAGTGGCGATATTAATGATTTTGCCGAAAGCATTTCTTCTGTTGAAGGGAGTGAGTTTTGGTCTGTTCAATCAAGATGTATCAAATGGATTAAGTGGAGTAAATGGAATAAATGGTTTATTTGCTGCATCTGCGTCATTAACAATAGCTGATGAAATCAGTAGTGTAAGAGGAACTGCTAAAGCTCTACAAGGTATTAAGGCATTAAAAAACATTGGAACAGGTACTGCTATATTTGGATTAGGATTAACAACAGGTATCGCTTTATTATGAGTATAAGACTGGTAATGCCAATACTTCAACCATTGTTGATGTATCAATTGCCATTGGTGTTACAGTCGCTAGTGGAATTGCAATAACAGTTGGAAGCACCATTTGTTGCCGCAGGTATTGTTGTTGGCGGGACTGTTTACGGAATTGTTGCAGTTGTAGGATTAGGAGATTGTATTAATAATTGGTCAGACGATTGGGGAAAAAGGTTTTATATGAATAATTAAGCTATGTTTATTTTAGATTTCATTATCATCTCTTATTATATTTTTTTAAGAAATGCAAAACAAAATCAATTGATTGGTAGTATTCTTGGGGCGACTGCTTTTCCTATATCATTTATTTTGGTTTCAGTGTTACTCTATTTGACTGGTAAGGTATTGAATGAGAAGAATGAAATAAGTCCAATTGAGCTTTTTGTTATAGTAATTATGATAGTTGGTGCTACAAACATAATGCTAAGGAAGATATATCATAGAAGAATTGAAATCATAAATGAGAAATGTGACCGACTTGAAAAATACAAATATCTTTTCATCCCCTGATTGTTGTCTATTTTTCGCTTTCATTATTCTTATTTTTTTTCACAATAAGGCTACTGTAATGCGCATTTAAGTTATACATATTTTGAATTCCATAGGTGTTTTCGGTGAACCTGAACCATTCTTATTCCCCACCTAATATTGGTGGTGAACCGGTGATAATCTGTACAATGGAAACATCTCAGGAATGCGCTGGCAGGGGGCAGAAAATGAAGGGGTAAGGGCATATGCATTTTGCCTATGATAAGCTGAACAGAGTTCTGGGTGCCAATTATGGAGAGGACATTTCAGGATCATGGGTTGATAAATCGGATTTCGATGTATACGGGATTTCTTACGATTACAACGGAAATATCCAAAGCCTTAAAAGAAACGGCCTGAGAACGTATCCGGGTGATGGCCCTGCTCAATTCGGAGCCATGGATGATTTGGATTATTCCTATGATTCAGGGAATAAACTGCAAAGTGTTAATGACAATGTTCCTGACTTTACATTCAATAGCAATGATTTCAGGGACAATGGAGCCGAGGGAAGTGAAGAGTATTCTTATGATGCAAATGCCAATGTGAAATCAGACGCGAACAAAGGCATTACTAATATTACATACAATTTTCTGAATCTTCCGGAACTAATAAACTTTGCTGATGGAACGGTAATTTCATATCTTTACACAACCAACGGCTCAAAACTCAAAAGTGATCTACAACGAAAGCACAAGCACAACAACAGATTATGCAGCCGGTTTTGTTTACACCGGCAAACCTTATGGTGGTGAAGATGAGACACCATTACTGAATGAGATAATTACCCGGTAATCTAACTACCTAAGTTCGTCACTCCCTAATATATTCAATATAAACAATAGATAGTCATTCTTCATGTTCTTCCAAAAGTTTTTCAGGCATAAAAGAAAAAGGCCCGGCTTAGCAGCCGCGCCTTCCATTCTTGTTGAATAAGTAAAATAGGTAATGGACATCAATAACAAACCAAACCAAACCATAATGTCCGCTACAAATGTACATACAATTTTTTAAATATAAAAATTGGGCTGAGTTAATTTATCAACAATTGTGTGTTGATATAGATTCATGTTTTTGAAAGCTTGAACCGAATGAAGGTCATTTGCTTGATCTTTCCGCCCATTAAAAATTTAATAATTTATGTTTGGTTTTTGTAAAGCAACAGAAATGTAATCAAATACCCCTCGGCTTTGCTCGGGGTGACCCACTGGTCCTTTGTATAACAAAGTTACTCTGAGAAGCGAAGTCGAAGGATCATTCATAAAAATGCATATCCAAAATATGCTCATAAACTTTTGCCGGCAGGAAATAGCGAATGTCCAGTTTTGCTTTTACCGCTTTGCGGATGAAACTGGAAGATATTCCACCATGGGGGCGGAAATGCGTTTGATGTTGGGATGATCTTTGTATTCTCCGAGATCTGAACCAGGCCTGGGGTAAACATATATCCGGTAAAGGTCAAGCAAGGCCTGGTAATTTTTCCATTTATGAAAGCTGGCGAAATTATCCGTCCCGGCGATCAGCACGAATTCATGATCCGGATATTTTTCCCGCAGGTAGGTGAGGGTGTCGATGGTGTAAGAAGGTTGCGGCATATCGAATTCAATGTTAGAAGCCCGGAAACGGGCATCGATCTTCCACGGCCAGTTGCACCATGTAATAGCGGTGGTGGCCGGCCAGCAGGCTGCTTTTCTTTTTTAAAGGATTGTGGGGGGAGATGACAAACCATATGTCCTTCAGGTCGGTCAACCCGACCATATAATTGGCGATCATCATATGGCCCATGTGAATGGGATTGAATGATCCGAAGAAAAGACCGGTTTTTTTCTTTTTCTGATCCATTACGGTGTTAATAATATTTTACCACCCGACATATTGCCCAGGTATTGTTTGAGGCCTTCTTTGATCGCTTCAAACTTATAGGAAGCCTGTATTTCGGTCTTCAATTCCTGTCGGATGAACATATCCTGCACTTCTTCGGCGATCTGCCGGAAATGTTCTTCTGTTTTTGTAGCAAGCCAGTCATTCAGGTTAAACCCGCCAAGGCTTTTGTTTTTGAAAATGACATGCAGCACATCGATGTTGCCGATGGCTTTACCGGAGAGGCCTCCGTATACGATCACTTTGCTTGATGCCGGCATGGCATTGTACAAACTGCCACTCATTTCTCCGCCCACTGCATCAAAGGCTGTGGTGGCATTGAGCAGGTGGGCGAGGTCGCGGAGTTTTCCCCCGAAATCCTCCTCTTCCGAGAGCAACACATGTTTGCTTCCGCTTGCTTTGAGTTTTGCAAGCGTTTCCTTTTTCCTCACAACGTCGATCACTTCCATATCCGACATGGCTGCCATTTTCCGGATGTAGTTGCATACCTGGCTGCCGGCAGCATTCTGGATAATGGCCCTGCTTTTATTCAGCCGGGCTGATTCGTAAAGGCCATAAGCTGTGAGTGGGTTGATCGCAAAACAGGCGGCCTGCTCGACTGGGCATATGTTCATTGAGCGGGATACAATCCTGCGCCCTTGTTATGAAGTATTCCGCCCAGGTTCCGTCTGCATCCTGCTGGCTAAAGCAACTCACTTTTTTAGCGAGGAGCTGCCGTGCTTCCGTATCATCTCCGGCCTTTACCACCACGCCGGTCCCTTCGAAGCCCGGCACACAGGGGGTGGTCTTTTTGATGTTGTAGCCTCCTTGCATAAAGGCAATATCCGAGGGATTGATGGGTGCTGCTTCCATCTTGACCAGCACCTGATCATCTTGCAGTTCAGGAATGGCCTTTTCTTCTGATTTTGATTGTGAGCATGGCCCGGATCACATTGGGATTGTAATCGGGCAATACAACCGCTTTGTATTTTGCAGGTACATTTTCCATAAATCAGTTTTTTAAGAATTCCCGGATGGCATGCTTCGTTTCCTCAATTGCCCGCGGAAGTTCGTCATTAACGATGATGGTATCAAAATTATCCGCTTTTTTCAATTCCTTCCTGGCCTTGTTGATCCTCATGGCCAGTTTTTCTTCACTCTCGGTGTTCCTTTTTCGTAATCTTTCCTTTAACACAGCTTCGGAGGGAGGTTTGATAAAGATGGCCAGTGCTTTATCCCCATAGAGTTTTTTGATGTTCAGGCCACCAACCACATCCACATCAAAGATTAACATTTTCCCCGCCTTGCGAATCTTTTCTACCTCGCTTTCTAGTGTCCCGTAAAAATGATCTTTGTAAACTTCTTCCCATTCAACGAATTCCTCATTCCGGATCTTCTCCCTGAATTCTTCTGGAACGCATAAAATAATAATCCTTGCCATCTACTTCGCCTTTTCGTTTTTCGCGTGAGCAGGCTGAAACGGAGAATTCAAGATTAAGATCTGTACAGAGAAGCTCTTTCACGATACTTGTTTTCCCTGCCCCGGAGGGAGCCGATATGATGATGAGCTTGCCCTGCCTCATTTGAAAGAATATTATAAAGTTGCTCTTTGATCTTTTCCAGCTCATCTTTCATTTTTACCACGATGCGTTGCATGTCTGCATCATTGGCTTTAGATCCCAGGGTATTGATCTCCCGGCCCATCTCCTGGCTGATGAAAGAGAGTTTCCTGCCTGAAGATACCGGCTCCTGGAGGGTTTCCAGGAAATATTCGCAATGATTCTTCAGCCTGACCTTTTCTTCCGTAACATCCAGTTTTTCCATGTAATAGATCAGTTCCTGTTCGAAGCGGTTCTTATCCACCTGGTTTTGCTCCAGAAATTCTGTCAGGTTTTTGTTGATCCGTTGCCGGTAAGTGTCCATGCGGTTTTTCTCAAAAGGTGTGATATCTTCCAGCAGGACACTGATGTTGTTGGTCCTTTTAACAAAGTCTTTTTCCAGGGTCTTGCCCTCCCCGGTGCGGTATTCATCCACCTGTATCAGGGCATCAACAATGGTGCGTTCGATCTGCTTCCATTCATCTTCTTTCAGTTCTTCGATCTCCGGACGCAAAACTTCAGGCATTTTGAGCACCACGGGCAGATAGCTGGAGAAATTATGCTGGTTGATCTCCTGTGCCAGCTCCTTGAGGTCCTCATAATAGGCTTTTGCCAGTTTTTTGTTGATGGTGTATATGGTTTCCTCGCCGTATTTTCCAGGTAAATGTTAAAATCAATTTTACCTCTTTCAAGCTGGCTTGAGATCAGCGATCTGATATCCAGTTCTTTTTCTTTGAAAATCCCGGGAATGCGCGTGTTTATGTCGATCTGTTTACTGTTCAGTGTTTTTATCTCGATGGTTATTTTTTTCGCAGGAAGCTCCAGTACTGCTTTCCCGTAGCCGGTCATTGATTTTATCATACCTCAGGTTTTATCAGACAAAGATACAAATACTGATGCTATTTAAAAAGAATCTAAAATCGGCTGTCGGCCCTTCAGTAAAAATTAATTGCAATATCTTCATCTTAAGCCGGAAAGAAAAAAGTTGCCCAAAATGTATTTTTTTTTCGGATTTTTCAATAGTTCTCAGGATAGATGTTATTTTTGAAATGGTGATTTTGCTTATCTTGATTTTCCATTTGAAAGGATGATGATGCGATCTCTATGAAAAATATAAAAAGACCATATCAGTTGTTTGATGATCCTTTCCGGTATTACACAGCCATGCTGGATGATATTGAGAACGCAAAAGGAGAGCATATGCATTGAAACCTACCGCATTAATAACGATTCCATCGGGGTAAAGTTTCGCGATGCGCTTACGGAAAAAGCCAGGCAGGGTGTGCAGGTAAAGATGCTGCTTGATTCCTGGGGCTCCGGTTCGGTGTCTGAAAGTTTTTTTTACCACTTGTCCCAGGCCGGTGGAGATGTACGTTTTTTTGAGAAGATCAAATTCAATTTCGATTTCTTCACGCGAAGTCACCGCCGCAACCACCGCAAGATCATGATCATCGACGACTGCATCACCTACGTGGGTTCTTCCAACCTCACCGATTACAACCTGAACTGGCGGGAACTGGTCTTGCGAATGGAAGGGAATATAGCCGAAGCATTCAAGCAGGTTTTCAAACAGGATTTCCGGATCTATAACAAATATGTATTCGACAAGATGCGTTTCACCCGGATGATCAAGCACGAATCCTTTGAGAT
Source organism: Bacteroidota bacterium (assembly GCA_034521425.1). Classification (GTDB taxonomy): domain Bacteria; phylum Bacteroidota; class Bacteroidia; order Bacteroidales; family JAIOZK01; genus JAIOZK01. The sequence continues at coordinate 3,786,101 of JAXHMP010000001.1, forward strand.
CATTCGCGACGTGCCTTCCATCACCCTGAAGCGGATCAGCAAGCGTTATATTCAGCTGATCAAAAAAGCCCGTGAGAATATTGTGATCGAAACACCGTATTTCCTGCCCGGTTTCCTCCTGAGAAAAGCCCTGAGTGATGCTTCCAGGCGGGAGTGGATGTGAAGGTCATCATTCCCAAGCATTCGGATGTAGGGCTTGTTGATATTCTCCGGAACAAATACCTGGGACCCCTGTGCAAAAGTGGTATCAAGATTTTGTATTACCTGCCTCACAATCTTCATGCAAAGGCCTTGATGATCGACAGCAAGGTTTTTTCGATCGGTTCGGCCAATTTCGACTATCTCGGAGTTTCCGGTATATGTATGAGATCGTTCTTATCGGACGTATGCCCAAGATCATTGTGCAGTTCACCGATCACATTGCCAAAACCATGCAGAACTGCGAGGAATTTGATTACGAACACTGGTTGCGGCGCCCCAGGATCAACCGCTTCTTCGAATGGTTATTGCTTCCTTTCAGGCACCTTTTGTAATCAAGTGGATGCCAGATTCCCAAATTCACCGGGCCGTCCGGCCATATTCTGAAGTAAATTCCGTATCTTTGTAAAGCTTATTGTTTAATAATCAAAATCTTAAAACATTATGTCAGACACAGAAAAAATGACTTCACAAAAGGCAATGCAGTTGGAAGACAAGTATGGTGCACACAATTATCACCCCTTACCGGTGGTATTATCAAAAGGAGAAGGTGTGTACATGTGGGATGTTGAAGGGAAACAATATTTTGATTTTCTTTCAGCCTATTCAGCAGTAAACCAGGGGCACTGCCATCCCCGTATAATCGGTGCACTGACCGAGCAGGCCAACAAGCTCACCCTGACTTCACGCGCCTTTTTCAATGATGTGCTGGGGCCGTATGAGAAATTTATTACCGAATATTTCGGATATGACAAGATATTGCCGATGAATACCGGGGCGGAAGCCGATGAAACGGCACTGAAGATCTGCCGCAAGTGGGCTTATGACAAAAAAGGCATTCCTGAGAACGAGGCCAAAATCATCGTTTGTGAGCAAAACTTCCACGGGCGTACCATCACCATTATCTCCATGTCGACCGATCCTGATGCCAGGGGCGGTTTCGGACCTTATACACCCGGATTTGTCACCATCCCCTATAATGATATTGATGCACTCGAAAAAGAACTGGAAGATCCCAATGTAGCGGGATTCCTGGTTGAACCCATACAGGGTGAAGCCGGTGTTTATGTGCCGGAAGACGGTTACCTCAAAAAAGCTTATGAATTATGTAAAGCGAAAAATGTACTTTTCATTGCCGATGAAGTACAGACCGGCATTGCCCGCACGGGTAAGTTGCTTGCCTGTGATCACGAGGGCGTGCGCCCTGATATCCTGATCCTCGGAAAAGCCCTTTCCGGTGGTGTTTACCCTGTATCTGCTGTGCTGGCTGACGATGACATCATGCTGGTGATCAAACCCGGGCAGCATGGTTCCACATTTGGCGGGAACCCCGTTGCAGCCAGGGTAGCTGTTGAAGCGCTCAAGGTTGTTAAGGATGAAAAACTCGCTGAAAGAGCTACCGAGCTGGGTGAGCTTTTCAGAAGTGAATTGAAAAAGATCGATTCGGATATGATCGAGTTGGTTCGCGGTAAAGGCCTGCTGAATGCAGTGGTGATCAAGCCCAAAGGCAACAAAACGGCCTGGGATGTTTGTGTGAAAATGGCAGAGAACGGACTGCTGGCGAAGCCTACCCATGATCACATCATCCGCTTTGCACCTCCGCTGGTCATTACAAAGGATCAGATCATGGAGGCTGTTGAGGTCATTAAAAAGTCAATTCTTTCTTTCGGATAATCAGAGAAGAAATATCCAAAAAAAAACCGGTTCCGAAATTTTCGGGGACCGGTTTTTTTGTTTCAAGTATCTCAAAAAAAACAAAAGCCGGCGGGTGTGCGTCGCCGGCTTTCTAACCATTAAACAGACCATCTTATGCTTTAAGATAGGCATGTATTGAACTTACGAAATCAATGAAGTTTTATTGTGTTTCGTATATTCAATTCTTTAGACAGGGCAATTATGCATTGGTTGCCTCGTCGAAGTTTTTTTCTACGTTTTTCCAATCGATTACATTCCAGAAAGCATTGATGTAATCGGGCCTTTTGTTCTGGTACTTGAGATAATAAGCATGTTCCCAGACATCTAAGCCAAGAATTGGGGTTCCGGCGCAATCAGCAACATCCATCAAAGGGTTGTCCTGATTGGCCGTTGAGCAAATATCCACTTTGCCATCTTTTGCCACAAGCCAGGCCCAACCGCTTCCGAAACGGGTTGCAGCTGCATTGTTGAATGTTTCCTGGAATTTTTCGAATGAACCGAATTTCTCATTGATGGCATCTGCCAATTTGCCGGAAGGCTGTCCTCCTCCATCTGCTGACATCACGTTCCAGAACAAATCGTGGTTCACATAACCGCCGGCATTGTTCCTCACACCTGTCGGGAATTTACTGATGTTGGTGAAAAGGTCTTCCAGTGTCAGGTCGGCCATTTCGGTGCCTTCCACGGCAGCCATCATTTTATCATAATATGCTTTGTGATGCTTGCTGTGATGGATCTCCATCGTTCTTGCATCGATATGGGGTTCCAGTGCATCGTATGCGTATGGTAAATCAATGAATTTTGCGTCTTTTACTTTTGTATGCATATTGCTATTTTTTAGATTAAGTTCTTAAATTAATTTAGACTGCATATAAATAACAAATATTGTTCCAAGAATGTTTAGTGAAAATATGGCAGGATTATGGAAGCTGGATGTTGGAAACTTGGTCATTGGTCATTGGTCATTGGTTATTGGTCATTGGTCATTGGTCATTGGTCATTGGTCACTGGTCATTGGTCATTGGTCACTGGTCATTGGTCATCCCGTCTCCGACTTCCGACTCCCGACTTCCGACTTCCGTCTTCCGTCTTCCGACTTCCGTCTTCCGACTCCCGTCTTCCGTCTTCGTCTTCCGTCTTCCGTCTTCCGTCTTCCGTCTTCAAACCATAAAGTCAACTAATTAATCCCGTTCTACTTACGGACGAAGATACTTGGCTGAAAGCCGGGACCAATTCACCAATAAACGATTAGACTAATACACCAATCACCCACTAAAAAACAGCCACAATCCGGATATTCAGCTGCCTTGGCGTCAGATAATTCGGAACGGCATATTCGCGGTTGTTCACATCTTTGACCCAGATATAGGAAACCGTATTGTTGATTTGAAGGAGGTTGAAAACTTCGGCGGTGATCCAGAGGGATTCGAAATGACTGAAAAATCCTTTTGCGTGTCGCCTGGTATTTTCGCCGATGATCTGTTTGGAGAACCCGATATCAACCCTGCGGTAAGGGGGGATGCGCAGAGTGTGTTCGTGTTTGGGTGAATTCGGAGGACCAAATGGCAGGCGGCTGCCATAGATCAGTTTCAGGTGCACTTTATACGTTGGATTGTTGGGCAGGTAATCCTGAAAGAACATGCTGAAGGTGATGCGCTGGTCGGTGGGGCGGGGAATAAAGCCCGGTTCAAAACGGGTGCTGTCGGCAATGGCCTTGTTTTCTGTAAATCCCGGGATGATCCGTTCACCATCACTGTTATAATATTCATAGTAAAAATCATCCTCAATGTCTTCTGCAGTCTTCATTACTGACAGGCTGGCCCAGGATTCCACACCTTTCACAAACTCGCCATTGATCTTCAGATCGACGCCGGTGGCATAACCATGGGCATTGTTGTCGGCATAATAACGGATCCTTACATTGTCCACCTCGTAAGGGATGAGGTCATCCAGGTATTTGTAATAAAGTTCACCGGTTAATTTGAAGGGCCTCGACCAGGCAAAGAAGTTATAATCGGCCCCGGCGACAAAATGAATGGATTTCTGGGCCAGGATATCCCTGTTCAGGTTTCCGTCCAGGTCACGCAATTCTTTGTAAAAGGGCGGCTGGTAATAATAGCCTGCAGCAAAGCGAAACAGCACATCCCGTGCCCAGTTTGGTTGAATGGAAAAAGATGCCCTTGGGCTGAGCAGGAATTGCTCATTAAAATCCCAATAGTTGAAGCGTATGCCCAGGGTGAGGGATTTGTCGGCCTTATACCCTGCATATTCCCAGGTATTCTGGACAAAACCTGTATACCGGTTCGAGCTGATATCAATATCGGTCTTTACCACATCATTCAGAATCAACTCGGGATGGGGCGGGTTGGAGCTTCCGATCGAATCAGGAGGTTTGGGAATGGTAAAGCCTGCCGAATCCACCATTTCCCATTCGTTCAGTTTATCATCGATGATCTCGTGCTGTAGTTTGAGCCCCCATTGCAGGATCTGGTTCCTGAAATTATACGTTCCCCTGTGCTGCGCATTCATCACAGTGGCATGGAGGTTATTCCTTGCATGGTCCAGGTAGGTGCCCACTCCCTGGGCTTCCACCACATCGCCGAATTGTTCGTTGCCGAAACTGGTTTCCAGCCGGCCAACCCAGTACTGTCCCTGTATGTCGAAGGTTTCGCTTTCGATAGTCCTGAAAGCGGAACTCGTGAACCTCAGTTGCAGATTCGGGCTGGGAGTGTATTCGGCACTCAGGGCCCCGAAAAAAGTTTCAAAATTGTCCACTTCCTGCCCGTCAAAATAGATCTTCAATTGATAGGCTTCTTTGATGGTGCCGAATTTTGTGGTGCGCGTACTGGGAACCAGCTGATAAGAATTTCTTGCATAATTTCCCAGGAAAGACAGGTTCCAGTACCGGTTCAGTTTATAACTCAGCAGGGCCTGTACATCCGTAAAATTGGGTTTGTAATCCCCTTCGGTTTGCAAGCCACTTAAGATATACTGGTTCGACTGGTAACGCAGGCCCATGAGATAAGTGAATTTCTTGTTCCGGGAGATCCCTTCCACATGACCCTGTGCTCCCAGCAAACTGGCGGATGCGGATGCACCGAATTCAACCGGCCTTTTGTATTTGATGTCCAGCACAGATGACATTTTGTCGCCATACCTGGCATCAAATCCCCCGGCGGAGAATTGTATGGAAGAGACCAGGTCTGAATTCAGGAAGCTGAGGCCTTCCTGCTGTCCGCTCCTGATCAGGAAAGGGCGGTAGATCTCAATGCCGTTCACATACACCAGGTTTTCGTCAAAGTTCCCGCCACGCACCGAGTACTGCGAACTCAGTTCATTGGAGGAGGCCACACCCGGAAGGGTTTTGATCAGATCTTCCACTCCACCGGAAATACTTGGGACAACCTTTGCGTCTTTCGGGTCTATCCGGGTGAAATTGGTCTGCCTCACCCTTTCGTCTTTTACCTCAAAGCCGGGCAGTTCGGTCGACATCAGCTTTATTTCGATATTCAGTTCCCTGCGCAAGCCGGGAGGTACGGTAACAGGAATGCTTTTCTTTTCATAACCGATAAAGGATACAAGGACTACAACTTCTTTTCCACCGGGAACCTTTAATTCATATTCCCCTCTCTGGTTGCTTGTGGTCCCGCCCGGTTTACCGGAGATCGAAATATTGGCCAGCTCAATGCTTCTGCCTTTGCTGTCGGTAATTTTCCCGTAAAGCACGCCTTCCTGTTGTGCCTGGGAGCTAAGTGCCCCAAACAGTAACATGATACTTGCAAAAATTCTGACTCCAGGCATTCTCTGATTAATTAGTTGTCCTTATCCCGCTTGAACTTACCTTCCCGCCAGGCTTTAATAAACTGTGCCCAGGCAAAGGGGTTCAGGATGGAGATCGGCTGTGTTTGGCCGTTATAATACAATCTGCTTGTTTCCTTATAAATGAAGTTCTGGTAATTCATGCGGCTGCTCATCCGCATGTCTTCGGCTCTGCGGGCAAGTTCTTCAGGATCCAGGTTCTTGCGGGCAATCTCAATATCGTCATCCGGGATATCCAGGTTGAGAAATGCCTCTTTGAACTGTTCCACGGTGGGCCAGGGGTAAATGACGGTTTCCCGGAGCAGGACCGTATCCCTTTGCATGACCTGTATCAGCGAATACCACTGGCCCGTGATGGTGTCGGGGATCATGAAAGTGTCCTTTTTAAAACCTATGGCCGAAAAAACGATGGTGTCGAGTTTTTTTGCCACAAAGGAAAAATAACCATAATAATCGCTTACGGTACCCCGATTGGTATTGGCTATGATGATGTTTGTAAAAGGAATGGGCTGTATGCTGTCGCTCGTAACAATGACGCCTGAAAACTGCACCAGTTTTTCATCAGATTGCGCACAAACCGAAATACTGACCAAAGCGAATAAAATTACTGAAAGGGATTTTCGCAACATTTGCATTGCATCAAGTTTGATTATGCGCAAAGATAATTTTGTTTCTATTGTATTAAGTGAATTTAACGAAAGTTAACAAAGATTATTTTGCTGTGTTGCAGGCAGAGGCTTGCAGGCATAAAAAAACTGCCTGTACAGAAATACAGGCAGTTCAAGCCATCATTAAAACCATGTTATTGTTTGGTGTATCCTTTTTCCCTGGCAACTTTCATTGCATTCAAAATACCTTTCTTGTTGATGGTACGGATGCCATCGGCAGAAACGATCAGGGTGATCCACTTATCTTCTTCAGGAATGTAAAACTTCTTTTTATGCAGATTGGGGTAAAACCACCTTTTGGTCTTTACATTTGAGTGAGACACCTTGTGTCCTGTCATCATTCCTTTTCCTGTTATTTCACAAAGCTTTGCCATTGTTCGATGTATTTCAATTTCTAAAAATCGGGGGTGCAAAGAACGGAATTTTTTATGAGATATCCAATAATATGGATAATTTTTTACGCATGCCAGGCAAAATTATTTAGAAAACTGAAGCGCAAATGGTTAGCCCGGATAATTCATAAACCTGAAAGGTGGAATGCTGAATTATCCTGACGACTAAGAAAAGCGATCCCGATTTTATCGGTAAATCCAAGCCGGGGTTAAGCTGCATTATTTGAGTACATTAAGCTATTTCATGAATAATGCAGGTTAGATCAGTTCCTTCCGGAGCATGTTCAGGGCCTGAACTGCCGTTTTGCGTATGTTGCGGCCCCGGTGTTCACCAAACTGGAATTTACGGGCAAACACTTTTTCCGGTGTGGCGATCGCAATCCATGTGGTACCTACCGGTTTTTCTTCGCTTCCACCTGAAGGTCCTGCAATGCCTGATGTTGCGATGGCATAATTCGTTTTGAATTTCTGTTTGATACCTTCCGCCATTTGCCTGACCACCGTTTCGCTCACTGCACCCTGTTTCTCGATGGCTCCGGGACTTACACCCAGTTCTTCAATTTTGATCCTGTTGGCATATGAGACTACCGAACCTGTGTAGTATTCCGAACTTCCGGCAATGCTGGTAATCAGATGGGCGATATAGCCGCCCGTGCAGCTTTCGGCAGTTGCCAGGCTTTTTCCTTTTTCTTTCAGAATCTCTCCCACCACCTGTTCCAGGGTGTCGTCATCGTAACCGAAGATCAGACCGGGGATGATTTCTTTAAGCTTTCCGATCTCCTGCTCAACCTCCTTTTCAAGTTCGTTTTTATTATCCCCGCTTGCGGTAATTCTCAAACGCACAATGCCGGGCTGGGGAAGGTAGGCCAGTTTGATGTTAGCTGGAAGAGCATCTTCCCAGTTTTCAATTTTCTCAGAAAGCCAGGATTCTCCTATGCCCTGGGTCAGCACTGTTTTCTGGTATATGGCATCAGTGCCCATTCTGGAGCGGAGTCTGGGAATCACCTCATCCATGATCATGCTTTTCATTTCATAGGGTACACCCGGCATGGAAACATAGATGCAGCCGTTTTCTTCGAACCACATTCCAGGTGCTGTTCCCTCTGTGTTCCTCAGGGGGAGGCAGTTTTTTGGAATCTCAGCCTGCTTCCTGTTGAGCTCGCTCATATCCAGCCCACGGGCCCTGAATAGCTTCTCAATATCTTCCAGGGCCTTTTCGTTCACCTTGAGTTCGGTATGAAAATATTCGGCCAGGGTCTGCTTGGTGATATCATCCTTTGTAGGGCCCAAACCGCCGGTGATCAGGATAATATCTGCCTTGCCTGATGAAGCTTCCAGGGCTTCAAGGATATCTTTTCGTTTATCGGGGATGGTCCTCATCTGCGCCACCTCAATCCCGATGCTGTTCATCTTCTCGCCCAGCCATGCAGCATTGCTGTTCACGATCTGCCCGATCAGGATCTCATCACCTATGGTTATGATCTCAGTTTTCATGCTAACAAAATTACTGATAAATTTTTTTTAGGTTTGTTGCAGAATTTGAATGGAAGATGGAAAAGCTGAAGGAATCACAATTGATCATCAACCCCGACGGGAGTATTTATCATTTGAGTCTGCGTCCCGGGCAGCTGGCCGATACTGTTTTGCTGGTGGGTGATCCCGGCAGGGTTGAAAAGATATCGGACAGGTTTGATAAAATTGAATACAAGGTGAACAACCGGGAAATGTTCACCCATACTGGCTATAAGAATGGCAGGCGCCTGAGTGTAATCTCTACCGGCATCGGGCCCGACAATATAGATATTGTGCTGAATGAACTGGATGCTCTTGTCAATATAGATTTCGGGAAAAGAATGCCAAAAGAAAAACACAGCAGGCTGAACCTGATCCGGATTGGGACTTCCGGAACCATACAACCCGATATTCCCATTAACAGCTTCGGGCTTGCCACCCACGGACTGGGCCTGGACGGGATGTTCTATTATTACGATGCCATTGATAAGGTGCAGGAGCAGAATATTACAGATCGCTTTATTGAAAGTACCGGCTGGCCGGCAAAGCTTCCCCGGCCCTATGTGGTAAAAGGAAGCAGTGAACTTCAGAAGCTGCTGGGGGAGGGGATGTACCAGGGGATCACCGCCACGGCTCCCGGTTTTTATGCCCCGCAGGGCCGCTCTCTCAGGCTACCCCCTAAATATTCCGGATTGAATGAAAAGATTGCAGGATTTTCATACAATGATCTGCGGGTCATCAATTTCGAGATGGAAACATCTGCACTCTACGGGCTGGGAAAAGCACTTGGCCACAATGCCATCACCGTTTGTGCGATTATTGCGAACAGGGCAAAGGAGCTTTACAGTAAGAATCCTGCCCGGCCCATTGAAGAGCTGATCGATACTGTGCTCGAAAGAATAACTGTCTGATTGATTTTTAAGAGGCTGTGCGGCTTGAGTGTAACACATTGATAGTCACGGTCACACTGAGCGAAGTCGAAGTGTAATGGCCCAGTCTTCGACTCCGCTCAGACTGACATCCACTGAATTGCAAAATTAAACCGCATAACGCATTGATTTTTATTATTGCATTGATTGCACCATGACAGCAAGGTCTTCCGGCAGGAAATCGTCTATGATCTCCCGGATCAGTTTAACATAGGCCTCCCCTTTCTGTGAATAATGCGTCAGGGCTCCGGCCAGTTTTACAGGATCCAGCTTTTCAGAATTCTTTCGCATTTCAGCCCGGGTCTTGCGGAAATCCTCGTAGGCAGAATAAGAATTTAAAATATCCATATAATCGGCAATGCCCGCCTCCAGGTCATGGTATTTTTTTACTTCAAATCCTGCATCGGGTGCGCCTTTTGGGGAATGCCACAACCTTTGTTGTAGCAATGTACCCCAAAATAATTATTGGCTTGCTTTGCGAAATAGGATTTTCCCCAACCTGATTCGATGATGGCCTGGGCCATGATCAGGCGCGGAGGGATGATGTCGACCCGTAACAGCAGAGCGTTAATCTCTGCCAGCAGGGCATCATGATCCTTTTCATCATCCAGCTTGAAAGTATTCAGGCCGTAGTTTTTTGACAGCCTGGAGATGAAAACTTCCTCCTCATTGCTCAGGCGGCCGGTACTTTTAAATTCCGTCCTGATCTGAATGATCCTGGCCCTTGTTTTGCTGATATTCTCATTGGCTTCAAATATTTTGGGAGCAAAGCCCAGGATGAACTCCTTCTGGTTCTCTTTCAGACCAGGGGATTCCGGGAGGCTTAAAAGGGTCAGCAAGAGTATGCTGATGATTGTTCTTGACATAATGTTTTTTTTGTGCCTGAAATTTACTACCCAAAAACACGTTTGCAACGACCGTGCGGCAGATGTTACGAACATCCCTTTGTTGAAATTGTTATATGTACCCGGATTTGCATTTGCGCGATAAATTGTTTTTCTTTGATTATTGAGGAGCAGATATGGTAAAAAATACAAACGATAAGGAACTCAATGCACTGATCCGCCTGCTGGATGATCCGGATGAAAGGATTTACGGGCAGATCAGGGAAAAGATATACACTTATGGCCCGGAGGCCATACCCAGCCTGGAGCATGCCTGGGAGAACTCATTGGATAACCTTATCCAGGGAAGGATAGTAAATCTGATCAGGGAAATACAGTTTGAAGGTATATTGGAGCAAATGAGCGAATGGAAAGAAAACAATTCCCGGGATTTGCTCACCGGCTTCCTTTTACTTACCCAGTGCCAGTATCCGGATATCGACAAGGATAAATTGTCCAGGGAAGTGGCCCAGGTCATCCAGGATGTATGGCTGGAACTGAACAACGAGCTCACCGCCCTGGAAAAGATCAAAGTGATCAACCACATCATCTTTGATATTCATAAGTTTTCGGGCAACAAAAGCAATTTCTACGCACCGGATAATTTCTACCTGAAAAACCTGCTGGAAAGCAAAAAAGGCAATCCCATCTCGCTTGGGGTGCTGTATATCATTGTTGCGCAAAGCCTCAAGATTCCTATTTACGGGGTCGATCTGCCCAAGCATTTTATCCTGGCGTATTCCGATGAGATCACCGAAGGCACTGTTACGGTGAGCAGCGAAGAAGTGCTCTTTTACATTAATCCTTTCAATTACGGGGCAGTTTTTACCCGGAACGAGATCGACCTTTACGTGAAACAGCTCGGCATAAAGAAAAAGGAAAAGTATTACAAGCCCTGTGATAATATCAGCATCCTGCGAAGGATGCTTACCGAACTGATCTTTGCCTATCAGAAATCAGGCAATACCGATAAAATGGATGAGTTGAAAAAGCTGCTGAAGGTTTTGGCCTGAGGTGATGGGACTGGTAGTTGATGCGAATGGTGATTCTTGGTATCAGCGGCCACTTGTTATTTGGTAGTCATTTGGTGGTGAGTATCTGGTAATTTGCTCAGTCCTGGTGGATATGCTAAAACAGCCGGGAAATTGTTTTTGCGATGATCTTCAGGTCGGTTGAGAAGCTTTGTTCACGGATGTATTTTGCATTCAGTTTGAGCTTGGCGGGCATGATCTTTTCAATATAGGTTTTTTCGGGATCATCGGCTGCGGCCAGGATCTCGCTTTCATTGATGTATTCGATGGATGCATAATCTGTAAGCCCGGGTCTGACAGAAAGCACTTTTTGTTGTTCTTCATCGTAAAGCGCCACATATTTTCTGACTTCCGGACGTGGCCCAGACAAAACTCATATCGCCTTTGAATATGTTGATCAGCTGAGGCAATTCGTCCAGCTTGCTCTTTCTGAGGAAGTATCCGGTTTTTGTGATCCTGCTGTCCCTGTTGCCCACGGTCAGCAGACCTTTCTTGTCGGAACCGCTGCGCATGGTCCTGAACTTGATGAGCTGGAAGTCCCGATTATCTTTTCCCACACGTTGTTGCCTGAAAAATACACCCCCTTTGCTGTCAAGCAGGATCGCGACCGAAAGCAACAGGAAGAGCGGACTCAGGACAATGAGTCCGGCCAGTGAAAAAACCAGGTCGAAGGTCCTTTTCATTGCTGGATGTTTTTTTCAACCGAAGATACTACGGCATCGATCACCTGGTCCACCTGTTCATCCCTTAAGTCATAATAAACAGGCAGACTGATCTCGCGGCTGTAATTATCATATGAAACCGGGTAATCTTCGATTTTGTATCCCAGCTTCTTATAAAAGCTCATCATTGGCAGCGGTACAAAATGCACATTTACAGCTACTTTTTTTTCGAAGATCGTCTTGTATGATGCGGTCGCGGATTTCTTCCGTTATATTCTTAATCCTGAGCAAATAAGCGTGATAGGAAGATCGCCGCTCCGGGGATTCATAGCGGGGGATCCGGAACCAGGGATATTGTTCAAATGCGCTGGTATAGCGGCCAAAGATCTCCCTGCGCCTGGGGATCATATCCTCATCATAACGTTCCAGTTCAACCAGTCCCATGGCCGCCTGTATGTCGGTCATGTTATACTTATAACCTGCTTCCAGCACATCGTAGCGCCAGTTCCCGATCTTGAACTTGGCAAGTGCGTCCTTTGATTGACCATGCAGGGATTTGATATTTAATGTATGGTAAAGGGCCTCATTGTCGAAAGGGCGGGGCAGGTTCAGGCATACCGCTCCGCCTTCGGCTGTGGTCAAATTCTTTACGGCGTGAAATGAATACACGGTGACATCGGTCAGCTTTCCCGTTTTTTGCCCTTTGTAAACCGCCCCGATAGAATGGGCTGCATCCGAAAGGACCAGGATCCTGCCCAGCTTCCTCTGTTCTTCCGTGGTGGCCTGAATTTATTTCTGATCTGTTTTTTGCTCACCAGCGCATTGATGGCATCGTAATCACAGGGATAACCGCCCAGGTCGACGGGCATGATCACTTTGGTCTTTTCCGTGATCACCTTTTCTATCTGCCTCAACTGAAATGTTGAAATCCTCGGGGTTCACATCAACAAAAACCGGTTTGGCTACCGCAGTGGATAATCACATTGGCAGTTGCAGCGTAGGTATATGCAGGCAGGATCACTTCATCGCCTTCCGATAGCCCGAACCAGCGAAGCATCAACTCCAGTCCGGCCGACCCTGAACTGACACAAAGCGTTGACTTTTGCCCGCCATATGCAGTAAGTTTTTTTTCAAACAACTTTGTTTTCGGTCCGGTCGTAATCCAGCCTGAACGCAAAGTGTCATTGACTTCATCAATTATCTTCTGGTCGATCCGCGGAGGAGAAAAAGGTATCATAGTCCTGAATATTTATCCAATCTGAAACAAACCGGCAAATTATACAAAATCTGTTTTCAAATTCATTTAAAGATAAAAAAGACAATATTCAATTACTTCAAATACTCCAAAATATTCTGTTCAACCCTGTTCACCACATCGGTAACGTCCTTTTTTTCAAATCTTTCACCGGTGATCTTTTCATAAAGCTCAATATATCTTTCGCTAACGGAATTTACAAAACTATCGGGCATGACGGGCATTTCCTGACCTTCCTTACCCTGGAAACCGTTTTCAATCAACCACTGACGGACGAATTCCTTGGAGAGTTGTTTTTGCTTTTCACCCGTTTTTGAGCCTTTCTTCAAAGCCATCTTTATAAAAATAGCGGCTTGAATCGGGTGTGTGGATCTCATCGATGAAGGTAGATCCTGCCATCATATTTTCCGAATTCATATTTGGTATCTACCAGGATAAGCCCTTTTTCGGCTGCCATTTGCGTTCCTCTTTCGAAGAGGGCGTATGTATATTCTTCCAGCTGTTTGTATTCATTTTCATCCACGAGACCCTGTTTGATGATCTCCTCGCGGGAAATATCTTCATCATGGCCCACTTCTGCTTTGGTGGTTGGGGTGATGATGGGTTTGTCGAATTTCTGGTTTTCGATCATGCCATTGGGCAGCGGGAGTCCGCACAATTGCCGTTTGCCGCTTTTGTATTCACGCCAGGCGTGTCCGGTCAGGTATCCGCGGATCACCATCTCAACTTTAAAAGGCTCACACCTTTTGCCAACGGTGACCATTGGATCCGGTGTTGCCGTTTTCCAGTTGGGTACGATGTCTTTGGTTGCGTCGAGGAACTTGGCTGCGATCTGGTTCAGCACCTGCCCTTTGTAAGGGATCCCTTTCGGAAGCACAACATCAAAAGCTGAAATCCGATCGGTGGCCAGCATTACCATGATGTCGTTCTCAAGGTTGTAAACATCGCGGACCTTGCCTTTATAAACACTTTTTTGTCCGGGTAAATTAAAGTTTGTTTCAACAATTGCATTTTTCATATAAACTGTGGTTTTTGTTTTACAATGATTTAATATTATTCTTTGCATAGGCTGAGATGATGCTTGTGACCAGCTTATGCCTGATTATATCGCTTTCATCCAGGTAAACAATTTTAATGCCCTTAATGTTTTCGAGGATACCGGATGCATGCACCAGCCCTGATTTTTGTTTGGGAGGCAGGTCAATCTGGGTAACATCCCCGGTAACGATGAATTTTGAGCTTCTTCCCATGCGGGTGAGGAACATCTTTAGTTGGCTGGGTGTGCAGTTCTGTGCTTCATCCAGGATGGCAAATGCATTGTCGAGGGTCCGGCCGCGCATGAAGGCAAGGGGTGCGATCTCGATGGTTCCGTCTTCCAGGTAGGTAAGCAGGCGCTGGGTGGGCAGCATGTCGCGCAGGGCATCGTAAAGTGGCTGCAAATAAGGGTCCAGCTTTTCTTTCAGGTCACCCGGCAGGAAACCCAGGCTTTCACCGGCTTCCACAGCAGGTCGTGTGAGTATGATGCGTTTCACCTCCTTGTTCTTCAGGGCCTGCACTGCCAGTGCAACAGCAGTATAGGTCTTTCCGGTTCCGGCAGGCCCGATGGCCAGCAGCAGGTCGTTTTTATGACTGCCTTCCACCATGCGGCGCTGGTTTTTGGTCCTGGCCTTCACCAGCAGGCCGTTTCTGCCATGCACCAGCACGTCCCCGGCCGTATCACCGCTGATGATCTCCTCCTGGTCGGCAGATGCCAGCAACTGGTGGATATCGTTTTCGGTGATCCTGCCAAATTTCTCGTACATCAGCAAAAGCAGGGAGATCTTCTTGTGAAAGGTATTCACTTCTTTTTCCTCACCGATGGCCTTGATCTCATTGCCACGCGCCACAATCCTCAGTTTGGGAAATTTTTCTTTGATGAGGTTGAGGTTTACATCGTTTACCCCCAGGATCTCTACCGGGTTAAAGGATTCTATGTTTATGCTTTTTTCGCTCATGAATGCAAGAACTGCCTCTCCGATAAATTACCGAAATAAACAGATTGTGTATGATTTAATTTATAATTTTGAACTTTGCAAAGTTAAGATAATTATTTCTTTGAATTAAATGATAATAACCTGTGTATGTCTGTTATAACCTTTACCAGCGACTGGGGCTTAAAAGACCATTATTTGGGTGCGGTAAAAGGAAAACTGCTAAAATTGCTGCCCGGTACACAGCTTGTTGATATTTCCCATCAGGTCCCTCCCTTCAGCAGC
The DNA here is from genome assembly GCA_034521425.1 of Bacteroidota bacterium. Lineage (GTDB taxonomy): Bacteria > Bacteroidota > Bacteroidia > Bacteroidales > JAIOZK01 > JAIOZK01. The sequence continues at coordinate 3,801,401 of JAXHMP010000001.1, forward strand.
ATACAGGCTGCCTTCATCCTGAGAAACTGTTACCGCGATTTCCCGGAAGGAACGATACACATACTTGCTGTGAATACAGAAGAATCGGACAAATTTCCGCACTGCATCGTAGAGATGAACAAACAATATTTTATAGGTACAGACAATGGTACCTTCTCCCTTATTTTTGACAAAAAGCCCGACAGGATCATTGAACTGGATATCCTCCAGGATTCAAATCATTTTACTTTTTCCACTTACGACCGTTTCATCAAAGCGGCCGTGGAGCTTATCAAAGGGACTGAGACGGACAAGCTTGGCGACATAAGGGAGAAGCTGGTTGAAAAGATCAGTTTCAACCCGGTTACCGAAGGGAATATTATGAAAGGTATGGTGATCTATGTTGACAATTATCAAAATGTGATCACCAATATTACAGAAGATAAATTCAATGCCTTCGGGAAGAAACGGAAATTCGAGATCCTTTTGCGGGGAGAAAGCCTGAATAAAATTTATACATCCTATTCGGATGTGCCCGTGGGTGAGATTGTTGCCCTCTTCGGCACCCATGGTCATCTTGAGATAGCAGTCAACCAGGGCAACGCAAGCGGTCTGCTGGGCCTTTATCTCGATCGCACCATACGGATAGAGTTTTATGATTAGCGGTTCCAATCCGGTTTCCCTTCTCTTTGCTTCCTTGTGATTTCTGCCTTTATGGCTCAAATTACCTGGCTCCACGACGAAAAGCAACTTATCCCAAAATATTCTGCTATTTTTGTAGCAAACCTTTAATGAATTATGAAGAAAAGCATTTGCATTACCGGAGGAGCCGGTTTTATCGGATCCCACTTGATTCGTTTATTTGTGAATAAATACCCTGATTATCACATTGTGAACCTCGACAAGCTGACTTACGCAGGCAACCTTGAAAATCTCAAGGATGTGGAAGATAAGCCGAATTACGAATTCGTGAAAGGGGATATCGTGGATGGGGATTTCATCATTGAACTCTTTAAAAAATATCAATTTGACGGGGTAATCCACCTGGCAGCCGAATCCCATGTGGACCGGTCCATTGCCAATCCCAACGAATTTATTTATGCGAACATCGTCGGTACCACCAATCTGCTGAATGCAGCAAAACTGATCTGGCAGGATGATCCGGGAGAAAAAAGGTTTTATCACATTTCAACCGACGAAGTTTATGGGTCCCTGGGTGAAACAGGTTTTTTTACAGAGGCCACTCCGTATGATCCCAAAAGCCCATACTCAGCATCCAAGGCCAGCTCCGACCATCTGGTGCGGGCTTATAATCATACCTTCAAATTACCCGTGGTGATCTCGAATTGCTCAAACAATTACGGTCCTTACCAGTTCCCGGAAAAGCTCCTGCCCCTTTTTATCCATAATATCAGAAACAACAAAGCTCTGCCTGTATACGGTAAGGGGGAGAATGTGCGCGACTGGCTCTGGGTGGAAGATCATGCTGCTGCCATCGACCTGATCTATCACAAAGGAAAAGAAGGAGAAACATACAATATCGGCGGGAATAACGAATGGACCAATATCGACCTCATCCGGCTTTTGTGCAGGCTCATGGACAAAAAGCTGGGAAGGGAGAAAGGAGCATCCGAAAAACTGATCACCTATGTGAAAGACCGTGCCGGGCACGACCTGCGTTATGCCATCGATTCCTCCAAGCTGCAGAAGGAGCTGGGATGGATGCCTTCCCTGCAGTTCGAAGAAGGCCTTGAAAAAACCATCGACTGGTACCTGGCAAACGAAGAATGGCTGAACAACGTTACTTCGGGTGATTACCTGAAATATTACCAAGAGCAATACGAAAAGCGTTAAGCCGCTTGCATTTCATGCGCAATTTGAATTTACCGGATTTTAAAGCTGTCGTACGCACGAAGGACGGAAAGGATGAAATTTTTGACCCCATTCGAAAGAAATATGTCAGGCTTAGTCCCGAGGAATGGGTTCGGCAGGCTTTTGTCGCATACCTGATCCTGACCAAAAACTATCCTGCAGGCCTTATGGCCATCGAAAAGGAGATCGTTTTCAACAAACAAAAAAGGCGGCCTGATATCGTGGTCTTTAAAAACGACCTCAGGCCCTTGCTTGCGGTGGAATGCAAGGCGCCGGAGGTAAAGATTACACAGGAAGCCTTTGACCAGCTGATCCGGTATAACAGCGTGATACAGGTTAAATACCTGCTTGTGACCAATGGTTTGCAGCATTTTTGTTGTGAAATGGATTATACCGGAGATTCTTACCGGTACCTGCGGGAAGTTCCTGATTTTATGGCAACATAGCTGATCCAAAGATCCCCGGTGCGCTGCACCTTGCTTTTTCCCTCAAACTTGCTTATTGCAAAATATAAAGCTGCGCTGCACTTTTCATTTTTATTTTATTAAGAAAACAATTCCTCGTTTTCTTTGTTTAGGTAATCAAGTGCTTAATTAATTGATATTAATTTTATTTTGAGGAGCAGAAAATGTATCTTTGCAACGAAAATAACAAGAATAAAAACGAATCTGCAGTTTCCATGATATCGAAATCATCGGCAGACACAAGAAATTCAAGCGGGGTGATCAGGGGATTTTCCAAACTCAGTAAGGATCAAAAAATTGACAAGGTTGCGGATCAATTCTCCGATCCCGGCAAGATAAAAGACCTCCTGGAAAGTTTCTGGCACGAGGACCCCAATATCCAGCAACGCCTTGAGGAGTTTAGCGAAAACACCCTTTCAAACTTTCATTTCCCATTTGGCGTAGCCCCGAACATGATCATCAACAACAGGATCTATACGGTTCCCATGGTCATCGAGGAAAGCTCTGTGGTTGCAGCAGCATCAAGCAGTGCCAAATTCTGGTCGGAAAGGGGAGGTTTCCACGCCGAGATCATATCCACCACCAAGATCGGGCAGGTGCATTTTATCTGGAGTGGGGATATTGAGAAGCTCCGGGCCAAAATGCCGCAACTCAAAGAACGGCTGATCAAAGAAACGGATCACATCACGGTGAACATGGTGAGCAGAGGAGGAGGCATCAAAGATGTGGAGCTGGTGGATATGAGTGATGAAATTGAGCATTATTATCAGCTGAAAGCGTCGTTTGAAACAGTGGACAGCATGGGAGCCAATTTTATCAATTCATGCCTGGAGGAATTTGCTGAGATCCTGAAAGATTTTGTTCAGAAAGACGAAGATTTCAAAAATGAGGACAAAGAGGTGCAGGTGATCATGTCCATCCTTTCCAATTATACTCCGGAATGCCTCGTAAAAACCTGGGTGGAATGTGATATCGATGAGCTGACCAATTGTGATGAGAACCTGACTCCTGAGCAATTTGCCTGGAAGTTTGAAAAAGCCGCCCGGATCGCACAGGTAGATGTACATCGTGCCACAACCCATAACAAAGGTATTTTTAACGGACTTGACGCCATCGTGCTGGCCACAGGAAATGATTTCAGGGCTGTGGAAGCCTGCGGGCATACCTACGCTTCCAGGGATGGAAAATACCGAAGCCTGACAGATGTCAGCATTGAGAATGGACGTTTTCGCTATTCCCTCACCATCCCCATGGCACTGGGAACGGTAGGCGGACTCACCACACTGCATCCGATGGCGAAACTCTCCCTGGAAATGCTCGGAAACCCGGATGCCCGTGAGTTGATGATGATCGCAGCCACTGTTGGCCTTGCGAACAATTTCGGTGCCCTGAAATCCCTCATAACAAAGGGAATACAGCATGGACACATGAAGATGCATTTGCTAAACATCCTGAATCATTTTGAAGCAACGGAACTGGAAAAAGAAAAAGCCGTTGAACATTTCAAGGAGCACAAGGTTTCTTTTGCACGCGTAGCTGAATTTCTGGCGAATTTCAGGAACTAAACCAAAATATATTGTCTGAATTTTATTCAAACGGTAAACTTATGATCAGCGGGGAATACCTGGTTCTTCACGGGGCACTTTCCCTGGCTGTGCCAACTAAATTCGGGCAAAAGCTGTTGATCGACAAATACGAAACAGATGAGCCTCTGCTGCGGTGGAGGTCTTTTGTAAAAGATGATTTCTGGTTTGAGGCTGAATTCTCCCTGCCTGATTTTGATGTGCTGAAAACAAATAAAATCAGATATCGCCAACCCTCTTTCGGAAATATTGATCGCCACGGCAGGTATCAACCCGGGTTTCATCGACTATGAGATGCTTTACCAGGTGGAAAGCAGGATCGGTTTTGAAATTTCCTGGGGCCTGGGCAGCAGTTCTTCCCTGATTTCCAATATTGCATACTGGGCCGGGGTGGATCCCTTTGAACTTCATTTTAAAGTTTCACAGGGTTCTGCTTATGATATTGCCTGCGCCCGTGCAGAAAAAGCAATTTTATTTTCTGTGCATGATCAGCGAGTGGATTATGAAGAGGTGGATTTTCGGCTGCCATTCAGGGATCAATTGTTTTTTGCATATTCCGGTGTAAAGAAGAGCAGTTCGGAAAGTGTGGCCGGATTTCTGGAAAAGAAAACGGATAAAATTGGCAGCATGGTCCACCAGGTGAACAGCCTTAGCCGGAAAATGCTACAGGCCCGCAGCCTGAAAGAATTTGGAAAACTTATCGGGGAACATGAAGCGCTGATCGCAGGGATCAGTGGTCAGAAACCTGTGAAACAACAGCGCTTCCCCGACTTGGAGGGGGAAGTTAAATCCCTGGGTGCCTGGGGCGGGGATTTTCTGATGTTCTGCTTCGAAGGCTCAAAAGATGATTTGAAAGATTACCTGAAAAATAAATCCATGAATATTGTGTTTGGCTTTGATGAAATCTTAAAATCCTGATCCATTCCTGAGCATCAACCTATGTTAGAAAAAAACAAAGATACTAAGGGAAAGCTAGCCTGGCGCTGTCCTTCAAACATCGCCCTGGTGAAATACTGGGGCAAGCATGGATTGCAGTTGCCTGCAAACCCTTCCCTCAGCTTTTCGCTGCGTGCGGCCTGCACAGAGACCGAGGCCAGCTTTGAATGGCGCAACCAGCAGGAGGTCAGCCTGGATTTTATCTTTGAAGGAAAGAAAAATGAGGCATTTGCCGCCCGCATCAATCAGTATATCCAAAGCCTTCCCGACCGTGTTCCCTCCTTGCAGGGCCTGCACCTGACGTTGAGCAGCAAGAACAGTTTTCCGCATAGCAGCGGGATCGCATCTTCTGCATCCGCTTTCGGAGCACTGGCATTGATTTTGAATGATATTCATTATCAAATGAATGAGAAAAGCATCCATAGCAAGGAATTTCTGCGGGAAGCATCCGAAATGGCGCGGATGGGTTCGGGAAGTGCATCCCGCTCCCTGTATCCCGGATTTGCTGTTTGGGGAAAAACAGAAGCACTTGATGCCTCTTCCGATCAATTTGCCGTTCAATTGAAAAATAATAAAGTACATGATCAGTTCAGGCATTTGAAAGATGCCATCCTGATTGTGAGCAAAGGAGAAAAGGATGTGAAAAGCAGTACCGGACATGCACTGATGCAAGGCCATCCCTTTGCCGGAGCGCGTTTCAAACAGGCCGGTGAGAATATGAAGAATATGCTCAGGGCACTTGAGACGGGCGACCTGGAGAGTTTTATGAATATTGCAGAAACTGAGGCCATGAGCCTGCATGCCATGATGATGACCTCTACTCCTTCCTGCCTGCTCCTGAAGCCTGAGTCTTTGCGTATTATGGAAAAAATCCGGAGCTTCCGTAAACAAAATAACATCCCGGTTTGTTTTACGATAGATGCAGGACCAAACATCCATGTTATCTATCCTGAACAGGTCGAAAGTGAGGTAAAGGATTTTATACAAAATGATTTATTAGTATATTGCGAAGCCAATAAATGGATTGATGATGGAATGGGGAAAGGCCCTGAAAAATTGAAATAGCATGAAACCGAAAGCTGAGATTTTTTATTCCAAAATATTGCTCTTTGGCGAGTACAGCGTCATTTGTGATTCCATGGGCCTCTCGATACCCTACGCCCATTTTAAGGGAGAATTGAGTTTTATCAATGAGGACAAATATACCGACCTGGATTTTGCCAACCAGTCGAACGAAATGCTGAAGGAATTTTACCAGCACCTGAAAGCGCTGGATAAGAAAGGCGAACTCAAGGCTGATTTTGATCTGGAAGCTTTCAGGAAAGCTCTGAACAAAGGCTTGTATTTTGAATCAAGCATTCCGCAGGGTTTTGGCCTTGGAAGTTCCGGCGCCCTGGTAGCAGCCGTTTATGATCGTTTCTCCATCGATAAGATCCCGAACGACCGGCATTTGAAAAATAAGGAGTTTTTCAGGCTGAAAGATCTTTTTGCACAGCTTGAATCTTATTTTCACGGCGTAAGTTCAGGTTTGGACCCACTGAACTGCTATATGCGTTATCCCCTGCTCATCAAAGGAAAAACAGATATTCATACGGTGGGCATCCCGAGGAATAAACATGATAAAAACGGTGCCATCTTCCTGATCAATACCGGGAATCCCGGGAAAACAGGACCCCTGGTCAAACTCTTCATGGAAAAATGCAAACAGAAAAGTTATTACAAACGGATCCGCGAAGACCTGATCCCGATCACCGAAGCCTGTATTAAATCTCTGATCAAAGGAGATACTGCCGAATTCTTCGATAACCTCGAAGAGCTTTCCGGATTTTTCTATAAGCATCTCAGCCCCATGATCCCGGAGGCGTTCAAAGAAGTGTGGAAGAAAGGACTTGAGTCCAAAGATTATTATCTGAAACTCTGCGGCTCAGGTGGAGGCGGTTTCCTGCTTGGCTTTACACAGGATTTCGAAAAGGCCAAAGAGCAACTGAAAAAGATGAACGTTGAGGTGATCCCTGTTTACAAGAACTCCCGTTGAAAAACACCCTTTAAATATTTGCCCGGCATTTCATCAGCAAAAAATCATGTACTTTTGAATAAATCAAAAAATCCATAATTATGGAAAAAGCATTTAAGGTCTCAGGAAAGATCGTCGATATAATCAAACAGGAAATATTTGAGGGCAGTGTCCTGGTAAAAGATGGGAAGATCAGCAAGGTGCTGAGAGAAAAGACAGACCAGGATCAGTTCATCCTCCCGGGGCTGATCGATGCCCACATTCACATCGAAAGTTCCATGCTGATCCCGTCGGAGTTTGCCCGCATGGCCAGTGTACATGGTACCGTGGCCACGGTGAGCGATCCGCATGAAATTGCCAATGTGCTTGGGATCGAAGGCATCAATTACATGATCGGGAATGGTAAAAAGGTCCCGATGAAATTTTATTTCGGGGCATCTTCCTGTGTGCCGGCAACACCCTTTGAAACTGCAGGGGCAGAATTGGGCGTGGAGGAACTCGACCATCTTTTGAAAAAGGATGAGATCAAGTATATGTCGGAAATGATGAACTGGCCCGGCGTTTTATTTGGTGACAAGCTGGTGAAGGAAAAACTGGATATTGCCAAAAAATACAACAAGCCGGTCGACGGGCATGCACCCGGCGTACTCGGCAAAGATGCAAAGAAATACGCGGCAGCAGGGATCTCCACAGATCATGAGTGTTTTACAATAGAGGAGGCCCTCGACAAGATAAAGGCTGGTATGAAGATACTGATCAGGGAAGGCAGTGCTGCCAAAAATTTTGAGGCACTCATCCCTTTGCTCCATGACTATCCTGATCAGATCATGTTCTGCAGCGATGATAAGCATCCCAACGACCTGGTAGAGGGGCATATTGATCAGCTGGTCAGCAGGGCCATCAAGAAAGGATTTGATCCCCTGGTGGTTCTGAGGGCAGCCATCTTTAATCCCATTCAGCATTATAAACTGGATGTGGGATTGCTTCAGGAAGGAGATCCGGCAGATTTCATCATTATTGATGACCTGAATAATTTTAAAGTAAAGCAGAACTTTATCGGGGGAGAACTGGTGGCAGAAAACGGGAAAACAAAGATCCCTGCTGTTGACGAAAGTACGCCCAATAAGTTTGCAGCCCAGATCATTGATGCCGGTGACCTTCGCATTTCTTCCGCATCGGATAAGATCCGCGTAATGGAAGCACTCGACGGGCAACTGATCACCAGGGAGGAAGGCCTGCAGCCCAAAGTAGAGGATGGTATGCTGGTGAGTGACCCGGTGCAGGATATTCTCAAGATCGTGGTGTTAAACCGTTACGAGAAGGCCAAACCGGCTGTGGCCTTCGTGAAGAACTTCGGACTTAAAAGAGGAGCCATTGCTTCTACCGTTGCCCACGACAGTCATAATATTGTTGCGGTAGGTACTTCGGATCAGCAAATAGCCGAGGCCATCAACGTGCTGATTGATGTAAAAGGTGGTGTTTCACTGGTTGAGGGGGGGGATCATTTTGTGCTTCCCCTGCCGGTTGCCGGACTGATGTCGAACAAGGATGGATGGGATGTGGCGGCAAAATATGACAAACTGGATAGAAAAGCCAAAGCACTGGGATCCAAACTGAACGCTCCTTATATGACGCTGTCTTTTATGGCTCTGCTGGTCATCCCGGATTTGAAACTGAGTGATAAAGGTCTGTTCGACGGGAAAAAGTTTGCGTTTACCTCCCTGTTTGAAAATTGATCAGCCGATAAATAAGCGGCATTTTATTTCTTTGCCATCCTTGTTAATACAGAATTGTATATATTTACATATTTATTTTGATTTAATATAATTTTTATTATTTTCGCAAAAAAATTTTTAAACATGGCAAAGATACAGTTAGACATTACAAAACTTGAAATGGCTGCCAGCAAGCTCAGGGCTATGGCACATCCTATGAGGATCGCCATTATCGATCTTTTGAATGTAAATGAAAAGATGAGTGTTACGCAGATCTATAAAAAGTTGAAAATTGAACAGGCTTCTGCATCACATCATTTGAATATACTGAAAAATAAGGGTGTACTGATCTCCCGCAGGGAAGGCAAAAAGATCTATTATTCACTCAAGAGCAGAACGCTTACCGAGATCATCGATTGCATCAATCGTTGTAACGAAGAATAAAAGCATTAATAACTCAGATTCCATTCTTCCTCGACCTCCCAGTTCGCACGGAGGTCGATTATCTTGTTAAAATAATACACGCTTTCGGGTTGCAGTTTGCGCATATAATCACCTGTATCCCATTTTCCATTGTGATTACTGTCGCAGATGGCTTTAATCTTGTACTTTCCGGGCTTCAGGTACGCATACTGGATTGCGCCGCCTTCCGTCACCATCCTTTCATCAAATATTTTTGATTCATCTTCATTCATCAGTTGCAAAATGTACCAATCGCAGAATTTGGAAGGTGTGAAATTCAGGGTAAGGATTCCATAATCTGCCAGGCTTTTTGATTTAAAGCTGAGTTGCACGGTATCCTGGCTTGCACCGGTAAGGTCGTGCAGCACGGAATCCGGAAAGTACAATGCATACTTGCTGTCTTCCTGCCAGAGGTGATCGATTGCTAGTTTTCTCCGGACATCATCCGTGAAAACGGGTTCAATCTGCAGGCTGTCCTCGTTCTCTATCAATAACCATTTACTGAAATCATATTCCAAAACGGGATAACTGAATGAGAAACGAAGCGGTACATTCAGGTTAATCTTGCCGGCACTGATATTGGTCTGGTATTTTATCTCAGGTGCTGCCTGCTCCTTGTCTTTGTTCCCGCCCCTTTTCTTTTCTTCTTTGAATACAAGCCTCGTTGTATCCAGCACCAGGGTGTCGTCGGCGATCTCCACCAGCAAGGTGTCAAAAGTCCTGTTAAGGATCCAGTATTTGAGGGTATCCCGGTTTTTACTGTATTCTTCTATTTTCCAGTCGACCTGGTCAAGGTCATGATTCAATACCCGGATAATGGGATCCACGGGAGGCATGTTGTAAACAATGGTGATCAGTGTGGAGTCTCTGAGGGTGGCATCCAGCAATTTCTGGGTCGAATCAACTTCATCAAAAAGATACAGCTGGTAATAGGTCTTTGCGATCAGGGTGTCATCCGGCAAACTGTCGGTCAGGTAACGGGCGATCAGGAGGCTGTCGTTGCCAAGTTCTTCTTCCGTCAGGGAATCCTGCAGGAGCGGATCCTTCCGCAGGCTGTCGAGAAGTATGCTGTCGGGGAGGGGCTTCTCAATGTATTCGGGTGATATCAGGCTATCGATAAAGGCAATGCTTTCGTTGGGCAGGTCGTAAACAAGATTGCTGTTCACATCGCTCAAGGCAAAGATCTTGTACTTTTTATCCATGAGGTTCTCAAGGGAGAAATCCCCCTGGGTATTGGTTCTCGATAAATAATAGGGCTTAACGTAATATGGCAGGGAGTCGAAGGGAAGGGTGTCGTTGTTGTCCATATACAGCATCACGAAGATATCCTTTTCAGGAAGCAAATTAAAAGCATTCAGGATATTTCCTCTGGTCATGAGAGAATCGATATGATTACCGGTTGAAAATACATAGCGGTAGTTGATCAGGGGATTGCTTTCCGTCAGGTCGACAATGGCATTGCCGAAAAATATGTTGTAGGTGGTATTGGGTGCCAGGGTATCCTGGAATTTTATAACTACCGACCTGCCATGTTCCCGGTATTCCGGTTTTTTGCTCAGGGGCGGGGAGAAGAGGATCTGGCTATTGGCATCCTTGAGTTCCACAAACTCATTGAAAACAAGTTCGATCCTGTCCTTTTTAAAACCGGTGGAATACAGCGGGGGATTTTCTTCAGTGATGTAGGGCGGTTCCACATCCCTGGGTCCGCCTGAAGGCATCACCGGATTCGCGCAACGATACAATGCTGCTGCCGATATGGCCAGGAGCAGGATGACGAATAATCCTGGTTTATTGATTTTATGCCTGATCATGTATGTTTTGCGAAATTACGTCAAAAACCAATTCCCTCTTCAGCAATCCTTCAATTACTGCGGGCAAAGCATATAAAAGCTTTTGTTTGGTTTTCCGGCTGTCATGAAAAACGATAATGGATCCCGAATCCGTATTCGAGAGTACATTTTTTATGCAATCTTCCCTGCTGAACCTGCGATCAAAATCACCGGCCAGGACCGACCACATAATGATGGAATACTCATCTTTCAGATGCCGGGCCTGGGAATTCCTGATCCTGCCGTAAGGAGGTCTGAAAAGCCGGGAGTCCACATATTCCCTGCAACGGACGATGTTGTCAAAATAATCTTTGTTGCTTGTTTTCCATCCGTTCAGATGGTTGAAGCTGTGGTTGCCGGTAGCATGACCTTTTTCCATGATCAGCCGGTAGGTTTCGGGATGTTTCCTTACATTATCCCCCACACAAAAAAAGCTTGCTTTGATCTGGTATGAATCCAGGATCTTCAGTACTTCGTGACTGACATCCGGGTCGGGGCCGTCATCAAATGTCAGAAATATTTTTCCCTCCTTGTTGGGGATCTCCCACACAAGATGCGAAGGAAAGAGCTTCCTGATTATTTTCGGGCTTTTGATAAAATACATAAGTCTTGCTACGAAAATAGGCATTTTTTGGTCTGATTTATTTTCGATATACAAGAAGTTCGCGCAGTTGCGCCGGAATTCTTTAATTTTGTAAAAAGTGAGCATATGAAAACAAAGCAGGATATCATTGAGAACTGGCTGCCACGGTACACGGGCACAGAGCTGGAAGATTTTGGGGAATATATTTTACTGACTAATTTCGGGGAGTATCTGGAAAAGTTCTGCCAGATCAATCATGTAAAGATACAGGGGAAAAGAAGCCCATGTCGAGTGCAACGGCAGATAACATCACCATGATCAAATTCGGGATGGGAAGTGCCAATGCTGCCACCATCATGGACCTGCTGGGAGCTGTTTCACCAAAAGCCTGTTTGTTTCTGGGGAAATGTGGCGGACTGAAGAAAAAGAACAGTGTGGGGGACTTTATCCTGCCCATTGCGGCCATCCGTGGTGAAGGGACCTCCAGTGATTTTTTCCCCATCGAAGTGCCTGCCCTGCCGGCTTTTAATATGCAGAAAGCCATCTCTACCACCATACGCGACCATGGAAAAGATTACTGGACCGGTACCGTTTTTACCACCAACCGCCGGGTGTGGGAGTACGACAGCAAATTCAAGAAGTATCTGCGTAAAACCCGGGCCATGGCCATTGACCTGGAAACAGCCACCATATTTATCGTGGGCTTCGCCAATAAGATCCCCACGGGTGCCCTCTTGCTGGTGACGGATCAACCGATGATCAGTACCGGTGTAAAGACCGACCAGAGCGATGAGGATGTTAGCAGGAATTTTGTAGATGAACACCTGCGTATCGGGATCGATTCACTCAAACAGATCATCAACAAGGGAGAAACTGTGAAACACCTGTATTTTGATTACCAGAAATAGTGCCTGTCTATGAAATTCGAACAAATACTGACAGATATTGAAAATAAGATCTTTCGCCCCATCTACCTCCTGAGCGGGGAAGAAAGCTATTTTATCGACCGCATTGCGGAAGAGATCGAAAATAATGTACTTACGGAGACTGAAAAGGAGTTCAACCAGACCATACTTTACGGCCGGGATGTGGATGTGCCCACCATCGTAAGTTATGCCAAACGATTTCCAATGATGGCCAATTATCAGGTAATCATTGTGAAAGAGGCCCAGGATATCAGGGAAATTGAAGACCTGGTAAATTATGCAGAGAAACCGCTTGAATCAACCGTACTGGTGATCTGCTATAAATACAAGAAGATTGATAAGCGAAAGCTGCTGGCCAAAAGGGTGCAAGCGAAAGGGGTCTTATTCGAATCCCCCAGGATCTTTGATAACAAGGTCCCCGACTGGATCATGAACAATTTGAGGTCAAAGGGCTATACCATCACCCCCAAAGCTGCGGCGATGCTGGCTGAATTCTTAGGCACCAGCCTCAGCAAAATAGCAAATGAGATTGGGAAATTATGCATCAACATCCTCAAAGGTACTGAGATCAAGGATATCCATATCGAAGAGAATATTGGTATCAGCAAGGATTACAATGTTTTCGAATTGCAAAAGGCGATCGGTTCCAGGGACGTGGTGAAAGCGAATAAGATCGTCAACTATTTTGCTGCCAACCAGAAAGACAATCCCATGGCCAAGGTGGTGGCCATCCTGTACATGTATTTTTCCAAGATCATGATGTATCACCAAATACAGGACAGGAACAGAAACAATGTTGCTTCCATTCTGTCGGTGAGCCCTTTTTTTGTCGGGGATTACCAAACTGCAGCAGGCCATTACAACTTGCGGAAACTCATGCAGATCATCAGCTTGTTGCGCGAATATGATATGAAAGCCAAAGGCGTGGATTGCGCCTCACCCAACGACGGAGAGCTCATGAAAGAAATGGTATTCAGAATTATGCATTAAACAAGTAGTTATGAAAAAGTTAGATAGTAATGTATTTCCGGCAAAAAGCGAAATTCCCCAAAACCATCTTCCGGATATTCCTTTGATACAGGATGATTATCTTGTTGGAGGGGAACTGCGAAAATGGAAAGGGAAGGTACAAAAGGTATATTCTCCTGTTTTATACAGAGAGGGTGACAAGCTGGAAAAAGTTTTTCTGGGGTCTTATCCACTCTTAACTGAAAACGAGTCTGAACATGCCCTGCAAGCTGCTCTGGATGCATATGGCAATGGTACGGGCGCCTGGGCCGTAATGCCTGTTGAAAAACGCATCAAGCATCTGGAGCATTTTACATTCCTGATGAAAGAAAAGAGAGATGAAGTTATCAGGCTTCTGATGTGGGAAATAGGAAAAACACTGAAAGACTCCGAGAAAGAGTTCGACAGAACAGTTATTTATATCCAGGATACCATTGATGCCCTCAAGGATCTTGACAGAAGATCCAGTAAATTCGAGATCCGGGAAGGGGTGATCGGGCAGATACGAAGAGCTCCCCTGGGGGTAGTGCTTTGCATGGGACCTTTTAATTACCCGCTCAACGAAACTTTTACCACCCTCATACCCGCCCTGATCATGGGCAACACGGTCATTTTTAAACCGCCCAAACATGGCGTGCTCCTGCATCAGCCCCTGCTGGATGCCTTTAGGGAGGCTTTCCCTCCCGGCGTGGTGAATACTGTATACGGTGACGGAAAAGAGGTGATCGGTCCCCTGATGACTTCCGGTAAATTAAATGTACTGGCTTTCATCGGGAGTAGTAAAGTAGCCGATATTTTGAAAAAGCAACATCCTGATCCGCACCGTTTGCGCTCTGTCCTGGGCCTGGAAGCAAAGAACCCGGCCATCGTACTTCCCGATTGTGACCTGGAAAATGCTGTGAAGGAATGTACCCTGGGTGCCCTTTCTTATAATGGACAGCGTTGTACAGCCTTGAAGATCTTATTTGTTCATAAAGATATTGTCAGTCAGTTTATCAAATTATTCAATGAGAGCATCAGCGATCTGAAGGCAGGCATGCCCTGGGAGGAAGGCGTTCAGATTACACCCCTGCCCGAAGACAACAAAACCGCTTATATGCAGGAATACATTGAAGATGCCCTGGAAAATGGAGCTGAGTTGATCAACGAAAATGGGGGTCATATTTGTGAAAGCCTGATGAACCCTGCTGTGCTTTATCCCGTTACAGAGGACATGAAGATTTATCATGAGGAGCAATTCGGCCCCGTTATCCCCATTGTTCCCTTTGAAAACCTGGAGGAGCCCCTGCAATATATTGTTCAGTCTAAGTACGGACAACAACTAAGCATTTTTGGCAAGGAGGCTGATCACATAGCCGCTTTGATCGATCCGCTGGTAAACCAGGTTTGCCGGGTGAATATTAACAGCCAGTGCCAGCGTGGACCCGATACTTTTCCCTTTACGGGAAGAAAAGATTCGGCCGAAGGTACCCTGAGTGTCAGTGATGCTTTGCGGGTATTTTCGATCAGGAGCCTGGTAGCGGCGAAGTCGAACGAGATGAATAAAGAAATAATCACCAGGATCCTTAAAGAGGATAAATCAAATTTCTTATCCAGGGATTTTATTTTTTGATCAGCGCAGGCGAATATTGTTGATCTCAATGTCGTAAATCAGTGTGTTCACCCGGTCGATCATCATTTCATTGATGATCTCGATCGCTTCGATGGAACTTTGCCATTTTTCCTTGCATAACATACGCTGGTCCCCGTCTTCAAAATCAGCACAAGCTAAAAGATTGTTCTCGTATTCTTCCATCAGTTCCAGGTTCTGTACGATCTGGCCCTGGAGTTCTCTTTCTCCTTCCTGGCTGAGTTCCCGCAAATGGGTAGTGCGGGTAATGACCTGGGGATAACGAATCCCCTCTGTGCTTGTATAATCCTCGAAACTGATCACATGCTTGCGGATAGGGTCATTGCTATTTTTAAACTCAAAAATGTACTGGTAAATGGTTCCCGATTCCGGGTCGGTGATGATGCTCAGTTTATCCGGGATTACGATGAGTTTTTCGCCGGGAACATTTTCAATGATCCAGCTTTTGCTGATCTCAAGGATGGAGTATTTATCTGATTTTATCTTTTTCGCTTCATCATGGAACAGGGGCCTGAGGCGATTCATGTTCTCATCATTAAAGGTATGGGGCATCAGGGGATTGGGCAGGAATGTCAGCCAGCGGTCCAGTTCTTCACCAAATTCCGGGATGATGACAAATGACTCGTAATTTTCCTTATTTGCCAGTTTTCCGTCAATATTGATCCGGGCCGTATTTTCATCGTTCAGGAATTGAAGGCCCTGGTAGTTTTCGAGGTGATTGATTTGCCTGAGGCCGGGGAGGTAAATATGACGCTTCAGGGTGTAGGAAAGAAGCCTGTTGCTGTTCTCATAAGTTTTGAAGAGGGCTATTTCCGATGCTTTGTTAACATCCGGTTTGCCAGAAGGGCTGTCTCCTGTTTTGCTGGTGCTTTTGCATGCAGTGACTGACAATAACATCCAGGCAAATAAAACTAGAAATGCTGGTTTTCTCATAGGTTAAAGATACAAAAAAATGAAATTTTATTTGAATAATTCTTTGATCTCCTGCTGGTATTTTTCCATAATGTGGTTACGCCTGAGTTTCAGGCTTGCCGTCAGCTCGCCGCTTTCTACCGACCAGGAGGTACTGAGGATGATGAAGCGCATGAGCTGTTCCGTTTTCCCGAACTGCTTGTTGTACTGATCGATCTCCTTTTGAAAGCGCTTCCTGATCTCCGGCATTTCAACGATCTCCGCATCGCTTTTATATTCAATGCCTTTGATATCACAATAAGTCCTCAGATGATCAAAATCCGGAACCAGGAGGGCAGCGGCATATTTCTGGTTTTCCCCCACCACCAGCACGCTGTCGATAAAGGGGGATTCTTTGAACTTGTTTTCCAGCAGCGCCGGGCTGATATATTTGCCCAGGGAGGTTTTAAAGATCTCTTTTTTGCGGCCCGTGATGCGCAGCTGGCCTTCGGCTTCCAGTTGTCCGAGGTCGCCGGTATGAAAATAACCCTCTTCGTCAATGGCTGCCCGCGTCATATCCTCCTGTTTGAAATAACCCACAAATACGCTGGGGCCTTTCACGCAGATCTCCCCGTCCTGATTGATCTTCACATCCAGGTTTTTCAAAACGGGACCGACGGTTCCGAACTTCCTTCCGTTTTTTTCAAGCGTACTAACGGCAATCACGGGAGAAGTCTCGGTGAGGCCATAACCTTCCAGTACCGGGATCTGTGCAGCTGTGAAAACTTTTCCCAGGCGGGCCTGCAGGGCAGCACCGCCCGATACGATTACCCGCATATTTCCACCCAGCGCCTCCCGCCATTTGCTGAAGATTAGTTTGTTGGCTATAGCCAGTTGTGCTTTGTAAAAGGGACTCTTGCCTTTTACATCGTAATGCTTGCCCAGGTTCACGGCCCAGAAGAAAAGCTGCCGTTTGATCCCGGACAGTTTGCGGCCTTTGGCTATGATCTTATCGTAAACCTTTTCAAGCAACCTGGGGACCGTGGTCAGGATATCGGGCTTAACCTCCCGGATGTTGTCGGCGATCTTGCCCATGTTCTCGGCATAATATACGCTCAGGCCGAGGTACATATAAATGTAGAAATTCGTCCGCTCGTAAACATGGCACATGGGCAGGTAACTCAATGCGGTGCATGTTTCATCCACCGGGAAAATGGGATATAGTATCTTTACGTTACTCAGGATGTTTTTGTGGGTAAGCATTACCCCTTTCGGGCTGCCCATGGTGCCGGAGGTATAGATCAGGGTGGCAACATCCTCTTCTTTGATACCGGATTTTATCTCCTCAAGCTTTTCTGCCCGGGGATTCTCATTTCCCAGGTCAATGAGATCCTGAAGATGAGCAATCTCGTGGATGTGCCTGAAAGTGTAAATGCCTTTCAGAGAAGGGATTTCCGGAAGGATATCTTCGATCTTGTTAAGCAGTTCCTTGCCTGCCACAAACACATATTTTACTTCAGCATGCTTGAGGATAAACTGATAATCCGATTCGCTGATGGTGGGATAAATGGGTACATGGATGGCACCCGTTTGCAGGATGCCGAAATCCAGGAAATTCCATTCGGGACAGTTGGGGCTGATGGTCGCGACCTTGTCGCCTTTCCGGATCCCCAGTTTAAGAAAGCCATAGCTGATGCTATTGGCGATCCCGATAAAACGATCGATATCGTATTTGATCCATTCAGCGTTTTCTTTCCCTGCAACAACATCCTCCTTGGGCTTGAAAGTTTGTTTGTACCTGGGCAGTAAATCAAAGAGTCTGTTTACTTCCATAAGTTGAATTTTAGTCCTGGCCGATCTGTATTTCAGCGGACAATAATAATAAAAAATAAATAATTAAAAAGATATGCCGATTAACTGCTTTTGTTAAACCGTGTTGCACTTGCCTGTGCTGTGGGCATGATCAGCAGATCGTCGATGTTAACATGTGCCGGCATGGTGGTAACATAATAAGTGACTTCCGCAATATCTTCAGGCATCAGGGGCTGGTATCCCTGGTAAACTTTTTCGGCCCTTTTGGTATCTCCTTTGAAACGAACCATGGAGAATTCGGTCTCTACTGCCCCGGGAGCGATCTGGCTGACCCGGATCCCTTTTTCAAAAAGATCCAGGCGCATGGCTTTGGTCAATCCGTCCACTGCAAATTTGGTGGCATTGTAAACATTACCCTTTGGATAAGCCTCCCGGCCTGCGATGGAACCAATGTTGATGATGTGTCCTTCGCCATTTTTGACCATCATGGGTGCAATGCTGCGGCTCATGTAAAGCAGGCCTTTGAGGTTGGTGTCGATCATCTGTTCCCAGTTGTCCACCTCGCCCTCATCAATGCTTGCCAGTCCTGAAGCCAGGCCGGCATTGTTCACCAGCACATCGATCTTGCGCCAGTGTTCGGGGATCTTTTCCACGGCTTTTTCCACTTCTTTCCGTTTCCGGATGTCGAAATTCAGGATCAGTGCCAGGGCGCCGTATTCCGCGCTTAACTCCCGCACCAGGTTTTCCAGCCTTTCCTTTCTTCTGCCAGTGATGATTACATTGTATCCATTCTGCGCAAATTTAATGGCGCATGCTTTGCCGATCCCGGCGCTTGCCCCGGTGATCAGGGCTATTTTATTTTCCATGTTGTTTCCTTTCCGGTACAAAGTTAGTAAAACTAGCAACTTATGGAAAACTTATTGCCTGCAGCAGCATTGCTGCGAATACGAATAGAACGCAGATAAACGCTGAAAAAGGGGATGAATGGGGGTTTATTTGTTGCAAGTTGCAAGTCCCGACTTTCAATCGGGGATCCTCGCCTCGTCTCAGGCGGGACGGGATTGCAGGTTTTTTCTTTTTTGAAAGACCTTTGTCTTTTCCCGCATCAGCTTGTTCGACTTGAGGACCGATAGCATGGAAGATCCGTCGGGCATATTTTTTTTATTCTTTAAAAACAGGAATAATTTGGGAATTGATCCACAGGCCTATCGTGGCTATATCCAGAAAGGCATTCTGCCTGTAAATGCTTTGATGCAGCCATTAAATCAGTGAGACTGATTTTTTAGGAGCGATAGCGAACTGAAAAAGCAAAGTCGAACTGATCCCGAGCTTGTCGAGGGATCTCGTGGGTAATATTCCCCGCCCCTTGGGGCGAATCAAATGAATGTTTCATAATGATACCCCGCAGGCTTGCCTCGGGGTAGTTCATTTTTATTTTTGAGTCAAATGACGTTTTCTGTAAACAGGATTTAGTCACCTAATTATCCCGGTTTACATGGAAAGTATTTTTATATTTGAGATCACAATCAAAACCAAAAGGAAAAAATGCGAAGCCAAACCCTGTCGCTAAAGATGAAAAACAAAGCCCATAGGAAGAATAAGCGCTACGATTTAGAAGTTATCCGTCCTTATTGGGTGGATAAGGAGAATAGGGGTGGGGTTATTGGGGAGTTGGAGCACATGCAAACAAGACTAAAACAATTATGAAGATCTTAATACTTTAACCGGAATCTAAAGAAATAGTATGTCTGACCTAAAATTGGAAATAACGAGTTGGTTGCACGATCAAGCAAACTGGTTGCAAGAATCAGCTGAAAAAATCCTTGAAAAGGGGAATTTAGATTTAGATGATATCAGAGAGTTAATAGCCCTTGTAAAAACGGATGAAGGACAAAAGAAATCGAATAATAGAAGATTTCAAGGTCTTTCGGCTTCACAAAGTAAAGGGGCACAGTTACACATTGAATCAATTGGAGAGATTAAAGGTATTGATACATTATCACCTAGATATCCATTGACTTTCGGTGATGGAAACCTTGCAGTAATCTATGGACACAATGGTTCTGGGAAATCAGGTTATGCAAGAATACTAAAAAAGGTATGTGGTAAACCCAGAGCAAAAGAACTAAAATCAAATATTTTCCAAAAACAACCCGTAGAACAAAGTTGTACTATCAAATATGAAATTAATGGTCATAAGAATTCCGTAAAGTGGAAAATTAATGATAGCCCAATATCAGATTTATTATCTGTCGATATTTTCGATAGAGATGAAGCAGGATTTTATCTTACAGGAGAAACTATTGTTTCATATACTCCATCCGAAGTTTCTCTTTTCGAAAAATTAGCTCAGGTATGTGATCGCATACGACTTGAGCTTCAGGATGAGCAGGACAAACTTGTCTCCAAGATGCCAAATTTAGCTTCAAAGTTTAGTGCTACGAAAATTGGGAAAATCTACAATTCAATTTCTGCTGGTATTTCTCAAACCGTATTATCTGAATTGACAGAATGGACAGCGGACAACCGAAAAAACCTTGAGCAATTAAAAGAAAGACTTAAAGGAACTGATCCCAACAAGCTTGCAGCGTCTAAAGGAAAAAGGAAAGAAACTTTAGACAAACTATACGAAAGCATTAAAAAAGCCTATAATGAACTTGATAGTATGGTTGTTGATCGATTGCAAAGTTTAAAAAGGTTGGCTTATGAAAAGAGAAAAACTGCTACTGAGGGTGCTAAAGCTCAAACCCAAACGGCCAAACTTGAAGGGATTGGGAGTGAAACATGGCGAGCACTTTGGGAAGCTGCTAAAGAATATTCCATCAAAGAAGCATATCCAGAAAGGAGTTTCCTGTAATTGACCCTGATTCACGTTGTGTATTGTGCCACCAAAAATTAAATCCAGATGCCACAAAACGGATGATAGATTTTGATGTATTTATAAAAGGAAAACTTGAAGGAGAAGCAAAAAGCGCCGAAAAAGAATTACATGATGCACTGGATTTACTGCCTGATATCCCTGACAAGGAATCTTTGGAATTGAAATGCAATGGGGCGGGCTTAGATGAAAAACATTTAGAAACTGTAAAGGAATATTGGACAGTTGTCGATCTAAAGGTGAATGAAATTTCTGAAAAAAGTGCTCAAGATGAAATTAAAGGTTTGGACTCTCCTACATCCTTACTCAATTTACTTAAGAGTTTATCTGAATCTTTACAAGAACAAATTATTCAACATAATTTAGATGCAAAGGAATTTGACCGACAAAAGATAGAGAATGAAATTCTCGAATTGGAGGCAAAAAATTGGACAAGTCAACAAAAAGAGGCAATAAGGGAAGAAGTAAAAAGGCTAAAAAAGGTTAATGAGCTTGAAAATTTGAAAGGAATGGCAAATTCTAAGAGGCGTATCAATTCAGGCAGGTAAGATTTCGGAAAAAGCGATAACTGAAGCTTATATCAATAGGTTTAATACTGAGTTAAAAGAGCTAGGTGCCAAACGGATACAGGTTGAGCTTGTTAAAACTAGAATAGACCGCGGACGTACAATGCACAAAATAAAATTAAAGGATGTTGAGCAATATAGTGACAATTCAACAGCAGTATTAAGTGATGGAGAACGAAGGATTGTTGCGCTTGCAGCTTTTCTTGCTGATGTTGTAAGTCGTCCTGAACCAAGTCCATTCGTGTTTGATGACCCAATATCTTCTCTTGATAATGATTTTGAATGGGAGGTTGCTATAAGGTTAGCTAAGCTAGCGACAGAAAGGCAGGTTATCGTTCTTACACATCGTTTATCACTTTACGGAGTGCTCGAAGAAGCAGAGAAAGTAGTCAGAGCTAACACTGGTTCAACAAAAAAGAATATAGAACAACGGTGCATTGAATCATTCAGCGGATCAACGGGTCATCCTGCAGATGAACAAGCATGGACTCAAAACACCACAAAAGCAAATAACACTCTCATTGACAGATTAAATCAAGCAAGGAAGTTTTGGGATTCTGGAGACTCAACCAATTATAAAATTCATGCACAATCTATTTGTTCGGATTTACGAAAGCTAATCGAACGTACAGTTGAGGATGATCTTCTTAATGAAATAGTTAGGCGACATAGACGTAGCGTAATGACACAGAATAAGTTGAATAGATTAGTTCCAATCCAGAAAGAAGATTGTGAATTCATCGATGGTTTAATGACTAAATATTCCAAGTTTGAACACAGCCAATCCTCAGAGATGACTGTTGAGGTTCCTGATGAACCTTCTTTAAGGGAAGATTTAGAGAAATTAAGAGATTGGCGAAATGAATTCAAAAGCAGAACATAAAATAAACATAAAGCACGATGCTCCAACAAACGATATATGTAATATTCTTTGGCACAGACTTTTGCGTGATTATCTACAACATTTGAAAGAACTTTTTGTAAATTCATGTTCATAACCAGGCTATATGATGGGCAAAAGCAGCGCCAACCCCTCCTATCGTCGGGGACGAATACTCCACATATCGTCGAACGTTATGCCCAATGCTAAAAAGATCGGAAACGTAAGATTAAACAGAAAAACATATTAAATGAAAATCCAACGCACAAATAGCACATTTGGTTTTTTGCCGACACACAAAGCCAAAATAAAAAACCAAAAGAGCTATTTTTTGCCAACACTTAACAGAAAATAAAGAAATAAAAGATGCCAACGATATACGACAACATTGATGAAATTCTAGCAGATGATCTTAAAGATACTTTGAAAGAATCCCACAGGGCGGACTTCTGTGTAGGTTATTTCAATCTCAGAGGATGGAAGAATGTAACCGACATAATAGAGGACTACGGTGGTGATGACGATTCTTGTTGTAGACTTATTGTCGGAATGCAAAGACCTTCAGAGGACTTACTAAAGCAAGTTTTAGCCAATGAAAAACCCGGATTGGTTGACCAAGCAAAAGTAGTCGTACTGAAAAAGGCAATGGCTCACGAATTTAGAGAGCAGTTGACATTTGGAATTCCAAAGGCTGCGGATGAAAAAGCACTTCAACAATTATCCGGTCAATTGAAAACAAAGAAAGTTCGTGTCAAACTCTACCTGAGCCATCCATTACATGCTAAACTCTATTTGGGATTCAGAACTGATAAGAAATCACCGATAATCGGTTATGTAGGGAGTAGCAATCTGACAATGTCGGGACTTGAAAAACAAGGCGAACTAAATGTTGATGTCGTTGAAAAAGATGCAGCCGAGAAACTTTCTGAATGGTTCAATGACCGTTGGGACGACCGATTTGCAATTGACATTTCAGAAGAACTAGCTGAAATCATTGATGAAAGCTGGGCTGGCGACAAACTCATCCCTCCATATCACATTTACCTAAAAATTGCCTATCACCTTTCTCAAGAGGCACAAACAGGTGAAAACAATTTTGAAATACCAAAGGAGTTTCAACACCTGCTCCCCTTTCAGAAGAAGGCAGTTACGCTTGCTGCGCAGCACTTATATCATCGTAATGGAGTAATGATTGGTGACGTAGTAGGATTGGGTAAAACCATGACCGCATCTGCATTAGCAAAGTTATTTGAAGAAACATTTGTGCTGGAAACTCTGATAATTTGCCCTAAAAATATAACAGAAATGTGGGAGGATTATGTGCATAAATATCATCTCAACGCAAGAGTTCGGAGTATATCAAAAATCAGTGAGGCATGGCTCGAAAAGGAAAGGCGTTACAGACTGATCATTATCGATGAAAGCCATAATCTTAGGAATCGGGAAGGAAAGAGATATGGATTTGTTAAGGATTACATAGACAAAAATGAACCTAAAGTAATTCTCCTAACCGCCACACCATATAACAAAACCTATTTCGACCTTTCAAATCAACTCCGCCTTTTCATACCGGAAGACCAAGACTTAGGCATTGGGCCAGAAAGGTTTTTAGAATCAATCGGAGGACAACACGAGTATGTTGCTGAATATCAAACAAGCCCATTCAGCATTGCAGCATTTGAGAAAAGCGATTTTGCTGATGACTGGAGAGACTTACTGAAAATGTTCCTGGTTAGGCGAACACGCTCATTTATCCGAGACAATTATGCCGAAACAGACGAAATAGCAGGAAGGAAGTACCTGACTTTTGAAGACGGTACTAGGTTCTATTTCCTGATAGAATCCCAAAAAAAATTGAATACGACTTTGATCCCGACAACCCGGAAGATCTTTATGCAAAGCTTTTTTCTCAAAATGTTGTCGACACAATCAACGCTATGTCATTGCCCAGATATGGGCTTGGTCAGTTTATCGATGACAAAAGAACAGGTGATGCAACATCTTCAGAACAAACGCAATTCGATAACTTAACGAGAGCAGGTAAACGCTTGATGGGCTTTTGTCGGACTAACCTTTTCAAAAGACTGGAAAGCAGTGGCTATGCCTTCTTGCTATCACTGGCAAGACACGCCATGCGCAACTGCGTTTACATTCACGCCATTGAGAATGGAATTGAATTGCCTATCGGATCACAGGAAACGCAGGTCATGGACGAGTTTCTTGAAGAACATGACGAAACATTAGATGAATTGGGCTTGGTCAAAATTCATCATGACATTGACGAATATTTAAAAGGTGCTAAGAAGATTTACCTGAGCATGAAAGCACATCCAAGAAAGTTTAAGTGGATTTCATCAAGGTTCTTTAAGTCAACATTGAAGAAAAAGCTAAAAGAAGATGTCGAACTCATCATGCAGATTCTTTCCATTGGCGAAAATTGGGACTCAACGGCTGACAAGCAAATTGACGCTCTGGAAAAGCTTTGTCAGGTTGAGCACAAAAAAGAGAAGGTGCTAGTGTTCACTCAATTTGCTGACACTGCCTATTATCTGGAAAAGGAGCTAACTCGCAGAGGCCTTGAAGATCTAATTTGTGTAACTGGAAATACGGAAAATCCTACTGCCATTGCACACCTTTTTAGCCCTGTGAGTAATGAAGTGAAGTTGAAAGATACAGAGATTAGAGTTCTTATTACAACTGATGTGCTAAGTGAAGGTCAAAACCTACAGGACGGCCACATAGTCGTAAACTTTGATCTGCCTTGGGCTTTGATCCGCTTGATTCAAAGGGCTGGCCGTGTTGACCGCATCGGCCAACAATCAGAAGAAATCTATTGTTACTCATTCCTTCCAGCTGACGGAGTTGAAACGATTATCAACTTAAGAGGCAGACTACAAAACCGAATTAATGAAAACTCAGAAGTCGTTGGTTCTGATGAAGTATTCTTTGATGGTGACCCGGTAAATATCCGTGATCTGTATAATGAAAAAGCTGGGTTACTGGACGATGACGATGCTGACGATGTAGACTTGACCTCCAAAGCATTCGAAATTTGGAATCAGGCAATCAAAGCGAATCCAGCCTGAAAAAAACAGTCATGAATCTGCCGAATGTGGTTTATTCAACGAAAGCCAAGCCGGATGATATAGTCAACAATGGCGTGATCACATACCATAAAACTGCGGCAGGAACCGATGTGCTGACCTGGTTGGACGAAGAGAGACAGGTTCGATCAAGAAGCCAGAACCGGATTCTGAAAGTATTGGAATGTGCGTTGAACACTCCCGCCCTTGAAAAGCTGGATGACCATTTCTTATTAGTTGAACGCGCAGTGGAAATTTCTAAACAAGCACAAAAATCTACAGGTGGTCACTTAGGTAAAAGGAGCAGTGTGCGCTACAAGACCTACATGCGTCTAAAGCGATTTTTCGATGAAAGCAAAAATACGTTGTTTGAAAATGAGGAACTTAAAAAAGCCATAGATGACATTTATAAATACCCGATGCAAGAAAGTGCCAAGACTTTATTGAATAGGCGCATTAGATTAGGGCTAACAGATCAGGAGCTTTCTGAGATCGTGATAAACCTGAGAGCCGAAGGCAGGCTTTGCCTTATTGATGAAGAAAGCACCGACTTCAACGCACCAAGGGTAATATGTTCAATGGGCTTAAAGGAAGAATAATATGGAATCGATAAAACGAAAACATTTCAACCGTTACATTGAACAATTTGATTTTGAACACCTCTTTAATCAGTTGGGTTGGAATTATGTTGACAATGAATTCCCAAAAAAAGCCGTTGACCAAACCTTTCAATTTCGCCATATCGCTGAAAAAGCAGGTTTTGCTATTTTGATCTGTAATCCGGACAAAGAAGGGAAAATTCCCGATGCTCAAACGCGTAAACGCATTCACACCGAAATTTCCAAGCTGCACCACGAGCACCTGATCATCTTCATTGACCAGGACAAAACCACACAGCACTGGGAATTATTGGTGCGAGAACCCAACAAACCGGCTCGCGTGGTCAGCCACAAATGGATCAACGGGCAAGCACCTGAACTACTTTACCAAAAACTATCTGGTGCCTTCTTCTCCATTGAGGAAGATGAAGCCGGATCGCTCACCATTATTGATGTGGTGCAGCGCATCAAAGAGAATTTTGGAGCCAATGCAGAAAAAGGTCACCAAGAAATTCTATACCGAGTTTAAGAAACAGCATAGCCAGTTCCTTGACTTTATTCAAGGCATTGATGATGCCCTACCAGATAAGGACAACACCAACAAACAGTGGTATGCTTCGCTGATGCTGAACCGCCTAATGTTCTGCTACTTCATTCAGAAAAAGGGCTTTCTTGATCAGGATAAGCATTATTTGAAAAACAAACTGAAAGCCTGCCAGGAACTTTCGGGCAATGACAATTTCTACAGTTTCTACCGCAGCTTTTTGCTCGAACTTTTTCATGACGGTTTAGGTAAGCCCATCAACAAGCGAAATGAAGACTTGCCTGTAGAATTGGGCAAGATTCCATACCTCAATGGTGGCTTGTTCGATGTACACGAACTGGAAAGGCAGTTTGAAGAAATCCATATTGACGATGATGCATTTGAACGAATTTTTGAGTTTTTCGATAAATGGGAATGGCACCTGGATACACGTGAACATGCGGAAGGCAAGACCATCAACCCGGATGTGATTGGTTACATCTTTGAAAAGTATATCAACGACCGCGCGGCAATGGGCGCCTATTACACCAAGGAAGACGTCACCGATTACATCGGTAAGAATACCATTATCCCATTCCTTTTTGATGAAACCGAACGGCACTACAAGGAAGGGTTCAAGCCCGAAAGTGAGTTGTGGCTGAGTTTGAAAGAAAGTGGAAACGCCTACATCTACGATGCAGTAAAATACGGCGTACCCAAAGAAGGCGGTCTGTTTGATGATTTGCCGGAAGAGGTGCAAGGTGGATTTCTACCCGAATTGGAGAAGCAAGTGGTAAAAGAAGACACCTCACCACACCTCTGGGAAATTCGTAAGTCCTGGAACCAAAGGTCACCCCAGGATATCGGTTTGCCCACGGAAATTTACCGGGAGCTAATTGAAAGAAGAAAACGCTATGCCGATGTAAGAACCAAAATTGCAGCAGGCGAGATCACCCACATCAACGACTTCATCACCTACAATATGAACACCCGGCAGTTTACGCAAGACTATATCGAACACACAGAAGACCCAGCATTCATACGCCTTTTTTATAAAGCGTTGAACAAAGTGACCATACTCGACCCCACCTGTGGTTCAGGCGCTTTTTTGTTTGCTGCCATGAACATACTGGAGCCGCTTTATGAAACCTGCCTTAAACGCATGGAAGAGTTTATAGAAGAACAGCCAGGAAAGCATAAGTTCTTTGAAGAGACATTGGAGAAGGTAAACAGAGACGAACACCCCAACCTGCAATACTTCATTTACAAGAGCATCATCCTGAACAACCTCTATGGGGTGGACATCATGAAGGAAGCGGTGGAGATTGCCAAACTGCGCCTCTTCCTCAAGCTGGTGGCTGTAGTGGATGTGGAACCTGACAAAAAGAATTTTGGACTGGAGCCTTTGCCGGATATTGATTTTAACATTCGCACAGGAAATACATTGGTAGGCTTTGCCACCGAAAACGAATTGCTCAATACCATTCAAAAGAAAGAACCGCTTTTTGCCAAGGATAAGTTGGACGAGTTTAAGGAGGAATTTGAATTAGTTGCCAAAGCCTTCGGACATTTCCAGAACAGCCAATTGATCAACGACCAGGGCAGTGATAGCTTCCGGGAAGCCAAGGCCGAACTGAACCGCAGGTTAAGGGACCTGAATCACAAGCTGAATGTATATCTCGCCACCAATTACGGCGTTGACGCAGAAGCCAAACCCGCTGCCTTTACAAAATGGCTCGACAGCCACCAGCCCTTTCATTGGTTTGCAGAGTTTTACCGAATTGTAGATGCTGAAGGCGGCTTTGACGTGATTATAGGGAATCCGCCATATGTTGTTTATTCTGACAATTCGTTTACTTACAAGGTAAAAGGATATGATAGTTTTAGCTGTAATGATCTTTATGGCTATACTATTGAACGAACATATGTACTTAACTATAAAGGTGGAAGAAATGGAATGATCGTTCCTATTTCCTTGGTAAGTACTGACGGATTCGATGTGTTAAGGCGAATCATGTTAAATCGGGCATCCCGGCTTTATTTTTCAAGTTATGCAATGCGTCCAGGGAAGTTATTCGATGGTGTGGATAAACATCTTACAATTTTTATATCGAGTTGTGGTAATACTGGAGAGGTTTTCAGCTCAAAGTATCACCGATGGAATAGCGATGCCAGAGAAAGCTTAATTCCTCAAAGTTGAATACGTTAAAATAGATAATTCTATCTGGCACAATAGCTCGCTTCCTAAGATTTCTACGGAAGTTCAAAGTTCGATCCTCCATAAACTAAAGACCAACAAAGAACTTCGAGAATAGTTTAACTGGCAACGGAAAGCACAATGCATATCATACAAGAAAACTGAGGTATTTCGTTCAGTTTTTGGATTGTGCGCCTAAAATTTATGAGGAAGATGGCGGCTTACGAGTAACTTCTGAGTTAAAGAAACTTCCATTCAAGTCAGAAACAGATAAGTTTATTGGATTGAGTTCTTATTTATCCAGCTTATTCTTTTGGTATTACATTGATTATTCTGACTGCAGGAATGTGAACAAGCGAGAAGTATTTAGCTTCCCGCTTTCCATTTCTGAAGTTCAAAATGACAACGATATTGTGTCTAAATGAGCTCGGTCAAAGTATAATGGAAAACCTTCAAGACAATTCTTATTTCCAAACCGCCACGTATAAGAAGTACGGTACTCTAAAAATGCAGACGTTCAAACCAAGACAATCAAAAGTGATTGTCGACCAGATTGACACGGTATTGGCCCAGCACTACGACTTTACAGAAGAAGAACTGGATTTTATTATCAATTATGATATCAAGTACCGCATGGGCAAAGCCTTGTTTGGAGAGGAAGAAAACGGGGAAGATGAAGAATAATAAATAAATGGTATGGCAGAAAATAAAGAGAATAAAAGGCTAAACCCTAAAGAATATATGCGCATGGCAGTGGATGTCATGAAGAAGTCGATTGTTGAAAGAAACAATAAAAACCCAAGTCCACATGTTGGAGCGGTTTTGGTTTTTCCCGATGGCACAGTAGAAACTGCCTACAGAGGCGAACTACGCGAAGGTGACCATGCAGAATATACAGTTCTCGATAAAAAGAGCCGCCACAAAGATTTAACCGGTTGCTGGCTCTTTGCAACCTTGGAACCCTGTGCTCCGGGTGCCAGGAATGCACCAAAGGTTTCCTGCGCTGAAAGAATTGTTAATGCCCGTATTTCGGATGTTTGGTTTGGCATTGAAGACAAAAACCCAAAGGTGGATCATGGTGGTGTTGACCACATGGAAGAAAACGGCGTAAAAGTTCATCAGTTTGCACCCGAATTTCATAAAGAGATTGAAGAAGCAAACAAGAAATTTATGAAATGGGCAAACATGAAAAACGAAGGAGCCAAAGTGACGAAAGAGAAACCCGCAGATTATCTTAACAAATATGCTTCTGAAACCAATATTGATAGTCTTTCACATGAAGCTTTGCAGAAATTCATTACCGAATCGAACCGAAAATATAAACCCGATTCAAAAGCCTTTTTGCAGGAATTAAAAGAAATGGAATTGTTGGAATTTGACGAAACTTCAAATACCTATTTCCCAAGTGGCAATGCAATACTGCTATTTGGCAAAAACCCGAGAAACAAATTTCCACAGGCAGCAATAAAGGCAAAGGTTCATTACGGAGATGGAGAAACCGGAACGGAAACATTTAAGGATGCATTGGTTTTAGTACCGGACAAGGTAGATGATTGGTTAAAGAAAGTTTTACCGGCAAGTATCGACCGTTCCAGTTTCAAGGCAAAACAGATTCCTGCATTTCCTATTCCTGTTATTAGGGAAGCAGTAATTAATGCCATTGCTCACAGGGATTATACAAAGGAGGGTGCAAAAATTCAACTGGATGTTTATCCGGACAGAATTATCGTAAAAAGTCCCGGCAAGCCGGTTCTTCCGATTACCATTGAAGCCATGAAAAACTTTACAGCAACTTCTTATAGCCGCAACAAAAAACTAACATTCATTTTCAACGAGATGGAATACATGGAAGAATCCGCTCTTGGAATGGATACTTTCAAATCTCTGCGAGAGAAGTATGAACTACCGGTACCAATAGTTGATTATGATGGTAGTAATGTAGTGGTAACATTTGCCAGAACTATTGATGCTGTAAGGGAAGTTATACCATCTAAAGGAATAGAAGAATTAAATGATGAAGAAGTAAAAGGTTTTGAATGGATTAAATTGCAAGGTGAAGTTAGTAGAAGAGAATATGCCACTCATTTTAATTATGGTTATAAAAAGGCTCAGCGACATCTTAATAAAATGATGAGTCTTGGTCTTATTGCAGATAATGGCAAACCTAAAACTTCACGTGATTATAAGTATGTTGCTTTAAAAGCAGATTAAGATGGACATTGTCTCAGACATAGTGTCCATGATAAACTTAATAATGATGTAAATATTGGTGCTCATGGACATTCTCATAGACATAGTGTCCATGAGAATATAAAAAGAGATAATGATATTGAAACTGATAATGCTATAACAGTAGATAGTAATGAAATATAAAGGCGAGATAGGTCTATTAGAGTTACAAAAGTCTGCATTCTTGTGTTCGCAAAAATGCCCAGCAGAAATTGTCCTTAAAAGTTTCGATTGGGCAAAAGAGCAGCGAGAAAAAGGGAATTGCATTGTATGTGGCAACCACTCCCAAATAGAAAAAGACGTTTTTAAAATATTGCTAAAAGGCAAACAGCCTTTAATTCTGGTACTTGCCAGAGGCATGAAAACAAGATGGGAACCTGAAATTGAAAAAGCAGTAAACGAAAGAAGACTTTTAGTAATAAGTCCCTTTGAAAAAGAAAATAAAAGAGTAACGAGAGAAACAGCAGAAATTAGAAACAAAAAAATTATTAAAATGAGTGATAAAATAATTGTTGGCTATAAATCAAAAAACGGACAATTGGAAAAATTATTGAAACGAATTGAACATGAACAATTATCGCCAGCCCGAAAGCCATACACATTTTGCAATTCTCACGAGCCAACCCTGAGTCCAAAAATTGCAAAAGAGTATGTCTTGCCAACGCCCTGATAGACAGACTGGAAGAAAAAGCACATGGGCATAACAATGTGTATAAATCATTGGTACAGCAAGTGGTTAAAACGAAAGTGAGTACACTTAATAAACATATAAGCAACTTGACAGTGAAGTGCGTTGAAATGCCCAACGCTTCATACACTCACCGTCAGCCTGTGCAAAAACCAACACCCAATTGGTGATAATCTATCTCTCGGGTATACCCATCCAAAAGGTATTATCCCTACCTTGTATATAAATCAATAATCACCGCAGATGCAATATCTACAAGGTAACGACAGGGATCAAATGTTCATGCTCAGCCTGGAGGAGGCTGTTGCCTCTGATGCCTTTGCCAGGGTGGTTGATGTTTTTGTGGATGCCATTGACTTAAAGAGCTTCGAGTTTACCCATGCCCAGTGCAAAGAAGAAGGTCGTCCTGCTTATCACCCGGCGGTGGATAATCCGGACTAAACTGACCCCTTTGCCTGGGTGAAAAATTATTAAATCCGGAGCATGTTGACCCCCTTTGGATATTTCGGTTTGAACAGTGCCACAGATTTCGGAGTATTAAAGCCTTCAATAAAAGGCTTTACGCAAATTGAAAATGGGAATACGACCAAATTAGGGCTGTTTTAAGGAATTTATTAATTTTACTTACACGAATCTCAAGCGGGAGGCGCATGGCTGCGGAGCTGCCATTTAAACTCACAAGCTATTGTACAGCCTGTTTTTAAGTTGAATGGAGGTTTTTGCACGGACTCCCGTTAGCGGCAAGCAGAAAAAACGACAGTGCGGAGATTAATAGTTGTAATCTGAGCATATTTTGCGGAGAAAGTTTTATTTGCGAAGAATAAGACTTATATTTGTCGCATAAATTGCGGAGAATGAAAATTTATTTACACGAAAAAGAGAATTGGACTGATTTTACTTGGGACAACAAGAAAGTAATGGTAAAACTTGGTGAAGCAAGAAATTTACAGGGCAGAATTCTTGGAAAAATGGAATCTCTTGGTTTTGATTTGCAAAATGAAGCAATCTTGAATACTTTAACATTGGATGTTATCAAATCATCCGAGATTGAAGGTGAAATTCTCGAAATAGAACAAGTACGTTCTTCAATTGCTCGGCGACTCGGAATTGATATTGCTGGTGCGGTAGAATCAGAACGTCATATAGATGGAATAGTAGAGATGATGCTTGATGCTACGCAACGATATCATCTACCTTTAACAAAAGATAGGTTATTTGGTTGGCATGCCGCTTTGTTTCCTACAGGATGGAGTAATCTTTATAAAATTACAGTTGCCGATTGGAGAAAAGATACAACTGGACCAATGCAGGTTGTGTCAGGACCAATGGGAAAAGAGAAGGTTCACTATCAAGCACCTAGTTCTGATAGAATTGAATTTGAAATGGGAAAGTTTTTAGACTGGTTTGAAAACGAATGTGAAATAGATTCAGTTCTGAAAGCATCGATTGCTCACTTCTGGTTTGTATCAATTCATCCTTTCGACGATGGAAATGGACGAATAACAAGAGCAATTACAGATATGATGTTGGCTCGCTCAGATAAAAGCATTAGACGATTCTACAGTATGTCAGCTCAGATAAGAGTTGAACGGAAACAGTATTATGAAAAACTTGAAAAAGCACAAAAAGAAAATTCTGACATAACAGAATGGATTTTATGGTTTTTAGAATGCTTAATTAATGCGATAGTTTCCACAGAAGAAACTTTATCGAAAATACTTCATAAAGCTGAATTTTGGAGAATACATTCCTCCACAATTTTAAATGACAGGCAACAAAAAATAATAAACAGACTGCTTGATGGATTTGACGGAAAGTTAACAACCTCAAAATGGGGTAAGATTAATAAATGTTCACAGGACACAGCCCTTCGAGATATTCAGGATTTGATTAAAAAAGATATTTTACAAAAAGAAGCAAGCGGAGGACGAAGTACAAATTATGAACTAAAAGAAATGCCAGGCGGTAATAATGGCTAAGAAAACATAGGGCAGAAAAGGCTTTCAGAAAGGTTCGTTCATTTAGCAAACTTTGGTTTCGGTAGACAGTTAATTGCTTCGAAAGCCCTACGTTTCTTAGCCTAGAACGCCGTCAGACTGTGCAAAAACCAACACCCAATTGTTGATAATCTATCTCTCGGGTATACCCATCCAAAGGTTATAAGCCCTACCTTGTATATAAATCAATAATCACCGCAGATGCAATATTTACAAGGTAACGACAGGGATCAAATGTTCATGCTCAGCCTGGAGGAGGCTGTTGCCACTGATGCCTTTGCCAGGGTGGTTGATGTTTTTGTGGATGCCATTGACTTAAAGAGCTTCGAGTTTACCCATGCCCAGTGCAAAGAAGAAGGTCGTCCTGCTTATCACCCGGCGGTGGATAATCCGGACTAAACTGACCCCTTTAGAACCGGAATTGAAAGATTTGCTTTTTATTGTCGAATAAGACAATTTTCCGAATGCCAATCCGGCAGATACTGTCCCCCTAATTTTACTTACACAAATCTCAAGCGGGAGGCGCATGGCTGCAGAGCTGCCATTAAAACTCACAAGCTATTGTACAGCCTGTTTTTAAGTTGAATGATGGTTTTTGCACGGACTCCCGTTAGGCTTTATAATGAAAATGTGTCGCGAAAGAAAGTTGCAAATCATCATCAAAGTACTTATATTTGTACTTTATTAAGAACTTAAAAGTGATTGAAATGATAGCTGCAAATTATTCAGAATTTAGAACAAGATTAAAAAAATATCTCGACAGTGTTGAAGATAATAATGAAACATTAATAATAAAAAGAAAAACTGGTAAAGGAACAGTTTTAATATCTCTTGATGAATATAACTCATTAATGGAAACAATTCACCTGTTGAGCTCAAAAAAGAATGCTGACAGACTTTATGAGTCCATTCAGCAAATGAATTCAGGCAGGACAGTGAATCCGGAAATAAATTTATAGAATGGTAGTTACTTTTTCAGAAAATGCCTGGGAAGATTATCTGTATTGGCAAAAAACCGATAAAAAGATCTTGAAAAAAATCAACAGTTTGATTAAGGATATTAAAAGAAATCCGTTTGAAGGAGCAGGTAAACCGGAACCATTGAAATACGATCTTGCCGGACTTTGGTCAAGAAGGATTGATAAGGAACATAGAATTGTTTATCAATTCAAAAATGACAATATTCTTATATATGTATGCAGATATCATTATGATCATTAAAAATTACAAAGCCTCAGGGTATAAAGCATGGCTCGTACAAGGCATACGCAAAGTATGGTAATCTCAGAACGGTCCGTCCTGGCGGAACAGACCGATCTTCGAAAACCGCCACGCTTCATACCCTGGGAACGTTATGCGTCAGCTTGAACTACAAAACCAAAATAATAAAGAAAATCTTCTACAATGTTGATCTTGCTGAACAGACAAATGATCCTAAGCTATTTAAAAAACTGCAGAATGACATATGGGAGTTTCGGACAAAATACGCCAAACTTCAAATCAGACTGCTTGCGTTTTGGGACAAAACTGATAACAAAGAAACATTAGTAATAGCAACACATGGATTCATTAAGAAAGTCGACAAAATTCCTGCAAAGGAGATAGAGCGGGCAATAAGACTAAAAGACAAATATTTTGAAAATAAGCAAAAAAAATAAAACTATGGCAACTAAAGAACTTAAGACATACACTTTCACCGAAATGAAAGATAAGTATATCGGTAAAGTTGGAACAAAAGAACGTGACGAATACGAATATGAACTTAAAATGGACGTTTTGGGTAGAATGATCAAAGCCGCAAGACAAGAACGTCACTTAACCCAGGAAGAACTTGGAAAACTTATTGGAGTTCAGAAAGCCCAAATTTCAAAACTTGAAAATAGTGCAAACAGTGCGTCAATTGACACTATAATAAAAGTGTTCAGGGCATTGAAAGCAGAGATTAATTTCAATGTAAAACTTGAGAATAACTTTGTTAAACTTACCTGAAATAAAAAGCCGAACGCACACGCAATAAAAAACATAGGGCGGAAAGTGCTAAATTTGAACGATATAACATTTAATAACCGGCTTGATAACTTGAAAGGTAAGTGCTTCGAAATGCCCTTCGTTTTCTTATTGCCATACGTTGTGCTTCATGCCGAGACAATATCCTATTCAAAAAAATTATCAATAATCTTGCAAGAATGTAACTATAACGTTACCTTTGTTCCATGAGAGAAATATTGATTACACCGGAGTGTCTAAGTTTTATTGACAGCCAGGACAAAAAGGTTTCGATTAAATTTTTCCAACTGATTGAGGTAATTGAAGAAGTTAAAATTGTACACTCAAACTTTATCAAAAAATTGACAAACACAGACTTTTATGAATTAAGAATAAAAGCCGGAAACGAAATTCGTGTGATCATATTTGCCATAGACCATTCAAATTTTTCAGAATGTTCAAAAGCGGTTTGCTTAAATGGATTTCATAAAAAATCGACAAAGGATTATAAAAAAGCAATTAAGCAAGCAGAAAAGTTATTAAAGGAATATTTATAAAAACATAGAATCATGGGACAGTTAATAAAGACAAAAGACGAAATTGACAAAAGGTTTGGTAAAAAAGGAACTGAATCTCGTGAGAAATTCAGGGAAGAAGCGTTTTCATATTATTTTGGAGAGATAATTAAAAATCGCAGGAAAGAATTGAAATTGAGCCAAAATGACCTTGCCGAAATGATTGGCAAAAAACGACCGTATATTTCAAGAATTGAAAATGGTGAAGACATTAAAATATCGAATTTCGTCCTAATAGCAAATGCATTGAATTTATCAATTAACCTGACTGCAACATAAAGCACGAAAGCACAACATAGGCTAAGCAACGCGGGCTGAAGGCTTAATAATGAAGATATTACAAACAATAAATATCACAGTGGCCAGACAAGAAATCGGTTTCAATTCCGCACTTGCCGTAGCCAAACCGTTAGCTGCAAATTATTTTATATGAGAAAGATAATAATCATATTATTAGGTTGCATCATCATTTCATGCAATGATAAAAGTAAGGATTTAGAGCCTCCAATCATTGCTGACTTCAGTTATGAAATTGACGTTTTAGATTACTTCAAAGTACATTTTACTAGTTTCTCGGAAAATGCAACAGGCTTTTCATGGGATTTTGGTAATGGGGACAGTTCAAACCTTGAAAATCCAACTTACACATATGCTAGTGAGGGCATTTATGATGTAAGCTTAACAGTTTATGGGACTAACGGGATTGAGTATTCAAAGACACGAGAAGTAATACTAGCTTGTGGAATTCCTGAAGATCCGTTGTTCGGAAAGCAATCCAAAACGTGGAAACTTTATCGTGTGGGACCAGCCGTAACACTGGGCCCTGATCCCTCTGACCCCGATTCGTGGTGGGAAGGGTTTTATAATGACGGTTCCAGGAGTTGTCTTTATAAACATGAATTCATATTCAATAAAGATAGAACCTTTGAGTTTGTGGATCACAATGTATTCTGGGGAGACCAGTCTATTTGGCCTCCCGAAGATCCGGTATATGAATCCTGCTTCGAACCATCATCTAACAATATGGTAGTAAATAATACTGACCTTTCCGTATGGCTTTCTGGTGTCCATAATTTCGAATTTTTCAGCAGTAACGGAATCATCCTCAAAGGTGAAGGCGCATGGATCGGTTTCCCATTTTTAGGCACGTCTTCCAATCACGGAATCAACCTGCCTGATTCGGTAGCTTTTAGTGTAAGTTTTGAGCAGATGTCATCCTTTGACCTCATGACAGTAAATTTCGATCATGGTGAAAATGGTTTTTGGACGTTTCGATATGTGAGTTATGATGATTGGCAAGACGAACCTCCACTTATTGAATAGTTTAATCAATTCATTTGAAAGATGAAAAAATAAGCAGTCAATATAAAACAGTTGTGATTCAGTGGTTTGCGGGGGTTTGGTTCCCCCTTCAGTTTTCTTGTCGGTGGATCTCGCCTAAGGCGAGACAGCCCGAAACCGAACCGCCAGTTGGTTGTGAGCTCACGACCGAAGGGAGTAAACCCAACCGTTTCATGTTGTCAAACATTAAACACGCAAGCTACACCCCAAACCAATACCTAAACAAACCGCACTCTTCTATCTATTGATCGCTACCTTTTTTTTAAGCGCTTGCTCCAAAGAATACACATTGCCTGTGAAATTATTGAAATCCAACCATAATCAAATCGACAATCGACAATCGAAAATCGACAATCTACCCCCTTACCTTCTCCACCCATTCCCGCGCATTCACAAAAGCTTCCACCCAGGGAGTTACTTCATCCCCTTTCCTTTCATCAGGATAATAAGCCCATTGCCAGGGGAAGAAGGCCCTTTCGAGGTGGGGCATCATCACCAGGTGGCGACCGTCGGCAGAACACATGGCTGCTGTGGCATTTGGCGAACCATTTGGATTTCCGGGGTATTCGTTATAGCTGTATCTCATTGGGATCTCGTAGGCAGAAATATCACCGTCCACCACAAACTTACCTTCCCCGTGGGCTACATGAATGCCCAGCCTGGCTCCTGCCAGCGAATGCAACATGATGCTCTTGTTTTGGGGCACTTCCACATTGATGAAACCCGATTCGAACTTATGGGAATCATTCCAGCGCATGTGGGGATGTTTTTCTTTTCCGGGATACAGCAGTTCCAGCTCCATCATCAACTGGCAGCCATTGCAAACCCCCAGACTGAGGGTGTCATTTCTTTTGTAGAAATTCTCCAGGGCTTGCCGGGCTTTTTCGTTGTAGCGGAAAGAACCGGCCCATCCTTTGGCCGAACCCAGTACATCGGAATTGGCAAAGCCGCCCACGAAAACGATGAAGTTCACATCGCTCAGGTCTTCCCTGCCGGACATCAGGTCGCTCATGTGTATATCCTTCACATCAAAGCCGGCCAGGTGCATACCATAAGCCATTTCGCGGTCGCCGTTCACACCCTGCTCGCGGATGATGGCTGCCCGGACACCAGACCGGTTTTTACGCTTCAGGCTGATGCCATATTGCGAGGCTTTTCCGCTAAAATTCTCCGGAAAACGGAATGATAATTCCTGTTTCTTGTAATTTTCAAAACGTTTGGCTGCCAATTCAGTGCCGCATTGTTTGCGGTCGAGCAGGTAGGAACTCCTGAACCAGCAATCGCGCAGTTTGTCGATATCCAGGCTGTAATCCTGTCCGGAGGATTTGATGTTCAGTTTGCGCTGCTGACTGATCTTTGCTATTGGCAAATAATCAATATTGTTCTCCTCCAGGATCTTTTCGATCTCCTCTCCTGCCTGCATGAGCAGGGCCGGATTCTCGGCGAATAAAACTTTCAGGGTTTCATCACCGAATCCGCTGAGGTCAACCTCCAGTCCCAGTTTGTTCTGCGTAAAAGTCATTTCCAGCAAGGCGGTGATGAGGCCTCCGGCAGAGACATCATGGCCGGCCAGAATCTTTCCTTCTGTGATCAATTGCTGTATGAGATCAAATGCTTTTTTGAAATAGTCAAGCTCCCGGATGGAAGGACAATCATCACCCAGTTGATTGATGGATTGCGCAAAGCTGCTTCCACCCAGTTTGAAATCATCTTTAGAAAGATTGATGTAATAGATCTTTTTGCCGGGATCATCTTTGAGTACCGGTTCCACCACTTTCCGGATGTCGGTAACTTCTCCTGCAGCGCTCACGATGACGGTTCCGGGGGAGAATACGGTTTCACCATCGGGATATTTTTGCGCCATGGAAAGGGAGTCTTTCCCGGTCGGAATGTTGATCCCCAGTTCACAGCAAAAATCGCTGATGGATTTTGCCGCCTGGTACAGTCGTGCATTTTCTCCTTCATTTTTGGCAGGCCACATCCAGTTGGCGCTCAGGCTAACGCCTTTCAGTCCCTCTTCTATGGGCGCCCAGATGAGGTTGGTGAGGGCTTCGGCCACGGATAGTACCGAGCCTTTGGCAGGATCGATCAGGGCCGGAACCGGGGCATGTCCCATGGCGGTGGCCACCCCTTTTTTCCCCTGGTAATCCAGGGCCATCACGCCCAGATTGTTCAGGGGCAGTTGGACCGGACCGGCACATTGTTGTTTGGCAACCCTGCCAGTAACCGAGCGGTCTACTTTATTGGTCAGCCAGTCCTTGCAGGCTACGGCTTCGAGTTGTAAAACATTTTCAAGGTATTCTTCAAATTTGCCGGGATCATATTGTATTTCCGGGTATTTTGTAGTGGGGGTGCTGTCGGTAAGCTCCGTTTTGGGTGGCTTCCCGAAAAGATACTCCATGTTGATGTTGATGGGGGCTTCATCATCCTTATAAAACTTCAGGATATGATCATTGGTCACCTTGCCGGCAGGGTAGAAAGGTGCTCTTTCCCGCCGGCAGATATTTTGGAATTCCCCGATGTCTTTCTCTTTCAGTACCAGCCCCATGCGTTCCTGGGATTCATTGCCCAGGATCTCTTTGAAGGAGAGGGTCGGGTCGCCCACGGGCAGTTTGCTGATGTCGACCTCACCGCCTGTTTCTTCTACAAGTTCAGAAAGCGAATTGAGGTGTCCGCCGGCTCCGTGATCGTGGATGGAAACGATTTTGTTGTTGTCGTTTTCGGCCATGGCCCGGATGGCATTGTAGGCTCTTTTCTGCATTTCGGGATTGGCGCGCTGCACGGCATTCAGTTCGATGGTGTTGCCGTATTCGCCGGTTGCTACCGAGGAGACGGCGCCTCCGCCCATGCCGATGCGGTAATTGTCACCGCCCAGTACCACGATGATGTCGCCTTCTTTGGGTGTATCTTTTACACTATCTTCTTTCCTGGCAAAACCCACACCACCTGCCAGCATGATCACTTTATCGTAACCAAACTTTTTGGCTGCTTCAAAATGTTCGAAAGTCAGCAGGCTGCCATTGATCAGTGGCTGGCCGAATTTATTGCCAAAATCACTGGCACCGTTTGAGGCTTTGATCAAAATCTCTTCCGGAGTCTGGTAGAGCCATTTTCTTTCTTCGGTAGCTTTTTCCCAGGCCCGGGGTCCATCCGGTCGGGGATAGGATGTCATATAAACCGCCGTGCCTGCCAGGGGCAGGGAAGCCTTTCCGCCGGCCATCCGGTCGCGGATCTCTCCGCCGGTGCCTGTGGAGGCGCCATTGAAAGGCTCCACCGTGGTCGGGAAATTATGCGTTTCGGCTTTGATGGAGATTACCGTGTCGATATCCTTCGTTTGAAAAAATGCTGCTGTTTGCTGTGTTTCCGGGGAGAATTGTTCCACCCTGGGACCCAGGATGAAAGCCACATTGTCTTTGTAGGCAGATACCAGGCGGTTGGGATTTTCTTTGGAGGTTCTCTTGATCAGGGCGAAGAGGGAATCTTTCATTTCCTTTCCGTCAATCACGAAGGTACCGTTGAATATTTTGTGGCGGCAGTGTTCTGAGTTGATCTGGGCAAAACCGTAAACTTCGCTGTCGGTGAGGGGCGCTTGATCTGCCGGGCCACATCCTCCAGGTATCCGATCTCATCAGGACTCAGGGCAAGGCCTTCCTCCTGGTTGTAAGCTGCAATATCATGGATCTCAACAATGGGCTCCGGCTCTTTGTCGATGGTGAAAATGTGCTGGTCAAGTCCTTCATAAAAAGCTTGCAGCATGGGGTCGAAAGCGGCATCTTTGCCTTCCGATGGTTTAAATTCTTCAATCCTTTCGATGCCCTGGATATCCATGTTCCGTGTAATGTCCACCGCATTCGAACTCCAGGGGGTGATCATTTCCTTGCGCGGACCAACAAAATATCCGTCAATCTTTTTATCATCCAGTAAACGAGCGCCGGAAAAGAGCCAGCTCAGTTTTTCAATATCTTTTTGTTGGAGTTTGTCCTGCTTGTGAACAGCAATGTACGTATTGTTTTTGCCCCTGAAGAAATGGATCATTTTCAATGAGATTGATTAAAAATGCAAAGATAAGGATATGGCTTTGAAGGCTGGCTGAAAAGCTATTCTAAATTATTAACAGAGAGAAATAATATAAGATGAGCTGTCCAGAATCTCTTTCCGGTTGCCTACTCATTTTTCAGACGGAATTTAATGACAGAACAGTTCAGTTCATCAATACGATCGAAAATGCTACTGATCTGCTGAATGTCCCCGGCAGGCAATTGTCGCTTGTTGATCCCGAGGAAAGTCTGCAATTGTATATCAGTTTCATTGATCACCGATGCTCTGATCTCCAGGTCTGCAATGTCATTGTTGATTTTTATGTTTTCCGGCATTTCCGTGATCTCCACCGGCTGATCAAATTTTATGTAATAAACAAAAGCATCGGTACCCAGAAAATCCGGATAATAATCCAGGTGGCGGTTTTCAGCTTGAAGATCCTTGTTGATGATGTGCTTGAACCAGTCTTTTATATTCAGCTCGAATACCTCTCCGTTTTGACTGAGGATTTCCGGAATGCTGTATTGTGCCTCCAGGCTTGTGAGGAATGGGAAAACTTTTTGTTGTTTAAGTATTTTCAATTGTGGATCTTCGACCTGACCGGATACCTCCCAGATCTTTTCATGATAACGCGGATTTACACCCGGATCTTTTACATCATGCAGGTAAACGCCCCGGGTCATGGTAGAATACTGGCCGGTCAGGCTCAGGCGGGCAATACAATCGGCTCGCTTTGCCTGCAGGTCGATCATGGCCATTACACTCACCCGCCTTGTATTGTCGGCCTTGTTGCTAACATGGGTTCTGGCCAGCGTCATGGTATCGGGTATGACCGTATATTTAACATCCCAGAATTTGTAGGATGCCACGTTTACGCAACTTGTATTCTCATAGTAAAAGGGAAGTTCATCCAAATACCAGCCATATCT
Source organism: Bacteroidota bacterium (assembly GCA_034521425.1). Classification (GTDB taxonomy): domain Bacteria; phylum Bacteroidota; class Bacteroidia; order Bacteroidales; family JAIOZK01; genus JAIOZK01. The sequence goes on from JAXHMP010000001.1 coordinate 3,843,614, forward strand.
CTCCCTTTTGGGATAAATGAAAATGTGTCCTCCGTTCATGCGTTTGATCGCAAACAGATAATCATTGTCATTCATGGGATAATAATACTGCCTGCTGATCTCGCCTGAACGATTGTCGCACAGATAAGCCGGTGCAAAGTCAGCAGAGATCTTTGCCAGGAAATAGGCATAAGTTTCATAGCGGCACATGTCCCGCAGAATTTTGCTCTCAACATGTTCACCCATTCTGTCACGCATCCTGTCCTCATAGGTATAATAGGCTTCGTCATCCTTGTAGGTGAAATGATCATTGATGTCCTCTACAATAAGCTGCAATGCAGCGATCACATTTGAGTCAGGGGTCTTTTCAAGTATATGCTCATAATAGTCTTCCATTTTGATGTATTGTCTGGTAAGTATTCCGTCGCGGATATCCAGCAGGAGTTTGGTAATATACTGATCCCGGTTGATGGAGTAAAACAACCAGTAGGGGAGGTATTTATTTTCGATGGTATAATCGGAAGTATAAAAAAGATCGTGCGGGACCAGCGAAAATGTAAAATGCGGCAACTGTGCATAAGGCCTGCCTCCGCCTTCATCCATGCATCCGCTCAGTTGCTGTAACTCCCAGGAGTAGTATGTGGTATTGCCATCAATGATCATGGTATCGGGCTCATCCCCCTTAAAATGAAAGATCTCTTTTACCTTGTCGGTGGGCACGATCAATTCAAGTGAATAGTTTTCCTTGGGGTAATATCCATGATGAAAAACCCTGTAATTTCCAAGTTTTAAATGATTCTCACGAAAGGGGAAGTTATATTTATAGGCGTATCCCACTGTATCTCCTGGCTGTATGCCTTTGATATTGTAGTGATAAAGGGTGAAGTATTCCATTCTGTCTTCATGAACCTGGGTGTATTGCCCGGTTTCCCTTTCGTATTCCAGCCACAGGGTGTCTCCCGAAGCTAACCTGTATGCCCTGAAATATTCTATGTCGAGGTTGCTGAAGATCTGTTTAACATTCCGGATGGAAGAAGAATGTTCGATCAGGGAAGGATCATGGTTGGAAGGGATGCTTACCACTGAAGCCTTTTTCAATCCTTCAGGTCGGATAACCACAAATGTCCTTTCCCTCATCATGCTTAGCTGCATGTTTAAAAAATTAAGGCCACTGTATATGATCTTGTTTTTTTCCTCAAGGATGCTTATTTCGTCATTTTTAAGAGTATTGGATGTTGTGATAGCCTGGCCTTCAACATATGTGCATGTAAAAAGGCAGTACATCAGCAAAAGAAAATTGGTAGATGTCTTCATGCAATCTGGTTTTGGCGATTTATTAACTTCTGTCGGTTGAAAAATTTAAATATATGGTTTTATGCAGCCCGGCAAAAATGCTACACTGCTTTATTTCATATGTTCTTCCGAAACCCCAAATGGTTCTGCTTCATGGTCTTTGCCAAAGGGTTCGATGTGCACGAGTACGTCGTATACATTGTGCACAAATTTTTTGATATTGTCTTCCACTCGCTGGGCGATTTTGTGTGATTCGTTCACGCTGATGTTTCCATCCACCTCAATGTCGATACCGATGATATAATATTTCCCCATTTTCCTGGTCCTTACCCGGTGGGGTTTATGAGCCCCGTTGATCTCGCCGACTGCTTTAAATATCTGATTATAAACTTCTTTGTCGTCTACCCCATCCATAAGCTCCAGGTTGGCTTCCATAAAAATTTTAAAAGCCGAATACATGATATAAACACTCACCAGCAATGCCGTCAGGGTATCCAGTATGGGTAATTCGAAGATGAGGGTAAATACCAATCCGAGCAAAACGGATCCAGAAATCAAGACATCGTTTTGCATGTTCCTGGCATTGGCTTTCAGCATGGAACTTTCGGTTTTGATTCCGATACGCCTTTGATACCAGGCCAGGGACAGTTTGCCGGCAATAGAGAAAAGGGTCACCCAGATGGCGATCATGGTAGGGATCTCCCTTGTTTCATTTTCAATCAGCAAGGTGATGCTTGAGATAGCCAGTTGTGCACCGGCAAAGAAAATGATAAAGGATAATACCTTGGTAGCGATGGTGTCGGCCTTGATATAACCGAAGGGATATTCGGGGTCGGGCGGTTTGGAAATGATCTTCGCTGCGATCAGGGTAACCACAGAGGCCAGTATATCGCTGGCCGAGTCAATCCCGTCGGCGATTACGGCCATGCTGTTGGCCAGGAATCCGATCATGATCTTCAAAACGGAAAGCACTGCATTGCCGATGATGCTGACCCAGGACGCCTGTTTTATTTTATTTTCCCTGTCGGCCATTTATTCCTTAAAGGCATCAATGATGTCATTGGCCCAGGTAAGCCCTGCCATCACACTGGGAAATCCGATGGTGTTGGTTAGCAGGATAATGGCATGCCGGATCTCCGATTCACCGGCTCCCATTTTTAGCAACTGACGGGTATGACTGTGAACTGAACCCTCGGATTTATTGGTAACGGCAGCTCCGAGCTGTATAAGATGTGCCGTTTTCTTATCCAGCGGTCCTGTATTTTTACTGATCTCACCCAGTTTTTCAACCGCTTCGATAAAATCAGGATGTTTTTCTTTTACCTTGAGGTAATGTGAAGGAATATTTTTACTCATGTTACAAGATTTTGGCTGATCCAAATTTACAAAAAATAAAAACCTTACCTATTGGGATGAAAGATATCTTTCTGCTTCAATGGCTGCCATACAACCGGTTCCGGCTGCTGTAACGGCCTGCCTGAAGATATGATCCTGCACATCACCGCAGGCATAAACACCTTCCACGCTGGTGAGGGTGGAATCGGGTTTTGTTTTGATATATCCGATCTCATTGGTCTCAAGCTGTTCTTTCACGATTTCGGAATTGGGTTTGTGGCCAATGGCGATAAATACGCCGTCGATATTGATTTCCCGTTCTTCCCCGGTTTTTTTGTTTTTCACCCTCACGCCGGTCACGGCTTTATTAAAACCTTCTTCGGTTCCCACTATTTCTTCAACCACGCTGTCCCAGACCATCTCGATATTGGGTGTGTTGAATACTTTGTGCTGCATGACTTTGGATGCTCTCAGTTCATCGCGGCGATGAATGAGGTAGACTTTGTTGCAGAGTTTTGCCAGATAGGTTGCCTCTTCGGCTGCGGTATCTCCGCCGCCAACCACCACCACATCTTTTCCTTTATAGAAAAATCCGTCGCAGGTAGCGCAGGCCGAAACACCGAATCCATTAAATTTAGCTTCCGATTCAATATTGAGCCATTTGGCTGTGGCTCCGGTTGCCAGGATCACCACCTCCGCTTCAATCACTTTGCCGTCGTCGGCTTTTGCTTTGAATGGCTTTTTAGATATATCCAGTTCGGTGATAATGCCCGCACGGATATCCGCATCAAATCTGGCTGCCTGCTTCTTGAAGTCCTCCATCATCTTGGGTCCCTGGGTTCCATCCGGATAGCCCGGGTAATTTTCTACTTCCGTGGTGGTCGTAAGCTGTCCGCCGGGCTCCAGACCTTCATAGATCATTGGTTTCAGATCAGCGCGTGCAGCATAAATGGCTGCTGTGTAGCCTGCCGGTCCGCTACCGATGATCAGGCATTTCGTTTTTTCAACTTGTTCACTCATTTTTTTAGAATCTTTTATATAACAAATTTATAATTTTTTATCACTACTGCCCTGTTATAAATGCTCCGGGATTCCTCGCTTTCGCTCGGAATGACAGTTTATCAAGGGTTTGAGGCTCCTCTGCATCCTCCAAATCGCTTGTCATTTTTCCTTTCTAATATTGATGCATGAGCCTGATCGAAAATTATGCCATTTCGATCGGGAGGAATGGATTGTCGCAGCCAACACATATATAAGAAAATATATATGACAATGTGTCTTGTGGCAATGCAAAACGGCAGGTTTTTGAAAGGAATTGAGTTGTTTAAAGCCTTAGCCCGAATAATTCAGCTTAGTTGCTCCGATTTTATCTGAATTCATCGGCTTTTCTTATTTAGATAAGTTTTAAATTACTTAATTTTGTAAAAAAATATTTAATGATGAAAAATATACTCTTAGTAGCCGGATTGCTGATAATTGCTTCAGCATGCAACATGAAAAACAATAAAAAGGAAAAAGCTTCAGAAGATCATACATATTATAATTCCGAGGTGCAAGATGTAGTGCATTATCCGCAGGAGAAGCATTTGCAAAATATAAAACAACTCACCTTTGGGGGTGACAATGCCGAAGCTTATTTCAGTTTTGATAATTCCATGATCACCTTTCAGTCGAACAATCCCGCATGGGGACTGGAATGCGATCAGATCTTTTATACGCCGCTGGAGTCATCGGATATGGGTGAAGAAATACCACAGTTGATCAGCACCGGCCTGGGCCGGACCACCTGTGCCTACTTTATGCCCGGAGACACCACCATTCTGTTCGCCTCAACACATGAGGATGGCGATGCCTGCCCGCCGGAACCCGAAGAAAGAGAAGACGGCAAATATGTCTGGCCCGTTTACCCAAGCTTTGATATCTATGTTTCGGATTTGCAGGGAAATATCATCAAAAAACTTACGGATGAACCCGGATATGATGCCGAAGCCACGGTTTCGCCCAATGGGGATAAAATAGTTTTTACCTCCGATCGTTCCGGCGACCTGGAATTGTATACCATGAATATCGATGGTTCCAATGTCCAACAAGTAACCCATGAACTGGGATATGACGGAGGCGCTTTTTTCTCGCCCGATGGAAGCAAGCTTGTATTTCGTTCTTCACGACCCAAAAAAGAAGAAGAAAAGAAGGAGTATAAAGATTTGCTTAAACAAGGACTGGTAACACCGACAGAAATGGAAATCTATGTTTGCAATGTGGATGGGTCGGACTTGAAAAAGGTTACCGATCTTGGCAAAGCCAACTGGGCACCTTTCTATCATCCTTCCGGAGAGAAGATCCTTTTTAGTTCGAACCATACATCCGAGAGGGGCTTCCAGTTTAATTTGTTTATGATAAATGAAGATGGCAGCGGACTGGAACAGATCACCTTCGATCCTGTTTTCGATGCTTTCCCCATGTTTTCGTTTGATGGTAAGAAGCTGATCTTTGCTTCGAACAGGAATAATGGCGGAACTTATGATACTAATTTGTTTATTGCTGATTGGGTGGAGTAGGTTTTGAGTGGTAGTCTCGATAAACCAGAAATCTTTGATTTCATCGTTTTTCGAGGATCCTCGTCCGGAGGACGGGATGGCAGTGAGCAGACGGCAGTTGGTAGTTGGTAGTTGGTAGTTGGTAGTTGGTAGTTGGTAGTTGGTAGTCTGCAATAGGTAGTTAAACATATAGGTAGAAGATACTGAAAATTTTGTTCATTTGTGATGAGACCTGTCAGGTTTCAAAAACCTGACAGGTCTTTTTTATTGCAGGAAGTTTCTTATCTTTCGGAAAAGCATACAATCATGGAAATGAAACTCAAAAACAAATATGCCTTTGTTAGCGGTGCTTCAAGGGGCATTGGAAAGGAAATAGCACTGACATTTGCCAGAAATGGTGCCGACCTGGCTATTAGCGGAAGAAATGAAGAACTGCTGCTTCAGACTGCAGAGGAAGTCCAGCAATATGATGTTGATTGCCTGGTATTACAGGCGGATTTGGCCAAAGATACTGAAGTCAGGGATGCGGTTGAAAAAGCATTGCAGTTTTCCCCACGCTGGGATATACTGGTTAATAATGCGGGAATTGCGAAAAAGATCCCATTGCTTGAACTGGATCTGAAGGACTGGGACAAAATTCTGCAGGTAAATCTCAGGTCTGTGCTTCTGCTTTCGCAATTGCTAGCACCGCAAATGATCGGGAACAGAAGCGGTAAGATCATCAACATTTCCTCCCTGGGTGCTTTTTACGGAACCCCGGGCATGGCTGCCTATGCGGTTTCCAAAGCAGGGCTCAACCAGCTTACCCGAACCATGGCTGTGGAATGGGGCTCCCACAACATACAGGTGAATGCCATTTGCCCTACGGTGATCAATACGGATATGGCCCGAGAGATCTGGGACGCCCCGAAAAACCGGGAAAAGAAAAAGAAGTTCCTGGAAAGCATTCCGGCCGGACGCTTCGGTGAAGCCGGGTGATGTTGCCGAACTGGCTGTTTTCCTTGCAAGCGATGCTTCCAGTTTCATTAACGGCTTGAGCATTCCGCTGGAAGGCGGGAGGATGGCGAATTAAGGATGAAATGGATTCCGTGTTTCGTATTCCGAATTTTGGATTCCAGATTCAAGACAACCAATGACCATTGACCATTGACAGATTCCTAACAACTTACAACTTTATTGGCAGCAACCTGACCAGGATTACCCCATGATAAGGGACTTCGGCTTCCAGGCCTTCGGTAAAGTATATCCGCAAGTCATCGGATGACTAATTCGTTTCGCAGTATAAAACGATAATTACTTTGACGCAATCTGAAAACAAGTCATCCGATGACTATCAGCTTATGTGGTGATCAGTTGATCGAAGTAATGCCACATTTTATTGGAAATTTAAATTAGCAATGTTGCGTGTTGTTATTTTTTAATAATCTTTAAGCTTTTTGAGGTTTTCCCCACTTCCACCCTCACAAAATACAGCCCGTCTTTAACTTCATTTCCTTTGGCATCTTTTCCATTCCAATCTATTTCCTGCAACCCTTCTGTTAATTTTCCTTCAAAAAGACACTTGACAAGACAGCCTTCTATTGAATATACATGGATGCTTACAATTTCCGCTTTGTTTAAGGTAAAGGAAATTTTTGTGTTTTGATGGAAGGGATTTGGATAGAGAGAGATTTCAGGTGATGGCGGTTTTATTTCCATTTGCAATACGGTATCATCCAGGATGTGGTAATATGTTTTAAAGGTTTTGGCGGTATCGCATGAGTAGTCAATATACACTACCCAGGCAGGAATTGAGAAATCTATTGTTCTTCTGCATATATAGAAGGTTCCCGGGCTATTGTCTGTAGTGATATGAAAATCATATCTCTCGTAATTAAAAACATCTGAAGTGAACCGGTGTTCAAAACTTGCTCCATCATCATCACTAAAATATATTTCGTAAATATATTCTAGAAAACCAACTCCGTAAATATTCGTAAAATATAATTCTCCCGGGTTTGCACCTCGTGAAATTTCACCATATAATGAATGGCTAAAACTTGTATCCATTGTTGAAATTAGGTTAAATTGTCCACTGTAGTTATCCATTCGCAAAATGTCGAGATAATTGGCTGAGTATGCTCCACCCCAAAGCTGACCGGGCAATACTCCAATATCAAATATAAAGCACTCTACCGGATCATTCTCTAGTATTTGGAAGCTTTGGCCATAATCGTTGCTGACAGATATGCAACTATCAAGCCTATAGATTTCTCCTTCAACAGTTCCACTGATAAAATGCGAATTGCGTCCATAAGGATATACCGGATCCCAGGACGAACCATGATCAGAACTCATGTACAAGGTATCCTGTACGCCCCCTCTTTGCATATAAACAACACCTTGTGTTGCATCTGCGTAAAGATGCGGAAAAAAACCTGTCGTATCCTGATAAATTGGTTCGCTGTACATCAAGTGGATATTCTTCCCGTGATCATTTGAATAAAATACACCCGCATCAGCTTCCATCCAATCTGTTTTATTTAATTCTGATGCAATATAAAGTTCTCCCGGTATCGCTCCACGGGTAAAGGCCGGGTGTTGAGCATGCGTTGATAGAATCATACAAATCAAGATAGCAAGTAAAATATATTTTTTCATGTTGTAATTTTTGTCTATAATTTAATCCCGGAAATGGTTTAAAAGTAACCATTTCCGGGAAAATTAATTTACAATTTAATGATTTTTTTTGTTATCGTTTTGTTTTGATCGATATGAATAACGCAGTTATATATTCCTGGGCTATATTGCTCCATATTAAAATGAATGGTATTTTCACCTTTATCATATTTACTTTGTTTTCTTTCGAGTACAATGCGTCCTGTATTATCAAAAATCAAAATCCCGACACGAACAACTTTCAAAGCACTAAATTTCAATTCGAAATGATCATTTGTTGGATTCGGGTACATTTGTAAATCGAATGCATCAATATCATTTGTTAATCTTTCTTCCTCAATATCAGTTGTAGATGTCGTTCCAATCAGCCTGTCCAACAAGAAATCCCTGTATGTTTGATAATTGTTGCGATTAGGGATTATGTATTGTGGATATTTACAGGCTATACTTTGTCTTTGTGTTGAGTCTTCCATCAATAAATAAGTATATCCCAGATCAATGATAGCAAATGTTGAATCATTTTCGGTTTCAGGATTATCAATGATAGCCTCATACCAGTTAATTGCAGTTTGATAATTCGCTAATTTAACATCACATTTATTTGATAGCCAATCAGCTAATTTGCTTATTTCAGTGGTATCCTGAAGAACTGTAGTTGTATCGTAAAACAGTTTTAAACCAACGAAATCATTATCATGTAAATCTTTTAGCGAAAATAGTTGCTTTAATGAGGCCTTCGAATACTTAGAGTCAGGATTTTCCTGAACTATGCTTATAAACATATTCTCAGCCAGATCATACTCTTCAGATATGATATAATTTATAGCACTATCATACTGAAATTCCACTTCACCACTTTTATTGCAACCAAACGACCAGATTGGATTATAAATAAAAGAGGGAGCCGGATACAAATGGTTTGCCGGAACAAATGATGTACCCCAGTAATTATTTGTAATATACGTATCTGGGAAACCTACAAAACTGCGATCATGATAAACATAGTAAGTTGAAGCATTGTCATCGTATATCACATTGTACATAAAATCAGTTGGAAAACTGTTTTCGTCAGCATAAACTTGCCGGAGGCTGTTGTTCTTTATCTTTTGTGCTTGTGCTTCATTTGCTGCATTACAATCGCCTAACAAATTTACCTCTGAAGTATTATAACTAACCAGACCTACAAAGTTATTGTAGATGTAGTTATCATTTATAATATCAGCATGGCTGTTGTATATTCTGATCCCAAAATCAGTATTGCCACTGCCAGCAGTTTTAGAATAGACTTCATTATCATAAATGTCGTGTACTTCTGCACCTTTTACTCCTTTGGAATTGTAGATCGCAATACCGGTTCTATCGTTATGTTTGATATTATTTCCATGGATATCAAACTGTTTATAGCTGTCAATGTAAATCGGGTAGTCATAAATATTTTGATTATCAAATGAACAGTTTACTATACTTGCTTTTTTAACCAGGGTTCCATTGCTTGCCTTAATATAACCATCAACAAAATAGCAGTTTTCTACGTTTAATTCTCCGTATGAATAATCGATAAAAGCATCATTAAAATCACAATCCTCAATATTCATTATCAATGATGTTCCGCTTATGCCACATCTTGTAAAACTGATATCGTTCAAATTATAAGTTTTAGTGGAACTTTCAAATACCAGACCGGTCCATTCATAGCCAACAGGTGCGGTAAAAGTATAATTTGGGAGCTCGCCAAAAAGATCCAATTCTCCTTGAATTAGGATTTGATGTTCGGGGCTCATCCCCTGAATTGTACAACCTTCAGTCAATTGTAAGGTTGCTCCATCCTCAATGATCAGTTGGCCATTGTCTGTAAAAGACAGAATGCAATTTGAATTCAGGTTCAAACGATAACCAGAACGTACATAAACCGGGGTTGAAATAGTTACCTCATTAGAAAGATTTAAGTTTTTGGTTACTTCGTAGCCGTGTGCAAAAAGATTTAAAGCCGGATCACCAAAATAATTTAATTGATGCTTCTCGTATGGTCGTGTTGTTTTATTTTTTGCTTCAAGAATAAATTCTCCAGTAATATGACTTAGACCATTAATAATCTGATTGTGAATTAATCCGGAACCAATACAGACAGGTTCACCAAACCAAGTATTTATTAATCCTTGCAATCGTGCAGATGCAAGACATCCTATAAAGCCTTCGGAGTTCGAATAATGTGTCATCTCGGCTGCTAAGCATTCATTATTGTCCTCTAAATAAAAAGTTCCAGTATAGCATGTATAATTTAATGCAAATGGATTTTTGTTTTCACATTGTAAATTTTGTTTCAAAAGATTAATATTCAAATAAGGGTATTGGCCTATGGAATAGTTGTCATATTGCCCATGACCATAATAATGAACGTAATTTTTACCCAAATTAAACTCGCTTGTTACATCATCTATAATTGATTGGGATCCAATTACAAACTGATCTGAGATTGTTAATTCATAGGGGTTTATAATAAAATTGTTCAAATAGTCATACATATGATAAAGAAATTCATCAGGATCAATTCCTTCGCTATTGAAGGAATAATACTGTTCCTGCCAGTTATTTGTATTATCGAATTCAGTCTCATAGAACTTTGACTTTGTAACTATGTTTTGGAGCTCAGTCTCTGTTCTTACACAAAACCTACCAATGAAAAGATCGCCTGTAACATCAAATGTATTGTTGTCCTCTGTTACACAACAATAAAAGAAATCATTACCCCACTTATTATCTTCGTACCATGCAGGTGTATGAAAAGAAGTCGGTACACCAAAATTTGAATTTTGAGCACCACCAACAGCACCTTTTGCATCTCCCACAATAAGTACATACCCAAGCTTGTTATCATAAGTATGAAAGGCATTTTCTGATTCATAGACAACATTAACAAAATTTCTGATTTTAGTTTCTGTTGAATAAAGAAGTGGATCCTCTGGTCCATCATAGAAAACATTCAGGATATTTTGTACGTCTACGATTGCAACGTCAAATCCATTATATGTTGCTCTGTGGTCCGCTATTTCATATAAAGCATTGTTTTGATTGTTCGGATCAAAAAAGTCTCCATGAGTAATAATAAGGTAATCTCCCACAATATTCTCTGCATCCTGGACTGATGTTAAAGTATACCAATTAATTTGTCCGTTTCCCTGAACATTATCATTTTGGGATGCGGACATTCCATTTGAAGTATAATTTAGGAACATACCTGAAACAATACTATTAAATACCCCAGTATTAACATTTACACTAGTTGTAGGAATTGTAAACGTAACTTCAACATTATATTTTGTATTTACTGTGAGTTGACTTTGCACAGGATTAAACTGAATCGGATAAATAATTATTTCAAGGTACTTTTGATCCCGGAAATAGCCAACTGATTTCACCTCATAATTTGCCGAAGTATAGTCCTGATCCGTTTGATATAGTGTATTATCAATTGTAAACTGTTCTTCAAGGTATTCGATCCCTTCAGGAGTTGTAGTAGGTACCTGATCAGGTACAGGATAGACATAATAATTATTTAGTGTAAGTACATCTTGTTGTAGAACATTAACTGTAATGTTATAATCTGAACATTCAGGAATTGCAATCATTTTTCTGATTGTGGGCAATTCAGGTTCACCTGTTGCAAAGGTTTTTCCACAACTAGGTATATTAATGCGCTGATAAGTAGTTCCTTGTTCATTAATATTTTCGGAGTACATACCAAATATCTCAATATCAAACTCTACTAAAGTATTAGAAGAACTTATTAACTGAACCTCTGGTTCTTGTGGGCTTGGATCTGTAAATTGAACCCATGTTGCCTGTCCTGAGCATATACCATATGCAAGAAAAGCAAGAATTAAAAGATGTAATTTTTTCATGATAATTTGTTTTGGTTAATAAAATATGATTTGAAGTTTACTGCGTAAGGATGAAATAAAGGATGAGATGTCACCTCTTTTATTGCGGAAAAGTGTTTTTGAAAATAGGGGATGATTGATTGCGCTATTCCTCTCTCTCTCTCTCTCTCTCTCTCTCTCTCTCTCTCTCTGCGAAATCGCGGGTTTGATGTGTTTTCATGGGTTTTTAACTTTAATTTCTATTGGTTAATACCTTACATAAGTAAAAGGTAACCCGTTTTTTTGGTTAAAGTTTGTAATTTATACCATTTATAAATTGCAGCTCATTTGCATTAAAGTATTAAAGTATAGCCCAGAGAATTCAATGCTTCAACTTTCAGGTTTATGAATTATCCGGGTTAGGTCCCGAAAAATCAGAAATCCTTGATTTCATAGTTTTCGAGTATCCTCGTCTCGTTCCGGACGAGACAGGATTTGGGGGTTTTAGATTACAGATTACAGATCGACATTCCGCATCACTTCTCTTGCGGGATTTCCCCTCGCTCAGCATCCAGTATCATTTAACCTGCTCCATCGGCAACAACCTAACCAGGATCAGGCCATGATCAGTTGATCGAAGTAATGCCGCGTTTTATTGGAAACTTAAATTCCCAATGTTGCGTGCTGTTATTTTTTAATGATCTTAAAGCTTTTTGAGGCTTTCCCTGTTTTTACTTTTACAAAATACAGCCCGTTTTTAACTTCATTTCCTAAGGCATCTTTTCCATTCCACTCTATTTCCTGCAAACCTGCAGGCAATTTCCCTTCAAATAGGTTATTGACAAGACGGCCTTTCAGCGAATATACATGGATGCTTACATTTTCTTGTTTGTTTAAAGTAAAGGAGATTTGGGTTTTATTATCGAATGGATTTGGGAAGGCATATGTTTCAAGTTTATTAATTGGCAGCTCCTCCTGGCTACTAAATAATCCTAAATCATGGAAATAAGTTTGAGAAGTTGTGGCTGTATCATTGCTATAGCTCAAGATACAAGCCAGGTTGACTATTGTGATTAATTGGTATCAATACGAGCTTTCGCAAAGTAGAAAGATCCAGGCTACTCTACCTGCAGTACCAAATAATGCCCAATAATGCCTATGTCTATTGGTTCCGAGGCATAGCGTAGCTCAAAAGTTATCACCATAATCATAACTATAAAATATCTTCACCATTCTTCTAGACCTATTGGAGTCCTCGATGATAGAGTCAATAAGATAAATTTCCTCCTCTAAGGCACCCCTGATAGGTTTAGGGCGATAATTGCCCATAGATTCATACCCTGTTATCTCTTTACTAAGGAAATTGGAATCATAAGTAACGACCAAAGTCATAAGAATGCACAAATTCAAAATCATAATTTGTATCTATCAGATGGCAATTATGCCATAGAATTCTCCTTCCAGGTATCCTATTTCGTACATGTTAATAAACAGTAGAATCCAACTTTAATAGAAAAATTCTCACCATAATCTAGTGATCTATATAATGCCATCTTCTTCTTGTAAACTTCACCAGGATAAGCTCCACTCAAATATTTAAAACTAACTGAATCCTCCAGAAAGTTCCAGGTGCTTCCATAATCATCACTTCTCCAAAATGAATCTGATTGAGTAGTTATACAGTACACCTTCGCTTGCGTCACCTGTAATATTATGCTCAGCTCCATTGAATCAGGAGGAGGTGTTGGGATGCTTTACAGAAGAGTATTTCAATTCAAGCAGTTTCACCATGATCAACTGACCGAAACAATGCTTTATAAAGGGTATATGGTGGCTCCAAATACCAATCTAAGCTTACATACACTTCCTCGTTTAAAGCACCTCTTGTGATCTGAGCTGGAACATTTAACTTAATAAACAGTAGTATTATCAGTACAAATAGTTTTTTCATTTTTTGTCAAGGAATAGATGTTATACAAATTTAAACAAAATAACCCGAGAAGATGACATATCTTCTCGGGTAGTTTTAATTAAAGCTTAATAATCTTTTTGGAAATGGTAACATTATTGTTTAAATTGAAGGTGCAATTATATACCCCTTTGGGATGATTAGATAGATCAAGTAAAAAGAGAGTTGCTACCTTTAGTAACAGTAAGATCATTGCTCTTAAGAATTAATCTGCCGGACATATCATAAATATTAATTTTCAATAATCCCTGTTCCTTTCTCTCTCTCTCTCTCTCTCTCTCTCTCTCTCTCTCTCTCTCTCTCTCTCTGCGAAATCGCGGGTTTGATGTGTTTTCATGGGTTTTTAACTTTAATTTCTATAGGTTAATACCTTACATAAGTAAAAGGTAACCCATTTTATTGGAAACTTAAATTTTCAATGTTGCGTGCTGTTAATTTTTAATAAGCTTTAAGCTTTTTGAGGCTTTCCCTGTTTTCACTTTTACAAAATACAGCCCGTTTTTAACTTCATTTCCTGTAGCATCTTTTCCATTCCACTCTATTTCCTGCAAACCTGCAGGCAATTTCCCTTCATAAAGGCGATTGACAAGGCGGCCTTTCAGCGAATATACATTGATAACAACTTTTTCTTGTTGGTTTAAAGTAAAAGCGATTTTCGTGTTTTGATGGAAGGGATTTGGGTAAAGAGAAATTTCCAGTACCGGCGGTTTAAATTCTTTTTGCATGACGGTTTCATCCAAAACATGGGTATAGGTTTTAAAGGTTTTTGCGGTATCACAACTGTAATCTATCTCCATTACCCAGGCACCGAGATTGTAATCAGGAGCCTTTCTGCAAACATAAAAACTACCTTCATCTCTTCCGCTAACTAAATATATATCATAACAACCAAAGCAAAATGTTTCAGATTGATATCTCAGATCAAAATTTTCTCCATTGTCACTGCTAAAATGAATTGAATAATAACCAACACCTGTACCTATTGTCTGTACTTCCTGATAGTAATACAACTCACCGGTATTTGCCCCTCGATAAAAAGTATTAGTCATTCCAATACACAAACCACTGTCGACTCTCGCAATTTTTTCAAATTGTCCACTGTAATCATCCATCCTGTATAAATCAATGTTAAAGCCTCCGAGCATCTGCTTTGCCCATAACTGTCCAGGTTCAATACCTAGATCACATACATAAGTTATGTTGTCAGGTATCTCTGTAAAAAACTGGAAGCTTTCACCATAATTTGAACTAATGGAAATCTCTTGACCAAATTTGTAAATTTCTCCTTCAACAACTCCAGTATAAAAGTTATTGTACATTACTTGGTTATTTATTGCTGTCCAATTATCTCCATAATCGTTGCTAATGAAAAGGGTATCTCCTTCTAATCTGTTTTTCATATAAACCACACCAGGGCTTGCATCAGGATAAATGTGTGGTGTAAAATATGTATTGTTCATAACTGCTGGGTGTGAATATTCTAACTCAAGAGTTTTTCCATTATCGCTTGTGTAAAACAAACCGATATCGCAATACATCAAATCCAATTCATTGAATTCTGATACGATGTAAAGCTCTCCAGGTGTAGCACCCCGATTGAAATAGGCGTTTAGACCCTGGGCAACCATAATTATGCTCAGGGAAGAAAAGAGAATGATTAATGTTATCTTTTTCATTTTAAACGGTTTATTTTTTATTAATCCCGGAAATGGTTTAAAAGTAACCATTTCCGGGATTGCTGATTTATAATTTTATAATTTTTTTGTTCATTGTCCTTCTGCCATCCACAATCAAAACACAATTATAGATTCCCTTCGACAAGTCCGGTAGGTTCAGACTAATTCTGTTTTCACCTTTCATAAATGCTTTCGACTCTTCGAGACACATTAGTCTACCTGTATTGTCAAAGAGTTTAATTTCAACCGAAGCATTTTTACCTAGCGTAAAATTAAAAATAATATGATCATTCACAGGATTTGGAAAAATTCTTAAGTTTGATATATCTTTATTGTTAACTGTTTCTATATCCGGAATATCTGTCGTAGATTCACCCCCAACAATTTATCCAGTAAGTCATCTCTATACTGTTCATATTCTTTACGGCTAGGTATATTGTATTGAGGGTATTTACATGAAATGTTTTGACGTTGAGAGCTGTCTCCCATTAAAAGGTAAGTATAACCCAGATCGATAATGGCAAAAGTGGAGTCATTTTCCGTTTCAGGATTGTCTATTATATTTTCGTACCAGTCAATAGCTAACTGATAGTTTTCCATTTGCACATCACACTTATTGGACAACCAGTAAGCAAGTTTACTTATTTCCGTAGTATCTTGCAGTACAGAGCTTGTATCGTAAAAAGTTTTTAAACCTGCATAATCCTGATCATAAAGATCTTTCAGTGAATACAATTGTTTTACTGAAGCTTTTGCGTATTTCGATTCGGAATTTTCAATAATGATGTCTTTAAACAAAGCCTCTGCCAAATCATACTCTTCGTTTGTGACATGATTAACTGCACTGTCGTATTGACTCTCTACCGTTCCATCTTTTTGGCATCCAAAATTCCAGGTTGGATTATAAATGAAGCAGGCTGCAGGATAAAGATGGTTATTTGGAACAAATGATGTTCCCCAATAATTATTTGTAATATACGTATCAGGGAAACCAACAAAACTGC
Source organism: Bacteroidota bacterium (assembly GCA_034521425.1). Taxonomy (GTDB): domain Bacteria; phylum Bacteroidota; class Bacteroidia; order Bacteroidales; family JAIOZK01; genus JAIOZK01. The sequence goes on from JAXHMP010000001.1 coordinate 3,859,922, forward strand.
GATCATAATATACATAATAGGTGGTTGCATTATCGTCGTAAACTACATTATACATAAAATCTGTTGGAAAGCTGTTCTCATCCGTATATACCTGGCGCAGGCTGTTATTTATTATTCTTTGTGCTTCTGATTCGTTTGCTGCATTACAATCTCCTAAAAGATTTACCTCAGAGGTATTATAGGAGACAACCCCAACATAGTTATCATAAATATAATTATCATTAATGATATCTGCATGACTATTATAAATCCTTATTCCAAAATCCGTGTTTCCGCTACCCGAAGTTTTAGAGTACACCTCATTATCATATATTTCATGAACTTCAGCACCTCGTGTGCCCTTTGAATTATAAATAGCAATGCCAGTTCTATCGTTGTGTTTAATATTGTTTCCATGAATGTCAAATTGCTTGTAATTGTCAACTTTGATTGGATAATCATAAATATTTTGATTATCGAAAGTACAGTTAACAATACTTGCTTTTTTTACAAGATACCCATTAGTTGCCTTAACATATCCCTCATTAAAATCACAATTGTTCACATTCAATTCTCCGTAAGAATAGTCGATAAAGGCATCATTAAATACACAATCCTCAATATTCATTAACAATGACGTACCGCTAATTCCACATCTTGTAAAACTTATATCGTTTAAATTATAAGTATTGGTTGAACTTTCAAATACCAAGCCTGTCCATTCATAACCTATAGGTGCGGAAAATGTATAATTGGGAAGCTCGCCAAACAATTCCAATTCTCCTTGAATTAAAATTTGATGTTCGGGGCTCATCCCCTGAATTGTGCAACCTTCAGTCAATTGTAAGGTTGCTCCATCCTCAATGATCAGTTGGCCATTGTCTGTAAAAGACAGAATGCAATTTGAATTCAGGTTCAAACGATAACCAGAACGTACATAAACCGGGGTTGAAATAGTTACCTCATTAGAAAGATTTAAGTTTTTGGTTACTTCGTAGCCGTGTGCAAAAAGATTTAAAGCCGGATCACCAAAATAATTTAACTGTGAGCGCTCATACTTCCTCCACGAAATGTTTTTCGCTTCAAGAATAAACTCACCCGTAACATGGCTAAGTGTATTACTTAGCCTATCATGAATTAATCCAGCTCCAAGACTGAGCGGACCATTAAAATAATTGATCATACCTTGTAGTTCTGTAGAGGCAAGGCAGCCTATAAATCCATTATTATTTGAATACGTTGTCATGTACGCTGAAATACATTCTTCAGGATAGAATCCTCCATCGAAATAAAAAGACCCTGAGTAACAGGAATAATTAAATACAAATGGTGTGCGATAATCATTATCTAATTGGTTTGTGAGATAAAAATAGTTTAATCCAGGTGAAATACCAACTGAATACCTATCATAATTAGAATGTCCATTGTATCTTACATATGATTTACCCCCATTTAATGCATCTCTGACTGCTTCTCTCATATCCTGCTGGCCTATAATAAACTCATCAACAAATTCTAGATTATACGGTGCAATAATGATATCCTGCAAATAATCTTGAAAAGGATAAAGAAATTGTTCTGGATATTGAATTGAAGAAGCGTCATTATACTGCATATAGCTTTTCCTCCAATCATTGGTGTTATCAAATTCATTTTCAAAGTGTTTTGTTTTAGTAACAATATTTTGAAGCTCAGTTTCAGTTCTAACACAAAATCTTCCAATAAACAAATCCCCAACATCATCAAAATTGTCATTCTCCTCTGTTACACAGGTGTAAAAGAAATCATTTCCCCACTTGTTTTGTGCACCTTGGCAATAAAATGATGTTGGTACACCAAAACTTGGAACCTGATTCCCCCCTCCAATTCCACCTTTTGCATCCCCGACAACAAGAATGTATCCAAGTTTATTGTCATACATGTGATTTGCATTTTCAGATTCATATATAATTTTAATAAAATTTCTAATTTTTGACTCAGTTGAAAAAGTCAGGTGATGGCTCAGGACCACCACTAAAAAGACTCAAAACATTTTGTACATCAACAATCGCAACATCAAATCCATTGTAGATAGCTCTATGTTCTGCTATCTCATAAACAGCATTATTTTGATTGTTAGGATCATAAAAGTTTCCATGTGTTAGAATCAGGTAATCACCTATAATATTTTCAGCATCCTGCGTTGAAGTCATGGTGTACCAATTAATTTGTCCGTTTCCCTGTACATTATCATTTGTAGACGCAGACATTCCATTTGAAGTGTAGTTAAGGAACATGCCTGAGGCAACACTATTAAATACCCCTGTGCTAACATTTACACTGGTTGTAGGGTTTGTAAAGTAACTTCAACATTATACTTAGTATTTACAGTGAGCTCATTTTGAACAGGATTGAATTGAACAGGGTAAATAATAATTTCAAGATACTTCTGATCCCGGAAATAGCCAACTGATTTTACTCTCATAAGTAGCAGAAGTGTAATCCTGATCTGTTTGATAAAGAGTATTATCAATAGTAAATTGTTCTTCGAGATAATCATCGCCATCTTGGGTTGTTGCAGTTACCTGATCAGGCACCGGATATACATAGTAGTTGCTCAATGTTAAAATATCTTGCGGAGCCACTGTAACTGAAACTGAATAAGAACCAACACTCTGGAATTGCAATTAATCGCCTGAATGCTTGGTAATTCAGGCTCTCCAGTTTCGAATGTTTTACCGGTTCCCGGAATGTTCAGTCTTTGGTAGGTAGTACCCTGTTCACTTATATTTTCAGAATACATTCCAAATACTTCAACATCAAACTCTACCAAGGAATTGGATGAAGAACACTAACTGCACATCGGGTTCTTGCGGATTTGGATCAGTGAACTGAACCCATGTTGCCTTGCGATTGAGCAAATGGTGGTTATCACCAATGCCACAAATAACAAACATACTTTTTTCATGATAATTTGTTTTGGTTAATAAAATATGATTTGAAGTTTACTGCGTAAGGATGAAATAAAGGATGAGATGTCACCTCTTTTATTCCGGAAAAGTGTTTTTGAAAATAAGGGATGATTGATTGCTCTAGGAATTCTCTCTCTCTCTCTCTCTCTCTCTCTCTGCGAAATCGCGGGTTTGATGTGTTTTCATGGGTTTTTAACTTTAATTTCTATAGGTTAATACCTTACATAAGTAAAAGGTAACCCATTTTTTTGGTTAAAGTTTGTAATTTATACCATTTATAAATTACAGCTCATTTGCATTAAAGTATAAGTCCCAGAGAATTCAATGCTTCAACTTTCAGGTTTATGAATTATTCGGGTTAGGTCCCGAAAAATCAGAAATCCTTGATTTCATAGTTTTCGAGTATCCTCGTCTCGTTCCGGGCGAGACAGGATTTGGGGGTTTTAGATTACAGATTACAGATCGACATTCCGCATCACTTCTCTTGCGGGATTTCCCCTCGCTCAGCATCCAGTATCATTTAACCTGCTCCATCGGCAACAACCTAAACAGGATCAGGCCATGATCAGTTGATTGAAGTAATGCCGCATTTTATTGGAAACTTAAATTCCCAATGTTGCGTGCTGTTATTTTTTAATGATCTTAAAGCTTTTTGAGGCTTTCCCTGTTTTTACTTTTACAAAATACAGCCCGTTTTTAACTTCATTTCCTAAGGCATCTTTTCCATTCCACTCTATTTCCTGCAAACCTGCAGGCAATTCACCTTCAAAAAGGCGATTGACAAGGCGGCCTTTCAGCGAATATACATGGATGCTTACATTTTCTTGTTTGTTTAAAGTAAAGGAGATTTGGGTTTTATTATCGAATGGATTTGGGAAGGCATATGTTTCAAGTTTATTAATTGGCAGCTCCTCCTGGCTACTAAATAATCCTAAATCATGGAAATAAGTTTTAAAAGTTGTGGCTGTATCATTGCTATAGCTCAAGTACAACCAAGTTGAATTGTAGTTTATGGTATCAATACGAGCTTTCCCAAAGTAGAAAGATCCGGGTACTCTACCTGCAGTACCAAATAATGCCCAATAATATGTGTCGATAGGTTCAGAGGCATAGCGTAGCTCAAAAGTTTCACCATAATCATAACTATAAAATATCTTCACAATTTTTCTAGAACTATTGGAGTCCTGATGATGAGTCATTAAATAAATTTCCTCCTCTAAGGCACCCCTGATAGGTTCGGGGCGATAATTCCCATAGTTCAACCCTGTTATCTCTTTACTAAGGAAAATGGAATCATAAGTAACACCAAAGTCATAAGAATGCACAAATTCAAAATCATAATTTGTATCTTCAGAGGCAATTATCCCATAGAATTCTCCTTCCAGGTATCCTATTTCTACATTTAATAAAAGTAGAGAATCCAACTCTAAAGAAAAATTCTCACCATAATCTAGTGATCTATATAATGCCATCTTCTTCTTGTAAACTTCACCAGGATAAGCTCCACTCAAATATTTAAAACTAACTGAATCCTCCAGAAAGTTCCAGGTGCTTCCATAATTATTACTTCTCCAAAATGAATTGGTTGAGTAATTATAAAGAACACCTTCGCTTGCATCACCTGTTATATTACTTAATTCCATTGAATCAGGTGGAGGTGCTGGGTGCTTTACAGAAGAGTATTTCAATTCAATAGTTTCACCATGATCAACTGACCGAAACAATGCTTTATAAAGGGTATATGGTGGCTCCAAATACCAATCTAAGCTTACATACACTTCCCCGTTTAAAGCACCTCTTGTGATTTGTGCTGGGACATTTAACTTAATAAAAAGTAGTATTATCAGTACAAATAGTTTTTTCATTTTTTGTCAAGGAATAGATGTTATACAAAATAAAAAAAAATAACCCGAGAAGACGATATATCTTCTCGGGTTTTTTTTATTAAAGCTTGATGATCTTTTTGGTTAGGGTAGAATTATTGTTTAAATTGAACGTGCAATTATATACCCCTTTAGGATGATCAGATAGATCAATAAAAAGAGAGTTGCTACCTTTATTAATAGTATGATCATTGCTTTTAAGAATTAATCTGCCGGACATATCGTAAATTTCAATATTCAATAATCCCTGTTCTTTACTCGATAAATCAATATTTACTTGGGTAAATACAGGATTTGGTGAAATGCTAATGTTAGAAATAGCATTCAGATTATTTAGCTCAGGTTCATTTATACCAGTTGTTGTTTCACCACAATACAAATTATCCAATAGCTTGTCACGATATTTCGTATAGTTGACTCGATCCGAGAACCTATATTGTGGAAACCTGCAGGCCATACCCTGTCTTTGTGATGTGTCTTCCATAATCAAATACAAGTAACCTAAATCTATGATGGCAAAAGTGGAATCATTCTCTGATTCCGGATTCTCAATAATATCCTCATACCAGTTTATTGCTGTCTGATAGTTTTGTAGTTTAACATCGCATTTGTTTGATAGCCAATCCGCTAGTTTTGCAATGTCAGTAGTATCTTGCAATACAGAAGTTGTATCATAAAAGGATTTCAACGACTCATAATCATTATCATAGAGTTCCTTCAATGAGAACAATTGTTTAATTGATGCTTTGGCATATTTTGAATCGGGGCTATCTACTACAATTTCTTTAAACAGTGTTTCTGCAGTTAGGTAATCTTGGCTAACAATAAATTGTACGGCACTATCATATTTGCTTTCAACAGATCCATTTTTTGTACACCCAAAATTCCAGGTTGGGGAATAGATGAAACAAACTGCAGGATATAGATTATTTCCAGGAACAAAGCCAGTACCCCAGTAATTATCTCTTATATCAGTATCAGGATATCCAACAAACCCCCTGTCATAATATACATAGTAGGTATTTGCATTAGCATCATATATTACATTGTACATGAAGTCTGTCGGGAAACTATTTTCATCCGTATAAACCTGCCTCAGGCTGTTATCTTTTATTCTCTGGGCTTCGGCTTCATTGGCTGCATTGCAATCACCAACTATATTAACTTCGGATGTATTGTATGAAACGACACCAACATAATTGTTGTAAATATAGTTATCATCAATGATGTCTGCATGACTATTATATACCCGAATTCCAAAATCTGTTGATCCACTACCGGCTGTTTTGGAATAAATAGTATTGTCATAAATATCCTGAATAACAGCACCTCTTGTTCCCTTCGAATTATAAATAGCAATACCTGTTTTGTCATTATGTTTTATGTCATTCCCATGGATATCAAATAACCGATAATTGTCAATTTTGATAGGATAATTGTTATTAGCTGTATTATTGAAAGTGCTATTGATAACCTGTACAGGTAAAACCAGTGTTCCGTCAAATGCATAAATGTATGAGTCAGTAAAATCACAGCCGTTCACATCAAGTTTGCCAGCAGAATATTCAATGAATGCATTATCGAAATCGGTATTATCAACATCAAGGTTATGCGCATAGCCAGAAACTCCACAATTCTCAAAAACACAAGAGTTAACTCCATAATCTGAAGTTTCATCTTCAAATACCAATCCTGTCCACTCGTTGGATTCTGTTGATGTAAAGGTTACACTTGAAATTGTATTCCCAGAATTCAAGTCACCCTGGATAACGATCGCATTGTTTTCATTGAGTCCGTGAATGGTAGATCCACCATAGAGATTGAGTTTTCCACCATCTTCTATAATCAATTTCCCATTTGACTCAAAATAAATATTACTATATGGAGAGATTGTTACCGTGGCTCCATCCCTAACATATATAACCGATGAAATGACTGTTTCATCTGGAATTGCTAGATTAGTGGTAACTTCATAGCCTGTAGCCATTATATTCATTGCTGGATCACCAAAATAATTTAGTGCAAATGGGTAAGATACATCAAAGGAATTAACATTTGATTCATAAATAAACTCTCCACAGATGTGACTTAGATTTTGCAAAATGTTATTCGGAGAATATTCTCGATGATATAACGGAAGATCGTAAGTTGTGCCCGAACTTGACCATATCTCGAGACCTGCTCCTAAATATCCTGCCATACCTTTTGTAGCAGAATAGGTTGTTAAAACTTCAGCAAGACATTGTTCATATGGACTATCAAATTCTCCTGTTTTACATGAATAACCTAAAGCAACAGGAGTTTTATTAACATTAGTCAGATAAGTCTGAAATTCACTTGAAGTTATTACTTCCCATGATGTTCTTGACCCATGACCAAAAAGCATTAAGTATGGTAATCCATTATTAATATTTGCAAGCAACTCATTTTGAAGATTTGGATATTTGGCAGACTTGAGTTCATAATCATCGTTTGGAAATAACCCCTCAACAAATTCATTGTATATTTGTGGATATCCGGTTGCCATACCACCACCAAACGCGTGACCTACGTTGTTTCTCCATTGTCCTGCTGAGTACTCATTCTCAAAGTAGGTTATTTTGTTGATAAAATTATCTAGCTCTGTAGAGTTTTGGATACTCAAACGTCCAATGAAGAATTCACCTATTTCGTCATACATTCCATTTTCTGATGTTAAACATGTAAAATAATAATCTGAAGGATAAGGTTCATCATTAAATGTTTTTCCTGGATTTTGGTCGTATGAGGTTGGAACATCATCATGATCACCAACAAGAATTACATATCCTAGTTTCCCGTCGTATGTATGATTCGCATTCTCAGCATCAAAAACTTCTTTCAAAAATGACCTTAATTTTTGTTCATCTTGGTATTCTTGGTCATCAAATTGAAATGGTAATGATAGAATATTCTCAATTTTAACAATACCCACATCAAACCCATTATAATAAGCACGATGTTGAGCTAATTGATTTATCTTCCGCATTCTGATCCTGGGGCGTCCAGTAATCTTCGTCTGTAATAATAAGATAGTCTGCATAGATGTTTTCCGCGTCAGAGGTGGTGGTAAGAGTATACCAGTTTACCATCCCCTGATTAAACACCATATCATTTATTTGGGCACTGGTGCCATCGGAGGTATAATTAATAAATGACTCACCTGCTACGTTATTGAAAATTCCAACATCTTCATTAACATTGGATGTAGGGCTTGTAAAGGACAAGGTTATTGTATAAGTGTAGTTTGCTGTAATTTCCTCATCATAAGGATTGTACAATACTGGATATATATAAACCTCAGCAAATCTTTGCCCACGCATATAGCCTGTACCGACGATCTCTGCATCAACTACTGGATTAACCTGGTCAGTATTGTAAAATGATTGATCTTTGCTAAAGACCTCTTCCACATATTTATTGCCGTTTGCATCAGTTTGTACTGTATGATCCGGAGCTGGATAAACAAGGTAATCTCCTGTTAAAGTACTGCCGCTTGTAACACTGATACTTGGTTGAATACCTGAACATTCCGGGATTGCAATTAACTTCCTTAAATAGGGTAACTCTGGTTCCCCCATCTCAATTGTGGTCCTACAACCGGGAATTGATAAACGTTGATAAGTATCACCCTGTTCCGCAATGTCCTCAGAGTACATACCAAAAAACTCAACTTGAAATTGTACGGTAGAATTAGAAGAAGTTATTAATTGAACTTCCGGTTCTTGTGGGCTGGGATCCGTAAATTGAATCCATGTACCCTGTGATTGACAAAAGGTGGTTATCATCAATGCCACAGATAATAAACATAATTTTTTCATGATAATTTGTTTTGGTTAATAAAATATGATTTGAAGTTTATTGCATAAGGATGTAATAAAGGTTGGTGTACCACCTCTTTTATTCCGGAAAAGTGTTTTTGAAAATAAGGGATGATTGATTGCTCTAGGAATTCTCTCTCTCTCTCTCTCTCTCTCTCTCTCTCTCTCTCTGCGAAATCGCGGGTTTGATGTGTTTTCATGGGTTTTTAACTTTAATTTCTATAGGTTAATACCTTACATAAGTAAAAGGTAACCCATTTTATTTGGAAACTTAAATTTTCAATGTTGCGTGCTGTTAATTTTTAATAAGCTTTAAGCTTTTTGAGGCTTTCCCTGTTTTCACTTTTACAAAATACAGCCCGTTTTTAACTTCATTTCCTAAGGCATCTTTTCCATTCCATTCTATTTCCTGCAAACCTGCAGGCAATTCACCTTCAAAAAGGCGATTGACAAGGCGGACTTTCAGCGAATATACATTGATGCTTACATTTTCTTGTTTGTTTAAAGTAAAGGAGATTTGGGTTTTATTATCGAATGGATTTGGGAAGGCATATGTTTCAAGTTTATTAATTGGCAGTTCCTCCTGGCTACTAAATAATCCTAAATCATGGAAATAAGTTTTAAAAGTTGTGGCTGTATCGTTACTATAGCTTAAGTACAGCCAGGTGGTATTATGGTTTATGGTATCACGACGAGCTTTTCCAATGTAGAAAGATCCTGGTTCTCTTCCCGCTGTACCGAACAATGCATAGTGGTATGTATTAATTGGTTCAGAGGCATACCGCAACTCAAAAGTTTCACCATAATCGTGACTATAAAAAATCTTTACAATTATTTTAAAATTATTATCGGCATGGTAGGTCATTAAATATATTTCTTCTTCTGAAGCTCCCCTGATCGGCTCGGGGCGATAATTACCATAATTTAATCCTGTTATCTCCTTACTGAGAAAAAGGAATCATATGTTATACCTAAATCATAAGAATGAACAAATTGGAAATCATAGTTCGTATCTTCAGAATTAATTATCCCATAGATTTCTCCATCAGAGATACCCAATTTCCAAATTGATCACCGGAATGGAATCATTGCAGAAGGAAAAATTTTCACCATAATCAAATGATCGGTATAGTGTCATTCTTTTCCTGTATACTTCTCCTGCACGTATCCCGCTATAGTACCTATAGCTAATAGAATCTTCAAGAAAATGCCAAGAGCTACCATAATCATCACTTCGCCAAAATGATCTGGTTGAGTAATTATAAAGGATTCCTTCTTCAACATCTGTTGTTATCAAACTAATTTCCAAAGAATCACGAGGTGGTTTAGGTATTTTTACGGTAGAATATTTAAAATCTAGTGTCTCCCCATGATCCGTTTGTATCTGAATAGTGCAGAATATACTTTACCTTGTGAATCTTGATACCAATCACTGCTTACGTATATTTCTTCTTCAAGGGACCCTCTCGAAATTTGAGCAGACAAATTATTTATAATTGTAAGAATGAAAAGCAACAGAAATATTTTTTTTAAGTTTTTGCATGACTCTATGTTATTTTCGATGTAATAAAACATTTGATTTCTGGAAAATTCACTTTGTGCATAGGATATCAGGATTATGCTAAGCCTAAAAGAAAAAAATACTAACTTTTCCATATGTTGAATGTTCTAATATTAATCCCGGAAATGGTTGAAAAGTAACCATTTCCGGGCTATTTTATTATAATTTAATAACTCTTCTTGTCATTGTACTTTTGCCATCTACAATTATAACACAATTATAGATACCATTCGACAAATCTGGAATTTTCAGGCTAATTCTGTTTTCACCTTTCATAAATGATTTCGACTCTTCTACATATATTACTCTGCCTGTATTATCAAAGAAATTAATTTTAATTGATGCAGCATTCTGTAGATAAAAATCAATCGTAATATGGTTATTTACAGGATTTGGAAAGATTTTAATGTTTGATAAGTTTCCGTTATGATTTATCTCATTATCCTCAATTTCGGTAGTTGCCTCGCCCCACAATAATTTGTCTAATAAATCATCCCTATATTGCTCATAAACATTACGGCTATGCAAAATTGTATTGAGGGTATTTGCATGAAATGTTTTGGCGTTGAGTACTATCCCCCATTAAAAGATAAGTGTAACCCAAATCGATGATGGCAAAGGTGGAATCATTTTCAGATTCAGGATTATCAATAATACTCTCATACCAGGAAATCGCTGCCTGATAGTTTTGAAGTTTACTGCGTAAGGATGAAATAAAGGATGAGATGTCACCTCTTTTATTGCGGAAAAGTGTTTTTGAAAATAGGGGATGATTGATTGCGCTATTCCTCTCTCTCTCTCTCTCTCTCTCTCTCTCTCTGCGAAATCGCGGGTTTGATGTGTTTTCATGGGTTTTTAACTTTAATTTCTATTGGTTAATACCTTACATAAGTAAAAGGTAACCCGTTTTTTTGGTTAAAGTTTGTAATTTATACCATTTATAAATTGCAGCTCATTTGCATTAAAGTATTAAAGTATAGCCCAGAGAATTCAATGCTTCAACTTTCAGGTTTATGAATTATTCGGGTTAGGTCCCGAAAAATCAGAAATCCTTGATTTCATAGTTTTCGAGTATCCTCGTCTCGTCCCGGGCGAGACAGGATTTGGGGGTTTTAGATTACAGATTACAGATCGACATTCCGCATCACTTCTCTTGCGGGATTTCCCCTCGCTCAGCATCATTTAACCTGCTCCATCGGCAACAACCTAAACAGGATCAGGCCATGATCAGTTGATTGAAGTAATGCCGTGTTTTATTGGAAACTTAAATTCCCAATGTTGAACGAAACCTACCGGTAGCTAAAGACAGCCGATACTGCTGCTACCGATAGTTTTCGTTAATTTAGATTTCACAATAACATCTAAACTTTAAAATTATGAAAAAAAAGTTTGACCCATGTCGAAAAGGCATGTAAAAATGTTCCCGAGTTTGGAAAACTTTATCAGAAGCTGGTTCGCCATGTAGAGCTAACCGGAAAAAGCACAAGTACCCTTAACAATTACACGCGTTGCCTGGCTACGATGGCCATGCATTTTAATTGCAATCCGCTGGAACTGGATGAGGAACAAGTGCTGGATTATCTTCAGTATCTGAAAACCCAGAGCAAAACACCCTCATCGAGTTATTTCAAGCACACGGTTTACGGGCTTAGCTTTGCTAACAAAGCAACAGGACTTGAACCTAAAGGGATTTCTCTGCCATCATTAAAATTTCCCAAAAAACTTCCTGTGGTGCTGAGCCAACAAGAGGTGAAGCGATTGTTGAAAGTACCCACTCTGCTGCGCCACCGTGTTTTGTTGGCCCTGTTGTATGGTTGCGGCCTGCGCCGCTTTGAACTGCTGAACATCAAACTGGTTGATGTGGATTTTGACCGAAGCATGCTACATATCCGCCAGGGCAAGGGACGAAAAGACCGTTACGTTCCTTTAGGCAAGCACCTTTGCCGGGGCTTGCGTACATACATCAACGCCGAACATCCTTATGTGTGGCTTTTTAACGGAAAAGACAACACAGGCCAGCTCCAGCAATTTTCCGAGACAGGTGTGCAGTGGGTGATCAAAGAGGCGGCCAAACGTGCCGATATTAAAAAGCATGTTACCTCTCATGTGCTTCGTCATACTTATGCCACGCACCTGCTTGAAATGGGCCTTGATATTATGACCTTGAAAGATCTTTTGGGCCATAGTGATATCCGGTCTACCCTGGTATATCTTCATGTGGCACAGCTTGGCCGGGGGCGTGCTTTCAACCCAATGGATAAGCTTTATAAGACCAAAAGCTAATGCGTCCTGCATACGAGGTGGCCGATGTGCTCAGGCGCAATCAGGACCACCTGGGCAATCACTGTGCAAACACATGGCAACTGCGCACGCTCAATGCCCTTGCCGCCTGCCGGACCCAGGCCCTGGGCTACCATGTGGATAAATGCACAAACCCCGGTTGTGGGGCAATACATATCACTTACAACAGTTGCAGAAATCGTCACTGCCCCAAGTGTCAGGGGCACAAACGGGAGCAGTGGATCAATAAACGTGAATCAGAGTTGATCAAGGCGGCCTACTATCATGTGGTGTTTACACTGCCTGATGATCTGAACCGCTTATGCCTGCATAAGCCTTCCAAAATGTATGCTTTGCTGTTTAAAACAGCCTGGTCGGTCATTAAGGATTTTGCTGCAAACCCAAAGTTTCTTGGTGCCAAAACAGGGATTATTGCCATACTTCATACCTGGGGACAAAACTTAACGTTACATCCGCATTTGCACTGCATCGTTCCGGGCGGTGGAATAACCCCATCTAAAAAGTGGAAGCCGGCAAAAGGCAAGGGCAAGTATTTATTCCCTGTAAAAGCCATGGCAAAGGTTTTCCGTGCACGCTATGTGGAAGGCCTGAGAGAAATAACTCCTTTAGACCAGAGACTTTCCAAACATCTTTTTGCAAAGCCCTGGATGGTATATTGCAAACGTCCGTTTTTTGGACCGGAACAAGTGGTGGAATACCTGGGAAGATATACCCACAAAATAGCGATAAGCAATCACCGGATCAAAAACATCGACAATGGCCAGGTCACTTTTACTGCAAAGGATTACCGGCACGCAGGCAAGGTTCACATGCTGAACCTTTCTGACAGTGAATTTATCCGGCGCTTTTCCTTGCATATATTGCCCAGGGGCTTTACTCGCATCAGGCATTATGGCTTTTTGAGCAACTCGTTGAAAAATGCCATCTTACCCATTTTGCAGCAAGAAGTTGGAAAACCGCAATTACCGGAAAAACCACCGCTAAAACATAAAAAGTGTTGTTTCTGTGGCATTGGCCAGTTGGTTACCATCATGGTGTATTCCCCAAGAGGGCCGCCTGCTGTTGAATGGGCGCAAGGCTTTGCATCTTTCTCGTTTTCAAACTAACATCTTTGGGTGAATGGGATGGCTATGCCAAATAATCAAATATGATTGTTGAAAACGCTACAAGGCCCAAAAAAATGATCAGAAAATGATAGAAAAACAGGAATTACAGCTTTGACTTAACTTACCTTCGTTGCTAAAAAACAACCAAACACCTGTTTGTCAAATTCAAAATCAAACATCATTCCCCATATTCAGCCCGGTTTCGTCAACACCGCATCTAGCCTTTGTTTTGCAAACAGGCCAGATACTTAGTTATTGCGTGCTGTTATTTTTTAATGATCTTAAAGCTTTTTGAGGCTTTCCCTGTTTTTACTTTTACAAAATACAGCCCGTTTTTAACTTCATTTCCTAAGGCATCTTTTCCATTCCACTCTATTTCGTTCTTTCCTGAAAGTAATTTTCCTTCAAGAAGGTGTTTTACAAGACGGCCATTCAGTGAATAAACAGAGATGCTTACATTCTCTTGCTTGTTTAAACTTAGGTAAATGCTTGTATTTTGTTGGAATGGGTTGGGATAGAGAGAGATTACAGGTGCTGGCGGTTTAATTTCTTTTTGCATTACGGTTTCATCCAATATATGTGTATAGGTTTCAAAAGTTTTCGCGGTATCGCTACTGTAATTACTTATCTCCAATACCCAGGCACCAAGATGATAATCCGGGGCCTTTCTGCAAACATAAAAAGTTCCCTCATCCCTTCCACTTACCATTCTAATATCAATGCATCCCCAGCAAAATGTTTCAGATTGATATCTCAGTTCAAAATTTTCTCCGTTGTCACTGCTGAAATGAATTGAATAATAGCCAACGCCAGTACCAATCGTTTGCACTGCCTGATAGTAATACAATTCACCGGGATTTGCACCTCGATAAAAATAATTAAGGGTTGAAAAACACAAACTGCTATCAACTCTCGCAATTTTTTCAAATTGTCCACTGTAATCATCCATTCTGTATAGGTCAATATTATTACCTCCGAGATTCTCCTTTGCCCACAACTGTCCGGGCTCAATCCCAAGATCACAAATAAAATAATAAGGATTTTCTGCAAAAAACTGGAAACTTTCACCATAATCCGAACTAATGAAAATTCCTTGACCAAACTTATAAATTTCGCCTTCCACAGACCCGCTAAGAAAATGATTATACATTACCTGGTCACCAATTGCAGTCCAGTTTGCACCATAATCACTGCTTCTGAATCATGTATCTCCTTCTGACCATTTTTTCATATAAACCACGCCGGGAGATTTATCAACAGTAATATGTGGTGAAAAATAGCCGATGTTCGAAACTGCAGGTTGGGAACATTTCAATTGAGCGTTTTTCCATGATCGTTTGTGTGAAACAACCCGATATCACAATACATATAATCCAGGTCTTTAAACTCTGAAACGATGTAAAGCTCACCGGGAATTGACCCTCTGTGGAAATGCTGATTCTGAGCAGGCAGCAGAAAGCAGAGGGAAGAGAGAGAAATACTGAATAATAACTTTTTCATTTCTATTGGATTTTTTTATTATTAATCCCGGAAATGGTTTAAAAGTAACCATTTCCGGGATTAAATACTACAACTTAATGAATTTTTTGGCTAGGGTTTTGACTTGATCAATCCGAAGCACACAGTTATAAACTCCAGGGCTGTATTCCATAAGATCAATCATGATAGTATTTTCACCTTCCTCATATCTGTTAAGATTTCGTTTGAAAACTATTCGTCCGTTGATATCATAGATCACAATTCCCACACTAGCATTTTCTATGGCATCAATTTTTAATTCAAGCTGATCTTTCGCCGGATTCGGATACAACTGGAAATCGAATACATTTTCATTACTTGTGAGGTGTCCTTCTTCAACATCAGTTGAGGTTGCAGTTCCCAAAAGTCTTTCCAACAGATAATTTCTGTATTTCTGATATTCACTGATATCTAGAATCCTATACTCAGGATATTTACAAGATATATTTTGTCGCTGCGTGGAGTCTTCCATTAACAAATAAGTATAGCCCAAATCAATAATCGCAAATGTTGAATCATTTTCTGTTTCAGGATTTGTAATTACTGCTTCGTACCAAGTAATTGCAGTCTGGTAGTTTTCCTGTTTAACATCACATTTATTTGATAACCAATCAGCCAATTTACTTAATTCGCTTGTATCCTGCAAGACTGATGTTGTATCATAAAACATTTTTAAACTTCCAAAATCATTATCAGATAAATCCTTCAGTGAAAACAACTGTTTTAACGAGGCTTTTGCATACTTGGAATCCGGATTTTCCATAACTATGTTAACAAAAATATCTTCGGCCAAATCATATTCTTCAGTAATGATATAATTAACAGCACTATCATATTGACTTTCAACCTCTCCACTTTTTGTACATCCAAAAGACCATGTTGGATTGTAAATAAATGAAGAAGCCGGATACAAATGGGTTGTTGGGACAAAAGAGGTACCCCAATAATTATTTGTAATATATGTATCCGGGAAACCGACAAAATTACGATCGTGATAGACGTAATAAGTTGAAGCATTATCATCGTATATCACATTATACATAAAATCAGTTGGAAAACTGTTTACATCAGAATAAACTTGTCGAAGACTGTTATTTTTGATTTTTTGGGCCTGTGCTTCATTTGCAGCATTACAGTCACCCAGCAAATTTACTTCTGAAGTATTATAGCTAACCAAACCAACAAAGTTGTTGTAAATATAGTTATCATCAATAATATCAGCGTGGCTATTATATATACGAATGCCAAAATCAGTGTTGCCACTACCGGCAGTCTTGCTATAGACAAAATTGTCATATATATCATGCACTTCAGCACCTCTAACTCCTTTTGAATTGTATATTGCTATACCTGTTCTGTCGTTATGTTTGATGTCATTACCATGAATGTCCGAACTGTTTATAACTATCAATAAATATGGGGTAATCATAAATGCTTTGATTGTCGAATGAACAGTTAGCAATACTTGCTTTTTTAACAAGAGTGCCATTTTGTTGCCTTAACATATCCCTCATTAAAATCACAGTTGTTTACATTCAATTCACCGTATGAATAATCAATAAAGGCATCATTAAATACACAATCCTCAATATTCATTAACAATGACGTACCGCTTATTCCACATCTTGTAAAACTTATATCGTTCAAATTATAAGTCTTGGTTGAACTTTCAAAAACCAGGCCTGTCCATTCATAGCCTATAGGTGCGGTAAGTGTATAATTGGGAAGCTCACCAAACAATTCCAATTCCCCTTGAATTAGGATCTGATGTTCGGAGGTCATCCCCTGAATTGAACAACCTTCCGTCAATTGTAAAGTAGCTCCATCCTCAATGATCAGTTGGCCATTGTCTGTAAAAGACAGAATGCAATTTGAATTCAGGTTCAAACGAATAACCAGAACGTACATAAACCGGGGTTGAAATAGTTACCTCATTAGAAAGATTTAAGTTTTTGGTTACTTCGTAGCCGTGTGCAAAAAGATTTAAAGCCGGATCACCAAAATAATTTAACTGTGAGCGCTCATACTTCCTCCACGAAATGTTTTTCGCTTCAAGGATAAACTCACCTGTTACATGGCTAAGTGTATTACTAATCCTATCATGTATTAGCCCAGATCCAAGGCTGATCGGACCATTGAAATTATTGATCATTCCTTGTAGTTCTGTAGATGCAAGGCAGCCAACAAATCCATTTTCACTTGAATAGGTAGTCATGTATGCTGAAAGACACTCCTCTGGATAGAGTTGATTGTCAAAATAAAATTTCCCTGAAAGGCATGTATAATTAAATACAAATGGTGTGCGATAATCATTATCTAATTGGTTTGTGAGATAAAAATAGTTTAATCCAGGTGAAATACCAACTGAATACCTATCATAATTAGAATGTCCATTGTATCTTACATATGATTTACCCCCATTTAATGCATCTCTGACTGCTTCTCTCATATCCTGCTGGCCTATAATAAACTGATCAAGAATTTCCAGATTATACGGTGAAATAATGATATCTTGCAAATAATCTTGAAAAGGATAAAGAAATTGTTCTGGATATTGAATCGAAGAAGCGTCATTATACTGCATATAACTTTTTCTCCAATCATTGGTGTTATCAAATTCATTTTCAAAGTGTTTTGTTTTAGTAACAATATTTTGAAGCTCAGTTTCAGTTCTAACACAAAATCTTCCAATAAACAAATCCCCAACATCATCAAAATTGTCATTCTCCTCTGTTACACAGGTATAAAAAAAATCATTTCCCCAGTTATTAGCCCAATGTCCTCGGCAAAAATACGATGTCGGTACACCGAAATTGGGAACCTGTCCACCATTAATCGCACCTTTGGCGTCACCGACTATTAGTACATATCCAAGTTTGTTATCATACATATGATATGCATTCTCAGCATCATAAATAACTTTAATAAAATTTCTTATTTTAGATTCAGTTGAAAAACAAGGTTTGATCTTCAGGACCATCATTAAACAGGCCTAATACATTTTGTACATCAACAATCGCAACATCAAATCCATTGTAGATAGCTCTATGTTCTGCTATCTCATAAACAGCATTATTTTGATTGTTAGGATCATAAAAGTTTCCATGTGTTAGAATCAGGTAATCACCTATAATATTTTCAGCATCCTGCGTTGAAGTCATGGTGTACCAATTAATTTGTCCGTTTCCCTGTACATTATCATTTGTAGACGCAGACATTCCATTTGAAGTGTAGTTAAGGAACATGCCTGAGGCAACACTATTAAATACCCCTGTGCTAACATTTACACTGGTTGTAGGGTTTGTAAAGGTAACCTCAACATTATACTTAGTATTTACAGTGAGCTCATTTTGAACAGGATTGAATTGAACAGGGTAAATAATAATTTCAAGATACTTCTGATCCCGGAAATAGCCAACTGATTTTACTTCATCCAGTAGCAGAAGTGTAATCCTGATCTGTTTGATAAAGAGTATTATCAATAGTAAATTGTTCTTCGAGATAATCATCGCCATCTTGGGTTGTTGCAGTTACCTGATCAGGCACCGGATATACATAGTAGTTGCTCAATGTTAAAATATCTTGCGGAGCCACTGTAACTGAAACTGAATAAGAACCACACTCTGGAATTGCAATTAATCGCCGAATGCTTGGTAATTCAGGCTCTCCAGTTTCGAATGTTTTACCGGTTCCCGGAATGTTCAGTCTTTGGTAGGTAGTACCCTGTTCACTTATATTTTCAGAATACATTCCAAATACTTCAACATCAAACTCTACCAAGGAATTGGATGAAGAAACTAACTGCACATCGGGTTCTTGCGGATTTGGATCAGTGAACTGAACCCATGTTCCTTGTGATTGACAAAGGGTGGTTATCACCAATGCCACAAATAATAAACATACTTTTTTCATGATAATTTGTTTTGGTTAATAAAATATGACTTGAAGTTTACTGCGTAAGGATGAAATAAAGGATGAGATGTCACCTCTTTTATTGCGGAAAAGTGTTCTTGAAAATGGGGGATGATTGATTGCGCTATTTCTCTCTCTCTCTCTCTCTCTCTCTCTCTGCGAAATCGCGGGTTTGATGTGTTTTCATGGGTTTTTAACTTTAATTTCTATAGGTTAATACCTTACATAAGTAAAAGGTAACCCATTTTTTTGGTTAAAGTTTGTAATTTATACCATTTATAAATTGCAGCTCATTTGCATTAAAGCATTAAAGTATAGCCCAGAGAATTCAATGCTTCAACTTTCAGGTTTATGAATTATCCGGGTTAGGTCCCGAAAAATCAGAAATCCTTGATTTCATAGTTTCGAGTATCCTCGTCTCGTTCCGGACGAGACAGGATTTGGGGGTTTTAGATTACAGATTACAGATCGACATTCCGCATCACTTCGCTTGCGGGATTTCCCCTCGCTCAGCATCCAGTATCATTTAACCTACTCCATCGGCAACAACCTAACCAGGATCACTCCATGATAAGGAACTTCTGCTTCGAGCCCTTCTGTAAAACTTCCCAGAAGTGTTTTCTGCCGCCAGAGGTCGCGGATCTTGTGGGAGCCTTTGATACCCAGTTCTTTCCAGGAGATCCTGACCAGGGCCGGGGGCATTTGGTCTTCCCACCAGAGGGCTTCCACCGGGTCATCGGTGCCGGTATAGAAAAGCCCAACCGCCAGGGTGCCGTCGAGCAGTTTTTTTGCCCAGACCTGTTTGCCGTCTTCATCCTTTACTTTGATGGCCTGTTCACCAAGTGGATCCTGGTTCACAGCCAGCACTTCGTCATTGGTTAACAAGTTCAGCGTGAAATCATCCAGTTGTGTGAGGTCACAGCCAAGCAGGAGGGGAGCGGACAAAAGGCTCCACAGGCTGATGTGGGTATATTGTTCATCGGGAGTGAGCCGGCTTTTATGCAATTCCGGCCCCCAGCCCACCTGACCTACCACCAGCATATCGGGATCGTTCCAGTGTCCCGGACCGGCATAGGGTGAACATTTGTACTGGCTGAAACCGATGCGCGACATGCTGCTCCAGGTGTCCACAATGTCGCCGGTGGTGCGCCAGAGGTTGCCACCCACTTCTTCACCCCATTTCCAAACTTCGCCCATACCATACTGACAGAGACTAAACACAATATCACGATCCAGGTCCTCCAGGATTTTATCCATGAAAAGATAAGGTTTTTTGAGTTCCGGCAGACTGTCATCTTCAGCAATGTTATTATACGAGCACCAATCATATTTCAAATAATCTATGCCCCAGCCGGTCCAGGTTTCGGCATCCTGTTTTTCGTGTTCATAGCTGCCCAGGTAGCCCCCGCAGGTATAGGGCCCGGGGGAGGAGATAAATGCCAAGTTTAAGTCCGTTGCTGTGCACATGATCGGCCAGGGCTTTCATATCCGGGAATTTATCATTGGCCAGTAGTTCTCCATCAGCAGTTCTTTCTTCGGCTTCCCAGCCATCATCGATGTTGATATAGGTCCAGCCATGATCGGCCAGGCCTGAGGAAACCAAAGCATCGGCGGCCGCTTTTACTTTATCCTGATCCACGCTCAGGCCCCAGCAGTTCCAACTGTTCCAGCCCATGGGAGGTGTGAGGGCCAGCCCATGCCCTGATTTGATGGTGATGCGTTTTACATCTTTGCCGAATTTGTTTTGTGCCGTCACATTTAATACATACTCCCTTTGGGCGGTGTTGTGCCGTAAATGCGGTGGTTTTGCATATCGAATTTTAAGCCGGCCGGCAAATTGTTAATGCTGATTTTTATGGGCGCTTCCCCGCTAAGGGAATTCTGAAAAGAAATGGTTTACCTGGCGATGCCCCCGTTATCCAGGGATGGTTGATCTTTGGTTCCGGCGGATCTGCCGAGGTGAGGATATAAGGTTTTTGCTCAGGAGGGGATATTGCCTCCGGCATTTGACCTTCATAATATATTTTAGCGTCCGCCCAGTTGGCATGATCGTAATTGATGTTGTCTCCACCATTTGAAATATACAAGCCCAGTTTTTGAATGTCATCCAGCGGGATGCTGATCTTTTTGGCTTTATCTACCTTTGTGCATGATGCCGCTTTGCCAGAGTATCTTTTTATCGCCCATCACAAAAAATTCCACGCTAGCTCGTATCACCGCTCTCATCATCCAGCCCGGCATAAGCCTCGAACTTTTTGGCTGTTCCGTGCAGATCGATCATCATTTTGCTGATGGCATGGGTACCCACGCCTCTTTCATAATGCTCTCCTGCAATGGTGATGGGATTTCCCTCTACGCTTTTGTTGGCCTGGTTTTGGCCCCAGCCGGTCTCCATTTTCGTGAGATCCGTTTCATCAAGGTAAAGTAACTGATCGGAAGAATTGTTGCAGGCAGTGATCAGGGCAATGATGCCCAGGAATAAGAAATACTTTTTCATTGGCTCCGGTTTTGAGTATGGTAGTCAAAATTAAGGAAATCCTGATTATTCGGGATGGAATTTTCTGAATGTATGGCATGAATTTTTGGAGCCACGCCTGTCCCTCCCTCAGTCAGGGATTACACGATTTTTGATAGAACGCGGATGGACGCAGAAAAAACGGATAGGTGCGGATATTGATTCTTTTTGCATCCCATAGCCTCTCCCCTCCAGGGGAGAGCGGGAGAGGGATTGGAAAGCGCCAATCTTACCCACCAATGGTATTTGGAACGACAGGGGCTATCTGCAGACTGCTTCCTGCTAACATGCCTCCTGCCGATTTCTAATCTCTTACCACCTTCACATCCACACTGATCTCCTCTTTCAGATGCCTTTTACCGTACAAAGACTGGCGGTATGCACCATGGCCTTTTCGTATTTTTCCGGAAAATCTTCCGGTACATGAATGTTGATCACGATCTGGTCGATGATCTTTTTTGCAGGATTGAAGAGATTGTTCCTGCCTTAATTTAATATTTGATGTGTCGATTCCGCGCTGATCACAGAAACCTTTTACAAAAATACCGGCACAGGTTCCCAGCGAAGCCAGGAAGAGGGTAAATGGCTCCGGGAATTCTCCCTCACCGCCACCCCTGGGATGCTGGTCTGTTTTGATGGTAAATCCGTTTACGTCTGCAAATACTTTCCTGGGTCCTCCGAAATAAATTTCCATGTTTTTGTTGATTAGTTATTAGTCATTGGTTCCCGATGCGCTTTGCTTTCGGGATTTCGCCCTTTGGGCTTAACATTGGTCATTGGTCATTAGTCATTAGTCATTAGTCATTGGTCATTGGTCATCATGTGATTATAATGTGCTTGAGCGAGTATACTAATTCACCAGTAGACCATTTCACCAATATACCATTTTACCATTCCACCCATCCCCAATTATTAATTATTAATTATTAATTTTTAATTGACTTTGGCATTGCTTCAATGGCTTCCCTGAACAATTCCGTTACTTTTCCTGCCACAGGTTCCAGCTCTTTGTTGCCAATGGATTCCATGGCTTTGGCCGGGTTGATCGCAACCACATCAATGGTTCCGTTGGCATTGTCTCTGATGATTACCTTGCAGGGCAAAAATAATCCGATGTTCTCTTCCATCTGCAAAGTTTTGTAAGCATAGCCCGGATTGCAAAATCCCATGATATAATAGGGCTGTATATTCACATTGTCAAGCTTTTCTGATAGTTTCTCATGCATGGGGATCTCCGAGATCAAACCGAATCCCTTGCTTTTGAATATTTCCTCTGTTTTGGCTTTTACATCCGCCAGACTCCCTTTTACCGTAGTAGCAAAATAATACTTGTCTTTCATGACTTTATCCGGTTTGTTTAATTGTGCATGACCAATTACTGATGAGAGCAGGATAATGGCTCCCAGAATAAATGTATGTGTTTTCATCTTTTTTTTGTTTTAATTTCTATTGTTAATGACAATAAACATACCAATATATCTAAATGTTTAAATCAGTGAGACTGATTTTTTAGGAGCGATAGCGAACTGAAAAAGCAAAGTCGAACTGATCCCGAGCTTGTCGAGGGATCTCGTGGGTAATATTCCCCGCCCCTTGGGGCGAATCAAATGAATGTTTCATAATGATACCCCGCAGGCTTGCCTCGGGGTAGTTCATTATGACAAATTTTACATAATCTTAATAACAAAATGGCGTTTGAGTTGACAGAGTGGCAGTGAAGGCTGAAAATGAACAAAGGCCGGTTTTATGCTATTTTTGCAATTTAATAATAATATGCATGACTGAAATTGAAAGAAAAGAAATTTTTGAAATTGTAAATACCGAGATAGCCAAAATAGAGGAAAAGATAGAAGATTTAAAAACTTTTACCTCCCCAATTTCCCCGATGATGCCATCGGGCGTATATCGCGCATGGATGCAATCAACAACAAAAGCATCTATGATGCAAGTTTGCGAAACGCTCAAAACAGGCTAACACAGCTGCAAAATATACTTACCTTAAAGGATGATGACAGTTTTGGTATATGCATACAATGTGCGCAAAGTATCCCTTTAGAACGTCTTAAATTAAGGCCCGAGATTCGTCAATGCGCCAGTTGTTTAAAGAAGCAA
This sequence comes from Bacteroidota bacterium, assembly GCA_034521425.1. Lineage (GTDB taxonomy): Bacteria > Bacteroidota > Bacteroidia > Bacteroidales > JAIOZK01 > JAIOZK01. Next base: position 3,883,599 of record JAXHMP010000001.1, read on the forward strand.
AATAGATGAGGCTTAACTGTATTATTCATAAAACAGCTTAATATACAGGCCTATGAACAGCAAAATCAACTGGGGAATTATCGGATTGGGTAAAATAGCAAGGCTATTTGCCAGTGATCTGCAACTTTCCGAAAATGCAATCCTCCACAGTGTTGCTTCGAGGGATATTGAAAAAGCCGCACAATTCAGCATGGATTATCAGGCCGTAAAACATTACGGTAATTACGAAGAACTGGCAAGGGATCCTGATATAGATATTGTGTATATCGCCACCCCCCATGTTTTTCATTATGAGCAAACGATGATGTGCCTGAAATACGGGAAGCCGGTATTGTGTGAAAAGCCCATGGGCATCAGTTCAGGTGAAGTTAAAAGGATGATCGGGGAAGCAAACTATGGAAAATCGTTCTTGATGGAAGCTTTATGGACCCGTTTTATTCCCGCAACCGAAAAATTGATCGAACTGCTCAAAAACAAAGTCATCGGGGATATTATTTTTATGCGTGCCGATTTCGGATTCAGGGCCGATCCAAACCCCGGGGGCAGGTTGTTCAACAAAAAACTCGGAGGAGGCGCCCTGCTGGATATCGGCATCTATCCGGTTTATTTAAGCCTCCTTGCCCTGGGATTCCCCTCGGATATAAAAACCATGGCCAGGGTAAGCTCCCCGGAGGTAGACAGTTATATTTCGATGCTTTTTGATTATGAAAATTCCGCAAAAGCCATTTTGGAGTCCACCTTTGAGGCGGACACGCCCACCGAGGCATATATATACGGAACCAATGGCGTAATAAAGCTACACAGCAGATTTCATCATTCGGAGAAAATCTCTCTCTACCAAAACGGAGAACTGAAAGAGGTTTTCGATATAAAACATCAGGGTGAAGGATATATATACGAGATTGAAGAAGTTAATCAATGCCTGATAAATCAACAAACCGAAAGCAGCAAGCTTCCGCACAGCCTGAGCCTGAACCTGGCGATGCTGCTTGAGCAGGTTAAGGACAAAGCGGGCTTAAGCAGCAGCAAAAACATATGATAGCAAAGGCCATAGCTTTAGCCTTGCTTTTTGTTTTTACGCAGCAATTTCACCCGCTCATCCCGGCTTTGCAATAATTCGAAGCCGAATTTTTCAGCTATAAAATCAAAAGTCTGCTCATGAAAAAAGCATACATGCGTAAAGTCTTTGGCGTAGTACCAGCTGCCAAAGGCTTTTGTTGATTTCCATGTTTCGGTCATAACGATCAGAATGCCGCCGGGTTTAAGCATATTATTTATACGCTGTATTTCTTTCGCCGGAGAGAAAAAGTGTTCGAAACATTCGGTGGCAAAAATAAAATCGTATTCTTTTGCGGCTAAGCCGGGAAAGAACAAGGGGTCGTAATCATCGCAAGTAAAGCCTTTTTGTTCCAACATAACACTCAATGTCGGGACTGGGCCGCAACCGAAATCCAGGCCCTGCATATCACTGCTTAGAAAGGGCAAAGCCGGTTCGACAGCCTGGTTCAGGAAATCCACATATCCTTTGTGCTGAATGCCGTTTTCATGGGTCAGATATCTTTCTTTTTCACTTTTTTCTGACGGCAGGAAACGGGCTTCTGCAAAGATCAGCCTGCATTTTTTGCAACATTTGTAAGCCCGCGTATCGGGACCTTTTACTGCTGCAAAGGATTCTTTGTTATCACACAATGGACATATAAGCATGCGGATCTTTTGTTTAAGATAATAACAATTTTTCTGTCTTTTTGTCTCCGGCTTTATCAGCCCGTTTCCCGCTTTCATCATTCATTAAAAACCCGCTCATATTGCCGCTATATGTTAAATCTAATCGGTGCATGGCACGTGTGCATGCCACATAAAGCATCTGCCTGTCGGGTTGGCTGCGGTAATTCTTGCCGGTAACAAAGGGCACCAGCACCTGGTCGAACTCCAGACCTTTGGCCTGGTGAGCCGTAGTGATCACAATTCCGCTTCCGAACGCAACGCTTGCGGCATTCAACAAACCAACGGGATGATCTACTTTCAATGCCCGGTGAAGCCTGTCGGCTTCCGGCTGCGTTTTACAGATAATGCCCAGTGAATTATAATTGCTTTCCTGAAAGCCCCGGATCAATTGTTTTATTCGGTTTAGTTCTGCGGCTTCGGTTTTTAAAGAATGTACAGCCGGTTCCTCACCATGCCTTTCCATGGCCTCAATATCGTTATTTTGCCTGATCTTTTTTGTGAACCTGGTTATTTCAAAAGTGGAGCGGTAGCTTTTTAACATGCTCATGCAGCGAGCATCTGAATACACGGTCTGAATGCTTTCCAGCCCTGATGAACTGAAGGGGTTCACCGATTGGTTGATATCGCCCAGAATGGTTTTTTTACAGGGAAACAATGTACTTAATACTTGATACTGCACGGGGGAATAATCCTGCATCTCGTCAATCACCAAATGTTTTACCTTTGAAAATGGCTGTAAACCTTCCAGTTTCATTTTCAAATACAAAAGCGGGTAAACATCGCTGTATTCATAAGTTGCCCCTTTCCTCACTTTTAGCAGATCGGGCCGATCCAGCCATTTATAAAATTCCTTATAAAGCATCCGAAGCTTTGCCGAAGGGAACATTTTGCGGATGACCGCATGCAGTTGGGTTCGTTCTTTACCCGCTATTTCGTACCCGTAATAGACGGATACATTGTTTACGATATCACGTACAACCTCGTTGAAACGGCTAAGTATGGGTTTGCGGCTGTGCTTTTGAAAAGATTCTTTTATAAACCATGCCGGAACGGGCTTTCGGCCAACAACAATATCCTCTGGCTTGAATCCTTCATTTTCCAGATAAATAATGTAATCATCAATTTTATTAAGTAATTCGGTTGAGGATTTAAAGCGGATGCGTTCGATTAGTTTTTTATCAGTTTTTGACAGAAGTTCCGAAACCTGCCCGAAGAATGACTGAAAATTAATCTGATGCTCAAACAATTCGTCGGCAATTTCTTCCATACTGGTCTCTTCAATGTTTTCTTCGCCCAGTTCGGGCAACACATTGGAGATATAGCCGGCAAAAATCTTATTGGGCGAAATGATGAGGATATCGGAGGATGAAATGGTTTCTTTAAACCGGTATAACAGGAATGCAATGCGGTGAAGGGCTATGGAGGTTTTTCCCGAACCGGCCACGCCCTGTATGATCAGATGCCGGTCATCTTCATTACGTATAATGGCATTTTGCTCGCGCTGGATGGTTGCCACGATGTTCTTCATTTTGCCCGATGTGGCCCGGTTCAGTTCTTTTTGAAGCACATCGTCCTGAATGGTTATATCGCTGTCGAGCATGTACTCCATTTCGCCGTTGCGAATGCGGAACTGCCTTTTAGCTCAATGCTGCCTTCTACTTTCGCGTCGGAAGTTTCATAATATGCCTCCCCGGTTCAAAATCATAAAACATGCTTGAAATGGGTGCACGCCAGTCGTACACCAGGTTTGTTTTTGTATTCTCATCACGGAAGTTATGAACCCCCACATAAATGGGTTCCGTCTTATGATCCTTCTTACCGGTAAAATCAATCCTGCCGAAATACGGTACATTCAGCAGTCGCTCCAATCGTTTCTTCTTATCCACCGAATGTCCGCCAAGTGCTGATGTATTGGTTATGGCCTCGCGCATTGCGTTTTTCTCGAGGTGGTCCATATCTCTTTTATGCTCAAAAAGATGGTTGTTGAGGTATTTAACTTCATCCGAATGGGTCCTGATCCTTTCGTTGACAGAGCCTATGGAATCCTCTACCTTTTTAAGCAGATTTTTTAAATAAGCTTTCTCTTCCTTTTCTGTTTTGTTAAACATGCAAATAAATTTTATGCATTAACAGTTGTGATAACTTTCAGTTCGGAGGTATTATGAAACTGAACCTCGGGGTGAGCTTCCTGAACTATTTTCAGCCGGGTGTCGTTCTCGGCAAAAAATACCGGGGTATCTGATTTGTCAAAAGCTATTCTGCCTGATCGTCTTTTTATCATCTCTTCCAGCTTTTGGCTGTCCTTCGCAGTAAGCCACAAGGCTTTCACATAAGGCAGTGAACTGAAATCGCATTTGGCGCCGTACTCGTGTTGCAATCTGAATTTTATAACCTCAAATTGCAGTTCGCCCACCGTACCAATTATCTTTCTGTTGCCCGGCTGTTGTATGAATAATTGTGCCAGGCCTTCTTCGGTAAGCTGTCTGACTCCCTTTTCGAGCTGTTTTGTTTTTGCGGGTTCTTTATTAACGACTTCCTTTAATATTTCGGGCGAGAAACTTGGGATCCCCGTAAAATTAAGCATCTCTCCTTCTGTAAGGGTGTCGCCTATTTTCAGGTTGCCGGTGTCGAACAGGCCTATTACATCGCCCGGCCAGGCTTCTTCTACGGTACTTTTTGTATTGGCCATAAAGGAAGCCGGGGCAGAAAAACGTATCTTTTTGTTCAGGCGGGTATGGTAATACATTTTATTGCGTTCGAACTTACCGGAACAAACTCTCAGGAAGGCCATGCGGTTGCGGTGATTGGGGTCGAGATTGGCATGTATTTTAAAGATAAAACCGCTGAATTTTTCTTCTTCAGGCAAAACCGTTCTTTCGGAGGCTTTGGTCTTGGTGGGGTAGGGGGCTATATGAGTAAATGTTTCAAACAATTCGGGTACGCCAAAATTATTGAGGGCACTGCCAAAAAATACCGGGGCCAGATAGCCGTCGCGGTAAAGGTCTTTGTTGAAGGATTCAAAAAGCCCGCCGGCCATTTCAACTTCTTCCCATAATTTCATCAGATTTGATTCACCAACAAAATCTTTCAGCCCGGGGTCTTCCAGGTCGCGGGTGTTGAAAATGCTTTGTGATAAGGATGTTTTATTCGGATTATATAATTGAAGACTTTCGGTGGTGAGGTTGAACACCCCTTTAAAGCTGTTGCCGCTTCCGATTGGCCAGGTAAAGGGACAGGTGGCTATATTCAACTCATCTTCCAGTTCCTCCAGCAAATCGAAGGGGTCTTTTCCCTCCCTGTCCATTTTATTGATAAAGATCATTACCGGTGTTGCTCTCATACGGCACACCTCCATGAGTTTCCGGGTTTGCTCCTCCACACCTTTCACGCTGTCAACAACAAGAATTACGCTGTCAACGGCAGTAAGGGTGCGGTAGGTGTCTTCGGCAAAGTCTTTATGGCCGGGGGTATCCAGAATATTTATCCTGAACCCATTGTGTTCGAGGGTCATTACTGAGGTTGCCACAGAAATGCCCCTTTGCTTTTCTATCTCCAGAAAGTCGGAAGTGGCGGTTTTTGTGATCTTATTGTTCTTCACCGCGCCGGCCACCTGTATCGCCCCGCCCTGGAGGAGCAGTTTTTCGGTAAGGGTAGTTTTGCCCGCATCGGGATGCGAAATGATGGCAAACGTCCTTCTCCGGTTGATTTCGGCCTTTATATCCATAAATTCAACATTTTTTGGCACCCTGCGGGTACCGGTAAAACTTAAAAATTAAAAAACGGGATTGGCAGTAAAGCACTAAAAGAACTGGCGTACTGCCGGACGCCACCCAGACCGGAAAATCATGGTGGAGTATTACCGCAATATTTTGTTATTATTTTCATATTAAGGTTTGCAAAGTTAATGAATTATTCGGGTTTATTGTTTTTGTGATGGAAAGTACCCGGGGAAATACTACCGGGGCCGAAAAAGATTTTCCACTTCTTTGCTTGCTGCCCACTCTGGAAGGAGTGTTTCTCATTAGTTTGTTTTTTTCTAATTTTGACCCCGGAAAACAGATCGGATATGCCTGAAAATATAAGCAAAACAAAATACCGCTTACAATCTCTTGCTTCGGGGAGGATGTTTGAGGATGAAGGATGGACACTTGCCGCGCCCGGGGAGGATAAACCGGCATTGATCCGGGCGATTTACGAGCAAAAGCAGATCGATGTGAAAGATGAAGAATACGGCATTTTCCGTTTTGCCGACTGGCTGCCCATACTCGGTGGGCTGAAAGGTTCTTCTGCCCCGATTACCTATAAAAGTGAAGGTTTGGCGAAGGAACTGGGCCTGAAGAATCTGTACATCACTTTCAGCGGCTACTGGCCCGAAAAGGGGGCCATGATGAAGACTTGTTCTTTCAAGGAAACGGAAGCATATGCTGTTGCCGGCCGCCTGAATCATAATCATGATGAGGTGCTGGTGGTGGCATCTGCCGGAAATACCGCCAGGGCTTTTGCCAGGGTTTGCTCTGATAATAACATTCCTTTGTTGCTTTGTGTCCCTGAGGATAACATCAAGGCCTTGTGGTTTGATGAGGAGATTGGCGACAATGTACGGCTTATTGTTTCCCGGGCGGGAAGTGATTATTTCGATGCCATTCATCTTTCCAACCTGGCCTGTAAACACAAAAGATTTATCGCTGAGGGCGGAGCGAAAAATGTTGCCCGCCGCGACGGGATGGGAACGACTGTTTTGTCGGCTGCTCATTTTATCGGTCAGATTCCTGAATATTATTTCCAGTCAGTGGGCAGCGGCACGGGGGCTATTGCTGCCTGGGAAGCCAACCTGAGGCTGATCGAAGATGGCCGCTACGGCAACAATAAGATGAAACTCATGGTTTCGCAAAATTATCCCTTTACACCCATTTATGATGCCTGGAAGGCCGGTTCCCGCGAGATCCTGGCCATGGATGATGAGATCGCCCGCAAGCAGGTGGCCGAGATCGATGCCAAGGTGCTCTCCAACCGCAAGCCTCCCTATTCGGTTATCGGGGGACTATTCGATGCATTGAGCGATTCCGGTGGCGATGTGCTGGTGGCCAACAACCAGGAAGCCATCATCGCCAATGATCTTTTCCAAAAGACAGAAGGAATCGATCTGCATCCTGCTGCTGCTATTGCTACTGCCAGCCTCATACAGGCCGTAAGAAATAAGACCGTTGATCCCGGTTCCATGATCATGCTGAATATCACCGGTGGGGAGAAGACCGTTTCAAACAGGATAAGGAATTGCACTATCTGAAGCCTTCAAAGGTGTTTGATTTTCACCCGGATCCCGCCGAAGTTAGCCGTGAGATTGAAAAAATATTCTAAGCTGCATTAATACTTCAGATCTTCCTGCTGCTTACGCTGCCAGTAATTTCTCATTTGTTCCCGGAGGTAAGCATCTTCCTCGAAAGAATCCCCATATCGCGGGAAATCCCTTTTGGATGCATCCATCTCTTCCGGTCTTTTTTCTTAAAAATATTGATGCTGATACCAAAACGGATGGAATGGTTCTTGGCATTCAGCGGATCAAAAACCCCGATGATGTTCTCGGCGAGGAAATAGCTTTGTACGGGACCGGTTTGCAAAACCAGCCCCAGGCCCACATTGTCATAGGTATTGTTGATTGATGACCAGGCCAGTTTCAGGGAAAAGTTTTTGGTAAGCAGGCGGTCCACACTCAGGCTGAAAGCATTCTGCATATAATCATCGATGATGCGGCCCTGGGCCAGGAAACCGATGTGGGTCATGTAATTTATTTCATAGTACAGGCCGAAATTGATGCGGGTGGGCAGGCTGGAAAAGTAATTTTTATTCGTTTCCCGGAATTCGAAGATGCTGTTCAGCGAATCCAGATAAACATCCAGGGCATTTACATCCTTCGTCAGATCCACTTCAATGCTGCTGAATTTTATATTCTGACGATTGTTGGCATAGTTTTTAACATCCGATACCCAGTAAAGATAACCCAGGTCGATGATGCTCATGGAAAGTTCGAGGCCGGGAGAAAGCTGCCAGTTCAGTCCGAAGTCAAGTCCGAAGCCTGAATTGTTCTTGTTGCGCAAATATTCCCGCAGGCTGAAGCCGCTGCCGGCCTCCATTTTAAAGCTCCCGATGCCCGAAGTGTTCACCAGGATATCGGTATTGGCCTCAAAACTGTAGAAAGAGTCCGGATCAAAGCGGGTGATCAGTTCCGCATCCATTTTCCGGAACTGTATGTTTGAAAGTCCGTGCAGGATATTGACCCTGGCCCCCATGCTGAAATTGTCATTCAGTTGTATGGCATACCCCAGGTGATAAGCAAGGTAATGCTGAAAATTGACATTGAAATCCTTGAAGTTCAATTTCTCATTGATATATTGCCCGTTTCCGTACCAGAGGAATTCAGCCAGCTCCCGGGGGTAGGTGATATTCATATAAGCATTGTTACGCAGTCCGAAACTCAGGTAGCCCCTTTTGATCTTGATGCCAACAAAAAACAGATCGATGCTTGAATATTCCGAAAACTGGTTATCATCCCTGAGTCTGGGCAACACATTGGAGATATCCACCACCAGGCTGTCGTCGGCCTGCCGGTTGCGCAGAAGCTCATTGGTGGTAAAGGAGCTGTTGAAGTATTTGTTGTAAAAGGAGGAAACGAAAGGCAGCCCGATAGCACAGGAACTTCTTGGGACAATGCCCGGGTTGACAGACACCGATTGCGGGATCGTTTTATAATTATACATCAGCAGGTCGCTTTGCGGGAAAGCCGGGAGTGTTATGAGCAAGAGGCTCAGTAGCGACAGCGTATTTTTTATGTTCGATTGAGCTGCCATCTTCTACAAAGCTCCTTTGATTTCCAGTGCGATCCGGATCCCGATCTCATAATCCGTATACAGTGCCACCGGGATGCTTCCTGCTTCAGCGGTGTTCATCCGGGCTTTCAGGACCATCTTATCCGCCCTGGTCAGGTTCTGGTAAGTTTGATTGTTGATCTCAACTTCCAGCAGGCTCCGGGTGCTCTGATCCACTTTTCCTTCTCCATCAATACGGGCCGACAGGATCTTGTCGAGGCTGATGTTCTCGATCACATACTGCCCGGTGGCATCCAGGATCTGAAAGTCGAGCAAAATCCCAAAAGGGAAACCATTGTCGATAGCGAAGTAAAACCTGGCCCGTTCGATCTCTTTGATCTCATCCCCGGAGAAATTCGTTTTTACCGTATCGGTGAAGACCAGGTGTTCGGCCTGCAATGAAACAGGCAGATCCATTTCGATGCCTGCATTGAAAAAACCCTGCCTGCTTACAAAATTATCTTCGGTTCCTTCGGGATTTGCCATTCCGTTCCCTTCGTAATAGATGCTTTCGGGGGAGATGGAAATGAAATCCACGATGGATGAATTGTCTTTGTTTATCAGGACTTCCCCGTATGCCACTTCGCCGGGCTGGGGGGCTGCCAACACTTCAATTTGGGGCAGGTCCATGCTTTGCTGGTCGCCGGCTTTGTTATATGCCTCCAGGTTAAGGTTCAGGTTGAAATCCAGCCCGATGGCATTGTTGTAGGAAAGTTTAAGGACGGGATCTTCCAGGATCATGCCGCTGTTGAAATGATCCAGAAAAGCCAGATCAAGTTGCAGACTGTCGGCTTCAATATTTACTTCCTTTGTGCCCAGGCTTCCCCTGGCAAACGAGGGATCGAAGTCGACGGGCAGGAAACTCAACCCGATCTTATTGGAAGAATCAAAAGCCACCATTTGTTCGGAAGATAAAAGGGTGATGATGTAGGAAACCGGCATGCTGTTGTAATCCTGTTCGGGATTGGTGGAAAGATCGAAAGAGGTGCCTCCCAGGTCCCAGTATAGCTCAACCGGCTGTTTGGGAGGAACCGTAATCGATTGCGATGGGATGCTGCCACCCTGCGAAGCACCCGGCAGATTGAGTTTTAAATTCAGGCTCACCGGAAAATCAGACCATATGGTATAATCGATCCTTCCTTCCCCGATCAGCAGTTCGCGCAGGCGGATGTCTTCTTCCAGATCCAGGTTCAGCATTTTTTCCTCATTGATAACAATTTGCTGATTGATATAACCTTCTCCCTGCGTTACTTTCAGGCCACTGGAATGCAGGCTCGCACTGATGGTGCTTTCCAGACTAATTTGCACAGTATCGGGGAAGCTCCCCTGGCTTTGCAATTGCTCGATTTCCAGGTAAAGTGTGTTGTTCACGCTTTTTCCTGCAAGTGAAATGGAATCAGAAGCTGTTGTCGCGGAAGGAAGATCCTGAAAAGAAAAACTGCCCAGGATATTTTGCAGGTTACCGTCGTAAAGATTTATCCTGACCTCCTCCAGGATTACTGGAAGTTCATGGGATAAGTCCATGATGAGGTAGCCCTCAGAGAAATGCAGGTTCTCAAAAACCGGCACCTGTAACGGGTCCGGCACAAGGGGGTTGGTGAGTGAAAGGGGCGGAAAGATCGCGTTGCTGCCGTCGTATTTTAGCAGGCTGTCCTGGACGGGAACCGGGAAAAAGCTGAGGAAATCCTGCAAAGCCGTTGACCATGTGAGTCCGAAGTTGTCGAATTTGATGGCACCTAAAACAAAGGTTTCCTCGTGGATCTGCTGATCGGGAAAAGTAAACACCTCCTGCATATCGATGGAGAAGACAGAGTCATTGCTGTAAATCACATTTATGCTTCCATCGGGATTGATGATGAGGTTGGAATCGGGTTCCAGCAAGTCATCCAGTTTGATGCTGGATTTGATGAAAGGGATGGCAAGCTCAGGATTCCAGTCGGGACGGAGGATCTTGCTAAAATCTTTTTTACAGGCATACATCAGCAGGCTGAGGCTTACCGCGGCCAGGAGGATCAAACTTATGTGAAAGGCATTCTTGCGCACAGGAGCTGTAGCTTATGTTCCGTTGATTTCAGTCAAATATAACCGTAAACCCGGGCCCAAAGATGCGCACATCCTGATATTTGCAAACAATGCATTGTTGATATTCCAAATGTTACATTGTTCAATTGTTCAATTGTTTGATTGTTGGGTTGTATATGGTTTAAAAGGTATATTATTTCCCGAAAAGCGAAAGGCTGATTCCTAATATACTGGTTAGCTTCTCTTTGCGTTTCTGTGGCTTGGCGTGAAATATTTTTTAAAATTTCAGTGGAAAACATAACAAAAAAGCCTGGCCCACAAAGGACCAGGCTTTTTTGTTTTCATGATCAATGGCTGCCTCATGAAATAGCTCATGATCATGTCTTAATACCTTTTGTGCCGGAAATGTCGCAGATAATGTGAATTTTTTTATGCTTCTTTTGACAACTCTTCACGGATCCATTGCCTGGCATCTTTTTCATGGTCAAAAATGCCGAACCTCCAGTTTGATTCTTTCATGATCTCTTCATACATTTTGATCTGTTTGATCAATTTCGGATCTATGGTGATGTGGGCCACCAGGAGATTTTTATTCCAGATGGCTGCTCTCGCCTCCAGGCTGGCCACCACTTTAACATCTGTATTTGTCAGCGCGCGGGCATCGGAATCCAGGATGTCGCTGATCTGGTATTTCAATAAATCAAACCGTGGATCCCCGTATATTATACCATTCACATCCAGATTTTCCTGGCGTGTGATCTTTCCGGACCATTTGATGTATACTCCTTTGGGTTCCCAGTTGATGTTGTAAGGCATATAGTTTTTATGATTTTATCGGAGTGTAAATATAGAGAAAATGCCAAAAATGTTTATGAATGCAGTATATTTAAAAAACGTCGTAATTTATTCATCTTAGCGTGAAAAATAATTATCTTTGCAGCCCAATTCGGAAGCCGGAACTTTGCAATCTGAAATCCGGAATCCGGAATCTGGAATCAGAATAGTCCGGGGTGTGGTCCTTCGACAGGGCTCAGGATAAACTCCGTTGTTTAGCGTTCTTGAAATAATAAATAAAAATTTAGTCCGGGGTGTGGCGCAGTCTGGTTAGCGTGCTTGACTGGGGGTCAAGAGGTCGGGAGTTCAAATCTCCCCACTCCGACAAAACGAAAAGTCCTGCAAATAAAGATTTGCAGGGCTTTTTTCTTTAAACTCCCTTGCATTAAAAAACCCTAAGGTTGAAACATAGTTGAAACATTTTACTCAAAAATGTAGCTTTTCTCCTTGATGTTAATAATTTCTTCCAATTTCTTATATCGGTATCAATTTTATGCTTTCATCAATTTGACGTAATCTCAACAAGCCTTTTCCGAAGACACTTTTGACAATATCTTTAAAAATTGTTGAAAAATAACAATCCGCTACTGCGACCTTTTACCCTTAAACGGTATAAACACTATTTAGGGACCCAGGTAAGTCTTTTCCTTTGGGGTAATAAGGTGTCATTATTTTCCTGTATGCCTCTTTTTATATGTAGTCCTTTTAAACCCAATCCATAGATAGAATTAATATCAATCAAATGGAATTCAGGGTATTTCTTGCGACTTTGGAAGGAAACCTGAAACCAGAGATTCGGAATAGCACTAAAATTAAGTATAAAGTGGTGTCACTAATAATCAATCTGAATAAAAGAAAGTTCACCTTTGATCGGAAATTCGATAACCTTGAAATAATTACTCAAGAGCTTGACCTGTCTTTATTGGGATATAAAAACCCTAGCGATGTTTCTGTTCATTTCAAGGAAAAAAGCGAAAAGCAGGCTACCATCGTTACAGTTCAACCTATATCAATATATTGCACTTCGAATATCCAAAAACGCTTCTCAAACACAAAAACACCACTGCTACCGGATTATGCTTTTCTGATACATGATAAATACTAAAGAATTAAAACACGGGCTATCCGAATACTCGACATTCTTAATAAATCAAAGCATATTAACTCTTTACGCTACCAAATGCCTTAACAAGCTTCTGTTTATCTTGAATAAAGTAAATATCAGGCTTATTGAGTGGGAAAATCAAAATACGAAAGAGGCGAGGATTAATAGTGAGGTTTATGGTATATTTAAAGTTTACCTTTCAAAATGTCTTCTGCTATTCAAAAATCTTTTTAACGGATTAATTGACTTCGAAAAACATTTGGCTCGTGTTCAACGAAGTTTCTTCGATACTTCAGGCACTCTTCCGTTCCCTAATTATCTTGATTATATAATTCACGAACCAATAGGGCATCAGGAAATGCTGATCAAGAAAAGACCTATGGATTTTTAGTGACTCATTAACACTTCTCAAAATGATTCTGGTGAACAATAAAACCTATGATTACTGTAGCTTCTCTTATGACCTTTGGCATATAATTAACAAATATGGGATGTTCTCCCATGATAAAAACGCAAATTGACAGAAGGTCAAAAGGTCTGTTTTGGTCTCCTGGACTTTTCTAGACCAAAATAATACCATTACCCCTATCTGTCATTAAATTAGGACGTTGCAACAAAAATGGTCTGGCAGACCTTTTCTAGACCAAAACAATACCATTACTCCTATCTGTCATTAAACTAGGGCGTTGCAATAAAAATGGTCTGGCAGACCTTTTCTAGACCAAAATAATACCATTACCCCTATCTATCATTAAACTAGGTCGTTGCAATAAAAATGGTCTGGCAGACCTTTTTAGACTTTCCAGACTTTTATTTTCCACATATTATTGCCTTGCATTCTTTTTCAAGAAAGCCACAAACAAATGTTTAACAAAAAAACTTAAAATCATGAATGTAATCACCGTGGAAAGCAAAGCATTTACTGAAATAGTCAGTTTGCTTGAACAAATCAAAAAAATGCATGAGAAAAGAACCAGTGATCTTGAAGCTATTAACAAAACTTCAAAAGCATGGGTCAACAATGAAGAAGCAAGCGGGATCCTGAAAGTTAGCAAAAGGACCCTTCAGAACTACCGTGATAAAGGTATCTTAGGTTTCTCTCAAATAGGTAATCAGATTTATTACCGTCTTGAGGACATTGAAAAACTTCTCTCCAATCATTATCAGGGGGCACACAGCGATTAATTACACCTTATTCGAAGGTTCGCCCCAAAAGAAGTTTTAAAATCAATGTTGAACTTAAAAACCCTCAATCATGGACATAATTTTTTCATACAACTGGAACAACAAACTTTCTTGCAGATACTTTACCACCCTCAGGCTCTATGAACCGGGCAAATATGTTTTTGGCTCTGTTTATTCAGCTATCTTTCAAAGCAAGAAAGATCTCACCCTCAAATTTCCGGTCAAAATTGTCACCGGTATAAAGGATCTCCTGGATAATTTCCCGGAGATCCTTTTCCATTTGGATACAGGTTACAATAAGCAAGAATCAATTGCTTTAATGATGCGCATGTACAAAAACCACAACATAAACTTTAGTAATCAGCTATTCTGTTTTTTGTTGCTCGAGAATTTGGCGTATTGCAACAAGCCCCCGTAAAGTAATATGGGGCTATATTTACACCCTTTTTAATAAACGACTGAATAACAAGCGATTATAATTTTGCCATGAAAACGCTAATTTTAAAGTACAATTACCGATTATTATACCTCGAAGCAGACCTTAAATTCTCTCGATTATTCTGGTCCCAGGATAAAATAATTGAAGTGCAAAAGCAGATAATCCTTCTGCAGGAAATCCTTGATGATCTCAAACATTTAAAATACCAGTCTTGAGTGAGAATATCAAAATATTATGTCTCGACTGGCTCCAAATAAACGGACTTGGGATCACCCACTGAATCAGATTCTATTAAACTTACGCAACCTGAGGTTACCAAACCAAACACTTCAAACAAGTAGATGAAGTTTTCCTAATAAAAAACTCATTGGAACCGATTGCCTATGAACCGCACTCACCCATACTTAACCCGGCCATGGTCCTGTTAAAATTCGAGAACAAGCTCCTATATGATCATCGAATTAAGGATATAGTTTATGAAGCAATCAATGCCCTTGGATTAAAAAATCGTCAGCATCTCACGTGTTGACATCTCCCTTGACTTTGAAAACTTTGACAATGGAATTCATCCCCAGGAATTCATTCAGGACTTTTTCAAATCAAATTATCTGCGTAATGGCCGTGGTAAAGTCCGGTCAGTAGGAGAGCAAAAATACCATCACACATTCGATTACCTGCGTTTCGGAAGTCCCCAAACAAACAAATCAATCTACCTATACAACAAATCCAAAGAATTTCGCGAAGTCCGTACAAAGTATCACATCATCGACACCTGGAAATTAAATGGACTTGAAACTGAAAATGATGTCTGGCGCCTGGAACTATCTTTAAAAGGCAACTCCCACAAAATCGTAAACACACAAACCGGAGAAACAAAACAATACACCCTGGAAGATCTATTCAATCCCCAAATGCTCAAACTGCTTTACATGACAGGAATCAATGACTTATTTACCTTCAAAATTAACAACAGCTCGCAAAACAAATCCAGGATGAAAGATCTTCGATTATTCGACGAAACTGCAAAATTTAGCAAACTACTCAAACTCCCCGAGGAAGAAGATGTATCAAGATCTGAAAAAATATTTCTAAAAAAACTCTACGAATACAATCAGGAACTCAAAGGAAAATCATTTGACCTTTCCATTGCCTCAGAAAAACTCTTAACAGAATTTGTTCGCTCCCACCGTCTCTCAAAATACTACATGAAAATTTCCGAGGAGTACTAAAATATCAACTCACTGGCAAATTATTGAAATTTCATCAAATTTCATTTAACCTGCATTATTCATGAAATAGCTTAATGTACTCAAATAATACAGGTTAACCCCGGGTTAAAACGCCAATTATTCGTATCTTAGACATATTTTCTTTTACATCATAGCTTTTTAAGATGAAAGCAAAATAAAATACTTGGGGTCATTAACAAAAAAAAACATGAGAAAGTCAACAGCTAAAGATAATCAGAGCGAAATCCCCAAAAAGCGAAATCAGTTTTACAAGAAGAATTAGTTGCTTCTGAGCTTCGCTACCGCCTGTTGTTTGAAGCGGCTAAAGACGGGATTCTTATCCTCGATGCCGAAACCGGAAAAATTGTTGACGTTAATCCGTTTTTAATCGATTTGCTGGGCTATTCGAAAAATGAATTTATTGAAAAATCAATCTGGGAAATTGGTGTTTTTAAGAATATTATTGAAAACAAAGATAAATTCCTGGAATTGCAGCAAATGGAATATGTGCGTTATGAAGATTTACCATTGGAAACATCGGATGGAAGTAAAATCCTTGTTGAATTTGTAAGCAATGTATATTTAGTAAACAACGACAAGGTTATACAATGCCAAATACGCGATATCACTGCAAGAAAAGAGTCGGAAGCAGCTCTCGAAAAAACTGCAAACGAACTTGCCGGGATTAAAGAAACTGCAGATGAATTAAATAAATTTACCGAGAATATAATCGACACAGTACGTGAACCATTACTTGCCATTGATAAAGATTTAAGGGTAATCAAAGCCAGCCGTTCATTCTATAAATTTTTCAAAGTAACTGCCGAAGAAACAATTGGTAAGCTTATTTATGAATTGGGAAATAACCAATGGGATATTCCAAAACTCAGGGAATTGCTTGAGAAAATCATTCCCGAAAAAGATACCTTTGATAATTACGAGGTTGAACACATCTTTTCTACCATCGGTAGAAGGGTGATGCTTTTAAATGCACGTCAGGTGAAAAGGGTATTTGGAAAAGAGCAAATAATTCTGCTGGCCATTGAGGACATTACTGAACGAAAAGGTAAAGAAGATATCTTAAAGGAAACTCATCGTGCAACAAGCGATTTTTTAAACATCCTCTTAAACCACATGCAAGCGCCAATTATTATCTGGGACGCTTCCTTTGTAATAAAACGTTTCAACAGCAAATTCGAAAAACTGAGCGGTTATGATTCTGCTGAAGTTATCGGTAAAAAAATTGATTTTCTTTTACCAAAGGATAAAATTGCGGCAACACGTGAATTGCTAAAAAATCATCTTGACGATAAACATTTAGAAGAAGTTGAAATAGACATTTTAGCGAAAGACAATACTATCAAGACCGTTTTGTGGAATTCAGCACGTATTTTTGATGAGGAAGGAAAAAACATTATTGCAACAATTTCGCAGGATATAACCAGCCACAAGCGCATTCAAAATGAAATTAAATTTCAGGCTGATTTGATAAACAATGTAGGCCAGGCGGTAATTGCAACAGACTTGCAAGGCAAAGTAACTTTCTGGAACAATGCTGCAGAAAGACTATACGGATGGTCACCTTCTGAAGCAATAGGGCAAAATATTATGGATTTAACACCTGCCCAACAATCCAATGAACAGGCCACTGAAATCATGCAAAAATTAAGTGAGGGAAAAACATGGGTTGGAGAATTTTATGTAAAAAGAAAAGATGGAAGCTAGTTTTCCTGCATTTGTAACCGATGCACCAATGCTTGACTCTGATGGAAAACTAACTGGTATTATAGGAATTTCAAGCGACATTACCGAACGTAAACAAGCCGAAAAAGAACTTAGCCAAAGCGAACAAAAATTCAGGGTAATTACAGAGTATTCAGCTGATGCAATTTTTATCACTGACCAGAACCGGAAGATATGTATATGTCAATTCCAGTGCTATTAGTTTGTTAGGCTATTCAAAAGAAGAATTGTTAGCGTTTACCATTGCCGATATCTCTCCCAAAGACAAGATAGAAGAATATTCTCTTGTATTCAGTCATTTACTGGAAACAGGCAGTGTTTATGCTGAGTTGGAGCTGGTAAAAAAAGACGGTCATTCCATCCTCACCGATCTAAATGCCGTATTATTGCCGAATAAAATGATACATGCAAGCTGCCGGGATATCACCGAACGAAAACGTACAGAAAAGGAATTGTTGGAAGCCAAAGAAAAAGCCGAAGAAAGCGACCGCCTTAAATCGGCTTTTCTCGCCAACATGAGCCACGAAATACGTACCCCGATGAACGGCATCCTTGGGTTTACCGAACTGCTGCTTGAACCCGATTTAAGCAGCGAACAAAAAGAGGCTTACATTAATATTGTAAGCCAGAGCGGGCAGCGAATGTTGAACACCGTTAACGACATAATCGAAATCTCGAAAATTGAAGCAGGATTGGTTATCAATGATTTAAAGGAGGTTGATGTTCAGGTACGCCTCGATGAACTTATCCGGTTTTTTATTTCCGAAGCCACGAAAAAAGGGCTGAAATTGATTTTGGAAAAAGAGGTGCCAAAAACCGATGCCACTATAATAACTGACCCAAACAAACTCGATTCTATTCTGACCAACCTGATTAAAAATGCCATTAAATACACCCCGGCCGGAGAAATCAGGGTTGGATGTGAGGTAATAGCAAATAACCTGGAGTTTTACGTAAAAGATACCGGTATCGGCATTCCGAAGGAACGGCAGCAAGCCGTTTTTGAACGATTTGTGCAGGCTGAAATTGGTAACACAAGGACGTTTGAAGGTTCTGGTTTAGGACTTGCAATTTCAAAATCATATGTTGAAATGCTGGGCGGTAAAATTTGGGTGGAAAGCGAAGAAGGGAAAGGCTCAACGGTTTATTTTACCCTGCCGCTCAGTGAACAGGCTCAGGAAAACACTGAGGAAAAAGAAACCGGGAAACAGGATTATAAAATAAGCCAAATAAAAGGTCTGAATATAATTATTGCCGAAGATGAGGAAAATTCAGCCCTTTTTCTGCAAACCATTCTTAAAAAAGAGAGCAATAAAATCCTGTTAACCAAAAACGGGCATGAAACGGTTGAAGCCTGCCGGATTAATCCGGATACGGATTTAGTACTGATGGATATTCAAATGCCTGAAATGAACGGCTACGATGCGACCCGTGAAATCCGTAAATTCAATAAAAATGTACTTATAATTGCCCAAACGGCTTTCGCCTTAACGGGTGATTACGAAAAAGCAATGGATGCCGGGTGTAACGATTACATTTCGAAACCTATAAATAAGGGAACTTTACTGGCAAAAATTCAGAAATATATTAGTGTTTAATACCATTACAACTACCCCTCGTTTATTGAATACAAAGGCTTGTTGTTATTTGCATGGTGCTTAACGTTGCTGGTATCCAGAAATATTCAATCAGCCAGCGGATCGTCCAAAAACAGGATTCGATTTGTTTTCTCACTCGACGCGTTCAGCAAGGGAAAGTTGTTTGCAAATTGAAGATATTCTGCAACCGCTAAAGATTAATAAATAATAGCTAATTTTGAATTTACGTAAATATAAATGGGTTAAGTGATAAATGAAAAATTTAGTAATTCCTGAAAACCTTTATGGTCGGGAGAAAGAAATCGCAACTTTATTTGAATCATTCGAAAGAATATGCAAAGGAGTTGGTGAGATATTAACTGTACCGGGAACTTCCGGCGTCGGAAAAACCGCGTTGGTTCAGGAACTTGAAACACCTGTTAAAAACGAGAACGGATTATTTGTAAGCGGGAAGTTCGAGCAATTTCAGCAAAACATCCCCTATTTTGCTTTTCGGCAAGCGCTGACAACCCTTTGTCATATTATTCTTGCAGAGGATGAACCCATCCGCGAACAATATAAAACTGAAATACTTAATGCCGTTGGTTCGCAGGGTCAGGTATTAATCGATTTGGTACCCGAATTTGAATTGCTGCTTGGAAAACAACCGCCGCTTGAGAAAATCAGTCCGCAAGAAGCAAGGCACCGTTTCGCCGACGTTTTGCGAAAGTTTTTAAGTGTAATCTGTAAACCGGAACATCCGCTGGTATTGTTTATCGACGACTGGCAATGGGCTGACACAGCCTCTTTAGAACTGCTGAAACAACTGCAGGTTGGAAAAACATTACGCTACATTCTGGTCATACTTTCCTACCGCGACAACGAGGTGAATTCCAGCCATCCGTTAACGGCAACCCTGGAAGAATTAAAGCGCAATAATATAATCTTAAACAGATTAAAGGTTAGCAACCTGACCCAGGCAGACGTGCATAACATGTTGGAAGACACGCTGCAGCCTGCCGCAGAAGAATCAGAAAAACTGGCTGCTGTTATTCATAAAAAAACCTTGGGGAACCCATTCTTTGTGCATGCTGCAATAAACTATTTGTCAGATTTTAAACTGCTCTGGTTCAATGAATCGGAAACCAGATGGAAATGGAAAATCGATCTGGAAAATGGAAGTGATTTTCCTGAAAATGTTGTCGATTTATTTGTGCGCAAATTTCAGCGAATGGACCGGCACACCCAAAAATTATATTCGCTGGCGGCATGTTTGGGAAACCGGTTTAATGCAAACAACCTTGATATTATTAGTGATTTTAATTTGGAAGAATGCAAATCCATTTTAAACTCGCCTGAAGGGAAAGAATTCGCAATTCCGTTAAAATTGATTCAGAAATGGGCCATCAGCCAGGATGAGACTGAAACTGATGTTTATGTTTTTCGCCACGACCGGCTGCAGCAAGCGGCATTTCAATTAATTAGTGAGGAGCACCACAGTAAAATTTTATTTAAAATTGGCAAATTACTTTTAGCTGAATTATCTCCGGAGCAGTTAAACGAGCGGCTCTTTGAGGTTGTAAACGATTTAAATGCCGGGATTGATCAAATTGAAAATACCGGCGAACGCGAAAAATTATTCAGGCTAAACATTCAGGCGGCCAGAAAAGCCTACGCCGCAATTGCATATTCGGCAGCGTTACAATTCTACCGCAAGGCAGAAAAAATTTTGGAGGAAGAAGATTTTTCTGATTACTTATGGAAACAAGACCACGAACTGTTAATGAATTATTTAACCGAACGGGCGGTTTGCGAATTTCTCGAGGGCGATCAGAAAATTGCGGAACAATGCGTTCATCAGGCAGTTAATAACGCCAACAACGCAGTTGAAAAAGCGGAAGCATACAATATTTTAATTGTTCAATATACATTGCAGGCACGTTATCAGGAAGCAATTGCATCCGGAAAATCTGCATTAAAAGCGCTCGGTATAATTTTACCCGAAAAAGATTATGACAAATCACGCGACAAAGAAATTGCAAAAGTAAGGGAGCAACTTAAAAATAAAGAAATTTCATCGTTGAGCCAGTTGCCGAATATGAGCAACCCGGAGATGTTAACGGCATGTAAAATACTGATAACCATGGGGCCGCCGTGTTATCGTTCACATCAGAAACTTTGGAGTGTGATGGTACCCATTGTTGTTGGACTGACTTTGAAATACGGGAACATTCCGCAGGTTGGTTACAGCCATACGGCTTTTGGCGGATTGCTTGGCTGGGTTGAAGGTGATTATGCCTCGGCTAAAAAATTTGCAGATGTAACAACCCAACTGATGACCGAAAAATTTTCAATTCCATCTGACCAGAGCGTTTTCTACCTGATGATTGGAAGCTCCATCCGCCACTGGTTTAAACACCTGAAATACAGCTCGCAGGATTATATTGATGCGTATGAAACCGGATTGCGATCGGGCAATTTGCAATATGCTGCTTATGCTTTCGGCCACAACATGTATTGCCGGTTTTACCAGGGAGTTTCTTTGGAAACGCTTAATCTGGAAACAAAACGATCGCTGGAGTTCAGCAAAACCAGGCACAATCAGTGGGCAATCGATCTGTTTACAGGAGGGCTGAAAATAATTGATGCTTTAACGGCAAACAGCTACCAACATTCATTAGAAAAAATCGGGAACGATGGGGATTACATTAAATCTGTCGATGCGCATAAAAATATCCAGGTTAAGTGTATTTATAAAGTTTTAAAAACTTTTTCGTTGCTTGTGCTTGGCAATTATAAAGATGCACTTGTTGTATCAGACGAAACAGAACCAATTATTTACACCACAGGAACACAGGGACTCCTGCCCTGGCCCGAGCATGTTTTTGCACGGATACTTATCTGTGCCCGGCTTTATCCTGAAAAGGAAGCACCTGAGCAAAAAAAATGGTTGAAGGAAATAAAGAAGGGAATAAAACAATTGCGAATCTGGGCAGATTACTGTCCTGAGAATTTTCAACATAAATATTTACTGGCAACTGCCGAACTGAACATTATCGAAGGGCACCCGGCTAAAGCCCTGCAAAATTACAACAAGGCTGCCGATGCGGCACAGGAAAACGATTTTTTGCAATGGGAGGGTTTGGCAAATGAACGGATGTATAATTTCTGGTTAGAACAGAAAAATTTCCATTTGGCATTTCATTACTGGAAGCAGGCATATATATGTTACCAGCACTGGGGAGCAACCGCCAAATTGAAACGAATGGAAAATGACTATGTTGATTACCTGAAAAAAAGCATTTCGGCAATTGATCTAATTAAATCAAAGGGAGTTGAAAAAGATAAATTCTCAAAGTGGTTCATAGAAAAACAGTTAACCCAAATTCGAAATCTGGCCTCGCACCTGTATCAATCCAAATTAAGCAAGGAAGCATTGAATCAGGCGGAGGAACTTGCCAGTGCAACCAAACGACTTAGAACCGAAATTTCTTACAGAAAACAAGCCGAAGAGGAAGTAAAGCGTAAAAACAGGGATCTCGAAAAAATAAATGCCGAAAAAGACAAATTCTTCACCATCATTGCCCACGACCTGAAAAGCCCGTTTAATTCCATTCTGGGATTTAGCGAATTGCTTGTTGAAGATGCGGGTGAAAAGAATTACGAGAGTATAGAAAAATATGCAAATGCAATCCACCAATCATCAAAACGGGCAGTGGATTTACTTTTAAACCTGATGGAATGGGCGCAATCGCAAACCGGCAGAATGGAGTTCAATCCGGAACATTTCGAAATAGTGGCTTTCATCAATGAAGCAACACTTTTATCTGATGATATTGCCAGGCAAAAATCCATCAACCTCAAGAAAGTTTTGCCCCAGAATGCATCTGTTTTTGCTGATAAGGCCATGATCAATACTGTATTCCGAAATTTGATTTCCAATGCCATAAAATTTACGATGCCGGGAGGCGAAATCACAATTTCAGCTGAGGTGAAACAAAGAGAGATCGTATTTTTGGTAAGAGATACAGGCATTGGCATACCAAAAAGCAGCATTGAAAAAATATTCAGACTAGACGAAAATTATTCAACCAAAGGCACTCAAAACGAAGAAGGAACCGGATTGGGATTAATCCTTTGCAAAGAGTTTGTAGAAAAACACGGAGGAAGTATTTGGGTTGAAAGTGTAGAAAACAAAGGCTCTGTGTTTACTTTTACATTGCCGCGAAAAGCCGCACTCGATAAAAAAGATTGGAACGCAGATAACGCGGATGCAAGCAACGCGGATCAAGACGGATAAGAAGATCAGCAGAAACCTGTGCTGAGCTTGACGAAGTATCCGCGCTTGAAAATCCGCTTTATCCGCGCCTGCCCCGTGGCTTCGGGGTGCAAAAAAAATGGAACCCATAGGTCTCAGGGTGCAAATAGAATTAGTTCATTAAATTTATCACGTTATGAAATCAAATCTACTGCAATTCATCGACTTTGAGAAAGTGAACACCCTGCTCGAAGGTTTAAAATATAATTTCTACAAGCTATGAAAAAGAAAAACGACAATGCAACCGATGCTGCATCGCTTCGCCAAAAAGCAGAAGAGCGTTTAAAAAAGCCGCAATCAAAAACAGCTTCAGAATAGACGAAAATTATTCAACCAAAGGCACGCAAAACGAAAAGGCAAAACCCAAAGTGAAAGGGTTGTAAATTCTAATCGCCGAAGATGATGAGCCGTCACAACAATATCTTTCCATTTTAATTAAGGATTTTGCCAGTGAGATATTGGAAGCAAAAACAGAAAATGAAGCCATTGAACTGTGCCGCCAAATTAAAGATATCGATTTAATTTTAATGGACATAAAAATGCTGGAATTGGATGGTCATCAAGCAACCAATAAACAAAACTAAATTACAAACATTGTTACAAAAGTATTTTATGGAATAATCAAGTATAAAACAGACAATTAAATGACAGAAAATAAAGCACATGGCTTGAAAATTTAATAGATTTCCACTGGCAATCTAAATATTTTTACTGATATCCGAATAATTAGTTTCTTTAATTTTCAAGTGACCCATTATTCAAAATACATGTATTAAATCAAGTCAAAAAAGATGCAACCAAAAGCCACGCCAGGCAGGCCTGCCCACCAAAGGCCAAAGCGGGGTTTTTTGTTATCATCCGCACATTGTAAAATGAGCTCCATTCATCCGTTCCTTCAGTCGTTCCTTCCGTTCGTTTAGCAATCCTTCCCGCCCCACATTGCCAGACTCCCCTCGGTCATTCCTTCCGTCTGCTACGTATAATTTTCTGTTAATGCTTGCATAAATTGATCTCCGGGATTTCATGATCATGCTTTTGAGCATCCCGGTCATTAACAAAAAGAAACAGAAAACTGCGGCAATATCATTCTTTTGCTAACTTTGAAATAAAAAAACAAAAATAACCGGTCAAATTGCCAGGCATTTCCAAAGAACAAGCAAAGCATAAAAGCGAAATAAGGAGAATAGCGTAGCGGTTATCCGGGAGTTATGCACTATTTAATATTATGAAACAACGTAACTATTGATAATACTGCTAATCAACTCGATATTTGACTATTTTGTCTAAAATGCAACGTGATGAGATTTCAGGTCAAGCTGGTACATACGTAAAGTAGAATCAATTGAGCTCAATCACATCGACCTGTCTTGGTACATGAAGTGACATACTTCACAAATCACAAAGGAATGCACTACTTTAGCGCACATATTTTACATGAAAGAAGTGGGATTCGAGTTATCCATAAGCGTACAAATAACTGATTGGACTAATTGACAGCTGAATGATATCTAGAAAAATTGACATACATTTCGCTTCAAAGAGACAGTTTGGAATTGAATTATTTAGAAACGAAAGAGATTATTACTCTTTTAAAACTTCACATTCTCTCAACCAGGTAATTTTGATATGACAAAAGGAACGACTAAACTCAGTTGGATTTTTAGTGTAGGTGAATATGCACAAAGAATAGAATTTTCTGATCTTGACATGGGAAAATAAAACGATGCGAGCTCTAAATTGTTAATACTATTCCTGAAAAATATTGAAAATTTTAGCACTGTGTCAAACAGATGGCGTACATCTGATTTCAACGGCAATAGTTATTTGTTTAGCATTTTTGAGCATTTTGGATTGCTGCATGAAATTTTAGGAGTATCGATATACGATTCTTACAATAGCATGGGATTGATAATTCTTTCAAGTACCCTAGCCTTACCAAGTAAAAGCATGTTTCAATATGACATCAATAATATTTCAAATTTTTTATCAAACAAATCATGGAACGTTAAAGAGGCTATTTATGACACATCTTTATATAATAAATTTCATGAATCCATAGATAGTTTATTGACAAATATACATACAAGGATAACATGAAATTTAACTTTATTCTGATAGAATTAGCGTATGATAATGATAGTTGCATATATGACGCGAATTGGAAACTTACAAATGATGGCAAATTCATTGAACTTTCTTCAAAAACCAATTTATCAGGGTTTCTTGAAATAATCAATATTGACCAAATCAGAAATTACACCAAGAAATTGACCTATTTTCGAAGATTACTTCGTGTGGAAAATACTTAAAAGCATTTGGGAATTTGAAATACAATTTGAAAATAAAGCAGTCGCATAACAGCGCATATGCAACTTATAGGCGGAATTTTCCGACATTCGAAACAGTGATCTTCAGATCAAGATTAGTCCTGGAATGAAAGATATTATCGTTCGGAAGCGGCCACAAGCCATATGCCGCAAACCGTAAGCAATTGCAAAAGACAACGTACAAACATTTTGATTATATTTGAAATTAAAAAACATGACACAGAAAATATTTCAGATTCAAATTGCATTGAAAGGATTTAAACCCAAGATTTGGAGAAGGATTCTGATTCCCTCTGACTTATTGTTGTCTGATTTTCATATGATTATTCAGATGACAATGGGATGGACAAATTCTCATTTGCATCAATTTATTAAAAACCGTAAATTTTATACAATGAGAATGCAAGATGATGATTTATGGGATGAAATGGACAATGTGGATTACAAAAAAATGAAAGTATCTGATTTATTAAAAAAAGAGAAAGAAAAAATTGTCTATGAATATGACTTTGGTGATAGCTGGGAACATGATATTATCTTAGAAAAGATACTACCGATAGATAGCAATTTAAAGTATCCCATCTGTCTGACTGGAAAGATGAATTGTCCACCAGAGGATTGTGGAGGTGTTTGGGGATACTATGGCATGCTGGAAGTACTAAAAGACCCTGACCATGAAGAATATGAAAGTTATATCGAATGGTTAGGTGAAGAATTTGACCCTGAATATTTTGACAAAAATGAAGTAAACAAATTATTGGGATAAACAGATTATTGTACTATAAGTAATTGAAAAGCAACAGCTTACAACACGCGGCATAAAACTTTGGGGTTGAAGTTGTTATGCAAACATTCTACCTCGCATAAAGTTCGGTGTAAATGGACAGGAAAGTAGTCCGTAATCCCCAACGATTTTATACCGCCACCGTCAGCCTGTGCAAAAACCAACACCCAATTGATGATAATCTATCTCTCGGGTATACCCATCCAAAGGTTATAAGCCCTACCTTGTATATAAATCAATAACCGATCATGAAAACCCACGTGGCCAGCCCACATGATCAAAATATGCATGCAATAGTGCTACGTATAATTATTTGTTAATGCTTGCATAAATTGATCTCCGATATTTCATGATCATGCTTTTGAGCATCCCGTTCTCTAACAAAAAGAAACAGAAATCTGCGGTAGTATCATTCTTTTGTTAACTTTGGTATAATAAAACAAAAAAACCGGTCAAATTGCCAGGCATTTCCAAAGAACAAGCAAAGCATAAAAGCGAAATAACGAGAAAAGCGTAGCGGTTATCGGGGAGTTGTAACACATTTGTAAAAATGAGATTATGGAAACAAAAGTGATATTTAAAATTGGGATATAATATTAATTTTCGGTGTTCTATCATTTTCAAGTATAAATGATGAAAAAACCTTTGCCTCATCAAGAATTGAGATTTTTACATTCTCATCAAATGGTGTGATTACAAAAGGGAAAATATATTTACCTGACTCATATGCAACTAATAAAAAACTACCAGCTATCTATTTAATAGATTTTACAGAACAACATTTTAAACTTGCAACAGACGAATTTGAAAAGGTCAATGATGGTGTTCAACAGATTGAGGGGTTTGATGCATTGGTTGTTAGTTTAGAAAACATATGTATGCCAATAATACTTTCTTTGAAAGTTTTGATGTCAGCAATATGCTGTTTGGGGGGTATACAAATGATTGTTTCCCAGTGTTAGCGCTGAATGATGAAATACATACTATTACATATTATGATAATTATCAATGTTTAGAAAATAGCATCAATGCTGGGGGCTATACCTTCAAAAATGTTGAATTGGATTTTTTATACGGTAAAGACACTGATATTAAGGGAAAAGTAGCTGCTTTTGCCAATACAGTTATCGGTCAAAGCGATATTGATATAGCTGATAATTACCTCTTAACCATAAACCAGCAGAAGCTCCGTAAGTCCTGTCAATAAGCCCTTCTAAAAGATAGCGGAATGAAAGTTTAAAAAAATTCTGGTTTAGCGGGGACTTTTTCCTATCGAAAGGTATAAATAGTTGATGGGATTAATTTTTATTAACTTAAAACACGAAAAATTATGAAAAAATTAGTTGCAATTTTCGTATTTATCATCTTTGCTGCATTTAGTAGTAAGGCTGAAGACATTATTGTCAGAGGACATATTTTTCTGATTCAATGGGGAGGTGGTCAGTGGGAGATTGCTTGTCTTCCTCCGTTTGAACCTCCTTGTTTGCATTTGGTTTCGACTGGCCAAGGGACTTGGCATTTAATTTGGAGTTCCCAGGAAGAACCGAATCCATTTGAAGAACCATCTGTTCCAATCGATAATTTATCCTTTAATGAATCGGAAAACAGTGTTTCGTTCACAGTTGCAGAAGAGTAATGAATTATAAGTTTTAAGCAGCTGTTTTGGTTAAACTGCTGCTTTTTTTATTCCTTCAAATATTTTTATTGATGAAGATTCGTATAATTATTTTTATTCTTGCATTCCTTTCAAGCCTGGTTAAGGCTGAAAATGTTTACCTTGTAAAAGTTAATCCGGGAGAATGTCTCAAATGCTATTTTGCACAAGGTGCTCTAAACAAGATGGTAGAATACGGATTCAATGTTGTGTTATTATTTAGTGAAGAACAGAATATTGATCAGAAAAGGTACATCAGTGTAAATTTACCTGGTTTAAATAAAACGATTGATACATGGATTTCGGATAGCCTTTATAATAAAGTAAGTAATGATAGTTGGTCAGAATTATATTTGATCGATGATAATGATTCAATTATTTTTCAATGTGTAATGAAAAATATTTGGAAATTTGTTGGAAAACTATTGCCAGGCAATAAAACAGTTAAGTGCCAATTTTCTGATTCAATTCAAACCATATTTAATGTATTGAAATACAATGGAAATGAGTATGTTGTATTTGACCCAAGACAGCAAGAAATATTTATTTTTGCGAAGAATGGGGATTTAATCAAAAGAATTGCACCCGAGGATTTTTCAACAGAAAAATTGTTATTGTTGCTTGATCAAAAGGATTCACTATCCCTTAACTTATACAATAAAATAAAAGAAGCATTAATCCAATATGGACGCTCAGATCCTGCATTTCGAAGATATGATCTAAAAGATTCAGTTTTATATGTTATTCTTTCAGTACCATATCCCGTTCGTGATAACAAAGATGAAATTTCTGTATATCAGAAATATTTAGTCCTAAAGCTGTTGATTTATGGGAAGGAAATTAATTATCTCACATTATCGGACAACTTAGTTCCGGATTCTGTTTTTTTAACAATGCTTGACTTTCAATATGATAATGTTTCAAGTACATTTAGCTTCCCCGCTTCAAATACATCTGACAAAGATAAAGGCAATTATTTTGTTATAAAAGGCGTGAGTGAGGATAATGTATTGGAAAGCAAGGAATTATTGAAATACAACTTAAACGAAGTCTTTAACATAGATACACTACCACAATATATTTACCCACATTTCTTTAATGAATATTTGTATTTTCAATATTCCAATATTATATTCAACACTATTGATGAAAACGACACTATTTTTACTCCATTTAAAAGTAAAGGGTATTCAATTGATAAAAGCGGCTTGAAGGTCAATTTTGATTTTGATCTGGACGATTTTATTGTCGATTCCGGGAGAGCATGTTTTCTCTATCATGATAACGAACTTAATTTCTATTACAGCATTTTGGATCTAAATACAAAGGAATATTCCTCACCGCAATTACTAGATATAGAGCAAAAGGAATTAAAAAGTAATCTGGAGTTTTTATCTGGAAATTCTTTTATTTATATTAATAATAATAATGAAGTAATTCAATATGATTTATAAGGCGGAGACAGGGTCTAAGACCCGCCCGGCAAAAACTACTGAAAACGCAAAGGCTATCCTGGGTGGGTCTTGGACCCTTACGGTGGAATTAAATCGCTACATCCTGCCAGCCGGCAGGCACGGCGCTACGTCGATCAATCGATCAATCGTTCAATTTTAACTTTTTGATGTAGCGATTAACCGATTGCGCGATGTACCGATATTCGATTTGGAGACCCAACAAATCGCTACATTCTGCCTGCCGGCAGGCAAGGCGCTACGTCGCTTAATCGATCAATCGTACAATGGAGACAGGGTCTGACTTTAGTTTTGTCACCAAAAGAGTCACATTAATCCATTGTGAATTTAATTTACCGACCTTTGATAAAAGCATTAATTCCCGGTTGTCATTCCAGCAACGATATATTTTATCCATTCTCTTTACGCTGATCTGCAAAAATCACCTCTTAACCATAAATCAGCAGAAGCTCTGTAAGTCATGTCAATAAGCCCTTCTAAAAGATAGTGGAATAAAAGTTTAAAAAAATTCTGGTTTAGCGGGGACTTTTTCCTATCGAAAGGTATAAATAGTTGATGGGATTAATTTTTAAGTTTTTCAAAATGAAAGTAAGCTCTTTTTGCAGAAAGCGAAACACTTTATTCATTTAGTTGATGATGTTATTGATGCATATAATGATGCAGTTGACAGTATAGTCCGGTGTCTGCAAAGGCAAAATAGTACACAAAAAATATAATTAAACAAAATTAGTCATGGATTATTTAACCTACTCTGAAAAGCTTGATTATTTATTAGAAATGGCTAAAATGGGAAGATTTATTTCAATACAGCAAGCTAGTGAAAAATTTAATTGTTCTAAAAGTACAATCAAAAGAATGCTTAATATTTTAAGAATAAAAGGATACAATATTAAATATTGCAGGAACGAAAGGAAGTTTTATTTAAAATCATAAAAAATATGCTATGAGTCTCAAATTTTGAGCTTTTAGAATTATAAATTAGCAGAACGAATTTTTTAAATAAATGTTTTCTTATTCAACTATTTCAAAAACGAACTAATAAAGAAATATGAAAAGAAAATATTTTATTATTGGATTTATTGTTGGTGTTTTGTTAATAATTGCTTTAACAATAACAGTATTTGTGTTATTTATTCAACAAAGTAAAGATTCAGCAGATGATTTTATCAAAAATGAAACCATTGTTGAGGATGAAATAATCGTTTTTCCTGTTACGCAGATGGAGTTAGATAGCTTGTTTTTTGAAAATATATATGATCGGGGAACTTATTTCCCTGCAAAGGATAGTATTCATTATACATTTATCAACTATTGGGCAACATGGTGTATTCCCTGTGTTAGCGAATTACCTGAATTTGCAGAATTAATAGAATCTCATAAAGACCTGTCTAATAGCATTGTATTTATTTTTGCAACGCAAGAAGATGAAGAAAAAGTAAACAGCTTTGCAGAAAAGAAAAAAGTAAACTTACCCTATTTCACTTTCAGTAAAAATAACCAACCCAAATTTATAAATCATTCAACAATACCAACATCTTACTTAATTGATGAAAAGAATTTGCTGATTTATAAATTTAAAGGTCTCAAAAAGTGGAATACAGATTTTTATTATAAGATTTTAAGGACTTTCGTTTTAGCGGGGACTGTTTCCTATCGAAAGGTATAAATAGTTGATGGAATTAATTTTTAAGTTTTCAAAATGCATGGAAATAGTTGGTTAACAGATCCTTGGGGTAGGCTCAAATCGCTAAATCGTTACATCGCACAATCGATCAATAGTGCAATTTAACTTTTTGATGTAGTGATTATCCGATTGTGCGATGTATCGATATTCGATATATGCGATCCAACAAATCGCGCTAGCCAGAGAATCAGAAAATGTTAAAAATGATAAAGAAAGAACTGTATTCTAAAAGACTAAATCAACTGGGTTGATTTAAAATGAACAACCTTCCCAAATTTGGAAATAAATACTTTATTTGGGAAACACCTAATGAAAGATATTTTTCTTAAGTTGTTCAATACAAGATTGTTGAAAACTTGTGGTGTTTGGGAATGATCTTTGCTTATTTTAATGTACATTTAAAAATGCAAATGCAAAAACTCAAAACCAATCAAAATGAAAGTAAAAAGATTCAAAAGACGTACATATAGTAAGGGTGTATTTAAGGAGATGCTCATCAACAGGATCGCTGCCTTTTTTACAGCTGCTGTTGTGCTCATTGCTGGTTGTAGCAAATTTGATCCCGTCACGGAAATCCCGGCTGGAGACGCCAGAACAATGGGCTCCCTTGTTGTTAGTGATGATTTCAGCTGGAGTATGTTTCAAACCCTGGATGTGGATGTCACCTCTCCGCAAAATGAAGCAATTAAACCCGATTAAGATCAGTTCACTTGATGGGGACAAGATTTATTTTAAAGGTAATTCAGAAGATGGATCCAGAGATGTCGTTACGATTGCAACCTTGTCCACTGCCGTTGAATTGGTGATGATACAGTTCGGAGATGGAGTGGCATATGAACCTGCCATCGTACCCATCATGGATAATGCAATTACCTATGATTTTAATGATGTTAAGAAATCAGGCTCTCGGGGTGATGATGATGACGATGATGACGATGATGATGATGATGATGACGATGACGACGATGACGACGATGACGATGATGACGATGATGACGATGACGATGATGACGATGACGATGATGACGATGACGATGATGATGATGACGATGATGACGATGACGACGATGATGATGACGATGATGACGATGACGACGATGATGATGACGATGATGACGATGACGATGATGATGACGATGATGATGACGATGATGACGATGACGACGATGATGATGACGATGACGACGATGATGATGACGATGACGACGATGATGATGACGATGACGACGATGATGATGACGATGACGACGATGATGATGACGATGACGACGATGATGATGACGATGACGACGATGATGATGACGATGATGATGACGATGACGACGATGATGATGACGACGATGATGACGATGACGATGATGATGATGACGATGACGATGATGATGACGATGATGACGATGACGATGACGATGATGATGATGACGATGACGATGATGATGACGATGATGATGACGATGATGATGACGATGATGATGATGACGACTTTACGGGATCATTGGGATATGAAGATTTATGGCCTGGAACGGGTGATTATGACTTCAATGACCTGGTTATCGATTACAGGTTCGACATCACCAAGAACGAAATTGAGCAAATTGAACACATTACGACAACGTTTACAATCCAGGCTTTCGGGGCTACCTTTAAAAACGGTTTCGGCTTTATGTTCCCAAATGTCGAGCCCAACCAGATCATATCCGTTTCGGGTTACGACCTCGCCGCCGATACCTATATTAATTTATCAGGGAATGGTACCGAAGCCGGTCAATCCAATGCGACATTCATCCTGTATGACAATGTATACAGGATAATGGACCATCCGGGTTCCGGTATAGGTGTGAATACCGATCCGAGCGCTCCCTATGTTGATCCTGTTACTCTTGTTCTCGAAATTGATTTCTACGAGAACGGAAGTTTTGCTCCGGGTGGACCGCTTACGTACAGCCAGCTGAATATTGGCAATTACAATCCTTTCATAATCGTAAGGATGGACAGGGGAGTTGAGGTGCATTTGCCTTACTCTGCGCCTACAGACCTGGTGGATTATAGTATTTTCGGGACATCTCAAGATGATTCCGATCCTGCTACGGGCAGGTATTATGTTACAGACAAGAACTACCCATGGGCCATCAATATTCCGCAAACATTCGACTATCCGATTGAAAAGCAGGATATCAATGGCGCTTATCTAAAATTTGGAGATTGGGCAGAAAGCGACGGGATGCTCTATCCTGACTGGTATGAGAACCTGTCGGGATACAGGAATAATGCCCTGATATACTAAGCAAAACATATAATTGAGAAATAAACCGCATGCTGTAAAGATGCGGTTTATTTTTTTATCATAATTTTAACAATCATCAAGTATATATTTGAATTATGAGAAAGAGAAACAAAATCTACCTGATTTCTTTTTTGGTTGCACTGCTTGTGATTATTGTGGTTATTGTTTTTATGCTGAGATCCGATAATCCATACATTCACAAGGTCGATACCAAAGAGGCATTTAAAAATCTGGATATTGAAAAGCTGGATTCGTCGAAACTTGTCGGAGCCATTCATCTGAGTGCTGATTATATTATCAATAGCATAAAGGAAAACGGGCAATTTGTTTACAAGGTTAATATGGATGCGGGCACGCAGGTCAATGTAAGATACAATTCCCTGAGGCATGCCGGTGCTGTTTATTCCATGTGCATGTATTATGAATTAAACCCTGATCAGAAGGTACTGGAAGCTGCAAACAAAGCTGCCGGTTTTATCAGGCAGAAGCTTCTTGCACCCATCCCGGAGCATCCTGAAATGCTGGGTGTATGGAGTCTTCCGGAGATCAATAATGATGATGATCCTCCCCTTGTCAAACTCGGCGGAAATGGGCTCGGACTGGTAGCTTTGGCTTACCTCGAAAAACTTAAGCCGGGCAGTACCGGTATTCCAATACTCCGCAAAATGGGAGCGTTTATCCTGTTCATGCAGAAAGAAAACGGGGGATTTTACTCAAAGTATTTTCCCGGTCCACGTGGTCGCGATGACAGCTGGACATCCTTGTATTATCCCGGCGAAGCAGCCCTGGGGTTGATGATGCTCTATGAAATTGATCCGGATGAAAAATGGCTTGAAGGAGCTGCAATGGCATTGAAGTACCTGGCAAAGTTGCGGGAAGGGGAAACAAAAACCGAAGCCGATCACTGGGCGCTCATTGCAACAAGAAAACTGATGCAGAATTACCGCGATCTGGATTTGAACATCCCGGCAGAACTGTTGATCAATCATGGTATACAGATCTGCAAGAGTATGATATTGCAAATGTCTCAGTTCCCGAAGCATTCGCCTTATTACGGATGCATGACTTCGGATGGCAGGCTTACACCCACCGCAACACGGATGGAAGGCCTGCTGAGTTTTGTAAGCCTGGTTCCTGAAAACAGGAAATCCTTAATCTATAGCATACTGATGGTTTCCAACAAGGGCATAGGATTTCTTGAACGGGCTCAGGTAAAACAAGGCCCATACAAAGGCGGGATGACCAGGGAATATTATAAACCTGGACTTGATCCCCAAAAGTACCGTGTAGACACAGATGAACGAAGAAATGCCGAAATCCGGATTGATTATGTACAACATGCTTTGAGTGCCTGGATCGATTATTATCACCTGGTTTACTGAAATATTTTACTGGTGCTTTTTGTAATAATCCTGCAAGCCAACAAATCGCTACATAGGAGACAGGATCTGAAGACTCCTGGGTACGGCGTTCAATTGTTCAATCGTTCAATCCTTCAATCGATCAATCGATCAATCGTGCAATTTTAACTTTTTGATGTAGCGATTATCCGATTGCGCGATGTATCGATATTCGATTTAGGGACCCAACAAATCGCTACATCCTGCCTGCAGGAAGTCGAGCTGCCGTATCTTGTAGTTTCGCATGTAACTTTACCGGGCCTCGACTACGCTCGGCCTGACGCCAGGGCCGTGGCTTTAAAGCCTGCAATTGTAGCATGCCACAGCAAACGCCTGTCTGGCCGGCAGGCACGGCGCTACGTCGTTCAATCGGTCAATTGTGCAATGAAGACAGGGTCTTAGACCTTTGGGGTGGGATCAAATCGCTACATCGTTCAATCGTTCAATCGATCAATCGTGCAATCGTGCAATCGTGCAATCGATCAATCGTTCAATCGTGCAATTCAACTTTTTGATGTAGCGATTATCCGATTGCGCGATGTACCGATATTCGATTTGGAGACCCAACAAATCGCTACATCCTGCCTGCAGGAAGTCGAGCTGCCGTAGCTTGTAGTTTCGCATGTAACTTTACCGGGCCTCGACTCGGCCTGACACCAGGGCCGTGGCTTTAAAGCCTGCAATTGCAGCATGCCACAGCCAGGATATTCATCTGAACCAAAACTGTTATCCATTCAAATCAAAACGGTCAAGGTTCATAACCTTGTCCCAGGCTGCCACAAAATCCTTCACGAGTTTTTCTCCGCCATCATCGCTGGCATATACTTCGGCCAGCACTCTGAGCTCGGAATTGGAACCAAAGACCAGATCTGCCCGGGTGGCTTTCCATTTTTTCTCACCCGATTGGCGGTCATATCCTTCAAAAGTCTCCCGCTTGTCGGAAGCCGGTTTCCACTCCGTTGCCATATCTAACAGATTTACAAAGAAATCGTTGGTGAGCACTTCCGGGCGCCCGGTGAACACCCCGTAACCGGAACCGTCATAATTGGCATTCAGCGCGCGCATACCACCCACCAGAACCGTCATTTCAGGAGGGCTTAATGTGAGCAACTGGGCTTTGTCAACCAGTATCTCCTCTGTAAATCCGGCATATTCCTTTTTCGCGTAGTTGCGGAAACCGTCTGCTTTGGGTTCCATCACCTCAAAAGATTCCGCATCGGTCTGTTCCGCGGATGCATCTGTGCGGCCCGGACTGAAAGGAACTTTTATATCATATCCGGCATCTTTAGCGGCCTTTTCCACCCCGGCACATCCAGCCAGCACAATAAGATCGGCAAGGGATACTTTTTTGTTGCCCGACCGGGCGCTGTTAAATTCCTCCTGAATGCCTTCCAGGGCATTCAACACCATGTTCAACTGAGCCGGATTGTTCGCCTCCCAGTCTTTCTGGGGTGCGAGGCGAATGCGGGCGCCGTTGGCTCCTCCGCGCATATCAGAGCCACGGAAAGTCGAAGCCGAGGCCCAGGCTGTGGAAACCAACTGAGATACGGACAGGCCGGATTCCAGTACTTTGGCTTTTAAGCCGGCTATATCTTTTTCATCAACCAACTCATGATCCACGGACGGAACGGGATCCTGCCAGATAAGATCTTCTTCAGGGACTTCCGGTCCCAGGTAACGGCTTTTCGGGCCCATATCGCGATGTACCAGCTTAAACCAGGCGCGGGCAAAAGCATCTGCAAACTCATCCGGATTTTCGTAAAAGTGCCTGGATATCTTTTCGTATTCCGGGTCCGCTTTCAGCGCGAGGTCGGTGGTAAGCATCATAGGGGCATTTTTCTTTCCGGGAATATGCGCATCCGGCACCTTTTCTTTGGCTGCCTCATCTTTCGGCGTCCACTGGTATTTGCCGGCCGGGCTTTTCGTCAGCTCCCATTCATAATCGAAGAGATTTTCAAAGAATCCCATATCCCACTGCGTGGGTTTGTTGGTCCAGGCACCTTCCAGACCGCTGGTGATGGTATCGGCGCCTTTTCCTGTTCCATAACTGTTTTTCCATCCCAGTCCCATTTGCTCCATGGGAGCATCTTCGGGATCGGGACCGTTGTGTTCTTCAGGTGCTGCGCCATGCACCTTTCCGAAGGTATGTCCGCCGGCTATCAATGCCACCGTTTCATAATCATTCATGGCCATGCGTTTGAAGGACTGCCGGATGTATTTGGCGGATTTGGCAGGATCGGGTTCTCCATTGGGCCCTTCGGGGTTCACATAGATCAGCCCCATGTGGTCGGCGGCCAGGTCTTCCTTAAGAATGCCTTCTTCATCGTGGCGCTCATCTTCCAGCCACTCCTGTTCGGGGCCCCAGTCAATATCCTGTTCGGGTTCCCAAATATTTTCACGACCGCCCCCAAAACCGAAGGTCTTGAAACCCATAGATTCCAGGGCAACATTGCCGGCCAGGATGATCAGGTCGGCCCAGGAAATCTTGCTGCCGTATTTTTGCTTGATGGGCCATAACAAACGCCTGGCCTTGTCAAGACTTACATTGTCGGGCCAGCTGTTGATGGGCGCAAAAAGCTGATTGCCGGTACCGCCGCCTCCCCGCCCGTCGGACAGGCGGTAAGTGCCGGCGCTGTGCCAGGCCATGCGGATAAAAAGTCCGCCGTAATGACCCCAGTCGGCCGGCCACCATTCCTGGGAGTCGGTCATCAGCTCGTGAAGATCTTTTTTCAGCGCTTCATAATCAAGGCTTTTAAATTCTTCCGCATAATTAAAATCTTGGCCCATTGGGTTGGATAAAGAGGAATGTTGCCGAAGCATGTTCAGCTTCAGGCGGTCGGGCCACCAGTCGAGGTTCCTTACTCCACCGCTACCTTTACCGGGTTTACTTGTTGCTCCCGTGACGGGGCATTTGCTGACTTTTTCTGAATTATTTTCCATAATGAATCCTTTCTATTGTTGATTCTTAATGTTTTTTGAATTTTCCTTTTATCTGAAGCACAATTGGATAATTATACTGTTAAGGGAACAATTCTCTTTTAAGAACAATCAAATATAAGAAAATTTTGAGGGAATTGGAAGTTGGGGGTATGAGTGGGGAGTGGTGAGTTGTGAGTGGTGAGTTGTGAGTTGTGAGTTGTGAGTGGTGAATGGTGATTGGTGAGTGGGGAGTGGTGATTGGTGAGTGGTGAATGGTGAATGGTGAATGGTGATTGGTGAATGGTGAATGGTGAGTGGTGAGTGATTGGTGAATGGTGAGTCATTGGTGATTGGTGAATGGTGATGCTTGGTGAATGGTGAATGGTGATTGGTGCATGTAGTGGTGACGTGGTGTTTAATGGTGACAGTGAGTGCATTGGTGATTGGTTCGCAAAAGACTGGTGAGTGGCTGAAATGCGTAGAGATTGGTGAATGTGTGTAAGGTGGTGATTGCGTGGCCATTGGTGAGTCAGCAAAGTCCTGAATGAGTTTTTTAAACTGTTTAAAGTCTTTGAGGTCTGCCTGTTTAAAAGCAGAAAAGCTGTCCTTGCACTTGTATGCCATTCTTTCGTTTTGTCAAGTGCTTGTGAATTTGAATTGTGGCTTTACTTCTCAATAATACATTTCCTGGTAATGATATCCTTCTCTGTTTGCAATGTATAGAAATACATGCCCGGCGGCAAGCTATTCACATCCCATCGCAGCTGCTGCCGTCCTTTTGTTTGTTTTTCATCCAGGAGTGTATAAATCAGTCGTCCGTGAACATCATGGACAAATAATTTTACTTCGGTATTTTCCGGGAGATTATAATTTATGATGGTGAAATCACGGGCAGGGTTTGGCGCGTTAATTAAGCCAAATAATTGTTGATTATCCGTTTTTTTGCTTATCCCTGTGGTAGAACTTTGATAAACCCTTACGTAGTCGATTTCCAAAGCATCCTCTGAAAAACCGGGGTCAATATTGGGCAGGAAGGCAAAATTCAGCAGTATGTACTGTTCTGCATCAAAGGGCCAGGTATTGCTGTTTATTTCATCCGGTTGATAGGTATAATGTGTCACTCCGTCAACGCTGAACACCATTTTTTCGGGATACCACAAAAGCGTATACGTATGGAATTCGGAAGAGGCTGTGGGGACGGTTTGCCCTCCCTTATTAACCGTATTTCCATAACTTGAGGGTGTATGGGTGGCACTCTGCACATAGTTTTGATTGCTTCCCCAGTGTTCCATAATATCAATCTCGCCACATTCCGGCCATGGGGTGGTACCATATCCCTGTATGTCCCACCAGCCACCATCTTCATCAATGTTTTTGCCAAGTGTCCAAATGGCCGGCCAGGTGCCGGCTCCTGCCGGCAATTTTGCGCGTACTTCTACTTTTCCATACTGAAATGCAAATTTGGAGTTAAGTCTGGCGGAGGTATATTCTTTTGTTACCCCCTGGTTCGTGTATGTTTCTTTCTTACCAATGATGTTTAAAATCCCATTGCTTACATTGGAATTATCCTGCCGGTCGGTATAGTGTTGTATTTCACCGTTGTACCAACTTGATCCGTTGGGCAGCAGTGTCTGGTGATGCCATTTGGCAGGGTCTATGGCCCCTTCTCCCTCAAATTCATCCGACCACACCAGTACATCATATTCAGGGTCTGCCGGGATGGTGCCGTTGTAATAAACATCATCAATATAAGCCAATACGAGGTCATAATTGTTTTCTCCGTTCACCTGTATCAGAACCCTGTTAAAATCCTCCCTTTGCGTTGGAGGTGGCGAATTCGGATCTAAATTAATGTAGTCATCATTTAAAAAATCAAAACTCAGGCTTTGCCACTGATCCAGGGCGATGGGTTTGATAATTTCACACTGTGTTGACCATGGTTCTGGCCAATGTTCCGTCCTGTAATTTCAAGGACACCTGATTGGGTTGATTTCCTGTCAATCCCGAGGCCGGAACATATATTTTTAAACTAAATATATAATCGGAAGATAAATCAAAGTTATTCGCTACGTCAAAACGAACGTTGGCATACTGCCCTCCAACGTCATCATATTCCATCACGGTAGCCGAAGTATTGATACCTTCCGGGTAGGGATTGGAAAAGCCGGTGTTGATGTTGCAATTATCGCCAAACCAGGTGGTAATAGTCCCGTTCCCTTCAAAATCATCCTCAACAGTTTGGGTTTGTGCCTGCATTTGGACTGAAAACAGCATGAGAAAAACAGTTGATAACAGAATACGCTGCATGATTGTCTTTTTTAAGAGCAAAAATAATGATATAGATGCGTTGTTACAGGTGCAAAGTTACTCGGTTTTTGATAAGAAATAATTGAAAAATGAGTTAATTCAGGTTTTTTGGGGCGGGGATCACAAACCCTTTTGGTATTTAGAGCTAACAGGCATTAACATTGATTGCCTTTGAAGACATGTTTATCTGGTCCCCAACCGGTCAGGTTGGCCGGCATACATTTTATAAGAACAATGAAATGGCAGGTTATTGCGCCGTTATCCATGCATTGCAATTAAGGGATATCGATGGTCATTACGGCAACCAGCGAAAAGTAATTATTTTTAGTTTTGGAGCAGTTAGCCGGGGAGCTGTTTATGCACTGAAAGCGCATGGTTTCAGAGACATTACAATTTGTATCCAAAGGCCTGATCATGAAGTACGTGAAGAGATTTTAGATGTTCATTATGTTCGTATTCGTGAAGGCAAAAACGGGGAGGCCAGAATGGTAACTATAGAACATGATGGTGCAGTCCGACCTTTATCTGATTTGATCAGTGAATCCGAAATAATTATTAACGGCACCTATCAGGATACAGACAATCCGATCAATTTCGTTACCGAAGATGAAAAAGGCACTTTAAAACCGGGAAGTTTAATTATTGATGTTAGTTGCGATGAAGGCATGGGATTTTATTTTGCCAGGCCCACAACTTTTAAAAATCCAATGCTGAATATAGCTAACATCGACTATTATGCTGTTGATCATACGCCAAGTTATCTATGGGAAAGTGCTTCAAGGTCAATATCTGCTGCACTCATTGTTTATTTACCAGACATTTTGGAAGGTCGTAAAAGCTGGATGAAAAATCCTACAATTCAAAAGGCGATCAATATCGATGATGGTGTGATTAAAAAAGAGTCTGTGTTAACTTTTCAGAACCGGATGCCGGATTATCCACATGATTTTATGAAAAGTTAAAAGTCCGGGGGTCAATATCCGCCGGAATGGCAGTAGAAAAACAACAAAAAAATTACTGTTAAAACAGCCAGGCATCTAACCGTTAATAACAAAATCCAATATCATTCACCATATCTTTGCCCGGTTTTTCCACTATTCGCGGGACAGACTGCCAATCCCGATATTTACCGGAACACCCAGTCTTTGTTTTGCAAACAGGCCGGAAGCCTGGTTATTATTACCGGTAGTTTTTATTCTTTTCCTGTCACTTCTATAATCTGCTCGTAAAGTTCAGGTATTTTATTTTTAACCACATCCCAAATAATCGAATAATTAACTCCCATATAATCGTGGATTAATCTATCTCTCAGTCCTGCCATGTTTTTCCATTTAATGGTACTCCATTTTAATTTGAAATCGGCAGGTATCTTTTTCGTTGCTTCTCCAATAATTTCTAAACTCCTTATTACAGCACGTTTTAATGTCTCATCAGCCAAAAAATCATCTTTTGTTTTATCTGGTGTGATTACTGAAAGTATATAAGAACTTTCATCGCGGATATGTTTCAAATATTCAACAGCTTCCTTAGACATATTTTACTTCATTTAAAATCTTTGGTCCAATATAAGGGCTTAATCCATTTTTTGTAACTATCTCAACGCTTAGATTATTAAATAATTTCTCAATGATGTCGTATACTGCCATATAGTTGTCAAAGTTTTCTTTTTCAGGTTCAAAATCAATCAATATGTCAATATCACTGTTTTCAGATTGTTCATCTCTTACATATGAGCCGAATAATCCAATTGACTTGATTCCATATCTGGAAATCTCACTTTCTTTGGACTTTATAGCACT
Source organism: Bacteroidota bacterium (assembly GCA_034521425.1). GTDB lineage: Bacteria > Bacteroidota > Bacteroidia > Bacteroidales > JAIOZK01 > JAIOZK01. The sequence continues at coordinate 3,925,269 of JAXHMP010000001.1, forward strand.
CATTATATATTCCTTATTTGTCATATTTACAATCATTTATACAAATATAATAATCTTTTGTCTATGTACAGCTTATGTCTGCAAAATTACCGGCAACAGGAGTCCGTGCAAAAACCACCGTTCAATTCGAAAACGGGCATGACAATTCCCAGTAACTTAGTCCGGTTTCCCTGATTTATCGCGACATCCAGCCTTTGTTTTGCAAACAGGCCAGATGCTTAGTCGTTAGGCTTTGTATTTTTTTAATCGTAATGATATCTGCAAGCGTAAATCAGAAGATTATCATTATAATTATTTATTTAAGTTCTTATTAAAGTACAAATATAAATACTTATAAAGTAGATTGCAAGGCAGGATAAGAAAACGAGAATATATGTCAAGTATATTGCGCAAAATACTTGACATTTTGATGAAGGGATTGAAAAAAGAGGCACCCTAAGACCGAAAACCGTAGCACGGGTAGACCGAAATGCCCACGCACCTGCCGTCTAATCGAATAGGCGTTCGGGCTTTATGTCTTTTTATTTTTATTGGCAATCATTTTTAAAATCCGCTCAAAATAATTTTCAGTCAAATAATCCGCATGTGATTTCTTCTTTGCCATTAGATTAGAAAGGTAAATTTGTATTATCAATATCTGTTTTTTCCTTTTTACTCTTTGGATTTATTTCATCCCATTGTGTAAATATAAAATTTTTTTGCTGTTGGTTGTTGGCTTTTGGCTGTTGGCTGCTGGCGTTGGCCTGGGGGAGTAGATAAAAAAATCAGGTTTCTGCGTTTTGGGGTTAATAGGCCGGGCAGCATCTTTTCCTGTTCGTTTTAAACAAATTTACAACTCCTTATGATTATTTATCTTTGCAAAAGATAATTTGTCAATAAATAACAGCATATAATTTGTGAATATTTTATACTACAATGATCTTAAATGGTCGGGGTAAAACAACAATTTGAGAAAACTATAGGTTTTTTAAAAAAGGACGATTTTAAATCGGCTGAGATAAAAAAACTTACCAGTACAGGGCTCTACAGAGCCAGGCTTGACTACAAAAACCGGCTGTTGTTCAAGTTCGCAAAGTATAAGGATCAGATGCATATACTTTTGCTTGAGGTGATCTACAATCACGAATACGATAAATCAAGATTTCTGAGGGGGGCAAATATTGATGAAAATAAGCTTATAGCTGTTAAACAGAAAGAAGAACTTATCACAGAGGATGCCGACGTTCTATCGTATGTAAACACCGGCACCAGGCAATTTCATCTTCTGGATAAAGTGCTGTCGTTTGATGATACCCAGGAAGAACTGTTCAACATCAAACCGCCTGTAATAATCATTGGTTCGGCGGGTAGCGGAAAAACCGTATTGACACTCGAGAAACTTAAATTACTCAGGGGGAATATTCTATATGTTACTTTATCTCCTTTCCTTGCAGAAAATTCCTTCAGGCTGTATTATTCGAATAATTACGACAATGACAAACAGGATATTGAATTCCTTTCATTCAGTGAGTTTTTAAACACGCTGCATTTTGTTCCCGGCCGGGAACTCGATTATAAAACCTTTGAAGCCTGGCTGCAACCACGGAAACATACCTATGGAATCAGGGACAGCTACAAATTGTTCGAGGAGTTCAGAGGGGTGATCACCGGTGTGGATGTCACAAAACAATACCTTAACAAACAAGACTATTTGAATCTTGGTATAAGGCAGTCCATTTATCTTGACAATGAACGCGGGAAGGTATATGAGGTTTTTGAACGCTATCTGAAATTCTTAGAGGAGACAGGACATTTCGATATAAACATGATATCTTTTGATTGGCTTCAATACGCCAAACACCGGTATGATTTTATTGTAATTGACGAAGTACAGGACCTTACCAATATACAGTTATACCTTATTCTCCAGACCCTTAAATCGCCCGGTAATTTCATACTTTGCGGTGACTCAAACCAGATTGTCCATCCTAATTTCTTTTCCTGGGCACACATTAAAACCATGTTTTATGAGCATGGGGTTTCCGGCAACGATGTCAGGATTTTACGGACCAATTTCCGAAATTCGCCGGATATAACCAGAATCGGGAATACCCTGCTGAAAATTAAAAATGCAAGGTTCGGTTCAATTGATAAGGAAAGCACCTACCTGATCGATTCGGTTTCGGAAGATGGTGGCGAGGTAATATTTTACAAGGACAAACTTTCGATTAGAAAGCAACTGAACGATAAAACCGGAAGATCGACAAATTATGCTGTTCTGGTAATGCAACCCGAAGATAAAGCGGATGCCAGGAAAACATTCAAAACCCCACTGGTCTTTTCGATTCACGAGGCCAAAGGGCTTGAATATGAAAATATTATTCTCGTGAATTTTATCAGTAACAACAGCGCTGAATTCAGGGATATTTGTGCATCCTTGTCTCCGGAACAAATCAGTGATGGCCGGTACAGTTATTCCAGGGGCAAAGATAAAAAAGACAAGTCGCTGGATGCCTATAAGTTTTATATCAATTCCTTGTATGTTGCGGTAACCCGTGCAATACGCCGCTTATATATTCTTGAAGAATCAGAAAAGCATGACATTCTCAGCTTGCTCAATCTGGTTGAAACCAAAAAAGAGGTGAATATCAGGGAAGATATTTCCTCCGTTGAAGATTGGACAAGGGAGGCCCACAGGCTTGAAAGGCAGGGGAAACAGGAGCAGGCAGAAGATATCAGGAAATCAATGCTGGGGGTTGGAAAACCGGACTGGGAGCCCATAACCCCTGATAATCTTAACGAATTGAAACAGGAAGCATTGAATCCTGAACAATACAATAAGAAAGCAAAAGATAAATTATTTGCCTATTGTTTATTATACAACGAATTGGATAGCATCAAAAAATTATCAGCCTTGAAATACCGTAAAGCTGATAATTATGAGGCGGAAAGGATATCCGTGTTACGAAAGTACTATCAGCATTATCAAAACGATAATGTTGCCGGAGTAAAGAAAAATATCAGAAAATACGGAGCAGATTATCGCGACCAGTTCAATATGACACCGATGCTTGCCGCTGCAAGCAACGGAAGTATTGAAATATTGAGCATGCTGAAAGAATACAATGCCAATCCTGATGTTGTGGATAATTATGGAAAAAGCCCCATCCAGATCGCCCTCTTACAATCCTGGTTTTTTGTTCATTACAAAGCAAAGCTCGATGTGCTATACAGCATTTTGCTCACAGACAATATCAAGATAAAAGTTGATGACAGGCTGATTAAAATTGATAATCATAAGATCGAATATTTTCTGTTCCATTTCTTTGTTTCCTTGCAGAGTATATTGGTTAAGCAGAAAAGGAAACTTTGGCAACCCGAGGGGATAACGGCCCCGATATCGAAGATATAGTTGCAGAATATCCTGATACTGTCTTGCCTGACTACAGAAAAAAACGCAGCTATATCTCTGCCAATCTTGCCAAAAACGAAATTGACGGTAGCAATCCATGGAACAGGAAACTCTTTATACGTGTTGAAAGAGGTTTTTATGTATTGAATCCCGGCCTGGAAATCTTTATCGAAAACCAATGGCGGAATGTTTATGATGTTATGCGGATAGAAAAAGCAAGGAAATTATCCGCTGAAGAAAAAGAGGAGCAGTTCAAAAGGAATTTATATGCAACATGGGATGAAGTGATAGAAACAAACCCACGACTTGCAGAAGAATTGCGTGTCCGTATTCCATATATTGACGTTCAGCTTAAACAAAGGGAATCATCCACAAAGAAAAACATCGATGAAATAAAGAAAATAGCAAAAGAAAAGCAGGAAGAAGCGCTCAGATTGAAAAAGATAAAAAAGGAAAAGGAACGTAAAGAGCGGGAAAGAATAAAGGAAGAAGAAAAGCGGCAAAAGGAAGAAGCAAAAGAGCGCAAGGAAGAAAACGAAGCCAAAAGGGATGGCACACAATACAAATTGCCTTTTTAACCTGCATTATTGAAGTGTACTCAGCTATTTTAAATCAGTGAGACTGATTTTTTAGGAGCGATAGCGAACTGAAAAAGCAAAGTCGAACTGATCCCGAGCTTGTCGAGGGATCTCGTGGGTAATATTCCCCGCCCCTTGGGGCGAATCAAATGAATGTTTCATAATGATACCCCGCAGGCTTGCCTCGGGTAGTTCATTAAAAAAATATCATCTTTGCTGACTAAATTCATATTAATATGGTCAGTGTTATACCCAGATTACCTGATATACAGATTTTATGGGTTCTCATTATATTACCCTCCATAAAGAATTTATAAACCATTTGCGCTTATCGTAATAATTTGCTGCAATTGCAAATCCTGATTGCTCAGCAAGTGCTTCGATCATGGGCAGGTCATATTTCTGCGACCTCTCCATAAAGATTTTTTCATTTTCTTCGAATTGAAAAGCTTTCTCCAGCTTACGGATTTGAACGCTTTGTGATTTTTTACTGATTAGATAACTTTTAGCGATGCCGGTTTCCGGATCATAAATTTCATGATGATAAAAGTTTTCTGAAACAAAATCGGCATTCAGCTCCTGGTTGATCCGTTGCAAAAGGTTGAGATTGAATGCAGCCGTTAGTCCATGCGGATCGTTGTAGGCTTTGAGAATGATATCAGGGTCTTTCTTCAGGTCGAAGCCGATCAGCAATTGATCGCCGGGATTGAGAACCTCATTTAAGTGTTTCAGGAAGCTGATAGAATGATCCTTCCTGAAATTGCCAATGTTTGAACCCAGAAACAGCACTACTTTTTGCCTGGAGCTGTTGAGTCCGGCAATCAGTTGAAAATAATCACCAATCAGTCCGTCAAACTTCAGTTCGGGAAGGTTCTTTTCCAGGTCTTGCTGCAGGCCGCGGATGGCTTTGGCCGAGATGTCAATGGGAATGTATTTGAATTTGTAATTGTGTTGGAGTAAATGAGCCAGCAATACTTTTGTTTTCAGCCCGTCACCTGCACCCAGTTCAATCAGTTCCAATTCTGTTGCCGGGTTTCCAAAAGCCTCAGCAATAGGCTGTTTATGGCTTTGAAGGATCTCCAGTTCGCAGTTGGTGAGGTAATAGTCAGGCATACGCATGATCTGCTCAAAGATCTTACTGCCCCGCGAATCATAGAAATACTTTGACAACAGAAATTTTGGACTTGCTGATAGTCCGCGTAAGGTATCTGATTCAAATGTTGAAAGCTGCACTTCTGTTCCCATTGATCTTCCTGTTACTTATTATTTTATTTCACGCAAAGCCGCAAAGTCGCTAAGTTCGCAAATATTTTTAATTTCACGCAAAGCCGCAAAGTTCGCAAATATTTTTATTTTCTCGCAAAGCTGCCGGGCCCGCAAAGTTTATTTGTTAATTTCATCAGGTATTCCTGTTTCAAAAGGGTTTGCCGGGTCGTTGCTCCACTCGAACCATCCGCCATCGTAAACCGAAACCCGTGGCCAGCCCATCAGCCAGGCATTGAACCAGGCTTCGCTGCCACGCCATCCTGTGCCACAATAAAAAGCCAGGTGCTTATCAGGGGTGATGCCGTTGTTTTTCCAGATCTCCTCTGTTTCATGAAACTCACGGGTGGTATGATCGAAGTTGCGATAATTTTCCATGTGGTATGCATCGCTGCCGCAATCGGCGAATATGGCACCCGGTATACGGCCTTTGGCTTCGATGTAATTGTAGCCGCTTACTTCGCCAATATATTCCGGGTAGCTGCGCACACATACCAGTTCGGCATCTTTTGCAGTCAGCATTTTTTTTGCTTCCGGGGTATCAACGGCCAGTTCGGGGTGAGCCGGAATGTTGGTGCCAAAATCTTCTGCCGGCTTTTTGGGAACATCTTCCGTTGAAGTCTCAAAACCTGCATCCTGCCACGACTGAAATCCGCCGTTTAAAATCCTGACATCTTTCACCCCGGCGTACATCATGATAAAAGCATTGCGGATGGCGCCAATATCGCCGGCCGCACTGCCCGGGAATTCATCGGCATTGTCGGGGAACATGAATTTGCCATAAAGCACCACTGTAGTGTCGGAAGTGATCCCATGCGCTTCGAGAGCCTTTTTCAATTCTTCGGGACTGCGCCGGTTCCAGGTTTCAGGAGCCTCCAGTGCCAGGGTGTCCATATCGATGGCGCCGGGGATGTGGCCGCTCAGGTAAGCATCCCGGTTGCGGTAATGGGCATGGACAACAATAAACTGATCATTATCGTATTCCGCCGGTTTCCCCCCATCAATCAGGTCTTTTACCCAATGGGCAGAGACAAGATTTTTGTACCTCTTCAGGCTTTGCATAGGGAATTCTGAATTAGCCGGCCATTCATTGATAAAATCATGATAAACATAAACATGATCGTATCCCGAGGATAAAAATCTTTTGGCCACAGCCTCTGCTTCCGGCTTATTATACGCGTACACAATGATCCGGTGTCCGGGCTGGATTTCTTTTTGCCTGACCACTTCAATCCAGTCGATGTATTGCAGCCACTTGTGAGGAAGGCTTCGTGCATTTTTGATATGCCCTCCCCGGACTTCACCCGCTAAAGCCCAACCGTTGTATGCTTCAACAGGGCGTGCATCAACAATATGCACGTCCGTCGCATTTAATAAGCTGAAAAGTTCTTTGGTTTTAATTTCTTTTATTTGTTTTGCCACAAGATCAATTTTAGATGCATAAAATATTGGTGTCAGGATAGACTTTTGAGATTTCTCCCTTCGGTCGAAATGACAAGGTATCCAAAGTGCCTAAAACAATAGACCTGATTGTCATTCCGAGCGAAAGCGAGGAATCCCGTGGCGTTTAACCTGACAGTAGTGATAATTTATAAAGTTAATCTTTTATCTGAACTCCTTTCCAAAAAGCCACCCGTCCTTTGATTGCTTTTGCCGGTTCAGAGGGTTCGGGGTAGTACCAGGCAGCATCTTTGTTGATCTTGCCGTTAACTTCCAGGCTGTAATAGAAAGCTTTCCCTTTCCAGGGGCATATCGTATGGGTTTGACTATCGCGGAGGTATTCTTTTTTAACCGATTCGACAGGGAAATAACTGTTGCCTTCGATATTGACTATATCATCGCTTTCGGCAATGATTTGGTTGTTCCAGATTGCTTTCATATTTTCAATTAGTTTTATTTATTTAGAATTAAGTTCTACAAATCAATATTAATAATTTCAGGGCGTTATCAATCAAATTCTTTTCTGCGCATGTCTATAGTACCGGAAACAATTCTGGCCATATCCGTGTAATCAGAAACAGTGTTCATTAGCCGCTTAATTGATAGTTGCACCTGTTCCAACATTTCTGTTCGCTGTTCAGCAGGAAAATCCGATTCGGCCAGCATTTCTCCAAAGCCCGGAATGCCGTTTAGCGGGGTTCTTATTTCATGGGATATGTTGTTGATAAATGCTGTTTTCAATGTTTTAAAAGCGTATCGCTACAAAAATAGTAAATAAACAATGCCTTATTGTTTTTACAACTTTATACATTTCCTTGATCATCCTGACAAATATTTTTTTATCTTTGATCCGATAACATTCGATTTAACATGCCTTTATTCATATTTTTTATTCTAATAATCCTTTAAACAAACAAACCTTATGAGAAAGATCAAATTAACTTTAGCATTTGTATTACTCCTTGGCGCTGCTTTTGCACAGGTGAATGTTCCTGATATTGCAACACTCAGAAGCCAGCCGGCGGATGATTCCACCATCTATTACCTCACCAATGAAGTTCTTTTAACTTATCAGCAAAGTTACCGCAATCAGAAATTCATCCAGGATGGGACGGCTGCCATTTTAATCGATGACTTGCCAGGGAATATCACCACCACCTATAATATTGGTGATGGGATTACGGGTATTACGGGCAAACTGGTATCATTTGATGGGTATTTGGAATTCCAGCCAACAGAGGATCCCGGGGCTGCCTCCTCCACCGGCAATGCGATCTCCCCAGTTGTTTTAACCGTTGATGAGTTCATCAATAACTTTGATGATTACCGCTTTGAACTGATCCAGCTAAATGCCATGACTTTTGATGATGCCGGTGCTAATTTTGTGAACGGAACCAAATATGGCTTGCAGGATATTCACGGGAATGCGGCTAACTTTTTTACGAACTTTTATAATGTTGATTATATAGGTTCAGTCATTCCGTCCAATCCCCAGGATATTATCGGGATTGCCGGTGTGAAAAATGGAGAATTTATAAATACATTGCTGCCCGCGATGCCTCCGATTTTTCTGATTCCAATGTGTCTCCGGTTCCTTTAAATTCCTTTGGAATTGTTATTGCTGTGGTACTCATTGGAAGCATCATGATGATCCGGTTCAGGCGCTGGTTTTTCTAACCTGCATTAGATCGCGAACAAGTTGTTTTACAATGATTGACTATCTATTTAGAGTCTGTCTTTAAAGTCACGAATTAGGATATCTCCTTGCTATGGTTAACCTGTAAACTCTATGGACAGACTCTATTTAGTAAAATAAATTTTGGCCTTGCTTTTTTTCTTCGTGATTTTTTGTGCTTTTGAGGCTTAATGGCTAAATTCCAATTGCCACAAAGTCACGAAGGTACAAAGCGCTATAAAAACAATAGTTTTACTTTTCCTGCCTTATTTCTTGCAGTCAAGGCCAGGCTTTCATATCTTTATCTCCATGAACCAAACCTGATTAGATGAAAAACCGGTCATTTCATTACACCATTGCAGCTGGAATGTTCCTTTTCCTGCTGGCAGCATGCAGCACTCCAACAATCGAAGATCCTGTAGTTGGCGCTGCTCAGCTTACAGCTCCGGAGGCGGACACACAGAAGCTGCGCAAGCTGAGTTTTCTGCCCTACTGGGTGGAAAATGCACAATTTGCAGGCTATTATGTGGCAAAGGAAAAAGGGATCTACCGCAAGTACGGACTGGATGTGGAGATCATCCCCTTTGATCCTTACCGCACTTCCGACCAGCTCATCAGGAACGGAGAAGCCGATTTTGCGGCCATCTGGCTGGTGAATGCCATCGAGGCAAAGGCCGCAGGCACCGATATTGTGAACATTGCACAGCTCTCCACACGCTCTTCCCTGATGCTGATAAGCAAAAAGTCAAGCGGCATCGACAGCCTGCAGGACATGAACCACAAAAAGGCGGGGATCTGGAAAGGTTTTGAGTTGCCGCCAACCACATTATTTAAAAAATACGGGCTGGATGTGGAGATCATCACCATTGGCAGTACCAACAACCTTTTCCTGAATGATGGGGTGGATATCACCAATGCCAGCTGGTTCGACGAATATCATTCCATCATCAATGCCGGTTTCAACACCGACGAATTAAATACTTTTTTCTTTGCCGATTACGGATTGAATTTTCTGGAAGATGGTATTTACTGCCTTTCGAAGCTAAGGAAGAATGAGCCTTCTTTGTGTACCGCTTTTGTGAAAGCTACCGCGGAAGGCTGGGATAGGGTCTTTCATAATCCGGAAGAAAGCCTTGACCTGGTGATGGAATATGTTCAGCGAGCCAATCTGCCTGTTGACAGGACACACCAGCGATGGATGCTCAACCGCTACAGGGATTTGTATTACAGCAAGGGCCATATCACCACTTACCTGAAGGAAGCGGATTATCTTTTTGCGGCGGAGGTTTTGAAAGAACACGACCTGATCAGAGAGATCCCGGCTTTCCATGATTTTTATCTGCCCTACGATAGTGCGATTTCACGATAAAATCCGGATTCTTCAGCGCTTCCTGCGCATCACAATATTTTTATTCCGATCTGTTATAAACTGGAAATCTTCATCAGGAATTGCTTCCTTGAAATGGTCCTTCATCGCGGCATCCTCAAATACAATTTCGTAAACTTTATACTTTTCCTTATCCCGATCAATCCTGGCATAATAAACCTGGTAGCCATTCATCCCCTCAAACAATGCCGATAGTTCATTTGCTTTGTTCATGATGCCCAGTGGGTCCCTGATCATTTTGATTTCCTGCAGGGAGAGGCCCAGGCTGTCGGTCAGCCAGGAACATGGCAGGGATGTTTCTTTGCTTTCCAGCTCCGGTATTATTTTTTGCGCAATTTCAAGCATCATTTGCTTTGCTTTTTCTGAGCCGCTTTCGTTGATGATGCTAATGTAGTGGTCCCCGTAGAGGATTTGGAACTGGTAAGGGTTCAGGCAGTCAATGGCCGTAAGCAGGCCGCTTTCTTTGCATCTGAATGTTTTGATGCTGTATATCCCGAAAGCAGCAGCCGGGTTCTGCATTTTGTAGATTTCCATTTTTACATTTTCATCTCCGCCGGTAAATCCCTGCACCCGGAGGACCTCAAACCCATACTCCAGATAAATATCGGCCCCGCCGTTCATGTATCCCCAGAGGGATGAGCCGTCAAAAATCTCGTTGCGGGTATTGCTAAAATCAGGAAGATCCTTTCCCTCAATTTCAGGGATATCCTGTCCAATTGAAAAGTAATTAAACAAGAATAATGGAATGAAAATATAAATCCATTTAGTTGTAAAACAATTCATTGTTATTTGTTTTTTATCTTAGAATACGCAAAGGCAAAGCAAAGTTCGCAAGGAGGCTTAGCGCACTTTGCGCCTTCTTTGCGCACTTTGCGGTTTAATCAAACATTTGCCTCAATTAGTTCGATCTTGTCAGGATCAGCAGTGCCCAGTTTCAGTTCGGCAGCCATTTCCATAAACTTCCTTCCTCTTGGGAGCTCTTCTTCCTGCACGCCTTCTTCAATTCTTTTGGCAATGACGATGTCATAACCGATACGATCAACCGCCACCGGGTCGGTTCCCACCAGCAGGGTATTGTAATTACAAATAAACTGCGGGTTGGCTCCTGGTCCGCCATCGAAACAGCCTTTCAAACCATCCACGATATTCAATACCACCTTATCCCGCAGGGGCGGAAAAGCACAGGCTTCCGCAGAGGTCTCCGCCCAGAGGGTTTTATGCAAACGCCCTGTATTGGTGATGGCCCCGTAGGCCAGGTTCTTCAGGCAGAGGGTGACCGTTGGTCCGGCATTTTTCAGGATGGGTACATTGATGATCTTGTCGCACTTCCTGTGTACAGATCTTTGAGAAATAGGAATGTTTGCCGCTGTTCACCATGTAGGGCAGGGTATAGGCATCGTATTCCTGTTCGCAGTCGGCCCAGTAATACCAGTCCTTGTCGATCATTTTTTCACCGTACAGAATGCCGTCCTGGTCATAAAATCCGCCTTCGGCATCCTGTTGTTCGGTACCCCGGATCTTAATACCCGGGTAGTTCTCTTCATTAAAGCCGGTCTCATGCAATTGCATCTCACGGCGGTCCCAGATCACGATATTCTCCCGGGGGATACCGGCCTCCAGCAATTGTTTAACAATGGATTTTGTAACTGCATGGCTTGTTGATAGCGGCTTGCCTGCCACGGGATTCACTTTCAACCCGATGATCTCATCCTTGCCGGCAAACTGTCGCCATGCTTTTTTGAGTTTCTTTTCTCCCGTGAGGAGCAACATTCCATTCGCCAGCATTTTGTAAGCCTCTTCTTCGACGGGTTGATCATCAACAACACTGTCAGGATTAAAAACCTTAACCACCTTGCCGGGATATTTGCCCGGCATGGAATTTTCGTTGCGGGGATGTTTTAGAGCTTCGTCGATGTTGGTTTTGGTTTTTGCCTCTTCACCCGCCATTTTAGCCAGGGATGACCTCAGGCTTAAAGGTGACATGATACTTGCGCCAAGGCCTCCCAGTGCCGCCAGTTTAAAGAAATGACGTCTTCCGGTATTGAATCCTTTTTCCACGGTTTTCTTGTTAATTGGTTTTGTTTTTTCAAAGTTAAGCTATATTTTTCTATCGTATATTGTAAATAATAAATAGAACACAATCAAACTTTAAAGATTAGGCCAACACCCTCTCCAACTTCTCCTTCCACTTTTCCCAGTCCGGCATTTCTTTGCTTTGCAGTTCAAAGAATTTGCGGGTGTGGTCGTGATATTTAAGGTGGCAGAGTTCATGGACGATTACATATTCGATGCAGGGTTTTGGGGCTTTGATGAGTTCTGGGTTAAGGATGATCTTCCCTTTGGGCGTGCAACTTCCCCAGCGTTTGGGCATTTCCCGGATAAACAGATTTGTGGGCTCAATGCCATACTTTTTGAACTTTTGGATGAGCGGCTCGGCGATTTCCGCAAATTTAACTTTTGCCCGCATCCGGTAGCAGGCTTCCATTAATTCTTTGACTTTCCCGCTTGATTTGATTTTGCCTTTCAGATAAACTTCGATATACCTGCCCTTGTATTTTACTTCATTCCTTTTTGCCAGTGTGACTTTTAAGCGGTATTGTCTTCCTAAATATAAATGTGATTCCCCGCCTACATACTTCCGGGGCGGGGTTTTTGGCTCGAAAGAAAGGAAGTAACTCAATTGCTTTAAAATCCAGGGCGCTTTCTTTCTGACCTTTTCTTTAATTTTATCTGATGATGTTGTATATGGCGCTTTCACCAGAATTTCCATTTCAGGGGTAACCGTGATGCCCAGGGTTTTTCTGTTGGAAAAGCTGACTGAATAGTCAATGTTTTTTGAACCGAATTGTATGGCCTGAGTCATTCCCTGTACCTGATTTTTGCAACCTCAACAATTTGTTCTGCGATCTGATCCACCTCTTCAAAACTCAGTTCTATGCCGTATTTGTCTCTTATTTCGTCAATCAGGTATTCACCAATCTGGAAGATCATTTTCTTTACGATGTCGATTTTATATTGCCAGTCGACGATGATCATATCCCGGATTATGTCATCCGTGGCAAGGGCTGTATCAGCGCATATGCTTCTCAGGGTTTCTTTATCGTCGAATTTATTCTCCAACTCACTCATGCTTATGCCATAAAAAGCTTTCGCCACATCCCGCTCCCTGATCTTTTCCGGGATATCCGAATCGGTGCGGACAAGCACTTTGTTCAGAATTTCTTTTACATTCTTCAGGTATTGCGTTTCTGAAATCCTTCTTTCTTCGTAATCTTTTATGGTGTCTTCCAGCATTTCCGAAAACTTTTTGTAAAAGGCCGGGTCTTCTTCCATCTTTTCTGTAATATGCCTGGCGGTGCGCGAGGCAATCTTATCGGCCTTTGCAGCTTCACCCACTGTTTTTTCCACCTCTTTATCAAAAGCGTCCTTATCAAATATATTGACAAGCTCCGTTATGGGTTTGATCTCATCGGTTTGCACATGCGTATCGATCAGTTTTTGAATCTGCCCTTCATATTGTTTGTAATCAATGGCATCGGAGTATCGCTGTATGACGGCCTGCCTGAGTTTCATAAAAAACTTAAGGTCGTTCTTGTATTTCTGAATAATCCGTTCTTCCGTTTTGTTGTGAAAATCTATGGATGAAAGCGCCATTTTCAAAATCCTTGCAAAGGCAGCCAGCCTTTCGTAAAATTGAGCACGGATGGCTTCATCCCGCAACAATTGCTGGTATGCTTCTGCATCTTTTTTGTTTTTGATTTCTTTAAACAAGTCCCACAGTTCAGAATACTTCTGCGGCAGCTTTTTAATTTCTTCCTCAATATTGGTAATGGTTCCCTGAAGATCTTCTTCATCAAATTCCTCGAAAGAGGAATAAATGTCGAGTGCATCATCCAGAGCACTGAGTACTCCATAATAATCAATGATGTACCCGTAATCTTTGTCGGGGTATATCCGGTTTACGCGAGCAATGGCCTGCAATAGCTGGTGCTCTTTCATCTTTCTGGTAATGTATAACACCGTGTTCCTGGGTGCATCAAAGCCTGTGAGCAGTTTATCCACTACGATAATGATCTCTGGTTCGTTTTGCTTTTTAAAGCGGTTGATCAAATTTTTCTGGTATTTGGAAGGCGTCCCATGTTCATCCATCATTTTTTTCCAGAACTTCTTCACCCGGTCGGAGGTTTCGCCATAGGCACTTTCCTCTCCTTCCCGATCATCGGGAGGGGAGATCAGCACTTCGGAACTTACAATGCCAATTTCATCCAGAAAAAGTTTGTATTTGATAGCGCTCTCCTTGCGATCACAGACCAGTTGTCCTTTGAATGCTGTATGCTGAAAGTTCTTCTTAAAGTGAAGTGAGATGTCCCAGGATTGTGAGTAAATCAGTTGTTCAGCGGCATTCAGATGATCGGCCCGGCTCATTTTACGTTTGAGGTCTGCTTTTTCGTATTTCCCGAGTGGTTCCGATATCAGGTTGAAATAATCATCAATAGGCTTGGAGTGAACCTTCCTTTTCGGAAAACGACCTTCATAAAGCAGGGGAACAACAGCTTTGTCTTTTACGGCTTTATCTACCGGGTAATCGTCGATGATGCTTCCGAACTTCACCAGGGTACTTTTATCTTTCTTAAAAAGCGGGGTTCCTGTGAAAGCAATGAAACAGGCATTGGGCAATGTTTTCAGCATGTCAATATTAAAAATGCCGTACTGGGAACGATGGCCTTCATCCACAAGCACAAATATATTCGGGCTTTCGAGGGGTTCACTGATCTTTTTAACCGCCGTCTCAAACTTATTGATGATGCTTGTGATAACTGCATCGCTGCTGCTTTGCAAAAGCTCCACCAGCTTTTTCCCGGTGGAAGCATTCATAACTTCCATGCCGCATTTTCTGAATGTTTTGGTGATCTGCTCGTCCAGGTCAATGCGGTCGGTGACCAAAATGATTTTGGGATTGCGGATGTTTGTGTCCAGGGCGATGGTCTGGGCCAGCATCACCATGGTAAGGGATTTACCGCTGCCCTGGGTGTGCCAAATCACGCCGCCTTTGCGTTTGCCGTTTTCAAGCCTGGAGATCTTTTGCATGGCTTTGTTCACAGCGATGTATTGCTGGTAGCGGGCGATCTTTTTTTCACCATCATCAAACAATACAAAATTGAAAGCCAGTTCAAGCAAACGTTCCGGGCGACATAAGCCAAAAAGGTAAGCATCCTGCTCCGTAGGCAATACCTGTTCTTTTTCAAGTTCTTCGAAGTAGTTTTTCAAATACCGGAAGTTGAAACCGAACAACTTTTCTTTTTCGGTTTCCGGAAGTTTTTTGCTTTTCAGTTCATTGAGTTCTTCTTTGTACTTTTCTTCATCTTGTTGGCTATTGAATTTCTCCTCCCAATGCGACCAGAATTTTTCCTGCGTACCCAGGGTTGCATACCTGGCCTGATTATCTGCAATACACAAAAGCATTTGTGCATAGATATAGAGTGGACGTATGCCATCCTCCTGCTGATTGCGCAAGTGTTGCGATATGGCCTGCTTTAAAGGTTCTTTGATGTTGGGGCTTTTACATTCGATGATGCAGAAAGGGATGCCGTTTACGAACAACACAATATCAGGGCGGTAATGTTCCCGGCTGCCGCTGCGCATCACGCTGTACTCTTCGGTAACATGAAAAATATTATTCCCCGGATTTTTCCAGTCGATGTATTGCAGGGTAAAGCTTTTCTTGTCGCCGTCGATGCTTTGGTCGAGGGCTTTGCCAAGGGTGAGCAGGTTGTAGGCTTTTTCCGAAGCAATAATGTACCCATCAGCCAGGTGGATTCCTTTCAAAGCCCGCATGCCCTCCTCAATGTTGCTGTCGCTGAAAATACCGGTTTTGGTTGAGGAAACCCGAATGCTGTTGATTTCTTTGAGCTGTTTGCGCAAGATCATATCCAGCAAAACATTGCTTGTTTTTCCGCCTCTTGCCGCCAAAGCCTCTTCAGGGTTTAAATAGGCATAACCCATTTTGATCAGCATTTGCAATGCCGGGATGAGGGAGATGTGGTTTTCTTTGAAGATTGGTGATTGCATATTTACTTATTTCAAAACCTTGTTTACGTTATTGATAACCATTCTTTACACTTATGGAGAATCTCATTTACAACATGGAGAACTATTGCTATTTTTAACACTATTAAGTCCTTTATTTACAGCTATATAATTCATAAGCCATTGTTTTTTTGGAGAAAGTTGACTCTTTTTTGGAGAACTATCTTCATTTGTACTCTTGTTTAAAAATTGTTAAAAACTTGCATTTTACCATCTTTATGATGTACATTTGCACTTGCTCATCTTTCCTCAATATAGGAAGAAGGAGTTTCGAAAGGCGATACATCTTGAAATGTACCGCCTTTCGCGGTTTAATAAATGACATCTAATTTCTTTTTAAGTTTCTTTTTCATTTTCTTTACTCCATAACTTTTGTGCAGATAATATGCAGTTAATAAGTAATAATCTCTGCCACTTCTTTGAGGCTCCAATACGATAACATATTTTTGATCAATATCATAAATATATGTCCTGATTACATTTCCCCTGTCTGACCTTTCTTCAATACTAAATATTTTCATGTTCTCGCTTCGTTTCTCATCAATATGATATTTGATCCAATGCAATCTTTGGGATCTATTCATTTCAAAAATTCTTTTTGGAATTGTTTCACCTCTCTCATTTCTTTCCTGAATTAATTCAGTTGTCAAGTGTTTGAAAAGTAACTGCATCGATGGTTCCTCGCCTTTAACAGGCCTTATCATTTTATGTCTGAATTTAAAGCCAGTATTATCTTCAATGTCTCTCTTGAAAACCCCCTTTAATGATAAAGTCCTGTTATGCTCGGGAAGATGAGCAAGCTCTAGCAATTCCGGGTATTTTTTTAGTAAGTTGGTTGGCATACAATCACTTTAAGTCAATGAAAAATAAGTTGAATTTTTCTGCATTTAGTGAGGTAGTACTATCTAAAGGTAATTTTGAATGACGGCTTATCTTTTCAATTAGTTTCACTTTAGCCACAACCTTATCATTTCTACGTAAATAATAATTAATAGCTCCCATGATGACATCGGCTAGTTGCAGTAAATTGCTCTCATAAGAATGAATTAATTGAAGGTTGCGAATATTTCCGTAATTAATATTTAATATCTCTCGTAGTTTTCTAATCTTTTTTTGGCTACATGTGTCCTTAATATCCAGATAAACATTGTAGGCGTGCCCCATATTAATCTTGTGATGCAATAACTGATAATACATTTTATAATAAAAATCATCATATGTCCATCCGGGCCTCTCTGTATCAATTTTTCTCTTGCCAACAATTACCGCTCTGAAGTTCAGGTCTGTTGCGAAAAAGTAATCAACAAGTTCAGCATAAAAGGGATAATTTGAACCGGAGACTTTCGTCCATTTGATTTCACCAGCAAAATGGAAATCCTTTTTTATTCTTTTAATATTTTCAGAATGAAACTTTACTTGATTATAGGCTGAACTAACGTAAGCAATTATCATATAAGGCATCTTGTCGTTTTCCAGATGTGTACTTTCGTCGCAGTAAATGTTGAAGGTCTTGCTAATCATTGTTTTTACTTTTTATTTAATTGGACTGACTTGTCAAATTGATATACAATTTCATAATCGGTAACTTTCAATACATCGTCTTCTTCTTCATTGTGCAAGTTGATATATCGTTTTCCGGCTTTTAACATTTTTATCACCTCCGTATGAGGCCATGTCACCTCGTCCACGAAATTCCTGAAAGATTTCCCTTTATTTAAGGCTAGATCAATGCGTTTTTGATTTCGTTCCATGAATTGATCTCCTTCATATCTTCTTGATAGCTTAAATCCGACATCCAGATCACTCAAAACTTCTGTATCGGAAAGATAACTCCCAAAAACCTTTAAGCTCTCAATATAATAAACCAGATCATCATTTTCGTTGATGGACTTTGCCCTTTCAATCAAATCACTTAGTAGCTGTGTGGCCTTTCCTGTTGTGATAGGCGGTAAAGCTGATGCATTGCCAAGCCTGTTGCCTTTGGCTGTTGGAACCAATTCATACTGTATGCGACTGCCTGCTTTCTCTTTTTTTATTTTTAAATATCCATTGTTGATCAGCTTATTTATGATTTCTTTTGAAGTACTTTCGGAAATCTTAAAAAACCCGGAGGCTTTATGGTAAATTCCCGTTTCTGATCTTGCCCATAGCTTTTTATTCATCGCATATCGAATGATCTCCCTGATTTTCAAAACAGGATGCCCGAAAAGCTTTTCTTTGGAATTAACTCTCATCTTGATATTGTTGTTAACATAATTGTTCTTATCCCGGTTAAATCTTCCATTTTTTTCACAATCCTAGCTCTACTTCTCACCACATATGCTTCCTCCGGGCAAATATAGGCATAACCCATTTTGATCAGCATTTGCAGAGCCGGGATGAGGGAGATGTGGTTTTCTTTGAAGATTGGTGATTGCATATTCTTTTGTTTAAGCCACGATCCGATAACCATCGGATGCACGAATGATTTATTTCTTTTAAATTTTATAACACATAATTACACAAATCTTTAATTGACTGTCAAGCAACATTTTTTATATTTTTTTCCGCTTCCACATGGGCAGGGATCATTTCTGCCAACTTTTGCTTCTGTTTTTACATAGGGTTCGTCTGAGTCACTTTCCGAAACCATACCCGACTTCTTATTCACTTGTATTTCCCTCTCAATTCTTTGATTTTCAGGAATGGCAGACATGCTTTCGTAGATATAATCAGTGGTTTCCATGTAATCCATTCCAAAAGTTGAATTGAATAGAGAGGGGGTAACCACAAGTTCTTCATACATGTCAACTTCCGGCCAGTTAAAAATAAAGTTCATTTGCCATAAACTTTCATTGGCCAATTGGATCATGTGTTTTTTAAAAT
The DNA here is from genome assembly GCA_034521425.1 of Bacteroidota bacterium. Classification (GTDB taxonomy): domain Bacteria; phylum Bacteroidota; class Bacteroidia; order Bacteroidales; family JAIOZK01; genus JAIOZK01. The sequence goes on from JAXHMP010000001.1 coordinate 3,943,955, forward strand.
ATTGATTATTCTCGCTCATTATTGCGGCATCCTCTTCTGATAAAAGCTGGAAGTGTTCGAAAAATGAAATCAGGTAATCGAATCCCCAAACCTGTCCGAATCGTTGTAGTGTATTAGAAGTGTATAACAAATCCAGCCTTTCTGCAATGTAGTTATCCATGGTTTTCGCATCGATGAAAAACCATCTGTCTTTTCCATGCTTGCCGAAAATTTTCAAAGTGGCGATAAACTGCCACATTAATTCGGAAAAGATAAAGGGCAGCTTATACTCCGTGAACATGTATTTCAAAAACTGTATGTTCAGGTGAAGCATATGCTCGTCTTTATTTTTCTGTATAGATTTGTTTATCAATTCATAATCATTATCGGATTCAATTGCATTGACCACATCATCAAACAAATCTTTGTCGTCAGTAAACCCCATCTCGGTTGCTTTTTTAAATATCATAGAGGTATCGAATGGGGTTTCTGTAAGGAATGCCTCATATAATTTCTGAAGTTCATTAATATAAATCGTATTTACAAAATCATAAGCAGGAATACCCATTAATTCATCAGATTCGTCGATGGGTTTCCAAACGGCAGAAGCAAAATCCACTGCTTCATCATACAGGCCATGAAAAATCAACTGGTATAACAATCTTGTTGTGAGTGTATCAATAGATTTTACGGGATGTAGTTTGATGAAATCCATTCTTGCTTTCAGCGAGGCATAATCCTTTTGAAAAAGATAATAATTGCATAAATCCCGTTCGATAAATTCGTGCCGATCCTGGTAATCCTGTAGGTTCTTTGTTTTATACCAATCGACGAAATAAAGTATGTCCGGTATCCTTTCATTTTCCAGGAGATAATCTTTCATATCCTCGAATGTTTCGAGCCAGTCGATTTCCAGTTCGGGATAATTTTGTATCAGATGTTTGAAAAATTCATAACGGGATTCATCGTCTTCCAGGTCAATGTAAATGACGTCCAATACTTCATCGGGATTTTTTTGGTACCAGTTTGTTTTGTATAGGTTCATGATTTTTATTTTAATTTATCATTTTCCCAGTTTTCAGGATTTTTGTTGATATATTCTGAAATACGTTGATATGATTTTTTATTCCGGATAATATGTTCCCAATAATTGCGCTGCCATAATTTTTTAGTAAATGCTTGCCAATTGTTGTTTTTAACTCCCCGGATATAGGCGTTGGTGGTCATGGTTTTAAACCAATCCATTGCATCGCCGATGGTGGCGTTATATTTTTTGTTATGGATGCCGTATGGGGAATTAATATTTTCCGGATGTTTGTCGGGATCATCGTTTTCGGGGCGCCCACGTTGGGACGCCCCTACGTGGACGTCCAATGACGGAACGTGGGCGTCCATTGTTGTTTGATGGGTGTCCGATGGCGAATTTTCGATGATACAATGAAAATGGTTGGGCATGACCACCATTTCATGGCATTTTTTATCGGGGTATTTGTTCGTTAATTCATAATACCATTTTTTAATCATTTTTCCGGCATCATTCAATATCATTCGGCCATTTTCAATTTCCCCAAACAGGTATAACCGGTCTTGTATGCATATGGTTATAAAATATAATCCTGCCCGTGAATAATCGTATCCTTTCAGACGGATACTACGGCGATGATGAATTTTGGGATTGTAATTATGTATTGTTTTCATTTTTTGGGTGAATCAACCTTTTCCTCCCCGTAAGCAATTGCTGCATCAATCCCTTTTTCTGTGCTTTGAGGAGTTTGAGCTTTTGGTTTAGTATTTCGATTTCTTTGTCTGCTGTTTGAAGAACTTTGGCGATGGCGGTTTGTTCCTCTTTTGGAGGAAGTAAGATATTAATCCCTGAAAAAGTATTCCATCTCAAACCACCGCGCCTGTCTATCGATCCTTCCATTCTTTTTTTATACTCATGGATCATTTGATGAGATTTCAAAAGTGGAAACAAGAAATCATCATTTACTTTTTGATCTGTTTTGAAAACTGTGTACATTGGACTTATCAGGCCAAAATCGTAGTCGAATTGATAGCCGATGGATCCTTCTTCAATATGATTTGTTGCATAAGCGTAGTGATTCCTTGGAACAATCTTATATGTGGTTAAATTATCACTGAATATCTTTCTTCCAAAATATTCTAAGGAAGGAACTAATCCATCATATTTGGTGCATGATAATACTTTGTATCCATTATCATTACTATTCCTCGATGAAACTTCAGATGCAAAATCTCTTATTTTTAAGTTTTGCCAATACTTGCTAAACCCAGGCAACCTTATCCTTCCCGAAAGCAAAACCTGCATCAGCCACTTTTTGCGTTTTTGTTTTTGTTGGATGAGTTGGGTGAAGGTGTGGATGGCGCGGTCCCAGGTGGAGAGGCAGGAGGCGATTAAATATTTGCTCCGTTTAAGATGGTAGGACAAAAAATAGAGAAATTTTCAAATTGAGATTTATTTATAATTGGTACAGCTTGAGATCCAGCTAAAGACTTTAATTCTTTTTGAATGTCTGCTTAGTTCATAGAAAATGATATCTCATTTGAGTGCTGTTGATCACATACAATAGAATTTATTTGTTGATTTGAAGTTGAAGTGGATTTTGTTATACCAACTTTACCAATGGTTGATCCTATGCATGTGAACAATACATGACCCTTTTGGTAATTTCTCTCGATTGGTCAACAACTCTTGCCTGTGAGAGCTTTTTTTCAGATGTTTCTATATATTTTACATTTGATAGGTCAAAAGGACTAATAAACAAATATTTGTTTCCGATATAAATGTCCTATCTTTTGTCGGAGGAGTGCTACCAGTAACAACGATACCAAAATTTTTTATCTTTTTTAATTCCCAATCCTCAGGAATCCAATCGATCTTCGTTTTTTTGAATCCTTCTTTCTTTTCGTTCTTATCCTTCATATTTTCGGTATTGTTTGTCGATGAATTGGTATTCATTGAAATATTGCAAACATTCTTTTTCGTATTCTGTTAAAAACCAGCATAATTCTCTTTGCAAGTTGCTATTAAATCCTAATAAATGCAAAGAAAACTGCAAAGAAAACAAATCTAATTTACTGATATTCCGGCACTTTTTCTTTGCAATCATGCTTTTAAAGTATAAGTTCGCTGATTGTGTCGTTTTTCTCCTGCAACTTCTATCATATTGATTTTCAAAGCTAAAAAAATTTACTATTGTCAAATTCAATGTTTTCATTATCCGCTACATATCCAAGCTGGTTAGTTGTCAACAATGTCTTTCCTATTCTGAAATCACTACCATTAAAATGATGATGGCCATAAATCCAGAAATCCGGTCCGTTTGATTCGATCAAATCGAATAACTCAACTGCAAAAACCTCGTTCAGAGAATCTCCTTTATATTTTTCGGGGTAATTAAGAAATGTAGGCAAATGGTGCGTAACAACAACTGTTGGGGTGTTCTCAGTAGTTGTTAACTCTTGCCTTAAAAATGCCAGGCATTGTTCATGAAGCTCATTATACCTATGGGTTGAAAAGCGATGATCATTGTACTTTATCACATGAAAGTCGCTAATTCTCTTTTCTATCTTCCACTGATGAGCCGGATTAATTTTCGTCCATAAAGTAGAAAGCAGAAACTTTGAGTTTTCAAGTGTTACTGCCTGATTGTTCACAAGAAAAACATTATCCAGTATGGCTTCATAAACAGCACCGGATTTCTTCGAAATGTCGAAATGATAATACTCATGATTGCCTGGTACCCAATATGTTTTTTCAAAATTGTCGGATAAATATTTAAAAAAATCCAGGTGTTTATGCAGCTCCCTGAACAAAACAATATCACCGGCCAATAACATAATATCCCCAAACGGTTGAATGGGGTTTTTTCTCAGGTATTCCTTGTTTTCAGGAAATTCCAGGTGCAAGTCCGATGCATATTGAATCTTCATGATTGAATTCCTAATTCCTTCAAATATTTCTTCATCTCTCCCTGCACCTCTTTCAACTCACCTTCCAGCTTCGTGATTTCTTTTTCAACGGCTTCAATATCCACTTCCGGTTCTTCTTCAAAAGTATCCACGTACCTGGGGATATTCAGGTTGAATTCGTTTTCTTCGATTTCTTCAAAACTGGCAACGTAGCTGTATTTTTCCTCTGCCACACCTGTTTCCAGTTCTCCTTTATTAAATTTCTTGTAAGTGTCAACAATTTTCTTCACATCATTTTCACGCAAGCGGTTGCGGTTCTTCCCGCTTTCATAATGTTTGCTTGAATCAATGAAAAGTACGTCCTTGTTTTCGGCTTTGCCTTTGTTAAAGATCAATACTGCCGCCGGAATACCGGTCCCATAAAACAAATTGGCCGGCAAGCCGATCACGGCTTCCAGCAGGTTTTCTTCAATTACCTTTTGGCGAATTTTTCCTTCGCTGCTTCCGCGGAACAAAACCCCATGGGGCACCACCACACCCACTTTCCCGGTTTGTTCATAAGCCGATTCTATCATGTGCGTAATAAAGGCCCAGTCACCCTTGCTTTTGGGCGGCACACCGCGCCAGAAGCGTCCGTACTGATCTTCGGCAGCTTCATCAGCGCCCCATTTGTCAAGAGAGAAAGGGGGGTTAGCAACTACAGTATCGAACTTCATCAAAACATCGCCTTCCTTGTGCTTGGGATTTCTTATGGTATCCCCCCAGCGGATGGAGGCATCGTCGTGGCCATGCAGGAACATATTCATCACGGCCAGCGCCCAGGTACTGCCATTGGCTTCCTGCCCGTAAAGCGAAAAATTATCCGAACCGACTTGTTCTCCGGCTTTTATTAACAATGAACCTGAACCACAGGTCGGATCGTATATCCTTGCACCTTTTTTACTTTTTGTCAGTTTGGCAATCAAAGTGGAAACCGCGGAAGGAGTAAAAAACTCCCCGGCTTTTTTCCCCGCATCGCTGGCAAATTTTTCAATCAGATATTCATAAGCATCCCCGATCACATCATTTTCTTCCAAATGGGAAGGAGTGAGGTCAAGGTCTTTGAAGTCAACCAGCAAATTTTTCAAGCGTTTATTTTTGTCTTTGTTATCGCCAAGGTTGCTGCTGTTGAAGGAAATATTTCTGAAAATCCCGGAGCCGTCCTCGCTGGTCAGTTTTTCACGGTTGGCCTCCTCCAGGTCTGCCAGGGCTATGTCGATCATTTCGCCAATGTTGGCTTCGTTGCGTCTTTCATACAAATAATCAAAATAACTGTTTTCGGGAAGTGTGAAGCGTTCCATGCTCATGGCGCGATCAGTGCGTTCTTTGTTGCCTTTGTACTTTTCGAAATATTGCTTTCTTTTCTCCTTGTTCACATCGCTCACATACTTCAGGAACAAGATCGTTAGCACATAATCTTTGTATTGACTGGGATCGATGATCCCGCGAAAAGTGTCACATGCATTCCACACAATCCTGTAAATATCATTCTCATTCATCACCTTACTCATAATCATTCCTTTATAGCGTTGTACAATTTTTGGTTTACCAGTTTATTTTTCAATTCTCTGATCTCATCTTTCATTTGCAATTCCTTTTTGTAAAGATCAGAAATTTTGATGATCAGTTTTTGTTTTTCAATATTTGGGACGGGAATTTCCATATCTCCTAAACTTTGTTTGCTGATGGATGGGAGATTTGTTCCTCTTGCCAGGCGCTTGAATTTCTTTTGTGTATTCGGGTGATTGAGGAACCAGGTCATGTATTCAGGAAGAATTAATATCTTGTTTAAGCTTTTTCAGGATAAGAAACATCGAACTGGCTACAGCCGGTTTCACTTCTTCATTAAAGATATATGCGAAATTATCAAAGCCTTTGGAGGCAAAAAGGATATCACCTTTGCTTAGGAAATGTTTTTCGATGTTTTCGTTCAAAATAATACTGGGTTCTCTGTCCGGCTTCAAATTTCCGTAATTATCAAAATCCCTCGCCATCAAATTAAAGACATCACCGGCGGAAGAAGCTTTTCGGTAAACTCCTGTTGTGATTTTGGCAATGTCTTTCAGTTTCATTTTATCTTCAGTATGCATACTACGAAAATGCGAATATAATGAATTCTTATTCTTATGTCAAATAAATCTCTGTATAATATCTACAAAATTATTAACAAGTGATAAGCCGATGATTAAAACGCTTTCATAGATTTTCTTATTTAGAATCATTTAACATAACGTTAACATCAAGTTGTCATTATACCGCGTACTTTTACCATTTTACTTCCAGGTAGGGTTTCGATCATTGATATTATGCATTTGAGGGAACAGCATGTTGCCTCCCAAGTAGGAACATTTTAAAACAATGAATTATGAGTATTGATAAAATTAAGTATGGAATTGGATTATTCCTGATGGCTTTTGTATTTGTCTCCTGTGAAAAGGAAGAAGAAAAAAATGACAATCCGCAACTCGCTGTATTGGAAGCCCAGAAAGACATTGTGGCTTCGGTGGAATACATGGGGATTTGCTACGGGCCTTATCATCACGATGGTCAGGCGCCCGGGACTGCGATCAGTAAGAGCCAGATCGAAACCGACCTGGGCATGATCGCCAAACATTTTGACTTCTTGCGGACATACACCGTGGCCGATGGCATGGAGCAGGTCGTTCCGGTTGCAGCCTCCAAAGGACTGGAAGTGGCACTGGGTGTGCATTGTTATCCCAATGATGCAGCCGCTACTAAAGCTGATATCGACAAAGCGGTGCAACAAGCCAAAGCCCATCCGGCAACCATCCTGGCGCTGGTGATCGGCAACGAGACCAATCTTCACGGTCCCAATCATGTTCCTCCGGCCACTGTGGCGGATTATATGAAATATGCAAAGCAGAAGCTCGATGAGCAGGGACTGGAAGAACCGGTTACTTCCTGCATCACGGGTGTTGGTGCCGACCACATCAATTCCTATGGCGACCAGGATTACTGTGGACCGATATTGCAGCAGTGCAAGGACTTAAACAAACCCGACCACCGGGTGGTGTTGCTCACCATTTATCCTTATTACGGCAACGGACAACCCAATGAAATTGGTGGAAATATGCAATGGTCGTATAACCACGGCATGAGCAATGCGGAAAATAATTTCGGACTGGGGGTGATCATCGGTGAGATCGGTTGGCCGACAGGTGCCAGCAACAACGGAACCCAAACAGCCAGGGAAAATATTGCTTATTGCGAAACAAATTTCAAGACAAGCCTCGACTGGGTAAACGGGAACAATTTCATGAACCAGGCTTATAATTCCTTCTGGTTCGAAATTTTCGATGAACCCTGGAAAACCCAGGAGCCGAATGGTATCGGGCCTTCATGGGGTATTTATGCCAAAAATGGTGCACAAACGCCCAAATTCCCGATCCCGGACCTGCGCCGCTAAGGTTCAGTAGATTGTGCTTTGATCTTTGCTGTCTTTATTCAAAGCGGGCAAACAGATCGCATTGATAATTTGCTTAGTAAAACGGTGAGATCAATCGGCTAATTTTTCTTTGCTGCCCAGTATTCTGAGCATTCTTCCATGCTCTGATACTGCCTTGAAGAAATTAGGCTGTATGTGATAAGGCAAGCCATATTTTTGGGCAGTGTTTTTTACGAGCGTGGAAATTTTCCGGTAATGCACATGGCTGATATTTGGAAAAAGATGGTGCTCAACCTGATAGTTCAATCCACCGATCAACCAGGAAAAAACCCTGTTTTTGGGGGAGAAATTTGAGGTTGTGCTGAGCTGATGAATGGCCCAATTATTATCAATCGTACCTTTTTCATCAGGTAGCGGAAAGTCGGAATCGGGCATGACATGAGCGGATTGAAAGATGATGGTTAACAGAAAACCGCTGATAAAATGCATGATAAAAAAGAATAACAAGGTCCAGTACCATGCCACAGGGACAAAAATAACGGGAAGCACAAGGAAAATTGCATAATACAGTATTTTTGATACGATCAGGTCGAACATCAGTCGCTTGTAGGATTTTTTGGTTTGCAAGTTTACATTTTCCTTCTTGTATCTTAAAATTTGCCTGAAGTCTTTAATGCTGATCCAGGAAATGGTCATCAGCCCATAAAAGAACCAGGCATAATAATGCTGGAATTTATGCATTTTCTTCAGGTCCTGGTGAGGGGAAAACCGTAACAGGCTTACAGATTTTATGTCTTCATCCTGTCCTTCGATATTGGTAAACCCGTGATGCTGAATGTTGTGTTGTTGTTTCCACGTGATCGGAGAGCCTCCGAAAAGATACAGGGATCTTCCCATAAGAGCATTTAACCACTTATATTTCGACCAGGTACCGTGATTGGCATCGTGCATCAATACCATCCCCATTCCGGCCATTCCGATTCCCATCAGGATCCAGCAGGCAAATATGATCCAGATATTGCTTATTTGTCCGCTTAGCATGGCCAGTAAAGGTAAGATGTAAAGAATAGTCATCAGACCGGATTTTACAAAGATGCTTGCATTGCCATATGTTGGAATATTATTCTCTTCAAAATATTTTTTTACTTTTTCCCTTAACTCCCGGATAAATTCGGGGTTCTTTCGGGGAGTATATCGTATGCTTGTTTTTGTCATTAGTTTATAACACCTTTTAAATAAAATTGTTTTGTAAAATCAAATTGCCGGAAGTGAAATGGCTGAAAAAACAAAATAAAAAGGAAAACACCAAGGCCGATTCCAGGATACAGTCCTGAATCTTCTTTTATATTTCCAATTAGCCTGTTTAGTTTCGTTTCCATAAAAGATAAAACCGGTAAATATCCATAAAGTTAAGGATTTCCCGGGATAATTCGGGTCATTGAACAATTATTTCAGGAATAACCATGAAAGACCAATTAATGCCGGCCCCACGGGTCTTATTATTCATGATTTGCAGCGATGTTGATTGCCGGGCAGAATAATCTTTACCTTTTGGCCACAAAAAAGTAAGTTCCCAGTGTGAGAACAATGGAAAAGGCCAGCATGATCAGTACGATGTCCCAATTGCTTTTTACCTGCGACATGCTGACGGTGAAAAGGGCAGCCGCAGACGTAAACAGGCTGATGGTCATGATGATCTGCAAGCGGAAAAGGGATTTGTTCATGCGGTTCGCTTCATAGCTTTCCTTTTCCTTCCGGGCCATATGGGTAAGTTCTCTCAGGATCTCTATTTGTTTTTCCATTTGTCCGGCATCTGTGTGAACCACGAAATTTGTTTCCACGATGTTTACCTCGGCAGTTGCATTTTTTGTGGTTGAAATGGAAATGTGCCCGTCTTCATAGGCAATATAGATCTCGGAAATAAAATTTGCCGGATCATAGCTTCCTGATCGCATCTCATTGTAGTCGGTGATCAAACGGTTCGACTCCCGGATGATTTGATCAAGGGTTTCAAGCTTGTTATAATCACCCTGGTAAATGGTGGTCTTGCTTTCTTTTTTGAATTTTTCCATGCGGCTTGAAAACGATTTCAGGCGCGTGGCGGCTTCCTGCATTTCATTCAGCGGTTCCACAAGTGCACCGAGGTCAGCGGCCAGCGATTCAATCTGCGCCTTGTCTATTCTGAGCACGGCCAGCCGGTAGTCCCTGTTATCACCCGAAAGCCGCAGTTCATCCGTAGTTTTCTCAAGCAAGATTTCCGGGATCTCATCCCGCAGGTCACGAATGACCTCATCCACCTGTATACCAAAAACATCAAAATACGCTTTCAGGGCTTTCCCCAGGGCTGTCCTGATCCCTGCCCCGAAAGCATCCCAGTCTCCCCAATTGGCTCCTTCCACGAAAAACAAACTGCTGTCTTTGTCAATATCCCCGAATTTTTCATCGAGGTATGCCCCCCAGCCGGTTTTCATTTTATGATAGAGCACAAACTCCTCAATCCTCTCCAGGGGAAAACTTTTAAACGGAAAGGAATCCGGGAAGGCCCGGCCTTTCAGAACCGATTCAAAGCTGGAACTGTGTTCTTTGAGTGCTGAAAGAAAAGCCTCTTGTCCCTGCTGATATTGATGTGTGGTGAATTTGGTTTCAGTTGTCATGATCTGCTTGTTTGTTTGATGAATAAAATATGTAAAAGAGAGGCTAAAATAATTAAAAAATCACTACTCATATAATACAGCTTAGTGGCTAAATTCCAATTGCCAAAAAGTTATACCAAGTCACGAAGTCTCACCAAAAAACATCATAATTACTACATAATCAGGTACATACACCGTGCCTGTCATTGGTATGCATTGTTCCATTCGCATTTATTGATGATATTCCCTCAAATCTTGTTCTGCTATTTACATAAAAGCAAATTGAAATATTAGCTTTACTTTTGCTTTTATGAAATGGATTGGCCCAACATTCTCTTTGATCCTGTTCCTGCATCTTTCACCTGATTGTTTTGCCCAGCATAAAAACGATCTCGCACGCAATGATCTTTATGGACGTGTTAAGAGCATGGAGCAATGGATCTATGTTGCCGGGCATGAGGAAAATGCCACCCGGAAATACGACAGCCTCATCAGTCATTCCATTACATATTTCAACGACAAAAGTTTTATTGAGGAGGTTTTTCGCTTTGATAATGATCAATTGATTTCAATTGAAAAGTTTGTTTACGACACTGCCTTTAACCTTTTGGAATCCAACGAATACAATACCGACGGCAGCCTTTTCCTGCATATTGATTATCATACCGACCGTTTTGGCTATGTGGATGAACTGATCTTCGACCGTTCCCTGCAAAAACATTATAACCACAGCCGGAACCTCATAGATGTGGAATTTGAGAAGTATTACCGGGATCTTTATTCCAGGATCTCTTATGTGAATGATCATATGGGAAACATTGTCGAAGAGGAGTATTTCAGACCTGGTGGAAGTGCCTCCCACAAACTGATGCACGACTATGATTACCGGGGGAATCGTGTGGAAACGAAGTTCTACAACAGCAAGGGGGGTGTAAGCTGGAAACGTATTTTCAAATACAAAAGAAAAAACGTGCCTTTCCAGGCAAAACTTTTCAAAAGCAACCGCCTGGCTATCCGCTCGGATTATACTTATGAGTTCGACAGCAAAGGCAACTGGGTTCGTAAAACGGAGGCCAGGACCCTGGAAGATAACATCCTGACACAGGACCTGAAGGATTCTTCAATTCTTATCATCCGGGAGTTCGAGTATTATTAAACAACAGGCAGGCCCTGCACACCGCTTCCCGGATTTTTGTTTTACACGGATTTTATACTATCTTTACACCCGTTAAGTTGAAAGCATTACCTGGGGCATATTTTTGGAAGAAAGTAACAAGGCTGAAAATATGAAACAGTGTAAAACAATTATTATATTCTTTTTTTTCTTCAGCAGCCTGCTGGCCTCCGGCCAGATAGGCATTATGACGAGTACTCCCGACAACTCAGCCGAACTGGATGTTTATGCAATCGATAAGGGTTTGCTCATACCCCGTGTTTCGCTTAGCGGAGATATTACCAGCCCGGCACCCGTCAATTCCCCGGCCGTAGGATTGTTGGTTTACAATACAGCTGCCAGTCAGCCCCAGGGTTTTTATTACTGGAAAGATGGTCGCTGGAACCTGATCAAATCACCTTCCGCCAATGATGTAAGCGGCCCTGCCTCTTCACTCGACAATTCAATTGTACGCTTCAACGGTACCGGCGGTCAGAATATTCAGGCTTCGGTGGTACTGATCGATGACAATGGCAACCTCCTGGATGTGAATAACCTGAACGTTGGCGGATTCAGTATGCCCGGAGGCGCGCAGCAAGGCGAAATCCTGGTGTCGGACGCCGGCGGCAATGCCAGCTGGGAAAGTGCGCCCCCGGTGGATATTGAAGAAGACAATGTCATCGTGGTAAACAATGCCAATACCCTGAACTTTGCAAATGGTATTGGTGTTAGCGACGACGGTAACTATCACGCTACCGTCACCATTTACAATAATACGGTTACCCGGGATGTTATTCAACTTTCCTCAAGCGATTCCATCAATTTGAATGTTTTTACGGATCCTGTTGCCATTCCCTGGGACATAGAAGAGATGAAAGACCCGGGTACTTTTGTGCATTCCACAAGCCAGAACCCGGCCAGGGTGCAGGTGAATACCCACGGGATCTACGAATTCAATTATATGTTCAGCCACCTGAACAAAACGGTGAAACGGCAAACGATCCGTTGCCGGATGAGGATAAACGGAAATTATTATGTACCCCATGTGGCAAGTTATTCTTTTTCTTATCAAACTTACGAAAATAAGGTTTCTAATATCAGCAGTTCATTCCTGGTGGAAATGAATGCCGGTGATTATGTGGAAGTGGTAACCAACGGACAAACGGAAACAGGTCTGTCGAACCTGATCCCCATTGAAAATGTGTTTTTTATGCGACTAATAAGGGAGTTGTGAGATGAAAAAGAAAATCAAAATAATAAAAATGAAAAAAGGACGGATGGAGAAACGGGCGAGGATGGATGTCTTTAAAGGGATACTGCCCCTCCTGTACCTTTTATTTGCCCTTGCTGCCTCGGGGCAGGTGGGCATTCAAACCGATACCCCCGATGCTTCTGCCGCACTGGAAATATCTTCAGGCGATAAAGGCTTGCTGATCCCGCGGGTTTCGCTGAGCAGCAGTTTGACGAATCCCGCACCGGTTAGTTCGCCGGCAAACGGTCTGCTGGTATACAATTCGGGGGCCAACCAGGCAGAGGGCTTTTATTTCTGGACCGGTTCAGCATGGCAGATGCTGAAACCTTCCGAAAGCAATGATGTGCAGGGCCCGGCATCCAGCACGGATAATGCAGTGGCCCGCTTCGACGGCACCAGTGGAAATGTGATCCAGAATTCGGTGGTGATCCTGGATGATGCCGGAAATATCTCGGGGGTGAACAATATTACGGTTAACAGCTTCACCATGCCCACCAATGCAGGGGCCGACAAGGTAATGGTTTCGGATGCTTCGGGAAATGGAAGCTGGGACGAAGCCCTGCCCCTGGATGTGGAAGAAAATAATGTTGTGGTGGCCGCCGGGGTGAATACCATCAATTTCCAGGGTGCTGTGGATGTTATTGATAATGGTAATCACAAGGCCACGGTTAGTGTTTCGCAAACCCTGAGCGAGGAAGAAGTGATTCAGCTTGGCTCAACCGACAACCTCGATCTGAATAACCTGACCACCCCGGTTGCCATACCCTGGGATGTGGAGATATTCAAGGACGTATCGGCATTTGTGCATTCCAATACCTCCAATCCCACCAGGATCAGTGTGAATTACCAGGGGGTGTATGAGATCAATTATATGTTCAGCATAGAGAATGTTGATAACCAGCGGAAAACCCTGCGATCACGCTTGCGGAAAAACGGCAGCTCATACATTGAAGGAAGTGCATCATATTCCTTTACCTACAGTAAGTTTGATGATAAATCAACACATGTCAGCAGCTCTTTCCTGGTTGAATTGCAACCCGGCGACTATCTGGAGATCATGGTGAACGGCCAAACCAATTCCGGTGCTGTTAACCTGATACCCAACGAAAACCTATTATTCATGCGAATTATGAGAACCTGGTAAAACAATATGAAAAGCAGAGGGATCATATCGCTTATTTTCAGCCTGGTGGCTATTTCGCTTCAGGCCCAGTTTGTGATCAGTCCGGGCAGCGCCCTGACCATCAAGAATGGAGGCAGTGTTTATATCAACACTAATTTTTATATTGAATCCAATGCCGGCGCTTCGGGATACCTGGTCGACCAGACCGCCGTCGGGGAGTGCGAGGTGACGGGCAGCATCAATATTGAACGCTACCTGACTGCAGCCGCCTGGCACAATACCTCCTCACCGGTCAGTAATGCCGGCAGCAGTGTGTATGCGGGTACCGAGCTGGTCTTTTATTATGATGAGACCATCATTGAAAATGACTGGAATTTCGGCTGGGTGATGTACCAGGGCCCGCTGCTGCCTATGAAAGGCTATGATGTTTACCTTCCGGGCAGTGCCCTGACCGTGCTCTACACGGGAAACGGCACCTCTGCTTTGAACACCGGTTCATACACAATCAATGTCCACAAAACAGATCCGGCAAATGGCGAGATCGAAAGCCACAAAGGCTGGAACCTCCTGGGTAACCCCTATCCTTCGCCCCTCGACTGGCAGGTGGGCAGTGCCTGGAATAAATCCGACATCAATGATGCAAAATATATCTGGGATCACCAGAGATAACAATTACACCATTTGGCTGGGAGGGACAAACCCCGTTGGACTGAACGGGGAACACAATATATTCCTTCAAACCAGGGATTCTGGGTGCAGGCCTTACAGAACGGATCCGTGTCGGTGAACAATGATGCCCGGGTGGGTCAAACCCCTTCCACTCCGGATTATTACAAAAATGCTGAGATCGATTATCCCTTGCTGCGGCTTGAGGCCTCAGGCAATTCCTATTTTGATGAAAGCATCATACGCTTTGTTGAAGGGGCCGGCAGCAAGTTCGACCGCGACCTGGATGCCGCCAAATTGTTTAGCAGGGTGGAGGCTGTGCCGCAATTGTGGACCCGCACAGGAAATTATGACTTTGGGATTAATTCTTTGTCCCGAATTGAAAATGATCTCGTAATCAGCCTGTATTTCGATTGCCTGGAAGCAGGCCACTTCAGTTTAAAACTGACAGAAGTCCTGAATATTCCGGATACACTTGAGCTTTGGCTCAAAGATCACCACGAAAAAAAATGCTGCGGATCATGCCAGGCCAGGCCTATGGTTTTTACCACGAACCGCATGGGGATGAAAAAAGGTTCAGCCTTTATTTCAATCCCTCAGAAGAAAGTTTGAATAATTTTAGTAACTCTTTTGCAAGGATATACGTAACAGGTAACCAGGTTAATATCATTAACAATACCACGGATCAACTGGAAGGAAAGCTGATGATCTACAGCATGCAGGGGCAGCTCGTTTATGAGCGTTCCGTGCACCTCGACAGGAGCCGGAAAATACCGGTTTACCTGGAAAATGGCTGCTATATTCTTCAATTCATTGCAGAATCCGGAATTTGTTCAACAAAAGCTTGTTTGTAACTAATGCTCAATAAATCAAAAGATAGATGCGGAAAGTAAAATATTATTTTAAATTTGTTCACATGAATCAAATTCTTGAAAAAATGAAAACATTTGCTTCGTTTTTAACACTGATCGTTTTTTTACTGGTTTCGAACTTTGCCGGCGAGCTGAGGGCACAGGAGCTGGAAGTAACCCCGGGTACCCTGATGTTCAGTGCCAATCCCGGTTCATCACAAACACAACAGATATACGTAAGGAACAAGGGTAATACCGAGCAATCTTTCGTATTCAACCTGGCCGACTGGCTAACGGATGAAGAAGGAGAGGTGAAATATTTTGAGCCGGGCACTACCGGGCGTTCATGCGCCGAATGGGTCACCATCACACCCTCCCTGGTTACCCTGCAACCAAACGAATCAGCCAATGTAAATGTTACCATGCTGGTCCCCAATGATAATTCCTCCACAAAATGGGCCGTGATTTTTGTACAGTCGGCAGAGGAACAAACAGGACCGGAAGCGATTGACCAGGATGTAAGAATGGGACTGCAGGTAGCAGGCCGTATTGCTGTGCCGGTATTCCAATCGCCAACAAGCAATACCCTTTATAAAGGTACCATTGACGGTCTGGTGGAAAAAATACAGGAAGATGGTTCAAGAGTATACGAAACACAGGTGATCAACCTGGGCGACAAGATCCTGAATTGCAAGGTGTATTTTACCATTTCAAATCTTGAAACTGCCGAAGAATTTACATCAGAACCCATAGAATTTTCACTGCTCCCCGAATCAGAAAAAACAGTGAATTACACACTCGAAAAAGAGCTGGGAAAGGGACGTTATTCTGTAGCTGCCATACTGGACTACGGCTATAACGAAGAACTCGAAGGAATCCAGCTGGATATCGAAGTGAAATAGTACTTATAGAAGTCTGATATGCTCAAATTTTTTCAGGGCATCCTGCTTGCTGCAAGCCTATTGCTGCCGCCGGCTGTGCATGCCCAAAACAATCGTTTTGCGGATACCACTTTCAACAATGATGGTCAGCTGGAATCGGTGCTGACCTACAGGATTGTGGAGCAGGATACCCTTCGCTGGGGTGAGGCTCGTTTTTATTATTCCAATACTGCCCTCTGGCAAAAAGGTTATTATGTAAGGGATGTAATGGATTCCACCTGGATCACCTATTTTCCCGATGGAAGCATCAAACGGAAGGCCCGCTATGAAAAGGGCTTTAAAAACGGACCCGTGCTGAATTATTTTGAGAACGGGAACATAAAAACAGAGGGCCGGTACCAGATGGACTCCCTCAATGGACAGATGAAGATGTATTATGCCGACGGGCAGTTGCAGGAGATCAGACATTATCAGGATCACGATCTGAACGGCCTCATCACCGGCTATTATCCCGACGGTACCCTGAACTACCGCTTTAATTACGTTGACAGCACCCAGAGCGGATTGTACGAAAAATATTTCCCGAACGGCGAATTGATGGAAAAAGGACAGATGATCGGGCAGGAGTTTTTCGGTGAGTACAACTCCTTTTATGATAACGGGCAGCTGAGAAAGGATTATACCTACAATAAATCTTTCGAAATTGACGGCCCTTACCGTGTATATCACGACAATGGCAATGTGAAGATAAAATGCACCTACGTGGATGGGGAGATACAGGGCGAATGGAAGCAGTTCCATCACAATGGCAGTGTGTTCGAGCAGGGTGCTTATGTGGATGGCAGCAGGAGCGGAGAGTGGCTCAGCTTTTATCCCGACTCAAGCCTTTATATGCAGGGAAAGTATTTTAACGGACTGGCCGGGGGTAAATGGGTTGTGTATCATCCCAACGGGGAAATCAAACAAAGCGGGTTCTTCCTGAAGGGCAAACCCCATGGCAAATGGATCTATTATTTTGATAACGGAAGGATCAAAAAGAAAGGGAATTATGATAGTGACAGGCAAACCGGGCACTGGGTGCATTATTATGAAAACGGTCAGGTAAAGCTCGACCTGTATTACGATGACGGTAAGCTGGATGGCATCCTGACCGCATATGATGAAGAAGGTAACTTACTTGAACAGGCCGAATTTGTCGAAGGCCAAATGATTAGGCAGCTCAAGTAAGCTGACCGTTTGATTATAAATGAATTGAACGCGAACGATATGAAAAAAACAATTTTCCTGCTATTTGGTTCCCTGGCGCTATCCATTGCATTGGTGAGGGCCCAGGACATACCGCCGCCAAACCCGGGTCTGGTGCTGAATATTGTTTCTGGTTATTCCATTCAGTTCAACTTTAACCAGATGGAACACTACAAGAACGGGATCATGAATGGCGGACAGTCTACCTTTATACGCATCGGTTCTGTGAGCGACTGGACCCTCAGCTTCCATGCCGACCAGGAGATCTTTTACGGGGAGGCAGATCCTACCAACCAGATGGAACTCAACAATGTCGGGGTGGTGGTGATCTCAAGCGGGACCAACCAGGATGATGGCAGCAACATCATCAATTATGCCAAAACAGAACCCCTGGCGCTGGATGATGCGCAGTTGACTCTGCTGACCAAAGGCAGCGGAAGCAACAAAGGTTATGGGATCAAAAACGCTTTCACCCTGAACTGGGAGATGGGTACCCGCAGGGGCAATATGAACAACCAGAGTATCCTCGATCAAATGATCGCATCCGACACTTATACTGTTACCATTATTCTTACACTTTCCCCTTTTCAGTAATATGCAGGTTTTTTATCTTTGATACAATGATGATGGAGGGATGATGAAAAAAATACTGGTCGTTGATGATATTGCTGAAAACAGGGTGCTGGTCAGCACCGTTCTGCAAAAACGCCTGCCGGGAAATGAGGTCTTTATGGCAAGTACCGGTCCCCAGGCATTGGAAATCGCTCTTGAAAAAGGGCCGGATGTTATTTTGCTGGATGTTTTTATGCCCGGGATGGATGGTTTTGAAGTGTGTAAAAGATTGAAGGAATCCGAAGAAACCCGCAATATTCCCGTCCTGATGATCTCTGCTTACGGCAATGATGCGAAAATCCGCATTGAAGGTTTGAACGTGGGAGCAGATGCCTTTTTGACCAAACCCTTCAACCAGGCCGAACTGGTGGCCCTGGTTAAAGTGTTGCTGAGGATCAAAGAGGCGGAAGAAAAATTGAGAGAACAGAATATGCGCCTGAGCCACGAGGTTCGTGCACAGCTTGAGCTGAATAAGCAGCGGGAAGAACACCTGAAACAGATCAGGAAATACCAGAACCGCCTCAAACAACTCAACCTGGCGCTCATCATGGCCGAAGAAAATGAACGCAAAAGGATCGCGGGCTATATTCACGATGGCTTTGGGCAGCAGCTTTCCATCGTATTCCTGAAACTCTCCATGTTGCAAAATGTCGATCTGGAACCCAGGGCCAGGAAGATCATCGACGAATCCTCCGGATTGATCAATGAAGCCATTAAAGCATCACGCTCGCTGACCCATGACCTGAGCCCCAGCATCCTCTTCGAACTGGGCCTGGTCGCTGCAATTAAGTGGAAACTCAGCCAGATGCAGGAAGAGTTCGGTGTGCGTGCCCGGATGAAAAGCGATTTGGAATCGATTGATCTCTCCCATGAAATGAAAATATTGCTGTACCGGATCATTTGCGAATTGCTCAACAATGTAGTCAAACATGCCGAGGCTTCCGAAGTTGCCGTGGAGTTGAATAAATACGAGGAATCTTTGTATATTGCAGTGAAGGACAATGGCAAAGGCTTCGATTATGACCGGGATAAGAACCTGACGGAGTTTGGCGGCTACGGGCTTTTCAGTATCACGGAGAAACTGGATTCTATGAACGGTAAGCTGCATGTGCAGTCTGGGCAAAATGCCGGGTCTGTTGTGAAAATATTAATACCTTTAAAGGATCAATGAAGATAAAAATTGTAATAGCCGATGACCATAAGCTTTTTCGCGAGGGACTGATCAATTTGCTTTCGGAATCTGAAGATATTGAAATCATTGATGAAGCGGAAAACGGGGAGGATGTTATTCAGAAAGCCAGCAAATGGCAACCGGATATCATCCTGATGGATGTGAGCATGCCCATAAAGAACGGCGTTGAAGCCACACGCATCATCAGCCGCGAAATGAACCGGATCAAAGTGATCGCTCTCAGTATGCACTCCGAATATTATTATGTAAATGAAATGCTGGAGGCAGGTGCCAAAGGTTACATTTTCAAGAATTGTACCTACAACGAACTTACCACGGCGATCAAATCCGTTTACCAGGGAGAAAAATACCTGAGTGCCGATATCAAGGATGTACTGATCGAAGGTTACCTGGATAAGGATGCGGATACCTTTAAGAATGAAGCCAATCTTACCGAACGCGAACTGGAAGTCCTGAAGCTATACGCCCAGGGTGAAAAGACCAAGAGCATATCAGAAAAGTTATTTGTGAGTGTTAAAACCATCGGTACCCATAAACAGCACATTTTGAGCAAACTGAACCTGAAAACCACTTCGGATATGACCCGTTATGCGATCAAAAACAAATTGATCGACCTTTGAACCAGATCAGCCTCCTCCGGGCAGTGCGCCGCAATCAGCTTAAACCCAGAGAGCTTATTGATACCATGGGTTCCGGGCTTGTTTTCGTCAATGACTTGTTGTTAAGTTTTTAATAAGTTTTCAAACTGAGCTTGCAAATCAGTTTTTTTAACCCCGCAAATCAGTTTTTTGGAGGGTTACTTTTTAGTTGTTTCCCGTATTAATAAATACTTTAAAAGACTTATTTTTGAGAAGGAAACAAAATTGAATACTAATTTAAAACGAGAGAAAATGAAAAAATTTACCTTTTTTATTGCCATGATTTTAACTCTTTCATCAGCTAACATTATGGCGCAGGACACGGATGTGGATGTTGTTAACTTTACCGCGATTTTAAGTTCCGTGTTAAACCTCAATGTAACAGGTGGACAGGACCAGACAGCTACTTTCGACACCCCGGACAAATATAACTTTGGGATCGATGCTGTGGGAACAACCACCATTACCATTGAATCAACAGCCGACTGGAACTTGCAGATCAATGCTGATGATTTTATTGAAGATGGTGGTAGCAACATAATACCCATCGATAACGTGGGTGTATGGTGCGAAGCTACCGGAACTCATCAAATCGGTACAGAGATCTCATGCAGTAATACTTCACTGGCCACTTCAATGGGAATAACCAATACTGACCAAATATTGCTTGACAATGGGGGCGAAAACGGTGGTGATGCCTCGGATAATGCTTTCAACTTAAACTGGACAATGGGAACCATGAACGGCACAATGAACACAGCAAGTATGTTCCAACAACTTTCTGACGGAACAATTGGCGCCCTTGGAACCTACACCACTACAATTAACTTAACGCTTACCGCATTGTAATGATTTGCAATAAAGCAAGCTGAAAAGGAGACATGGGAAACTATGTTTCCTTTTTTTTGTAAATTTGATTAAAATAGATGACTGATGATTGCTCACCCTGCTCGATATTGCTTGATAGTTCTGGTATTCAGTATTATAACACCAATGATGCATGCCCAGGGGGTTGATATGGAAACCGATATGGAAGCCCGGATGGAAACGGTACTGGTACTGAATATTGATCCCGAATCCAGGATAGATTTCGGGATCAAGGAGGTAAATGAAAACCTTTACCAGATCACAAAATCCCCGGTGGATGTAAGCTTCAGCGTGGAGTCAACCAGCAACTGGAAACTCTCGATCTCAGCAGATAAACCTTACTTCAGGGGGTGAATGATACCAGCCAGAAAATTCCGGTTGATTTTTTGGGTTATTATATTGAGAATATGGGCAAGCACTGGGACAACGGCCTGTTCTCAAATATGGCCAACAGTACCAAGGATACCCTCATCGCACTCAAAGCGGAGGAACGCCTTTTGCTCATCAATGGTAACAAGGGGAATATCGGGGGTGCCGAAGACAACAGCTTCGTGCTTCGCTGGCAATTTCTTTTTGAAGGCGATACGGCAAAGTTTATCAGGCTGAAAGGCCTGGATGTGAAAGATGATTACTACACCGGAAGATTCTATTTAACCCTGTCGGAAAGCCAGGCAAGAGGCTCTTCAAAATGATTCATGCGGCTCCCCGAAACCTCAAAAGTTCATTTTCTTTATTCCTTTGCGGGTTTTGCCTTTTTCTTGGATTGATCTTTTATTCCGGCCTCCAGGCCCAGGAAAGGAATGCTGAGTTGCGTGCATTTTTTGTAAAAAAAGAACTGGATCATCAAACCGCCTCCTTAAGTTTTAATGTCCTCAGGATCATCAATGCATCGGAAATGACTGTGCAGGTGAAACCCGTATTGAATCTTCCCGAAGGCTGGGCTGCCTTCAGCAATGCTTTCAGGGATACCCTCATTGCCGCCGGCGACAGCATTTCACTGCCATTCCGTTTCAGGGTTCCTGCCAATGCGAGATCTGAAAAAGTTCACAAGTTAAGCGCCGAAATTTATTCGCCAGCCAGGAATTTGCTGGCTGCCGCCAGTTTTAAAGTAAACCTGGAAGTTCTTCACAGCTGGGATGTGAAGATCCCTGAAAAACGGCTTTTTTTCAACCCTTCGATGAACGATGCTGAATTTGAGATCATACTGGTAAACAAAGGAAATACAAGTGAACGGATCAGCCTTGAACTGAAGACAGATAATAAAGCCACCATCACGACGAAAGAGGGCTGGCAGCAAAAACAGGAACTGGTGCTGTTGCCCGATGAAGAGCAGATCCTGCGCTTTGAAGCGGTGTTTTCTTTTTCCGAAGACCGGGTGTTTGATGTGAGCAAGATCAGCATCTATGCCTCTACGGATGAAAAGGAAGTTTTCCGTGCCATCCATATCGAAAAGTATTCTGATAATTATTCTCCTTTTGAACTGGATTATAATCTCCCACATTCCACCGAACTGGGCATAAGAACCTTTTCGAACAATGATGATGTGCTTCCCTTTATCAAGGCCAGGGGCATGGAAACCTTTGAGGACAACTCGGAGTTCAAATATAATTTTACATACTACGACCTCACCGAGACCGAGGATCTTATCGGCAATTCCTATTATAATTTCCTTTATAAACGGCAATCAATCAGAATCGGACTTGGAGCATTCAGTTCTTTTCTCGGGAGGAACCTCTACAACAGGAATAGTCTGATGATCGCCCAGGAACTGACCCTTGGCAAGACCAGCAGCCTGGAAGCTTTTGCCAGCACAAGCATCCTGGAGCCCAACACCAGTGCTGCCTTTGGATATAAATACAGCAAGGAGGACGTTGAGGTAAAATCTTCTGTAGCCTACAACATGGACCGGGTGAACAAGCGAAACACCTCTTCTTTCATGTTTCACACAAGTCGCATTCCACTGGCCAAAAAGCATATGGTACAGGCAGCTTTTTATTCCTACCACGAATATCATTACTTCAACAATCCATACACCCTTTTTGGCATTGCCTGGGATCTGCACTATTTTGGTGATTTCAGCCGGAAACTTAAACTGCACCTGGTGAATAATTACGGCACCCCCGACATCCCGGGAAGGCAGAAAGGCCTGCTGAATTTCTATTCTCACCTGCGTTATTTCGTGGCCCCGAAGAGTTATTTTTCGCTGAAATACGTCAACAGCAAAAGGGATTATTACAACATGAGCCGTGAGGGTTTCAAATTACCCAATATGTTGCTGAAAGACGAATTACTCAGCCTGCATTATCATGCCAATAGCAACAGCAACTATCGCTGGCTGTTCGGGCCCAGCATGGAGCTCTATGAATCTATTCGCCCCAGCGGGGATGACGGTGAGCTTGAATACTATAAAGTGCGGAAATTCCGTGTGGAGACCAAGGCTTTCCTGGGCAGGAACATGATGATCAGTATGAAATACGGGATCAGCCAGAACTACGAGGGGCTGAGCAATGCCATCAGCGGTTATGCTTATGATTTTCATGTGCTGGCCGATTACAACAGGAACGGTTACGGTGCCCGCTTTACCTATGATTACGGCCCCCTGGTAAATAGCGGCCTTTACCAGTTTGCCCTGGATGCCGGCAATAACAGTATCAGTTTTTCTCCATACATCCTGAAGCCCTATTTGAAGGGCCGGGTGCATTTGTCACTCTTTACGAATTATACTTACCGCTTCGACCTGGATTACGGACTGCTGAATGTCAACCCCAGGATCAACACCTTTATCGTGAACGACTGGTACTTTACGGTCGGGGGGACCTATAACTTCATACAGCAGGATTTTAATGGAAAGAAGGTCAGCAATTCCCATTATTACCTGGAGTTTTCCGTGAAAAAGAAATGGGGCGACGCGGATAAGAATCGCCGCGACTTACGACGCCTGAAGATCCAGCTTTTCCGGGACGATAATGCCAATGGTGCCAAGGATGCCGGGGAGGAAGGGATCCCCGATGTGAAGGTGAGGGTTAAATTGCTGAACACTCCGGTGGATATCAAAAGAGGTAAGCTGCCCGTCGACCTGACGCTGCTTTCGAACGAGAAAGGTTTCGTTACCTTCCGCAGTATCCCGAAAGGTTTTTACGAAGTTTATCTCACCCCCATGGCCGACCTGAAAGAATACTTCTTTATCGGCAAAGATATCGGGGTGATCGAAGTGCTGGAAAATACCCTGTATCAGATCCCCTTTCAGAAATCCAGCAAGATCGCCGGCAGGATCAATCTGAAAAGGAAGCGCTATACCGCGAAGGATGAACTGAAAAGGGACCTGGCCAATATCCGGGTTACGGCCTTTAATAATGAAGGAAACTCCTATTCCGCTTTAACCGACAAAGCGGGCCGCTTCGCATTGTATGCGCCGGGTTACAATACTTATACCCTTAGGCTGAACAATGTATTTGGTGATGAGTACAGCATCATGAACAACGATCTCCGGATTGAGGTTGAAGAGGAAGCGTCAGATTCTGCTGTATTCATCGTTATGGAAAAAAACAAAAGGATCCGCTTCAAGAAAGCCACTCCTCCTGTGGGCGACACCTCCGACCGCAAACTGCAGAAGATCAAAGTGCTGCCGGGTGTGATCAGCCAGGATTCTGCTTCCCGGATCCGGGGCAGGAATGCCTTGCCGCAATTCGATATACAGACTGATGTGATAGAATTACACAATATGCTGGAAGATAAATTTTATGTTGTGCTGGGTGCTTATGAGAGCATTGGTGAAGTCATTCGCATGAAAGGAGTGTTTGAAGAGCAGGGACTGGAGCCGCAAATTGGTGCCAGCGAAGGCAAAGCACCTTATTATCTTTACACAAAATATTTCGACAGCCGCTACCAGTCGAGAAAAGAAATGAACAGCCTGGGCAAATTCAATCTCAGGAATGTAAGAATCATCAGGTATCCCGAGTAAGCTTATTGCTATTTCCGGTTCGGATATTCACTCATATAAACAGGGTAGAATCCCAGGGCGCATAATATCAGTATTAAGATTGGTTTTGATCTGCAAAGTAATCACAATTTAGCTACATGTTTTGTATTTTTATCTCCCAATTCAATTTCAGCTATATGAAGAAATTTTGCACAGTGTTATTTTTGATTTTAACAATACCTGTATTCTCCTGCACCAATATCATTGTCACCAAAGGCGCCTCAAAAGACGGATCGGTTTTGCTGGCATATACCAACGATGCCGAATACATTTACCATTTGCAAAAGCAGGCAGCACGGGATTATGCTCCGGGCGAGATGATGGAATTCCATAGTTGGCGGAGCGATGTTACAGGCCGGATTCCTCAGGCAGAACACACTTATGAACTAATTGGTTTTCACATGAATGAACACCAGGTGGCTGTGGGTGAAACTACTTTTACCGGCAGGGAGGAATTGTGGAATCACAGCAAATTTTTGCAATACTGGCATTTGATGCGGCTGGGATTGGAGAGGGCCAAAACAGCGCGTGAAGCTGTGGAGATTATCACCGGCCTGGCAGAAAAATACGGATATGGCAGCGAAGGCGAAAGTTTCTCGCTTACCGACCCCAACGAAGCCTGGATCCTTGAAATGACCGGTACCGGTGATGGAGGAGAAGGAGCCATCTGGGTGGCAGTTAAAATTCCGGATGGCATGATCTCCTGCCACGCCAACAAAGCCCGCATTGGAACTTTTCCGTTAGATGATCCTGAGAATTGCATGTATTCCGATAATGTGATTTCTTTCGCCGTGGAGCATGGGTATTATGATCCCGAATCAGGAGAGCCTTTTGCTTTCAATGAAGCCTATTGCCCTTCCACACCGGCCAATCTTCGCTATTGCTCTTCCAGGGTTTGGAACATCATGAACCGGGCCGCGCCCTCAGCCAATCTTTCCATCGATTATAACAGGGGAGTAGAAGGAGCTGAAAGATATCCCCTTTGGGTAAAACCGGATGAAAAGCTGGGCGTGGAAGATGTGATGGATCTTTTGAGAGACCATTATGAAGGAACGGAAATTGATATGACCCGCGGCTATGATGCAGGCCCCTTCGGCAATCCCAATCGCAACCGCCCCCTCACCTGGGAGGTGGATGGTGTTGACTGTGCCTGGGAAAGGCCGGTTTCGACCTACAACACCGCATTTTCTTTCATTGCCCAGTCGCGGGACTGGCTGCCGGATGAGGTGGGTGGCCTGATCTGGTTTGGGGTGGATGATACCTATTTTACCGTATATGTTCCATTGTATAATTCTATCACTGAAATACCAAAGCCTTTTAAAACAGGCGATCTGAGGAAATTCTCCTGGGATTCGGCCTGGTGGGTGTTCAATTTTGTGGCCAATTACTGCAATATTCGTTATTCGGATATGGTGAAGGACATGCAGGCCGTGCAGGACAGTGTGGAAAATTTTTATTTGCTGGATCAACACAATGTAGATGAACATGCTCTGGCCCTGCTTGAGGAAGATAAAGAAAAGGCCAGGAAATACCTGACTACTTACGCCGCCGAACAGACCGGTAAGCTCATGAAAGTGTGGATCGCCCTGGGCGAACATCTTATCACAAAATACAACGATGGTTATGTGAAGAATGAAAAGGGCCGGGCAGAAGAAAAAGGCTACCCGGATGACTACAGGAGAAATACCCTGAAAAACCGGGAAACGGTAAAACTTCCTGTATGGAATGAGGAGGAAGAAGTTGAATCTCCGAAAAGCTATTAGGTTCCGGCAGCAAAACACATGTTCTCAAAAAAAGACATAGCCACTTATTACAATCACACTTTGATGCATTACAAAGTAATGTGGCAACTTAAGAAAAGCAAGGGGCTGCATTACGGCTTATGGTACGATGATACGGAAAGCCTCCATGAGGCCATACAGAATACCAATAAAAAAGTTGGCAGCTTTCTCAATGTTTCAAATGAATCGGAGGTGCTTGATGCAGGCTGCGGGGTGGGAGGATCGGCCATATATCTTGCTGAAAAATACCCTTGCCGGGTAAGCGGCATAACGCTCAGCCCGGCCCAATACAGGCAGGGACTGGAATATATCAAAGATGCCGGTCTTGAAGACAAAATTGATATTTCAGTCCAGGACTATAGTTATACAAACTTTAGGGATGAGCGTTTCGATCTCGTTTTTGGTATTGAGAGTTTTTGCCATGCCGGTGAGAAGCAGGATGTTTACAAAGAGGCCTTCAGACTTTTGAAACCGGGTGGCCAACTGTTGATCATCGACAGCATCAAAACCGATAAAGGCAAACTCCCCGAAAACAGGAAAACCATCGAATGGCTTTTGCACAGGTGGGCCATCAGCGGATTGGATGATGCTGAGGAGACAACCTGCAAACTCGGGAATACGGGTTTTGAGGATGTGAACATCGAAGACCTCACGGCCAGGGTGCGTAAATCCATCAACATCATTTTTAAAAGAGCCTTCCTGGGATTGCTTTCAATACCCTTGTACCTCATGCTCTACCCAACAAAATATCATTTCTCGCGACGGCATCCTGAATCGGGATGGGCCTTGCATGCCTGTTTCAGAAAAAAACTCATTCAATACGTATGCATCAGTGCGAGAAAACCTGTAAGGCCCGATCCAAGTAAAAAATAGCGTTTGCGAAGCCTTTTGCACAAGCCTGAAAACTTTTTGTTAATAATTCATCCTGTCATTCATAGCCCGGTCATTTTATTTACATTTGAACTGATATTCCTAAATACACAGAAGTTAAGTGAAGGCATCTAATCTTTATTCTCTCATCCCGGTTTTGTTTAAAATGTACCGGGCGTTCGGCAGGCAGCAAAAATTCCTGAAGTTAGCATTCAGTGAGCTTTACAGAAGGGTGGGGGAGGAAAATGATGGCACGGTCACATCCGGGTGTTTTTACAAGATGACCCGCTATTATGGTTTTGCAGTGCCCGCTGTCCTGGGCGAAGGGATCTGCATGTTGCGGGGCTATAAAATGAATGAAACAGAACGCAGGCTCAGCACCAGCCAGGGGATCATTACGGGTATTTACGATGACTTCATTGACAAGAACAGGCTTCAGGCTGATCAAATCATCAAGATAACAAGAAAACCCGGAGATTTCTCCTCCGATGAGCTGATCACACAGATCTTCATTGAACACTGGAGTTATGTGATCGAGCATATTATGCATGAAGCGTTTTTATGGCAAATGGTTGAGAAAATTTACAAGGTGCAGCTGGAAACGAAAAAGCAATATGATCCCGGATTGTCATTCGACAGCATCAGGCAAATTACTTTTGATAAGGGTGGCTACAGCGTTTTGTTTTACCGGAGTGTCTTCAGCAACCAGCTGATGGAAAATGAGTTTGAAGCGTTTTATAAGCTGGGGGCATTGCTGCAGTTCGGGAATGATATTTTCGATCTGAAATTTGACCTGGAGGAAGGGATCAACACCATGATCACCAAATCTGATCACCTGCAGGCTGTTATCAATATTTTTTATGAATTGAAAGAAGATACCATCCGGTCTTTTTACCGTTTACCTTACCGCCACAAGGATATCAGAAATTTCCTGCATTTTATCATGCCGGTTGTGAGCCGCTGTGAAGTTTGCCTCAATCACTTGCATAAGCTGGAAAAAACTGCCGGGATGTTCAGGCCCCGGGATCACAGCCGCAAGGAGATCGTTTGTGATATGGAAAAAATGTCGAATTTCCTGAGAACGCTGAAATACTACTTAAATACGGATATTTAAGCCTGGCACTTTCCGGTATTATTATTTTGGTTAAACCTTTAGACTCTGCGGTCGAAATAACAGGGTGTTCGCGAGTTACATAGAGGGGTGGGTGGCGGTGAAAGCCGCTACCCACCCCCGAACCCCACGCAACAAGGCAACTGATTGTCATTCGCATGTTTGGAGGCCAGAAAAATTTGCCAACATAAGGCTGTCCAAAAAGATACCAAATGTACGTAATGGGTCACATCGAGAAACGAAGTTGCTAGTATACGCTGGTAATCAATGCACTTACGCTCCGATTTAGCTCTCGTCAGCCTGACAAAAGAGTCCCTCTGCCATGTACAATCGAAAGCCATGACATTCATGGCAAATTGATTATTGAAAACAACTTTTCCAGTATCGTCGCCTGCAGCAAATGCTTTAACACAGCAGAATCTACCTATGGGAACTGATGCCTTCTTATGGTCCTTTACTATAAAACGGGAAGCTCTCCAAGTAGAGTACCTGATTGGTCCGTCTAGCACCCAGTGGGGTAAGAGCCTTGCAGGTAAGACCGTCATGGCATGACTGAACTGATGATACGATCATATACGGCCTTGCACTTCGAGTTGAGTTACTTTCATCCTGCTAGGCAAAGTGTTCCCACGCGATCAACATGATCTGATCATTGCTTCTGCAGTCCTTATAAAGATTATAGTTCATGCAGGTGAGATGGACCAATTGTAGGCGACTAATCACTGATTTTAGCTAAAAGCTCCAATGGCCGATCTGGATGTAACATGACGATTAATTATCTGACTTTAGCAGGGTAGGCAGTGTTTTACTTTATATCGATTAATTTTGTATAATTAAGAATGATTCTAAATGGTTCACATAGGCAATAACTGTCACTATTGAAAGCATAATTCCCTGAATAGAAACCATATTAGATTGGCTATTACGGTTTAAATTACTTGTAAATCATGTCACGAATCTCAGATAGTGTAATATGAGAATATACTATTAATAATGATTCTAGATAATCGCTAGACAACCGGACAATATACAACTCCTAATTCTAACCATCATAATTTACCTTCAAAAGCTATTCCGTATATGGTAATGGCTTTTTATCTAGTTAGTACCTCTAGATCAGTTACCAGAATTTCTACTATAGGGTATACAGTATACAACCAAATCGGGAGCGGCATTGCAGCGATAAGAAGCACAATACGAATGTAGGAACTTGGTGAACTCAAAGGCATCTGCGTTAAGCTTTCTGCTCAATGGTGCAGCGAATATATAAAGTCAGAAAGTCAAATATCGGGAAATAGACTTGTGTGTGCTAAAGTTGCGATCGGCCATCTCACTGAATCATCAGCCACTCACATTAGATAGAAGATCTAATGTTTGGCTACGTCGAAAGATGAACCTATATGGCCGCATTTGTAAATAAATTATATATGCGATAATGTAGCGATGAAAAAATAGACAGTCGTGGCTAAAATACGTTATGGGTGATACTAATCATTATCATTTACTTTTGATCAGCATATTTCGCAGTAACAATTTAATCCATTGTATCCTAATCCGTATTATTGCATTCAACTGTAATAGTATGTCTTGCAAGTCCGGTAGCTCATAGTTGAATAATGACCATGAGCTGCCATTCTTGGCAAATTCGTTAGAACAATAGCATACCACTGATACCATAATGGATTGAACTAGCTTGACTGCCATGAAATATTAAGACAGCAGGATGATATCCGTTCGCAATATTGCATTAGTTGAAGGTTAGTTGCGATTGCTCCATAAGCGAGCATACCTGAAAACCAATGGTAAGCTAATAATGAGTGTACTCGCCATAATTGGAAATTCCCGTTTCATATTTGTATTAGTAGTTTAAAGTTATTATTTCCGCATTTTGATAAATTACATAATGTCAAAGTTATAGAAAAAAAATCTCTGGAGTCAAGAACTCAGCTGTAGTTTAGCGTGTAGGAAATACATTTATCTTTGTAAATAGCTGATATACAAATTTTAAAAATGTTGTACGTCTACAGGTTTTGGGCTTTAGCAACTACGAATTGTTCACTCTGCTAATGGTACAAAAAATTTATGTTATCGATAGTTGATATCCATTTGCCTTATAGTTTGAAATGATTCAAAAGGAGTTGAATTATCAAATTCTCATCAAAAGCTGACAACAATATTCAAGCAGCGCCATAACCATTCATACGAAGCCATTTAATGCACTAGATTTTCTACCATAGAACAATGAAGTATTCCATTAAGCTAACCGCATTATTCATAAAATAGCTTAATGTGCTCAAATAATGCAGGTTAACCCTGGCATATAAGCTGCAATTTGAAACAAGTGCATCAAATTGCTAGCTTCTTAGTCGTCAGGATAATCAGCGTATCACCTTTCAGGTTTATAAATTATCCGGGCTAAATGGGGGTTTCCTAATTAGAGTCTGTCCATAGAGTCAACAGGTTAACCATACAAGTAGAATACTGCTTCGCTCTATATGACATGGTATTGTGTTATGGGTTGGGAGAGGGCATGGCGCGCGAAGCGCGCCATCCCCCTCTCTCTTTCAGTAAGCGGATTGTCATATCGAAGCGAGATATCCCATGGCAAATATCCTAATTCGTGACTTTAAAGACAGACTCTAATTAGCCTCCCCCCAGTTCTCCCGGTCCAAACTCCGGTAACGGATTGCCTCAGCCAGATGTTCTGTCTCGATATCCGTGCTCTTGTCGAGATCGGCAATCGTCCGCGATACTTTCAGGATCCGGTCGTAAGCACGTGCTGAGAGGCTCAGTTTTTCCATGGCCGTTTTTAGCAAATTCTGTCCTGCCTGGTTGATGCGGCAGATCTGCCGCAACATCTTGCTCGACATCTGGGCGTTGCAGTGGATCCCCTCTTTTACTGAATAGCGGTCTTCCTGAATTTTCCTGGCTGCCATCACCCTTTCACGGATCTTCCCGCTTTCTTCTCCCTGCTGGTCGGAGGCGATCTCCTGGAAGGAGACCGGAACCACCTCCACATGAATATCGATCCGGTCGAGCAGAGGACCGGAGATCTTGTTGAGATATTTCTGCACCGCACCCGGTACGCAGGAGCAATCCTGTTCGGGATGATTGTAATACCCGCAGGGGCAGGGATTCATGGCGGCGATCAGCATGAAGTTGGCAGGGTATTCCACCGATATCCTCGCCCGGGAAATGGTCACCACGCGGTCTTCCATGGGCTGACGCATTACTTCCAGCACCGTCCTTTTAAATTCGGGGAGTTCATCCAGGAAGAGCACCCCGTTGTGGGCCAGGCTGATCTCGCCCGGTTGCGGGAAAGTGCCTCCCCCCACAAGGCCGGCATCGCTGATGGTATGATGAGGCGATCGATACGGCCTGACTGAGAGGAGGGAGGTGTCTTTGGAGAGTTTTCCCACCACCGAATGAATTTTGGTTGTTTCCAGTGCTTCATAAAGGTTCAGCGGAGGCAGGATGGATGGCAGGCGTTTGGCCAGCATGGTTTTGCCGCTGCCCGGGGGACCGATCAGGATGGCATTGTGCCCTCCGGCAGCTGCAATTTCCAGGGCACGCTTGATGTTCTCCTGACCCTTCACATCCGTAAAATCAAATTCATATTTGTTCAGGCTGTTGTAAAACTCCTCACGGGTGTCGATCTTCGTTCGTTCAAGCTCCGCTTCTCCGTTGAAAAAACGGATCACTTCACTGATCTCTTCCACGCCATAAACGTCGATGTCGCTCACAATGGCAGCCTCTCTTGCATTGTCACGGGGTAAAATAAATCCTTTAAAACCGCCTTCCCTGGCTTTTATGGCTATGGGCAATGCCCCTTTGACCGGTCTTAACTTGCCATCCAGTGAAAGCTCACCCATAATGATATAATCCCCGACCCTTTCCTGCTTGATCTGTTCTGAAGCGGCCAGTATGCCGATGGCCAGGGTGAGGTCGTAGGAAGATCCTTCCTTGCGGATATCCGCCGGGGCCATGTTGATGGTGATCCTTTTGCCAGGGATCTTGAAGCCATTGTTCTGCAAGGCAGCATCAATGCGCTGTTGACTTTCTTTTACTGCCGAATCGGGCAGGCCTACCAGGTAAAAGTTCATGCCGCTCTCAATGTTCACTTCTACGGTGATGGGTATGGCATTGACTCCGATGATGGCACTTCCGAATGTTTTAACGAGCATATGCTAAAGCTTGGGTTATATCTTTTAATACCTTAAGCAAGAGATTTGTCCCGCTAATTTGAAAGAAAGTTTAAATTTTTTTTAACGCCCCTGTTTAACAGGCTTATAAGAAGAGCTTTGCAGGATCTCCTGGGCATCCGTATTGCCCAGCATTTGCTGAAGATTTACACCGGGATTCTTTTCCATATACTTCCTGACGATCTGCCAGCCAACCCATACGCCCAGTCTGCCGGGAGAATCATTGCCAAAACCGGCTGTGAAGGGTCCGTCCCCGATGAACTTCTTCACCGCCTGGAAATCCTTTGAATACAACAGTTCGTTTTCAATCAAAAACGCCCAGATGGAAGCCTCATTGCTCCTGCACCATTGGATCTCTTCAGGGGTATACCCGATCTTCAGGTGACCGGCTTTGGCAGGCAGCATGGCATCGATGAAGTACAGGAATTTTCCGTGCAGGATCATTTCATCCAACAAGTAACGTGTTTTATATGCCGGCGTGTGCATTATGCCCAGCTCCCGGAAGCAATCAATGCTGATATATTCAGGGCTCATCAGCCGGGCTTTGTAAAGCGGAATGCCAAGTTTTTTGTAGGCCGGGTAATCCTTTCCGAGATAATTATCCAGACCGATCACCAGGATGTTGCTGGCATATTCCACCGGCTGCTCGTAATGAAGCCCCGAAACATAAGAATAAACAGCGGGGATGTCTTCTCCGGGATAATAATATTTATAGTGCCTGAAAGCTTCGCTTAGTTCTGATGACAGATCCGAAAGCCCGGGGTAAAGGCTCATTACATCCCGGTATAATTCCTGAATTTTTGGGTCCAGGATATAGTCCTTCAGTTGAATGAGGTTGCGGGCCTGGTCCCAGTCAGGGCCAAGAAAAACCTCATATCTGGGATCGATGTTTTGTAAACCTTCTTTCAGGCTGTCGGGATTGATTGAAAACAAGGCTTTTTCATAGCGGTTGATCTCAAGCTCTTCGATACGAACATCCGATACATCGATATCCAGTCTGGTTTTGTTGCTGTTGCATGCAAATGCCAGCACCATCAAAAGAAAAAGGGAAATGATCTTTAACTTCATAATATGAAGGTTTTCATGCAAAAATGCC
Source organism: Bacteroidota bacterium (assembly GCA_034521425.1). Lineage (GTDB taxonomy): Bacteria > Bacteroidota > Bacteroidia > Bacteroidales > JAIOZK01 > JAIOZK01. The sequence goes on from JAXHMP010000001.1 coordinate 3,977,464, forward strand.
AATCCTTCCGATTGACATTTTTATTGCGAAAAAACGCTGTTTTTCTTATCCGTTTATAAAATTTTCCATCCCAGGCTCACATTGAACCCGCTTGCTCTGGAGTCAAAGGTGATGGTTTCGTCCTCGTATTCAATATCGCCGATCACCTTGCTGAGACCGATGTTATAACGGATGTCGAGGGTGAACATCAGCACATCAGCGCCCACACCGATCTGTGCACTCCAGATTATGTCTTTCAGGTCGGCCTGCTCAATGGGTTCTATGTATCCCTGTGAGTCGTCCGAGTCAATCTTTTTATTGGTAACAAACGAGGCCACAGGACCTGCAAAGGCCCGGATGTTCGCAACTTTCAGGTTCAGGAGTTTGTAACCCACCAGGGCGGGAACCTGTACGGTTTTCATTTCTATCTCCTGTTTGAAAGGGGAAAGGTTGCCCTCTGACCCGGGCTTTTTGAAAACACCGCCCTGTGTCAGCCAGTTGACCTCCGGCTGAAAATATATCTTGGAGCCCAGGCGCAGGAACAAGCCGAACTGGAAACTGTTCTTGAGGTCTGTTTTAATATCGCTTTTGTCGACCGAAAGTTTGGAAGTATTGTAGCCGATCTTCGGGCCGAAACTGATCTGCGCATTGGCAAAGGATGCGGCAAATATGATCACTATTACAATTGCTAGCTTTTTCATTCGTTTAGGGTTTTAGAATTTATATAACAAATATAGCAAACAATATAGTATGTTGATGTCAGGAATTATTAACAATCAGACTTTGGAAAATAGTTTTAATAATTCTTGAAAGCCTGTTGAATAAGAAGTACTTTCGGGTTGTAAATCTAATGATAAGCATATGAAAAGGATCATCTTCGTTTTATTGTTAAGCCTCTTTATCACTCAGCTGGTCCGGGCGCAACACAAACCTTTCATGTTTGGATTTGAAGTGTCTCCCAATGTGGGCTGGTTTCGTTCCGATCATACGGATTATGAGAACGACGGTTCTGAGGTTGGTTTCAGCTGGGGTTTTGTTTCAGAATTTTTCCTGATGGAAAATTATGCCATCGCCACCGGTTTCGATGTGGTGTACCTGAATGGCCGCCTGGCATACCCGCACCAACCTGATAGCCTTATAGGATCAGGTATACTGCATAGAAAATATCGGACAAAATACATCGAGGTGCCCCTGGTGCTGAAAATGAAAACCAATGAGTTTGGTAAATTCAGGTTTTACGGTAAGATCGGACTGGGGACCAGTTTCCTGCTCACAGCCAAGGGAACCGATAAATTCATCGGCGAAACCGAAAAGATCAGCGAGGATGAAAAAGATATCAAGGATGAGGTAAAAGGCATCCGGGAGTCCCTGATCCTTGGAGCCGGTGTGGAATACAACCTGGGCGGTTCCACGGCCCTGACTTTCGGTATTACCTTCGACAATGGTTTTACGGATGTGCTGAAGGACCAGAACACGCTCGACCCGGAAATCACTCACCAGGCCATTAACAATTATATTGAATTCAACCTTGGCGTGATCTTTTAAGGAGGATTGTTTTGAAGATAGCATTGGCACAGATTAATTATCATATCGGTAATTTCCGGGAAAACAGCCGGAAGATCATCGAGCGTATCCGGGAGGCAAAGAAAGAAAAGGCCGACCTGGTAGTGTTTTCCGAACTTGCCGTTTCCGGTTATCCACCCCGCGATTTCCTGGAATTCCGGGATTTTGTGGAAAGATGCCAGGAGGTGGTTGAAGAGATAGCAAAGGAATGCCGGGGGATTGCAGCCATCGTCGGCAGCCCTTCTTTCAATCCGCGCTATGAGGGCAAAGACCTCTTTAACTCGGCTTATTTTCTTGCTGAAGGCGGGATCTGCTCTGTCCACCACAAAGCCCTGCTGCCCAATTATGACATCTTTGATGAATACCGCTATTTTGAACCCAATCGTGAATTTGAGATCATCCACTATCAAGGCAAAAAGATCGCACTGACGATCTGCGAGGACCTGTGGAACATCGGCAACAACCCCTTGTATACCATCAATCCCATGGATGAACTCTACAGGGAAGGGCCGGATTGTATCATCAACATTGCAGCATCTCCCTTTCATTACAAGCAAAAGGAAGAACGGATCAGGGTTTTGAAGGAAAATGTTGAAAAGTATAAACTGCCGCTGTTTTATGTTAACCATGTGGGTGCGCAGACTGAATTGCTCTTCGACGGCGGCTCCCTGGTAGTGGATGACCGGGCAGGACTTTATGATGAACTGGCTTATTTCGAAGAGGATTTCCGGGTGTATGAACTGGAAGAGGTTCGAACCAATCCGCGATTGTCATACAAAACAGCAGATAGCTCGAAGATCGAACGAATTCATGATGCCCTTGTGATGGGCATTCGCAACTATTTTTACAAACTGGGTTTTGAGAAGGCCATCCTGGGTCTCTCCGGGGGCATTGACTCGGCGGTGACCATGGTGCTGGCTGCCCGGGCGCTGGGACCGGAAAATGTGTATGCCGTACTGATGCCTTCAGGTTTTTCATCAGGGCATTCGATTAAAGATGCCGAAGATCTTGCCAAAAACCTGGGAAGCCCTTATGATATTATTCCCATCGAATCGAATTACCAGGCCTTTTTAAAGAGCCTGGAACCATATTTCGAAGGCCTGCCTTTCAACATTGCCGAAGAGAATATACAGGCCAGGAGCCGGGGGGTGATCCTGATGGCCCTGTCGAATAAGTTCGGATACATTTTGCTGAACACCTCCAATAAAAGTGAAGCTGCCGTGGGATACGGAACGCTGTACGGGGATATGAACGGTGGCCTGAGTGTGCTGGGGGATGTTTACAAAACAGAAGTATTTGAACTGGCCCGCTATATAAATACTGGCAGCGAAGTGATCCCGGAAAATACCATCACAAAACCACCTTCGGCCGAGTTAAGACCTGATCAGAAGGATTCGGATTCCCTGCCGCCCTATGATATCCTCGACAGAGTTTTGTACCAGTACATTGAACTTCGCAAAGGTCCGAAAGAAATCATGGCCATGGGTTTTGACCGGAAAATCGTCGAAAGAACCCTTCGCCTGGTGAACATCAATGAATACAAGCGGCATCAAACACCTCCCATATTAAGGGTTTCATCCAGGGCATTTGGCATGGGCAGGCGTATGCCCATTGTTGCCAGGTACTTATCTTAAAATTTACAGATTGATTGCTTCAACGGATTTAATCTCCGGAACGGCTTTCACAACTGCCGTTTCCACACCGCTTTTCAGGGTCATTGTGCTGTAAGGGCATGATCCGCAGGCACCGGTTAGTCTAACATTTACAATATTGTCATCTGTTACTTCAACAAATTCGATGTCGCCACCATCCTGTTGCAGGTAAGGCCTGATCTGTTCAATCACTTTCTTTACCTTATTGCTGAGTTCTTCTTTGTTTGCCATTTTGTTCTGATCAGTTAGCTATTATGATTTCAAGGATTTAATCCCATTTTTAATATTTTCAGCCAGTTCTTTAAAGGCTTTACCCGGGATGCTGTCTTCCAGCAGGGCTGCGGGTTTTCCTGCATCGCTGGCTTCGGCCAGGCCTTCCACAATGGGTAATTGCCCGAGGAAGGGAATGTTCAGCCTTTTGGCGAAATTCTCGCTGTGACTTTTGCCGAATATATAATATTTCTTGTCGGGTAATTCATTGGGTGTGAAATACGACATGTTTTCAACCAGCCCGAGCACCGGTATATAGATCTTTTCCTGCCGGAACATGGTAGCTGCTTTCAGCACATCGGCCAGGGCGACTTTCTGGGGTGTGGTAACGATCACTGCTCCAGTAATGGGATATTCCTGTGCGATGGTAAGATGGATATCCCCTGTGCCGGGAGGCAGATCGAGTACCAGGTAGTCCAGTTCGCCCCATTCGGTATCGTTGAAGAGTTGCTCCAGTGCCTTGGAAGCCATGGGACCACGCCACACCAGGGCCTGCTCAGGATCGACAAAGAAACCGATCGAAAGAACCTTCAGATTGTATTTTTCGATGGGAAGGATGCGGGTCTTGCCATCCTGTTCCGTGGCATTCGGCCGCTGATTTTCCAGGTCCAGCATGGTTGGGATGGATGGGCCATAGATATCTGCATCCAGCAAACCTACTTTTGCACCGGACTTTGAAAGAGCAATAGCCAGATTCACTGCAACCGTGGATTTCCCCACGCCCCCTTTGCCGGATGCAACAGCCACAATATTTTTTATCCCCGAAAGCGGACCCTGTCCTACATCCTTGGGTGATTTGATCCCGATCCTGATGTCCAGGTCTTCACCCAGTTCCTGCTTTAAGGTCTTCCTTGCCCGGTCTATGACAATTTCGTTGCTGTTGTCGATCTTTTTGGGAAAGATCAGTGAAAAACTGACCTTTTTTCCGGATACTTCCAGTTCATCCACCATCTTCAGGTTGACAATATTGTCTCCCCCCTTAAAATAGATAACTTCCTGTAAAGCTTTGATAACTTGCTCTTTCGAAATACTCATCCTTAAAATATTATTTTAATTTAGATTTGGTAAAATTAGTAATAATTCATGAATTGGCAAGGGTTGATCGTTCTGTGTTTTCCGGATAAAAATCATGAAATTTTTTTTACCGGTTTAAATTTATGAATTACTTTTAAACCAGGTATTAAGCAATCAAATGGATTTTAAAACCTCATTGACGGAAGTATTTATTGAAACCACAAATTTCTGTAATTTGAATTGTGTTTTTTGTCCGCACGATCAAATTGTCCGGGAAAAAGAAATCATGCCTTTTGAGGACGTTATCCGTTTGCTGGATGAGCTTGAGCAGGATTTTGTTTTCGACTGGATATCCTTTCATTTGTACGGGGAACCCTTGATCCATCCCGATTTTATGAGGATTGTGGAAAATGCGGCGAAGACCCGGCAAATGAAGGTGAACCTTACTACGAACGGTATTTTGATGGACCCGGAAGATTTGGAGGGAATACTGCGGTCAGGGGTTTGGAAAATAATCCTGAGTGTTCAGACTCCCCCCGAAGGATTCGAAGCAAGAGGATCAAAAACACTGAGCAGCGCGGAATATCATGAGAAAATCGCGGATATTTTACGCAGTTTCATCGATCTGAAAAGAAAATACAAAGAAGCTGTTTTGGAATTGCACTATCTCGATACCAGCAAATTCAGGCCGGGAACGAAGCTCATTGAAGAGGATTTTGAATTCCGGCAATTGATCGAATACTGGAAAAATATTGTACGTGGGATATCTCCTGATATTCATCTCTCCGAAGAACTTATGCTTTCTCAGGATGAAGGTACGGGTAGATTGTATGAAATATTGCCGGGACTTAAACTCAGGCTAAAACCTGCGATAAGTTTCGGCAATGCCATTCAAAGCCCTGATATTCATAAAGCAGAATCGGAAAGGAAATGCTATTCCGGTCATTGCCAGTTCCCGTTTAATTCCATTGCCATACTGGTTAATGGAGATATGGTTTCCTGTTGTATGGATCATAACGGAAGCAACCTCCTGGGGAATGTATTTAGGGATGGAGGGATTAAAAAGGTTTATGAAGGCAAGACTGCCCGGAAGTTCCGTAAACAATTTACAATGCAGAAAATTAGGTCGGAGCGTTGCCAGAAATGCCTGGGTGGTGTATTTTTTGGTGCACCTATATAAGAATAAATCTCGCTTAAGCGTTTCCTTTCCACCACTTATACGTCCTTTCCAGGCCTTTTGTCAGGTCATATTCCGGCTGGTACCCTATCTTTGCCCATGTTTCGTTTGCATTGATAAGCTGATCGGAATTCAACTCAAACGGGAAATCGGATGGCTTTCCGGTAAAATTCAACTTTATCTTTTTCTTTTGAAAGTCGCTTGCCTTTTTTATTAATTCTATAAAATTGATGGGTTCAGGAAATGCCAGATCATATTGTCCTGAAACGGGGCAGGGGTTTTCGCTAATACGAAGCATGGCCTTGCCCACATCCTCGATAAAGATCATTTGTGTATTAAATTTACTGAGCGAAGGGTGGATGCTGATGCTCTGCGCATGGCTGATTCGCTCAAATATCTGAGTGATCCGCCCACTGGGATCATTGGGACCATATACGTAGGTTGGCCTGACAATGGACAGGCTGCTGTTCAGTTTGTCCTGGAGATAGCGCTCACAGAGCAATTTATTGTAGCCATAAGCCTGTTGTGCATTCCCTTTTCCGTTCTTGCGGTAAGTGCCCTGTTGAAAATCATAAACCGCCAGGCTGGAACAAAAAACAAAATGAGGCAAGCTGGCAGGGAGGGCCCCGAGGAGTGCCTTCAGATCGTCAATGGTGTAAGCGCACATGTCAATTACCACATCGTATTCGGCGAGCGAAAGAGCCATTTTTAACTTCGCCGGATCATTACGGTCGCCACATATCTTTGTTACATTTTCAGGCAATGTACGCTTGTGGTTTCCGCGGTTAAACACGAAAACTTCATGGCCATTCCCTGACAAATTCCAGGCCAGCTGAAGGCCGGTAAAACGATTTCCGCCAATAATAAGTATTTTCATTCTGCGCCATTTGCCTGTTCAAACAGGTCGAAGATAAGCCATTCGGTGGTTTTTTTGGCGTGAACACAAAACTGCCGGTCGATGCCCCAGATAGAACCTTCTTTGCTTTCGGCTACAAAAGGACAACCCCCGCCACATATTCCAAGGGCAAGGCAGTCTTTGCATTCATCCATATTCAGCGGGCTCCTTTTTGACCATTCAAGGTAAATTTCATTTTGGGTGGGCACAAATGAGTCATCATAAACATCGGTAACATCATATTTGCCTGCATACATCAAGCCCTGGCAAATACCAACTTTTCCTTCGGGCGTAACAATTATTTGATTCCCTCCTGCTGCATGGCAATCGAAAGGATAAACAGTGGAGTGTTTAAACGCATGCGCCTTTCTCATCATGCGGTCTTCGGATATTCCCTGTTTGCGGTATTTCTGGTAGGATTCGATGATAAAATCCGCGGCTCTTTCCGCATAATCTGCCGGCAATTCAATATCATCGCTTGTCTGCAGAATCGGATTCAGACCCAGAGAAACCGCTCCCGTATCGAAAATAATGTTTGATGTTTTTTCTGTATTATTCAATGAAGATTCGGTTAAGGTAACCGATAAACCAAAAGGAAAATTTTCCTGTTTGCAAATGTCCATTCCCTTTCTGATATCCTCGTATACCGGCTTGCCACTTGCATAGCACCTTGACGAATTGGTGGCAGTTTCATCCCCATCGATCGATATGCTCAGTCCGATTCCCGATTCTTTCATTTTGCGGGCAATACCGGCAGTAATAAGGGAGCCGTTCGATATCATGTTCAACTTAAGGTTTTTTGTAAGCAATTGTTTGTGCTGTAGTTTTTTAATTTCGGCGAGGATGGTTTCAAGAACGGCAAAATTCATCAAGGGTTCCCCGCCGTAAAAAATAATTTGTTTTTCTTCATGGAAGCGTGCGGAGTCTAATCGAGTGAGACGGGCAAAAAATTCAACTGCCTGTCTGGCGGTTTCTTCACTCATATGACCGGGGACTTTCCCCCTTTTTTCAACTTCCTTCTCCAGGTAACAGTATTTGCAAGCAAAATTGCATTTGTCGGTCAACAGGAAAAATGCAGTTTTAACATAGGGTTGTTTCAGTGATTTGCGAAATACCCTGAGAACTTCCTGGTCTGTATTTTTGTCTTTCGAAAGGATCTTGTTGTCAAGCAGTGCAGCAATTGTTTGTTCAATCAACTCATTTTTATCCCGGGGATTTATTTCAAGGTAGTCTTTTGCGGGGCTTTCATGTTTTCGATCCATGATCAATTCATAGATCTCTTTTTTAACAAAAACCGGCTTCATTCTCAGAGAATGATAAAATGCATAAATACCATTTTTCGACACCACATGAGCGAAATTCGAAAAATAGTACTTTTCGTTTATTGATTGCATGCCAGGCAGTTTAGCTTAGTTTTTAACATTATCGTAAAGATCCCAGATCAACCAGTTCACCGTATTTTTCATATGGCTGCATTTGATATCATCCAGGGCAAATATATCTCCTTTGTTTTTAATGGCACCCACCAGGCAACCGCCGCCGCAAATGCCCAGGGCAATACAATCCTGGCATTTTTCCATTAACAGGGGCTTTCGTTTTCCCCATTCCTGGTAAACATCGATTTGGGCAGGGTCAAAACCTTTGTCGTAGATATCGGATACAAGGTATTTGCGTTCACCCAGAAAGCCTTCGCAAGCACCTATTTTCCCATCCGGTTGGATAATGACCTGATTTCCGCCAACGGCCCCGCAATCGGAAACGCAGACTTTTGATTTTGCAAACGATTCAACTTTCCGTATGAAATTATCTTCGTACACTATGCCATTTTCACGCAATTGCTTAAAGGCATTGATCACAAAATTGGATGCCCGCAAGGCATAACCTTCTTTGATATTGCTGAAGTGATCGCCGGCTAGTAATAAATTGAAACCCACACGGTCCGGACTGATCTTCAGAATGGTGTTCATGGTTCGGTCGGCATTGTCAATGGTTTCTTCCGTTAACGTAACGGACAAAGCAAAGTGGGCATTTGCCGATTTGCAATTTTCAATGCCTTTCATGATTCTATGATACACCGGTTTACCTGAATGGTCAAGCCTGTTTGAGGTGGAGAACTCATCGCCATCAATCGAAATAGTAATTCCAACCCCATGTTCCTTCAGGAACCCGACTACTTCCCGGGTCAGTAATGAACCATTGGTAACAGTTGTAAGCTCGATATCGTCAGGCAAAACATTGCTGCGCTTGTATTCCTGTATCCTGGCCAGTAGCTTTTTCAATACCTTAAAATTCATCAGGGGTTCCCCTCCATAAAACTGTATGGCTTTCCTCTCATCTGATTGGCCCTTGTTTTTCCGGATCTGTTCAACAAAGAAATCCAAACCATCCAGGGCAATTGATTCGCTCATATAGCGCTCCGCAAAATGATTTTTTCTACGATCGTGTTCAATAAAGCAATAGGAACAATTGAAATTACAGGCATCGGTCAGTATGAAAAAGGCGACATAAATCCCGGGTTTGGGGATATGATCCCGGTAATAGGCGATTGTCCGGTCATCAGTTTCCTTACTGCTTACCAGGATCCCATATTGAACCAATAATTGTATTAAGCTCGACCAGTTCTCTATCTCTTCTTCGGTTTTATTTTGCAAAAAGCCAGCCGGATTGGTAGCTTTCCGGAAAAGCAACAACTCTTTGGCCATGCTGCTCTTTAAGTATAAAGGATGGAAGCGCAATGAATGATATATTGCGGTGAGATCATTTTTTTCTGTAAAGTGGGTGTAGCGGGAAAGCTGCAATTTTTCCGTTAATTTTTTATTTTCATCCATCAATTGAACAGGGGCTTATCGGTAAAAAACGCAGATTTCTTTAGGCGATAATGAAAAATAAAGCCTTATTAATGCTGATAAGGCTTTATTTTTCGAAATCAAGTAAGGATTGTTACCATTTCAGCTCAGTAAGAACTTCTTTGTCAATTTCTTCAATTTCATGACTTTTGTTGCATGAACCGCATGAGCAGGTGATCATGGTTGGATTAAATACGATATTTCCGTAAATTTTGTCATAATCACTATCGCTTGGAATAACAAGCCCTTGCTCTTTTAGTTTTTTTTCTGACATTGTTTTTTGACTTTTGGTTTATATTATGTTAACAAGCCAAATATAACAATAATTTTATTTTATTCTATCCCGCGCCTTAATTTAAAATCAATATAAATTTGAATTCCAAAGGTATTTGCAAGCAGGTTTTATAATTCTTTGAAAGGGTCCCAGAAAAGCTTTTCAAATTCCAGGATCTGGTTTTGCTCAACCCGGATCCCTTCGTTCTCAAGCAATTCTTTCATGATGTTGGGCCCGCCGAAATGATGTTTACCGGTCAGCAATCCCTGCCGGTTAACCACCCTGTGGGCAGGGATATCATCAAGGTTATGGGATTTATTCATGGCCCAGCCAACCATACGCGCCGATCCCTTGCTGCCAAGATAAGCTGCGAGTGCTCCATAGGAAGTTACACGGCCCGCAGGGATGAGCCTGACTAATTCGTAGACCCGTTCAAAAAATGGTTCATCTTTCATCCTGCTTCAATTTGAATTTCAAATATTTGATCGCCTTGCCCTCTTCCAGGAACATTTGTTCATAAAAGGTCTGTATGCTGGTGATCGCTTCCGGGGCATCTGACTGGTAAACATCCTCAGAGGCAAAAAGCAATTTGCTGCCGCTTTCTTTGATCCTGTTCAGGGTATATTCATAAAACATGCTGTTATCTGTTTTGAGGTGGATGATTCCTCCGGGTTTGAGGATCTTTTGATAATGCCCAAGAAAGCGGGGGGAGGTGAGGCGCTTTTTCCGCCTGGGGCTCTGTATCTGTGGATCCGGAAAGGTGATCCAGATCTCGCTGATCTCGTTTTCCGCAAAAAATTCTTCTAAAAAATCTACCCTTGAACGGATAAAGGCAATATTCTTCATTCTTTTTTCTTCCACTGTTTTGCAGCCTCGCCAAATTCTGGCACCCTTCAGGTCCATGCCGATAAAATTGGCCTTCGGGTACCACTCTGCCAGCCCGACTGTATATTCGCCTTTTCCGCAGCCAAGTTCCAGCACGATTGGAAGTTCGTTATTAAAAAAATCCTGATTCCATCTGCCCTTTAAAGGAAATGCTTTTTGCCGGAGGCTTGCATAATTATACTCGAAAAGGTGATCAAATTCCTTGTTTTCCCTGAACCTGTTCAGCTTTCTCTTGGTCACTTTTTTTAAGGCAAAAATAAAACATTCGGATGGAAAGCTGAAACGGGCGGGAGGCTTATTCAGGTTTTTTGAAAATCCAGGCCTTGGGATTTTCCTCCCTGCGGATGATGGCAAGTTGTTCTTCGGCAAGGCCGGCATCAGGGTATCCGGCAAGGCTTACCCTGTACATTCCGTATTTGTTCTGCCCGACGATCAAGGCTTCGTAGCCCTTTTGCTGCAATTCGTTTACCAGCCTGGATGCATTTGTGCGGTTCTCAAAAGATCCTGCAATGATGAAGTAATGCGATTCCTCTTTGTGCGTAACAGCCGATTCTTCCTCTTTTGCTGCCGTAGCAGGAGGAGGGCTTGATGCTTTCGCGCCCGGGCTTTCGACTATGTCCAAAGTTTCGTATTCTTCCGGTTCCTTTACCAGATCCTCCCTGCTATCCTGCTGCATGTCTGCTTCCTCTTGTTTGGGAGCATTTTCGTAAAGATAAGTGTGATCATCAGCGGGTCCCGCCTGTTCCCTATCTTTTTGTGTTCCCTGAGTTTCATCCCAGAGGAATAAAACCTTGTGCAAATGCGACAGCAGGTATTTGTTTGGGGTGCTGTAAAAAAACGGAATGCCCGCGGCATTTTGCTGATAGAAGCTTTTAATACCGTTGAAACCAAATATGAACGATAGTGCCAGGGCCAAAATGATCAGCATACCATACAGATTTATGCTGTAATAACGGGGCTGTTTTTCTTTCTTGCTGAGGGTTTCTTTTTCTTTGCTCTTTCCCTTATTGTCGCTCTTGCGGTTGCTGGGTTTGCGGTCGAGCCTCAGACTGCTTTCCCTCCTGATCGGTGGGGAAATAAAGGAACTCATGCCGTAAGAACCGGCATAATAGTTCCTGGACTTGTCGGGATCAAATTCAATTTTATGGTCGTTATTTTTGTATAGATGGCCAATCCTGTAAAAATTGATCCGCTTGCCTTTGTCGAGGGCAAATTTACATTTCAATACAAATTGTTCAATCCTGATCCTTGCATCGGTGTAAGAAATCTTTTCGCTTTTGGCAATGTGGTTCAGAAGCAAACCGTCATTGATCAGTAAATGTGGGTTGAAGACGATCTTTTTCGAAGGCGGGTTGAAACTATGGTGATTGGCATTGATGGCGGCAGGTACTTCATTGCTGATAAAACCACCCAGGCCCGGTACCACAACGCATTCATATTCATATAAAAGATCACTGATATATTTTGCTACCCTCATTGCTGTATGGATATTTTACACTTTAGATGTAACCTGCTAAATTAGCAAGTACAGGGATATTATTCAAATTTTGTTAATAAGTTTTTCGAGGTCTTCAGGGGTGTCCACACCAATGGATTCAAAATCAGTCAGCTTGACATTTATCTGGTAGCCATTTTCCAGCCAGCGCAATTGTTCCAGTGATTCCAGTAGCTCCAGCGGGGTAGGCTCCAGGGCTGTGATCTCCTTCAGGATATGCACCTGGTAAGCATAAATGCCGATGTGTTTAAGGTATTGCGGTTTCTTTCCGTTATTTACCCTGTGAAAAGGAATGGCTGAGCGGCTGAAATAAAGCGCATGCCGGTCAACCCCTCTAACTACTTTCACCACGTTCGGGTCATGCAATTCACTTTCATCACTGATGACTTTGGCCAGGGTGGCGATCTGTATATCTTCCTCTTCAAAATGATCTGCCACGGTGTCGATCTGCTCCGGTTGAATGAAAGGTTCGTCACCCTGTATATTGATGGCCACATCGAAATATTGTTTTTGTTTGGAGAGTTTTTCAACCACTTCATGGCAGCGTTCGGTGCCTGTTTTGTGTTTCGGTGAGGTCATGATCACATTCCCTTTGTGTTTCTTCAGGGTATCGAAAATCCTTTTGTCGTCGGTGGCCACAATCACATGATCCAGCTTCTTTGATTTTACGGCCTGTTCATAAACCCTGATGATCATGGGTTTTCCTTTGATATCGGCAAGGGGTTTTCCGGGGAATCTTGTGGATGCAAAACGTGCCGGTATGATCCCGATGATTTTCATTGGTTTTTCATTTTGTGTTAATCCTGAAAAAGGCCATGGATCTCGGCATTGATCTTTTCGATGATCATCCCCAGGTCTTCGGCATTCTCCTCAAACTTCACATCATCAACATTGATCACAAGTAACTTGCCCAGATCGTACTTGCTGATCCAGCTTTCATATCTTTCGTTCAGGCGTTTCAGATAATCCAGCCTGATGGAGGCTTCATATTCACGTCCCCTTTTTTGTATTTGATTCACCAGGTTGGGCACACTGGATTTTAGGAATATCAGCAGGTCGGGTGCCTGGATGAAGGAACTCATCAGTTCGAAAAGGCTGCTGTAATTTTCAAAATCCCGGGTGGTCATCAGGTTCATATGATGCAGGTTGGGGGCAAAGATGTAGGCATCCTCGTAAATGGTCCGGTCCTGTATAACGGTTTTGGAACCCTGCCGTATGTTGATGATCTGCCGGAATCGGCTGTTCAAAAAGTAAACCTGCAGGTTGAAGGACCATCTCTGCATATCCTCGTAAAAACTATGCAGGTATGGATTTGACTCGACATCCTCGTACTGGGCCGTCCACCCGAAATGCTTTGATAATAATCTTGTCAGGGTGGTTTTCCCCGATCCGATATTGCCTGCTACCGCTAAATGCATGCTTTGTTTTTTTGCGAATTTATATATATTTTCTAATCATTTGCCTCAAGCATACTTAAAATGCTTTCAAGGTGTTTGCGATTGTTCGACAAACGTGGCACTTTGTTCTGGCCTCCCAGTTTGCCCCTGCTTTTCATCCAATTGTAAAAAGTGCCCTTCGGAACACTTTGAACCAGAGGCTTTCGCAGCACCATATCTTTATAGCGCTTGGCTTCATAATCGGAATTGACTGTTTGCAGGCATTTATCGAGGGCAAGTGTAAAAGCCTCCAGCTTATCCGGTTGTTTCTCAAATTCGATGAGCCATTCATGGGCGGCATTGTCTTTCTTGCTAAAATAGACAGGAGCCGCAGTAAATTCTGTTACCGTTGCTCCGGTTTCTCTGCTTGCTTGCAGGATGGCTTGCTCTGCATTTTCCACGATCACTTCTTCGCCCACGGCATTGATGAAATTCTTGGTCCTGCCCGTAATGCGGATCCTGTATGGTGACAGACCGGTGAACTGAATGGTGTCTCCGATCATATATCGCCAGAGTCCTCCGTTGGTGGAGATGATGAGCGCGTAATTGACCCCGGTTTCCACTTCATCGAGCCGCAGGGTACGGGGATGGTCTTTGCCGAGTTCTTCCATGGGCATGAATTCATAATATATGCCATAGTCGAGCATCAGCAGCATTTCCCTGGAGTCGCGCATATCCTGTATGCCGAAGAAACCTTCGGAGGCATTGTAGGTCTCCATGTACCGCATACCCGGGGATTGGATCAATCCCCTGAACTGTTCTTTATAAGGCTCAAAATTCACACCCCCGTGAAAAAAGACTTCCAGCTCGGGCCATACTTCCGCAATATTGTCTTTGCCTGTGATCTCCAGTACCCTTTTCAGCAGCAGCAATGTCCAGGAGGGTACACCGGAAACATTGGTTACTTTATGGGGAATGGTCGCCCGGGCCATCATTTCTATCTTTTCTTCCCATTTATCATGCAGGGCCAGTTTTTTCTTCGGGACCCGGATGAATTCCGCCCAGTTGGGCAGGTTCTCGATGAGGATAGCTGAAAGGTCGCCCACCAGGAATTCTTCATTATCGATTTCCGAAATACTGTGGCTGCCGCCCATGGCAAGGCCCTTGCCACTGAAAAGTTTCGTGTCCGGGTAAAGGCTGCAATAAATGGACAGCAGGTCCTTGCCTCCCTTAAAATGGCATTCCTCGAGGGCTTCATTGCTCACCGGGATGAATTTGCTTTTGTCGCTGGTGGTGCCTGATGATTTGGCAAACCATTTCACCTCGGTGTTCCAGAGTACAAATTGCTCACCGTTCCGTAATCTTTCAATATAAGGTCTCAGTTTGTCGTAATCGTTTACCGGCACCTGCTTTTTAAACTGTTCTACATTGCTGATGTCCGGATACCCGAATTCCTTGCCCCAGGCAGTCTGACTGCCTGCGGAGATCAGGCGTTTGAACCATTCTTCCTGAACATCATGCGGATACGTAATGAAAAACTCGATCTGGTGAAAACGCTTTTTCATTAACCACGACACAACTGAATTGATTAGAGCCATATAAATTTCTTAAACATCAAAAATACAAAATTACATTATCCCCTGAGCTTTTTATAAATTTGTTAAGAAATGAAACGGAAATAACTGCCAGCAAAAAATGATCAGATTTCCCAATGCAAAAATAAACCTGGGGCTGCGGGTCCTGGACAAGAGAGATGACGGCTTCCATAATATTGAAACCATTTTTTATCCTGTTACCCTGAGCGATGCACTGGAAATCGTACCGTCAGAATTTGCAAAACATAGTTTTACCTACACGGGTCTGGCTATACCACCTTCAAGTAAAAACCTCTGTGAAAAGGCCATTGAGTTGCTTTCGGAGAATTATGCTGTTCCTCCCCTGAAACTTCATTTGCATAAGCATATTCCCCTGGAAGCCGGACTGGGCGGCGGATCTTCCGATGCCGCCTGCTGCCTGCTGATGCTGAATGATCTTTTTCAATTTGGCATTAATGAGCAGGAAATGATGCAGTATGCTGCAAAACTGGGAAGCGATTGCCCGTTTTTTATCCCAAACAAAGCAAGCTTTGCGGCCGGCAGGGGTGATGAGCTTTCCGATATTGATCTTGAGCTGCCTGGTTATTACATCCGGATCATCAAACCAGCGGTATCGGTATCCACTGCAGAGGCATATCGCAATCTCAGCGGGGAAAGCAAAAAAGTTTCCCTCAGAGATGTAGTTATGGACACTGATCCGGCATGCTGGAAAAATGCACTGAGCAATGATTTTGAAAAATATGTTTTTCATCGTTTCCCCGAAATAGGAAAGATCAAGGAACAACTGTATCAGGAAGGAGCTTTTTATGCCTCCCTGAGTGGCAGCGGCACCGCGGTTTTTGGATTGTTTGAGAAGCTGCCGGCCAGGGAAACATCCAATAAGTCTTGTTTTGTGTGGGATGGAAAATTAATATAAATTCCGTCTTTTTTTATCTTTAGTTGTCTTTAGTAAAAATCAGTTGCAGTTGAAGGAAGGAAACAGGGATATACACACTGATTTGGTCGAACAGAGCATACAGGGAGACCGGGATGCCCGTTTCCAGCTGTATCACTTATATTCAAAGGCTATGTACAACATTTGTATCAGGATGGTTCAGAACAGTGAGGATGCCGAAGACATATTGCAGGAATCCTTTGTCGCCGCCTTTGAAAATCTGAAAAGTTTCCGGGGGAATGCCTCCTTCGGGGCCTGGCTCAAAAAGATCGTGATCAACCGCTGCCTTAATTTTTTGAAGAAGAAAAGAATTCAAACAGAAATGCTTGAAGAAGAAAGGCAGATCCCGGAAGATTCAGAGGAAACCGAGGTGTTTGCCAGTGCGGGACTGATCCACCGCATGATAAAGGAACTTCCCGATGGAGCACGCATCGTTCTCAACCTGCACCTGCTCGAAAATTATAAACATAAGGAGATAGCCCGCATGCTGGATATTTCCGAATCCACTTCAAAATCACAATACCGAAGGGCCATCTCATTACTCAGAAAAAAACTTTTACAAAATGAAGATCAGGAAACTGGAAGATCATATTAAAAACAAGCGGCAAAAGCTGGATGTTGAAAAACCCGATGATCACAAAATCTGGTCGGGGATTCATAAGCATTTTTCAGAAAACTCATCCCTCAGGAAACGGGTGGTTTTCTGGCGGGCGGCAGCCATCATCGCCCTCTTGTTGTCAATCGGTTTTGTGCTCGTCTACGAGTTTGGTGGCAAAGCCACTGATCCCCAGGCTGGGATCGGTGAGGCAGATATGATCTACCACCACCGGATGTACGACCAGGAGATTGAAAGTAAGTGGCAGGAAGTGAACAGCATGCAGATGGATATTGAGGATTTCCCCTGGCTGATGGATGAGCTTGAGGAAATTGAACAGGTTCACCTGGATTATTTAAAGGATTTGAAAAATATGGGCGGGCAGCCCGAGATCAAAAGAGCCATCGAAAACTATTATGTGCAAAAGATCCGCCTGCTCGACCGCTTATTGATTGAAATAGATAAAAAGCAAAATTATGAGAACCGCAAAGATCAAAACACCCTCATTTATTAGCCTGCTGGCACTCTGTGTCTTATGTATGCCAGGCGCTCTCTTGTCGCAGGAGGCGAGCAAAACCGGGTCATTTGAAATGACTTATGATGTTTCTGCCAATGCCCTCATTGAGTTTCATAATAAGCTCGGGGATGTGAACATCAAAACCTGGGACAGGGACCAACTGAGTCTGAAGGTGAATTACTCACTGGAGGTGAAAAATGCCGCCGATCTGGATGTTTTTATCAAAGCCATCAGGAACCCGCTGGTGGAAAACAAGGAAGAAAGGTTGTTGGTCGATACCAGGTTTTTCGAGTCCCTTTCCACTACCAATAATAATTTCAAACGTTCTACAGCGATGAAATTCAAGAACGGGCAAAGCATTGAGATCGAAAGCTATGTCGTGAATTATGAACTGAGGCTCCCGCGCAACAATGCCTTCAACCTGAACAGCAGTTACTCCGACATTCAGATCGATGCCCTGTATGCAAACAGCAAGCTGACGGTTTACGACGGGAACCTGGACCTGCGTGTTAGTGAGGCCTTGGTAAGTTTTGATCTGCGTTATACCGATTTGATCGCCAATGAGTTAAATGATTGCGTTCTGAAGCTTTATGACAGCGATGTGGAGATCACCGAAACAGGCGCCATCGAGATGGATTCAAAATACTCCAAGGTACATGTAAAGAATTGTGAAGGAGTAAAACTGAATTCCTATGATGACAAGATCTATTTTGATAATGTAAGCGGGATAGAAGGTACGGCCAAATATACCACCTTAGTGACCACCGATCTGAACAGGGTGACCCTGGATGCCTATGACTGTTCGCTGGATTTCGGCAACATGACCCAACTCGACCTGAAGAGTGCATATTCCCGGATGGCCTTTGGCAATATAAGTTCCAGGGTCAATCTTAACTCCTACGACGATAAGATCAGTTTCCGTGGCATTGCTGTGCTCGAAGGGAACAGCAAGTATACAAGCTTTACGATCGGCAATATCGAGGATCGTTTTAAACTGATCTCTTACGATGACAATATCAATGTGAACCAGCTGAAAAGCGGTTTTTCACTGATCGATATAGAAACCAAGTACACCAACCTGGAGCTCAATATTGAAGAAAGTGCGGATTACAAACTTTCTGTCGACTCACGCTATACCAGCATCGTACTTGATCAGAAAGATTACAAACAGGTGATCCTCGAAAAGAAATCGGAGAAGCTGCTGGCAGACTACATCAAAAATGGCGGGGCCGCAACAAAGAAATCCCTGATCAAAATCAAATCTTACGACGGAAAAGTGGAGATCAATTAAAATCTCCTTTTTTTATTTGGGAGCTTTCATGAGGAGGTAGATTCCCAGCACGGTAAAGAGGATGTTGGGTACCCATGCTGCCAGGTTGGTTGGCAGGTTGCCAAAGGTTGCAAACACCGTGCTGATCTGCATAAACAAAATATACAGAAAGGTTATGCCAATCCCCAGGCCAAGATGCATGCCGATCCCGCCCCTCATCTTGCGGCTTGAAAGGGACACACCGATCAGGGTCATCACCAGGGTGGCAAAAGGAGAGGCCAGCCGCTTGCTTTTCTCCACTTCGTACATTTTCACCTTCTCGCTTCCCTTTATCTTTTCTGCGGTTATTTTGTCGTTCAGTTCCCAGAAGTTCATTTCCTCGAAATCCTCCTTGTAAACATACAGGTCGGAAGGGTGCAGGAGCAGAGTGGTATCCAGTTCCTGCCCTTTTACGATGCGTTCATTCAGGCCGTCAATGTAACGGATATAATAATCGTTGATGATCCAGTGCTCGCTGACCGTATCCCATTTGATCCGTTCGCCCCTGAGCTTATAATACAGCTTTTCCCCGTCGAATTTTTCTATGGCGAACTTATAACCCGAATTGGTGGTGACATTGAAACTTTCTACATAGATATAGGTGCCGGGCACCAGCTGCAAATGAATGTTGCGGTCCTTGCTCTTGACGAGCTGCTCCATGTAAGTGGCCTTGAAGATCCTCCTGGTTTTGTTGGTGCGTGGGATGAGAAAATTGGCAAGGTAAAAGGAAAGGAGGGCCAGGAAAAAAGCAGAAATGAAATAGGGCCTTAAAAAGCGGTAAAAACTGATCCCACTGCTGAGGAAGGCGATGATCTCTGTGTTGGAAGCGAGCTTGGATGTAAAAAAGATCACCGAAATAAAGGTGAACAGGTAAATGAACAGGTTAATGAAATAGGGGATGAAGTTCACATAATAAGAAAGAACGATTTCTTTAAAAGGGGCGTCATTCTCTAAGAATTCATCAATGTTCTCGGATACATCGAAAATGATCACGATCACGATCAGCAGGGAAATCGCATAAAAGAATGTTCCCAGGAATTTTCTTATGATGTAGTAATCGACGATCTTCATAAAGAAACAGAATCTGTTCTGGCAAAGTTATAATTTCATTGGAATAATTCTGAGTTTTAAAACGGCAGGATATTATTTAAATTATTCTAAATCCTCCTGCTGATCTTTTTTACCTGCGAATCTTTCCAGTGTCTGAAATCACCCGCAATAATTTTCTCCCTTGCCTCTTCCATCAGCCAGGTATAAAAGCGCAGATTATGCAGGGAGGCGATCATGGCCCCGGTCATTTCTCCGGAAACGATGAGATGCCTCAGGTAAGCTTTGGAATAGAAGCGGTCAACAAAGGAGTGCCCATTTTCATCCAGGGGACTGAAATCATTTTTCCATTTTTCGTTTTTGATGTTGATGATGCCCTCGCTGGTGAAAAGCATGCCATGGCGTGCATTGCGGGTGGGCATCACGCAGTCGAACATGTCCACACCCAGGGCAATGGATTCCAGCAGGTTTTCCGGGGTTCCGACACCCATCAGATAGCGGGGTTTGTTTTCGGGCAGAATGTTGCATACCTCTTCGGTCATCTTAACCATCATTTCTATCGGTTCCCCCACGCTCAGGCCGCCGATAGCATTACCGGCAGCATTTTTTGCAGCAATAAATTCAGCCGATTCACGCCGGAGGTCTTTGTATACACTTCCCTGTACAATGGGAAACAGGTATTGCTGATAGCCGTATTTCGCTTCGGATGCACCGAAGTGTTTGATGCAACGATCCAGCCAGTCGTGGGTGATCTTCAGCGACTTTTTGGCATAATCATAATCGCAAGGATAAGGGGTGCATTCGTCAAATGCCATGATGATATCGGCCCCGATGATCCGCTGAATATCGATCACCCTTTCCGGGGTGAAATTGTGCCGTGAACCGTCGATGTGAGATTGAAAGACCACACCTTCTTCGGTCAGTTTTCTTTTGTGGGCAAGTGAGTAAACCTGGTACCCGCCGCTATCGGTCAGTATGGGCCCATTCCAGCCATTGAATTTGTGCAGCCCGCCGGCTGCTTCAATCACTTCCAGCCCCGGGCGTAAGTACAGGTGGTACGTATTCCCCAGGATGATCTGTGCCCGGGTATCTTTTTCCAGCTCGGGAATATGCAGGGCTTTTACTGCCCCGGCTGTCCCAACTGGCATGAAAACAGGAGTTTTAACAGTCCCGTGATCCGTCCTGAATTCACCGGCCCTTGCTTTGCTTTCTTTATCCCTTACTGATATCTTGAATTGCATCTGTACTAAATCTCTTAAGATTACAAAATTACGGAATCAATTGAAAATCCTTTTACAGGTATCTCATGAGGGATGAAAGCACCAGGGTGCCAATGGCAGCAAGCATTGCCAAAGCACCACTAATGGCCATCCGTTTTTTCCACCGGCCGATCCTGATCTGATTGCCCATGATTGCAGCCTTGCTAAGTGCAGGAGTTGCAATTTCAAAATTGAAAACAGCCAGGACAACAAGTAATCCATAGAGCAGGTGCTTGATAAAAGAAGCAGTGCCCCAGGCATGTTCAAAACTGATGATGCCGGCATAGTGTTCGCTTACGATCTTCATCGGAATGCCTGTCACGCCCAGGATGACAATGGAAATATATACCAGGATGCGGAAACGTTTCATCATGGCGGTATTGAAACTGGCAAAGGAAGAAGGTTCCAGTTTTTTCACTGCCACCGGCCTGATCACCATATAATTGATCATCATACCACCGATCCAGATTACAGTTGCAATTACATGAAGTACGTCCAGCAAGGTCTTTACAAAAAGGCTATCCATTATTTCCGTATTTTGGTTTAAAAAAGGGGGCAAAGATAGGGAGAAATGGTGAGTAGTGAGTGGTGTGTGGTGAGTTGTGAGTTGATTAGGAATTGTCATTGGTCATTGTGTCATTGGTCATTGAGACTTTAGTATAAGGCTGAAAGCCCCGGGTATGAACCCGGGGTATAGAAGTTTTGATTTTGGGATGAGCCCTGTAAGGGCGGCAAGCATTTTTAGAACATGATTTAGAATCAGAATAAATGATCATTTTCAATTCCCTAAAACAAAGAATGAATACTTTTGCAGGGTAATACGTAATTTGGTATGCAACTGATCCCAGAAGCATTCGGTTTATTAAGTATAGTACTGGCCCTCTTTCTTTTGACGGTTCTGGTGCAGCTTTTTTATTACTGGTTTTTTTTCGCACGGCTGGCATTTTACAGGAAAGGTGAAAGCAACCCATCTGGGGAAGCTGTTTCGGTGGTTATTGCCGCCAAGAATGAATACCATAATCTTCGCAGGAACCTGCCCCTGATCATGGAGCAGGATTATCCCGAATTCGAAGTGATTGTGGTGAATGATGCCTCAGACGATGACACTGCTGAGGTATTGGAAGAGCTTGAAAAAAAATATGCACGACTTAAAGTAGTCAACATCTACCAGGATCTGAATTTCTTTAAGGGCAAAAAGTTTCCCCTCAGCATCGGGATCCGTTCGGCCAGGCATGAGTTGGTTTTGCTGACCGATGCCGATTGCAAACCCCATGGCAGGGAATGGATCAGGGTAATGGCCGGCAATTTCAGCAAGGAGACCGAGGTGGTGCTGGCTTACGGGCCTTATGAGAAAGCAAAAGGATTGCTCAACAAAATTATCCGTTTCGATACCCTGCACATCGCCATGCAATACCTCTCCTTTGCACTTGCAGGATTGCCATACATGGGCGTGGGGCGCAACCTGGCTTACCGGAAGAAGCTCTTCATTGAGCAAAAAGGTTTCACTGCGCACTACAAGGTCAGCTCCGGGGATGATGACCTCTTCATCAACAAAGTGGCCCGCAGGCACAATACAAGCATTGAGATCGCGCAGGCCTCCCACATGCTCTCCCGGGCAAAATCTTCTTTCGGATCCTGGTTCAGGCAAAAAAGAAGGCACCTCTCCACCGGCCGTTATTACCGCCCCAAATTCAAATTCCTGCTGGGCTTGTATGCCATCTCGCAATTCCTGTTCTATGTCCTTTTCATTTTACTGATATCACTAAACTATGCCTCGATCATAGTGCTGGGAGCCTTTGCATTGCGACTTTTTACACAATTGATTGTTCTAAAAAAATCAGGTGACAGATTAAATGAACGGGATTTATTATTATTTTCGCCATTGTTTGAGTTGATACTCATATTGTTAAACGTACTTAGCGCAACTGCAAATCTCTTTGTAAGGCAACATAAATGGAAATAAATCCGAATCTGACAGAGAAGGGGATCAGGGATTATAAGCTGGTTAGGAAGGCCGTTCAGGATGGCGACCAGAAGGCCTATGCTGAGCTGATGAAGCATTACCGCGATTCGCTGTATTTTATGTTGCTGAAGATGACCAACAATCACAATGATGCGGATGATCTGACCATAGAAGCTTTTGGCAAGGCTTTCAAGAATCTGAAGCAGTATACCCCGGATTATGCTTTCAGCACCTGGCTGTTCAAGATCGCTTCCAATAACTGCATCGACTTTATCCGCCGGAAAAAGAAACACACCTTTTCGATGAATGAATGTTATAACGAGGAAGATGATGAACTGGCCAACCGCCTGCCCTCCCATACCCTCGATCCGGAAGAAAAAGTTATCAAGAACCAGAAGGTGAAATTAATGCATGAGGTGGTGGATAGGCTCAAACCACATTATAAGAGACTGATCGAACTGAGGTATTTTAAAGAATATTCATACGAGGAAATTTCACAGGAGCTGGAATTACCGCTCGGTACGGTGAAAGCACAATTGTTCAGGGCCCGGGAGTTTTTACACAACATCCTGAAGAACGCCCAGGAAAAAATATAAAAACATTTACAGATGGGAATTGAAGATTTTAAACATGCCGTTTTGGAAGGCATACCGGAAGAATTGCCGGCAGTGAAGAAAAGAGATCCGGAGGTGAGCCATGCCCCGGTCAGAAAGGATATTTTAAGCCAGAAAGAGAAAAGGCTTGCATTGAAAAACGCCTTGCGTTATTTTAACCCCAGGCATCATGAGGTGCTGGCAGAGGAATTTGCAGAGGAACTGGAAAAATACGGACGCATCTACATGTACCGTTTTCGGCCGGATTATAAGATCAGTGCCCGCAGCATCAGCGACTTCCCACACAAATCCACTCAGGCTGCAGCCATCATGCTGATGCTGAGCAACAACCTGGACAAGGCAGTGGCTCAGCATCCCCACGAACTGATCACATATGGTGGGAACGGAGCGGTTTTCCAGAACTGGGCACAATACCGGCTGACCATGAAATACCTGGCCGGGATGACGGATGAGCAAACGCTTGTCCTGTATTCAGGCCATCCGATGGGTCTTTTCCCATCACACAAGGATGCACCCAGGGTGGTGGTGACCAATGGCATGGTCATTCCGAATTATTCTTCACAGGATGATTATGAAAAATTCAATGCGCTGGGGGTGAGCCAATACGGACAAATGACCGCCGGCTCTTTTATGTACATCGGTCCGCAGGGAATCGTACACGGGACCACCATCACGGTGCTGAATGCCGGCAGGAGATTGCAGGATGGCCAGGAGGGACTTGGCGGAAAGATATTTGTTACCTCCGGTTTGGGCGGCATGTCAGGTGCTCAGGCCAAAGCGGCTGTGATTGCCGGAGCCGTGGGTGTTCTGGCTGAAGTCAATCCTTCTGCCGTGGAAAAACGCCACAGCCAGGGCTGGGTGGATGAAGTATATACCGACCTGGATGAATTGCTGAAAAGGATAGAAGATGCCCGGGAGAAAAAGAAGCTGTTTCCCTGGCATATCAGGGCAACATCGTTGATCTCTGGGAAAAATTCGTGGAAGCAGGCACGAAGATTGAACTGGGTTCGGATCAGACTTCATTGCATAATCCATGGGCCGGAGGCTATTATCCGGCAGGATTGAGTTTTGAGGAAGCCAACGAAATGATGGCCAAAGAGCCGGAGCGCTTTAAAAAGGAAGTGCAGAAATCTCTCATCCGGCAGGTTAATGCCATCAACATCATGAGTAAAAAGGGCATGTATTTTTGGGATTACGGCAATGCCTTCCTGCTGGAGGCGGGCCGTGCCGGCGCCGATGTGATGAAGGAAGACGGGAGTTTCATTTATCCCTCTTATGTGGAAGATATCATGGGACCCATTTGCTTTGATTATGGTTTTGGCCCGTTCCGCTGGGTTTGTACTTCCTCAGATCCCAAAGACCTGCAGCTGACCGATAAAATTGCAGGTGATGTGCTGGAAGAAATGTCAAAAACGGCACCTCCCGAGATCAAACAGCAAATGGAAGACAACCTGCGATGGATCCGGGCAGCCGAAGACAACAAAATGGTGGTGGGCTCCCAGGCCAGGATATTGTATGCCGATTGCGAAGGCCGCACCAGGATTGCCGAAGCTTTTAACAAAGCAATAAAAGAAGGGAGGATCAGTGCTCCGGTGGTGCTGGGCCGCGATCATCATGATGTTTCCGGAACGGATTCGCCTTTCCGGGAAACCGCCAATATTTATGATGGTTCCAGTTTTACCGCCGATATGGCCATACAGAATGTGATCGGGGATGCTTTCCGCGGAGCTACCTGGGTTTCCATCCACAATGGCGGTGGTGTTGGCTGGGGAGAAGTGATCAACGGTGGTTTCGGCATGCTGCTGGATGGCAGTGAGGATGCCGACCGTCGCCTGAAGATGATGCTTCATTGGGACGTGAACAATGGCATTGCCCGCCGCAGCTGGGCCCGCAATGAAGAAGCCATTTTTGCCATAAAAAGGGCCATGGAGGCAGAGCCGAGGCTTAAGGTGACACTACCGAATGTGGCGGATGATAATCTACTGGAAAAATATTTTTAGGTTGGAAGGACGCTGAAGCGCCCTTTGAAAATCATTTGATTGCTTCTTTAACACCCCGATAAATCGGGGTGCTATTTTCATATAGGCTTGATCATGATATTAGCACCCACCTTCAGGTGGGTGAAAACGGAATCCATTATAAATCCCGTCCAGCGCGCTTAAGCGCGCTTTGTTGTTTGCTTATTTACATTAAATTCATTGTATGCTAAAAAGGTAGATAGGAGATTACTAGTGAATTAAGAGAAAAATTGCACAACTATATTGAAAAAGCAGATGAAACATTTTTAAGAATGGTCTATGCCATGAGCGAAGAATACACAAGGTCGAAAATTGTTGGTTATAAGACGGATGGAAATCCGATTACAAAGAAAGAATTGGCTATAAGGGCAGGATATGCATCCAAAAGAGTAAAATCCGATGAATATATTAGCCAGGAAGAAATTGAGAAAGAATATGGAATATAGAATATGAAAACCAAGCTACCTATTCGATGGGACTAAAAAGCAAAAGAAAATCTTGACGAAATTTATGAGTATTATATTTTATAATAAGATTCTTTTATTTTGGAACAAGAACCTCATTTAAGTTAGAGTTTATTAAAATTCAAAAACTTGAGTATTTTTTACTTATAGATACGAAAAATGATAATGATACAAGAAATGCAAGTATTTTATTGAATCTAATGCTAAGGATATTTTACACCTTATTCATCATATCTGTGATAGGTCTTTTTATTTTTATTCTTTTGCAATTGGCATGAATTTATTTTTGAATTATTAAGAATTGCTCTCAAAGGCTTAGGTTATTATGTTATTTAATTAAGTTTCGCACCAAAACTACAACATTGTTTTTGCTATATTTGTAGATGATGCGGCAAACGGTAAAAGCATGAACTACATCTTAAAAGACCATCTCGGATCTTATAATGTAATTGCCGATGAAAACGGCAACAAGCTTGAAGAAATGAGCTTTGATGCCTGGGGCCAAAGGCGAAACCCGGATGATTGGAGCAACAGCAATGTTCCCACAAACTTTTTATTAAGAAGAGGATTTACCAGTCATGAGCATCTAGATAAATTTGCTTTTATAAATATGAACGGTAGGGTATACGATCCCGTCGTCGGTTATTTTTCAAGTCCTGATCCATTGATAAGAATACCGGAAAATACACTGGGTTTTAATCCTTATACTTACGGAAAGCATAACCCGCTTTCCTATATTGATCCGAGCGGTTATCTCGAAACGGAAATTGCTGATATTGGTGCAGGGCCCATAATTGATTACGTTATATATCTGGCCAATTCAAATATGATTGAAGGGGGGACCACAGTTTTTGCCGGTGCTTTTGCAGCGGCGTATGAAACTGCTTTAAAAACAGGTGCCAACAAGAACACTGCTTTTAATGTGGCTTGTTCCGTTGCTTCACAGTCACTTGCGAAAAGCGATTATGATATGACCTCAGAAGATGCTTTCAAAGGTTTGCAGGACGGGATAAGAAAAGATATTAAACAGAATGGAAGCACTTGGAATCAAAGCATGGATAACAGTAAAACTGATCATAAGCAGGCAATTGATGCGGTTTCAGAAGGCTTGCAAGCAGTTAATAAGATGGCTTCTATTTCTGAAAACGGTCAAAGGTCTTTTAATTTTTCAAATTATTCCTCGGCAACTGTAATGAATCAATCACAGCAACAAACCATTAATAGTATTTCTGCTCGCTTAAGTTCAGGTAATGTTGCTCAATCTAACCATTCTGAAAACAATGTTGCGAAATATGATGAATATGGAGTGAAAGCAAATGTAGGTCTTGGATTTGGTTTTAAGACTCCGTTCTATTCGGGAATTATAAAACTTCCTACAGCAAATGTTTTTGAGCGTTCTTTTCGTAATGGTGTAATGAGCAAGGAAACAACTTGTGTTACATTCCTTGATGCTTCTGCTAGTGTTCCTTTAATTAATTTAGGTTTGAACTTTAAATTAAATATGCAAAAACCATACATAGAAGCTAATGGTACATGGTTTGGTATGCAATTTGGATCAAATGGTGTATTAATAAGTAATTCTTTTGGATTTCATTATGGAATTATTGGTGTAGAGCTTTATCAAGAAACAAATGATTTTAAAGGTTATTTTAATGCATATCCGAATGCACGTCAAAGTTTCTATGAGCAAACTGGTGCCCCTATGCCTTGGAGATAAGAAAAAAAGTTGAAATAAGAAGATATGAAAGTAATAATTGAATATTTTGGAATTATCTTGAGTTTCTTAGGAGTATTATATTTTGTAATAAGATTCTTCTACTATGGAACAAAAAACTCGTTTAAATCAGAGATTACTAAGATTACAAAACTTGAATATTTTTTACTTATTAATAGGAAAGATGTTGAAGATAAAGGGAAAGTAAGTATTCTTTTAAATCTTATGTTAAGGACTTTTTATACATTATTTATTTTATCAATAATAAGTCTTTTTATTTTTGTTCTTTCACAAACAGTATGAATTTAAAGTATTTTTATATATTAAAAGGTTTAATTTTGATATCTGATATTATGGCCCTCATACAAGGTGGTTGCTTAACCGTACTGAAGAGAATATTAATGAAATTTTAAAATAAAATTTAAATAAATATATTATTATGAAACAACTAATTGTAATATTTTTATTGCTTTACCTAGTTTTGATTGGTAGTACTATTGGGCAAAATAAAGTCATTTACTCATACGACGCCAACGGCAACCGCACCCTTCGCAACACCATCACCCTCATGTCCCAACCCGTTCATACAACACAGCAGGACACCATCAATATCCTGGATGAAAAAGATTACCTTTTACTGGAATCGTATCATCAGGAGGATATCGGAGAGCAAAGCATTACCATTTACCCCAACCCTACAGGTGGGGCTTTTGCAGTCAGGGTTACAAACATGCCGGCAACATTGCAAAGAAAAATGCTTTTGTACAGCATTGGCGGAAATGAAAACTACCGGTCTGAGGATTTTGATGAAATGACCGTCATTGATCTGTCAGGGCATGAAAACGGCACATATCTGCTGAAGATATTGCTGGGCGATAAAATAAGTACATGGAAGATCATCAAACAATAAAATAAAAAAGCAGGCTGAGTTTACAGCCTGCTTTTTCTATTCCAAATAATTATTGCTTCAATGAGATTATCTTTTTACAGAAATCTTCCTGGTAAATTTCTGGTCACCTATATGCATCTGAACAAAATAAATTCCATTATCCGGATTTTCGGGATTGATTAACATATCATGCATACCCGCTTCATAAATCTGTTTGCCTGTTTCAAATACTTTTTGTCCGAGCAGGTTGAATATCTCAATATAAACTTCTTCACTTTGTGTAAGTGTAAAATTTACATTCGTACTGTAAGCAAATGGATTAGGGTAAATCTTAACATTTGCTGTGCTTATTGTCTCAGGAATAGAAACAAAGTCATCAGCAACAAACTCGATGGATTCCTGGTAGCCAAACTCACCACCCTGGATGATCGTCACATTGTTCCCATAATAGAGCAGGTAGAACCCCGGTAAACTCGAGTCCGTCACCGGCTGCATCATAGATTGAGAAATTATAACAACCCGGGTCGTCTGTAAAATCAAATACTTCTGAAATATTTTGGTTCGGCGTGGTATAATCTCCGCCAAAATATACCACTTCGCCGGCATCATTGGTCACTTCCCAGGAAATGTCTTCAGGGCTTCCGTCAAGGCGGAGGATCATGCCCACTGTGGTTTCGGTATGATCGGCCTGGTCAAAATCCACCCAGGTCGTATCATTGTCCGGGAACTGGTCGCCTGAACCATTGGGATTGTTAGTATACATTTCCAGGGTATTGTTGCTTTCCATTTCAAAACTTACCGGCAGGCAGTTCAACATCAGCTGTTTCAAGGAATATCGAGTTCGCCCGTCCAGCAATGTGCTGGCAAAGTCTCCGTCTATTCACCTGATAATTAATATCTACGGAGGTAAGTGTTTCGTTGCCATTGTTCCTGATTGTAGCAATCGGTGCCACGGAACCCATGCAGCTTTTCTCGGGAATGTTTCTTGTGCCAACAATAGAAGCGTCCCGGTCGTAAGCCGGTGTAAATGCTGAAAGGGGCATCTTGGTTGCCTGATGCACCTCTTTGGTTGAGTGGTCCTGCAAAAATACTACCACCTCGCAATGTTCATAAACCCATTCTTCATCAATGCTGAAACTCAGGCTGACTTCCTGGGTGTCGCCACCGGAAAAATCAATGGAGGTGCCATATTGATTTGGGACCATGATGCGTTCCACATAATCGAGCACATCCATGCCTTGCCAGTTTTCTTCTATTTCTGATTCTGTTATTACAAAATGAAGCTTCAAATTTGAGGCACTGCTGCTGGCAACTTTTTCAACAGTAATATCTACTTCATAATCCATCAATCCGTATGTTTCACCTGTTACATCCAAACTAAATGAAGACTGTACACCTATTCGCTGGTTATACCGGGGCAGGTATTGGGGATACATGCTCTGGGTCTGGCTGCCGCCAACAACAGAAAGTATACCGTCGAAATAGGCCGTTGGGTAACCTGAAACACCATAATAGCTGACCCTGGAAGAGGAATAGGTATTCTGGTAGTCATCCCCGTAATGGTATTCGATGATGGCAACCTCATGCCCGTTTTCTATCAGATCTTCAGCACCCATAGCAGAACCGGGACAATACTGGCACCAGGTACCTGTTGCGATCTCAACCACAACATATTCGCGGTCCACCTGCTGGGCCTGCAGGGAGAAAGTTAGTAAGAATAAAGTTGATAAGAGTAAATGTACTTTTTTCATATTTGCTTGTTTTAATTTAAGAATGTAAAAATATAGATTTTTAATTACGTAAGGTACAAAAGATCAATCCAATTCCCAAATAATTTTTTTCAGAACTTATCTTTGCTGGTCTAAAGACAACCTTTGGAAGTTTAGGGTTGTCTTTGTTGTAAATAAATCCTGAATCAACAGTATGCGAAAACAGCGCAGGATTTAATTCATTATGACTACATTTGCAAAACAATTCGGATGAAAATTAAAAAATTACGAAAATGAAAAAGTTTTTACTCATTAATCTCGCATTACTCTTTATTACAGGTTTGAATGCCCAGAGCCTGCAAGTATCATTTGAAGGTGAGCAAATTGAAAATGGTGCCGCTTTCAGTGTTTTCGGGGAACCCGATGCCGGCGAAATAGTCATCGATAACTTCGAAGTAAAGAATATCAGCGATAATAGTCTTGATATCCTTGCAAAAAAGAAAGTGATCAGCAGTGTGGAAGGAACCTATAATACTTTCTGTTGGGCAAATTTATGTTATCCTCCAAATACCATCGTATCGGATTTTTTTACAACATTGGGACCGGGGGAATCAGCTACCGATTTCTCAGGACATTACAATCCTGCGGGCACGATCGGTGTCAGCGTTGTGGAATATGTTTTCTTTGACATGAACAACACAAGTGATACCTTTTATATCCAAATTACCTATTCAAGTGTAATGCCAAGTTTTGAGATGACTTATGAAGGAGAATCGATTGAAAATGGAACCGAATTCCTTGTGGAGGGCAGCCCGGATTCCTCCGAATTAAAACTGAAAGACTTTATTGTTGAAAATACATCTGATAATACCATCGATGTTTATGCCAGGAAGCAAATCGTTTCTGAAATGCCAGGATCTTACAATACTTTTTGCTGGGCAGGATTATGCTATGATCCCGGTACCATCACCTCCACCCAGTACTTTACGCTCGCTCCGGGTGAATCGGGTGATGATTTTCTCAAGCTACTATTATCCCGAAAATGCGGAAGGTATTACCGAAATTAATTATATCTTCTTCAATGAAGCCGATCCCCTGGATTCTGTTTATATCAATGTGAAGTATAAAACTTCGACAGAGGGTGTTGAGAAAGATTTTTATGAAAACAAGATTTCCAATGCTTATCCGAATCCAGCCAATGCCGAGGTGAGTTTTGATCTTAATCTTGAAATGGTCCAGGCAGATGTGCAGTTGATTATCAGCAACATCCTGGGAGCTACGGTAAAAAGTGTTAATGTGAGTGGAAAATCCGGCAGGATTAAAATTAATACTTCCGATCTGGAAAGTGGGCTATACATGTACTCAATCATGATTGATCAAAAAATTATAAAATCCGATAAATTGATCATCAGTCATTAAAATAATTAAGATAGCTAATCTTTGTCGACAGGATAATTCAGCGTTTCACCTTTTAGGTTGATGAATTATCCGGATTAATTTGACTTCCCTTTTTTTATCGCTTCATCAAAATAAATAACAAGAGATAAGCCATTGACGACCATGCTGGCCAGATAAAGGAAAGGCCGATGGCCAGAACAGAAACTGTCACAAAGCTCAGAATGTTTTGTTTGCCTTTTGAGATCATCTCAGGGCTTGTTTTTTCAGAAGCCAGTTCTTTCTTCCGCATGGCATAACTCCAGTTCAGGAAATAAAGCAGGGCAACGATCAGCATGTTGCTATTGAAATACAGATGCGTCATCCAGTCATCCGGAAAATCGCTGGTCAGATTGGTGGTGTATGGCACCAGGCAGATAAAGATCAGGATGAGGATATTGATCCAGATGTGCGTCTGGTTGGTCGCCTTTATATAACCATACTGCTTGTGGTGTATGATCCACAAAACTGCAAGCAACAGAAAGGAAGTGATGTAACTGAGGACCTGGTGCAACTGCCTGAGCAATACCTGGTGGAGGGCATGACCTGTCAGCCCCAGGTCTTTTTCCGGGATATCAATGGTCAGAACCATGATGGTCATGGCAATGGCAAAGACCCCATCGGTCAGGGCTTCGATGCGGTTGGTTTTGAATTGATTCTGCATGATATTGTTTGCTTATCTAAAGCCCGAAAGCCTTCCTGATCTCGTCTATAAAATCCAGTTTCTCCCAGGCAAAGAACTCTACTTTCTTATACCTCTTGCCGTCTTTTTCGAATGTGTCCTTTCCTTTATAGGTCACTTCTACATCTTCGGTATAATGGTCCCTTCCGAAGTGGCCGTATGAAGCCGTCCTCTCGAAAATAGGATGTTTCAGGCCAAAGCGTTTGATGATGGCATAGGGTTTCAGATCGAATAGCTTCTGTATTTTTCTTGCGATCTCGCCATCGGCCATAATTTTGCCCCTGGCGTCTTTTACTTTCGCTGTTTTAAAGGTGTTCACAAAAACGCCTACCGGTTCTGCGATCCCGATGGCATAGGCGATCTGTACCAGTACTTCATCCGCCACACCGGCCGCCACCATATTCTTGGCGATATGCCGGGCTGCATAAGCTGCCGAACGATCCACCTTGGAGGCATCCTTGCCCGAGAATGCACCGCCGCCGTGAGCCCCGCGACCGCCATAGGTATCTACGATGATCTTGCGTCCCGTGAGGCCGGTATCGCCGTGCGGGCCTCCGATCACAAACTTCCCGGTAGGATTAACAAAAAGCTTGAAATCACCTTTGAATAAATCCTTCACCCTTTTGGGGATATCCTTTATTACCCGGGGGATCAGGATGTTCAGGATGTCTTCCCGGATCAGGTCCAGCATTTTTTCTTCCGTATCGAAATCATCATGCTGGGTAGAGATCACAATGGTATCGATGCGCAGGGGTTTCCCTTTGTCATCATATTCTACGGTCACCTGTGATTTTGAATCGGGCCGGAGGTATTTCATCTTTTCGCCTTCCTTGCGGATGGCGGCCAGCTCCTGCAGGAGTATATGCGCAATTTCGATGGGCATGGGCATGAGGTTGTCCATCTCGGTGCAGGCATAACCGAACATCATGCCCTGGTCGCCGGCACCCTGCTCCGTTTTCTTTTTCCGTTCCACGCCCTGTGAAATATCCGGTGATTGCTCATGCAGGGTGGATATCACCCCGCAGGAATTATAATCGAAGCGGTATTCAGCATTGGTATAACCGATGTGCCGGATCACCTCGCGGGCTACCTTTTGCACATCCACATATCCTTCTGTTTTTACTTCCCCGCTGCAAATAGTCAGCCCGGTGGTAACCATGGTCTCACAGGCTACTTTTGAATCGGGATCCTGTTTCAGGAATTCATCCAGCAATGCATCTGAAATCTGATCGGCCACTTTATCGGGATGTCCTTCAGAAACTGATTCTGATGTAAATAAATAAGCCATAATTTCTTAATATATTTATTAATTAACGAAAAACGAAAGGGGATTGTAGTTTCAGAAAAGAAAGTGCTTTAGCATTGTTTTTCTGTGGTTGCAATCACCCAAATCTGTCCACTGCCGCAAATGTAGTAATTATTTTTTATTTATAACTTGTATAAATAAAATTATTTGGTAAGCTTTTGAAAGACTTTTTCCAGACTCTGGGCTTCCTTGTTGAGGGAAAGTACGGCCAAACCATTCTCAACTGCAAATTTGAATAGATCTGAACGGATGTCGGTGTCGTGGGCCGACTCCATCACCCAGGTCATCTCATCCACCTTTTTCAGTTTTACGATGCCTTTGAGTTTTTTCAATTCACTTTCCCGGACCTCCTTATCAAATTCAACACTTACCACCTGGTTCTCGAATTTTGAAGAGGAAAGGTTTTTGGTTTTGTCATCCGCCACGATCTTTCCCCGGTTGATAATGATGGCGCGGTCGCAGATGGCTTCCACTTCCTGCATGATATGTGTCGACAGCATCACCGTTTTTTCTTTACCGATTTGCTGGATCAGCTCGCGGATCTCGACGATCTGGTTGGGATCCAGGCCGGTGGTGGGTTCATCGAGAATAAGCACTTCGGGGTCATGGATGAGGGCATGGGCCAGACCCACCCTTTGCCGGTATCCTTTCGACAGGGCTCCCAGCTTTTTGTTTTGTTCGATCTGCAGGCCGGTGGTTTCGATCATTTCCACAACGCGGGTTTTTATGTTGTCGAGTTTGTGGATGCCGGCCACGAATTCCAGGTATTCTTTCACATACATTTCCAGGTAAAGGGGGTTGTGCTCCGGGAGGTAGCCAATGCGTTTCCTGACCTCCAGCGGTTGTTCCTGTACATCAAAGCCATAAATGCTGGCTTCGCCTGATGTTGGAGGAATAAAGCAACTGATGATCTTCATGATGGTGGATTTTCCTGCTCCGTTCGGACCCAGCAATCCCACAATTTCTCCCGGATTGATGTTGAATGAAACCTCGTCAAGGGCTTTTTGCTCGCCGTAAATCTTTGTAACCTTATCTACAATTATCGACATAATCCTGGCAATTTTCTAAGTACGAAATTATAAAAATTAAGATAATCTGTTGAAACGCATTGAGGCTTGTTTAATTGTTCAAAGGTATCTTGAGTGGATATTTGCATTCCCATTTTTTGTTCATTACCTTTACATGTGTTTTTAAACCACAGATGAATGAAGACTTTTAAACCAAATATTAATAAACTCCTACATAAAAAATCGTATTTTGTTTTTTTTGCGTTGTTTATGTTGTTGATATCCCGTTCATATGGGCAAATATCCTGGGAAAGGATATGTGTCCCGGATACTTTAATTGTTACTGATTGTACTTTGTGGTGTTGCAATCAGGAAATGAAGTGATTTCTGGTATGAAGATTATTAAGAAATAAAATCATTGTGCTTCGGGTTTACTGAACAAAAGATTTTTTTCAAAGTCTTTAATAAGCAAAATTGCTATTTCATTTTGTTGTACTGTTCTTTCTGATTATCAAAAAAATCGCTGCAAAAAACAGCAGCTCCCCGGCGATGAACCAGTACCAGTTAAAATTCATCGGTATGTACCGGGAACTGAGCTCCATGATCTCTTTCAGCTTGGAAGAGGCAAACAATTCAATAAAGCTGAATCTTTGCATCATAAAAGCGGTATAATCTTCCATGTAATTGATCATGATCATCAG
Organism: Bacteroidota bacterium; assembly: GCA_034521425.1. Lineage (GTDB taxonomy): Bacteria > Bacteroidota > Bacteroidia > Bacteroidales > JAIOZK01 > JAIOZK01. Next base: position 4,012,647 of record JAXHMP010000001.1, read on the forward strand.
AGAGCCTGCTATCAATAAACTCCATTCAATGGCTCCAACTTTGCAGTTGTTTTTCCTGCCGGTGAAATGTAAAATTACCAATGCCAGGATGGTCATGGTAAGGGAATTGATGATGGGCGCCAGCACCGGTCCCACCCAGGTGAAGGGGATCAGGAACAATATATCCCAGGTAAGCAGGGATTCGGGCCAGTTGAGGATGAGTTTCAGAAAAACATAATAAAAGATATCCCATACGGCAAAGGCAAATATAAACCAGGCAAAACGCTCAATACCCTTTCTTGCTGCCAGAAAGCCAATCCCGAGCAGCATGATCATGGTGGCGGCTTCCCGCAAGATCTCCGTTAAACCAATGTAACCATCAATGTTTTGTAAGGGAAAAGTAAATCCATCGGGATAATATATTGCGCGCAGGTAAACCACCACGGCACTTTCCATAAATCCCATGGCAATTGCAAATATCCCAACCAGAATAATTTTTGAATACAGGTTTTTCATCATCCAAAGCTTTATTTTCATAATGACAAATTAAACAAAGAATCGTTGCATAGGAACTTGATGTGAAAAATTAGCATCCCGTTTATGTGGGGCTGAATCAAAGGCTCATTATTTTTAAAATTGCCACTAAGGCACCAAAACTCAAAGAATCACAAAGAAATAGTATTCAGGCGAAAGGCTGTTTGGTGTAGCCTGGAGGTTTTTACGGCACAATAAGGTTTCTGGTAATGTGGGTTGCTGAAAGAATTATTATCCGCCCAAATCTGCTTTTTCGGTATAAACCCGCATTCTAACCCCTCTCTTGGCTCCCCTGGAGGGGAGAGGCTATGGGCTGCTATAAGATCTTTTATCTGCGTCGATCTGCTTTTCCAGCGATCATCCGCGTTCTATCATAATTCATGTCATTATAAGTCAAACAAATTCGTGCATCCGTGGCAAAAAAACAAAGAAGTTTCCGTCAATTCAATTTATCAATATTTTCAAGTTAATAAACTTGTGAATTATAAAATTAAATTTTAACTTTGCACCCATTTTTGAAAAGAGTGGGATATATCACAATAAGAAATTTACGAATTCATGGATACGAGGAGTTATAAGACAACTTATGTAAATAAGGAAACCGCAACCAAGGAGTGGGTCATCATTGACGCAACGGATGAGGTGCTGGGTCGCCTTGCTTCAAAGGCAGCGAAAATGTTAAGGGGTAAATACAAACCCAATTTTTCTCCGCACGTTGATTGTGGCGACAATGTGATCGTGATCAATGCGGAGAAGGTGAAAGTTACCGGTAAAAAGCTTACTGACAAGGAATACATCAGGCACAGCGGTTACCCGGGTGGTCAGCGCAGCAGGACAATGCAGGAAACAATGGTGAAAAAGCCTGAGTTTGTTGTCGAAAACGCGATCAAAGGCATGCTGCCAAAAAACAGGCTCGGCAGCCAGATGTTCAGGAACCTTTATGTGTATGCAAGCAGTGAACATCCGCATGCAGGACAAAAGCCAAAAGAAATTAAACTGAATACAATTAAATAATATACAATGGACGTTATCAATGCTATAGGCAGAAGAAAGAATGCTGTTGCCCGTGTTTACCTGAGCAGCGGAACCGGGAAGATTCTTGTAAACAACCGTGATTACACCAATTATTTCAAGACCCTCCCGTTGCAGTATATCGTAAAACAACCTTTCCTGGTAACCGAAACAGATGGCAAATACGATGTAAATGCAAACCTGGACGGCGGTGGATTGAAAGGCCAGGCAGAAGCGCTCAGAATGGGCATCTCGCGCACCCTCATCAAGGATAACAAGGACTTCCGTCCTTCCTTGAAATCCGAAGGTTTGCTCACCAGGGATCCCCGTATGGTTGAACGTAAGAAACCCGGACAGCCCAAAGCAAGAAAGAAATTCCAGTTCAGTAAGCGGTAGAATACTTCCCAATCTGAAATGGTGTTTAGTATCTAAATTGCTGAGACCGGTATGATATCGCTACTCGGCAATTGTTTTTTAACGGAATGTAAACACAAAAACCCAAAAAATGGCTAGAACAAATTTTGATGAATTATTAGATGCCGGTGTTCATTTTGGACACCTCAAAAGAAAATGGAATCCGAACATGGCTCCCTATATCTTCATGGAAAGAAACGGGATCCACATCATCGATCTTTACAAAACAATGGCAAAGATCGAAGAAGCCGCCTCTGCCATGAGGCAGATCGCGAAATCAGGCAAAAGGGTTCTTTTTGTGGCCACAAAAAAACAGGCCAAAGACATTGTAGCAAACGAAGTGAAAAAGGTAGGAATGCCTTACGTGGTGGAAAGATGGCCCGGGGGTATGCTCACCAACTTCGCCACCATCCGCAAGGCTGTTAGGAAAATGGCTTCCATCGATAAACTGACGGACACCAGTTCCTATGGAAACCTTTCCAAGCGTGAGCGCTTGCAGATTACCCGTGAAAGAGCAAAACTGGAAAAACAACTGGGTAGTATCTCTGACCTGAACCGCCTGCCTTCCGCATTGTTCATCGTGGATATCAACAAGGAACATATTGCGGTTGCAGAAGCCAAAAAACTCAACATCCCGACCATCGCGATCGTTGATACCAACAGCGATCCAACATCGGTTGATTTTGCGATCCCGGCAAATGATGATGCATCCAAGTCGATCGCATTGATCACCCGCCTGATGGTGGATGCCGTTGAAGAAGGCCTTACCGAAAGGAAGCTGGAGCGTGACAAGAAGAAGATGGAAGAGGATGAAGAAAGGGAACGCGAAGAAGAGGATATGAAAGCCAAATCGAAAACCCTTGAGGAATACGAAGAACAGGAAGACGAAGAAGCTGAAAAGGGCAGTAAAAAGGTCTCAGACAGTAAGATAAAGAAAGTAAAGGACGATGAGGGTGCTGCCAAAACCAGGCAGGGAAAAAGACCCCGCAAACCCATTTCGAAGAAAAGCGGAAAGTAAAGAATTGAATTTTAACCCGAAAAATATTGAATAATGGCAAATATAACAGCAGCAGAAGTTAATAAATTGCGCAAACAAACCGGCGCCGGAATGATGGATTGCAAACAGGCCTTGCAGGAAGCCGAAGGAGATTTTGAAAAAGCAGTTGAGGTCCTTCGTAAAAAAGGTCAGAAAGTGGCAGCCAAAAGAGCAGACCGCGAAGCCTCAGAAGGTTATGTGACGGGTAAAACCAATGATGAGAAAACGTTCGGGATTGCCGTATTGCTCAGTTGCGAAACCGACTTTGTTGCAAAAAGTGAAGACTTTGTAAACTTCGTGAACAAAGTGGCTGATATCGCCATCCAAAAGAATGTGAAATCAGTCAACGATCTGAAAACCATCGAACTTGACGGAAGAACCATCGGCGACCATGTTACCGACCTCATGGGAAAGATCGGAGAGAAGATCGAACTGGCCGAATATGCGACCATCGAAGCAGCATATGTTACCGCCTACAATCACATGGGTAACAAACTGGCTACCCTGCTTGGTTTGAACAAAGATGATTTTGAAGGCGCTGATGAAACCGGTAAGGAACTGGCTATGCAGGTTGCAGCCATGAATCCCGTTGCTGTGGATAAGGATGATGTTGATCCCAAAGTGATCGAAAAGGAAAAAGAGATCGGTATGGAACAGGCTCGCCAGGAAGGCAAACCTGAAGACATCCTTGAAAAGATCGCCATGGGTAAAGTTAGCAGGTTCCTGAAAGACAATACCCTGCTTAACCAGGATTTTGTAAGGGATACCAAGAAATCTGTAAAACAGTATCTTTCTGAAAAAGATAAAGATTTGAAAGTTACAGGTTTTAAAAGAGTGTCTTTGTCGTAACAACAAGATAAAATAAAATAAAAAAGGGATTCGGTTTCGGATCCCTTTTTTTGCGGGAACAAATCCCGACAAAGTCGGAGGGTATAATTCCCCGCGGCCCGCTTGCCGGACAGGCAGGTCTGTTGCGAAATTAGTTTCCAAAGCTTGGTTTGGAATTTTATACCCGTGATTTCTTAATATGTGATTAACGGATCAACACAAAACTACCCGTTTCAATCTCTTCAGTTTCCTTCGCATCAATACCGGTATATTTGTACAAAATAGGTAGTTTCTTAAACCTGGAATAGGATAAGGGAAATGTTTTACAAGTTCTCTCTCTCTCTCTCTCTCTCTCTCTCTCACAATGGTGTTGGTTAGATTAATTATCATTTGTTGGATGATTTGTTTAGTAGCTTATATCTATTAATACCGTAAAAGACCAAAAGCTAACCCGAAATACGATAGATAATTATTCAAATACAAATATTAAAATATTTTAATATTTTTGCAGTTTTATTGTCGTATTTTTGCAAACTGATAAAAGGAGCAAATGACAGAAACTTCACTTTTGACATTTCCCGGTTTTTTTGAGCAGAGTGTTCAGATGCATGGCAACAGCATTGCTTTTTCATATGTTGATGAGGAGCCCATTACATATGCTGAAGCCAGCCACCGGATAAAGGCAGCGATGGCTTTTCTCGAAAAGCTCGGTGTGGAACCCGGCGACCGGATCGCCATCCTCAGCACCAATATGCCCAACTGGGTCATTGCCTATTTTGCCATCACTTTTATGGGCGCTGTGGCTGTACCTGTACTGCCCGATTTTACATCCAAGGAGGTGGAGAATATATTGAATCATTCGGCGGCAAAAGGCATCTTTGTTTCGGATAAACTCAGAGATAAGATTCAGCAGGCGAACCTTCCGGCCTGTAATTTCGAAATTGCCATTGAGCATTTTACGATGATATCCGGTCAGGCCGGTAACATTTTCAAAGCAGGAGATGTTCCGGCAAATAATTACCAGCCTGCAGAGGATGACCTGGCTGCAATCATCTATACCTCGGGTACCACCGGGCAGTCAAAGGGGGTGATGCTGAGCCATAAAAATATTTGTTCCAATGCCATTGCAGGAAGCAAAGTGCAGCCCATTGATGAGAATGACCGTTTTTTATCCGTTCTGCCACTTTCGCATACTTACGAAAATACGCTGGGCCTTATCCTGCCGGTGATCTTCGGCTCTTCGGTTTATTATTTAAAAGAAAAACCGGTGGCCAGTGTCCTGCTACCTGCCATGGAAAAAGTGAGACCTACCATGATGCTGACAGTACCTCTTATCATTGAGAAGGTCTACCGGAACAAAATTATCCCGGCCCTGACAAGCAAGATACACCTCAGGATGCTTTACCAGTTTCCTTTTATGCGGAAAAAAATGCATGAAAAGGCTGGTAAGAAGCTGATGGAAAGCTTTGGCGGGAAGCTGAAATTTTTTGGGATTGGCGGCGCCAAGCTCGACAGGGAAGTAGAGAAGTTCCTAATCGAAGCAAAATTTCCTTATGCCATCGGCTATGGTTTAACGGAGTCTTCCCCGCTACTCGCCGGAGTGAACCCACAGCAATGCCGGCTGCAAACGACCGGGCCGGCTGTAGAAGGGGTGGAGCTGAAATTGGATCAGCAGGCACCTGACACCGGTATCGGGGAGATCCTTGCCCGTGGGCCCAATATCATGCAGGGGTATTACAAAGATCCGGAAGAAACCCGCAAAGTAATTACCGAAGATGGCTGGCTCAAAACCGGAGATCTCGGGATGTTTGACAAAGACGGCTATTTGTATATCAAAGGCCGCTCAAAAAATGTGATCGTGGGAGCCAATGGCGAAAATGTCTACCCCGAGGAGATAGAGTCGCTGATCAATAATTATCGCCATGTAGCCGAATCCATCGTCCTGAACCAGAAAGGTAAGCTGGTGGCCCTGGTGCATCTGAATATGGAAGAACTGGAGAAAAGATATCAAAATCTGCATGATGAGATCCATAACCATTTGGAAGAGAAAAAACAGGAACTTCAGGCGGAACTGCTTGATTATGTGAATTCCCGTGTAAACCACTTTTCAAGATTGAAGATGATTGTATTGCAAACGGAACCCTTCCACAAAACCCCGACTCAAAAGATAAAAAGGTATTTGTACTCCTGATCATCCCGAAATCAGGATTAACTTCTTGCTGCTATCCAAGTAATTTCTTCACCATGGCAGCCACGGTTTTATTATCTGCTTTTCCTGCAAATTTCTTGCTGGCAGCACCCATTACCTTGCCCATGTCCTTCATGCTTTCGGCTCCGGTTTCTTCGATGATCTTTTTGAGTCCTGCTTCTATTTCTTCCTCACTCATTTGTTTGGGAAGATAAGTCTCGATGATGGCAGCCTGGTATTCTTCCACTTCTGCCAGTTCCGGCCGGTTTTTGTCGCGGTAAATGGCGGAGCTTTCCTTTCTTTGCTTGACAAGCTTCTGCAACAGGCTCATTTCAACACTTTCAGGGATCTCTCCCACAGGGGCGTCCTTGCCTGTTTTTGCCAGTAAAAGGGCCGATTTAATTGCACGAAGTGCTTCCAGCTTTTTGGGATCCTTGGCCTTCATGGCCTGCTTCAGGTCTTCATTGATTTTTTCTGCTAAACTCATGATTCGTTTCTTTGTTCTTCGAAGATAAGAAAAAATCACCCTGATTTTTTATCAATCCGGTTTATCGTGCAAAAAAGAATTATTCTTCTTCAGGCTTGATTTATCATCATCCTTCTCTTCGGAGAGGAAAAAGCGCGATACCTGCGATTCTGATGAGAGGGGAGTATCTGAAAGCGTTACATTCCGCCGGATGTAAGCGGGTTCATCTTCCATTTTCGAAAGGTCGCGGGATGTACGCAGGCTAACGCTCAGATCCTTGAGCTTTTGTATGCGTTCCTGCGACATCTTTTCCAGTTCTTCATGAACCTTTTCTTCCCTTTCTTTAATATCGCCTTTATTTTGAATCCCGGCTTTTTCTTCTTCTGCCTTGCTTTCTTCCTTTTTCAGTACATAAGATGTTTCCTTCAGTTCCACCGAGGGTTTTTCTTTAGTTTTCTGTTCACCGGTCGTTAGATCAAAAACAATGGTCCTTTCCACGCTGGTCCTGGGATCTCGCTCCGGGCTTTTCTCTTCTTTTTTGCGGATCAGTTCGATCTTTTCAGTTTTGTTTTCAGCCGGTTTTTCCTCCTTGCTTTCCACCGTATTTTCTTCTTCCTTGTCCTTGTCTCTCAGCTTGTGAACGATCTTTTCCCGGGTTTCAACTTTTTTGGTATCGAAGCCGGTAGCGATCAAGGTAATGCTGATCTTTTTGCCCAGGGATTCTTCCACACCGTTTCCCCAGATAATGTCTGCGCTCGGACCTGCCTCGCGCTGGATGAAATCGGTCACTTCCATCACCTCATCCATGGAGATCTCATCCTCGCCGCTGGCGATATAAAGCAATATGTCGCTGGCACCTTCGATCTTGTTATCGTTGAGCAGCGGTGATTCAAGTGCTTCCTGCACCGCTTTGGTGGCGCGTCCTTCACCTTCCACGATGGCGGAGCCCATGATGGCTGTACCACTGTCTTTCATCACGGTTTGCACATCGGCAAAGTCAACATTGATATAACCGGTTACCGTAATAATTTCGGCAATGCCTTTGGCGGCTGTTGTCAGCACACTATCGGCCTTGGCAAAGGCCTGGGAGAGCTTTAGGTCGCCACTGAGCAGTCGCAGTTTGTCATTCACAATGATCAACAGGGTGTCGACATGCTTTTTCAGTTCTTCAACACCTTCTTCGGCCTGCATGCGGCGCTTCCTGCCTTCGAAGGAAAAGGGCATGGTTATGATGGCTACGGTCAGCACTCCCAGTTCTTTGGCTATTTCAGCGATCACCGGTGCTGCACCTGTACCGGTGCCACCACCCATTCCTGCCGTGATAAAAAGCATCTGTGTGTGTTTTTCCAGCAGCTCCCGGATCTCATCTGCTTTCTCCAGGGCAGATTCCCGCCCAACAGATGGTATGGAACCGGCGCCAAGACCTTTGTTGCCCAGTTGTATCTTGGTGGGAACCGGGCTGGCTTCCAGCGCCTGGGCATCGGTGTTGCAAATGATGAAATCAACACCCCTGATTCCTTCATTGAACATGTTGGATACGGCATTGCTGCCACCCCCGCCGATACCCATTACTTTGATAATTGATGATTGATTTTTGGGTAGGTCGAATTTGATCATATCAGTCATGACTTTATTTATTTCGTTCTAAAATAATGCTTATGGATGCTTGCACACATATTTTCAATTTGAATTATCAACAAGACGCCTGTTAATATTTTTATTCGATTTCGTCTTTTTCAAACCAGTTCTGGATTCTCTCAAGGAATCTTCCGTGGCCGATCTCACGCTCGGTTCCGGCGTTTTCTTTTTCCTTGCTTTTTTCCTTCCTGATCTTGAATTTGAGTTTTCTTTTCTCGCCCAGCTCGGTCTGTTCTTTACTCTTTTCTTTGTTGAAGCGGGCAATGCCTTCGATCACCAGACCGATACCGGTAGCGTACATGGGACTGGCCACCTCGTCTTTCACCTCTCTGGCCAGATGCTCATTGGGATATCCGATGCGTGTATCCATGCCGGTGATAAATTCCGTAAGCTGCAGAAGATGTTTCAGCATGGCGCCCCCACCGGTGAGCACGATCCCTGCAATGAGTTTTTTCTCATAACCCGAATTCTTGATCTCGTAATAGATGTGTTCGATGATCTCTTCCATCCGGGCCTGAATGATGCTGGCCAGGTTCTTCAGGCTGATCTCTTTGGGAGGCCTTCCCCGGAGACCCGGAATGGCCACGATCTCTTCTTCCTTGTTTTCGCTTGCAAGGGCAGAGCCGAACTTTACCTTCAGTTCTTCCGCATGCTTTTTGATGATGGTGCAGCCTTCCTTTACATCTTCGGTGATGATATCACCCCCAAAGGGGATTACAGCGGTGTGCCGGATGATGCCATCCTGGAAGATTGCAATATCCGTCGTTCCTCCACCAATATCCACCAATACAACACCGGCTTCTTTTTCTTCTTCACTCAGCACCGCTTCTGCCGAAGCAATCGGCTCCAGGATCAGGTCGACCACTTCCAGACCTGCCTTGCGTACACATTTGTAAATATTTTTTGCGGCTGCCGTTTGTCCGATGATGATATGAAAATTGGCTTCCAGCGAATTGCCCAGCATCCCGATGGGATGTTTGATGCCTTCTTCCCCATCGATGATGTATTCCTGAGGGATCACATCAATGATCTCCTCCCCGGGATTCATGTTGAGGTTGAACATGCTGTTGTTCAGCTTTTCGATGTCCTCCTGGCTAATCTCCTCATCACTGTTTTCGCGGATCAGTGAACCCCGGTGCTGCAAGCTTTTGATGTGCTGCCCGGCGATCCCTACATTTACGTAACGGATATCCACCCCGGATTCTTCGCTGGCCTCCTGCATGGCTGTTTTGATGGAATTTACCGTGTTCTCGATGTTGGAAACAACGCCACGTTTTACCCCGTAGGATTCGGCCTTCCCGTGGCCGAGAATCTCAATTTTGTTGTATTCGTTTCTTCTTCCAACAATTGCAGCGATCTTGGTAGTGCCAATGTCCAGTCCGACGATTATTTCTGATGATTCTTTCATGTTGCTATATTTTTGTGCAAACAATTTGATTTTTAAATTTTAAACTGATCTTTTTATATTGATTCCAGTCCTTGTTGCTAAGGCCCCTGGTATAAAATGCTTTCAGGTTTTCGAGTTTTTCTCCGGCATTTGCCATGCTCCCGAATTCAATATAATGCCTGCCGATCTTGGGCGCCATCTCAATTTCCTCTCCCCTGATGTAAATCTGGTCAATCTGGGCTTTGAGGAAATCATCCCCCGAGATCATTCGCGACAATTCAAATATATTATTGATGATGGGTAGCCCCAGTGAATCAACGGATATGATATTTTCTCCTTCCCCGAATACCGGCACGGGGATGTCACCGCTGGCCACAAGAACCCGGGCCGCCCTGAAGGCAGCATTTTTGAATACATATCCGTCACGGTCGATATAATAGGCATTTTTTCTGCGGTCGATGACCCTGACCAGCGGGATCCGCTGCTTTACTCTTATGCTGAGGTCACCCTTCAGGTTCAGATAGGCATTGGCTTCTCCCATGAAGGGATTATCCCGTAATTTATCTTCAATCTTTTTTATCTTGATCTCATCATAAGGCCGGTTGATGATGGAATCCTGTACACTGTAAACAATGGATCTCACCTCATCTTCATTTACCAGTTTGTTATCTGATTGATAATCGATCTTTACCTCGAAAGTGCGGCACGACATGGACTGATGCCGCTGCTTCGCAAAACCGAGCAAAACAAAGAGCCCCGCAAACAGCAAAAGGAATAATATGCCTTTGAGTACTTTCATCATCTTTTCCTCAGTATTTTTTCAATGGGTTCAACCAGCCGGTCAATATCGCCTGCACCAATGGTGGCAAGGACTTCAAAATCTGATTTTCTTACCCGGTCCAGGATTTTTTCACGGCCGACAAGATGTTTGTTGTCCTGGGTGATCCTGTCAAATATCAATTCAGCACTGACCCCTTTGATGGGTTTTTCCCTTGCGGGATAAATATCCAGCAGGATCACTTCATCCAGCAGCGAAAGACTTTCCGCAAAACCTTCGGCGAAATCGCGGGTGCGCGAATACAAATGGGGCTGGAAGATGCCGCTGATCTTCCGGGAAGGGTACAAATTGCGCAAGGTCTCTACAAGTGCCCGGATCTCTACCGGATGATGTGCGTAATCATCAACAAAAACAAGATCATTTGACTTGATGCGGTATTCAAAACGCCGCCTGACACCCTTATAGGATTCCAGGGCAGCTTTGATCCCTGATTCGCTGATTCCAAGATTCAGGGCAACGGCCGCCGCCGCAAGTGCATTTTCAACATTGTGCCTGCCCGGCAATCCCAGGCGGATATTTTCTATGCGCCCTGTGGCATGGAATATGTCAAAATGATACTGATGATCACGTGCAATGATGTTTTTCGCAGTATAATCACAATCTTTTTTGATTGAATATTGCAGGGCAATCTTTTCGTGATTTCTGACTATACTAACATTTGAATTGATCAGTAGCTTGCCGTTCTTTTTGATCCTGTCAGTAAATGCCGAAAAGCTTTTTTCAGCTCATCATGATCCCCGTAAACATCCAGGTGATCGGCATCCACTGCGGAAATAAGTGCAAAGTCAGGTTGCAGCTTCAAAAAAGAACGGTCGAACTCATCTGCCTCCACGATCATGTAATGGCCGTCTTCAGTATACAGGAAATTGGAATCGTAATTCGTCATGATCCCGCCGACAAATGCACATAAACTTGCATTTTGCTCTTTCAAAACATGTGCGATCATACTGGAAATGGTGGTTTTTCCGTGGGTTCCTGCAACAGCAATGGTAAAATGATCCCTGGTAAGATCTTCCAGGACTTCGGCTCGTTTTCGTACGGTCGCTTCAATTTCTTTCAGGTATTTCAGTTCTTTTTGTTCCGCGGCAATGGCAGGGGTGATGATCGCCAGGTCGATATTTACCGGGATCTTTGCCGGGTCATCCTCGAAATGGATCCTCATGCCCTCGGCCTGCAATTTGTCGGTTAGCTGGGTGGAAACACGGTCATAACCCGAAACACTTACTCCAATGTGCATGAAGTATCGCGCCAGAGCGCTCATGCCGATGCCACCGATACCGAGGAAGTAAATATGTTTCAGGTTTTTGTAATCCATTATTTTATCAATTTTATTGCTTCATTTGCTATCCTTCGGGCAGCTTCGGGCCTGGCAAGTTTTTTTATGTTCTCTGCCAGGGTTTTTTGCAGGTTTTTATGCTGGATCAAAGCTGATAATTCTTTGACCAACAGGGCGGCTGCATCCTTATTATTTACTAACAATGCCGCATTTTTATCAACAAGGGCCATGGCATTTTTGGTCTGGTGATCTTCAGCAGCAGTTGGCAGGGGAACGAATATGCAGGGCTTCCCGACAATACAGAGTTCTGAGATCGCGATGGCTCCTGCCCGCGATATGAGTATGTCTGCAGCTGCATACGCCAGGTCCATCTCGCTGATGAACTCCACCACCCGGATATTTCTCTCATACTTTCCTCTTACCGCCTGTAAAGCTTCCTGGTGGAAATACTGACCGCTCTGCCAGATAAGCTGGATATTCATAGCAGTGATCTGTTCCAGGTTCTCCTTTATCGCCAGGTTGATGCCCCGTGCTCCCTGGCTCCCGCCAATCACAAGTACACAGCTTTTCCCTTCTTCCAGTCCGAATTTTTTTTGTGCAGCAACCCTTTTATGTTCCAGCTCCAACAGGTCTTTTCTCACAGGATTGCCCGTAATGACGATCTTTTCCTGCGGAAAATATTTCTCCAGGCCTTCGTAGGCAACACAAATTTTTTCCACCGATTTTGCCAGCAGACGGTTGGTAACACCGGGAAAAGAGTTCTGTTCCTGGATAAGGCAGGGAACCCCTTTCTTAGCTGCCGCCCGCAGGGTGGGACCGCTTGCATAACCACCGGTTCCGATGGCCAGGTCGGGATTGAAGCCTTTCACCAGTTTGGCGGCCTTCAACATGCTTTTAGCCAGCTTGAGAGGAAAGCTCAGGTTTTTGGGGCTGAGGCTACGCTGGAAACCGGCAATGGGCAAACCTTCAATTTGGTATCCTGCCGCCGGAACTTTCTGCATTTCCATTTTTCCCAGTGCACCCACAAAGAGGAAAGCAGCCCCGGGGATTGCTCCCGGATGCTGTCGGCAATGGCAATGGCCGGAAAGATATGTCCGCCCGAACCTCCACCGCTGATGATTATCCTGGGTTTATGCTGTTGCATATTGTTCCTGTTTCAGGTTTTCTTCATTTGAAATTTCCTTGCTCACACTCAAAATGATCCCCAGTGAAATGCTGGTGAACCAGATGGATGTCCCCCCCATGCTGATCAGGGGCAGGGGCTGTCCTGTAACGGGCAGCAGGTTGACTGCCACCCCCATATTGATCATGGCCTGGAAGACCAGGCTGAAGCTCACCCCGAAGGTGAGGAAAGCCCCGAAGTTCCTGGGTATTTTGGTTACGATCTTCACCGCCCGGAAAAAGAGAATCAGATAGAGCAGCACCACGAAGGAGGCTCCAACCAGGCCGTATTCCTCTACGATGATGGCAAAAATGAAATCGGAATAGGGGTGGGGCAGGAAATTTCGCTGGGTGCTGTTGCCTGGCATTTTACCGAACAATCCGCCGGAGGCGATGGCGATCTTGGACTGCTCCACCTGATAGTTGTCGCCTGCATTGCCATTCACAAAACTCTCGATCCTGTTCTTCCAGGTCCAAAGGCGGCCCTGCTGCTCTCCAGGCATATTGTAAAGGATCAACACAAATATTGTTATCGCCACTATGCCAATTCCTATCAAACTCAATATGTATTTCATGTTGATGCGGCCGATGAACATCATGACAAGGCTGGTGGCAAATAGCATGGCCGCCGTACTGAAGTTCGCAGGCAGGATCAGGAGGCATACGATCAGTATGGGTAGCATGATCGGCAGGAAGGATTCCCGGAAACTCTTGATCTGATCCTGTTTTTTTGTGAGCAAACGGGCCAGATACATAATGAGCGTGAGTTTTGCCAGGTCGGAGGTCTGAAATGAAAGATTGAAGGGCAGCGGCAGGGCACGTTTGGCCTCGTTGAGGTTCAGTCCGATCACCAGGGTTAGCACCAGCAGCGGTACTGCAATATAAAGCGCAACCTGGAAAACCCTGCTGTAATAGGTGTATTTGACCAGGTGGGCAAGGTACATCAGAAAGAGCCCGAAGGCCAGGATCATGAAGTGTTTGAGCATATAATACTCAGTGTTTCCGCCCTGGTATTTGTAAGCAAGCGTACCGGTTGAACTGTACACCGCCAGGAGGGAAAAGATCGACAGCAGGATCACCACGATCCATATCACCCTGTCACCCTTTATATTTTTCAAAATATAGGTCATTCTTTTTGCGCCTTTACAGGGATTTTACAGCTTCTTTGAATTGCCTGCCACGGTCTTCGTAATTATCGAAGAGATCGAAGCTTGCACAGGCCGGTGAAAGCAGTATGGTTTCCCCGTGGATTGAAAGGTTGAAAGCCGCATTTACAGCCTCGCTGGCTGATTGGGTATCCACGATTTTTTCCACCACGCCTCCAAAAGCATTGTGGATATTCTCATTGTTCGTGCCCAGGCATACGATGGCCTTTACCTTTTCTCTGACCAAATCCCTGATCAGGCTGTAATCATTGCCCTTGTCGATACCTCCGGCGATCCAGACTACCTTTTTATTCATGCTTTCCAGAGCATACCAGCTTGAATTGATATTGGTTGCTTTGGAATCATTGATGAATTCCACACCGTGAACTGTTGCAACATATTCCAGCCTGTGCTCAATGTTCTGAAAATCAGAAAGACTTTCCTTGATGATGTTTTTCCTGATATCCAGTATCCTGGCAGCAATCCCTGCGGCCATTGAATTGAACAGGTTGTGTTTGCCCTGTAATGCTAATTCTTCTAAGGTCATAGACAATTCAGTTGAATTTATATTTACGATCATTTTATTCTCCTTCACGAATGCCCCCTCCTTATTAACCGGCGCTTTGACCGAGAAGGGATACATGCGCATTTTTAAATTTCTTTTTTGCAATTCATCCAGGATGACCGGGTCGTCCTGCCAGTAAATGAATGCGTCATCGGGTTGCTGATTATTGATGATCCTGAATTTTGAATCCACATAGGATTGAAAATCATAATTGTAGCGGTCGAGATGATCCGGGGTGATGTTCAGCAGTACTGCAATATCTGCTTTGAAGCGGAACATGCCGTCGAGCTGAAAACTACTGATCTCCAGCACATAGATATCGCAATCTTCCTCAGCCACTTGCCAGGCAAAACTCCTGCCCACATTCCCTGCCAGCCCGGCTTTCAATCCGGCCTTTTGCAAAATGTGATGCATCAGCAGGCTGGTAGTGGTTTTGCCATTGCTGCCTGTGATGCATATCAGTTTTGCATCCGTATAGGCAAAGGCAAACTCAATCTCTGAAATGACCGGGATCCCCTTTTGTTTCAATTTTTTAACAATTGCCACTTCATCGGGAATCCCGGGGCTTTTGACCACCTTTGCAGCTTTCAGGATCAAAGATTCGTTGTGATCTTCTTCCTCAAACCCAATTTCATTATGTAAAAGAACTTTTTTGTATTTCTCCTGGATGATGCCTTTGTCGGAAACAAAGACCTCAAAACCTTTCTTTTTTGCCAGGACAGCTGCGCCTGTCCCGCTTTCTCCCGCACCCAGTATGACGATGAACTCTTTTGGTTTCACTTACCTCAGTTTCAAAGTGATGATGGCAAATACCGCCAGCATAATTCCCACAATAAAAAACCGTTGAACGATCTTTGGCTCGGCATATCCTTTCACCTGGTAATGATGATGCAGGGGTGACATTTTAAAAATGCGCCTGCCTTCGCCGTATTTTTTTCGGGTAAATTTGAAATAACTTACCTGCAGTATTACCGAAAGGCTCTCAGCCAGGAATATTCCGCAAAGTATTGGGATCAGCAATTCTTTCCGGATCAGGATGGCATATACAGCGATGATCCCCCCGATGGTGAGGCTTCCGGTATCACCCATAAATATCTGTGCCGGGTAGCTGTTGTACCAGAGGAAGCCGATGCAGGCACCCACAAAGGCACTCACGAAAATGGTCAGTTCACCCGAGCTGGGGATGTACATGATATTCAGGTAATCTGCAAAAATAATGTTACCCGAAACCCAGGCCAGGATTCCCAGGGTGGCCCCGATGATAGCCGATACACCGGTTGCCAGGCCATCGACACCATCCGTCAGGTTGGCACCGTTGGAAACGGCCGTGATGATGAAGATCACGATGGGGATGAAAATGATCCAGGCATATTTGTAGGCATTGCCGCCGATCCATGCGATCAGGATGCTGTAATCGAATTCGTTGTTCTTTACGAAAGGGATGGTGGTCTTGGTGGACTTTACGGATTCTTCCGCAAACTTCAGCGTCCTTTCTTCCATTTGTCCGCCGGGGGAGATTTCTGTCACTTCAAGCGGCTCGTCAAGTTTTTCCCTGATCACAATGGAATCGTTGAAATATATTGTCAGTCCCACAACCAGCCCGAGGATCACCTGTCCGATGATCTTGAATTTACCGGCAAGACCTTTTTTATCTTTTTTGAAAACTTTGATGTAGTCATCCGTAAAACCGATGATCCCAAGCCATATTGTTGTGAAGAGCATCAGGAGGATATACACATTGTCGAGTCTGGCGAAGAAAACAACCGGGAGGAGGGTTGCCCCGATAATGATCAGACCGCCCATAGTCGGGGTGCCCTGCTTATCCAACTGTCCTTCAAGGCCCAGGTCGCGGATAGATTCCCCCACCTGTTTTTTTCTCAGGAAATTGATCAGTCTTTTACCGAAGAGCAGTGAAATAATGAGGGAGGTGATAACAGCCGCCGCCGCCCTGAAGGAGATGTATTGAAATACACCGGCTCCCGGCAGGTCGAATGCAGTATCCAGATATTTGAAAATATAATAGAACATATCAGTTGTCCTCCTTATTTATGTTCAGGAACTCCATCAGTTTCTGCTTATCATCAAAGGGATACTTAACCCCCATGATCTCCTGGTATTTTTCATGACCTTTACCTGCCACCAGGATGATGTCTCCCGGTATGGCCATGATGCAGGCTGCTTTGATGGCTTCCGCCCGTTTGCTGATCGTAATTACTTTCTTATAATCTACCCCATCCACTCCCTGGATCATATTCTGCAGAATACTATCCGGGTCTTCAGACCTGGGATTGTCGGATGTTAGGATCACCTTTGTACTCAGCGAAGCTGCAATCCTGGCCATGACAGCGCGTTTTGATTTGTCACGATCTCCTCCGGTCCCTACTACCGTGATCAGTTCTTCGTTCTGCGTCCTTACCTCATTGATGGTTTCCAGGATATTCTTGAGTGCATCCGGGGTATGGGCATAATCCACGATGGCGGTGATCTTGTTTTTCGTGCGTATAAAATCCATTCTGCCCTCGGCACCCTTGAGATGGCTCAGACGGGCCAGCACTTCCGTTCTGTCTTCACCAAGCAATACCGAAGCGCCATACACTGCAAGCAGGTTGTATGCATTGAATTTGCCCGGAAGCCGGAACCAGGCCTCATGCTTGTCGATGATCATATTGAGGCCTTCGAACTGGTTTTCCAGTATCCTGCCTTTAAAATCTGCATTGCTTTTCAGTGCGTAAGTATGCTTTTCGGCCCTGGTGTTCTGCAGCATGACGTTTCCGTTCTTATCATCAAGATTGGTCAGAGCGAATGCATCTGCCGGGAGCCGGTCGAAAAATGCTTTTTTAGCAGCCAGGTAAGCCGGGAAGGTCTTGTGATAGTCGAGGTGATCGTGAGTGATATTGGTAAAGATCCCTCCTGCAAATTTCAATCCTGCGATCCTTTGCTGGTCGATTGCATGCGAACTAACCTCCATGAAGCAAAAACTGCATCCGGCATCCTGCATTTGTTTGAGCAGTTTATTGATCTGCACCGGATCGGGCGTAGTATGGGTGGCTGCAATCTTCTCCCTGTTGATCTGGTTTTCAATGGTGCTGATCATTCCACTTACATAACCCATTCCCGTGAATAGTTGGTGCAGCAGGTTCACAATGGTCGTTTTCCCGTTTGTGCCTGTTACACCAAGCAGCCTGAGCTTATGCGAAGGCCGGTCATAAAAATTGGAAGCCATAATACCAAGTGCCTCACTGAGCATCCGGCACGGTGATGCAGCTGATATCTGCGGGGATTTCATCCGGAGCTTCTTCGCAAACTATTGCTTTTACTCCTTTCTCCAACACGGTGGGGATGAAGTCATGACCGTTTACCCTGGTGCCTTTCAATGCCACAAATACCGACTGCGCATCGGCTTTTCTGGAGTCGAAACAGATCTGTCCGATCTCCCTGCCGGGCTGGCCCTTTTGCTCCAGGATCTTCACATCCTTTAATATGTCTTTCAGCTTCTTCAAATCCTTATGTTGATAATTCCAGGTAAATTTTTTGTCCTTTCTTCAGGATGCTGCCCGCCGGCAGTGATTGGCTTTTCACTTTACCCATGCCTTTGAGCCTGGTTTCCAGTCCCAGGCTTTCCAGTATATAAATGGCATCTTTGGCACCCATACCGATCACATTCGGGACCTGGCCGTCTTTGATATAGCGCGGGGCCACTTCGGCGCTTTCACTGCCGGGGATCAGCACCGACCAGTCGGAATTGCAGTTGATGGAATCGGTTTTCAGGTTGCAATCCCGGATAATTTTTTTAATTTCTTTTGTGTTCCCTGCAATGAAGAGCGGTATTTTTGCCTGCTCGCTTTCACCGGGAGGTTCGGAGTGGATGTCAAGCTGCGTGGAATAGACTTTGTCGGCGATCTCCTTGAATACCGGCGCTGCAACCGAAGATCCGTAATACCAGCCACCTGAAGGTTTGCTTACAACCACGATGCAGGAATATTTCGGATTGTCGGCAGGAAAATACCCGACAAAGGAAGCATTGTAGATCTTTTTGCTGTAGCCCATGTTGCGGTCGGCGATCTGTGCGGTTCCTGTTTTTCCGGCGATCTTGTAAATACTGTTGTTCAGGCGTGTAGCGGTTCCCCTTTCCACCACCCCTTCGAGGAGGCTTTTCAGGGAATCAATGGTGCTTTGAGAGCAAAAAGACGCATTGAGTACTTCCGGTTCAAATTGCCGGATTCTTTGCCCGGCCTGGTGTACCTCTTCTACAAACAGGGGCTTCACCATGACGCCATTGTTTGCGATCGCATTATAAAATGCCAGGATATGTATGGGTGCCAGCAGAACCTCATAACCGATCGACATCCACGGCAGGGTAGTCCCGTACCAGCTTTCCTTGTTGCGGGGGTGTTTAATCAAGGGGTGGCCTTCGCCGGGAATGCTGATACCAAGCGGTTTATTCAGACCTGTTTCATACAGGTGCTCAACATATTTCGCAGGATTGTCTTGATAAGCCTCATTCACTAGCATGGAAATACCCACATTGGACGATTTCTCAAAAGCATCCCTAACGCTGATCCTGCCATCACCGATCTTGTGGGCATCTTTCATGGTATGCCCGTAATAGGTGGTCCAGCCGTCACCGGTATCGATGGTATCACTGAGGCTCACCTTGTCATCTTCCAGCAAGGCCAGCATGGAGGCAAGTTTGAAAGTTGAGCCGGGTTCCACGTTCTCCGCGATTGCATAATTATAGCTTTCGGCATAGGCTCTTCCGGAGGAATCATACCTCAGGTTGGCAATGGCCCGGATGAACCCCGTTTCCACTTCCATCAGGATGGCACAGCCCTGGTAGGCTTTGTGTTCTTCCAGGTGCTGGCGGAGAGCATTCTCAGCTACATCCTGGATTTCAATATCGATAGTCGAAATGATGTCTTTACCGTTTTCGGATTCTATCTCGTTTTTGTCATGCACAGGGATCCAGTCGCCATTGTTGATCCTCCTGCGGAGCTGCTGGCCGTCGATACCCTGCAACACATCCGCAAATGCGCCCTCCAGGCCTACATAAATATCTTCCTGTTCAAGATGATAGCCGATGGTTCTCCTTGCCAGTTCCTTGAAAAGCATCTGCCTTTTGGTTTGCGCAATGCTGATGAGACCACCACGGTATTTGCCGAGGCGGAAGATTGGGAATTCCCTGAGTTCTTTCAGCTGGGAGTAGGTAACATCACGCTTGATCAGGTAGTAACGGTTCCCGTTACTCCTGGCCCTGATCAGGTCGCGTTTGTATGCCGAATGGCTTTTGTTCCTAAAAAGTTTTGAAAGGCAATAGGCGAGGGAATCAACATTTTGGTTGAAGAATTTATCGGAAATATTGTCGGAATCCACATCCATGCGGATCTCAAAGATTGGGATGGAGGTCGCCAGCAATTTACCGTCGGAAGCATATATGTTGCCTCTTACGGCTTCCCGCTTAAAATACTTAAGTTCTTGCTTTTTGGCTTTGGCAATCAGTTCCTTTCCCTCTGAGAACTGTATATAAACTACCTTGCCGATTACCGCAAGGGCGAACAGAAATACAACCAGGTAAACAATGTAAACACGCCATAATATGTCTCTTTTGATATTATCCATCATTCTTCCGTGATTACAATTTTTTCGGGTGGGACTCTGGATTCCTTAATGCCAACCGGTGCCAGTTTTTTCGCCAGTTGCGACTGATTGCTGAGATACATCAGTTCCGATTTAGTCGTGATGTATTCGTAGCGGAGTTCTTTCAGTTCCCCATTGATATCTTCAATTTTTCTGTTTTTCTTTTCAGCGATATAGATATTCGCAATGTATACCAGTGCCAGCATGGTGAGGAAGAGCAGAAATGGCAGCATCTTCAGGGCTCCGCTTTTTGCTAGAAATGACCCGCCCAGCAAACTCTGCAGGGATGTGTCAACCCGGGAGGATTTTGCCTGTGCCTTTCTTTCGGCTTTCTTATTTTTGATGGTGTTGCCTTCCATGCAAGATTAAATTTTTTCTGCTATTCGCATTTTTGCGCTCCTGGCGCGATTGTTTTCTTTTATCTCTTCTTCACTTGCCATCAGTGGCTTTCGGTTAATCAATTTGAATTTCAGTTGCGGATTACCATAAAAGTCTTTTTGTATCTCCCCTTCAAAATTTCCGCTTTTGAAGTAATTTTTTACCAGCCGGTCTTCCAGTGAGTGATAGGAGATCACTACAAACCGACCACCCGGCTTCAATACAGTATATGACTGCTTAAGAAAATCCTTCAAAACCTTCAGTTCATCATTTACCTCTATCCTGATGGCCTGGAAAACCTGGGCCAAAAATTTGTTTTCCTGTGATTTCCTGGCAAATCTTTTTGCAATGTCTGCCAGTTCGCTGCTGGTGTGAATGGGCTTTTCCTTGCGTTCTGCCACGATCTGCCTGGCCAGCCGGGCTGCATTGCTGATCTCGGCATACTGGCGAAAAATGTTTTTCAGTTCATGCTCCGAATACTCATTGATCACCTTTTTTCCATCCTTACTGATCCGCCTGTCCATCCTGAAATCCAGCCCGGACTCAAAACGGGTCGAAAATCCTCTCTCGGCAGTATCAAACTGATGGGATGAAACACCCAGGTCAGCAAGTATGCCATCGACAGGAATGGCTTTATAAAATCGCAGAAAATTTTTCAGGAACCTGAAATTGGCATTCACAAAAGTAAAACGTTCATCATCGAATGCATTCTGCATGGCGTCCTCATCCTGGTCGAAACCAAGCAAGTTGCCGTTTTCCAGTTTATTCAGGATCTCTTTTGCGTGACCTCCGCCCCCGAAAGTTGCATCGACAAAGGTCCCATCCGGCTTGATGGCCAGTCCCTCAATCGCCTCATGCAACATTACGGGCTTGTGGTACATATTCTTTTGTTATTCTGTTTCTACATCCCCCATTACTTCTTCTGCCAGTCCGGCAAATTCATCAGGATCATAGTCTACTGCCTGTTCATATTCATTCTTTTCCCAGATCTCGATCTTGTTGACCACCGAGGCCAGTACGATCTCTTTCCGGATCCCGGAATATTTGATCAGGTCGCGGGAATGAGCAGCCTGCCCGTTCCGTCGAGTTCCACCTTCCTCACACCGGCCATGAACTTCCTGATGAAATCGACATTTTTCTGCTTGAAGCGGTTCAAGCGATTGATCCGCTCACTCTCGCTTGTCCATTCATGCATGGGATACAACTCCAGGCATTTTCTGAAAATGCTCCGTTTGATTACAAAGCCATTCGACAGCTCCTCAGAGAGTTGCCCCTTGAAACCTGAAGGAAACAAAAACCTTCCTTTGGTGTCAACTTTGCAATCATGCGTCCCTATTAAATTTACCGTGCTCATGTCGATTTAATGGTGTAAATATACAAAAGAAAAAACCACTTTTTACCACTTTTTACCACATTGTTAATAAATAGTTACCTAAAACAGCCTGTAAATTTCTGACTTATTTTTTAAAGTCTTAAGAATGAAAGGGGTAGGATTCGGGTCTTCTTCTTCCAATACTTTTTAACAAAAAAGAGGAGTTGACATGACGCCAGGGTAAATTTGCCGCACAGCGGTGTGGTTCCGGATTAACTTATTATCCTTAATTTTGCATTCTTAATTTATTGTGAATGGCAAGCTCCGCAAACAAAGAGGATATGCGAAAGGATGAAAAATTCATCGACATCAGGAAGGTGTTCCGGGACAAGAACCCGGCCCTTTTTGAACTGATCCCTTCTTTTGTGATCAATTATCTGCGGAGGGTGGTACATGAAGATCAGTTGAATGATTTCGTGGCGCGTCACAGGGATCTTTACGGGCTGGATTTTGTGGATGCCATCATCCGGGATTTCAATGCGAATGTTCATGTGAAAGGTTTGGAGAACATCAGGCAGGACGAACGCTATATTGTGGCATCCAACCATCCGCTTGGCGGGCTGGATGCGATCGCCTTTATGCATGTACTTGGCAGGGTGCGGCAGGACCTGGTTTTTCCGGTAAACGATCTGCTGATGAATATTGAAAACCTGAGGCCCCTTTTCATCCCCATTAACAAACATGGAAGCAATGCGGAAAATGTAAAGGTCATCAATGAGACCTTTGAATCCGATAAGCTACTGCTTTATTTTCCGGCGGGTCTGGTTTCGCGCAAGCAAAAGGGCATGATCCGGGATATTCCCTGGAAAAAGACTTTCCTGAGCAAGGCCAAGAGATTTAAAAGGCATGTAGTGCCGGTTCATATCAATGGAAGAAATACCAATTTTTTCTATCGCCTGGCAAACATCCGGAAAGCACTGAAGATCAAAGCCAATATTGAGATGCTTATACCTGGTTGATGAAACCTACAAACAATACGATAAAGACATCAATATCTTCATCGGTGAAGCCGTTGATTACAGGTTTTTCGACCGCCGGCACAAAGATGCGGAATGGGCATTAATTTTGCAGGATTATGTGTATGAATTGGCAGGAGGTGAAACAAAAAGTTTCGTTGCATGGTATAATCAAAAATTGCAGTAAAAAAAGATCATATGGAAACGATCATATCCCCGGTAGATGTTGAACTGCTTGAGCAGGAGCTGACAGATGAAATTTTTGTCAGGAATACCAACAATGGTCATAACGAAATATATATATTCGATCATCACAACAGCCCCCACCTTATGAAGGAAGTGGGGCGTTTGCGTGAGATCACATTCCGTGAAGCAGGTGGCGGTACCGGCAAAACCATCGATCTGGATGCATACGATACAGCACAGCCCCCCTTCAAACAACTTATTGTCTGGAATCCCCGGGAAAGGGAGATCACAGGGGGTTACCGCTTCATGCATGGCAAAGAAATGATCCGTTCTTCCAAAGGAAAGGACGTACAAACCCCTACTTCCCGGCTCTTTAAGATCTCTGATAAATTTGTTCAGGAATTCATGCCCTATTCCATTGAACTCGGAAGATCTTTTGTGCAGCCTAATTTTCAGCCGACTTACAATCTCCGCAAGGGGATGTACTCCCTTGATAATTTATGGGACGGCCTGGGTGCCATTGTGATCGACAACCCGGATGTAAAATATCTGTTCGGTAAGGTGACAATGTACCCCCAGTACGACAGGCTTGCACGCGATCTGGTCCTGTTTTTCCTTCAACACAATTTTCCGGATGCAGACAATCTCATCACACCGAGAGAACCCCTTCTGCTGGAAACTGATGAAAAAATCCTCAACAACATATTTACAGGATGTAACTTCGATGAGGATTACAAGATCCTGGTGAACAAGGTCAGGCAGCTCAATGAAGGCATCCCTCCGCTGATCAATGCTTATATGACCCTCTCGGCCACCATGCGTACTTTCGGGACCACTTTGAATGAGCATTTCGGCAATGTGGAGGAAACCGGGATTCTGGTGACCATAGAAGATATTTACGATTTCAAGAAAGACCGGCACATCGCAACCTATAAAAAAGAACAACAATCCTGATGGATATCCTGAGCGCAGAATATATCAGCAGTTGTGTGGATGTTAAAGAATGTCCCCCGGCCGATAAGCCGGAGTATGCTTTCATTGGCCGTTCCAATGTGGGCAAATCCTCCCTGATCAACATGCTGACCGGAAGGCGGAAACTGGCAAAAATTTCCGGAACCCCGGGTAAGACCACTTTGATCAGCCACTTCCTCATCAACAATAGTTGGTACCTGGTCGATTTGCCGGGTTATGGATTTGCAAAACGTTCGAAGAGTGAACGGGAAAAATGGGGGAAAATGATCCAGCAGTTCCTGGTCAAGCGGAAGAATCTCTTATGCACCTTCATTTTGATCGACTCCAGGCTGCCCATGCAGCAGACAGATCAGGACCTCCTGGAATGGATGGGCATGACTGAGCTTCCCTTTATCCTTGTTTTTACCAAGACGGATAAACTTTCGCTGAATGAGTTTAACATTAATATTGAGAAATATAAGGGAGAATTACTTAAGACCTGGGCGGAATTGCCGCAAATGTATTTCTCATCTGCAAAAAATGCCAAAGGAAGGGATGAAATCCGTGATTTTATCGAGCGCACCAACAGGCTTTTTAAGCCATGACTCCTTATTCAATTTCGATCAGCAACTGATCCTTCGCAACACGTTTATCTTTTTCCACATAAATATTCTTTATTCTTCCCTGCATGGGTGATTTGATCACATTCCTCATTTTCATGGCCTCCAGGATCAGCAGCTTGTCGCCTTCTTTCACCTTTTTCCCCTTTTTAACATAAACTTTCCTTACGGTGCCCGAAATAAATGCAGTCACCTTTTCCCGTTCAAGATCCTTGAAAACCTTGCGGTTGCGGAATTTTTTTGTTAAAGTGGTCTTGTACAGGATGGAATCAATATTCAGTATTTCGAATTCTGTATATTCTGTGTTGTCAGTATTTTCCGTGTTTTCCACTTTTTCTTCTTCACTGCTCATAGCAACTCGATTTAGGATTAAAAGGGTGGAATCCCATGTTTTTTATTCGGCGTTTGTATGGATTTTGACTGGGAGATCTCCAGGGCATGCAGAAGCATTTTTCTGGTCTCACCCGGTTCAATAACGGCGTCAATGTAGCCGTAAGCTGCTGCTACATAAGGGTTGGCAAATTTTTTCTTGTATTCTGCGATTTTTTGCTTTCTTACTTCATCCGGATTTTTGGCGCCCATGATCTCCTTGCGGAAAATAATGTTGGCTGCCCCTTCCGGGCCCATAACGGCAATTTCTGCCGTTGGCCATGCGAAAACGAAATCCGCTCTCAGGTGATGTGAGCACATGGCAATATATCCTCCGCCATAAGCTTTTCGTAGTATGACGGTGATTTTTGGCACGGTTGCCTCGGAATATGCATACAATATCTTGGCTCCGTGGCGGATTACACCGGCATGTTCCTGGTCAACGCCAGGCAGGTAGCCCGGGAGATCGACCAGGGTAACCAGGGGAACGTTGAAGGCGTCGCAATAACGGATGAAGCGGGCTGCCTTATCGGAAGAATCCACATCCAGTACGCCTGCCAATACCAGTGGCTGGTTGGCAACGAAGCCAACCGTTTCCCCGTTCAGGCGGCCAAAACCGATCACGATGTTGGCGGCAAATCTTTCCTGGATCTCCAGGAATTCAGAATCATCGGATAGTGCCCGGATCACATCACGTACATCGTATGGCTGGCGAGGGTCTGTGGGGATGATGCTTTCAATTTTGTATTTCCTCGTTTTAGGAGGTTTCTTGGGAAATGAATCGGCCTTTTTAGCATTGTTCCAGGGAATAAAAGTGATCAGTTCCTTGATCTGATCGAAACAATCCTGCTCGCTCTCGGAATAAAAATGAGCATTCCCTGTAATCTCGCTGTGTACCTTGGCACCACCCAGCTCTTCCATCGAAACTTCTTCACCCAGCACGGTCTTGATCACTTCAGGGCCGGTGATGAACATCTTGGAGATCTTGTCGACCACGTAAACGAAATCCGTGAGAGCCGGTGAATATACAGCGCCCCCGGCACAGGGCCCAAGGATAACGGAAATTTGCGGGATCACGCCGGAAGCCTGTGTGTTGCGGTAAAAAATCTCCCCGTATCCGGCCAGTGAATTGACACCTTCCTGGATCCGGGCACCCCCCGAATCATTGATCCCGATGATTGGGATCTTCAGGCGCATGGCATGATCCATAATTTTGGTGATCTTTTTGGCATGCATCCATCCCAGGGAGCCGCCGGCAACGGTAAAGTCCTGTGCATAAATGCAAACAGGGTGTCCGCTGATCAGACCGGTTCCGGTAATTACACCATCACCGGGCAAATATTTTTTGTCCATGTCGAAATCCTTGGCGGCATGTTCAACAAAGAGATCATATTCGTGGAAGGTATTGGGATCGAGCAAGGCGATAATTCTTTCGCGGGCCGTTAATTTTCCAATTGCTTTTTGTTTTTCAATTGCTTTGGAACCCCCGCCCTGAAGTGCATCGCGCATCCTCTTTTTAAGATCTGCACTCTTTAAACGTATCGACATAATGAAATCCTTTAAGTCCTAATACAATGATAACATGAAAAAAATTGCCCTCCCTATTTTTAACATCTTGTTAATCAAATGCCTAACGGTCTGGCAATTTCTTGCATGTTTCTGCAAAAATAAGCAATTTGAGTCAAAAACAAGTAAATTGTGCGCAATGTTTCCTTTTATTTCTTGTTGGCTTATCCGCTTGTAATTACTTTTGCGAACAACAAACAATCGAACCCCGTCCTATGAACGAGGATCCCCGGCTGAAGGCCGAAAAAATCGAGTAATCGAACAATACAAATAAGTAATGAACATCGAACAAATCCGCGAATATTGTCTTTCGAAGAAAATGGTTACAGAGGGTTTTCCTTTCAATGAGGATACCCTTGTATTCAAGGTTGCCGGGAAAATGTTTGCTTTACTCAGCCTGGAACAAAAACGCATCAATTTGAAATGCGACCCCCAACGGGCCATCGATCTGCGGGAACATCATGAATTTATCCTGCCGGGCTATCATATGAATAAGCAACAATGGAATACGGTTATTTTCGAAGCCGGTATAGATGGTGCTTTCCTGAAAGAACTGATCGATCATTCCTATGATCTGATCGTGGCAGGATTGCCCAAAAAGATTCAGGCAGAACTTTCTTCTGATTGATCTTTTTCAATTTTTGCTTTGGGTTTGAACATGTCGAAAACAAGGTAACCCATCAGTGCACCCCAAAGCACGCTCATAAACGGATTGGAGGTGATGGCACAGGAGCCGGAGTTGCAGCCGATAAAATGATAATAGAGATAACCACCAACAGCTCCAATAACAAGGCCTATGACCGATATTAATGAAAAGTTAGTTTTGAAAAATGCTTTGATTTTTTGCATGCAACAAAAGTACAAAAATACATGTAAAAAACCATATGTGTTCTTTGTTAAAAATTCCTAAATGCCAAAGGTGTTATTGCCACCAAGGCCCGAAGTCAACAAAAATTTGGATTTGTGATTTTAGGAGAAAGTAACGATCGTAATCCCATGCCCGCCCCGGTCAGGGTGTGCATCAGTGAAGCTTTGCACTTCATCCACCGTTCTGAGGTAATCCCGGATAGCTTCACGAAGGATCCCGCTTCCTTTGCCGTGAATGATCTGCACTTCTTTGATGTTCAGCAATATGGCGTCATCAATGTAATTCCTGATCTGTGCAATGGCTTCTTCGGCCCGCTCTCCGCGTAAATCGATGGTGGATTTGAAATCCTCCATTTTCTGGCGCATATCATTCAGGATAGGGCCGTATTTTTTGGTCCTGGTTTTTTCATTCCCCGCTGGGCTATCCACCTTATGAAGCTTGTTGAGGGAGATGTTCAGTTTGAATGAATCAAAGGAAACCATGGCTTGTTTATCCTTCACACTTTCCACTTCACCGGTTTTGTCCTGCCCTTCGATCCTTACAAAATCTCCTTTTCTGATGGGCCCACCCACTGCCGGTGGTTTTTTCTTTTCTGCTTTCCGCTTCTGCGGTTTTTCGGGGATCTTCTCGATTTTCTTCTTTTCTGCGTCCACCTTTTTCCGGAGTTCCTTGGTTTTATCTTTCTGGGCCTGCATTTCGCGGATCTCCCGGATGGTATTTTCAATCAACTTATTGGAACCGGAAATAATGCTTTGTGCTTCTTCTTTGGCATTTTTCAGGATCTCCACTTTCGACCGCTCCAGTTCCTCCTTCAGTTTTTCGTATTTGGATATCATTTCAGCCAGGAAATCATCGGCCACTCTAAGTTCTGTTTTCTTTTTGTCGATATCCAGTTTATCCTTTTCCAGTTGTTGCAATTGTTTTTCGAAATCCAGTTGGGTGGTTCCGGTTTTCTCAATGGCAGCATCCAGAATGGCCGAAGGAAAACCAATGTGCCTGGCGATCTCGAAAGCAAAAGAACTGCCTGGTATGCCGGCTTTGAGGATATACAATGGCTCCAGGTTTTCAGAGTCAAAAAGCATGGCCGCATTGGCTACGCCCGATAATTCATCTGCAGCAATCTTGAGGTTGGCATAATGTGTGGTGATCACACCCTTAGCTCCGGTTTCATTGATTTTTTCCAGCACGGATTCGGCAATAGCACCTCCGAGCTGGGGCTCTGTACCCGCGCCAAATTCATCAATGAGGAAGAGGCTGCCGGGATCAAGGTTTTCCACAAAGTGTTTGATATTCAACAGGTGGGAGCTGTATGTGCTGAGGTCGTTTTCCAGAGACTGCTCATCCCCGATATCGATAAAGATCTTTTGAAAGATGCCGCTTCTGGATTCGGCTTTCATGGGTGCAGGGATTCCGCATTGTATCATGTACTGGATCAGTCCCACGGTTTTCAGGCAAACTGATTTACCTCCTGCATTCGGTCCTGAAATGATCATTATCCTTTGCTCTTTGTTAATCTGTATGCTCAGTGGAACCACCTTTTTATTCTGTGACTGGAAACTGAAAAAGAGCAAAGGATGGCGGGCGTCGATCCAGTCAATTTCGGGATCCTCAAGCAATATTGGCCTGGCCGCATCCAGGTCCAGTGCTAATTTAGCCTTTGCCCGCATAAAATCCACCTGTCCGAGAAACTCATACAAACTCAGTAACTCCTGCAGCTGAGGCCTTATCCGGTCGGTAAAGGCGGCCAGTATCCTGTTGATCTCCCGGCGTTCGGCATTTTCAAGTTCCCGGATATCATTATTGGCATCAAACACCCCGGCCGGTTCGATGAATACGGTTTGCCCGGAGGCCGATTCATCATGGATAAATCCCTGCAATTTCCTCTTGTGCGCTACACCCACGGGAATGACCAGCCGGCCGCCCCGTATGGTAGGTTCGGCATCCTTGCTTGTCCAGCCTGCCGACTTGGCTTCCTTCAGTGTTTTTTGCATGCGACCGTTGATCTCTCCCTTTTTGCTGCCGAGTTTTTTCCGTACTTCAGCCAGTGTTGATGAAGCTTTGTCGCGGATGCCCCCCTTTTCGTCCATGATCTGTTCGAGCCTTTTATAGATCTCTTCGGGATCGAAAAGTTCGATGACCAGCCCGGCCAGCAGGGGATAATCCTCCCGGTCAATTTTTTTCAGGTAATGGATGATCTCGGTGAGGACCCTCAAAGACACTTTCAGGTCGAAAAGTTTTTCCAGTTCTATTACTGTTCCCTCCAGTTTCAGGCGGTTCAGTTCCGGAGACAGGTTCAGGTAATCCTGGGCCGGGAAATTTGCTTTGAGCTCCAGCAGTTTTTTGAATTCGTTGGTAGTATTCAGTTCATAGCTGATTTTTTCAAAATCATCCGAAAAAGAAATATTG
Source organism: Bacteroidota bacterium (assembly GCA_034521425.1). Taxonomy (GTDB): domain Bacteria; phylum Bacteroidota; class Bacteroidia; order Bacteroidales; family JAIOZK01; genus JAIOZK01. The sequence goes on from JAXHMP010000001.1 coordinate 4,042,419, forward strand.
TCAACATATTCCTCTCCCAGCTCACTCAGGCACCTGTCTTTAATCAATAACCTGATCTGGTCAAAACCAATCTTGTTTTCAAAACCTTCGGGATAGATCATGGGAACAAAAATAAGCTTGTTTGCACAATCAGGCCGAATATTTATGAATTCTGTTTAATTTCGCATGCAAGCTATTATGCAAGCGAGAAAGTGGACCGGCCGTATATTGATCATTATCCTGCTGATATGGATAGCTTATATGCTGATTCCCGGCTTAAATGAAAAAAATGACCTACCATTCACCCGCAGCATTACTGATCACTGGACATTTTCCGCGTTAAACTCTGAAGACTCTTATCCTGCCCGGGTTCCTGGCCTGATCCACCTCGATCTCCTGGAAAACAAACTCATTCCCGATCCAACCTATGCTTCCAATGAAGATTCACTGCAATGGATCGGGGAGAGAAGCTGGGTTTATGAAACCCGTTTTGATGTTGGTCCTGCCCTCCTGGAAAAAGATAATATTGAGCTGATCTTTAACGGACTGGATACCCATGCCGATGTTTACCTGAATGATTTCATTCCGGGCGAACCATCCGATTGAAACAGTGTCGTTATTATTATTGAGCATACAAATTCAGGATCATGGCAAACAGAAGAAAATTTATCAGAAATACCGGACTGGCCACACTGGGCGCCTTCAGCCTGCAGAAACTTTCACATGGAAGCCGGAAAGTCTTCACAGGGCTTGCTGGTGGTAAAAGCAGCCTGCCGCTTGTAATGTCTACCTGGAACCATGGAATTGCAGCCAACCATGCTGCCTGGAATATGCTGGGCGATCATGGCAATGCACTGGATGCCGTGGAAAAGGGCGTTATGGTGAGCGAAGCAGATCCGGAGGGACAGAGTGTTGGTCTGGGTGGTCTTCCCGACCGGGATGGCCATGTTACCCTGGATGCCTGCATCATGGACGAACAGGGAAACTGCGGTTCGGTTTGCTTCCTCGAAGGTATACTGCATCCCATTTCGGTTGCCCGCCTGGTAATGGAAAAAACACCGCATGTGATGCTCGCCGGTGAAGGGGCAAAGCAGTTTGCCCTGGAAAATGGCTTCGAGATCGTCAACCTGCTTACGGAGAAATCCAGGCAGGATTGGCTGAAATGGAAAGTAAAATCCAAATACGAGCCGGTCATCAACGTAGAAAATCATGATACCATCGGCATGATCGCAGTGGATGAAGAAGGCAGGCTGGCGGGTGCATGCACCACCAGTGGAATGGCTTATAAAATGCACGGCAGGGTAGGGGATTCTCCCATCATCGGGGCCGGACTTTATGTTGACGGTGATGTCGGGGCGGCAGTTGCAACCGGGCACGGCGAAATGGTAATGAAAACCCTGGGGAGTTTTCTGGTGGTAGAAAATATGCGCCAGGGAGCTTCTGCACAGGAAGCCTGCGAAGATGCGGTGCTAAGGATCTCCAAAAAAGTAAAAGCTTACGATAAAGGACAGGTTGGATTTTTGGCCCTGGCCCCGGATGGAGATTATGGTGCTTATGCTGTCCACAGCGGTTTTAACTTTGCTTTACACAACAAAGATGGAAACCGGCTGATTGATTCAGCGTCTTTGTTGAAAGAAGATTGAGCCCCGTGTTGATTTCACGGCAAGCAATTTTCAAATCCTTTATATCTTTGCAGCATCGCGTGGATTCTAAAAAAAAAACTTGAAATAATTAGCCAACTGCTGTTCAATGCTCACATATCATAAATTCAATTTCTTCATTATAATTTTAATATTTTTGGCCAGCGGAGGCCACTCACAAAGTATCTCGCCAGGCCAGGAGATCAAAGCGGAAGCCTTTCCATCCGGAGATAAAATCCGGATACTTGATACGGAACAGGAGATTATTCGGATCAGCACAAGAAAAGACACGAGCGGAAAACTCTTTGTAAACCTTGAACCGGATCAGCCGGGATCAACGGTCTATTATACCCTGAATGGTGATGAACTATCGAGCGATGATCCTGTTTTTATTGAAGCCTTCGAGCTCAGCAAAAGCAAGGATATACAATACGGGATCTTTGAAATGGGTGAGCTGGTCAGCGGTGTAGTGAAGAACCGTATTGTCCTGCATCAGGCGATCGGTAAAAATTCAGAACTCCGGAAATACTCGGGCGAAGCCCTTTCCATGGATGCCTCCCCGGTTTTGCTGGATGGCATCCTGGGAAATGAAAATTATATGAGCGGTCAGTGGCTGGGATTTAAAGGTTTTGACATGAACCTGGTGATCGACCTGGGAGACTTTCATTATGTGGAATCTGTTACCATCAATTTTATGAATTTTCCCCAGGCACATATCTTTATGCCCCGCATCGTGAAATTCTATTATTCAGGAAATGATATCAATTACAAACAAGTGGGCGAAGTAAAATATAAACAGCATGAACCGGGTGAGCAGGCTGAAATCATGGAATATCAGATGGATTACCCCTGGATAGAAACCCGGTATATCATGATTACCGCCGAAAATATCAAAAAGTGTCCGCCAGGCCATCCTGAGCATGGGAAGCAAGCCTGTATCATGGCTGATGAAGTGATCGTGGAATAAACAGGAAAAATTTTGCTGAAAAATGAGTTACCTTTTCTGTTTTTCGGAATAAATAGATATGAATACCTGATGTTCCTCTTAAGATAAGTTCTTATAGCTCCCCCAAAGCAGAATGTCAAATTTAAGCAATATGCATTTTTTATTGTTTGCAAAACCATGTTGTATTCATTTTCTGGGCAAGAATGATTTCATTTGAGCAGGCATCCTGACATTAACTCAGGATGCCATACAACCAGAACCAGATCATCAGATACATCTCCCCTGCAACAGCAATAATTATTAACCAAAAATCAATGCTTTATGAAAACCAAATTGTCAATACTATTTATCAGTATCATGTTCATCGTATTTGCAGCCGGTTGTATCTGCGAACCGGAGATCACTGGCAGTGTACCCAATAACCTGAGACCACAGGAGACCAACAACTGGTGCTGGGCAGCTACCACACAAATGCTTGCAGAACATCTGGGAATCTTTGTGACCCAGTGCGACCTGGCCAATCATCGCTTTGGAAAGACCAATTGCTGTGATCCTAAAAATGATGGATCAGCTTGTCCAAAAACCGACGACTGCAATACTCCCGGCTGGCTTGAGCTGGATTATGCCGGTGTAAAATTCAATGAATCGGGTACAGCCCTGAGCTGGACCGATGTCCGCAAACAGATCTATTGTTCTAAAAAACCCATGGGGTATGCTTACGGCACACCCGGTGTTGTGGGACATGTGGTCGTTATTAAAGGTTACCTGACGATCGGTGGGACCGATTATGTTGTGTTGAACGATCCCTGGAGTCCGTGCAATGGAGCCGAGCGCATTATTACCTATGCTCAATATGAAAATCCGGCCGGATCGGCAACACATTGGAGCACATGGTATAATATCGAAAAGAAGTAATACGAACCAATAAAACATGAGAAAAATGAAAAGAATTAAATCTATATTTGTCGTCCTTTGGATCATTATATTCAGTGTATCAATGAATCTTTCGGCACAGGAAAAGTATTATGAAAGGCCGGATGAGGCCGTTCAAAAAGCAAAATCAGACCTGATGGAAATCCTCAAACAGGGAGAACAATTCAAGTTCAAGCTTTCGCCTGACCAGCTTGCAAAGGCGCAACCCATGGCCAATCTCAAATATTACCAGGTGGATTTCAATACCTTGCTCGAAAAAGAAAACATCAGCAGCATGCGTGAATTAAAACCAAGCATGAAATATTATGTGACTCCGCTGGGCATGCAGGGCAACATCATTACCCTGATTGAGATAAACAATTTCAAGCAAGGCTGGGGTGTAGTAGGCATGATGAACAGTGCCATTGGTGATGAGCTGCAGCAATTGCCCGGGGAATTCAAAACGGAAAGGCTCAAAAGCCTGACGATTTATGAAGTGCCCAATATCAATGCCACCTTGTATGTTTTCAACGATGGTGATAAGGAAATGGTATTCACCAACTATTCCGATCGCTTTTCGATGAAACAGGCTATGCCCGTTGATGAAGTGTTCAAGGTGATTAAACCCGATGCTGAGTGGTTCATGCGGCAACATGGTGAAAAGCTGAAGGATGGGAAGTTATTGAAGTAATTAACCTGAATTCCGCACAGACAGGTAGTCAAAAATAATAGAATGCGTCTGGTATTCCCCGCCGAGACCAGCTGCCCGGTTGGGCGGGGATTTTTATGTTTTGAGATTTAGCCCGGATAATTCCTAAACCTAAAAGGTGAAACGCTGAATTATCCTGACGACAAAGAAAAGCTATCCCGATAAATATCCGGATGGAAGTGTCGGATGTTATCTTAAATTTTCTTCAAGATTCCCGCCAAAGCCTTAAATTTGTATTCACAAAAATAAACTGGTATGAAAAAGATATTGCCCCTGTTTGTTGTTTTATCCATTATCTTCAGCTCCTGTTCCCGTAAAAAGGAGGCGTTGGATTTTGTGGATCCTTTCATTGGTACCGGTGGCCATGGCCATACTTTTCCCGGCGCCACCCTGCCATTCGGCATGGTGCAGCTCAGTCCGGATACCCGGAAAGACAGCTGGGACGGTTGTTCCGGTTATCATTATTCCGATAGTACCATCATGGGTTTCAGCCATACACATCTCAGCGGAACAGGTGTCGGGGATTATGGGGATATCCGGTTTATGCCAACCACAGGGAATTTGCAACTTGAGCCTGGAACTGAAAAAGATCCCGAATCAGGCTATCGTTCACGATTCAGTCATGAAAATGAAAGTGCCTCGCCAGGTTATTATTCCGTCAATCTGCTCGACTATGATATTGATGTTGAATTGAGTGCGAGCAAGCGTACAGGCTTTCATCGCTACAACTTCCCGGATGCAGATACGGTAAATGTGATCATGGATATTTTTGAAGGTGTTACCACCGATAAGATTGATTTCCTGGAAATTCAATTTGTGGGTGATCGCGTGGTGACCGGGATCCGGAAAACCGATGGCTGGGCGGATGATCAGCGTGTTTTCTTCTATGCTGAATTTAGTGAGCCTTTTGATGATTTCGGAGTGAAGAGCGGAAATGCAATCCGCAGGACGAAACAAAAGGTATATGGAGACAGGATCAAGGCCTTTGTGCGATATTTTGAGAGTGCCCCGGATGAACTCCTGGTGAAAGTCGGGATCTCATTTGTGGATGTAAGTGGCGCCAAAAGAATCTGGAGGAGGAGATCCCCGGCTGGGATTTTGACAAAGTGAAAAAGCAGGCCCGCGAAGCCTGGGAAGAGAAACTGAAAAAGATCAGGGTTAAAGGAGATCCCGAACAGATGAAGGTTTTTTACACCGCTCTTTACCATACTTACATCGCACCCAATCTTTTCCAGGATATGGACGGCCGGTACAGAGGCCACGACGGTGCTATCCATACAAGTAACAAATTTACAGCTTATACTGTTTTTTCCCTCTGGGATACCTTCCGGGCCCAGCATCCCTTGATGACGATCCTGGAGCCCTCCATCAGCAATGATTTTATCAGGACCATGCTAGACCAGTATGAAAAGGGCGGCCTGCTGCCGGTCTGGGAGCTTGCCGGTAATGAAACAAATTGTATGATCGGCTATCATGCCGTACCGGTTATTGTGGATGCCTATATGAAAGGTATGCGGGATTTTGATACAAGGCAGGCCTTTGATGCCAGCCGCAAAAGTGCCATGCAGGACCACTTCGGACTGAAGTACTATAAGAGATTTGGTTATATTCCGGCCGATAAAGAAGGGGAGTCAGTTTCCAGAACCCTGGAGTATGCTTACGATGACTGGTGCATCGCCCTGATGGCTAAAGAGATGGGGTTTGAAAACCTTTATGAAAAATACATCCTGCGTGCGCAGAATTATAAAAATATTTTTGACCCGGAAACAGGCTTCATGCGGGGGAAAAGGAACGGGATGTTCATTTCACCTTTTGATCCCACAGAGGTGAATTTTACCCTGACCGAAGCCAACACCTGGCAATACAACTTTTTTGTCCCGCAGGATATATCCGGCCTGATCGATCTTTATGGGGGCAAAGCAAGCTTTGTTGAAAAGCTGGATGCCATGTTCAATGCTGGTACCGGCCTTAGTGGGCGGCATCAATCCGACATTACCGGCCTGATCGGCCAGTACGCGCATGGCAACGAACCAAGCCATCACATGGCTTATTTGTATGATTATGCAGGTGAGGCCTGGAAGACCCAGGAGATCGTTCAGCGTATCTGCAATGAGCAATACACCGCTGCGGAAGACGGACTCTGTGGAAATGAGGATTGCGGTCAGATGTCGGCCTGGTATGTGATGAGTGCCATGGGATTTTACCAGGTGGCACCCGGAAAGCCGGAGTATGCCATCGGAACCCCGCAGTTTGAAAAAGTGAGCATTCAGCTGGAAAACGGGAAGGAATTTGTGATCGAAGCCAAAGAGCTCAGTAAACAAAACTTTTATATTCAGTCAGCCAGTCTGGATGATCATGAATACAACAAATCTTACCTGACTCATGAGGATATCCTGAAAGGAGGTAAACTCAGTTTTGTTATGGGCAATACCCCCAACAAGACCTGGGGCAGCGCAGAGGGGGATTATCCTGTAACGGCCATCAAAGACTATCCGCAAGCACCGGCACCCTATTTTAATGCAGAATCCCACGCTTTTACACAAAAACTGGAGATCATTATTGAGAATTACCTGGATGATGCCGTGATCTATTACACCACTGATGGCTCGAGCCCTGACAGGCATTCCATCAGGTACAATGGCCCGGTGCAGATTGATCAAAGCACAACTTTTAAGGCATTTGCCAGCAGGGAAGGCATAGAGGACAGCCCGGTGGCAGAAGCAACTTTTAATAAAATAGAGGATGGTCGCAGTGTGATCATCCCCAAAAAATACGATCCCCAGTACACCGGGGGTGGTGATGTTGCCCTGATAGACGGTATCCATGGTGAAAAAGATTTTCGATCTTTTGGCTGGCAGGGCTATCATGGTGTAGATTTTGAAGTAATTATTGACCTGGGTGATAAGATGAATGTGGAAACCATTGCAGCGGAGTTCCTGCAGGATCAAAAATCATGGATCTTCATGCCTGAACGGGTTCATTTTTATCTTTCAGCGAACGGTAAGAATTACAAACATATCGGCAGCATCGAAAATACGATTGATCCACTGGCGACTGGAGGTATCATCGAAGAATTTGTTTTTGGCGGTATCAACAAAAAGGCGCGTTATGCCAGGATCGTGGCTGAAAATATCGGCAGTTGTCCCGACTGGCACCCTGGCGCCGGCAACAAGGCATGGATCTTTGTGGATGAGGTGAGAGTGGTTAGTGGTGAATTAATGTTGAATTTGAATTTTGAATTGTGAGTTGTGAATTGTGAGTGGTGAGTTAATGACCTATGAGTGGGCAGGGAATGTGTTATTGAATTAAAAAAAAGGCCGGAATTGCTCCCGGCCAATTTTCTTAATTTGGTTGTGTAAGCCCCGTTTAAACGATGGGATATTTTTTAAAGATCTCTTCAGACCTCATCAGAATATCAACATATTGTGCTCTTTTATAGGTAAAGGGATCTTTCAGCTTCTTGCGGGAAAGCTTTCCCCTGAAATCATCCAGATTCTTATAGCCCTTCTTGTCCATCCATTCTTCCATTTCCTTGAGCATTTTGCCAATTTGTTTGGGACCATTTTTATAAAGGGTGCTCACCACTTGGGTAACATCGGCTCCGGCCATGATCATCTTCAGTACATCCTGCCCGGTGTATATCCCGCTGTTGGCACAGATGTCGGCCTTGATCATGTCATACAGCAAACCTGAAAACCTGAGCGCAAGCCGGTTATCTTCGGGGTTGCTGAGATTGTACGGGAAATGGTGTTTTTCCTTTTCAAGGTCAATGTCGGGCTGGAAAAGCCTGTTGAAAATCACAAACCCCTGCACGCCTTTTTTATCCATCTCGGAGATGATGTACAGGGTATTGGTATAATAAGGGCTCAGCTTTACGCTGATCGGAATATCCACTTTATCGACAATGGCTTCCAGTATATCAAATTGTTCAGAAGAAATGGCCTTGCCCATTACATCAAGCTCTTTGGGCACTGCATAAAAATTCAGCTCCAGGGCATCCACGCCGGTTTCCTGTATTTTCCTTGCAAACTCGATCCAGGTTTCTTCATAAACACAATTCAGGCTGGCGATCAACGGGATGCTGACAGCTTCTTTTGCTTTCCTGAGGTTATGCAAAAACTCTTCCGGACCTGCATGATTCATATCCGGGAAAGGCGATCCCATTTCTGCATGCCGGTCGCCGTATTCATCAACATGGGACTGCTGTTCCAGTCCTTCCAGTTGTATCTGTTCTTCAAACAATGATTTATAAACGATGGCAGCCGCCCCATTTTCTTCCAGTTTCTTGAGTATGTCCAGGTCTGTAACCAGGTTGCTGGCTCCAACGATGATGGGGTTTTTCAGGCTTAAACCAAGATATTTTGTCTCCAGACTCATAATGATCAGTTTTAATAATTTCAAAAATATTTAACGAACGTAAAAGTACTTAAAAATTGATGAAAATATAGATGAGCAGGTAATCTAAATTCATTATAAATAAAGGCTTTCCGGCTTGAATTTAGATTGAAAACGATCCAGGCGAGGATTTAATTTATTAATTTCGTGCTGAATTTTGGTCAGTATCAAAATGACTTCTTAAAGTGTTAAAAATAAATAGATTATGGAAAAAAAGAAGAGATTTTTAACTTGTGATGGAAATTACGCTGCTTCCCATGTTGCATACATGTTCAGCGAGGTCGCGGCCATTTATCCGATCACACCCTCCTCAACGATGGCGGAGTATATCGATGAATGGTCTGCATATGGCCGGAAAAATATATTTGGAGAGACCGTAAGGGTTACCGAAATGCAGTCTGAAGGCGGTGCTTCGGGAGCGGTTCACGGTTCTCTGCAATCAGGTGCATTAACCTCAACATTTACTGCTTCACAGGGCTTGTTGCTCATGATCCCGAATATGTATAAGATCTCCGGTGAATTGTTGCCGGGTGTTTTCCACGTGAGTGCCAGAAGCCTTGCTGCACAGGCGCTTTCGATTTTTGGCGATCACAGTGATGTGATGAGCACCAGGCATACCGGTTTTGCCATGCTTGCCACTGGCAGCGTACAGGAAATTATGGATATTTCCGGTATCGCTCACCTGGCAGCCATCAAATCAAGGATTCCTTTCCTCCATTTCTTTGATGGATTCAGAACTTCTCACGAGATTCAGAAAGTAGAATATTTTGAGACGGATGACCTGAAACACCTGGTGGACTGGAAAGCATTGCAGGAATTCCGCGACAGAGCGCTCAATCCCGAACATCCAGTCACACGCGGTACAGCACAGAATCCCGATGTGTATTTCCAGGCCCGCGAAGCAGCTAACAGGTTCTATGATCCCATTCCCGACCTGGTGGAAGAATACATGCAGGAAATCACCAAACTGACAGGAAGAGAATATCATCCCTTCACCTATTACGGTGCAAAAGATGCAGAGAATATTGTCATTGCGATGGGATCCATTACGGATACCATCAAAGAAACCATCGATTACCTGATGGCAAAAGGCGAAAAGATCGGTTTGATCTCTGTACACCTATACAGGCCATTCTCGAAAAAGTATTTCATGAAAGTCCTGCCCAAGACCCTGAAAAGGATCGCAGTGCTTGACCGTACCAAAGAACCGGGTGCCAATGGCGAACCCCTTTATCTGGATGTTAAAGATATATTTTATGATGAAAAAGTTCAACCTTTGATCGTGGGTGGCCGCTACGGACTCAGTTCCAAGGATACCACCCCCGCAATGATCACGGCTGTTTACGACAACCTCAAGCAAAAAGAACCCAAGAACAGGTTTACGGTAGGTATTGTGGATGATGTAACTTTTACATCCCTGCCGAAGAAAGAAGAATTCAGCGCAGTTCCCAAAGGGACATTTGAAGCTAAATTTTATGGACTCGGAAGTGACGGCACCGTTGGCGCCAACAAGAACTCCATCAAGATCATTGGTGAAAATACCGATAAATATTGCCAGGCATACTTTGCCTACGATTCCAAGAAATCAGGTGGTATCACCACTTCTCACCTGCGTTTTGGTGAAAAGCCGATCCATTCTTCCTACCTGGTTGGAAAGCCGGATTTTGTGGCCTGTCATGTTCCATCCTATCTGGATAAATATGATATGCTGAGAGGAATGAAAAAAGGCGGAACATTTCTGCTGAACTCAATCTGGGATGAAGAAGAAACCAAAGAAAAACTTCCGGATTCCATGAAAAAATTTATGGCCGGGAATGACATCAAATTCTATATCATCAATGCGACCAAAATCGCCGATGAGATCGGTCTGGGTTCCAGGACCAATACCATCATGCAATCCGCCTTCTTCAAGATCTCGAATGTGATCCCCTACGACCTGGCTGTCGACCAGATGAAGGGAGCCATTGTAAAGACCTTCGGAAATAAAGGCGAAGACATTGTGAATATGAACCATGCGGCTGTAGATGAAGGCGGACAGGTGATCGAAATCAAGGTTCCAAAAGAATGGGCAAAACTGGATGGCAAGGATAAGAAAGCCGAAAGAAATGTTCCTGACTTTATCAAGAATGTTGTGGACCCGATCAACCACCTCATGGGAGATGACCTCCCGGTAAGTGCCTTCCTCGACAGGGAAGACGGAACCATGCCGGCAGGTACCACCCAGTACGAAAAACGTGGTATTGCCGTAAATGTACCTGAATGGATCCCGGATAATTGTATACAGTGTAACCAGTGTGCATATGTTTGCCCGCATGCTGTGATCCGTCCTTTCCTGGTGGATGAAAAAGAAGAAGCCAGAATGCCGGAAGCTGTCAAACTACTTGATACCAAAGGGAAATTTGCACCCCTGAAATTCAGGATACAGATAAGCCCGCTGGATTGCACCGGTTGCGGTAACTGTGCTGATGTTTGTCCTGCCAAGGAAAAAGCCCTGGTGATGGAACCCCTCGATTCACAAATGGGAGAGGTTGAAAACTGGGATTTCTTTGCAGCCAATGTTAGTTATAAGGACAGCATTGTTGAAAAGGACAAAACAATTAAAAACAGCCAGTTTGCACAGCCCTTGTTCGAATTTCACGGTGCTTGTGCAGGATGTGGCGAAACTCCTTATATCAAGCTGATCACGCAATTGTACGGTGACCGCATGATCATTGCCAATGCAACGGGTTGTTCCTCCATCTACGGTGGTTCCATGCCCTCCACACCTTATGTGGGAAACAATACAAACGGACACGGGCCGGCATGGGCCAATTCCTTGTTCGAGGACAATGCTGAGTATGGATTTGGTATCGCCACAGGTATTAATAAGATGCGTGAGCGCATTGAAAGGCTGATGAATGAATCCATGCAAAACGGCCTGAATGCAAAAACAAAAGAAGCATTTCAGGAATGGATCGACAGCATGCAGGATGCCAAAAAATCAGTTGACGCATCTGAAAAAGTGCTGACAGTGCTGAAGAAAGAGAAAAGTGATGTCGCCAAACAGATTCTGGATCTGAAACAATATCTGGTTAAAAAATCAGTGTGGGTATTTGGCGGAGATGGCTGGGCATATGACATCGGCTATGGCGGCCTCGACCATGTGCTCGCTACAGGTGATGATATCAATGTACTGGTAATGGATACCGAGGTTTATTCCAATACGGGTGGCCAGGCTTCCAAAGCAACACCGGTTGGTGCGGTGGCAAAATTTGCTGCATCCGGAAAGAAAATAAGGAAGAAAGACCTGGGCATGATGGCCATGACATACGGCTATGTTTACGTGGCACAGGTGGCCATGGGCGCCAATCATAATCAGTACCTGAAAGCACTCAGGGAAGCGGAAGAATACCCGGGTCCCTCACTGATCATTGCCTATTCACCTTGTATCAACCATGGTTTGCGGGCAGGTATGGGCAAAAGTCAGGCAGAAGAGAAGTTTGCCGTTGAGACCGGTTACTGGCACCTCTATCGTTATAATCCGCTGCTGGAAGCCGAAGGCAAGAATCCTTTTACGCTGGATTCAAAAGAACCCAAGTGGGATAAGTTCCAGGATTTCCTGAACAGCGAGATACGGTATACCTCACTTAAAAAGGCCTTCCCGGCAGAAGCCGAAAGGCTGGATGCACTTGCTGAGGACAATGCCAAATGGCGGTTTAAATCCTACCAGCGGATGGCTTCCATGGATTATTCCGAAAAGTAATACTAAAACAGAAATATTGTATAACTTTAAAGTCCCGCAAAACCGGGACTTTTTTTATACATTTAATTTAATGAGGATGAAAAAACGTAGATTTCCAATCATGATGCTGGCGTTACTCCTGCTGGGCGCTTGTGCTATGAAAGTGGATGATTCCACTGAAAAACTAAAAATTAACAATGAGAATGAGGCCCTCTTGCTGGCTACCCTATACCAGCAAACAGCGGCTGAGAAAGATGCGCTTTGCTTGCAGGCCTATAACTGGGCCAGGAAAGTGATACAGAACGATATGAAACGTATGGGCCTGAGTAAAAAGCAGGCTGTAATCGTGGATATCGATGAAACCGTACTGAACAACAGCCCTTATGAAGCTGAGTGTATTCTGAGCGGTATTAATTATCCGGAAAGATGGGAGGAATGGCTGGAAGCTGCCGAAGCCCAACCTCTTTCCGGTGCAGTTGATTTTCTTTCCTATGCCAGCGAAAACGGCTACGAGGTCTTTTATATCACCAACCGCCAAGAAATATACCGGGAGGCCACCCTGAGTAACCTTCAGAAATTCAACTTCCCGAATGCCAACGATGAACATCTTATGATGAGAACAGAAAGCAGCAGCAAAGATGCCAGACGGAAAAAAGTGGCCGAAAACTATCGCATTGTTTTACTGATGGGAGATAACCTTTCGGATTTTGCAACAATTTTCGATCAGAAGACAGTGGAAGAACGCATTGAGCTCGTAAGCGAAAATAAAGAGAAGTTCGGATTCGAATATATCGCCTTGCCCAACGCAATGTACGGCGCCTGGCTTGAGGCATTATATAATTATAACAATGATTTAAGCTTTGAAGAGAGAAGGACTTTGATGCTGGATCATTTGCAGGGCTTCTGATAAAGGCCGGATTGGTAAGAAATTAAGGATAAAAAAATGACCGGTAGATCCGGTCATTTTTTTTGTATTCAAAAGCATTCAGGTCTGTATTCCAAATTCGGAATCCGGAATCCGGAATCCTTTTCATGCCCAGGCTTAATTAAACTCGATGTAGAAAGGCATTCTTGCCTGAAAACCATTGCTCTCGGACACGGCTTTCAGGTATTGGAAATATTCATAATACTGACCCAGTTCAGCCTGCATAATCCGGCCTGAAGGCTTTCCAAAAATGGTGTTCACAAATTCCTCGAATGGATCTTTCAGAACGGGCAACTCCTTTAAACGGTAATTGCTGAGTTCTGCCAGTTCGGCAGCCACGTGGATTGATCTTTTTAAGCCGCCAAGTTCATCCACCAGTCCGATCCTTTTCGCATCACTGCCTATCCACACACGGCCCTGCGCGATGCTGTCGACGTAATCAACCTCCAGATTCCTTCCATTGGCCACTTTTTGCAGGAAGGTCTTGTAAATTTTGTCAATCTCATTTTCGATGAGCTGCTCCTGGAAATCACTGAGTGGCTTGTTGATGGATCCAAAATCAGAATTCTTATTCGTCATTACCTGATCGAAAGTAATGCCAAGCAGGTTGTTAAAGAAATCCTGCATATTTGGAAACATGCCAAAAACCCCGATACTGCCTGTGATGCTAAGGGGATCGGCCAGGATTTTATCGGCAGGTGTGGATACCCAGTAACCACCCGAAGCCGCAACATCTCCCATGCTGACCACCAGTGGCTTTATTTCTGCAGCCAGCTTAACTTCTCTCCAGATAATGTCGGAAGCGAGCACATCTCCGCCGGGTGAATTTACCCTGAAAACAATGGCTTTAACATGGTCGTCCTCACGAGCCTTCCGGATTGCACTGGCGATTTTGTCGGAGCCCATCGTCTGGTTGTTGCCCTTGCCCATAATGATGTTGCCGCTACCATAAACAACAGCAATGCGATCGCGTGTGTACTCTTTCTCCTTTTCCGGGGGTGTAACATGTGTGTACTTGCTGATGGAAACGGTTTTGATCTCTTTACCTTCTTCCAGACTGAGTTTGCTCTTCAGCAATTCCTTAAATTCATCCTTGTATTTGATCCCATCGATAAAATTGTGCTTGAGGGCTGAATTCGGATCAGTTACATCCAGATTGTCGGCGATGAGGTTAAGATTATAAAGATCGATGTTCCTGGATTCGGCAATTCCGCCGGCCACCTGCGTCCAGACCCCTTTGATGAGGGCATCGATCTGTTCTCTGTTAGCCTCCGAAAGGTCCTTGCGTGTGAAGGGCTCTATGGCCCCTTTGTATTTTCCTTCACGGATGATCTGCATTTCGATATCCAGTTTTTCAAGGGTGCCTTTCAGGAACATAACTTCCGCATTGATCCCTTTAAAGAGGATCATGCCTTCGGGGTTCATGTAAATCTCGTCGGCAATGCTGGCAATATAATAGGCCGTCTGATCCATGATGTTGGCGTAACACAAAATGAACTTGCCCGATTGTTTGAACTCTATGAGGGCATCCCTGATCTCCTTTATGGTGGCTAGCCCAGACGGAACAATGCTCAGGTCAAGGTAGATGCCTTTAATATTCTGATCTTTGGCCGCTTTCTCCAGATTGTTCAGGATGTCATTCAAGCCAATGATCTCCAATGGCTTAAGGGTTTCGAAATTGAATTGCTCAAATGGATTCCTGGGTGTGCGGTCGAAAACCGGAGCATCCAGTTTCATATAAAGCACGGTATTGGGTTCTATGCTGATGGCTTGCTCCTCACTGTAAGAAGCAATTGACATGATCAATCCCATGAAAAGGAAAAAAACGATCAGGATTGTGAGGATGGTGCCCAGCATGGAGGCAAACATGAATTTGAAAAATTGTTTCATAACAAAAAGCTGTTTTGGTTGAATACAATAATACTAAATATTTGGATTTTAATTTGGTATGCCTGGCAAAAATATTGTGAATTCCCTGCTTTGATTAATTAACATCTGATTGTGCAAAATATCTTTTGTTTCTTATTGCTACGTATTATTTATTGTTCGATTTTTATCCTGAACGGAATTTTGATTATGCAAACTTCTCATCATCTGAAAAAGAAGTATTTATTCATTCCATTGTTGCTTTTCGTGATCGGAAATGGTAGTTTTACCTATCCCGGGAACAGCAATACTGAAGCGGGCAATCTTATTCAAGCGGCTGATAAGATTCCTTTGTTCGTTCAAAGTGATCATCCCCTTTTTCTTGAGAAGTATAAACTGAATCCATATTTTACAAGGCAATTGCATACTGTCAAAGTTGCAAAGGAAAATTTGCATGCGATCATGAGACACGGACGCTGCAGTGTCGCGAATATGACAGGCTTTCTTCTTTACAACAATCCTGTGCTTGATCAGGAACTGGCCGCGCGTATTGCGGCTCACTACTACCATGAGTCCATTGTGGAGGGTGTGAATCAGGATATTGCTTTTACGCAAATGTGCCTCGAGACCGGCTTTCTGAGTTTCAAGGGGGTGGTGCGTCCCGGGCAGCATAATTATTGCGGACTGGGAGCCATCAGTGACAGGCACCGGGGCGAAACTTTCGATAGCCCGGAAATGGGGATACGTGCACACATACAGCACCTGAAGGCTTATGCAAGTGAGCAGTCACTAAAAAACGAAATTGTGGACAAGCGTTTCAGGTTCGTTGCAAGGGGCTCAGCGCCTTATCTTCAGGACCTGACCGGGAAATGGGCGGCCGATCGTCATTATGATAAGAAAATTCAAGACCTGATACACAGATTGTATCAGTTTTCAACTTCAAATTATTACACGGCCTTATAATTGCTTATCTTCATCTGCAGTTTTGTGATCAGATATTATCATGAACAAAGCGGTTATCTCTATCGGAACAAATCTCGGGAACAGGGAAGAGCACCTTAAAACGGCACTGAACAGAATGCAAAAGCATATCGGTGAGCTATGCCTGAAATCTTCTGTTTATGAAACAGAAGCCTGGGGATTTGAAAGTGAGCATGCCTTTCTGAACATGGTGATTATGATAGAAACTGAACTGGGACCCCATGAGCTGATGAAGGACTTGCTTATGATCGAACAGGAAATGGGCCGGCAGCGGCAGAAAAAAGACTCCTACAGTTCCAGGCCGATCGACCTGGATATATTGTTCTACGAAGCGCTTGTTTTGAATGACAAGGAACTGGTGATCCCGCATCCGCGCCTGCACGAAAGGAATTTTGTGCTTGTGCCGGCCGCAGAGATCCTGCCTGATCATGCACATCCTGTTCTCAATAAATCCATCCGCCGTTTGCTTTTGCAAAGCAGTGACGCGCAAAAGGTGATAAAATATTCATAATTTCGCAGGACAGATGAAATATGATTACCTGGCCATAGAAGGAACCATCGGGGCTGGAAAAACCTCCCTGTCCACAATGATCGCAAAGGATTTCGATGGTAAGCTGATCCTGGAGCAATTTGAAGAAAATTCGTTCCTGCCAAAGTTCTACAAAGATCCCGGGAAGTTTGCCTTTCCGCTCGAAATGTCCTTTATGGCCTCCCGCTTTCAGCAGTTGAAAGACGAGCTGTCGAAGCAGGAGCTCTTCAGCAGTTTTACCATATCGGATTATTTCCTTAACAAATCACTCATCTTTGCACGGCAGACCCTCAAAGCGGATGAATATGCATTATTTGCAAGATTTTTTGGCTTCATCAACAGCGGACTGAAAAGCCCGGATGTGATCTTCTATTTGTACCAGGAGGTGGACTCGCTGCTTAAAAATATCAAGAAACGGGGACGTGATTATGAGCAGGAGATCAAATACGATTATCTCAATCACATACAGCAGGGTTATTTTGAGTATTTCAGACAACATCCCGACCTGCGTGTGGTAATCCTTGACACCAACAACATCGACTTTGTGAACAATTCAAAGGATTATCAAAAAATCACTTTACTTTTGGATGAAGAGTTTCCCCGCGGTATCAGCAGGATAAGTCTCTAAATAAAAAACCCCGGCAATCAAATTGCCAGGGTTTTTTCATTGAGTTAGAAAGAATTCTTATTGAACAAGCGCCTGGAAGTCAGGAGCATCAAAATATTCAATGAATTCCCTGTCTTCTCTGGCCTGTGCTTTCAGATCTCCGTTAGCCTTGATGGCTTTTGTAAGATACTCATACATCATGGAACTGTTATCTGTTTTTGCACCAATAATGGCCAGAAGATAATATGTTTCCGCTGTATTCTCTTTGGCGCATTTTAATGTGCTTTCAGCTTTGCTGTAGTTGTCGGCTATGAGCTGGGCAAGACCGGTATTGTAATCGCAATCTTTGCCACCGAGCAGTTTGAGCGCTTTATCATAATTGCCTTTGTTAATCTCGATGAGTCCGAGGTTATAATTGGCATTTTCGCCCAGGCTTTCGGCCTTGTTGAACATTTCCTCTGCTGCTTCGTAGTCACCTTCATGCAGTGCAACAACGCCCATATTATTATAGATCTTTCCATTGTTCGGATCCAGTTCCATCGCGTCTTCCAGAAGACCGGCAGCTTTGACGGTATTGCCATTCTCCAGTGCGATAACAGCATAGTTGTTGTAAGCTTTCCAGTCATCGGGATAGATCTCAATTGTTGATTCATAAACCTTGATCTGAGTGCCTTCATCATCAGTAATAGTAGCTGAGTAAAGCAATTCTTCCAGTTTCAGTGAATCAGGATAAGTTGTTGAGAGCTTCGCAATGTTTTCGTCTGAACGTTTTGGTTCGTAGCAGTTAACGGTCATTTCGGCGCGACGCAGAGGCTTCAGGATCTCATCTTCCAGTTCGGGATAGATGAGAACCATGTTCCTGATCTCCTGTTCTTTCTTATTCTGTGATCCGGACGACCGGATAACATTCAGGATTACATTTTTGTCTTTCATGTCAGATTTTTCAACTGCATTCATGAAACCTGCCCAGTCGGGACCATGATGCTTGATCACGAAATTAACCTGCTCTTCGGGTTTTTTGTAATCCACTGTGGCATCCTTTTTCCATGAAATTCTTTTGAATTTTCCGGTCATGTAATTATAGGCAGTTTTTGCACGGTTTTCGGAAAGGTTTTCGTTGAAAGTTTCTTCACCTTCAGGGGATGCCCATCCGTCGATCTCAACATTTTTGATCTCCCAGCCGCGTTCCACGAAATTCCACATATTTTCGAGTTTATCGAGTGTGGATTCCTTTTCGTTCAGTGGAAGCCTCCAGTTGAGATTGTAAAGGTTCACCCTGAAATAGATCTTTGACATTTCAGAGATGAGGGTTTCTTTTTCATATCCGTGATGACCGGCGATCAGGCCAGCTTCACCGGGATAGATCCTTTCTGAAGTATAGATAACACCATCGGCCAGTTTTCTTTCACCCAGTTCAACGAATTTTTCATTGATAGTAATGGCTTCCTTGTTATCGTGTATGGTTTCTTTAACTAAGTATGCAACGGGGCTTACCACCAGTTCGGAAGCTTTCATGCCCGGTTCGTAGGGGAATTTTTCGGTATAGGTGAAGCTTCCGCCTGTTTTGCTGTTGATAACGGTTCCTTCGCCAATTACGTCTTCTCCTTTAAGGGTCATGGGTTTCAGAACGTATTCACCGCCGTCTTCATACTTCAGTACCGGCTGGAAAAGCATAGCAGCTTTGCTGTTGAAATATTTTGGAGGGAAGCTGCCTTTGATGGTAACTTCCACCATATCACCTTTTTCGACGAGTACTTTCGGAGTAGCTTCCAGGCTTACGTTTTCAAAGTCACTCTGCATCTTGTTCAGACTGGTGCCGGCACCCATTTTATAGGTAACACCGAAACCCGTGTAGCTGAACATATCTTGCTTAATGGCTTCTGCACCGGCAACAACACCGTCAACAATGTCGGAATCGGCAAATTTGAAAGTGTAATCCAGGTTCAGGTCCCATTTTTCGGCAATGGCATAACTAAAGCCCAAACCAACAGGCAATATGGCAACAACTCTTCTATTGGAAATTCCGCCACCTTTAGCATTGCCCGGGCTGTCTTCAAAACCAAGCCGGAACAACTCGGCACCAGTTGTGTAATCATAAATCCAGGATTTGTACTGAATCTGTCCGAATCCAACCGAACCCCAGATATTGAATTTTCTGTCTTTGTAACCGCCAAAGAGATTGCTGAAATTGATGGGAGCGCGGAAGGCAAACTCAAAATAATCTCCTTTATACGTTTTATTTCTGTCAGGCTCCTGAGCTTCCAGGAATCCGCGGTTAAAGTAACCACCGAAACCGAGCACCGGTGTGAACTGCCTGCCAAAGCCAATTTGTCCGGCGATTTGAATCATTTCAAAATCCGGAGCCATTTTATAGCGGTTCAGATCACTGTGATCAAATGAAGCACCAAGTGACCCTTTTAAATACCAGTAGGGTGAAAAGGAACTGGTTTTGGTTTGTTCGGTTTCTCCTTCGCCTTCTTCCTGTCCGTAAAATGTAAATGGCATTGCGGCCAGGATGGCAATGATAAAACTCTTTAGAATTAATTGATAAGCTTTTCTCATAACTCAATGTATTATTGTTAATTAATAATTTCAATTGCAAATACAAAAATATATCTAAATATCAATAAATCAAAATAACCTATGGTAAAATTAACAAATATTGCGCGTTTATCAAACACTTTAACATTTTATTTGTAATAAAGTGAAAAGATCGGTTAAAGATTTATTAAGCTCAGATTAACTTTTTTGTTCCATAAATCAAATACAAGCTGATAATAATCAGCATAACACGTGTTGTATACGCTAAAAACCGGAACGGGTTACTTTTTTGTCGATTTTGTATAATAATCCCACAAAACAATGCCTGCTGATACTGAAATATTGAAAGAATGCTTCGTTCCGAACTGCGGAATTTCTAAGCATGCATCAGCAAGTTCGACCACCTCCTGGTGAACTCCTTTTACTTCATGCCCGAAAACGAATGCATATCTTTCGCCCTTTACCGGTTTAAAGGCATCCAGCATGATGGCATTCTCAACCTGCTCAATGGCATAAACCCTATAATCATCATCTTTCAGTTTTCTGATGGCATCCTTTGTTTGGCTGATGTATTCCCAGTGCACCGATTCTGTCGCACCCAAAGCCGTCTTCTGGATGTCCTTGTGTGGCGGGGGTGTTGTGATCCCGCAAAGGATGATCTTTTCCACGCGGAAAGCATCTGCAGTTCTGAAAACGGAACCGATGTTGTTCAAACTCCTGATATTGTCAAGCACAATGACCAGGGGAAATTTGGCAGCTTTTTTAAAATCCTGTGGACTCAGGCGTTTCAGCTCTTCATTTTTCAGTTTTCTCATTTTTCAACAAAAGCTGTAATTTTTCAACAAAATTAGACTTAAATCACAGAATCAAATACACTTTCCTTTATATATTTTACTTTTGTTTGAAACAAGAAGGAATTGGCCGGAAAAAAGGAAATAGTTGAAACTCCCCTGATGAAGCAATATAATCTCATCAAGGCGAAATACCCGGATGCTTTGCTGCTTTTCAGGGTGGGGGATTTTTATGAAACATTTGGCGAGGACGCGGTAAAGACCTCAAATATACTGGGAATTGTACTTACCAAAAGAGCCAATGGTGCCGCTACCTACGTGGAGCTTGCCGGCTTTCCGTATCATGCGCTGGATACCTATCTTCCGAAACTGGTGAAAGCCGGCCAGCGTGTGGCGATCTGCGATCAGCTGGAAGACCCCAAACTGGCCAAAAAGATCGTCAAACGCGGAGTTACCGAGCTGGTTACCCCCGGTGTTTCCTACAACGATAAAATACTTGACCAGAAAGAAAATAACTTCCTCGCGGCAGTGCACTACGAAAGCAAAGTTTCCGGTGTTTCTTTCCTGGATATTTCAACGGGTGAATTTTATGTGGCCCAGGGTGAAAATGAATACATCGATAAGTTGCTGCAGAGCTTTAACCCCAGCGAGGTGATCGTGCAGAAAAACAAGCGGGAGAAATTTTTTGAGCGTTTTGGCAACAAGTATTATACCTACACTTTTGACGACTGGGTGTTTACCCTTGATTTCTCCTACGAGTTACTGATCAAGCACTTTCGGACCAACTCCCTGAAAGGCTTTGGTATCGAGGATTTTCAAACAGCCGTGATAGCGGCAGGTGCTGCCATGCACTATCTTTCGGAGACCCATCACGACAAACTGGGCCATATCAGCCACATTTCCAGAATAGAAGAGGATAAATATGTATGGCTGGATAAGTTTACCATTCGTAACCTGGAGCTGATCTTTTCTCCCAACCCCGATGCTGTTACCCTGCTGGATGTGATCGACCGGACCGTTTCACCCATGGGTTCAAGGATGCTGAAGAAATGGATCGTCATGCCCCTCAAGGAAAAACAAACTGTCAGGGAGCGACATGATATTGTGGATTACCTGATCGACTATCCGGATTTTACGGAGGTTGTTAAATCCAATTTCAAGATCATTGGCGATCTGGAGCGCATTATTTCCAAAGCTGCTTTCGGCAAGGTTAACCCGCGTGAACTGGTGCAATTGAAAAAAGCACTTTTTGCTGTTGAAGAGGTTAAACAGGCCTGCCTTACGGCCGGCAATAATGCCATCAAAAAAATAGGGGAGCAGTTGAATTATTGCGAATCCATCCGCAGCAGGATAGAGCGAGAGATCAATGAAGATTCACCTGCCCTGGTGCAAAAAGGCAATGTGATCCGGGAATCGGTATCAGAGGAACTTGATGAGCTGCGGAATCTGGCATACAGCGGAAAGGATTACCTGAAGCAGATCCAGAAAAGGGAAGTGGAAAAAACCGGAATTTCTTCCCTCAAGATCGGTTACAATAATGTTTTCGGTTATTATCTTGAGGTCACCAATACGCATAAGGAGAAAGTGCCGGAACAATGGCACCGCAAACAAACCCTGACCAATTCTGAGCGCTATATTACCGAAGAACTCAAGGAGTATGAACAAAGGATACTGGGCGCTGAAGAAAAGATCCTCGTTCTGGAGCAAAAACTCTATGAAGACCTGGTGGTTAGCCTGACCGATTACATACAGCCCATGCAACTCAATGCCAGCCTTGTGGCCCGCCTCGACTGCCTGTTGTCGTTTGCAGTAGTCGCCAGGGAAAATGATTACAGCCGGCCGGAGATCAATGATTCTTATAAACTGGACATAGCAGATGGCAGGCATCCGGTCATTGAAAAGCAACTTCCGGTTGGTGAAGATTATATCAGCAATAATGTTTACCTGGATGATAAAAAACAGCAGATCATTATTTTAACAGGTCCGAATATGTCGGGTAAATCAGCCCTGCTGCGGCAGACTGCACTGATCGTATTAATGGCACAGATGGGCAGCTTTGTGCCTGCCCGCAGCGCGAAGATCGGGCTGGTGGACAAGATCTTTACCCGGGTGGGAGCCTCGGATAATATTTCTTCAGGAGAATCCACTTTCATGGTTGAGATGAATGAGACGGCAAGTATCCTGAACAATATCTCCAACCGTAGTTTGATCTTATTAGATGAGATCGGCAGGGGCACAAGCACCTACGACGGGATTTCTATCGCCTGGGCGATTTCAGAATTCCTGCACGATCATCCCATGTTCCATCCAAAGGTTCTGTTTGCAACCCATTATCATGAGCTGAACGAACTTGCCGCTTCAAAAAGCAGGATCAGGAATTTTCATGTCAGTGTGAAAGAGATCAACAACAAGATCATTTTTCTCAGGAAACTGAAAGAAGGCGGCAGCGAACACAGTTTCGGGATCCATGTGGCCCGGATGAGCGGCATCCCCAACAGCATCATCGACCGGGCCAATGCCCTGCTCGGGCAGCTTGAAAAATCCCATTCGGGGGAAGCCTTGAGTACAAAGGGAAAAAGCCAAAGGCAAGAAGGTTAAAGAGGACAATTACCAGCTGAGTTTTATCCAACTGGATGATCCTTTATTGTACCAGATCCGCGATGAGATCCAGAATACCAATATTGATACCCTTACACCTGTGGAAGCACTGATGAAACTCAACGAGATAAAAAAACTCCTTGGAAAAGGTTAAGAGGGGAATGGCTGGTTTTCCTGAATTTTTTTTGCAATTTGTTGTTGAGGATTTTAAAAAATATTATATTTGCACGCCCTAAGACAAGGGTAATACTTGTTGAAGGCAAAATAAGCGAAAGTAGCTCAGCTGGTAGAGCATAACCTTGCCAAGGTTAGGGTCGCGAGTTCGAATCTCGTCTTTCGCTCCAGCAGAAGGATCCCGATGCATGCCCGAAAAGGGAATCGGGATTTTTCTTTAAAAGGTTGCCTGAATTTTCAGGCCGCCAATGATCCTTGAAATGCCCGGGTGGTGGAATTGGTAGACACGTTGGACTTAAAATCCAATGGCCATTGCGGCCGTGCGGGTTCAAGTCCCGCTCCGGGTACCTGGAAGCCCTTTTTATAAGGGCTTTTTTTTTGTAATAAATTGAGTGTGCTGGCTTTGAATGATGGATTATAATTCGAAGCCGACATTGAATGAGAGCGAACTGTTGTTATACTCCGTTCCGTCTTTCTCGAATACATCCACCAGGCCCACACCGTAACGGGCTTCCAGCATCAGCCGGCTGATCTTGAAACCCAGTCCGAAAGTGAGGCCGAAATCGGTTTTCACAAAGTCATCTTTGCCCAGTAAATCCGATTCGTCATCCACATTGATGAGGTAACCGAAATAGGGGCCTGCATGTGCATTTAGCATGGGAACCGGATGGAATTTTGCCACCACCGGTATCTGGATGTAATCCAGGTTGAGTGTTCTTTCTTCATAATCATTAAGCAATACGGGCGTTTCGTATTTGCTTCCCATTCTTTTATAAAGAAAGTCTGCCTGTATGCCAACCGGCCCCAGTTTGGAGTTGAGGAAAATTCCGGCATTCAGCCCGGGCTTGGAAACAGCTCCTTCAATGCTGGCAAGTTGTGAAAGATTGGCACCGACCTTGATCCCGGTGCGTAATTTTTGTGCCTGCGTGCTCATGGAAAGAGCCATGATCAGGCTTATGCTGATTAGGATTCGTTTTTTCATAGTTTTTGTTTTTGTTGATTCAATACTGATTTAACAAAAACTATGCTAAAACTTAATAGGTCTTGATAAAAACGCTGAGCTGTGGTTTCTCACCCTTATTCACCCTGACCCGCCACTCACCGGTTTTGGATTGACCGGCTTCCAGGCCAACACCGATCACACGGCTTTCGTAGGTGTCATTCTTATCATTTGAATTACATTTGAATGGAAACATCATTTGATAAGTGTTGGGGTAGACATAAGCTTCCCTGGATGATAAGCCGGTTCCCGTAGCATTGGTGAAACGAAAATGAGCCCAGGCATTCCCCGGCTCTTCAATGAAGGAGTACCGGGCCTGGCTGAACAAATGGATAATCTTTTCGCCAGCGTTGCTAATGGTGGCGGTTATCTGATATACATCCTGTCCTTTTACATCCTTGATGTAGGAGGTAATAAAACTAACATCCATCCCCTGTACATGCAGGGCTTCGCCTTCTTCGATAGACTGCCACGACTGGGCATTGAGTGAAATACCGACAATGATTAACATTGCTGCTGCAATTAGCTTTTTCATCATTTTAAGTTTTATTGAATCTGGAGTAAATTTAAGTCATTTTTTATTGTCCTGCCGGGTACCCTACTGATTGGGCCAGGGTAATGAACAGATTATCCTTTAGTTCAAGCACCTCCATGATCTTTTCTTTGTCAACCCAGGCCCGAACCCCGGTTGCCAGTCCCTCAGAAGCACAATACAAATAGATGTTCTGCGAAATAAAGGCAGCATCCGTATAGGCATACAATTCCTTCTGATCGGAGTCACCCATTTTATCCATGTCGGCTATGAAGACAATCGAAAGCGGGGCATCTTTTACAAAATCCTGTTTTCCTGCATATTCCCGAAGGTCGCCATCTTTTACTTTAATAAGCATATTGTCTCCTGCACTGTAAATAAAAACACCTTCTTTAAGGAATACAAAGAGTAAGTTTTCCTGCCAGTTATGAGCAGATGGGGCGGTTCTTTTTCCGTTTTCACGGTTGTATCCGAAACCCGCCCAAAGGAGATTGGATATTTCCTGCAGGGGTAATTCCTGCCCGCTGAAACTACGGGAAGTATTCCGTTCGGAAAGTGCATCCATCAATGGCATTCCCCCGGATGTTTGGGGTTCGGGCAATTGAATATTGTCATCTTGTGCATGGCAAAATACAGCCGAAAGCAGTAGTAAAATAATAATCAGAGTTTATATATAAGATTGGTTTTGGTTTTTCTGAATAAGTTGATCTGTGCAATAATGATCCCGGCAAACATGAGTATGCAGCCGATGATGCCTTTCAGGCTAAAGCTCTCTCCAAGCATCAGCCAACCTCCGATAGCTGCAAAAACCGCCTCAAAACTCAGGATGATCGCTGCATGTGAGGGCAGGGCAATTTTCTGCCCGATGATCTGCAGGGTAAAGGCCAGTCCCGTTGAAAGTACCCCAACGTAGAGTAAGGGTAACAATGCTTTCTGTATCCATGCCCAGACTATGGGTTCCGACAGAATTGCCGCGATGCTGCTCATCAGGCCGGCTACCAGGAATTGCAACATGGCCAGCTTATAACTACTGAAATGGGGAGAAAGCCAGCCGATCAGGTGTACATGTACGGCATAAAAAACGGCACAGATCAACACCAGCAAATCCCCTGAGGAGATCTCAAAGTTTCCATTCACCGTGAGCAGGTATAAACCAAATGTTGCCAGGATGGCCCCGAGCCAGACCCTTAATTTCGGGATCATGCCAATGAATAAACCCAGGATGGGTGTGAAGATCACATATAAGCTGGTAATGAAACCCGCATTGCCCGCCGTGGTATATTTAATGCCGGTCTGCTGGAAAGTGGCCCCCAGAAAAAGGGCCGTTCCTGCGATAAGTCCGGCCTGCATCAGGTTGATCTTTGTTTTTCTGACAGGAGGCCGCAATGCTTTTTTCTTTCTCCAAAATAAAATGGGAATGAGTGTCAGGGTACCCAATACGAAGCGGATCGCATTGAAAGTGAAAGGGCCGATGTGCTCCATGCCTTCTTTCTGAGCAACAAATGCAAAGCCCCATATCAGGGCTGTGGCGAAGAGGATCGCATCAGATTGTATGACTTTTTTCCTTTCCATGTATCAAGTGCAATATATAAAAATTGATGAAATATTCTTTGTCGACAGGATAATTCAGCGTTTCATCATTTTATGATCCTGACCAGCTCGTTTTCTTTTTTAAGATACTGTTCCAGCATTTTCAACTGGTTGCGGCAGCGGTTCAGGTTATGTTCCGGGTAGGTGGTCTTATAATATATATCACCATTCAGGTAATCGGTTAAGAAACGGGCTGCCTGCATATAAATGATCGTTTTGATACCCAGCGAGATATGCTTTGCTTCCAGCTTTTTGAACTCTTGGGCCAGCTCGGGTATATACCCGCTGGCAATGGCCCGGAAGATCTCCCGGTCAACATCGACCTTTTGCAAGTCCGGTGCATCTTCTTCCGCAGGATTACAAAATGAGCGCACCATGTCTCCGAAATCATAAATAAGATAGCCAGGCTGAACGGTGTCAAAGTCAATCACCGACTTTGCTTTTCCGCTTTCGCGATCAAATAAAACATTGTTGGGCTTGGTATCGTTGTGTGTGATCTTCTTTTTCAACCGGCCCGATTTCAGTAAACGGTGGTTATCCGTATTGATGTTCTCCCGATGGATGATATTGTTTATCTCGTCATTGGCTGATTCTTTCCGTTTTACAAGGTCTCGCTTGATGGCGGTCTTTAAGGAACGCACCCGCATGTTGAGGTTCCTGAAACTGGTAATCGTGGTGTAAAACATGCTTTCACTCAGTCCCAGTAAGGTCTTCTGAAAATTGCCGAAAGCCTTTGCCCCTTCAAAGGCAAATGTGGGGTCGGGCGGTATATCATAAGTACTGGTATTTTCGATGTATTCCATCAACCTCCAGTAATTCCCATCCGCATCTTTTATGAATGGCATAAAGGGCCTGGGTGAAAAGATCTCGGGAAAATAATACTGCGCCTGCTTTTGAATTTCCGGCTTAACGTACCTGTTCAGGATCTCAAAATTATGGGCCAGTTTCAGGGGATCCTTGAAAACTTCATTGTTGATCATCTGCAAGATGAACCTTGGTCCCTCTGCTGATTCAAGCAGATAGGTATTGTTGATATGCCCCGCTTTCAATTCCTTTGCACTACTGAATGTGTGGCCGCTGTTAAAATGCCTGAATATGTTATTGATACGCCTCAAAAGAACAATTGAATTTAAGCCCAGAGATCCTCCGGATAAACGTTCCTGTCGACAAGTTCCCGGACCTTTTTTATGCTAAGGGGTTTATCTTCCCTGTATGTAACACCGAACCACTGGTCGGAAGACTTCAGCACCCTGACAGTAGCTTCCATGCTGTTTATCAGTTCGGTCACCACCGAAGGGATATAGTATTCGGCTTTCGGATCATGTGCATTTTCACGGATAAACCGATCGAAGCCTTTTTCGAGCTGTTTGAAAAGGCCAGGAGTGAATCCCCAGAAGTTCATGGAAACGTAGGTATTTTCAGAAAGCAGGTCCCAGTTACCCCGGTCATCTGCATAACCAATATTTCCACCGATCTTCTCTATGCTGGTATGTTCAACCACTTCCCTGAGAAAACCTTCATTGTCGATGGCACAAAGGCCACGAGAGACCGATCCATGATCAGAAAGGGTTTTTCCCAGTTGATATCCCACCATAGCATACTGATTGGTCTCCGGGTCGATGCTGTTAAAAAACCCGGCAATCAGGTGGTAAGCATCTGCACCATAAAAATCATCTGCATTGATCACGGCAAATGGTTCCCGGATACTATCTTTTGCCACCAGAACGGCATGGGCTGTTCCCCAGGGTTTTTTCCGCTCCGGGTGGATCTCATAATCCGGTGGTACATCATTGATCTCCTGCAAAACGTAATCTGTTTCAATTCTTCCTTTGAGTTTCCTTTCAAAAACTTCTTTGAATTCCTTTTCAATCTTTCGGTTGATCACGAAAACGACTTTCCCGAATCCGGCCCTGATGGCGTCATATATTGAATAATCGATGATGGACTCGCCGGAAGGTCCGATCTGGTCCATTTGTTTCACGCCGCCATAACGGCTTCCGATTCCTGCTGCAAGTATCAATAAAGTTGGTTTCATAATTATCTGATTTTTAATTTCGACCAGGTCCTTGTTAAATAATAAGTTGAGATAGCAAATACCCCTGTAAGGACTGCTGCCAGCTGGTACTTCCCGTAAATCCAGTTGCCGGTGGCAAACAGGGCGCTGTAAATGGCAAAACATCCCAGAACCATAGCGAGGATGCCACGGGGAACGTCCCAGCCTTTTTTCTTTTCTTCAATTTTGATGCCTTCGTTTTCGGCTTCCTGCAATACCTTTTTCCATCCCGGGCCGCCGGGAAACACCAGCTGGTAAAAACCGATTAGTGTTTTTGTGTTTTCGGGTGGCGTGAGGAAGGTAACCAGCAGCCATGCCAGCGTGGTAATGCCGACCCCGGTGATCAGTTGTATGCCGCTGCCCAGGAGGGGAAGCCCTGTGTGGACGTGGATGAATTGAAAATAGATTGCCACCAGGAAGGAAACAACCATGGCTGTGATCTCACTGTAGGCATTGATCCTCCACCAGAACCACCTGAGGATAAAAATCAGCCCGGTTCCAGCACCTATCTGCAGGAGGATGTTGAATGCCTGCAGCGCATTGCTGAGCAAAAGGGCTGCGATCACGGTAATGATCATCAGCAGTACGGTGGATATCCTGCCCATCAGCACCAATTCTTTTTCGCTGGCTTTAGGTTTAAAGAAACGTTTGTAAAAGTCATTCACCAGGTAACTGGATCCCCAGTTCAGATGGGTGGATATGGTTGACATAAAAGCTGCGATTAGGGAGGCAACCACTATGCCCAGGAATCCATTTGGCAGAAAGCTCAGCATGGCCGGATAGGCAAAATCGTGCTGGATGAGGGAAGGATCCGCATTGGGAAAAGCTGCTTCAAGGGATGCCAGGTCGGGAAAAACCACAATAGAGGCCAGGGCAACGATGATCCAGGGCCAGGGCCTCAGTGCGTAATGGGCGGCGTTGAAAAAGAAGGTTGCCCCCATGGCGCCTTTTTCGGAACGTGCCGAGAGCATACGTTGTGCAATGTATCCGCCGCCGCCCGGTTCGGCTCCCGGGTACCACACACTCCACCACTGGACTGCCAGGGGCAGGATCAGCAGCAGCAGCAGGGAATTGGTATCGGAAAAATCAGGCAGCAGGGAGATTTTGTCCTTTATTTCGGGATGGCTGATAAGTGCTTTCACGCTTCCGATCTCCGGCATATTGATGATGATCAGGGCAGCCCCAAGCGCACCGACCATGGAGATCAGGAACTGGAAGAAATCCGTTAGTATGATCCCTCTCAAACCACCCAGGGTACTGTAAACTGCAGTAATCAGCATGGCGATGATCAGGGTTTTGGAAGCTGACCAGCCCAGCATGACCGCTCCGATTTTTGTGAGGGCCAATGATACTGAGGCCATGACAAGAATATTGAAGAAAAATCCCAGGTAGATGGAGCGGAAACCCCGCAGGAATGCGGCCATTTTACCACTGTAACGGATCTCGTAAAATTCCAGATCGGTATTGATCCCTGAACGTCGCCACAGTTTTGCATAAATAAATACTGTCAACATTCCTGTAAGTAGGAAGGCCCACCACGCCCAGTTCCCGGCAACGCCATTTTGCCTTACGATGTCGGTTACCAGGTTGGGTGTGTCGCAGGAAAAGGTAGTTGCCACCATGGAAACACCCAGCAACCACCAGGGCATGTTCCGCCCGGATAAAAAGAATTCGGCATAATTCTTACCGGCCCTGCGGGATGAGTATATTCCTATCATCAGAGATATGATGAAAAAGGAAAAAATAATGATCCAGTCGGTTGTGTTCAGTACCATGTTTTGGTTTTGGGTAAAATAAGGCCCAAAGATAAAACTAATGCGGAAAAGAATGATCCGGACAGCATATCTTTTATCCGGCGATACAATTTTCGTAATAGGAATTGAAATCCTCGTAATGATACAGTACGGAGATCTTTTCCTTTTTGCCTTCCGTACATCAGCAAGCCGATGATCAGAAAAAGGATCAACCCGCCGATTGCCATGATCATCCGCAAACTGATGATGCGTTCGTTCCTTTCATACAATTCAATCTCCTGGTCTTTCAGGATCAGCTCCTGTTTCTGGCGGTCGGCTTCATAACGGGTTTCCATTTCTGCAAGCTGCCGGGTTTTTTCAACATTGAAAAGGGAATCATTGATGTGGGAGTGGCGTTTGAAATATTCCAGGGCCGCACTGTAATTTCGGAGATCGGAATAGGCCTGGCTTGTCCCCAGGGCAGCTGCTGAAGCTATCCGGGGCAAATTGTTCCTGTCTGCAAGTACCCTTGCATTCCGGAAGAGCTCCAGGGCCTTGTAAGGATCGTTGATCTTCAGATAGTAATTGCCCATCCGTATATTGGTGTTGGCAATGCCTCCGGGTATTCCCAGTTCCTGGTTGATTTCAAGTGCTTTCTGATAGTTTGTGAAAGCTTTGTCAAATTCATTTTGCGATAGGTAAACATTCCCGATGTTCAGGTAATTGATGGCCAGCCAATCCTGCTTATCAAGCAGTGTATTGAAGCGGATGCTGATATTATACAGCTCAAGTGCTTTGCTGTAATCCCCCCGGATCCGGTAGATCTCTGCCACGTTGTTGTATGAGGCGGCCATGCCCAGAGTATCTCTTATTTTCTCCCGAATCATCAGTCCTTTGAGATAATATGTAAGGGAGAATTCTCATGCCGGTTTTTTACTCATAAGGATCGGTAATGGGCAATACATAAAACTGTCCCGTCCGCGGATCTTTATAAAACTTAGCATAACCATTGATGCTTTCGATATTGGCATCTACCTTGCCCTTCACAAAAACAATATCATCAATCCTTACGGTCCCGCTGATCTGCATAGCTGAGTCAGCCTTTACCACAGCAGGCTTTAGCTGGGGAATGATGCCTGCATTCTGGAAGACGATGAACCAGATCCCGATGGCGATGGCAAGCAATATGTTCCTGAGGTTCTTATTATCCATAATTTGAAGAATTTAGTATATGTACCAAAAATAATTAGAAAGATATATATTTACAATTTAATTTGCCAAATAAAAAAAGGCAGTTGGATTCCAACTGCCTTTTTTCTTTATTGCGTATGGCTATATTAAATTCCCAATTTCTTACGCAGGTGCTTTGGGATGCCCGCTTTGTTCACCATGAAGTTCATGGTTTTGTAGGCAATGTAGGGTTTGGAAACATAAATATATCCCTCGTAAATGTGATCTTCAGTTCCCCATGAATTTTTAACCTTATAGTATTCATTGCCCTGCTGGTCATGAGCTTTTCCTACGATCAGCATGCCGTGATCATCGGTTGTTTCGTAGTTGTCATAAGCTTTCTGGCGCATTTCCTGTGTGATCATTTTCTCGGGAACAATTTCTTCGAAGGAATACATCGCCTTTTTCCGTTCCGAAGGGGTTAGTTCTTCCCAGCGTTCTTTTTCGGTTCCGCTGAGGTCTTCGATCCCGGTATCCGGAATAATGGCAACTCCGTTTTTCCAGCTAAAGCCTTTGTCGCTGATATCCGCGCCCCAGGCAACAGTATATCCACTTTCCACTGCATAATCAATGATTTCCATCATTTCTTCAAGGGGCACGTTCATGGTTTCACTCCACAACCAGTTATCCGGGATTTGCATGATAAAGCTTTCGTAAAAAGGAACATGTGAAAAAGAGGTGATCTCCATATAATCATCCGGATTGAGGTCCAGTTCCTCTTCAAAGCTCCGCGGGGTATAGGTTTTGCCATCGAATTCAAATGATTCCGGGTAATCGCCCAGGTAGGAATCCAGCAGGCTCTCAAAGCCGTCGTGCCATACCGGGCTGAGCTTGCGGTTTTTGTTCTCGATCACGGCATCTGTATATGATTTGAAAACATGGTCCATTTCAGCATGCACATGGTTTTCCTCACCGATCACTTTTCCCTTGTAAACTTCTTCGGGAACGAGTCCATAGTTTTTCATAACATAAAGATCATCGCTGAACCCGCCGCCACCGGCCATGTTCAAATTACCATGCAGACGAACATATTTCTCAGCCTTGTCGGAATATGCATTCCTTACGATGAACATCTCGGAGAGATCGTATTCTTCTTTACCCTGCCTTATCAGTTCTGCTTCCAGCATCCCGATGCCTGAAAAACTCCAGCAGGTGCTTGAGCGGTATTGATTTTTAACCGGTGTGTGCGGAATTACTTTGACCTCTGTAAACTGATATCCTTTTTCGTCATCGCTTGCCGCTTCCCGGGCCATGCTGGCAGTGCTGAAAAATACCAGCAGAAAAGCCATGCTTAATACAATAGGTTTTTTCATCTTGAATTCGTTTTGTTTGATATGATGGCCAAAAATACGGAAATCAATTCTTCCGGTAAAAAAAAACGGGAAACCGATATCGATTTCCCGTTAATTCATTTAGTCCATTGATCGTTTCTCAGCGGCACAAACATAGGATGACGGCCATGATCAGTATCATGAAATACACAATATTATCTCAAGCCAGGATTTTTACCGCGGAAGCTTTGAATGAAACCCATACTTCTTTTCCTTCCCGGAGTTTCATGTTCATAATCGACTCGTGGCTTACCATTACCGAAAGCAAAACACCGATATCTGTTACCACCTCAAAACCACGAATGGCAGGTAATACTTCCCTGATCCTGCCTTTGAAATTATTCAGGGCTGAGGTATCGGACCTTGAATTGCTGAGGAAGATATCCTGACAGCGGATTACCAGTGCTCCTTCTTTTGCTGCAGGCTTTTGCAATGTTTTGATTTGTAGTCCGGTTTTGATTTCCGCCAGGCAAATATCTGCTTCCGGATGATAAGCAAAACTTGCCCTGAAAAAGTTCTTTACTCCAGTAAAACTGGCAACAAATTCATTTATTGGATGATGGAAAACATCTGCCGTTTTGCCACTCTGAACAATTTTACCCTGGTTGATAACCGCCACCTTGTCGGCCAGCAAAATGGCCTCTTCATAATCATGGGTCACATGGATCACGGTCTGGCCATCGCGCTTAATTTTCCGGAACAATTTCCGGATTTCCTGCTTCAACTGTACATCCAGGCTTGCAAGGGGTTCGTCAAGCAGGAGCAATTTAGGTTCCATCGCAAGGGTCCGGGCAAGGGCTACCCGTTGCTTTTCGCCACCCGAAAGCTTTGTGGTCTTCCTGCTGAGCAGGTGTTCAATTTCAAAATCCATGGCAAGGGATCGGACTTTATCACGGATCTGTATTTTTGAAAAATGCTTTGTTTTGAGAGGATAGGCAATGTTCTCAAAGACATTCAGATGGGGAAAAATGGCATAATCCTGGAAAAGCAACCCGATGTTCCTTTTGCGGATATCCACCCTGCTGATTTCTCTGTTGTTGAGAATGATGCTGCCGGAATCGGCCGTTTGCAATCCTGCCAGTATTTCGAGCAGGAGGCTTTTGCCTGATCCGGATTTCCCCAAAAGTATGAAGTATTCACCTTCTTCGACCTCCAATCCGACATCCTGCAGCTGAAAGTTCCTGAATCTTTTATTTAGGCCTTCAATCTTCAGCATGATCTTCTTTTTTAGAGATTAGTCGCAACAGCAGGAAGAACACCAGGCTTACTGCTATAAAAAGAATGGCAACGGGCCTGGCATAATCAAGCCCGAAAGAACTGAATCTTTCATAGATCATTACCGGAGCGATCATGGGATGATAGGCGATGATCACTACCGCCCCGAATTCACTCATTC
The DNA here is from genome assembly GCA_034521425.1 of Bacteroidota bacterium. Lineage (GTDB taxonomy): Bacteria > Bacteroidota > Bacteroidia > Bacteroidales > JAIOZK01 > JAIOZK01. The sequence goes on from JAXHMP010000001.1 coordinate 4,076,598, forward strand.
CCCTGGCAAACATCATGATCAGGCCGCTCAGGATATTCCGCCATGCAAGGGGTACTGAAATGCTGCTGAATGCTCTCCACCTGGTTGCTCCCAGGTTCATGGCTGCTTTTTCGAGTTTTTCGGGTACTGCGGCAAAACCATCCCTGGCAGCATTAATCAGGAAAGGCAGGCTGACAAATGCCATGGCCATGGCGATCCCTGCAGGATGCCCGATGAAATCGATGCCCAGGCCATTGGCAAGTTTTCCCACCCAGGTGTCTCTGGAAATGCTCCCCAATAAGGCTATTCCCGCAGCAGTATGGGGGATCACAATGGGCAAGTCTATCACCCCGTTAACCAGTTTTTTCAGGGGAAAATTCTTCCTGGCCAGCAAGTAAGCAAAAGGGATGGCCGCAATGGCAAATACAAGCGTTCCCACCATGGAGGTCCACAAGGTTAGCCAGATGCTCCGGATTACTTCAGCATCTCCCGAGGTTTCAAAAATGTTGTTGGGTGTTGAAGAAAGGAACAACGAAACCAGTGGCCCCACCAGGAACAAAAGTACCATTCCGCTCAGGAAGGAAAATACCAGGTATGTCGCTTGTGTCTTTCGCATTTCCAGCAACAAAAGTATTGATTTTATTTGTTATGAGTTCATTGTGAATTGCTTAACAAAAAATCTTGTAATTGTTGATATTAAAGGGTTTTGGGAGCAACATTTAAAGCACTGGGACGTCTTGCCACAGTTGCCGGTGTGGCCGTTACCACCCAAATGGTGGAACAAGCCGATCAGTTTAACCGTGAAAATCCATCTTACACGGTTGACCCATTTACCAATCAATTGTTCTGGATGCCTTCAATCGATAACAAAAGCATGAACATTTTCGGCAAGAAAAGAGATACCCGTGCTTTGATGGAATCCGGTGCTATTTTAAGTTATGATTTGAATAAGATTTAAGCAATATTTTTTTTGATAATACAAAAAGCCGGATGGGGGTTACCTGTCCGGCTATTCTTATTTGGGTCTAAGACCCTTTTTGAGGGGCTTAGGCCCATGAAGGAAATAAATAAGGCCTCCCAGCATCTTATTTTTGTCCAAACCGCTCTGTCATTCCGAAACTCCCGATCCAGCAACTCCGGATCATTGAAAAACATTTGGCATCGGGAGGTTGAGGAATCTCCTGGCGAAACATCCTTTTAAATAGTGACAGTTTTTTATTATTTTTGACTAAAACAACCGGAAATGAAAACTGCTGAGCTTAAAAACCATATAATCAGAAAAATACTGAACACCAATGACCTGGATTTGCTTTCATATTTGGATAACATACTTGCAAAAGGTGAAAGTGCTGAATCATACAAACTCAGCCCTTTTGAAAGAGAAGTCATTAATGAAAGCCTTGCTGATTACGAAAAGGGAAATACCATTCCCAATAATGAACTGTTTTCAAGAAATAAGGAATGGTTAAAAGAGTAATGTCCACATAAGAGTTACCCCCCCTTTACTCACTCCAAATTAAGCCATTTATCTTTCTTTAGACAATAAAATGCTATTAATAACTGCTACACATTATATATAAAAATTTGATAATTTATGTAACTTTGTTATATCATGGAAAGAATGAAAAAGATAAAAGCAAGATATATCATCAATGAAAAAGGGGAAAAAAAGTCTGTTGTACTTTCCTATGAGGATTACCTCTCATTGATGGAAGATTTAGAGGACCTGGCCAGAGTTGCAGAACGGAGGGAAGAATACACTATTTCGCATGAGGATCTTGTTCAGCAATTAAAGAATGATGGACTCCTTTAAGCTTGTATGGAAACAATCGGCTATAAAGGAGTTAAAGAATCTCGACAAAACTGTAGTTCAACGCATTATTTCTTCTGTTGAAAAACTTCAAAAACAACCATATCCAAAAGGATGTAAAAAACTTAGAGGCGCTGAATATACTTACAGGCTGAAAGTTGGGAATTACCGGATTATTTATTCAGTCTACAAAAGAACATTAGTAATTGAGATAGTTAAAGTTGGTCACCGAAAATCCGTTTATAGAAATAAATAAAAATGATCAACTGAATAAGCTGAACATTTTCTAACTACTCCACCTCCTTATAATAAACCCCTTTCACCGATTTGATCGCCCGGTCGGAGAAGAAATCAAAAGCCGGGAACAAACGGAATTTTCCCCCGTCAACACCGCCTTCATCAATCAATAACAATTTCGACTGATCTCTGCGGTTCATTATTTCACTGAAGCTGAATACAGCCCGGTAGCCGTCTTCCGCGGAAATGATAAAACAGCCTTTTTTAATGGCTTCAACTGTGAGGCTGAATTCATCATCCAGAATATTCTTTATCGCCACACCCGTGAATGGTGTGGTGCTGTGTATCCCGCGGCCGCGGCCATAAAAAGTGGTTTCATAGGTGATCTCGCACAGTTCATTGGGGAGCTTTTTAATTTCCATCAGTTTGCCATCCTGATTGTAAATGCTGATCTCCGGCGCGTACATGGGGCTCATGCCTTTTTTACCTCAAATTTCTTATCAGCCGAAAGGATCCTGATCTTTACCGGATTGGAAATGTTTCTTTCGGTGATCAGGTCGGAAGCAACCACAAGTTTGGTTTCCTGTGGCATCGGCCAGAGGTCTTTGGTCTTTGAAGGAACGATCCTGCGCACCTGTGTGGCGATCATGATCTCATGATGATGTATTGGGTAGTAAAGTTCGCCCCAGCTCAGGATCACTTTTTCACCTTCCGTATTTTCCACTTCCACGTATAAATCGATGATGGGCCCGAATTCATCCTTGTTCTTTTTATCCAGTATGAAATAATTCAGGATATCCTACAGGGAAACGCCGTCGTAACGGTAAGCACCGATGAACTTGTTGCTGCTTTCCGCTAATTCGGCCTCTTTTACAATCACCGAATGCAGCGGAAAATCAGCCAGGTCGATGGTTCCGGGATTTTCATTTTCCCCGCTAACTTCAATGAATCTTGGCCCGGAGAGGTAATAGGGATCGGCATCGTCATAAAAATCATTGCTTTGTTGCTGTGCATTAAGCAAAGTGGTAAACATGCCAAGAAATAAAAATAATATACTCTTTTTCATAATTTTAATCTGGTTTGTTAATTTATTGCCCGTCTTATTATGTGCTTAGCCCGATATTTGGCTGCCTGTCTTATTCTGCAAATCCTGCTGCAAAAGGAAATTCAATCATCCTCCATGCATGAACATTTAACAAAATTTTTATACCGGAAATTAAAATAGTATGTATATTTCTTATTTTTGTTAGGATAAAAGCGGAAGTAGCTCAGTCGGTAGAGCATCAGCTTCCCAAGCTGAGGGTCGCGGGTTCGAATCCCGTTTTCCGCTCTGATTTAACCGCAAAGGCGCAAGGATTCGCGCAAAGAGCGCAAGGCAAGATTTGTCAGTGAAGGGGGCTGAAGCCCCCTGATGTTTTGATGGCCCTGAATTTCCCGTTGACTGAAGTCAACGGCAATCCAAAAGGCCCGGTATTTCCAATGATGAATCTAATAGATTGACTTTTGCATCAGATGAATAGTGGATAAAAAGATTAGCGTATGCTGAGAAATATGGGTTGCCGTTCGCTTCAGCGAACGGAACAAAAGCCCACCTCCAAAAGATTCGGGGCTTTAGCCCTATTTTTCTTACTCATCAAACACATCAAATTTAATCCCCTGTGCCAGAGGCAACTCTGTCCCGAAGTTAATGGTGTTTGTTTGTCTGCGCATATATGCCTTCCAGGCATCAGAGCCGGATTCCCTTCCTCCGCCCGTTTCCTTTTCACCGCCGAATGCTCCGCCGATCTCCGCGCCGTTGGTTGCAATATTTACATTTGCAATACCGCAATCAGAACCCTCATGGGAAAGGAATTTTTCTGTTTCATGGATGTTCTTCGAAAAGATCGCTGATGACAATCCTTGTGGAACCGCGTTGTGCATTTCGATCGCCTCATCAATGTCTTTATAGCGGATCAGGTAGAGAATGGGTGCAAAGGTCTCTTCCTGTACAATAGGGTAGTGGTTTTCTACTTCGGCAATACAGGGCTGCACATAACACCCCGACTCATATTCTTCTCCTTCCAGCACTTTTCCCCCATAAATGATTTTCCCTCCCTGCTCAATAACGGCCGTCTGTGCATTTCTGAAATCCTCCACGGCAGCTTTGTCGATAAGGGGGCCTGCCACAGTTCCTTCCTTCAGGGGATGCCCAATGCTGACCTGCTGATAAGCCTTTACTAGCTTTTCTTTGAAACTCTCATACATGCAATCATGAATAAGCAGGCGGCGCGTGGAAGTGCACCTTTGTCCTGCCGTGGCAATGGCCCCGAACAAGCTGGCTCGAAGTGCTATTTCCTTGTTACCGTATTGGGAAATAATGATGGCATTGTTGCCACCCAGTTCGAGGATGGTTTTACCCAGTCGCTCACCCACAATGCGGGCCACACGCTTGCCAACACGTGTTGATCCGGTAACGGAGATGAGTGGGATCCTTTTATCGGCCAGAAAATCGTCCCCGACATATTTCGAACTGCTGGCGATCAGACTGAGGGTGCCTTCAGGTACATTGTTCTCTTTCAATACCTTTTGCATGATGTTGTGGACTGCGATCGCGCAAAGCATCACCTTTGAAGAAGGTTTCCACAGGACGACATTTCCGGCTACCAGTGCGATAAGTGCATTCCATGACCAGACAGCCGTTGGGAAGTTGAAAGCACTGATCACACCCACGATGCCCAATGGATGGTACTGGTCGTACATGCGGTGTTTCTCCCTTTCCGAATGCATGGTAAACCCATACAACTGCCTGGATTGCCCGACGGCAAAATCTGCTATGTCGATCATTTCCTGTACTTCCCCCAGACCCTCCTGGTAGATCTTTCCCATTTCATAACTCACCAGTTTACCAAGGGGCTCCTTGTATTTCCTCAATTCATTACCGATCTGCCGGACGATCTCTCCCCGTTTGGGTGCCGGGACCATGCGCCAGCTTTTAAAAGCCTGCTGTGCCCTTGCAATAAGTTTTTCATAATCATCCCATGTACCCTGCCTGACAGCAGCGATCAGCTGTCCGTCGGCTGGTGAATGGGATTCGATGATATCCCCTTTTGTGTCAAACCACTCCGTTCCGCTTGTTGCACCGGGATTGGTCTCCTTGATTCCAAGTTCTTCTAAAACTTCTTTTATGTTGTATTTGTCCTTAGTCATATGCATTTTTTTGGATTATTTGTTTTTTGCAAATACTTTCAATTCATCAGGTAATTTGGTGTAGGTATTGGTATAAGATGGAACGACCGAAGGCTGGCCATTTTTTTCCATGATCTTCATGCCTTTATCCGCGGATAACAGAAATTGTACAAACTCAATTGCGGCAGCTCTATTGGGGGCATTTTTGCAGATGCTTAATCCGTACACCATGGGTTCCCCTCTCTGCGTGATATATTCGCCCGGCTCATCCCCGTTGATCTTCACCTCAACTTTTTCATAGAAGGCCGCCAGTTTGGGATTTTTCAGGTTGATGGAGTCAGGCAGACGAACATATTTAAGCTTGTGTTGCTCCGCTACTGATCGGTAGATGAACATATAATCGATGCTGCCTGTTTGCAACAGGGCCAACAGCTCGGTTTCTTTGGGCCGGATGTATTCCTGGTCTTTGGCAAGGATTTTTTGGTATAACACCGGCTGCTTATAAAATACTGATGCCAGTTTGGAGACTAGTACGCTGCGGTATCCGCAGGGATCCGAATTGGGATCGGAGCGTCCGAAGGAAACATCTTCCTTCAGCAAGATATCAAACCAATTTTGCGGGTTGATTTGTTTTTGATAGCGTGAATTATCATCGTATGCAATAACCATTTCGTTGGATGCGAACTTGATGTTCCAGTCGGCCTGTTCGGGGATCAGCAGTTTATTGATGATGTCGTAATCGGCAGATGCCATAATATCGCAAGCTTTGTTCAATTCGGTGATCTTGCGGGCACAGCTAACACTGCCGGCGGCTTCGCGGTAAATCTTTAAGCCCGGGTGAAGTTTGCTGAAAGTATCCGCTATTTGCTGGAATGGAACCGAAAGGCTTCCGGCATGAAAAATGATCAGCTCACCGGATATACCTGCGTTTTCGCTGTTCCTGGCCGACTGGCCGCCACAGGCAGATAAGAAAATCAATGCCAGGGCAAAAATGAATGGGCCGATACATCGTCTCATAAAAACTATGAATTTTCTTTGAGTTTACGCTGAAATTCCCGAAAAGCTTCTTCCACTGATTCATCAAATTTTTCCTGCAGGGCTTCGTAAGCCTCGATCAGTTTTTCCCCTTTTTCTGTTAATATGGTGTTGCCGCCGTCTTTGCCGCCTCTTTGCTTGGTAATGATCTGGTAGCCGAGGTTTTCTTCAGCGAATTTCAGATCTCCCCAGGCCTTGCGGTAGCTGATACCGGCTGACTCAACAGCCGATTTAAGCGAACCTCTTTCTTTGATGAGTTTCAGGAGTTCGTATTTCTGGTCATCTATGATCCCCTGCCCTGTGATGGTAGAGAGCCATACCTTATAATTAAAGAGGTAATTTTTATATCTGGAGCCGTCTTTCTTTTTCTTCATAATACCACAAATCGATATGCATTGTTTTACCAAACGCAAAGGTAGAAAGAATAGTTTTTTATAAGAAGATTTTAATTTGATTGTTGAGAAAGAGTAAACAAATGATACCTGCAAGTGTTAAATATCTATTAAATCAGGGTTTTTGCAAACATCAACATAAATAGATTTATTATATTTGTAGTAATTAACTGAGTTAAAATTAAAAACGGGATAAAAAATGAAAACTATCAGTAAAATTTTAGCAACCATTATTGTTGTCTTTGCTTTCTCACAGAAATCTTTCTCACACTGTGAGATCCCCTGCGGGATTTATCATGATGAAATGAGAATTGAAATGCTCAATGAGCACATTCAAACACTTGAGAAGTCAATGAAACAGATCGCAGAATTGCAGCAGGCAGATGAGATCAACTACAACCAGCTGGTACGCTGGATTGATAACAAAGAAGACCATGCCAACAAGATGCAGGAAATCGTTTACCAGTATTTTATGAACCAGCGCATTAAACCGGTCGATCCTTCAGAAGGTGAGAAATACAAAACATATGTGAAGCAGCTCACACTGGCTCATGAACTGCTGGTGTACTCAATGAAAGCCAAGCAATCCATTGATCTGGATGTAATTGACAAGCTGAATGAGACGCTGACCGCTTTTGAGGGTGCTTATTTTGTGGATAAGGATCACAGGCATAAGGTGGGCGATGAGCAAGAGCATAAACACTGAGTTAATTAATAATTAATAATTAATAATTGGCAGCTCCTCGAGGGTTGCCTTTTTTGTTGAAATATACAACATTCTTCTCATCATAAAAAGTACATAGGCCCTAAGATAAAATACCATATGTAAGTTTTAAAACTTTATCTTTGGTCATGTCAAATGGTGTAAGTTATTATTTGCCCGGTGCTGATCTTAATTGGCTTGTCATCCAGTATGAAACCATTCAGTTTGATGGTAAGCTGATACTCACTGATCGCTTTGTTCCCCGTGCTGATGTTGCTTTCGTGTTTCATTTCCAGGATACTCCCCTTATATTGGAGCCGAAACAAATAAAGCTCCCCTCTTTTTTATTGCACCTGTTTTGCGCAATTCCTTAAAACTAGAGATCAATGGAAGGCTGGATACCTTAATAATTGCTTGTCTTCCTTCGGTATTGTCAAGATCTCTTAAAATTGATCTATCCCCGGTTGAAGGATTGATTATACATTTAGATTATGATAAGTTTTATCCCTTGTGGAACAAGATGAAAAAATTGAAATCCACGGAAAAGAGAATTAAATGCTTTTCGGAATACGTAAATTGCTGTCAGGAGCATCCATACTCTCCCGATATGACTGATATTGCCTTCAGGAGTATTATTGAAAATTGCATTTCAATGCCGTTGTCCGAAGCTTTGAAAAATGTTAACATGGATGAAAGAACATTACAACGAAGTTTTTTAAAACGAATTGGTGTAAGCCCTAAAATGTTAGCCCGGATTGCGAGGGTGAATTACCTGTGGGAAGAAATAAACAGCCAAAAAACAACATCTTACCAGGATTTGGTATTTTACGGAAATTATTTTGACCAGACACATTTTATCAAAGACTTTAAGACTCTTGTTGGGGAAACTCCTTCTCATTTTTTCAAACGCAATCTTGAGATCGTAAAAATGATTTCAGGTAAGCAATGATCCGAGACATTGTTTGTCGCTTTTTTACTATTTTTTCAAAATCCCGGGTTTTACTTTTAGCAAATATTTTAAAAAGTAATGTAATATGAAAACGAACAAATCTTTATGGCTATTTATTTTGTTGCTTGTTCCGCAATGGTTTTTTTTATGCAGTAAAGCCCAGGAACAGAAACTGCAATCATATACTCAATACGATTTTGTCCCGGGGGATGAGATTTTGTTTTATGATGACTTTTCGCAGGATGCCATTGGTGACTTTCCTGCATTGTGGACAACGAACGGAAGCGGAGAAGTAAAAACCCTAAACATTGCACCCGGAAAATGGTTTCATCTGAATGGGGATGACGCTGTTTATTCTATCATTGAGCCAATACCGTTCCCTGATAATTTTATTGTGGAGTTTGATTTAATTGTGGACGACGAATTTGTGGAACTCGAATTGACCTTATATGAAGGTGATGAGGATATTGAAATGAACCCCTATTTGTACCCCGGTCTGAGAGGCTTGCAAATCTGGCCATGTTCAGAAGATGGAGGGGCCTGGCGAACCAAAGGCTTTGATGAGGAAAACTGGTTTGAAGGTAGTTCGGAGAAGAATCCAATACTGAGCGGAGAACTTAATCATGTAATAATATGGATTCAAAACAGGCGGGTGAGAATTTATCACCGGGGTGAAAAAGTGCTGGATGGTCCCACCACTATTGTTAAGGGTACAAAATTTAACCGATTGCGTTTTTGCTGCTGGGATTCGGAAAGTAAACCCTTCCTGTCGAATCTTCAAATCAGCACGGCCGCTCCCGATACAAGAAGCAAACTCATAACCGAAGGGAAATTGATTTCGTACGGAATCTATTTCGATAGTGGAAAGGATGTTGTAAAACCCGAATCCTATGGTGCATTAAAAGACATTGCCAATGTATTAAAAGAAAATCCCGGTGTTCGTGTAAAAATAGTTGGTCATACCGATAGCGATGGTGATGAGGCAATGAACCTTGAATTGTCGAAACGGCGCACCGAATCTGTTAAAAATGAATTGATTAAAACTTTTAATGCCGATGCTGCGAGCCTGGATACCGATGGTGCAGGCGAAAGCCAGTCGCTCGCTCCAAATACAAGCGCTGAAGGAAAAGCGAAAAACCGCAGGGTGGAATTTATCAAATTGTAAACCTATACAATTGAGCGAGATGAAAAAAATATTGTTTCTTTTAATATTAGCTATTCCATGTTATCCGGCGAATGCCCAAACAACTGCTGAATCCTTGTTGGGCGAGCTTCCTCCGATACCTGATAATGTTTGCAACGGGTCAACAGAAATTATGGATGATTTTGAGAAAGCAATAAGGGCAGTTGAGATTAAAATTGAAGCGATTCAATTGCAGCAAAAAACAATGAAAGAGGAAGCGGAGGGAAAAATTGGATTTAATCAATCCATCTTCCAAAACCCTGCAGCAGAGGCAAAGCTGACATCTCTCGGGACTGAGCTTGAACAATGCCGGTTAAAAGTTAATAATGCTTATGGAAAATACATTGAAGCGAAAATAGCTGAGGTGGAGAAGATAGGAGATCGTTTTCACCAAATAAGTTATAATTTATCACAGGAATACTGGGAAGCCAAACAAAATGGAGGAAATACCAAACAAATACAGGATAAAATTAGCGCTTTTCTGCAATTCCGCTGTGATACACTTTCTCCAATTCAGCTCAGGAATATTAAAACTACACATGGCTTATTGCTGACTTTCTGGGAGACCTATGAAAGGATGAATGCAATGCAGGATGAGGCAAGTCGAATCATGTTTACGGGATATCCGTGTTCAACTCAGGATGGAGGCTTTCTGTTGGATGGGATTAAGTTATATATTGAAGAATTGCGCGAAGCCTATGAATGGAATCCTGTAAATGAAGTAATGGACGAACTTGGAGTCGGTTCGGAATAATGCCAATCAACAATTTACATGAGGTGCCAGGGCGGTTACCATAAAAGATTCCCAAAACAGCATAAAAAAAAGGAAAGCCAATCAAGCTTTCCTTTTT